>CBDDKR010000002.1:557500-2100000 GCA_965230345.1 Saprospiraceae bacterium
TTTATGGCATTCTCAATGATAGATCATCAAAATTTAATTCCAATAGTTCAAAATTAAGTAGCTATGAGATTATTGACAAGTATATATTTGATGTTACTGACCTCTTACATTCTGCAAGGGCAGGATCTCAGGTACTTTTCCACTTTCTATTCTGATAGTTTTAAAAAATGGCAAACGGAGTACGTCGTAGATCCGTTTCAAGAAGAAATTGAAATTGATGAAGGCCGATTCGGAATTACATGGGAGCTAAATGACGACTGGACTGAATGGAATTATGAATCAGGAGACCTTAGAGGATCTGTTTACATCAAAGGCCACCAATCCAGCCCGTATTTTGAGTTAATCAATCAAGATCAAGAATCTTTAATTTCAAGAGTTGTTTGGCCTAGAGATTATTCAAAATGGAAAATCTCTAATGATAGTACATATTTTGAATTGGAGCAAAAATTTTCCTTTGACAATGAGGAGTGGGTATTGACAGATGATAAAAGGAAACCCGTCTGTACATTTATAACCATTACTGAAGGAGATAAAAGAGAATGGGCCGTAGAATTTCATACCGACGAAGTTATCGAATTTGAGATTCAGCAATTGTGTAGTCTTATTATTATATATGTAGTCTGTCCTAAAATATGAGTAGAGTAAACAAAACAGATATACTAATTATTGGTGGAGGTGTCTCTGGACTATCCCTGGCGATATGGTTAGCCGAAAGGCATCCGAAAAGAAAGATCATTGTATTGACCAAAACCAACAACAGCGAAAGCAATACAAGTTATGCGCAAGGGGGAATTGCTGCCGTTTGGGATTATGACGAAGACAACTACAACAAACACATCGAGGACACCCTTGATGCTGGCGATGGATTATGTGATAGAGACATCGTCAACTTGGTCGTCAAAGAAGGGCCAGAGCGTGTTAAGGAAATAATCAATTGGGGAGCAAGGTTTGATAAAAACCACGAAGGTCAATATGATTTGGGGCGAGAAGGTGGACACTCGGAAAACAGAATCCTTCATTATAAAGACCTAACTGGCTGGGAAATCCAAAGAACGCTTAATCAAAAAGCTTCTTCTCTGGAAAATATCGAATTTCTTGAACATTACTTTGCAATTGATATTATTACACAACATCATTTGGGAAGAAACATTACCCGACTCACTCCTAGTATTGAATGTTACGGTGTTTACGCACTAAATAAGAGAACAAATCAGATAGAAACTTTCGTTTCGAAAGCAACAGTTATTGCCACTGGTGGAGCAGGTCAAGTCTATAAAAACACTACCAATCCAACCATTGCTACTGGAGATGGTATTTCTATGGTATATCGGGCTAAAGGAAGATTGGCAAATATGGAATTTGTACAATTTCACCCTACATCACTCTATAACCCAGCTGGAGAAAATCCTTCTTTCTTGATCTCAGAAGCGGTAAGAGGAGAAGGAGCCATACTTAGAACCAAAGATGGGCAACCATTTATGGGAAGATACGACAAGCGGGAATCCTTAGCTCCGCGTGACATCGTTGCCAGGGCAATAGACAATGAGATGAAAGTAAGAGGTGATGATCATGTATATTTAGATTGCACACATCTGGATTCCTCAGAGTTTAAATCCCATTTTCCAACCATTGATGATAAATGTCGAAGTCTCGGATACGATGCTATTAAAGATTTTATTCCTGTTCTTCCAGCATGCCATTATATCTGTGGAGGCATCAGTGTTGATAATCATGGAAGAACATCTATTAAAAACTTGTTTGCAGCTGGTGAATGTACAAACTCTGGACTACATGGAGCCAACCGACTTGCATCCAATTCTTTATTGGAAGGCCTAGTCTTTGGAAAGAGAATTGCAGAATCCATTAATGATACTGATCTCGACAAAGACCACCAGAATGGCATTCCAAATTGGTATGCCCGAGGAACTTCCCAACCTAAAGAGATGGTCCTTCTTACACAAAGCATGAAGGAATTAAAAGAAATAATGAGTAGTTATGTAGGCATTGTGCGAACAGATGTTAGATTAAAAAGAGCCCTGAATCGACTTTATTTATTATATACAGAGACAGAGTCTTTATACAATTCTACTATTATATCTCCTCAACTTTGTGAACTTAGAAATTTGATAACGATTGCATACTTAATTACCAAAGGTGCTATGATGAGAAAGGAAAGTCGAGGTCTGCATTACAATACAGATTATCCCGACAAATATGATTATTTAGACCAAACATGGCTTTAAGGGTTCATAGAGAAGCCAACTCCAACATCAATGAGAATAAAAAAACTAACTTTGCCATCAAACCAATCAGTAAAACGATTGTTTAAAATATTCAAAACAAATTTATACTATGGATACTACAGTTAAAAGCCCGATCATGTTGTACACAGAGCAAACGCCTAATCCTGAGACTTTAAAATTTGTTACTAATAAGATGCTGTATAGCGGCACTGCCGATTTTAAAGAAAAAAACCTAGCCGAAAAGTGGTCTCCACTAGCTACTGCATTATTTAGTTTTGACTATGTAAAGGCTGTTTATATATGTAATAATTTTGTTACCATTACTAAAGAGTTCAATTTTGATTGGAACGAAATTATGCTTCCTTTGAAGGAGTTCATTAAGACTAAGGTCAGCGAGGATATTACCGTAATTAATGAAGGTTTTGAGGATGCCATGTTATCTATACAAGCCGAAAAGCTTAAAGGTGAATATTCAGAAAAAGATGCGCAATTGGTTGCCAAGATTAAAGAACTCATCGACACCTATGTAAAACCAGCTGTTGAATCTGATGGTGGAAATATAGAGTTTAGATCGTTTGACCAAGGCATTGTAACTGTAGTATTACAGGGAGCATGCAGTGGATGCCCGTCTTCAACAGTAACCCTTAAATCAGGTATCGAAGGTATGCTTAAGCGAATGGTTCCAGAAGTAACAGAAGTTGTAGCTGAAATGGGTTAACAACTACATCAAGTTTCTATCCCAAAGGATAGGAACTTGGTCATCATGTTCAATAATATTTGCCATTTGCAAATAATATGTAACATTTTCAATCATTTTGTTATTTACCCAACCGTGTTCCGCCCATTCTGTAGAGTGAAACCACTTGGCAGCATCTTCTAGTTGTAAACCATATCGTGCGCTTACCATTTTTATACTTTGGGAATCTTTCATAAATGCACTACAATATTTATGAATTACCTTAAGCAATTGAATGACTGCATCTCTCTTTTCTTGCAACACTTGATCACGAGCAGCAACCACAAAACAAGGCCATGGCGTTACGAACTCTCCTATTCTTCGTAGTAATCCATTATCCACAAAAGGCTTGGTTGTAAATTTTTCCCAATAAAACACATCAGATTCAAGGTTTTGAAGAGACTGCAATGCCCCAGAAAGGTTGTTGATGACGACATACTGATCATCTGAAGTTTTCTGTTCTTTCATATTGGCATCTACTATCGACATCAAATGTGAACCTGATCCAAAACGAGAAATTGCTATTCTTTTATCAAAAATATCTTCATAATGTCGCAAGGGATTAGTATATCCCGTATGAATTCCCCAAGTAAGAGGAGATTGAACATATACACTGACTATTTTACTTGGGTTACCTTTATAAATATCTGAAATAATACCTTCAGTCAACAGGATACAAATATCGGACTCATCCGATCTTAAGGCTTTCGTCATCTGTCCTGTACCACCATCAAAAGTAATCCACTCTAAATTTATTCCTACTTCCTCAAAAGCTCCACTTTCAATTGCCAAATGGATAGGTAAGTTAAAATGTTCAGGAACGCCTCCTATTTTAATGTCAGTCATCATTTGATTTACAGTTTTAATATCATCCACACATCACAGCCAAAATGACCAGTATTTCCAAGAGGTTGATTCAAGTGTTTAAACCCATATTTTTCATAAATGCTAATCGCACGTTCTAACTCGCTTATCGTTTCAATATATAGGAATGAAAGCCCCTTCTCCTTGGCATCTTTAACGCATTTATCTAAAAGGTGTACAGCTAATCCTTTGCCCCTAGCCTGCGGACTTAGATACATCTTAACCAACTCCATCGTATCATTTGGCAGCCCATCAGAAGGATAAACTCCTGCACCTCCAACAATTCCTTCACTTCCTTCTACCACGAAGTATCTACTCGACTCTCGAGTCTCAAACAATTCAAAAAGAGCATCCGTAGTATCATCATAATACACTGTTCCTTCCAAATTGGAAACAAACTCCACCAAAGAGGCACGAATTATGTTAGCCAGAATACCATTATCACTCTTTTCTAAATCTCTTATTGAAAACTCCACAATCTTTGGGTCTTAGACATAAAAAAAGCCCAGAAAATCTGAGCTTTTGGAGGTCTCGAGCGGATTCGAACCGCTGTACAAGGTTTTGCAGACCTCTGCCTAACCGCTCGGCCACGAGACCATTGTTTAATTGAGTTTGCAAATATATAAACTTAATTTATAATTCGTCAAAAAAAACATTATCTTTTTTACATTTATTTTGACAATGATAAAAAGTGTTGTACCTTTGCAGTCCTTTAAAAAAAGTTCTTTAAAATGAAACTGTTAGATCATTATTCAGTTCCTTATTTAGGCCTGAGTAGTGGACAACATGAATTTGACTTCGTAGTAGACGATGATTTTTTTCGAGTCTTCGAAAATACGGAAGTTAACAAAGGTGCAGTTCGTATCCATTTATCACTTGAAAAGAGACCTGACATGGGTGAAGCTCTCTTAAGTTTTAATGGAGAAATTTCGACAAATTGTGATCGATGTTTGGGCAACCTAGTTCTTCCTGTAGAAAGATCGGAAAAATTATTAATTAAGTACGGTGAAAATAAATCTGATGAAGAAGAGGTAATGTACATTTCTCAAGAAACTTCTATGATTAATTTTGCACAGGTTATTTATGAGTACATCTTATTAAGCATACCTATGGTCAAATCTCATGATGAAATTAACGATTGTGATCATTCTGTAATAGAAAAAATGAATGAAAACAACAACGGTTCTGACGATCAAAATTCCATTTGGAGTGGATTGAAGGATTTAGATTTTAATTGAATTGACATTTTATAACATAATAAAAAATTGCTGTCATGGCACATCCTAAGAGTAGAGTATCAGCTCAAAGAAAAAGAAAAAGAAGAACACATTACAAAATGAGTGTTCCGCAAATTTCAGTGTGCAAAACAACTGGTGAAGCTCACTTGCGTCATAGAGCTTACGAGCACGAAGGAGCTTTGTATTACAAAGGTCAAGTTGTTATTCCAGCACCAGAGGTTGAAGTAGAGGTAGAGGAGGACTAGTTTTCCCACTTTAAAATATATAAGCCAATATGATATTGCTATCGTATTGGCTTTTCTTGTTTATACCTGATGTAATTTATCTTTTATAATCCGAACAGATAACCACCGTATAGAGCCATCTTGGCCTTTGGCCTCTACTTAGAAAGATACTAGCACAACAAAATCCTTGATTTTTAATAATCTACCTAATTTCCGAATTCTAAATTTGAGATTATTGTAATACAACGACAATTATACATTTACAATATTCAGAACACAATAATTATACATTTCGTATAATCATGAACTCTACATCAATATAATCATACACATTGTACACTCATAATTGGTTTTTGTATGCAATAAAAACATTCAACCAAATGGCACCCCATAGATTTGCATCAAACAATAACGCAAATCATGTACAAGCAAATAATAATGCTTTTATTGGCTCTTCCATTTCTATCACTTAATGCTCAACATTATGATGTTAAGTCAAACATTTTAATACCAAAAAAGTATACCATTCATTCCTATTATCCTAAGCAGTCTATTCAAGGATACCCAATATTATCAAAAGACGACAGTCTAAGAATCCAAATTCTTGATCCAGATCATCTCACTTCTGAAATTCATTCATTTCACTATAAAAATGTAAACTATATCACAACAGATAAAAGCTATTCTGCCATTGGAATAGTCTTAGGTGCTCTTTCAGGAATAGTTGTGGGTGCTACAATAGCAAAAAATGAAGATCATGGCGACTTTTTATCCAACCTACTTTTTAAACCAATGGCAGCTGTACTTTACACTGGAGGAGGCATGATTGCTGGTGGGATAATCGGAGGTGTCATCGGCAGTCAGTTTAAATACACCATCCCCATAAAAGGGAAAAAGAAAAACCACATTAGTACACAAAAAAGTTTTGCCAGAATGTGGTAATTACACCAATAACAACAATTTATTAAGTTAAAAAAATAGACTATGAAAATTCAAATTATCGTTATGATTACAACCTCTATATTCATAACTTCATATATCTCTGGGCAAATAGGATTTCACATAAATCCACATTATACGAATCTAGCTGATTCCAATACAAAATCCAGTCGTAACATCATTACTAACGATTACAACATGTTGCATATCTATAGTGATTCAGAATTACATCGTCCAATCACTCTTGTGAACAAGAAAAGAGATCCAGAGTACCCTCTTAAAGGAGCACTAATAGGTTTGGTTTCTGGTTTTGCTATTTCAGTCCTATATCTATACGAAAGTCGAAGTCCTAGTTTAGGAGATTTCTTTGAGAACATTAAAATCGCTGCTGTTATTCCAATAGTTACCACGGCTATTGGTTGCTTGATTGGTATAAGGGAGAAATCGAAATGGTCAAAATTTGAGGCCTATTATGGTTCATGATATACATAATAGAGGTGATTCAATGTAATCTTTTTCGATTAATGTACTTTATTCGTAGCCATTAACTAGATTTACTTTAAATCACCTCTATCACAAAACTAGAATTTCCTTTTTCTAATCTTAATCCACAACTCCTGCCCCTTGTCTAATTATTTCTATTTCATCACCTGTACAATCCAGTACAGTTGAAGGATTGTAATTACCAGGTCCAACATTTAAGAGTAGATCTATCTGATGCTCATAATCTTTGGCGATATCAATCGGATCAGTATAATAGTCCTGATCTTCGCTAGCCAAATAATTAAGAGAAGTCGTAATCATTGGTTCATCCAAGTTTTTAAATAATTCATGGAGAACATCATTATCAGGAATTCGAATTCCAATTTCACTCTTGCTGTTATCAAAATATTTTCTAACGCCTTTACTTGCCTTTAAAACGAAGGTATAAGGACCCGGCAAATAACGATTCATGGTTTTAAATACATGGTTGGAATACGGCATAGTAAATTGAGATACATCCTTCAAGCTTTTACAAATCAAGGAAAGCTTAGAATGCTTTTCTTTCTTACCCGTAATCTTTAATATCCTTCCAATTCCTTCTTTATTAGATAATGCACATCCTAATGCATATACACTATCCGTTGGAAATACAACAATTGCTCCTCTATTAATTCTTTGAGCAACATCGAATATTGCCTTAGAGTCCATATGATATGGATCTATTTCAATCGTTTCTATCATGATCGGTAATTTTTAAATTTATACAAATATTTGCGCCATAAACGTCCAGTTCATAGGTTACTTCAGTTTAGAAGTAACCTATGAAATATAAAAATGTTTCGAAAAACGGAGTGTTTTATTTTGATTTAGGATTGACCAATTTCATCTCATCGATCAAATGCCCAGCACCAGCATATTTATCTATGATAAACAAAACATATCTTGTATCTACCATAATGTTTCTACAAAGGCTAATATCGTAATTGATATCACTCATCGTTCCCTCCCATACACGATCAAAATTGAGCCCAACCAAATTACCATAAGCGTCTATCGCTGGACTACCTGAATTACCTCCAGTAGTATGGTTAGAACCAAGGAAACAAACTGGAACTTCTCCTGTGTGGTCAGCATATTGTCCATAATCCTTAGATTCATACAATTCCAACAGCTTTTCAGGAACATCAAATTCGTAATCATCTGGGACATACTTAGCAACAATACCGTTCAAATATGTTTGTGGATTGTAGCACATCCCGTCTTGAGGCTTAAATCCCTCTACCTGTCCGTAAGAGACACGCATGGTACTATTGGCATCAGGGAAGAACCTTTTCTCTGGGAATAATTCCATTTGTGCCTTCATATAAATTTTCTGTAAAGAATCTATCTTCGACTTATACATAGAGTGCGATGGATTCACTTCAGAAGAAATGATGCCTTGCCAATCGTTAACAAATACATACCCCTTATCTTCTTCGATTCTTTTTACTGCTTCACTAGCAGAAAGAGTCATCAATTCCTCAACCTCTTTCTGATTTACAAAAACAGTACTTGCATACAAATCTTCGACCGCTCTATCCAATGACTCCAATGAATTGTCTTTTATTAAGCCTGGTTGATAAGAAGTATTAATGTCATTTTTATAAATAGCGAAAAGGCTCTTAGCGACTTCTTTATCAATTGAAGCATTATAATTCTTGTAGAATTTTTCCAAATAGGGAGCTAATCTATCTCGGTATTTATTATACTCCTCTTCACCATTATTATGATAAATGTTGACAAGCCTACGCACATACGATAGTGTGCTAAGCAACTCCACATTTCTTCTTCCTATTTCAGAATAATAATCCAGCACGACGTCTCCTTCGGAATTCTTTGTATAATACCTTTCGAATTCATCAAACATTCCATTGTATTTGCCATTCTTAGCAGCTCTTCTGGAGAACTCACTTTCAAATTCTTTCTTTTTGTCAACGGCTTTAGACTTTTCCAAACCTAAACTCTCTCCTATCCACTTTTTCCAGTAATTAGCGATTCTTGCATATTTACTAGCGTATTGAATTCTAGTTGCTTCATCTGCTCTCATATACTTGTCTATGATTTTCAAAGCAGTATCTCTGATTTTGATTCGAGCAGGATTCTTTTTCTCAATAATCTCCTCTACAGCTACAGATGGTAAGTATTGATTTGTTCTTCCTGGAAAACCAAAAACCATTGTAAAGTCTCCTTCTTCAACTCCATCCATCGAGATTGGTAAAAAGTGTTTCGGATTATAAGGCTTATTCTCTTCGCTGTATTCTGCTGGCTGATTGTTAGGACCAGCATAAATTCTAAATAAGCTAAAATCTCCTGTATGTCTTGGCCAAACCCAATTATCCGTGTCAGAACCAAACTTACCTATAGATTCTGGTGGTGTTCCTACCAACCTTACATCATTATACCTTACCGTAAAAAATGCAAAGTATTGATTACCCGCAAAAAATGGTCTTACTACAATATCGTGAAATTCCGCTAATCGAAATCTCCCTTTGTAATCGTTTATATTTTTTTGAACTATAGCCTGTCTATCCGACTCGCTCATCCCCTCAGTTACTCCATTCAATATCTCATTAGATATATCTTCAATCCTATTGATAAACATTGCATATAATCCAGGATTGGGAAGTTCTTCACCATGATTCTTAGCCCAAAATCCATCCTTTAACAGATTATTGTCAACTGAAGAATGTGCTTGAATATTTGAATACCCACAATGGTGATTTGTCAATAGCAATCCATTGTTTGATATTACCTCTGAGGTACAAAAACCTCCAAAATGAGCAATGGCATCTTTCAAAGAACCACTATTCACACTATAAATATCTTCAGCTGTGATCTTCATTCCGAGAGATTGCATCTCAGATTCATTCAAAGATTTCAAAAACAAAGGCAACCACATGCCCTCTCCAGCAGTCAACCCTTTCGAACCGAGTGCTATACATACTACAATCAGTAATTTCTTTATCATCTGTTAATCATTAGTTTTAAGACATAAATTTAGTCATAAAATATAGGTAACTGAAAGGATTTTATAAAAATGGTAGGATTATACCGACGGAATACAGATTAAGGTTCTGATAAAACAGGTTTCAGCAAAAAGAATAAAAATTCAAGGAGCATTGGATCGGTACAGGAATTCTATAAAATGCCATAAAAAAAACAGAGTAACACTTAGGTTTTAAGTGTTACTCTTTGGTCGATTAAATTGAGTAATGCTTCTTTTACTACTAGTCGAAATTGTAGTATTTGATCATAGCATTGATCTCTGGGTCTATTTCCAATTCAGGTGCTAATTGAAAAATTATATTGTGTTGAGAAAAGTCTTCTTCAAGGGCTTCAGCCAAAATATCCAATCCTTCTCTTTTCTTCTTCATGAAAAATAATGTAATAGCTCTACAGTACAATAAGTCTGCTCCATAGGTCAATTCTTCTGCTTCATCTAGAATTAATAAAGCCTCTTTATACAGCCCCATTTTAATGATGAAACAAGCGTACTCCTTCCAATAAACAGAATCTTCATTGCACAATTGGCAGGCCTTATTGAAATTGATCGTAGCCTTGTTGTACTCCTCTACATTAACATAAGCTTTTGCAAGTGCAAGGTAAAACTCTTCCCTTTCAGGATCAATTTCAATTGCCTTTAGGAATGCATTTATTGCGCTATACCAGTTTTCATTCATAGCAAAACAAGCGCCCAACAAGTAATAAATCTCATCATTATGAGAATCCATCTTCAGTGTTTTTAACAATAACACCTTGGCTTGTAAGATTTGATTTTGCTTCATGTGGCATGTTGCAATCTGAATCATTACATCTTGATCAGCACCGAATCTTTCATCGTAGTCTTGTAAGATTTCCAATGCCTGATTAAACTTATTCTCTTGCATGCATACTTCAGCACACTCCAAATATCCTTGTTCAAACGACGGATTGATTAAAAATGAATATTCTAATGCATCTATCGCCTTATCGTATTCCCAAACACCGTAAAACGATAATCCTAAATTATACCATGCATTATAATTATATGGATCAGCATCTATCAATTCGTTGTGAAAAGTTATACTATCGTTGAAATTTTTAGAGATTTCCAATGCAATGACCATTCTACTCATGGCCTCTTTATTAAATTGATCTTTCGAGATACATTCTTTTAAAACAGCATACATTGCGTCATAGTCTCTCCTGTATTCATAGTAGTATGACTCAGCGATCAAAATATCAATTAAATCGTCTTTTAATGCATAAGATTTAGCTTCCGTTATTAATGACTCAGCTTTCTCGAATTCTTTTTTCATAGAAAGAGCCTTAATTTTTAATACTGCTACATCATTTTCCAATGGAGCAATTATTTCAGCCTTTTCTAAATAATGAATACCAAGATCCAGTTTATTGTCATTAATTAGAATTCTAGCCTTAGTAATATAAAATTCAGATCTATATTTATACTGTTCTAAAGCTATATCTACTACTTCAAGAGCTTTATCGTATATCATTTCTCCTTCGTAGTAATCAATCAATTGGTTCAAGGTCTTCTCGTCCATATATTCAAGAATGCCTTGATCAAATTTATGTTCAAAGTCGGTTATGAGATTAATTAAAGTCAGATCACGTCTTGTTCTATGTTCCATATATCTATAATCCTTAGGGGGTCTCTCAAGTTCTGCCACGAAGATAGAAAATTAAAGGTCAGACAAAAAAGGATTAAGAAATCTTTTTTTCCACATTATTGTGGTATTAAAAAAATAAATAATTTAATCATTTTAGTTGATAATCAATCAGATATATAATTATGTAATTTAAGAAAATTGGTACAATGCGATAAGTATCTTTACTTAACGTATATACAATGGTTTTAATTTGAAATGACAGATTTTTTACATTTTTTATCAATTAATTTTAAGCATAAATAGAATTCCACATTAATTCATCTTACTTTTCAATGACTCCAACTTGATTGCTTGGCAATTTTTCCTTTAATTTAGAGGTAATTTGTCTTGAAACAACAGGATTCTGCGCTCATTTTTCCAAACAAATGGACATAGATTTTCGTTTAAATAATTAATGAAGTTGATATAATAAAGCTATTCCATGAAACGCAAAGCGACTAAACATATAAAACTATTCTTACTAACCCTCGTAATTAGTGCGGTAAATAGTACTAATTATATACATGGGCAAGTAAGCAATGATGAGTGTATTTATGCTCATCATATTAATGATGTAGAGAGTTTTTGTTCTGATCCACTCGATTTTTCTACAGAAGGAGCCACTGCATCTTCTCAAGTAAGACCATCTTGTTGGCCTCAAGGAACGACTACTAATGATGTATGGTACTCTTTTAATCCTAAAAATATTGGTGCCGTATTTACATTAATTGGACAAACCGTTGCTGGTGAAGGCACATTGGTGGAACCAAGTATAGCATTGTACACAGGTGATTGCAACAGTTTAACAGAACTTGCTTGTGGTTCTGTATTATTTGACGAGAATATAATCGAAATCACACAAACTGATCTTATCATAGGCAAAACCTATTACATTAGAGTAGATGCTAGGAACAACAATATTGGTAGTTTTAAACTTTGCATTAGTACTTTTACTCCCGTTAAAGCACCTGAATCCGACTGTGTTGACGCTGTAATTTTATGTAATAAAGACCCTTTCTTTGTTGAAAAGATTCAAGGGGTTGGTAGCAACGCCAACGAAGTAGACAACACTTGTATAAGACAAGAATTAGCTTCAGTTTGGTATAAATGGACTTGTAAAGACGCCGGAACCTTATCATTTACACTTACTCCAAATAACCCTGTGGATGATCTCGATTTTGTAGTTTATGAGCTAAGCAATGGACTAGATGGCTGTGGCACCAAAAGACCTATACGGTGTATGGCCTCTGGAGAATCTATTGGAAGCAGTCAAGATTTGAACTCTCCTTGCTTCGGAGCTACAGGTTTGAACTTTACAGAATCGGATGTAGAAGAACAACCTGGTTGTTTTGACGGAAGCAATAACTTCATCAAATACATCGATATGGAAGCAGGAGTTTCCTATGCTTTAGTTATCAATAACTTTAGCGAATCCGGAGCAGGATTTGGAATTGAGTGGGGAGGGACTGGAACTTTCTTAGGGCCTGAAGCAGACTTCGAAATCGAAGCTCAGCAAGCATTTGAGTGTGACAAAACAATCTTTTTTTACAATAAGTCTTCTTCAACAACCGACCCGATTGTAAACTATACATGGAATTTTGGTGATAAGGCAACTCCAGAAACAGCTTCCAATATGGACAGCCTTCCAGTAATATATGGTTCCTTTGGAGAGAAAACTGCAGCTATAATTGTCGAAAGTTCGAAGGGTTGTATTGTTTCCAAAATTATTGATTTCTACATAGATCCTTGTTGTCAAGATACCTCAACACTTAATGTAAGTGGAGATGCTACGGAAATTATTTGTCCTCAAGATTCAAATGCAATAATTACAGCTGCGGGGAGAAATGGTAATCCATCGTACAAATACAGCTTAGACGACAACATCTATCAACCTAATCCGAGATTTAGCGAATTAAGTGCTGGTGAATACACCTTATATATAGTGGATTCTAAAGGTTGTAAAGATTCGACCATTGTGCAGGTTGACCTTCCTCCTCCTGTAGAAGTTACTGCCGAGATGAGTCAAGAAATAGAACTGGGTGAAATGGTCACACTTAAAGGCACAGCATTTTCGATCCGTGGAATTGATACAACTTATTGGTATGGAAACGGCTTTTTGAGTGAAGCAGATCGAGGCAATCTTGAACCAACCATACTTCCTTACACCACAGAAACCTACATCCTTGAGGGAACAGATGAGTTTGGCTGTAAGGACACCGCTCATGTCACCATACGGGTTAAAATAGTGCGTCCAGTAGAGTCTCCTAATGTATTCAGCCCTGGTAACAATGATGGCATAAATGACTTTTTCAATTTGTTCGGTGGACCAGCTATTCAAAACATCCAAGAGCTGAGAGTTTATGATAGATGGGGCAACAAAATGTTCAAAGGAAATGGGATCGAAGCCAATAGCTTTTCTGAAGGCTGGGACGGTAAATTTAACGGAAAATTGGTTAATCCAGGCGTCTATGTATGGTCGGCCGATGTCCTGTTTATTGATGGTGTCGTAATATCTTATGCTGGTGATGTAACCGTAATGCGTTAAATTTGTTCTAAACCAATTTAAAAATCACCTTGATTAGAGTTTTAACCATCATACTGAGTTTAATCTTGTTTTCCTGTTCGAACAACATGGATGAAGTCAATGCCCTCACAGAGGAATTGGATACTAGTGTAGACATTGGTAAAAACATTACTATGACGTATAGCGACTCTGCAGTCATCAAAGTAATTATTGAAGGCGAAACTTTAAAAAAATTCAATTCAGTTAGTCATCCTAAAGAAGAATTTCCCGATGGTATAAAGGTGACCTTTCTGAGTCCTTCAGGTAAAGCTACTTCATGGCTAGAAGCTGAAACTGCCTTTCGAGATCCCAAGAAGAAAATGGTCTTAGTACAAGGAAATGTCAATTTTTATAATACAGACAACGACAAACTACAAAGTTATGAACTGATTTGGGATGAAAAAAAAGGTATAATATATACCGACAAGTTTGTGCGGATCACCCGTCCTTCAGTTGGTGACACCCTTTATGCAGTTGGTTTCGAAACAGATGAAGAATTCTCAAAAATTGTTTTAAAGAATAAAAATCAAGGGAAGATGTCAGCTGAATCTAAATAACTCAGAATGACATGACTTTTAATCACCAATATTTAAAATGAATCTTCCTTTTAAATAGAAGTGATTTAACAACTAAATCCTAATGGCATTAACATCTCTTCAATATTAGATCCATTGGAATAGAATTTTCATTAAATTTGATTTGTACAAGGAATTATTATGTTGGGACTCGGTATTTTAATATTAGTTATGCTTCTCTTTTCTGCCTTCTTCTCAGGATCAGAAATTGCATTTGTTTCAGCTAACAAATTGGGTATTGAAGTACTTAAAAACAAAGGAACTCGAAGAGGAAAAATTATAGCATCCTTTTACGATAAGCCTCGAGAGTTTCTAAGCAGCATGTTGGTTGGAAACAATATTTCCTTAGTTATCCTCACCATTTTGGCTAGTCAATTAATAGAGCCTTGGCTATTGCCCTTTTTTGGTTCGAATAGTATAGCCCTATTGTTGGGAGTTACCATAATTATTACAGTATTTGTTCTAATCTTTGGAGAGTTTATTCCCAAAACGTTGTTTAGACTCTTTTCAAATGAACTCTTGTATAAATTAGCTTTCCCCATTCGATTTTTCATATGGTTACTTTTTATTCCTACGAGAATGATGTCAGCCACATCAAATTTATTTCTAAAATATGTATTACGTGCACCAGAAGAAGATGTAACAACTGTTTTATCAAGAGTAGATTTAGAGGAATACATTAATGACAACCTATCAGAAAAAGAAGATATCGATAAGGAGATTCTAACGAATGCATTAAACTTGGGTCAATATAAAGTGCGTGATTGTATGGTGCCCAGAAATGAGGTCATTACGGTTGACATTTCAGAACCTTTGGAAACCTTAGTACAAATTTTCATTAAAACCAAAATTTCTAGAATCATCATTATTGATGGGGATATCGAAAAGGTTAAAGGTTACGTCCACCACCAACAACTATTCACTAACCCAACATCTATAAAGAAAATGATCCTCCCAATTTCATTCGTTCCAGATGCTATGGGATTAAAAGATCTCTTGAACACTTTTATAAGAGAAAGAAACAATATTTCATGTGTTGTTGACGAATTTGGAGGCTTGGCAGGAGTCATTACACTAGAGGATATCTTGGAAGAAATATTTGGCGAAATCGAAGATGAGCATGATGACGAAGGTTACTACGAAGAGCAAGTTTCTGAATTAGAATTTGTTTTAGCCGGTAGACATGAAATAGATTACCTTAACGAAAAGTATGAATTCATTAATCTTCCTGAAGGCGAATACCATACTTTATCTGGTCTGATTGTTACGAATGAAGAGAGTATCCCTTCCGAAGGAGATGAAATTGAAATTGATAATTATACTTTCATCTTAGAATCAGTGAGTGAAACAAGAATTGAAAAAGTCAGATTAAAAATTACCAAACCAATAGAATAGTGAAGTTCTTTAAAAAAGCACCAACTATGATGCATTCTTAAAGAACTCCATTAATCTAACTTTGTAACACGAAACGAACGATCTGATCCTAGTCAATTTCGATATGCATGCCTTCTTTATCTTTTCCTCTTCCAATTTTATAGACTAGGCTAATCAACCCATATCGACCTAGATTATTATACTCATACTGACCAAATGAATTCCCTTCAGCATATCTCCGAATCCCTTGATTTTGATTGAGTATATCATTGACTGAAAACCTCAACTGTAATTTTTGATCTAAGAAAGATTTTGAAATTGTCGAATTCAGAATAGAATAATTGGGTGTTTCTAATCGATCATCATTCGAATAACGATATATAGTCAACGTAACATTCCATGACCAATTCTTACCCAATTGCCAATCATATTCCAAAAAGTAGTCAAGGTTATAAAAACTTTGATTGAACTTTTTATCCAATGAATTCAATCGTCTATTCCAATTTAACGATACACCAGTTTCAAAGTAAATCTTCTTTGTCTTCCTATTGTTGATTTGCAACTTGAGGTTGGCAAAAGTCTCACGCACTTGATTATCCGAAGAGTTAATCAAATTGTCATACTCAGAATATCTGATATTCGTTCGAATTCGATAGTCTATTTTCAACTTTCTAATGGGTTGACCATAACTCATAAATATTCCTGTATTCCAATATTGATCAGCATTTATAGGACTCACTGTTTCAAACAAGTCAGAATCAATACTCCTAGCATCTACAATATTATTCCTTTGATAGGATCCATCTAAGGACACCCAAAAGTTAGTAAAATTGAAATTATCAAACATACTATACCGTACCGATAATTGATGGATGTAGGTGGGAACTAAATTGGGATTTCCCTGGTAAACATAATTGCTAAAAACATTATTCTTTACAGGCAATAACTGTTCTAAAGTTGGTGCATCAATCTGAGTTGTATAATTTACCTGAAAATTCTTTCCTCCTCTGAGATCATAGTCCATTTGAAATCTTGGCAACCAATTGCTAAATTTGTTTCTAACATTTAACTCATTCTGTGAGACTGAACCATTTAGAATTGTCCATTGTCTATTCAAGCCAAAAGACATTTTTACACGTTTCAAATTTCTTCTCATTTGCAGACCTGCAGTATGCACAAAATAGTTCTTTTCAAAATCCAAGCTCAAAGAATCGTTTAATACTTTTTCATTATCAATGAAATCAAAAAAATCTCTACTAGGAGATTCCTCCACCTGATTATAATTGTAACTAAATCCTAAAAAGTATCGCTTTGATAAAGGCTCGGTATAATTCGTTCCTACTCCATAATAGTTGAGGCTACTGCGATAGTTTTGATCTTGTATTATTGATAAATCATTTGACAAAACTTGATTTATATTTCTGATTTTATCATACGAATCATCATTATTGTATTTATAAGTTAACGTACTAATCCAACTCCTACCCTTTTTCTTAAACTTGCTTTTCAACCAAGTCTTTGAATCCCATGCAAGCCGATTTATATTAGAAGAATAATCGGATGAAGACATTCCTGAAGGCTGCCCCCCAATAGAGTATTTTTCACCATTTCTTCGGTCAACGTTTTCATCCTGAACATTAACATTATTTCTCGTATCAACTTCAAAAAATGGATTAATCTTATACTTAAATCTTGAATAAAACTTGTGTATATTACTAGACGAAGTTGATTCAATCGAGTCCGTTGATTCATACAAAAGGTCATCCGAAAATCGTTCGTATTTTCCATTCTTCTCTAAGTCATTTCCCACTCCATTGAAAACATAATTAAAGTTGAGCTTAACTTTATTATTTGGCTCGTAATTAAGATTTACTCCTGTCGAAGTAGACTGATTGATTCCTTCACCTAAGCCAGAAAAATTGGACAATCTTACTCTTCCTCCAGATAAGAAATTTCCTATCCCTCCCATAAACTCTATCTGATCTTCAACAGTAAAGGTTTCTCTATTTAAGTTGTTGGAAGCTCCAATTAGAGAGGCTTGAAAAGATGGTGAAAACCTAAAATAATTACCCTTTCCTGCATATCGACTATCACTACCTAATCCGACTTCTACATTTCCAAAACCACCATTTTTAAAGTCTTCTTTTAGTTGAAGGTTGATCGTTTTTTCCTCTTGTCCATCATCGATTCCTGTAAATTCAGCTATCTCAGACTTCTTATCATATACTTCTACTTTATCCACAGCTTCTGCCTCCAAATTCTGAGTTGCCATCTTTGGATCTCCACCGAAAAACTCTTTTCCATCTACTAAAACATTTTGTACGTCTTCTCCTTGAGCCTTAATATTCCCTCTTCTATCCACTTCTATTCCTGGCAACTTCTTAAGGAGATCTTCTACTGTAGCATTAGGCCTAGTTTTAAAGGCATTAGCATTATAACTTATGGTATCTCCTTTTATTCCCATTGGGACATGTTCAGCCTTAACCGTTACTTCGTTCAAAATTTCAGAAGAAGGTTTCATCTGTATTAATGGAATCTCCATCTGCGAGCTCCCATCCACAGTAAATACTTCGGAATAACTATCGTATGATACAAATGAAGTTTGTACGATATACTCTCCTTGATCTACTCCTTCCATTTTATACAAACCTCGATCATTGGTTAATGCAAAAGAGACCATTGTACTATCTTCAATATTTAACAAAACGACCGTCGCACCATACATAGGACTGTTGCTTTCGTCAACAATTTTTCCTACCAAGGTCGATTGACTTAGACAAATGTTGTACACGAATGACAAAACGAAAACTAGATAAACACTTTTCATCTTAATTGCATTAAACTAGCCTCTGATAAACTTGACTGAACCATCTCCAAACCTCTCTTTAATCTCTCTTTCTTTTTCTTCTACGATCCTTTCAAACTCCTCTTGTGTTACCTTCTTCCCTTTTTTAGGTTTACGAATATCATCTTGATCTATGGGCTGTAACTCGATATTTTCTGCCTTTATCTCTTGCTCTCCATCATTTATAGAAACCATTAGTACCGCACCTGGTAACCCAGAATATCCTGAAGGTCCAATGGCCATAGGAATTTGAGAAGTAAACCATACTACAACAAATTCTCCTTCGTCTTCCAATACGGCTTTCTGGCATTCGTAATCCAAGTATTTGATCTTCTCCCCAGTGATTTTCCATTTATGTTTGGATATTGGCTCATCAATCACAAAAGACTTACCCATAAATCCCTTTTGATTGACCTGAGTATTTTCACTTCGATTAACGTATAGAATGTTTTCAGTATCGTCAGACATTATTTTAATTTGAACACCACCATCATCAGAAGATAGATTTATATTTTCAGCCTCTTCTCCTTTTAAATCTCGATAAATGTGTTCATCCTCGTCAAAAAGAAGTTCTTTTTTAAACGACTGTGATTTAGGCAACATTTCCAGCATGGACTCATCCATACCATCAATTTGAATATCCAACTTAACCGTTTCAATGTATGTTATTTTTCCTTGGGACTGTCCTACCAACATCTGAGTCAGCAATACAAAAAACAAAACGCTATAATTTTTCATCATAATTAATTTTTCTATTAGTTGATGATGCAAATCTATTTCAGATCAGAGTCATGAAAGTTAATCAAGGTATATCAAAGGTTAAATAAGGTTAATACACCACTTAAAGAGTATCATAATGATTGAAATTGCCTTAATTTTGGATCATTAAATGAAGACATCTAACAAATATTATCCATTTGGAATTCCAATTGCACTAAGCATCGTCACCTTGCTTTGCTTTTTGTCTTACTTCCTAATGATGGAATTCGAAAAGGAAAAGAGGGCCATAAATCTAGAAAGAGAAAATCAAGTTTTTATAAAATTTGTTGGGACCATTGATTCTATAGCCTCTAGTTCCTACAAATCAAATATAAAACATAAAAAAATCGTTGCGGACAGTGCCATTATCAATATAGATTATGAACTGAAAGACTTGATGTCTATCCCAAATAGAACGAATCTTCATGATGCTGAAATCAATGTACTTGCACTTGAATCTGATGATAACTTATTATTACAAAACACCATTTCCCAAATATTTACCCATTCAGATTATACGAACAAAAGGGATAGCTGTCAGCAGTTTGAACTCTTTAATGATACCTGTAACATTGATTCTGTATTAACTCCCTTTTCATCTGGGAAAAAACTGATTACAAGAATAAATGAAATTTCAAATCCTCCGACAACTTGGGAAGTTATTCAAAACATGTTTCCTCAAATCTTCTTTTCAATGTTGTTATTGGCGATGGTTTGCCTAACTTTTTTCCTAATAATTAAAAATCTTAATGATCAAAAAGATTTAGTACTACTTCGCAACGATTTCATGTCTAACATGACTCATGAACTCAAAACACCTGTAAGCACGATTTCTGTTGCACTTGAAGCCTTAAGCCAATTTGATGCAAAAGATAATCCTCAGTTAAGGAAGGAATATATTAATATAACGAAATCTGAAATTGAACGTTTGGATCTTCTAATTGATAAATCTCTCAGTATGAGCATGTACGAAGCTGGTAACATTACTTTCGACATGCAACCATTTGATCTCAAGGATGAAATCGAACAAATAAAAAAAATATTTGACCTCCAGTATCAAAACTCTAATGTCCATATGGAATATCACTTTGAAGGCCAAAATTTCAACATACTAGGGGATAAACTTCATTTCATTAACATTATTCATAACTTAATAGAAAACTCAATTAAGTATTCCAAAGACAATATTCACATTTCACTTTATTTATCTGAAAAGCAACGAGTTATTCAGCTTAAGGTCTCGGATAATGGCATAGGAATCTCCAAGGAATATCAACAAAAAGTATTTGAAAAGTTCTTTCGGGTACCACAAGGCAACATCCATGATGCCAAGGGATATGGATTGGGGCTTAGTTATGTGAAAGCTGTTGTTATCGCTCATCAAGGAACGGTTGTATTAGACAGCAAACTCAACCAAGGAAGTATATTCACTATAGAAATTCCAAAACAATGAAGGTACTTTATTTAGAAGACGAACAATTTTTGGGTAGAATCGTTACTGAAAGTTTAACAAGTAGAGGCTACACGGTAAAACATGTTCTTGATGGTAAATCTGCGCTTGGCGCGATACAATCCTTTCATCCAGACATATGTGTTTTAGATGTAATGGTACCCAAAATTGATGGTTTCGAAGTAGGTGAAACCATCAATAATACGCATGCCAATTTACCCATTATTTATCTCACTGCTAAAACACAAAATGCAGATGTTTTAAAGGGATTTCAAAATGGTGGAAACGATTATCTAAAGAAGCCTTTCAGTATGGAAGAATTGATCGTAAGAATTGAAAATCTAATCTCACTGACAAAATCATCACCGATCAATAATGATTCGGTTGTCACCTTGGGACAATACACTTTCGAAAAAGATCAATTCAAACTTAAGCATCCAAATGAAACTATTGAGCTAAGTTTTAGAGAGAAGCAGCTTTTAAAAATGCTTGTTAAAAATAAGAATGCTATCACAGATAGAAAAGAAATTTTGATTCAACTCTGGGGAGATGATTCTTATTACAATTCAAGAAATCTAGATGTTTACATTCGTAAAATAAGAATATACCTTAGACACGACCCAACCTTAGAACTTAAAACATTAAGAGGAGTGGGTTACTTTTTAAAAGAATAACTAATACACTTACTCCTCGAAGACAATACTTAATTCCTCGCTCACTGCTTTAGCCTGACAAGTAAGAATATATCCTTGAGCTATGTCTTCTTCATCCAACGCAAAGCATACATCCATTTCTGCTTTACCTTTTTCTACCTTAGCAATACAACTCGAGCATGCTCCACTTGAGCAAGAATAAGGTGGGTTTTTGTCCATGTCCATTAGATCATCTAAGATAAACTTTTTCCCATTCGATTTATACTCAAATGCTTCCCCATGAAGTTGAACTTTGATTGTAGCATTTTCAAATCCATCAATCCCTTTAATTCCTTCAGTTTCAGGTGCAACAAAATGCTCTCTTAGAATATCTTTTTGATCTACTTTTAATCCATTAAGCGTCGATTCAACTGTTGAAATCATAGAACCTGGACCACAAATAAAATATTTACAATTACTTCCAGATTTATGCTCTTTGATAAAAGTCTTCACCTTATTTTCATCAATTCTTCCAACTAACCCCTCCCAAGTAATCTTGCCTCCTGTTAACCAACTAAATAAGCCTTTTGTATCTCTTAGGGGATTGCTCAAACAGTGTTCTACAGAAATCTTCTCAGGGTACTCTTCTTTTAACTCTTCGAATTTATTTTTGAAAATAATACTGTTTTCATTTCTACTACCATACAACAAGTAACATCTACTAGAAGAATCCACCTTTAGTACATTTTCGATCATTGATTTAATCGGTGTTATCCCACTCCCTGCAGCGAAGAAGAAATATTCCTGATTTTCTCCATCATTAGCATCCAATGCGAACTTTCCACTGGGTATCACAATCCTTTTTACCTGTCCCACAGAATAGGTATCGTGCACATAAGTAGACACCACTCCTCCTCTAATCTTCTTAACACCAATAGCCAATAATTCATCCGTTGGTGTCGAACAAATCGAATAAGATCTTCTATGCTCAATACCATCAATGGTTTCAATTAAGGTAATGTACTGACCAGGAATAAAACTAAAGTTCCCCTTAAGATTACTTGGGATATTGAAATGTATTGTTTTTGTATGGGCTGTCTCGTCTATAATCTTAGCAATTGTCAGATCAAAATGCTGCATTGTTACAATTTAGTAAATGAATAATTCGTTTATCAACTACTCTTTAAGAAATAATAAAGTGTAGGTTAACAATAGATAAATTTTGGAATTTAATTGTTAGAAAACAGGCTTAGCCTTAGTTTTACGACCCAAAAGTAAGCTTACTATTTATAATATCACTATGAATCAAACACTTTCGATTATCATACCCGCATATAATGAAGAAAACACAATTCTGAGCATTCTGAATAAGCTGGAAAAAGTAGCGTTAATCGGAGGAATAGATAAGGAACTTATCATTGTAAATGATGCTTCGAAGGATAATACCGAACAAGTCATAAAAGACTATATATCGAAAAATGCATCGTTAAATATCAATTACTATCGTCACGAAAAAAACAAAGGTAAAGGTGCTGCCCTTCATACTGGAATAGACAAGGCGAATGGCGATTACATAATCATCCAAGATGCTGACTTAGAATACGACCCCAATGAGTTTAATCTTCTTTTACAACCAATTCTAGATGGATTTGCAGATGTTGTATATGGTTCCAGATTTATAGGAGGTCATCCTCATAGGATTCTTTTCTTTTGGCACTCTATTGGAAACAAAATATTGACCTTTATCTCCAATGTATTTACCAACCTCAACCTAACGGACATGGAGACTTGCTACAAACTATGGAAAGCTCCTCTCGTAAAGAGTGTACGACTAAAAGAACAGCGCTTTGGATTTGAACCAGAAGTAACCGCTAAGGTTTCCAGAATTCCTGGTGTCCGCATATATGAAGTAGGAATATCCTATTATGGTCGTACCTTCGAAGAAGGTAAGAAAATCAATTGGAAAGATGGTTTCAGAGCCATTTATGCTATTTTAAAATACAATATTTGGAGCAAAAACTAACCTTTCCTTTTTCATCAAAATTATCCTCTATATTTCGATTCTTATTCTAAAGCAAGAAGCCACGTAAAAATCACTTCAAATGTCAATCGAGCCTATTCATTTTAGTGAGGAATCCATGTGAAAATGACGTTTAGAACGAAAAACTGTTTGAGTCGTAGACGAGTTTTTTTCGTTAAGACATTTTATGGATACCGAACGTTAAGAAATGGATGAAGCTCTTGACTTTTGCTTCTTTGTGTCAAGACAAAGATGAGAAGGAAACTTGAGCTCTTTTGCTTCTTTTCTGAGTCAAATCAGGAATGAAAAACTATTTCATGTTCTTTGCTTGTCCAAAGAAAAGAGGATAATCCTCAATAATCATCATTTATGATGTGTTCAATAATTGTATTCTTACAAAGGAATTTTCTCCTTTCAGTTCAAAACCAGAATCCAATACCTAAAATCTTTCCAAGGCTTCAAGGTTTTTAAACAGCATTCGATTACTATTTCGAAGCAAGAGATCCATTGGAAAAAGTTACTTCTAATACTAGTCGAGCCTATTCATTTTAGTCAGGAATCCATGTGAAAATGACGTTTAGAACGAAAAACTGTTTGAGTCGTAGACGAGTTTTTTTCGTTTAGACATTTTGTGGATACTGAATGTTAAGAAATGAATGAAGCTCTTGATTTTTGCATCTTTGTATCAAGACAAAGATGAGTAAGAAAAAATTGAACTCTTTTGCTTCTTTTCTGAGTCAAGTCAGAAAAGATGAGCATAGATCAACGATCATCTAAAAATAAAACCCTTTACATATGGATCTTTTGGATCCAACCAGAATTCATTTCTCCCAGTAAAATATGCTTGCCCTGAAACTTTTGGAACTACAGCATCCATTCCATGGAAATCTACTTTTTCGACGGCCTCAACTGTCATAGTACTTCCCAAAATACTCTCAATCGTAATAGGTTGATTGAGTAGAATATCTCCCTTCGCAAAATGAAGTCCTGCTCTTGCACTTACTCCAGATCCAGTAGCCGATCGATCAACTTCTCCTTCTGCGAATATGCATACATTTCTGCTATGGTTTTTGCTATTGTGAGCTTTACCAGTAAATATCGTTCCATAAAGAAAGCTTAAATCTTTTTCTACTGGGTGTTTTATTTCAAAGTCATACATAACAGCCTGCTTTATTCGCTTTCCATAATCGATCAATTGATAATAGTTCGATTCATCCAATTGCAAATCCAGTTTATCTGCTTCAACCATCGCATAGAATGCCCCCCCAAAGGCGACGTCAAAATGTATAGGACCAATCCCATCTACTTTTACAACCTTATCCTTTAAATATAAATACGATGGTACATTTATGAAGGACGTTGATACGACTTGATCATTCGCAATATTTGCTCTAGAATAAACCGTTCCTGCTGGAACATTAAAGACTATTTCCTCTTTTAGCTGAGGATCAAATAGCCCAAATTCAACAACAAATTTTGTTAAGGCAATAATGGCATGTCCGCACATGGTAGAGTACCCTTCATTATGAATAAAAAAGACATCAAAATCAGCGTCTTCACTACTACCTTCTGACAAAATGGCTCCATACATGTCTGCATGCCCTCTGGGTTCAAACATTAATCCTGTTCGAATATGATCATAATGCCCTTTAAAGAAATTTCGCTTTTCCAGAACACTTTTTCCTTGGATCTTTGGTAGCCCAGATATAGGAATACGTAAAGGTTCACCTCCTGTATGCATTTCTATAGTTTCGATTCTCATCCATTCATCTGGAGTTTTAATCTTTAACTTACTAAATATACTTTCCATTTATTTTATTCTTTTTTGATACAACATAATAGCAGTTACCAAATCATAGGCTGCCATACCAACAGACTTAAATGCCATCTTTTTTTCTGGGTCTATTGTTATTTTTCCAGATAAGATATCTCCTATGAAGATGATTTGTTCTTCCTTTAATTCGCCATTTCTTATTGGATTGATTAGATCTCCGACCTCACCCTTTGCAAAAGGGCTATCTACTATAACATAATCAACATTTCTATAAACCGAATTTGGCCACTCTTGCATGTCTTTTCGGAATGACCCTACACTACTAAAATCAACATTTCCATTCGATTCATATCGCTCTTCAATTAATGGACTATTTGTAGTTGTACAAGCAATTACTGCATCAACATTTTCTATAACATCGCATACCTTATTCTGCCATTTCACAGTCAAATCTGGACAAAACTCTTCTATCTTTGTTTTAAAATACTCGAATTTAGACTTTGATCTTGAAGTAAAATAAACCGTTTTGATCTTTGCTACTAAAGAAGAAAAAACGACTTGCCATATAGCCTGAACACCTGTTCCAACTATTCCTAAATTCAATTCTAATTTGTTAGAAATCAATGAAATTCCCAGGGCACCAACAGCTCCTGTGCGTAAAGCTGTAACAGTAGCCGCATCCATTACGGCTAGAACTTCTCCAGTCTCTGCACTCCCCAAAATCAAGCTGCCTAAAGTAGTTGGAATACCCCTATTAGAGTTTTCGGGATAGACATTCACCAATTTCGTGCAATAATATTCCGCTTCGAATGCAGGCATTATTAGATGGACTCCTTTTTTTGCATGAAGGTGCATTCGATCAGGAATATTGAAGTGTCCATTACTATATCTAACCATTCCATCTCGAACAGCATCAATTACTTCACTTAAATTTAAATCTTTAAATATGGATTGTTGGTCTAATACTATCAAGGTTAACAAATATTATTTTCAAGAAGAAAAACTAAGTAATTTTTAATATTACAAAACAAAAGAACACAATATCTAGTACATTTAATTACATTATTACAGATAATTATTAATATTCGGGAAGGATATTCATCATTTTTGTATTTTTGGAATAATTTTGATCTAATAGAATACAGTTATATTTAATATGCAAAAAATCATCGCACTTTTAGGAGTAATCGCTTGCTTTTCTTTGAGTGGTCAAGGATCATTGAACATGACTAAAATGTCCGAATTTGACATTCATCCAGGTAAAGAATACAATGATATTTGGGGATACACTGATGCAAGTGGTAATGAATATGCCATAGTAGGAAGTGAGAACGCCATTAACATTGTTAACATTACGGACTGTAGCAACCCTATTTTAGATTCAGCTTATGTCGATGGAAGTAGTGTAATTTGGAGAGATTTCAAAACATATGATCATTATGTCTATGGTATTTGTGACGGGTCTGCTTGTAACAATGAAGGCCTTGAAATCATCAACATGAATACTGGAGAATTTAAGCAAATCACCTCCGACTTTCCTAAAGCTCATAATATTTTTATTGAAGAGCAACATGGACGACTGTACGTAGTAGGTCAACCTGGAGCATCTGATTTAATTATCTATGACTTAACAGCAGATCCATGGAATCCAACATTATTGGTTGATCATGATTTTGGATCTGGAAATGCAAACTATATTCATGATATATATGTAAAAGATCATATTGCACACGCTTCTCATGGTTATTCTGGACATGCAATATATGACGTATCTAATCCAGCTAGTATTGTTATGTTATCGGACTACACAGCTAGTTCTGCTTATAACCATAGTTCTTGGACTACCGAAGATGGAAATTACAGTTATGTAGCATTTGAGGTACCGACTGGAGTTCCAATTGATATTTATAGATTAGATGGAAGTCACAATATTACCAAAATGGGTGACTTTTCAGAGCCACAAATTCCCGGAGCACCAACTCTAAACAGACCTCATAATCCATTTGTCAAGGGTGATTCTTTATATATTTCGTATTATCATGACGGTGTACAAGTATGGGATATTACTAAACGAGAATGTCCAGAATTAGTTGGTTATTATGATACTGAGCCTGGCAACTCCAACTATAGTGGGTTCACTGGTGCATGGGGAATGTATCCATTTTTTGACTCTGGTTGCATCGTAGCTTCGGATATTAACAATGGTTTCTTTTCGTTTAATATGCCGACTCCTCCTCCCGCCGATCCAATACCAGAAATTTTAGTAGATAATACAACACTGGTAATTGATGATTCAAATAAAGGCATTGTCTTTACACAATGTGATGGCACCATGAAGGTAGCAAAGGTGGATAATGCTGGTGACATTGTATTGAGCAATATTAGTGCAATTACAAATCCTGTAGAAGTCAAAAATTCAGATTTGATTCTAACCTCTCCGGGATCCAGTTTAGTATTGAAATCACCCAATGGCACTTATTACGAAATTGGTGTAGATGCTTCAAACAATATTTATACTACTTCTGTGTTTTTATCGCCAGGAAAAGTGGTTTCGATGCAAGACATAATGTTTGATTCATTTGCCCGGGGTATAGTACTTAATTCTGATGATTCTAGAATTGTAAATATTGTAATCAATGGCCTAGGGCAATTAGAGGCAGTGGAATAAATCTATCCATTTTTAGAATTCCTATTTAAAATCATTCTTCATAATGACTCTTGTCATTATTTAGTCTATTATTCATACCATAGCTTTGCTCTATACATTCTTAACGAATGAAGTGATTTAAACAACGAAAACTTCTATGGTATGAAGTTCTATTTTTTATTGAGTATAGCTTCGCTGATGCTTTACTCTTGCAGTTACAAAAGTTCTTCTGAAGAAATTTTTGCTCATCAAAATGAATTCAAGACAGATAAGTTTCCATATAAAGGGACATATCATTGGAATTTCAATCTAATGGGTAGCACACAGCATTCCTCTCATCAATTCTTTCCTGATTCAATCCAATATAAGATGAAAGGCAAAGTTTATAGCGCTGAATATACAATGAGAAAATTGTCCTACGATCAATCCGACAATAAGTGGATAGGTGTGGATGAAAAAGGTAATGTGTATACTCTCTTTTTTAAAGATCAAACAGATAGCACTATTACGATCTATAAAAGAAAATGCAAATCAAACGGAATTCAAGAAGCCTTAACTTTTTCCCTTCCGGAACCTGATGTGACAGATGATCACGGGTGGAATGTTTATGCTTTTGAAGTCCAAGATCAAGAAGATCTACTCGACTTCGAGTACTATGTAAATAGTGATTCTCTAAATGCTTTTATATCAGATAGTCTTATTCTCTACAATCAGCTTGAATACGCAAAAATGAGTTATCATCATGGAGAAAAAAGATGGGTAGGAAAAAGGAATAATTCCTATTTACAAGTTTTTGTTGGCGAACAAATCACTAAAGACTCCATTCAAATGTCTATCGAAAAGTGGGACAATTTGGAATTAATGTATAAAGAAAAATTTAATCAAGCTAAATTCAAAACTTATGTCATCTCAAAGTAACATGACGTCATCATTTTTAGAAAACGTGGAATTCCACAATGAAAAACCTCAGGTAACACCTATCATTTCTAATGATTTTTCTAAAGAAATACGCATTACTCTTAAGAAAGGAGTGGTGATGAAGGAACATAAATCCAAGTTTCCCATTGCCATCCATATCCTCAAAGGACAGATCAAATTAGGATTACCTGAACAAAGCATTAATATGAATGCAGGTGACATAATCGGATTAGAGCCCAACGTTGTGCATGAGCTCTTGGCCATAGACGATACTATTGTCCGACTCTCATTATCAATTCTAGATAGTGCTTCCAGAGTTGAAAAAGTTGGAAACTTATAACAGTCAGTCCACTTTAAAGACCATTAATTTTCATGTTGAGTTTTATTATTTCGAACTAAATTTGCACTTTTCGTATAAAAAATATTCAAATGAATATTCATGACCATTTAGTAATTCTGAAAGAAAATCCACTTCCTCTAGAGGATATACACTTGAGTCAAGAAAATAGAGCCAAAATAGATCAAATCTTAAAAGAGTTTCAGCACTTTGACACTCTAGAAAAATATGATCTTCCGATAAGCAACAAAATTCTGCTTTCGGGTTACACTGGTTGTGGCAAAACAACGACTGCAAGGTCACTCGCCAAAGCTTTGGATAAGAAAATTTTAGTTCCTAACCTCGGAACAATCGTATCATCCAGATTAGGAGAAACAGCTCAACAATTGAGTGCTATATTCCGAAAGGCTAATAGAGAAAAATCCGTATTATTTCTGGATGAGTTTGACTATTTCGGTAAAAAAAGAGCATATGGAACAAAAGATTCTGGTGAAATGACCCGCTTGGTCAACACCATAATCCAACTTATCGATTCACTAAGTAACAATGTCGTTTTGATCACGGCAACCAACCACATTAAAGTCATCGATGAAGCATTAATTAGAAGGTTTGAAATAAGATTAGATTATACCCTTCCGACGAATGATCAACTGGATAATTATTACGATCAAAACTTAGAAAAGTATCCTAAAAAATGGACTAACATTACAAGGGTTTATGGCATATCTTACGCCGAAGCTAAGGATCAAATTCATAACGAGGTTAAAAAGAGTATACTAAGTTCCAATCTATAATTTTGGTTTAATCTTCTTACTTTGACAACCAAATATCTTTTTTGACAATTAGATACACATTTTTCCCTCAATAATTATAAAAATTTCAAACTAGTACGATATTTGCAATTCTATATTTAATTCATCAAAAATGAACATTAATGCATGTCTTTATGGATAAAAATTGACATGTCACAATGCTTAGAACATAATAAATCCACGTCAATACAACGTTTATGAACTCTCAATTCGTTGTCAAATTAATAAGAGATGAAAGATTATTCCCATATATTTAATGCCCACCCTAGTTATATCGAGTCAATGTATCAATCTTATCTAAAAGACCCTTCTGGTGTTGATCAAGATTGGAGATTATTTTTCGAAGGATTTGATTTTGGAAAGTATGACGGCCCTGTAACAGATGGAGACATAACCTCTGCAAGCAATGTTGTTAAAGAATTTGGTGTATTATCAATTATCCATGGGTTTAGGTCACGAGGACATCTTTTGTCCACAACTAATCCTATTAGAAATAGGAGAGATCGTCTTCCTCACCTAGATTTAGCAGATTATGGCTTAAACGATTCTGATTTGAGTCAAGTCTTTCAGGCAGGAAATGAATTAGGATTAAAAAATGCCACGCTCCAGCAGATTATCGATCGTTTAAAATTAATTTATTGTGGAGATCTAGGTGTCGAGTATGCTCACATTGAGAATAGGGAAAAACGCATGTGGATGCGTGAAAAGTTGGAACAACGAAGTTTAGATTCATCGTTTGGGCTCTCAATAGGAAAGAAAAAGCAAATTCTTAAAAAGCTTAATGATGCTGTCGTTTTCGAAAAATTCCTACATACTAAATATATAGGTCAGAAAAGATTTTCTCTCGAAGGAGGAGAAACAACTATAGCAGCTCTGGATGCTATAATTAGCGCTGGTGCAAAGGATAAAGTGGAAGAAGTAGTAATAGGAATGGCACATAGAGGCCGTTTGAATGTACTTGCTAATATTCTAGGAAAAACTTACGAACAGATATTCTCTGAGTTTGAAGGGACAGCAATACTCGATCAAAGTTTCGGTGCTGGTGATGTCAAGTACCATTTAGGATTTTCATCTCAGGTTGATCTTTCCGGTAAGAAAATCAACTTAAAACTAGTACCCAATCCATCCCACCTAGAAGCAGTTAATCCCGTTTTGGAAGGATTCTCAAGGGCAAAAGCGGATATTTTATACAATAGCGACTACGATAAAATTCTTCCTATTTTGGTTCATGGGGATGCAGCCATTGCAGGGCAGGGAGTTATGTACGAAACCGTACAAATGAGTCAACTAGAGGGATACTATACAGGAGGAACCATTCATTATGTAATAAACAATCAAATCGGTTTTACGACGGACTTTGACGATGCTAGAAGTAGCACTTATTGTACAGCGGCAGCATCTTTGGTTCAAGCACCCGTTTTTCATGTTAATGGTGATAATCCTGAAGCAGTCATCTTTGCGGCTGAATTAGCACTTGAGTACCGTCAGAAATTCAATAATGATGTATTCATTGATATGGTTTGCTACAGAAAACATGGACACAATGAAGGTGATGATCCCAAATTTACGCAGCCAAAAATGTATGAAATCATCAACAAACATCCTAATCCAAGAGAAGTATATGTCAAGAAGTTGATGGAACGCGGTGATGTTGACTCCAAACTTGCAGAGGAATTGGAATCTACTTTTTGGAACGATCTTCAAAAAAGGTTGGATGATGTTAAGCAAGAATCGCTGAAGTATCAGTACCAAAAACCGGAAATAGAATGGAGAAAACTTCAATTCACTGCTGACGAAGAAGAGGTATTCAAAAAACCATTTAAAACAGGCATAAAAAAAGGTGACATCAATTCAATCATTGATCACCTTATGACCATACCGTCAGACTTTGCAATTAATTCTAAGGTTAACCGACTTCAGAAAGGAAAGCAAAAATTATTAGACGCTGGAGTACTGGATTGGGGATTTGCTGAATTAATGGCTTATGCCTCAATCATCAAAGATGGGAAGAATGTAAGAATGAGTGGTCAGGATGTCAAAAGGGGAACCTTCTCTCATAGACATGCAGTATTCTTTGACAAAGATACCAATGCCCAATACAATAGACTTTCTGATGTAGCGGATAATGATAATCAATTGATGATATACAACTCATTATTGTCTGAATTTGCTGTATTAGGGTTCGAGTATGGATATGCTATGGCCTCACCAGAATCATTGGTAGTGTGGGAAGCACAATTTGGGGATTTCTACAATGGTGCTCAATCTATGGTAGACCAATTTGTCGCTGCAGGAGAAAGTAAGTGGCAAAGAATGAATGGCTTAGTAATGCTGTTACCACACGGTATGGAAGGTCAAGGACCAGAACATTCAAGTGCAAGATTAGAGCGATTTTTACAGCTTTGTGCTGAGTTTAACATGATTGTAGCAAACGTTTCAACTCCTGCAAACTTCTTTCATCTTTTAAGAAGACAATTGGCCATGCCGTTTAGAAAACCATTGGTACACATGTCTCCAAAATCATTGTTGAGACACCCAATGTGTGTGAGTCCAATTAAAGATTTTCAAACAGGGACATCTTTCTTACCTGTAATCGAAGATTCTGAAGTGAAAGATAATAAAGTGAAAAGGGTGATACTTTGTTCTGGAAAAATATATTACGATCTTCAAGAATATAGAACTAAGAATAACATAGAAGATACGGCAATTGTACGAGTAGAACAATTGTACCCTTTCCCTGAGAAGCAAATTCGATCTATTTTGGATAAGTATTCAAAGTCCGAAAAATTATGGGTCCAAGAAGAATCGGAGAACAATGGCGCTTGGCCTTATTTAATCAAGATCTTTAGAAAAGATGATATAGAAGTCATCTCAAGGCCGGCAAGTGCATCTCCTGCCACAGGATACAAAAAAGTTCATGATGAGCAACAGAACAACATCGTTCTGCGTGCTTTTGGAAAAGCTTAGAATAACTTGATTTGGCAAAGATTAAGAAGGCATATTTCTGTTCAAACTGTGGGTACCAATCTCCCAAATGGGAAGGTAAGTGTTATTCCTGTGGTGAATGGAATACCTTACATGAAGAAGTCCTAGCCAAGCCATCTAAAGCAGAAGAAAAGACAACTTACTGGAAAGATTCCCCTAAGAAATCTAAACCCATACCTATTCATGAGATCAAAGCTGGTCAGACGGTACGACAAAATACCAGAAGCGATGAGTTAAATAGGGTACTAGGAGGTGGTCTTGTCTCAGGGTCATTAATTCTAATCGGTGGTCAACCTGGAATAGGAAAATCAACGTTGATGTTGCAGATGGCTTTACAATGGCCATCGAAGGTGCTGTATGTATCTGGTGAAGAGAGCCAAGAGCAAATAAAGATGAGAGCAGACAGGATACAATCGCAAAGCACGCATTGCTCAATATATACAGAAACTTCTACCACGGATATCTTAACCACCGCTAAAGAGCTACTGCCCTCTTTAATCATTATTGATAGTATTCAAACGGTTGTTTCACCCTTTATTGAGTCCGGTGCTGGAAGCGTATCTCAGATTCGTGAGTGTACTGCGGAGTTTCAAAAATTTGCGAAAACTACCAATATTCCGATTATACTAATAGGACATATTACCAAAGAAGGAGGAATAGCTGGACCAAAAATTCTAGAGCATATTGTTGATGTGGTCTTGCATTTTGAAGGTGATCAAAATTATACATATAGGATTCTAAGAACTCTGAAAAATAGATTTGGTTCGACCGATGAACTAGGTATATATAGCATGACTGGTAATGGATTAATAGAAGTTCCTAATCCTAGCGAAATATTAATCTCACAAAACGATGAAGACTTTAGTGGTAGTGCTATTGCAGCATCTATAGAAGGACAACGACCTTTGTTAATAGAGACTCAAGCATTGGTTACCCATAGTGTCTATGGTACTCCACAGCGTTCTGCAACAGGTTTTGATCTTCGTAGATTGTCGATGCTTTTAGCAGTACTGGAAAAAAGATGCGGTCTTCCATTTGGTTCAAAAGATGTTTTTCTAAATATTGTCGGAGGTATAAAAGTCATAGACCCATCTATTGACCTTGCTATCGTTGCAGCATTGATATCTTCTCTTCAGGACATCGCTATTGGAAAAAACATTTGCTTTGCTTCTGAAGTAGGTCTCTCTGGTGAGTTAAGAGGTGTGAGCAGAATTGAACAGAGAATCCAAGAAGCCGAGCGATTAGGATTTGAGGTCATCTATATATCACAGGTAAATGCAAAATCACTAGATTTTAAAAAATACGACATAGATATTAAGGCCTTAAATAAAATTGAAGACCTCCTCTACGAAGTATTTGGATAAAAAGCCCTAGAAACAACATTACTAAATCAATTATGATCGAAACTCATATTCATGAATTTGATCTAATTGAATCCTTTCTTCACTCCAATATTCCACTCCATACATTTCGTATGATGCCTCAAATCCAAAAGGAGAATCATAAGACATTTTCATAGGTATAAGCTCACACATCATCCTTTAATAACTTCATAAAAAAAGGGGCACTCATATAATATGAACGCCCCAATGTATTTGATTATAGAAAATCTATTTCAAAAGAATCATTTTTCTAGATTCTTTGTATTCTCCACTTTCGATTTGATAATAAATCATACCGGAAGCTCCAATCTCCTTAGAATTAAACTCAATGGTATTTAAGCCTTTTACACCGTGGTCTTCTTTAATCAATAACTGTTTTCCAGTTACATCAAACAAAGTAAACGTTACATCACTCGACTCTTTCAATTCATAAGTAATTGTTGTCGTTCCTTTGAATGGATTAGGTTCGTTTTGATGTAATTGATTTTCATAAGACACCAAGTTTTCCTCATTAAATCTAATTTCTACTCCTGCGTTTAAGAAGCCTTCTGTAAGATACGCTTCCGCATTAGTAATTCTAGAATTTAGGTCGATCAAGTCCTTAATTTTTGCATCTTTCTGTGCTTTCAACACCAATTCAAACAATACTTCATCTCCATCGGCACTAATTGGCTTATCCGCATTCCAAGACATGGTAATCGTATTTTGATCTAATATACCAATATTAGCTCCTGATACTTCAAGTGCTCCACCTTTAATGTTTTGGATTAACGCATCTCTGAGAGTCATCGTAAACTGGAAACCAGATACATCTTTAAAATCGTTCGATTTTACTTCTATTCTAACTTCCTCACCAACAGATACAGAACTATTTTCAACAGAGAATATTACATTGTTCTGACTTCTTGGCTCAGAAACCATCGAACGAGCATTTGCTTTAGCATTTCCATTTACATCACCAATTTTTATGGCCATAAAGTGCTCTTCCAAACGATCACCTGAGAGGTTTCCAATACTTCTGATTTCCTCATAAGACAAAGGAGTAGTAGCATTAATTGATTGATCAAAATCTACCATTTTCCAACTTGTATTATTTGGAAGATCATTTGTAATTCCAAGTATCAACTTACGTAGATCAACTAAATCACTAGACCGTATTTGCATATCTTGATTTACATCTGCTGCAATCATCTTATATGGACTGTCTAATGTTTGCAGATCTAATATGTGTCTTTGGATAAGTATTAAATCCAAGGTAGATACACCATTCATATAATTGATATCCTTTTCAGCTTTAACGGTATAATCAATTCCATTTTGAAGATTCGCAAAGGCAAATACATTATCTACCGTTTGTTGTTTCAAAATATCATTCACACTACCTTCTAATGTAACTGTAACTTCTGAAACTAACTCACCTGCCTCAGTTCGAATTACACCTCTTACTCTACTTCCAGCACCTTCACAAGCATTTTGATTATCGACGATAGAAATATAAACCACGCAGTAATCCGTATTTAGTTTTCCATCCCAAACACTCATAGAAACAGGATATCCATTTCCGCCTTGTTGGTTAAATTCATCACAATCAAATACTTTAGCTGAAGAATTAAACTGTGGAACCCACTTCTGAATATCACCATCTAAGTATTTATTAATAGTTGAAGCTTTTGCTTTAGGATAAGTAATTCCATCTCCATCAAAATCTACAAATCCATTTTCGTCAAAATATTGTGGAGTAGATGCATTTACATCATAAGATTTATTACCAACGATAATGGTTGTATCTCTAAATGCACCAGACAATAAATTAAACGTAAACAGCAAGTTTTCAGCTGGAGTACAATTATCAAAACTTCCTTGATCAAAGTCTCTAGCCCATAATTCAACTGAACCATCTACCATTAGTGCTGTACTTAGATTAATGCAATAAGGCGTTGGTGCCTTTTTGTCGACAACCATAATATCCTGACTACATGAGGCATCGTTATGACAACCATCAGAAACTTTCCAATGTACTTTGTGATTACTCATACTTCCATAAAGTACTTCTTCTTCAATCACTACTTCCACTTCTTCATTATTAGCACTTGACGTAGGACTAACATATTTCACATAAACCACGTCATGGTAATCATGTCCACTTGGAAGTATAGGATCATTTCCAGCCACAGCTTTCCAGTTTCTAAATGAAGTTGGACTAACAAAACTAGATGCATAGTGTCCTATCTTACCATCTGCCCAAGTATCCACAAATACTTGCCATTTCAACCATCCTTGATCTGTACATCCACCTCCATCGGTTGCACTATTGGTCAATCTCAATACATGCTCACAATTCGCATCGACTTCAAACATCTGATCCTCGCAATTGTCCAATACTGGTTTCTCTGTATCCTCATACACAAAATACGCATAAAATGGTCCCATCTGTTCGCCTGTACACCAGTTCATGTAATTATACTCAGCAACCCACTTCTTACAAACTCCATTTTCGAATAAGAAGGTATCGATATCGACACTTTCTCCGATTACATCACAAGTTCCTCCAACCACTGTTGGTTTTCTCTTGTCCAGATCATCTTGGGTAAGCGTACATCCAACAGTAAGAGGATTTGGATTTGGTGGTGTAACATCAAATGTTGTTGTCCTAGGCAATACTGTAATTATTTGTTGACATGTTACCGTCTTGACACCAGTCTTAGTATTAGTTGATGCTCTAAATTGACGAACAATAGTTCCAACTCCACAATCATCTAGTTGTAAGTTGTCATTAAAGTAAACATCAACTCTTCCACAAGTACTGTAAGCCTCCGCTACACCAGTCTTATCAAAGTTTGCTTGATCCGTATTTTGGAATCCACTACCAAAATCTGAAGAGACGTCAATTCCCCAATCACAGTAAATAGTCGCATCACTTGGACACGAAATAATTGGAGGTAATTTGTCTTCAACTTTGACGAAAGTCCACGTTTCATTGTAATTATCAGAATGACCATCCACTTCATCTCCATAGATTCCACTCATATTTCCATCATCCCAAACTCTTACAAATACCTGAACATAACCAAGGTCTAATGAATCTATTACTCCATCCTGATTCGCATCCACTTCAAGTGCATTCAAATCTTCACAACAGAACTTAATATATTGACCACCATCAGTGTCATTGATATTATCATCCGTGTGATTAGAGTCGTCATAAGTATTGTTATTATTATGTCCATTTGTTCCAAGATTAGTACAATCTGGAGCATTATCTCTTCTCACCTCAATATGGATGTCTGTGCAATTGTCATAAGAGCCATTGTCAAACGCTTCTACATATAGCTTCGCAGTACCATCGCCATTTGGACCACCAGTAGTAAGAGATACAACAACATCTTGAGCCGCAACTGCAACAGGTGCTACCTTATCCAATACATGGATTCTGAATGACTTGATAACAGAGTTTCCACAAGCATCAGTAACCCTAGCAGTAGCCGTTGTTATTCCTTTCAACAAATTCTTAACAACCCCATTTTCAACATATCCATAAGTTACATTCCACTTAGTCGAAAATTCGCTACAATCATCATCATGTACAATATCAGGTAATTCAAACTCAGCTGTACAAGTCCAAGGATGAACAGATACCGTAACATCTTCAACTGGCAATACTATTGGTGCTTGATTATCATCAACCTTTATTCTTTGAATATGTACCAACGGATTTATTCCAGGAGTAATAGGTAAACACTCATTCTCTATTGTCCAGTGTCTCAATATAGAATATGCTGTTGGACAATTAACATCTTGCAATACTTCATCCCAATACCCTAAATTGATATCGCAGAAATTATTTCCAAATATTGATGCACCATTTAATGTTGGCATTCCCGTTTCTTCAGGAAGCAATAATTCAGGGTTACCATCTACTTCAGCACAAGAAAGTGCATTGGCTCTTGTCAAGTCATCAGGGAATTCGACTAGTACAGGATCGTACGGTAATATTGTAATTAACTGATTACATGTTGCCGTCTTTCCACTGTTATTTACTAATCTCCAAACTCTAATGATCTCGACTCTTGGATCTGAACAAAGACCATTATCAATAATATCATCTTGGTAAGTTACAGATGCTGAAGGCTCACACGAAATAACGTCCAATTCTCCAGTTAATAAGTTACCTAAAATATCTCTTTCGTTTGGATCCTGATTACAATAAATCTCTACATTCGAAGGACACTCAATGATAGGAATAATCTTTTGTTCTATTGTAACATATCCCCAACATTGGTTATTGGAACCAAGACAATCACTAATGGTAACTTGGAATGTCTGTCCAACATCTGTAAGATCAAATAAATTATCATGAACATTACCAGCAGCATCTTGAATGCTTATACAATAATTATCGTAACATCTATAATCATTTCCTTCTAACATCATATCCACAGTAATCGTTGCTGTACAATCATTACTTAAGGAAAGATTGATGTTATTATTACAACTCAATACACTAGAATTTGGAATATACTCTCTTACATCAACTGTAAATTCACAAGTATCCATATTACCATATATATCAGTCGCTTTTGCCGTGATATTATTTAATCCAATTGGAATCATTGTAATATCAATTTCATCTCCATTTTCATCTAAGAAAACAAGTGATTCGACCTCACAATTATCCGTAACCAAAGGTAGTTGGTTAAGTGCAGCAGTACATTCACCCGCATCAAGTGCAAAAATGAAATCCTGACAATCTTGAGGAAACATAGGCTCTTCTCTGTCTTCAACTGTCAACTCAAAACCACAATAACTTTCATTACCTGCTAGGTCAATTAGTGTATAAGTGATTAGCGTCTTTCCAACTTCAAAATATTTAGTAACCTCGGTTCCATCTAAATCTATGTATCCGCTACTACTTAAGATCGTTTCTTCTTCTGTGGAAGATTCACCTGTAACATCATTTGTAAATGCATACGTCACAGTCATCGTTCCTTCGCAACAATTATCCGTGAATACTGGGTGTACCCAAGTAAATTCAGCACCACAAAGCATATCATCGTTAGCAATTGTGGTATCACTTTGCGCATAAACCTCATTATTGATAACCTCTAGTGTCCATTCCTGAATTGAGGCAGCATCAACACCATCAGAATAAATAGATAATACCCATGTTCCTTCAGAATCTTCTCCAACGAACTTCTTAAATTCTTCTTCTGGTTGGTAAGTACTTCCATTACCTAATGGAGCACATCCTGCAGTACTAATATGTGAATTAGCTTGATCGTCAAGAGATACATGTACATCGGCAAATCCATCACAAAGGCCTTCGAATACAGTAACCTCAGTTCCTTCTGGACTTGTAAGAGTTACGTGCATATTTCCAGCATTTGATATCACCGCTATTAGGTCATTAATATTAACATCTCCTACTATACCCGCACCCACTGCAACTTCATCCATAATACAATTACCAGGGGTAATAGCAATACTTCCTCTTTCAAAAGACATAGTATCTTGCATAGCACATGCTGGAGCTTCAATATCTAATATCTCTACTTCAAACGAACACGTAGCAATACTTGGATCTGCAGATTGTAATAGACTCAATCCGCCATTATCCATAAATACTGGCAACTCAGGGTTATATACTCCAAACGAACCAATCTTACAAGGATTAACTACTACCCAATCGCTATTGTTATCGTCATCAACCGGATCAACTCTAATAATATTATCACCGTTTAATACTCCATCATTAATTGTAACCTCATCAATTACTCTATCTAAGAATGAGAAGACATACCTTGCTTGCTCACCTGCTGCAATGGATACAGGAAACTCATAAATATAAACTTCCCCAACTGCAATGGTTGTCGCATTTGGCACCATATATTCTACAGTATCAGTAGCACTATATCTCGTTAACGTAGCACAGCTAATATTCATCGATGAAGGTCCTATATTTCCAATCTCAATTCCTGAAACCGAACCATCTTGCAAAATCTCAGTAATCAAAACAATAGGCTGATCCTGAACAGTATAAACTACTTCATTTTTACCTCCAGGCATTTCTGTGCCACTTGCATCTTCAATTCCTTGTTCAATTACCACACCGAACTCATCCTTCACTTCAAAGAATATTGCAAGGTTATCAGGGCAATTATCATCCGCCGTGGCTGAGATATCGTTAACCACAGCACCACATTTTCCTAAATCATTCACCAATATGGTATCACTTGGACAAACAATTGTTGGTGGAGTATGATAATCGTTAACAACAATCTTAATATCACACATGGATGAATTACCACATGAATCCGTAGCCGTAAATTCTAATATTGTCAACCCTACAGGGAATAAATCTCCTGTAGACAAACCAGTTGTATCAGTCTGTTCAACCGTAGGAATGCCACAATTATCAGTTGCTAATGGGAACGAGAAGTTCACATAAGAAGAACACCAACCTTGTGGAGCATCAACTACTACTGGAGGTCTTGGACAGTTTGTAAATACAGGAGGTGTGTTATCACCAGTACTAAAATTGTACGTTACTGAATCAACATTTCCACATTCATCCGTAGCATAGAATGTAACATCAATATTTCTACTATCGTTACAACCATCTACAAAATTAGCGACATCGTAATTATTAGTCCATACGAAAGTACCACATGCATCATCAGCTGTTGCACCTGCATTATCGTTCAACCAGCTTATTAATTCATCATCGTTATTCGCATTACTTTGGTCACACTCACCACTATAATCTCCTCCTCCAGTGATTACAGGAGGTGTTGTATCTTCAATAGTAAATGTACCTTCTGTTGTACTACTATTACCACAATTATCGAATACCGTAAATCGATAGGTTTGAATTCCAGTTATTCCACAAGAATCTTCTACAGATACCAGGTCATACTCCCAAATTAATGCTTCATCAGAACAAGCATCGGTAGCTCCTGCATTGGCAACTAGATCCAACCAATTCTGTAAATCAACATCATTTCCAGCACCGTCACATTCTACCGTCATATTCATTGCTGTTGGATCTATAACTGGAGAAGTTGTATCAACAATTGTAAATCTTGCAATGGTTGCTTCAGATCTATTACCACAAAGGTCATCTGAAGTAAAGCTATACACGAATTCAACTGTTCTACCACATCCATCTATCGTCTCCAACAATTCTGGAGTATTCCATACGATGTCTCCACAGGCATCTGCCATCTCTGCCTTACCATTCGACTGCAACCATGCATTCAACTCCCCTACATTGCCTGCTCCATCACATTCTACTGTCGTATCTATCGCTGGTGATATCAATGTCGGTGGTGTCGTATCCTCTACCAATACCGTAGCTTCTCGTGTAGCTGTATTACCACAGGCATCCGTAGCAGTAAACGTTACCAACGCTTCTCCTGTCGTACTGTTGCCTCCACATCCATCTACTAACTCTATAAAATCATGACTGTACACAATCACACTACAACTATCAAAGGCATCTCCATTTCCTGATGCATCCAACCACGACATGATCGCATCCATTGGATCTGTATCCTCCGTACACTCTAAAGTCAAATCTGTTGGATCTATAGTCCATACTGGTGCATTCGTATCTACTATCGTCAACGTCGCTGTTGTCGAACTACTATTGCCACAGGCATCAGTAGCAGTAAACGTTACTTCTACACTTCCTGTTCCTTGACATGCACCTGGATTTACTTGACCATAGTCGTTTGTCCATGTTACCGTATTACAATTATCTGTAGCTGTAGCCTGCCCATTGTTGTTTAACCAGTCCAATAATGCATCTACATTATTATTACCATCACATACTACAGTTATATCCTGTGCCGCATTCGTAATCGCAGGTACTTCTGTATCTTCTATCGTAAATGTCGCTTCTGTTGTACTTGTGTTTCCACAGGCATCTGTAGCTGTAAATCGATAGGTCCCATTTCCTGTTAAATCACACAAATCACTCTCTTGGATCAATGTGTATGTCCATGTTACCTGACCACATACATCTGTTGCATCCGCTCCGCCATTGTTATCTAACCACGTTTGTAAATCATTTCCATTACCACTTCCATCACACAATACTGTCTCATCAGAGGCTTGTGTCACAATCATTGGTGATGTTGTATCTTCTATCGTAAATCTTGCTATAGTATGCGCACTCTCATTATCACATAAATCTGTACTTGAGAAAGAGTATACATACTCTACTGTTCCTCCACATCCATCTATCGTCTCCAACAATTCTGGAGTATTCCATACGATGTCTCCACAGGCATCTGCCATCTCTGCCTTACCATTCGACTGCAACCATGCATTCAACTCCCCTACATTGCCTGCTCCATCACATTCTACTGTCGTATCTATCGCTGGTGATATCAATGTCGGTGGTGTCGTATCCTCTACCAATACCGTAGCTTCTCGTGTAGCTGTATTACCACAGGCATCCGTAGCAGTAAACGTTACCAACGCTTCTCCTGTCGTACTGTTGCCTCCACATCCATCTACTAACTCTATAAAATCATGACTGTACACAATCACACTACAACTATCAAAGGCATCTCCATTTCCTGATGCATCCAACCACGACATGATCGCATCCATTGGATCTGTATCCTCCGTACACTCTAAAGTCAAATCTGTTGGATCTATAGTCCATACTGGTGCATTCGTATCTACTATCGTCAACGTCGCTGTTGTCGAACTACTATTGCCACAGGCATCAGTAGCAGTAAACGTTACTTCTACACTTCCTGTTCCTTGACATGCACCTGGATTTACTTGACCATAGTCGTTTGTCCATGTTACCGTATTACAATTATCTGTAGCTGTAGCCTGCCCATTGTTGTTTAACCAGTCCAATAATGCATCTACATTATTATTACCATCACATACTACAGTTATATCCTGTGCCGCATTCGTAATCGCAGGTACTTCTGTATCTTCTATCGTAAATGTCGCTTCTGTTGTACTTGTGTTTCCACAGGCATCTGTAGCTGTAAATCGATAGGTCCCATTTCCTGTTAAATCACACAAATCACTCTCCTGGATCAATGTGTATGTCCATGTTACCTGACCACATACATCTGTTGCATCCGCTCCACCATTGTTATCTAACCACGTTTGTAAATCATTTCCATTACCACTTCCATCACACAATACTGTCTCATCAGAGGCTTGTGTCACAATCATTGGTGATGTTGTATCTTCTATCGTAAATCTTGCTATAGTATGCGCACTCTCATTATCACATAAATCTGTACTTGAGAAAGAGTATACATACTCTACTGTTCCTCCACATCCATCTATCGTCTCCAACAATTCTGGAGTATTCCATACGATGTCTCCACAGGCATCTGCCATCTCTGCCTTACCATTCGACTGCAACCATGCATTCAACTCCCCTACATTACCTGCTCCATCACATTCTACTGTCGTATCTATCGCTGGTGATATCAATGTCGGTGGTGTCGTATCCTCTACCAATACCGTAGCTTCTCGTGTAGCTGTATTACCACAGGCATCCGTAGCAGTAAACGTTACCAACGCTTCTCCTGTCGTACTGTTGCCTCCACATCCATCTACTAACTCTACAAAATCATGACTGTATACTATCACACTACAACTATCAAAGGCATCTCCATTTCCTGATGCATCCAACCACGACATGATCGCATCCATTGGATCTGAATCCTCCGTACACTCTAAAGTCAAATCTGTTGGATCTATAGTCCATACTGGTGCATTCGTATCTACTATCGTCAACGTCGCTGTTGTCGAACTACTATTGCCACAAGCATCAGTAGCAGTAAACGTTACTTCTACACTTCCTGTTCCTTGACATGCACCTGGATTTACTTGACCATAGTCGTTTGTCCATGTTACCGAACTACAATTATCTGTAGCTGTAGCCTGCCCATTGTTGTTTAACCAGTCTAACAATGCATCCGTATTATTGCTGCCATCACATACCAAAGTAGTATCCTGTGCCGCACTAGTAATCGTTGGCACCACTGTATCTTCTATTGTAAATGTCGCTGTATCTCTAACACTATTACCAGAGGCATCTGTAGAAGTAAATGCATAAGTTGTAACTGAAGTAAAATCACATTGGTTATTCTGAGCAATTAGATTATATGTCCTATTCAATGGTTCTCCACAATTATCAGAAGTCATCATTCCTGCATTATTGTTCAACCAAGCAGATAATTCACCAATATTTCCAGCACCATCACACTCCACTACCATATCACTAGCAGCTACATCAATTGATGGTATTAAAGAATCAATCACCATAACAGATGCTACACACGAATCTATATTTCCATCATTATCCTCAGCAGTTAAAACTACATTGTTCAGTCCTAAATCAGTACAATCAAAATCAGAAATATCAATGTTTAACACAGGGACATCACAATTGTCCGTAGTTCCTCCATCCACATCATTGGCAACAATCGAAGCCATGCCATTTGCGTCTAAATACACATTTATATCCTTACAAATTGTAGTTGGAGTTTGTTTGTCGATCACTTCGATATCAAACGAGCAAGTACTTGGATCAATCACGCCATCCACTGGTATAACATTAGGGTCAATTCTAAATGTAACTGTTGTTATTCCTTCTGCATACATTAAACCACTTGGGTTTCCATTCACCCATGTATTGGCACTAATCGTCATATTAGTTAATGGGTCCACTGCATCTTGAGACAACATATATTCAATATCTCCTGCATCAACACCTGGACAGTCCGAATTAACCATAGCTGCCGGGAATGTTACAATAGCCGCACACCATCCAAGGTCATTTTGCGTAATCGTTGGATTAGCAACAATTGGACAAATGATCTCCGCAAAACATGGTAAAGTCACTACGGTTGGGTCATCTCCACCTTCTGGATCAGTTCCACTATCAGAGTCATCAGTAGTTACGTCACCTTCTGGATCAGTTCCAAAAGCAACTGCTTGATTTATTATAACATTTGGATTATCTACTTCACTTCCATCAACCCTTACCGTTAGGGTAATAACTATATTCTCTTGTGGATCTAATACTCCTGTGTTATCCAACAACTCATCAAAAGGACTTCCATGTCCAGTATACATCGCATTTACTCCACCAGTAATTACTGCTGTTGAACTTGCATCAATAACAGGATCTACCACAACTTCAACAAATGCTGCTCCAAATTGCGCCGATAAATCATCCTTCAGCGAAACATTATCAAGTACAACATTGCCCGTATTTTCAACAATAATAGTATACGGTACATCAAAGATACCTGGCATACCCATAACAGCAACTGGTGTACCCCCTTCTTTGGCAACTCCTATACTTGGTATTTCTAAAGGCGTAGGATCATCATTTCCTCCTTCTCCATTGTCACCAGATGGATCTATACCATTATCTGAATCATCAGTAACTGGGTTTCCATTAGGATCTTCACTAGAAGCCGTAGCTTGATTCTCCAAGGCAACTCCTCCTGCCATACTTGCATCAACTTCAACAATTACTCTAACAATAAACTGTTTACCAGGCTCTAATTGATCAGTATTTTGAGGCATTAATAAATCACCCATTCCACTATAAGCCATGTTCACCGTAGGCCCCATTTGTGCTTCATTAGAAGTTATTACTGGCACAGTTGTTATTCCAACATAAGCTGCTCCCCACTGCGTCGTAATTTCATCAACTAAACTAAGAGAAGTCAAGTCAGTATTTCCATCATTCAATACAACATATTCAATAGTAACATCAAAATTGCCTTCGATTCCACTAATCGCCTCTTCTACATCTACTATCGTCTTAGCAATTCCAATACTTGGAAGTTGAAGAGGTGTAGGATCATCAAATCCTCCTTCTCCATTATCCGAATCAGGATCCATTCCATTATCCGAATCATCTTCAATTGGATCTAATAGGTTCCCATTTCCGTCAACTGGATTAGCAGTACCAGTTGCGATATTCTCTAAATCATTATCAGCACTTAAAATTGCTGAATCAGAATCAGGATCGATTTCTACCGTTACTAGTACAACAATATTCTCTCCTTGAGCCATTTCTCCTGTAAGATCTAACATCTCTATATTAACACCTTCACCTGTATAACTCGCATTTGTTCCACCAGTTATTGCAGAAGTAGAACTCGCATCTATACTAGGTAATGTTACTACCCCGACAAAGGCTCCTCCCATTTGACTTGCAAAATCATCCTCAAGACCAACATTTCTAAGAATCGCAGTACCAGTATTTTCAACTGTAAACCTATATGTAACATCATAGTTACCCGCAATTCCACTATTCGCAGGTACTATATTATCAACAAGTTTAGATACACCAATAGACGGTATTGGTTGTAATGGTGTTGGATCATCAGGACTTCCTGTATCTCCAGGCTCTCCAGGGTTTGTTGATTCTGGATCCATACCACTATCTGAAATATCCATAACAGCAACTAGATCGTTTCCAGGATTATTTGGATCTCCTATACCGTTACCCATTCCATCCGTTGGCAATCCACTTACACTTGCTTGATTGGTTAAACCAATAGCTGGAATTTCACTTGCATCTAATTCCACTCTAAAACTTACGATGATATATTCTTCAGGTAGTAACACTCCGTCGATACCATCAAAAATATTTGGTAAAACTCCTATAGTAGGGTCAACAGAAGCACTAGAGCTCTCAATGACTGGTTGTGTAGTAACATTGACATATGCAGGTGTCAATTGAGTTACAACATCATCAACTAAACTTATATTTTCCAAGGCCGTTGAGCCTGTATTTCTAACCTCTAACGAAAATGTAACATCTACATTTCCTTGAACATTACTTATTGCTGGAACAACATCTGTTATACTCTTTACAACACTAATTTCAGGGATATGTAATGGTGTTGGGTTATTGGTATCTCCCGTTCCATTATCTCCCGAACCTAGTGGATTATCTCCACCCACATCGGCAGGGTCTGTAGATGAAGTATTGTCATCAGAAATGTCTGTAATTTCGTTACCCAATCCATCTAATCCTATAGCAGTAGCTTGATTCTCTAACCCTGAAGCAGGGGATTCACTTGCGTCAATTTCAACTACAACTTGAATTGTCACCTGCTCTCCAGGAGCAAGCTCTCCATCACTATTTAATAAATTATTATCAAGGGTTCCATCGTAGTTTGCATTTGCGGAAGGGTCTATTGTAGCAACATCTCCACCAGCTACAGTAATGATTGGTGGTATCGTAATACCGACAAAGGCATCACCCCATTGCGCTGATAAAACATCTGACAATTGGATATTTGTAAGATTATTACCTCCAATGTTGCCAACAACAAAGTCGATTGTTACATCATAATTACCATAGGTACCACTTACAGAAGGAGTAGTTGCAACAATAGATTTAACAACACCTATTCTTCCAGGTAAGGATAAAGGAGTTGGGTCATCACTGCCTCCACTGTCTCCAGGATTTCCAGGGTTAGTTCCGTCGGCATCTGTACCCGAATCAGAGGTGTCTGTTATATCGTTATCCATATACGGATTACCTGTAAATGGATTGGTTAATGTACCTCCCATTCCATCTGTTGGTAATCCTTCAGCAGTTGATTGATTAAGAAGTGGTTGAACACCTGATATTCCATTCAAATCAATTTCAACTGTTATATCTACAATAATTTCTTCTCCAGGATTCATTAAACCACTGACTCCATCCAAAGCATCATTTACTCCATCCATTACTGTGTTAGAGGCGTTAGCTATTGGATTAGCCGCTGCTGCAGGACTTCCACTCAAAACTGATATATTCGTAGTACCTACATAACCGCCTTGTAAAGCTGTGATTATATCATCCATCAAGGATATATTCTCCAAAATAGTATTCCCCGTATTCTTGATGGCGTGTCTATACGTAATATAGTAGTGATTTGCTGAAGTTGGTGAGTTAGATACATCATTGATACTCTTGGCAACACTAATACTTGGTAAGTGTGGTAATCCTGTCGGATCATCCTCCCCTCCAGTATCATTGTCATTATTCATATCCCCATCTATATCTGATCGATCATCAGATAAATCTTCAACTTCATTTCCATCAGGATCATTTCCAAATGCAACAGCCTGATTCAACGCAGGATTAGGTAATTGATCTAAATCAAGTTCAACCGTAATCTGAACGGACAAGGAATCTCCAGGAGCTAAAGTCCCATCGGTTCCAATAAACATGTTATTCCCTGAACTATAGCCCGTAAAAATATTGCTTACTGTTGGATCAGAAGAAGCTAGATTTGAAACACTCATACTAATAGTTGGTTGTGTTATTACACCAACAAAACCGCTTCCAAATTCATCCGCAAAATCATCCACAAGATTTAAAGAAGTTAAGTTAACTCCTCCTATATTTTTCAATTCAAATTCATAAGTCACATGTACATTTCCAGTACTACTTGGTACAACTGTAGTCAATTGTTTTGTCACATCAATTGCTCCAGGTAAAACAACAGGAGTTGGGTCATCCGCTGTACCCATGTCATTTGGACTATCAGGGTTTGATGTATTTGGATCAGTCCCATCATCAGATGTATCACTGACATCAGAAAGAGATCCACCAGAAGGATCAGTAGGATCCATTAGATTTGTTCCAAATTCGTCTACTGGTGTTCCAATAATTTCAGCTTGATTGGTTACAGGTTGAGGCATTATGCCTGCAAACCCAACAGGATCTACTTCAAACCTTAAGGTTACAGCAAATTGCTGGTTTGGAGCCATCATTCCATCAGTACCAAGTAACATATTGATATCCCCGGTTCCATCAAACATTGGATTAACACTTGGAATCACATTCGCACTTATGTTAGATACATCAACTGAAAGATTTTGGCTTACAGGATCGGCTACTGGGAAAATACCATTTAAGTCATCTAAAAGAGACAGATTATTTAAATAGGTATTACCAACGTTCTCAACAACAAAATCAAAAGTAAGTAGTACATCGCCATTCGTTAGTGAAACAGCTTCCGATAAAGTCTTAACCACACTTATTTCAGGTAGTGGAGGGAAGGCAGAAGGATCATCAGTTCCTCCGGTTTCATTATCATTATTCGTATCATTATCTAAATCTGAGTTATCATCAGATAAATCCGTTACTTCATCACCATTGGGATCATCACCAATGACCTCAGCTTGATTAAATGCAGGCATTGGCATCTCACTGGCATCAACTTCGATCATCAAGTCAACTGTAATACATTCTCCTGATTCTAATCCACCATCGCCATTCAGCATGTTGTTTTGAGGAGCAAATCCAGAGTAGTTTGCATTTGTTGTTGGGTCTGAAAGGCTTCCATTTATGCCTGCCACAATAATAGATGGGGCAGATACTACTCCAACAAAACCAGAACCAAATTCAATACTTAAATTATCTATTAAATCTACATTTACGATATCGACACCACCAATATTACATATTTCAAATTCATATGTTGCATCGTAGTTTCCAATATTTCCGCTCGAGGCCATTATTGGTAACCCTATCAATGATTTATTTACTTCAATATTAGCAGGAAGTACAATAGGAGTTGGGTCATCATAAATATTACTTCCTGTACCATCACCATCAGCACCAGTATTATCATCACTTGGATCTCCATTGTCTACCAATCCAGTACCATCATCCGATTCATCCGCTACTTCTCCAATTACATAAGCACTATTTGTTGATGGATTGATCAATACGTTACCTGATCCATCTTCAGGAATTCCTGAAACAACAGCCTGATTCGTCACAGGTTGTGGCATAATTCCTCCGAAATCAGCACCGTCAACTTCCACCATTAAGGTCACCGTAAAGGATTGACCTGGAGCCAATATCCCAGTAGATCCATTAAATAATTCTGTATTTCCAATTCCATCATACATAGCTGATACAGCTGGAATCATATCAGCATCAACATCATTTGTGGTTATTGACAATGGTGACAATTGAGTTAAAGGATTGGCTACCGGTAAAAACGAAAGAGGATCTGTGAGACTTAAATTCGTCATGTAGGTATTACCAGTGTTTGCCACCTCAAATTCAAATGTTATTAACACATCTTCATTCGCCAAAATCTCTGTATTGGTTACAGCTTTGGTAACTGATATATTAGGAAGATACAACAACGTAGGATCATCAGTTCCTCCGGTTTCATTATCATTATTAGAATCGTTATCAAAGTCGGTATTATCATCCGATAAATCATTAATTGGATCCAATGGACTACCATTATCATCAGTTAAAGGTGTACCACTATTATCAGCAGGTATACCTACAACTTCTGCCTGATTATCAAGTGGACTTGAAGCCGTATTACAATTTGGATCAATATCGACAGTTATCTCTACATATAGAGTATCTCCAGGGAATAACAATCCATCACTATTAAGAAGGTTGGTTGTTAACCCTTCACCCGTATAAGCGTTATTAGCAATTGGCGCAGTACCACTGACATTAGTTGTATTCAATATAGGATCTTGAGCATTACCAACATAAGCACATCCATATTGAGAAGCAAAATCCTCAATTAAATCAATATTAGCTAATGCTACATTTCCTGTATTTGCAATAGAGAATTCAAACGTTGTTGTATACGTTCCGTTGTCATTCGCTATTGGTGAAGGAAGTACAGATTTTGTCAATTCCAAAGAAGGCATTGCTGGCATTGGAGTAGGATCATCGGGTGTTCCCATATCACCTGGCTCATCAGGATTTGTAGATTCAGGGTCATTACCACTATCTGAAACATCACTTACATCTCCCAAAGTATTTCCAGGGTTGTTAGGATCTAGAATAGGATTACCTGTTCCATCTGTTGGAGATCCTGTAGCCATAGCTTGATTGGTCAAGCCCATAGAAGGAATCTCACTCGCATTTATTTCTATGGTAATATGAACAAATACTTGTTCACCAGGCAACAGAATTCCTGCAGTACCACCTAACAGTGTAGCCCCAGTACCTGTATTAGGATCAATTGTTGCGCTAGATGAAACGATACTTGCATCATCAACAATTCCAACATAAGCAGGACTTAATTGTGTCGCAAAATCATCACCAAGTGCTATATTTTCTAAAACAGTTGTTCCAGTATTCTGAACAATCAATCTGTAGGTGACATCAAAGTTACCAGATATTCCACTTGCAGCAGGGTTTGTACTAAATACAGATTTAGTCACGCTAATTTCTGGAATATTTAATGGAGAAGCATTATTTGAATCTCCTGTTCCATCATCTCCAGCTCCATTAGGATTGTCTCCATCTGCATCAGCAGGATTTGTTGATGAAGTGTTATCATCTGATAGATCGGATATTTCATTTCCTAGAGCATCGCTAGCTGTAACAGTTGCTTGATTTTCCAAACCATCAACTGGTGCTGCGCTTGCATCAATTTCAGCAACAATTTGAACAACAATCTGTTCAGTTGACGCAAGGGCTCCATCACTATTTAATAATTCACTGTCTATTAGCCCATCAAAACCAACATTTACTGTTGGATCAGTTGTTGGTATATATCCTCCAGCTACTGTAATGACTGGACTTGTTACAACACCTACAAATGCATCACCCCACTGTTCCGCTAGTTTATCTTCTAAGTTTATATTCGTTATCTGGTTTCCTCCGATATTCTCTATCAAGAAATCAATCGTCACATCATAATTTCCATACACACCACTACTTGCAGCTGAAACATTAGATATCGTTTTAACTACAGCAATTCTACCAGGTAATGATAGTGGTGTTGGGTCGTCACTTCCTCCAGTATCACCTGGAGCACCAGGGTTATCACCATCAGCATCGGTACCGCTATCTGACACATCCGTAACATCACCATCCATATATGGATTACCCGTAGATGTATTAACCAAGGCGGTACCCATACCATCCGTTGGCAAGCCTTCAACGGTAGATTGATTTAATAGAGGTTGAATTCCAGTAATAGCAGCAATATCCACTTCTACAGTAATATCTACTATAACCTCCTCTCCTGGATTCAAAATGCCACTCATTCCATCCAATGCATCATTTACTCCATCCATCACAGTAGTTGCTGTATTGGGGATAGGGTTGGATTGAGCAATCGGGCTACCATTAGAAACAGCAATGTTTGTAGTCCCTACGTACCCTCCTTGAAGAGCCGTGACAATATCATCCGTCAAAGTAATGTTTTCTAAAATCGTATTTCCCGTATTCTTCAAGACATGTCTGTAAGTCACATAGAAGTGATTGACCGAAGTTGGTGAGTTAGAAACATTATTAATTGTTTTAGCCAAATGAATTGATGGGAAGATAGGCATTCCTGTTGGATCATCTTCTCCCCCTGTTTCATTATCATTTACAGTATCACCGTCTAAATCAGATCGATCATCCGATAAATCTGTTACTTCATTACCCATTGGGTCATCAGCCATACCTTCTGCCTGATTAAACACTGGATCAGGAAGATGATCAAGATCCAACTCAACTTGTACAGTCACCGTATTACATGATCCTACTACAAGAGTTCCATTTCCATTAAGCAAATTCGTATTTGGAACAAATCCAGTATAACTAGGGTTTGCCGTAGCCCCACCTGCTCCACTAATAGATGGTGCTGTAATAACCGATACAAACCCAGAACCAAATTCTGAACTCATATCATCTATTAAATCAATATTAACCAGATCAACACCTCCAATATTACAAATTTCAAAGGAGTAATCAACAAGGGCATTACCTGGAGTTGGTGCTGGAACAATTGATGTTAGCGTCTTAGTAACATCTAAAATACCCGGCAGTGTAATTGGAGTTGGGTCATCCGAAGTTCCCATATCACCAGGAAACCCTGGATTGCTAGTAGTTGCACTCGAACCATCATCTGAAAGATCCATAACTGGATTTGCATATGGCATTCCCGAACTTGGATCATTCAATGGATTTCCTGAATCATCAGAAGGAGTACCAATTGCCGTTGCTTGATTAGTCACGGGTTGTGGCATAATTAAAGCGAAATCCACGGGATTAACTTCTACAGTAACAGTTGCCATAAATTGTTGACCAGGTGCCATCAATGATGTTGAACTTGTTAATGTAATTGTGTCATTTGCTCCACCATCGTATGTAATACTAGGCATCGGTGCCATTTCCGAAGTTATATTCGTAATGGACACTGCTATATTTTGTGTTGAAGGAAGGGCAGATGCTAAAAATGGCATTGGGTCGATAACATTAACTTCATCCAGATGAGTATTACCAGTGTTCTCAACTAAAAATTCAAAAGTTAACTCGAGGTCTCCATTGTCCATTACTTGAGTAGAAACAAGCTGTTTAGCAATATTTATACTTGGTAGATCAGGAAATAGAGTAGGATCATCACTTCCTCCAGATTCATTATCATTTACGCTATCACTGTTAAGATCTGTATTATCATCTGAAAGATCTTCTACTACTTCACCGTTTGGATCTTCTGCACTTACATTAGCCTGATTAGCAGGCATTATTGGCATTTGATCAGCATCAATCTCAACAGTTACTGTTACGGTTTGACATTCACCGACTAATAAATCACCGTCTCCATTTAATAAGTTATCGAATGGAGTAATCCCTGTATACATCGAGTTTACCGTGGCTGTACCTAATCCCATAGTAGTTGGGCTATTTACTACTCCTACAAATCCACTACCGAATTGAGCATTAAAATCATCATACAGATCAATATTCGATAAATCAACATTACCATTATTACAAAATGTAAATGTATATGTCGCATCAAAATTTCCTATCGTGCCACTAGAAGCTGCAGTAGGAATACCTGATAGAATTTTGGTTAACTCAATAGATGGAACTAAAATTGGAGTCGGTGTTCCAGGGCCACCAGAATCTACACTAGGGTCATCACCGTCAGTTGAATTATCAAGGACTTGTACTCCATTTAAATCATCTCCATAAGCTTGAGCTCTATTCTCTTGTGGGTTATCAAGGTTAGATGTAATTACTTCTACAACTACCTCAACTGTTAAATATTCTCCAGGTAATAATGTTCCTGTATTATCCGCAAACATATTATCTGCACTCACATCAAATATGGTGTTCATTCCGTCACCTCCATCCCATGGCATATCTAATGTTGGGTCCACACTTGCAGAAGATGAAATAATGATTGGCCCATTTACCACTCCAACCCAAGCATTATTCAATTGCTGAACCATATCATCAGAAAGACGGATATCGCTCAAAGGAGTTGTTCCTGTATTTTCAACAGTGAATTCAAAAGTTAGTAAACTATTACCAGATGTAGCACTTCCTTCAATGTTGGTTAATGATTTACTTACTCCAATTTCAGCAATGGCTAAAGGCGTGGGGTCATTTGTATTCCCTGTTCCCGTATCACCATCTCCAGTATCGTTGTCACCAGAAGGATCACTTGGAACTGTACCATTGGTATTATCATCAGAAATATCTGTAATTACGTTACCAAGATTATCTGTTCCTGAAACAGTCGCCTGATTTAGAAGCCCTGTCGAAGGTGATTCGCTTGCGTCTACCTCGACTACAACTTCTACAGCAAATTGCTCACCTGGAGACAACTCTCCATCATTGTTCAGAAGTTCATTGTCTAATGTTCCATCAAAATTAGGATTTGCAGTAGGATCAATCGTTGCCACATCACCTCCAGATGATGAAATCGAAGGAGATGTTACAACACCAACAAACGCCGTTCCCCATTGAGAAGACAACATATCAATTAATGAAATGTTGGTTAAGTTTATACCATCTGTATTTTCAATAACAAACTCTATGGTAACATCATAATTGCCATTTACCCCACTACTGGCAGCATTGACATTTGTTATCGATTTTACCACAGCAATACTCCCAGGTAACGATAATGGAGTAGGATCATTGGACCCACCTGTATCGTTAGGAGCACCAGGGTTATTAGAATCAGCTATAGAACCACTATCTGAATCATCAGTAATTTGTCCAGGCATATACATCATTCCTGTGGTAGGGTTAACCAAAGCTGTACCCATTCCGTCTGTAGGAAGACCTTCAACTGTAGATTGATTCAATAAAGGTTGATTACAACTTATTAAAGACGCATCTGCTTCTACAGTAATATCTACAATAAATGATTCACCTGGCTCTAATAGTCCGTCATTACCAAGAGCATCATTTGTTCCATCCATAACTGCAGTTGGAACTGGTACACTAGGTAACGCTGTTGCATCTATATTTGAAACGGCAATATTTGTAGTTTGTACATACGCATTGCACAGAGCCGTTTCGATATCATCAGTAAGAGATAATCCTTCTAATGTTGTATTTCCAGTATTTTTTATTACATGTCTGTAGGTGATGTAATAATGATTTGCCGAAGTCGGAGAACTCATTGTACTATTTACACTCTTAGCCACATGAATGGAAGGTGCAATAATAAATGGTGTTGGGTCATCGTCATCACTTAAGGGATCGTCTGGATCACTTGGCATATCATTGTCTGATTCATCCGAAGTTGATGACCCCGTGCCATTGTCAGCTACAGCAAGAGCTTGATTTGCTGCTGGATTAGGCATTAAATCTAAATCAACCTCAACTGTAACTGCAACCTCTACGCATTGTCCAGGTTCAATCAAACCATCAGTTCCTAACAATAAATTAGTATTGGGTTCGAATCCAGTGTAAGAAGTAGCTACATTTGGAATCACACTTGCATCTGACATTGTAATGAATGGATCAACAACAACACCTACATATCCACTACCAAATTCATTAAAAAAGTTATCATAAAGAGATATCTGGGTCAAATCAGACCCCCCAACATTACAAATATTAAATCGATAAGTGACATCAGCATTGCCTGCTATACCACTACTTGCTGGCAAAGCAATAGGAATATCTAATGTTTTGGTAACATCAATAACTCCAGGCATGGCAAAAGGAGTTGGATCATTTTCATCCGCAGCTGGCAGGTCTGAAGGGTCATCAGATAAATCATTTACTCTATCCCCAATCATTAATGCTCCTCCATTTACATCCAATGCTGTAATTTGTACTCCAAATTCATCCACAGGAATACCACTAGCATTTGCCTGATTAACTTTATCGGCTGCCATCAGCATTTCGAATTGAATGGGATCAACCTCAATCGTCAATCTTACTATATACGATTGACCTGATTCTAACATATTTGACATTCCACCATTTACAAGATCACCATCACTGCCTGGCGTCAAATTAGAAGTTCCATCATACAGACCATCATTATTAGCAGGGTGATTTTAGCATTTATATTTGTAACTACTACCTCAGCACTTCCACCTGTATAAGCTGACCCTAAATTGGATAAATCATCCAAAACTGAAAGAGAGGAAAGGTTAGTATTTCCAGAGTTATCGATTGTTATATCAAAAACAACTTGAACCTTTCCACTTGGCAGAACCTCTAATGAAAAAACCTCCTTTATGGCATTGATATCAGCAATACTTGGAAATGGTGTTGGATCATCGTCATCACTCAAAGGATTATCTGGATCCGTAGGACTATCGTTATCAGAATCATCTTCTGCTATTATTCCCATATCAGTTGTTCCATTTGCAACAGCTTGATTTTCCGTATTCATTTCGAGCTTATCTAAATCAATTTCTACGGTTACATTGACAGTAACACATTCTCCAGGTGTGCCAAAATCTAATGCACCATCACCTTGCAACATATTCTGATTCGGTGAAATTCCAGAAAAAGACGCATTTACTGTTGGAGGAACTGCTGCAGTAGTTGAAGCCTGAATTGAAGGCGCAATAACTACTCCTACAAACGCAGCACCAAATTGCAATCCAAAATCGTCCATCAAATTAATATTATTAATATCAACAGGACCAGTGTTACAAACGGTAAATGAATATTCCGCATCTACATTACCAGCAATATTACTCGCAGCAGCCGAAACATTTATCAAAGACTTGGTAAGATCCAATTCAGGTTGACATGGCAGTACTGAAAGAGATGCAGATGTTGAGGCATGTGGAACACCTCCACAATTATTAGCATCAGTAACAAGTAACCTGAATAACCAACCATCTTGCGCTATACTAATATTATTTACATTAAGCGTTTCTGTGGTAGTACCTGTAAAATCAATTCCCTCTATAAGATTAAAAAAGTTTACTCCATCAGAAGAGAATTGCCATTGAAAATCATAAGGAGCAACACCCATCGAAACATTTGAAGTAAATGACGTGGTAGAGCCCGAACATATTGGTCCAACATTCGAAGGGGAACTCAAAGAAGGATTGCCATAAATAGTCGCACTACTCGATACCGTTCCATTACAAGGTCCAGATCCATTTGTTGCCGTCACAGAAAGTTCATATGGACCAGCAGTATTTCCAGTTACAGATATTGTACTATTTCCATTGGCACCTAAAGTTACATCACCAGAAACCACAGACCAATTATACGATATAGGTAGTGTCCCATCGACAGTAACACTTGCCATTTGTGGAGTTCCAATACATAAATCAGGAACAGTTAAATTGAAATTATTTGGTGTTTCTACTATATCAAAAGAGAAATCTACTAATCGAAAACAGTTACCTGTTTCACTTGGGTCAGCACAATTATCATCTGTATGATCGCCACTATTTGAAGAAGGGTCACCTCCTGCAGTAATTAACGCGATGGTGAAGACACCATCCATAATATAAGGCGCAATCTGGGCTGCAGAAATAGTAACCGTTTCACAACCTACAGCTCCATAACCTTGACATTCACTTCCACCTGTTCCAGCAATACAACCCAACGTGTGATCAGCATTAGATGGTGCTATATCCATTAACTCCTTATTTACAATCCAAACCACCTCGTTGTCACCATTAAAATCACCGACACGACAGATTCTAAATGATACGTCCGAACAAGTAACAGTGGCTTCCGGAGGTATGATTACATTAAGTACAACATCAGGACCTTCATTCGAAGCACCAGTTGTTGTAACACAAAAAATTGAATCACTCTGAGAAGAGCCTAGTGGGTTTACAAAATCAGAATATCCACCCATAGGTAATTCTGGCCACTCTACCTGAAACTTATTAATATCCGCCATTCCAGCAGGAGTTTCTGTACTTACAGAAAATTCATATACAGACGTCCCAGAAGGAGTTTGATCATCAAATTCAGATGCTATTCCTGCAGCACTGGTAGTACACCCAGTTTGTCCTACTGCATGAACAATGTGAATCGTCAAAAACAATAATGTCAAATAGAATAATTTGATCCAATTACCATTCATAATTACAACTTAATTAATCAGTTTATTAAATAAATATTGGGAACACAACACTCGTTATGTCCCGTTACTGTTACTGTGGTCTATGAATTGTAAAAACTTAAGGTAGTACTCTACAAAAGATAGGTTGTAGAGATTGACTGAAAATCAAATTACGTAAATTAAGCCCGAATTGAAAAAATTAATGCTCAATTAGAATACCTTGTTTTTGAATTTATGAGACCTAGTTTTTTATTATCAATTACAAAATTAGACTTTTACTTTTAAAAAATTCCAATTTCGCCACATGTATATTTTAGCTTATATCAAAAATAAACTATCGTTTACTAAAACATTTAAATCACAAATATCGGACCATTAATCCTTGAATTTTTGCTTAAGTTTTCCGCTTATGCTCTTTAGAAATCAAAAACGAGCTATAACATGCTTTCCGGACACAAATCAAACCATAAAGAATATTTCTACTTTGTCAAAAAATGGACAAAAAAATAAGCTGTGTTCACTTTTATTAACCCCACTTTGATCATTTCGTATTAGTATGATATTTAACACAAAAAATAAAGATTGCATAACAATTAAAATCACTAATAATCCAGTGGTTTAAAACCACTCTGAGAATTCCTTCCTTTCCTTATCTTTATGACATGAAGTTATCCGCGAAAAATTTGGTTAAACGATATGGTCATAGAACTGTAGTAAATGATGTCTCCATTGAGGTAAATCAAGGTGAGATTGTAGGGTTGTTAGGTCCAAATGGAGCTGGCAAGACTACTACTTTTTACATGACTGTAGGATTTGTTCAGCCTAATGAAGGTCAAGTATATTTAGACAGTAAAGATATTACTTCCCTTCCTATGTACAAGAGGGCTCGCCTTGGTGTTGGATATTTGCCACAAGAACCATCCGTATTTCGTAAATTGACCGTTGAGGATAATATTTCAGCTGTCCTCGAAATGACCGGTTTATCAAAACAAGAACAAAAAAACAAACTAGAATCTCTTATTGAAGAATTTCGATTAGATAAGGTACGAAAGAACGTAGGTGACTCTCTTTCCGGAGGTGAACGTCGACGAACCGAAATTGCCAGATCCCTTGCCTCATCACCTAAGTTTATATTATTAGATGAACCATTTGCAGGAATTGATCCAATTGCTGTAGAAGATATTCAGTTTATCGTTTCCAAACTTAAAGAAAAAAAGATCGGAATTTTGATTACTGATCACAATGTACAAGAAACTCTTTCTATTACAGACAGAGCTTACCTTATGTTCGAAGGGAAAATCCTACGATATGGAACAGCTGAACAATTGACCAATGATCCTATTGTTAGAAAAGTATATTTGGGTCAGAACTTTGAGCTTCGTAAAAAGAAAGATTTCAATTCATGATTTTCAAATTCAAAAACCTTTTTTTCCTAGTCTTTGTACTTCTAATAGCATCTTGTTTTCCACAAGAAGAACGTACTTCGTTGACTAAAAAAGAACGAAAAATTTTAGACAGTCTTTACGCTGTAGAATTAAAATCTTTGAAAAAATCTCTTCATGAAGAATGTCTTTCTCTCCAGGACTCTCTTTATCCCAAATATGTAGACTCCATTCTTGAATTAAGGCTTATCGAAGTGGAACAAATTATTAATGATTAAACATGAATTTCATATTCACATTCTATCATTAAATTCTAAATTAAAAGTAGGAAAACTTAATAATCATCTAAATATTCATGAATCCTATAGGGTTACCTGATCCCACAGAGTAGAAATTAGATAAGTTTGGAAACAGTAATCCTAATTCAGAATCTGGAACTCCAAACCACATGGCCAATTCAGCAAAATATTCATCAGTAGCCGTAGTAGGAATATATACACCACCACCGATTTCTAGATTTCCATCAAGATCAAGAATCGGATAATTACCGTAAATCTGTTGTCCATTCACAGCTCCACCCATAGCCAATACATTTCCTCCCCATCCATGGTCCGAACCATTTCCATTTGAAGTCAGCGTTCTACCAAACTCAGATACAACAAAGGTCGTCACACAATCAGCAAGTCCTAGCTGCTCCATTGCTGCATTAAATTCATACAAGGCATTATCCACTCTTGTCAACATATCCGCTTGTGACATTGTCAATTCATCATGGTGATCCCAACCACCAAAATCAATCATAAATGTCTGCCTATTCATACCAAGGGTTGTACGAGCTGAAATCACATCTGCCACAACCTTAAAGCTTTGCGATAAATATGGATAAGCAGTCTCAGTGGTAAAAGGCACATTGTATGTTGGAGTACTCGCCAATGCTGCTTCCAATTGCTGAGTCCCAACTCTTGCCGTTTTGATGACATCTTTATATCCATTCATATAAACGTCAAAATAATTGGTATCGACCATACTATTCAACGCATTCTTTCTTACTGTATTTACCAACCAATCGTCATTATCCCCATGAATACCCGTTACAGGTCCTGAATCGGGATTGGGATTTAATGAAAATTCCACGGAACTGTTTCCTGTTTGCCAAACGTTGGTCCCAGACAGTGACATGTTCATAGACAGGTTTTGGTTGACATTACCCGCATGAAGTAGATCAGCAATTTTTCCTCCCCAACCTGTTGGAGTTCGGTCATGAGGAATTCCTGTTTGCCAATGCATTAATTGATCAGAATGTGAATACAGCCCTAAAGGAGTCTGGACAGTTCCGTTATAAAATTCTGACTTCGTAATAGGATGAATTAGGGTGCCCACATTGGATATAAAGGATAACTTTCCTGAATCAAACATAGATTGCACTCTAGGCATAGAAGGATGGACTCCAAAAGTCCTACTGCCTGTATTCGTCGGATTTATCCCTAAAATATCATTGGCAGGTATTGCCAAATTGCTCCTCGTATTCGAATAAATATTGTATTCATTTGACTCGGTAGGAATCAACATATTAAAAGAATCATTTCCACCGCTTAACATTAGACAAACGATTGCCTTATAGCCACCACCAATTGCAGAAGAGTTGTGCACTGCACTTGATCCTAAGGTTTTAAGATTAAGTAAAGTAGAAAGAAATGTTGTTCCACCAATTGCAGCACAACTACCTTGTCTAATGAAGTCTCTTCTTGATACGTTTTTTATTTTCTTAATCATTTCTTTCTATTTTAAAATCGCAAAATCAGGTGAAATCAAATAAAAATACAAGAGCATCCTTGCTCTCCACCACTTCCATTCTTCATTCCAAGGCCAGTAAATTTCGTCCAGAGCTGTTCTCAGTATTCCCCTTGTTTCCTCAGATAATTGACCATGAGTCAAGTATTTATCTAATTCGTTGATCATCTTTTCAGGATCTTCAGAAATGCTCTCTAAATAGGTCATATTTAGCGTTACATTGTTATCAAATACATCATCGTTTTCCCAATCATACCAAGGGGAGTCCCATAAAATCATTGCATGAACAAGATTTATGTATTTGATCGCTGTAGACGTATTGTGAATTTTAAATTCAGGGGCATAAAGATCATTTTCGCTAATATCACCAACCGGTTGAAAATCTGGAGTATAAAAATTGAAAACCGATGGAGCAGCTAAAGGCCAGTGCATCACATTATCAATTAACGTAAACCCATTATTCCAATACAAGCCAGCTGGGTTATTCACGGGTTGTTTTCTTAAAAACTGTAAATATCTATAAAACGGTGCTCTGAATTGACCTGAAGATAACTCTCCCATATAACTTCCATCTCTTGCTTCTTCATCCAAAAGGATTGCTTTCACAACAGCCTTCATATCTCCTCTTTCTCCTTGACCGTTATCATTAAATGCAGCAGCTACACGACTAATGTAATCAGGACTTGGGTTAGATTTCACCATTCTTTGAATCAATCGATAAGCCAAAAATGGACCTACGTTGTCGTGATGAAATAAATAACTAACAGCCGAATCTACTTCAGCCATTCCATTACCAGGTATATCAATTGTAACATCTTTTAACAAAACCTTAGGACCATCTTCATGCTCAGTCTGAAACATCTGCATAGGTACGGTCTTATCAATCGCCCACATCCCTACTCCGAATATTGGAACAAATGGCCAACTAGTAGGATCTAAAATTGCTCCTGCACCCATACCAGTGAATACCTTTGCTAACTCTTTAATGTCTGTATTATCATAAGTTGGTATAGAATTGCCATTTGCATCCCTTTTATGTGTCCCGTCTTGATTCAATTCGTATAGCCCGATACTGAACAATTGCATGATTTCTCTTGCATAGTTTTCATCAGGTCGGATATTGGTTAGTGTGTCTGTTTTAGGATTATTAATATGACTTAAATAATATCCCATAGATGGGTGCTTTGTGACTTCGTTCATGATATCTTCATAATTACCAAAAGCATTTTCAATCAAGATATCATAATACGAACTCATAGCCTCTGCCCAACTATTTAGGTCACTATTCATTGATATAACCAATATTTCAGATAAAGCCTGAGCAACTCTTTGACGCAACAGGTCTTCATTCGTCATATTCACTGTCCAAATGGCATAATTATAATGCACAGAGTACGGACCAAAAATATTGGTAGTATCTTCTCCTGCAGAGCCCAATTCGTCCTTGATGTATTGCCAAATAGACTCCAACTCAGGAAGTACAAGCGTAGCTGGCTCATTCATTTGATCATCAATCCAAGCTTCAAAACCTATATCCATGACACTTTCAATGTCAGAATCCCTATAACCCAATGTTGATTGAGCAAGAAATCTAGAAGCCTCCATGTAAGCATTGTCCATACCTGAGCCGTCTAAAGTTCGCTCTGCTGGACCATTTGAACCAACCATTTCACTACTAGAAGTAACAGTGATTCCGTCACTATGACCTGCACCAATATAATCCGTATACAATTGTCCGTATGTTGATCCTGTCCATCCAAAAAGAATAATAACTATCCATTTAATTTTTTTCATAAGACAATTATTTAATAAGGTTTAATTTAATTGATTTTGACCCAGTAGAATGAAGAATTGTCACTACGTAAACTCCGCTTACCCATTGACTTCCATCAATCATTAAATCAGTGGAATGCATTAAGCCTTGCTTAACAACTCTTCCAGAAAGATCTGAGATCTTATAAATCACATCACCTGTAAGTTCTTCACCAATTGAGACCTTACAAAGGTCGGAAAATGGGTTGGGGCTTGCAGAAATATCTAACCCCACAAGTTCATCTGTTGTTTCTGATATAGTGACAGGCGTAGACTCTACCTTGAATTCAGAAAGACCATAACATGTTCCACCATAATTAGTAGAAGCTGTTATTAAAAAATAACGAGCGACAAGTCCATCAAAATTCGGTCCTTGTTCTCCTTGATACGTTCCTGTTTCACCCGCTTTCGAAAGGTTGTAGCGTCCCCAATTGATCCAATGCTCCCCATCTAGAGAATAATCAATTTGTAAATCTTGAATTCCATTATCAGAGTGTTCATAAGCATTCACATTCCAAAATGTAGATTGGTATAAGGCGTAAGTTGTTCCAAAATCATACATGATCCAATGTGAATTTCCGTAAGTATCATTTGGATTCATGGCTGGAGTACAAGACATCCAAGAGTTCTCCAATGTTGTATTATGACGATCTGGGTATTCTTGGGCCATCAAATTAAACCCTGCCATCAATGAAATAAATAATAGAATGAACTTTGTTTTCATAAGATTGAATTCTGTGATATTCAACAATAAAATATACCATTTATCGAATAATATAAACAATGGTAAACAGGTCGAATCAATTTTTTGGTACGCATCATAATACGTCCACAAACATTAAAACCCTATAAATATAGTAGCTTTATTTTATAAGAGGTAAAATGACATTGCAAAAATCCTTGATTCAGCAAATGGTTTACAAATTAAATTCGTTGTAAACGAAAATTACTTATATGGCCAATTCACCAATAAAGTCCTTTCAACTATTAAAACTCTCTAACCAATAAACCACTTTTTATACGTGGTTCGAACCAGGTAGATTTTGGTGGTAGGGCTATTTGATTCTCAGCTGCTGTGACAATCTCAGACATTGTCAATGGAGGTAAGAATACTCCTATTTTGTACTTTTCCTTCCTCAATGGCTTAACTACTTTGGAAAAATCTTTTATTCCTTCAGAATACGATATTCTAGGATCAGTTCGTACATCTTTTATCTTTAAGATATCATTAAAGAGATACTTATTTACAAGCATTGCATCAAGGACCAATTGTTCATTCTGATGTTTCTTTATTAGAGAAGACTTCCACTTCACTCTAAAACATTCGCCACCCAGTAATAGGTGAACATGATGTTGCTGTTTGGGTTTGGAAAGCGTTTCTAGAGGCTTAATCTTGGCATATTTTGACAACTGTGCAAGTGTCTTTAAAGGGCTGATTTCACCTTGAATGTTAACAATTCTATTGTAATCAAAGATCTTCAAGTTATCAAAAGAATAGTAAGCAGATAATATTCTTTTTACATTAATGCCTTCTTCATTGATATGAACATTTTCTGACATTTTAAGTACAGTTGCACATCTATGATGTCCATCAGCGATATAACACTTCTTTACTTTTTGTTCAAAAATCTTTTGAATCCTAATAATGGTATCCGAATCCGTTATTTTCCAGTATTTATGCATTTGACCATCATCAAATTTAGCTTTCTGTACTGGAGAGTCCTTTTTTATTATTTCATTTATTATATCGGTCAAACCTTGAACTTCAGGATGTGCCAATAATACAGGCTTAACCATTGCTCTTGATTTAAGGAAAAAATTCATCATTGTTTGCTCTTTTGCATTCAATGTTTTTTCATGTTTAAGAATTTTTCCACTCTTTAAATCCTCCAATTCATTATTTACTATGATTCCTTGATGTACACCATGCTTGGTTGTAATCTGCTGAATGTAGATCGCTTTTTCATCATCTTTTTCATAAAAACCAGCTGTACGATGATGAACATATTGCGATTTAATAGATGAAAAAAACAAATCTGGTGAAGGGATCATATCCATATGAGGGAAGGTGGCCTTAAAGGGATATACTTTCATTAGATACTGATTTTTGTCGATTTTTATAAATGCCTCTCAGCATGATATGATGACCTAACTAAAGGAGCGCTTTCTACAAAATCAAATCCTCGAGAAAGTCCTTCTTCCTTGTACTCTTGAAAAACATCAGGATGTACGAATTCCGCTACTTCAATATGCATTTTGGTAGGTTGGAGATATTGACCAATGGTAAGAACATCACAATCATGTGCGGCCAAATCATCCATTATTTTTAAAACTTGATCTTTAGTCTCGCCAAGTCCAACCATAATACCTGACTTTGTTCGGTTACCTAGAGCTTTTGTTCTTTTGATTTGTTCAAGACTTCTATTGTACTTAGCTTGAGGTCTAACTTTTCTATACAAAGCTTCTACTGTTTCCATATTGTGACTGACGACCTCTTGACCGCCTTTAACCATCAACTCTAATGAAGCCCAATCTGATTTTACATCAGGTATTAATGTTTCAATCGTTGTTTGTGGTGCAAATTCTTTGGTTAATCTCACCGTTTCATACCAGATGAATGCGCCCTTGTCCTTCAATTCATCTCTATTCACACTCGTTAATACAGCATGTTTGACCTCCATAAGTTTGATAGCTTCCGCTACCCTTCTAGGTTCGTCTTCATCATATTCTGGTGGTCTACCTGTTTTTACAGCACAGAAAGAACAACTTCTTGTGCATACATTGCCTAAAATCATGAATGTCGCCGTTCCAGCACCCCAGCATTCTCCCATATTTGGGCAATTACCACTTTGGCATATCGTATGTAACTTATACTTGTCTACGAGCTTACGTACATTCTTATAATCTTCGCCAATTGGCAACTTAACCCTCAGCCAGTCTGGCTTTCTTGACCTTTTACTCCGATCCTTGTTTTCCTGAGGAAAACCTGATACTACGGGCAAATCTAACATGGACTAATCGAATTTGTCAAAATTATCAATCAATTGCTTCTTTTTCCTAATTGCAAATGTAGATAAAGGTTAATAAAATATGGTTTATTTGATATTTTTTCTGTCTCGACCATTATCGGAATTTTTCGAATAAATACATCTGCCATGAGTCCTACTTCAACAGACTTGATGTATTGGTCAAAAGCTCCTAAACTAAAAAACATTCCAGCTTTTGCTTGCCCACCAGGAACAAAACTAATTTCGTTAAATCCTTTTCCGAACCCTGAGGCTCCAATGATTTTGTTAAATGATAGAAATTGATCGGCATTTTCACTTGAATACTTTTCTCTACGAACCTCTACTCTTGTTTGTCCATCCACTTCGACTTCATATTGTAAGTCCAAATAGTAGGGTTTTAATATGGCTATCGATGGTCCTACTTCGTAAGAATATCCTATGGCAATTCCTTTTCTCTTTGCTTTATCTGATAAAAACCGCTTTCTTCCTACTCCTCCCCTAAGAGCGAACATGTAGTTCTGCTTGCCAAATCTAAAAGAATTGGAAGTGGTGTTAAAAATACCTCCTAAGTTTCTCGTTTGTTTTTGCTCTCTGGAATCTCTCAAATATCCCAATTCCAAATGATATAACTTGGTTTTTTTATACGTAATTATATCGCCAAAGTTTACAGCTAAAGCATAACCATTGGTGTGTACTCTAAAATCAAAAGCTACTTCCTTACGATAAATTACGCCCTTTAATTCGGCAGGCAAGCCTGCTGATTGATCCTGAGAGTAGATTTGTACAGATCCCAAGAAACAAAAGAGTATGAATAAAATACGACTCATTAAAGTTGCTAACGATTTTAAATCAATAATGGTTTAGACAAAGATAAAAAATAAAAGAAATGTCTTTAATATCAATACTTTATAGGTGTATTGTATCAGACATCTCTGGCGCAATTCCTGTTAAAGTCAATTCAATAGCTAATCCTTTGATTGCATCATCTCGTTACACACTAAGTTTAGTTGTAAAAAAGAAAGGGCAGTACGAGTGTATTCGTACTGCCCTACAATCTTTATTAGGCAACTTAATCTATAAGAATTAAGTTCTTAGTTGTCACTTCACCGTTAAGAATAATCTTAATCATGTAAACTCCTGACTCTAAATCTGTCAAATCAACTTTTGATTCATAGATTCCTCCATCTAGGACTTCATCAATTAAGCTTTCTCTAACTACTTTTCCTGTCGCATCGTAAATACTAATTTTCACTTTAGTATCATCGGTCAATTCGATCTTGTAATTCACAACACCTGTAGATGGATTAGGATAGAAATCTACATTTCTCTCTCCTCCAACTTCCACGCTTACGGTCTTACTGTATTCGAATGTACCATCTTGATCTACTTGTCTGATTCTATAGTAGTAGTGTCCTACATTTTCACTGTCTGTATCAACAAACTGGTAAGTACTTGTTTCAAAAGTATTTCCTTTTGCTTTCACTTCACCAATCTCTTCAAATAGACCTTTATGACCTACCATTCTTTCGATGATGTACTTATCACTATTGATCTCTGATGCCGTACTCCAAGTAACAACGTTTGTCTCTTCCACTCGATTTGCTTCAATAGACAACCAATCTACAGGAAGTACACCTCTTGCAAGACCCGCATCTACATGCACATAATCATTATCTGGTAAGGTCAACAATGCACTTGTTGTATTCCATCCATTACTATGATCTACATCACTATCCGTTTCTTCAGCACCTTGATTTGCTTGAGTAAAGCCAAATCCACTTGGTGGAGTAAACTTCAAGTAGTGGTGATCTTTTCTTAAGTAATCTATAGTAAATAGACCTTCATCGTTAGTATACGCTTCACCTACTTTCTCACCTGATGAAGTAGAATATGCTTCTACCTTCACATTAGCAATTACTGGTTCGTCATTTTCTTGTACACCATTTAAGTTAACATCTTCCCAAACTCTATTACCCATTGTTGCCTGTGGGTAGTATCCTGCTCCAATGTTACAGAACATCTCGCCAGAGAATACTGTAAATGCCGCTGAAGTAGATAATCCAAAGTTGTTCGTCATATCCGAATCATTCGTAGGCTCATTAGGATGTGTCAATGGCAACCCATTCACTTGATTAGGTTGAGCTAATACTAATCCTAGAGGTGGCATAACTACTTGGATGTAGTATGTTCCCGGAGGTGCACAGAACTTATAGTATCCATCATCAGAAGGTGTTCCTTCTTTATGTCCAGTGAATTGTGTTTCATAAAGCACCCATGATCCACCTTCGTTTTTCCACAATCTAACCTCTATTGCGTTGATACCATTTTCATCCGTATCCCATACATCATTTAAGTTCGTATCATACCATACTAACTCTCCAATTGGAATACACTTATAGTAACCCGCATCAAACGAGTAATCATCCATTCCTGCATATACTGTGAATAAGTCAGTTGATGTTCCTCCAACGTTACCAATCAATCCAGTAGCATCACTATCTCTTTCATCATCATTTCCTTGATCCGCAGGAGTTATTTCAAATCCATCAGGATCAACAAATACGATGTAGTAATCTCCAGGATAAATATCTTCAAAGATGTAGTAACCATCAGAGTTTGTATAAGTAGATCCTATGAAGTTGTTATTCACATCATAAAGTACCACTTGTACTCCTTCTATTCCTGGTTCTCCAGCATCTTGGATACCATCACCATCCAAATCGTGCCATACATAGTCTCCAATATTTACTAGTATCAGAAGTCCAGCATCGTATGTAGAATCGTATTCTCCTCCTTGGATTTCAACACATGGTCCAACTCCCAATCTGTTCACATCACTATCCAATTCATCATCATTTCCTTGATCTTGTAACGTAAAGTCACATCCTGGAGGCAAGTCAGATATATCAAACATTACCTGATAATCTCCTGGAATCAAGTTATTGAAGAAGTAGAATCCATTAGCATCAGTATACATAGAATCTAATCTATTTCCATTACAATCTGTAAGGATAGCTTTTACTCCAGCAACTCCCATCTCTCCGGCATCTTGGATACCATCACCATCTTCATCTTTCCAAACTGTATCTCCAAGACCACCTACAACGATTACTTCAGCAGCATCATTATCATCTTCGTCATCGTCACCTTCGTTAAACGGATCATCAATGTTTTCATCAATTACATTGTCGTTATTGTCCTCTTCATCAAAGATGTTGTCATCATCTGGTCCATCAACCAAATCATTATCGTTATTCGGATCTGAATCTGGATAACTATCCGCATCTTCTAGTTGAGTACCATCTTCATCTTCCATATCTGCGATCTCAGCTTCATTATACCAATCACCCAATGTCGCATCATCTGGAATTTCGATAGTCAAATTCAATGGAATCAATAACTCTTCATCTGGATTAAATGGTCCATCAATTGTGTAGTGTAGTAATCCAGAGATTAATGTCCAACCTGGGTTGATCGCAGGATTCATACTATAACCCTGTCTAATATAGTCGACAACTTCAACATTATATGTCGGTACATTACCTTGGTTATAAACTCTAATCTCATAATTAACAATATCTCCTTCATCGTAAGGACCTTTATCATCCACCTGCTTAGTCAATGCAAGGTCAACTACTGGCACTTCGTCGATATCGTGATCATCTTCGTCACCACCTTCATTTGTAATCTCATCATCCACTGGATCACCATCATTATCTGGATCATCATCGTCATCACTATCGATGTCATCCACTGGATTTCCATTTTCATCAGTAGCATCAGTGATTTCAGCAGCATTAATCCATGCTCCTTCATCTTGACAATCGTACAATCTAAGTGTAATACTTAAGTTGGCCTCTTCACCTGCAGGTATCACATCAGTGTAAACCGTTCTTGCAGAATTAGTAGCCGCATCGTACGTCCAATTCGAATTGTTTAATGATTCATACAATAACCCACATGGTAGGTAATCGATTACTTCGATGTCCTTAGCATCTATCGTACCTTGGTTATAGATTGTGAACTCATACGTAATCAAATCACCATATCTAAATGGTCCATCTTCTATCGATTTCTTAACAATGGCAAGGTCAAAGAATTCTGGACCTGCTGGATCCGAATCATCTTCATCTTCACCATCATTTCCATTTTCATCAATCACATCATCATCGTCATCACCAGGATTCACCTCGTTATCATTATCTGGATCATCATCTGGAGTACTATCCGCATCTGTAGGATCCTCGTCATTCGGATCTTCGTTGTTGTCTCCTCCGCTTATCTCTACTCTGTTGAAGTAATCAGATGCACCATCACCAGTTTCAACCAATTCTAATCTAATCGGAATAACTACAAATGCACCAGCTGGTAATTCAGAAATTACATAAGTAGCTTTATCTCCTACCAATGTCCATCCTACATTCATACCATTGTCAAAGGCATATCCAGCAGGTATGTAATCTGTAATCTCTACATTATATCCTGTAGTGTTACCTTGGTTGTATACCTCTACTCCAAATTCGATTACTCCTCCATAAGAGTAAGGGCCAGGAGTAACAACTACTTTTCTAGTTGCAAGATCAAAGATTTCGATCGTTTCTGGATCATGATCATCTTCATCATCTGGATGATCTACTTCGTCATCGATAGGATCACCATCGTTGTTTGGATCATCATCGTCTTCACTATCTACATCCTCTCTCGGATTTCCATCTTCATCTGTTGAACCAGTGATTTCCGTAACATTTGTCCATGCACTTGGACTATCAGTGTAACACTCTTGTACTTCAAGAATAATGTCAACAAATCCGAAACTTCCAGGATTGATAACACCTGTAATAGTCGTTCTTGCTTCATGAGCACCAGCATCATACGTCCACTCGCTGTTATTAACGCTTAAGTAACTCAATCCACATGGCAGGTAATCTACTATTTCTACATTCGTAGCAGGAATATTACCTTGATTGTATACAGTCACTCTATACGTTACTTGATCACCATATCTATATGGTCCTTCAGTGATTGTTGTTTTGATCTGAGCCAAATCAAATACGTCAATTCCAGCTGGATCTGAATCATCTTCATCTCCTCCTTCTGTCGCATCTTCATTAATCTCATCATCATCGTCATCACCAGGATAAACTTCGTTGTCATTGTCTTCAAAGTCATCCATATAACTATCTGTATCATCTTGAGGATTTCCATTTTCATCTGTAGCATCACTAATCTCAGCTCTATTGATCCAATCTTCCGACGAACCATTAGTAGGCTCTAGTCTTAGATTAAGCGCAATACTCACTTGCTGTCCTATGCCTAGATCATTTGTCTCAACATATGTTAAAGTACCATCTCCATTATCCGTCCATCCAGTATTATCAGCAGCTGAGAAACTATATCCATCAGGCATGTAATCCGTGATTTCAATATTATCAGCAACCATATTACCTTGATTGTATACTGTAATAGTAAATGGTATTAAATCACCATAAGTGTATGAACCTGGAGCAGATACCATCTTGGTAAGTGCAAGATCAAAGTTCTCTTCAATCTCGAACAATTCAGGATCATGATCATCTTCATCACCACCATTTTTACCATCACCACTGATGTCATTGTTGGTAACATAGGTATCATTGTTTGGATTTGTGTCAGGCGTACTATCTACGTCAGTAACAGGATTTCCAGCTGCATCAGTGAAGTCACTTACTTCTGACCAGTTCGTTTGTTCTCCTGCTTCACATGCCCCTACTGTTAATGTAATTGGAACTACGATACTTTGTCCTGTTGTCAGCGGTGCATCTAATTCACCATTTGCAGTACTTAGTGTTATACTAGCTGTATTATTACCATTATCTGTCCAATCCGCATCATTAAGACTAGTACATGATGGGAAGTAATCGGTTACAACAATATTGTCTATAGCACCTTCACCTTGGTTAGTTACCTGAATCTGGAAGGAGATATTATCACCTTCAGATACTACGGTCGATTGACCAGGCGCAATTACTTTGATCAATGCAATATCAAAAGTTTCAGCTGGACCAGCGATAACATCAACAACTTCAGGATCGTGATCATCTTCATCTTCACCATTCATTCCGTTTCCACTGATGTCATCATTATTGGTATACACATCGTTGAATTGATTGTCATCTGGTGTACTATCAATATCTGTTACAGGATCACCATTACTATCTGTAGCATCTTCTATCTCAGCATAGTTAACCTTTGGACCTGTTGTACATCCATTTAGTTGTACTGAAATAGCTACTGTCATGTTCTGACCAGGACCTAAAGGCTGTAACATATCTCCATTAGCAACACTTAATATTCTTACTGCTTCATGATTCATTGCATCATAGAACCAGTTGTTGTCTACTAAGTCGAAACATGCTGGCAAGTAATCAACAATTCTAATGTTGTCCGCAGCAATATTGCCTTGGTTGTACACATTGATATTGAATACTACTACCGATCCATCAGTTACTTGATCTTCTTGACCAGGCGCAAATGTCTTAGTTAAAGCCAAATCAAACTCTTCATCAATCACTGGATTGATAAGTACTGATTCTGGATCATGATCATCTTCATCTCCACCATCTTTTCCATCTTCATTGATTTCATTGTTGGTGGTATAAGTGTCATTGCCTTGATCACTATCAGGAGTACTGTCCACATCTGTAACAGGATCTCCATATTCATCTGTTACAGATTCAATTTCAGACCAGTTTGTGATTTCTCCAACAGGACAACCATCCAAACTCATCGTAATTGGAACAGTAATAGACTGTCCTCCGAACAATGGAATATCTAAACCGCCGTTAGCAACACTTAGCATTCTTGATGCTGTACCATCGCCATTGTCTGTCCAATTCGCATCATCTAATGTAGCACAAGCAGGTAGGTAATCAATAATTTCTATATTATCTGCTGCTACATTACCTTGGTTGTATACCGTAATATTAAATGAAATCGTACTGTTTGCAGGAACATTGTATGGTTGTCCAACTGGAAGTGTTTTGGTCAATGCCAAATCAAACTCATCCGTAGGTTCATCCATAATGTTAACCGTCTCAGGATCGTGATCATCTTCATCATCTGTACCGTTACCATTCGTCTGATCATTTTCACCATACGCATCATTATTTTCATTCGTATCTGGTGTACTGTCAATATCAGTCACTGGATTTCCATCATCATCCGTAGCTCCACTGATCTCAGCCCAGTTCGTCACTTGTGACATTCCAGAGCAATCTCCTACTTCAAGAGCTATCGTTACTGAAGTATTCATTCCAGGTAACAATGCTGACATTAATCCACCATTTGCTACACTCAATGTAATGCTAGCCGTACCATTTCCATTATCTGTCCAATTATTGTCCACTAATGTGAAACAACTTGGAATATAATCGATAACCTGGATATTATCAGCAGGAACATCACCTTGATTGATTACATATATTTCGTAATTAACGATATCACCACTAGAGACATTCACACTTTGTCCAACCTCTAATACTTTAATTAGTGCTAGATCAAAATCATCTTGTGGATCACCATTATCGATTTCGATTTCCGCTGGATCGTGATCATCTTCATCATCTGTACCATTTCCATTGGTATTATCGTCACCATCGTACGCATCATTATTCTGATTGTCATCTGGAGTACTATCTACATCTGTAACAGAATCTCCAGCACCATCTGTTGCGTCACTGATTTCAGCCCAGTTGGTAACATTCCCATCATCACAATCTTCAACAGAAAGTGTGATTTCTACGTCCACATTAGCATTAGGTTGTAATGGTTGTGTTAATCCACCATTTGCAACACTTAATGTTATGCTTGCAGTACCATTACCATTATCCGTCCAATCCGCATCATTCAATGCAAAACAAGATGGGATGTAATCGACAATCTCAATATTGTCTGCACTTATATTTCCTTGGTTAAATACTCTAATTCTGAACACCACATCATCACCATTCTTAACTGGTGTGGTTTGTGTTGGTGCCAATTGTTTAATCAATGCAAGATCAAACTCATTTGACGCATTAGGATCAACCATAATATCTGCTGGATCATGATCGTCTTCATCTTCACCATTCTTACCATCTCCTGACGTATCATTATCCGTTTCATATTTATCATTATCTGGATTATCATCTGGAGTACTATCTACATCTGTAACATCGTTTCCAGCTTGATCTGTAGCATCGCTAATCTCAGCCCAGTTGGTAAGCGTACCAGCAGCACATCCTGTCAATTCTATAGTAATATATGTTTTGACCATGCTATTTGGAGCAAGTGGTTGTGTTAACCCACCATTTGCAACGCTTAACATTCTAGTAGCAGTACCATTACCATTGTTCGTCCAAGCATTATCTACAAGTTGAGAACAATTTGGTAAGTAATCTGTGATTTCAATATTATCGGCAGCTACAGAGCCTTGATTAAATACTGTAATCTCAAATGTTACAGGATCACCTGGTCTAACAGGACTCGCCTGTCCAGGAGCCAATGTTTTAACCAATGCTAAATCAAAGTCTATATTACAATCTTTAGCAGGAACCGTAATTATCTTATCAGAACATCCTGGATAAGCTACTGTAATTTGAACATCTTGTCCTGAAGGAATACCACTAATTACATCAGACTCTACGATACCGAAGTTTGAAGTAACAACAGCACCAGGTAGTGCGTAATAATTAACAAAATAGAATGGCGTTCCATTGCTGTTACACATTGGTCCACTCACACTAATTGCTGGATTCTCACATGGATCATCACATCTAGCAGGACTCTTAGTTCTAACAGTTGTCACACAATCACCATCTGTAGCAACCAATTGTAAATTGGTGCCAAGCGGAATATTAATTACTTCATTACCACTAATGATTCCAGCATTTCTGGTCAATGTTCCATGACCATCCCATGTAAAGGATACTCTATAGAAATTACCATCACAAACCGCTTGTCCTAATGTCAATTCAGGGAATTCACAATCTTCTGGACAATCTTCTGGACCGACTACTGTCAATTCAGTGAAACATCCAGGCACCGTTGATGCAAAGATGGTCACATCTTCTCCTAACGGAATGTCACTAATTGTATTTCCACTTATAGTTCCCGCACTTGCAGTCACTGTCGCACCACTGCTCACATAGAATGTAACCTCATAAACATCGCCGTCACATTCTGGGTTACTCGCTGTAAGAACAGGTTTAACACAGCTCTGACATATAGGTGTAGGAATAGTAACTACTTTGTTTGAACACCCTGCTATACTTACAGTCACAACTGCATTGGTTCCAACAGGAATATTCGTAATCACACCATTTCCTACATTGCCATGACTTGATGTTACATTAGATCCAGGTAATGCTGTAAAGTTGACACTATAGAAGGTATTACCTTGACATAATGGTCCACTAATACTTATTGCTGGATTCTCACATGGATCTGTACAAGACTCTGGACTTGTTACTTCTACATTGGCATTACAAGATCCATTGTTAGCAAATATTAATAAATCAACTCCAATAGGAATATTGATGACTTCATTGCCACTAATCGTTCCTACATTAGTATTTAATGAGCCAATACCATCCCAAGTATAAGAAATTTTATACGTAGAGCCATCAACACATACAGGTTGACCTGCTGTTAAGTTTGGATACTCACAAGTACTTGGACAAGTATTTGGACCATCAACTTCTAAGACTGATTCGCATCCTTCAGCAGTTGTCGCTGTAATGATTAAATCCGTTCCTAGAGGAATACCCGTAACTGTAAAGTTATTGATCGTTCCAACATTGGTTTCAACAGTTGCACCTTCACTTACGTAGTATGTAACTGTATATGATGTTCCAATACACTCGATTGCTCCAGTTGTCAATACAGGTTTTTCACATGGCTCACAAGTTGGAGCAGGAACTACAACCACTTTATCTGGGCATCCATTTAAGCTAGCTGTAATCGTTACATCTTGACCTGAAGGAATAGCAGTAATCACACCATTTCCTACCGTTCCGAAGTTCGTACTCACTGTTGTACCAGGAACTGTTGTAAAGTTGACACTATAGAATGCCGTTGATGCATCACACAGTGGTCCACTAATACTTATTGCTGGATTTTCACATGGATCATCACAATCTTCTGGACTAGTTACGGTCACTTCTGTTTCACAACTACCATCTGTTGCTCCCAATACTAGATCTGTTCCTAGAGGGATATTGATGACTTCGTCTCCACTTATTGTTCCGGCATTATTGGTCAAATTACCAATTCCGTCCCAAGTAAAGGATACTGTATACGTAGAGCCATCACAAATTGGTTGCCCAACTGTTAACTCAGGATACTCACAATTTGTAGGACATGTTGTCGGTGCAGTAACGGTAAGTTCCGTCTCACAATTCAATCCTAATGAAGCAGTCAATTCAAGATTCACTCCAAGAGGAATATTAATTACAGCGCTACTTGTAACCGTGCCTACATTGGATGAAACCGTAGCTCCATTACTTACATAATAAGTTACGCTATATAAGGTTCCTTCACATTCTGTATTTCCAACGGTCAAGACCGGTTTAGTACAAGCCTCACATAAAGGAGCTTTTACATTAATTACTTCATCTGGACATCCATTTAAACTAGCAGTTATTGTTACATCTACTCCTACAGGGATATTGGTAACAACTTCATTACCTACAGTACCTGCAGTTGATGTCACTGTTGCACCTGGTACAGCAACGAAATTCACTGAGTAGAATGGTGAGCCATTCGTATTACATATTGGTCCACTTACTGTAATTGCTGGATTCTCACATGGATCATCACAATCTTCTGGACTAACAACTGTTACTTCTGTTTCACAGTTTCCATCTACAGCACTTATTACTAAGTCAGTACCGATAGGAATATCTACTACCATATTAGATGTGCGAACTCCAACATTGTTGCTTATTGTTCCATGACCATCCCATGTATAAGAAACAGTGTATGTAGAACCATCGCAAATTGGTTGACCAACTGTCAATTCTGGATATTCGCAATCATCTGGACATGTAGTAGGAGCGGTTACACTTATTTGTGTAGAACAATCTTGACCGTTTGAAGCCGTAATAATAAGATCTACTCCTAATGGAATATTCGTTATAATACCATTTCCTACAGCACCCACATTGGTTGTCACTGTTGCTCCAGCACTTACATTAAATGTTACGCTGTACAAGTTACCTTCACATTCTGTATTTCCTGCAGTAAGAATTGGTTTCTCACATACCTCACAATCTGGTGCAGGAACTACAACAACATCATTTGGACATCCATTTACGCTTGAAGTTATCGTCACATTTACTCCAGAAGGAATATTTGTTATAACTCCACTTCCAACAGTTCCAGCAGAAGCAGTTACTGTTGCCCCTGATACTGTAGTGAAGTTAACTGAATAGAATGGAGTTCCATTCGTATTACATATTGGTCCACTCAAACTAATAGATGGATTCTCACATGGATCATTACAGTTTTCAGGACTATCAATCACTACTTCAGTTACACAACTTCCATCTGTTGCTGACAAGGTAAGACTTGCACCAAGAGGAATATTGATAACTTGATTACCGCTTATAGTTCCTATACTATTGGATAGATTACCATTTCCATCCCAAGTAAAGGATACCTTGTAAGAAGAACCAGTACATACCGGCTGACCTACGGTCAATTCTGGGTAAGTACAATTAGAAGGACAAGAATTTGGCGCTGACACTTCAATTGAAGTAGCACAATCTACGTCTCTTGTCGCTGTAATAGTCACATCTACCCCAAGTGGAATATTTATCACTTCATTACCGCTTACTGTTCCTGCACTTGTAGAGATCGTTGATCCCTGAGAAGCTATGAATGAAACGCTGTATGTTGAGCCATCACATTCTGTATTTCCTACTGTTAATACAGGCTTAATACATTCATCACAAAGCGGTGCAGGTACTTCAATCACCTTATTTGCACATCCTGCTAAACTTGCAGTTACAGTTACATTAACACCTGCAGGAATATTCGTTATGACACCAGCACCAACAGTACCATGACTTGCTGTTACACTAGCACCATTTGTTGTAGTGAAGTTTAAGCTGTAGAATGGTGAGCCATTAGAATTACATAAAGGTCCACTCAAACTAATCGCAGGATTCTCACATGGATCCGTACAAGACTCTGGACTTGTTACTTTAACCATTGAGATACATGCACCACTATTAGCAAATACGGTTACATCAATACCAATAGGGATATTGATTACTTCGTTGCCACTTACTGTTCCAACATTGCTATTCAAGCTTCCTACTCCATCCCATGTAAAGGATACTTTATAAGTAGAGCCATTTACACATACTGGCTGACCAACTGTCAATTCTGGATACTCGCAATTCATTGAGCATGAATTAGGTCCGTCAATTTCCAATTCTGTTTCACAACCAGGAATAGTCGTTGCAGTAATTACAACATCCGTTCCAACAGGAATTCCTGTTATTTTATAATCTGTAACGGTACCTACACTTGCTTGAATTGAAGCACCATTACTTACATAATATGTTACATCATAAGTCGAACCATTACATTCTATTGCTCCTGCAGTTAAAACAGGTTTTTCACATGTTTCACAAATTGCAGCTGGAACAACTATTGTCTTAGTAGGACATCCACTTAGTACAGCCGTAATGGTAACATCTTGACCTGATGGAATGTTAGTGATCACACCACTTCCAACAGTTCCATGAGATGCTGTAACCGTTGTACCAGGAATAGTCGTAAAGTTAACCGAATAGAATGGTGTTCCATTCGAGTTACACTCTGGTCCACTTACACTGATCGCTGGATTCTCACATGGATCATCACAATCATTTGGACTTTCTACAGTTACTTCTGTTTCACAATTTCCATCAGCAGCTGACACTACCAAATCAGTTCCAACAGGTATATTTACTATTCTATCACCACTAACTGTTCCTGAATTCGTAGAGAATGAACCATTACCATCCCAAGTGAAAGAAACCGTATAAGTTGAACCATTACATATGGGTTGTCCAACTGTTAATTCTGGATACTCACAATTTGTAGGACAACTATTAGGGCCAGTAACTGTAAGTTGAGTTTCACAATCAGGACTTAAGCTTGCAGTTATAACTACATCGGTTCCTACTGGTATGTTGGTAATTACACCACTTCCTAATGTTCCTACCGAAGTCGTTACCGTAGCTCCCGCACTTACGTAATAAGTAACACTATACACATTGCCCTCACACTCGATATTTCCAGTAGTAAGTGTTGGTTTTTCACAAGCTTCACAAATTGGCGCTGTTACTACCATCACCTTATCTGGACATCCCGTCAAGCTAGCTGTAATAGTCACGTTTACACCAGATGGAATGTTTGTAATAACTCCATTACCTACACTTCCTGCTGAAGATGTAACCGTAGCTCCAGCTGTTGTAGTAAAGTTAACAGAGTAGAATGGTGTTCCATTCGAATTACAAATTGGTCCACTTACACTAATTGATGGTGTTTCACATGGGTCATCACAATCTTCAGGGCTTTCAACTTCTACCTCAGTTTCACAACTACCATCTGCAGCTGAAATGATTAGATCCGTTCCAATTGGAATATTAGTAATCACATTCGAACCAATAGAACCAGCATTGTTTGACAATGTTCCAACTCCGTCCCATGTATAAGAAACAGAATACGTAGAGCCATTACAAATAGGCTGACCCACTGTCAATTCTGGATATTCACAATCTGGTGGACATGTATTAGGACCATTAACAGTCAATACTGTCTGACAATTAACATCCGTAGATGCCGTCAGTGTCACATCAACTCCAATTGGAATGTTGATTACCATATTTCCGCTTATTGTACCAGCACTAGCAGAAACCATAGCGCCTTGTGATACATTAAACTCAAATTGATATGTGTTTCCTTCGCATTCAATATTTCCAGCTGTTAATGAAGGTTTGATACATAATTCACATAATGGAGCAGGAACAACAACTACTTTATCTGAACATCCAGATAAACTTGTTGTAATTGTAACATTAACTCCAGCAGGAATATTAGAAATCGTTCCATTGTTAACAAAACCAGCTGAAGCCGATACTGTTGCTCCAGACACCGTCGTATAGTTTAAGCTATAGAATGGTGACCCATCTGCATTACATAGAGGTCCTGAAATACTTATCGCTGGGTAATCACATGGATTATCACACGATTCAGGACTTTCAACTCCAACATTTGCAACACAAGTTCCAGAAGATGCAGTTAATGAAAGATCCGTTCCAATAGGAATATTGATTATTTCATTGCCACTTATGGTTCCTGCATTATTATTCAAATTACCTACACCATCCCATGTAAAGGATACTGTGTATGTAGAACCATCACATATTGGCTGACCAACTGTTAATTCTGGATATTCACAATTTGATGGACAACTATTAGGACCATCAACTTCCAGTACGGTCTCACATCCTGGAACAGTAGTCGCTGTTATCACAAGATCTGTTCCTACTGGAATTCCTGTTATTGTAAATCCATTAATTGTTCCAACATTTGAAGTAACTGTAGCGCCGGTACTCACATAGTAAGTAACATCGTAAGTTGTACCGTTACATTCAATTGCACCAGTGGTAAGAACAGGTCTTTCACATAAGTCACACTCAGGTGCAGGTACTACTACTACCTCATCAGGACATCCTGCTAAAGTAGACGTAATCGTTACATCCTGACCAGATGGAATCGCTGTTATTACACCATTTCCAACCGTACCGTGACTAGCACTAACTGATGCACCTGATACGGTAGTAAAGTTTATTGAGTAGAATCCACTTCCACTAGCGTCACAAATAGGTCCGCTCAAACTAATTGATGGATTCTCACATGGATTATCACAATTTTCTGGACTAGTTACCACAGCTTCAGTAACACAGTTACCATCAGTCGCTGATACCACTAAATCCGTTCCAATTGGAATATTAATTATTTCATCTCCACTTACTGTTCCTACATTATTACTGAATGATCCGTTGCCATCCCATGTAAAGGATACTGTGTATGTAGAACCATCACATATTGGCTGACCAACTGTCAATTCTGGATATTCACAATCTGTAGGACACGTTGAAGGAGCCGTTACTGTTAATTCAGTTTCACAATTCGTGTCTTCAGTAGCCGTAATTGTCAAATCAACTCCAAGTGGAATATTTGTTACTACACCAGCACCAAGGGTTCCGGCATTAACTGATACTGTTGCTCCTGTACTTACGTAATATGTAACACTATAGACATTTCCTGAACATTCAGTATTTCCAACCGTTAAGACAGGCTTGTCACAAATATCACAATTAGGAGCAGGTACTGTTATTACATCATCTGGACATCCAGATAAACTAGATGTAATTGTTACTGCAACACCAGAAGAAATATTGGTAATTACTCCATTTCCAACCGTTCCAATATTTGAAGTGACTGTTGCACCAGTAACTGTAGTGAAATTAACAGAATAGAATGGTGTTCCATTCGTATTACATATTGGTCCACTGACACTTACAGAAGGATTCTCACATGGATTGCTACAATCTTCAGGACTAACTACAACAACTTCGGTAATACATGCACCATTAGTAGCAGTTAATGTAAGATTAGTTCCTACTGGAATATTTAATATTTCATTACCATTATAAGTACCGGCACTATTGTTCAAATTACCCACACCATCCCATGTAAAGGAGACATTATATGTTGTACCATTACAAACTGGTTGTCCTGCATTCAGCGCTGGATACTCACAGTCTGTAGGACATGAGTCTGGACCTGTTACTGTAATGGATGTTTGACAGTCTATATCTGAAGAAGCTGTAATTGTTACATCTGTACCAAGTGGAATACTAGTTACAATGCCATTTCCTAATGTTCCTGCAGTCGTATTAATTGTTGATCCTGCAGATGCATAGAATGTTACACTGTAAGTATTACCCAAACACTCAGGATTCCCCACCGTAAGTATCGGCTTAATACATACTTCACACAATGGCGCAGGAACTACAACTACCTTATCTGGACATCCAGCAATACTGGCTGTAATAGTCACATCAACACCAGCTGGAATATTGGTAATTGTTCCTCCACTTACATTACCGGCAGAAGCTGTAACAGTTGCACCAGGAAGAGCGATGAAATTCAAACTATAGAATGGTGATCCATCCGCGTTACACAGAGGTCCACTCACACTAATTGCTGGATTCTCACATGGATCATCACAATCCTCTGGACTTACCGCTTCGACTTCAGCAACACAATCCGTGTTAGTTGCCGTTAATGTTACATTAGTTCCTATTGGAATATTAATAATAGTATTACCACTGATCGTACCAGCACTATTGTTTAAGTTACCAACACCATCCCATGTAAAGGAAACTGTATAAGTTGATCCATCACATATTGGCTGTCCTAATGTTAATTCAGGATAGATACAATTTGTTGGGCAACTATTTGGTGCTTCAACATTTATTGTTGACTCACAATTCACATCAGAAGTAGCCGTAAGCGTTACATCAACGCCCAATGGAACATTAATTACTTTCCCATTAGAAATGGTACCTGCCGTTGTGGTAACAGAAGCACCATTGCTTGCATAGAAAGTAAAGCTATATACATTGTTTTCACACTCTATATTTCCTGCAGTAAGAACAGGTTTGATACACTCATTACATATTGGTGCATCTACTGTAATTACCTTATCTGGACAATCACCCAAACTTGCAGTAATGGTAACATCTTGACCTGATGGAATATTGGTAATTACACCTGATCCAACTGTACCATGAGATGAAGTCACTGTAGTACCAGCAACCATTGTGAAATTAACAGAGTAGAACTGCGTTCCATTTGTATTACAAATTGGTCCACTCACACTAATTGCTGGATTCTCACATGGGTCATCACATGTTTCTGGGCTAATTGCCGTCACAGAAGAGATACAACTTCCATCTGTAGCAGTAACAGTAACATTTGTACCAATTGGAATGTTAATCACTTCATTACCACTTATGGTTCCTGCTGTTGTTGCAATTGAACCGCTTCCATCCCAAGTGAATGATACCTTATAAGTTGATCCATCACAAATCGGTTGACCTACAGTTAATTCAGGGTATTCGCAATTTGGAGGACAAGTATTTGGTCCATTTACAACTAAGCTTGTTTGACAATCAACATCAACAGATGCAGTAATTGTCACATTAGCTCCTAAAGGAATATTTGTTACAATACCATCTCCAACTGTTCCAGCATCAGTAGTAACCGTTGCACCGTTACTAACTGTAAATTCAAAACTATAAACATTGCCTTCACAAACAGGATTTCCTGCTGTCAATGTTGGTTTTATACATTCTGTACATACAGGTGCAGGTATAATTACAACTTCATTATCACATCCAGGTTGTGTAACAGTAACTGTCACATCTTGACCATTAGGAATTCCTGAAATAATGTTAGCATTTACCACACCATGGCTAGCACTCATACTTCCTCCTGAAACTAAAGTATAGTTCACACTGTAAGTACCATCTGCAGCAGGTGAACATAATGGTCCACTTAAGCTTATTGCTGGATTCTCACATGGATCGTCACAAGATTCAGGACTTTCTGCGGTAACCTTTGTTTCACATTCACCATCTGTAGCTGTGATCATAAGATCAGAACCAATAGGAATGTTAATAATTCTATTTCCACTTATTACCCCAACATTATTTGCAAAAGTTCCATTTCCATCCCAAGTAAACGAAACCTTATAAGTTGTTCCTGTACATACTGGCTGACCTAAAGTCAACTCAGGATACTCGCAAGTAGAAGGACAAGCATCAGGAGCTTCAACATTCAATTGAGTAAAACATCCTGGCTCTAAATATGCTTCTATAATTAAGTCAACTCCAAGTGGAATATCTTCAACTTTGTAACCATTAACCACCCCAGCATTTACATTAATTGTAGCACCTTGTTGAGCGTAGAAAGTAACCGAATAAGTACTTCCATCACACTCTGTATTTCCAGCCGTCAATACTGGATCAATACAAGGCTCACAAACTGGAGCAGGAACAACCACAACTCTATCCGGACAATCATCTATACTAGAGGTAACTGTTACGTCTACACCTGAAGGAATATTGGTAATTACACCAGCTCCAACTGTACCATGAGAAGATGTTACTGTTGCACCTGGAACCATTGTGAAATTCAAACTGTAGAATGGACTTCCATCGCTATTACACTCAGGACCACTCAAACTAATTGCTGGATTCTCACATGGATCGTCGCATGTTACGGGACTTGTAATAGTCACCGTAGATATACATGTTCCATTTGTTGCTGTAATTACTAAGTCCGTTCCTATAGCAATTCCTTCAACAACATCTCCATTAATACTTCCTGTATTGGTAGATAGCGTACCAACTCCATCCCAAGTGAATGAAACTTTATAGGTAGAACCATCACATATTGCTTGACCAGCAGTTAATACTGGGAATTCACAAATTGTTGGACATTCATTCGGACTATTTACAGTCAAAATAGTCTGACAGCTAGGCTCAACTGTTGCAGTAATCTGAACATTGGTTCCTACTGGAATATTTGTAATCTTATTACCATCCAAAATTCCCGCACTGGTAGTAACAGTAGCACCATTACTTACATAGAATGTAATACTATACACCGTACCATCACAGTCTGGGTTACTCGCTGTCAATACTGGTTTCAAACATACGGATACTGGAATTTCAGCAGGATCATGATCATCTTCATCTCCTCCATTCTTGCCATCTCCAGTAATATCGTTATCCACATTGAAAATATCGTTATCTGGATCGCTATCCGGTGTACTATCTTCATCTGTCACTGGATTTCCAGCCCCATCAGTAGTTCCACTGATTTCTGCCCAGTTGGTAATCGTACCTGTAGAGCAATCATCTAATTCTAATGTAATATCTACATCTACAAACTCACCTGGTAGAAGTGGCGTTGGTAAGAATCCGTTTGCAACACTCAATGTCTTACTTGCAGTATCATTACCATTATCCGTCCAGTCTGTATCGTTCAAGATCATACATTCTGGAATGTAATCCGTAACTTCTATATTATCTGCACTTACATCACCTTGATTAAAGACTCTGATTCTAAATGTTGCCAAATCACCATTAGTAAATGGAACATCTTGTCCTGGAATCAAAATTTTAGTCAATGCCAAATCAAATTCCATTGGTGAAGTAGGATCAATAGTAATAAGTGCTGGATCATGGTCATCTTCATCTGTTGCAGCTACATCATCTCCTGGTGTACCAGAACCATCACCATTCACTACATCATCACTGTTTCCATTTGGATTACCACCTGCATCGTTACCGTTGGTATCGTCTGGTGTAGAATCGATATCTGTAACAGGATCTCCATTACTATCTGTTGCACCACTGATCTCAGCATAATTCACTATATCACCTGTAGAACAGTTATTTGTAACAACAGTCATTGGAATTTCTATCGAATTTGATGGAGCCAATGCACTTGACATGGTTCCACTTCCTGTACTCAAGTCATATGTTGCTGTTCCATCACCGTTATCCGTCCAATTTGGATCTGCTAATTCAAAACAAGAAGGTAGGTAGTCGGTTACTTCTATATTATCCGCAGCGACTTGACCTTGGTTGTATACAGTAATGATAAAGCTCACTGTAGCCCCATTTCCAACAGTTGCACTTTGGCCAGGAGCCAATGTTTTGGTTAATGCCAAATCAAAATTATCTGGATTTGGATCAATTACTGTTATTTGCTCAGGATCGTGATCATCTTCGTCTCCTCCATTCTTGCCATCTTCATCAATTTCATTATTTGTCGTATACGTATCATTGGTTTGATCCGTGTCTGGAGTACTATCTACATCTTCAACAGTATTTCCATCTTCATCTGTAAAGCTGCTCACCTCTGCCCAGTTTGTAACATTTCCAACTGCACAAGACTCAACTGTTAGTACTATTTGGATTATTGTACTCTGAGCTGGCTCTAATGTTCCAGGAACATTAATCGATGCTGTACCATTACCATTATCTGTCCAATCTGTATCGTTAAGCGACATACAGTTAGGAATATAATCTATCACAGAAATGTTAGTTATTGCATGATCACCTTGGTTCGTTACCTGGATATCATAGCTTACATCATCTCCAATCGCAACAGGGTTATTCTGTCCTATACTTAATGTTTTGATCAATGCTACGTCATAAATTGGTGGAGTAGGCATAATAATAATCTCTTCAGGATCATGATCATCTTCATCTCCTCCATTCTTACCATCACCAGTATTATCGTTATTGGTAATATAAGTATCATTTCCTTGATCTGTATCCGGTGTACTGTCCACATCTGTTACAGGATCACCGTTCCCATCTGTTGCACCACTAATCTCTGACCAGTTGGTCACAGAGGTTTCTTCACATTCTAATACTGTAAAGTCGATATTTACATTAATACTTTGACCAGGAGCCAATGGAGAGTTTAATGCACCGTTAGCAACACTCAATGTGATGGATGCCGTTTCATTTCCATTATCCGTCCAATCTGTATCGTTCAATTCCAAACAATCCGGAATGTAATCAATGATTTCGATGTTATCAGCCAATACATTTCCTTGATTCGTAATTTGGATTTGGAAACTAACAACATCACCTAATTCAACCGTAGTTTGCTGACCAGGAGCCAATATTTTAATTAACGCCAAATCAAACATGTCAGGCACATTAGGTACGATCTCAATGATTTCAGGATCGTGATCATCTTCGTCATTAGTTCCGTCACCATCCAATTGATCATCATTTCCATATACATCGTTTCCTTGATTTGTATCTGGTGTACTATCTATATCCGTAACAGGATCTCCATTACTATCTGTTGCACCACTGATCTCTGACCAGTTGGTCACATCACCAATAGCACAATTATTAGCTTGTAATGTAAGAAGTACTTGATGAGACATACCAGGTAATAATGGAGACGCTAATGCACCATTTGCAGTACTTAATGTAATACTTGCTGTACCATCACCGTTATCTGTCCAATCCGTATCCACCATGTTCATACATGTAGGTACATAATCCGTAATCTCGATGTTATTTGCACTTACATTACCTTGATTTACAACAGTCACAGCAAATACTACTAAATCTCCATTTTCTATTTGTGTTGGTTGACCTGGTGCCAATTGCTTGATTAAAGCCAAGTCAAACATGTTTGGAGGGTTCGTAGATACTGTTACTCTAGCTGGATCGTGGTCATCTTCGTCACCACCTGTCTTTCCATTGCCAGAGATATCATTGTCATTAATATATGTATCGTTATTAGGATTGTTATCTGGTGTACTATCCACATCTGGCCATACATTACCGTCTTCATCAGTAGCCGCACTAATTTCCGCCCAGTTATTATAATCTCCTGAGCTACAATTTGAAACTTGTAGATTAATATTAACCGTAGTACTTTGACCTGGTTGTAAGCTCTGTGAAAGACCACCATTTGCTACACTTAGCATGATGCTTGCTGTACCATTGCCATTATCTGTCCAATCCGTATCTACCATATTGAAACAAGATGGAACATAATCTGTAATCTCGATATTATCAGCACTAAATGTTCCTTGGTTGGTAACTTCAATGCTGAATACTACTACATCACCAACACCAACTATAGAAGGTTGACCTGGTGCCAATATCTTGGTTAATGCCAAATCAAAAATATCTTGATTTGTAGTCACCAAAATTTGCTCAGGATCATGATCATCTTCATCTCCTCCTAGCTTACCATTTCCTGTAACATCGTTGTTGTTTTGATAAGTATCATTGTTTTGATCATTATCAGGTGTACTATCAATATCTGTCAAAGGCTCTCCATTTGGTCCCGTGAAAGAACTGATTTCTGACCAGTTGGTCAAAATACCATTAGCACAACCATCTACTGTAAATGAAATCGTTACGATAGTTGATTGTCCTGGCTGTAGAGGTACAGCCAATCCACCGTTTGCAACACTCAATGTTCTTGAGGCCGTACCATTAAGATTATTGGTCCAGTCCGTATCATTAAGCGTCATACATGCTGGCATGTAGTCTGTAATCTCAATATTGTCTGTAGGAATAATTCCTTGGTTTATTACTTGTATCTGGAACGTAACATCATCACCTGGAGCCACAGGGTTAGGTTGTGTAATCCCTAATGTTTTGATAAGCGCTAAATCCGCATTAACCTGTACTTGTACTTGCTCAGGATCGTGATCATCTTCGTCTGTTGAAGCATTATCATCTCCTGGTGTTCCTGTTCCATCTCCATCTATTACATTGTCACTATTGCCTTCTGGATTACCTCCGGCATCGTTGCCATTAGTAGTATCAGGCGTAGAGTCAATATCTTCTACTGCTCCACCATTTTCATCCGTAGCATTGCTAATCTCAGCATAGTTTACTAAGAATTCTTCATTGCAAAGACCTACTTCTAAGATAATACTTACTGTAACACTTTGTGCTGGAGCTAAAGGAGATGCTAATTCTCCATTTGCTACACTTAACACTTTAGTTGCAGTGCTATTTCCATTGTCTGTCCAATCGTTACTGATCAATGAGAAACAAGAAGGAATATAATCAGTGATCTCGATATTATCAGCCATCATATTACCTTGATTCGTAACTGTAATCTCATAGGTAATTTGCTCTTGCCAATTGTAAGGTCCTTGATCTGCCAATGTCTTGATCAATGCAAGATCGAATACATCAATTATTGCAGGGTCATGATCATCTTCATCTGTTGAAGCATTATCATCTCCTGGTGTTCCAGATCCATCTCCGTTTACAACATCATCACTGTTGCCATCTGGATTACCACCGGCATCATTGCCATTGGTGTCATCAGCAGTACTATCAATATCATCATCTGTAACATCGTTACCATCTTCATCTTCCATTCCAGATACCTCAGCATAATTGGTAAATGCCTCACCACTTGCATCAGTACAAGGTTGAATCATAAGTTGGATTACTACAGTTTCACTATTTCCAGGCACTATTGGACCAGCTACCGTTGTAGTTGCGGTACTGTTTCCGCCATTGAATGACCAAGTCGGATTATTTGCCGTAATATAGTTGTAACCACATGGAATGTAATCCGTAACTTCTACATCTGTAAGAGTTACACTTCCTTGGTTATATACTTCAATTTCAAAAGCAATAACATCTCCATATGAGTATGGTCCAGCAGTCGATGGCATCTTAGTTAAAGCAACATCAACAATGAAAATTCCTGCAGGATCGTGATCATCTTCATCCGTTGCAGCTACTTCATCTCCTGGCATTCCAGATCCATCACCATCAATGACATCATCACTTGGTGTATCAACAGCTCCACCAGCATCATTGCTTTCAGTTGTATCTGGTGTAGAATCGATATCTACTACAGGGTTTCCATCACCATCTAAGGCACTTGAAATTTCCGCAACATTGATATAACTATCTACTCCATCCGCATTATTCATCACTAAGTCAAGAACAATTTCAACAGTTGTAGATTCGCCTGGAGCTAAAGGTCCAGGTATGGTTGTCTCGTAATTTGCTCCATTAGGAGTCCAAGCAGGAGTACCACTTATGTATGTATACCCACTTGGGATATAATCTGTTATCAAGATATTTGTAGCTGTAACATTTCCTTGGTTTGTTACCTCGATCGTAAATGTTAAATCATCGCCATAAGAATATGGTCCTGCCGTATCCAATACCTTAGTTAAGGCCAGATCAAATACTTCTACTTGAGCTGGATCATGATCATCTTCATCTGTTCCTGCTACAGTATCACCAGGAGTACCAGTACCGTCTCCATCTACTACATCGTCACTCGTTGTATCAACAGCACCACCAGCATCATTGGTTTCTGTAGCATCTGGTGTAGAATCGATATCCTCACTACTAATATCATTTCCATCGATATCTTCCATTCTTGAAACCTCTGCTACATTTAAGTAAGCGTTTTCTGTATTGCTTGTACATGGTTGTAATTGAAGATCAATTGTAACCGTCGTTGTTTCACCTGCTGCCAATGGACCAGCAATAGTGGTTTCATAATTTGCTCCATTAGCAATCCAAGTTTGAGAGCCACCTGAATAAGTATATCCGCATGAAATGTAATCTGTTACTAGAATATCTGTAAGTGTAACTACACCTTGATTATAAACTTCTATTTCAAATGTTACAATATCCCCATATTCATACGGTCCTGTAGTCAATACCTTTTTAGTTAAGGCAACATCTACAATCTCTATATCATCACATGTATCGTCATCTAAATCTGTTGTTCCGTCATTATTGGTATCCAAGGTTGTACGGTTGTACAATCCTTCACCCGCTTGACCAGGATTCACTCCACCTTCTCCACAAGGAGTATAGGTATCATCACCTACTGTACCATCAAAGAAGTCATACCCTACATTGACTGTTAATGTATAAATATCTGCATCGTATGCTGGAATTACCTGATCATCAGCCAAAGTCCAACCACCAGCAGGAACAGTTGTCACAAGCGATGGGTTCGCTGGACCAGCATCGCTGGTATAACTTGCAGAATTGATTACAATATCATCATCAAAATTAGGTTCGTCAAATAGATCATATGTACCATCTGCTCCACCTATATTCTCTACAGTAATTTGGTATACGATGTCATATGTTCCATCTGCTAATCTCGTCGCACTTACTTGAATTTTATCCAAAGTAAAATATGGAACATCATCACATGCTTCTGCTTCTTTGTCTGGAGTTCCATCGTTATTTACATCTAATGTAGCTAAGTTGTACAGACCTTCTCCGTTTGTCGGATCAGAAGGACCATTGGTTGAACCACAATTAGCGGTGTATAACTCATCTCCTTGAGAAGCAGGATTTTCTAAATCAATACATACACCTATTGTAATCGCAAAAGTATCCACTTTTCCAGGTGCAATATTTTGATCATTGGCCAATACATATGTACTCGTAGTAGTTGGTAAACTACCTCCAGGATTACCCATTGCATCTGTAGTAAATATGGCTGCCGTGAATTCAAAATCGTCATCGAAATCTGGGTCGTCAACTAAGTCGTAAGTTCCGACTGCACCACCTAAGTTGGTTACATTAATCTGATACGTTACGTCATAGCAATTCAAACCTGTTTCTACGGTACTTAAATGGAATTTTTCTAGAGTTAAGAATGGTAACTCTCCACAATCATTGTCTTCAACTTCCATTTCTGTTGGATCATTGTCCATATCCAATCCAGCATTGTTGAACAAAGCGTCTCCAGGACCAGCATTTTCTGGACCAGACCCTTGACCACAAGGCGTATAAAGATCATTACCTACAGAGCCATCTTCTAGATCAATAGCCACTACATAAGAAATCGTATAATTATGGGTGCCGCCTGCTGGTATTGTAATATCATCTGCCAACTGCCATCCTGGTGTTGCTGGTGCAGGAAGTGTTAATCCTCCTGATGGTCCTGCATCACTTGTATAACTTGCAGAACTAGCAACAATATCTGTATCAAATCCAGGCTCATCATATAGATCATAATCCGCAGGGAAAATACTGTTACTTTCTACCGTTATGGTATATGTAACCGTGTATTCATTTGGATTTGTTGTCTGAGTTATGCTAGCAATCGTCTTTTCGAAAGTAGGACAATTCACTACAATAAACTCATTACTCATGATTTGACAAATATCTCCTAAGTTATTGTACTTCACAAAGTATCTTCCTTCTTCTTCAGCCGTAAAAGTATTGTCCAATCCTAATTGTACTACCTGTGTACTATTGTCAGGATTAATTTTAGTCCATTCGTAATTTCCAAACCCTGAAGGTGCAGTAAATGTTGCATCTGCATCGGTACAAAGTGAACCATCATCAAATATATCTACTGTTTCTTGGTCTTGAACTTTAACAGGGAATTGTGCTTGGTATTGACATTGTCCTTGTTCTGTCATAAAGTTTAAAGTAACCAAATATGTGATGTCATTTACTGGGTTACAAATAGTAGGAGTCAAACTCGTATTGTCATCTAAATACTCATTTGGCAACCATTCAACTGTAACACTATTTTCATATGCATCTGGAATCATAAGATCCAATTCTCTACATCCAACATTACATACAGTTACCTCTTCAAAAGGTCCAAATGTAAAGTCATTCAAGCTATATAAATCAACTTCAAAATCAAATGCTTGACATCCTCCTGTTTCACTTGTAACCGTCAATACAACTGGAGAGTTGACTCCATAACCATCGTTTATAGTAATATATAAACTGTCATTATCCGCACTAGGTACGATATTCGCTCCTTGTACAGGATTAACGGCGTATGTCCAAGCTTGACAATTTTCAATACCGAATGGAATACCAGGACATAAGGTGAACTCATCTCCCAACTCTCCTACAACATTTGGCTCAATACTATCGTAGTAAAAATCCAAGGCATCACAAACACAATCAGTAGTCTGCGTTACCATTAAGAAGACTGGACATGCCTCCGCCTCAGGTACATTAAAACATCCATCAATGGTGGTAGATTCATCCGTACCCAAAATGACAAATTTATCTTCCGAAATAAGCTCGGTATCAATTCCTTCATCAATTACACCGTTGAGGTTAATATCTCTAATCAAGGTAACTTTCACATTGTTACTGTAGAAAGGTCCTGGATTCGTCAATTCTATATCATAACATAGATCAACCGTACCATCCGTATTAGGACATCCAACAGTCATTTTTTGACCATCTATGTTCAAAGGCGGTAAGAAGTTGATGTCGATTTGTGTATTTACACTATTCAGTACATATACACTACAACTGATTCCTTGAGCCATACAAGATTGATCCATAATCTCACTCTGTACCTGAACATTCAGTGGCTGAGCACCACAATCAACATCTTCTGGCACACTGAAATCAAAACCTACTTGGAACAATTCTCCAGGTCCTATTCCATCTGGAATATCAAAACAAACCTCTGTGATATTTCCATTCATCTCCTCTGTAGGTACTGGATTATGCCCTACTGGAGATAACCATTGGAAACTTCCTGGCATATAATCAAAGGTCTCTGTCTCCAAATTAATACACAGACTACTTTCTTTGGTTTCTCCAAATGGCGATATGTTTAGATATGATAGCACCAATGTCGCATCTTCCCCACAGTTTGCATTTGCGGGCTCTGCAAATACGAAGAATTGTGCAAAATCTGCAGGGTTTGCATTCTCAATAATGATTGGATCACTATTCACAAACATAGAAGATATCTTCTGTTCACAAGGATCATTTGCAGAGGCTTGATGGTAAACTCTAGTTCCCGATACAAACTCATCACAATTCGTATTAACATCGAATAGGAATTGTACTCTGTTACTATCAGAATCCAAGGTAACTCCTACACCCTTCAATCCATTCTGATCGATTTCATTGTTTGGCAATGCCATTGACCACACTGCATCTTCGTCGTATCCAAAGTTCGTTCCGAAAATACTATTGTCTGTAGGATCCGCCGTTGGATCAGGAATACTAACACATGGGCCAATAGTATTTGGACCTCCTGGGTAACATACTTGCCATGATCCTGGAACAAAGTCTAGTCCCGCAGGAAACCACCAATCCAAATCTAAGTCAATTAGTAAGGCTGGTTTTACATTTTTCAATCTAATACCCATCGGAATATCGTCACATAATCCGTATTCTCCAAGAGCTTGTGGGTCCCACTCTACTTGAAGGTCTGATTCTTCTCGTATGTATTCGTAACATGCATCCACTACATCACATGCATTTCCTGCTACAGATAAGGTTGCTGCTTTGTTGGGATCCAAACATCCACTTACTGATGTTGCACAGACCCTTGTATCCAGTTCTGGAACTCCAATAGGACAGAACAACAACTCAGTGATAATTGTATACTCGTAACAGTCTCCAGGTGCCAAAGTCAACCCAGGTACTACTATAGCATATACTTTGTGTGTCGGTGTAGTATTTGCCAATGTCCATGATAATGGATTCCCTCCTGAATCTTCTGCTCCTATAAACTCCACACTATTGGGTATCTCAACACTTGTTACTATATTCTGATGTGTAGCTCCTCCTCCTGTTGCATCTCCTGCACAAAGGGTATATACATTCGTCTCATTCTGACCAGCTAAATCCGCCTTCAATAGATTTTGAACCATTGGAAGCAGTGGTGGGAAATCCATACTATTGTCTATAAAATTTCCAGGCGTAGTTTGTTGAATTCCTGTCTGACGCATTGGGTTTATAGCCCCATGACTCGCCTCTGGGTGTGGTGCTATATTCTGCCAGTATTCTCCTCTATCCTGCATTGTCAATGTTCCATCCCAATCACAACCCATACAGAATGGATTGTTTGGATAATTTACAATGTGCGAATATGGATATGCATATGCAGTTCCATTTGCTATAGATCCTGCTAAAGCATATCCACTAAATTGTCCTCCTCCATTCCCATCATCATCTCCTGTGGATCCTGGAAATGCTATTATGTACGGCTCAGCAAATTGATATTGTATCGCAAAGTCCGTTGACTCTATGTCTTCTGGACATAGTGAAGATAAACTATATTTCAAGCCATAACTTGATGTAAAGTTATCACCCGTAACCAATAAAGCTGGAAATGGATCCAAATTATCTTGTATCAACAAGCCTTCATCACATGGATTATTTGTAACCATTGGACTATCTGGCCCTTCAGAGTATGGCGTATTTAATCCATCATAAAAATCCTGATCGTTAATCCTCAATGCTGCCAACTGCGTACTGTCCTCTGCCACACAACATATTCCTCCACTTCCATCATTCACACAATTCAGATTACCATAATCATCATCTACATATTGTTGTGGTAATGGAATCTCACTACCATCGGGCATCACTATTGTCCCATCATTTAAGTATACCATATTCGTTGGAAATTGCAACTCCAAATACTCTGTATACATAAATGGTCGATATTCATTTTCGTACCACGGTGTCTCTCCAGCTGCTAAATCAGTCGGTACTGGATTTGTCAATGTAAACGTATACTCTACATCTGTATCACAATCTTCGACTGTTACATTGTTTGTAATCGTCACTGGTCCTGGAATATGTCCCTGATATCCCCTTGATGAAGCACATGAACCTGCAATTCTTGAATTGTTACATAATACCTCATCTGCTTCATAAATATCCATGTACCCATAAAAAGATTGAGATATATGATTTGTCGCTGTCATTGGATTCAATAATGCTAAATCATAATTTGGGTTGTGAATCATATTTCCTGAATAATCGATAAATATCTTATCTCCATCATTCATAGGATACATCGCTATCCAATCTTCAAAACACGTATTGTCGTATTGATCTCCTGTTCCACAATTAGGACCTCTATTCTTGAAATAGAAATCTATCCTCGTTTCGTTGAAATCATGTACATCATTCACAGATCTGTCTTGTTCTGAATGTCCAGTGAAAGCCACTGCATATTCAGGATGTTCATTCGGGTCATTTTGACAATTATCATTCACTCCATTATAACTATGAGTCGTATGGTTAGGATTACTACGATCTATACCCCCATTTAAAAATCTTAAGCTGGGGTAGTGATAATTATCTCTTTGTTCATTGGGGATTTTCAAACAATCTGGCAAGGTAACCAATTGACGACTCCCTCCTGCTGGTTGATAATAAATACCCTCAATAGTTAAATTCTGTCGATCCATTATCAATGGATTCTCTCTCCCTCCATGCCACAATCTCATATGCCATAAGTGATCCGCTTTTTTAAACAACTCCCCTCCTCCTGCTAGTACCTCATACTCTTGACTCACAAATACCCGATCACCTGGTATAAACCTCGTACGGTCTACCTCTGGTACATCATCTATCGTCAAGGGTATCGTCATTTCTGGGTCAGCAAACCCATAAGTAGTCCTATACAGTGTATCTACTGTCGACCTTATATAGCATTGACAATTACATCCATTCCATCTTACATAAGAATTCATATTATGGCATGATCTTAATATCTGACATGGTTCTGGTGTCCCACATGCCGTACACTCTTCTACTATTTTTACAGATGTATACATATAATCCCAAGGAGTACAGAAGCCTTCCAATTCCAAATTCCAATAATAATCGTGCGTATTAGACCCTATATCTCCTGCTGGTATTGTGATCTCCACCGCCGTTGTATCTGTTACTCCTGAAATTGGATCTGTAATGGTTAAATACTGCCATGTTACTCCTGCAACAGGATTACCCTGATAGGTTGCTGAGCCATCTTCATATCTTACGTGTTTTATTCTTTCATTTCCATTGGTCGTAACCGTTACAACTGCATATAAGCTTCCTCCACTTGCACATGCTGTAATGTTTTCTAATCCAAATTCATAGTAATACTCAAAGCCATTGTTCATCGGCAACCACGTATCACATACTGTATGAAAATCTTCCGTAATAGGCAAACTACAACAGTCTGTAGGATCTTGAACCTCATTATCGCTTTGGTCGATTTCTCCATAAAAATAGCTAATCGGATTTGGGAAACTTTCAAACTCTTGGAAGTCTTGCCCACAGTTTCGCTTACCATTGATCTCTACATTGGTAATATTACATCCTAATGCAGAACAATTTGCATCATCGGCACAACCTATCGCTAATTCTACATAAAAACTCAACGTCTCTCCTCCGGGTAGATCGTCAAAGATGCCGTCACCATCAAAGTCATCCAATCCTCCTGCCCCATCTATATCCGATGTCAACTCTCTAAAATCTATTACTACTGTAGCACCAGACGTATTTACCACTTCCAATGGAAGAGTCAATCCATCCATCGTCAAGGCTGCCAAACTTACATTGCCTCCAATACATCCATTAAATTTCACAAATAAATCTTCCCATATACCATCCAAAGGGTCATTATTATTAGAACTAATCTCAAACTCAAAAATCAAATTGTCTCCACAAATACCCCCATATTGGATCAAATTATTCGTCGCATTTACGCTCGCTCCATAATTAGGCGTGAAATCTACCGCTCCTTCAATTTGTGTTATGTCTCCACAAATTTTATTGTTACATCCATAGAATGCTTGATAATTCAAAAAATTAGCCTGATCCGTACATCCTGTTACTTGATAACAGACATCTACAAATAAACGCTCATCCGAATCAAAGAAATTATCGTTGTTATCATTTTGATTGCTAGGAAAATACGTATCGGTAATGGTCATAGACACTTGTTGTGTAACGGGGTCATAACTGTAGTCCGTTGGTGGCACCAAAATATCATTTACATCGATGTTTGCAATCTCATACACGCTTTGATCAATACCCTGTATCTGGAAGACAAATTCATCCAATAAGGCTTCAATACCATCTTGGGATATCGTCACCCTCTGACACTGTGGCGTATTCGAAGCACTAATATTTCTTGTAGATGGGCTTACACTCAATACATTAAGTACAGGCACTTTAATTCCAGAATTATATGCACCCACTTCTGTAATCGTTTCTGAACATGAAGGAGTAGAACCGTTGTCATGATTATAGGTGAAGGATACCGAAGCATCTAAGTTGATGTCTTCTTCCGTCTCAACATCTATATCACAATCGGCCTGCATTGCTATATCAACAATATAGGCAGCACTTGAGTCTATCTGTGTAAATCTAAATACTGGGGCCGCTAAATCCGAAAGATCAAACTCCGAGACTGTACCTGAACTCGGATTTAATGCATTAGGAGTTATGAAACCTCCATAAGATAGTCCTTCATCAAATGTGATGGTCAAATCCACATCAAAAATATCACACTCTCCTCCATTATAAATCAATAGAGTCAACGTATCAGGAGAAGAACATAGATTTAACAAATCAACTTCAGGGAAGTTAGGAACTCCATCCAACGATACTATGCTTATATCTGGACATTCTTCACAGGTACTTTGAGATTGCGCTGGAAGGTCATATGTAATGCATAATTGAGGAGCTAAACTTGGCTCGATGTCAAAACTATATGCCAAACGCTCTCCACTTCCTACAACGGTAAGTGCAATATTGTTGCCTACAGCATATCCAGGACGATCTATGATTTCTTGGATGATTGCACTCAAGTCTGGTGTTCGCTGAGCCAATCCTGCATCTCCTGCATTTTGCCATGTCGCTGGCGACCAAGGAACTGTATTGGTTGTTGATGTCCTACCATTGACTGGATTGGCAACTGAATAAATCAGTGCATTATCAGCAGCTTCACCATATACCGTAAAATCCGCTGGACCTGTACTATTGTCGTAGGCCGTAAACTGGATGTATGCTTCAGTAATAATGGCATCTTCTGGAATGTTCCAACCACCCCAGTTCATCGATGTAACATTAAACTGACTACCCAGTTGGCCCAATTCGAGATCTGTTTGATTATTGTTAGTACCACAAACAATTAAATTGGTTCCAGTTGCCAATTGCTCTGCATCTCTATCACAGGCATCAATTCGTTGACACTCTTGTGTCTCCATCATCATAATCATGGACTCCATGATTTCTTTTGCTTGATGATACTCCTTTAAAATCCGAGGTTCAGATGCACAATCCGCTAGCATGTAATCTACATACTTGGATTCTGTGACCTGTTTGAGAAGATGGAAATTGCTCTGTGTCAACGGATCAATATTAGACCCACTCACAATACTAGAGTTAAGACTTAAAACAATAAAAGCAAAAAAGGTAAAAACCGACCAATTCTTTGCTAATAGCTTGATACTAATTTGGTACATAACAAACTTAAATAATTAAATAAATAATTAAGTTCTATTACCAGGTTATACAGTACACCACATAGGAATATGGTGCGAACTAGTTCTTGTTTCAAGCACAAATATAGAGATTTCAATACAAATCTCACCATACATTATTTGCCCAAATTATAGTTTGAAAAAAAATAATTATATAAACGATTGATGCTGTATTGATTAAGTATATAAAAAAAGTTATTTTTTTTATACTACCAGAATACTTTTTGGTTCATTTACCCCCAAAAACTACTACATTCCACCAAGAAGAAGCTCTAAATCACAGAAAAATTGCCGTTAATAAAGATTTTGTGAAAATAATTTGGCATTTTTTCAAATCATACGCATATAAGCGCTAGTCTCTTGAAAAGAAGTTAACAAATCCCAGCCTTAAGCCTTTGTTACGATATCCATTTTGGTCTCCTCCCCAGTAATAATCCAATCGAAATAAATCGAAGGGACCAACACGTATTCCTTCGAGACCTATTCCTGGTTCCAGATATTGGATATCCTCACGAAATAGTCCATTAAGCGTAATTACAAATTTCCAACCCAATCTATTCAATAATGGAATTTTGTCCATGACAAGTCCATCTAAATGGTATTGAGAAAAAGTAGAAACGTATGGATTTTCGTTATCCAAAATATAATAGGGCAACAATCGATAAGAGTTGTTGTACTTATGAATAAAACGAGGAATGACTTCTTGCCCTACAAAGTGAAAGACATCCGGAAAAGATGCACCTTTTTTCAAAAACACACCAGACTTTACCATATAAGATAAATGACCCAATCTCCCAAAACCAAAATATTCATCCTTGACTGAAACTTCTAGTTTGGCAAATGATACAAAGTCCGAAGTTACAGGAGCAGCGTATTCGGCATCAACCTGAACAATCGGCAGTCCTGAAGGCATTCGGACAATATCTTGAGGGTAAACCATAATCTTTTGACGCGGAGACCAAGTCAAGGAAGTCTTCCATGAAAGCTTTTTATCATTTAAATCCCATAAGCCCTCAGGCAATTCATAAGGGTTGTTGGGATCATAATCTTTGTCTTTGGTAAACCAACTCAAATTAGTATTATTATTAAGAGATTGTCTGTGCTGCCAAGTCAATGTATTATCCCATTGCAATCCATTGGCGATTTCACCTTCCCAATGCAAATCCACAATATCTCTTTGAAACCACTTCAAGTAGTTTTGCTTATAAATCAAACTATGCCAAGAGTTACTAATATCGGCCATGATCTGATAGTCTGGGCTATAATCTTTCATTTCACGACCAATTCTTATCCCCCATTGGGACAACGATTTATTATTATAACTATGTTTTATTTCAAGCAGGGGTTTTAACTTTTTATCTGAGAAACCATAACGCCCTGCTATTCGAACATTAAAACTGTTGTCTTTTTTATACGCTTTATTGTACGAAGTCGCTAGGTTTAGATTGTACCCTTCTACCGCGTTAAAATTGGTTGCCGATGGGGCAATCTTCCATGTGATTCCCTTATAAGAATTATCAAAACTATAACCCGTTAAAACATTCATCCATTTGAAGGAGTTAGACACTCGATCCACAGAGTCCAAATAGGTCTTAGACTCCCATATTTCGCTTAAACTATCTTTTTTCGCGTAATCTTTCTTTTCACTTTCTGTCAATGCTATTGGGCGTGTCTTATTCCAATAAGCAGAATCATTTTGGATGGCATCTTCATCTGCTTCGAAAAGCACATCACCAAAAGTACCTTTAGGAAATTCAGGGTTCAGATTATAATTCGTCCAAACAGAATGAAAATCCATTTCTGCTTCAAACATCATCATCTTAATGATGCCCTGAAGAGAAGATGTAATCATCTTCCATTCTCCTTTCTCCACCTCTGCGAATACTTGTTTGATTCCTAATGTGTCAAAAAACTCTGTTTTCATCGCACGACCTGTGGTAAACAAATCCAAAGAATGAATGCAAAAATCACCATCTACTATATATAGATATCCTCCAAAACAGGGTCTATATTCTGACTTTGGTATCACATGAATTTTATGAATCAATCTTCCTTCGTTGTCTACTGAAGAAGCCTCAAGCTTAAACTTGTAGTACGAAAAAGATGCATCATCCAACGGACCAATCATTTTTCTAAACATTGTGATATCATCGTAAAAGTCAATCGAATTACTCATAAATTGATTAAATCCGATGCCATTGTCGTCTCCTGAGACAATAGAAGAATGCAAGATTTCTTTAGTTTCTTTTTTATTGCGATAAAATGTAGATAGGGTCTCCGACAAATAAATTATACCCTGACGATTGGAATCTAAAATACCATCAAGATCACCGACTTCTTGCCCAAATATACGTTCTGGAGTATCCCTCAAAGCCATAACTCCTTTGACGTATTGATCTGCGATGAATGTTTGATTGGTTTGTACTAAGTTTTGCTTTTGTTTTCTAGTCTTACGGATGATCTCGTATGCAGGATCTTCAGCATTAGCAACAATCTCAACAGTATTGATTTCGAATTCCTCAACCTTCAATCTAATTTCCAACCCTTGGCCCAGACCATTAAAAGGCAATACTTCAGTAGTATATCCTAAGTATTGGACTATTAGAGGACTCTGTTCTTGTAATTCTAGGCTAAAGAATCCCGCATCATTGGTCAAGGTAGCATTGGATGTATTTTTCTGATAAACACTGACGTAAGGCAAAGGCTCATTTTGTTCGTCGTAGACGACTCCGTCTACCAACAATTGTGCAGAAATCCTATCCCCGACGAACAATCCCAGAAATAGTATCCAATATTTAATTCCTAATGTTCTTCGTATCATTGCTTGGTTTTATCCTAATCGCTTGTATATCGGTTTGATGTTTAAAATCACTTCAAAAACGTGTCCTCACATTCACCTAATTCTAAACGAAGCTTAGTAGAATATGTTACCCTAGTTGAACACATGAATGTAACATTTTTCAATCCATGTATGCCATTCTAAGATTCGAATTCATTGGATAAATCCGAATTATGCGTTATGAGATTCTATTTTATGCTGAAATAACTTCAAAAGAAATTTAAGTTGTTCTCATTAAAATACCACAATCAATGACCAAGATTATTTCACAATAACATATACTTTATCCATTCAGAACAAAGTCCTATACACAATGCAGATTAAAATATTTCATCCAACAGTTTTTATGTGAAACAATATCTGGTATTTTTACGTATTAAATGAAAATTGTTCATGTCAACATGAATCAAAAATACTTTATGAAACTATTTTCGATACTATTGTTTTCTCTTGTTTATACACCAATTGTATTGTGTCAACAAACGACTACAGAAGATGTCAAGTTTGAGACTCGTTATATAGATGCTTTAAGAGAACGAAGCATCGGAAGAGAAGATAAAGCAGCAAAAATATTAGAGGAGCTCTACAAATCGGATCGAACCAATGGGGAAATTGCGTTTGAACTAGCAAAGACATATAGTAAACTGAACGAAGTAGAGTTGGTGGACAAGTATGCTCAAAAAGCCATTCAGTCTTCTCCGAATAACATATGGTATTGTGAATTCTATGGAGATTTTTTAATGATGAATAACAGGCCTGAGGAAGCCATAGAATACTTTAATCAAATGGTTGAAATTGATCCTAATGAAGATAGGCATTATGATAGACTAACAAAAGCTTGGATTACAATCTCTAATTATAGCAAAGCCATCGAAGTTCTTGATCAAAGAGAATCAACATTTGGACCAACGAAGGAAATCATTCTCGAAAAATTCAAAACATTTGATGAGGGAGAGCACTATAATGAAGCTATTCTCCAGTTGGATAGACTTATAAACTTGTACCCTGAAACTGAAAGATTTCTAATCATGAAGGCCAACGTTCAGATTAAAAATCAACAAGAAGATCAAGCACTAAATACTTATAAGAAGGTATTGACCATCAATCCTAGCAACTCTGAAGCCAACTTAGCACTATTAGGTCAAGGAAGTGATGTTGAAAATGAAAATGCATACATCAGAGCCTTATTGCCAATTATTAACAATAGGACCATCGACGTAGATAGTAAGGTAAAAGAACTACTTCCATACATAAACAATCTATCCGTTGGAAAAGATCAAGCATTATCCGATGCATTGTTGGAAGCGGGAGATCGACTCATTCAAACTCATCCTGACCAAGCAAAAGCTCATGCTGCTTATGCAGATATTCTGTACCATACTGGCAATCTGCAAGCCTCCATCAAACAATACGAAAAAACCATTGAGTTAAATGATAATATTTATGTGGTTTGGGATCAATTAATGTACGCCCTATTAGAAGATGAGCAATATGAAAAATTAGTTCAAGTTTCAGAGGATTGTATGGATCTATTTCCAAATCAAGTCTCTGCGTTATACCATCATGGTTACGGTTTAATGTATTCCAAAAGGCATGAAGATGCTTCCGAAATATTGGATGAAGCACTCATGGTCAGCGGTAAAAATAATGTTCTAAAATCTACTGTTTATGTAGCAATAGCAACGAACAACTTGCTCCAAGAAAAATTAGAATTGGCTAAATATAATATTGACCTTGCCTTAAAAGTATCCGACAACAAGAATCCTTTGGCTATAGAATTATTAGGCGACTATTATTTGGCTATAGGAAATGATAAAGAAGCCGTTACAAATTGGGAACGATCTCTCAAAATGGGCAACCAAAACACTAAACTTATTCAAAAAATTGAAGACAATAGGTTATAAAATACTGGCGAGTATTGTCATATTTAGTTTTCTCATCGGCTGTAAGACTACTAAGGACTCCTTAGTAAAGGATATACCACAACGATCCAAGAGCGAATTATTAGAGGCCCTTTACAAACACAATTACGATTATAATTGGTGGACTGGAAAAGCAAGTGTTCGATTAAAATCACCCTTTCAATCTGGTAGTGGAAAATTACACCTTCGCATAAAAAAAGATAGCCTTATTTGGCTCGTAGGTAAAAAGCTAAGCATTGAAGGAGTAAGGGCTCAAATTACTCCTGACCAATATTCCATCATTTTTCGACAAGAGAATACTTATCAACAAGGTTTATTACACTCCTTAGAAAGACAATGGGGAATTCCTTTAGTATTTGAAGATTTACAAAATCTACTCGTAGGAAATATTTTTCTACCTGATACGGTAAGTAATAATGAAATACATCAAGAAGGTTCGAAATACATCATTCTTTCTAACATTGATGGTATGAAGGTTACTTATACCATGGATGCTTTTTATTTACGACTGACTCAGGTAGACATTCAACATAATCCATCACAACATACTTCCATTCAGTATAAGGACTATAAAAAAATAGAAAATCACGATATTGCACATGATCTAATTATTAAATATGCAAACGCAACCGATGTTTCATCCCTATCTGTCCAATTCAATAAAGTAGAAATAGATATACCTAAAAAAACACCATTTTCTATACCTTCGCACTACAAGAAAATCCATGACTAGGTTAATCTCTTTTCTTTTTCTATTCATCTTATTAAGCAGTATGTCTCTTTTTGGGCAAACCAAATCTGAATTGGAAAAAGAGCGGAAAAAGATCATCTCAGAAATATCCAAAACCAATGGTTATTTGAAGTCAACTCAAAAGGAAAAGTCTTCTACGTTAAAAGATCTTGGTGCTATTAATCAACAGGTTGAAAATCGAAAAGCCCTGATTTCCAATATCAAACAAGATATAGAACAAGCAAGCCATCAACTAAAACAAAACGAGTCTAAAAAAGATTCTATTAATACAGCTTATCAAAAGCTCCTCCAACAGTATAAAGGTATACTAAGATATAGCTATATCCAGGAGTTGAGCAACCAAAAAATTGCATACCTTCTTTCTTCAGAATCTCTCAATACCTTTCTCTTAAGATACCGATACATCAAGCAATTTGAATCGTTTCAAAAACTAAAAAAAGAAGAACTCAATCAACTTAGAGCTCTGCTCGTAGAAGCAGATGAAAACATAAAACTACAACAGGATGAGCAAGAGAGACTCCTTCACTTAGAAAACGAGCAATATGACATCTTAGAAAACGAGAAAGAATCAAAAAACAAGATTCTCAAAAGCATTTCCAAAAAAGAATCTCAATTAAAATCAGAACTAAAGAAGAAAAGAAATCAACGAGAAAAACTAAATAAGGAAATTGAAAAGATCATTCTTGCTCAATTAAAAGCTGCAAGAGAGAAAGAAAAAAATGCAAACAAATCTAAGGTAGACAGTAAACTTTCAGCAGATTTTAGTAAAAATAAAGGTAAACTTCCGTGGCCCATTGACAATGGTTTTGTTTCCACAAAATTTGGTAAACAACCCCACCCAACCCTAAAAGGAATTACCATCGAAAGCAATGGAATAGATATAAGTTGTACTGGTTCTATGTCGGTCAAAGCTATATTTGATGGTGAAGTCGTAGGAATTACTAAGGTAGTCGGAAGTCAAAACATGATCATCGTAAGTCATGGAAATTTCTACTCGGTATACTCCAATCTCTCTGAAGTCGTAGTTAGAAAAGGGAATAAAGTTACTCGAGGGCAACTTTTAGGCAGCCTATCAAGTAATCCTCAGGGTCGTGGAGAACTTCACCTAGAATTATGGCAAGACAAAAAGAAACTGAACCCACAGAAATGGCTAAAGAAGTAGCGAATTCAAGTTTTTCTTACTCATCTTTGTCATGACACAAAGATGCAAATGTCAAGAGCTTTATCCATTTCTTAACGTTTGGTATCCATAAAATAACTGAACGAATTGAGTTATCATCTTTTCTGACTTGACTCAGAAAAGAAGCAAAAGATTTCAAGTTTTCTTTCCCATCTTTGTCTTGATACAAAGATGCAAAAATCAAGAGCTTCATCCATTTCTTAACGTTCAGTACCCATAAAATGTCTAAACGAAAAAAACTCGTCTACGACTCAAACAGTTTTTCATTCTTAACGCCATTTTCATATGAATACTTCACTAAAATGAATAGGCTCGATTAATATTTGAAGTAATTTTCTTCTTGACTTCCTGCTTCAGAATAAGAATCGAATGCTGTTTAAAAATCTTGAAGCCTTGGAAAGATTTTAGGTGTTCGATTTTGGTTTCGACTCAAAGGAGAAAATTCCTTTGTATAAATACCATTATTGAACACATTATAAATGATTATTGAGGATTATCCTCTTTTCTTTGGACAAGCAAAAAAAATGAATGAACTTACTCATAATATTGTAGAGCATAAATAACTCCAATGTCAAGACTCATTCCTTTTTCTTTTCGTAACCCACCAAGGTTATACGAAGGGAAAACCTGCAATTTTAAGTTTCCGTCTTTCAATCGATCATGCATGAGATTAACCCCAAGTTTCATATGAATTGTAGCATCATTAGAATAATACAATCCTCCGTATAATAAATCCCAAAAGCCAACATCCGCACCGACCAAAAATCGAAAAGGACTGTATACTGAGTACTCCATCCAAATAATTGGTTTTAGATAAAATGCATACCCTGAATAAGTGTAACTATATACTCTAGATTTGTGCTTATAACCAAACATTAAGTTGATATGAGGTGCTGGGTCATAGAGGTTGTTTGTTTTTCTTTTCGATACAAATAATGACTGCATATTATTGATGGCCAAACCTCCAAAGAACCTTTTTAGATATCCTCGATGTCTGTTTGTAACATAATACGCTCCAAAATCAATTTCTGTCGAATTGGCTGTTTTATTATCATACTTATTCAAAAATGCTATTTGATCTCTTGCTTCTAGTTGACCAAAATCAACTTTCGTGCTATTATATCGCACACCTAACCCCATTGACAATCGATCTTTTTGTATAAATAAACTCGGTAAGTGATACGAAGCTGCACCACCTAAAGAGAGAGAACTTAATGGTCCATCTTTATCCTGCAATATATAACCACCTAGCGAAAAAGAATTATACATAAAAGGATACTGAGCAAAACCTCCCATATGCTGAGGACTTCCCTCAAAACCAAACCACTGCTTTCGATATACTCCACCAAAAGACATTTGATTGTCCATAGCCACCATAGATGGATTTAAAACAAAGCTATATTCATATGTACTTGGTTCATAGCTTATTTGTTGACCAATAGTAAACGAATAAACTCCAAATGTTACCAGCAATATTACTATTCTCCTCATCTTAATATTGTTAAGCTACTCTTTAATGGTTTATCAAATCCCTTTACCTTTAAAACATAGTAATAGTTCCCTTCAGGTAGTGGCATCCCTCCAATGTCTCCTACAAATAAACTCGACATATTTTCTTGATATCCATCCTTCTTAAAAACGGTATGCCCCCATTTATTGAAGATGGTTAAATTGTTGTCTGGAAAATCTTCTAAGCCGTCAAATATCAAGGCACTATTGTCATCTCCAGAGTTTGGTGTAATGACAGAAATGATTTTAAATATTCCTATATTTCCTGGTTTAACGGGTATGGTAAACATAGTGTCTAAACGACATCCATCGAAATAATCTAAAGTAAGAGTGTAACTCCCTGGTGCAAGTTCATTAGCATTTACTTCATTGCCATCAGAGTCGGTAATCTGAACATTTTCAACTTCTAGCCCAGGATTATTAAATATCCTGATCGCTCCATCCGGACAAGAGTAACATGAAGCGGAATCGACTTCAAAAGTTGGACTTGGATATGAAACTATTCGAACCGAATCGTTCACACTACAGTCCGCACCATTTACTATTTCAAAATGATACCAACCAGTATCTAATTGTGTCAACTCAAAGCCGGTTTCGCCATTATTCCAAATCACCATATTAGAAGAATCCGTTGTTACTGATATTGATCCATTGCTATCGTTTATACATATTGAATCCACAGTTACTACATCATAACCCAGTTCGGACGAAGAATTGATTTCAAACGTATCTCTGATTCTATTTCCAAGAGAATCTATCACACTAAGAATATACCTTCCATTTCCTAAAAGGGTAAGTTCATTTACTTGATTCGCAATCGTATCCAAGCCCTCAGATATCCAAGTAACTTGATATGGCATGACACCTCCATAAATATCAATATGAATTGAACCTATCGAATCTCCAAAGCATATATTCTGAACAATACTATCTTCGATATACAATGAGTCGAAGGCACAGTATAATTTTTCCTCAAGGGTAAATGGTACTTCTATTCTATCTCCTTGCTCATTTTTAACCATAATGTTTTCAATCTCTGATATTGAAGACCTCAAATTCATACATAAGTCGGCGGTATCAACCCTTGTCAATCGCAGAAGAGCGAGCGTATCTCCCTGTATCTTATCTAAGTAAAGGCCACTTGGTTCAAACCACAAATATCCCGCTTTTACATTATTATAACTTTGATTTGCAACATCATGATCTGCAAATCCATCTATGCCAGTTATTTCATAACCACTTCCTTCTACTTCAATTCCTACTTGGTATCCTGAAATTTGCTGGAAGCTATCCGTTGCTATGATAGGAACAGTTATTTCATTCGTACTTAATAGGTCTTCAGTCGGTCCAAATTCAATGATTTGACTAGTGGCATACTGAGACCAAAACAATAGAAAGAAAACGATACATCTACTACTCATCTACTCTTTAGTTTTTATCAATCTTTTATAGATAATAAAGTCATCGGAAGCTATTCTAATCGAATATATCCCTGGCACCCAAAATTCTTCTTTAATACCGATTTTTGATGTGCTATGAATTTGGCTATAAACCATCCTTCCTCTGCTGTCAAATATCTGAATATTTGTTGTTAATTCCTCTCCTAATTCTATAGAAATTTCATCTGAGAAAGGATTAGGAAAGACTCTTACATTTGGCGAGGACAAATCTTTTGAAGCTGTGACAAAGTTTAACTCTAAGTCAAACGTATTGTGGTCATAATAAACGATGGCTTCCATATCATCTGCTCTACTCATTTCCAAATCCGAATGATTTCCAAATTCAGAAAAGATTATGGAAAAAGTTGGATCCTCTTTTTTAACCATTGTTTGACCATATGCATCAAACAGCAATAAGTTAAGGACTTGTGTTTTTTCATTATAGTACCACGAAATCTGACAGTTACTGTTCACCGATTCGATAGCCTCAATTGATCTAGGTGAATAGACAGACAATTGCAATCCATCAAATGCATCTGTTTCTAAGGTAAAATCAATTCGATTAGGATCATCTGTTGAACTAAAGTATCCGCTGATTTGAGTTTTCCGATCTTCAGTATATGAATAATTAACATCGCCTAATTTGACCGCATAAAAATCAGGTTCTACGACCGTTACTCCATTTCCACTCACTACTTCTTCAGGGAAAACCTCCTTATAATACAAATCAGTTCTGACGAAGTTATAATCTTGGGGAACAAACCTCCATGAATTGTTATTAGGAAAATGCTCAAACTTTCCTAATGACGCAGCGACCACGTTAACCAAATCAAAGTTGGAGACCTTTCTATCTATATTGACATCTGCAGCGATCTCCTTAAACTTATCCAACCCTTGTAATCCAAGCAAATACCGATTTAAATCAACGACATCCGCTACATTTACCCCTGTTTGCGCCTTAGTATTCTTAATAGGTTTGATTTCTATTTGCTGAGCTGTGGAAAGCATTTTCAGTTCGTATAGACCTTGATCATTAGTAGATGTCACACTATCTTGGTTGACTAATACGGTCACATCTTCAATTGGAAGGTTATCCGAACGCTCTACTAATCCTTCGGCATCGTATTCATTGACAAAACATAAGCTTTCAGTTCCAAATGTTGATGGGTATACAGCTATAAGATTGAATACCGTAGCTTCTATATCGATACTTTCGGCAGTAAAATCTATCTGAATACAATCATCACCTGTAGCAAAAATTTCTACATAAAAGATAACATCATCATCTGAAATGGTCTCTCCTTCATTATCCCCATCAAACCAACTCACAGACATTAATTTAGGGTTGTTGATCGAAACATGACCGGAATTAATGGCCAAATCTCCAGGTGTCATTCCAATAAAATAAACATCTTCTGGATTTGACGTCAAAGAAAGTGTAAAGCTAAACCCCTGAACAAGATTAAAATTTTTCACCCTTATCGGAATCGTATTTACCGCATCTGGAATAAGGTCTTGTGGATTGATGTAAAAAGTTAATTCATCCAATGCTGGACACATTTCACATTTAGATCCCCCACAATCTATACCTGTTTCATCACCATTCATTAATCCATCATCGCAAGTTTCACAACTACCATCATTTTGGGTAGCATTTGGGTCAAAATTATGTGCATCTGGATCTGTACATCCCAATATATCATTACTACATGCTCCTTTCGTCCACTTTCGTACACCAGCTTTCTGTGCCTCACAGCTGTTAAGATAAGTATTGTCATCACAACCACACACAGGGTCAGAAACAGCATTACACATTACATCAATAAATTCATTTTCATCTGGCGAAACTACACAGGGAGGGTCTGGAGGAGAAGGACAAGGGCCATTAGTCCAAGAGGTTAATCCCCCCTGTTTCATAGCCAAACATTCATTATCATACTCTATACCATCACAACCGCATACCGGATCAATCACAAATGGACAAGGATACGCATCATCAATAAGTTCTGTATCTACACAGTCTAAATCTGGGCATGGACCTGTCTGCCATATAGTGACTCCATTTTTGAGTGCATGGCACTGGTTTATATATGTTTTGCCATCACAACCGCATACTGGGTTGTACTGTAAGTCACATTGGAGATCTAAGTCAATTAAGTCATCATCAATACATTTTTCTTTTGCACATGATCCTTTGGTCCAACTGGTCAAGCCCTTGGCATATGCTTCACAAGGATTGATGTATGTTTTGCCATCACAGCCACATACTGGGTCTACATTTTTAGGACATACCAATTCGTTATCTATTCGAGAATCATCTATACACGACGTGGAAGAACATGGTTCTGGAAATTCTACACCACTTTTTTCAGCTACGCAAAGATTAGGATAAACCTTCCCATTACAATCACAAATAGGTTCGTAAACGTCAGGGCAATCCGAAGGGTCATCGATTAAAGATACATCTACACAACAGTGTCCCAATGTATATTCATAAATATCAGAATTGGCCGCTTCACAGATATTGTCATAGGTAATTTGATCACAGCCACATATTGGCTCATAAGCCTCCTCAGAACAATCCAATATTGGCAATGGAACATACACCAAATCGTCATCACAACTATCTTGCTGACATTCTCCTTGCTTCCAATGCAAAATACCATCTTTCTGAGCATAACAAGAATTGGAGTATGTCACTCCATTGCAGCCACATACTGGATCATAAAGAGCAAAGCATACCGTTGAATCATCGCTGTACATCGTTGTGTCCAACTGGCAAATAGATTGGCAGTCACCCATTTCATAATATGTAACACCAGAATTCTCAGCGACGCAGGCATTGGCATACGTGACACCGTTACATCCACATACTGGATCATAGAGGTCATTGCAAATCGCGGTTAAATCAATCTGCGTTGAATCGATACAAGTTGGAATTGGGTCACATTCTTCTTCTCGAACAACATTCTTTCGGCTTATTTCTTCTTGAATTCTTATACACCATCTTTCCTTTTGACCATTGGTTATAAATCTTCTTAGACTGTGATAAGACATAATATTATGGGCTGTCCAATCAACTGTATCTTTTTGAAGTTGATTCAATTGATCGTAAGCAACTCCATAATGATTAAGAGCAATATCTTCATTATTCCATGAAGTCATATCTTCAATAGTATCATCGACTTCATCATCTGTTGAATGCGTGTGCTTTAGCCCAAAGAAATGACCAATTTCATGCAAGTGAATTCTTGGCAGGTTCGTCCTCAATATTATCGTCCTTCTACTTGGTGATGTAGAACAATACCCCCTAAATCCCACCTCTTCTGGACCTTCCATTACATAAATATTAATGGCATCTTCCTTCCACAAATAAGATGCAGGGTCAGCCAATGCATCGTCTTCAATTGCGGATCGCGTTGTCGTGTTGATTTCTGCTCCAAAATATTTGATCGATATTGGGTGATTGACCCCTCCAATAAATTCCACATCGTGACAGAATCTGTAATTGAATTGATTAGATTCCATAAAGTCATTCATCCAATCCACAGCACTATGAATTTGTGCATGTCCAATAGGAAGTCCATATTCTCGAGGCAGATCACCATCAAGAGAATCCAAAATCACCTTATAACTCAACTTAATACAATGTAAATCTGTAGGGCAATCAGAAGTCTTACACTCAGTCGTAAAATTCTGAATTGGGCTATAGCCAATTGTATCTCCTGTCTTACATACGATCAATACCCGCCATTCATAATCTGTACAACCTTCCAGAGTATCAGCCTTAATTCGAGGATCTGAAGAAATGTCTATAACTTTCCAAGACTCGTCTTTTACCCTTATCTCCCACGTATAGCTCGCCTCGGACAAATCGGAATCAACAATCAGTACGGCGTTCTTTTGTGTAATCGAATCCGTCTTGAAATCAATGTCTGTAGTATCACAAGGACAAATTGTTTGGAATGCTCCATTTCCATCCCATACGGACCAATCACCGTTATCACATTGCATTCTAATCTGCCATTCGTAATCTGTGCAAGGTCTTAACCCATTTAAGTTATACATAGATGGATCCATAGTAACACTTGTCGTATCCCAAAGCAAACTATCTTTGATCCGATATCTTCGTTGATAATTGGTAAAACCAGACAAATCAGAATGTAAGACTACACTAGAATCCGTTATTCCCGAGACTGAAACACTGAATATATTTGGAGGCATGCAGTCTTGATCGCAATCTGTTGCAATAGAGGCTTCATCCGAAACTCTTTCTTGATCACCACATGATACAATAGCTCTAAAGAGATAGGTTTTGCAAGAATCTAATGCATTATATTGCCACAAGTTAGAGTTTGACATTCCATCGGTTTTCCAATCAAGATCACCTTCTATCATATATTGCCAAGAGTATTTAGCATTAGAAACATCGTCCCATATGGTAGCTTCTACTATACCATTATTATAACTAAAAGCACTAGTTAATTCGGCTGGCAAAACACAAAGACAAGGTCCACTTTCCCATGAAAGCACACCTGCTTTAAAAGCCTCACATGCGTTATTATAATTGATTCCGTCACAGCCACAAACTGTATCAACTATGGCAATACATTGAAGGCTGTCCAATACAGCAAGATATTGAGGGTCTTCATTTTTACAATTTCTTGAAGCACAATCACCGGGCAAATAACTCTCCACCCCATAATAATACGCTTCACAGGCATTGTTATATGTAATAGAATCGCAGCCACAGACTGGGTCATATCCATATTGAGTGCAAGAATCAATTATGTACATCGTATCTATTGGGAGAGGTTCGTAGACCAGATCATCGCAGCTTTGGTTTTCACAGGTTCCCATGGTATAAGAAGTAATTCCATCAGCAATGGCGAAACATGGGTTAGCATAAGTTATACCATTGCAGCCACAGACTGGGTCGAAATCGAGAGGACAGTTATCCATTAGACCTTCATCAATTTTACTGCTATCCTGACATAGTTGAATACAAGGTCCATCTTCGTATGAAAGAACTCCGCTGTTTTCTGCTAAACATAAATTGGGGTAAGTACGTCCATCACAACCACAAACTGGATCATAGACCGTTGGACATATAATATCAGGATTTATCAAAGTACTATCAATACACGTGGATATCGAACACATTCCGGAAGAATCAGAGAGGGAAGAAACTCCATATATATATTTGGCGACACAAGCATTGGCATATGTCTTACCGTCACATCCACAGACTGGGTCCCATAAGGAGGAACACACCATCGTCTCATCAATTAGGATAGAATCAATGCAAAGTGAAGCAGAACACGGATTACATAAATCTATTATTGGCGGATCACATACTGGCGGGATGGGATCACCTACCTCCCATAAATTATCATAATTTAAGCTTTGATGATCATATCCTCCTAATGCTTGAACAAGAGTATCACTTCCTTGAATTTCAAAACGGGTACATGTATCAAATACCATTTCTTCCCCATCAATAAATGAAACACTATTAATACAAAAAATAGTCTCTAACCCATCACATGAATTTAAAGCGCTTACCTTAAACTCAAAATTTGTAACTTCTCCGCCTACTACATTATCAAAATGAGCTTCTTCGTAATTATAATAGTAGAACTCATTTTGTTTATATGCAATGTCAACTCCTTTAGTATACAAGGTGACCTCAAAAGCTGTCAAATTAGAGTATTGTTTAATAAATGTACTGGTATCTGTATTAAGCCAGTTGTTAATCCAATCCACACACAGCACATCTTCTTTCTTTTCAGGGCAATTTTCGAAGATGTTTCCACTTTGAGTAAATCCTATCGAGAGACTAGAAAGTAAAACTAGAATAGTAACTAAGGTTGGTTTCATATCGTAATGTTTGTTGGTCTGAAGGTTGAATTGGTTTTGAAGTGACAAATTAATGAAAGTATTACTCTTTTCTTACTTCACGAATAAGTAAAATTGCTGTTAGTAAAAAAGGAATGGTCGAACCAAGAATTTTGACTTCCATTTTTAATACTCCAATAAAAAAGACAAATACCACCAATATCGCAATTCCTAAAATTCCCAAGTAAATCAATCGACGTCGAATTCCTTTTAAGAATAATGTCAAAATCAAGAGCACTTGTCCGATTAAAGGAAGTAAAATGAAAGGATGAACGATGCTAAGAGGATTGGTTACCATCTTTTTTATCAATTCTACTTCACCTTGATATAAAAACATCTTATTTCCACCTCCCCACTCCAGATAAACTAAGAGAGAAGAAATCAAAGTCAGCAGAACTAAGTACTTGGTTTTAGTAGTTCGATTCATTAACATCAGTTGATGTTCCTAAAGGCTATAAACAATTCTATTTTTCATTTTTATAAATAGTACCGTCTTTCATTACAAAAACAACATCCATCATTCGATTTATATCCATCAAGGGGTTACCTGTAACAGCAACTATATCCGCCATTTTTCCTTTTTCAATTGTACCATATTGATCCGAAACCCTCAACAGGTCAGAAGCATTTACTGTAGCAGATTTAATAGCGTCTATCGGAGACATACCGCTTTCTACCATATAAATAAACTCTTTGGCATTATCACCATGTGGACTTACACCTGCATCCGTACCAAATGCTATTTTCACTCCATAAGCATGGGCTTTTTCAAAAGTTAACTGAATTTTAGGACCAATTGCCAATGCTTTAGGAACAATAATGGCCGGATAAAACCCTGGTTGTTTGGCTTTTTCAGCTACAAATTTTCCCGCTGAAATGGTAGGCACATAATACGTCCCTTTTTCGATCATGAGGTCCATTACCTCTTGATCCATATACGTTCCATGCTCTATACTGTGAATTCCACCCAGCACAGCTCTTTTCATTCCTTCAGTTCCGTGAGCATGAGCTGCGGTGACCATGCCATAGTCATTCGCAGTCTGTACTACCGCCTCAACCTCTTCTACTGTAAATTGTGGACCCTGACCATCTTTTGCAACGCTAAGTACGCCCCCAGTAGCTGTAATTTTAATAACATCGGCACCGTTTTTGTATCTTTGACGAACGGCCTTTTTAGCATCCTCAACACTATTGATAACCCCTTCTTTAGGTCCTGGATCACTCATTAATTCACGTTTCACTCCATTGGTAGGGTCGGCATGACCTCCTGTTGTAGCCAAGGACTTTTCACTCGTATAAATTCTTGGTCCTTCGATAAACCCATGATTAATTGCTTCACGCAAACTCACATTTACTCCTGTGCCACCAAGATCTCTAACCGTCGTAAACCCTGCCATCAAAGTACGTTCACAATATTGGGTAGCTTTTAAAGCCATATAGTCTTTATTTTCGCGAAATTTTTCTTCGTATCTTTTAGGGCCAGACTCATGCTCGATATGTACGTGCATGTCCATCAACCCTGGCATAACAGTGGTATGTTTAAGATCAATAATTTCATCTTCTTTAGACCCTTCTATATATCCCTTTTCAACACCAACTATCTGATTATTCTCGATGATAATACTCATTTCGGATTTGGCATCATCTCCAACACAGTCAATAAGGCGACCGCAATGAATGATTTTTTGTTGACCAAATAAATTTACACAACCAACGAAAGAGCAAACTACTAACAAATATTTCATAAGACTATTATTTACACCAAACCAAAAATATAAAATTATTAATGCCTATCAAGGGTTAATTCAGCATAAACTATTGACCAACCATCTATTCTTATAAAAATTGAACACAATCTGATAACCAACTTGAACTTCCTTTCGTTTAATAATTTTACCTTAGTCACTCGAAGTATTAAACTGACATTATAATGCAAAAACATAGAGCTACCGTATTTACAAGGATGTTGATTTTTCTCCTCATTTTTCTTCCTTTAGCCTTTATAGGAGTAACAAAATATCAGGGTAAGGATCCTATGGTTGAGTTGAAAAAACTCATTGGAGATAAGAATAAAGAACAACCCACGAATTATTCTAAAACCAGTGAAGAAATGACCATTGAAATCTTAAGACAAGAGGTCTCTGATCTTAAAACTCAATTGATCGAATGCCAACAAAAAGATCAAAAAAAATGATTCTATTATCATAACAACTTCATCTACCTGCTATTGAAGTGATTTAAAAACTAAATTCTAATACTTGAATCAATTCATTAATAAATCTACTTTTCAACAAATCCCTTCATTAAATAAATGCTTCAAAATATACGGCTAAGAAATATTCCAGATGAGGAAAAGGATAATTTCCCATGGACCTTGCCGTTAATCAAGGATTTTGAATCGATTCGTTTCGATTCACCCATTTCATTCTTTGTAGGTGAAAATGGAAGTGGAAAGTCCACTATGCTCGAAGGTATTGCAGCTGCACTTAAAGTACCTGTAGCTGGCAGTGGGCGATTGGAAGACGACCCTTCATTGTCTTCTGCAGTTGAGCTAGGCAACTATCTTACCTTAAAATTTTCCACGAGATTTAATCATGGACTATTGGCAAGAGCCGAAGATTTTGTTGGCTTCGCTCGTAAAGTAAAGTCGGACATTAAAGCATTGGAGCAGGAATATCTTGAAGCTTTAGAACAATATAAAGGAGGTGATTTTAATCTTACTCGAAATGCAATATTGGGAGAAAAAAATGCACTTTTGAAACGCTATGGTGTTGATCTTGAAGCCATGAGTCATGGAGAGGGCTTCCTTAAGTTGTTCAATGCTCGAATTACCGGCAGGGGAATCTATCTAATTGACGAACCAGAAGCTGCCTTATCACCAATACGTCAATTATCCCTAATTTCATTACTTGTAGAAAAAGTAAAGAAACAAGGTGCACAGTTTATCATAGCTACACACTCCCCCATCATTATGAGTACTCCGCAATCATCTGTTTACCATTTTCGAGACAACAGCATATCTCAAATAGACTATAGAGAAACCGAACATTATAAGATCACAAAGTCCTTTCTAGAAAACCCAGAGGCTTTTTTGAAGCATTTGTGATTTAAAATGGTTCTTCATTAAATTGAAATAAGTTAGGTAAGCCTTAGGCGTAACCGTCTTTATATTTTTTTATTCCAGAATATGAAATGCGATATAGATGATTATCCTCTTTTCTTAGGACAAGCAAAGTAAAACGAAAGTAATCACAATACATCTTCCTCTTATGCTTACCTTTGATTCTAATAAGAAGTGTATATCTAATATCATGGTCTTTCTTAATCACTTGAAGAACATAGAAGGCGTTTATTGATTTAGAAGAAGTCGTACTATACCTTTTAAAGATATCGAGGGCAGTTACGCATGATTTTAAAACATATTTATCAAGTATATATGCTATATCTTGTACCAACACCTATTGGGAATCTAGAAGACATTACGATAAGGGCCATAGAAACTCTTAAAAATGTCGATATTATCTTAGCCGAAGATACTAGGACAAGTGGAGTACTGCTTAAGCACTATGAAATTGACACTCCACTTAAATCATTCCATAGTTTTAATGAGCATAAGGTACTTCCAACAATAATTGACCAATTACAACAAGGTGTCAAGTATGCTTTGGTATCTGATGCAGGCACACCTGGCATTTCTGATCCTGGATTCTTATTGGTTAGAGCATGCAAAAACGAAAAAATCACGGTTTCCTGCCTACCAGGAGCAACAGCGTTTATCCCAGCTTTGGTTTCTTCGGGAATCCCTTGCGACAAATTTTATTTTGAAGGATTCCTCCCACATAAGAAAGGGAGACAAACCAGGTTAAAATATATAGCTTCATTAGAAACAACCATTATTCTATATGAATCTACGCATCGAATACTTAAATGCCTCAAGGAATTGCAACTGCATTTTGGAGAAGATACCGAGATATGTGTGAGTAAAGAAATCTCCAAAAAATTTGAATCTCACAGACGGTCTACCATTCTCGACAGTATACAGTATTTTGAAGGTGAAGGTAGTACAAAAGGTGAATTTGTAATTGTAATTGATGGATCTTCAAAGAGGACAAAGCAGGAGTAAACTTTATGGTGATTGATTTCAAAAAGTCAATAATTTGCCTTTAATTTGCAGGACAATTAAAACTATTTTATAAAATGGGTTCTACTCCTAATTATAGTAATCAAGGAAAGACTTTTGGTAAGATAATGGTTGCCATTTTGTTGTTCATCATTTTGATAATATACATTTATCATCATGCTGACAATGGTACATCATTTCCAACTTACTAAATTAATTTTTTCCTAGAAACATGACTAAAAAAGACAAGGCCATTGAAGCATCCATATTATTGCGTGGGTATGAATTAATGACTACCGCAAAATCAATGGCTGAAGTCTACGAAGACAATTTTAAAATTGTCTCCAAATATGTACATGCCACATCTAGAGGACATGAAGCGATTCAAATAGCTACAGGTCTTTTGCTAGAACCAAAAGATTTTTTATCTGCCTATTATAGGGACGATGCATTGTTGCTTTCCATTGGAATGACTCCTAAGGATTTGATGTTGCAAGTTCTGGCAAAAAAAGACGATCCGTTTTCTGGAGGACGTACATATTATTCTCATCCATCTTTAAATGACGCTGATAAACCTAAAATTCCTCACCAATCCTCTGCTACAGGGATGCAAGCTATTCCAACTACAGGAGTTGCAATGGGAATACAAATCAAGGAAAGGTTAAACCTTGTTGAAGATAAAGATCTTGGTAGTGTTGTTGTTTGCTCCATTGGAGACGCAGCCATGACCGAAGGAGAAATTAGTGAAGCATTACAAATGACTGCACTTAGGCAGTTGCCTATTATCTTTTTAGTCCAAGACAACGGTTGGGATATTTCAGCTACGGCTGAAGAAACTAGGGCAATGGATGCTCATGAATACATAAAGGGATTTCCTGGAATTGAAGCAATAAGTATCGAAGGAAATGATTTTATAGCGTCTTACAATGCTATGAAGTCTGTGATAGAAACTTGTCGACTAGAGAGAAGACCCTTCTTAGTTCATGCCAAAGTTCCATTGTTAAATCATCATACCTCTGGGGTTAGAATGGAATGGTACAGGGATGATTTGGATGAACACAAATTAAGAGATCCCTTTCCTATCCTCAAACAACAGTTATTGGATGCTGGTATCGCTCAACACGAAATAGATGTCCTAGATCAAGAATGTAGCGACAGAGTTAAGAATTCTTTGAATGAGGCTATGTCCATGCCTGATCCAAGTCCAGAAGATCTTTTCACCCATGACTTTGCTCCTACTTCTATTACAGAGGAAAAGGGAATTCGTTCTCCACAGGGTGCTGAAGAAACTGTTATGGTTGATAGTGCTTTAATGGCCATTAAGGAATTGATGAATAAACACCCTGAGTGTCTATTATACGGACAAGATGTAGGGGGAAGACTTGGTGGAGTCTTTAGAGAGGCTGCTACATTGGCGCAAACTTTTGGTGACGAAAGAGTATTTAATACACCTATTCAAGAGGCATTCATCATTGGAAGTACTGTTGGAATGTCAGCAGTTGGATTAAAACCTTTTGTTGAAGTTCAATTTGCGGACTACATTTGGCCAGGACTAAACCAATTGTTTACAGAAGTAAGTAGAAGTTGCTACCTTTCTAATGGGAAATGGCCTGTTTCTATGGTCTTAAGAGTTCCAATTGGTGCTTACGGCAGTGGAGGACCTTATCACAGTAGTAGTGTAGAAAGTGTTGTTGCCAACATTCGAGGTATTAAAATTGCATATCCGAGTAATGGTGCCGATTTAAAAGGGCTGATCAAAGCTGCTTACTACGATCCAAATCCTATTGTCATTTTCGAACATAAGGGACTTTACTGGAGTAAGGTTAAGGGCACTGAAAATGCAAGAACACCTCTTCCTGATGAAGACTATGTGATACCCTTTGGTAAAGGTAATATGGTCTTAGAGGCTGATGAAGATGTTTTAGAGCATGAAAACTCCTTACTGGTAGTTACTTATGGAATGGGAGTTCATTGGGCCATTAATGCGGCAAAAAACTTTGATGGTCAAATAGGAATCCTAGATTTAAGAACTCTATATCCTTTAGATATCAATTTAATATTTGAACAAGCAAAAAAACATCATAGAATTCTCGTCGTAACCGAAGAGCCTGTAAACAATACTTTTGCACAATCTATTGCTTCAAGGATACAAGAAGAATGTTTTGAATACTTGGATGCACCTGTTAGAACGATTGGCGCAGAAAACATGCCGGCTATTCCATTAAACCAGGTATTAGAACAAACAATGATATTGAATGCTGATAAGGTATCGGCTGCAATGAAAGACTTATTGAATTACTAATTCGATAACACTTTTCGAATAGTCCTTTTATTGGAATCTTCTTTTCAACACCCTCATCTAACTTCTTCATAGTTTATTAAGATTGTACGAACAGTGCAATACGAGAAAAATAAAGTATAAGGTGAAATCGAAAGTGTTCTCACCTTATACTAAAACATCTTAATACGACAGCTTTAAAACACCATTAGTAATAACGGTCGTTTCTGGATTTATAACCTGGCTTCCAACACCTTCATAAGTAGCGCTTATCGTTCTTGCGTCCGTGTCAATTTTTATTACATTCATAGTAGATTCTGGTTCATCTAAGGTATAAAAACTTCCTTTATCAGTCTCCATAAAAAACCATACACCTCCACCATTCCAATCCATTCCATTAGGACCTTCATTTATGTCTAAAGGAAAATTCAAGGTGAAAACATTGTTACCATCTTCTTTCTTTAAAAACAAACGGTTTTGACTGCTTAACCATGTAGTGTCAATCACAAAATCACTGAAATTAAAACTTTCACCATCAAGGCTGAAAGACCATTCATTTTTAATATCATCAGAAGAATCGTCATCATCAGAACATGCAATAAATCCAATGGAAAGGACAAGAAATAAATAAAGTATTCGAGTCATAATTAATATTTTTAGTTATTCAATGACTCGAAGTTAACCTTTTATGGGTTAAACAACTAAACTATCAAATCAAATTTAGGAAGCACACCGTTTATGCACCAACGATTACACCAAACGAGAAGTCTTAACCTTTATACAAGGAACTCCCATCAATATACTCGTAAACTGTAGAAGGAACTAAGTACTTAATAGACTTGCCTTCTTTTATACATTTACGCACAAAGCTTGCTGAAATCTGTAAGGTTGGAGTTTCATTTAATACAGTAATGTGTTCATGATCTTGCAGTGGCCCCAAATCATAACCAGGTCTTTTAAAAACATATATCTCGTAATCCGATAACAAGACTTCGTAATTCTTCCACTTAGGCAGTGTAGGAAGATTATCACCACCCATTAACAGTACAAAATTTAAGTCTGGATGTTTTTCTCTCAATACAGCAAGTGTCTCCACCGTATAAGATGGAACAGGAAGGCTAAATTCGACGTCACTTACCTTCAACTTCTTATGATCACCAATTGCCAAGGATATCATATGATAGCGCTCACGATCTTTCGCAAGGCTCTTTTTCTCCTTGAATGGGTTCTGAGGAGAAACCACCATCCATACCTCATCCAAATCCGTATGCTCTACCATATGATCTGCTATTATCATATGACCTATATGTACAGGATTAAATGACCCGAAGAATAATCCGACTTTTTTACTTGTATTAATCAAATCCCTAGTAAGATGATAAAATAGGCATTACCAACATCATAAGGTGTTCATTTTCTATTTGCTCGTCCGGCAACAAAATACCTGCTCTATTTGGTGTTGATAATTGCAGAATAACCTCATTCGTATCGTTGTGATTTAACAATTCAGCAAAAATCTTACTGTTGTAACCAATGCTCATAGCCTCACCACTATATCGACAAGCCAATTGCTCGGTTGCCTCATTGGAGAAATCCAAATCCTTACCAGAAATGGTTAAACTGTCATCACTAAAATTCAGGATGACTTGATTTGTAGACTTATTAGCATATATACCAATACGCTTAAGAGAGTTCTGTAAATCCTTACGATCTATAATAAGCTCATTTGGATTATCAACGGGGATCACTGCGTTGTAATCAGGATACACAGCATCCACTAATCTAGACACCACAACGGTATCTCCAAACTGTAAAAATATATTCTTAGTATTGAAACTAATGTCCATCATTCCATCTGAAGGCAATACATTCTTTAGTAAACTTAATGTCTTTTTGGGAATTATTATAGACTGTGATATATCAGAATTTAGGCCACCAAATGTATATTTTACTAACTTATGAGCATCAGTAGCAACAAATATAACTTTATTGTAATCTAACTGCATCAATACACCAGTCATAGCCAAGCGTAACTCATCATTACTTGTCGCAAAACTACATTTATTGATTGCAGAAGAAAACTTCAAGGTTTCGATCTGAAAAGATTCTACATTCTCCTTTTCTGGAGTAATAGGAAAATCTTCTGTACTATCTCCTGACAAATTATACTTACCATAAGACGATACCAACTCAATACTATTATTATCCGTACTAGCATTAAAAGAAATGGGTTGATCTGGAAGTGCCTTAAGTGTTTCAATTAAAATTTTAGCTGGGACCGCTATTTCGCCACCTTCAATTTCATTAACCGTAATTGAAGTTGATATGGAAGTTTCTACATTAGTCGCAGAAATATTTAAAACACCATTGTTTAATCGAAACAAGAAATCCTCCGTAATTGGAAGAACAGGATTAGGTACAATAACGCCATAACAAACTTGCAATTTCTTTAATAACTCAGAAGTCGATGCTTGGAATTTCATTGTGTTGCTAAAATTTTATTGAAGTACAAAAATAGTCAATTTTATTTACAGTAGTTCTATATCAAAAATTGGACCTAAAAACAAAGAGGCCATCAATAACCACTGATGACCTCCGTATATTTCTTTAATAAGACGATTTATTTTCTAATATTTATCTCGTACTTATCCGTATTGTCGTTGGTTGTTTCAATTATATCAGCTATCTCAATGATAAAATACTCATCACTGTTTTTGATAACATACAAATCGCCAACATTTACAACATCACTAACCATTTCACCATTACCATTCATCGCAGTAAAGTCTACACCCGCTTCAAAAACTGATACCATATCTTCTTTCAAAGCAATACTTCCAAATCCGAAATCTTCAGAAATTCCATTTGTACCAGGAACAATGTACTTCATTACAGAACCATTAGCTCCTGAGATTTGCTTCTTCCACTCTTGAGAAGTTGTTGCAACATTTCCTTCATCTTTAATGTGACCATCAGAAGAACCCACACTTTCACCAGTTGTCAAATCCAATCCACCTTGACCTTGAGGTCCTGATTGATTCAATAATGAACCCATAATAACTTCAACTGCTGTTCCTACAGTAATAGTAAAGTCTTTAGAAGCTACATTATCATATTCATCCGTAATCGAAATCTTGTAAACATTAGCACCAACTTTATTCAAGTTTCTAATTACAATGTTTTGATCTGTAAAACCATCTTGCATTGACTCTGCAATTGCATTTGGATTATCCGTAAAATCCTCTCCTGCAAACTGTAAGCGTGTTGCATCTGAGATCAATTCATCATTTTCGTATACAGAAATTGATTTTAACACTCCACTTCCTTTTTCTACACTAAATGGGATAGATACATTTGCACCTACACCCACTGACCAAGCCGATGGCTGGTTCGTAGTGATTACCGGAGGAGCAGCATCAGTATTAACATTTAAAGAAATAGATTTAGTTTTTCCATCAGCTCCAGTAACCACAATAGAATATACCTTTGTGCTTACATCTTCATGCGCTTCGATAGTAATATCATGAGTAAAGCTTGTTCTTTCATCGTTAAACAACAAGATAGGGTTTGCATTAGCTCCAACTCCATTGATAAAAAGTCTTTCTGCAGCTATGTTAGAGCCTGCTTCTTGAATTGCCAATGAATTCATTTCGCTGTCTCCTTTAGATGCATCAACTCTAACCACAAACGTTTCTTTTGGTGATACTCTAATATCATCTCCAGAGTTTGCCAAAAATGCCACATTTGGAGATCCTTCATCTGTATCAGTGTCATCTCCACAAGATGCCAAAATGAACATTCCAAAAGTGAATAAAAAAATTGATTTTAACCATCCGTTAAGTTTCATAAACATTAATTTTTAAGGTAACAAAATATACAATCTATGCTTTATTAAGATCTATATTTAAGATCAACAATACATAAGTTTTTTCTAATAACGAATTAAGAACGCAAAACGCTCATTATTATTCCTCTTCCTCTAGGTTATTCAGTAAATTATTATTCAAAGCCTTGTTGTACCATTTAATCACCTTCTTTACATCTCCACCATGTACTCTATCACGATCATAATCCGGCACAATATTGCCAAAGTACTCCATTACCACTTTGTTAGGTGTTTTATTCGTAGTTGGAGGCATTTCTATATCTGACTCCCCAATACGTTTAAAAACATCCTTTAAATCAACTGTATCAGTCATCGTATAAATACCAACAGTCTCCAAAGGCGTAAATTGGTAAGAGCGCATAGAAAAGAATTGGACCTTTCCCGAATCCAAATTTGATAATATCAAACCATTGTTTTTATTTGATACCAACTTAAACAAACTTTGCTCTCCGCTAACAGCTATAATATTCTTTAAACCCATAAGTATATTTTTTGGACGGCAAATATACTGTAAGGTTACTCCTCACTACAAAATTTATTATTTTTTTAATAAATTTTAAACTATTGTAATTTCTAATCCAAACCAAAAAAAGCTATGTCATCAAACATAATCATGAAATGATTTAAAAACTGTAATTGCGGAATTTATTGCTTACAAGACAGATCTATCTGAAAATTCTTTTGCATAGCAAAAGCCATGGAAACTAATTTTTGGGTAAAAATTGGATTTAAATGAGTTGATTCTAGCATTAGGATTTAAATTTTAAATCACTTCCATGTATACAATTTATTAATTAAAACATTCATTTACTCATTTCAAGCTATAAACAATAATACTACTAAAACAAGAAAGGGACATTTCCATATGGAAATGTCCCTTTCATTTGTATTATTCAACGATTACTCGATAATCATCATCTTCTTAGTAGCTGTATAATCACCACTTTCGATTTGGTAATATACTATTCCACTTGTATTAATCTCATCTGACCCAAAAGAGATCGTGTTCATGCCTTTAGCACTTTCAACATCTTTTGTCAGTAATACTTTTCCTGTTACATCATACAATGTAAATGTAGAAATTCCAGCTTCAGCAACTTCATACATTATCATAGTACTTTCTTTAAATGGGTTTGGTTCATTCTGATGAAGAGCGTTTACTGCTATGATTTCATCCGTTCTAAACCCTAATTCCACTTTAGATACACTCATTTCAGATCCTGTATAAGACTCAGCTTTAGTAACATCTGAATTAATCGTCAACATCGTACTTAACTGACCACCTTGTGTTGCCACAAATTCTAATGTAAACAATACAGCGTCATTATCAACTGTTGTTAATTGTTCTGCAGCCCATGACGATGTAATTGTAGTATTAGAAATCAATCCTATGTTTGAAGCATTTACATCTATAGCTCCTGACTTCACAGCACTGTATTCTAATCCTCTAAGTCCCATTGTAAATTGATATCCAAATACTTGTTTAAAGTTATTTGCTGTAACCGCAACAGATATCTTATCTCCTGACTTCACCTCTACATCCTCAATCATTAACTGAACTTTCTTGTTACTTCTTGGAGTAACATCCTGTGATCTAGCATTAGCTAAGGCATCACCACTTACATCTCCAATCTTTGTTCCAACAAAGTCAGCATCAGTAACATCCGCTGATAAGTCAGTAATGAATACACCACCATTTACATCCATCGCTGATTCTATATCCAAAGCTATCTTACTGTCATGGAACTTCCAACTTGTAGCAGTAAAGTCACTTGTTAGTCCAAGTATTAGCTTTCTTAACTCTACTAAGTCACTTGCTCTAATATTACCATCAGCAGTTACATCCGCAGAAATCATTTGATAAGGAGACGTAAACTCCTGTAATTGTAATATGTGTCTCTGTATCAAAATCAAGTCTAACGTGGATATACCATTCATATAGTCAATATCTTTCTCAGCATTTATCGTAAAGTCAGCGTACTGTGGCAAGTTTGTAAACTCATAACTACCATCTACTGTTTTCACTTTTACAAAGTCATTAACAGACCCTTCAATTGTCATAGTCACTTCTGATACACCTTCACCTTTTTCATCTAATACCTTTCCAGATATCGTCATTCTTGAATTAGGATCACATGCACCATGGTTATCAACTAATGATAAGTATATAATACAGAAATCAGTATTTAATTTCAGATCCCATACACTCATCTTCAACTCATATCCATTCGCTCCTTGAGCTAAGTACTCATCACAATCAAACACTTTTGCTGATGATCTATAGAATGGAGCCCATTTCTGGATATCTCCTTCATTATACTTATTTATAGTTGCATTCTTAGCTGCTGGATAGACTACTCCATCGCCATCAAAATCAACAAATCCATTTTCATCAAAGTAATGCGGAACTGTAGAATTAACTAAGTATTCTTTGTTACCAACTTTGATTATTGTATCCGCAAATACACCTTGTACCTCATTAAAGGTAAATAAGATTGATTGTTGCGGTGTACAATTATCAAATGAACCTTTATCAAAGTCACTTGCCCATAATTCAACTCCTCCATTTTCCATTACTGCAGAACTTAAACTCACACAGTATGGTGTTGGTGCCTTCTTATCCACTACCATTACATCGTAGCTACAAGTACTATGGTTGTGACATCCATCAGTAACCTTCCAGTGTACTTTGTGATTCGACATCATTCCAGATATAACTTCAGCTTCTAATGTAATAGACGCTTCGTCATTACCCATACTTGATGTAGGCTCAATGTACTTAACATAAACCACATCCGCATATGTATGTCCACCAGGTAGTAAAGGATCATTACCCGCAATTGGCTTCCAATTTCTAAATGCTGTTGGACTAACAAAACTAGATGCATAATGATTGATGTTTCCATCAGCCCATGTATCTACAAACAACTGCCACTTCAACCATCCTTCGTCCGTACATCCACCGCCATCAGTAGCACTATTAGTAAGTGTCAATACGTGCTCACAGTTAGCATCAACTTCAAACATTTTGTCGTCACAATCATCTAAAACAGGCTTTTCTGTATCTTCATATACAAAGTACGCATAGAATGGTCCCATTGATTCTCCAGTACACCAGTTCATGTAGTTATACTCTGCAACCCATTTTTTACATACTCCATTTTCAAATAAGAAAGTATCTACGCTAACATTCTCACCAATGACATCACAAGGTCCTCCAATAACCGTTGGTAACCTCTTATCCAAGTCAGATTGTGTCAATGTACATCCTACACTCAATGGATTCTGATTAGGTGGTAATACCTGGAATTGACTAGGTCTTGGTTCAACAGTAATTACTTGCTGACAAGTAACCGTCTTTGGCCCCGTCTTAGAAGAATTCGTAGCCTGGAATTGTCTAATAATTGTTCCAACTCCACAATCATCCAAGTTAATATTGTCATTAAAGAATACATCCAATACACCACACGATCCGTATGCCTCAGCAACGCCTGTCTTATCAAAATTTGCTTGATCTGCATTTTGGAAGCCATTACCGAAATCAGCAGATACATCGATTCCCCAATCACAATAGATAGTAGCATCTGCAGGACAAGCAATAATTGGTGGCAACTTATCTTCAACCTTAACAAAGGTCCAACTTTCGTTGTAATTGTCATGATATCCATTTACTTCATCTCCATATACTCCACTTCCATTCGCATCATCCCACACTCTCATAAATACTTGTACGTATCCAAGATCCAAGGAATCAACTACACCATCTTGGTTTCCATCAACTTCAACAGCACTTAAGTCTTCACAACAGAATTTAACAAACTGTCCATCGTCTGTATCATTGATGTTATCATCAGCATGATTATCATCATCGTATGTATTGTTATTGTTGTGTCCATTTACACCTAGATTTGTACATTCTGGCGCTTGATGTCTTCTGATTTCAATGTATACATCAGTACAGTTGTCGTACGAATCATTATCTATTGACTCAACAAATAATTTAGCCGTACCGTCACCGTAAGCTCCACCACCTAATGACAATACGATATCTTCCTTCGCAATGGCAACTGGTGCAGTTAAATCTCTTACCGAAACATCAAATGTACATACTGTCGTATTTCCACATGGATCAGATGCAGTATATCTAATCGTATAAGTCTTACCATTCTTTAAATCTACTGCTCTTATGTTTAAATCACCAGTAGAATAGTATCCCGTTCTGATCAACTTACCTCCACCGTAGATCTTCACATCAAAGTCTGCAGCATTTGTACATTCATCATAGATAAAGTCAGGAATTGGTAAGTCAAATTCTCCATAACATGACCATGGTCCAGTAGATATAACTGTATCCTGCGGACATGGTTGTAATTTTGGACCTTCTACATCCAATACCTTGATGACCTGAATTCCAATTCGTGGATTCGTTGGTGATACTGGCTGACACATGTTTCTAATCTTCCATGTTCTCAATATCTCATAACTACCATCACATATGTTAAATATTTCATCGCTATAATTCAATGATGCCATACATAGATTACTAGTCAAATTAATCTCAACATCATTTAATACAGGGTAACCTGTATTTGCAGGATCTACCAAAGAAGCATCTGCTGAAACATCTTTACATGTAAGTGCATCCGTATCTTCCAAATTAGCAGGGAAAACCACATCATTAAGATCAAATGCATCAATGGTTATAATCTGTGTACAAGTCACTTCATTACCTGACTGATCGATGATTCTCCATAAACGCTCAACGATCGCTCTTGGTGACTCACACTGACCATTATCTATAAAGTTATCCTCATACTCTATTACTGCACTTGGCTCACATGTCAATAATTCAGCTTCACCAGTAATCAATCTTCCAGACTGATCCCTTTCTTCAGGATCTTGACTACATGATATCGTAACATCAGCTGGACATTCTATCTCAGGAAGTAATTTCTCTTCGATGTTTACATATCCCCAACAAGAATTATTTGATCCCATACAATCCGTAATTGTAACTTCAAACGTTTGTCCAACATCTGATAAATCAAAACTATTGCCGTGAGGAATTCCATTCGCATCTAAAATTTCGATACAGTAGTTATCATAACATCTGTAATCTCCACCTTCCAATAACATATCTGCGTTTAAAACAGCTTGACAATCGCCATCTAATGACACATTGATGTTGTTGTTACAATTTAAGCTATTGCTTGATGGCACATGCTCTACAACTTCTATTGTAAAGCTACATTGCGCATTATTCCCACTTGGATCTGTAGCTGTAGCTGTTATGGTATTCAAACCTATTGGTAAGAAATCTGTCAAGTCTGGTGAATATGTGATGACAACATCACAATTATCAGTCGCTTGTGCAGCTGTACTAACTATAATTTCACACTCTCCAGCATCCAATTGAATGATAGCATTGCTTGGACAAGTAATATTTGGTACAGTTACATCAACTACAGTAACATCAACCAAACATGCAGCAGAGTTGCCACAATCATCAGTGACAATTAATGTAATCTCATTGCTTCCAACATGACTACAATCAAAGTCAGTTTGTGACATCTGGTAAGTTAAATCCATAGGATCAGAACAGGCGTCAACTACCGCATTAATACCACCATCTATTACATCATCTGCTCCAATATTAGCCAATCCATCTTCATCCAATTCGATGGTCACATCCATACAAGTAAATTCAGGAGCAGTCTCATCTACGATAGTAATAACTTGTACTGCAGAAGCAGCATTACCACATGGATCTGTAGCAGTCCATGTTCTTTCAATTGTTCCAGTAAATCCACAATTTCCAGAAGTAAATACATCTTGATATTCAATGCAAATGAAGTCATCCGATGCACAATTATCAGATGCATTTGGTATTCCATACGCTACATCAGAAGCATTTGGTGCAAATATTCCATTAGCAGGATCACAAACAAAGCTCTCTTCCATTGTTTGACCATCACATTCTACTGTTGCATCCAATGGTAAAGTTAATATTGGAGCTACAGTGTCTTGTACTGTAACTACTTGTTCCCAAACTTGAGCATTATCGTATTCATCTGTTACAGTCCAAACATTTGTAACTGTGTAATTGTAATGATCACATGAACCCTGGTCTGGATCTTGAGTTGACACCTGATCAAACTCAATGGTTGGATCATCAGTACAGTTATCTTCAACATCATTCTCTCCTAATACCAATGGCGTAGGAACGTTATCACAATCTACAGTCTCATCTTGTGGTTTACCCACTAATATTTCTGGCTCTTGTGTATCTTCAACTGTAATCATAAACACACATTCCATTTCATTGCCATCGTTATCCGACGCAGTATATCTTATAGTATATGAACCTACAGGAATATAATCTCCTGGAGCATATTCATTTGCAGGATCAGCCTCTACTGTAATCGGCGTATCACAATTGTCATACGCATGTGGTATTACCCAATTTACAGATGCTCCACATTGATCCGGATCATTTCCGAATACCATATCAGCAGGGCAATTAGCAAAATGCGGTGGTGCTTCATCCGTAACTATTACGCTGAACGAACATGAACTCTCATTTCCATATTCATCAACCACGTAGTACTCAACTACAGTAGTTCCTTCTTCAAATGCATATTCTGTCTCCGTGCTACCACCATTAACGATTTCTATTAAAGTAAATGGACCATTAACCGTTCCATCAGGATTCGTAATCTTATATGTATAAGCATCAATGCTACAATTGTCTGTTGGAACTGGGTGGTTCCAAGCAAACTCGCTTTCACACATTACCATTTCTGTCATCTGTGGATCATTAGGATCAATAGTACAATCGATCATTGGAGCATCATCGTCCTCTACTGTAACATCGAAGCCACACTCCGCAGTATTTCCTGCTGCATCTGTAACTCTGTATATTATAGTCGTCGTTCCAATTGGGAACTCAGCTCCAGTTTGTAACCCTACCATCAATTGCAGTGCATCTGCAGGTAAAGGACAATTATCTCCTATCATTGGAAGATCATAATCTACGATCGCACCACATATATCATCGTCCGTTCCGACTGTTATATCAGCGATACATGTAATCGTAGGTAATTCTTCATCTAAAACCGAAAGTATAAATGAACAAGAAACTGAATTACCCGTAGAATCCGTAGCTGTCCATGTAACATTTGTTTGTCCTATTGGGAATACATGATTCATCAAAGTGGTAGCATCCATACTTCCAGCAGAAGTAAAGTCATGCGCTACTGCTATACTATCACAATTCTCACTTACTATGGCATCTAGGCTACCGTCTAATACGGTATACTCACATACTCCAGCATCCGTCGGTACAACCGTTACTACACTTTGTGTTGGACATGTAATCAAAGGATTCTCTGTATCTACTACATTTATTACAAATGCACAGGTTGTTGAATTACCAGCCAAATCCATTGCGGTATATTCAATATTGTATACTCCTGGGCCTACCAAAGATCCATAAGCCGGACCAGAAGTTTGAGTAACAATTGGTTTACAATTGTCTATTGCCGTTGGAATACTCCAAACAAGACTCATTTCACAATCATTAGTAAACACATCATATGTTACAGCCGCAGGTGGACAGTTAGCAAATACTGGAGTCTCAGTATCCGTAATTGTAATGGATGCATCACAACTTGCGCTATTGCCATTCTGATCTATAATGGTTAAATTTATCGTATTACTACCTAAATCCTCGCAGTCAAAGAATGACTCCGATAATTGTCTGCTTACGATCGCACAGTTATCACTTGAACCATTATCAATATCATCTATAGATACTGTTGCATTGCCAAATTCATTAAGATTTAGCGTTACATCGTTACACATTGCCATTGGCATAATGCTATCTACAACAACTACTTCTGATAAACAGCTTGATTGATTTCCATTTACATCAGTAACCGTCATCGTAACAGTATTCGCGCCAATATGATTACATGTAAACGCTGTATGATCTAATACTATACTTGCTATTCCACAATTATCTGTTGAATTGTCATTTATATCTGAAACCGAAATGGTTGCCATACCTGCATTATCTAGATAAACATTATCACCGTTTCCTACAGAACCATTTAAATCTAAACAATTCGCAACTGGTGCATCATTATCTTCTACCAATACATCAAATGAACAAACACTTGAATTATTACTCGCATCTGTCACTGTAATGCTTACCATTACCACATCACCTACTGCATATACCGTACCAGGTGCAGGTAGTTGAACGATATCAACTATTGGATCTGTACAATTATCCAATACACCCATTTGTACCGTATAATCAGGTAAAATGCCTTCACAATTGCCATTAACGTCTAAGATCTGATCGTTAAATGGACAATTTACAATCACAGGATTCTCTGTATCAATTACATTGATGTCAAAGGTACATTCTACCGAATTCGCAGGAGTTGCATTGTCTGCTGCTTCATAAGTAATCGTATACATACCTGGTGCTACAGCACTTCCGTACGCAGGACCAGCAGTCTGAGTAACGGTTACGCCACAATTGTCTGTCGCATTTGGTATACTCCAGAAAATGTTTGTCGTACAATCATTCGTAAATACGTCAACTACTAACCCATTTGGACAGTCCGCAAATACCGGAGTTTCATCATCTTCTACCGTTACGGTAAATCCACATGTTGCTGTATTTCCAGAAGCATCTTCTACATAATAGTTGATTGTTGTTGTGCCTAATTCAAAATCACGGTTACCAATTCCTAGATTTGACGAAGTAGAACCTTCAAATACTAAATTGGGTCCATCTACCGTACCCGTTGGGTTAGTATAAGTCACTGTGTAATCGCTTACATAACAATTATCCGTAGGTAGAGCGTGATTCCAATCATATTGACCAGCACAATCTCCCGTACTACCCAAATTACTCGTAGAAATCGTAACATCAGCTGGACACGCAATCATTGGATTCTCATCATCAGCTACCTCAACTTCAAATGAACATGACGCTGTATTTCCTGTATTATCTGTTATTACATATGTATTTGTTGTCGTTCCAACTGGGAAAATAGAACCACTAGGCAGTCCTTCTACCAATACTAAATCAGAACCAGATGTAGTAATTACAACTACACCGTTTCCTGTATTATTACCTGGAATATTTACTTGGTTCATCCCATTATTTAAAGAACCACCACCGCCGCCGCCGCGATTAGCAGGATCTGGGTCAACATATTGACCGCCGCCGCCGCCAGAATATCCACCGCCGCCGCCGCCGCCATAGCTTCCAGCTGCTCCACCACCAAGTCCCCAAGAACCTTGATTAGGGTAAGTAAACGTACATCCTCCATTCATTCCACCTGCTCCTCCATTTGCCCATGACAAACCAGCTCCAGTTCCACCTATTGTACCTGGTAAAATGCCACCATCCCAGGTACCATCACCTCCATAACCATCAGTCATAAACCCTCCACCGCCAGATGCCCAGCCACAATCTCCTGTCCTATATCCTTTTTGTCCTCCTGCACCAGAAATACCACCTAATCCTGAACTATTGCCACCATTAGGGGCAATATCAGCATCATAACCAGCAGCGTTTATTGCTCCACCGCCGCCGCCGCCAGCAATAACAAGAGGTGTTCCACCTAATAATACTCCTGATCCAGCTCCTCCGCCACCAGAGTTTCCATATTGTTGACCACCTTGACCAACAACAATTTCTAATACATCACCAGGTGACACCGCAAAATCACCACTCATCGTAGCTCCTCTACCTCCAATTCCTCCATTACCATTGCCACCAGATCCTCCGCTAGCTACAATATTGACTGACGTTACTCCTGCTGGAACCGTCCAGAATTGACTAACACCAGTATAAACAAATGTTTCTGCGCCTGCGTTTAATGTTACACCACAGTTGTCGTCTGCCATTGGCATGTCATAATCTACAACTGCTCCACATATACCTGCATCATTGCTTACCGCAACATCTGCAGGACAAGTAATTGTAGGATCTATATTATCCGTTTCGTATATTTCTGAGTAGCTTCCCGCACAGCCATTAGTATAACTGTAGGTTACCACAAATTTTCCTTCGGCATTTGTTGTAAATGTTGCTGTTCCGTCTCCATTGTCCGTCACACCATCTCCTGTAAAGATTCCTCCTGCAGCATTAGCTGTTAAAGTCACTATTTGACCTAAACACACGATATTATCGTCGTCATCATCTGTGAACGATGGATCAACATTCGGTGTAACCGTAATCGAGGCTTGTACTGCTTGGAAACATCCTGGCTCGCTTCCTCCAAGTGCCGGTTGATCTTCAAATGTATAAGACAATGTATATGTTCCAGCCCCCGCAATACTTGGATCAAAAGTTGCTGTTCCATCTCCATTATCCGTTAATCCATTTACAACTCCATAAGAGTAAGGTGGATTACCACCAGTAAATGTAGCCTCACCATTCCATGTACCATTACCTGTAGCAGTAGGTACACCTTGAATCGTGATTGGTGCTTCTGATTCACATATCGTAGGTGGCAAATTTAACACACTTACGTTTGGATAGAAACATGTATTGCAAAGCGACAATACCGTATTTGCCGGATTGGCTGTTGTTGGATCTGCGTCATCATCTGGGAATGGTCCTTGTACCGATCCACAGTATCCTTCTGCATCCACATGAGAGAATACCAAATAGTACGAACCATATGGAGCAGTTAACATATTGCCACTTGCCGAATTGTACACAGTACAACCACCAAGATTGCTACAGTATTGCATTGTTTGACCAGCTGCCAACAAGGATCCTTGTGGCCCTGGTATATTTTCTTCATTAAAAGGACTCGCAGAATACGCACCTGTCAAATCTGTAAATGTCCAAGACATTCCATTAGGCAATGCCGAACCATTTGGTCCAGTTACCGTCATTAATTCCATGAAGGTACCGTTGTCCGCATTTACATCAGCATCATTGTTACACACACATGGATCATCAATCGTAAATTCGTAATCACAATCGTCTTGTACGTAGATGCTCATTGTTTGACTTACTGTACATCCAGAATCCGTATCAGTAACTTCATACAATAGCTCAACATTTCCAGAAGATGTAGGTGTAAATACAGCGTTTTCAATAAAGGCATCGTCAAATGTTCCCATACCGGTTATTACCGTCCATCTGTGTGTAAAGTTTCCAGATCCTCCCATGACCTTTCCGAATAATTCAACAGGTAGATCGATACATACAGATCCAGCGCCCATCGGATTTACGCTTAAAGATGAAGGTGGTACAGTAAATGTTGCTGTACAAGTATCGTTATCAAAACAATCATCCATAATGGTGAATTCAACCGTCACGGTTCCTCCTATACATACATCAGGGGCCGCTCCAGGAGCGTCATCATTTATTATTAAATTACAACCGCCAGTTGTATTATTGATCACATCGTCTACCCATCCAGCCAAGGCTGCATCTGCATCAACTTGACTCATATCTGCACCAATAGTCAAATCACTACAGCTGAATGTGATTGGTTCCGCATCTTCTACGGTAAATGTAGCTGAACCTGTCTCAGTAGAACAACCGTCATTAGCTGTCCATGTTACCATGGCACTACCACCACATGCACTAGGCGCGATAATTGGTTCATAAACTATATTTTGAACTGCAGGAGGATTAGCAGGATCTCCATGGAACAATTCTTGATACGAAGATCCATCTGCATTTTGAATACCAATGGTAGCAGGACCGTACATATAATCAGCATACGACTCATAAATTATTTCAATATTTCCATTAGGTGACAATACTATATGACCTGTTAAGATATCTGAACCACCACCAAATGGCGGAAGGTTAACGAATGATATTACAAAATCTCCATCACTATTCGTTCCGTATTGAATATTTCCACCTACAAATGGAAGTATATCTGTCCACCACAAGGCAATAAAGTTTGTTGGCAAATAAGAGTTCGAAACTATATCCGTAGGGAGCGGTGTCCCCGAACAGCATCCTGAAGTCATTGGAGGGGTGAAAGTCACATAGCCATTGGAAGAAATCCACAAACTGTTGTAATCAACACCATAAAAGCTAAATGTAAATGGTAGGGCAATCATCTCCGTACAGTCATCACAACTAGATACAGTTCCCGCAACAGTAGGAGACATCGGAGCATTTACCGGAGCTGATGGCATAATTGTTTCATCATAACCTCCAATATCTAACCCACTCACTGACATAGATACACTTGCACTTGGACATCCACCACTTAAAGTATAATCATTCAAAAAGTCATCAAATGCCAAGTCTATATCGTCTTGGTCTTGACACGCTTCTTCCATTACATCAGATGGTGTAGTTAAGTTCATTGCAGGGGCATCTGTCACTGTGAAAGTCGCACTTTCTACTACATCAGCCTCACAGTCGCTACTCCCCGTAAACTCTACTGTAACACTTCCGCCACATGCATCAGGTGCAGCCATCGCATTATTTGAAAGCATTGCATTACATCCGCCACCAATCGAAGCTGTAGCCAACCAATTGCTAAATGCCATATCAACATCCATCTGTGTCTGACACTCCATGATCATAGCATCAGTAGGAGGCGTAACAACTACCGCTGGAGCGTCAGTAACCGTAAATGTCGCAGAAGCCGTAACATCTGCTTCGCAATCACTTGCAACTGTCCATGTTACTGTTGTATTTCCACCACATGCATCTGGTGCTCCAGTATTATCATCTGTTAATACGGGATTACATCCACCGCTAATAGTTGAAGATGATCCAGCTGCAATTCGAGCTACAGGACCAATATCGCTTCCAATTTTAGTTACCTCTCCAGTAGTAAGATCAATAGTACACAAAAACCTATTGGATCCACCACCACCTTCATTCAACATACCATACATAGTTGAACTCGCATCATCATAGTACATAGACATTATTTGTCCACCTGAAGGGTAATTCAAGGTTACTAAAAAACTAGCATTACCCGTGGATTGATCAAGAATATGCAAGGCATTTTCATTGGCATGGTATAAAACGTCACCAGGACCAAAGGCTATTCCATTCCCACAACAAGACACACCAGATGAGCCTAACTCAGTTAAGGCTCCAGTTGTTAGATTTACAGTTCCAAGACCATCTCCACCCTCTAAATAAACAAAATAAGTTCCGTCAGATCTAAACGCACCATCGGAGTAAGCATTACCAAATGAATGTGTTCCTGAAACACCAATTTCAGTTCCCATTCCTGTTGTTGGGTCAATTTGAACCAAAACTGGTAATCCCGATCCACTTCTTTGACATACACTATAATAATCTCCGGAAATAGGATCTTGTGAAATAGACCCACATCTATCAAAACCAACAGCTCCTATAGCTGTGGCATCACCAGTATTCCCATCGATTGAATACAATGTAGAAGGACCACTAGGCCCAGAATATCCTGTTCCAATAAAACTCCCAACCAATGAGACCTGACTGTACCATTCATTAAAAGCCATATCTATATCTGCTTGAGTCATACACTCGCCTACCGTCATATCTGCTGGTGGAGTCAATACTACTGCCGACGCATCTGTAACTGTAAATGTCGCCGATCCTGTAACGTCTGCTTCACAATCGCTGCTCGCAGTAAACACTACCGTTACATCTCCGCCACATGAGTCTGGTGCACTACTTCCATCATCACTAATCATTACATTACATCCACCACTTGAACTCGCTCCACTTATCCATGAAGCAAAAGCCATGTCTATATCTGCTTGTGTCATACACTCACCTACCGTCATATCTGCTGGTGGAGTCAATACTACCGCCGACGCATCTGTAACTGTAAATGTCGCCGATCCTGTAACGTCTGCTTCACAATCGCTGCTCGCAGTAAACACTACCGTTACATCTCCGCCACATGAGTCTGGTGCACTACTTCCATCATCACTAATCATTACATTACATCCACCACTTGAACTCGCTCCACTTATCCATGAAGCAAAAGCCATGTCTATATCTGCTTGTGTCATACACTCACCTACCGTCATATCTGCTGGTGGAGTCAATACTACCGCCGACGCATCTGTAACTGTAAATGTCGCCGATCCTGTAACGTCTGCTTCACAATCGCTGCTCGCCGTGAATACTACCGTTACATCTCCGCCACATGAGTCTGGTGCACTACTTCCATCATCACTAATCATTACATTACATCCACCACTTGAACTCGCTCCACTTATCCATGAAGCAAAAGCCATGTCTATATCTGCTTGTGTCATACACTCACCTACCGTCATATCTGCTGGTGGAGTCAATACTACCGCCGACGCATCTGTAACTGTAAATGTCGCCGATCCCGTAACATCAGCTTCACAATCGCTGCTCGCCGTGAATACTACCGTTACATCTCCGCCACATGCGTCTGGTGCTCCAGCGCTATTATCGCTAATCATTACACTACATCCACCACTTGAGCTTACGCCACCTAACCATGTGCTGAAAGCTGCATCTACATCAACCTGAGTCATACACTCACCTACCGTCATATCTGCTGGTGGAGTCAATACTACCGCCGATGCATCTGTAACTGTAAACGTTGCCGATCCCGTAACATCAGCTTCACAATCGCTGCTCGCCGTGAATACTACCGTTACATCTCCGCCACATGCGTCTGGTGCTCCAGCGCTATTATCGCTAATCATTACACTACATCCACCACTTGAACTTACGCCACCTAACCATGTGCTGAAAGCTGCATCTACATCAACCTGAGTCATACACTCACCTACCGTCATATCTGCTGGTGGGGTCAATACTACCGCCGATGCATCTGTAACTGTAAACGTTGCCGATCCCGTAACGTCAGCTTCACAATCGCTGCTCGCCGTGAATACTACCGTTACATCTCCGCCACATGCGTCTGGTGCTCCAGCGCTATTATCGCTAATCATTACACTACATCCACCACTTGAACTTACGCCACCTAACCATGTGCTGAAAGCTGCATCTACATCAACCTGAGTCATACACTCACCTACCGTCATATCTGCTGGTGGAGTCAATACTACCGCCGATGCATCTGTAACCGTAAATGTCGCTGAAGCCATAACTGGAGTGCCACAAGTACTTGTCGCTGTCCATGTCACTGTTGTTGCACCACCACAAGCATCAGGTGCACCTGAATTATCATCTGTTAACATTGGATTACAACCGTTAGACACCGATGCCGTACTCAACCATGTGTTAAACGCAGCATCTACATCAACCTGTGTCATACAATCATTTACCGTCATATCTGCCGGAGTCGTAATCACAGGATCTGTTGATGGAGTTACCGAAACTGAAGCTGAACAGAAAGGCTCTCCATTATTTGTACACGTATTACTTATGCTCAAAATAGCAATATCCGCAGGATCACCCATATTAGTGACTGCTGGAAAAGTAATCGTTGAAGAGGTAACACCCATTACAGATGCAATACTATTCCCTCCTACATCATTGGTATAGATAATACCGACATCATAGCCAGTACCACAACCTGTGGGAAAATTATTCACTTGAATGGTCAGTGTAATATTACCTGCACCATCATCACAAGCACATACGCTTTCTAAACAAGCCTCAGCAGCTCCACAAGAAGCATCACATTGACCTTGTAATGAAAAAGATGAAATAAATAAGAATAAAAATAATGACAAACTGCCAAGACTCGAGGCTGCTATACGCCTAGTCCTAGCCAAGGGGAAGCTATAAATCATTAAGCTCATGGTTGGTTTTTTAATAAATTAATTGGTTCCTATTCATATGTTCACCAGTAGAGATACCTCTCCCAGGTGCACTATAAGTTACAAAGGTAATATTATTTTTTATTTACCCATGCAGCCAATATTAATTATATTTTAATAAATTTCCCAATACTATATTTTAGTTCAAGAGTTTTTTATTGCATTTTAATTGCATTATAGCACCTATTTGTTATACTTATTTGACTAATATCAAATAAAACATAAGAAAAAGAAATCATCTTTAATACCTGTTTTTCATCTTTTCAAAACTTATTCAATACAATCATTGACAATTTTCATACCATTTTTTAAACTTTTTATCACGAAACAGTCAATTAAAAGAATATAGACTCACTCAAATTGGACAACCATTAATCAATTGCGCGACATAAGCAGGACTCCCAGAACAAAAAAATAATTGATTAGGTGGGTAATAAATTGATCAACTCAGGAATAGCATTTAAGATGTGAGCATCAATAATAACATAGATGGTTTTCATTAAGATATAATAGCCGTAACTATAAAATCAATGGTTCTGAAACAACATCTCTAAATCCTTAAAATTTTCTAACAAAAAAGGGCTTGGAGATCACTCCAAGCCCTTTTTTGCAAAAGATTTATTGTATTCCTATTTTTCAAGGATCAACATTTTCTTTGTAGCGGTGAAATCACCACTTTCTATCTGGTAGTAAACGATTCCCCTCACTTTCATATCAGCTGTTGTAAATGTAACAGTGTTAATTCCTTTAACTCCTTCTACATCTTTAACCAATACTACTTTACCAGTTACGTCATACAATGTAAATGTAACATCACCAGCATTTGCCAATTCGTAAGCTACTGTAGTAACATCACTGAATGGGTTAGGCTCGTTTTGGTACAATGCATTTACTGCAACTTCAGTATTGTTTGTTCTGAATGTTACATCAATGTTTGCTACGTTCATCTCAGCATCAGTATAAGCTTCTGCTTTAGTAACGTTAGAATTGATGTTCAACATTGAACTTAACTTACCACTCTTAGTAGCAACAAACTCTAATGTGAACAATACTTGGTCAGCATTTACTGAAGCCATTTCAGTACTTGCCCAAGAAGTTGTAATTACTTCGTTAGAGATAATTCCTACGTTTTCATCCAACATTGTAATTGCACCGCTTCTTACACCATTGTAGTTCAATCCATTTAAGTTAGTTGTGAATTGGTAACCATATACGTCAGCAAAGTTTGCAGAAGTTACGTCAACTGCAACTGTTTGACCAGCTACAACTTCTTGCTCTTCTACTACTAAGTTAACAGTTTTGTTGCTTCTTGAATCAACAGCAGTTGATCTCAAGTTAGCAGCAGCATCACCACTTACATCACCAACTTTAGTTCCAATAAAATTGATATCGTACATAGCGTCAACTAATGCACCAGTATTGTTATCCATTTCATAAACTAATGGTGTATTCATAGATAATTGCTGATCTTCTTTAATAATCATCCAACTTGGAGCAGTAAAATCATTCTTAACACCTAAAATAAGTTTTCTCAATTCTACTAAATCACTCGATCTGATGTTCATATCACTATTAACATCAGCTGCAATTAATTTCATTTCAGAACTAAGTTCACTAAGTCCTAGTATGTGTCTTTGAATAAGGATCAAATCTAAGGTAGAAATACCATTCATATAATCACCTTCTTTCTTAGCAACTATGTTATAATCTACATCTTTAACTAAGTTTTTGAATTCAAACTCACCATCAACGACCTTTGTTTCACTAAAACCAATGAATGGGCTTACAATAGTTACTTCAACGTCATGGATTAGATTTCCATTTTCAGTTGCAATTCTACCTGAAATTGAACCTCTGCTATTTGGATCACACCCACCTTGATTATCAATCAAAGAAAGATATACTACACAGAAGTCCGTATTCATCTTAGTATCCCAAACACTCATTCGTACTGGAACTCCATTTGGTCCTTGAGCACCAAATTCATCACAATCAAATACTTTAGCAGAAGATCTATAAGCAGGTACCCACTTCTGGATATCACCATTATCGTATTTATTAATGGTACCGGTCTTAGCTTTAGGATAAGTAACTCCATCACCATCAAAGTCAACGAAGCCATTCTCATCGAAGTATTGAGGTGTCGATGCATTAACTAAGTAATCCGTATTACCCACTCTAATAATGGTGTCAAGGAATGCTCCTCTCTCTTCGTAGAAAGTGAATAACAATTCTTCTTGTGCACAACAATTGTCAAATGATCCTTTATCAAAATCGCTAGCCCAAAGTTCAACACCACCATTCTCCATTAAGGCAGAGCTTAAGCTCACGCAGTAAGGAGTTGGAGCCTTCTTATCAGCTACCATTACATCATAGCTACAAGTGCTGTGGTTATGACATCCATCAGTAACTTTCCAGTGCACTTTGTGATTTGACATCTTACCAGTAATAATCTCAGCATCTAATGTTACAGATACTTCATCATTGCCCATGCTTGAAGTAGGCTCAATGTATTTAACATAAACAACGTCAGCATATGTGTGACCTCCTGGAAGCATTGGGTCATCTCCTGCAACAGGTTTCCAGTTTCTAAATCCACTTGGACTAACAAAGCTTGATGCATAATGATTGATGTTTCCATCAGCCCATGTATCAACAAACAATTGCCATTTCAACCAACCTTCGTCAGTACATCCACCACCATCAGTCGCGCTGTTCGTAAGTGTCAATACAGCTTCACAATTGGCGTCAACGCCGAACATTTTATCTTCACAATCATCCAATACTGGCTTTTCAGTATCTTCATAAACAAAGTATGCATAGAATGGTCCCATAGACTCACCAGTACACCAGTTCATATAGTTGTACTCAGCAACCCACTTCTTACAAACACCATTCTCAAACAAGAAGGTATCAACTTTTACATTCTCACCAATCACATCACAAGGTCCTCCTGTTACAGTAGGTAACCTTTTATCCAAGTCTTCTTGAGTCAATGAACATCCAACACTTAGTGGATTTGGATTTGGTGGAGACACACTAAATTGACTTGGTCTTGGAAGAACCGTAATCACTTGCTGACAAGTAACGGTCTTTGTACCAGTCTTAGAGTTTGTAGAAGCTTGGAACTGTCTAATGATCGTTCCTACTCCACAATCGTCAACATTTATGTTATCATTAAAGTATACATCAACAGATCCACAAGTTCCATATGCTTCAGCAACACCTGTTTTATCAAAGTTTGCTTGATCAGTGTTTTGGAATCCACCACCGAAATCAGCAGATACATCGATTCCCCAATCACAGTAGATAGTAGCATCTGCTGGACAAGAAATTACTGGAGGTAATTTGTCTTCAACTTTAACGTAAGCCCAACCTTCGTTGTAATTATCCCTTTGAGGAGCACAACCAGGGAATGGCTCAACTTCGTCACCGTAAACACCAGACATGTTAGCATCATCCCATACTCTGATGATTACCATCACATATCCTCTATCCAATGAATCAATTACACCGTCACCGTTTGCATCAACTACTTCCGCTTCAATATCTTCACAACAGAATTTTACAAATTCACCATGATCTGTATCAAACCTATTGTCATTAGGGTGATTTCCAGTTCCAAATCTTATGTTGGTATCATTAAATGTTCTGTTATTATTGTAAGGCTGATTCCCTTGTAAATCTCCATCGTTTCCACATTGAGGAGCGTCATCCGCTCTTCTTATTTCCATATGTACATCAGTACAAACATCAAACGAACCATTATCTATATGATGTGTAAATAGTTTTGCCTGTCCTCCATTTGGATAATTAGGCGTCAAACTCACAACGATATCTTGATCTGTAGTTACTACCGGAGAAACCTTATCTAAAACAACGATTTCAGCAGTATCTGTTCTTTCATTACCACAACAGTCATATGCCGTATAGAAGAACAAATGTTTCCCTTTTGGAGCACCAACAGCGATATATCCACCCTCTGGTTTTGGGCTAATTACCACACCAGCAGGACCAGATACGTAATAACCTGGAGCAATATCACAATCATCATGTAATTCCCAAGGCTCTGGCAACATGAATTCAGCCGTACAATCCCAAGGTCTAGTACTAACAATTGTATCTCTTAAGTTGAATGTAGGAGCCTCATTGTCACTTGCCTTAATGATCTGAACAAACTTAGAATCTTCTAGTGTACACCAGTTGATGTATTCCCACTCTCTAATTACCTTCTTATTGCCATGGCAACCTGCACCACATGCATCAATAACATTATCCGTATAGGTTACAAATAGGTTACAAATGTTTTCGTCTACTTTCTGAACATGATCATTAACAACATAAGTTGGGAATGCAAAAGTGTACCCCTCATGGTTTTCAATGATATTCGTCTTCGTATTATCTTTTGTCAATGGATCATCAAAGTATGCAGCAATAGCCTCAGGAGATAAATCGCTCGCACCACAACCCAATTCAACCAATTCAGCTGGTTGTTGGATATCTAGGTTAAAGTCCAGAGGAGTAATATTAATCACATGAACACAACTAGACTGCATACCATTGATATCAGTAGCTATATAAGTTCTCTTTGCTTCTCTACCTCCACAGTCATCACCAATTACCGCATCCGCATAAACAAGATTGAAGTCACTACAATCACTTATTGTTGGGTCCTCCAATTCAATTTCACCATCTTTCAATGATTCGTATAAAACACAACTCATTGTCAAAGTATCCGGACATGCAATTACAGGAGGCAATTTGTCTTCAATATTAATTGTCGTAGTACAATTAACACCAGAATCTGGATCAGCAACAGTCACTTCATAAGTTCCTGGCTCTGTAATCACATTTCCAGCTAATCCTTGTATAGTAACTATGTAATCGTTATAACATCTGTAAGGTCCTCCCTCAAGTAACATATCCGCACCAATAACAGCCTCACAATCCTGCGTCATCGAAGTATTAATTACAGCATTACAATTCAAAGAAGTCGTAGTATTTGCTACTGGGTAATTAATAACCTCTAGATTGAATGTACATTCAGAAACATTCCCACATCCATCATCCGCTTGGTATGTCCAAGAGTACAATCCTTCTACAAATGAATCTCCACTGTTTAAGTCCGTACCCGCAGTTTGCATAACTTCTGTCATATTTCCGGTAACCACAGAATAATGAATGTTACCATTCCATGTTCTAGGGTTGAAAGTACCTCCTGTAAACGCAGGATTACCTTTACCTACACCAGTAGTAATACTTAAGTTAGCATCGTTATAATTGTTCGCACCATTAGTATATCTAAAATCAGAACCACCATCAATTTGTGCGATATAAATTCCATACGTTTCGCCTGGCATAATCGTCAATCCACCCACTGGTAAAGCAGTTGGGTTTCCAGTACCTGCAGAAGTAACCATGCTACTTCCTAAACTAGTCCAAGCACCAGCATTTGTTTCATTCCCCACATAAGTACCAGCAGAAGTAGTGTACCAAACCTCAACTTCATTCATTGTTCCAGCAGCCGATTCTAAGTGAACATCAAACATGGTAATTGTCAATGGAGCAATTCCAGTGTTTTCAATATCAAACATGTTTCCTGCAAAACCATTGTTGTCGGTAAATGTTGTCGGCAAGAATGTTGTCGTTAATATTCCTTCGCAATTATCTACTGCAAAAGGTGGAACGAAGTGATAAATGTATTCACATTCTCCTGCATCCAAACTAATGATTGAATTCGAAGGACATGTCAATTCAGGAGCTATATTATCTTCGACTGTTACATTTGCAATACACATGCTTTCAGCATCACAACCATCAATTACTGTTAAAGTAACTTCATGTGTATTCGCACACATTGGTGTATTTGGCGTAATGTCAAAGCAATCAAACATTGTTCTTGATGCTTCAAACGTTAAGTCAGCTGTTGAAGTACAATTATCAGAACTTCCTCCATCCAATTCATCAGCTTCAATCATAGCCTTTCCTTCTTCATCCAATTGAACTGTAATATCTTGACATACAGCCATCGGAGGAGTCGCATCATCTTGAGTAATGGTTTGTACATGCTCTGTCGTATTTCCACAGTTGTCTGTAGCTACATATGTTCTAGTTATTATAACAGAACCAGCACACATTCCCATCATAGATTCTTCAGTAAGTGTAGCCAGGATAGGTCCTTCTAATTCTTGACCTTCGTTCAACATTCCTGGAGAACTAGTTGCTGGTCCCGACCAAGTAAAATCGCTTCCAGTTAAACCTGTTCCAGTCAATTGAAGTGATTGGTCAGTTAATGTAGAATTCGTTTCTTCCACTCCAATATCAGTTGACATCATTCCATCAGCGGTTCCACCTACAGCGGTAAAATCACCTTCGTAACTGATAAATTGTAACACCGTCGTACCTTCGATAAGAGCTATTCCGTCAGGTGCACCATTTTGAATACCATTCGAAGGGTAATTGAATGCTACAGCACCATGTCCACAAGACTCCGAAGGGATTATTCCTGATAGAGCCATTGTATTGTATACAGCCCCACCATTTCCGTTATATAATTCTATACTATAATTAGAAAGATCTACACCTGCGATACCCGCAATTTCGATCATTTCATTTACGTCTCCACCTGCGTTATCGTAGTGAATCTCATTAATCCAAACTGAAGCACCAGTTGGCATAGTACAAGCATCAAAAGCTCTTACTTCTTCAGCAGTTGGTATCGGGTCATCACAGTTTAACGTTAAGTCTGCCGGAGCGTTACATAGTTCTGGGCCTTCCGAATCAACAATAGTAATTGTCTGAGTGAAAGACGAAGTATTCATACAAGCATCAGTAGCTGTCCAAGTCCTTTCTACTGTTCCTGTATTCGGACAACTTGGATCTGGAGTAACTACCTCGTTAAATGCAATGTTTACAGAACTTCCCATAGGACATTGTGCTAAATCAAATACTTGACCAGCATTTAAAGTTCCTGGAGATTCTGCCATAGTCATAGTAGACCAAGTAAACGTAGCAGAAGTACAACCAGTACCACCTAACTGCATAGACTCCCCAATTGGAGTATTTGAAGGTTCAGTACCTATATTTACAGAAGTCATTCCAGCTGCAGGACCATCCGCTGCAGTCATAGTACCTTCATAACTGATAAAATCCATTACATCTCCGTCACAAACCAAAGCAACACCATCAGGAGCTCCATTTTGTAATCCATTAGCTGGGAATGAGAAAGAAACCGCTCCAAATCCCATACCTTCGTCATCGATCATTCCATTTAGACCGACCGTATTATATACCATGTTATTCGATCCATTATACAATACCAAGCTACAATTTGACAAATCAAAACCAGCTGTTCCAGCTATTTCAACAAATTCCCCTTGATCACCACCTGTATTATCATAATGTATTTCATTGATAAATATCGTAGAAACCACTCCCATACAATTATCCGAAGCAGTTAAAGTTGGAGCACTTGGAACAGCGCTACACTCTAATGTTACATCAGCTGGGGTAGCATCAAATGTTGGAGATTGATTATCCATGATGAATGAAAATGACTGAGTACATTCATCTGTGTCACCATTGCCATCTGTTACAGTATAAGTTCTTGTAATTGTTCTAACACATCCATTGTCACTTATTGCATCACTTGAAGACAGTGAAAACGGAACACATCCTTCTGCAATCGTTGGAATTGCGGGATCAGGATTATTGTCTGTTGGTAAATTCCATGTAGTTGCTGCCGTTGGTACAGTAGGATTACATCCACTTGGAAGATCATGATTGTCCGCAGGACAAGTGATTGCAGGTGGAAGATTACCTGTACAACTTGGGCATTGGTTTAAGCATGTTGCATTATTTAATGTTGCTTGAAGTACTGCCGCTGGCTGAGCGTGAAACCCTTCAGCGAAATCAATGTTAGGAGTACAATAACTCATAATAGTACCAGGGTTCGCTGATGGCGGTAGCGCACAGCCTCCTTCAACAAAGCCTGCACATCCATCAATAGCTGTATTGTTTCCATTCCACACGCACGCATGGGTGTGCCTACTTCCAATTAAGTGTCCCATTTCATGTGAAATGATGAAAACATTAAAAGAATAGGTTGGTACATTATTAAATGAAGTACCAGAAAATCCACTAAAACATAGACTCTGATCAACATTTGCGTTACAAATACCACTAAATCCAGCAGCTTGTCCTCCAATATTTTGAACTTCTACTAAGTGACCCAAATCACCATTTATTGAACTTGTTTCATTTTGAAATAAATTCAACTGTGCTCCAGTATCACCTCCTGTATAAGGATCAGCCGTAGTCCAAACAAATATTTCTGAAATCTTCAATGTCAATCCATCGTTTGCATAAAGAACAAAACTCTGTGCGAATACTCCGTTTAAGAAGTTTAACGTATTGGTCATGTCTCCAGCAAATGCATTAAATACTGTTTGGCCAGCTTCTACATAGATATCTATACAATCCCCAGCAGCTCTTGAAGAGTTGGTCAATTGATCAGATGTATAACCTTGACCATCATCAACCAATCCACATTGCATTTCATATGTTTCTTTTAAATCATTCACTTCATACAAGATGTGGCTTTCGCTATCCGTAGTTTTACCAAAAAAGAAAGAATGTGAACTTGTAGCAATAAATCCAGAAATAGAATTATCAAAAATACTAACGGCTACCAATGAATGATCATCTCTACTAACAATACCTCTATAATGAAGACCATTGTTTGCATCCGTTATAACTTCTCCATCACTTGTTCGTACTTGTACCCCACTGGCATGTGCAGCAAACCTAAGCAATTCAACTTCAGCAAAAGAATTGTTCATTCCTACAGGAATTTGCAATTTCAGCTTTGATGGTTTTTCACTATTGATTCTGCTCATCACTTCAGAATCCAGGTTAAAAATCACTCCACCATTTACGGCTTCACTGTAATCTTTAGATGCGTCTTCGACATTTCCTTTTACAATATCGAACAACTCAAAAGTGCTTCTATTCTGCTTAGCTAGGGCTATTTCCTGGGGGACAAAGCCAATGCTACTCTGCGCAAGAATAAATCCTGGTAAGAGAAGTACTGCTAAAACAGCTAGATGCCATGATTTTCTAAACAATAAAAATTTGTTCATGGTTAATTAAATCAGTTTTGATTAATACGACTTAACCTACTCCATGGGTACAAGTATGAAGTACGTTGTCTTTGGTTAAAAAATATATTTTCTTGAATGCTAAATTGTGGGAGATCAAAACCAACAGAAAAGAACCTATATGCATGGCATATGGCTAAAACACTGCGCATAAGATATACGCTTCTCAGAGTAGACACTACGGTCATAAAGGTTGGCTATTAAATTGATCTCAATAAAGTAAACCCAAAGTTTACATTTGCAAATCTAAGGAATTACCAACCATTGTAGATCATTTTTAATGTTAAAAATATGTAATCACACATATTTTTATTTTAGATACCTTATCTGCTGATTTTAAATAAACTACATATTGAATTCTATTATAAATATTTACAAAACTTAATATGACTGAATATCAAGAATATATCATTCCAAATGGGTACTCCATTTAAACGACTCTATCAAATTTTGAATGTCTGGAGTGATAAAATCCACTACAGCTTTAGTGGAATCTGGATCAACTTTTGCATTAAAATACAAGGATGCTCTAAAAAAATTGGATGTGCTATCCGTCAAATAAAACTGAATTGGTGTAGCTACAGGCCCTTCAATATTAAACAATAGTCCAAATACTCGATCCTCTTCATTTTCGATAAGGGATTCTCTTCTAAAAGTAGCTTTGGTATTGTGTTCTCCCGCCAGATTAAAGGCATCATAAATTAGTTTGTCCAATGGTTTTTCTTTAGTAATAGGCGCATAACTACAATGAATTTGAGCATTTAGTGACTCTATATTAAGATCAAACCAACAAGGGTGCGATGACCGCTCGTCAAAGAACAAACTATCTCGCTTTACAATACCATATGAAGGAAATTCGAAACTAAAATCACAATAAGATGGGGAGTATTTTTTTACATCTTTATTAGGATATTCCACTCTTGGATACATCCTTGGTTTAGGTATAAACTCTCCTTCTTTACACGACATAGTAAAAACAATCAATAGAAATACTAGCTCCCTCACGATCTTTTTAGTTTTAAATTCACTTTTTCTATACGTCTATTTGTAACACTGATAACCTTTAATGTTACTTCTTTAATTTTCAACTCTTTGTCTGCCTGAGGAATGAATCCCAAATGTTCGATGATCATCCCTGCCAATGAATCTGCTTCACCTTTTACATCGTCAAAATAGCTTGAAGGCTCGTCTATTACTTTGGCTACATCATTTAGCAAGCTCTTTCCCTCGAAAATGAAGTTGGACTTTCCAATTTTGATATAATTAACGGGTTCTTCTTCATCAAATTCATCTTTGATATCGCCAATGACTTCTTCCATAATATCCTCAAGGGTAATTATACCTTCAGAACCACCATATTCATTGACTACGATAGCCATATGTAGACGTTTAGATTGAAACTCTCTTAACAAATCATCAATCTTCTTTGATTCTGGTACAAAAAGAGTATTCTTCCGAATGATGTCTTGCCAGTTAAAGGCCTTATCCTTACCAATGAACCCTAACAAATCCTTTACGTAAAGGATGCCTACAACTTTATCAAAATCTTCTTCATAAATTGGAATCCTAGAAAATCCAGAGTCCCTTATGCACTGCATTACCTCGGCAAAATCGGATTCGACATCGATTGCAATGACATCAACACGAGGTTTCATAATTTGCTTTGCAGATAAATCACCAAAATTTATTATCCCTTTAAGAATATCTACTTCCTGCTGGGAATCTTCTTCATTCTGAACAGCCAATTCTATTGCTGCATCTAAGTCTTCCTTACTTGATCCTGTTTGATAGTTTCTCGACTTAGCAATTCGACCTTCGATACCATTACCCCAACCTACAAGCACGTTACTCATAGGCGAAAACATCAAATTCAATACGGACAATGGGCGAGACATAAATCTGGAAAACCTTAAATTATCAATATTAGCGTAAATTTTTGGTGCAACTTCTCCGAACAATACAAGAATGAACGTTACCAATACCACCGTCAGTAAAAAATTGATTGCACCAACCACATTTGGTGCTGACATTATGCCTGCAATCCAATGCTCCGAAATACATGAAGCCAAACTCATCATTCGATCGGGTGGTAAAACCATATTGACCACGAACTGAGTTACTATTACAATAGCAATATTCACAAAGTTATTTGTAATCAATATCGTGGCTAATAACTTTTTGGGATTCTTTTTGAGTAAAAGAATACGTTTAGCGGCATCGCCCTCTTCTTGTTCAAGCGTCTTTAGATTGGAAGAGTTTAACGAGAAAAAAGCGACTTCAGATCCCGATATTAGTGCTGAAAACAAAATTAAGACCATTAAAATGGCCAATGTAATCATCAATTCCAATGATATGATTGATGCTAAATGACTTCCAAGAAGTAAAATCTGACTGGGGGGCTCTGTTTCCAAAGTATGATCTATCTAATACTATTTAATTAAAATGGTAAATCATCATCAGCGATATCATTGTCTGGCAACTTTGGCTGAGATGATGATGGTGCAGGTGGCGTATTAGATGCCGGGCTCGAACCACTTGACGAAGAAAAATTACTTGGATCATTTGCAGAAGTTGGAAACGACTGATCATTTCGTTCTCTTCGATCCAACGCTCTTAGTACCTGACCCTCAACCTCAGTAATGCTTTTTTCTACACCATTACTATCTTGATAAGACCTAGTCCTTAGCTTTCCTTCTATATAAACTAAGCTTCCACGTTTTAAATCCCTCTCAGCTCTTTCTGCTAAAGCTCTCCAAACCACAACAACGTGCCACTCTGTTCGAGTCTGCCAGTTTCCATCTTTATCTCGATAACTCTCATTAGTAGCTAGTGAAAAGCGCGCGACGCTACTTCCACTTTCTAAGTGCCTTACTTCAGGATCTTTCCCCAAGTTTCCTACTAATGTTACTTTATTGATCATTACTCAGTTCGTTTTAATATTCAAATATAATTAAAATTACCAATTAACAGGTTTGCAAATCAATAGAATCTCTCCATGATAAACGTTGTATCCTATTGATTGTCAATCCAATCATCGTCGATGAAATGCCCCTTAAAAGCTTATCTCAACAAGAAATTATAAAATTCCTGAACATTAAACATAAGTTCAAAGGTTCTCTTGTTTACTCAGTCACTTCATTGATGAATTTTCGAAGTATAATTGGAAACGCAAATTTGTTGAGATTATTGAATTCTACCAACTTTAATTCATTATAATTTTTTCCTTCATCCCATCTACCCTCATACACATCAATATTAATAAATACATTTAGGTGGCTTAAAACATGTTTTTCCAACCTCACTTTTTCAACGAGTTTTAAGGAAGAAAGATCCAAGCTGGATCGTTTTTGATCCTCTGCATTATAAATGATTTCAGGAAGATCATAAAGTCCTTTCCATATATCTGTATTCCCACGTTTACGTATCCACACCTTATTTTCCTCTTGAATCCATATATAGTTAATATGTCTTTTCTTTTTGATCAACTTCTTAGCTTTACTTGGCGTGGCATGCACCATATTATCCAATAAAGACTTACATTCAGGTTCGAAAGGACACGAGTCGCATTTGGGCAATTTGGGCTTGCAATGTAAAGCTCCAAAATCCATCAAAGCTTGATTAAAATCGGCGGCTTTTTGAGGTAGAAACACCTCATCCAATAACTTTTCTATCGTCTTTCTGGTGGAGGCAATATCAATAGCTTCATACACACCAAAATATCGACTAAGCACTCTAACAACATTACCATCCATAACGGGATAAGGCAAGCCAAAAGCAAAACTGGCAATCGCAGCTGCAGTATAAGGCCCAACACCTTTTAAACCAAGGATATCTTTATAATTACTAGGGAATTCACCATTATGATTATGGGCGATTTGCTTAGCAGAATACTGTAAATTTCTTGCTCTACTGTAATAACCCAAACCCTGCCAAGCCAACAACACTTCATCTTCATCTGCCTTAGCAAGATCAAAAACAGTTGGGAACAACTCCACAAATTTAAGATAATAAGGAAGACCTTGATCTACCCTTGTTTGTTGTAAAATGATCTCTGAAAGCCAAATTCTATAAGGATCTTTGGTTTTCTTCCAAGGAAGATCGCGATCGACTGACTCATGCCATTTTAGGAGTTTATCACCAAAATAAGGCACTCTAACTATATTTTACCATTGTCTTCTCTATAGACTAAATCTGTGATCACATGACCAACTTTCTGAAGTACATTTTTGTCTATAATAGAAATATCATCATTATGCGTATGATGATAGTCTCCGAATCCATGATCCGTGATTAATGGTCTATTAATAATATCAATCATAGGTATCTTTAAAATGGCATTAACAGCGTAATGATCATCCATTATTTCACCCGTCTTGGTACTTACAAACAAATCATCGTACCCAAGGTGATGTGCCAAGCCCCATACTTTATCAATATGTTTTTTAGCAAAAGTTTCAGATATTGACTCATATCCAAACTGAGCACCCTTTGCTCCGATCATATCTAATAGAATGCCATAGTTAGCCGTATAATCGGCTCTATGTGGATTATTAGCCCAATATATAGACCCTTGACACCATCCTTGCCCTCCATAACCTTGATCTTCTGCATCAAAAAGCACTATGTCAATTCCCACATATTTCAATGGATTCTTCTTAATAATTCTTGCCAATTCTAACAAAACTCCTACTCCACTAGCACCATCATCTGCACCCATAATTGGAGAATTTCTCTTCGTTTCATCACCATCTTTTTCAGCAATTAGCCTTGAATCCCAATGAGCTGCAAGCAATATCCTTTTATTCGCACCAGGGTTAAAGCTGGCTATTACATTATATGAAGGAGCCTCTCTAATGCTTAAAAACGAAGATTTGAATGATTGTACTTCCACCGCACCACCATATGCATTTAATTTTTTGACAAACCAATCCTTACATGCTTCATGTTCTTTGAATCCAGGTACACGATGTCCAAAAGACAATTGTTTTTCAATAAAGAAAAATGCCGAGTCAACATTAAATTCTGGAGAAGTAAAAGCTTCAAGAGCCTTTCTTTCTTCCTGCTTTCCTTTACCCTTTTTCGAATCATTCTTACATGAAAATAGCCCAATGGACAAGAAGACTAGAACAAACCAAATGTATTTGGAAGTAATATTCATCGCTTTATATTTAACTAATTGTCTGAATTTATAATTTCTATTTATACGACCACTCCGTGCCTTCTTTCCCGTCTTTAATCAATATTTCCAAAGATGACAACCTATCTCGAATGATGTCCGAAGTTGTCCAATCTTTGTTGTTTCTAGCATTTTGTCTCAATTCGATGATGACATCCATTAAACCATTAACTGTACCCAAGTCATTAGATTCTTCCATGGGTAATTGAAGACCAAAAACATCCAATATTAGTGCTTTAAAGTCCTTTTTAATCGTTTCTAAAGCAGCATTACTAATGGTTGCAATATCCAATAATCCAGCTTTTAAACTATTGATTTTCGGAACCATTTCAAACAGTTTTGCTAGAGTCTTTGGTGTAGAAAAATCATCATCCATTTCACGGTAACACGCTTCCATCATATCCAACATTTCTGCATCCATACTTCCACCTTCGTCTTTGGTTGAAGTCAGTTCCATCAAGTTTTTATAAGCCTCCATGAGCTTCTTATAACCCTTCTCAGCAGCTTGCAATCCTGTATCAGTCAAATCTAACGTAGATCTATAGTGCGATTGCAACATGAAAAATTTGACGATCATAGGGCTGTATCCCTTAGTTACATGTGGGCTATCACCTGTAAATAACTCATCTGGAGAAATCGTATTACCATCACTCTTAGACATTTTCCTACCATTCATCAATAGCATGTTGGTATGCATCCAATAATTTGCTGGTTTGCACTTACAACTTCCCATATTCTGAGCAACTTCATTTTCATGATGAGGAAACTTCAGATCATTTCCTCCTCCATGGATATCAAAGTTCTTTCCAAGATACTTCGTACTCATAGCACTACACTCTAAATGCCACCCTGGAAACCCTACAGACCATGGAGAATTCCACTTCATTAGATGATCAGGAGATGCCTTCATCCATATAGCAAAATCAGAAGGGTGTCTCTTTTCCCCTTGATTTTTTAAATTATCCCTTGATTCTGAGATTAAATCTTCAATTACTCTTCCAGATAATTTACCATATTCTCCTGTTTCTTCAGCAAATTTCAACGTATCAAAATACACCGATCCGTTTTCAATATATGCATATCCATTGTCTAAAATGGACTGAACCATTTCGATTTGCTCCAATATATGCCCAGTCGCTCTAGGCTCGATACAAGGTCTTAACGTGTTGAATCGATCCATAATCTTATGAAACCCATTGGAATACTTTTGAGCAACCTCCATAGGTTCTAGATTGTCCTTCTTGGCACCTTTAGACATTCTATCCTCTCCATCATCTAAAAGGTGTCCTACATCAGTAATATTTCTTACATATCTAACCTTGTATCCTATATGCAATAAATAGCGATAAATGATATCAAAACTGGTAAAGGTTCTTACATTACCCAAGTGAACATCACTATATACTGTTGGTCCACAGACATACATCCCAATAAACCCTTCATTAATTGGATTAAACTCTTCTTTCGACTTGGATAAGCTATTGTAAATCTTGATATTTCTCATAAGGCACAAAAATAGTGTAAAGATTTGATTGGTGCATATAGGCTAGTGAAGAATAAATTGACTATTTTTGACATATAAAAAAAGACCGCTCTTACAATCCTTGACTGTAGGCGGTCCTCGCTTGCTGATCTATTTATTTTTATTTTTCAGCGTTCTTTGTTGCGGTGTTTGCTATATAGACGCAACAAAGAACGCACATGTTGGCTCGAAATATTTTTTTAACATTTCCTTAACATTTGAGCCCTAATTCTTCCTATACCATTATGTATTCTATTCGAAGGCCGTATTTGTATCTTCACCCTTTGGTGACTTGCTCTATGAATAATCATCAATTTCTTTAAAAGCCGAGCGACTTAAATTCCAATAGTTATTATGTATTTGATTTTTAGTCCACAAACTCATAACTTTAATACTGTAGTAATTTAGATTTGTTCACCAAAGATTACAAAGATGAAAAAATATCAAAAAGATGACATCAACATTGTATGGCAACCAGACAAGTGTATCCACGCAGGTGTTTGTGCTAGGCAATTATCTTCCGTTTTCAAACCTAGAGAAAGACCATGGATAAGACCAGAAAATGCTTCAAAAGAAGAAATCATAGCACAAGTAAAAAAATGTCCATCAGGAGCATTATCCATTGAATAAGATATGGATGTAACTAAAGTCTAATATTCAGTACAATGTTTCGAGACTCTCGAAAATGTACTGAACATTAAGAACTTTGTAGGACTTTATGTCCGTCTAAATTGGGATTATACAAGGTTTACTGCATAAGGTTTCACTTAAGACTCATTGTTTCGAAGAAGTCACATTCACCTAATAATTTAAACCCTTATTAATCAGAATACATAACTTGATAATGTTATGTATTCTAAATAAAACTTCAACTAATATTACTTTCCAATAATTTCAGCATTGAAAGTCTAACTTTTAGCGTTGGATTAATTGGAATGAATATCCATTTGTGGAAATGGTATAGAAATTCCTTTTGCGTCAAAAGCCTTTTTTACATTCTCTTGCATATAAAAATATACATCCCAATAATGCTCACTATTGCAAAATGGTCTTGTTGCTAAGTTTACCGAACTATCAGCCAATTCTGCAACAACAACTCCTTGAGCAGGATCTTTTAAGATGTGTGGACAAGAATCACCGACTTCCAAAATAATCTTTCTTGCCGCATCAATACTATCCGTATATCCAATACCAAATGTCAATTCCACCCCGATCGTGCCTTGTCCAGAAATATTGGTAATTGTATTGCCTGTAACATTACTATTAGAAACAATTATCTTTTTATTATCCAAAGTCATAAGAGATGTATTAAAGACATTAATTCCCTCTACCGTTCCCGTGTGTCCACCTCCTATAGTCACAAGGTCACCAACCTTAAATGGTTTGAAAATCATGAGCATCACACCACTCGCTAAGTGCCCAATACTTCCATTTAATGCCATTCCTATACCTACAGTAAGAGCACCCAAGATGGCAATGAATGAAGTTGTATCTACTCCAAACTTACTTGCAACAGACAGTAGGAGCATAATCTTCATACCCACACTGATTACGGAAGTTAAAAAATTAGCCAGAGTATCATCAACACCCCATCGCTCAACGGCCTTCTTAATAACTTTGTTTAACTTTCCAATAATCCAAAATCCTACTAAAAGTATACCTAAAGCCATTAAAACTGTAGGAAGATAATGCATGATTTGGTCCTTAATTGCTTCTAAATTCATGGAATATGATTTGTTTTACTATGAGAAAATACACCTTAATAGACGACACATTTAATCAACTAGTCACCTTTTTCATTAAAAATATTGAATATTTTTTAACTCTATGTTAAATATATCATTAATGATCAAAACACTACTTGAAGTGATTTAAAAACTGTGTTCAATAGCGGAATAAACTACTTGGAAGTCAGATCAATCCGAAAATTCTTTTGCATAGCTAAAGCTATGGAAATTAATTTTTGGGCAGAGATTGGATTTCATTGAGTTGATTCTAGCATTAGGATTTAGTTTTTAAATCACTTCATTATTCATCCAAAGACTTATCCATAGAATACTGGCTATTTTAGTCATTGCAACTCGTTTCAACTTTTCGTTCTGAAAACTTATTTAAAGACAGAATAAATAAGTAAAAACTGAAGGGAAGGAAGTTCACTATTGACATTATTCCTATAAATTTAAACCTTGTTTTAATTCTTTTGTTAGGAAGAAGGATTGGCGTGATCCAAATTAAACAACTTTTACTTTTGCTAATTAAGTAAAAGATGGTGTAAATAAATTAATGAACAAATAACGATGATTTAATTGTCATTTAGAGAATGGCTACCTATTCTATTGCAGATATCGAAAAGCTCTCTGGAGTAAAAGCGCATACCATAAGAATGTGGGAAAAGCGCTACAACATTCTACCCAGTAAACGTAGTAACTCAAATATAAGGTACTACGAAGAGGACGATTTACAACTCATTCTAAGTATCGCATTTCTCAATAAAAAGGGTATAAAAATATCGAAAATTGCCACCTTAAGTCCGACTGAAATCATGTCCAGGGTCGCCAATTCTTGTAAAATGACACGAGAAGTTGGCGAAATTGATGGTTTACTTCTTTCTATATTTGAATTAAGTGAATACAAGTTTTTAAAAATATTAAATCATCAAATAGAGGAAGTTGGTTTTGAATCAGCAATGGAACAAACCATCTATCCACTGGTTGAAAAGTTGTCATACCTATGGGTCTCAGGAGCAATAACCGCCATACATGAGAATTTTGTCAGTGGTATTATCCGTCGAAAAGTGAGCGTTGAAATCGACAAACTTGACCCTGTATTTGAATGTTGTGCTCCAAAATACCTCGTTTATCTTCCAGATAATGAAGCCCACGAATTGAGCTTACTTTATATTTACTACATATTGAGAAAACAAGGCGTAAATGTCTTGTACTTAGGTTCTCCCATCTCACTAACTGATGTCATCCAAGGTGTAGAAATCTTTAATCCTGATTATATTTTCACCTTATTCAATGATGGTTACCCTGACAAATCTCTTCAAACTTACTTAAGTGATTTGGCTAGATATGCTCCAAATTGCCGAAAGATTATTACTGGTTATCAAACCATCCAACAAAAGCTCAAACTCGATGATACCTTCTCTGTAATTCATGACCTTAAACGAATTAAGGACTTCATTCCTCAATAAATCATTATCCCGCCTTTCATCTTAATTTCTCATTAAAGGTTACAATGATTTGTTTTTTGGGGCGATCTATTCGCTTTGCTTCGGTCAGGCTATTCGTGACTTCACGATGTTTCGGTCCTTCGTTAAACCCGCATTACACATGTGGACTTTGTTATGCATGCTGAAAATATATGAAATAGGTTTTCTAACGCATAACGCAGGTTAAACTTCGGACTCTTATGATCACTACTATCCTTATCGCTAAGTACTAAAAGCATTTTAGTCTATTTAAAGCTACAAGATAAAAGAACATATTTCGACTTAATGCTCTAAAAAAACAGTATTAACCTAAGGTATCTTAATTCAACCCTTCCCTAAGGCAGTAATAGTCTTGAAGAAATCGCATAATGATCGGAAAGATTGTTCCGATGTATTTCAAACTTCTGAGCAGTAAAACTAGGATCTGATAGTATATAATCGATTCTAAGTAAAGGAATAGAACCATTGAAAGTTGTCCCGATTCCATTTCCCGCCTCTATGTAGGCGTCATTCATATCCAACGATAATTGCCTATAAGTATACGTCAAAGGTGTATCGTTTAAATCACCACAGAGCAACACCGGATGCGGACTAGTATCCATATGCTCCTTAACCATCCTTGCTTGTTTGCTTCTTTTAATGTGTGTTTTTACAAACTTGCTAAATATCGTGCGAATATCAAGCCAGGTCTTATCATCATTTAAATCAGGATGATCGATTACCTTCTCAGCATCTTTAGATATTCGATTACTTTGGAGATGAGCACTGTATATTCGTACCGTATCATTATTAATCCTTACATCCGCCCAAAGACAAGAATTTGTAATCGTACCAAAAGCAATTTCCCCTTTATCAACTATAGGGTGTTTAGAATAGATTACAGTGCCCTTATTAAGTCTATGCAAATTGAGGTGATCATTGTATGTTTCTTTTAGCATTTTGTTGGCGTATGATCCAACTTCTTGAAAACACAGGACATCTTGACCTCTTTGTTCTTTTAGAAACTTGACCATCTTATGTCGATTGGATTTTCTTGTTGCCTTGTCTTTATCATAGACTTGTAGGCCATTTCCAAGATTATAGCTGAAAACTGAAATGCTATTTTTCTGATTAGACTCTTTAGGAGCATTAAATGAAATGAACTCGTTAATATGAGGAATTCCACATAATAGGATAATTATCGAAATGAAACTCCATTTAAAATCCATAAATATCCAATACAAGAGAAACAATAGATGTCCAAACAACAACAGAGGGTACATCAAACCTAGTAAAGAAAAAATCCAAATGCGTTCAGGATTGATTCCTGGAGAGATATAGGCACCAAGAAGAAGGATTGCCCATACAATATTCAATACTAAAAGAATCTTATTAATCCACTTCATAAGACATATTCCTCCCTAAAATACATAAATTATCGACACATTATTATCGAGGTGATTCGAGTGACAAAAACATTTACATCATCAGTTATTACTTGCATCACGTAAAAAATCCTTCTCCTTCTGACTCAACTGATCGTATCCCTTTTTCTTTATTTTTTCTAGAATTTCATTTAACCTAAACTCGTGATCTTCTTCATTCTTCTTAGATTTTCCTTCTTGCCTTTTGATCAATGTTTCTGATCGATGACTTACTTCCATATACGAACGATGATCTTTTTTACCAACATTTTTTCTTAATGAAGATAATTTATCCATCCACCTCGTCATACCTCTTGAAAGATCTCGCCCATTTCGCAATTGAAACATAAAAAATGCCCCAAACAACATTCCTCCCAAATGAGCAACATGGCCTCCAGCATTACTATTTCCTTGTGAAGCAATTAAATCAAATAGAATAAAAACTAAAACGATGTATTTCAATCTTACATTGCCTATCAGGAGAAGTCTTAGATTATAATCCGGAGCAGTAATCGCTGCAGCCATGGCTATGGCAAGCACACCAGCAGAAGCTCCTCGCATATTTCCAACAATTAGATTAGGCATAATTGGAGTAAGAACCAACACAAGAATAGCCCCAACAAAACCACCAAAAATATACAACGGTAAGATTTTTTGATCACCAAGTAAGTCCCCAACAATTTTACCAAATACATTAAGCCCAATCATATTAAAAGCTAAATGCCAAATACCCTCATGGACAAACAAATGAGTCAACAACGTCCATGGTTTATATAAAAGTCCTGAAAATGAAGTTGGCATAGCCAGTTGTTCGATCACCACATCATACCAACCTACGTTTTTGGTAAATGCCCAAATCAATGCAAGAACCACATAAACGATGGCATTTATTATCATTAATCTAGTCACCATATGACCGTAGGAAAAGGAGCTTTTTAAATCGTCTATTATTGAGTTAAACATTGAGATATATTTACAATATTAACGTAGACTAGCCATCTTCCAATAATGGATCATTGCAAATCCCATTATTGCTCCACCCAAGTGGGCAAAATGTGCAATTCCTGTATTGTAACTTGTTACCCCAAAAAAGAAATCCATAGCCACAAAAATTGAAACCAAGTATTTGGCCTTAATCTCAAAGGGAAGTGGAAATACCATAAGCTTCAGGTTTGGATACATTGTCGCAAAGGCCACCACTACTCCATTGATGGCGCCTGAAGCACCTACTGCTGGAGAGGTTGAAGTCAAAAGGTGAACCAATCCACCTGCAAGACCTGCACTAATGTACAACATTAAGAACCTTTTTTGTCCTAAGCTCTGCTCAGTCATTGGTCCCAAAAAAAACAAGGTCAACATGTTGAAAAACAAATGTCTCTCATCACCATGCATAAACATATGAGTGAACAGCTGATAAGGATTGAAAAAGCCCGATTCCCATACATGTAAGTATGTATATGGTTCAATTTTGAACATATTTAAGCCATACCTCAAGGCAAAATAGACAATTACATTTATTATTAATAGGTTTTTGACCACTGGTGTCAATCTAGCCATAATGATATTTCTTTACTATTTATAGTTTTAAGCAAGATCTACAAAAATAGAATTAGTACTTGATTCATAACAAGAAAACCAATATAAAAGTTGTCACTGATCTCCTTACTGGACACTTCCTATTTTAAGTTTCAAGTTTCTCATTTCCAAAACCAACCAACCTTGATCGGAATAAGTTTATGCGTCTGGTATTACATTAAGATGAAAAACTATTTGGGCCTTCTTTCATTTTCTTTGCTTGCCTAAAGAAAAGAGGATAATCCTCTAAAATCATTATTCATGGTATGTCCAAAGATGTTTTCTTGCAAATAAATTTTCTCTCTTCGGTCGAAACCAGAATCAAATACTTAAAATCTTTCCAAGGCTTCAAGATTTCAAGCCCAAATTATATATTGGAACTTCGTTATGAGAGATGAAAACTCAAAAAAATAAATGATTTCGTGATCGAATCATAGCACCGCTACGATGAGTGAAGGAAAACAAACGGGGTGTTTTATTCTGAAGAGTTTTCAACGTGTAATAGATTTTCAAATGTCTAATTTGGGCTATACGCTATTCAATTCCTATTCTAAAGCCAGAAGCCACCTAAAAAACCACTTTAAATGTCAATCGAGCCTATTCATTTTAGTGAGGAATCCATGTAAAAATGACGTTTAGAACGAAAAACTGTTTGAGTCGTAGACGAGTTTTTTCGTTTAGACATTTTATGGATACTGAACGTTAAGAAATGGATGAAGCTCTTGATTTTTGCATCTTTGTATCAAGACAAAGATGAGAATGAAAACTTGAGCTCTTTTGCTTCTTTTCTGAGTCAAGTCAGAAAAGATTGAACAAAATCCTTTATTACATCCTTCATAATTACCTTTGCCTATTCTGATTTAAAATCATCCTTGATGAAAAAGTATTGGATCTTTTGTATCTCGTTTATTTCACTTTCACACATACTAGCTCAACATAGTATAGAAAGGTTACCATATCCTATAAATACAAAGGCACATGACGAAATTTGTCCAGTATTCGATTTTCATGAAGAGAAACTCTTTTATACAAAAGTTGGAGACCCACAGTTTAATAAAACACTAATCTACAATGGTCACGACTTGTCAGATAGCAACGAAGGACAGCGATACCTTGAAGAGCTATCCAATATTTATAGATTATTATCTGGTTCGTTTCATGAAGATCCAGTATCGTCTACATTTAATCAAGACATTTGGTATGCAAAAAAAATCAATGAGAGTTATAAAGTCTTTCATCCTGGATATCCATTGAATGATGCTCTTCCAAACAGTATTTGCTCTGTTTATGGAGAAAACGATAACTACGTTTTAATCAATCAATTCTTTGAAAAGGGAGGTATGAAAGAAGGCTTTTCTACCATTGAATTTAGTGAAGCTTATAACTCTTCCTTCCCTTCCCCATTTACAATTAGGGCTTTTGATAGAATTTCATCCGAAATTAATCTAACCATGACATTAGATAAACAAATCATAATCATGGCTATGAAGTCAGAAGGTAGGAATGATAAAGACCTTTTTGTTTGCCATAAAATCAATGATACACTCTACGGTAGCCCTGTTCCACTTCAAGGAGTCAACACACCATATGATGAAACCACTCCCTATATTACACGGGATAAAACCAAGATATATTTTTCGTCTAACAGACCTGGTGGCAATGGGGGGTTAGACATATACAGTACAAATAGATTGGATTATACCTATAAAAACTGGGATACACCGACTACCTTTAATCGACTACTAAACACCAACAAAAACGAATCACACCCTTATATTACCAAAGACGAAAAAACGATCTATTACACCTCTGATCAAGAAGGAAGTAGCGATATATTCAAAGCTTCTCTAATCCGCGATACATTAACCTCTCCGATCATCGTTCACATCAATGTAATTAAAGCTGAAAACGGGAAAAATTTTCCAGCGGAAATATCCTGGAGAAATACCCTCGAAAATAAAGATTGGCCCAACTTCTGGAGATCCAACAATGGAACTCATAGCATAACAATCGAACAAAATGAACCCTTAGACATTAAGGCAGAAAATCGATCATTCAAGAGTCCAGCCATCATGATCGATCCCCAAGAACTAATCAAAAAAGGCATAAACGAATATTATGTAGAACTCATTTTAACAAAGGATGGCATACTTGAGCAGAAAAAAGAAGCCGAAGAAAAGGTAGTTCGCCCCGAATTAGATTTAGAGCTCAAAGTAGGCAAAAAGATAGTTCTGAAGAATATCTATTTTAAAAGAGCAAAAGCTGAAGTAGTATCCGAATCATTTCCGACTTTGAAAAGTTTGGCGAGTATTATCAAGTCCAAACCCACATTAATCATCCAAGTTGAAGGACACACTGACAATGTTGGAGACAAAGAAGCCCTTTATAATTTATCGCTTGCAAGAGCTGCTGCAATACAAACATTTCTAAAAAGTGAAGGTGTTGCTGAATATCAAGTTCAGATCAAAGGCTTTGGAGGAGAAAAACCTTTAACGGACAACAGTACTGAAGCACATAGGAGAAAAAACAGAAGGGTTGAAATTAGAGTAATTCAGTAATTATCCAATCGTACGATTTGAGGTTTTATCTTAAGAAGTGATTTAAAACCATGTTCAATAGCGGATCTATCTGCCTGAATGTCTGACAAATACAAATATTCTTTTGCATAGCCAAAGCTATGAAAATTGATTTTTGGGCAGAGCTTGAATTTCAATGAGTTGATTCTAGCATTAGGATTTAGTTTTTAAATCAATTCTAAGTTTAAGGCCCTTCAGAGATTCTATTTCCTCAAAAATTCTAATTTTGTCTTTCGAATAACCAAATTACTTTAATTGAATGATAAGAATAGTCTTTCTATTGGTTGTTGTTTTTGGAATTTGCCAAAACAACATAGCCCAGAAACGTATTGCAGTATTTGCCACTAATAACCCATCAAACAGTTCTTCTGCAAAACAAATTCCCGAGAAAATCATAAGCTACTTTTCCAATGACCCAGATTTCAAAGTAGTAGACCGTAAAAATGAGCATCTTATTAATCAAGAACTCGAACTTCAAAGGGATGAAAAATTTATGGATGGATATGTTGTAGAACAAGAACAAGCTGAAGGAGCAGACTATTTGTGTTATAGTTCTTATGACAATAATTCTAAAAGCGTTTCTATTCAAATTATAGAGGTCGCTAATAATGAAGTTTTGTGTAGTAGTGAAAGAGAAGTAAAGTCTACAAGTTTTTGGGGATCAAAAGATTACGAGCAAGAAATCGTCATCATGTTACAAGAGATTGCACTGGCTTGCTTTAACAAAGGATTTCCTGTAGTAAGAATTACAAAATCCTCCAAAAATAAAGCAAAACAGCTATTAGTCCTAGCTGGTTCTGGTCAGAAAGTAAAAAAAGGTTACTTGATGGAAGTAACTCAAGAAATCGAAGAAGAAGTCATGGGTAAAAAAATAAGAAGAAATATACCCATTGGACGAGGATTCATTTCTTATGTAGAAGATGAAAACTTTTGTCGTTTAGACCTTCGCCAAGGCAAAAAAGAAATCTATTCTGCTTTAGAAGATGGTATTGAATTAAAATGTAAATTGATAAGTGGAAAAAAATGAAAAATAAGCTAATAATTCTATTAACAATATTAGGACTAGGAAAAGGATTCTCACAAGAGATTAGTAGTGCTCTTTTACTGAAGGTTGGAGAAAGTACCGATTCCCAAAAGGCGTACACTCGGGTCTTGGATAACTTAGGTACGATGAATAATATTTACATTCCTTATCTTCTTGAAAACGAAGACATCGAATATGTTGATCATGCCAAAGTAGCTGAACTTCCTTCTAAAAGAGCTATAGTTACGAGGCAACAAATTTATCGGTCAGATATCAATAAATTAAAGATTAAAACGACAAAAGATACATCTGGCTATATTACTAGTGCTACCGCATCTTTATTATATGATATAGAATATCATTCGACAATTGTTGATATACCAACTGGTCAGGTTGTTAAAATTCTAAAGTCTTCTTTAAAAGAAAAAGTAAGCACTTCAGATGGTTTTACTTATTCAATAAAGTTAGATGTTGGTAAAATATTTGGATCTAAGAAAAAACTTGCTTCAGCACAAAACAATTGGTCTCATTATCAAAAGAAAGTAGGAAGGATTTATGGCTCTAAGATTAATGATGCTTTGAATAAAAACCGAGCAATTCTTTTGAACAAAATTAGATCCTTTTTATGGGACTTAAGAGACGAAATTGACGACGCAGTCTACCTTGTCGAAAAACAACCCAAAGAAAAAGGATATACAAAAAAATTGGTAGTCTCTAGACAGGATACTAATAAAATAACATTGGTTAAAAATGAACTTGTTCAAGTATATACACCAGTTAAGATTGGAAATAGAAAAACATTAGAATACGTTACTTATTTAACCGTTAAAGAAGTTAAAGACAATAAAGCCATTTGTGGTAAAAACTTTATTCAAAGCAAAAAAAAGTTCTCCAAAAGATTAGACATATCAGATCAACTTTATGGTGTTAATAGTTATTTAGATGCACATCAGATTATCAGTAACAATGAACTTAAAAAAGTAAATGTCTATATTGAAGATCCAGAAAATCAAATGAGCAGTTTTGATTATGAAAGTTTAGTAAGACAACCTTCAATTAGAGTATTCGATCGAAATCTTGAATCGATACTAGACAAACTTCGGCTGTTGTATAAAGATGAAAGATTTATCGACCTATCTGTTGATCAGTACCAAGACAAACAACTAGGTGTTGACTACATTATTACTTTAGGTCAAAAAAACCTCAATGTTACTAATGTTGCTACCGGAGAATTAGTTAGTTCGGGAAAATCTAACTCTATGTTTAGTATGTTAGGAGGAGGAATTTCAGCTGCTCAAGCTGTAAAAATAGCCTTGCTGCAATTAACAGAACAAAAGATAGAGTTTCTTGAAGTAAAAGATCAAAAGAAAGGCAAGGTAAAACGCATTAAAATGTATCATCCATTTGGTTTTGATGCTGGAACTAAAATGAAGCTATCCATTCTTAAAGATGAATCTGTTGGAGGTAAAACCATACAAAGGAAAGAAGAGCTTGATGATGCTTATGTGACTTTTGAAAAGGAATTCCCCAATGTTGGAATCATGAAAATTGGAAGAAAATACCGAAAAAAACTTTATCAAGCCATTCAAGATGGAGAAGAACTCTATTTTGATTACGCCAATAAAAAATAACCCTTTATTATTATGAAATATATATTCATCTTATTTGCAAGTGTTCTATTTATCAATTGCTCACCAAAAACGACTACAAATAACATACCTTATCAAAGGAATGGTATGGTCAATTGCATCGAATACGATAAAATGACCATAACCGTTATTAGTGAAGGTCAAGCTGAATCCAAATCAAAAGCCATTACACACGCGGAGGTGAATGCAATTGAAAACATACTGTTTAAAGGTATACCTAAAAGTAATCAAGAAAGACCATTGGTTTCAAATGAAGAAAAGGCGGTCCGAATGAATTCGAATTTTTTCAAAGAATTCATAGATTATCAAGGATACACGAAGTACATGACAGAGTCTCTTGTTCATGAAACCTTTCAACAAAATGGTGTTCATATGGTTAGACAAAAAATCACATTTGACTTAATGAATATGAGAAATCACTTAGAACAGAAAAAAATAATCAAATCTTTTGGGTTATAACACATAGAATAATTCCATCAAATTATATAAGAAATGAGATACATCACATTTTTAATAGCCATCATCTTTTGCAGTACAACTGCCCTTGCACAAGAACAAAAAACGATTCAACCGACCATTATGGCTATTCCATTCACACCAGAGGGGCAAAGTCTAAGAAAACATTTTGAGTCCAACGAACTTGTTCGTATTGCCATAACCAAAGTGAAAGAGGCATTTGACAACAGAGGTGTAAATACCGTTGATTTTAGAGCAAAATTAAAGCAATTAAATAATAATGCTGCTTTAACAGAAGATCAACAATCCAACATTAAAAATGATGTTATATCCTTATCAGGAGCGGATATCTATGTGGAAGTTGAAGCCAATCCAAATTATGCTTCTTCTGGAAGTAGCGTCACAGTTATTATGACTGCATACGATGCCTTTTCTGGAGAATCATTAGCCAATAAGGTAGCCAATTCGCCAAAGTTCAAAACAAACAATTACGAAAAATTGACAGAAAAGGCTGTAGAAAAAGAAATCGATAATCTCTTGAATACCATGCAATCAAAATTCGAGGACATTGTAGAGAATGGAAAAACCCTTACCATGACCATTGGCTTAGCCGAAGATGTTGATTACGATTTTGATACTGAAATTGACGATTCCGGGGATTTATTTTCAGATATTATCGAAAATTGGATCGAAGAAAATGCGTTTAAAAATTATTACCATATGCAAGGATCATCAGATACAAAGATGGTTTTTGATGTAATAAAAGTTCCTTTAAAGGATGACAAAGGAAGAAACTTTAAGGTGTCTAAATTTGCTGCAAGATTTAAAAAATTTCTAAAAAATAAAGGGATTGCCTCAGGTAGAACAGTAGTCGGCAACTCAATCGTATTCACCCTGAAATAAACTTCGTATGAAATCATTTTGGCTAATTATTAGTCTATTCCTATGTATTCAAAGTAATGGACAACTTAATTTAAACAATTATTCCATCAAATTAAAAAGCTTTCATTCTAAAGATAATTATAGAGCCACTCGAAACCTCAATAATTATCTTAATGAGCAATTTCAAGAAAACTATAACATCGTATATCATTCCAATATTACGATTTCCTCAAAAGCAAAATTGGACAATCTTCGGCTCATTGAAGGAATGGATGTTAAACATGTAGGTAAGCCGAAATTAGAATTTAGAATTCAAGAGAAAAACACTAAGAAAGACACAACTTTAACATATGAATACCAGATCGAAGGAAATAATAGATCTGTCGTAGTAGAAAAATTGGTGGAATCATTTATTGAAGACAGTGATGCAATTAAAGAGGTTATTGCCATTTCCAATGCTTTCATTACCCAATGTTACATTGATCATTGCTCTTCCATTGAAGCACATATTAAATCTTTATTAGAGAACAATCAAAGTAAACAATCATTAAAACAATTGGTCAATTTTAAGGCGAGTAAATGTTCTCCTAATAGTGATAAACTTTATGAAGAGGTCTTGAATAAAATTGCACAAAAATCATGTGATCAGAAGCTCCAAGAAGCAAAAATCATGATAAATAGCGGTGTAATGTTTCAAATGAAAAGAGCTATTCCAATCCTTACTTCTATACCTCCTAACGCACCTTGTGCCAATGATGCCATAGAACTCTCTAAGGAAATCGGTAAACAACTTGAAACTACCAGCAAGCACTACGTTGAATTGCAAAATTATCAACAAAACAAATTAAGTAAATGGGAGAAAAATTATCTCTATAAGATCCTTTCTGAAAACTAATATCGGTATAGAAGTATAAAGCTTCAATGTTAAAACAATCGATGGACAGAAGTAATATAAATGTAGAACACTACTTTTGCATCTCCCTAAGTCTTAATAATCCTTCCGTTGTTGAGATCTTTTCATTTTTAAAATAAAGTTTTATAGCCTCTTCTACCGGAATATTGGGAAAATAATTATCCCTCATATAGTGCGCATATTTCATCAATTGAAAGGCGTTAAAATGTCGAAATATGCGTTGATAAAATTGATCATATGAAGCGGTATTCTTCTTCGATTCTTCGATTTTACCCAACATTCCTATGCTTTCAAAATATTCTACTACACCGGCATGAAGATTTACGAAGCCATCAAAACTTGACGATTGATAAATCTCTGGCACCAAATCTACGAATGGACTCAATTCTTGAAATGAACGAGGGTCATACGTTTCAAATATGGGTTCTTGATCTGTAGACAACATGTCTTGTACTGCCTTACCCGTACCAAATGGGACTCTGTGCGATAGTCTAGGTGAAGGAATAACCATTGTCTCACTCCATGGAATAACCTTTCCGTTTTCGATAAACTTCTGCAAAAAATAAAAATCCTCTCCTGCTTGACGACGGTTCATACCTCCAAACTTGCAATAGGATGATGACCTTACCGCCATACTACTTCCTACAGTATGAATTGCAAATGAAAGATCAATATCTATCTGAACCTGTAAAAAGTATCTAAGGTGTGCTTCATATTGTGTAATTGCCTTGATAACCTCATCCGAATATCGATCACTATCCAAAGGATGTTCGAAATGAATACTAATGCCATCAATGGATTTATCTTTAAATGCTTTGATTACCGATATACAGTAATTGGGCAAACACGAACTATCAGCATCATAACAAGCGATTACACCATCCATGTCTCTTTCTGTATACAACATCGCCGCAACGTCCATTCCCATCTTTCTAGCCAATCCTACACCAGCCTTTTTATCTGTCAGATCAAAGGCTTTTATGATTCCCAATTGAACTTGCTCCGTCTGTAATTCAGAACGATATTTGATTAAGTCTTCACATGCTCTTAAATTTCTTGATTTAGCTTGATCACTTGCATCTATTCGATGGTTGATAACAACGATTACAACTATGTTTTGCTCATTAAGCTCACAATTGGAAATCGACTTTACAGAATCAACTACTTCATTCTCATCAAAACATGGTATTACAACGATAAGATCGATTTTGTCAAAAGTGATGTCGATATCCAGAGGCATCAACTCCACATTAGATAGATATTTAGGAATTTTCATTAAATAAAATGATAATGGATTTTAATAGTTATTGAAGTGATTTAAAACTTATTACTAATGGATTTGTATACCATTGATCATGTCTATAATGCTTTAAATACTATTTCTATTTTAAAAGTATCTTTTTATCAACGATTGCATTTAGAGACAATAAAACCACGAAAATGCAAATTCCTGGAAATATAGACAACCACCATGCCTGATAATACCTTCTTCCCTCTGACAATAAACTTCCCCAAGAAACCTCTCCTATAGGTAATCCTATCCCAAGAAACGATAAAGATGATTCAAGCAGTACAATGCCTGTAAATACAAAGCCAGAAAGAACCAATATCGTTGGTAATACATTGGGAAGAATTTGCTTAATCAAGATTCGCAGATCTCCTTGTCCTTGGGCCCGAGCACTTTCAACAAATGATTTTTGCTTAATGGACAATGTCTCTGCTCTAACATGACGCGCCATATTTTTCCAATAAAGAAAAGATAAAACAAAAACTAAATTCAATAAACTAGGACTCTTAAACAAAGGAAGTAAGGCCAATAAAAATATGATGGAAGGAATAGATTTTAATAATTCAATCACCTTCAACCCCAAAGAATCCAGTGGAAAATCGAATTTTTGTCCTTTAATTTTTCTCAAAGCCTTGGTTATTCTCCAAAAGGTCATAATTAAGAAAATTATCAAAACAACGCCTAACAACTCATTTTCAACCAACGGATATAAAGTGTAGAAGGATATTAAGAATATACCAATTACAATACTTAGATATTGAAAAACATTAAATCGCAAACCGTGATCACCATAATAGCCTAAAATCAAACCTATTCCAACACCGATAGCTATGATAATCAATAAACTGATAAGACCAATTTTAAAAGCCACATAAAATCCTCTACATATCCCAGCTAGTACATCTCTGCCGAGGTTGTCCGTCCCCAACCAATGCCGTCCATTTTGACCTTTGGTCATTGGCCTTTTATACCCTACAATACTTGGATCTATAAAATCATACGAATATTTAATCAAAGGGTATAGCGCCCATTCATACTCCATTTTATCTATCTTCGTAGAAGCATTACTTATGCCCCAATCGTTCATCCACTCATCCACAGCCGGAAAAATCAAAGCATGATTCGTTTTTGCAATTATGGGCTTTTCATTACAGAGGAGGACATTAAATATTCCAATTAATACGCCTAGTAATAAAACACCATATGCCGCCTTCAATCCCCTATTCATCAAAAGAAACTTTAGGGTCCAACCATTGATAAATAACATCACCAATAAGGTAAACTACCATTGTTAATAAGCCTAAAATAACAATAACAATGTACACAATCACCCAATCCGCTTGCAAAATGCTTTGGTAAAGCAACCGTCCCATTCCAGGGATGTTAAAAATAACTTCAATGATAAGCGATCCCGCAAAAAAAGCGGGAATAGAACCAATTACCATGGTTACCAACGGTATCAACGTATTCGGGATGACATGTTTGAAAACTGTATTCCGTTTAGACATGCCCTTACTTAGAGCAGTTAATACATAGGGCTTCGTTTTTTCCATTAACACATTTCCTTTCATAAGTCTTATCAAAACTGCTAAATCAGTAAGTGTCAAACAAATCACAGCAGGAAGATATTTGGTCATCAAAACCGCAACTAAACTAGAAGATTCCCTTGCATAAACATCATTGCTTCCCACACTAAAAATCTCCAATCCATAATCTGGAGTTGTCAAGAAAACTTGAATTAATGTCGCCAACCAAAACAATGGAATTACATAAAAAAAGACAGCAATCCACTCCAAAATTTGCGAACCTAATCCTGTATTACCCACAACATACAATACCAAAGGTATACCAATGAAAATAACCAATAGTAAATTAATAACTAGCATCATTCCTGTCCATGAAAAAGCTTTTTTTATCTTGCTTAACACTGGTCGACCATCCACATATGACATGCCCCATTCTCCTTTAAACAAACTAGAAACCCAATAGTGAAACTGATTATTAAATCCGTGAAAAACTAATTTTGGAAGAAAAAACTGATGCTTCTTAACCTCTATATCTTGAAGTTCTAACTGATCTTTTTCCCTAAAAAAATCGGCTTCCAATAGTTCTGTAGGTGTCTTGGAAAAGATGTTATAAGCAGAGATTGAATCAGGCATTTCACCTAACAAATCATTAAACCTTTCAATGGTTTGGACATCGTATCCCTCAGATAGAAGCCACGAAGCTCTACTTCGTTTCTTTTCATCAACAATAGACTGAATGTTGTCGGGATAATAATGTGGAATCACACTAAAATAATACCATGGTTTATCTAAGTTTAATTCCTTGTATTGTGCCTTATATTGATCATCAAAATTGGGATCTGTGGCTGAATCAACACCCCTTTGCTCAAGATAAATAGATACAGCATCTTGATCTGTCAACTTACTTAAAACAAAAGTAAAAGACAGAAGTATAAAAATAGATGGAAGAATCCATAATAGCCTTTTTGCCACATACTCTAGCATCTAATTTTCAACCGGTTTTTTTGCTAAATTCCAAGTATTGGGAAAAATTCCTGGGCGCTTTACAGTAGTTTTTACATTCCATTCTGAATCACTAATAGCTCTAAACTTAGGAACATATAAAAACACAAAAGGCTGGTCGTCATAAATCAACTCTTGAATCTCATTCAACTTTTCAATCAATCCGCTACTATTTCTTGACCTTTTAATCTCTTCAATCAATTGATCGACCTTTTCGTTTCGATACTGTGCATAGTTTGATCCACCCAAGGTGGCATTTTTGCTGTGAAATCTCAAGAAGGGGTCATCCATTGCAAGACTTTGAGCAAGTACAGATATTAACATCCCAATGTTGCCCGTATTTAAGTTTTCTTTTTTGATCTGACTATATTTTTTCTTGATTACCTCTATATTAATGCCAGCCTTTGCAGCATCTTCTTTTAGTATCAGTCCTATATCTGAGCCTAATTTACCAGAAGCATAATACTCAATTGTAAAGGGCATTTTCTTACCATTTACTTCTTTATCCAGAATTCCATCTTTATCAGAATCCGACCAACCTGCTTCGATCAAGTCTTTTCCTGCTTGCATTGGATCAAATGGTAAACCTTTGATGTTTTTGTTGTAATAAGACTTTGCTGGATTGACAAAACTGTATACTTGTTGAGCAGAGCCCTTCTCAAATAATTCAATATATCGTTGTACATCTACGCACATAGTTAATGCTTTACGAGCCGATCTGTCTTTCAATATTGGATGATCATTGTTCATCAGAATGAAGTAATACTTCATCAAGTTGTTTTCGTGAAAGTCATAGTTATGATCAGCATCTTCCGATTTCATAGTCGTCCATTGATCAATGCTTACTTTATCCACAAAGTCGACCAAGCCTGATTTTAGTTGTGCCAAAGCACTTACTTCATCAGGAATAATTTTATATACAATTTTGTCGGGTCCTTGATTAAAGAATGGCGATTTACGTCCATTAGCCCAATAATTAGGTACTTTTTCCATTACAATAACCTCGTCAGTTTCCCACTTAGATATCTTGTACGGTCCCGAACCTTTTATGGTTTCCCTACTATATTTTTGGCTATTTAATTCATTGGCAAATTGCACCAAAGAAGAATCCTTACTCATGGCTTCCTCCATTTTTTCGGAATCCCTAATCGTTTCTAAGCTAACGTTTTCCAATTTTTTCTGAGGGTCGTAAATATGGGCAGGCAATACTTCCATATTTGATACCAGCTCCATGGAAAGGAAATAGTAGTCTTCAAAATACACCGTTACCCTTTTGTTGTTATTGGGATCTATTTCGGCTTTTGTTACGTTCTGAGCATAACTCCTGTAAGACTTAGACGCAGTCATTGGATGCATGATTGCCTTCAAGGTAAACAAGTAGTCATATCCCGTAATCGGTTTTCCATCTGCCCATTGAGCATCATCTAAAAACTCAAAAGTGTATTTGACACCAGCTTCACCATAATCTTCGGCTTCAGGAATTTGCTTAATTAGAATGGGTTCGTATTCGAGGGATTCAGGATTGTAATCCGCTAATGGTAGAAATATATTTTGATTAATGACACGAGCCCTACTTATAGGATATAATACAGGATTCAACCGACCAGGATCTTCTTGTATACGAACATACAATATGTTCTCTTCAATCTGAGATGATCGATCTGTTCTACAAGAGGAAATTACTAATAGAATAGTGAAAAATAATCCTATAGAAGAAAGACGGTTCATATGAATATGCTATAACTTAAATGAGTAAAATACGACTACTTCTTCAAAAATACATTGCTTTTTGTAAAATCAAGTAGGTATTGGTACAGAAGTAATTTTAATTAAGTAGATCAGGCCAACAAAAATCATTTGAATTAATTGAAAGAAAACCCATCAATTGGCTTTTAGTCTCAGTTACAACTGCATTAACGCCACATTCACCACAATTTATCACACCCTTGTCACAATTCAATCGATTTAAATCACATAACATCCACTTACCCTTATATTTGTGTAATTGAAAATTGTTAAAATCCGCAACAATGAGAAAATATCTCGCATGTACCCTGTTATTATTATGTCTTCATTTTGTTTCTATTCAAGCCCAAGTCGTATTAGAAACGCCTTATACTACCGCCTCCTTCGATGCTGTATCTACCAATACTTCTTTACCCGTAGGTACAACACCTGCTGTTGCCAGTGTAGATAATGGAAGCAGTTCTTACAATATTCCTCTTCAGATTCCCGCTGGAACCAATGGTGTAAATCCAGAGATTGCAATTAACTACAACTCTTTTGGAAGTGACGGACACTTAGGCATTGGCTGGGGATTATCGGGATTATCAGAAATCTCCAGAGGTGTCAAAACCATATATCATGATGGGAAGATTGACGATGTCGATCTTGATGCTTCTGATGCTTTGTATTGTAGTGGTTCAAGACTAGTTGAAACGGCTCCAAATACTTATGTCAAAGAAATGAATGACTATTCTACTATTACCAGTCATGGTAGTTTTGGCTCTGGACCACAGTATTTTGAAGTAGAAACCAAATTTGGTGTCGTCTACCAATATGGCAATGGAAACAATGCTTTCTTACTCAATGAAAATGGTACAGAGATCATGGTTTGGAAGCTCAATAGAATCTCATACAAAGACGGCAACTACATTGATTACCATTACGAAAATGCAGATCGAGACATCCGCATTACCTCCATTAAGTATACTGGGAATACCAATACGGGTTTGTTGCCATACAATGAGATTAAGTTCTTCTATGGCAATAGAGGAGAGTTCACCAATACGACCTACCAAGCGGAAAATTCTGTCAAACTCAATAACCTATTAGAACGAATAGAAATTACTACAGAAAACAGCGAATTGGTCAAAAAGTACCACCTCACCTATGCTGAGGATCACCTCAATATTTACTTAAAACAGATACAGGAATCAGGCAGTGATGGTACCTTCCTCAATCCTACAGTATTTAAATATGGAGATATACCCATTACGCATTCATATGACCATATTGGCTTTTCATCAAATGATCCTACGCAATTGATATCAGCGGATCTAAACAGCGATGGTTATTCAGACTTATTGAAGGCGGAGTATCAGGTTTCTGACGGATTTAGATATATTGACGAAATCAGAGTCTATGAAAATCTACCGAGTTCCATCAATAATTTTGCTTTTAAGTTTTCTATGAGTTTAAACCAACATGGTATAATTCCTAGGTCGGGATATCGCTACAATTTTTATGCTTCTGATTTTACAGGAGAAGGTAGAGATGATATTGGAGTAGGCTTTTCTACAAACAATCCAAACGGATACCGCTACTTTCATGGCGTCGACATATATGTACTATTAGATGACATGTCTGGAGTAAGCAATACCATATCTCTTTCGGGGCCATCCACAGATTGGCTTTATTTTGATAGAGACAATGGCTTTTTACAGCAAGGTGATTTTAATGGTGATGGAGTATCTGATTTTATTGTCATCCTATGCGAATTTGCAAAAACCAACTACAAAGCATTCATTTACTATGGCAATGTATCCACAGACTGGGAAGAACTAAGCTTGACAGGACCATCAAGCTTTACCATTGAGGACTGGGGACAGAAAAATGTCAACGTACTCGACATTGATGGCAATGGAAAATCGGAACTGATGATTACCAATGGCATGTTCAGCGAAATATTCGAATTCGAAGGAACCGATGCCATGAGTGTTAAAGGGTCTTCTTCTGGTTTTCCTACAGAATACCATTTGATGTTTTTCGGAGACTTCAATGGAGATCGTAAGACGGATATGTTGGTAAGGGCAGGACTCAATGGAGGTCCTTGGTTCGTAGCACGAAGTGATGGCGATGGGTTCATTGAAGAACCATTCACTTTTTATAGCAATGCACCTGAAATTGATGAAGACTACATGGGAGAGTTGATTATACTCGGAGATTACAATGGCGATGGTCGTGCAGATATCGCCCGTGGACTAGACTGGCAAGACAATCTTTACATACAATTGTATTACAGTAAGGGAGATACTTTTACCTACGACATCATCAACATTAATGCAGTTGCCGACCTTGTCGTACCTGGCACCCACGACTTTAATGGCGATGGAAGATCAGACATCATCAATAGAGCCAATGCCTTTGCTGATGCATGGGTCTTGTCTTTCCGACCCCAAGGAGAAGAAAACTTATTACAACGCATTAAAAACGGACATGGTCATGAGGTAGAATTCAGATACGACAAGATGAACTTCAATGCTACCTACTTTAGAACTGAAATGACAGCACATCCTGTTAACACGGTAGAACTCCCTATGAGGGTAGTATCAAGATTCCTATCAACTGACCATAGAGCTACATTTTATAAATACTACGACGCTAAAATACACAAAGAAGGCAAGGGCTTTTTAGGTTTTGAGAAAATCATCAAAAACCAAATTGCTCCAGCGACTTATGAAGAGTTATATTACAGTTACGAACCGAACAATTTCACCATGTATCTTGACACGGTGATTTCTCGGCTGTGGCAGACCAACCTGTTGACGACTTCTATGGTTCATACCTTTGACAACACATTAGATGCCAATGGTGATGTGGCTTATTTTACGCATCATGTTACACAGACCAAAGAAGACAACCACCTGCAAGGAAAGCTGGTTATCAAAAGTAGCATCTATGATGATTACGGAAATGTAACATCTTCCACCACAGATAATAATGGAATAGAATCACAAGTAATTACAACAACCTATGGTCAATATGGTAGTCCAATTCCATCTTCACCCACATTGATTACCACTGATATTACACGCTCAGGACAAGCTACTTTTAGTACAGATGTGTCCTTCACTTACAATAGCCTTGGACAAATACTGACTCAAACACAATTTCCCAATTTACCTAAACAAGTGTCTAAGACATATACCTATAATACTTTAGGGAATGTAGAGACGACAACCATAACTTCTCCAAGTCTTTTGCCACGGTCTTCGTCAGTCTATTATGATGGAAAGGGTCGTCACATTACCTCTTCGACCAATACCTTGGGACAGATATCTTATGCTACATACGATGCCAAATGGGCAAAGCCGTTGACGACAACTAGTATTGGAGGACAAGTGACTTCGTTTCAATACGATGCCTTCGGTCGCAAAATTAAAACAACCTATCCACAGGGTTATGATGTAGATGAAGTTTATACTTGGGAAGGAGGCAATGCCGTCTACGCATTAGAAATGATACATCCTGCCGCCAGTAATGTGAAAACCTATTTTGATCGAAGAGACCGTGAGGTACAAAAAGATCAGGTAGGTTATACACAGACCAACACTTCATTAATCACCTATGATAATCGAGGCAATGTATCTACGACGACGACTCCATCAGGGTTTACGGCATCGTATGTCTATGACGATTACAATAGAAACACCTCAATGACTAATGATTATGGTACAACTAGTTTTGCATATACCTACCAAAATGGTGATTTAACAACAGTTACTACAAATTCTGCTAATCAAGTATCGTCATCTGTAATTGATGCTACAGGAAAGGTTGTATCATCAACCGATTATGGAGGTACTCAAAATTACACATACGAAAGTCATGGAGGGTTGGCATCGGTAACCAATGCAAATGCAACCTTAATTACCAATACATATGATCTCTATGGAAGACAAACGAGCATTACGGATATAGATGCAGGCACCATAGGTTATGAATATGATGCATTTGGACAATTAATCAAAGAAACCTCTCCATCTAATCAAATTACTGATATGGTATACGATGTAATGGGAAGGTTGATCTCCCGTGTAGAACCAGAAGGAACGACACTCTATAGTTTTTACCCAACTGGAAGTGGTGAAGCGACTAATCTACTGCATCAAGTTCAAGGGTTCTTTGGCGATGTCCAAACATACACCTACGATAGCTATGGAAGGACAACAAATTATCAACACGATATAGACAATCACTCTTTTGGATATTCCTATACCTATGACCAATACAATCGCCCACTTACAAAGACTTTCCCTACTGGGTTTGAGCTAAAATATGCTTACGATGCCAATGGTTATACTCAAACCATACACAACGGCGACTTATCAATGCTACTGTATGAATGCATGATGAAAGATGAATTAGATCAGGACACTCGATTTAAGATTGCGAATAGTGGAAGCCCAACGGAGATTACATACCATCACAACTATATCACTCAAATAAGCAATAACTCTTTTGCAGGAACAGAAAACACCATATGGGATTATGCTTCTGGTAACCTAACCAGTAGAGAGCGTGTTTTCCCTTATAAATCGGAAGACTTCACTTATGATAATCTCAATAGATTAAAGACCTATAAGGTGAATACAGAACCTCAACAGTCGCTCACCTATGCTGACAATGGCAACATTTTAACCAAAACCGATGTTGGAGGTAATTACAGCTATGACAATACCAAGATACATGCCATTAATGGTGTTGATGTACCTGATTATAGCCACATATCTATATACAACCAGCAGGTTAGTTATACTTCATTTCAACAACCTCGTCAAATCTCACAAAACGATCACAAACTGGATTTCTTCTACGGAGCGGATCGTCAGAGAATAAAGTCTATACACCAAGACGATGTAGGAGCAGTGACTACCAAGTATTATTTAGGAGATTATGAAGTAGTAGAGCATGGAGGAAATACCTACCATGTCCACTACATTTCGTCAGGACAGCATCTGACCAATATCGTAGTGCGAGATCAGAATGGAGACACTCAGTATAGTACATTAACGGACTATCAAGGTTCGATACGAGCAGTCCATGATTGGGCGGTAGGAGGAGACTCCTATGACTTGTCTTTTGACCCTTGGGGAAGGCGTAGAGACCCTGTGCTGTGGAATTATACATCTATACCGACATATCCAGTATGGCTGAGTCGAGGCTATACCAGTCATGAACATTTAGATGATTTTAACATCATCAATATGAATGGTAGACTATACGACCCTATATTGGCTCGAATGCTGAGCCCTGATAATGAGGTGAAATTCCCACATTCCACCCAAAATTACAATAGATACAGTTACGTACTCAACAATCCACTGCGCTACATTGATCCTACTGGTGAAGAGCCTGTTACCGCTATATTAATTGGTGCGGCTATTGGTGCGGCAATAGGAGTAACTACTAATGGTATAAAAAACATCTCTAGCCATCGACCATTTTTCAAAGGAGCGGTAAAACCAGCAGTCTTTGGAGCAATTTCTGGGGCAGTAAGTGCAGGAATAGGTTCTTTAGCCACCTCGGCATTAAGTAGTGGCTATAGTCAAGCCAGTGTAAACTTCTTACAAGCCTTTTTGCATGGCTACAGCGGTGCAATATACAATATCGTTGATGGGAGTAACCCCGTTTCTGGTTTTGCTAGTGGAGCTATAAGCTCATATACAGGGTCATTGATCGGTGACCTACAATGGGGTGAAGTTGGCATCATTATTGGGTCTAGTGTTTCTGGAGGTGTTGGTGCATCTATATCGGGAGGAAGCTTTTTAGATGGATTGAGACAAGGACTAATTACAGGTGGACTTAATCATGCAATGCATGTTGTTTCATCTGGAGACCCGGACCCTCCAACCAAACAGAAGGTTTTAGAGTATTGGGCAGGTGAACTAATCGCAGGTAATATTACTCCTGGTCAGTATTTAAATGTATATATTTTATTAGAAGAAGGTTCGGCTTCTTTAATTAGACACATATTGTCTAATTATAAATCAGATATTGTACTATCTATTGTACCGGGGGGGCGAATTGCTAAAGGAGCCGCTAAAACCAGTGGCTGGGTTAAAAGATCAATATTCAATTCGTTAGACCCGGCAATTCAAAAAAAGGTTCAAGCCGCAATAAAGAATGGAATTGTTTCTCCAATTGGAAAACAAGGAATAATAAAACTAACCAAGACAGAAGCTGCTAAAACTGGATTTACTCATAAAATAAAAATACTTGGAAAGGGAGGCGATTTGAGAATATATGGTAATCAAGGTAATAATGGACACATATTTTTTGAAAAAGCAATGGGTCATTAAATAGATATGAAGATGATATTAAATAAAGAAGAATTAAAACAAATGTATTCAAAGGCGAGAGTAGCCTTTCAAAAGTGTATAAATGATCCAGAAAATGATTTTTTGAAGAGTGAAATTGATATTCCTCTAAGTTCCATTATTATAAAAGAAGAATCAGTTGCTATAAAATATGAAGAAAATGAGGTAGACAGATGTCTTATAGAGATAAAAATTCAATTAGTTTCGCCAAGCAATGAAGTGATTGGGAATTACATTTATTGCGAAAATGAGGATGGAGTTTCGGTAGATGATAGTTTAATATTTAACTAATATTTAGCCCTATAACGCTAATTTCAGGGATTGTTCATAAATCTTATTGGTGGAAACTTGACATAGAATATTTTAGAGTTTACTGAGTCGAACAAATCCAACTATTAGACAGGTCAAAACTGTTATTAGGAGTTGCAAGAATTCAATTAATAATCGTTTTATTGCAATACGTTAAGGACATTGATATTTTAAATAGAATAAATAAAAATGTGACAAACAAACCATTAATTATGACTAAAGTAGTCATAGATATTGATACAGCAATTAGAAAATTTGCCCAATTCGTAAATGTATCTTGGCTAGATGTATTACCTCTATTAAAAGATCGGTCTTATACAAATGATGAAAGTTCAGTGCATGATTGGTTACAAGCAAATTGGGAATTATTGGTAGAAAGAAAAGTTCTCAGAATAAATCAACATTTGGATATCTATGGCGAAGGTGCGGATTTCAATGGTTCAAGTAGCAGGATCACAGACTCAGATGCACTTCCTGATTTCTCGATTATTGTTAATGGCAGGGTTGATGATGAAGTTGTTGATTTACTGAGTGATGAGAAAAAATTGATTAGAAACTGCGATTTCATTGAGCTAATTTCTTTCAAAAATGAATTCTATGAGAAAAGACCTCCGTTTGATCATGTACTTTTAGAAGACCATAATGGAGAAGAAATTGTAGCATCAATAAAAGATGTCAAGTTTGAGTTAATACAGATAAATCAAAAACTATTTGATTTTAGATGAATTTTAATCGCACTTTTAAGAAATGAACCGTTATACTTATTTCATAATTGGTTATATTTGGACTTTAAAATGCCTTTCACAATGTAAACCTACGCAAATATGAATAGATTACTCATCTTATTTACATTCACAATACTTGCATTTTCTGTTCAAGGTCAATGTGCTTTAGAGATTCAATACGACGGCGCTGGCAATAGAATTTATCATGGCAATGCATGTGATCCAGATTGTTCCACACATGTCATCAATGATTTAGATGCTGGAGTTGGATCATTAAGAAAAGCCATTGCTTGCGCAAAAGATGGTGACGACATTACATTTGCACCTTCTTTGTCTGGACAATACATTGATTTATCTAGTGGACCGATAGACGTCAATGTTGGTGTACATATTAACCCTACGAGTAATGGCAATCTTGCATTAGATATCCAAGTGCGTTCTATACAAGACCATCATCTATTTACCATCTTTAATAATGTCGATGTAACCATGTCAAACTTTTCGATGACAAGTAACGAAGGTTTTAATGATTTGGTTAGGATATTGAAAAACGATGGTCAATTGTCTTTGAATTTTGTAGATTTCTATGACGATGCTGCTTTCAAAGGAAGCAATGCAACATTGCTCAACAATGGAACACTTATTGTCGATCACTTCACCGATATACATTTTGTTCACTATAATTAATCATGCTATGACTAAATTGAATTCTTTACTGCTAATGCTGCTATTGGCTCATGTACCAGTAGAAGGTATTGCTCAATCCAATCCCTATGAGCCTTGCTGTGGAATAGATGCGACAACATCTTATCAAATTGGTGGACACAATATCTTTGTACCCAATGTATTTACTCCGAATGACGATGGAAAAAATGATCTATTCTATCCCATGTATCAAAACGATAGTATTGTCATTTCTGGGATATCCATCTATACCATCGAAAATAGCAATCAGCAAAGTAGAATCATTTATAATTCTGACTACATCTATTCAAAAAACGATACGATGATTGGTGCATGGGATGGTCGTAATCTTCGAAGAGAGGAATTTCCAGAAGAGTACAAAGGGAAATTTAGGTATACCATTCGTGCCACTTTGGGAACAAATAAAAGAATCTGGATGAAAGGCTACGGATGTGTAATTAGATGCGATGAAGATGCTGTTATATTTCAGGATAAAGAAGACTGCCTATTCCCACTGCAATACAACTCAGTTACTGGTGAAGGAGATGAAAACATGCCTTCACAGGAATCCGATTGTATAGGAATGTAACATTCAAATTATGATAAGACACTATACCTTATTTTTTTGTCTATTGATTATTGTTATCGGGTGTAAACCGATTACAAAATATGCTTCTTTATCTTATCAACCACCTTTAAGTTTAGAAGATGAAATCATAGTACTTGGTGTTGAACATCAAGTGCCTGATAAAGCCAATAATATAGGAACTCTCAGTTTTAAAGACTGGGGCTTTTCTAGAAATTGTAGATTTGATAAACTCATTAGTAAGTCCAAATCGATTGCAAGATTAAATGGAGCAAACATTATAAAATTAGTAGAGATTGATCCTCCCGTCGGCTTTTCGGAATGCTATAACTTAAAAATTCTTCTTTATTCTTATTCTGACAACTTAAAAGAAATCCGTCAATATCATTTGTAATATGAAAACTAGAGTTCTTTTCATTGGTTTGATCTTTATAATAAGCCTTAGTTCCTGCGCCACTATTATTTCTGGAACAAAACAAAAGGTATCCATTGAATCCACTCCATCCAATGCTACAGTGTTCTTGAATAAAAAAGAAGTTGGGAAGACACCATTTAAGACTAAGTTGCGTAGAACAAAGGATTATGAACTCATGATTTGTTTTGATGGGTACTATGATTATGAAATGCTACTAACTAGAAAACTCAATAATGTGACCTTTGTTAACTTCATTCATGGTGGTATTGTTGGTTTAATTCTTGATCTGAGTACTGGCTCTTTACATAGGTTTACAAAACCAAAAATTCATGTAGAACTGATTCCAAATCGTTCACCTCTGAAGCGATTTTAGTAAAAGTCTGCAAACGCATCTCTTATTTCATAAATTATTCCTAACAATGTTTTCCATGAACCAATAAGGTATCAATGTTTTTTCCTATACGATTACTAAAAAGGTTTATTTTTGAAGATCTTCAATCATAACTTTTTGAGTATGAAACATACCATTAGTCTAATTACTCTACTCTTTTTCACCACCTTATTGAACGCACAAAGTGTCCTTATTGAGGAATTTACCAATATTAATCACAATAATGCGACAGAAAGTTCTTTTCTACTAGACTCTCTTTACCATAGATCACCAAACCATTATTGTATCATTCGTTACCATACAGATGATCCTGCAGGTGATCCCTTTAATGAAAATGTAAAAGAATCCATTATTAACAGAATGGATGCATTAGGTGAAATAGATCAAACACCTATGACCGTAATTGATGGAGACAATAGACCAAATGGTGTTTCCTATTCTGGAGCTACGACAAATACGACTCACGCTTATTTGGATTCCATTTTCATATCAAAAGAAGAAAGAATAAGGTTTTTTGGTTTGGCATTGAACTTCTCAGATGATTTCAAATCAATTTTAGGATCAAGTGGAATGTTTACCATCAATAATTCAGGTTTAAAAGTGAGAAATTATCGTGCGTTAGTTGAAAAAGTTATCGATGTAGAAAATCCTATTGGTCCAAATGGTCAAACCACATTTACAAACGTGTTCCGCGGTTGGATTACCAATGGACGGTATGAAGATATTCCGGGTAATGGATCGTTCCATGGATGGGAAAAAATTACCATACCACCATCCGTAAAAGACCTAAACAATCTGCACATGATTGCATTTGTTACAGATCTTGATGGTAAGGTATTGGATTGTACAAGTATTGATGCTGGAGAAGCACCTTCTTATTCGCTAAAACATACAAATCTTACAGAGTCTCAATCCACAGTTTGTGATTCTATAGTAGTCCCAAGAATAAGAATTAAAAACACTGGTGTCCATACCATAGAAGGTGTTGCTATAAAAACTCAAATTGGTGACAGTGTTTACATCGATTTTCGATATGATGATATCAAGCCTGCTCAGGAAGCTGTGTATGTACTCGATGAAAGGGAAATACTATTGCCAAGAGGAACTCACTTCATTGATGTCTCCGTGGACTATATTCTAAACTCACCGACTAGAGGAGATATTTCTGCCACCAATGGACCAATAAGATATCTTGTGGGAAGAGCATACAATTGGGAAAACATTGATTTTGAATCCATGTCTGATGATAGTTTTGGACCAATAATTGTAAGGTCAAAAGTGAATGCTGCACTCAAAATTGTTTCAGCCGAAGACGTTGGTGGAAATGAACCCATTGGAGCATACGGCTTATCCGACCATGCATTAATGGTAGATTGTTGGACATGGCCTTGGGATGACGAAGATGCTGGAAATGTTTTTCTGGTGGATAACAAAAATTTCGCTTATCTATATTTTGATCATTTTCCCATAAATCATATCAAACAGCCTGTACTAAAATTTGACGTCGCCTCTGCAAATAAACCGAACCATAAGTGTATTGAAGTCGCAGGAAGTCCATTTACCTGTACAAGAAATCCCATTAAACTTAAAACTCTAACTGGTAACAATATATTATCGACGACACCCAATACGACTTCAAGATATGTACCCAAAGCGGAAGATTGGAGATCACATACTGTCGATCTATACCGATTAAAAGAAGGTCTACAAACCCACTTAAGACTTAAATTCACCAATCATGTAGACTTTACCAAACCTAACGCTTTCTACATCGATAACATCAGAATTGAATCAAATGAAAAAATATGTTTGGATGATGATGTTATTCTAAAAACGCAATCCGAGGTGGATTCTTTTATCATCAAATACCCCGATTGTAACACGATCCAAGGAAGTCTTTGCATCGGCTTTTGCGATACAGACAGCCTATCCAATATTCAAAACCTCAACGGCCTTAAAAACATCAATACCATTTACGGAGCTATAAAAATAATCAACAACCCATCTTTAGTCGATGTTGGTGGTCTCAGCAAATTAAGAGAAGTCTATGGCAGTACAGAAATAATCAATAATGACAACTTGGGTTCCCTTGAAGACATCAATACCGTTACGGCTTACGACATTACTGATTACATCATTCAAGACAACGAAACCTTAGAATATGGACTTTCTTTAAATGCTCCAAATATTCTTGGGTCTGTTATAATTACAAATAATCCTAGTTTGAAAAGGCTTCCATTTACACCTATTCAAATAGAAAATGATTATATCATATCAAACAATCCATTGCTTTGGGGATTTAGTACGGATAATCCGCTTGAAAAGATCGGTGGTGATTTGGTCATTGAAGGAAATCAAAGTTGGGTATCATTAAGGGGTTTTAATAATATAAAAAGATTAGAAGGAAACCTCATTATCAAAAACAACAACATTACTAGTTTGTATGGATTACATCAAATTGACACGATAAAAGGAAATATAGTTCTTCAAAACAACCACCAAGTTGAAAATATAGGCTTCTTACGTCCAAATTGTGTTAATGGTAATATTCATATTGCAAACAACGATCGACTCATTAACATTTCTAGTCTAGAGAATATTAATTACGACAGCCTTGGAAGTCGAAACCTAACTTCTATAGATTTTGAACTGAGCGATAATGACAGTTTGCAAATCTGTGATAATGCCCTAGTTTGTAAATTGGTGATTGACAATAACAAGGATTATATCATTAATGGAAATGGTCAAAATTGTCGAAATAAACTACAAGTCTTGAACTCCTGCAACGGTATAAGTAATGATATATGTTATTCTGGAGATCAAATTTTACACAACCAAGAAGCTGTTGATAGCTTTATCATAAAGTACCCTTTTTGCAATATCATTGATGGAAATCTATGCATTGGTTGTGACGATAATCTAACATCAGATATTACTGACTTGAGCGCATTCGTTAATATCGATACCATTCTTGGGTCACTAACCATAGACCACAACAACATGGTTGATTTAGAAGGATTAAAGAATCTTAAGTACGTCAAAAAAGGCATAATTATATCCAATAACCAAAGTCTAGTCGAATGCAATCTTTTCACAGAATCATCTTTGAATGAAACAGGAGAAATCACTATTACGAAAAACCTAAAACTCTCCAATTTTCTACCAATACAAATCAATACCATTAAGGGCTCCGTAAATATTTCCAACAATCCTGAACTGAAAGAATTTCCAATTACGGCTAACGAAATCCAAGGAGATTTAATAATTAAGGGCAATCAAAACCTCAATAATCTTACTAATGATTATCCCTTATCAGTATTATTAGGTAATCTGGAATTGAGCGACCTACCTCAATGGACAGACCTGAGAGGATTTATCAACATTAACAAAATCAATAATAGTCTTATTATATCCAAATGTGGCATCAATACCCTTCTTGGTCTTCAAAATTTGAAGGAAATCGAAGGCAATATGATTCTATCCGAAAACTATAAATTGCTGAACCTAAATAACCTTTCAAAATTAGTCTCTGTTAAAGGAGGAATTTCCATAAGTGACAATTCACAATTAATCCACATTCAGGACATTGATGATCTTAATTACGATCTAATTGGAACGAACAGTACATTGAACACAGATTTTACCTTAACTAACAATGGAAAATTAAAGCATTGCAATACTCCCTTAGTATGTAAGATTATTAGTGAGAACGAAAAATCACACCATGTCGAAAACAATGGTGATGGTTGCAAAAACACCGATGAACTAAAGATAAGTTGTATGGTTAATACAGAAGACAATGCATCAAACCATACATATCTATTATCTCCGAATCCATTTAGCAACACCTTAAACCTTGTTCTTGAAAAACGAACTGATATCATCATCTCCAATGCGGAAGGAAAGAACTTGTACGAAGCAAATCTACCCTCTGGTAATCATAGTATTGAATTGAATCATCTTACTCCTGGAATGTACTTTATTAAAATAGGAAGTGATCATTTCCATAAAATTATCAAGACATCTTCTTTCTAAAGAAACACATTCTGTACACTTAAGATTAAATAGATGTTGTCAAATTAAGCTCATATAGATGTAGGTACATAACTAATAATACAGATCTTGTTATACTTCAAATTCCAATAACTTTGATTTTATCATTGTATCAAATTCTTCTTTCTGATCAAATAATATTTCTACATGTAAGGGAAGAACGTAGATTGGAATTTTCTCATCATACAATCTTTGACGATGTACATCTAGACGCATGGCATCTTTTTCAGTTGTAAGAATGAATTTTTTATTAGCTGATCGCTCTCGGAATACTTTAATGATGTATTCTATATCTCTATCCGTATAGTTGTGGTGATCTTCATACTCCATTTTAGTATATGAACCTACTTGTTCACTTACATAGGATACGAGATAATTGGTATTGGCAATAGCACTTAGTAAGACTACGTCATGTTCTTTATCCAATCTTACTCTGCTCCTAGGATAATAAAAACTATAAGGGTTTTCATATACATACTTACTGAAGAAAACCTGCTGGTGCTCTTGTGGATTGATCTCTTTGATTAAGGCAGTTCGTTGCTTTTCATCAATGTTGCTTGGGCACTTCGTTACAATGATAACATCTGCTCGTTCATACGAAGACTTCCACTCACGTAATCGCCCCATTGGTAACATAAAGTCCCGAGTAAAAGGATGTTCGTATGGTGTAAGCAAAACATTGATAAATGGCTGAACAGATCTATGCTGAAAAGCATCGTCTAATAAAATGACCTGTGTTTCTGGGTGTTGACCTACAACTCTTGGTATAGCAAAACTTCGACTCTCTCCAATGGCCACTACTATTCCATTGTGTTTACGAGCATACATCAAAGGTTCGTCACCAGCTATTTTAGCCGTATCCTGTTTTTGAACAAATCTAAACCCTTTGGTAATCCTGTTGTATCCCCTACTCAACGTGGCCACATTGATATAAGGATTAAGCAAGTTTATTAAATATTCCACATGTGGTGTTTTTCCAGCACCACCAATAGACAAATTGCCAACACTTATTGTCGGAACACTAAATTTATTGCTCTTAATTACTTCGGCATCATATAGCAAGTTCCGTGTTGCAACAATAAGTCCATAAATAAGTGAAAACGGATACAACAGTACCCTTGCCACAAGATTTGGAGACATATTATTGATTTAGAATCTTCTTATATCGAGCTTCATCCCTAAGCACTGCCACTGCTTCATCTACCTCAGCGTCATTTCTTAACCCAATTTGAGTTTTACCTTTTTGGTAGAAATACCTAGAAATTAGCTCCTTTTCGATTTCATTAACCAATTCGTCTTTGTATCGTTCAAAATCTGATGCTTTACTTTGTTGAAATGTCTTTCTAAGGGCTTTCAACTGTTGATTAACTGTTGGGTCGATTTTCTTATCTTCTTCAATTTCTGAAGCAAAATTATCAAATGCTTCTTCCCCATATGTTTTATAAGAGAAATCTGATTGTTGTACAAATTTTACAAATTCATCGTATTGATCAAAGTGAAATTCGACCAAATCAACTATAGAATCCTGACTCAATACATAATCGTTGGCATATTGAAATACCATATTCTGGTCAAGTAGTGATTGGACAAATGGAGAAAGTTCTTTCTTATCCAATTTGACATCTGGTGTAACTCCTCCTCCATCAAGTACTGGTCTTTTGTTCTTGGTCTTAAACACACTTCTCTTATCATCCGGAATATCCACAGGTTTCCCATCTTCGTATTCTACACCTTGTATGCACCTACCACTAGGTATATAGTACTTTGAAGTTGTCACTTTCACCCTGTTATTGTAACCGATATCGAATGTGTTTTGTACTAAACCCTTTCCAAATGAACGCTGTCCCAATATGACACCACGATCCAAGTCTTGAATTACCCCAGATACGATCTCACTTGCCGATGCCGATCTCCCATTGATCAAAACAGCTACTGGTATTTCAATATCTACGGGTGGAACCATCGTTTTGAACGATCGATCTTGGTCTCTTACCTTCCCTTTAGTTGTTACTATCTCTATATCCTTTTGAACAAATAGATTACAAATGGCAATGGCCTCCCTCAAAAGACCTCCTCCATTAAACCTAAGGTCGATGATTACTCCTTCGATATTGGGATTTTCTCTTTTTAACTTCTTTAATTCTTTGCTAATATTAGCTCCAGCATTTGCGGTAAATGTGGTAAGATTAATATATCCCACATTATCTTTAACAAATCCAGCATAGGGCACATTAGGAATGTTTACCTCTCCTCGTTCTACCTCTATATCTTCAACTTCGCCATTAGCCATTTTTTTCACCTTCAATCTCAATGGCGTACCTGCAATACCACGAATATTTCTTTCCATTTCTTCTTCGGTAAGTTCGGTTGTACTTGTCCCATTAATACTCAATATTTCATCACCTGCACGCAGGTTTGCACTATGAGCAGGACCACCTTCTAGGGGCGATTGAATAAACGTATTACTCCCAATTTTTACAACTTGGGCTCCGATTCCTTGATATTTGCTATCGTCAGAAATTCGGTACCGCTCTACCTGAGTTTCCGATATGTAATTTGTATATGGATCTAGTGATTCCACCATGGCATCAATGCCCGTTCGCATCAACTCATTTGGATCCAATTCATCAACATAATTGCTATTAAGTTCTTTGTAGACATTGATAAAAATCTCAATATTTTTAGAAATTTCGAAAAGCTTGTCTTTATCTGTTGTAGCAGCAATACCAAGTAGTATGACCATTACAAAAGCTCCTAATTTCATCCATTTCGACTTCATAATACTTTGTTTAGACATAAGTGTAACGAATATAGGTAAAAATAGATTACTTAGCGATGCATTTTCTAGGCTGTGTAAGCCAGATAACAGCAATGCGACTAAGGCTCTTTCTTCATTATAGACTCCTTCTGGTGTCGTTTGTGAGAAAAATAGTGTTTACTCTTTTATAAACTCCATGATCAGTCTAAAGAGTTCTTGAGGTTTTTGAGCATGTACCCAGTGACCCGCACCTTCAACAGTCTGTAATGTGGATTGGCTAAACGTCTTTTTGATCATACCCCAATCTTCCTCTTGAATATAATTAGAATCTCCTCCTCTTACAAATAGAGTCTCGACATCAATATCCTTAGAGACCAAGTCATTTCCTAGAATATTGAGATAAAACTGATGCAAAAGTTCAACATTCATCTTCCATCTATAACCTCCTTCTTTTTTCCTTTGCAAATTTTTTAATAAAAATTGAATTACGGCATCACCTTCGTTTAAATGGCTTCTTAAGTGTTCCATGACTTCATTGCGGCTCTCTGTCCAATCTAAATCAATAGACATTAGAGCCTCAAATATTGCACTATGGCCACCCTGATATGTTTTTGGTGCAATATCAACTACGACCATTTTATCAATAAGTTCTGGATACTCATCAGCCAACTTCATTACCGTTTTTCCCCCCATTGAATGTCCAACTAAAATACTGTCGTAAAGCCAATGACTTTCCAAAAACTGTTTTAAATCTTCTGCTAATATCTCGTATGAAAACTCCTCGGTAAAAGGAGACTTTCCATGATCCCTTTGATCGACCAGATAGACCATATAACCTTCATTGGCTATCATTTTACCAAAGGTTTGCCAATTGTCCAACATGCCAAACAACCCATGTAAAAAAACAACAGGCTTACCTTGTCCAAACGTTTTATAATTTAACTCAACCATTTTCTATATTCCTTCTATACAAAACAAAGAAGCGTATCAAAAGTTGTTTGTTCATTACATCTGATATTCCAGAATTCTTTAGTCACCATTAGCAGAGATCTCGATCTGGCCTACTTCTACGTAAGCACTTACACCCTATGCCTCTAACAACTTTTCAAAGTTCACTTCTCAATTAATTCATAACTAAAAAAGGGAGAGAATTTCTTCTCTCCCTTTGATATCATCTATTCCTTTACTAGTATCTTACTGTTACAGTTTCTCCTATCCAACAGCCCACTTTCTGTTTATCACCCTCTTTTACTCCCATCATAAATCCTGCTTCCTTGTCTGGTTTACTTCTACTGTAGTTTGCAATACGCTTGTTCGCTTCTTTAGCCAATTCAGGATCAATCTTTTTGCCATAAGAATATTTGTCTATGGCCGCTAAAATAGCCAATCTCTGATTCCAAGAATCACCACAGTTTCTTGATCCTTTAGCATACATATCTCCTATCAATAAATATGGTCTTCCCCAATTTGGTCTTAATTTCGCAGCTTCTAACGCAGCTGATCTAGCAGCAGAGTACGAGCTCAACTTTCTAAATAAAATAGACGCCTTTGAGAAAAGATATTGTGCTTTTCTTTCGTTATCCGTCTCAGCTTCAATTACTTCATCGTATTTATCAACTGCTTCTCTATACTTTCCTTCATCATAAAGCTTTTTCGCAACTGACGCAGGGTTGTTTGCTTCAAATTCAGCTTTTTTCTGTGCATTATATTCTTCTGCATATTTCGCCCACTTTTCTTCTAGCTCTACTAAGAATTCATCGTCTTCTGGACAACCTTTTTTCTTTAAGGTCAAAATGATCTTTTTGATTACTTCTGGATTCTCAGGATCACTTTCGTAATCAGGTTGCATTTTTTCTTTGAAGTAAGAACAATCAAAAATAGAGTCTTCCACCGTTGCAAACGTACCATTCATGTTTTGCTTTGCTTGTAAGAAGTATTCTGATAAATGATCTTCTTTGTTGATGTTATGGTCTGCAATTTCATTCAGTTGCTTATATAACCCTACTGCTTTTTCTTTTTCCATTCTACCTTTCTGAATATTGTAAGCAACTATTGATGCCGCAGGAGCAAAAATGACATATTCATTGTCCAATCCACCATGTTCTATGGCTTTCTCAATAGCTTCTAAAGTCTTACTATACACCTCGTTATACACGTAGAACATATCAAAAGCCTTTCTACCATATGCAAAGCCGATTTTCTTATCCCTACAATCTTCTCCTTTACAAGTTAACCCACCTGATTCATAACAACCTATCATTTGATCGTAAATACCCAATGCTCTTGCTTTTAGTGCATCTTTTTCTTCTTTGGTACTGGCAGCTTTGAACTTTTCATTCAGGATTTTAATACCCTCCAAATATTGGGCGATTCTTTTACCATCTGCAGCTGGTGCAACGGTAAATACCTTATCCCAGTATTCGTAAGCTGTATCAAAATTACCATTTTCCAATTCTGTTTGATACAATACGTGGTATTCCTCTAATTCATCCTTATTCGGAGCTTCATTCCAGTTTTCACATTGTGCCACGCCATTGATTGCCATAGCAAAGACACCAAGTAATAATAATGCGATTCTGTTCATAGTTTATCTAATAATGTGATTAATTATACTTTCTCTTTATAAACCAACCTTCGTCATTAAATGTAAATCCAAAGTTGATTTTTATGTAGTTCTCTTCAATTACAGTGCCACTTCCTCTTTGTCCAATATCTACTCCTAAACTTGCTCTAGATCCTTTTCTCTGGAAGTTAAATGGAAGCCCTAATCCCATGGTTATTCCATATTGATCAATGCCTTTACCTTCTACTTCTCTAGGATCTTGTTTATAGTAAAATCCCATCCTATACGTCATTCGCTTAAGGTAGTTATTGTACGATTTATAATCAGGACGATAGAATCCTCCAAATGATACACTCATCGAATTTCTTAACTCATTTTTAACTTCACCTTTAAGCTCATGATAATAGTTTGACCAAGCAGATGTGCTCCAATCTACACCAACTCCCCATTTATTTCCTTTGACATAATTGACCCCCAATCCAAATGTTCCAGGAATGAATCCACTGGCAGAAGTATCCAACTGGTATAACACCGTATCTCTAATAATTCCACTTCCAGAGATTAACTGTTCGCCATAGGCCGTCTTATCACCAACGGCTCTGAATTTACTTCCACCGTCATATCGAACACCCAAGGTGATTTTACCTAACTTATCCAGACTTACTTTTTCCTTATCTCCCAATGTGCGAGAATAAATCAATCCGAAACTATAGGTAAATGCTTTTATAAAATAAGAATCCTCAAATACATCTGAGAATGAATATTCTTTTTCATTAAATACTACCGTTCTGCCATATGAAGTATTACCAAAAAGATAGCCCAATTTTACTCCAAAAGAGTATTCCTTATATTTTACTCCATTAGACCATGCAAATTCATAAGTACCTCCGTCTCCTTTATAGTTACGAGTATAGACACCTAGTTGATCCGTAGAATCAACAGAAGTAATATTGTAACCCACGGTAGAATTTCGAGTTAGGTTAAATCCCATACCAAATTTCAACTTTCTTACCTTATCCTCAAAAATATCATTTATAGGATTGAATAAAGGGAAAGCGATTCCTAGGTAGTTGAATTTACCTCCCCATTGATTGGTTTCATTTGTACCATCCGAAAGGCTAACATTCGATGCATCCACACCGACTTCGTATGCCGTACTTACCAAATAAGGCAAACTAGCAGGATTTACACTATTAATTTGGTTTGATCCTAACCATGAATTTCCTAAGCCACCCATCTGCCTAATGCTCATATAATCCCTCTCATGGATATCACCTAATCCAAACCTAGAATAAGGCGAATTCAAAATGTTTTGACCCTCAGAGACAAATGAACAAAAAGCAAGTATTACTATTATGTAAGTTCTAATCATTTAGTTTTAGTATTTCATTTAATCCGACCAATACTAAATTGGGCGACGCAAATATGGCAAAATTTAAATGTTCGTCAAAAAAGTTTGTATCTCCACCAGTTAGAATCACCCTCGTAGGACCAAATTCTTCTTCAATTCTATGTATAAACGACTCAACTTCGTATTTTATGCCTCTTAGTATGCCATTTTGTAATGCCTTTTCAGTACTCTTTCCCAAAAAATCACTCGGAAAGGATATATCTACTAATGGCAGTTTGTCTGTAAAATCATGCATGGACTGTCTTCTGAGATATATGCCTGGAGATATGTTACCACCATGATATATACCTTCTGAATCGATAAAATCCATGGTTAGACAAGTTCCAGCATCAATTACCACACAGTTTTCTCCTTCGAACAAAGACCATGCTCCCATTACTCCTGCAATTCTATCTCTTCCCAATGTCTCAGGAGTCTCATATTTTGAGGTAAATGGTAATGGCAATGAATGATCCACAATAAGAAGATTCACTTTCTCTCTTAATTGGTGTAACCAATCATCTTCCAACGTTCTGGTAGAGGAGAGAATTGCTCTTTCAATAGAGTATTCCGACAAAATAGTGTCTATTTTGTCGTGTGTAAGTTCAAAGTCTACGTAAAAATATCGTTGTACCGAATTGTCAAATACAGCTAGTTTAGCCTTGGTATTGCCGATATCTATACATAGATTCATCATTGCTTTTCTAGTTGAGTTATCTATGTTTAGTGTTTGAAATGTCTAACTCCGGTCATGACCATGACCATTTCATTAGCATCACAAAACTCAACACTAAGGTTGTCCTTTATTGAACCTCCTGGCTGAATCACCGAACTGATTCCTGCCTTATGAGCTAGCTCAACGCAATCTGGAAATGGGAAAAATGCATCAGAGGCCATCGATGCTCCCTGAAGACTAAACCCGAATTGTTCAGCTTTTTCTATGGCTTGTTTGCAAGCATCAACCCTAGATGTTTGGCCACACCCCATGCTAAGAAGTTGATTATCTTTTGCAAAAACTATCGTATTCGATTTCAAGTGTTTTACCAATTTATTGGCGAAAATCAGATCCTTAATCTGATCATCCGTTGGCTGCCTCTTAGTAACCACTTTTAGGTCTTCCGTAGTTTCCGTTCTATCATCAGCATCTTGCTGAATTACTCCATTTAATAAACTCTTAAATCGTTGAGGTCTTAAGTTGTAATGCTTTAATTCTAAAAGAATACGTTTAGACTTGGATTGAAGAAGTTCTAGAGCATCATCGTCAAATCCAGGAGCGATTAATACTTCGTAAAATAGTTTATTGATCTCTTCTGCCGTCGAATAATCAATTGTTGTATTAGAGATTAATATTCCACCAAAAGCCGAAACAGGATCTCCAGCAAGAGCGGCCTTCCATGCACCCAGAACCGTAGGTCGAACAGCTAATCCACAAGTATTCGTGTGTTTTAAAATGGCAAAAGCAGGATCATCATCTTTAAACTCCTTCATTACGCCCACAGCTGCGTCTACATCTACCAAATTGTTAAAGGATAATTCTTTACCACCAAGAGTTCGAAACATCGCTTCCATTTCACCAAAGAAAATTCCTTGCTGATGTGGATTCTCTCCATACCTCAATGTTTTGCCTGAGGAGATGCTGTGTTTAAAGGAAGTTTCTTCTGATTCACGATCAAAATAATTAAAAATGGCCGTGTCATAATGAGAAGATACCTTAAATGCCCTCCTCGCCAAATCTTTTCGCTCAGCTAAGGTAGATTCTCCTCCATTTTGCAATATATTCAACAAATTTCCATATTCATCTTTGGAAGGAATGACTACTACGTCGTTGAAATTCTTAGCAGCACCTCTTATTAATGCAATTCCTCCGATATCTATTTTTTCTATAATTGCGGCTTCATCATCAGTCTGAGCTAAAGTGTCTTCAAACGGATATAAGTCTACAACGACTAAATCAATTTCTGGAATTTCATACTTAGACAATTGACCAAGGTGGTCTTCATTACGAATTGCCAATATTCCACCAAATACTTTAGGGTGTAGCGTCTTTACTCTTCCATCTAAAATGGATGGATAAGTCGTCAAATCTTCAACTCTATTTACCTCACCTCCAAGAGATTCAATAAACTTTTGAGTTCCACCAGTTGAGTAGATTGTTACACCTTGTTCGATGAGAAGTTTTACGATGTCATCTAGCCCTTCTTTATTAAATACAGAAATTAGTGCTGATTTGATCTTTTTTGTAGCCATGAAAGATTGTGATTAATTGTCAATAGAAGCTGCAAAAGTAATATTATAGTGCTAAATGCCAGATGAATAGGTTTGTTTTTTACATAAAAAATAACATATCACTTTCATTGACTTAACTTGGTTATAAGAATCCGCCAAATGGTTAACTCTTCATTATATCGGTTGATGTTTCGACGCCATAATTTGCCTGGGTTTTAGCAAATCAGCAGCATTATTAATTGCATGTTTCAACAAGTCTAAAAATGTGTTTTATGGCTATTACTCTTGGACATCAATTAAGCGAAGATCAAGATATCGTTGAAATAAATATGATTAGTCAATAAATACACACATTATTATGTTAACAACAAATACTTCTGAGTACAGAAAAGACATTAAACACTATTTGGAAAAGGTGGTGAATGAATTTGGAACCTTGATCATAAATCGTAGAAAACATTCAAGAGTGTTTTATATGACATATAAGCGAGTATAATTCAAACCAGAGTAAAATTAATATCTAAAGAGATCTAATTAGGACTCACTAATACACCAACAACTAAACTCGAATAAATCAGCAAAAACAATTCATACTTCGGCATTTTGAATACGTTTGTCATTCGTATTCTTTAGAATTTTGTTACTCATTAAAATTTAATCAAATGACAGAGGGACAAGAAGAAATGCAAGCAACAAGTAAAAATGATGGCAGATTCATTTTTGTGTGTCAATAGACAGCCTATGGAAAAAACTCCAGCCGATTATGATTTGGAGTACGAAAATGTAAAAATAATTACAGAAGATAATAGAGCTTTCCGCATGGCTCCTTACAGTCGAAAGCCTTGATTATATCTCCAGTATCAATGCCTGAGCAGCTAAGCGATTATGAAATGAAATATTATATTTAATTATGGAAGTTAAACAGGGAAGTCTTCATAATGAATAAGCGAAAAAATAATATATATGAGAGTAATCAAAACTGTCCTATTAATGTTCATCTATCTAAAATGGCGGCACCCAAGAGAGAATAACACTACTAAACGATGTACCCTTTGAAAATATACAAATAAACTTTTCAAAAGACACAATTGACAAATATGTTATCACAGAAAGAGTGGCTAATATATCAGATGGAGAGATTTATTGGATAAAAGAAAACGTTGATACGATCACTGTAAAATGTCTTGGTAATAATGAATCACATATTACGTATGAAATCAATGAAAGCAAAAACGTTTGGATGAAGATGTTATACGAAGAAGAATTATTTCATTTAATAAAAGAAGAGATCTCATTCCCCAAAATAAAGTACATAAAAAATAAAATTACGAAAGAAGGAGTATTCCCCGACTCATGTCAATTAAGTGAATTTACTATAAAACACTTGAGCAACAGAATAAAACTATATAAGGAAGGGGGAAACTATGTCCATGTTAAGAAATTTGAGGATCTCATACAGAAAATAGACAACTGCAATGTAAATAAATACAATTATCTCTATCAAAGCCGTAATCTATTGGCACTAGATAACTATATCACATCTGCTAATTCTGACACATTAAAATACGAAATCACTCAACTTGAGCACTTAGGAATAAAAACAAGAATAGCTGCTTTCAATTCTGAAAATCAAGAAGGGAATAAGGTTATTCATCTCATTCAATACGAATATCAAGAAGAAAACGAACAAAGTTGGAATAAGATAATTGAAATGAATAAAGAAAAACTAGATGAAAAACAGATAAAATCTTTTATTAAGATAAGAGACTCTATTAAATCATGCAATAGAGCTACAATTGAACTTGACGAGAATCTTAAAGTCATCAAATATTTTAGTAGGGTTGATCGCCGTTATATTAATAGATCAAACCAAGAACAGTTTCGATTTTACAACTATGAAATTAGAAAAATAGCCTACTAATTAAGAAGGAACAAACAGAGCAACTTCTTTGTCCTGAAACAGGATAGTCAAGTACATTTGTGAATCACAGAAATAAGTAAATTAATAAAACTACCACTGGTAGGAACAAAAGTTTAGTTTTATCGGTTATAACGTTGTAATAACTTATAGTGTCTAATGCGAGCAAATATTATAAAAGTAGGGAATTCTAAAGGATTGATTCTAAATAAAGCGATTTTAGATAAGTATCAAATCAAAAACGAAGTGAATATTAAACTTCAAGATGATTACTTGATCATAGAGCCCGTGAAAAATCCCCGAATTGATTGGGATAATCAGTTTTTAAAAGCAAAATCAGATGAGGATAACGAACAATTGATTCCAGATGTATTCGAAGATGAAGAACATTTACCATGGGAATAAATCAATATGATATTGTACTGGTAAACTTAAATCCAACAATCGGCAGTGAAATTAGAAAATCAAGACCATGCGTAGTAATTTCTCCAGATGTACTAAATCGTAACTTAAAGACACTTGTTATTGCTCCAATGACAACTAATTTAATAAACTATCCGACTAGAGTAATGGTAAACTTTAGTGGAAAAGAAGGGAGAATTGCTATCGATCAAATTAGAACAATAGACTCCAAAAGAATAATCCGTACCCTAGGTAAAATAGAGTCGGATGAAATAAAAAACCTTAAGGAAATCATTAAGCAAACTTATGTCGACTAAGAAATGATTTACAAATCCAACTAGAAACAAATAAGACTAATTTGAGCCCTTTGTCAAGGTCTTATTTATGTCAGTATTTGATGCCTGGAATGCAGGAATAACAGCAGCGATAAACCCTATCATAAGTGCTGCACCAAAAATAATCCATTCGGACTTAAGGAAGGTCCATCCAGAAAAATTGTACCTGAAATCTTCCATCAAGTACTTTGCCGTAACCTCTACTCCAATATGAGCAAGTACAGTGCCCAACATCCATCCAAGTAAAGTCAGTATTATGCCCTCCAATATGATAAGGACAAAAAGTTTAACTCGACTACCACCCAGCACTCTCAATAAAGCAAGTTCATACTTTCTTTCTTTCATCGCCCTAAATAGGGATATAAAAATGCTAATTGCTGAAACTAATGCAATTAATAATGCTATCATACGAATGCCCTCTGTTCCAATACCGATCATATCTCTCAACTTATTGATCTCATATGCCGGTGAAGCAGCCTGCAAGTTGGTGTTTTCATTAATATTTCTTGGAAGACTTAAAGCCTGAAAGTTCGTTTTAGACTTATATTGAATTAGAATTGCCGTAATTTCTTTATCCAAATGATTTAGCAAGTCGGCTGTTGAATTATCATGGATGTGATCATGATGGCCGTGATGATCATGCCCCTCGTGATTGTGTCCTTCATGGTCATGTCCGTCTTCATGATTATGGCTCGAATGATCGTGTTCATCGTGTTTGTGATCTTCTTCATGGTCGTGATCATGAACCGCCCATACAGAAGAGGTATTCGTTAGAATCAACTGATCAATTACACTACCAGTTGCTTGTAATATTCCCACCACCTTAAATGCCGCATGATCATGTGCCAAGTCTTCATCATCTACCAAGCCATGAGAACTTTTAAATGTATCTCCAATTTTCAAACCGGTTACATCCGCTACTTGCTTTCCAATGGTTACTTCTAGGTCAGATTGATATAGCTTTCCCGACTCCATTTGAGCATTGTACAGAGATAAGATATCATAGGTTGTTCCAACAATTCTATAGCCCAAATAATTATCGCCTAAAGAAAGAGGTACTGCCTTTTTAACCAATGGATGTCTTGGGTTTAAAAACGCTTTAGCATCTTCAATTTTTATATTTCCTGTGGGATTATCGACATGATACATATTACACAGTATCAACTGCAACGGACTTCCTTTCGCTCCTATGACCAAATCTATGCCGGCAAGATTGGATTCAAATTTTTCCTTAAGTTGGGTATTAATTAACAACAAATAACTTATCAACCCAACACCTAAAGCAAATAACAACAACCCTATCAAAAGGTTAAGAGGATTATGTATGGTGTTTTTCCAAGCAAGCTTTAACATCAGGACAGTATTATAGATTGATCAATTAACGTTTTCAACCTACCATCATGTGTTACAATAAGTAAGGCGGCATTAACGTCTTTTGCCTGTTGAAGTAATAGGCTTCCAACTTCCTGAGCATTATAATCATCTAGGGCTGATGTTGGTTCATCTGCCAAAATTACCTTAGGTTTATTAATTAATGCTCTTACGATGGCAACTCTTTGCTTTTCTCCTTCGCTCAAGTGATAGGTATACTTATTTCTTCTTTCATAAATACCTAATTTTCTCAAGTACTCTTCAGCAAGAGTTTTATCAAATTTTCTCCCTCCAAATTCTTGAGCGACTTTCAAGTTTTCCCAAACTGTTAGAGACTTAATGAAGTGATTTTGTTGAAAAATAATACTAATGTTTTCACCTCTATATCGATCTAGTTTTACGGAATCCATTGCAGCTAAATCTTCTTTACCTACTAAAACTCTTCCTTCAAGAGGTTTCATTAACCCCGCAAGTAGGTGAAGCAATGTTGTCTTTCCAATACCAGATCTTCCAAGAATAAGCATCGATTCTCCCTGACCAATTTCCATGTCTGGAAAGTCAAAAACTTGATTTTTCTGATAATAATATTTTAGTCCTTCGGTGCTAACCATATGATATAATTCACTTCAATATAAGCTTTTAAACGATAAAGGATTTCGAATATTTTCTTCCATCGTCTAAATCATTCACGTCAAACGTATTCAAGGCGTGACAATAAGCATAAACTATTCTTAACCTTCCATATACTCTTCAATAGGAGGGCACACACAAATCAGATTCCTGTCGCCATGTGCATTATTGACTCTACCAACCGATGCCCAAAATTTGGATCCTTCTTTCAGATACGACAAAGGATAGGCTGCTTTTTCCCTTGTATAAAAATGAGTCCACTCATCAGAGCTTAATTCTGCCAATGTATGCGGAGCATTAGTTAACACATTTTGATCTTTATCCATTTCTCCACGAGCAATTTCATCAATTTCTTCTTTAATAGAAATTAAAGCATCGCAAAATCTATCCAATTCATCCTTGCTCTCACTTTCAGTTGGTTCAATCATTACTGTTCCAGCAACAGGGAAGGACAATGTAGGAGCATGAAATCCATAATCTATAAGCCTCTTAGCAACATCTTCAGCTTCTATTCCTATTGCCTTATATGCCCTTAAGTCAACGATCATTTCATGTGCCGCTCGACCCGCTTCACCTGTATACAAAATCTCATATGCCTCGCTCAATCTTTCTTTGATATAATTGGCATTCAGAATAGCGTACCTCGTCGCATTTAAAAGCCCATCACGTCCTAACATCTTGATGTAGCCATAAGATATCAATAGAATACTCGCACTCCCCCAAGGTGCTGCGGACACGGCATGAGTTGCCATTTCTCCACCTGTTTTTACAACACTGTGCCCTGGAAGAAAGGGCTTTAATTTATCATTTACACAAATAGGCCCCATGCCTGGTCCTCCTCCTCCATGAGGAATAGCAAATGTTTTGTGTAGATTTAAATGACAGACATCTGCTCCAATGATACCAGGACTAGTCAGCCCTACTTGGGCATTCATATTGGCCCCATCCATATAGACTAAACCTCCATTGTCATGAATTAAGTCACACATTTCTTTAATAGCTGTTTCAAACACACCATGTGTACTCGGGTAGGTTACCAAAAATGCAGCTAAGTTTTCTTTATGTTGTTCTACTTTAACCTTTAAGTCTTCTACATCAATGTTTCCTTTATCATCGCAAGCCACGACTACTACTTTCATCCCGGCCATTACCGCTGATGCTGGATTTGTTCCATGTGCAGAGGAAGGAATTATAGCAATATTTCTATGGTGATCATTGTGATGCTCATGGTATGCCTTTATGGCTAATAACCCAGCATATTCGCCTTGTGCTCCAGAATTTGGTTGTAAAGATGTCGCGGTAAAACCTGTAATTGTGCTCAAGTCTTTTGACAATTCTTCAAAAATCTTGTGATACCCCACCGCTTGCTCCTTAGGGGCAAAAGGGTGTAAATTAGCAAATTCTGGCCATGACACAGGAATTAACTCAGAAGCTGCATTCAATTTCATCGTGCACGATCCCAATGAAATCATAGAATGGGTAAGCGATAAATCTTTGTTTTCTAAGCTCTTTAGATACCTCATCATTTTTGACTCCGTATGGTGGCTCGAAAAGACAGGATGTGTACAAAACTCAGAATCTCTTGTCAACTCCGTAGTATAGGCCGAAGCCTCATCAATTTGTAGATCGCCATAAGATTTTCCTGTAATTGAAGATATACAATCTAAAACGTCATTAACATCTTCTTCTGTAGTTGTCTCATCTACACTTATACATACCTTTCCTTCAAAATATCCTAAATTGATTTCTTTGGATTCTGTAACTTCTTTGAGACGATCTATATCTTCAAAATCAATGGTAATGGTGTCGTAATACGATTCGTTTACGACATCAATATCCATTGCTTTTAGTCCAGCAAATAATAACTGTGTCTTTTTGTGTATTGTTGCCCCAATATGTTTTAATCCACTAGGACCATGATATACTGCGTACATACTCGCCATTATCGCAAGTAATGCCTGGGCCGTACAAATATTTGATGTAGCTTTTTCTCTTCTAATGTGTTGTTCCCTTGTTTGCAAAGCCATTCTCAATGCCTCATTTCCGTATCGGTCGATTGACATTCCAATGATTCGACCAGGAATCAACCGCTTATACTCTTCTTTGCAAGCAAAATACGCTGCATGTGGTCCACCATAACCCATTGGTACGCCAAAACGTTGAGTATTTCCTACTACTGCATCCGCTCCCCACTCACCTGGAGGAACAAGTTGTGTCAATGCCATAATATCAGCAATAGCACAAACCAAGATATCCTTTTCATGACACCTTTCTGTAAATTCCCTGTAGTTTTCTACAGACCCAATTGAATTAGGGTACTGAACCAAAACACCTATAAAGTCATCTGAATATTCAAAGGTCTTGTAATCACCAAATACAAGCTCAATGTTAATAGGTTTTGCTCGAGTTATTAAGATATCTTTGGTCTGTTCAAAGATGTATTGATCAACAAAAAATTTTGTCGCTGGATTCTTCTTTCTTTTTTTATTTCTAATACCTTCAAACATCGCCATAGTCTCTGCTGCAGCTGTACCTTCATCTAGAAGAGAAGCGTTCGCGATAGACATTCCTGTTAAATCAGAGACCATTGTTTGAAAATTGAGTAACGCTTCTAATCTTCCCTGAGCAATTTCTGCTTGATAAGGAGTATACTGCGTATACCAACCAGGATTTTGAAACACATTTCTGAGTATCACTGATGGTGTTATTGTTCCATAATAACCATGACCAATGAAAGATCTAAACACCTTATTCAAAGAAGCCGTTTTCTTGAGGTCACTCAGGTATTCAAATTCCGTTTTACCTTGATCTATATCTAATTCACCTTCCATTCTAATATTATCTGGAATGGTTTCATGGATCAATGTATCCAAAGAATCAACACCTATTCTTTCCAACATTTTATCCAATTCAGAAGATGATATTCCGATATGTCTTCTCTCAAATGAATCTAAGTAATGTGGTTGCATATCCCTTATTTTGTAACGTATAAATGAATCTGTGCAAAAGTAAAAATCTTTTGAACTATTTGATGCTAATAGAACATAATTCTTGACGACAGAATTAGGAGGTATTTCTCTGATTCAAATCCTAATATTTTACGCAGTATCCAGTTCCTAAATTAGGTTTTAATTTACACGGTACAATCGTACTCACTTATCATGAAAATGGGTGTCCATTTTTTATGAACACCCTGCAAATTCGAATTACACATTAATTTTTCAAAGGAATTTTATTCCTCTTTAGTTGCGTCTAACTTTTTTCTTTTTAACCGTCTTCTTTTTCTTCACTGTAGTATTTCCATTCTTCTTTTTTACTGTGGTTTTCGTCTTTTTGGTTTTTACAGTTTTACTTCCATTCTTATTCTTGACTACCGTAGTTTTTCTTGTTGTAACCGTCACTGATTTTGTTCGCCTAGGTTTGTACACCTTATGCGCACGATGTACTCTTAAAACAGGTGCTCTATGATAATGAACATGGTAGTGTCGGCGCTTAGAAACATGAACATGATATGAATGTGCTCTCCATGGCTTCCAATACCTTGGATAGTAAGACCATCTCCAAGGAGATCTCCAAACTCTATATCTCGGTCCATAAACGAATCTTACAGATGGCCAATACCAAACATTGACCACGACCCTTGTAACTTCTATTTCTACATTAGGTCCTCTACCATAAGACTTGGTTTGCTCATCAAAAGGTTCGACATAATATTCGTCTCCATACAAATCTTCGTCCCCAACAATTTGGACAATGGCTTGTTCTTTACCAGTTTTCTCTAGTTCTATAACAGCGACATCTTGGCTTTCGGATTTACTTACATCAACTTGCAATACGAAAGCGTGAACATCTCCTTCGGCATGATCTATAACCTTAATGTAATCGACTTCACCATCTTCATTTAAATCTAGGTTATTAATATATTTATCTTCTTGATTTAGATTCTTCTCAAAATCCTCAATAGACTTCGATTCTTTAAATAAGTCCAAAGCTCCTTCTAAACTAAACTGATCTCCAATCTTATTCGGAACCTCTTGTCCAAAAATAGAAATGGCCAACAAAAAGGAAAAAACTGTAATAATTGATTTTCTAGTAGTCATCTTTTCTGTGTTTTGTGATTTGAAATTTAGACTACTGAAAGAATTAAAAGTTTAATTAGTAATGCTCCAAAATAAATAATCTAAGCGCATTGAGTGCTTTTATTCCAGTGTATTCGATATTTTTTAATCTATCTTTTGAAGCATTAATTTTAAATGCATAATGATGTTCTTTATTCGCAACGCACATCCAAATCGTTCCCACTGGTTTCTCAGGCGTTCCTCCCGTAGGACCTGCAATTCCACTTACACTAATGGTTATATCTGAGTTTAGTACTTTTAAAGCTCCTGTCGCCATTTCAATGACCGTTTGTTCACTTACAGCGCCATATCTTTCAAGAGTTTTATGACTTACGCCCAAGATTTTGTTTTTAAGTTCATTGGTATAAGACACAACACTTCCCAAATAATAGGAAGATGACCCAGAATCACTTGTTATGCTATAAGCAATATATCCACCACTACAACTTTCAGCAGTGGAAATCGTTAATTTCTTTTCATTACAAAGTGCCATCAAAGCCTGCGATAATGATGTTTCATCAACACCATAAACGACTTTACCTAACCCAGAAACCAATTCTTCTGTTAACCGATTGATGAAGGATATAGAATTGTCTGAATTTCCATGTGTTGATAGGCGAATTCTAACTCTTCCCAAACTTGGCAAATAGGCTATCTGGATACGATCCAAGTGGTCTCCAAGAATTTTTCTTGTTTCCTCTTCAACTATGGTTTCTCCTACCCCAGCAGTTAAAATGGTTCTACTTACCAACTTGTTATTACTAGGAACTCTTTTTTCTATTTCAGGAAGCACGTGCTCTTCCATAATGTACTTCATCTCATAGGGGACTCCTGGCATAGAAACTATTTTTGTCCCATTAAATTCAAACAACATTCCTGGTGCAGTCCCCATGCTGTTGGATAACAACACAGCGTTGCTAGGCATATAACACTGTTCTTTATGTGCTGGCTTGATCGCAATGTTATACTTCGTATATATTGATATGATATGTTCATAGGTGCTTTCGCTAAACTCCATAGTGACATTCATAAATTCAGCCAAACAAGACTTCGTTATATCATCCTTCGTCGGTCCAAGACCTCCTGTCATTAGAATATAATCGACCTTTCCTGAAAAAGCTTCTAAAGTTTGAAGTATTGAATTCCTTTCGTCCTGAATTGACCTCGTTTCAACGACCGACACACCCATATCAGATAGTTTTTTACCCATCCAAGCGGAATTCGTATCTACAACCTGACCTATCAAAATTTCGTCACCAATTGTGACTATAGCTATTCTCATTTAATCAAATATTGAATTAGACCATCTTTATGTAACTTCTCTATAAAGCATATCTGTTTTCACCTTTCTTGATGGGAAAATGGAGGCCAAAAAAGAAATAAATAATACTGTTATTGCGGATATAAAAAAGTCCGTCCACTTTAATTCAATTGGATAAGCATCAATCATAAAACCAGGAGGAACTGAGATAATACCATATTGCTTTTGAATGACGAAAAATACAATTGCTAAAAAGACACCAACTATCATTCCTACCACACCGATCAATATGCCTAGGTACATGAATATTTTTCTAACCTCAGATGAAGTAAATCCCATAGACATCAAAATCGAGATATCTTTTTTCTTATCAATTACAATCATCCATAGTGATCCAACCAAATTAAATGAAATGATCAATATGGTTAATGCTACCAATAAAAAGGTAACCCACTTTTCTATATTCATTATTCTTAAGTAGGATTCCTCCTGTTCGTACCTGTTTTTAATAATTATATTTTCACCTAAGATTTGCTGCAATTCTTCGCGTAACCTAGATTCATTATGTCCTGGATTAGCCTTAATTTCCAAGTAGGAGACCGCATTCTTTTTATCTAGTAATCTATTTACAAAGTTAAAATCACTTATTATGACTTGACTATCTTCATCATTATTTACAGAAAAAACTCCTTTCGCATAAAAAGACTTCATAACGTAGTCTCTGTCTAAAGGCCCTTTTTTCTTCCTCTTCGGCATGTAAATATTTATCGGAGTTAGCCCATCCGAAGGGTTGACAGACAATTTATTAAAAATGCCTATTCCCAATACTCCATAATTTATATTACCCTCTTTGATAATAAAATTACCTCGTACAATATTGGAATCTATTTCCGTAACATTTATATAATTTTCATCAACACCCTTGATAATCCCAGCTTCTTGTGATCCATCGTATTCAAACAAAGCCACTTCTTGAACAGATCTTGAAACTTCACCAATATGATCGCTTTGCTTAACCTGATTCCATTGCATGGAATCTAATTCTAGGTACTGCCCCTTAATCGGATAAACCTTATAATCTGGATTATAGGAATTCACCATATTAGAAATAATGGACTCGAATCCATTAAAAAAAGACATAGATATTATCATGACTGCTGTACCGATTGCCATTCCAGCAATTACAATCCACGTAATCCAATTGATTGCATTGGTGGATTTTTTACCGAAAAGGTATCTACGAGCTATATCTATGGAAAGATTCATGGGGTGAAATTACAAAAGAGGTTAGATACTTTTCAATAAGCGCTCTAGGTAGTGATAAGAAACTCCATAAGTCGCTTTTAACTCCTTAACTTCTTCTATTGGGTTTTCATGCGTAGATTGGCCTTTTACTGCTGTAATCATTATGTTCTTTGCAGTATGTTCGCTGCTGATAAATTCTTGAATGGACGTTTTGTATCCCCTCGACTCTAACAATAAAGATCGTATAGTATCTGTGACCATTTCAGCTTGTCTTTCTTTGAAAATCCCATGTTTTGTTATAGCATTTGTTTTGGACATGGCCTTTCGAACCTGTTTATGACAACATGGAGCAAGAACCATGTATTTTGCTTCAGAATGAATTCCTTGAGCAATTGCCATATCCGTCGCTATATCGCAAGCATGAAGAGCTATCAATAAGTCTACATTTGGTATTTCTAATTCTCCTATGTTACCCTGCACAAATGAAAGCCCAGTATAACCGCACTCTTTTGCGATGTTATTGCAGTGATCTACCAATTCCTTTCTGAGTTCATATCCTTTAATCTCAAGGTTCTTTTCGGGATATTTTGAATGAAGATATTCGTACATCGCAAAGGTAAGATAACCCTTACCACACCCCATATCTACGATTTTAGAAATAGAATTATTCTTTATCAAGTGTTCTATCAGTTCAATAAACCGATTGATTTGTTTGAATTTCTTTTGACTTTGAGCATGAACCTTTCCTTCCTTTGTGGTTAATCCAAGAAGGTGAAGAAATCGAGTTTGAGGATGAATCAAATAGTTTTTGACTTTATTATGGGATTGAATTGGCTTCAAACGGATATTTTCCTTGCGAAACAAAACAGATAATTTTCCCTTTTTAGATTGTTTAACTTGATGAATTCCCTCAGAAGAAACTACATCCATAAAGAAAAAATCATTTTCCAATTGATCCAATATCTTCTTTTTAAAATCAGGAATTTCCCATACAGAAGTAAACTCTTGAGTCTTTGATTTTACCACATTCTTAAGTTGGATTCCATCGTTGACTAGAAAAGGATAAATGGTAGACTTCAACCATTTCTCACCTCTAGGTTTAGCCAGAACGATCTTAAATGAAGTCTTTGAATTAATCAAGTTTTCAACGGTTTGAAAAACCTTTATTAGTTGCTCTTCCACGTTATCTATTTTTCCAAATACAAAGATATATGAGATCTTGTCGATAATAAAATATATAGGGTATCTATCTTCATATGTTGTACTTCAAAAATTTCATTCATAAAACAGTATCAATTGCCTTTATATTGATTAAGTACTTTCGACGGACCTAAATCAAAATTCGCATTCGTAAATTTACAAATGTCAAAAACCTTCCTTTACCAGGTTCATAATGGCCAAAACAGAAAGTGTACGATTTACACTAAAATATTGATATATTTACCAAATGATGAAAGTGGTTGAGCATGGCACACTGGTCAAGCTGCATAATATAATAAACACATTACCCTATCTAAGATGAGGAATACTTCTTGTTTGATTAGTATTACAAGCTTCTTAATAGTATGTTTTGATAAATCATTTCATTACAGATTCATTTTCAAAGAATACACGTAACATATGCATAAACTAATATTGGCCTTTTCTCTTCTTATATTATACTCTTGTACCAATAATACCAAGTCTGTAGATTCAAATATAGGCCTAATTCCAAACGTATTGAATTATACAGGAACTCCTGACTCTTCGTCCGAACGTTCTTCTCTGATTTTTTCCGACCAAGGGGCTTGGTTTGCATTTGGGTTTTCAGAAGACAATAGACTAGGATTTTCTGGTCCATATTTGATGACTCAAGACAATGGACGATGGTTAAGTTCTTCACTTTTTCAACTTAATTTGGTGGAAGAAGCATCCAATGCTATCATCGAAATTGACAAATCAGCAAATAAGTCTTATTTGAGTCATTTGGAAAGAGCATCATCTTCCAGAGATTTAAAGATCTATCAAACCTTGGTCTTCGATGATGCGCAAAGAGTAATCATTGAGAATAAATTGGTGAATCAATCAACAGATCAAGTAAATTTAAATGCTTCTTTTAGTGGAGACATATTATTAGACGGAATTCAGTTCGAAGAAATACCTGAAGGTTTACAATATTTATCGGAGCGCAGTAAAGCCAAAGGAAGAATTTTGACTTCCCATGGAAACAGCTGTGCTATCACAGATAGCTTGTTAACGATAAATTTGAAAAGAATTGAATTGCGACCTCAAGATTCCATTTCAATATATCTCGTACATGAGCTTGGTTTCGAAGAGCAAAAAAATTCAACCTTATCTTCTAATTATAACAACCTGAAACAGCGGTTTCATCGAACTTTGGAAGCTCGAAAAAAAGAAAAACTAAAATGGATAAATGATGTTCAATCCAATCTATCTAAAAAATGGGACGCTCCAATATCAAACTTATTAATTCAAAAAGCACTACTAACTTTACAAAATAACTGGAGATCTCCAGCTGGCGAACTTCTTCACTCTGGTCTTTTTCCTAGTTATCACTACAAATGGTTTCATGGGTTTTGGGCTTGGGATAGTTGGAAGCATGCTGCTGCATTGGCATATTTTAATGAAGACTTAGCTAAAAATCAAATCAGAGCCATGTTTGACTTTATGGATGAAAAGGGGTTTATCGCTGACTGTGTTTATCGAGATACAACCATAGAGCGGCACAATTTTAGAAACACTAAACCACCTCTCTCCGCCTGGGCGATATGGAAGGTATTTACTCAAAGTCAGGACACTGCATTTATTGATGAAATGTACCCCAAAGTAAAATTACAACACCACTGGTGGTACAATAATCGTGATCACAACAGCAATGGATTATGTGAATATGGAAGCACAGATGGAAGCCTAATTGCTGCAAAATGGGAAAGTGGAATGGATAATGGTGTTCGTTTTGATGATAGTCAAATATTGCAGAATTCATCGTCAGCATTCAGCTTAAATCAAGAAAGCATAGACCTCAATAGCTTTCTATGTTTTGAAAAATTCCTTTTATCCAAAATGGCCAATATACTTAACAAGGATGAAGAGTCTTCTTTATATCTAGAATCAGGAAATGAACTAAAGCGGACTATTCAAAATAATTTCTACGATCCTGACTCTGGTTGGTTTTACGATAAAAAGATAAACAGTGACTCTCTGATAAGGGTTAAAGGAAGTGAAGGCTGGTCCGCTTTGTGGACTAATATCGCGACGTCAGATCAAGCCTCACAAATGATGAAAAACATGATGGATAGTACACAGTTTTTTACCAAAATTCCATTCCAAACCATGAGTGCCGATCATCCAAAATTTAAGCCAAATCGAGGATATTGGAGAGGTCCAAATTGGCTTGATCAAGCATATTTTGGCATTGGAGGCCTTAAAAAATACAACTACGAAAACGAGGCATATCAAGCTACACAGAGAATAATCGAAAATGCACAAGGTCTTAACATTTTAGGTCCTTCGATTAGAGAAAATTACAACCCCATCACTGGAGAAGGAATCGAGGCTCACAACTTCAGCTGGTCTGCAGCTTGTTTATTGTTAATGTTAATGGATGAAAATGATTAGAGTATTTATAATAATTGGTTTTTTATCAATCATTTCCTGCAAGGAAAAGTATGATATAATCATTCAAGATAAACACGAGGATCATACCGTATTTGGAGACCAAAAAATGAAGCCACGAGCTGATTTTTTTGCTTATGAAGAGGAAGAACTAGCTGCAATAAATGACAAAACAGCTTCAAAAAGGTATTTATCTTTAGACGGTCATTGGAAGTTTCATTGGGTAAGAAATCCTGAAGACAGGGTAATAGATTTCAACAAGGTAAATCTAGATGACTCAGCTTGGCAAACTATAAATGTTCCAGGAAATTGGGAAGTAGAAGGATTTGGAAACCCAATTTACTTAGACGAAAGATATCCCTTTAAAACCAACTGGCCTAATGCTCCTAAAGATTATAATCCAGTTGGCACGTATCGCCGAACCTTTGAATTAGGTTCTGAATGGAAAGGTCAAAACATTATTCTACACTTTGCAGGAGCAAAATCTGCTATGTATATCACCATCAATGGGCAATACATTGGCTATTCTCAAGGCAGTAAAACACCAGCAGAATTTGATGTAACAGATTATATTGTCCAAGGTAAAAACACCATTGCTCTACAAATGTACAGGTGGAGTGATGCCAGTTACATTGAAAGCCAAGATATGCTTCGAATGAGTGGGATAGAAAGGGAAGTTTATCTATACTCCAAACCTTCATCCTTCATCTCTGATATACAGATCAATGCATCATTGGATCATACTTTCCAACATGGTATTTTTGGTGTTTCAGTTGATGTCGGTGGTGTGTTTCGAGATAGCACGAATCGTTCGATTGAAGTGTCTTTAGCTGACAAACAAAACAATGTTGTGTATAGAGAAAAAAGGAAAATTGATCATTTAACCAAGGACACCATAACCTATGATTTTGTCGATACCATTAACCATATCAAAGCATGGTCGGCAGAGCAACCCAACCTATATACCCTTCATATCAAATATTTGTCCGGTCCCGAAGAAGAACACATTCACAAAAAAGTAGGTTTCAGGACTGTTTCCATCGAAAATGCGCAACTATTGGTGAATGGAAAACCAATCTACATAAGAGGAGTAAATCGTCATGAAACTCATCCACATACAGGGCACGTCATCAATCCAAAAGACATGGAAAAAGACATATTGATGATGAAACAAAACAACATCAACGCTGTAAGAAGTAGTCATTATCCTAATCATCCTTATTGGTATGACTTATGCGACAAATACGGAATGTACGTTGTCGATGAAGCCAACATAGAGAGTCATCCACTTGCGATAAGCGACAAAACCCAAATTGGCAACGAAATGACTTGGCTTCCCGCACATTTGGATCGAGTCAAAAGCATGTATTTTAGAGATCGAAATCATCCATCTATTATCATCTGGTCTCTGGGAAATGAAGCAGGACATGGAAAGGTTTTTGAGTCTTGTTATAATTGGTTAAAACTACAAGATAAAAGTAGACCTGTTCAATATGAACCCGCGGGAAAAGAGAGCTATACAGATATATTTTGTCCAATGTATCCAAGACCAGAATGGCTTAGAAAATATGGTGAACAAAACCCTAGTAAACCAAGCATTATGATCGAATACTGTCATGCTATGGGAAATTCTGTTGGAAACTTAAGAGATTATTGGGATATTATAGAACATTACCCTTCTCTTCAAGGAGGATTTATCTGGGACTGGGTCGACCAATCATTGGAATACAAAGATGAAAACGGTAAGCCATATTTAGCCTATGGACATGATTATCACCCTGATTTACCAACCGATGGAAATTTTCTTAATAATGGGTTAGTAGATCCTTATAGGAATCCTCATCCCCATCTGTACGAGGTTAAAAAAGTATATCAACCTGCCACATTTGAGTTTGACGAAATTCGGAATGAAGTCCTTGTATTCAATAAGAATTTTTTCGCACCCCTTACCCATTGTAATTTGGATTGGGTATTGCTTAAAAATGGAATTGAAGTTAGTAACCATCAACTTTTGGACGTTAAAATTGACCCGCAATCAAGTGAAAGATTCAACACCCCATTGCCACAAATGAATACAAAAGACGAATACATCTTAAGACTTGCCATTTTAAATGATCTAGAAAGTGAGGCTTTTCCAATAGGCCATGAATTTGCCTTTGAACAGTTTGTAATTCAAAAAGGTAAAAAGGAGTCTTACACTGAAGGGAGCATAGGAACTATTGATCAAACAGATGAGTATATTAAGGTTATCATGAATAAGTCTACACTTTACCTTGACCCCATAAGTGGAAACATGAAAGAGTGGACTTTCAACGAAAAAACTGTTTGTAAAAGCGACCTCCAGCCCAATTGGTGGAGGCCTCCAACAGATAATGATTTAGGAAATGGAATGCATAAATGGGCAGCCATTTGGAAGGAAAATACTGACTCAGCGAAATCCTTACTAACAAAAAAACCTGTTCAAACAGATCGTGGTATTGAATACACTAGGAGATTTGATTTACTTCAAGATGCGGGGTTCTTGGATTTAAATTATCTAGTATTGGCAAATGGTTCTATTAATTTAGAATATGATTTACATCTTCAAGTTGACTCTCTTCCCAATATTCCACGCCTAGGAATGAAGTGGACCTTCGACTCTACTTATGAAGATATAACATGGTATGGACGAGGCCCTCACGAAACCTATTGGGATCGAAAAGAATCCGGTAAAATTGGCATTTATACTGATAAAATCGTAGATCAATTTCACAGGTATTCTCGTCCACAGGAAACTGGTAACAAATCAGATATCAGATGGATGACCATTACTTCAAAAGAGCTAGAGCTAACCATTAATTCGACAGATCATCGCAATCTTAGTGGAAGTATCTGGCCCTTCTTAGAAGAAGAGTTGAGTTTTCAAGCAGGTAAAAACGGAGGAATATCAGCTTCTGGATTAGTGCCAGTAACCTCTAAACATGGAGCCCATATAAGTTTGGGCAAAGAATATCAATGGAACATTGACCTCTTTCAGATGGGGTTGGGAGGTGATACTTCTTGGGGTAGAATGGTTCACGACCAATATACTATTAAAGCAAAAAACTATAACTTTATAGTAAATATTAACCCCTCTTTAAAGTAAGGCCTTGTTACACCAATTATGAAAAGTAAAAGATTCTACCTCAAAGAAATTCAGGATACAGATCTTGAAAACATCCACAAAGGGCTATCCAACCCTGAGATTACCCAATACTATGATGTCCATTTTGATACGCTAGAAGAGACCAAGATGCAAATGCAATGGTACAACGACTTAAGAAATAATGACACCGGAATCTGGTGGGGAGTCTATGAAACTTCAAGTAATGAATTTGTCGGAGCAGGAGGGTTTAATGACCACGACAAAAAACACCGAAGAGCAGAAATAGGATTTTGGCTTTTAAAAGAACATTGGGGTAAGGGAATAATGCCAGAAGTTATGCCTCTAATTTGCTCTTTTGGCTTTGATCAAATGAATCTAAACCGTATTGAAGGATTTGTAATTAGTGATAACAATAAATGCAAAAAAGCCATGGAAAAAATAAACTTTCACTATGAAGGAACCTGGCGAGATTATGAATTTAAAAATGGAAATTTCATAAGCGTGGACACCTTTTCTCTGCTAAAAAATGATTAATTGAAAAAAAGATTGATCGAACACAATATTATTGATGCATCAATAGTTATAATGTCAACTTTATTACTTTACAATGGAAGACATTCATTTAAATAAGGTATTTCTATTCAAATTAGAGAGTACGACTAAGCAGTTTAGAAAATACAAAAATCGAATTTTTAAAGAGTTCAATATTAATATTACCAGTGATCAATGGATATTGCTGAAGAATATTCATGAAAATGAAGGAATAAATCAAACGGAGTTGTCCAATTTGGCTAAGAAGGAAGCCGCTTCGGTTACAAGAACTTTAGACCTGTTAGAAAAAAAGAACTGGGTAGAGCGTAAAGTAGATAAAAATAGCAGAAGGGTTTTTCAATTGTTCTGTACGAACAAAGGAAATCGAATGGTCGAAAAAATTCTGCCGTTAGCCCTAAAAGCACGTGCACGAGCAAGCAAGGGACTTTCGACCGAAGAAATAAAGATTCTAAATTCATTGTTGGACCGTATTTATAAGAATCTCGAATAATTTTTTGATCATAAATTTGATACATCAAATTTTGATACATTTATTATTTAGCATTTCATTAGCTCTAGGCTGTACTTCTTCTGATTTTATTGGGGAAAATTTGCCAAAAATATCCATGGAAGGAATGTCTGTTCAATGGTCTTTTAAGAACAAAAAACTTATATTTCAAACCAGAACAAATACATTAGGTTGGGTTGCAATTGGCATCAATGAAGAGGAAGAATTAGTCGGAAGTAATTTGATTACGTTATCGATTAACGAAGGTCAGCCCATAATCTCGGATCGATATATACTAGGCCATGGAAACCACAAAGCCATAGAAGAACTAGATGGACAATCACATGTAACCCTTAATCATTCAAAAAAGTCTGCCAACAGCGTTTGGTTTGAGTTTGAGGTAATTTGTAGCCCCACGGATCCATATCATTTTCAATTAAGAAAAGGTAAGACGATCTATCTAACAATGGCTTATTCGATATCACCAGATTTTCAACACCACTCACTTAAAAGAGAAATTCGAAAAATTATTCTTTAATCCATAAATATTTTTAACTATGTTTTTCCTAATGTATTTATTAAGTTTCTCATGTTTGATAAACAACAATTTTCCCAAAAGCGAAGTAATTCAAATAACCGAAACAATACATTCTTTTGCCAAAGCGGCTGATGATCGTAATTTCAACCTTATGCAAGAGGTGTTGCATGATGATTTTAGAGCAATAGTAAATCAATTGTTTGACAGTAAAGAGGTTTCTATAACGGATAAAAAGACCTATCTAAATCTGCTTAAGAACGGTATCATAGGAGGAGACAAAAGGGACGTCATTATTCTTTCGATGGATATAGAAGATAAAAATGCCCACGTCAAAGCTAAACTAATAGGTCATGAACTAAAGTTCACTACTTTTTTACAACTCGTTCAAATCGAACAAGGGGTTTGGAAGGTCATCTCGGATATGCCAGTAATAGAAAAAGCAAACTAAGTTTGTTCCTCTAAAAGAAAAGATCCTATAGAAGAAAATACATCTATAGGATCTTCTAAGGTCAAAGTATACCTTCTTCTCTTTGTCGTGATACAAAGAGGTAAAAATCAAGAGCTTCATTCATTTTCTTACGTTCGGTATCCATAAAATGTCTAAACGAATTGAGTTATCATCTTTTCTGAGTCAAGTTAGAAAAGAAGCAAAAGAGTTCAATTTTTTCTTACTCATCTTTGTCGTGATACAAAAATGCAAAAATCAAGAGCTTCATCCATTTCTTAACGTTCGGTATCCATAAAATGTCTAAACGAAAAAAACTCGTCTACGACTCAAACAGTTTTTCGTTCTAAACGTCATTTTTACATAGATTCCTCACTAAAATGAATAGGCTCGATAGACATTTGAAGTATTTTTTTACATGGCTTCTTGCTTTAGAATGGAATTGAATGCTGTTTAAAAATCTTGAAGCCTTGGAAAGATTTTAAGTATTTGATTCTGGTTTCGACCGAAGAGAGAAAATTCCTTTGCAAGAAGGGTCTTTTCTTTTGTTTCGTTTTCTTTGGACAAGCAAAGAAAATGATATAATTTTTCATTCCTGACTTGACTCAGAAAAGAAGCAAAAGAACTCAAGTTATTCTTTACCATCTTTGTCTTGATACAAAGATGCAAAAATCAAGAGCTTCATTCATTTTCTTACGTTCGGTATCCATAAAATGTCTAAACGAAAAAAACTCGTCTACGACTCAAACAGTTTTTCGTTTTAAACGTCATTTTCACATGGATTCCTCACTAAGATGAATAGGCTCGATAGACATTAAAGTGGTTTTTTAGGTGGCTTCTGGCTTTAGAATAGGAATTGAATAGCGTTTAGCCCAAATTAGACATTTGAAAATCTATTGCAAGAAAACATCTTTGGACAAACCATGAATGATGATTATAGAGGATTATCCTCTTTTCTTTGGACAAGCAAAAAAAATGAATTCCAATTCATTTAATTAACTTTGTATGTTCTGATCAGAAACTTATCTTTTAAATCAATAAAATCACACTTATGGCTGACATTATTCAGCTTCTACCAGATCACATCGCCAATCAAATTGCTGCAGGAGAAGTCATCCAAAGGCCTTCATCTGTAGTAAAAGAACTTCTAGAAAATGCTATAGATGCTGGTAGTGATTATATTAAACTGATCATTAAAGACGCAGGTAAAACACTTATTCAGGTTATTGATAATGGTAAGGGAATGTCTACGACTGATGCTCGAATGGCCTTCGAGCGACATGCTACATCCAAGATAAGTAATGCCAATGATCTTTTCTCCATACAAACCAAGGGTTTTCGTGGTGAAGCTCTAGCCTCTATTGCCGCCATAGCTCATGTAGAATTACAAACGAGAAGGGACGAAGATGAAATAGGCAATAGAATTGTTATCAATGGTTCGAGTATAGAAAAGCAAGAACCCATTCAATGTGGTAAGGGCGCTCAATTTTCGGTTAAAAACCTATTCTTTAATGTTCCTGCCAGACGAAAGTTTTTAAAATCCGACCCTGTCGAACTCCGTCACATTGTTGATGAATTCCAACGTGTAAGTTTGGCTCATCCATCCATCCATTTTGTTATGTTTAATAATGGCAACGAACTATATCACTTGCCTCCGGCTAATATCAAGCAGCGGATCATAAATATTTTTGGGAAGTCATATGATTCAAAATTGCTACCTATTGGTGAAAATACAGATGTTGTCAACATCAAAGGATTTGTAGGAAAAGTCGAAGCTGCTAAGAAGAAAGGTTCAGAGCAATTTATTTTTGTAAATCAACGATTTATCAAGAGCAACTACTTAAATCATGCAATCAAGTCTGGTTTTGACTTATTAATCCCGAAGGAATTATATCCTGTCTTTTTTATTTATATCGAAATTGATCCTGCAAAAATTGATGTCAATGTCCACCCAACCAAAACCGAAATAAAGTTTGACGAAGAAAAACTCATCTACAATTATTTACGCGTAAGTGTCAAACACGCTTTAGGAAAATACATCGTTTCACCAACACTAGATTTCGATACAGATACCAATTTTGTCTCCTCCTATTCGCAATCGGATAAGAAAACCTCTTCATATTCCTCTGGTTCATCACCCAAAAATTATAAAGATGATGCTACCAAACTACAGAGAGAAAACCTGAAATCTTGGGGAAGTATTTATGAGGGATTAGACACCAATACACCTTCTACTCCAACGCAACAGGAAATTACATTTGAAAGCGATATTTCAAAGGAGAAACCTGTCGATACTAGAGAAAGAGAGCCCTATCAATTGCATAATAGATACATCATCTCTCATATTAAAAGCGGTTACCTACTCATTGATCAACAATTGGCTCACCAACGCATTTTATTTGAACAAAGTTTAAATGCATTTAAGGAAAATCCACTCCCTGTTCAAAAAGAACTCTTTCCAATAAATCTAGAATTCACACCTCAGAAAGCCGAAACTGTACGAGTATTGTTACCATATCTTAATAAAATTGGATTTGAAATTGGGGAATTTGGGCCGTATGGCTTTGTGATTCATGGAACTCCTTCTGGAATGCCTCAACAAATGAATTCTAATACACAAATTGAAGAACTCATTATTCAGTACCAAGAAAATACAGAACTACAATTGGGTATAGAGGAAAACTTAGCCCGCTCCTTTGCCCAAATAGCAAGTATAAAAAAAGGGAAACACTTGAGTAAGGAAGAAATGACTAAAATTATAGATGATCTTTTTGCCTGTGAGACACCTTTTTCCAATCCTTCAGGAAAAAAGACCTTCGTAACAATGGAATTAGATGAATTAAAAAAGGAGTTTGAATAAGCATTCAAACTCCACAAGTATCTGTTTTAAGATTTAATCTTAACAATGTATTTTATCTACTCTTCTTTGGTGCCTACCGCCTTCGAATTCTGTTGAAAAGTAAGTCTTTACAATTTGTATCATCTTACGATAAGAAATAAATCGTGCAGGCATACATAACACATTGGCGTCATTGTGTTGACGTATCAACGCAGCAATTTCTGCTTCCCAAACCAAACCAGCGCGAATTCCATCTCTTTTATTGGCTGTCATACATACACCATTACCCGTACCGCAAATAAGGATACCATAGGTGTTTGACACACTGGCTACTCCAGATGAAACCTTATGTGCAAAATCAGGATAGTCGACTGAATCCAATGAGTTTGTACCGCAATCTTCAACAGTATAACCCATTTTCTTTGTCAAATACTGCTTCAACTTTTCTTTTACTTCGTAGCCTGCATGATCACAACCTATATAGATTTTATCAACTTGCATTAATCCAATTATTTTAATTCCTTAATTATTGATTTACTAGTGCTCTTAACTGCATTATTTCTTCAACTCTTTTGCCAAATTTAGCCAATGTCTCTTCGCTATATGCTTCATCCTTCATGCCAGAACAAAGAGATCTTACCTCACTCATTCCCTGAAGGGTCATATCTACTTCGGTAGAGAAAGAAGAAAGATCGTCAGTATCTAAAGACAATAGAAAGTCTGCCTCTTGATTTAATTCTTCAACTAAAGTATTGATCTGCTTTTTTGCACTATCGAAATCCTCTGCTTGTATTAACACGTTAAGGAATGGAGATATTCCTGCATCATACCTAAAGTTCATATTAGGGAATCCTTCAAAATACTTATTGATAATATCAGCAGCTTTTTGTTTATCTCCTTCATTTAACAATCCCATGGCTGTCCTCAACATGGTAAACTTCATTGCTTGAACTTCTGCCATATAACTTCTGTCCACATGGGTATCAACTTTATCAAAATTACCCCACTTCCATTTTGTCATGATGTTATTGTAAGCTCTATCTGTAGCAACAGTTCCACTACCATATATAGCCATAGATCGATCACTACGAGTCCTACTTGGTACAACTCTAAGGTTCAAGCCTTCCAGTTGTGTATAATCATTCAGACGCATTAGTTTCTCATTCTTACAAGTAACGGCAAAATAAATCGGACGTTCATAAATATTGGAAGCAATCAAATCCATAATAGCGATCTCATCTTTGGTGACGTATTGAGTGCTACCAGGTAAATTAACTACAATATCTTCCACTGGCATATCAAAATCTTTAAATACTGGTGATTGTGCCACTTTTGCAGAATCCATAGGAATAACCAATCTTCTTGTTGGCCATTGTGGACGACTGCCTTTTTTATTCATTGCCTTCATGGCTTCTATTAAGTTAATAGCCTTGCCACTTGTTCCATCTTCAGGTGGGAAAAAGATTTGGTTCAGACTTTTTCCCCGGTACGCCTCTTGACTAATGGTCAAGTTAATTGGCTCCGAATCATTTACCTTATTTCTCAACTTATTGATATACCAATCTACTTGTATTAAACTTAAATTGACTACACGCACATCTCTTCTAATATTCTCCACTTCCTGAGCGTACCAAAGTGGATAAGTATCGTTATCCCCGTAGGTAAATACAATAGCATTCTCATCAAGAGAATTCAAAAAGTTAGCTGCATAATCTCTTGAAGCAAAATGTTCACTTCTATCATGGTCGTCAAAATTCTGATATCCCATCACGATAGGAGCTGAAAGAACCAATAATCCAGCTACCATTGCAGGAACTAACCCTTTCATTCCAACCCTTTCGCGTAACATCTGGAAAATGGACAATACTGCCATTCCCATCCACACACAGAATATCATGAAGGAACCGACTAATACATAATCTCGTTCTCTTGGTTCTTGAGGGGGTTGATTCGAATAAATAATGATACCCAAGCCTGCAATCAAAAAGAGCAGCATTACAGCTAAAAACTCCTTTCGAGACTTACGGAAATGGAATAAAAGTCCTATGAAACCAAATATCAATGGTAAGAAGTAATATTTATTTCTTGATGGATCGTTTTTCACTTGATCAGGTAATTCTTCAAAGTTATGAAGTCTAGCCTCATCAATAAAGTCAACACCTGAAATCCAATGTCCATGACGTTGATCCCATGGTAAAATGCCTTGGTGTCCATTTTGTCTTCCTGCAAAATTCCACATAAAATACCTCATGTACATCCAGCCGAATTGATAATTAAACATGAATTTCATGTTGTATGCCATTCCAGGCTTGCCGTTCGTTTTTCCCATAAGAGCCTTTCGCCACACTTTGTGCAATTCTAAACGATCGGAATGTCCTATACGCGGAAATAAAATTTTATCCGAATTTTTATAAACGTAGTCAAATTTTTCCTCCACCTTCTTATATTCATCTCCAACCAAACCATAACGCTCAGTTCTATCGACATTTATTGGCTTTGCTAAGTAATGTGGTCCTTTTACCAATGGCCTTTCACCATACTGCTCTCTATTAAGATATGGAATCAATCGCATTACATTCGAAGGAGTGTTCATGTTAACAGGAGTATCGGCATTAGCTCTTACCACAACAGTTCCAATTGTACTGTAACCTACTACGAGTAAGCAAGATACCATCACTAGACTTTGCAGCAATTGGCTTTTCTTCTTCTCAGCCATTTTAAACAAATAATAAGCCAAGCCACCTATCGTTAATAGTGTAGGTACTAAACCAGAATGAACCGGTAATCCCATTGTGTTGACTGTAAACAATTCAAAATTGCTCCATAATGTAGGAATTCCAACTATAATGGTCTTCATGACAAAGACTAAAAAGACAACTCCTAAAAACATACTTATCAAAGCACCTTTAATGTTGTGTTTTTCGTACTTTTTAAAATAATACAATAAAGCAATGGTCGGAAATGCTAGAATACTTAACAAGTGAATTCCTACAGAAAGTCCAGCAATAAATATAGAAAAAATCAACCAACGGTCATTCTGAAGTGTATTGGGTAAATAATACCATTTTATAGCTGCCCATACTGTAAATGCAGTAAACATTGTAGACATAGCGTATACCTCACCTTCCACTGCTGAAAACCAAATAGAAGTTGAAAACGCTGTAGCCAAACCAGCTACAAGACCAGCCAATGCCAATGCTATATTTTCTCCACCAGAAGTTTCCCCACCTTTACCTACTAAAGCAATCTTGCCTAATATCATGGAAACCCAAGCCATAAACATCGCAGCCAAAGCACTACAAAGTCCTGACATTAAGTTAACAGCAAAAGCAATATCACTAGGATTATCACTAAAGATTTCAGCTAATACGGTAAACATTCTTCCAACTAGAACAAAAAGTCCAGCTCCAGGAGGGTGAACAACCTGAAGTTTATACGCCCCTAATATGAACTCTCCACAATCCCACAAACTCCCTGTTCTTTCCGCAGTAAGGAAATACACAATTGATGTAATTAAAAGTACTGCGATACCTGTATAATTAACAGTTTTCTTAAATGATAGCATAAGATTTGACCTTAACTTTAGTTTTTAGATAGAAGCGAATCAAAATCAATTTGAAATAAGGTGATTCAAGACCAATATTTAAACATTATTTGATTAAACTTCAAAGCAAAAAGGACACCATCAAACATCAATAATTGTTTTAATTAATAAACCAATATTGAGATCATACAGTATTCTTTTAGCCTTATGCAAATGTAGGAATTAGATATGATAATTTTGTTAATACGACGTTATTATAGTTCAAATGGATAGGTGCTGTTGGTGATAACAATATACGCTCAGCTGAAATCTACAGGATTATGTTCTTAAAATATTGTACCTTTATTCCAAACTATGATGAATTAATTAAAAATTTCGAACTATGAAGAATACATCTATCTTGTTTATTCTCTTTATTGTAATGTTTTCATCTTGCCTGAAAAAAGGGGTCAAAATCGAAAGTGATTACTACGGTGATGATGGATATAAAACAATACAAAAACATCTAAAAATTCCTGCAATTCCCGAGGATTACACATTGAGATTTCCAGAGTACTATCAATCTGCGCGTGTACGGTATTTTGATAATGGTGTTGCCCAATTAGGAAGAGTCTTATTCTACGACAAAAACTTATCTTCTGATCTCACCATATCTTGTGCTTCATGTCACAAGCAAGAAATCGGGTTTTCAGATGACGTTGCCTTGAGTATTGGGGTACAAAATCGTGAAACTGCTAGAAATTCTCTTGCATTAGGCTCGACATTAAATTTTGCGGAGTACTACGGCAATCCTCTTTCAGGAGGTATTCCTTTCTTTTGGGATAACAGGGCTTTTACAGTTAGCGAACAATCAGAACAAACGCTTGGTAACCCCTTAGAGATGGATATGAAAATGCATGAAGTTGTAGAACGTGTAAAAAGTTTGGAATACTACCAACCTTTATTTGATGCTGAATACGATGGTGCCATAAACGAAGAAAATATCTTAAGTGCAATTTCAGTATTTGTCAACTCTATTGGGTCTTTTAACTCCAAATTTGATAAAGCATTAGGTGATATGCATGAGATTGTAGGAAATACGGACAATGTCCAAGACTTTACTTTTGCAAGACTCTCCGAATCGGAAAATAAAGGAAAAACACTTTACGTAAAACATTGCGGAAGCTGTCATAATTCAACATTTGGTCGACCTCGAAAAGTTATGGCTAACAATGGATTATATGAGTCATACGAAGATGAGGGTGTTGGCAGGCTATCAAATATTGATGCAGAAATCGGCAAATTCAAAATTCCTACGCTTAGAAATATTGCGCTTACAGGTCCATATATGCATGATGGCAGCATTGCTACACTAGAAGATGTTATTGAGCATTATAGTAACGGCATTAAAAACCATCCAAATCTAGATTCTGAGTTGAAAAGCAATAATGGCCAAGCTATAAAATTTAACTTCACTGCACAGCAAAAGAAAGATTTAGTCGCTTTTCTTGAAACGCTGAATGATGAAGAATTAAAGAATATGAATAGATTTAGCGATCCATTTCGCTAGTACCTTTGCACAGCAATACTAGTTGTGGTTATGTATTTTTTCCAAAATGTATTTTAGCATTGATGATTAGATAATTCAAAGCAAATTATCTAGGCTTAATGATTATTTCAAAATAGAGCCCAACACGATAATGTCAGTTAAAAGAAAAGAGGCTTTGTGATGAACATCACAAAGCCTCTTTATTAAACCTTTATTAAATAAACTACTCTCTTTAAACTTAGCATCCTATTCCAACTTCTAAATTAAAGCCACAATAGAATAAACAATTTTGATAACGCAAACGTACAACATTATATTCTAAACCAACACCAAAAAAGCAGTCAAAATAAAAATATATTTTGCGGTTTGGGGTTTATGCCTTGTTTTGCCATTTTAATATGCGATTCAGTAATTTTTCCGAACTTAATTTTTCTCTTAAGCCATCAACTAAAATGGGAAATGACAGTGGCGTAGGTTTAGGTGGAAATTGAATTCTTATTTTTTGTGCTGAAATTCTATTTAATGCCTTTCTTAACCGATCTTCCTCTAATTGAAAAGTCATTGTTTCCTCAATGGCTTGTCGGAACAACAGGTTATCGGGTTCATAGCTCTCAAAGACTTTATATAACAATTGTGATGAAGACTGCAAATGCTTATTCTTCTTATGCTTTCCTGGATATCCAGAAAAAATCAACCCAGAGATAATAGCTATATCTCTAAATTTACGCATGGACATTTCTGTAGCATTGACAGTTGACAAGATATCTTCGAATAAACCTTTCGTTGAAAACAAATCTTCTTTGATGATATTTTCAATGCTTACTTTTTGATCAGATAATAACTCAAACCCATAATCATTCATTGCTATTGAAAATGAGATTGGAATTTTTTTACTTATTCTTTTTGCAAATAAAGCAGCCAGTCCTTCGTGTACGTACCGACCTTCGAAAGGATAAAACAACAAATGATAACCTTCTTCAGTTTCGAAATATTCAACCAATAGCTCATCACTTCTTGGAATAATAGAATCATTGCGTTGAACGTCAAATAATGCAACCAAACTTGCAATTTCCTTTGCTTCTATTATTCCCTTTAGGTAGTCATCCAATAAAAATCGCATTTGGTGTGAAATAGAAGAACTCAATTGCAGTCTTCCTCCTAGGTAAGAAGGTATTCTACCTTTTTTGTTTTTTGCATCTTTAACATACAAGGTCATTTCGCGAATCCTAACTACTTCAAGTGCTCTTCCCGCAAACCAAAACACGTCTCCAGTCATCAACTGACCTACAAACCATTCTTCTACAACACCTAATTTTTTGCCCTTAGAATACTTGACTTGTATCATTCCACCACTTACAATTGTGCCAATCGACATTCTATGGCGCATTGCTATTCCTCGATTTACAACTTTATATAAACCGTCATCAACAACCACTTTCTGATATTCGTCATAAGCCATTAATGAAGGACTTCCAACTACTAAATGATTAATCACCTCGGACCATTCTTCTATATTTAAGGAAGAATAACATCTTGTATCGCAAACGATGCTCCTTACTTCCTTCGATCTAAAACCATTTCCAACAGCTAAAGTCAATAAAAACTGTATTAACACATCAAAACACCTTATGTAAAATAATCTGTGCTCAATCATTCCTACCTTAACAGCATTCCTTATTGCTGCTGCCTCCAAAAGTTCAATGGAATGTGTTGGAACAAAATATATTCGACTTTTCGCTCCAGGACGATGACCACTCCTTCCTGCTCTTTGCATTAATCGTGCAACGGACTTGGGGCTACCAATTTGAATTATTGACTCAACTGGTCTAAAATCTACCCCTAAATCCAAACTTGATGTACATACTACTGCCTTAAGTTTACCAATATACAATTGGTCTTCTACCCAATCTCGAACCTCTTTACTTATAGACCCATGATGCATTGCAATTTGACCAGCAAATTCTTCTTCATAAGCTAATAATTGCTGATACCAAATTTCACATTGTGCCCTAGTATTGGTAAATATCAAAGTAGATTTAGAGCTGTTGATGATTGGTATTATGCGAGGCAACATCTTCAATCCAATATGACCTGACCACGGATAGGTTTCGACATTTTCAGGAATAACACTTTCTATGTGAATTTTCTTCTTTATCCTAGATTTAATAATTACTCCTCCGAAGTGATTGGGTCCGAGTAATACCTGCAATGCCTCCTCTAAATTTCCAATAGTTGCGGAAATACCCCAAATCAATACTTTTGGATTCATGTATCTAAAATAGGCCAATAACAATTCTGTCTGAACTCCTCTTTTCGACCCTAATAATTCATGCCACTCATCAATAACAATTCCCTGGATTCTTTTAAAAAATTTATTGTGGTTTTTTTGCGTCAACAAAACGTGAATACTCTCCGGAGTAGTAATGAGTATTTGAGGCGGCCTTTTTAATTGATTGGTTCGCTCTTTTTGCGAGGTATCACCCGTACGAACACCGACTTCCCAATCAAATTCTAATGCTAAAATGGCTCTTTCACATGATATCTTGATCTCCTTGGCAAGAGCTTTTATTGGTGTCACCCATATCAGATATAAGCCGGAAAAATTCGAATCTCCATTAGTTCTGGCTTTTGCCAAATGTCCTAAAAGTGCGGAATAAGTTTTACCACTTCCAGTAGGAGCATTGATCAAACCAGATTTTCCTTCCAAAATGGACAACCATGCCTTCCTTTGAAATGCAAAAACCCTCCAATTATTGGATTCAAACCAATCTTCAATAAATCCGTATGAACTTTTCAAATCATTCACTTCATAAAACAAGTTGTCTTTTAGCGCCTTAGTTTACGGACTAATGCAGTAATCCACCATTTCACAACACACCTAACATAAATTTAATCGATTCAATTTACACCACTCTAAAACATACCACCACCATCGCAATAATGTTCATTATTTGTTACTTTTTAGACCATACTATAGTTCCAATTTAAAATTCGAAGGATAAAAGATAATTTCTTTAAAAGAAAGTCTATTCGGATAATCCGACCTAAAAAATAGAAGTAATTATACATCGAATTAACTTAAAAAATATATTTTTAGCGTCGGTTAATTCTGGATTAACCCTTTTTTTACATTATCAAATGCAACTAAATGTCACTTTCTAAAGAATTAAAAGAAGACACGTTGTTCGGACACCCTAAAGGGTTGTACGTCCTGTTTTTTGTCGAAATGTGGGAACGTTTTTCTTACTATGGGATGCGCGCTTTGCTTACATTATTCCTAGCCGCTCCAATACTTTTAAATGATCCTCAATCAGGATACGGGTGGTCTAACGCCGAAACACTGTCCTTTTATGGTACATACACCATGTTTGTTTATTTGACTTCCATTCCTGGGGGTTGGATAGCGGATCGATTCATTGGACAGAAAAAAGCCGTTATGCTTGGAGGGCTTCTCTTGTGTGCTGGTCATGGAATTCTTGCCATAGATGCGCAATGGGCTTTCTTTACAGGTTTGATTTTAATTGTTGCAGGAGTAGGTTTTCTTAAGCCCAATATATCTACGATGGTAGGTGGGTTGTATGATCAAGGCGATGATAGGAGGGACCGTGGTTTTTATATCTTTTACATTGGTATCAATTTAGGAGCCTTCTTTGGGTCATTGGCTGTTGCAGCTGTTGCAGCAAATTATGGTTGGCATTATGGGTTCGGTCTTGCAGGAATAGGTATGGCCTTAGGACAAGTTATATACATGTATGGCTTAAAATATTTGGAAGGAGTAGGTGAGTTTATAGGCAAACAAGACTCTCCAGATAAAGAATTGATGAAAAAACCTCTAACACAAGTAGAAATAGATAGGATGTTAGTATTGTTACTTTCATTCCTTATTATTATCGTTTTCTGGGGTGCTTTTGAACAAGCAGGTGGACTTATGAGTCTTTATACAGAGCAAAAAACAGATCGATTACTTTCATTTTCTATACCCCTTATTGGTAATGAAATACCTGCTGCGATGTTTCAGTCTATTAATGCCTTTTTCATAATAACACTGGGAACAGCCGTTGGTGCTTTTTGGTACAAATGGGGAAAGAAAGGAAAAGAAGCTTCGTCCTTATTTAAAATGGCTATCGGTGTTATCATCATGGGGTTTGGGTTTTTGTTTATGAGTAAGGCTTCAACAGAAGTTGTCATGGAAGGCGATCAAATCATTGAAAAATCTGCTATGATTTGGTTAGTATTAGCATATTTATTCCATACAATAGGAGAACTATGTGCTTCTCCAGTAGCGCTTTCATTTATTACCAAACTAGCGCCACTTAAGTATGCATCCTTTATGATGGGTGCCTATTTTGCCGCTACCGGACTTGGAAACAAACTTGCTGGATATGTTGGTCAAATGTCTGAAAATGCTGGTGAATTCCAAATTTTTACTGGAATTGCAATATTCTGCACGTTGTTTGGTATTCTAATTTTGGCAATCCTCAAACCTCTCAAGAGACTTACTCATGGAGCAGAAGATAGTGAAGGGTCTAAGTTTGAAGAAGCTGAAGGATTTGAAGTAGCAGACAATTAATATAATATTACGCGACACCTATAATGTATGGTAAGTGTTTTTCTTAAAATCAACAATTAAATAAATATGGATTCAAGATCTAAGGAATTAGATGCGATGTTTGAAAATAAAGTGTTAGGGCATCCGTCCGGGCTTTTTGTTCTATTTTTCACAGAGATGTGGGAACGTTTTTCTTACTATGGAATGCGCGCAATTTTAGTGATTTTTTTAACAGGAGCATTAACTGGAAGCAATCCAGGGTGGGGATGGGACACACCTGCAGCGCTTTCTTTATTGGGAACTTATGCCTTATTTGTGTATTTAACACCACTTCTTGGAGGATGGTTGGCCGACAATAAGATAGGTTACAAGATGGCCGTAGTCATTGGAGCTTTATTGATGACACTCGGGCATGCATCCATGGCTGTTGAAACTCCGACTTTTTTATACATTGGTATATTCTTTCTTATTATAGGAAATGGCTTTTTTAAACCCAATATGACTTCCATTATATCCAAAATGTATGAGGGAAGAGACGATAAAAAAGATGGAGCCTATAACATTTTTTATATGGGGGTAAATTCAGGTGCCTTTATTGGAATTATGCTTTGTGGATGGGTAGGAGAAAAAGTTGGCTGGAGTTATGGATTTGGTCTTGCTGGTATATTTATGTTGCTTGGAATGCTACAGTTCTATTTTGCTCAACCTTTATTTGGAACTCTAGGAGATAAACCCCAACAAAAAACTAAAGAAGAAAAAGCCAGTGAACTAAAGGAAGGTGAAAAATTAAACCCCTTCACATCTCTTGATTATTTACTAATTGGTGTTTTTACCGTTTCTGCATTAATCTTTATAATCAATGACCCTTTAAGCAAAATTGGAAACATTCAGACTTTGAACTTCACTATTGCTGGTATGGGAGATTCATTATTCTTTGCATTACTAGCCGCGATCAGTTTTATCCTTATTCTTATAATAAGAATTCCTAGATATACAAGAATCGTGAGAGATAGAATGATTGCATTTACTATATTTTGTTTGTTTACCGTATTCTTTTGGGCAGCCTTTGAACAAGCAGCAGGTTCTCTTCCATTATACACTAGAGATTTTACCAATAGGTTATTAGAAGGTTCTGCTGCCAATATCTTCAAAATTATCGATTTACTTGTAACGATAGTTCCTATTGGAATTATTACCTATGTTTTAGTAAGTCTTTTTAGAAAAACATATACAAAAATTGGATTGTCAAATATTATACTGGGTATAAGCTTTGCAATTGTTTGGTTTATTGTAATATACAAACTATACTACGAGTTTCAATCATCTACAACCGAAGTAACTGTAACATGGTTTGCTATTTTAAATTCACTATTCATAATAATCTTCGCACCATTGTTTACCAAATGGTGGGATTCTAAATACAATCCTCCAGCGTCGGTGAAGTACTTTCTTGGCTTGGCTTTGTTAGGATTAGGTTTTGCATTTCTAGCTTTCGGTGCAAGAAATGTACCCGCAGGAGCAGAAAGTGCAAGCTTAAGCATGGCCTGGTTGGTATTAGCTTATTTATTCCATACCTTAGGTGAGCTTTGTTTATCTCCAATGGGGCTATCATATCTTAGTAAGTTAATTCCTACTAGAATGATCGCATTTATGTTTGGTGTATACTATCTTGCTATCGCAATTGGAAATAAATTAGCACATTACATTGGAGGAGATATTGAAAACATTACTAAGGAATATAGTTTATCTACCTTCTTCTTAATATTTACAATTGTACCACTTGCAATGGGTATCGTATCTCTGTTATTACACCCACTACTTAAGAAACTAATGCACGGAATAAAATAAATATCAATACCCTAAATGGATTAAAGGTTGTCATTCATATGGCAACCTTTTTTATTGTAAAACAACCTCCAATCAAAGGCGTAATCCTTCATAATTCCTTAATTAATTATTATTTAAAGACACCATACGAACTTAATTTCTCCTTTTCATTTCTTTAAAAATTTCAAAAGAATAGACCTGCTTTAGAGTTCTTGATTAGCATTAGATTTTCAACATTTAAAATTACATAATGAAGGAATAAAGCTACATTTGCCCAATAAAACTAGTTTATGAAGTTTGCAATTGTACATTCGGACCCCAAATCAAAGGCAAGAACAGGGACTATTGAAACAGCTCATGGTTCTATACAAACGCCAATATTTATGCCCGTTGGTACTCAGGGTACGGTAAAAACACTTCATCAAAAAGAGCTTAATGATGTAGTAAAAGCTGAGATAATTTTAGGGAATACATATCATCTATATCTTAGACCTAAAACGAATATTCTTAAACAAGCTGGTGGTCTTCATAAATTTATAAACTGGGACAAGCCCATTTTAACCGATAGTGGTGGATACCAAGTCTACTCTTTAAGTGGAATGCGGAAGATCAAGGAAGAAGGTGTTAAGTTTCAAAGTCATATTGATGGATCTTATCATTTCTTTACTCCAGAATACGCCATTGATGTTCAAAAGGAAATAGGCGCAGATATAATTATGGCCTTTGACGAATGCACTCCATATCCTTGTGATTATAAATATGCAAAAAGGTCTATGCATATGACACATAGGTGGTTAAAAAGATGTATCGAACGATTTAAAAATACAGATCCATTGTATGGATATGAGCAAACCTTTTCACCAATTGTGCAAGGTTCTACATATAAAGACCTCAGAGAACAATCTGCAACTTTTATTGCCGAACAAGACATGGAAATGAATGCCATAGGGGGACTTTCTGTTGGAGAGCCGCATGAAGATATGTACGGCATGACAGAAGTTGTAACCAACATTCTTCCCTGGGACAAGCCCAGATATTTAATGGGTGTTGGGCTACCAGAAAACATTTTGGAAAGTATTGCTTTGGGGATTGATATGTTCGATTGTGTATTGCCTTCGAGAAATGCAAGACATGGAATTCTCTATACTTGGGATGGAGTCATCAACATTAAAAATCTAAAGTGGGCGGATGATTTCTCCCCAATTGATGCAAATAGCTTATCTCCGACAAGCCAACAACATACAAAAGCTTATTTAAGACATTTAATGAAGGTAGGTGAAGTCTTGGGCATGCAAATTGCCACATTACACAACCTTACATTTTACATAGAGTTGGTCAAGAAGGCCAGAGAAAAAATTGAAGAGGGAACTTTTGCTTCTTGGAAAGATCAGGTCTTACCAAAGCTCAAACAACGACTTTGATTTTCAAACTAAACTTTTAATACATTATTTTCGACTATTGCATAAGCCTGCTCTCCTCTCCTTGGTGAAATAGTTTTCATTCCTGTAAAAGCTCCAAAAGCTGGTAGAATTAAAGTGCTTCTTTTACGGTAAAAACAAGGCACTCTGAAAAAGTCCTTTGGTCCAATTTGAAGTTTTACAGCTGGATGTATATGTCCCGCAAGGTTTACCATACTATCCTCTTTGATACCTTTTTCATAATGAGTAAAAACAACATTGTCCATTTCTATTTCCTCTTGACAGATTATTCCTGTTTTTTCAAATTCAATCTCTGGAATAATGTCATGATTACCTATAGCCAAATACACTTTTTTATCAGAATAAGATTTCATGAATTCAACAAATAAATCCCATTCCATATTCAATTCAGAATGAAACAAATCTCCTAAAAAAACAATAGTATCTGGATTGAATTTTTCGATTACAACATTTAATCTTTCAAAATTTTCAGCAATTGGATTTGTAGGTATATCTATCCCAGACTTTCTGAAATGCATAACTTTACCCAAATGAACATCTGAAATCACTAAAACACTTTTTTCTTTCCAGTAAAGAACCTTTTCAAAACCTAAAATAAACGTATTTCCAAAATAATCAATCTGCATCTCTCAAACAGGTTACTTAACCTTATTGTACAAAAATTCATTGTAGACTAAAAATACAGTTATTCTCGTTTATAGACTGAAAAACGCTGTTTCACATTATCAACCTGTTTTGTTTAGGCGCTGTTTTGGATTAGTATAAATCAAAAAATCATTCTTAAATCACTTTAAAAAGAATTTCGCTGTCGGGTTCTTGATATTTGAATGCTTAAATCCGTTTTCAGACAACCATTTTTATTATTAATTTTGTATTCTGTATATCGTAAGTTATTAAATGTCAATATGATGAAATTTCGACTTGTTTTATTATTGATCCTAGTGTATGGCTCTTCTAATGCTCAGCATATTGATCTTAAGAATAATGTCTTCGGTAACGAATGGATTGACTACAGTAAGGAATATATAAAAATTAAAGTTTCTGAGGATAAACTGTATAAAATCACTTACGATAAGCTAATTGATGCTGGACTCCCTTCGAACGTTGACCCCTCAGACATAAGAATCCAAAATATGGGTTTAGACATCCCCTATTTTAGCTCTGGATTTGGTTCAGTTTCAAGTGACGACTACGTACTTTTCCTAGGCGAAAAAAACAAGGCTCAACTAGATCAATACTTGTATAAAAATCCAGATACCGATCTTTTAAATGAAGAGTATAGTATAATCTCAGATACTAATGCTTATTTTTTGAGCTGGGACAACCCCAATAGTTCTAAAATTAATTCTAGACAAATTGATTACAATCAACCTCTACCTGAAACACGTGTCTATATTGAAAAACAAAAAAGGGTGTTTTCTGATTTCATTTACAAACCAGTACAGAACACCCAAAATTTACGGTTTTCAAGTTTTGTTCCTGTTGAAGGTTTTGGTTCTGGGTTAAAAGGGAAACACAGCATTACTTTTGACGTAAATGATCGAATTAACATTGGTCGAAAACCTAGGTTATCCTATCATTTTGGTACAAACAGAAACTCTTTTAAGGCTTCCATAAAAGTAAACGGAAATGTCTTTGAATCTTTTGATCAACTTGCTGTTAAAAATTACGCTGTTAAAAGAGATACTTTTATTGATTACAGTATAATTTCCAATGAGTTAAATATTGAATTGGAGGGACAGTCGCCTACCACAATAAACTTAGCCACCATTCACTTTGAATATACCCGTACCGCCGATGCCAACACATCAGATCTTAGTGCGGTATTTACCATCCCTGCTTCAGCAAACGATCAATATTTCAAAATTAAAAACTATACTGGTGAAGCTCTTGAAGTGCTTAACCTATCCACAAATGAACTCTACAATACAACCATTGTAAATAATAATTTGGTAATTTATGTTCCTTCATCTATGGAGGATCAGTCTTTTCTATTAATCAATGATGTAGAAAGCTCTGAATATATAGAGTTAAAATCATTTATGGATTATGGGCAAGAGGATTACGATTATATTCTACTGTCAAGCTCTAAACTCAACAATAATCATGGCGGCTCTAATCCTATTGAGGAGTATGCAAATTATAGGCAAAGTTTGGTTGGAGGAAGTTACGATCCTCTAATTGTAAATGTAGAAGATCTTTATGATCAATTTGCATTTGGTGTAGATAGGCATTTTTTGGCTATAAGACATTTTAGCTATTATGTTAACCACAAATGGGACAACGTAAAAGGGCTATTTATCCTTGGTAAATCAAGACAATACTCTGGATACAGAACCCAAGATCAAATTGAAGATGAAATCAATCAATCCTTTTTTGTTCCTACATATGGTGTGCCTGGAGCGGACAACCTTTTGGTAGCAGGAGTAGATCAACCTACCTTAATCTTCCCTATCGGAAGACTTGCTGCAACGAATAAAGCTGATGTATTCAACTATTTGGATAAGATTAAATCTCATGATTATCAAAAAGACAATCCTCAGAATATTGCAGATAAACTATGGACTAAAAAAATATTGCACTTGAGTGGTGGAAAAAAGACGGACCAACAACTTATCCGACAATATATTGATAGTATGAAAGTCGTCATTGAAGATTCTAAAATGGGAGCAGATGTTACAACTTTCTATAAATACTCATCGGATCCCATCACAGTTGCTTTTTCTGAATCTTTAAAACAACTAATTAATGAAGGGCTGAACCTGATTACCTTTTTTGGTCACTCTGCACCAGGAGTTTTAGATTTTAGTTTAGGAGATGTAAAGGACTATGATAATGCTGGTAAATACCCTTTAATGTTTGCGTTAGGGTGTTCTGCCGGAAATATTCACCAAGTCTCGGATGAGGGTGTTAGTGAAGAATTTGTAATAACCAAAGAGAAAGGAGGAATTGCATTTTTAGCAAGTTCCTCAGCAGCGTATGCAGGGCAACAATACAACTATGGTCTTCAACTTTATGATGTTTTAGGTAATAAAAATTATGGCTTACCCATAGGTGCTTCGATAAATGAAATCATTGACAATATAAAAAGTGATCGCTCCGAAGGTAATCTCACTTTTATGGAACAACTAACCTTACATGGCGATCCAGCTATAGAACTATACAGCCACAGTTCTCCTGATTTTACTCCTGATGGATCTACTGCTACCACTATTCCACAAAATGTAAATTCTTATGAATCAACCTTCGAGTTTTGCGTAGATATTGTAAATCTTGGTGCATCTACCCTAGATAGTATGAATGTCAACATACAACACCTAAATAGTCAAGACGATATAATTCTTGATTCTATTATTCGGATCGAAACACCTTTTTACAAAGAAAAGTACTGTTTTGTTCTTCCAATAAATGAAGACATAACCGTAGGAGAAAACAAAATTCAATTTACTACCGACCAAGACAACGAAATAGACGAATTACCTAATCCTGATGGTGAATTGAATAATCGACTAGTTGTAAATTCGGATGAAGGATATTCTTTTTATGTCTTGAACAATTCTGCCAAACCAATTTATCCCGTTGAATTTGGCATTACTGACAATTCAAGGCCCATTCTTAGAGCATCTACATACAATGCTTTTGATCAAGCAACAGATTATATTATACAAATAGATACTTCTGGAACATTTGACTCACCAAAGATGGTAGAACAAACTTTGATAAACCAGAGGGCTTCTATTGCATGGGAAACCCCTTTCCAACTTGAGAACAATACGGTTTACTATTGGCGAATTAGCCCTGATGATCAAGATACCGTCTGGTCCGAAAGTTCATTTTTGTATGATGCTAATATTGAGTCAGGGTGGAATCAATCTCATTATCATCAACTGGAGGATAATACCTTACATAATCTAATGTATGATGTTGACAAAAGGAGCCTCAACTTTGCAAGAAACTTTCAAGACATCAAAATAGAAAACCGGGTATGGATAAGCTCCACAGAAAGGCCGTTTTACTACATCAATGGAGACAACAAAAATGTGATGAATACAACAGCTATTTCTCCTGGAGTAGCTATAACCATCATTAGTAAAGAAGGAAAAATCATATGGACTCCTTGGCCCGATAAACCCTTCGGTACTTTTAACAATCGTAACAAACCTATGATTAGCTGGTTATTTAAAGATTTAACCAATGTCGAAACCAGACAAAACATCATTGCTTTCTTAGAATCTCTAGAAGAAGGTACTCAGATAATCATCAATACTGTGCATAAAAGCAGTTCTATTGATTTTAAAACTGAAGAATGGGCTTCTGACTCTATCAACTATACTTTTAATTTATACAATTATCTAGAAGCTCAAGGAGCTGAGAAAGTAAGGCTATTAGAATCAAGAGGAGGTGTACCCTATGTGTTGGCCTATACCAAAGGAGGCTCTGTGTCTAATGAAAAAATTGCCTTTTCTATCAATGATGAAGTCATTGTTAACATGCAGATTCCTGGTTTTTGGAACAACGGAATAATTTATTCGCCATTAATTGGTCCAGCCCGTAAATGGAATACTTTGGAGTGGTCAACAAATCCAGAAATTGTAACCGAAACTGACACTTTCTTTGTGAGATTGAAAGGGCTTAATACGAATAATCAAGAAGTACTCCTTCGAGATAGTATTACCGATACATCATTGGATTTATCCTTTATAGATGTTGATGCATACCCGTATTTGAAACTAGAACTGTTTGCTAAAGACGAAGAAAATCAAACGCACCCAGATTTATTGAACTGGAAAATATACTACGATGAAATCGGGGATTTGGCAATAATCAATAATCAGGATTTGACGTTTTCGAAAGATACGTTACAACAAGGCGAGCAATTGATGATAAAGATCCCAATTGAAAATTATTCAAATGCTTCATTCGAAAACGTTAATGTTCAATTGGAAATTAGAAACAAAAACAACGAAAAAAACACAGTAAGTAAGAAAATTGAGGGATTGTTCAACTCCGGTGAAGCAAAAACCATAGCTTTCGAATACGATACTCAAGAACTTTATGGAGACCATAGTGCAACGGTCATCGTTAATCCCGAACATAACCCATTAGAAAAGTATTACTTCAACAATTTTGGCAATTACCCGTTCCATGTTTTCCGGGAAAAAATCAACCCTATTTTAGATGTAACGTTTGATGGTATTCACATACTTGACAATGACATTATTTCTCCAAATCCAACAATAGAGATTGCATTATCTGATGAAAACCCTTACTTGTTAATAGATGATATTGAACAATTTGATGTGAATCTTATCCATCCAAGCGGGGAAAAAGAAGAAATACTCTCTTCCGATCCTAGACTTGAATTTGAACCTGCAAGTGACGGACAAAACAATAAAGGTGTTCTACGTTTTAGACCCGAATTAGAAGATGGGATCTATACGTTGATGGCTAATAGTAAAGATGCAAGCGGAAATATATCAGGTAAATATGCTTATGAAGTATCTTTCGAAGTAATTTCAAAATCAACCATTTCGGATGTATATAATTATCCGAACCCCTTTTCAACTTCTACAGAGTTTATCTTTACCATTACAGGTTCAGAGATTCCTCAAAATTTGGTCATTCAGATCATGACCATATCTGGTAAGGTAGTTAAAGAAATCAGAAAAGATGAGTTAGGATCATTAAGAATTGGCCTAAATAGAACGAGTTATAAGTGGGATGGTAAAGATGATTTTGGCAATAATTTAGCTAACGGCGTATACCTCTATCGAATGATGACTAAAAAGATGGATGGTAGTGCTTTTGACAAATTTGAATTACCTGCCAATACCAAGTCTCATTTTAAGAAGGGTTGGGGTAAAATGGTTATCATTAGATGATAAAACCCAATTTATTCATTGTTGGGCTTCCCAGATGTGGGACAACGTCATTGCATTTCTATTTGAATCAGCATCCAGATGTTGATATGAGTGACGAAAAAGAACCTCATTATTTCAACTTCGATAGCAATCATCGATTTTATACAGATTTAGAGCAATACTTGAAACTTTTCGAATCACACAATTCTAAATATTCTGGAGAGGCTTCTGTTTGGTACTTAAAATCTAACGTTGCTATTTCTAATATTATGGATTATAATCCTGATAGCAAATTCATTGTATGCATTAGAAACCCAATCGACCAATTTTTATCATTGCATAAAAAACTGGTCTATACCGGAGATGAAAACATCACTGACCCTCAAAAAGCTTGGAATAGTCAATGGGACAGAATCGGCGGACACCTAAATTATCCTTCCTCATGTATAGAAAAAAGTAATTTACACTATGCCGAAAATTGTTCTGCCGGAAAACTCTTATTTGCTCATAAGAAGCACTTTTCTTCCGAAAACTTCAAAGTAATACTGTTTGATGATCTCAAATCAAATACTCGAAAAGTTGTTAATGAAGTCTTTGATTTTCTTGGAATAGAACCTAAAGAACTATCCTCTTACCAAATCAAAAATGCCAGTGGAATTGTTCGGAAAAGTGAAAAAATCAATAGACTTTCTAGAGCTATCTATAAATGGAAGAAAAAAGTGGGATTGAGTTTTTCATTCGGGATATTGAACTTTATAAGACGTAAAAATCGAAAGGAACAAAAGAAGAGGAATATCATTTCAGAAGCTTTTCGATCAGAATTAAGAGCTTATTTTTCTGATGATATCAAACAGCTTTCAGAATTTCTAAACCAAGATTTATCACATTGGAAATAAATTCTTCTAATCTTTGTTATTGGAACAAAGTTAAATACTATAACACTTCTCCATCTCTTTTCTAAAAGCATAAGAGGAATAGAACAAAGATGCTTCCTCTACCTTATTCGTATCATAAGAGGGTAGCTCTTCACAACATCGTACTATTTCGTTGTATAATTCTTCTTCACTTGCGTGCTTAAGAAGTCTACCATTTCCAAACTGTTTGATTAAGGTTGATGGCCCTCCAATATCAGGGGACAAAACAAATAATCCTGAGACCAATGATTCTAGAGTTACTAATGAAAAAGTTTCATACCTACTAAAAAGTATGAATACGTCATGCTCTCGCAAAAGAATGGCTATTTCGTGTTTCGATAGATTCTGGTAAAAGGTTATTCCTTCCTTATTTCTACAGTATTCTTTTAATTGATCAAGACGTGCAATATTACTCCCTACAATGGTTAAACTTATTCTGGGATGTTTTAACTTGGCTCTGAGAAATTGATTGATGATTTCTTTGGGTCGCTTATGACCCTCTTTAAGAGAAGATATGTGAATAAAGTTCTTAGCTTTAGAAGGAATCTGTTTTTTGAGATAAAAGAGTTCTTCGTCATAAAAATTCATAATAGTTTTTACCCTTCGAAAACCCACGTTTATGAGTTGTTGGGCTAAATAAGGACTAATAGCTAAAATAGATGAATGTCTTTTTGAAAACCATTTGCAATACCAAATAATAAAACGCTTCTTTCGATCTAAGGTCTCTTTGCTAAAGATGGTAAAATGTTCAGTAATTATAAAGTTTACCTTCCACCTTAGTTTTGCAAACATTGCGAGAATGACGGCTTTATACATTACATGCACATGTATAAATTTCGGCTTACCATGTTCTCGGATTATAGACTTAATCAGCTTCCAAAAATGAAAGAAATAATAAATGTGTCTAAACACTTTGCGATGAGGTACATATTGGAGGTATTCCTTCAAACGATCATTTTCTATAACCTCTAATCTAGGTTCTAAAACTTTATCTGTCTCAATAACTGTTGAAACTATAGACTTTTGAAAAGATGCAATCTGTTCTATTTGTTCCTTTATAAATACAGACTCTCTAGGACCATATTTGTGCGGATACCAACTGGCTATGTGAAGCACATAATTCATCTCTTCTTTGATAAGACCATTTTTAATTTTTCTACTATTCCTGAAGTATCCAATACCTTATTCCAAGAATAAGATGACACATCACTTAGTTGAAATGGAAAAGACCCTAGTCGGGTTTCTGTAAAATCACTCAAATCATCTTTTACAATCAAAAAACGTCCCTTATGGTCATTTTGAAACTGATCAATGTAAGATTGTTTAGTCGATATAACTTTTAAACCTAATGCACAATATTCCAATAGTTTTAAACTCATTTGTACATTGAAAGGGTATCTATTTGGGATATAATGTAATCCATATTCTGCTCGAGTCAATTGTGACGCGACATCTTTATAATCTATCTTTCCTATCGCATCTATGTTGTCGTACCTTTCAACCAATGCTTCAATATTTGGTGGCATTGCTCCGACGAGTAACATTTTTCTTCTTGGGAAATTAAGTCCCACACAATTAATTAATACATCAATCTTCCGCTCTCCAGACATTGCTCCATGGTATACAAAGTCGTATTCTTTTTGAATCGAATAACTTTGATTGAAAAAGGCATCATCAACACCAACATCTCTATAGCAATAAGGTATGGTATCATCCAAGTCAAAATAAGATTGAACTGCATCATTCTTGTATACTCTCATATCGGGTGTATAACTCAAAAGATTCTTTATTCCTTTCTTAATGAATCTTTGAAAACGTGAGTTATCGACAGGAATGGATTGATACTCGTGCACACGGACCTGATTAGAGTCTAAAGATATTCTATCCATACCCATAAACGTCCAAAGAACATGATATCTAGAAAGTTCTACTTGATCTAAATCTTGTACAAGATCAACACTAAATCCATGTTTACTAAAATAGGATTTATAAGCATACCTTTGAGGCAGATAAGCTTTTTTCCCACCATATATTAATAAATTGATCAATTGGATTTAATCTGATTTTTGTACAGAGGATTCCTTCCAAAAATATCACCACTATAATAGTTTTCGATTACTTCAGGTTCTTTTTGCAAAAGACTTTTGGTCAAATCCGTTTCGTTATATCCTAACAATTCGAGTACTGTATCAAATATATTAAAATGTGAAGCTTTGTTTTTCATCCTATCCAAATTAATCTTTTCTTCTATATCTCTTATCAATAAAGTATCAGGGCTATAGAACATAAGAGGAACTCTGGCCATTTCTTCAGGGGCCAATCCTTTATAACAATGAGTAATGTCTATTTCATCATCTTCCATAAGATGTTGCCCGTGATCTGATGTGTAAATGAATAATATTTGCTCCTCATCTTCAAATATTTGTTCGAGCTCTTCAAAATAATGATCAACCACCCATCTCAAACTGTTTCTATAATTGTTTAGCACTTCATCCCTCTGAGATCTGTCCCAATCTACAACCGATGCTATCGGAGTTTCTTTCTTAAAATGATTTGGGTAAGTATTTTCGTAAGGAAAATGGCATCCATATTTTACTACATATGAAAATGACGAATTGCTCTGAATAATATGATTTTTGAGTGCCTTTAAACCATATAAATCCCGCTCATAATCTAACACACCAGGGACGTCTCTTTTTACTTGATGATAATCATTAATGAAATCAAAATCTGCATAAGTCATGAATCCATCAGGCTTATTACTTAAGGATTGATTATCATAATAACCTGTTTTCATTCCCACATTTTGGGCATATTGAAATAATGTTGGGTTTATACGGCATTGGTGTTTAATGTCTGGTAAGCCATGGGGTTGTATTCCACTCATCAATAAGATATTGGAATAATCGCTGCAAATAGCTCCAGAATATGACACTCCAAAATCGATGAAATGATCTTTATTATTGATTATGTAAGAAGTGGAGTCCAATGCTAAAGGTAAAATATCTCCTCGGACGCTTTCATCTACAATTACTACTATGTGATCTACTAATGGACTATCCAAGTTTTTCAATTTTACCTGACGACGTTCTCCATTATACAACCCATTGTGTTGAGCATAGCTGGATAGAACAATTAGTTTAATTGGGCTGGGAAAGCTCTTACGAACGCCATTGGTCTTGCTTAAAATGTAATAAGCACTAACAACGCTTAGAAGAAAAAGAGCTACACCTATAATGGAGAAAAAACTCTTTCTTTCGTTATCATCTAACCATTTCGATAAGAACCAAAGTAATAGAATCGAACTTAATAATGGAACAATCCATTTCGATATCGTTGAGAATAAATATGTAGAAATATGTTCACTTGCATTTGTAAAAATGGATATGTCATCACTATCGATAAGCGATCCTGTAGACTGATAAAAAACATAGACTGTCGCTATTGATGATCCCACTACAATTATCGTTATCCATTTAACCCACCAATTACCAGCTATCAAACATGTAATAGCTATTATGCCTAAACAAAAAGACCCCATATAAATGAGGCTTTTAAAATATGCATTGTAATGGGTTATCAATGCATAAGATTCTCGTATCAATTGGAAATTCTCTAACCAATTAAAGAGAAAAAATAAAACAAAGAATAATGATATTAACTTGTACCTGAGTTTCACATCTTTAATCCATTATTCAATGAGTGTAAGCAATCCATTTGCAGTATTAACACCCGCAATACCCAACAATTTTGATTTCTTTAATCTTCTTATTCTTGTTCTTTATCATCAATGTTCCTTCCGATGACCATATTTCATCAGAAGATTGCTCTATTTCCTTAGTGTCGATGGTAACGGCATACTTATCATTAGACCAAGATTTCACCATTCTACCTTCTTCTGGTCTATTGAATTCTGCATTTTTAAAGGTTTCCATCTTACCATTGATCCTTAAACACGCAAATTTGGCATGATTATCATCGTAATAAATCGTGTCTCTAGTATTGATATTTAAATAACGGCACTCACAACCTGGTCCTAAAGGATATTGCTGAATATTATCAATCGTAAAATCCGATTCAACTTTTGTACCCTGAACTTCCTCTGGAGAGATAATAGTTTCCTTTGGGCTATTTCTTTCTTTACAAGAAAGCAGAATTAAGGTCATCATTAAACCTACTAAAAACATTAAATTATTCATTATTCCAAGGTTTTACTTACAATATCAAAAATCTCATTAGCAATCTTTTTACTGTCAAAGATTTGAGTTGCCATTTCTCTTCCTTTAACTCCCATATCCAATTGCTCTTCTCGACTTAGGTTGATGTATTTGTCCATTGCTTCTGCCAACATTCTAGGGTTTTTTACAGGCACTAAATATCCTGTAACTCCAGGTTTTACAGTCTCCTTACATCCAGGAGCATCCGTTGTGATTATCGCTCGTGACATCGACATTCCCTCCATAACAATTCGAGGAAGGCCCTCTCTATAAGAGGGTAAAACAATGCAATCAGAATTGGCTATATACTCTCTGACATCTCGTTGAAATCCATGATATACGACTGTTTTATTGTTTATCCATTTTATCAAATCATCATGGTCTATTGTGGCCGGGTTCTGATCATCCAACTCTCCGACAATCCAAAATTCAACATCTTCATACTTCGATTTAATCTCCTCAGCAGCTTGGATAAATTCTCGAATACCCTTGTCGTATAATAATCTCCCTATAAATGTGAAAACAAGTTTATCATTATCCATTTTAGGTCGCGGTGTATAATAATTTGTGTCCACGCCACAACCTTTTACAGCAACGCTTTGATCAGGTGTTGAAATGTTTAGTTTTTCAAAAAGGTTTTTGTCATCAATATTTTCAAAAATGAATTTTTTATGAAACCTAGAAGAATACCGATATAGTTGTGTAGTAATCTTTCGAATCCATCCATTTCTAATAAAAGCATACCCTAAACCTGTTACAACAGCCACAGAATTAATATTAGAAATTCCCGCCGCTATTCCACCATAAATATTAGGTTTGTTGGTATAATGAATGAGTAAATCAGGTTTTAGTTTTTTATACCTTCTGATTAGTTCTAACGTCAATAATATATCCCTCAACGGATTCTTACTATCTCTGTTTAACGTTCGAATATTAATGTGGGTAACGTACGGGTACTTTTCCTTGTACTCTAAATATTCGTCAATTGGAGCCAATACTGCCACATTCCACCCTTCCGAATGAAGACGATCAATAACATTTAATCTAAAGTTATAAATGTTCCATGTGGTATTCGCAACTAAAGCAACTAGTGGTTTACCTTCTTTCATAGATTGGGGCTTATCCATATTTGTTTAGCACGTCTTCAATACTCAAAATTTCAAAGCTCGATTCCTTAAGAATATCAACGATGTCTTTGTAAGCCTCCCGCATATGTTTATTGGAATATTCCGTTAGCTCGTTGTTATGCCATAAAATAGAAATAAGACAATCATTATTATTCTTGTTGATAAAATCCATCACTTCCTTTACAATCTCGTGCCTATTCTTTGATTTATAGCACTCTAAGCTTACATCCATTATTTGAAGTGGAACAATCAATGTATTATACGGTCGTTCATATTCTAAATTGTACGGATAAAATGGAAGTCCAAAGCTGTTTCTAAAATTAATTCCTCTCGAATACCCAAGGCTTGCATCTGTTTTGATGGGTGTCTTTTCTAGTTCATCCCAACTTTGGGGCAAGCTGTATTTAAGGAAATGGTAGCGATTGTGATAGACAGGTACGGGGAAATCTCCTACTTCTTTTCGGATGGTGTATGTCATTACACTCTTATGCAATCCATTGATCAATCCAAGGTTTTCAACTTCAGCTAGGTTCTTTTCTTTCAAACTATAGTCTGCATTTTCAATCCCCTCAAGACTAACTTCCTGATAATTTAACCAGTAGAAAGTAGACTTAACACCAAGCTCAACATCCAATTCAGAAACATCTTTTATGTTGTTCCAAGGCGATTCACCACGTATTCGTTGTAAAAAAAAATTAAACGCATTTACAATTTGTCCTTTCTTAACAGCGGAAACAAACTCCTGCCTAAAACCAGATGTAAGCATGTCAATATCGTGGGATATGTACACTTTTGATTTTTGTGGAACAACGGCTATTCCACATTCGGTCAAAAAATCATCAATGAGGGATTGGACATAGTTGTCTGCTAAAAACCCAAATCTATCCTGAACGCTAACTTCCTTTTTAAACCTACCAAGAGCATCAACCTGATCTGCTTGAGCATGATATTCTTGCAGACAATTGACCAGATAAAAAACCGTACTAATGATATCTTTCTCTCCTTCTTCAGTCTGTATAAACGGATATTCTTTAAAGTGGACAGAGTGATCAAATAAGTTAATACTTAACCTATCGTAAAATGCAATGGAGATCGGGAAAGTACGACCAGGACCAATGGTTACATCTGCATTGTTAGGTTCATCAGTAATATCAAATTGAATATTTCTACTCAATTTAATCAAATATAAAAACCATACGACCTTGCCATAAAACAAAGGGTTTTTATCTATGAAAACTCTAGTTTTCAAATACTACAAACTTTGAACTACCTTTTTAATTTCTTGTTCGTCGCTTTTGGGATAAATTAAAAGGGCATTTTCTTCGTCTACAACGATGTAGTCATGTAATCCCTTTATAACCACTGTTTTCTTACTATCTGATTTGATTAAACTATTTGACGTATCAATCAACAAAGTATTTTCACCTAATGTAACCGTCCGACTCTCATCTTTATCCAAATAACTATGTAAGCTATTCCATGTACCTAAATCACTCCATCCTATATCAGCAGGAATAGTAAACACATTGTTTGCTCTTTCCAAAATTGCATAATCTACTGATATTTTTTCCGTATTTGGGTAAACACGATCAATATAAGACTGCTCTTCCTCTGTTCCAATCTTCTCTGGAGATTCAAGCAATGTTTCTAAAATCCCAGAAGCATTTTTCTCAAAAGAATTCAAAATACTTTTCACACTCCAGATAAAGAGTCCAGCATTCCATAAATAATTGCCAGATTCAACATATTCTACTGCAGTGTTGTGATCTGGTTTTTCTCTAAATTGTTCTACTTTATATACTTCTCCATCGCGATTTGACTTGTCTATTTCGATATAACCATAGCCCGTATCAGGTCGAGTAGGCTGAATACCCATTGTGACAATAGCATCATTCTTACCAGCAAAATCAAAAGCCAATTCTAATCTATCTCTATAATCGTCCTCCTTTAAAATGACATGATCCGAAGCAAGTACGGCAAAAGTGGCATTTTCATTTTCTGAGTTAATTCTTAGAGCAGCATAAGCAATGCAGGGAGCAGTATTATTCATACTTGGTTCACAAAGCACATTTTGTTCTTCCATTTCTGGAATATGTTCAAGTACCAAATCTTTATACTTCTTATTTGTAACCACTAAAATGTTCTTAACAGGAACGGTTTTTAAACAACGCTCAAAAGTCATTCGAATAAGGGATTTTCCCACTCCCAGAATATCTAAGAATTGCTTTGGTCTTTCAGTAGTAGAGGCTGGCCAAAATCGAGAACCTATGCCACCAGCCATAATTACAATATACCGTGAATTGTCCATTTTATCTTTTATATTTTTTGAGATGTTTAATCAAAAAGTGCGAGTAAATCTTCCTCTTTCATTGATTTCAAGAAGTTTTCTTCTGTTGCTATAATATCTGTTGCAATCTTCTTTTTGCGTTCTTGAAGTTTTAAGATTTTCTCTTCTATCGTTCCTTTACAAACCAATTTGTAAGCAAAAATATTCTTATCCTGCCCAATTCGATGTGTCCTATCAATAGCTTGAGCTTCTACTGCTGGATTCCACCAAGGATCAACGATGTACACATAATCCGCTTTAACCAAGTTTAATCCTGTATTACCCGCCTTCAAACTGATCAGGAAAATCTTTATATCATCATCCTCGTCAAATTCTTGTACTACTTCCTTTCTTTTCCTAGTAGAACCATCTAAATAACTGTACTTAACACCTCTAGCATCTAATTCTTTGCGTATTAGATCCAACATAGACGTAAATTGTGAAAAGACTAAGGCATTATGATCGTTTAGTTCTTCCGTAAGTTGTTCGACCAATGTATTAATTTTGATCGACTCTTGTTGTTCTTTAGGAAGGTCAGCTTTAACCAATGCAGGTGAGTTACAAACCTGCCTTAACCTCAATAATCCTTCTAAAATTTTCATTTTACTTCGACCGATTCCTTCTTTCTCCACCTTTCCTTGTAAGTCTAAACGAACCTGATTTTTAATCTCATCGTATATTCTTTTCTGGGTTTTACCCATTTCACAATAGATAACGATTTCTGATTTTTGTGGAAGGTCTTTCGCTACAACCTCTTTTGTCCTTCTTAGAAGAAATGGGCTAATGATCTTCCTAAGCATATCAGCAGCTGACTCATCTCCTTTAGAATCGATGGGTTGAGCATATATGTCTTTGAATGACTTTTGTGTGCCCAACATCCCCGGATTCACAAAACTCATCTGTGCATAAAGCTCAAATGTATTGTTTTCAATAGGTGTACCTGTCATACACATCTTGTTTTGAGCTTGTAAAAGGCATGCTGCTCTAAACCTTTGTGATGTGATGTTTTTAATCGCTTGAGATTCATCAAGAATGACATAATGAAAAGGAATTCTCCTAAGCTTATCAATATCATTGACTACTAAAGTATAAGTCGTAATGATCAAATCATATTCATAAAACAACTCTTGGTCTACGTTTCTATCCAATCCATAATGAACGTGATACTTTAAGTTGGGATTAAACTTATCGAGCTCGTTGGACCAGTTAAAAATCAAAGACCTTGGAACCACAATAAGAGAGCATTTATTGGTATTCTGATGGACATGAGTTAGTAAACTAATGACTTGCAATGTCTTACCTAATCCCATGTCATCGGCTAAGATTCCTCCCCAACCAATTTCATCTAACGTTGTCAACCATTGAAAGCCCTCTTCTTGATACGGTCGTAACTCAGCTTTAACCTGTGACGGTAAGTTAAATTTTTTACGATAATCAAAACTTAACAACTTATATTTCTTCTCTCTTAATTCTTGAATAATCTCCTGATCATCAATCTCATCAAAGAGTTGATCTATGATATTAAACTTGAACTTACTAATCTTTACACCATTGGAATCAATCTCTGCTGTTTGAACAATTTGGCTCAATTTATTTAACCATTGATCAGGAATTAATCCCAATGTTCCATCTCCCAGTTTCACATATTTCTGTCCATCTTTTATCGCCTTTACCCAGTCCATCATAGGAACTTGGTAATCACCAAATGACATTTCAACATCTACGTCAAACCAATTGATACCTGACTTGATAAAATTGGATACTTGAGCCCGATGAGGAGAAAAATTTAGTTTGGTTAATTGTTCCTGACCAAATACTTCAATATTATTGTTACGGCATGTATCATAAAATTCCAAAAACCATAAGTTGTTCATTATTTCATCCAACTTCAGGTATAGATAATCTTGGATATAAGATTCTGCTCCGAAAGAAGGGTGCATTCCCCGAATAATATCTAAAAATTCTTGCCTTTCTTCTTCATTGACTTCGTATTGCACTCCTTGATTGTAAACTCGTTTTTGAGTTAAAACTCTAAATGCAATATCATCACATAATAATCGAGGTTCAATAATCACATAATTATTAACCTCTTTGAGATAAACTTGCTTTAATCCTCTGGATAACATTTCAAACTTGGGTGAAATATCTTCTTCAAAATGAATAGAAGAAACATTGGAGAATTCCTCCACCAAATCCATCATGGCTTTTTCATCGCTTCGATTGAAGTATAATGTTGGCTTAGCCAAAAACTCATTTATCAACAATGCTTCCGCAGCATTAGAATAAAAATAAGCTACATCATCTATGATGCAAAACAATGGGGTGCACAAGAATTCGTTGCTTACCACAGGAATTCTTTGGTCAATTAAGCACTTTCCATTAATTCTGAATCCTAGATCATCAGTCTCCACCTCGATAAAAAGCTCTATTCTTTTAGAGGAGAATACAAATGGCTTTAAAGATGTTTTTCCAAGTTCTGGATATAAGTTTTCAGAATCTACAAAGTGAACCAATTCATTTACGTCATCTAAATTTTCATGGACAAAGTATTCTAGAGATTTAGCCATGTCCAACCTCAAGGGCATTGGGTAATGTTGGATTTGATTTAATGAATTGTATGTTTCTAATTCACTTCTTTTTAAGAAACGAGGGTAATCTGTTATCTCTAGTTTAGAAGATAATTTGGTCTTAGACTTATTGTGTTTGCCTTGAATCGTATGAAATGACCTTCTTTCCTTAAATGAAGGAGACCAAACCAAAGCATTTCCAAAATGTTCAACTTTTTCTAATTCTGTCGCTAATTTTTCATTGACAGGTGTTTTCCTTCCTAGAATTCTTCTTTTCAAAAGGTCCATGTCCTCTTGATCCAACAAAGCGTCATTCGTTTTGTGTAGAATAATCCTTTTGTACTTGAATCTCAGTTCGTAGGAATCCAACAAAGTTTCGGGCTTTATCTCCATTTTTTCAGATAAGCCTTCTACTTCATTTTGAAATATCAGCTTACCTTCTAAAAAATCCACCTCATCAACTTCATTGATAAACTCCTCTAAAGCAACTTTTTGGTGTTTGCAAAGTTTTTGCGTAGGGCTAGTACAAGAATTACATTTAATTCCGAGTTGTCCTTCTTTATGATTAAAAAGAACATCAGCAGCTTCGCGCAACTCTCCTCCTAAATAATAAGGCTTTTTTTCAAAACAAACGATTTGCACTATATTTTCTGGTAGAAATCGAATGATTTTTTCATTGACCGTGATTTCTCTATTTCTATATGAAAATTGATCTAGTGATTTTGCCAAATTTTGATCTTTCGGAAGATATCGGAAGATCTCACTTCCTTTCTCTAACTTACCACTATTCGCATCATTTGCATCAACAACATCTACTTCATATCTCAACATTTGATACAATACTGCAGCACTGTGCTTGCAATTTTTACCATAAGGACATGAACAACTAGCAGAACTTAAAAATCTGTTCTGCGGATGAATAAGTAATTCTTGTCTATAGATTTTGTCTTCCGATTCAGATTTAACTGTAGCGTGAACCAATCCTGTATTTTTGTCTACAAAGACTTCTTGGACTGCTCCATCACCCACTATAGACATCCCTTTATTTCTAATCTGGGGCGTGAAAAGGGATTGCAAATGTTTTTCAATGGAATCTGTACTAATACTTGTTTCCGTCAAACGAATTATGATTTTTGTTGAATATAAAAGTTTGGCAAAGCTATGAACTTAGAACCAATCCTCGTCTTTCAAATTACTATAAACTGATCTAATTCCTCGATCTAAATCAATCTTTGCCACCCAGCCTTGGTCTTTAAGTTTGCTTACATCCATAAGTTTTCTAGGAGTACCATCTGGCTTACTAGAGTCTTTCGTAATGTCTCCTTCAAAACCAACAATTTCTTTGATTTTCACGGCAAGATCATAAATGGAAATGTCTGTTCCTGTTCCGATGTTTACCAACCCTTCCTCATTGTAATTCTCCATTAGATAATAACACGCATCTGCTAAATCATCTACATGTAAAAATTCTCTTTTTGGCGAACCTGTACCCCACATTACAACTTCATCAGTCCCATTTCTCTTTGCTTCATGAAATTTTCTAATCAGAGCAGGTAAAACATGAGAAGACTGTAAATCATAATTATCATTTGGACCATATAAATTGGTAGGCATTACAGATATAAAATTACATCCATATTGGCTTCTGTATGCATCACAAAGCTTAATTCCTGCAATTTTTGCGATAGCATAAGGCTCATTAGTGGGTTCTAATACTCCTGTTAACAAATGATCTTCTTTCATCGGCTGAGGAGCAAATTTCGGATAAATACAAGACGAGCCTAAAAACATAAGTTTTTTTACACCCGTTTCTTTAGCAGCATGAATGACGTTAAACTCAATCATCATATTGTCGTAAATGAATTCACCTCTATATTTATTGTTGGCCAGAATTCCACCTACCTTTGCTGCCGATAAAAACACATAATCTGGTTTTTCTTCTTGAAAAAAGGCATTAACAGCAGCCTGATCTCGAAGATCTAATTCACTTGAGGTTTTAACAAGAATATTGTCATAGCCCTGTTCCTTAAGTTTTCGAACCAATGCAGATCCAACCATTCCTCGATGACCAGCAACATATATTTTACTATTTTTTTCCATCATTTATTCGAATTCATTTTTTACCTCAAATCCTGCACTTTTGAGCAATTGATTTTGCTCAAATAATTTAATATCGGCTTCAACCATCTCCGCACATAGCGCATTAACATCATATTTTGGTTCCCAGCCAAGTTTTTTCTTAGCCTTACTAGGATCTCCAATAAGTAAATCTACTTCAGTTGGTCTATAGTACTTTGCATCTATAGACAAGACCTCTTGACCTATTTCTAATTGGTATTTCTCATTAGAACAAGACGCTATATAAGCTTTTTCATTAATTCCTTTGCCCTTAAACGCCAATTCAACGCCAATATTGGCAAAAGACATTCTTACAAAATCTCTCACGCTTGTAGTTACACCAGTAGCAATTACCCAATCCTCAGCTTCGTCATGTTGAAGTATTTTCCACATCAATTCTACATAATCCTTGGCATGCCCCCAATCTCTTTTAGCATCTAGGTTTCCAAGATACATTTTGTCTTGTAGCCCCAGAGCAATTTTGGCAACTGCTCGTGTAATCTTTCTTGTTACAAATGTTTCTCCACGTAATGGGCTTTCATGATTAAATAATATTCCATTACAAGCGAACATCTTGTAGGCTTCTCTATAATTAACAGTTATCCAATATCCATATAATTTAGCAACAGCATATGGCGATCGAGGGTAAAATGGGGTTGTTTCTGATTGAGGAACTTCCTGCACCAACCCATACAATTCAGATGTAGAAGCTTGATATATCTTAGTCTTTTCTGTTAATCCCAAAATTCTTATAGCCTCCAGCAGCCTCAATGTTCCTACTGCATCAACGTCAGCGGCATACTCTGGCATTTCAAAACTAACTCGAACATGTGACATTGCCGCGAGGTTATAAATCTCATCTGGCTGGACTTCTTGAATGATGCGAATCAAGTTTGTAGAGTCCGTCATATCACCATAATGAAGAATAAAATTTCTATTCTCCGTATGCGGATCTTGATATAAGTGATCTATTCTTTGGGTGTTGAAGGAAGAAGCTCTCCTTTTTATTCCATGAACTTCATATCCTTTTTTTAATAAGAATTCTGAAAGATAGGCTCCATCTTGTCCTGTTACGCCTGTTATTAGTGCTTTTTTCATTTATTTCCTTATAAATTGCATTATTTTTCGCAATGGTTTGAGAACCCTCAGCCCTGTAGGAGCTTTAAGGTCATTCAATTCCCATGCTTTTAAGTCTTCTTTATTAGCTTTTATTCTATTTTTAATGGAAGCATTGCTTTGACCTCCTTCACGCATTTTGACTAAGATATCCTTGATATAAGTCGTACTTACTTTATTTTTATATAAAAATCTCAACATTAATTCATAATCAGCTGCACTTTTTAGCTCTAGATTAAACTTCCCATATTTCTGATATAACGTTCTTCTCACAAAGAATGTAGGATGAGGAGGCATCCAACCTTTTCGCCAAGAATTATAATTATATTTCCCTGAAATCCATGTTCTCCTTATTTGGGTAGTATCGAATTCATCTACATATTGCAAGTCTCCATAGGCAGAATCAATAGTTTCATTATTAAAAACGTTAGCGACTTTTTCTAATACTTTATGATCTGCATAAAAATCATCAGAATTGAGAATACCAATAATATCCCCGCTGGTGTTTTCTATTCCTTTATTCATGGCATCATAGATGCCTTTGTCTTTTTCTTGAAAAATTTTGATCCGTTCATCATCAAACGATCTGACAATGTCTAAAGTATTATCAGAAGATCCTCCATCTTGAATGACAACTTCAATATTTTCATACGACTGAGACAAGATACTTTTTATGGTATCACCTATGGTCGCTGCACTGTTATAAGTTGCGGTGATTATGGAGATTTTCATGTGATTATTTGTCTTTTTCTTATAGATTTAGCAGGATTTCCTTGATAAATCGTATATGGGGCCATATCCTTTGTTGCAACTGAATTAACCGCTAATATTGAATGTGAGCAACATCTCACACCAGGACATACGATAGATTTTGCCCCTATCCATGTACCATCTTCCAATTCAATTTCTCCAATAATCAAATCAAAGCTTGATTTCTTATAATCATGATTCCCTGTAAGCAACATTGCTCCTTGAGAAATACAGACATTATTTCCTATTTTAACATCTGCTAAATTGTCAATCCAAACATTCTCTCCTATCCAAGTATTATCACCGATTTCAAGTTTCCAAGGATACTTGATGTTTACACATGGCTTTATAATGACTTCTTGTCCAATATTTGCCCCGAAGAATCTCAATAGAACTAATTTTACGGAATTTATAGGAAAAAGAGAAGAATTAAATACTATTGAATTAGTAAAGTACCACAAAACCTGGATAATTTTTGATCGTCCGGGCACAAACCAAGTATTATCAAACTTTGAATTATCGACTTTCATTAGATGAAAATAATTTCAAATACTTATTTTTTAAAGCTGATTTTTTTAAATATTTCTTGGCGAAATTCAACGCATTCTGACAGTACTCATCAAATTCTTCTTGTTCCATTTTTAACAAGCGTTCTATAGTTTCTATCCATAAATGTTCATTATTCAAAGGAATATCCCAACCAATTCTTTTTTCATTTAAATTTCTCCAAGGTGTTTGATCACTTATAATGACTGGTCTTCCTACCGCAAATGCTTCAAAAATAGCATGACCGAAATTTTCGCCATGAGTAGGGAGAATGAATACATGCGAATGCATTAAAGCTTTTTCTACTTTGCTATGTACAATAGAGCCATGATATTTTACTTTTATATTCTCTGGTAATAATTTGATTTTATCTAAACAAGACTCCCAATAGCTTTCTTCATTTACACCATAAACATCCATGATAATATTTCCATCCCATTTATTTTGACAAAGTAAATCTATGAAATAGAGTAAGTTTTTCTTTTGTGATAATCTTGAAATAAAAACAAATCTTATGTTTTTTTCATTCTTTTTCAATTTTGAAATCAAGTTTAAAGGCAAAGTAGGAACATTGGGTACAACCACAACTTCATTGTTTTTCTTTGCAATATTTGATTTAATATCTTTTACTTCTTGATTATCTGTAGCATGAAAATAAACTTGTTTATATAATCCAAACTTCGTGGATAGATATAAGAATAGTTTTTTCTTTAGAGATTTATACTGTAAAGCACCAGCATGCAACATTCCTCGAGGCGCAAGAATAATTTTTATCTTTTGATCAATTTTCCTTATACTAAGTAGAGGTAAAAGCGTAAAGGACGAAGAAAACATACTATTAAAATAAATAAATTCAGGTCTTATTTGGAGTATTAATTTTCGATATTTAGTAATCGTTCTATGTTCTTTAGATAAATAAATTACTTTGATCGATTGGCTATACTTAACCCATTGATCGCTTTGGATATTTTCTAATGTAGAATCTAGATCTTCATTAGATGTAATAATATAAATGGTTCTTTCCTTTTCTAATAATTTCGCCAGATTATTACAAGATTGTATAGGACCTCCTGCTTTATATGCAGGATAAAACCAGTCAGAAAAAATTAAAAGAGTGGGATTGTTCATTTCAGACCGTAATTTATAGCCGAAATAAATGTCTCGACCATATTCTCATATACATAGTTTTTTTTTATGTTTTCAGAAATCATATTTCTTTTGTCAAGCCAAGCTGACCGAGAATTGTACAATTCGTTTAATTTGCTATAAAAATCATTGACATCTGTATAGTAAACCCCATTGAAACCTTCCATAAAAACTTCAATTTCTGGGCTATGATTTTCATACTTTGAGATCATCATAGGAACACCAAATCCAAAAGATTGGATTACCGATAGACCTACATATCCTGGCGAAATTGAAAAAAAAGAATTATGATAAATCTTCTTTAATCTGTTTCGATCAACAATTTCTCCCAAAAGACTAATTCGATTTTTTACATTTAAGTCAAATTTATCTATATATTTCTCTATTCTTTCTTTTTCAGCACCTTTACCTATAATCAAAAGTCTGAAACATTGTTGAAACTTATTTTGTAATATTCCTTGTACAAAAAATTCTACTAAATCGAAAATTTTCTTTTCTTTAACTAAACGCCCAACGTATATAATATTATACTCATCTATGTTCATTTTACTATTACAATCCCTTCTTGCTAAACAAGAATTATTAGTCACCCAAATCGGAAGTTTCGGATGGCTCAATTGCAACTTCTCTTTCTGTGATTTTGTATAACAAATAAATCCAATTGAACATTTTATTAAAATATATCTGATAGCATAACCAAACGAACTTTTACCTGAAATATGGCCCCAAATAATTGTTTTTTTATTCAGAAGTTTTCTTAAAACAACGAGACCCCAAGTAGATATATATCGATAATCATTGCCGATTATTAACAAATCTGCTGCTAATCCTTTTTTTAAAAGTCCGCTTTGCCATAACAATCTGCCTTTAAAAAAATATTTATTCTTTAATAGATTTACCTTATTAACAATTTTACTATCAGTATAAGATTTTTTATTATAGGAGTATTCTCCACATGTTATTTCAAGCTTTCCTGTATATTTTTTTAATAAAGGTAAGAATACAGGAACCCTATAATGTTGAATTACTCCTTGATTTATAAGTATTTTCATGGAGCGATATAATTTTTTCTTCTAAGTGAGAGGGCGAAAAAGAATCCAAATCCAAGCCATAAACCTTTGTTCATTTCTAATGAAAGACTTGACATTGATATAAGATATGAGGAAATAAATATTCCAGTTATATAATAAGTCTCAATATCCCAATATTTCTTAATGTTTTTTCTAAACAGGGTGAAAATTGAATATACGAAGGTTGAAATCGAAAAAAAAAGAAGCGGTAGACCTAAAACCCCAAAACGCACTAAAATTTCTAAGAATTGGTTATGTGGATATTTATTGTATTCATATTTGCCCCACAATATCCACCTATCCCAACTTTCTAGTTCGTATCGATATTGTTGTATTCGGTCATCGACTGTGCTAAACTTTCTGGGACCGGCATCACTACCTTCCCCAATCTGTTCAATCAATAGAGTAAACCGTTTAGTAGTATGCTCAATCCTTTGTAGTAACAATTCATCATTCAATTTATTTTGAATGAGAAAAATAAAAATTAATAAAAGCAAAATATTAAAAACACGATGCTTTTTTCTTCTATTTCTTTGAACGAACAACAAACAAATTATTCCTATTGTTCCCCATAACATTATTCCTCTGGATACCGATATGATAATAATTCCACAAGCAGACAATAAAACTAAAAGATAAAGAGACTTAAGAATTTTTGAATTTGAAACTCTAAAGAAAACAAAATAAATGAATAAAATAATCAGAGCATTATACGCAACTCCATTTGAGTTTAACTCTTCAATCCCTAATCCACGATGACCAATTTGGTTGGCAATAGAAATTAATGAAATATTTTTTATGAAAGAATAGTTAATAAAAAGCGTTACAAAGCTAACAAGAATAAAAAACCTATTTGTTGTAAATGAATCATCTGTATTATTATACTTTTTTTCTAAACCAATTGTAAATCCACAAATGAAAATAATAAACGTAACAATATGTAACCCTAATTTTACTGAACTCTGCACAACGGTATGATTATTCAATATGGATAATAATATTATACCAAAAAAAACTAAACCGAACAACAGGTAATGGTCTAACGTTCTAGCTGTTATTTTGAGTCTAGATATTCGTATTATTGCTGATGAAAAAATGGCAGATACTCCAAGAAACATGAAACCATATTTTACCATGTTCCCATACAATGGTTGTACAAATTGGCTCAATGACAATAAAATAAAACCAACAAAAAGAAAGTTAACACTTATTCTAGCTTTTTTTATTTTCATAGAAACAAGCTAGATGGATTTGTAAGCATTTGTTAGGTGTTTTAATATTTTATCATCATTATACTCACTTAAAACATGGTTTTGTATTTCAATTTGTGTATCACTTTTCAATGCTTCCCTAAGGCCATATTCAATACTATTAAGGCTATATGGATTAACTAGTTTTGCTAAGTTATTGAAATACTCTTTTGGGCCTCCAAGGTTTGTAATTACAATTTCACAACCAAATGATGCTGCTTCTAATGCTACTTGACCGACACCTTCCATAGTGCTAGGTAATGCAAATATTTTAGCCTCTGCATAAAGCTTTTTTAATTGTTCATCCGAAACAAAATCAAGAACTTTAATATTTCTATTATTAGCTATGGCAGATTTAATCTTTTTAAACTGCTCTTTTGTTCCTTTGGATCCAGCTAAAAGAAGAGGTACTTTAATATTCTTACAAGCTTCAATTAGTCTCACTACATTCTTTCGAGATTGATATATTGAACTTACGTGCAAACAAAAATCTTTCTTTTTGAAAGCTTGTATTGTATTGTTTGCTCTAATAGGTAAACCTATTGGTACATGTTTAACTTTATTGTCAACATATCCTAAGCTCTTTGTAAAGAAACTAGCTTCATACTTAGAGCGTGTCAATATGGCCCTTATTCTTGAGTTTATTTTTCTTAAAACAAAAGGATGAGAATAACATTTAAGTTTCTGATTTCCTATAAAGGAATATAATTTATACTTTGATTTGGAAGTGTTGGAGTCTATTATTGGTGATAAAAAAATGTTTTGATTTCTAGGATAGATAGCATCAATAAAATCATTTAACCAAATTCCTGAACCAAAAATGTGTACTACATCTATTACACTCCAATCAATATTATGATGTATTGAAAGTATTTCAACTTCGTTTCCATCCCTTTCTAATAAGGATTTCCAGTTCATGGCTTGCACAAGTACACCATTAGAATTTCCTGTAACAAGGTTACTTGGATTCAATACAAAGACAATCTTTAATTTTATCTCCATTATTTAACTCTATTGTAGGTTTTACGAATAAATTCAGCGATTTGAAAACCTACAATATTTCGTATAACCTTGTACATTTTACCTTGTTTGGGAGTATAGTTAGGGCTGATTCTTCTTGCTAGCGCTAAAATCTTCAAAGCTTTACTTCTATTTGATGAATAACATTGACATGCCAAAATATCCAATCTCTGAGCAAGGCTGTTTTTATATAGATTTAGCTTATTTAGTTCTATCATTTTTTGTTCTAGAATTGTACAAACTTTAATTCTATCATTCCATTTTTGAATATTATCATTTATAGAAACTCTATTAGTTAAGTTATGTTTTCTATAAAAAAAATATACTCCATCTACCAACTCAAATTGTAATCCATACAACATCATGTTTAATATGTACAGTCCATCTTCATCTGTTGTCAAACTCGCATCAAATCCTTTCATTACAATTGAATTTGCTCTTGGGAATAAACATCCACAATGACTAAAAAAAGGTTCAACTAAGAATTTTTTTAATTGATCATTCTGGGTATTAGTTTTATATGATTCATTTAAAAAATACTCACGTTTCTCCCCTCCTCCATAAAAATATTTTGTTGGTGAATAAACGATTGTATTTTTTTTTGCTTTTTCTAATAACGATACTTGTTTCTCTATTAACTGATTGTCAATTAGGTCATCACTATCTAGGAATCTTATATATTTTCCTTTAGAAAGCTTAATTCCAAAATTCTTAGAATAGGCCTGTCTTTTGTTCGTATCATTTCTATGAATTAGAATCTCAAAATCAGAATCTCTTTTTATGTCTTCTAGAATTTCTACAGTCTCTCTATCTGAATGATCATCTACAATAATCCATTCTATATTTTTATACGTTTGTTCTTGAAGAGATTGAAAAGTTTCTAAAATTAATTCACCACAATTGTAAACTGGCGTGATAATAGAAACCAATGGTTCAATATTGTATAATTTCATTCAAATATTATAAATTAGGTATAGAATGTAGTTCTCTTAATATTAGTACACCATACTCTTTTAAAAGTTTTTCTTGGTAGCTTTTTATATCTCTGTTGTTTACCTCTTGAACTATAGGTTTTAGTTTTTTGTGAGAATAGAAATACTCATCAGATGCTAAGCCCCACCAGACGATACCTTTTATTTTTTCTCCTTCGTACCTAGAGTTGATCGCGGATCTCACATGTCCAGTAAATTCTTCTTTTGGGATTAAATGATTTGGAACGGTTTTGTTCGACACATGATACCTATGCCACACCACTGGATAAACGGGCTTATTTAGTTTCTTTCCAAGTCTGAGAGCATTTGCTACATTATCATTTACATATTCATGATTTCCGCTAGAATGACCTTTATGAAAATCATATATAGAAGGCATAATTATATCGCATTCCTTTATTATTGGTATGATATTGTCAGAGGCATTGTACCATTTTTCCGTTCGCCCATAATACTCTCTAAAAGGTAAGCCGTAAACAGCCAATTTTATATTTGGTCGAAGTGATCTAACAAGATGAATTAGATCGATATATGCATTTCTAGCCTTGATAAATTCTTTAGAAGATGCTTGATTAAGTTGGAGAGTTGCTAGTATAGGATCTTCCCAATCCAACATACATATTCCTTTTTGATTATATTTTGGATAAAGTTTATTAATTTGTTTTATAACCGCATCTTTCTCCATTACAAGGTCATTATTTTTATCGATTTGACCTTGATATAACACCTTGACTTCTATTATAGAATTATCCCTTGAATTAAATACATTTTCAATATGCTTTTCATTAATACAAACCCCCAATTTAAATGGTGTTTCATTGGCATCTAGTACTTTGGTTTTTGTCGAACAACTCACCAATAATATTAATATCAGTAAGAAAGAATACTTGTTAAACATACAATATAGTTAATTATTAAGAACATTTTTGACGCTTGATTTATTTTCCGATACTTTTTACAACAGTAACACATGGCTCCTAGTTTAATGTTTTTAAATAATTAAATTTTTTTAAAATTGTCTCCGTATGTTGCTTGTAAGTGTTTTTTAATGCAAAATTGATTCTTCGAATTTGATTGAATTTTGAGTTCTCTAAATCAATATTTTGGATTGTTTTATCAAATATTCTTAAATAAGAATCGTCTGTATTGTTATCAGGTGTGTTGATCAAGCCTACTTTGTCATTTTTTGAGTATTCAGATAATATGCTGGAAACAACAGCTTTGCCAGTGGCTAAATACTCTAATACTTTATGAGAATTATCAAGTTTATAATGTTTCTTTTCTTTATAACACAACAAGTTAATATCCATTTCTGACAGTATATGGCTTATTTCTAATGGGCTTGCAATGCCGTATAATTTTACATTAGGTGTAGCTTTCAAGCAATCAATAAAGATTTTTATTTCTTTTATGTTTTGCCCCTTACCCAATCCCTTGACTCCTAAATCATAATTTCCCCAAAAATGGAATTTGATTTTTGGATACTTCATAATCAATTTAAGTAAAAGTTGGTGATTTAGTGAATCGATCAATAAGTTACCGATATACCCAATGTTTATTTTATCATTTTTTCTATGCGCTCCTTTATTTTGGTTTTGTTTCGCCATGTTCTCAAATTCAGGAGATAAACCATGGTTTAAAAGTAATTTTACTTTATTCGTTTTTAAAGAATCCAATATTTGTTGAGAAATCGAGCAGATCATTTTTGAATTTTCTACATCAATATTCTTATCAATTAGTTGATCTACAGGGAAAAAAATTGTTTTATGCTTAAATGGTTCATAATCATTTCTATAAAATATTCCGTTATCAAAATTGATTACTAAATCTATGTAGGGTAAACTGGCTTCGATTTTTAAAAAAATCGAAGTTATATGGTATTTATAAATCAGTGATATTTTGTTTTTTAATCTTGCTGCGATTTTGTTCATCCCAAAATCTATTACTTTCAAACCTTCTTTTGTTTCTTTAATGTTAATTTCTTGACTATTTTTATTTGGTGGTGATAGAAAGGATACATGATATCCTAAATCTAAAAATGAAATAGCATAATGGTGTTTAGAAATTCTCATATCACCCCACCTTTGAGGTGATATAATCAATATATGCTTCTTGTTATTTTCCATTATTTTCTAAAAATATTTAATAAGGGTTTAAATATTGTTAAAACCGGATATGTTTCCCAAAAGCCCTTCATCGTAGGGTAATCTGTATGTTCTTTTCTTGGAGTATTCATTATTTTTTCAAATTCTTGTTCTGATAAACCTAATTTTTTAATTACGTATTCGTAATCTTCTTGCATTAATTGTATCGTAGGATAGCTTGAATTTGCTAGAATTTCTTCAGCCTGAACTTTTGTTAATTGTCCAGAAAAAATTAAATTACTTAAATGAGCTTTCCTTTTATCGATATTAAATTTTCTTGGTAGTATATATCCTTGATAGAACCTAGTCCATATGGATTCGTAGTGTTTACCTCCATAATCTCTCCATTTCAGTTCTTCTTTGATTATACTTTTTACTTCATCATATTTATATTCGATATAATTTAGAGGGGATATCACTTCTAGTTTTAGCACTTTTTGACAATATTTTCTAGTTTTCCAATCTAGAAATGGGAATGTTTTAAGCTCTTTTATTGCTTTCGTACCGAACTGTTTTTGAATAGTTTGTATATTAACAGAATCTCCTTTAGTGTATATCCAGAATGACGGTAAGACTTGCTCTGTAACTATATTCATTCCTGCAAGTACATGTTTTATTTTCCATTTTCTTGATTGTTCATATAAAACTGCCATAAATGCATGATCCGTTAATACCTCTATATCTACTACGGATGCTTTTAAATATGACAATTGTAATTCTTTAAAATGTTGCCAATTTATTACATATGTATACAAGTCAAAGCCACAAATCTTAACTGTATTTTCTATGTTATGTTGAGCCAATTCTGAATTCCATCCATTGTCACAATGAACTACCAATGGGTTTAATCCATGTTGTTTTGCTAGTAAACATAGGTATGTACTGTCTACACCACCACTGAGGCCAAGTATACAATCATATTTTTTACCTTTACCAAGTTGCTTGATTTTATTGAAATCTTCTTCTAGTTTTTTAACTCCATCATCTCCTTTGAAAACATATTTTACTTCATCTTCTTTGTATTTTTTGAAATAGTTGCACACACCATTTTCGTCAAAAGTTATGTTGGGATCAGATATAGTATCCATAACACTCATTGAGCATTGTTGGTACGTTCGACCATGATTTGCGTCCTTATCTCTTTTTAAGGCTTCAAAATCATATATTTCTTTAAAACTAGATATATTCATTGTTCTTAAAGTTGTATAAATACTTTGTTTGTTAATTCTTGTTGTGAAGGGTAGGATATAAGTACCGCACGGTGAGGTTGTTGGAAGACAAAGAAACTACCTGCAGCTACAGCTGAAGCATGACCATCCTGAACTATATTATAGAAATCTTCAATGCATGACGCTCCCCCACAGGCGATGAGTGGAATATCAATACTATCGGCAACTAGTTTGGTGTTCTTGATGTCGTATCCTTTAAATGTGCCCTCCTGCTCTATTGATGTGAGTATAATTTCACCTGCTCCCTGCTCCTGCATTTGTTTCGCAAATTGAGATGGTGATAGACTCATGTTTTTTGTTCCGCACTGTCCATAAACGGATAATTTTCCTAGCCAATTCTTCTTGTAATCTATAGATACAACAACACTTTGCGAGCCAAATTTATTGGCTATTTCGGTTATTAAACTAGGTTTTGTTAATGCGGCCTGATTTAGTATTACTTTTTCAATACCAAGGTTTAGAATTTTAGATACCTGATCTAAGGTGGTAATTCCTCCACCATATGACATAGGCATGAATGCTTCATTGGCCACATCTTCGATCAACGCGAAATTAGGCCCTTTTTTCTGCTTTGTCGCAGAGATGTCTATGATAGCTATCTCATCGACTTCTTTGTCATTAAATATTTTGACAGCATTTATGGGATCACCTACATATTTGTGATTCTTGAAGTTAATTGACTTGACCAATCCTCCATCCTGAACCAATAATACTGGTATTATTCTTACCCGTTTCACTTATTATATTTTTAGATTCTGATGATAGCTTACTTAAGCTAGTAACATTTAAAAGTTATTTATAAAATTTTCAAATAACTTCATACCAAATTTATGACTTTTCTCAGGATGAAATTGCATCGCCATTATATTCTTGTCTTGTAATCCAGCATCAAATTCGTAACCATACTTTGCAGTTACACATTTAATGTTAGGATCTTTTGCTTGCATATGGTAAGAATGCACGAAATAAAACCTCGGCTCGGAGTACATGCCTGTAAATAATGCAGAATTTATAGAGATATCTATATCAGTCCAACCCATATGTGGCACTTTCTCATTATCATTGAATCTTGACGCATCAAATTTTACAGTCCGCGCGTCTAACCACCCAAGCCCCTCACTATTCCCTTCTTCACTATGCTTGGTTAAAAGCTGTGCACCAAGGCAGATACCTAAAATAGGTTTTTTATTGTTGAACACTTGATTTTTTAATTTAGGAATAATGCCAGATTCTTTTAATCGATTCATCCCATATTTAAAATGCCCAACTCCTGGCAATATATATTTATCAGATTTTGATATTGTATCTAGATTATCAGATATGACCACATCATTATATCCTACTTTTTTAAGCATATTTTTGATAGAGTTGAGATTTCCAATACCGTAATCAATTATTGTAAGCATTTTAAATATTTAAATGTTCTTTTCTGAATTTCTCGAATTCAGAAGCTGGGATATAGCCATTGTATTCATTATCGCTTTTATGAAATACTACATGATCTTTATTGAGCTCTTTAATTATTTTGGCTGGATTTCCCCCTATTACACAGTAACCTTTTTCAAAACTCTTTGTTACAATAGACCCAGCAGCTACAATAGTATAATCTCCTAGTTCTACACCTGGAAGGATTACTGCACCCATACCAATCCAGCAGTATTTTCCGATTGATACATTTTTGATGATATGTTTCCGATTATCATTTAATTCATGATTAGCTGTTATAATCCCTACATTTGGAGCAATTTGAGTATAATTACCTATGTACAATTTACCTATCGCTTGTATATAGTTTCCTGGACTATAACCAGGACAAGTTTCTATTCCACAATAAATGTTCTTATAATTTACAACGGTACTTGATTTATGAATTGGCCAGTATGCTGTTTTATTTACACCTAATACTTTTTGATTGTACCACAAATCAAATGTTATTGGTGTTTGAGTGTTTCTTGTTTTTATAAAGTAGTCGTATCGAGAAAACTTTGAGATTACTCTTCTCAATATAAAGTTCGGAATAATTCGGAATACAACTTGCTCTAATTTAGTCAGATTCATTTTGATGTGAAAAATTATACGAATTATAAATATATATAATATAGATTATTATATAATTTATGCTAAATATGGTTAAAACACTTTCTTCATCTATTGCGAAAAATGTGAATGTGATATAAAAAATAAAAGTATTTGAGATCAACATCCAAATATGCCATATTAAATCTTGTCTTAATTTCTTTTTTAAAAAGAATGAATATGACAAGGGAGATACTATTAGTTTCGCCATATATAACCAAACCAATATTCTTGCAAATTCTCCAGATTGCCTCCATTCTAATCCAAATAAGAAGGCAAACAAACTAGGAGCCCATAATAGAATTATTATGATCGGGACGATTGTGAATAGAGATAAGTTTTTAAATGTTTTAACAAATATCTCTCTAAACTGTCCAGTTCGATTATAGTCTTCTGTTGCTTTTTGTTTAAATACTTCACCTATAGCTCCTCCGATTAATTGTGCGGGCAATCCAAGCATTCGGACCGTTAGATTATAGATACCTACAGTTCCAGGAGTAGTAAATGTACTTAGCATGAAGACTGGTAGTTGGTTAGTGTAGCGATTGATAAATTCTGATGGTAAAACATATTGTGGAAAAGCTTTATGTTCCCGTATTTTAAGCTTAATAAAATCCCAATCAAAAAATGATAGTCCTAAATCTTCTTTACGGGATAGTGATATCGCCAAAATAATAGAAGGAGCTACTTGACTTACCAATAACCCTAAAAACAATCCAAGTGGACCATTATTATATACCCCAACAGATATCGATACACATGGTACGAGTAATGCTGTGAGAATAGTGTTAAAGGTCATTATTTTATACTCCTTTAATCTATTTGCCCAACGTCTAAATATCTGTGTTTGACCAGTAAAAAAAACACTAATCGGAATTAAGTATAACCAATTTTCTAAGTCAGGGTTGTTTAATAATACTGATATCGGATTTTTTAAGAAAAGAATTAATATTGCTAATGTGATTGAGACGACTAAATTAATAAGTCGATTGAGCCACATCATTTTTTTTGCATCAGTATGGTCTTTTTCTAACAAAATTGGTTCTAAATATTGTAGCGTCGAGAACACACCAATTACTCCACATAGGCCCATATAGACGCCTAATGTTCCATAATCTACCTTATCGTATATTCGATAAAGAATGGGGGCTGTTATCAAAGAGAAACCTTGAGCTAAGGTTGTACCACTTACTAAGGTTGCAATGTTTCTAAGATATTCTGACTGAAATATTTTACTCAATTATTTAAAAGGGTGTTTTGCTAGATCTTTTGCTGCCAAGGGATGATATTCTCCCTTTAATCCAAGTGGGATCATGTTTCTTATCGAATGTACTATTTCGATTGCCTTGGATGCTTCACCAATTCGATAACCATTGCCTTTTATAATTTCTTTATAACTATTGGTATGTAGCTCTGTAAACCCACCACTAAACTCTATTTCTTCTCCGTCAATAGTCATTGATCTATATGTTCTGAGACCCTTAGCTTTAACCTCTTCTGGTAATACGTCATAATTAATACTTAGAAACCATCTAACCCTAGCTCTATCAAACTCGAGATATCCTGCAGCTCTATCATGAGTATGGATGTGTACTTTATTTTCTTTTAACTCTCCAAAAACCCACCCTAACATATCAAAAAAGTGAACACCTATATTAGTAGCAATACCTCCCGATTTAGCGCTATCACCTTTCCAACTAGTATAATACCATAAACCTCTAGACGTCAAATATGTTAAGTCAAAATCATACGTTTTATCCTTAGGCCCTTTGTCTACTTTGTTTTTAAGGTCTTGAATAGATTTGTGTAACCGCAATTGTAAAATGTTATATATATTCCTTCCTGTTTCATTTTCGATTTCTTGCAATGCTTCAATATTCCAAGGGTTTATAACAATTGGTTTTTCACATATCACATCCGCACCCATTCTGAGACCAAACCTTATATGTGCATCATGCAAATAGTTTGGACTGCAAATCGATAAATAGTCTACTTTATAGTTTTGTCTTTTAAGCTTTTCCAAATGCCTGTCGAATCTTTCAAACTCCGTAAAAAAGGATGCTTCTGGAAAGAAGTTATCTAATATTCCTACGGAATCATTTTTGTCCAAAGCTGCAAGAAGAATATTGTTAGTATCTTTAATAGCTTTCATGTGTCTCGGAGCAATATATCCTGCAGCCCCTATTAATCCAAAGTTCTTCATATCCATTAAGTTTAATATACTGTTATAATCTTGCATCTACCCTTTCTTTTGGTAAAAAAGATTTAACATCATAAATTATTGCTTTGCTATTTTTGTACTTATCAAATTTGATATTTAAAAATTCATGGTGTGCAACAGTAAGAATGATAACATCGAATTTCGATTCTGGTAATTTATTTACAATATCTAAACTGTATGCCTCTTTTACTTCTTGTTTATTTGCCCAAGGATCATAAATCTTGAGATTGACACCATATGATAACAACTCATGGTATACATCTGTTGCTTTAGTATTTCTAATATCTGGGCAGTTTTCTTTAAAAGTAATACCAAGGGCCAATACGTTCGCATCTTTAATTTTTATTTCGTTTTGTAGCATTAGTTTTATTATTTGAGATGCTACATAGACCCCCATTCCATCATTCAAACGTCGTCCAGCCAAAATAATCTCTGGGTGATACTTGACTTCTTGTGCTTTTTGCGCTAAATAATATGGGTCTACTCCAATGCAGTGTCCTCCGACCAATCCAGGTTTAAATGGCAAAAAATTCCATTTTGTACCTGCTGCTTCAAGTACTTCTGTGGTATCAATATCTAGTTTATTAAATATTTTAGCCAATTCATTTACAAAGGCAATATTAATGTCTCTTTGACTATTTTCTATTACTTTTGATGCTTCTGCAACTTTTATAGATGAAGCTAAAAACGTTCCAGCCTCAATGACAGATTTATACAATTCATCTATTATTTTGGCTGCATAAGGTGTGGAACCAGAAGTAACTTTTAAAATTTTGCTTACCGTCCTTTCTTTGTCTCCTGGATTTATACGTTCAGGGCTATAACCAACATAAAAATCCTCATTATACCTTAATCCAGATACTTTTTCTAAAACAGGTATACAATCTTCTTCTGTCGCCCCTGGATATACCGTTGATTCATAAATTACATAATCACCTTTTTTAAGAACCTTTCCAACCGATTCACTAGCCTTTTTTAGAGGTGTTAATATCGGTCTATGGTTTTTGTCTGTTGGAGTAGGAACAGTTATAATATAAAAATTACAGTCCTTTATATCATCCAATTTTGTTGTAACATATAATCCTTTTTCTTGTTTGTTCTTAACCAGTACATTTATTAATTCAGTGTTTTCAACCTCTAAGGTCGAATCTACACCATTAATTAACTCATTAACTCTTAACTCATTGATGTCAAAACCAATTGTCGAATATTTTTTACTAAATTCTACGGCCAGAGGTAACCCCACATAACCTAATCCTATAATTCCAATTTTCATCTTAATCTAATTCATAATATTTTTATATAACTTTAGCCCCACAATTATAAGAGCACTTATCAGTACCATTAATATAAATGTTAATGCCATATTTTTCCATAGCTGTGATTTGATAACTGATAAAGGGAAATAAGATTTATTTATCATAACAAAAGTTGGTTTTATTGAGGCCAAATCATAATGTGCCATTTCATATGCTGCATTAGAATCTCCAAATGCTTTCGTAAGCATTTCTATCTCCCCATAAAGAATTCTTCTTTCTGCTTTCTTTTCCTTTTTCATTAATCCCTCTGTACGATCATCAAACCGACCGAGTAGGTACACTTTTTGTTTCAATAGGTAGTCAAGAGAATCCACTTTGGACTTTAAAAATTCAAGATTCTTCTTTTTTTCTTGGATCACCCTAACTTCATAAAAGTCTTTAAGTTGATTATAAAGAGATTCAACCAACAGTTGACTTAGTTCTTCATTAATAGTTTCTGACTTAATTGTGAAAATATTATCTTCTTCATTAAATGTAATTACAACTAATGGTGAAATATTTGATTTTCCTAAACCATCAAACATTAGTTTTGAAACCTTCTTAAAAGCTTTTGACTCTAATCCCTCAAATTCATCGAGTTTGTTATTAATAAATTTAAATTTACTGAAATGAGGGTCTTCTTCTCCCCATAATGATATTAGATCATATTCATTTATTAATCTTTCAATTATAAGCCTATTCTTATATTTTTGAAATAGAAGCTTTTCCATTGTATTGTTACTTTTCGCAACCTCAATAATTTGCCAAGGATTAACAGATTTCATCTTTTGACCCATGCCAATCTTACCTAAAAGGCCCCCTAGTGCTCCACCGCTTGATTCTCCTTCAATAATAAATTTAATTTCACCTTTAAATAGCATAGGTTTGGTGAATGAGCTATAAGTGGTATAAGTAAGAAATGGAATACTCAGGATTAGTATCAACCATTTCTTACTCCAAATTTCCCTTCCGTATTCTTGAGCTAAAAGGATTAGCTCTTTTAAAGTTATTTCATCATTTGAGTTTGATTCCATAAGTAGTCTTTAATAATTCATTTGAGTTATTTACTTATCTTATAAGATTATCATTATCTATTGGATAATGTTCCCAGGGTGTACCAATTACTTCTTTTTAGTAAAATAAAAGCCAAAACAGTTATTGATAATAACGATATAGATATATTTATTTTGGTATAAACGCCTATATCCTTTAAACTATATACCAATATGGATAAAAATGAAATAATACAAACCCATACATCAATGTAAATTTTATTTGTTCTTACTTCTTTATAATACCTTATTTTATACCCATAATAAGTCATAAATAAATAGCTAATAAAAGTTGATATGGCAGCTATAATTATTCCATGTTCTGGTATGAATATCAGATTTATTAAAACATTTATTATTCCAGCCAAAAGAGTGATTTTCCAAAAAATCACTTGCCTGTTTTCATTAAGCATAAAATTGGTAAAATAAAACCTTAACGGAGCATAATTTTGTGCCATTATTATTATGCATACAATTGGATATATTTGCTTTAAATCTGGATTACTCATCAAAATATCTGTTATTTCTTTAGCCCATAAGGCGGCAATAAATGTTATGGACAAAAAAATACCAGCCATAATTTGTGTTAGTTTAACAGGGTTAGCATCCTTAGGGTTTACAGATATAAGTTTAAACAAAATTGGAGCAGAACTAAAGCTAATTGCATTCTTTAATTGACTAGCATGATTACCTAGCCCATATCCAGCCGTGTACAGCCCAACATCGTTAATATTAACACCCAATAATGCCATTAATGCCTTATCCGATGAATTAAGGAGATAATGACCATATTTGTTAGGGATAAAAGGAAGAGCATCTTTTAAATACGGCTTAATAGGAGTGTAATTAAAAGAAAGTTTTGGCCCTATCTCATTTCTATTTAGAATAAAAAAGTACGCGATAAAAGATAAAGTTGTTGATACAAACATACTGATATACCAACCTAAAAATCCTAACTTAAAAGTACATATAGTTAAATAGAGAATTACAAGATTAATTAAACCTGTGGAAACAGAGATTATCGAAATTGTAATCGGTTTTTGTTCCAATTGCATTAATCTTATTCCCAGCATAGGGGCTAGACTAAGCATTGTTGTAACAAAAATCAAAAAAGAAGTAATCAACGTGGCGTTAAAATCCTTAAACGGAACAAATACATACAGTAATATGCAAATTATAATACTATATGGTACTAGATAAGCTTGAAGAAATCCATAGATCTGGGACCAAATCTCTTTATATTTGTCAGACTTATAATAAACACGAACTAAAAGGTCCTCAATTCCAAGGAATTTTAATCCCAATAATACCTCTGTAACTACCAAGATCATTCCTCTTATGCCATAGTCAAAGGTTGTCAATTCTTCTGTTAGATAAGGTAGTAGAAAAATACTTCCAACAAGAGGAATCTTAGGTGCCAAGGCATAAATAAGAGTATGCGAAAAAAGCTTTTTAAGCATTTCTTCTATACGTTGTTTACAACTTCATCTATAAGGTTAGATAAGTAATTTTCGTCTTCTTCAATTACGTTATGCCTATCCAATTCATCTAATGTCGAAACCGTTACCGATTTGGAAAGTTTTGACATAAAAGACGGAGATCTTCTCATTCCCTCTCCAATATTTATTAATACCGTATCATTATTGCTTATCTCTCCTTCTTTTAACCCCCTATAAAATCCACCCATTCCAATTGATGCAGCAGGGCCAATTCTTACAGATGTAGATTTAGCCATTATTTGAGCTATCTTTATAGCATAATTTTCATCCATTGAAGTAATCGTTCCTCCAACCTTCTCAATTAATTGAGCAATTACAGGATAAGCATAAGGATTGCCGGTTGCTAACGTTGCTATACCCGTTTGTGGATTATTAATGGGCGTATAATTCATATACCAATTATTCGTAAAACCTTTACTTTTTGCATCATTCCAAGCATTGGCCATAGGTGCACATTTCTTAGTTTGTATTAATATTTGTTTAGGAAAGTTTGAAATGAGGCCTTTTTGTTTTAACTCTTTACATCCTTTGTAAACACCCAATGGCCCAGTTCCTCCACTTAAAGCCTGAATATATATTGTTGGAAAATCGTCCATTTCTCTTAACCATTCAAAAGCCATGGTCTTTTTTGCCTCAATTCGAAAGAGGTCAAATGTTCCATTACTGTAAACATAATCATTCTGTGCTGCAAAAGCCTTAGCCATACTCTTAGCAGCAGCATAATCTCCATTTACTCGAATTACTTTCTGACCAAAACTTGCTATTTCAGCTTCCTGTGCCCTGGATGAAGATTCTGGAATAAAAACATATAAATTGACATTATTCAATGTCAGATAACATGCCATTGCTACACCTATATTCCCTGTACTTGCAACAACATAATTTTTAATTCCATTCTCTGCAAGAGCACTTCCTAGCATTGCTCCAGATAAATCTTTCCATGTTCCTGTTGATACACTTTCATCAAATCGATGTCCAAAAACATTACAATTAATGTTAAACTTTTTCTTGGCTATATCCTCCAAAAACCTTAATCTTTCAATTGAAATATCCTTTTCTGAACGAATAACATTCGGCGTTTGATTAAGTGGTAGATATTTCAAAAACTTCCATAACCCTTTATTTTCTGTTCGACTAAAAACTGATTTGGCCAAATCAACGAGATCATCGTGATATGCAACTTCAATATATTTATCACCACAACTTGGACAAGCTTGATTCTTAAAAATATCTTCTTTGAAATCAAACTTGAAATCACAATTATTGCATCTTAAGTAAAACTTATTAGATTTCATTAGCAGTATATTTGTATATATTTAGTGTTTCGTATTCTTTGTAGTAAATTATGTCTACTATCCTTTTTGCTTTAAGTATATCTACAAGCACAAAAACATTACAAGCATTAAGATTCTTTGTAAAAAAAGTTCTGGAAAACAGATTTTCCCACATTACATTTGGTCGTTCTAAAGTTTCTTTTATGAACCGTATTAGAATGGGATCCTTAATCCATTTATGATAACTTAGACCTTGTGGAGATATAAATTTTAATTTTACTTTTTTAATTACTTTTTCCCAAATGCTTTCTTGATCTTGTTCTATTCGTTCTAAGTCTTGTCCTGGGATTTGAGACAATTTCAAAGATTTGTTTTTTATCAATCCTTTCAAAATGGTTCGGTCCAATAACAATCTATTATCCCATTCATTGGAAACGGGTAGCAAAAAAGGATAATAAATGTTATACGTTGGAATAGTTCCATTTTGAGATTCATATCCTCCTAAATGACTATGTTTATTTATGCTTTCCAGATGAAATGATCTAATTATATCAATATTGCTCTTATGAGCATTTAACTTAAAAAAATCATTTCTTAATGATAAGAAATAGTCTAAATCCTGTGAGTTGATTAAATCCTTAAAAAAGAAAAATAGTTGACTCTTTTCCCAAGAGGGCAACTTATTCATATAGTTGAAAACAAAAGATTTTTGAAACTCAGCCTTAGTGTTTGACAAATATTTATTCCATCTCCCACCAATAATAAACCCATTACCACCACTTATATATTTATTATATTTTTCCTTGTCTGTATGATAATAATGATTTTTTAAAATTTGACATGGCCCTAAAGGATTATTGCTTATATCTAAATTTAAGTTTTGGAATAAATTACTAGCCTTAAAGTAATTTGCTTGGGTCGGGAAGTTATACAACTGGCTAATCTTTTGAGCATTTAATTCGGTCACTGATTTCCTAAAAGGACGTTTATCTACAATAGTAACACCATATAACTTTAGTTTTAACTTTTCCGAAAAGGCAGGTATTAATCTAGAATCAAAACCACCACTATTACCAAAGCCAAAAATATCTGAATCTTCTTTTCTACTGTTTATATAATTAAAACTTTTATTAAGTGCTTCCTCCGCACTTTGAACAGCAGCAGCAGTCGAAGTAATCGTATTTTTAGACTCTAGATGCCATGTTTTTTTATCTTTTATAGTGAAAGAATTTAGATCAATTTCTAATTTAAAACTTGGTTTTAGTTCAAAAATGTTCTTAAAAAATGTTTTTCCAGTAGGATTCATGCCAAATTGAAACATAAGAAATTTTAGCTCAATTGCATCTATCTCGACTTCTTCATCAGGAAGCAATAAAACAAGATCCCAAATATTATTACTAATTATTAAGTTTTGATTTTTGGCATAATAAAATAAAGGAAATGTTCCAGCTTTACCATTTTCAATTTGAAGTTTCTCTTTTTTGATATCATAAGTAAGGCGATTATACATTCCATCTCTTGTACTCTCGTCAATAAAACCCTCAACAAAATCAAAGCCGTTCTCATCATACAAAATGGAGTTTGTAACAAAAAGATTACCAACCCTCTTTGAATTCAAAAACGGTTTATTACTAATAATATATTTCATCTTTTATTTCTAAAGATTATTTATACTTCCATATTTTCAGACCTATTTGGCAATTCCTAAAAATTCGGAAATATGATCTTTTACAAGCTTTTGGCTTTTACCATCATAGTGCGTATTTACTATATCATAAAAATACTTCACTCTATTTCTAACTGATTTTCTATTTGCCATTAGTGTCTGTACCTTAGACAACAATTGATCTTCTGTTCTGCACTCATCAATCAAACCGTTTTTGACAAACCCATAAATATCGTATTCATTTGGTACAGGGCTAAACCGATAATAGATACTTGTAACATTAAGCAATGTAGCCTCCAAGTGAATAGCCGAATCTGCACTAATTATTAAGTCCTGTTTTTTTAGATATTCGAATACATTTTCTCGTTTACTATCGGATTCCAAAACATTTGTGCTTTTTTCAAAACTTAACACTCTTTCATCTCTTGGATGTTTTCGAATGGTAATTAGAATATTATCAAACTGTTGCCTCAACTGTAAAATTATAGCCTTTACATCATCAAGACAATCTCTTAATCCATATGGAATGCCTATTGTTTTGATTATAGAACCTTTATTTAAATCATTAATAAATGGATCAAATTTAGGAATTCCAACAAGTTTAACTATTCCATGAATTTCCTTATTATTGAATAGGTATTTATCCAAAGCATTTTGTCCATAAAGTAATGACATATCAAACATTAAAGGAGGAAAGTCATCAGAAACACTGGCATGTTGTAAATAAATCGTTGGAATTTTTAATTGTTTAGTCGCCAATAAAAGTGCTCTGTATAAGACAGAATGATCATTTGAAATTGTTATTGAATTAACTTTATATTCCTTTAGTTGAACAACAAAACTTTCGTATAACCCAATGTTACTTATAAGTACATGGAACACCCTTGAGAAGTGAATTGGGTTTTTAAAAAGTTCGGCGAGTATAAAAAAAACATACTTATGCAAATAATGTAATCTAAAAGAGTCAAGTTTAAGTACATGATTAAATGTAGTATCATCACCGGTTATTACACTGCTGTTTAATACAATTAGTTTAAAGTTTCTATCAGAGCTTGTCAAAAAGCGCAAACTATTAAACTGATTTTGTGTTCCTGCAACAACCCAATTTGTATTGTCTACTTCTTCAATTTTTTTGTAAATCTGTTCTTTAGTCAAAAGTGAAATGAATTGACTTATTATAAACCTAAAACAATACAATACTCTTTTAAATATTGACTCCTTAAATAATAAGTGTTTTACCGACCTTCTATTAAAATAGACAATAGGGTCTAAATAAAAACTAAATATTCTACGATAAACTGTATTTGATTTTGACTTAATTGTGTTCTTATTTGAATCTTTAACGACTTAAAAGATGTTCTATCAATACCCAATCTTCCATGGTATCTAAATCATATGAATACTTTGAATGCATAGGGTATTTTACAACCTTCTTTAGATTATGCAGTTTCGATTTCTTTAACCGTTCAATATTGATGACGTAAACGGCTCCATTGTACTCCCAAATTTTAGGGGCATCTTGACGACGTACAATATCAAGACTTTTACTCTTCTTTAAATACCCTGAAGAGTCTTCTTCAAATAAATTATAATATGGATTATGACTACTTTCTTTAACGGATACCACCATGTCAATTGATTTGTCAAACAAACTAATTGCTTCTTCAATATGAAACTTCTGTCTTAAAGGACTCGTTGGTTGCAAGAGCACAACCGCATCGTACGTTCTATTAAAGCTTTCTTCATATAATTTTATGGCATGAATCAATACTTCATGCATTCCACTTTCGTCACTTGCTAATTCTTTTGGTCTTGTAAAGGGCACGCTAATTCCTAAAGACTCAGAAATTTCAACTATTTTTTCGCTGTCCGTTGAGATACAGATATCCTCCTTATCAACTATATCTTTTGCCGCATCTATGGTATACTGAATGAGAGGTTTACCTATAAGTTTTTTGCTGTTCTTATTTGGTATTCCCTTAGATCCTTTCCTTGCAGGAATGACTACTAAATACTTCATACTAAAACTGAATATGTTTTATATCCATTTGTGCTTTCTCGAAATCATGAGGCTTGCCAATGTCCAACCAATAACCTGTAATGGGGTAATGAACAACTTTTTTACCAGAACTGTATAAAACTTCCATTAAATCTGTTGCATTAAAATGTTTATCTACTGGAATCAAATCGATGAAAGTTCTTTTAAAAATATAAATTCCCGCATTCGAATAATAAGTATACGTTGGTTTTTCTTTAAGGTCTATTATTTGGTCACCGTTTGTTTCTATTACACCATAAGGAATTTGGACTTCATAAGGAGTGGTCGCTACAATCATTTCTGCTCCCGAATTCATCATATATTTAAACATGTCCTCAAAATCAATATTCGTCAAAATATCAGAATTCATTACTAAAACATAATCATTATAAAACTGTTCTATTAATCCTACGGCTCCTATAGTTCCCAGGGGTATATCCTCTTTTACATAGTTTATATTGATTCCTTTTTCGCTTCCATCACCAAAATAGTCAACTATTTGTTGTCCCAAATATTTGATCGATATCGTTTGATTTTTAACACCAAAGGACTTCAATCGATCTAAATTATATTCAATAATTGGTTTGTCTCCTATTTTGAGCAAGGGTTTTGGTGTATCCAAAGTCAAGGGTCTCAATCTGGTACCCTTTCCACCAGCCATAATTACACCATCTATAGGCAGATAAGAGTTTTGTGTCTTGAAATTAGCAATATCAATTACTCGACTATTTTCATCAAGAATAGGAATAATTTTGTAATCCATTTCTTTCCATAAAACCATTTGATTGAAATCATATTCGTTCCTTTTAAAGAATTTAGGATTGGGTTGAATAAAATTCTTAATATCATCCTCAAGACTAAAACCTTTTATAATTCCTCTTCTTATATCTCCATCTGTGATTGAACCAATTAATTTGTTAGTATCATCTACTAAGAAAAGTATGGCGTTCGAGGCTAACTTATCTAACCTGGATAAAACTTCTCTTACACTAAGTGCCTCTCTAAATATATGGTTTCGAAAATCTTTCAATTAAAATAGTTGTATTATTTATCAATAAATTTTAACACTTGGAAAGCTTCAGCATAAACAACTCCAACAGAGGCTCCTCTAAAATGAGCAAGAGCTCGTATATTCTCCAAACTTCTGGGGAAAGGATGTTCCCCTATTTCAGATTCATAGATTTTCATTAACTCTATTTTCTGATTAATATGCTCCGATATATCTACAAAATAATTCGGAACAAATATATTTTCAGGAAGGGCTGGTCCAAATTCTGTTTCTGAGATACACTCATACATCAAAACTCTTTTTATAAATGGGTATCTAAAAGACTTAGTGCAAGCCAAAACAGATTTAAATGTGATTAAATGATCGGAATGTGCATCAGATCTGTTGAGAACATAAATTATCTGAGGCTTAAATTCGTTGAAAATTTCCGAAATTTTCGGAATCATCGTAATCATTGTTTCATCCGACAAACACATTGTCGGATAATCTAATTTATACAGATTCTTAATGTTTAATAGCTTTGCAACTTTTTCTATTTCTTCTTGTCTCTTAGAAACTCTATCTACTGTAAAACCTTGATTTGTTGAAATATTAGTGGTAATTAACCATGCTATTTCATCTCCATTTTGCTTGTGTTTTAGCAATGTTCCTCCGCACCCTAATACTTCATCATCAGGATGTGCTGATACTACTATTATTCTCATAAACAAGAATTAATTTTGGGAATTTCTTTAAAATCATGCTCTAGAATCCTAATGGCGCTATCATATGTTTTTACTATAAACTCATTATCATGAATTTCTAGAACTCTTCCTGGTTCAATATTTTTTATTCGAAAATCAACCTTTTCAGTTTTCCAAATCTTAATATCTTCTCCTTCATAATATATATGAGCTCCAACATATGGGCTTGAAAGTCCACGAACTAGATTATAAATTCCTTCAGTTGTCATCCTAAAATCTATTTGTCCATCTTTCCTATTCCGCTTTCTCCATACATTACCTTCATCTATTTTTTGAGGAATTGCTTGATACGTTTTTTGTTGAAATTGATCAATTAGAACTTGTATTTGTATCAATGCTATTTTTGTTACCTTATTATACAAAGACTGTGCATCATCATAATCGTTAATTTCAATTACTTTTTGAGATAAAATAGGACCACTGTCTACTCCTTCATCAATAAAAAAGAAAGAACTTGCAGTCTCTTTGAGTCCAAGAACTAATGGCCATATTATTGGATGTCTACCTCTATTAAATGGAAGTTTTGATGGATGAAAACCTATAGTACCAATGGATGGAATATCTAGTAAGTCTTTTTTTATTAAACTTGACCATCCAAAAACGAAGCATACATCAGGAGCTAAACCATTAATCCAGTCTATAATATGCGGAGCGTTAATATCTCTTACATATTTATAAGGAATATTATTTGACTCACACAAAGGACCCAAATTAAAATGATCTGAATTAAACTTAGACTGAGATTTTGTTGCAACTCCCACTACGTCAGCACCAATTTCAATTAGTTTTTCTAAACTAATTTTAGAAAATTGAACACAACCGATGAAAAAAATCTTCATTTTAATCTATTTAAGATCAAAGAATGCTTTTTTAATTAACCCCTCTAACTCTATTTCTTTGATAATGTCTTTTATTTTTTTAGATGCCCCTCCTTTTCCATAAGGGTTTTTAACATCCTTTAACTCACCTTGAAAGTCATCAGAGTATGCAGTGCTAATTGCTTTGGTTATACTTGCTTTAGTTGGAGTACAATCAATGATACTCTTGCATCTAACTCGTCCTTTTTGTCGATCTCCAATATTAACGGTTGCCTTTTTAAATGAAGGAACTTCTGTGATTCCACTTGACGAATTGCCTACTACGACATCCACATATTGTAATGCAGATAAATACCGTAACTGCCCTAAAGAAATAAAAGCACAAGATCTCTCTTTATTTTTTTCGACAAATTCATCTATCATTCTAATAATTATCCTTCCATCAGTATCCGCATTGGGTTTAGTAAAGATCACTTTTGTATCACTTAAAGAGTTTATAACTTCTAATAACTCTCCAAATTGTTCTTTTGCCGTAGAATTCTCCAAGGTAACAGGATGAAAAGTAACTAATATATTTTTTTTCCCTAATTGGAAGTTAACAGCCTTTTCAAAATCACCTTTACTTAAAAGTTTTAAATTTACAATGTTATCTATTCCTGGCGAACCAACATTAAAAACTCTATGAGGTTCTTCCCCTAATTGTATCACTCTTTTCTTATACTCTTTCGTGGCAGTAAAATGAAGATGTGACATTTTTGTTATTGAATGTCTTATTGGTTCATCAATTAACCCCTCAGTAGCTTCTCCTCCATGCAAATGAGCTATGGGAATTCTTGAAATCATAGCACTTGAAACAATTGAAAAAATTTCAAATCTATCTCCCAGTACAACTAACAAATCTGGATCTAAATCTTGTAAAACCTCCGCTGCCGAAATTTGCATAAGTCCCATGGATTTAGAAATACCAACTGTAGTATCAGAAGACAATAGGATTTCAATCTTTTTGTTTATTATAAAACCATCTTCTAAAATTTTTTTGTAAGTAAGACCAAATTCAGGGGAGAGGTGCATACCAGTAACCACTATTTGAAGTTCCAAATCTGGGTCATTGTTGATTGCTTTAAGAAGCCAATACATTAATCCATATTCGGCTCTTGTGCCAGTAACTACACAAATTTTTCTTCTAGTGCTCATCTTCTAAATCAATTAAGTTTATCTTATCTCCCTTTCTTAAATCATGTTTTATCTTTTTCCCAACTAAGAATTTCAATGCCATTGGACTTATACCACCTTTACTTGGTCGCAAAATATTAAAATCATAAGAGCTTAACACATGCCCTTTCATTAAATCATGTTTTAGGTGCAAGCTCTTTCTTACTATTGCTATATTTTTTTTCTCACTCTCCGAAGGCTTTTTGATGCCGTCTCCCATAGCTATTTCAATATTTCTAATTCCTCTTACCATTGCGTTTAATTCATCTGGTTCCAATGATGCTCTATGATCTGGTCCAGGCATATTTCTATCTAATGTGAAATGCTTCTCTATAACTTTGGCGCCCATGGCTACTGCAGCTATTGGTACTTCTATACCTAAGGTATGATCCGAATATCCTATATTTACTCCTAACTCTTTCTTAATCGTCAACATAGCGTTAAGATTTACATCTTTCATTGGTGTGGGATATTCAGTATTACAATGTAAGACGGTAATTTCATCCTTTTTTGCACCATGATTAATCAATACATCAAACGCATCTTTGACCTCTTCTAACGTAGCCATCCCCGTACTCATAACTATTGGTAATCCTAGACCTGCAACCTTAACTAGGTATGGATAATTCGTTATTTCTCCAGAAGGAATTTTGTAAAAATCAAGTTTATCTTTTAAAAATTCAATGCTATCTATATCAAATGCAGTAGATAAGAATTTGATCCTTTTATTATTACAATATTGAATCAATTCAAAATGATCCTTTTCAGATAATTCCAATTGTTTGAGCATTTCATATTGAGAATCATCAGACTTGGTATTCTCAATTTGGTAAGAAGCTTTTTTTGCTTTTTTATCTACGAGTTTATCTGCTTTGAAAGTCTGAAACTTTACATAATCCACTCCAGCTGCTGTTGCGACATCCACCATTTTTTTGGCTAAAGCAATATCACCATTATGATTGACACCTGCCTCTGCAATAATTATCGTTTTTTTCATTTTATACATTTAAACGAATCTTTTCATAAAACACACCAGACATATCAATATTCTTAAACACTCTAGTTCCCATACCAATGATAACATTATCCTTTATATAAATTCCTTGTGCAATTGTCGACCCGGAACCAATAAAACAATTATTCCCAATTCGAACTTCACCATTAATTGTGGAAGATGTTGATATGTGACAATGATTTCCTATGGTAACGTCATGTTCAATAAGACATTTCGAATTAAGAATGGTATTTACTCCAATTTTAGAAGCAGCATTGATTATTGCTCCATGAAGAATTACTGTTGATTCTCCTATTACTGCAGACTTTGAAACATGCGCAGAACTGGCCTTAATAATTGGTAAAATATAACCCATTTCTTTGAGTCTATTATAAATTTTGACTCTCAATTCATTTGATTTGATTTGCCCTATGCCTATCACTGCATTAGGACATTCTTTAATCAAGAATCCCAAATCATTATCATCTCCGATAACCTCATATCCCAATACATCATGTCCAACTTTTTCAGGTACATCAATTAGTCCAATTATTTTGTATTTGTTTTGTGATTCAATAGCCTCAATACAAGATTTAGCATGACCACCTGAACCGACTATTACTATCTTTTCTTTCACAATACCCTTACACTGCTTGGAATGTTTACAATTCGACCATCTAAAAGCTCCGCATTAGTCAAATTCGATCGTGGACAATCTTTAAACATTTCTAGTTTATTCATTAATGTCCATATTGGTCTAGTCATTACACCAGAATCATTGGTTTCCTTCAAAAAAGAATCTCTTTGTGACCGATCCTTAAGAAGGATTGCATTGAGCCAATAGTTGGATCTTGCAGATTTAATCTCCCGAACCAATTGAATATCATCTCTTGTTTCGAAGAAACCCATATATAAATCTGACAACGCCCTTTTATTATCGACATACTTGTTCAATTGTTCCAACTGTGCGCAAGCCAGTGCAGCATTTAAATTAGGCATTCTATAGTTATAGCCAATATGATCATGTCTATACTCCCACTTATGCGGAATTTTTGCTTGAGTGCTAAGATGTTTTGCCTTTTTAGCCAGTTCTTCATCATTCGTTACAATTGCACCACCACCACCACTGGTAACAGTTTTATTCCCATTAAAGCTAAAGGTCCCTAATAGTCCAAAAGTTCCTGTATGTTGATTATTATAGGTGCTTCCTAATGACTCAGCGGCATCTTCAATTAGAGGAATACAAAACTCCTTACATAGGTCTACTAACTCTTCCAAATGTAGAGGAAGTCCAAAGGTATGCATAGGTATACAAGCTGATATTCTATTACCTGTGTTCTTATTAAAACACGATCCATGTTTCACCTCCGCTATATCTTCAAGATGTTTTCTTACTAAAGATGGTGACATTCCAAGTGTCTCCATATCAACATCTACAAAATGAGGTACAGCATTACAATATGAAATGGCATTAGCCGTAGCAATAAAGGTTAAAGATTGTGTTAATACCTCATCTCCCGGTTTTACTCCAGCCAGCAACATAGCTAAATGAAGAGCATTTGTGCCATTGACAATTGCAATTGCAAATTGTGACCCGGTAATATCACACATCATTTCTTCAAATTGATCAACATATTTGCCCACTGAAGAAACAAATGTTGAATCAATAGCATCCATTACATAATTCCGTTCATTACCAATAAATCGCGGTTCATGTAACGGAAGAAAACCTTCCTTCGTATCAAAAGTCTCTCGAATAAAGTCTATTACATCTCTATACATTATAAATCCCCGCTTTGTATTGACTTAAATTCTTCTTATCAGAAAACCAATCAATTGTTTTCTGAAGGCCTTGCTCTAAATTGTGTTCAACTTTCCAATTCGTATGTTCAAGTATCTTACTATTGTCTCCAAAGAGTCGAAACACTTCTGATTTAGATGGCCTTAAACGACTTGGATCTTGAACAATCTTAGCCTTTGGATTAATGAGTTTTATCAATGTATCGGCCATTTCCTGCATCGATATTTCAGAATTCGTAGCAATGTTACATTCATGACCTATAAGGCTATTAGATTTAGATATTTCTATAAACCCTTTGGCTGTATCTTTCACAAATAATAAGTCACGAGTTGGTGTTAAATCTCCTAATTTGATTTCCTCAAATCCATTCAAAAGTTGGGTTATAATTGTTGGTATAATAGCCCTTGCAGATTGTCGTGGACCATAAGTATTAAATGGGCGCACAATTGTTATGGGCATATCGAATGAACGATAAAAGGAATCAGCCATGCAATCAGCTCCAATTTTTGATGCAGAATAAGGAGACTGTGGTTGTTTCGGATGCTTTTCATCAATAGGTACATACTGGGCTGTTCCATAAATTTCAGATGTCGAAGTAACGAGTACTCTTTCAATATTTAAGTTCTTTGCTGCTTGGATAATATTCAATGTACCTTTTACATTTGTATCAACATAACTATCCGGAGAATGGTAAGAATACGGAATAGCAATAAGTGCAGCAAGATGAAACACTATATCACAACCCTCCATTGCCGTTCTTACTCCATTGGGATCACGAACATCACCAGTAAATATTTCAACCCTCTCTAACGTTTCTTTTGAGAAAGAATCTAACCAACCCCAAGAGTTAAAGGAATTATAATAACAAAAAGCCTTAACTTTATAACCTTGATTCAACAATTCTTCAACCAAATGACTACCAATAAAGCCATCTGCTCCTGTTACTAATACTTTTTTATTTAATCCCATATCCTACCTTTGTTTCTTTTTGTTTTCTTTATTATTTCCTTTTTCCAAAAGGATGATCTTCCAATGGCAATTCAATAAATGGATGTTTCATATCAATGGGTGTTTTGATTGCTCCATTACGAATATCATAAGCCATTTTAATTGCTTGTTTATTGTCATGAATCTTAAAACCGTTACCTTCTAAAATTCGTCGATAACTTTTTAAATGTAAATCGGTAAAGCCTTTTGAAAATTCAAATTCTTCTTGATTAATTCGAATACTTCTATACGTCCTAAGTCCAGTTTCTTTTATTTCCTCTGGTAAAGTATTCTCATTTATACTCAAAAACCATCTAACATTTGCTTTGGAATATTTCAGATAACCAGCAGCTCGATCATGCGAGTGCATATGAACTTCATAATCTTCACATTCACCTAGGATCCAATTCAGCATATCAAAAAAATGAATCCCAATATTGGTTGATATCCCTCCTGATTTTTCATCATTGCCCTTCCATGAAGCATAGTACCATTTACCACGTGAAGTAATATATGTAAGCTCAATATCAAGAATGTCACTTGCTTCTTCAATTCTTTCTTTAAGAGCAACGATACTTGGGTGTAACCTCAATTGCAAAATAGAATACACATTCTGACCCGTTTCTTTTTGAATTTTTTCTAACGCATCAAGATTCCATGGATTAAGTACAATGGGCTTTTCGCAAATTACATCTGATCCATACTTCAACCCATACCTTATGTGAGCATCATGTAAATAATTCGGAGAACAAACCACAATATAATCCACTTTTTGATCACAATATTTAAGCTTCTCCAAGTGTCGATCAAACCGCTCAAACTCTGTAAAAAATGAAGCATCTGGAAAATAGGAATCAATAATTCCAACGGAATCATTGGGATCCATAGCCGCGACCAACTCTCCACCAATATCTTTTATAGCCTTCATATGTCTTGGTGCTATATAACCAGAGGCTCCTATAAGTGCAAAAGTTTTCTTTGTCATAATATCATTCCTGCTGCAACTGTATTGTTGGTCTGAATGTCTATCAATATTATGGATCCCGTTGCTCTATTCTTTTTATATGGATCCACAAATAAGGGTGATGCCGTCCTTAACTTTATCCTCGCAATATCATTCATTTTTATTACACAATCATCAGACTCTCTATGCAAAGTTTCGATATCTAACCTGTATTGTATAGAAAGGATCTTACATTTTACTTCTTTGCTCGTATGTCTAATCATATATTTGCCCCTAGGATTCAAAGGCTTTGAAGCATCAAACCAACACATCATTAAGTCAATATCTTGAGCTGGAACAGCACTATTGTTGGGGCGACATATCATATCACCTCTACTCAGGTCCAACTGATCCTCGATCTCAACTACTACAGATTGTGGAGCAAAAGCTTCCTCAACTTTTTTGTCTCCAATCCACATACCACTGATTCGACTTGTAAATCCAGACGGAAGAGTACGAATTTCATCTCCTGTTCTCATTACACCACCTGCGATTTGACCAGCATAACCACGAAAGTCATGGTGATTGTCATCGTATGGACGAATAACATACTGAACCGGAAATCGTGTATCGATTAAGTTGTAATCACTGGCAATATGAACATTCTCTAAGTAATACAGTAATGTCGAACCTTCGTACCAAGTCATTTGAGATGACCTATTTACAACATTGTCACCTGTCAAAGCAGAAATAGGAACAAAGTGAACGTCGGTAACATCAAGCTTCGATGCAAACCCTTCAAACTCTTCTTGAATGGCTCTGAATCGTCCCTGATCAAATCCAACAAGGTCCATTTTATTTATACAGATTAACAGGTGTGGAATTCGAAGCAATGATGCAATTATGGCGTGTCTTTTCGTTTGCTCAACAACACCATTTCGGGCATCTATTAATATCAAAGCGACATTTGCTGTGGAAGCACCTGTCACCATATTTCTTGTGTATTCGATATGTCCTGGAGTATCTGCAACAATAAACTTTCTCCTAGGCGTAGAAAAGTATCGATAAGCTACGTCAATAGTAATTCCCTGTTCTCTTTCAGCACGAAGTCCGTCAGTCAAAAGCGCAAGATTTATATCTTTTTCACCTCTTCTTTTGGAAACTTCTTTAATATTGTCTATTTGGTCTTGATAAACCGATTTACTATCATACAATAATCGTCCAATTAACGTTGACTTTCCATCGTCTACAGATCCAGCTGTAGTGAATCTTAATAGTTCCTTATTTTCATTCATTAGAAATAGCCTTCTTTCTTGCGATCTTCCATACTGGATTCGGATCTTTTATCATCTGCACGACTCCCTCTTTCTGCAATTCTAGTTGTAGAAATTTCTTCGATAATATCGTCAATGCTAGATGCTTTAGATGGCCACAATCCTGTACATGTTACGTCTCCAATCGTTCGACAACGAACCTGCATTTCATGGATTTCTTCGTCAGGTCTTGTTTCTATAAAAGGACTTTCTGCAAGTATAACACCCTTTCTGTTAAGAACTCTTCTTTGATGACTAAAATACAAATTAGGCAATTGAATTTCTTCTCTGTTTAAATACTGCCATACATCCAATTCCGTCCAATTTGATAAAGGGAAAACCCTAAAGTGTTCCCCTGAATTCATTCTTCCATTGAACAAATTCCATAATTCTGGCCTTTGATTTTTAGGATTCCATTGACCGAAGTCATTTCTATGAGAAAAAAACCTTTCTTTAGCTCTTGCTTTTTCTTCATCTCGCCTTCCTCCTCCTATAGCCACATCATAATTATTCTCCTCAATAGCATCTAGTAGAACTTGACTTTGTAAATATATTCTACTAGCATTTATCCCTTTTTCTTCCTGAACATAACCTTGATCAATTGCTTTTTGAACAGAAGCCACGTTAAGGCGTAAATTGTGTTTTTCTATTAAGTCATCACGAAAGCTTAATGTTTCCATGAAATTATGTCCAGTGTCCACATGTAATAGTTCGAAAGGAATTGGTGCTGGGTAAAAAGCTTTAATAGCTAAATGCACCATTAGTATGGAATCCTTCCCTCCAGAAAACAAAATTACAGGATTAGAAAACTGAGCGGCGACTTCTCTAAATACGTAAATAGATTCCGCCTCTAATTCACTTAAATGATTAAGCTGATATGCCATGTTGATTTAATAATTCGCAAATTTCACTTACGGCTTCTTCTATTGAAACAACTTCTGTATCAATTAACAAATCTGCATTTTCTGGAGTTTCATAGGGAGAAGATATTCCTGTGAAATTAGAGATAATGCCCTTTTCTGCCATTCCATAGAGGCCTTTTACATCTCTTTTCTTACACTCTTCTAAAGGCGTTGATACATAAACCTCTAAGAAATGTTCACGTCCTATTATGTTTCTTGCCTTATCTCTAATTTCCTTCGTAGGTGATATAAATGAACACAAAGTAATCATTCCCCTATTTGAAAACATCTTTGCAACTGAAGCAACTCTTCTTATATTCTCTAGTCTATCTTCGGTACTATATCCCAAATCTTTGTTTATCCCATTGCGTATTTCGTCACCATCTAAAGTAGTTGTCAAAAATCCTCTTGAAAACAAGTGTTTCTCCAAGTTAGAAGCTAGTGTGCTTTTACCAGAACCTGACAAACCAGTAAACCAAACAACCAATCCTTTCTGGTTTAAAAAAGACTGGTAAGGTTCAACACCTATAAAATCAACTCCACTATTAAAGGAGGTGCCCAAAATCTTCTTTTTTTGTGCTTAAATAGGATATGTTGTCCTCATGTGGCTCAATAATAACAGGAATTCTTTTTTCTACCATAATTCCTGTACTGTGAAATGAGTCTAATTTTTCAGGATTGTTCGTAAGAAGGTTGATGCTCTTTATTCTTAATAATTTTAATACTTCTATTGCCTGATCATAATTACGATCGTCAGCGTGAAAGCCCAATACAAGATTAGCTTCTAAAGTATTCAATCCTTCATCTTGTTTGTTGTATGCACGAAGTTTGTTTATGATGCCTATTCCTCTTCCTTCTTGTCGTAAATAGAGCACAATACCTTCATTTTTTGCAATATATTGCATCGCAAAATCCAATTGCTCTCCACAATCACACCTCCTTGAACCGAACAAATCACCAGTCATGCATTCGGAATGCATTCGGACATTTACCGTTTTTTCGAAATTCGTATTAGGGTTGTACATCATAACAATTGGCATCTGATCATCTTGAGACGTAGAATAAGTCGCCATGTTCATCTTTCCCCATTTCGTGGGTATCATTGCCTCGCTTCTTTTTTCCAACATAAGCTTTGTATTAACACGCTTTAGAACACTTCATGTTAATCGATTGTTCAAACCTATCTGTTCTTATACATCTCATCGTAATAATTACGATATTCTCCAGATGTAACATGATCTAGCCATTGAGTATTTTCTAGGTACCAATCAATGGTTTTTGAAAGCCCTTCTTCAAAAGTATAATTTGGTCTCCACCCTAAATCATTATCAATTTTACTTGCGTCAATAGCATAACGAAGGTCATGACCCGCCCTGTCTGTCACAAATGTGATAAGCTCTTGACTTTCTCCTTTCTTACGGTTCAGTTTCTCATCCATTAGGTCACAAAGCGTTCGAATTAAAGATATGTTCTGCCATTCATTATGACCTCCAATATTATACGTTTCTCCATATCTGCCTTCATGAAAAACAACATCAATAGCCCTGGCATGATCCTCTACGTGTAACCAATCTCGAACATTTTCCCCACTACCATACACAGGAAGAGGTTTTTTATGCCGAATGTTGTTGATAAATAAAGGAATTAGTTTTTCAGGAAACTGATTGGGCCCGTAATTGTTTGAGCAATTGGATATAACTATCGGTAGTTTATATGTATGATAAAAAGCTCTTACTAAATGATCAGAACCGGCTTTGGAAGCAGAATAAGGGCTTCTAGGATCATAGGATGTATTCTCTGTAAAAAAGCCACTACCCATCTCTAAACTGCCATAAACCTCATCTGTAGAAACATGATAAAAAAGCTTACCATCTAAGTTGTTTTCCCAATACTTTTTGGCAACATTTAGGAGATTAGCGGTACCAATAAGGTTTGTTTTAACAAAGACTAATGGATCCGATATTGATCGATCTACATGAGACTCTGCAGCAAGATGAATTATACCATCTATGCTATACTTTTCAAAAACTCTTGTTATTTCATCTTCATCACAAATGTCTACTTTCTCAAAAATATAATTCGAAAGGTTACTCACATCATCTAAGTTTTCAAGATTACCAGCATATGTCAGTTTATCGACATTGACAACCCTGTAATTAGGATAGGCATTTACCATTCTTCTTATAACGTGTGAGCCAATGAATCCAGCACCTCCTGTTACCACTATATTTCTATCAAAAGACATAATTGTAATTTGTTATTTTTTAAAAAATTGAATGATCTTTTCAATAATATAGGATTGTTGATCCTCTTCTAACTCAGTATGAATTGGCAAGGACAATACCTCTTGACAAAGACGCTCAGTTATAGGCAGTAAATCTCCATCATAATACCTTGAAAACGCCTTTTGCTTATACAATGGAATAGGATAATAAATCATTGATGGAATACCGTGATCCGACAAGTAATTCTTCAAATCATTCCTCCTACCGTTTTTAACCTTTATAGTGTATTGATGGAATACGTGGGTACTATTACCTTGTCTAAAAGGAATATCGATTTCTGATATTGACTTTAATCCTTCATCGTAGAAAGCAGCTGCTTGTTGTCTTTTCTGAATGTACTTTTTTAAATACTTTAACTTCACTTTTAAAATAGCAGCTTGAATTGCATCTAAACGAGAATTACATCCGATCAGATCATGAACATACTTTATTCTTTGTCCATGATTCGCAATCATTCTGATTTTTGTCGCTAAAGATCCATTATTGGTATTTATCGCTCCACCATCGCCATAAGCTCCTAAGTTCTTGGAAGGGTAAAAAGACGTAGTCCCAATTTCTCCCAAGGTGCCAGACATTTTAATCTCACCATTTGAAGAAGTGTATTCGGCACCAATAGACTGTGCATTATCTTCTATAATTGAAATCCCTTCCTCCTTACAAACCGAAATTGTTCTTTCAATATCACAACATTGACCAAATAAATGAACAGGAACAATTGCCTTTGTCTTGTTGGTAATTGCATTTAGTATGACATTATCAGTACAATTAAAAGTTTTGGAGTCTACATCAATCATCACTGGTATTAAGCCTAATAGTGATATAACCTCTGCTGTCGCAACATATGTAAATGCCGGTACTATAACTTCATCCCCTTTTTGCAAATCAAGTGCCATTAAAGCTATCTGCAAGGCATCTGTTCCATTTCCACATGGAATTACATATTCGGAATTCAAAAAACTGGCAAGACTTCGACCAAATTCTTGAACCACAGGACCATTAATAAATATAGAAGAATCTATTACACCAGATATTGATCGGTCTATTTCTTCTTTAAGATGAAGGTATTGATTTTTTATATCAACCATTTGTATCTTATTCATCTTTCATTCTTTTAACTTCTTTGTTAATGAGTGCATATTTCTGTTTTGACTCAATACAAGTCGCTATACCTCTTTCATTAAATTCTAAGCGATGTCCATACTCACTTACCCATCCAATTTGTTTTCCTGGGTTTCCTACTACGAGTGCATAGGCTTTTATTGGTTTTGTAACAACTGTACCCGCTCCAATCAATGCATATGTTCCAATTTCATTACCACAAACTATGGTAGCATTGGCTCCAATTGACGCACCTTTCTTCACCAAGGTTTTTTTGAATTCTTCTTTTCTATTAATACTGGACCTTGGATTAATAACATTTGTAAACACCATGCTTGGTCCTAAAAAAACATCATCCTCACAATTCACACCAGTGTAAATAGAAACATTGTTTTGAACTTTAACATTGTTTCCCAATACAACGTTTGGAGATACAACTACATTTTGACCCAAATTGCAATTTTCTCCAATTACACTATTAGACATTATATGACAAAAATGCCAAATCTTAGTCCCAGTTCCAATCTGACAATTGGAATCAATTACAGCCGTTTCATGACAAAAATATGTTGTTACCATATATTCTATCTTCCGATTGATTCGTAATAAAACCCTTTCTCTTTCATATCCTCGACACTAAATACATTCCTTCCGTCAAAAATTGCAGGAGCATTCATTTCGTTCTTCAACCTACTAAAGTCAGGCATTCTGAATACACTCCATTCTGTAATAATGGCTAAAGCGTCCACTCCTTTAATGGCGTCATATTGATTATCACAATACGTTATATCTGCTGTAATTTGATTCTTAAAATTTGGCATTGCCTCTGGATCAAAAGCTTTGATTTTTGCACCTTTGTTCAAAAGCCGAGAAATGATGGTAATAGCGGGAGCCTCACGTATATCATCTGTATTTGGTTTGAAAGCAAGTCCCCAAACTCCAATGGTTTTCCCTTCAATATTTCCATCGAAATAGCTGATTATCTTATCCGATAGAATTTCTTTTTGAAGGTTGTTCACATTCATTACCGACTTCAAAATTTTAAAGTCATATTCGTTTTCATCAGCAGTCTTAGCTAAAGCTTGAACATCTTTTGGAAAACAACTTCCTCCATACCCAACACCGGGAAATAAGAATCGTTTTCCTATTCTTGTATCACTACCCATTCCTCTTCGTACATTATCTACATTAGCACCAACCAAATCGCACAAATTTGCAATTTCATTCATAAAACTAATCCTTGTAGCCAAGTATGAATTGGCAGCATATTTAGTCATTTCTGCACTTCTCTCATCCATTACATATATTGGGTTGCCTTGTCTTACAAAAGGTTCATACAACCTCATCATTACTTTTTCTGCTCTTTCCGATGAAGTGCCAATAACCACTCTATCTGGTTTTAAAAAATCATCAACGGCAACACCTTCTCGTAAAAATTCTGGGTTTGAAACTACATCATATAGATCAGTATTAAGCTTCTTTGATAATACTGCGCTAACCTTTTCCGATGTTCCAACAGGAACCGTACTTTTATCAACAATAACCTTATAATCTGTCATGATCTCTGATAGGTCTTCGGCAACCTTTATAATGTATTTAAGGTCAGCTGAGCCATCTTCACCTGGTGGAGTAGGTAGAGCTAAGAAAATAACCTCGGCTTCCTTTACACCTTCTTCTAAATTAGTCGTAAATTTTAACCTTCCTTGCTTCGAATTTCTTTCAAAAAGGGCTTCTAGTCCTGGTTCATAAATAGTTAGTTCACCATTGTTTAGCATATTGATTTTTCTTTCATCAATATCTACACATGTTACACTATTACCTGTTTCCGCAAAACATGTTCCAGAAACCAAACCAACGTAACCCGTTCCAATTACAGCAATTTTCATGAATTTGTTTTTTAAATGACAGGGCTTCGCCCTTAATGAGTCGCAGCAACTCACCTATTAAATTATTGAATATCAACAGATTAAACTGTTTTTAGTTTTATTTTTCTCAAATTTGCAGGATCAATCATTAATCTTAACTCCTGACCAATTGAGTACAATCTTATTACAAACTGGTGTTTATTATGTCGTTTGATCAAAATGCCTTTAGTTCCGACCAAATTACCCGTAACAACTTCTACATGAGAACCTTCTTCCCATTCAATAGGATTAGATTCAATTTCTCCTTGAAAGTCACCAACAACACGCTTTAAAATTTTTATTTCTTCCTCAGGAATAGCTTCTAAATGGCTATTGGACTGACTTACAAACCTTGAAACATACTCGGTTTCTAGAACCTTCACTCTCTCACCTTTTGAGATGCAGACAAACACGTAACAATTTATCAAAGGCAATTGAAGCTTCTTCACTTTCCTAACATACCTTTTGGTAACATGAAGTAGTGGCACATATGCTTCTATTCCTTTCTTTAAAAGATTATTAGCAACGTGTTTTTCTGCCTTATACTTCGTTCTTATAGCGTACCACTCTCTTTTACCTTTATCCATTGTTGAGTTTTTGTTCTTTCACCCAAAGCAATAAAGGTTCTTCAATATATGAAGTCCAATTTACCTCACTTTCTTTTTTATATACCACATAGCGAATCTTTCTAGTGATAATCGTTTCCACTTTTTCTATAAGTTGAATCAAATATTCAATATTGATTTCACCTATAAACATCAAATCTATGATTTGACTATCGATTCCTTTTGCAAATTTTCCCACAACATAGACCTTATCTACATCTCCCAATCGAACTACAACATCGTCTACGACTTTGTCTAGACCGATATATTTCATTACCAAACTATTTACTTCTGTAAATAATGGGTGTTCTATATTCGCGGTAAAATATTTTTTATTTCCTCTAAAAAATGAAGAAAGCATACCCGCTTTTTCAAATCTATTTAACTCTAACCTTATTCCATTAGAAGAATCACCAAACTCACTTTCCAAACTTCTTAAATAGGAAGATGTGTTACTATTCAGAAAAAACTTCAATAGCAACTTTATGCGCGTTTTCGACGAAATTAGGGTTTCAATCATTTATGAGTAAAATAATTACTCAAACTTAATAAAAACTTGGTATTTATTTTAATATTTAATGAAAATTAACAATCACTTAATCTGTTAAAAATAGAAGTTCTAATCTAAACTTCTTAGCAAGAGAACAAGAGAAAGGATTGCCGTAGCTTGCGTAATCGAATTAGAAAGAACCTTGCCCCAATCTATATCTTCTTTTTCCTTCTCTTTTTCTGTTTTAACTGGCTTTTTAGCTACCATGATATGCGAACCTTCCTTAACTTTTGGGTATATATTAAAGAATAAAAATCTCCTTGTCTTCTTAACCTGACCATTAGGATATTGAACAATAATTGATTTTCGATCACCATGTTCTGAGATACCACCGGCGTATTTATTAATATATTTTAATGCTGATCTTTCTCCCTCGAATGCTACATTAATTCTGTTGTCATCAAAGGTTTGGGAATAGGTATCTCCAACATTCGTTTCCCCAGATATTGTTACCAGTGTATTTCGTTTTGGAATGTTAAGTTCATCCCCTTTTCTTAAAATCATATCCTTCTCAGAAAATGGATCTTTCAGAGCCGCTTCAAGATCTATGACCACAAATCCTGTGTTTTGGTATGCTCTATACAGAGTCGCACCTCCTATGAACGCTTCCTTGGTCAAATTACCAGACTGCTTAATGATCTCTGACAATCTTGTATTATCGCTTAGCAGAGCATATTTTCCAGGATAAGTAACTTCTCCATTAATGGAAATATTTTGTTGCAATTCAAACTCTGGAGCTCTTCTAACCATAATCTGGTCATATGGTCTTAGATAAAACTCCTTGGACTCTTCATAATTATTCGTATCATCCATAGAAACCGTAGCTACTAAGGTCTTAGATCTTTTATCTCCTTCCAATATTAATCGATAAATCTCAACCCTATTTGTTGCCGCTTCCTCAACCATCCCACCGGCCAACAATACGGCATCTCTCAAACTCAACCCTTGACTGTAGGTTATAGTTGTTGGATTTCTTACCGCTCCTTCAATAGTTACAGAATGTTCGTCTATATACATTGATTTTGCAAAAACAACCAATTTATCCTTTGGCTCCAAAATCAAATTGTCTTTACTAGAAGTGTTTTCTAATATATCTGCCAAATCCACATACAAATGTTCTGTCTCGTTTTGCTTGTTTTCGCTTTGGCGAATTATGTACGCAAAATCATTCACATTTTCTTTTACTCCACCTGCCAAAAAAATCAAATCACTAATCCTTAAATCATCACCCTTATCTAAGTCATATTCACCAGGGTTACGCACTTGTCCCTCAATTTGAACTTTATAGTTTTCCACAAATGCCTTCGAAGAATTAATAGATATTATATCTCCTTTGAGTAATTCAAAATTCGATTCTGATTTAACATTAGTTATTGCATCTTCAATATTTGCAATTTCATACCTCCTCGTTTTTAAATCATCATTTAATCGTCTTAAATAAATCAGCTGAGTTATAGCATCTTCCTTTAAACTTGCCTTACCAATTAAGTCCATTATTTTCATACCTGGAGTGAACTGATAACGGCCCTCATTTTCAACAGCTCCAAAAATTGTTACATAGTTTTCAATTTCGTTTTTTATCTCTTGAACAAGAATTTTATCACCATTTTGCAACAAAAACTCTTTTTCCTTAGTAAAATCTATATCAATAACATTTTTCTTGTCATCTTCTATCCGTTCTATTTGTATGTTTCTACGTAAAGCATTTGCCTTCAGTCCACCAGCAAAAGAAATAAGATCTTCCAATGATTCACCTTCTTTAAGTTCATACTTTGAAGGGCGATTCACTGCGCCTATAAGACTCACTATTTTATCAGCAACAGGAATATATAAGTAATCATTATCTGATAAGTAAAAGTCTTCATTTACAGCAGGGTTGTTCAAAAATTGATATAAATCAATATCCTTAACCTCCTTACCTGCACTCATTAACTTAATGTTTCTTACTGAACCAATCTCACTCGGACCTCCTGCAGCGACAAGAGCATTAATTGCCGTGTTAAGAGCAGATACATTATAAGATCCAGCATTTTTTACTTCTCCAACTAAATTTACATTAAGAGTCCTTGATGTTATCAGATTAATAGCAAGGTTCTGTCTATTAAAAAAAATGAATTTGCTCAATTGATTATATAACACTTCCTTAGCTTGAGCAATGGTAAGTCCAGAAAGATAAATTCGAGGTCTATTGTGTGGCTTAATAAATCCTTCTTGTGATATCTCCTGAGAGAGATTATAATCGGATTCGCCCCAAATTGATATGTTTACCACATCTCCTGAACCTAAAACATAGGTCCGAGGAGCTTTGGCTCCTTCAGTGGTTCTAAATAGCTTTATGGATTGATTTGAAAATAAGTGGTGTCCAAATATTTCATTAGAATTTTCTAAAGGGTCCTGTGCTGACGGAATTTCTTCATTAATGGCTTCCTCTATCGTCGAACCATCATCTACTGATTCTTTAATTTCCTCTATAATCTCACCTTGAGATTTTATTTCTTTGGGCTCTAAGTCTTGTTCTGAAGTTTTATTCTTTTGTTCCAACTCATCCAACACCTCTCTAATTGTACCTTCATATTGAAGTAAAACTTCGGGATCTTCTGTATCAATATTGTTGACATCAATTCCCCGATCCAATAAAGCCTTATTAAATTCTTCTTCTGTAATACCTCTCTTATCTAATTCTTGTTTTCCAATAGAAATATTAGCCTGACTAAAACCAACAATGGACCAAAGCAAAATTCCTATTATAAGGAAAAAACGATTAGTGATATTAATCATAGTGAATGTCGTTAAATGTAAATATCCGTGCAAACTTAATACCTGTTTACTTAAAAGCCTTTCTTTTTGACCTTTTTTACATAAGAAGTCATCTTTTCGTTTTCTACAGAACATAGATATTGGATAAATCAAATACTACCCGTAGTTCAATATTGGTCTTAGCCACTTTTCAACCTCCTCTAAATCCATCCCTTTTCTTATCGCATAATCTGCCACTTGGTCCCTTCCTATTTTACTAATCCCAAAGTATTTTGCTTCAGGGTGAGCAAAATAATAACCACTTACACTTGCTGCTGGATACATTGCCATACTTTCTGTAAGGCTTATACCAATGTTTTCCTCTACAGCCAAAATTTCCCAAATTTTACTTTTCTCGGAGTGATCAGGACAAGCTGGATATCCTGGCGCTGGACGAATGCCTTGGTATTTTTCTGCTATCAAATCAACATTAGTATAACTTTCATTATCAGCATAACCCCAAACCTCTTTTCTAACCTTCTCATGCATCATTTCTGCCAATGCTTCAGCAAATCGATCCGCTATCGACTTGAGAAGAATTGCTCGATAGTCATCTTTTTCTTTCTCGAACTCTTTTACTTTTTTCTCTACTCCTACTCCAGTAGTTACCGCAAACAAACCAATGTAGTCTCCCTTGTCATGAACAAAATCTGATAATGAATAATTAGAACTTCTTTCGGATTTTTCAACCTGTTGTCTAAGGAAATTTAGCATAATTCCCTTATCATTCATTATTCTTAGATCTTCTCCATCTTTTTCAACCTGAAAAATACCTATAACAGCACGAGCCTTTATCCATTTTTCACTAATTATTTGAGCAATCATTTCGTTTGCATCATCAAATAATTTTCGCGATTCTTCTCCAACAATTTCATCGTCTAAAATATCAGGGTATTTGCCTGCCAATTGCCAACTAGAGAAAAAAGGTGTCCAATCGATATAGTCCACTAATGTTTCCAGACTTACTTCTTTATAAACCTTTACTCCCAAACTATTAGGTTTATTCGGAAGTGATAAACCCTGATCTATTTTAAAGGACTTATTCTTTGCTTCTTCAAAAGGTAGAAGATTCTTATACTTGTTTCTTTTAGCTCTTTGTTCTCTTATTTCTTCGTATTGACGTCTTATTTTCTGAGAAAACTCAGAAGCTTTTTCACCAAGAAGAGATCCAGCAATAGATACACATTTACTTGCATCCAAAACATGAATTACCGATCCTGAATACTTAGGCTCAATTTTTAATGCTGTATGCAGTTTTGATGTTGTTGCTCCACCAATAAGTAACGGAATACTCATTTGGTATCTCTCCATTTCTTCAGCCATAGTCACCATTTCATCTAAGGAAGGTGTTATCAAACCACTTAGTCCTACAATATCAACATTGTGTTTTTGAATTTCTCCAATTATCTTATGTGGAGGAACCATCACTCCTAAATCAATAATTTCATAATTATTACAAGCTAACACCACTCCAACAATGTTCTTGCCAATGTCATGGACATCTCCTTTTACTGTAGCAAGTAAGATTTTGCCTTTTTGTTTTTCATCCTCTCCATTATTCTCTTCCTCAATAAATGGAGTCAGATAAGAAACCGATTTTTTCATTACTCGAGCACTTTTGACAACCTGTGGTAAAAACATTTTACCACTCCCGAATAATTCACCTACGATATCCATACCCTTCATTAAGGGCCCTTCTATAACCTCAATAGATCTTGAATATTTCTTCCTAACTTCCTCTGTATCTTGATCTATATATTTATCAATACCCTTAACTAGAGCATACGATAACCGTTCATCAACTGGAAGGTTTCTCCATTCCTCTGTCTTCGCCTTGTTTTGAACCACATCTTTCGAGTTTACAGCATATTCCATCAAGGCCTCGGTTGCACCATCTGATCTGTTAAACAACACATCTTCTATTAATTGGAGTAATTCTGGATCTATGTTTTCATATACTTCTATCATTCCAGCATTTACAATTCCCATATCCATACCAGCTTGAATAGCGTGATAAAGAAATGCCGAATGTATGGCTTCTCGTATTACATTGTTTCCCCGAAACGAAAAAGAAATGTTGCTTACACCTCCACTAATTTTTGATCCAGGGCACGTGGCCTTAATAATTCTTGTTGCTTCTATAAAATTGATAGCATAATCATTATGCTCTTCTATTCCAGTAGCAACTGCAAAAATATTGGGATCAAATATGATATCAGTAGGATCTATCTGGGCTTTCTTTACCAATAAATTATATGCCCTTTGACAAATTTCCACCTTTCGTTCTATCGTTTCTGCCTGACCTTTTTCATCAAAAGCCATAACCACCATGGCAGCTCCATACTTTTTAATTTTTCTAGCTTGTGTTAAAAAGAGCCCTTCTCCTTCTTTTAAGGATATGCTATTTACAATGCACTTACCTTGTACGCATTTCAAGCCAGATTCAATTACACTCCACTTAGAGCTATCTATCATTACTGGAACACGGGCAATATCAGGTTCAGACATAATAAGATTTAAAAATGTCTCCATGGCCTTTTCCGAATCCAATAAGGCTTCGTCCATATTGACATCAATTATCTGTGCACCAGATTCAACTTGTTGTAGTGCCACATCAATGGCTTCACCATATTTATCCTCCTTGATTAGTCTAGAGAATTTTTTTGATCCTGTTACATTCGTCCTTTCTCCGATGTTAATGAAGTTTATATCGTCTCTAACGACCAATGCCTCTAATCCAGAGTAACTGGAATGTGTATCTTTTTTGATTATTTGTCTTGGTACTAACCCCTTGACAGCTTCTGACATCGTCCGTATGTGATCAGGGGTAGATCCACAACAACCTCCAACAATATTAACACAGTTTTCTTCCACAAATTCTTGTATATACTTGCTCATTTCTTCTGGAAGTTGGTCGTATTCCCCCAATTCATTTGGAAGTCCTGCATTGGGATACGCACTTACTAAACAATCCGAAATGTCTGCGAGTTTTTTCAAGTAGGGTCTTAACTCCTTTGCCCCTAATGCACAATTTAATCCTATCGAAAATAAATCTGCATGCTTGACCGAAATATAAAAAGCTTCAGTCGTTTGTCCACTTAGTGTCCTTCCTGATGCATCGGTAATCGTTCCAGAAACCATCAGAGGTATTTCTATCGCCCGATTCTCAAGTTCATCTTGACATGCCATCAATGCAGCCTTACAATTAAGTGTGTCAAACACCGTTTCTACTAGGAGTAAATCTACACCCCCATCTAACAATCCTTTTACCTGAGTTTTATAAGCTTTATACAGCTCATCAAAGGTAATAGACCTTATTCCAGGATTGTTTACATCTGGGGAAATGGATGCTGTTCTATTGGTTGGTCCAATTGCTCCAGCAACAAACCTCGGTTTATTTTCGTCTAATTTTGTGTAACGGTTTGCAATTTCTTTTGCCAATTGAGCAGATTGTAAATTTAGCTCATAAGCCAAATATTCTAAGCCATAATCGCTTTGAGAAATAGATGTTGAATTAAAGGTATTTGTTTCTATAATGTCTGCACCTGCTTCTAAATACTCTTTGTGAATATCTTGAATGAGATTAGGCATTGTTAGAGAAAGCAAATCATTGTTTCCTTTTAAGTCTGATTCAGCATCCTGAAACCTACTTCCTCTATAGTCCGATTCATTGAGTTTAGCTTGCTGGATCATAGTGCCCATAGCACCATCTAATACCAACACTCTTTTCTTTGCTAACTGATGTATATTCGTCAAGGTCTAAAATTGATCTTTTATTTAAAGAATTCCTTTTACCAGGTCAAAAATACAGTGCAGATTAAGTCTTTCGAAATTTATGTAGGACAAATAAATACAGAACCAATTATAGTCAATGTAGAAGACATTGATCTCAATATTTTTAAATCTCTATTTACGTAAAATTTAGTATTAATATGATGGAGTCTAAGCTATTAAACCCTTCATTTTATCCAAGTCTCTAACCAACAATCGCTTTCTATTAAAAGCAATGATGTTATCCGACCTTAACTCATTTAGAACTGTGGTTACCGTTTGTCTTGAAGTGGCAGTTAGGTTTGCTATTTCTTGGTGAGTAATGAAATTGCGCAATACCCATTCATATCCAACCCTTTGTCCGTTTTTATTGATTTCATTGATCATGTATTCGATGATCCTACTTTTACTATCCTTAAAAACCAATGACTCCAGTCTATTTTCCATTTCAAGAACTCTAGACCCCATTATTTTCATGAAAAACATTGAGATTCCGCCATGCGACTTCATCAACGATTTCATATCCGAGGCATTGATGGAACAAAGGCTAACATCTTCCATGGCATAAGCAAAATCCCTTCTTTTATCTTCACCGATCATAGACAGTTCTCCGAAAACTTCTCCATCCTTAAGGATAGCTTTAGTGATTTCTTTGCCTCCTTCATTATAGGATCCAATTTTGACACGACCTGATGTTATAAAGAATATTTTATCACTACTATGGTCTGGTAAGTATATATAATCACCCTTTTTAAATGTTTTATAAACATGACTACCCATGTTATCATTCACTTTATTTGGGCAAAATAAGTCTACTACATTAATATTCTCTAAATACCATAAGTTGCTCTCTTTCATAAAATACTCAATTTAACAGTTAGAAAACTTTAATTCTAATAAGGTAAAAGTAACCGAAAAGTTGTCTCGAACTTGACCTTTTCTTTTTTTTCAGAAAAATTTGTCGTTCGCAACAACTAAAGTCTATTTTTTCTACTTTCGAGTAATATCTCCTATTTCAAGTCCAAATTCCCTCCTCGTTTACCATAAGGTCTTTCAACCCTTGATCTATATAGATTCAATAATCTTAACGCAAATGTATTAAACTAGATAAAAAGAATTGTGCCGCTAAAATCTATTTAAAAGGCATATTTCGTATTTTGTTTTTGTCAATCATTACTAGATAACATGTCATCGAATAACAATATACTTACTTTACTACAAAAAGAAATAACAAAACGCTTAAACAATGAGGGCATTCATAGAATTAAAATATGCCTATCTAAATTAACAGAAAATCAAGTTTGGCACAAAGCGAACACTCAAACCAACAGTATTGGTAATCTAATACTTCATCTAGAAGGTAATGTAAATCAATGGCTTATTGCCACCTTTGATGATGTTCAAGACAAAAGAAATAGAGCAAAGGAATTTGACCTTTCTTCACAATGCAGCAAGCAACAATTGTTGGACATACTACATCAACTAGAAGATAACATTGAAAGAGTTGCCAAAAAAATTAGTCTAGATCAATTGCATGAATCATTCTTCGTCCAATGTTTTGAAGAAGTTGGTCTTTCTATTGTTGTTCATGTTATTGAACATTTTAGCTACCATGTTGGGCAAATTTCGCTTCAAACAAAACTATTGGTTAATGAAGATTTAGGCTATTATACCAACTTAAACCTGGATAAAACAAAGGACTAATACATCTTAGCTCTTTCATCCAATCTTGACCTCTGATATAACCGAACTTAGATTATATTTGCGCAAATAAAAATACAAATATGGCTCTAACTGAATCAAACATGATGCCCCTTGGAGAAGTTGCTCCAGACTTTTCTTTATTGGATACAGTTTCGAATAATACCCTGTCTTTATCTGATGTTAAAGGCAATAAAGGAACAGTAGTCTTATTCTTATGTAATCATTGTCCATATGTGATTCACATCAATAGTGAGCTAGTCAAGATTGCTAACGAATATATGGAAAAAGGAATAGGCTTTGTTGCTATAAGCTCTAATGATGTCGCTAATTACCCAGATGATTCACCAGATAAAATGTCTATTGTTGCCAAAGTATTACAATATCCCTTCCCTTATTTATATGATGAGAGTCAGGATGTGGCTAAAGCTTATGATGCAGCTTGTACACCAGATATTTTTGTCTTTGACGATCAATCAAAATTGTACTACAGAGGAAGGTTAGATGGCTCTAGACCAGGGAATGATATTCCCTTAAATGGTGAAGATTTGCGAAATGCCTTAAATCTGCTTGTAGAACAAAAAAGTAGACCAGAAACCCAAATTCCAAGTGCAGGATGCAATATTAAGTGGAAATAAAGGTTATATGGCTGCAAACTTTAAGATGATATTAAGAAACTCTTAGGAGTCTTTACCTGTCTTTAGTATAACGAAGAACAAACAAAGTTTTACTTTTGCAGTAAGAATGTTTCTTTGTAGATCTAAACATTTATTAATTTTTGAAAAGTACTATTATGAAAAACATATTATTTGCACTGACAATTGTCGCTTTCGGACTAAACACTGGTGTTTCTCAAAGAATTGCTATAGTAGATATCAATACGGTATTAGATGCTGTTCCTGAATACAAAATTGCTGAAAAAGAAATAGATCGAATCGCAGCTGAATGGAGACAACAAATCTCTAAGGAATACGATGCAATTAAGTCTATGTATAACAAATATCAAGCAGAACAAGTGTTGTTGAGTGAAGATGCCAAAGTCGAAAGAGAAAATGAAATCATTAAAAAAGAAGAAGAAGTAAGAGAGTTGCAAAAACTAAAGTTTGGACCAGAGGGGGAGTTGTTTAAGAAAAGACAACAAATGATTACACCTATTCAGGATAAAGTTTTTAATGCCATCAACGATTATGCTTCAGATAGAGGATTTGATTTGATATTCGACAAATCAGGTTCAGCTGGACTCCTATTTACTTCTGATGAATTTGACAAAACTCAGGATATAATAAATCGAGTTAAGAGATAAGGATCTATTTAATTTTACAATATTAGAAAATGAAAAAACTCACATTATCACTTATAGTATTATTCGCCTTAAGTATTGGACTACAAGCTCAAAAATACGGCTATATTAATACCCAAGAACTAATTATTGGATTGCCTGAAGTAAAAGAGGCAAATCTAGTCATCGAACAAATGAAAGATTCTTTGACAGCTAAAGGTCAATCCATGGTCTTATCACTACAAAGTAAATACAAAGACCTTGAATCAAGAGTTAATGAGATTTCTCCAAATCAACTTAACAAAGAAAAACAGACTTTACAACAAGAAGAACTTGCTTTGCAACAGTTTGATCAATCAAGCCAACAATTGATTCTACAAAAATCTGAAGAGTTATTGAATCCTATTCAGAACAAAATCAATGTTGCCATTCAAGAGGTTGCTAAAGAGGGCGGTTACGTTTATATCTTTGACGCAGGTGTTGGAAATATTTTATATGCAGATGAGTCCACTGACATTTCTGAATTAGTACTTGCTAAACTAAATATGTAGAATACTTATCTAAAGAATAATTTATAAAAGAGGTTGTAATGTGAAAATTACAACCTCTTTTAGTTTTAAGGCCATAATCCTTGATTTTTAAGCAAATCAAACTATAAACATTACTAATCCCTCATTATTTTGATATAAGTCAAAAATAATAATTTGCATTACTCATAATTTTGCACACAAATTGTGTTGATTATGAATAAGTCTTCCTTATTAAAGAAACTACGCGATGCGCAAAAAAAGAAACCTCTACTTATTAAGTGGAGACCCATTCTTGCACTAATAGGCATTTACATCATATTTTTTATAGACATTCAATGGTTGTGGGGAGTCCTATTTCTTTATTGGGTTGTCCCTGATTTAATATCTGGAGTTACTTACTTCATGGAACCGATTTCTAAGCAAAAGAATCCAATGTTATACTGGTCGATCGTCATCAGTTGGATATTGATGTCCATCCTTTCTTTCTATACATTATTTACATAATTCAGCGCCTACAGATGTCCAATTTTTCAATAAAATCTATATTCCTCCAATTCAAATGGAAGATTTCCTTTACTTTCTTATTGTTGTTGTTGGAGAATGCTTCGAAGGTTTTACAACCATTTGTCTTAGGACTTGCGATTAATGATTTAATTGCTGGAGAAAACAGAGGATTGTGGATGTTCTGTGCTTTATATCTTATCAGCTTCATAATTGGCACTGTAAGACGGTATTATGATACACGTGCTTATACGAGCATTTATACTGAAGTAGCATCAAACATCGCCCAAATTCAAAATGATAAAAATGTCCCCATTTCTAACATCGCCGCCCGAAGTGCTTTAGTTAAAGAATTAGTAGACTTTTTTGAACATGATATTACTCAAGGATTTACTTCATTAATAGGTGTTATTGGGGCATTGGTAATGCTTGCAATCTTCGATGTTTGGATATTCATGGGGTGTCTTTTAACCATCATATTGATAATCATAATTTATAGTTTAAGTAACCATAAAATTTATGATTTTAATCTAAAACTAAATGACGAATTAGAGCATAGAATTGATGTTTTAGAGAGCCGACAGTCGTCATCTATTTTTAATCATTTTAAGAATATTTCCAAATGGATGGTTAAGTTATCCGATATTGAAACGGTCAATTTTGGAATAATTGAAATCTTATTATTCACACTTGCAATTTTCACCTTGTACCTTTCTGCAAGCGCGGTAGATGCCACAGCTGGTGGTATTTTTTCAGCTCTGACTTATGTCTTAGAATTCTCCGAAGGTGTTTTTATGTTGCCAATCCTATTCCAACAAGTGATTAGGCTTAAAGAGATCAGCTCAAGACTAAGAAATATATAATATTCAATATGATCTACTGGAAAACAAAATTGACCTTCTTTTTGATGACCCTAGCTATTTGGTTTAATTGGGATTGGTTCTGGGCTGTCTTAATATTTCTAGGGCTCCTAAATACCTTATTAACAGATGAGATTCACTTTGTTGAAACCATAAAAAAGGATCAATCTCCTAAATTCTATTGGATAGTCGTAGTTTTTATGAGTTCGTACTCTATTCTATTAATACTTCAATACTTAAAATGGATCTAATGATTCAAATTTTGGACTTTTTGATATAGGTCAAAACCTCAGTGCAACTTTCATAGTATTTTTGAATAAAACACTTATAAAATGAGAATATTATATCTAATAATGGTTCTAATTCCCATTGCCGGTTCTGGTCAATCAAACTTTACAGGAACTTGGCAAGTTAATGACGAACATAGTACAGCAACTTATGAGATATTTCAACATGAAAGTGTCTACTATGGTATGGTACACTATTACAAAGACAAAGATGTAGAACATCACGGCAAAAATTCGGAAGCTGATATATTTATAACAGATGTACTCCTTGAAGGCAAAAATGCCAATGGTACGATCTATCTTTTCGATGGATCCTCTTATCCTATTCATTTTCGCCTATTAAAGGATTCCCTTAAGGTCACTATTGATCTCAAAGGTGCTACCCATACAGAAATTTGGAAACGACCTAAACAATAATAATTATGAAACAACAGATGATGCATGCTTTGCCTGTCAAAGCATATACCTCTCAAGAGTGGTTTGAACAAGAAATGAAAACCATTTTCAGTACCACATGGCAATTTGCCGGATATGTGGAAGATGTCATAAACCCAGGAGATTATATCTCCGTACAAGCTGGTCTTAACAATATATTTATTGTCAAAGGACGTGACAATAGGCTACGAGCGTTTCATAATATCTGTCGACATCGTGGCACACAACTTCTTAGAGCTGTAGGTAAATCTAAAAAAGCCATTACTTGTCCATACCATGATTGGACATATGACCTCGAAGGCAACTTGATTAGTCTTCCAAAAAAAGAAGAAGAATTCCCTGAGCTCAACAAACAGGAATTGCATAAATGCGATTTGAATTTACATGAAGCTTCTGTAGATATATTCAAAGGGATGCTTTTCGTTCATCCAGATAAAAATGCCCCAAGTATTAAATCATTCTTTGGTGAGGTAGAACCTTATCTTGGACCACATGTACCAGAAGAGTTGATAGAATTTAAAAATGACGATGGCAGCGCATTTTACTCTAAAGAGATTAATGCAAATTGGAAGATCATTGTAGAGAACTATATCGATCATTATCATCTAGCACACCTTCATGAAAACACCTTAAACATGTACGATCATGAAAAGGCTGAATTTGGCTGGGTTGGTCCTCATTATTGGTTTTATGAACCCTTAGTAGAAGATTACGCTAAAGACCTTCAAAACGCATCTCCTTTCCCTGTAATGGATAAGATGACCGAAGAGACATTAGGAGCATATGTTCCATGGTTGTTTCCCAACATCGGATTGACCGAAAGTGAAAGTGCTTGGAATACTTTTCACGTTCTGCCACTTGCTCCAGACAAAACATTGGTAACCATTCGGTCAAAAACCATGAATGTAAGTGAATGGGAGTATACCAAACAAGCCACCAAATCTGCAATGAGTAGTGTGTGGAGCAAATATGGAAACAAGGCCAAATACGAAAGTGACGATCCTTTTGACCCCATGGCTTCAGGTGACTTCATGTTAGAAGATATCTATGCTTGCGAACAACAGCAAAAATCTTTGAGTTCACCATACTTTTCAGTCGGGGCAGTAGCAGAGAAAGGAGAATACGCCATTGTTCGTTTTCAGGAAGAAGTCTTAAAATGGATGAAAAATAACCAAGCAAAAATATGATGAAAAACGAGTTCTATCCACTTACCATTAGTGAAGTAAAGACACTAACAAAAGACGCGGTTTCCTTGTCTTTTCACCTCACTAAAGACATATACGAAACGTTTAACTGGTACCCAGGACAATACCTTACACTGAAGTTTAACATCAATGGATCAGAAGAACGTAGATCCTACTCCATCTGTAGTTCTCCTTACTCGAAAGAAGCCATTACAGTCGCAGTTAAACGAGTGCAAGGTGGTCTTATTTCGAATTACATCAATGACAATATTAACGTTGGTGACGTTATAGATGTACTTCCTCCTTCAGGAAATTTTTATGCTTCAATCCAAAAGGAGAACTACAAATCATACTATCTTTTTGCTGCAGGTAGTGGTATTACTCCAATACTTTCTATACTTCAAAGTGCACTCATCGAAGAACCTAATAGTCACGTATATTTGATGTATGGAAATAGGGATAGGGATAGTGTTATGTTTCACGATAAATTATTGGAAATTCAAAACGCATATTCTGAACGATTTGTAATGGTTCACCACTTAAGTAAACCTAAAAGCAGTTGGAGTGACTTGTGGAAAACTAAAGACGAAAAAGGATTCAGAAAGGGCAGAATAGATTCAAAGTCTATCCATTCCTTTATTGATGAATTTCCCCCATACGCTCAGAATACCGCTTATTTTATCTGTGGACCTGCTGAAATGATTTTATCTACGAAGGAAGCATTGAAAAGCATTGATGTCCCAGAAAATCGAATCAAAATTGAATATTTCGGAACACCTAGTAATTCAGATTCAATACAAGGAATCGAAAATGCATCTTTGAAAGCAACACTACGGGGTAAAAAAGTACAAACTCATATAGAAAAAGGATCAACGATCCTAAGAGCTCTAATTAAAGAAGGAAAAAATCCACCTTATTCCTGTGAAGGAGGAGTCTGTTCTACTTGTGTTTGTAAGTTAGTAAAGGGAAAGGTTCATATGAAAAACAATCTTTCATTAGATGAAAAAGATGTGGCTAATGGACTAATCTTAAGTTGTCAAAGTATTCCTCTTTCTGATGAAATTGAAGTTGAATACCAATAACTCTAGATCTTTCTATTCTCTATTTAAAACAAAAGAAATTCGCTTTTAGAATATTTTAAAGTGTGATGATTTTAATTGTCTGTTCTATGGTCTTAATATTCTGATTTGATTAAGAAGATTGTTCGATTTGCCGTTATCAGAGTGATTGGGATTCTCTAGAACAAAATTTCTATCACATCAATGGTTTGGTTTAATAATACTTTGTGCCGAGAAGAACCTTTTCTTTTTGGCACAATGTTTTTCGGTCCAGATTATGTCTTGAAACTTAGTTCTGTGTACAGAAAATAGTTTCAGCTCGGGATAGGTGCTTTAACACATAATGCGGGTTAATCTATTTAAGAATCGTTTTTTAGAAAATACACCTTTAGATAACTTTCTTGACTTCTCTTTGATCTAAACTTTTTTACCAATGAAGTGATTTAAAAACTGTGTTCAAGAGCGGCATTAACTGCTTGGAAGTCAGATCAATCCGAAAATTCTTTTGCATAGCCAAAGCTATGGAAATTAACTTTTGGGCAGAGCTTGGATTTCATTGAGTTGATTCTAGCATTAGGATATAGTTTTAAATCACTTCAATAATCAGGATTTCTAATTCCAACATATTGTCAAGTATTAATATCACTTAATTCATATGATTGAGTAAACCCCAAAGTCTTTTTCCTTCTTCCATGTTTTTTGACATAAGTCAAATAAACCTTGAATTCAAAATAACAATTTTGCTCTGTATTCAATATAAAAACTATGATACGATATCTATCCAAGGCTGTTTTGGCCCTTTTCTTATTGTACAATCTCCCATTGTATTCACAAACCTATACCGATTATGTTGGTGCTGGACATACACAAGGTGTTACTGTAACATCCAGTTCAAGTAATCAAGATCCTCATACTACGATAAATGGAAGTGGTCTCGCTGTGGATTCAAAGGCGGTTGCTAGATTTCTAAACTTTGCTTCTTTAGGAGCAGATATAGAAACCATTAATCAAGTGACCAATCAAGGCATTTCTAATTGGGTAGACAATCAGTTAGCCATGGCGCCTCAGATGAGTTTTCAAGATACAACTTGGATGATTTGGAACCATTTTTATCCACAATTCATAGATATTTGGGGCTACGACTTTATTGTTAACCATGGTGATGCTGTTATTCCATATTGGTATTATTGGAAAATGGCTTGGTGGAACAATATTCTAAAATCCGATGACCATATTCGACAACGTGCTACGCATGCATTGAGTCAAATCTTTGTTATCTCGGAGAAATCAAATTTGCAACTCAGTGGTCCTGGAATGGCTGACTTTTATGATCTGCTTTATAACCATTCATTTGGGAACTTTAGAGATTTGCTTTTCGACGTTAGCCTACATCCTATGATGGGGTTTTACTTGAGTCATATCAACAATCCAAAATCCGATCCTGCGAATAACATTCACCCAGACGAAAACTATGCAAGAGAAATCATGCAACTCTTCTCCATTGGGCTTTTCGAATTAAACAACGATGGAAGTAGAAAGCTGGATGCTTCAGGAAGCCCAATTCCCACTTATGATAATGATGATATCAAAGAGTTTGCTAAAATATTTACAGGTCTAGCTCCTTCGGGGTATTACTGGCCATGGGAAGACTACAGCAGTTTGCCTCCTGAATGGGGAAGTGATTTTAACGAAAGTCCCGCTACTGTTGTTACATGGGAACCTATGGTCGCTTTTGATAATTGGCATGAAGAAGGGCCAAAAACACTATTGAACGGGACCGTTGTTCCTTCAGGTCAATCCACTATTGAAGACATCAATGATGCGGTTGATAACCTATTCAATCATCCAAACGTTGGTCCTTTCATCGGAAGGCTTTTAATACAACGCTTGGTCAAGTCAAACCCTACACCTGCTTATATAAATAGGGTCGCTTCTACGTTTAATGACAATGGTCAAGGTATTCGAGGCGATATGAAGTCCGTTTTTCGTGCTATTCTAACAGACGAAGAAGCATTGGACTGCTATTGGAATTCAGATACCAATAGTGGAAAATTAAAAGAACCTCTACTGAGATACACTCAAGCTCTTAGAGCATTTAATGTATACAACCAATCGGGTCGTTTATGGAATTGGGGTGCTGGTTTCGATGAAGCGGTTAGCCAAGGAATATTAGCTTCTCCAAGTGTATTTAATTTTTACCTGCCCGATTATCAACCCAATGGTCCAATCGGTGATGCGGATTTATTTGCTCCAGAATTCCAAATACATACCTCAGCGACATCGATAAATTATATAAACTTAGTCTACGATTGGTTTGTCAATGATTACTACGGTGAAATAGCTACACATGCAGGTACTACTATTCATAATGCACCCAGTTATGATCCAAATGACCTAGATCCTGTCGACTACCTCTATTTGGATTTGGACGAAGAGTATAATATGGCTTGGGATGCTGAATCATTGGTCGATCGCTTAGATCTAATCCTTACAGGTGGGCTTTTTTCCGATGAAACAAAATCCAATATCATCTCTGCGGTTGAAATGAGGTCTGATCCTGTCGAAAGGGTCCGAGTAGCCCTCTTTCTATCATTTATTTCACCTGAGTATTCCATTCAAAAATAAAAGAACTATGACACACAAAAAATCTCATAAAGGAATGAACCGTCGACAGTTTTTAGGTACTGCTTCTTGTGCATCTCTAGGAACAGCGACATTGATTAATTCCATCTTAAACCTTGGATTGACCAATTCCCTTGCTGGAATGTCATCACCGATTTCTCCTCTAAATGGTGACTATAAAGCGTTGGTTTGTATACTTCTATCCGGAGGAAACGACAGTTTCAATATGTTGGTACCAAACAATGGCTCTCACTATTCTGAATATGCAACTACAAGGTCTAACCTAGCCTTACCACAGGCTAACCTTCTACCTTTAAATTATACCGACGCCAATGGTAAACAATTTGGTGTTCACCCTTCCATGCCTGAAGTACAAAGTCTTTTTAATACCAATAAATTGGCTTTTATCAGTAACATAGGTACGCTTATTGAACCAATGACAAAGTCGCAATATATTAATGGAAGTATACCTACACCAGTAGGACTTTTGTCACATGCTGATCAAATACAACAATGGCAGACATCGATTCCACAAACCAGGTCATCTAAAGGATGGGGTGGAAGAATGGCCGATATTCTTCAGGCTGGAAATGGTAATCAGAACATATCTATGAATATTTCATTGTCTGGCACCAATACTTTTCAAGTAGGTAATAATGCTGTTGAATATGCCATTAGATCTTCCGTAGGTGGCAGTGTAGGTATCAATGTTCTAGAAGGCACTTCGGGTTTAGACTTAGCCCTTAAAAGTGGAACGGAGAACTTATTGACTCAGCAGTATCAAGACATTTACAAATCTACGTTTACCGACAAGATTAATGATTCGCAGGATAACCATGTGGAATTTAGTGCCGCATTAAGTCAAGCGCCCAATGTGACTACATCTTTTTCTGATAACCCTGTTTCCTCCGATCTAGAATTGATTGCCAATACCATTGCGGCAAGAAATTTTCTAAACGTCAATCGACAAACCTTCTTTATCAATTTTGGGGGTTGGGATCATCATGATGGAGTAATTAATAATCAAGAGGCTATGCTAAGTGTCGTAAGCAAAGCCCTTTCAGAATTTCAATCCGCTATGGAAGAGCTTGGTCTATCTGATCAGGTTACAACTTTTACCATTTCTGATTTCGGCAGGACTCTTACTTCAAATGGGAACGGAAGTGATCACGCATGGGGAGGAAATGTAATGGTAATGGGAGGAAGCGTACAAGGTGGACAGATTTATGGAGAGTATCCTTCTCTTGCCCTAAATAGCAACAGCGATGTTGGAGGTGCTATTCTACTACCAACACTTTCTACTGACATGTATTATGCTGAACTAGCCAAATGGTTTGGTGTTCAGAATGGTGACTTAAGCTATATTCTTCCCAATATTGGAAATTTTTATGACCCTAATAGCCCTGATCTTCCTATCGGCTTCATGACTATTTAATTCTACAATATGAAATCACTGTTTTATATCCTGTTAATTACTCTATCGACTAACTTATGGGGGCAGCACTGTTTTAACCAACATCACTCTACTTTATTAAGCGATAGCTGGTCCTCATGCCACCAAGAATTAAGTCCAAACATTACGAGAGGAAACTCCATATGGATCATGTATGATTTGGGAAGTATTTACGATTTAGACTCAACTCATATCTGGAATTATAATGTAGACAATGAAACCAATAAAGGCATAAAAAAAGCTGTTGTTGATCTGTCTTTAGATGGTGAATCTTGGAATGAAGCCGGAATAATATCTTTAGATCAAGCACCAGGAAACGATGATTATCAAGGACAACATGCATTTACTTTTAATGGTACAAAAGCGAAGTATGTCTTAATTACTGTATTAGAGACCTGGGGTAGCGATTGCGCGGGTATTTCCGAGATTAAAATTTACTTAGATCAAGAAACACCTGTGTACACAGAGGACTTTTCATCATCACAGATTACTCTTTTTCCTAATCCGGTAATGGATGTTATTTCTATTTCTTCTTCTACGGAAATAGCACAAATTAAGATGGTAAACGCTATTGGTCTCCCTGTTCTAATTTCTGATTTTACTTCAGAACTTGACGTATCCGGCCTCCAATCTGGTCTTTATTTTATTCAATTTACATTACTCTCGAATAAAAAAGTAGTTCGCCAATTTATCAAGCTGTAAACTCTCCACTTAAATGAATTTTCTTCGACTAATTATACTTCTTTTTACTTTTTTAACGATATTCTCTAGGTCCCTGAAAGCTCAGTGTTTTCAAGATAATCACTCTACCAATACGAATGATTCTTGGGTTTCTTGTTCTAAAAGTCAAAACCCCAATCCAATTCATGGTAATTCACATTGGGTAATGTACGATTTAGGATATAGTTATCAACTAGAAGTTCTGAAATTATGGAATTACAATGTACAAAATGAAACAAGCCAAGGTGTCCAGCATTTGACTGTTGATTACTCCATTGATGGAACAAACTGGAGTCAACTTGGTAATTTTACCGTTCCTGAAGCTCCAGGCAATGAAGGTTATTCTGGTTTTGAAGGTATTAACTTTAATGGCGCGATTGCAAGATATGTCGTACTAACCCTTAACGACAACTGGGCGGGTAATGGTTGCACGGGATTTTCAGAAGTTAAATTCAATATTCTAAACAATATTCTCCCTGTTGACTTAACCCTGTTTAATGCTCGACCAATAGATTATGCTGCACAAATCAATTGGGAAACTAAGAGTGAGGTTAATTTTTCTCACTACGAACTCAATAGAAGTAATGGAAACGGTCATTTCGAACATACAGCTACCATTGATGCTCAAAACGATCCTCATACCAATTACTACGAATACTTAGATCTCAATATTACACCTGGAAAAACATACCTGTACAAGCTAAAAATGGTAGATCTGGATGGACAATATATCTATTCTGACACCAGGAAAGTGGCATTTAATAGTGAGCAAAATGTTCAGATTTTTCCTAATCCGACACAAGATATTATTCGGTTTGATTTCCGCGGTTTCGATGGTCAAAAAGAATTGATCACCTACAATCCATTAGGTATGGAGATTCAAAGAGTCTCTTCGATCGAAAACCAATTAATCCTCGATATTCAACAATGGCCAAAAGGCAAATATTTTTGCAAATTACTGCAAAAAGGAAACCTATCTTCCATCGGATCAATCACAAAAATATAAACCTTGTAAATTTCATTTCCAGCATAGAACTCACTTGAAATAATAGATAGAAGTGATTAAAACAATAAACCTACTTTTTCGCTCGAAGCGGACGAACACATTAATACAAATCAAGAATATTTAGACCTTACCCTTCCACCAAAATTTCTAATCTCTTCATCTTATAAGTAAACCACTTATGATATGAAGAGTAGAAGAAAAACAGATCACCAAATTGATACAGGATCATTTGCCGATATCGCCTTTTTATTATTAATATTCTTTATGGTTGTTACGACATTTCAACATTATTCTAAGTTAAAAATGAACAATCCAGCAAATGAAAACGTCATAAAGTCAGCTCCTATTTCGGAAAAAAGATTACTCAGAATTAACATCAATAATGAAGATGAAATCATGATCGGTGATGAAATTTATTCAAGTCATCAACCTCTCGATTTGGTTTCGGAAATCAAACGGATTCGCAATCATCCAAAAATTGGTGTAGTTGCCATTACCACCACTTCTCATGCTTCGTATAAGATTTATTTAAGAATCATTTCAGCTTTAAAGCGGGCAAAAAAAGACTTAAGAGAACATGACTCTAGGGCTCTCTTTCAACAGAGTTTTGCAAGCTTAAATGCCAAACAAAAGGAATCTATCCTTCGTCAAACCCAATTCAAGATCATCGAAAAAGAACTGTAATGAGAATATCACGAAAATCTAAAAGAGAAGTCAAAATAAACACTACAGCATTACCAGACATTGTATTTATGTTGTTATTCTTCTTCATGGTGGCCACTACCATTTCTTCGTCCTCGAAAGAACAAATGACCATGCCTAAACTAAAATTCAGTATGAGTCAAGCCAAGAATTCATCTGAAACACTGGATATTTTCTTTAAACAATCTTATGATGACCGTACTCTGGTAATTGATGATATCCCCTTCGAATGGCAGCCAACAAATGCCAAAATTCTAAACTACTTGAAGCTCTTAAGAAGTAGTAAGAGACACATCCATAACGTTGCGTTATGGATAGAGGAAGATATGCCAATGAATCAGGTTTATCAGCTTAAAAACCTCTTATCACAAGCCGAGTTTTATACAGTCGAATACATACACAAAAGTGAATAGTTTCTTCGCCAATTTCTTTACTCCGTAATTAAGAATTGAGCTTTAAACATTTTTGTTAAAAATGTTAGCAAATGTGAAGTAACAACTCTTTGCCTTGAAAAATTAAACAGAAAACAAACTTTCAACTACATTTGCATCAACTTAAAAATTGGGCATGAATCATTTATCTTTTTTAAAAAAAATCGGATTCTTAGAGGGTATTTCTTTCCTCGTGATACTTTTTATAACCATGCCACTTAAGTATATGTACGATTCTCCTCAAGCCAATAAATATGTTGGAATGGTACATGGTATCCTCTTTATTCTTTATGTTGTTTGGGTCGTAAAAGTTGGCCTTAATCGGTCTTGGAGCAAAAAAGCCATAGCGTTATCCTTGCTTGCTTCCATCATTCCTTTCGGTACTTTTTGGGTGGACAAAAAATATTTCAAGTAAAAAGCCTAGATTGATCCAAGCATTAAAAACATTATCCAAGCTTTGTGATTAAAGCTCCTAAGAATTATATGATAAATCATAGTCTGATCGTTTAAGTCATACATAAACAGCATTTCTTTCCAAGCTCTATGATTTCAAAACAATAGCTTATGCCTGCTTCGGTTAAACATTACGCAGATATCAATGAAATGTTTAGGAACATTAATTTACCATTAATGAAGCATCCTTTGTTCTATGTTACTAAGTTTGAAAATCACAAATTTGATAAGTCCAAATCCTCCATTTATACACATGATTATTTCGAAATTGCCTTTTCTTTCGGTTACGATGTCGATGTATCCGTGGATGCACAGTCGAAAAATGCATTGTCCCATAGTTTGATCTTTATGTCTCCAGGACAGATGATTAAATGGGAAGGGAATAATAAGTGGACGGGACAATCCATGGGTTACATCCTCTTATTCAAACCCGACTTTTTACCATTTACGAACGGAGCCTTTCAATTGTACAAGGATTTTCCATTTCTCAACAGGAACACCCTTCATTCCTATCGATTATCTACTACACAAAAGCAGTACTTACAGTCTTATTTCGAAAAAATAAACAATGAATACCTTAGAAATGATGAAAACAGCCTTGAAATAATTCGTGCATTCTTGACAGCATTTCTTTTCGAAGCTAAGAGAATCTTGGATTTCAAGTCCACAAAAAGCAGCTTAAAATCAAGGGCTGAAGAAGTTACCTTCTTATTTGAAAATGAAATTATCCTAACCGACCACAAAAGAAAACCGATCAGGTATTATGCAGATAAGCTCAATGTCAGCCCAGTATACCTTTCAGAATGTATTAAAAAGACTACAGGTAAAACAGCAAAAAATATCATCGATGAATACCTTATCATAGAGATAAAATCACTTCTAAAGCATTCACATGATTCTATAGCTCAAGTAGGAAGTAAGGTCGGATTTGAGGATCAATCCAATTTCGTCAAGTTTTTTAAGAAGCACTCTGGTCATTCTCCAAAAGGATTTAAAAATCTTTAGTTCTTAAAAAGGTTCCTCTTTACTAAGTATCACGGTTTTTTTCCTCTCCAAAAACCTATTGTAGGTATAAAATCATAATTTTCGACCATAAGTACCTCATTTCTCACCTACTTAGATACAGTGTATTGTATTCATCTTTGAAAAACATTAACATAGAAGATGAAATATGAAAGAATCATGGAAAGTTGGACTTGCTATAATCGGTTTATCGTTAATTTTTTATTGTTGCAGTAAAGACAATTGGTATACTGTAGAATTCAACAACAATATTGAATTTCCTGAACACTTATCCAGCTTAGATCTTTTCGAAGATCTGACTAATCTGACTCCTAAAAATGATGTTTATATCTATGAACTATCCTCAGTACTTTTTACAGATTATGCGGAAAAACAACGATTGGTTAAGCTGCCCTCGGGTTCTTCAATAAATCCAACAGACCAAAACCTTCCCGAATTTCCAGATGGTACCATCCTAGCAAAGACATTTTATTACTACCACAATGCACAATATCCTGAAAGAGGTAAGAATATAATTGAAACCAGAATTTTGCTTAAAAAAGATAACATTTGGAATATTGGTACCTATCTATGGAATGACGATCAAACAGAGGCCATCTTCATCGAAGACGGGCATAATACCAACGTCAAATGGATAGATAAAAATGGAGTAAATCAATCCATCTCCTATGCCGTACCAAAATCAAGAGACTGTGCTAGCTGTCATCAAAATAATGAAGTAATAATACCCATAGGTCCAAAATTGGCTAACTTAAATCGAAACATTACCATAAAAGGAAAGGTCATCAATCAATTAAAGTATTTCCAAGATGAAGCCATTTTAAAAGATTTTGACTCAAATGAGATTAACGTATTGCCTTCATACAATGACCCAACATTGTCTTTAGAAAAAAGAGGTAGAGCCTATCTTGATATAAACTGCGCCCATTGTCATACCTATGGAGGCATAGTCGAAGACGAATGGTATAACTTTGACTATGAAACACCGCTTTCCAAAACAGGAATATTATGGAACAAGGATGCCATCGTAGAACAAGTTTCATCTGGGAAAATGCCTTACATTGGAACAACTGTTGTGGATAAAGAAGGCCTTCAGCTATTAACAGAATTTATAGAATCTTTGTGATGATCACCACAAAGATTCCATATTCGCTACTTTATACTGCTTACATATTGAAGTGCATTAATAGCCAGTTCATTCCATGTTTCTTTGTGTGCTGATGGAACCTGAACCCACTCTTTCATCGGCCTATTTTTTCCTGATGGGTCAAATAGATGGGCTCCTTGTAGTTCTAAGGCCTTCTGGTGACTTTCTCCCTTCAATTTGAAGACCATTTCGTTTTGATAAAAACAAATAAAAGCCTTGCCCTTGGTTTTAAAGCATGGTTTACCAAATAGGTGGCTGTGTACGGTTTCGTCGATGTCTTTTCCTATCGACTGAAATAGTTGGTGCTCGTCGCTCATGATCGTATGGTAGTTTTGTAATTTGCATTTGATTCTTTCTTTGGTATAGTTAATTTCTTACAGCGCCCTTAGGAAGTTGAGATCCAAAATGTTGAACCCAATATTTGTCAAATTTGGCTACGGCCATTTCATTTACGTTAGGATTCATTAGCATTTCGCAATGTGTAGGACTAGCGATCCAATCTTTTAATACTTCATCAAAAGTAACTTGACCTTCACCTAGATTCTCACCCACATGATGCCAGTTGTATCCCACTCGATCGATTCTTTGACCAATATTCAACCCTTTAGATGAATAGTGCCCAAAAAAGTTGTTACGTTTCATGTCTTTCGCGTGCAATAAAGCGCTTTTATATAAGGTTTCATTCCATTGTACAGCCTGAGCAGGACCATAGTATCTTTGTCCACAAGTACATCCCTTAGATCTTACTTTATTGATCTTATAAAGCATGTCTTTTTTTACCTTATCAGGAACATCGTAATTTGCATTACAAGACAGGAATAAAAACAAAATATTGACGAAGTAAAACATTGCGGTTTATCTTTTTACATAGATACGCAATCTCCTAAATATATGTTTTTGCTTAAAAATACTTTAACAATATTTTAGAACTTTAAGAGACAGGTTGTCTCAACGACTGAACGAATTGGACAACACCACTATGCGAAACCGTTTTGTCTTCAAAAAACTGCAATGTTTTTGCTTTTTCATCCTCAGTAACTTTCAAAAGGGTAAGAATATTCATCAAATGCATTTTCATGTGACCTTGTTGAATTCCAGTGGTTACCAATGAGCGAACAGCCGCAAAATTTTGAGCCAATCCTACTGAAGCAATGATAGACATTAATTTTGAAGCAGAAGGATTTTTCATCATTTCTAAACTTCGTTTGGCCATTGGGTGCAATGCTGTCAATCCTCCTACTGTCCCTATTGCTAAGGGAACTTCCAACTCGAATCGGAATATACCATTTTCTAAAGTACAAGAAGAAAGACTCTTATAACGTCCATTCTTAGATGCATAGGCATGCCCACAGGCTTCAATAGCTCTAAAATCATTGCCAGTTGCTAAAACTACAGCATCGATTCCATTGTATATTCCTTTGTTGTGAGTCGTTGCTCTATATGGGTCAATTTCTGCTATTTTTATAGCATCATAAAACTTGGTTGCGAAGTCTTCAGCCTCCATACCATTAGGGAATCTTCCCAATTGTTCTATTGGACATTCTACCCAAGCTTTAACCACACATTCCGGAGTAAAGTTGGATAGAATAGACATGATTATTTGTACTTCTTTGTTTTCTGTTTCGATTTGATCAGATTGAATGAAATACGTGACTAATGATGAAGCAAATTTTTCTAAGACTGAGTTAATGAAATTTGCCCCCATACTATCGCAAGTTTCAAACTCTGCTTTCAATTGATACAGCCCTTTCATCTCATGAGAAAAGTCGACAAAGGTAAGGTTTGTAATTCCGCCACCTCTTTTCTGCATATTTGCCGTTATTGAAGAAACTTCTGCCATTAAAAAAGGAAACAAATCAGACTCTAATTCCCTCAACTTTGAAATACTGCCATTCCATTTGAAGTGAACATGTCCAACCTTTGTCGTTCCCACTATCTCTGTATGAAAACCTCCTCGTGACAACCAAAATTTTGCAGCAGCAGCGGCAGCGGCTACAACAGAACTTTCTTCAATTACCATTGGAATAGCAAAGGTCTCTCCATCAATGAGAAAATTAGGGGCAACACCATAAGGCATCACAAAATTTGAAATGGTATTTTCGCTAAACCCATCCAATACTTTTTGCTGGTCCTCATTACTATGCCAATAACTGGATAACTCTTTAACTACAAGTTCAGGATCTTTAAAAAAATTGATCGCAAGCCATTTGATTTTTTCGCGTTTACTTAGTTTTGAAAACCCACTTATTGTCCTAGAATCCTCCATATTAATCCTTTATCGTAAGAAAAGCGTAAGCCATTTGAAGACCTTTAATTTGCGAATCTACATATTTTTCCACTTCTTCATAAGAAACTATTGCCCTTCTAAGTAATTCAGACGCCTGCCCATAGATGGTATTCTGTCTGCATTTTTCAACAAAATAATATCCGTCCAAATAATTTTTTATTCCTCCAGAAACAATGACTTCAATCGAAGTACTAGGCTTGATTAGAGCATTAAGATAGTGTGTCATCTCATTTGCAGTATGTCCAACATTGACAAATGGGTCAAAAGACTCATCTTCTGACATTACCCTCGACTGTTCAATTACCGAAAAATTTGTTCCACCAAAAGAAGCAAAATCAATAGCATCAACTCCAATATCGATCAGCGCTTCTATGCTTCTTGGTCCATAACCATGTCCAACCTCTTTCACAATAATGGGTAATTTAAACTGATCTCTAAATTTGGATAATATTTCTATTGGATTCTCATAGTAAATGTCTCCACTGTCTTGAAACCACTCCTGTAACGGATTAATATGAATAATTATACCATCCGCATCCAATTTATCAATTAACTGATCAATCTTATAGACTTTGTCCGTGCTTACTATTTCAATTAGTTGGGCGATTCCTAAATTGGCAAATAAGGGTTGGTTACCAACGTATTTTCTTATTCTAAAATCGTCAAGGTGTTCATCCGAGGCCAACAAACTTCTACACGAGCCAAGCCCCATACCCAAACCAAATTTTCCACATACCCTTGCTAAATTTTGATTGATTGATTGGGCATGATCTGTTCCTCCCGTCATACTTGAAATCCAAAGAGGAGCTTTTAAATCAAATCCTAAAAAGGAGTTTTTCAACTCTCCTCCATCTTTAGGGTGGCCCGATAATAACGGTTCATAGTGAAAACGATCATCACAATATCCTGCATTTGTTTGCGATTCAAAAGCCAGTGTTATATGGTCATGTTTCCTTTGTTCCGCTTTCGGATCATTAGGGTCGGCACTCATGTTCTTTTTGTTCAAATCCATATTCATTTCAACTTGCTGATCCAGGTTTCCCAATAAATTCATGCAATTTAACAAGATTTGTGCACGAAATGTTAATCACTGTAATCAATTAATTTAAAAACAAATTGGGAACCGTTACTTTCCAGTTCTCCAACCTTTGTTATCCAATAAAATACATGGTCTCACACTGATGATTGCTTTATTTAAATGTCCAATATATAATACGAGAATTGCTCTATGATCAAAACAGATATTCGTTGCAACAAATAAACACTTTTTTAATTGAAAGATGATTATTGAATATTGGGAGACATATTTGTTATGAATCAGTATTATGGAGAAGATAATGTCTCAAAAATCCAGATATTAGAATCTTTATTAACCATAAATACTGTAATATGAGATTTAAACTTTTACTCTTTATTGCCATTACCGTAATCTTCTTGGCAAACAAAAATGGAATAATGCAACCAAGAGCAGGAGCACCTGTAGATGGAGGCAACGACTGCAGCCAATGCCATAGCGGAGGGTCTTTCGACCCTGAAGTAGATTTGATAATTAAAGATGAAAGCGGCAATACAATTGAAAAATATAAACCCAATACCCTGTATACTATTGAAGTAGTGGGGACAAATAAAAACATGGAGACTCCAAATGGTTATGGTTTTCAAATGGTGGCCATGGATACGCTTGAAAACAAACAGGCAGGTACTTTTTCAGAACTAGGTAGTAACGTACGATCTATTAAGTTATCTGGAAGGGATTACATGACTCAACAAGGTGCAAGGCAAGATGGCACATTTTCCGTAAAATGGACGTCTCCTGAAGAAACGACTGGACAATTGGCTTTTTACGTCGCAATGCTCGCAGTTAATGGAAATGGAAATACATTAGGTGACAATGTAGTAACCCATGTACTAAAATTGGATGAAGACGATACGAGTTCAAATTTGGATATATCTTTCAAAGACGCTTCTTTCTTAGAAAATACCCTTGTTTCAGATATATTAAGGGTTAAAAACATTAACACCATTGCGATATATTCCATTTCTGGTGAAATCGTTTATCAATCACAAAATTCCTCAAGTGAAATCAATTTAGAACGCCTCAACTCAGGGATATATTTTGTAAAAGGCGATAACCATAAAGCATTGAAAATCTATAAATTATAATTTACAACAACACATATGGGTATACTTTTTATTATATTTTGAATTCTTCTTCTTGCAATTATGTACATTTGCATTTGTTCAGAAAAAAGACTTCATGAAGAGGCTAGTATTACTTGGATTTATTGTTATTTCCAGTGTTTTGAGTACCAATGCACAAGACTTTGATATGGCTGTTGGTGGTAGATTGGGTGTTCCTTTTGGTGTCTCATTCAAGAAGTTTATTAATGAAACTGATGCCATTGATATAACAATGGGGTTTTCTGGAGCTGGAGTTGGAACTTCTTTATCTATTTTGGGTCAATATCAAAGACATGCAGATATTGATTTTGAAGACGTAGAAAATCTTCAGTGGTTTTATGGACTTGCAGTATCAGGAAATAGGTGGGGGTATGTCGGTCATCATGGCGTTTATGTAGGTGGTCATGCTGCATTTGGGCTATCTTATACATTAGAAGACTATCCCATAAACCTTTCTATCGAGACCAATCCAGGATTGTTTTTAGGATTAAGTGATCGTTATAATAAAGGTCTTTTTCTGAGTTATTATTCCGGTATTTGCGGGAGATTTATATTGAACTAAAATAAACTATATAAACCTATTCGAAACAGGTGATTTTCACCTAAGAAATGAGACCATTGTTTTAAAAGCGATGGTCTTTTTTATTGAATCATAATAATCCAAATGCTGTTAAACTTTGTTAAAGAATAAGTTAAAGCAATCATTATTCAATAGGTTTTCTCTATATATTGTACCTTTGCTTCGAATTAGTTCATGACTATTCGGAACAAAATATCATCATTAGGCCTTCTTTTTTGTTTTCTGTTAGGCTTAGTTCATAGCGCAGTACCGCATGAACACCACCATCATTTATCAGAAGAAAGCCACGATCATAGTCACGCACATTTTCATTTTTGGCAACATGATGAAGACGATCACCATTCGCATGATGATGATCACCACTCTTTTATTTCATTTGTTTTTGATGTACATAGTCATGGGCATGACCTGAGTTCAGATCATTCGGAAAACTACACTTTCCTATCAAAAAAACAAGCGAAGGATAAACCTCTATTTGCTAGTCTAAAAGAAGAATTTAGTTTTATTCGAAAGAAATGGGTAAGAAAAAGTATTGCAGAAGATAAAACTTTTTTACCCCTTTCAACACCTCTAAATAACTATTATTTAAGAGGCCCTCCATTCATTAGTTAATTAGACTTTATAGTCTACCCTAGTAGGTCCAATTGATATTGGACTAATCAAGAAATCATACATTTTTAATATTGAAATGATTTAAAAACTGTATTCAATAGCGGAATTAACTGCTTGGAAGTCAGATCAATCCGAAATTTTTTTGCATAGCCATAGAAATTAATTTTTGAACAGAGCTTGGGTTTCAATGAGTTGATTCTAGCATTAGGATTTAGTTTTTAAATCACTTCATTAATCGCATCTAATTGCGATTAATTCATAAGAGTGTATATCTAATTATATTTCAAAATATTAGGTATGATAAGAATGATCTTATTTATCGTTCTGTGTGCCATTTCTACTCTTTCTTACAATCAGGAAAGAAATATAGAAGATGTGTTATCTGAAATAGAGCAGAATAACTCAGAATTAAAGGCACTAAGAACAATGAACTTGGGTAAGGAATATACGCTGGAAAGTACGAACAACCTTCCTGACCCTCAATTTTCAGCCTTTGTCTTACCATTTGGTGGCAATGGCAATTACTTGGAATTCGAAGTAAAACAAAGCTTTGAGTTTCCCACTATTTATAAAAAACGAAAGGAGTTATTACTTGATCAAAAAGATGGCATTCTACTTGATTATAGAATCCACAGAAATACCATCCTATTAAGAGCAGAATACTTACTGAATAAGTTAGGCGTTCTTAGACAAAAAGAACGCCTCCTTATCGAACGGTTAGAAACCTCTAAGAAGGTACTGGATCATGTTGCTCTCCTTACGGAAAAAGAAGAAGTAGGTTTAATGGATCTACATAAGTCTAAAGTTATGTGGATGGGCTTGCAGTTAGACCTGCAAAACCTTCAAAATGAACTTAACAAGACTTCCGATTTAATTAAAACAATTAACGGAGGAAACAACATTAACCCTTCTTCATTTGAGCTATCCAATCATTTTATTCAAGTAGATTTCGAAGAGCTCTGGTCTGAAAGGGTTCAGAGGGATCCTTCCCTGAAGAAGTACCAATCTGATATTAATATTGCCTCCAAGCAATTAAAAGTAGTAGAATCCAAAAGGTTTCCTGATATAACATTAGGCTACAATCATCAGGGTATTGGAAATTCGTTCAATTCAGGAGTTGTCCTAGGGTCTAGTATTCCTATCTGGAGTAATCGACATAAAATCAAGGCATCAAAACTTGAATTAGAATACCGTAAGAGCAGGCAACAGTATTCCTTAGACAATTTAAAAACTACTTATCAGTCCAAATGCAAATCGTATAACGAATTGCTCCAAGGTTATCATGCATTACAACAAACGTATCAAGAAATTAGTGATAATGATGTACTACAAAAAGCCTACGAATTAGGACACATAAACTTAAGAGATTACTTCATTGAGCTGCAATATCAAAGAGAAATACAAGATCGCCTAATGAATATGAAATCACAATTGCTCAATGAAAGAGCAGTAATATTAAACTTTAAAAAATAAATAATCATGAAATTTAAAAATATAGCTTTAGCAACATTCTGTATTACCTTTTTGGCTTGTAATGGACCAAAAAACAATCACGGACACGATCACCCACATGGAGAATCACACGAACATGATGATCATGCGCATCCACACCACGAACAGAAAGTATTTGATGTTTCATCCGATACAAGTAGTACAAGACGTGACTCCATCAAACGATCTTCAGACAAAGACTTAAATCATCATAAGTAATCTTACCACAACTTAAATTTAAATTAATGAAACACATAATTATAGCTATGGTAGGCTTACTCTTATATTCCTGTCATAGTCCAGAAGAAAGTAACCATGCTCATGACGAGCATGGCAACCATATTTCTAATTCCGCTCATAAAGATGACGTACCATCAATAGACTTCACCAAATGGACTGACAAAACTGAGTTATTTGTTGAATTCCCTATTCTAGTCGTTGGCCAAACCAGTCGGTTTGCTGCCCATTTCACTCAATTGGAAAAGCATCAAGCCGTTGAAGAAGGGGAGGTTACAGTCAGTTTAATTGTTGGAGATAAAGGCATTCGCCATTCAGTTGTAGAGCCAAGTTCTCCTGGGATATTCACCCCATCATTAAAACCCCTTGAAGCAGGAGTTGGAAAATTAGTTTTCGACATTCAATCGAATGGAAATAATGATCAATTAATCATAGAACCTATTCAAGTTTATAACAGCAAGGAGGAAGTATTAAACGCTGTAGAAGGAACTTCAGAAGAAGAAGGCATTTCATTCTTGAAAGAACAAGCATGGAAAATGGATTTTCAAACTGAACCTGTCTTAATTAAACCATTTTTTAATACCATTTCTACTTCTGGAGTTTGGGAATCCACACCCAATAGTTTTAAAACAATGGTTGCTAAATCAAACGGGAATATCTCTTTTCTTAAAAAAAACCTCACCTCTGGGGCTAAGGTCAAAAAAGGAGAAAACATTCTTGTTATTAATGGCACTGGTTTTTCAACCAATAATTTGAAAGCAGAAATTGATAGGGCTAAAAAAGTATTTGATCAAATCGAAACGACATTCAATCGTAAGAAGTCATTATATGAAAATAAAGTGATATCAAAGGTTGAATTCGAGGAAATCGAAAAAGAGTTTATTGACAAGCAACAAGCCTATCAAATGTTACTTGATGGAAGGGCAGGAAAACCCTTCGCCTCTAAGCCGATATACATTAATGCACCTTTTGATGGATATCTACAAGAGTTAAGTATCAAAAATGGCGATTTTGTAAGAGAAGGACAAGAGTTATTCGAAATATCAGATGCAAAAACAAGTATTCTTAAAATTTCAGTATCTCCAGATTCATACCAAATTTTAGATCAAGTTCAAGACATTCATTTCAAGGATGAAAAAGGCAATTGGGAGAGTATGAGAAACCTTGGCGGAAAAATTCTTTCTGTCGAAAATGTGGTATCACCAACAAATCCCATGGTTTCTATTTTCACCAATGTAAACAAAAACACAAATATGCCTCGCGGAAGTCAGGTAGCCGCAGAAGTATTGTCAGGACAGGGGAACGATAAAGTTATTGTTCCCAAAACCGCACTTTTAGAAGATTATGGACAGTATTCTGTCATTGTTCAAAAATCAGGTGAACAATTCGAAAAAAGAACGGTAATCATAGGAGGATCAAATGGTAATGAAATAGAAATTGTTGAAGGTCTTACTCCAGGGGAAATGATTGTATCCGTTGGTGCGTATCAAGTGAAAATGGCAGCTTTGTCTGGACAGGCTCCTGCTCATGGTCATGCTCATTAAATGTAGAAGTTATGTTAAACAAAATATTATCATTTTCGCTGGAAAACCGAATTATGGTTTTGCTGGCGGCAGTCTTTCTTTCCATAATTGGAATTCAGATTGCCAGAAATATGAATGTAGACGTTTTCCCTGATTTAACCGCTCCAACAGTGACTATTTTAACAGAAGCGCATGGAATGGAGTCGGAAGAAGTGGAAAAAATAGTCACATATCAGATTGAAACATCAATGAACGGTTCTCCTAGCATAAGAAGAATTAGATCTTCCTCTTCTGCAGGCATTTCTATTGTCTGGGTAGAATTCGAATGGGGAACTGATATTTACAAGGCTCGTCAAATTGTGAGTGAACGAATTCCAATGGTACAAGAAAAACTTCCCTATGGGGTAGGAACTCCTACATTAGCACCAATATCGTCTATCATGGGTGAAGTAATGCTTTTGGGGGTTACATCTGATTCTCTTTCCCCCATGGAATTACGAAGTATTGCAGATTGGCAAATAAGCCCGAGGGTAAAATCTATCGGAGGAATAGCCAATGTAATCGTACTTGGGGGAGAGTATAAACAATATCAGGTTTTAGTTGACCCGCAAAAGTTACTTTACTATGGTTTAAGTCTGTCATCTGTTCTAGAGAAAGTCAAACAGAGTAACAAAAACGTATCTGGAGGTGTACTTCAGGAGTTTGGAAACGAATACTTAATTAAAGGTGTAGGCAGAGTATATCAAATTGAAGACCTTAAAGAGTCCATAATCCATTTTGTTAATGGTCATCCAATTAAAGTCCGCGATATTGCTGAAGTTAGGGTTTCTGCATCGGATAAAATTGGTGATGGATCTCTTAATACTCATGAAGCCGTAATTATGACGCTTTCAAAACAGCCAGAAGTTAATACCTTGGAATTAACTAAAAAGTTGGACCTCGTAGTAGCCGATTTAAACCAAAGTCTTCCTAAAGGTGTAGAAGTAAAAAATCAGATATTCAGACAAGCTGACTTTATAGAAGCCTCTATATCTAACCTAAGGACTACTTTGGTAGAAGGTGCTTTTTTTGTTGTAATTGTACTCCTCATTTTCTTACTTAATTGGAGGACGACAATTATCTCTTTGTTGGCAATTCCTCTATCTCTTTTGACTTCTATAATTGTTCTAAAGTTATTGGGTTATACCATCAATACAATGAGTTTGGGAGGTATGGCTATTGCCGTTGGAGCACTTGTAGATGATGCCATTATCGATGTTGAAAATGTTTTCAAACGGTTAAGAGAAAATATACGTAAACCAATTGAGAAAAGGGCTTCCGTTTTAAAAGTGGTTAAAGATGCGTCCATAGAAATTCGTAGTTCTATCATTATCGCAACTTTAATAATAATTGTCTCTTTTGTGCCTTTATTCTTCTTAGGTGGAATGGAGGGTAGATTGTTAGAACCTTTGGGAATCGCTTTTATTACCTCTGTTCTTGCTTCTCTTTTGGTTGCTGTTACCATTACCCCTGTTTTGTGTTCTTATTTACTCAAGGACAGCAAAACTTTGGTCAAACAGTCAGAGGGGACTCGAGTAGAACGGTGGTTACAACACCATTATGCCCATCTTTTGGAAAAAGCACTCCTTATTCCTAAATGGGTCATTGGTTCCACACTTACTCTATTTGTTCTTTGTTTATTCTTATTTAATCAATTTGGTAGAAGTTTTCTTCCAGAATTCAATGAAGGGTCGTTGGTCATTAGTGCTGTTGGAATTCCAGGTATGTCCTTAGAAGAAAGCAATAAGAATGGAAAACTAATAGAAAAACTACTGCTCGAAATGCCGGAAGTAAATGTTGTAACGAGAAGGACTGGGCGAGCAGAGTTGGACGAACATGCACAAGGTGTTAACGCAGCAGAAATTGATGTTCCTTTTTCCTTAAATGGTAAATCAAAGGAAGTTTTTTACGAAGAGGTTAGAACCAAATTAAGCGTTGTTCCTGGTGTTAATATAACATTAGGTCAACCAATTGGACACCGAATAGATCATATGTTATCAGGAACACGTGCTAATATCGCTGTAAAGGTTTTTGGTGATGATTTAGGCCAATTGTTAAAGTTAGGGCGGAAAATAGAAACACTGGTTAAACCTATCAAAGGAATTGCCGATGTAGCCGTCGATCAACAAATAGAAGTTCCTCAGCTGAGAGTCATCCCAAATCGAACAATTCTTGCATCATATGGGCTTTCCATCGGTGATTTTCTTGATCAAGTAGATATTGCTTTTGCTGGAGAGAAAGCCGGTGACATTTTAGAAGGACAAAAATATTTCGACCTTGTGGTTAGGTTACAAAAAAAGTACAGAGATTCTAAGGACGACTTAGAAAGGCTTTTGATATCATTACCAAACGGTAGTGCATTACCATTAAGTACATTAGCCGAAGTCAAACCCTTGAGTAGCCCTAATCGAATAAGTCGCGAAAATGTCCAAAGAAAAATTGTTATAGCCGCTAATGTTCATGATCGAGACCTCAAAAGTGTTGTTTCAGATATTCAAAAAGAAGTGAAAAGGTCTATTGTATTGCCAGAAGGTTATCGCATAGAATATGGTGGTCAATTTGAAAGCGAATCTAAAGCTTCTCGTTTATTATTACTTACTGCTATTCTAGCAATATTCGTTATTCTTATTTTATTATTCTATGAGTTTAACAATTTCAAACTAGCATTAATTGTTCTTTTAAACTTACCTCTGGCTTTGATTGGAGGAATAATTATAGTCTATTTTACTTCTGGTGTAGTTAGCATTGCCTCCACTATCGGTTTCATTAGTTTATTTGGAATTGCCACGAGAAATGGTATCCTTCTTGTGTCGAAATACGAAGAACTTAGTTCAACTCAAAAGCATAGTAAACAACTGCTTATTGAAGGAGCCAAAGATCGACTAAATCCGATACTAATGACTGCATTTACAACAGGGTTAGCCTTGATTCCTCTTGCTCTGAAAGGAGGTGAACCGGGTAATGAAATTCAAAGCCCTATGGCAATTGTTATTCTAGGAGGGTTGATTTCTGCTACAATTCTCAATCTCTTTGTAATACCGAGTATTTATAGCTTGTATAAACAAAATGAAATGATTTAAAACTGTGTTCAATAGCGGAATTAACTGCTTGGAAGTCAGATCAATCCGAAAATTCTTTTGCATAGCCAAAGCTATAGAAATTAATTTTTGGGCAGAGATTGGATTTCAATGAGTTGATTCTAGCATTAGGATTTAGTTTTTAAATCACTTCAATGACTAGAATACTATAAAACAAGGATTATTTCAACAAAAAAGGGTGTCAATTAGACACCCTTTTTATATTATTATTAATGCTAATTCTACTATTCCACAATAACACTGGATTCTACGTATTGACTAAGTCTGAAATAACCCAAGACTTCTTCATTTGCATCATTCGGGTTGATACAATTACCTTTTAACTGAACTGGAGGTGTTTGAAATGGTCCACCACCACCGCCATCAAGGCTTTGTTCGATGAGAATATCCATAAAGTTATGATATCGTTTAGTCACTCCTTGAAGGACAGTAGTAACGGTGTCCCCTGCCTCAAGGTCTTCATCTTCAATTCTTATAAATCGTTCATTACCATTAGTAAATTCATCGTTAAAAGCTCTCAAATCTAAAAGAGGTTTTGAACTAATGTCGAAAGAAGCTAAATAGTAATTTTCCTCATCCTCTGGATCAATAAAATAAGAAGTTATCTCTATCCATTCATCTGAGAAACCATCATCTGTAGACTGCTCTATCTTCGTAAAATCAGGTACTGGAATTAACTGTTCCTCTGCCGAATAACTTTTGTCATTGTACGAAACATCAAGAGAATAATTATTATACGCTACCGGAACAAAGTTGTTGATATAATAATCTCCCCCACCAAGGTCGGTAAATTCATAAACTTCACCCGAATCTTCGTTTTTAACCTTTACCGTTGCCCCTTCAACAGGGATCGATTGCTCGTTTGCAAAGTACGTTGTTGATTCACTCAATTTTATCAATTGCTCCTGTCCACTTGTTCCTTTTTCCCAAAGTATAGAAGCCTCAATTACCAATCTTTTTCCTCCATCTTCTACATCAACATCGATTACGTCCGTACAAGATCCCAAGATTAGTGTCAATAACACAAAATATATATAGTTTTTCATTTTTATCATGATTAGAATTATCTGAATTTAAAGTTGTAAGTAATTGAAGGGATTATTCCAAAAATAGCTGTTCTTGTTGCTTCATTTACAGCAGTATCTTCGTTTTGTGCAAACGAAATAGATGCTGCATTTCTTCTATTATAAACATTGTAAATACTAAACACCCATTCACCTTTAAAACTCTTTTTCTTGTTTGCACTAGGTCTATAAGTTGCAGAAACATCTAGACGGTGATATGCAGGAAGTCTGTTGGCATTTCTTTCTGAATAAGTTGCAATCGAAAGACCATCATAGATAAACTGACCGTTCGGATATGTAACAGGCCTTCCTGTTTGGAATGCAAAATTGGCTCCAAAGGACCACTTCTTTGTTAAACTATAATTTGCCGTTAACGAAACATCATGCGTTCTATCATAAGATGTATTATACCAGTCGCCATTGTTCAATCCTTGTCCTCCTGATTTATTACCTGGAGTTCTCTGTTCAGATTTAGAAAGGGTATACGCTAACCAACCTGTGAGTTTTCCTTGATTTTTTCGAAGCAATAACTCCAACCCATATGATCTGGCTTCACCAATTAATATTTCTCTTTCTAAGTCATTTTGTGCAATAAGGTCTGCACCATCTATATAGTCCACCCTGTTGTCAATGGTCTTATAATAAACCTCTGACTCTAAGGAGTAATCACTATTCAATACGTTGGTAAAGTACCCTACAGCGTATTGATCTGCAATCTGAGGCTCTATGTAAGTACCACTTGGAGTCCATACATCAAGTGGAGTGGCAGATGTTGTATTAGAAATGAGGTGTAAATATTGAGCCATTCTATTGTAACTAGCCTTTATGGAAGCCTCATCAAATACTTGGTAAGAAAGAGCAAGCCTTGGTTCAAGGTTACCATATGTTTTAATAACTTCTCCACCACTATATTTTTTTGTTCCAATGGGTTCAGTTCTTTCGTAAATGTCCAAATCTTTATTATATACCAAAGGAAGGTCATCTTGATACAAATTAACTTCTTCTCCTCCCATTCGATTAAACATGCTGTATCGCATACCATATTGGGCCGTTAATCGATCTGTAATCTTATGTTCTAAATTTACATATGCAGCGGATTCGAAGGCATACTTTCTATCCAAAATAGACTCATTTATCAATGATGTCTCATCTGTTGGCTTAATTTCACCTGGATTAAAGTCATAATAAATACTGCTTAAACCATAGTGCATTTTCAATCGATCTGAGTAAAAATATGCAAGATCGTATTTAAGGTTATAATTTTGGATATTTGATACCCAATCCAAACCAATAAAGTCTAACTCAAACCCATAATTATACTTGCTATAGATTAAAGACATATTGGCAAAGATGTTATCTCTAAATATATGATTCCATCTCAAACTACCAGAGACGTTACCATAGTTGTTTTTAAAGATATCAGAAAACTCAAAATTATCTTGACCATAATAACCTGAAATAAATAACCTATTGTTCTCATTCAAGGTATAGTTTCCTTTAAGGTTTAAGTCGTAAAAACCTGCTCTGTTGTCATTATTGGCGATCGCTAAGAACAAATTGGCATAAGAAGCACGACCTGCTAGTAGAATGGATCCTTTTTCATTTGCAAATGGTGTTTCTAACGTTAGTCTACTTGAGATGGCTCCAATCCCCCCAGTCATTGCAAAGTTTTTCTTGTTACCGTCTCTTTGTATAATTTCTAGAACAGAAGATGCACGACCACCATATTTGGCGGGAATACCTCCTTTATAAAGTTTTAGATTTTTAATCGCATCCGTATTAAAAATCGAAAAGAATCCGAATAAGTGGGATGAGTTGTAAATAATTGCTTCATCCAATAGTACAAGATTTTGATCCTCTGCTCCTCCTCTGACATTAAACCCTGATGCTCCCTCACCAGCATTACTTACACCCGGCAATAGTTGAAGAGACTTAATAACATCAACTTCACCCATTACAGCAGGAATCTGCTTGATGGTTTGTGCACTCAATTTATTTACACTCATCTGTGGAGTTTTGACATCCACTTTTTTATTGTTTTCTGCTACTACTACTACTTCCTCAATTTCTAATGCACCATCGGAAAGCTCCACATTGATCTTAGTATTACCGGAAAGCTGCACTTGCTTTTCTATAGATTCGTAACCAACATACGAATAAACAATGGTATAATTACCAGCATCCATAGTCAATGAATAGAAACCGTATTCATTAGTTGTCGTACCAATATCTGTCCCTTGCACATAAACCGTAGCACCAATTAAGGTTTCACCATTGTTTTGGTCAGAAACGACACCACTTATGGATACCTGTTGTCCTTGGGCAAATGCCGAAAACAGCAACAACAGCCAAATTAAGTTTTTCATTCTTTTGTTTTTTTATGCTTTTTCAAAGTCTTAGAAACGACGGATTTATTCAATTATTACATTTTACAATCCTTGTCTCTGAATTTTAACATCTAAAGTATAATGTGAAAAGTTCCAATTTGTTACAGAAAATTCAATGTTTTTTTGTCCACATAACCTCTTCGTAAATAATGAGTTACTCTCCTTTTCGTATAGAACACACATCAGTGCAAATTTTATAAGGACAACCACTTATAACAGAACCCAATTATTGCACATATACCTTCTATCTGAAAAGATAATTTCAAGTGCATTCAAATGTTAAAGTGGTTGAAGAGTTTTCAATCATCAGAGGTAGATGACTCATTATCTTTTATTTTTGAATAAAAAATTAAAACAAAATGTAGACTTGGATTATTTAAGTAGTGATAAAATATATTCTACATTTAGAAAGATGTTGTGATTTTTTTAAAAAATGAATTTTAAAAGAACATCAATTCGTAATATGTGCTTTATTCTGTTCATCGAAAAAACTAAAGATCGTGAAAGAAAGTATAAATAATTTTGTCAATAGGGTTGAACAAGCTAATCCCAATCAACCTGAATTTATTCAAGCAGTAACGGAAGTAGCCGAAACCGTACTACCTTTTATCAAGTCCAACCCTAAGTATCAAAACCAAAAACTCCTTGAGCGTATGGTTGAACCTGAAAGGGTCTTGATTTTTAGAGTCCCATGGATGGATGACAATAATGAGATTCAAATTAATAAAGGTTATAGAGTTGAGTTTAATTCAGCCATCGGTCCATACAAAGGAGGTTTGAGGTTTCACCCTTCTGTAGACTTAAGTATTCTTAAATTTCTAGGATTTGAGCAGGTATTTAAAAATAGCTTGACAACATTACCTATGGGGGGAGGAAAAGGCGGAAGCGATTTTAATCCCAAAGGCAAAAGTGATCATGAAGTGATGAGGTTTTGTCAAAGTTTCATGACTGAATTGTCCAGACATATTGGACACAACACCGATGTGCCAGCTGGAGATATTGGTGTCGGTGCCAGAGAAATTGGTTTCTTATTTGGACAATACAAAAGATTAAGAAATGAGTTTACTGGTGTCTTAACAGGCAAAGGAATGAGTTATGGAGGATCGTTGATTCGTCCTGAAGCTACTGGATACGGAACCGTATATTTTGCTCAAGAAATGCTAAAAACGAAAGAACAGGGTTTTGAAGGAAAAACTGTTGTGATTTCAGGATCAGGAAATGTAGCACAATTTGCTGCCGAAAAAGCTATTCAATTAGGAGGAAAGGTAGTTACGCTTTCAGATTCATCTGGTTTTATCTATGATAAAGAAGGTATTGATGAAGATAAATTGTCCTTTGTCATGGATCTTAAAAACAACAAAAGAGGAAGGATAAAAGAATATCTTCAGAAATATCCTATGGCCCAGTATTTCGAAGGACAAAAACCCTGGAATATTATTTGTGATATTGCCCTTCCTTGTGCCACGCAAAATGAACTTAAAGAGGATGACGCCAAGTCCTTAGTAAGTAATGGGTGTTTTTGCGTTGCTGAAGGAGCTAATATGCCATGTACACCTGAAGCGATTGCAGTATTTCACAAACACAAGTTATTGTTTTCACCAGGTAAGGCATCTAACGCAGGAGGTGTAGCAACATCTGGACTCGAAATGTCCCAAAATGCACTACGAATCAATTGGACTAGAGAAGAAGTTGATAATCGATTACACAATATTATGAAAGATATTCATCAATCATGTGTTTCATATGGCACAGATGAAGATGGTTTTGTAGATTATGTGAAGGGAGCAAATATTGCTGGTTTTGTCAAAGTAGCCGACGCAATGATGGCTCAAGGGTTGGTATAGACAAGTACGACTATATGAACTCGTCCCATATATTGATATATGATGCCAAATGTTTATACTGCAATCGTTTTATTGAATTAATTGATGATAACCTAGCACAAAAAAATGGATTAAAAGTATATTCCATTCATGGTGATTTTGCACAAAAGGTCCTTTCTGAAAATGGATGGGATATGAATTCTGCTTATTACTTATATAAAGGGTTGTGGTTAAAAAGGTCAAGAGCAATTCTTTATTTAGTCAAGGATAATGTTAGATATGGTAATTGGATATATCGGTTTTGTAGATTCATGCCTTCAAAACTATTGGATTGGTTTTACAATCAGTTTGCTAAAAATAGATACCGGTTTCAGAAACATAAAACCTGTAGTGTGGACAAAAAAGATTTTATTTACTTAGATTAATTCTCTTCATACAGTCAAAACTGTGATAAAACATTTTACTGAAAAGCTGGATTAATGTGATTTTTAGTTGATTCCATTATCTAAAAAACGAGGCCATCTTGATGAGAGACAGCCTCGTTTTATTAATCACTTTTATTGATGCTTCAACTTGCAAAACCATCTAATTCGAAGTATAATATTGAATCTTTTGTTCTAATGTAGCTTCTGATTGAAGTCCTGTAAGTCTTTCTTGAATTTCATTGTCTTTCACAAAAAACAAAGAGGGTATGCTTCTAACACCATATTTTGAAGCCAATTCAACATTTCTGTCAACATTAATTTTTACAATCTGAAAATCTTCTTTATGCTTATCTGCCAAACGTTCTACTGTTGGCAATAATGCTTGGCAGGGACCACACCAGTCCGCATAAAAATCAAGCAATACTGGTTTTTCTCCACTTATTAAGTCGTTGTAATCTTTTATGTTTGTTATCTCTTTCATGTCTTTATATTTTATCCTAATTTATTAAATACTTATAGTTCTGGAGCTAATGGAAAGTCTATTTCGATATTAGTAATGTTATTGATAAGATTGCTGATTGTTTTATCTCCTATCACCATTACAACATCAATTAAGTTGGACTCACTATATCCAGCAGCAAAAAACTGCTCCTTTATCTCTTGACTAATTACTCCTTTGTTTTCAACAGCAGATCTTGTAAACGTGGCAAGTGCGTCTAACTTGTCATCGAACGAAGCCCTTCCTTTTCTCATCTCAAGAATTTGATCTTCAGTGAACCCATTCATTTTACCCAGTACCGTATGAGCAGATTGGCAATATCTACATCCATTGTATTCACTTACTACCAAATTAATCAATTCTCTTTCTTTTGCTTTTAACGTAGATTTTCTGTTTTGTAAACTTAGATAATCACCTAAGGCTGTATCATTCTTTGCATAATAAGCATACAGATTCGGTACAAAGCCAAGTGCTGAATTAAGATTGTCAAAAATCTTTTGATTCTTTTCCGATACTTGCTCTTTCGATGGGATATTAAAATTTGTCATTACAATGTGTTTTTATTTTTTGAATTAATTATAACACAAAGATGAGGCTGTTTCAGGGGTTATTAATAGGCGACAATTCCCTTCGAATTAGCAAAATTTCCCTAATTGGATGATTTTCTAAAATCTAAGGGTGAAAGACCTTCTTTTGACTTGAAAAATCGACTAAATGCCTGAACATCATTAAACCCTAGTTCATAAGCAATATCAGAAATAGCTTTGTCCGTATAGCGTAATAATCGATGCGATTCAAGAAGAATTCGATTCTGAATAAACTGAAGCGGTGTTTTATCTCCTATTTTTTTAAACAAATTAGATAAAGTTTTAGGAGATTTATGTAAAAGCTGAGCATATTCGCCAACAGTATGTTTTTCTTTAAAGTGACTTTCTACCAAATAATTAAATGCTCTGATAATTTCATTTTTAGGTGAAGAAACAGCCGTATAATTTTCCTGTTTCTTGTACATCCTCGTGCAAAGAATTAAAAGCCTTTTTAGCATCATTTGAAGCATTTCAAGCTGAAGGTTATCAGTAGAATCCAATTCAATACAGATCATCTTCCAAACTGTATTCAAAATATCCAAATCCTCATCTTCTGGAGATACAATTGGTAATGTAGAAGATCCATAATACAAGACTCCTTTACACCCAACTTCGCTATCATGGTCTAGTATGCAATAAAAAGGACGATTAAATCTCAAAAGCTTGGCTTGATCTATATTTAACTTATTTAGTTGGTGAAATTCAGTAAGAAAGACCATATCGTTTTTACCAAAAGAATACGAGTGTGTGTCAACTTCCATGGTTGAAGCCTCTGAATCTGAATCAAACCACAATATAAAAAGCTGGTTTTCTCTTTTTTCTAATAAGCTTCCTTGGTTAAACTTTGTAATGTTTAAAACCTCAAAATGTTCTTTGTTGGGTCCTGTAAACTTCATATTTCATTTATATCTTTCAATATGTTTTAAATACTACCCATTCAAGAATAGTTCATTATCCTCTATTTCTTCAACCATTTTCGCATAAGAATAGGCAACAATAAGACGTCACTAAGAAGGGCTGCGATTAATGTAATGGATATCAAACCACCTACTGTTCTGGTCGGTGGGCTAGAAGAAAACAACATGACTACAAAACCAAAAAATAATATTACCGTCGTAAAAAAGATGGCCTTTCCTGTTTCATTAAATGTAATTCTAAGTGATTCCTCAATGTCGAAATTTTGAGATCTACACAGTTTATATTTACTTAGAAAATGAATAGTATCATCCACAGCAATACCAAAAATAACAGCAAAAACAATACTTATTCCAGCTTCTAATTCGATATTAAGAAAGCCCAAGAGAGCTCCGGCAAATAAGACTGGAAGTATGTTTGGAATAAAGGCAAGAATAAGCATTTTCCAACTCTTAAGAAGTATCGCCATTACAATACTAATGATTAACAATGCAAGCCCAAGTCCTTTAATCAAACTCTCCGTTACATAAACACTATTCTTATCCATGATTAATCCTGTACCCGTCCTCTTCACGGATAAAATTGAGGTATCTACATTTGAAGCAATCCATTGATCTATCTTACCGCCAATTATTTTTATGCTATCCGCTCCGATATCAGAAATTTTAGAAGATATCCTGGTCTTATCCCTCTTTTTATTGATTAATACAGTGGACTCCATTTGGTAAACCTTATCAATCATTTTCTTTGACTTATAAAATTCACCTTCCGAAGAAGGAAAAAGATATGCGTTCCTAGCATTTCCCTTGTTCATTCTAGAGACGCTTTTGTAAAAAGTTGCTGGAGAAATTACTGAGTTTATTTCAGGAATCTGAATCAAGTGTTCTTCTATTTTGTTAATTTCTCTGATCACTTCATATTGATCAGCTTGATATCCCGGCTTAGCAATTATGGCAAACTCTAGAGGCCTAAATCCAGAAAACTCTTCTTCAAAAAAAAGAAAATCGCTGGTAACTTTTTCGCCTATTGGCAAATTGTTTTCTACTGTATAGTTTGTAGTAACTTCAGTAAGTCCATACAAACTTGCAACTATTGCAATGGTAAATATTACAACAATATATCGACTATACTTTTTTGATAATTCGTATAATCGTTGGGTATATTGGCTCCAAGAATTAAGGTGTTTATTCCTTACATCAATTATTTTACTAGGGGGAAAATAGCTCAACAATACTGAAGAGATCAACATGGTTGTAATAAATGCTATGATTACTCCAACAGCCGAATTGATACCAAAGTCTCGCACAGGCTCCAATCTTGATGTTAATAAGGTGGCAAAACCAATTGCTGTCGTCAATGAAGTAAGAAATGTTGCTATGCCGATTTGCTTTATCGTTATCTTTAAAGCCTCTTCTCTGGTGAGTCCTTTCTGAATTTCGTCAACATACTTAGTCATAAGATGAATGACATCAGAAGTTCCCACTATTAGCATTAAAACAGGATAAAGAGCTGACATAATGCTTAGTGGACGACCAAATGCTGCCATAAACCCAATAAACAAGATCAAGCTGATGCTAATAGAAGTTAGGGCTATAATAATTCCAGTTGTTCTCCTAAAGATGAAGAAGAGTATTAAAGCAACAAGTATTATAGATACTATAGAAGAGTATAAGACTTCCTTCTGTTGGTTTTTAATCAAACTCTCTTGAAAATATGCCCTTCCCAAAGCGTGATAATCATCGGTTGAAACTTGGTGTTTCAACATCATGTTGTGAAGCTCTTCAATTAATTTCTCCGATTCATAAACAGAAAGGCCTCCTTTGGTTTTTATGATTGAAACGAGTGCAGTCGCTTCTTTATTGATGAGGTTGTTAACAAATCTGGGATCGTCTAATATTCGTTCTTTATCCCTTTCTAATTTTTCTTCATTTGCAAGATGCAAAATGGGTATTGAAGTTATGCCAAATGGTGTTTTCACAGGATATCGCATAGTTGTAAGACCCTGAACACTTTTAACATAAGGTAAAGATCTTAAATCCAGAGATATGGTATGAAACTTTTGCAAAAAAGAAGTATCGAAAACCGTTGGATTATTCTCAACTGCAAGCAACAAAAAATTATCATCTGTCTCAAATTCCTTGGTAAAAGAGCGAAAAAACTCCAAATCTTCATCACCCTGTGGAAAGAATTGTTCGAAATCAAATGAAAACTTTAGACGAGGAATGCCAATTAAACTAAGAATGGTTAAAACAGCAAAAAAACCCAATATTCCTTTGCGATAAGGAATTAAAAATGGCTGTTTAACGGGGTCTTGGTTCTGAATCAAATTGGGTCTATTTTCTTAACAACTACTTTTTGTACAATTTGGATTTTACAATTCCTATTTTATTCAATCTATGTATTAACGAAACACCAAGAACGCCTAATCCATATTTAGCACTTCTTCGAAAATTAATAGAACTTGCTTCCTCAAAATACTTGGTTGGACAGGTTACTTCTGCAATATCAAATCCATTGTAGATTATCTGAGATAACATTTGATTATCAAACACAAAATCATCCGAATTCTCATTGTAGTTAATAGATTCTAATACATTTCTACTAAATGATCGATACCCAGTATGATATTCAGATAACTTGTAACTCACCAAAACATTTTGGGTAAATGTGAGGAATCGATTTGCTATATATTTGTACAAAGGCATTCCACCTTTTAAGGCCCCTTTTCCTAAAATTCTAGACCCAAGTACGACTTCATATAATTCATCTCCAATGATATTCACCATACTTGGAATTAGCTTAGGCGTATATTGGTAATCAGGATGCAACATAATGACTATATCAGCACCAATTTCTAATGCCTTATTGTATAGAGATTTCTGATTTCCCCCATAACCTTTGTTCGTTTCATGTACAATGATGTGATTGACACCAAGCTTTTTGGCCAAAGCAACGGTATCATCCTTACTTGCGTCATCACATAGTATAACCTCATCAACCAGATCCATCGGAACTTCTGCTAACGTTTTTTCAAGGGTCAAAGCCGCATTATAGGCAGGCATTACGACAACGACTTTTTTATCTTTGTACATGTTTAGGTCTGTTATAAGGAGTTACAAAGATAAAAAGCAAGAAGACATAACATTGGTGAAGAAGTCTTTTTTTTAACAGCATTGGTTTAGGTGTTAAAGCTTAACTTTGTATGAGAAATAATTTTATAAATTCTTCATCATAAAGTTTGTACTCTGATGAAATTAGCGGCTATAGATATTGGATCCAATGCAATTAGATTGCACGTGGTAAAGGTTTTCGAAGACAAAGATTTAGTGTCTTTTAAAAATCTAGAATTTCTTAGATTTCCTCTTCGATTAGGTAAAGATGTTTTCAAAGAAGGAAAGATCACGAAGAAAACACAAGTAAAGTTTTTCAAACTAATGCGTGTGTTTAAAAACATGATGGATCTTTTCGAAGTAAATGCTTTTAGAGCTGTGGCAACTTCAGCAATGAGAGAAGCAAAAAACAGTGCAAGTGTCCTCGATATAGTCAAAGAAGATATTGGTTTTGATATAGATATTATTTCTGGGAAAGAAGAGGCTACTTTATTAAATAAGGCAATCATTCCATTTTTGACCAAAAACGACTATATTCATATCGATGTTGGTGGTGGTAGTACAGAGCTTAATGTATTTAGTAGTAGAAATTTGATAGACAATAAGTCGTTTCCAATAGGTTCTGTTAGGAAATTAAACAGTGAATCTCGAAATGCCATTTTTGATGAAATGAAATCTTGGATTAAGGCTTCAAAAATCCATAAATCAAAAAATGTCATGAGTATTGGTACTGGGGGAAATATAAACAAACTCTTCAAGCTTGCACTAAAACCCAAGGGTAAACTATTATCATATACGGAGCTAAAAGCATTGCGATCTTACGTAAGAGAATTTACCTTTGAAGAGCGAGTTTCTATTCTTAAAATGAATGAAGATAGAGCAGACGTTATTGTTCCTGCATCAGAGATATACAGTAAAGTAATGTCTATGTGTAATAGTGGATTTATTATGGTTCCTAAAGTCGGTCTGAAAGATGGTGTAATTTATGACTTATATGAATCCGTGTTTCATAGAAGATTAAATGATATAGAGTATTTAGAATTTGGATAAAATGAAAGGTAATTCAGGGTGGAAAGCATTGCTCAGTAATCAATATGATTTTGATTACTTGGTTCGTGTGTATCCTGAATTAGAAGGGATTGTCAAAACGATTAAAGGAAGAAAGTCCATTGATTTTACCAATGCTCAATCCGTATATCTTTTCAACAAAGCCTTACTATCCGTATACTTTGATATCGATCATTGGCACCTTCCTAATGGATACTTATGCCCTGCGGTACCAGGAAGAATGAAGTATCTTCAAATAGTAGATCAATTGATTTCTCCTACGCGAAAATTAAAAGGTCTAGATATTGGTACGGGAGCAGGTTTAATTTACCCTATCTTAGGAAGAAAAATGTATAATTGGACTTTTGTGGCAAGTGATATTCATCGTCCTTCTATTAAAATGGCTAAAGCCATCGCTTCATTTAACCCAATATTATCTCAATCCATCAAGGTAAAGCATCAACCCAATAAATCTAAGTGTTTTGAAAACATTATTGATCAAAAAGATTATTTTGATTTCACAATGTGCAACCCTCCATTTTTTAAAACGGTTAAGGAGATGAATGATTCTCACAGACGTAAAAACAGCAATCTAACTAAAAAAGAGAACGTTTCTAGAAATTTCGAAGGACAACACCATGAGTTGGTATACCAAGGAGGAGAACTAAGATTTGTCGCTGAAATGATTAAAGAAAGCGAGAACTTCAAAAGGCAGGTAAACTGGTTTACTTCGTTAATCTCCAAGAAGAAAAATCTGGACACTTTAGTTTCATTGTTAGAAAAAACCAAACAAGCCTCTTATCAAATTATATCTTTTAATATAGGAAATAAAGAAAGCCGAATATTAGCTTGGACCTTTAATAAAAATATATGAGAATATACCACAACCCTCGATGTTCAAAAAGTAGACAAACACTTCAGTTATTGGAAGAAAATGGAGTTTCTCCTGAGGTGATTTTGTACTTGAAGGATCCTCTATCTAGAGAAAGCCTACAAGAGATTATTTCAATGTTAGGAATTTCTCCTTTTGAATTGATTAGAAAAAACGAGACCATTTATAAAGAATCATTCAAGGGAAAGGACCTTTCCAATGATGAATGGGTCTCCGTGATGGTTGAAAATCCTAAATTAATAGAGAGACCAATAGTAGTTAAAGGCAATAAAGCTCTTATTGGCAGACCACCTGAAAAAGTATTGGCTCTATTATAGTTTGATTGCAGCTATTTCCCTCTTTCCCACATCTAAATAGTGGACAAAATCAATACAATGAATAGGAAATTTTTTCTTGCTTTGGGTTCATTATTGCTCTTTCTTAGTACCATCAATGGTCAAAAAGAGATAAGGTCTCATATGTTTGGACACAGTTTAATACATCATGAGTTTCAGGTTAACCCCACACCAAGCCAAGAAACCTCTGTTCCACATTGGATGCATTTTTTAGCACAAGATTCTGGAAACTCATTCAAGGTAAGCGGACAATATGGTTTTCTAGCACAACATGCCGATGGAGCGGTTTTTTCACAGTGGTATTTCGATCATGTGGAAAGTGCATGGGACTCCGAAATGGAACCTTTCGAAGATGTCGATTTTAACAATATCGTTTTAACTCCAGCCAATTTTGTGCAATGGCAAGGACCTGCAGAAAACATTCCTGGAACAAATTATTCCGTCATTTCTGCTACAGAAAAGGTCATTCAAAAATGCTTAGCTCTTGACCAAAACGTAGATGTATTTATTTATGAAAACTGGCCTGATATGGCACCCTTTTTAACAGGATTTTTTCCTCCAGATGAAGGCGCATGGAGCAACTACAACACTTATTTGAACGGAGATTTCCACGATTGGTTTTTGGAGTACTACGAAAGTGTAAAGATTTCTTTTCCTAATGTCTGTATTAAGATGATTCCTGTAGGTCCTGTGATCAGTAGAGTATTGGATTCGCCTCCTTTTGATCAAATACCCTTAGGTGAATTGTACGAAGATGATGCTCCACACGGTAGGCCTACTCTTTATTTTATAGCCTCTATTATAACTTATGCGGCGATGTATGAAGAATTACCGAGTAAAGACTTTTCTGGTAGTACTTTTATACATCCAATAGTCCTTAATAATTTAGATCCCTTACTCTCATTAATATGGCAAGAAATGATTGAGTATGAAGACATTGAGGAACAATATTTATCTTTTTGCAACAACATTACTCAGAATACAGCATTAAAAAAAATGGACATATCCATTTTTCCAAATCCTGTTTATGATCAATTTTATATTTCTGGATTAAGTAATAGTGGTCATTATGTAATAAAAGATTTTTTGGGACGAATTCATTTTGCTAACCGTTTAGACCACAATAATACAGAAGTTGTAGATGTGAGTCATTTGCCTTCGGGGCTGTACATTTTAGAAGTTTACAATCGAAATAACAAAGTTTTTTATTCCTCAAAAATTCTAAAACTTTAAAAGCTAAAGAATAGCCTTACTTTTCTGAGTATTTAATTGCATAGAATTTTTAAATATGATCAAACACAAAAGAACCCTTCAAGTTAATGGAAGAGAGATACTTCGAAAAATGTATCCCTCCTCCATATTAACCCCAACTATATGACTCAGGGTTTAAATAGTGTAGTACTCCATTTACCAAAAAACTATTATTGTTCGAGTAACCTAAAAAACTCGAACAATATTAAACCCAAAAAAGACATTTCCGTCAGACCAATCTCCTTCCGCATTAGAAATAAATCCTGGTTCATTTGTAGATTGTGCGTTAGAGAATAACAGTTGAAAAACGTGTCCTCCTGTTTCGATATCAAGCCCAATACTTAATGGGTCCTTATATACAGAATCACTATGTCGACTCATGTTATACACGTAGTCGACATTTAATGACATACGTTTAGTTAATTTCATTCGCCCTCCTATTCCTAGAGCTGCTTGTTCATGATCCTGAAAAGGCTCTAAAACTAAATTTTGTCTTACAATAGTTGGTGCAATCTGCAATGAAAGGCTATTGGTAATCCGTCTAGATATCAACAATTGTGAAGCATAACTTAGTCTATCTTCATCCTTCATATTAGGATATCTTTCACTGCTCAATTCTGTATTCACATTGATCGTTCCATATAAAGTCATATTCAACGGAACTTTATTTGATTGAGACAATAACTTCAACTTTGCTGACCCTGCATAGGTTTTTCGTACAGATTCTCTGCTTATGCCTAGTTGTAAATAATCTGTTAAACCATATACAAATTGTATTTTAGTGTTGGCATTATCTAACCCAAAGAAGGTTTCGATTCCATCTTTCACCCTACCAAATCGATGTGAAACGTACAGATAAAAGTCTCCTTTTGCAGCAACCTTTGTGGACTGCATATTCGCAATTTTCATTGCTTTAAAGGCTGGTTGATAAAAGTGTTCTTCCTCAACTGAATTTTCTAATTCTGTAAGTAAATCATCTTCTTGCCCTTGTAGTAAACTTGTGCCGATAATCAGCAACAACATCAATAAGTTTATTCTCATTTTGATTGATTTATTAAAATACATTCATCAATTTTTATCTCTTCTAACAATTCATCATAACCCGCAATTCGACCCTTAACTGTAATCGAATGGCCCTTTGTTATTTCTACAGGTTGTTTAAACTGGCAAAACAGACTTCCGTCTATCATACAATGATCATCAGATACATCACTGGGAACTCCTGATATTTGAACCACTTTACCACTCCATTTCTCCTGTTCTTTCAAAAAGAGTGATTTAAACTCTTCCGATGATCCTGAAAAGTCAACCCCTATATTTTCTATTTTATCATGAGGTTTATAGACATAACTAAGTGCCAAATAACCCACTGCGCACATCAATAAGATGGCATAGGTAAACCACCTAACCTTTTTCTTGTAACTCATATCTTCCTGATACTTTTATACTTTTTGCAATCTTGTTACGGACAATACTTGGTATTTCAATTCCAAAATCCTCTGGTTCAACGGAAAAGTTAATTTCAACCATAACCAAACTTCCCTTCCTACTCAAGGTGATTTTATCAGAGATTTGTTGGCTTTTTCCTCGAATCGTTAACCTACCATCTAAGTTGTACTCTTTTGGCGATTCTGTAATTTCATTAAACACAAAATCAGAAATTTTCCCTTTGAATGTTGCTTTAGGATACTTGTCCGAATCCATATAATTTTCATTAAAGTGTTCCTGCATTAAAGCCACTTTAAATTGGAATGATTTAACAAATAGAAGGCTCGCAACTTCTCCTGTTTCAACATTCAAAATAGCTGTAGTACTCTTATTTGTAGCTTTAACCGGCTCAAAGGTCTCTACTGAAGCTTCAAAGCTTGTTTTTCCTGTTTTAGTATAGTATTTCTGGGCATCCACTGATGTGAACACTCCAAATACCCCTATTAATATTAATAGTATATTCTTCATAATATTTTATTGTGGGAATCCGTCATCAGCCCATTTTTGGATGATTTGCCTTTCCTCTAAAGGCATCAAACCATTTTGTGGCATCGGATTTGTTTGTGAATTTATTCTTGAAATTAAATTGCCCTTTTCAGTAGCGAAACGAAGGTTTTCATATGTATGTAAACTTAGACCTGCACTGGGCGTAACACTTCCATGACAAGTTAAGCAATACTTAAACATTACTTCACTGGCATCTGAATATGTTACTTCTTTTGTAATTGGACCGGTGGTTCCTTCATCTATTATTGCTGTCGTACATTGAGCAAGTCCAATAATCAAAAGGGAAAGAGCTGTAAACATTTTTATCTTTCTCATCTCTTATTAATTTTGAATGTTAAGTTCTGTAATTTTGATTTCGTGTTGACCCTCTGGATCAATAGTAATAGATCGTAATGGATGAGTAATATCTCCTTCTGAAATAAATCCATCTTCATTCATATCCGCAGTAACGTTGATGTAATATGTTCCTGGGTGGATATATGTGTATAAAAATTCTTTCTCATTAGCATCCAAAGAAGAAAACCATAATACAGTATTAAAAGCATCTAAGCCAACTGTAAAATATCCAAATTCGTCAGTTAGTGGATCTTTTGATATATTGAGTATTAGGGATTTATCTTCCATTTCTGGAGTTCGCTCTATTTCTAGATATAGATATCCTAGGTATGGGTGTTGATCTATAGTATACGGATCTCCTGATTCTTGAGCAAGGGTAAAAATATCTTTAGTGCCAGTCTCATCTTGGGCTAAAAATGTTGCTGATTTGCCTCCTGGTGAAGCTTGTAAAAACTCTTCAATAAAACCATTGGAAAAATCAAATTCCTCAACATTTTGTGGAAAACCAACTTCTGCTGCTGCATATTGAGTTAATTCTAGGTGCTCTTTTTTTCCTTTAAAAGTCATGTGCCTACTAGGAATATTTTGTCCTAACCTACTTGTATATGCATTAAAATATAGGCTATCTTGAATAAACCTTAACTCAAGTGACATGGTTTTTTCTCCCCCATGAGCGTCAACAAAACGATAAAAATCACTACCATCTTCTCGCTTTTCTACCTCATCCATTACAAAATAACTTGTACGATATATACCATTTAGTACCCCTCCATTTCTTGCCATTATGGTCCTTGTGCCTTTAAAATTTGCGATAAAAAATGATGTAGATAAGTTGCCGAATGTTCCTCCTTCAAAAATGCCTTGAATGTGTGAAGGAGATATAGGTCTGTAATCAAAACCAAACCAATCGTAATTATCTGCAATGACTAAATTGGTCCCAACCCAATGCCCTTGCATCTGATCTAAAAACTCAAATCCTTTTTCATTGATATTTACTGGGCTGACTACTGAAGAAATCGTATCTACTGGTTCTGGATTATCCGTTTCAATAATATTCCGTTCCTCTTTTTCGCATCCAATAAAAGAAAAAGTAGCTATTACAAGCAGGGCAAAGACCCACTTTAATCCTATTTTCTTATCCATAATTCATTAATTTTTTTGTCTCTAATTTGTGTTGTAATTATTAATGTATCGTTCTCAACGAGTTTAAATTTTGTTGATTCATTTACCAATTTTGTTGCACCAGATACTCCATCCACATATTGACTTGACTTTTGGTACTTTATCCCTTTGTACAGATAATATGGATTGATTGTATCCTCTTTTATGATTTGGGTATCATCATTATAGTACAACACCTTCGCATCCCATCTTCCTTTATTCGGTATTATTTCTATTGTAGATCTATAATGTTTGCTTTGAACAGACCAAGTCCCTTCGATTTCTTTGCCCTGATGACACGAGCATAAAAACATTATAAGTACAACTAAAAATCTCATTCTATAAATAGTTGAAGTCAACACCTTCTAATAGAAGATATTAATCTAATTTATATCACAAAAGAATAAGATTATGATGGTCTTTTTTTTGACTTATATCAAAAAACTTATTTCTGTGCTCTAACCCGGCTTAATGTTTCTTTAGAAATCCCCAAAAACGACGCAATATGACCAAGCTTAGTCCTTTGAGTTATATCGGGAATTGAATGAATTAAGAATTGATATTTTTCTTTAGCAGTGAGGCCCAAAATGTTTTTATTCAGATAGTCCAACTCAGAGTAACCCTGCTCTATTGATTTTCTGCTAAATCGTGAAAAATCTATATACTTGTCATTAAGGTAATTATAATCTGAAACGGATAAAACCAATACTTCAGTTGGCTCTAAACATTCGATATTTTCAAAACCTGGTAAATTTTGGTAGAAGCTAAACCATGAACTAAACATTTGATCCTCTTTGTAAAACCAATATGTTATGTCTTGTTCATTCTTGATGATATACGACCGAATCAATCCCGAATTAATATAGTATAACTTCTTGCAATAAGTATGTTCTCTAACAATTAAATCATTCTTATTGTATGTCTCCAAATGAAGTCTAGACAGTAGGTCGTGCCTTAACTCTTCTGAAATAGAAGTAAACTGTCTAATATGATTGAAAAAGCCTTCCATGAAGTGAGATGATACATTTGACAAAGCGCTAAATATAATATGATTTGATCAAATCTTAAAGTGATACCTGACTTCGATCAACTTATTCGACTTAAAAATTCTATTTTTGCTAAACACAAAAAAACTCATTATGGCAGAAAAGAAATTATTTCTACTAGACGGACATGCATTGGTATATAGGGCCCATTTTGCCTTTATTAATAGACCATTGATCAACTCTAAAGGGTTAAATACTTCTGCTATTACAGGTTTTGTTCGAACGCTTTGGGATCTTATAAAAAATCAAAAACCAACGCACATCGCTGTCGCATTTGACCCTAAAGGCGGTACATTTAGAAATGAAATGTATCCCGAGTACAAAGCCCATCGTGAAGCTCAACCAGAAGACATTACGAAGGCAATTCCCCATATAATAGATATTCTTACTGGTTTTAAAATTCCAATACTTTGTGTGGATAATTACGAGGCAGATGACGTCATTGGTACATTGGCAAAGCAAGCCGAAAAAGAAGGCTTTGATGTATATATGGTTACTCCAGATAAAGATTATGGACAGTTAGTTTCAGAACATATTTATATGTATAAACCATCAAGACAGGGCAATGGAGCCGAAGTCCTAGGTGAACCAGAAATTAAAGAAATATGGGGTATTGAAAGAATTGACCAGGTAATTGACTCATTAGGCCTTATTGGTGATTCAGCAGATAATATCCCAGGAGTTCCTGGCATTGGACCCAAAACAGCCATCAAACTTCTTGCACAGTTTGATACATTGGAAGGTGTTATCGAAAATGCTGACAACATCAAAGGAAAAAATAGCGAGCGAATGAAAGAATACGCTGACCAAGCGCGACTTTCTAAAGAATTAGCAACGATTAATATTCAAGTTCCTATTCAGTTTGATGCTAATGAATACAAAATTGACCCAGTCGATAAAGAATACCTTACTCTAAAATTTCAAGAGCTCGAGTTTAGGTCTTTAGCTCTACAAATATTGGGTGAAACAAATACTCCTGGTGCTCAAGGATCCCTATTTGGCAACACATCGATTCCTAAAAAAACGATTTCAGAGCCTCAGCTCCCCTCGAAAGATCAAAATTACGCTGTAGTAGACAAAAACATTGAAAATACGAATCATGTTTACCATTTGATCGATACCAAAGAAAAAAGAGCAGAACTGATCGAATCTCTGACGAAACATAAAACCATTGCCTTTGATACAGAGACAACAGGTATTGATGCGCATATAGCAGAACTTGTTGGTCTGGTCTTTTCAGTTAAAAAAGCGGAAGCATATTATGTTCCAATACCAGAAGATCAAAAAGAAGCAAATGCAATATGCCTTGAATTCAAATCTCTCATGGAACAAGATGATGTATTATGGATCGGCCAAAACATTAAATATGACGCCATTATAATGAAATGGTATGGTGTAGAAATGAAAGGTCCATATTTTGATACCATGATTGCTCATTACCTTTGTGAACCAGATCTTAGACACAAATTGGACTATTTATCTGAGGCTTATTTGGAATATAAAATGGTCCCTATCGAAACCTTGATTGGAAAAGGCAAAAAGCAACTCTCTATGCGGGATGTCAGTATCGAAAAGGTCGCAGAATATGCTGGAGAAGATGCAGATATTACATTGCAATTGCACCCGATAATGGATGAGAAAATCAAGGAATTAGATGTCGAGAATATTCTTAATGATATTGAATTGCCATTGGTCAATGTGCTACGAGATATGGAGTATGAAGGGGTTAAACTAAATGCTGAATTCTTAAATAATTACTCCAAAGACTTAGAAAGATTAATTAAGGAGACCCAACAAACCATCTTTGAAAAATCCGAAAGTAATTTTAATATTGCTTCGCCTTCTCAGGTCGGTGCAGTTTTGTTTGATAAACTGGAAATACCTTACAGGTGGAGAAAGAATAAATCGGGTACGTATTCTACCGATGTTGAAAAGCTAAATGAATTAGCACCAAAATATACAATCGTACAAGACATACTGAACTATAGAAAGTATGCCAAACTCAAGTCGACATATGTTGATTCATTACCGACCCAAATCAACCCTAAATCAGGTAGAATTCACAGTAATTTTAATCAGGTAAGAGCAGCTACTGGAAGATTGGCATCAGATAACCCTAATCTTCAAAACATTCCCATCAAAAACGATGCGGGTAGAGAAATTCGAAAAGCCTTTGTTCCGAGAGATGAAGACCATATTCTCTTAGCTGCGGATTATTCACAGATAGAATTGCGCCTTATTGCTGAAATCAGTCAAGATGAAGGTATGTTAGAGGCCTTTATTCAAGGAAATGACTTCCATAGAGCTACAGCTGCCAAAGTTTTTGACGTTCCTTATGATGAAGTAACTTCAGACCAAAGAAGGACAGCTAAAACTGTTAATTTTTCCATTACATATGGTGCCGGTGCAACAAACCTTTCAAGACAATTAGGCATAAGTCGAGGAGAGGCAACGTCTATTATTGCCAATTACTTTACGCAGTTCAATGGATTAAAGCGATACATGGACGACACCATAGAATTTGCTCGTTCCAACGGTTATGTTAAAACACTTTTAGGCAGGAAAAGAATTTTGAGAGATATCAATTCTAAAAATGGGTTGATAAGAAGCAATGCAGAAAGAATGGCCATCAATACTCCTATACAAGGCACTGCTGCGGATCTTATTAAAATTGCAATGATCAATGTTCATCAGGCTCTAAAAGAAGAAAAACTAAAATCCAAACTTATTCTACAAGTACATGATGAATTGGTTTTTGACGTTTTTAAACCCGAGTTGGAACAAGTAAAGGAACTGGTAAAGGATAAAATGACTAATGCAATGCCCAATCTAAAAGTTCCAATTTTAGTAGAAATGGATACTGGTGACAATTGGTTAGAAGCGCATTAGTAAACACGAACATCGTTCACAAAATTACAATCGATATTTGTTCTTTTTTCTGTCATTACTTATGGGTGATAACGGTAAAATACTTTACTGTTTAATAAAGTTTCGATATGCTATTTGACCGTTTACTATGACCTTTGCAATATAAACACCTGCTGATAATGACGATACATCAATGGATTGAGTATGGGAATATTGTCTAACATATTGACCACTAAAATCTAAGATTTCTACTCTTTCCGGAGTAATTTCCGTACCTATATTTAGTATGTTAAAAGCTGGATTAGGACGTAGTCTAAATCCGTTATCACTCTGAATACTTTGAGCTGATACACCCATACAATAGGCATTGTTGTTTATCCAATGTATACTTTCGTTTTGAAATTTGTTTAAATCACAATTGGTATTGTTCTCATCATACCCTGTTACTATATAAGGTATAATGAAGTTTTCATATCCGACTTTTTCCGTATAATGCCCACCTAAGTCCACTGGCGTAGATATAAAGTCTCCATTAATTGTATCCTCTTTATCTACTTGATGAAAATACACCCTTTTAAGCTGTTGATCATCAATTTCTATAGATCCTATAGAATCTATTTGAATTTTAAAATACGGATCTATATCTGGGTTACTCTCGTGCCAAACATCATCAATTTCAATGGGAAATCTTAATGACAAGGTGTCTCCAGCTCCCACAGAAAAATCATACAATACATACAAGGAATCTTCAACCTTATAATATACCTTTGATTCAGCATTCACCAATTCTATAGTTTGAATTGTAGGATTTGATTGCCATCCAATGAAAGAACCATTAAGAATAGAATGGAAACCCTCTGTTGTTTCAAAGACCTCCATTACATCTACATTAAGTGTATGCGTATATGTTTCATGACCGTCCGGTTGTAGGCAATATTCCCACTTTGTTTCTAAATCTCCAATCCATACCTTTTGAGACATTATCTCCTCCGATATACCAGCTTCGAATTCACTAAATTTATCGTATTTCAAATCTGGTATCCTTTCAAGTGAATTTGCTACAACCAAACTCCTGTCCTTGCTGTTGCAAATAGTCTTATAATCTTGACATGAAGATTTTGTCATATTAACTAGAAAGAAAAGGAAAATTAAGGTTATAAATCTTAGCATAACTAAAAGGGATTGATGTGTATAAAGATTAAAATTATCTATTCACATGAAAAATCAACACATACTTATTCGAATAAATAATCTATGACTATAACAATATTACACTAATAAATATACCAATAATTATAGTAATATGCCAATAATGATTACATCTGGCACACTAAATACATCTTTATTAATAAAATCCATAATCATGGACTAATCAAAAATAAAATACCTTTTAGCAAAAGCCCTGTTCTAAAATCTATTCTGTTAATCGTAGACACTGAAGTGATTTAAAAACTGTGTTCAATAGCGGAATTTACTGCTTGGAAGTCAGATCAATCCGAAAACTCTTTTGCATAGCCAATACTATGGAAATTAATTCTTGGGCAGAGATTGAACTTCAATGAGTTGATTCTAGCATTATGATTTAGTTTTAAATCACTTCACTAAATACTTTTCGCCATTTTGATTTGTTCATCCCAAATCCAACACCTCCAAAAACCATTATTACTGCTATTGAAACGCCAACCATATATATAAATGAAGTGCCTGGAATCCGTGTTAGTATTTCTGCAGCAAATGCAGCATATAGACCAATTACAGACCAATACATAAAGGAAAAATGTAAATACTTCCATTTTCCTTTTGGCTTCTTCATCCATATTGGAATCATTCCAAGTCCTAGAGTAACCAAACTTATAATGGTTGTATAATGAAAAGGACCCCAACCATCAAATAATCTGTAAATCATAAAGGCTGTAATTATCAACACCATCATGCTAGCAAAATAGGCATATCCTATCTTCTTATGTTGTTGAGTTCCTTTTTTGATACCGAGAACCATCGTTCCTGTCAATAGAGCAATAATTGATGCAACCAAATGAATTAATCCATTAACATCTCCGACCAAATTTTCCATATCAGTAAGTTTTATCCTATGAAGCGATTAAAATGTGAGCCATTGAATCAATCTCGTGATCATTGCTTCGAGTCCAATCACCAACATTGAATTCGTAAAATACAAAAAGGCGTAGAAAAAACTCCCTACGCCTCATTGTGTTTTATTCATTTAAAGGTTCTAGCCTATTTCTTCACGTATTTTATTCAACGCAGAACCTGCCCTTACCCAGTCAATCTGAGCTTGATTATAAGAATGAGCAACCTCAAAAGTGTCTTGTGTGCCATCAGCATGATCCAATTGGATCTTCAAGTTAGTTCCTGGTGTCATTGTATCCAATCCTAAAATAGATACATTGTCGTCTTGACGAACTAAGTCATAATCGCTTGGATTAACAAAGGTTAAAGCCAACATTCCTTGTTTCTTTAGATTCGTCTCATGAATTCTAGCAAAAGACTTCACGATAACGGCATTAACACCCAAGAATCTTGGCTCCATAGCAGCATGCTCTCTTGAAGACCCTTCTCCTAAGTTATCTTCTCCAAATACAACTGTACCAATACCTGCTTTTTGATAAGTCTTAGCCGATTCAGGAACTGGCATATAAGACCCTGTTTCAAAGTTCAATACATTATTTGCTTCTTCGTTGAAGTAGTTTATTGCACCGATGTAACAGTTATTAGAGATGTTTTCCAAGTGTCCTCTATACTTAAGCCAAGGTCCTGCCATAGATATGTGATCTGTGGTACACTTTCCTTTTACCTTTATCAATACCCTATTGTTCATAAGTCCATCTTGTGTCATAGGAACAAAAGGCTTTAACAACTGCAACCTATCAGATGTTGGAGCTACAATTACTTCTACTCCACTTCCATCCTCAGCGGGTGCATTATATCCAGCATCTTTAACATCGAAGCCTTGTGGTGGTAATTCATAACCTGTTGGAGCATCAAGTTTTACTTCCTCACCATTTTCATTGGTTATAGTATCCATTAATGGGTTAAAATCCAATCTTCCACTAAGAGCTATTGCCGTTACCAATTCAGGGGACGCTACAAATGCATGAGTATTTGGACTTCCATCAGCTCGCTTAGAAAAGTTTCTATTGAACGAATGAACAATACTGTTTTTAGGTGCATTTTTAGGATCACTATATCTTGCCCATTGGCCGATACAAGGACCACAAGCATTGGCAAAGACTATAGCACCCATTCCTTCCAATTCTTCTATCAATCCATCTCTTTCAATGGTATATCTTACTTGCTCCGAACCTGGTGTAACTGTCAATTGAGACTTTGCCTTTATGCCTTTTTCTTTAGCTTGTTTTGCTATAGAAACAGCCCTTGAAATATCTTCATAAGAAGAATTAGTACAAGATCCAATTAGACAATACTCTATATCAATAGGCCAATCGTTTTCTACGGCAGCTTCTTTCATCTTTGATACTGGAGTATACAAGTCAGGAGTAAATGGACCATTTAATGCAGGTTCCAATTCTGATAAATTAATCTCAATTACCTGATCAAAGTATTTTTCTGGGTTTGCATAACACTCTGGATCTGCTGTTAAGTGTTGTTTAACTTCTTCAGCTAAGGCTGCAACATCTGCTCTTCCAGTTGCTTCCAAATACCTCTTCATAGAGTCATCGTATCCAAACGTTGAAGTTGTTGCTCCAATTTCTGCACCCATATTACAGATGGTCCCTTTTCCAGTACATGACATACTGGTAGCTCCTTCTCCAAAGTACTCGACAATTGCTCCAGTTCCTCCTTTTACCGTAAGAATCCCAGCAACCTTTAGTATTACATCCTTTGGTGAAGCCCATCCACTTAACTTACCTGTTAATTTTACACCAATGAGTTTAGGCATTTTCAGTTCCCAGGGGATACCAGCCATCACATCTACTGCATCTGCTCCCCCTACACCAATAGCTACCATTCCTAATCCACCTGCATTTACAGTATGAGAATCTGTACCTATCATCATTCCGCCTGGAAAAGCATAGTTTTCAAGTACAACTTGGTGAATGATTCCTGCTCCAGGCTTCCAAAACCCAATGCCATATTTGTCCGAAACGGAAGACAAAAACTCAACTACCTCTTTATTGATTTCATTTGACTTAGCTAAGTCCTCTTCTGCACCTACCTTTGCTTGAATTAAGTGGTCACAGTGTACTGTTGAAGGAACAGCAACCTTATTTCTTCCTGCCATCATGAATTGAAGCAAAGCCATTTGTGCTGTAGCATCTTGCATCGCAACTCTATCAGGTGAAAAGAATACATAATCTTTACCTCTTTGGTAATTTGACAATGGAGATTCACCATCAAGGTGACTGTACAATATTTTTTCTGCTAAAGTCAGTGGTCTTCCCAATTTTTCCTTGATCACAACCATTTTTTCTCCCAATGTCTCATAGTGGGACTTAATCATATCAATATCAAATGCCATCAATATTCTTTTAAGTAATTATTTAATAAGTGTTTATATGCTGCGAAAATAAAACTTTTAATTTTTAATTTTCACACGTACTATTTTCTAAATCCAATTAAGCCTGTTTTATAGAATTATTCTACTTAACTCATATGCTTTCAGTTAGATGCATTCTGCATTAGAAAGGCAAATCTTCTAGATCTGGAGGACTAGCCGCACTATTAGTGTTTCCTCCATTAAATTCTTCGAAACCTGCTGGAGGAGCATCTTCATAACTAGGAAAATCGGCTTGGGCAGGTGCCGCTGCTTTTTCTACCTTCCAAGCATTTAAATTGGTAAAATATTTACCTTGCCACTCTCTACCTCTCAAATCAAAGTAAACTTTAATCTTTTCCCCTTCTTGATATCCATCGACCAATGCACATCTATCTTGTGTCAATTGAAACTTTACAAATTGAGGATAGTTTCCTTCTGTATTAATTACAAATTCTCTTGCTTGAAAAGACTCTGTTTTTGCCTCTGTTGGAAACACCTTATGTACCAACCCTTCTATTTCAAAACTCATAAACTTCTAATAAATTTTTAATATGCTTTTGCAAATATTACTCTTTGAGAAGATGGTTTGCCACTATATATGCATTTACCTTCTTCTTTTTTGTTATCCAATGGTATACACCTGATGGTCGCCTTTGTCAACTCTTTAATTTTCAACTCTGTTTCTGTTGTACCATCCCAATGAGCGTATACAAATCCACCTTTGTTTTCTAATAATTCTTTCATCTCATCCATGCTATCGGCATATGAAGTTCTTTCTTCTCTGAACTTCTTAGCGCGATTCAATAGGTTTTGTTGAATATCTTCCAACAATTGTTCTATGTATTGATCAATTCCTTCTAGAGAAACCGAAGTCTTTTCCTTCGTATCTCTCCTAGCTACTTCCGCAACATTTTTTTCAATATCTCTTTTACCCAATCCTATTCTCACAGGAATACCTTTCATTTCATATTCGGCAAATTTAAAGCCTGGTCGCTTTTTCATATCGGTATCAATCTTAACAGATATTCCTCTTGCCTTAAGTGCATCAGCAATGCGATCTGCTACTTCCATAATTTCTGGATTAGGCTTTGGAATCGGAACAATCACAACTTGTGTAGCTGCTAATCTTGGCGGTAACACCAAACCTTCGTCATCTGAATGTGTCATAATAAGACCACCAACAAGACGAGTAGAAACACCCCATGAAGTTGCCCAAACGAATTCTTCTTTATTCTGATCCGTTAAATACTTAACATCAAAAGCCTTAGCAAAGTTTTGACCAAGAAAGTGTGAAGTCCCTGCTTGTAATGCTTTACCATCTTGCATAAGAGCTTCAATTGTAAATGTTTCATCCGCTCCAGCAAATCGCTCATTGGCTGTTTTCACACCCATTATTACAGGCATAGCCATATATTCTTCAGCAAATTGTGCGTATAAACGATGGATCATCAAAGCTTCTTCCATTGCTTCTTCTTTCGTAGCATGAGCAGTATGACCCTCTTGCCACAAAAATTCTGCAGTCCTTAAAAACGGTCTTGTCCTCATTTCCCATCTTACTACGTTTGCCCATTGATTGACAAGTATTGGGAGGTCACGATAGGATTGAATCCAATCTCTATAAGTATTCCAAATTATTGCTTCACTCGTAGGTCGAACAACAAGCTCCTCTTCCAGTTTGGCATTAGGATCTACCATCAATTTGCCTTGTTCTGAAGGATCATTTTTTAATCGATAATGTGTAACAACAGCACATTCCTTAGCAAACCCTTCTGCATTTTTTTCTTCTGCTTCAAAAAGACTCTTAGGAACAAAAAGAGGGAAGTAGGCGTTGACATGCCCTGTCTCTTTAAACATCTTGTCCAGTTGAGACTTCATATTTTCCCAGATGGCATAACCTGTAGGTTTGATAACCATACAACCTCTTACCGCTGAGTTATCAGCTAATCCAGCCTTTTTAACAATATCTAAATACCACTCGGAATAGTTGTCAGATCTTGGCGTAATCTCTTTAGCCATAATTATTTAAAATCTTGTTAATGTTTCATTTATACAAGTTAAGGTAGAAACTTCTTTACCATTACAAACGTATTAATTATAAGAGCACTTATAATAATGTTATGATACGGCTCTTAAACGTTAATTTTGATATAAAAAAAGGTACTTTAATTCTTCCTTAACTAAGATTAATGCGCAAAAGTAATAAATTGCAGTTCGAAAGGATAAAGTGAATCAATATTATTGAGTTAAAATCGATTATTATGAAATCAATTACGACAAAATTTTCTGCCCTCCTGTTCATTGTGTTCACACTTAATTCTGTGCAAGCTCAATTTGACGATTTATATTACGATGCAGATGATTATCCTACAACTTCTACTTCGATAGAAGAGGATACTTATGAAGATCAATCCTTTCGCTCATCTAATTACGATGACGCATCTTACGACGATTATGATTATTATGAAGACGAATACGATTATTACGATGAATATGACTATTCTTATTCAACGAGAATAAATCGTTTTAGAAGAAATAGAACATTTGTAACAACGAGTTACTATTCTCCATTTTTATGTTCTTCTTTTGCAACTTATGATCCTTGGTATAACACCTATTATGACCCATTCTATTACAACAATGGTTGGAACTCTGGGTCGTTTGTATCTATAAACCTTGGGTATTCTTGGGGTTGGAACAACTGGGGTTTTTATAATAACTGGAATAACTGTGGTCCATACGCTTATTCAGGTTGGGGTTGGAATAATCCTTACAATAATTACTGGAACTATTACCCATATTACAACCATCACCACCACCATGGAGGATACGCACATCATAATCATTGGGACAACAATAGTAACCCAAGTCCTCATGGCAAATATTATGGCAGTAGAAATGGTGGATCAACTTATTCAAGTACCAAAGGTAAAAGAGTTGGACCTCGATCTGTTGCTCCAAAAAGAGATGTAACATTTACGAAATCAGAAGGAAATACAATATCTAAAGGAGTAGATAGGTCTAGTAGATCTACTTCGACTAAGAGTACAAGTATTTATAGAAGTAATGATGTCTCTACATCTCCAGTAAGACGTTACGACTCTAAATCTTATAGCGAACCAAATAGTGTTAAAAGAAGTGATGCTCCGAGAAGAAAATCTAGTAGTGCAACTTCTCCAGTAAGACTTTCGTCGAAATCTACATCGTCGAAGAGAAAAAGTATTAGGTCGTATAAATCTTCTTCTTCACCAAAGTCGAGTACAAGATCGAATAGGTCTAGCTCTAAATCTAAAAGTTGGTTTAACGGATCAAGTAGAAGTAGTTCAAGTAAATCTTCTTCTCGATCTAGATCTTCTTCAAGTAGATCAAGTTCTTCTAAATCATCAAGTAGAAGCTCATCTAGATCTTCCAAACGCGGAGGACGATAATTTAATTAAACAGAGATTACCAAGAAATATCTTCTTCCAAGGGTAGTGAATTGTCACTACCTTTGGCGAAGCATAAACAAGCTTTTTATTCATCTAATTTTCGACAAATGAGAAAACTTTACACTGTTGTTGTTTTTGTATTTAGCGCTACCTTTTTGTTTGCTCAAAATATGAGCGATGTAGTTCGTTGGTCATTACATAAACCAGGTGGGACAGCACGTACATTTGGGGTTGCGGGATCATTCGGAGCTATGGGAGGAGATTTTGGCGTGATGAATATTAACCCAGCTGGGCTTGGTGAATATGCTAAAGGAGAGTTTATGTTTACTCCATCTATCAATATTACAGATAGTGAATCCTTTTTAACTGCTGACAATCAAAGTAAGATTACAACGGACAAATCTACTTTTAAAATTGACAATATCGGATTAGTCATTAGTCGAAATACTGCTGGATCTAATTGGACGCACTCCAACTGGGCATTTGGATTTAATAAGATTTCTAACTTAAATAGAAATTTCCAATTCGAAGGATCAACTGTAGGTTCAATTACAGAAGAGTTTGCTGAATATGCTAATGGTAAGTCTTTAGATGACTTAGACAATTTCAGAGCTTATCCAGCTTATAATGTTGGTGCTATATATGATGCCAATGGTGACAATTTCTATGAAACAGATTTACAAGAGTTTCCTAACAAGACAGTGAATAAAACTCAAATTGTTGACCAAGAAGGTTACATCAATGAGCTTACTTTTGGTTGGGGAGGAAAATATATGAACAAATTGAATCTTGGATTGTCTATGGGAATACCTTTTATCAGGTTTGAAGAAACCAAGATATATGAGGAAGATGATCCAGGAAACGAATTTGCCTTCTTTGATGATTTAACCTTTACAGAGTATTTAAATACAAGTGGTGTTGGTGTTAATTTTAAAGCTGGTTTTAATTATGAATTCAGTAAATTGTTCCGATTAGGTGCAGCTATTCACTCACCAACTTGGTACACTTTAAATGACGATTACTATACTAATCTAGAATATGCATTCACAGATGATGGCCAAAAAAGATTTGAACACAGGTCTCCTGATGGTAGTTTTGAATACGAAATAACAAGTCCTTGGAAGGTTATAGGTAGTATCGGTTCTGTACATAAAATTGCGCCTAAAATTTACGGATTTATTAATGCTGATATTGAATGGCTTGATTATAGCGAGAGTAGTATCGATCTAACCGAACATTCTTCATCACCAGATGATGCCAAATTATCAACTGAGATAAACAATGACATCAATTTGTTCTTAGGCCAAAGTTTGAATATCAGACTAGGTGCAGAATTGGCGTATCAGAAGTTTCGTGTTCGTGCCGGGTTTGAATCATCCCAATCACCTTATAATGCTGAAGACGATAGAAATAATGCCTATGCCTTTGGTCTTGGAATACGTGAAAACAAGTTTTTCATTGATTTTGGAATGAGATTCGACGAGTACAAAGAGGGGTACATGCCGTATACTGTTCTAACCGAAGAAAGAAATCCACTTGTCAATATTGAAAGTGTAACCAAGCGATTCTTACTTACTGTCGGCTTTAAATTTTAAGTTGTAGAAGTTAAAGTATTTTTATTTCTAAAAAGAAAGGGTAATGCTGTTCACCCAAGTTTTTAATAGCGCAGGAATAAAAATATGAGGTTTACTTATATGGTTTATTTCAATTAAAGAGTTTTGTTAAGTTATTGTATCATTATTAATGGTTAGTTTTTGATTTTAACCTTTTGATTTAGTGTGTTTTACCCTGTTACTACAAAATTATAATGAATAGTGCTATGTAAAATTAGATAGCTTGAAGCGTTTAAATCGTTTACTTTTGTAATCAAATTACAAAACTCCACAAGGCGATTATGGGCAAAGAGTTGAAAAAAATTACCGATGAAAATGGACACACGTTAAGTCCGATTTTAGATGAAGACGTTAAAAACTACTTAATAGATATTGATGGCACTATTACTGACGACGTTCCAAATGAAGAACCCGAAAGAATGGTTACTTGTGAGCCGTATCCTGATGCATTAGAAATTCTTAACAAGTGGTACGATCAAGGACACATCATTACTTTTTTTACTTCAAGAACCGAAGAACATAGAACCATTACTGAGACGTGGTTAAAACAGCACAATTTTAAGTACCATGGCTTATTGATGGGAAAACCTCGTGGAGGAAATTATCATTGGATAGATAATCATTTGGTAAAAGCAACTCGCTTTAAGGGTAAGTTTACAGATTTAATTATAGAGACAAAACCCATCGAAGTTTTTAAGAAGTAATTCGAATTTAGGGCAATTTGTCATCGGGTTTTATAATGCAAATTATTGTATTCTTGCATATATTCCTTTTGTTGGTTATTTTTAATTTTAATCAACAATTAACCCATGCTAGCAAAGACATATGCCAGTGCAGTTTACGGTGTGGAGGCCATCACTATTACTGTAGAGGTAAATTCAGGAGGTAGACCTGCAGAGGGTCAGAAATTTTATCATCTTGTTGGGCTTCCAGATAAAGCAGTAATGGAAGGTTTTCAGCGTATTGAAGCTGCGATTGGAAACATTGGGTTAAAATTCCCTAGATTAAAATTGGTGGTTAATCTTGCTCCTGCCGATATCAAAAAGGAAGGTTCTTCCTATGACTTACCTATAGCTATTGGAATTCTTGCAAGTGCTGGTATAATTGACTGCCCTAACCTAGAAGAATTCGTTATGATGGGTGAGTTGTCATTAGACGGTTCCGTAAAGAAAATTAAAGGCAGTTTGCCTATAGCCATTCAAAGTAGAAAAGAAAAATTTAAAGCTCTTATTGTTCCTAAAGTAAATGCAAGAGAAGCAGCTATTGTTAATGATATTGATGTATATGGTGTTCAGAATCTTGATGAAGTTGTCAAGTTTTTAAACGGTGAGATACAATTAAAACCTGAAATTCACAATACCAGAGAAATTTTTGAAGAGAACATCAAGGAATATGCCTTAGATTTTAGTGATGTAAAAGGTCAAGAGAATATTAAAAGAGCTATGGAAATAGCGGCAGCAGGTGGACACAATGTAGTATTGATAGGACCACCTGGAGCAGGAAAGACTATGCTCGCTAAACGCCTCCCAACCATACTCCCACCTTTGTCTTTATTCGAAGCTTTAGAAACCACAAAAATTCATTCGGTATGTGGTTTACTAAAAGAAAATGATTCTTTGATAACGGATCGACCATTTCGATCACCTCACCATACTACAAGTGATGTTGCTTTGGTTGGAGGTGGTTCGAATCCTTCTCCTGGAGAAATTTCTTTAGCTCATAATGGCGTTCTTTTCTTAGACGAATTACCTGAGTTCAAACGGTCTGTATTGGAAGTAATGAGGCAACCTATGGAATCGAGAAAAGTGACCATTTCGAGGGCAAGGGTGAGTGTAGATTATCCTGCTAGTTTTATGCTTGTTGCATCAATGAACCCATGTCCATGTGGTTATTATAATCATCCAGATAAAGAATGCGTTTGTGGACCAGGTCAAGTAAAGAAATACTTAAGTAAGGTTTCTGGACCATTATTAGATCGAATCGACTTACATGTAGAAGTTACTCCAGTAAGTTATGATGATCTTGCGAATAGATCATATACAAGTGAATCAAGTATAGATATTGTAGAAAGGGTCATAAAAGCAAGAGAAATTCAAGAAAAGAGATTCGAAAAAATTGATGGAGTATACTGTAATGCACAAATGAATGGTCGTCTTGTTCATGAAGTTTGTCCACTCAATAAGGCGGGAACCATACTTTTAAAAACAGCCATGCAAAAACTACAGCTTTCTGCTCGAGCTTACGATCGAATCTTAAAAGTAGCCAGAACTGCTGCAGATCTAGCGGGATCGTCAGATATAAAAATCGAGCACTTGGCAGAAGCAATTCAATACCGAAGCCTTGATAGAGAAGGGTGGGCTGGATAGCTAAAGCTGAGTTAATTGCCTTGGTGAGAATATAGATTTAGGATCTTTACCCTGACCCAATAAGCTATTGGCCTTCATTGCTTGCATATCGGTCATCTTTATGTTAGCATATTTTGACTTCTTCAAGTAGTAGTTTTGGTCCTTGTCTAAAGTAAATTTCTTTAGATTTCGAACTTCATATTTTTGAGAACTTTTGCTTCCATAAACATGGTCGGCACATTTAACCTTTTTTGATTGCTCTATTATTCTATCCGCACTTGTTAATGCTGGATTAAACTCAACTTTTACAACCTCTTTACCGTCCATAAATCCTGCCGTTGTATTCACAACACCGTTCATTTTCCCTATTTCTTTTTCTCCTGTCCAAAAACAATACATGGATACCGTAACTTCTTCGGTGCCTGACTTTATAGAATGTAATTCTTCTCTAAGAATGTCAAAATAAGTTGGTAGTTCCTTTTGTATGGATAAGTCATCATACATAAAATCAATAACTGAAGACTTATCATATGCATGAGCTAATCGTTTGCTGTTTTCAATATTTGACACATCAACAATGCGTAATACAGGGTTATTCCAAGAAGGCTCTTTGAACTTTTTTAATATCTCTTTATCATGTCCAACCTTGTTATTGTATATGGCTAATGGTACATAGTAACTCTCTATAATTTCTACTATTAAATCATCCGATAGAACATTTTCACCATATCGTTGACAGGTCATACACCCTGGTACTTCTTGAAACAAGATTAAAACATCTTTTTTTAGTTTCTCTGCCTGTACAACGGCCTCATCATAATTCCTAACCCAATTCACATTACCAAGTTCTTTGGGATTTTGTTGAGCATCACAAGGAAATACTATGAAAAGGGCAAATATGATAACCACAATCCTATCCATTCTTCTATTGTTTTACTTCAAAAAACTGAATTTTATCGTTATTGTTTGCAACAATTAAATGTTTCTTGTTTGCAATTCTTATTTGTTCCATATTTTTCGCATTCTTGAATGTAAAAAACCCACTTTCATTGGGTAATAAGGCTTCAAATGATCCATCTCTATTTAGCAAAACCTGGCCTGTACCTGCATCATACCTAGGTGTTTCAACTTCTGTCTCAAAAAGATTACCTGTTACAATAATGTCTGTTTTGCCATCAGCATTAATATCCTCAAATACAATGGCATTTATTGGGGCTTTTTGAACAATGGCCGGTAGATCTTCAGATTTAAATCCGTCTGCTCCATGATTATAAAACACTTTTGATGCAAAATCAGTTACTTCTAACTTGATAGCATCCTTTTGGCCATCTTTTCCAATAATGTCAACAATGCTTGCATTAGCAAAATCCTTATATGTTTTAAATTTATCTTCTATGAAGGGCATTTGCTCCGAAGAACACTGTCTCCCACGAGTTGGAACATCTTTTCCTTTGTACTTTTTACTCAAGATAATATCACATGTTCCGTTTTGGTCAAAATCGTTAGCAAAGACCTTAAATGGTTTCTCTTTACTTGCTTTAAACTTGTTGTTCTTCCCTAAGTTTCCAGCTACAAAATCTAAATCACCGTCCCCATCAATATCTGTAACTGCTGCTGATTGCCACCATCCTTTTTCTTGATCCAAACCTAACGACGTTGTCTTTTCTTCAAATTTCCCATTCACATTTTTGAATAATCTAGGTGACATCCATTCTCCTACAACCAATAAATCCTGCCATCTATCTCCGTCATAATCAAACCAAGCAACGTCAGTTATCATTCCAACATCCTTAGATTGATTTAGTTCTTGTAATTGATCTTGATATTTAAAATTGTTAAAATTATACAAGCTGGAAGGAGACGCATTGGGATATTTTCCGCCAATTGATTTTCCACCAACAAAAACATCTTGGTCTCCGTCTTTGTCATAATCTGTTGCAGCTATGCAAGAACCATAATTCATCACATTAGGAAGCCCAGCTTTTACCCGTCTGAAAACGCCATCCTTTACATTAATATATAGCCTATCTAATAAATTCTGGTTACCTTCTTCAAATTCACTTCCTCCACTTGCAATGTAAAGATCCAAGTCTCCATCGCCATCAGCATCATAAAAATGCGCAGCTATATCTTCAGATTCTTTTTCAAGAGCCCATGGTTGATCGGTATTGTCGTAGAAAAACTTACCTTCCATTGTCTGTTGATAAAGTATACCAGATTGTCCTGCTGCTCCGCCTATAAAGAAATCCTCTAGCCCATCATTGTTTACATCGCCTACAGCCAACGCAGGTCCAAGGTTAGATTGTTTTTGGGGCAGTAAAACTTGTGCAGTAAAATCGTCGAAAATGTTTTCGCGATGCACAAATTCTATACCTAGGTTTTGAGGTTGAATCTCTTTAATCAAAGGGTTTTTCTTTTCAGAAGAAACCTTATTTAATTGGTTTTTGTCATAACGAATTGATAGTACTTGATTTGATGCTACTTCTTTGAGTATTTGTACGTTAGGTTGATTAGACCAATGTACTTCTATACTATCAATTTTCGTTGTGCTACCTAGTCCAAAATGAACTCTTCGATCAACAGTAGACAAATAACCCCTTGTACCAATGCTTTCTTGAATTTGCTTATTTCCATTATAATGAAGAGTTATCATCGTATTTTCAGTAGGAAAATCAGCCTTAAGATCAATCGTTAAATAGTTGTTTTCCTGTGCTTGATCTTGATTGTTTCGGTAAACAAAAGCATCCATAGTAAGATTATTGACGACTATATCTAAATCTCCATCATTGTCTAGATCTGAGTAAAGAGCACCATTGGAAAAAGACTCTTGATCAATTGCCCATTCACCTTCTACTGCTTTGAAGGTTAAATCACCTTGATTGTGATACATTTTGTTAGGTAACTTAATGGAAGGCATCATATCATAGTATTTTTGCCTTTCTTCTATGGGAATGGACCCGCCATTTTCATTACGAGCCTTTTTCATGAGGTTTCTTAAGTCATTGTCCCGACCATATCTCTTATATCCGTTGGTAACATAATAATCCTTGAAACCATCGTTATCGAAATCTGCCAATAATGAAGCCCAACTCCAATCTGTTTGAGAAACTCCTGACATATGAGAAATATTACTAAATGTGTGGTTGCCATTGTTCAATTGAAAACAATTAAACATGTATTGATAGTGGTAATTTCTTTGATATATATAATGCCAAAAAGCTTCATTACTCATAGAAGGCATCAAGGTTTTTGATCTAAAATGATCGTCTGATGCCATATCTAGCACGGCGATATCTTTATATCCATCATTATTGATATCTGCTATATCGATGCCCATGCTATAAAAAGATATTTGATTGGTAAATTGCTTTACCTCATCTTTGAATGTCCCATCCCCTTGATTGATGTATAAAAAATCAGGTACAGAATAATCATTGGCTACATATACATCTATTAGGCCATCATTGTTGATATCTGTTGTCAGTAAGCCTAATCCAAAACCCCACTTGAGCATCCCAGCATCCTCAGTAATATCAGTATAAATCCCATTATCATTGCGATACATTGTACTAGAGGCCCTTCTTAAGTTGGATTTACTTTTTAGTTCTTCCTTGACTTGATTATAAGGAACCCCAGGATACTTTGACTCATTCAGTACAAAACAATCTAAGTCACCATCTTGATCCATATCAAAAAAGGAAGCCTGGGTACTCATATTACTATTGTCTAGACCATACTCTTTTGCCTTTTCGGAAAACGTTAGATCTCCGTTATTGATAAACAACAAATTCTTTTTTTCCGACCAATCTTTATTAAAGGCTCCTGATTGACAAAAATAGATATCCATCCATCCATCTTGGTTGATATCAACGGTAGTCACTCCAGTAGTCCATGTTTTTCCTTGGTTTATTCCAGCTTTCTGAGTAACATCTTCAAACTTGAGTTCCCCTTCATTTATATAAATTTGATTCTCACCGTCGTTAGAAGCAAAAACAATGTCTTGGAATCCATCATTGTTAAAATCTGCGACTGCTACACCACTTCCATTAAATAAGTAATCGAAAGAATGGAGATTTCTTGATTCGTCATGAACATCTTCAATCAACTCATTTTTAAAGGTTATTCCTGTATGCTTGGAATCCAAAAGGGTAAATTGATGAAAATCTTCCTTAGGTGTTGTTGCTTCTTGATTTGAACATGCATAAAGAAACATGATCGGTATTATCAATAGTATTTTTGGCTTAGTTTGAAACATTATATACTTATTTTATTCTTCTTTGTCTTCTAATTCGGAAAGAGGCGATTTTAAATCCATATTTTCATTTACAAAATTGCACCACTTACAATCGGATTCTCCACACCCTGGATAAAAATCATACTCCTTGATTCCTTGATAAGCTTCTTTTAACTGGTTTCCTACAGTTTCTAAATCGAAATCTTCCGAGTTAAATCGCTTCTCCTTTATTTTATCGTCTTTTGGTTGTACAAAGTCCATCACCGCATTTTTAATGATCCACTGGTTGTTAAGATCATTGTCAATGAGCATTTTGTAAAACACTACCTGCCTCCAATAGTCTCCACCTTCTTTGTTTTTATCTTTAGTTGAATCGGCCTTTGCTAATTTATCGTACCTATAGCTTCCTGTTTTGTAATCCGTAATATCGATATGTCTATCATGAATATCTATTCGATCGATGATTCCTGATATTGGGATACCTTGGTACTCTGTTTTGATCTGGTATTCCGTTTTAATCTCTCTTGGTATTGTCCATAAGTTGTTTCTTTCGTCGTAATACCTATCTAATGTTGTTTCACCATTGTATAATGAAGAATCATATTCATCCTTGGTAAAATGTGATTTAAATTTTTCCATTCCTTTTTTAAAGAATGTTATAAGATGATCTTTAGGCGGAAGTTGGTCTATTCCATCATTCATGAACTTTTCTATATATTTTTCCAAAGCATAGTGGATGGCATTTCCATAACCCATACTGGATGTCCTTGCCATGGGAACCCGTAATATGTTTTCAAAGTAGAAAGTTGTTTTACATTTAATGTATTTGGATAGACCCGTTGCACTCATATATAGGGTGTCTACCACCTGATCTATATAATCTTTATCGATTAATTCAATATCTCCCTGCAGATGTTGCATTAATGTTGCTAAATAATCACTGACTTCTGCTTCTTTAATATTTACTTTTTGCACTTGATCAGACAAATTCATTTCATCAATGAATCTTAATGGGCTCTGCTCCTTAAGATTATGGTTTAAACTTGACCAAGAAATGTATACATTGTTCTTGGCCCGTGTCAGAGCTACATAAAATAATCTTCTGTCGTCTTCTTCATCGGAAACCTTATCAACTTCAATCAAATTGGGAGGATAACTGAAGGCATTTCTAGAGTTTCTGTTGTTTTCTTGCATCCACATATCATCAGATGCATTGATGATAAAAACATGTTTGAATTCCAACCCTTTACTTCCATGAGCTGTCATAAAATTGATACCATCAGAAGAAGAAACAACTTGATTTAATGGTAGAGAAATCCTGTGATTATTCATTTTATCAATAACCATTATCAAGTCTTTCAATTGCAAATCAGGTTGAGCTGCTGACTCATTCTTGATGAAATTGAAAAACGTGTTGATTACCTGAAGTTTCCATGATTTGTCTTCATTCTTGAGCGTCTCCGACAAAAAACCACTTTCTGTCAATATTTTTTCAAACAAAACTTGAATGGTAAAATTGGATATAGCACTTATCCAAGAATCTATCATTTCTCCTATATTCAAGAAATCGCTTACTTCCGAAATGCCTATTTCTCTCAAAAGTTTGTCATCGTGCAACAGATCCCTCCAATAGAGTTTCTTGTCTCCCCTATGTCTATATAAAAACATGGAAATTTTAGCAATATCTATTGATTTAAGCTTGAAAAAGTTATAATGCAAAATTTCAAACAGTAAAGCTTCTTCACTATGGGGAACATAGTGTTCATTGCTGATATAAGTCAATATATTGACCAATCTCTTGATCTCTACTAAAGAAAGAACATTGACCTTTTTCTTAACATTAATAGGAACCTTGTGAAAAGAAAAATACTTAACAAGATTATCAACCTCTTTATGCTTTTTATAAATTATCCCAATATCTTGATATAGAACGCCCTTTGATCTAAGGTTTCTTATTTGACTTATTACACCTACATCTTGTGCCTCCAAGGTGTCGTATTGATATACCTTTGGTTTAGATCCAAGACCATACTGATCAATTCTACTTTCCTTTAGTTCTTTAGTCAAATGAGCAAATCTATGTGCCAATCTTTGTGTATTATGATTGATCAACTGCATGGCACTATCTAGAATGGCTTGATGTGATCGGTAGTTTTGGTCTAAAACAATTTCGTTAGGATTGAATTTTCGTTTTATATCCAGTATGTTGTTCATGTTCGCTCCCTGAAATCTATAAATAGATTGATCATCGTCCCCTACTACAAATAGGTTTGGGGAATCGTCATAACTGGTCAATAGAAAGAGAAGTTCATTTTGAGCACCATTGGTATCTTGATATTCATCAGCTAGAATAAATTGATATTTTTCCTGATAATAAGCCAACAACATATCATCATTTCTCAAGGCATTTATTACATAAAGAATAGAATCATTGTAGTCAATCCTATCCATTTTTTTTAGTCTTTTGTGGTATTCATCTATTAATGGTGCCCCGTGATAGATGCCCTTAAATCTTGCTATTTCTTTTTGTATTGCAGCAAGTTTTGGTTCCCCTTTCTTTGCTGTCTTTGTATTTCTTTTATAAATAAAATCTTCATTTTCATAAAGACTTTGTTCGTAATCATCTACTGCTTTTTTAATATCATCTTTCGACCACTGTTCTTGTTTCATTACTTGAAATAATGCCAAGAATTTAGGGATGTCATAATAAACATCTCCTTTTAATCTTTTTAATGGGTGATCAAGAGGAAGATCATCTATTAAGGAAGTCATGATTTCAATGATTTCCAAATCACTGGCATTTTGCATTTCTCTATAGTCAGAAAAATGGCTAGCATTTTCACGAATTACCTGATTACAAAAAGAGTGGTAAGTATGTATTCCGACATGATAAGCATCACTTCCCATAAACTTGAGTAAACGTGACCTCATTGCCTTGGCACCAGCATCAGTAAAAGTAAGGCATAAGATGTTATTGGCGGATAGATCAGTTTTGGCTAATATATTACACACTCTAACCGCAAGGAGTTGAGTTTTTCCTGTACCTGGTCCTGCAATCGCCATCACAGGTCCATATATCTGATCTACTGCTTTCTTTTGATTAACATTGAGCTTAGAATAAGCCTCAAGAAAAGGTTGTTCACTTTTTTGGAACATGTACAATTATTATTATCCACAATAGTTATGCTTACTGCAAGTAACGAATATAACCAAATTTGTAGACAATTAATAACAGTACATGTCTTCTTGGAGTTATATGCTTTTGATTAATGCATCGTCATATTGTTCGAAACAATATTCTTAAGTTGTTTTTTGTACAATCTTCCTATAGGAATGGACATATCTCCAATTGTACATTGATTGTTCGTAATGTCCAAATAGTCAATTTTACCAATATTTACAGCATATCTTCGGTGAGATCTAAGGATCTTTTTATAATTCAAATCTACCAATAATTTACCCAGAGGATATCTTAGAATATGTTCGTCCTCATCGTGCTTAATAATGCAGTAATTTCCATCAGTGTAGATGTACTCAATATCCTTTTTGACCAATGGAATCAACTTTCCTTTCTTTCTAAAATAGAAAATATCCTTTTCTAAATTTTTATTCTCTTTATTAAGAAGAGATTCGATAATTGAGATTATCGTTATGGTCTTCAGCGGCTTAATCAAATAACCTAAAAAGTTATATCGCTTTATTTGATTGTAAACCTCTTCATTAAATCTATTAGCATAGAATAAAATGGATCCGTTAGAATTAGAATAATAACTTAAAATATCAAAAAATGATTTTTTGGTATCTAAGTCCGTGTTAATAATAATAAAATCAGGTTCGTAGTTTTTTAGATAGTCTATTGATGATTCGTAAGTTGATTTCGTTACTACTTGAATATTGGACAAAGATTTAAGCCCTGACATAATTTCAATAGTAAAAGGTAAGTCATCATCAATTAATAATAGCTCTTTCATACAATTGTGAGTTACATTTGTTAATTCAATATTTGTTTGATCTAAAGATCTGCAAGCCAAGGTTTAAGGTTTGTGACGATGCCTAAATGTCAAAGTCACTTTTTTTCTGCTAAAACATATAATATTTATTATTTAGTATTGATTTATATACAAAATCCAAAATTCTCATATTAAAATTATTACACTTACGTAAAAATTAAATTTTGAATTCATTGGAGTTATTTTAGTTTATATATTATTATTCTGAATATATAGGTCCTTATTTATCTTTTATTCCGTATTTGTATTTATAATGTATTACTCAGGTAATTCTAAAATTATATTTATTTTTCTTTTTGAAGTTTGTATCAAACTTTCAAACATAATTGTCAGTTGAATTACATTTGTTGTATTTACTTATACTATTGCTAAACAAGATGCGTTGCCTCGCAATAAAACTTTTTGATTAAAACTTTACCCGAATCAGATTTACATACCTTAATTCAACTGTTAATTATTTAATAAATATTAGATATTAGCCATAATTTTCATATACATTTGTGTTACTATAGGGTGTAGTGATTTGAAAGCATGTAAATATATTTATCAGCGTATTTAATAATTTGAATACATATTTCCGATCACTTCGATATAACTACAATTTAAAAAATTTGATTAGATGAGTAATTCATTATTAAAAAAGATTTTCTTCTCGTTCTTTGTTATTGGATCACTACTGTTCTCCGTAAATGTTAACGGACAATCTGAATACAAAGCCGAAAATGAGGGATGGTTGGTAAATTTAGAAGAAGCTTATCAGCTATCTAAAAAAACCGGTAAGCCTATTTTGGCTAATTTCACTGGTAGTGATTGGTGTGGATGGTGTAAAAGATTAACCAAAAGCGTATTCATTCATGACGAGTTTAAAAATTGGGCAGATAAAAATGTCATTCTTCTAGAACTTGATTTTCCAAAAAGAAAGTCTTTGCCTGCTGATATAGCTGAGCAAAACAGAGGATTACAACAAGCATTTCAAGTAAGAGGATATCCAACGATTTGGGTTTTTGATTTAGAAAAAGACGAAAAAACAAATCAATTTATGATTGAAGCTCATGGTAAAACCGGATATACCAAAACGGTTGCAGAGTTTACTACAAACATTGAAAAAATGATAGCAAAACGAGGAGAATAATTTAACTCCTTATTCTAGAAATAAAAAAAGAGGTTGTATCACTTAAGGTACAGCCTCTTTTTTATAATTAATATCATGAAGTTATCTCAATGTATCTAATGGTTCGATCTTTACTGAGTCATTCAAAACGATCTCTTTAGGATAATTTGGTCTGACTGGTTTTTCTGGAAATACCAAGGTATCTACAACTCTTATGTTTATTTCTTTAATGATTATAGAATCAACGTGAATCTCGGCATCTCTAAGCACCTTTTTAAGACAAGCATCTCTTTTGTTTTTTTTGTACTTACTTAGTTTTTTTTCCAATTCTTTTTGGACCAGCGAACTTACCTGTTCTGAATTATCAGGGCCTTCTTCTTTAAGCAAAAAGCTTACTGACAAAAAACAAATTCCTATGATAATACCTATTCTAAACATCTAACCTTTAAATATCCAAATACTTCATTAAAGATTCATACCTAGATTGTAATGTATCTTCATATTCGTTTTCTGTAAATTTCCCTAATACATAATAATCGTATCTTTCATAGGCTCTGACCAATCTAGAAACCTCCATGATATCAACCTTAAGAGTAATAGATAATCTAGAGTTTTGATGATTAATAGTTACAAAAGAAGCAAGTATATTGGCATTTTCTGATTCAGCTATCCTTGCAATTTCAGACAATGAATAATCTCTTTTAGGTGTTTCAACAACTAGAATACTCCCTGGTTCTTTAAAAGAGAAGCTTTCAGCATAAAAAGTTAGCAGATCTTCCAATACAACTGCACCTTTATATACATCATTATTATCCAACACAGGAATCAATGTTAGTTTATAAAGGGCCATCTTTTGCATGACCTCAAAGATGTGCTCATCCATTCTGCAATAAGGTCTTATCATGGATAATCTATATGAACCTACTGCTTCATCTGTTTCATTGTCATAAATTTCTTCTTCAGAAATCAATCCAAGAAAATGCTCATTATTAACTATTGGTAGGTGCCTTACATGATATACTGCCATGTGATTTATAGCAGAAGCGCCCGTTTCGGATGTTTTAATTGGTGTAACAATGTCCGAAATAAGTTGAGATGCTATCATTTAAACTAAACTATCTGTTCATCAATTTTTTCTTTTCTAGTAGAAATTCGTCTTCAGAAAGTATACCTCTTCTTTTAAGTTCTGCTAATCTATTGAGTTGAGATAGAAGTACATCATTAGACTTTTCTGCTTCTTTAACGATGCTATCGTTCGATTGTTTTGCCATATTGCCAATACTGGTAAAACCACTTGATTTAAAAGCATCAAATTCTGGTTGAATTCTTAAGAATGCCAAATCATCATGATTTAATATTCGTTCAAAATCATTAAATCCCAATTGTACAGCTCTCGACAAATGTTGAAATGAATTTATTTTCTTCTCGGTCAATGAATATGCACAGGCAAGGTTAAAATGCAATGCTATATCATTGGGATTAATATCCAACCCTTTTTTAAAGTCTACTATTGCTTCATCTAATTCGAATTCTTTGTATTTAGCCAAACCACTTGATTTAAACGGATTATGCTTGACTACTTTCCTTCTTTTTCGAACGACCGGCTTCTCGTAACCTCTTCTAACATTCTCATGTTGGTATCTTCTGAGTTGTTCTGCTCTTCTTCTATCAACATTGCTATGTTTTGGACGGCGAATACCTCGATTGTATTTACGATTGAACTCCTCATCAGTCATACTTACTAATCTCAACGCATCCAAAATACCTAAAATTGAAGTAAGAGGTACAGAGAATACACTGATTGAAAACATAAATAAAAAGATAAACATGATGAATCCACCAGTATCTCTTAAGTACAATTTATGTCCTCCAAAAGAACCAAAAAAAACTGCTAGAATAGCAGCAACTAATCTATTCCTTGTTGCCATGATTTAATTAAATAGTTTGCAAGTAAGTACTGCAATATCATCAATATACTCTTCCTCACCTCTAAAGGTATCAATTTCTTCTAATAGCGCATCGTTAAATTCTTTAGGAGTTAAGTTTCTATTGTTTTGTATAAATTCCATCAAATGATCTTCGTCGTAGTACTCATTTTGATCACTCTTTAATTCAGCCAATCCATCAGTAAACGAAACCAACATAGCATCTTTATGAAATTCTAGTGTTTCTTCACTTATTTCGGGAAGTTTGTCAAATGCTCCGATAACTGTGCATCCTTTATCCAATCGTCTTATTTGTCCATCGGCATTTACCAATATTGGGGGATAATGACCTGCATTAACATATCTTAGCCTATTCTTCTTTACATCTACTTCACCTATAAAGAAAGTAATGAACTTATCACTTTTTGTAATTCTATAAACAGACTGGTTCAATGCAAAAACAAACGTTTCTAAATCTCTATATTGATAGATCAAACTCTGAATCATAGCTTGAAAATTTGCCATCAAAAGAGCTGCTGCAACTCCTTTACCAGAAATGTCTGCAATACAAAATGCAAATCTATCTTTATCAAATGGGATAAAATCCAAATAATCACCACCAATATTATAATGTGGTTTATAAATCATAGATATAGAATATCGATCATTTGATGGTAAAGCACTAGGAATCAACATAGATTGTACTTCCTTGGCCAATTCCAATTCTCTTTTGTACTTTTCCTGTTCTATTTGCCGCTTAAAGAGTCTCTTATTCTCAATGGCTACAGCTATGATGTTGGTAATTGTCGTTATAAACTGAATCTTATTATACAAATCATGCTTATCCTTTATTCCTCCTATTAGCGAATAAGCAATAGCATGATCCTTATGAAATACTGGAATAATTACATCAAATCGTTGAAGTATTTGATTGTCTTCGGGTTTGATGGTATGAAGTCTTTTATAACCCTTTAAGTTTTCAATGACCTCATCACTATCCGAATAACTGTAATTGATCGTAGATGATAATTTCCATCCTTCATCTGTAGAAATAAACAGAGCCATCTTTTCAATGCCCATTTCCCAGCTTAGGAAAGAATTATACATATTAAATAGACCTTCTTGGGGCACATTGTCGTTAATGGCCTGTGTAATCGTTAACAAGCTACGTATCTGAAGTTGTTTTAAATTGAGGTCTTTCTCCAGTTTTTCTAATAAAACGATTTCTCTATTCATGTTTTGGAATCATTCAACAATAACAAATATCTCAAAATATGTTGAATTTTTTATAGATATTAATCGCTGAAAATTAATTTGTTTTGTTCGATTACCAGCCGTCACCATCTAATAAATCTCCCAATCCTCCAAGAATACTGCCTTCTCCTTTGCCACCACTGCCATATCCTTTAGAATGACCAATAATACGATCGGCTAATCTAGATATTGGTAATGATTGAATCCATACCTTACCCGGACCAATAAGGCTGGCAAAGAAAATTCCTTCCCCACCAAATAATGTATTTTTTATTCCTCCAACAAATACAATGTCATAATCAACTTGAGATGTAAAACCAACTAAACATCCAGTATCTACTCTAAGATGTTCTCCAGGACCAAGAACTTTTTCTGTTACATGACCACCTGCGTGCATAAAAGCCATTCCATCACCCTCAATCTTTTGCATGATAAAACCTTCCCCACCAAAAAATCCTCTTCCTAACTTTTTGGAAAATTCAATTCCGACACTTACACCTTTGGCAGCACATAAGAACGAATCCTTTTGACATATGATTTTACGTCCTTCATTTTCAAGATCTACAGCAATAATCTTTCCTGGATATGGAGAAGCAAAAGACGTGCGAGCTTTATCATGTCCAACATTTGTAAATGTTGTCATAAAAAGTTTCTCACCAGTAAGAACTCTTTTTCCAGCACCTAATAATTTTCCAAAGATGCCTTTTTCTTGTCCAGTCCCATCTCCAAAGATGGTTTGCATTTGAATGTCTTCATCCATCATCATCATGGACCCTGGTTCAGCAATTACCGTTTCTTCGGGATCCAATTCAATTTCAACAAACTGCATTTCTTCACCATGAATCCAGTAATCTATTTCGTGTGCTTGCATTATGTTTTTCGCTTTATTTATAAACAATAATACAATTACAACGACAACAATTCATTAAAACTTCGTTTATCGATGAAGTTTGAGATTTTTTAGATTAATATGCTCTATTAATTAAATAAAAAAAGGGTAATACTTGATCATACTACCCTAACACAAAGATTTATCGAACTACTAACTTTTTATGAATGATTTTATTTTGTTCTATAATTAATTTTAATAAATATACTCCTGGATTTAAATCTGAATTTATTAAAATTTCTTCATTTTCATGATAGTCTTCCATATCCCAAACTATTTTTCCACTATTATTATAGATTATAACACTTTGCACCGATTTTACATCTTTAAGATCTAAAGTAAAACTTCCATCATTAGGATTTGGAAATACATTAACAATCGAATCATCCCAATCTAATTCTTTTTCATTTGAAGAAATGACGTCGATAAGATCATATTGTCTAGAATTTATAATAAAATTATCTGTTTCATCTTGCTTGTTGTGTTTAGTTAATACCAAAACAATATGAATGTTCTCTAGTTTATATTCATCAGGTATGTTATATGTAAAATTATGAGTATAAGTCGATCCTTTTTGTACATTAATTGGTATAATATCCTTTATTCCTAAAGAACCACCAATCATTGCTCTTAATACTTCGTTGTGTTCGTAATCAATAATTGGGTTGCCTGCTTGATATAATTCTGGATAAGTATTTGGATCGTTATTGTAGTTATTTGCTTGAGGAAAACCAGTTATTTTATTCTCTAAAACAAAGGCATTAATGCGTATATCTCCAATTTCGTCAACAACAAAATTCACGTTTGCGTCAATACTTAGCTCTCTTATGTCATCATTATAATCTAAACTAGCATCAATTGATGCACTAGATAACCTTTTTAAACTTTCACTCGCATAATAATCCCATTTATCAGAAGTTACACCCAAGCCCCATTCACTTTGATCAATTTTTATACGATCAAAAGAAGCACTTGGATAGCCAGTAGCCAAATTAGGCATCAAGTCATTGAGTTCTTTTGATTCTTCTATTTCCATTTCATCATTATTATGATGAGCAACTATGGTAAACCTATCCTTTCCTAATTCATTTATAATTCTATTTAGTTCTATAGGTCCCCTAGGGCACCAAACACACCAAGTACCAGTAAACTCTTCAATAAGAACATGTTTCTGAACACCTTCTTCCATTACTACAACATCAAAGTATGAGGTATCATTTGAATTATTCATATCAACTTCATCATTAGGGTTTTGACACCATACTGCTATTGCAAATGCACCTTCTTCATTTAACTCTATAAAGTCTGGCACAACAATTTGCTTATTTCCGAGAAGTTCTAACCCCAAGTCATTAATATTGCTACTTTTCACATAATTTCCATTGATAGAATAATGTACATCAATGTTTTCTATAGGCGTAGAACTAAAATTTTCTAGAAATAAGTTTAAATCATAACTACCTTTTTCAACATACGGACTTTCAATTGAAGATGAAACGTTTTTGACATCATACTCATTAGATTCTGAAGAAATAACATTAATATTATCCAAACCAATATGTGCGCCCATATCAGAATGTCCACGGAAAGCTATATGAATTTCCTTGTTTTCATAACTAGAAAGATCTACTGTAGAAGGGTTCCAACCACCAGTTGCAGTTATTATCATCAAAGTGTCCGTAAAATCTTCTATCTTATCTGAATTGGTCGATACCAGTACAGAAATAAAACTATTATTGGGATTGTTTATTGCTACTTTTCTCGTATCAAAATAAAGGTTGGTATTTGGAAGAATTGAAATTTTAGGTAAAATCATCCAATTATCCATCTCTTGAAAAATATTTTGATTATTCACTCGATCCATGGCTGTACTCCAAGCAAAGTATTCGTCAGGCTGTGCAGGATGAGCATAAACATACCAATGAGTAGGATCAATATTCGTATTAAATTGAATCAAATTTTCTATTGGAATACTATCAATATCATATAATACAATATCATGTTGGAATGATTGATTTTGAAAATCTTCAGAATAAATTATCTGACCAGAAATGGTTGAAGAAATAAGAAGTAATAATAGTTGTAGATTAAGCTTCATTTTATCTTGTTTTATATAAGGAAAAATATTAAATACTCGGAATATTTTTGAACAAGACAAAGTTTGCTTTTTTTCACCCGCTATTAAGTATATAGTGCTACTGCATAGCTACTGCAACATCTATTATTTGCTGATTATGATTAAACATTGTTTATAATTTCGATTAAATCTTCTTTTTCTGATAAATTCATTTTTTTCTTAATTCTATATTTAGTTGATTGTATACTTCTGGGTTGTAGATACATTAGATTGGCAATTTCTTTTGTGGTTAATCTCATCTTAATGTAAGCACATATTCTCAAATCATTATTAGAAAGTTTAGGGTAATTCTTACTTAAATGATCAAAAAAACTTGGGTGAATTTGTTCAAAATGTACCTTTATTCTTTTCCATTCTTGATCATTGTACTCCGTTAATTTAAGTTTAGATTGTAGTTTTTTCAATTCTTTTTCAGCACTTTGATCAGTCATTTTCAGTATGTCCTCAATTCTTTCGTTTATATATTGAATAAACCTGTTTCTATCATGAGTGAATTGAAGATTAGTAGTTAGTTCTCTTTGCTTTTGTTGTGATAAAAGTTCCAAGTTCTCTTTTTCTTTCAGAATGATTGATTTATTGATTTTATTTTTCTTAATCACATATAATATCAGAAGAATTAAACATATTATTCCTGATAAACTTAACAGTAGAGTATATTTTTGTTTTTGACGCAGACTAGAGGCTTCATATTCTTTTTCTTTCAAGTCAAATTCATATTTAATACCTATAGTTTTTGATACAACTTGATTATTCGTAATAACATCTTTTAACTGAACGTATTTTTTTAGATAGGTAAGCGCGGAATCAGGTTTTTCTATGGCTTCAAATAGTTTTGATTTTATATGAAAACATTCAACAAGAAAATGCTTTCGATCGTATGTTAAAGCCAATTTTTGACCTTTATTCAAATATTCTATTGCATTGTCATAATCTCCATTAGTAAGAAGCAACGACCCTTTATTTATGAACAAAGAAGTTAAAGCTTGAATATCTTGATCATCCTTGTTTAAAACTTCTGCCTGATTATACAATTGTAATGCTATTTCATAATTATTATCATCCTTATAAATATTACCTAGATTATTCAACATATAAATAATCTGAGTTTTCTTGTTCAGTTTTTGATATATTTTTAGGGCTTTATGCCCATAATGCTTAGCAGAATCAAGTTTTCCAGTATATGAGTAAACCTTTAATAGAATGCTTAATGTTTTAGCATAAACAAGGGAAGAAGTATCGGATATAAGGTTTAAGTTTTTCAACAACTTCGATTTGGCAATATCATAATTTCCTACATATAATAGGGTATTGGCAATATCATTTTGAACACTATAATAGAATAATGAACTGTTTTCAACTTCTTTTTTTGTTTCATTCAAATATTCTAGGGACTTCTCTGGTTGAAAAGCAAAATAATAAGCTCTTCCTAATAAATGTTTTGCTTCAATTGTCTTTTCTCTATTATTCTGGAGAGTTGCTAACTTAATAGCTTGCTGCGTCAACTTAATACTGTTGATTGGAAGATAACTTAATTCTTTCTCAGCTTGATTTAAAAGACTATCAAGATCATTATTGCTTTGACCTAAACATACCGTAAATAAACTTAGACTATACCATGAGAGAATCCATATTAACCTAATTTTCATAATAATCCTAAATCATCAGTATCTCATCAGTTTTTCTACTGATTCTTCTAGCCTACTATTAGCCATGTATATGCTTTCTAATCCTTTTTCAAAAGGAATTGGCGTATCCAAACCTCCAACCCGAATTATAGGAGCATCCAAATATTCAAAGCAATGTTCTGATATGTAGGCTGATATTTCACCTCCTAGTCCACCAAACAAACTATCTTCATGCAATATCAACACTCTATTTGTATTTTGAACAGATTCTTCAATTGTTGAGTAATCTAAAGGAGATAATGTCACTAAATCAATAATTTCAGCATCATATGAAGATTGTTCAGCGAATTTTCTTGCCCAATGTACTCCTAAACCATAAGTAATAATCGTAAAATCACTTCCACTTCTTTCAATCTTAGCTTTTCCTATGGGTAAGGTATAGTAACCAGTTGGTACTTCAGCACTAATTTGTCTATATAATGCCTTATGTTCAAAAAACATAATAGGGTTAGGATCCTCTATCGCTGCTGCTAAAAGACCTTTCGCATCGTAAGGATTTGATGGATAAACTACTTTTAATCCAGGAGTATGCGTAAACCAAGCTTCATTACTTTGCGAATGATATGGACCAGCACCTACCGTACCACCAGTGGGCATGCGTATTACAACATCGGCATTCTGACCCCATCGGTAATGTAATTTTGCGAGATTGTTCGTAATTTGATTAAATCCACAGGTGACAAAATCAGCAAACTGCATTTCTACCATTGCTTTATATCCTTCCAGACTTAAGCCCAAACCTATACCAATTATAGCGCTCTCACACAAAGGAGTATTTCTTACCCTATCCTTACCATATTTATCAACAAATCCATCCGTAATTTTAAATACTCCACCATACTCCGCAATGTCCTGTCCCATTAGAATCAAATTTTCAAAACGAGTCATGCTGGTATCTAAACCACTGGATATCGCATCGACAAATCTCATTTCCTTTGTTTCAGAATTAGGTTCTACCAATTCAGGAGTAAAAGGTTTATACACATCTTCTATTTCTTGCTCGATGGTCGTAGATATTTTTTCTTCGGCATAAGAAACTTTTAATTGAGTATTGATATCTTCTTTTATCTCTTGTCTATAACCCTCAATATCCTGATCAGAAATTATACTTTCACTAATCAAGCGTTTTTCCAATACCCTTATTGGATCTTTCTTTTCCCATAAGTCAAATAATTCTTGAGGTACATATTTAGTTCCAGAAGCTTCTTCATGGCCTCTCATTCGGAAAGTTTGACATTCTACCAACCATGGTTGTGGATTCTTAAGAATTTTCTTTCTAATTTCTTTTATCGTCTGATAGACTGTTTCTACATCATTACCATCAATGATGGAAGATTTCATTCCATATCCTAATGCTCTATCTGCAATATTCTCACACTTATATTGTTCATTAGTTGGTGTAGATAAACCATAACCGTTATTCTCAACCACAAAGATCACTGGGATATTCCACACTGCAGCTGTATTAAGAGCTTCATGAAATTCTCCTTGTGATGTTCCTCCTTCACCTGTAAAAGCTAAGGCCACTTTATCCTTACCTCCAATTTTACTTGCTAAACTAACCCCACTTGCTAGCGACAATTGTGGACCAAGATGAGATATCATTCCTACGATATTGTATTCTGGAGCACCAAAATGAAAGGATCTATCTCTACCCTTTGTAAATCCTGAAGACTTTCCGTCCCACTGGCTAAATAACCGACTTAAAGGAATATTTCTTGATGTAAATACACCCAAATTTCTATGCATTGTAAATATGGTATCGGTTTCCTTTAGAGCTTTTGTACACCCAACGGAAATAGCCTCTTGTCCAATACCACTAAACCATTTACTAATTTTTCCTTGACGTAGAAGAATAAGCATTTTCTCTTCTATCATTCGTGGTTTCAACAAGCTTTTGTATAAATCAAGCTTTGTCCTTTTTGCTATATTAGCCATGCTGTTTTGTATTCTATTATTAATTTCTTTTATCCAATCCCCACATTAGTTTTTCTCTAATGGTTTTCATGAAGTTTATATCTTCTAAAGTAGCTAAAACTATGTCGAAATCATTTTTCTTTAGATATATCGTATGTTCTTGTGTAACTGTTTTATATCTTGAATCCATAGTACAAAGGAAATTTTCAGACCTACCTTCTATTTTTAATTTAATATCTGTTGAATCAGATATTATAAGTGGTCTTACATTCAGATTATGAGGAGCAACTGGAGTGATTACAAAATTTCCAGATTCAGGAAATACTATTGGACCACCACAAGCCAAACTATATCCAGTTGAACCTGTTGGGGTTGATATAATCAACCCGTCCGCCCAATATGAATTTAAGAATTTACCATTCAACCATACATGAATGGTTACCATAGAAGATGTGTCTCGTTTATGTAGAGTAAAATCATTTAAGGCATATGGTGCATCTTCAAACAATGGAAAATTACTTTTTATGCCCAACAATGTTCTATGTTCTAAATGCACATGACCATTAATAAGTGCATCAAGAATATCCGGCATTTTATGTTTCTCCACGCTGGATAGAAAACCTAATCTACCCATATTTATACCTAAAATGGGAATCTTAGTATCTTCAATTATTCTTATGGCATTAAGAATCGTACCATCCCCACCCATCGTGATCACATAATCAGGTAGAATATTTTTAAATTCTTTATTATCCGCAATGATTTTATAAGGTGGTAGGTCTGATTTTAAAGAAGCAAGTTCTTCATCAAACTTTTTGTACACATATAAATCTATATCTCTAGAAGCAATATCATGGATAAATTTGACTATATCAGTCTGATGCTTTTCTTTTAATCGTTCGCTATATAAGAATAATTTCATATCAAAACGTATTTGATGCAATTACAATGCTTTCTGCTAAATCATACATTATGAATCAGCAAATGTACAAAGTCACTGAAGTTTACTATTATTTTTGTGTCTATTCTTATCTCTTACATTCTTTTTACTCAGGTTTTTGTGGAGTGCATTTTCTAAATCAATATTGGTTTGATTTGCTAAGCAAGTAATAACCCAAATGATATCAGCCATCTCATCCGCTATTTTTTCTTTAGCTTCTTCGTTTGATGTCTCAGTTTTAAAAGACTGCTCCCCATAAACTCTAGCCATCAACCTACTCAACTCCCCAACCTCTTCCGATAGAATTACTGTATTCGTAAGTTCATCAAAATATCTAACTCCAATAGTTTTTATCCATTCATCAACTTTTAACTGATATTCCTTTAATGTCATTATTCTTTACTCTTACTATCCATTAATATTGTTACAGGGCCAGCATTTTGTATAGTAACCAACATATCAGCACCAAATTCTCCTTGCTCAACCTTAAGAGAAGATTCTGCAAGCAATCTATTTAAAAATCTTTCATAAAGAGGAATCGCTATTTCTGGTTTAGCTGATTTCAAAAAAGAAGGTCGATTACCTTTTTTTGTGCTCGCATATAATGTAAACTGACTTACAACTAGAATTTCACCATTTATATCTTGAACAGAAAGATTCATTTTTCCCTCTTGATCAGAGAATATTCTCTGATTGATAATTTTTTTCACCAACCAATCTATATCTTCTTGATTGTCTTCATTTTCGATTCCCAACAATAGTAATAAACCCTGAGAAATTGACCTTTCTTCTTTGTTATTGATCTGAACACTAGCCGATTTTACTCTTTGAATTACAACTCTCATGTTACAAACATAACAGAATTTTATTAAGTATAACTATCAAATTATAAACACTTTGTATTTTGACTTTTCCACATCAATATTGTGAGTTTAAGAGGGATAAATTCTTAAAAATTATATTATAATTAAGTTATATATTATCTTTTTAGATATATGTTTATTTTTAATATTTTTTCAATACTTAATTAAGAGAAACATCAGAAAATAGTTCTTCTGTTAATTAGTTATTAACGATGTGAGTAAAATTGTTAATTTTCTGATAATCAAATTATAAAAAGCTTTAATCTATCTTGATAACATTTCTTCAAATGATTAATTTGATATATCAAAATACAATTCATAATTTTTTATCCACAAACTAACAGGACTAATGATGAAGCGTATTTAGTTATAAAAGAAAGATAATTATTATTAAGGTTTCGCATTCTCATTTTTCGATCTCTTGATTGGATTGTAATTTTGTGAAGCAGAAATCAACTTTGGAATATGCAGTACAAAAAGGTTGTTAGAAATTGGTTATTGATTGGTTTGGCATGTCTCGTTATACAAGTCATTGTTGGTGGAATAACTAGATTGACCGAATCAGGTCTATCAATAACTGAATGGGAACCTATAAAAGGTGCTTTTCCACCTTTGTCAAATGATGGTTGGATTGAAGAATTCAATAAGTATAAGGAGACTCCGCAATATTCTGAAATCAATGAGGGAATGAGTTTAAGTGACTTTAAATTCATTTATTTCTGGGAATTTATCCATAGGCAATGGGCTAGGATAATGGGATTGATTTTTTTATTTCCATTTATATTCTTTTATAGAAGAAAGTTGATTGATAGGGTATTGATGAGAAAGCTTGGTGTTGTGATTTTATTGGCCATTCTTGCTGCTAGTTTTGGTTGGATAATGGTAGCAAGTGGCTTAATCGAACGACCTTGGGTAAATGCTTATAAATTATCCTTTCATTTATGTATTGCCTTTAGCGTTTATGTGGCTTTGTTGTATGCCTATTTTCATACTAAGAAGGAGGATTGGAAGGTAAATGAAGTATTTAGGAATATAACTTGGTTTAGGTTCTTTATAGGATTAATGTGGTTACAGATATTTCTTGGAGGGATGATGTCAGGAATGAGGATTGGTGTGGCCTATCCTACATGGCCTGATATGAATGGTGAGTATTTTCCTTCGGTATTGTCTAATATAGAGTTGTATACTTGGAATAATTTTAATGTTTATGACGCAAGTGATTTAATGCCAGCTTTAATACAATTTTTACATAGGGGAGTAGCATATCTTTTGTTTTGTTTAGGTGCATTTCTTTGTTATTCCATTTATGTAAATGCTGAAAGAAAGTATAAGAAGCTTGGGATGTATTTGTTTGCATCTATTTTATTGCAAGTTGTGTTGGGAATAATTACAGTGATGAGTTGTATAGGAGAAATACCCATTTTATGGGGTGTATTACATCAAGGAGGTGCTTTGGTTCTTATTACAGTGACTTATATGTCCTATTTGGTGCTTAAAAATGATAAAGTTTAATATTTGGACAAATCATTGTATAACAGTTATTTACGTGATTAGGATTTAATATTTTGCAATATCTTGAAACTATTTATCAAGGTATTATGTATTATTGCACGAACTTTCATTTTTTAAACTAAGGGTTAATAACTTTTAATTAAAAAGTATAATTATGGCAAATGCACATAAAATGGTTAAGGAAAGTGGTTTTGAATATTTTGAAACTGGTGGTTCTGGCGATACTTTGGTTTTATTGCATGGATTAATGGGTACATTAAGTAATTTTGGAGGAATATTGGATGCATTTGGTGAGGAATATAATGTATCTGTACCAATTTTGCCAATTTATTCTTTACCACTGAGAAAGTTGAGTTTGGATGGTCTTGTGGATTATGTGATAGACTTTATTGAGTATAAGAAGTATGGTAAAGTTCATATACTTGGGAATTCATTGGGTGGACACTTGTGTCAAATGGTTGCGCTAAAAAGACCAGATCTAGTAAGCAGTATGACATTGACTGGAAGTTCTGGATTATTTGAGAATGCCATGGGAAATACATTTCCCAAAAGAGGTGATTATGAGTACATCAAGAAGAAGACAGAAATGGTGTTCTATAATCCTGAAATAGCTACGCAAGAGTTGGTTGATGATTTATACGAAACAGTAAATGACTTGAGTAAGTGTATACGTATTGTAAAAACTGCAAAGAGCGCTGTTCGCCATAATCTTGAGGATAAAATCAAAGAAATTGATGTTAAAACATTATTGGTCTGGGGTAGAGAGGATACAGTGACTCCTGCTTGGGTTGGTGAAAAATTTCACGAATTGTTACCTGATTCTAGATTAGAAATAATTGAAGAGTGTGGTCATGCTCCTATGATGGAAAAGGAGGATGAATTCAATGCAATATTGAAAGATTTCATTTCTTCATTATAGTAAAGGAATAACCTTATAGCTTTTTTTATAATTTCATTTAGTACAGCGATATGTTTTTCTGACATATCGTTAAATGTTGTATTGTGATCTTTTATTCTCATTATATATGTTTTGTTGGATAAACGTATTATAATGTTGTATAAAATACAATAACTTATATTTAATTCTTGTATTTCCTTTAATTATAATATCATTGCGGCTTTGTAATGAATGTTTAACTAAAAATTACTTTTATGAACAAGTATTTTCTTGTTTTGTGCAGTTTTCTTTTTGTTCAAATGATGAATGGTCAAGAAAAATTTGCGCAATTGGAAGAATTATTGCCATCTGCCAATAGTTATAGAACTGCCTCTGGTGCTCCTGGCCATGAATATTGGCAACAGAAGGCAGATTACGTAATGGATATTGTATTAGATGATGAAAAGCAAATAATTAGAGGTGAAGAAACCATTACCTATTGGAATAATTCTCCTGATCAATTGAATTATTTGTGGCTTCAATTGGATCAAAATGTTCGAGCGAAAGATTCAGATACTCATTTGATTAATGAAAGGAGGATGAATTCTACGATGAATCGAAAAGAGATCGATAAATGGAATAATGAATTTGATGGAGGATTTAATATTGAACATGTATTGGATAATAATAGCAATGAGCTGAAGTATGTGATCAATAAAACAATGATGAAGGTTAGTCTTCCCTCTGTTCTTAAACCTGGAGATAGTTATTCTTTTAGTATTAAATGGTGGTACAATATAAATGATAGAATGCAGATCGGAGGGAGATCCGGTTATGAGTACTTTAAGGAAGATGATAATTATTTGTATACTATAGCACAGTTTTTTCCTAGAATGTGTGTTTATGATGATGTAAATGGTTGGCAGAATAAACAGTTTTTGGGTAGGGGAGAGTTTGCTTTGACGTTTGGTGATTATAATGTGAATATTACAGTTCCTAGTGATCATCTTGTTGCTGCAACTGGAGAGTTGAATAATATGAAAGAAGTGTTGTCTAAAAAGCAGAGAGATAGATATGAAAGGGCTAAAAAAGAATACAAACAACCAGTAATTATTGCGAGTGAGGAGGAAGCTGTAAAAAGAGAGAAATCAAAGAGTAATAAAACTAAGACGTGGAAGTTTGAAGCAAAGAATGTTAGAGATTTTGCGTTTGCCTCTTCTCGTAAGTTTATATGGGATGCTATGGCTCATAAATCTGGTGATAAAGTTGTTATGGCAATGTCGATGTATCCAAAGGAGGGAAATCCGTTATGGGAGAAGTATAGTACAAAAGCGGTGGCTCATACTTTAAAATGGTATTCGCATTATACGTTTGATTATCCATATCCAGTAGCATGGAGTATAAATGCTGATCGTATAGGAATGGAGTATCCGATGATTTGTTTTAATTTCGGTAGATGTGAAAAGGATGGTACATATACTAAAAGAACAAAGTATGGTATGATTGGTGTAATTATTCATGAGGTTGGTCATAATTATTTTCCAATGATTGTAAATAGTGATGAAAGGCAATGGACATGGATGGATGAAGGCTTGAATTCGTATGTGCAATATTTGACTGAACAACAGTGGGAACCTAATTTTCCTTCTAGAAGAGGTCCGGCATATAAAATTGTTAATTATATGAAAGGGGATAAGGATAAGATGGTGCCCATTATGACAAATAGTGAGTCTATTCATCAATTTGGTAATAATGCTTATGGTAAACCTGCTACAGCTTTAAACATATTGAGAGAGACGGTTGTAGGAAGAGAATTATTTGATGATGCGTTTAGAGAGTATTGCCATAGATGGAAGTTTAAAAGTCCTAGTCCTGCTGATTTCTTTAGATCTTTAGAAGATGCTAGTGCTGTGGATCTTGATTGGTTTTGGAGAGCATGGTTTTACACTACAGATCATGTGGATTTGAGTTTATCAGATGTTAAGGCTTATGCAATGAATCCTGAGAACCCGTCGGATAGGTATGAATTGGTATTGGAATCTAGAGCTGAAAGTCCTAAGTATATAACTGATGTTAGAAATAAGGACATTAAGGATATGTATTGTGAAGAGGACCCTACTATACTTGATTTTTATTCTAGTTATGATGCAGATAAACCAGATGCCTTAGATCTTGAAAATTGGAATTCTACTGAAAATAATGACAAACATTTATATTATGAATTCACTGTTGATAATGTTGGTGGCAATCCTATGCCTATTATAATAAATGTTGTATATGAAGATGGAGAAGTAGAATACAAAAAGTATCCTGCAGAAGTATGGAGAAAAGGAAACACGTCATTTACGACAACTATTAAATCTGATAAAAGAATAAAGGAAATCGTTCTAGATCCTTATTTAGAAACGGCTGATGTTGATAGAAGTAATAATTATTATCCTCCAAAAGAAGAAAGAAGTGGTTTTGACGTTTTTAAAGGAAATCAAAATATGGGGGAGAATCCGATGCAAAGAGCCAATAGAATTAAGAAGATAAGACCGTAATGTTCCACGTGGAACATTCGAATGAATAAAAAAAATAGGGTATATGTTTCACGTGAAACATATACCCTATTTTTTTTATTGAATTACAATTTTTCTAACAATAGGTTGATTATTGATGTAACTTCTTAAAAAGTATAAACCAGAAGGTAAGTCACTTGATAATTTTACAGAACTGCTAGCATTTTCATAATCGTCTACCTTATGCCCATTAATATCAAATAGTTCAATATCAATATTTTTAAAACTAAAGAATAAAGTACGATCTCTACCAAAAATTGTAGGATTGAAGTTTTCTTCTGTATGTGTGTCAACTGTGCTACTTACATTTGTAACATTGAAATATTTGCTACTAATATCATTCCATGAATAGCAAGTATTGAAATTACTCATTGGTACTACACCCCAATACAATGTTCTACCTACCAGAAATTTCTCCAATTCAAAAGATGTAAATGTTTCATTGGTAAAAGTTTGCTTGATTGTCGAGTTTAATGAAGTATCTAGTGATACTTTTACCATGTAATATTTAGCATTTTCAACTTCATCCCATTCAAGATCAAGTTTTTCGTAGTAAATATTTTCACCAATTAAAGGATTTGTTAGTTTTATATCCACAGATAAAAGAGAATCAATTTCAAATGAATGACTCAAAAGATAAGGACGATCATCTAAAATGTTTGCTCTCATTGCTGCGATCTGTTCATCAGAAAACCTATAGCTGCAATTATCATGAGCATAAGACATAATTAAAGTTCCATCAGATCTAAATTCTTCTCCATTAGGATCTTTCATTCGGTTTGGGCTAAAATTATCACCAGCACATTGCCAACGTATAGCTAAATAATCGGATTCTGTATCACAGAATCCATCAGCAGCATAGGAACAATTACTGCGATCTACTTTTTCTACAAAAACAGTATCTATGATTAAGGTATCTCTAATTAGTGTGTCTTTAAAGTAGGTATAATTGATGGTTACTCTTTCTGGTGCTTTATTTTCAAAACTATGATCCACGGAGCCATCATGTGTGACTCCACCTTCCCATCCCAAAAATGGATGAGGTAAAGAAAAATTGTGACCCATTTCGTGGGCCCATGTGTGATCGTCGACATCTGTACATGATATTGCTAAACATACTCCAGCATAAGGTAGATTATATCCACAATTTCCAGCTGCATTTTGTACAACGTAAACATTTACTACATTTTCAACATTGTTTTCAAACATCATATCCGCACCTTCCAAAATAGTCTGATGACCATAGTGTTGAGTATTGTTAATATAATTGATTTCATCAAAAATGTAAAATTGAATATTCGCTGGCTCGAAATCCTTATTTAACGTACAAAGACTGCCAAATATCTTCGTAGCACTAATGTATCCTGTACCATTATCTGTACCAACCACATGAATTTTTAAAGGAACATATAAAACATCGTTGCTTCTTGGGTATGCATTTGGATTACGTTGATATTCCTTTAACCAATCACTTCGTCCGTGATGAGATCCACAAGGCTTTAAATTACTTTGTGCAATTAGAATAACATGACTAAGTGTTAATAGAAAAATGTAGATTATTTTTACCATAATTGAATTTTTAGACTTAAAACTAATAATAATCTCACTTTTACCATATATGTTTATTTTCTCATCTCAAGAAAAGAGGGTTATCCTCCATTCACTAGTTGGCAATATCGTGTAATGAAATTAGAAAAATTGGTTCAAATATTTTGTTGATACGAAACGTCAAGAAAGGATGAAGCTCATGATATATGCATCTTGGTATAAACAAAATCATGAAAGAAAAACATTAATCTAAATTCTAAATAATAACAAATTAGAAGATTTATTTAACCAAAACAATAATCCCTTTTACGACTATAATATTTTGGCTATTTATTGTTACTTTGTTTTTTTAAATGATGAAGTTTCTTGGTAAGAATTATAGAACAAATATTAATATTACCGATACGGTTGTACCAAGTATTGATAAGTCCTATGTTGGGTAACAATTGCAGGTATATGCCAACATGTAGTCAATACATGATTATTGCTATAAAAGAATGGGGACCCATCAAAGGTGTTTATATAGGTATAAAGAGGATAGGGCGTTGTCATCCATTGAGTAAGACTCACGGACCAGACCCTGTACCAAGAAATCCTAAAAAAAGTATAGATCATGATTCAAAGACCACGACGGAATAGAAAATCACAAGCAATCCGATCCATGATATCGGAAAATAGGGTAGAAATTGATAACTTAATCCAACCTATTTTTCTAGTAGAAGGACAAAATGTAAAAGAAACCATTACATCACTACCAGTCGCCCAGCGATTATCAATTGACAATGTTTTATTGGAGATTGAAGAATGTGTAGATCTTGGAATCCGAAGTTTTATTATGTTTCCTGCCATTCCAGAATCCAAGAAGGACAAAATTGCATCGTATAGCTACAACGTTGATAATTTTTACCTTACCGCAGCTTCTGAAATTAAAAGTCGTTTTCCCGATATAACTTTAATAAGTGATGTGGCCATGGACCCTTATAATATTGATGGTCATGATGGATATGTCGAAAATGGAAGAATTCTAAATGATAGAACACTTCCAATTTTACAAAAAATGGCTATCGCTCAGGCAAAGGTTGGTTTTGATGTATTAGGACCTTCTGATATGATGGATGGTAGGATAGAAGCAATTCGAAGCGCCTTGGACCATGAAGGTTTTTACAATACGTCTATTATGTCTTATACGGCAAAATATTGTAGTGCTTTCTATGGACCTTTTAGAGATGCATTAGATTCTGCTCCTAAGGCAGGAGATAAGAAAACATATCAAATGGATCCAGCCAATAGTCAAGAAGCATTAATAGAAGCGGAACTTGATGATATGGAAGGGGCCGACTTCTTGATGGTAAAACCCGCAGTGCATTATTTGGATGTAATTCACTTACTAAAAACTCATTTTTCTAAACCAATTGCTGCTTATCATGTAAGTGGTGAGTGTGCAATGTTGTGTGCTGCAGTGCAAAATGGTTGGCTAGAGTATAAGAAGGTAATGCCTGAGACATTATTGAGCTTAAAACGGGCGGGAACGGATGCTATCATAACATACTTTGCTAAGGATTTTGCGAGATTAAGGAATAATTTAGAACCACTATTCAAAGTATAGAAAACCAGTGATGAAGTTAGAATTTAGAACAAAACTAGTAGATCATTCCTATGCAAAGAAATTGAGTGCTTTTGCATTAATGTTGTACATCACATTGCCAGTAACTTGCATTACAATAATGTTGAGTTACGTTGAAAAATCATGGACACCGACCATTGGTGGATTAATGCTCTACTTATTTGCACAAGCAATAGTTGATCATAGGTATAAGAAATACATAACTAGTGTAGATCAAAACGCCATCACCTTTACACCAATCCGGCTTAAAATTGATAATATTACTTATGATTTAAAGCAATGTTCTTCTATAAAACCAGGGAAAAATTGGTATCACGATAGTTTTTCATTCTTAGATACCTTGCGAATATTGATTGGAATGAAGAAACACAATACCATTGAAATTGAGTTTAATGGTATATCTGAAACTTATGAATTTTTTATCAGTCAATTGGATGATATTGAAACACTCAAAGCAATAATTCGTAAGTGGAGAGAACTTGGATATTCCGTTGAAAAATCGAATTAATACGCTAGCTATAAACTTCCTTTTCTATATCTACAGGGCATAGATACGTGTAAATGGTCACCAGTTCCTGTATGTCTAAGTGTGCGAAAACCGAGAATTTTAAAATATACTTTTAAGAGTTGGTTTCGTATAGTAGTGCGGTCTCTTGTTCTTAGATCAACGGCGTAAATATATCCATCTTTTTGTTTGTAATGTAAAGAATGTTTTTTACTAGGCAAATTCATTCGTTTGTAGTCTTCTGGAACTCTACTTGCATCTGTTATAATGGCTTTTTTATCCATAATAAACAAGGTTGTACAAGCCAATCTGAATATGGGATTTAAACTATAGTATTCCTTTGAAATACCAGAGCTTGCTGCATTTTTTTCCGAATTGAATGATACACCGTAAAACACAAAAGACAGAACCAACATACAGAAGACAACAAATCTCCGACGTATATAAAGCAATTTGTTCTTTTTAGAACTTACTAAACCATAGAAATAGAAAAAATATCCAAGCAACAAGCCAGTAGTGACTAGAGTAGAAATCCCTAAACTTATGTAAGGAGAGAAGTCCTTTTCGTAATGCAAAAATAGAGCACCTCTAATTAATACAATAAAAGGTAAAGAAATAATTAAAGTGAATTTTATAATATGGAAGATGAAAGATAACAAAGGCAAAGAATAGCTGGTCTATTATAAATCACCCAATTGTGGTCTAATTACTATTTCTTCGACAACTGCTGAATCTCCAAGCTCTATCGCGTTTCGAACAACTTTGGCAATATCTTTTGCCTGCATCAATCGTTCTTCGGGTAGATCAACACCTTTCCATGAATCTGACCAAGTTGCTCCAGGCAAAATAGAGGTGACTTTTATACCTTTATCTTTTAACTCTTCGCGTAATACTTTGGAGAAACCAAGTAATGCAAATTTGGAAATAGAATATGATCCCCCATTTGGATAGGCTATTTTACTTGCAATAGAACACATGTTTATTATATGTCCCTTCTTCTTTTGTAAAAATATAGATGATAAGGATCTGGTAAGATGATAGGCAGAATATAAATTTGTTTGAATCATGGTTTCGAGTTGATGATCATCTTCTTTTAGAATTTCTCCTGGGAGAAAAACACCCGCATTATTAATCAATATTTCTATATCCTGGTACTTTTCTCTTATTGTCTCTCCAAATGAAGTAACTTCATCTTTTATAGACATATCTATTTGATAACCAATAGAATGTACTTTATATTTATTTTGAATATTTTGACAAACTAAATCTATTTCAGACTGACTTCTGCTACAAAGCACTAGATCATATCCCATACTTGCTAATTCGTAGGCAATAGCTTTTCCTATTCCCTTACTACTTCCAGTAACCACTGCTCTCATACTATTAAGTTTATGATGTAAAGTTAGTAACCATCTTTGATTATTCTAACGCATGGTTTCCTTTTAAAATGATAAGTATATGTAAGTAAAATGCAATTCTTAGGTTAAATGCCTTTTTTAAAGTTAAACCATAGAATTTAGAACTTAACGTTTAGATCAAAACGAAACCTTTGACCTGTTTCTTTATCATCTGTTGGAGATACCAGTTGATTTACATTATAATACTTTGCTATAAGGTTAATTTTATTGCTAATTGCAAAACCAGAGGAAAATTCAATTCCTTTAAAATTACTAAGTCTTCCATCGGGAGAATTAAAGGAAGAATAGTCCCATCTTGCCCAATCATTTTGAGCCATATAATCTAAAATGGAGTACTTTTCTAAATGAGCATAGGTTAATTTCACTTGCCATGATTTTGCCTCTTTTAACTTACCAAGTTGAATTCCAATAGTAAACCCTTGCTTTTGATTTAGAAAATTGCTCGAAATATCTGTCTTTTGTCCATAAGTTTCTACATTATTGTAGAAATCAAAGTCTAATAGTAATGGGATATTACGATTGAAATTTATCTTTCCTCCAAGGTGTATGATTGAATAGTCTAAAAAGCTAGTATGACCACCATCAGGAATATTGGGAATGTTCCTAAACAGGTATAGAGATGGAAAAACTGTTATAGTTTCATTCCAAAGATTAATGTATGATTGAAAGCCTTGAAAATAAGCATCGTCTTTTAAGGATTTATTGTTAGAAGCAAGGATGAAATGTCCAATGTTAAACCCTAATTGATGTATTATACCATTAGAGATATCCATACTTTTTCCTACAGATATTCCTTCAGGATAAACATTATCAGACCAGAATAACTCATTATTTTTATGAAAAGGAAAGTCGTTCTTCCCTAAGCTGATTTCAAACGATTTAAGTTCCGTTTGGAAAAAAAGCTTTTCGAAGCCAATCGGAAGAGTACCAAATTCTTTAAATCCTGTACCTAATGTGAGTTGTGGATCTTGTTGTTTATTCGGATCTCCAGTTCTAATGCGAAAACCAAATGAATATAAATCATGGATGTAAATTACTCCTGTCCGCAATCTATAACGAAGTCTAGATCTATTTTTTCTGTAAGATCCATTGGATTTTTTTGAATCCCAATCCAATTCGGTTCTAAATCTAAAGTCTAGATCAAATTTTAGTTTTGACCAAAGGGAATCCATTTGCCCTTCTAAGCCTAAGGAGATTAATGAAGTTAAAAAAAATAGATATAGTCTTTTGTTCTTCCTCATAAGTCATAAACCGGTTACGGGTTTATTAGTAAATCATGAATTACTAAAGTATAAAATACTAACGAATTACAGTGACATCACCTTTAACTTTTACGGTTTTTCCTGTTGTTAATAGTACTTGACTATAGAATACATACACACCGTTTGCAGCTTGTTTACCATTTAGTGTGCCATCCCAGCCGTATGATGGGTCATTAATAGGAAAGTCATCTCTTTGGAAGACCTTATTTCCCCATCGATCATAGATTTGAAGAAACTTGATTTTTTCAATATGTTCTTCAGGATTTCCATAAATAGTAAACTTGTCATTCCATCCATCGGCATTTGCTGAGATAATATCAGGATGAATAATATCTACTAATATTTCAGGTTCAACAAATCGTGTGAATACCATTATTTCATCCATACAACCTTGTTGATTGGTTACTGTCAATGTATAAGTAATACCATTGGTTATAGAACCATCAAATTCAGGAATTAAACAATCGTCACAAGATAATCCATCTGAAGGTGTCCATTGAATATTGGAAATGGGTTCACTAGAAAGCAAATGTACCAATATCGAAGCAGTTTCATCCGTTTCAAAAACGATGGTGTCAGAAGATAACAATGTCAATTCTGGATAAGCTGTTGTATCATTAATTATAACACTAATCATTGAATCACATCCGTATTGGTTGGTGGAAGTAATTTCGTACAATCCTGCATGACTTACGTCAAAAGTATTGGTATTGTTGATTTGAAATCCATTTGGACCCGTTACGTTTAATACAATTCCATCACTATTAACGGATATAATCCCATTATCATTCGAACAATCGATATCTTGAACATTTGCAGACAAATTTGGTGGATCAAGAAATGCCAAAATTTCTACACTATCTCTTGATGTACACCCGTACATATTGGTCACTTCTATGGTATAATAACCAGGATTTTCAACTAGAATATTGTTTTCATCACTAATCACTTGCCCGTATTGATCAAACCAAGAATAATCAACACTTTCTTGGACTATACTTTGGACGTGTACATTCGGTATTAAACACGTAATTACATCTACTGGAGGTATATTAATAGCTGGGTCATCAGTGAAAGCTAGAACGGTTAGTGTATCAATTGATTTACAACCGTTCTCTCCTGTAGCTTCATGGATGTAACGACCAGGAATGGAGATGTCGTGATAATTTTGGAAAGATATGTAATTACCATTAATATCTTTCCAAGCAAAATCTAAAATTTTAGAACCTAAGGGGTTAGAAGAAATAAATCCTAAAGGATTGTCACATGTAATATCTTCCGTTATAAATTGGTGATGCGGCTCTATAGTGTCTATATCTATAAATAAAGAGGTATCAACATCACAACCACCGAGACCGTCAAAACTCAGTTGATAAACTCCAGGACTTGTTATGCTTGGATTAGTCTCTAATAATGTGTTACCATCGGGATCAGTCCATGTCAGATTAGAGAATGTTGTCAAAATGTCTAAGTGAAGGTTTACTTCAGGTTCAAAACAAGTAATGGTATCGTTTTGAATGGTAAATACGGGTATTTCTCCAATAGAAGATATTTCAATGTTTAAATTATTGATACATCCATTATTTGGATTAGTAACCAATAGTTGATACTGACCAACATGATCCACTATTGGTGAAATTTCATTAGAATTGAAATTATTTGGACCAGTCCATTGATAGGAAAACCCTTGATCTCCATCTACTTCGATTGGTAAGGACGTAAGATCACAGTCTAAGTCAAGTGCAGATAATAGAACACTTGGCGCAATTGTATCTATGCTAATATTGGTAAACAAAGTGGTGACACATCCTGTTTGAGTCGTTACGACAACCTCATAATGTCCATCTTGATTAACCAATAGAGTAGAATCTCCAATTTGTTGGTTGTTATCTTTTGTCCACGAATAGTTAAAACTACTATTATTTTCACCGGATAATACGATTACATCCTCTGGGTTATTACAGTCCAATTCGAAATTATTTATATCCAATAAGGGTGAAATACCACGATCAAATATGGATAGCGTATCATAATCTACACATCCATTATTTGGATTGGTAGATTGTAAAAAGTACAAACCACCTTCAGATATAGTAATGGTCTCCTCTGTAGAAGAAAAATTTGCTGTGTTTGACCATTCATAATGGTAAATATTGTTATTGCTCTGGAGAGAAACATCAATCTCTGCAGTATTACAAGGTATAGTGTCAGGTGATACAGTGACTATAGGAAGAGTTTTGTCTTCAAATATTTGCATTATTTCTGCGTTGGTACAATCCTCCGCATTTTCCACAATTAATTGGTATGTACCACTTTGATTGATAATAGGGTTTATATCAGTGCTTATTGTATCTCCATTTAAAAGCCAATATTGACGAACAACATCGTTGGAAACATCAGGAGTAAGTTGTATGGCCTCATTGAAGCAATTTAGCGTATCATCTGTTAGTACAATACTTGGGATATTTCCCGAAAATACAGCTTCTACAGAATCCAAATTATTGCAACCGTTAACCAAATCTGAAACTTCAAAGAAGTATGTACCATTAGAATTAATAATAGTACTTAAGGAATCCGAAACAATTGTCGAGTTATAAGACCACTGGGCTGTATAATTATTGGATGAATTAACCTGTGCAGTAGCTAGAATGGAAGAATCACCGCACTCAACAAAAACACTGTCTATTAAACTTATCGTTGGACTAATGGTGTCAATGGTTACAATACCACTACTTGCGGAAAAACACTGAAGGTCATCATAATAGTAATCAATGTACAAATTATAAGTTCCAGCGTTTTCAACGGTAATTTCTTGGTCTGTGTTGAAATAGTTATTGGGTCCGGCCCATGTTGCATCAACTTGAACTCCATTATTGGTGTTAACGGAGTAACTTAAGGTTGATGTTTCATTGTTACAATCGATAGGATTTGAAACAGATACTTCAACATCCAATACCAATTCAGTAAGTATCAAATGGACTACACTATCACAGCCATTATGAGCTTGACCAATGATTTCTTCATTTACATTACCTTCAAAATATTGATCAAAAATAAAAATTCCATCTCCAGAACAAACTTCTTCAAATAGAATCACTGGCTCAGGAATTTCTAATGCAATAGTTCCAACATTAACTAAATGCTCACATGGAGCGCTAGGTTGGGTAAAATTGAAAAATTCATCGGATTCACGGCATTCTTCATTTTCTATATATTCTGTGGTTGCAACGTTAATTTCAACGATTTGAGGACAAACAATTTGATTGTTAAACAATGCTCCTGTTGAAGCAGTATAACCCCAGTTCACTAGGGTTTGACCACCAAAGACATTGTTTATAAAATCGTTACTCCCACTCATAATAACAACTCCATCAAAAATCACTTCATAAGAGCTTGTAGCTGGATCCCAAGTAAATGTGACAATGTGTACATTTCCATCTTCAATATTTCCAAGATCAATAGGACCGTCAATAGAATTGGCATGATTCATATTTCCATTGACATTGATAGAAGCATGGTCTTGAAATGGATCAAGTAACCCACCATTTCTGTAAGTGTCAAATTCTACAATTACTGATTCCGGTATTCCCTCAGCGCCGATTCCTTGGCCAGTATTTCCACAAATATCTACGCCATTAGGTTGATAGACTAAACAAATTCCATCAGCGCCACCATCATTGTCTCCAAAACTCATTTCCATTGTATGGGTAAATGGTTGTGCGAAGTCAATTTGATTCTCATAGTAGGTACATCCATGCTGTCCTGTAGTTTCTGTGGTCAACTGGATACAATCATCACCTAAGGTAGTTGCATCGAAGTAAGGTAAAAAATTTAGATTCTGGGTTTCTAATATCTCAGAGACAACGACATTAAAGTCCCCACTTGATCCATCTTCCGCCCAAAGACGAATAAAGTACTCTTCACCAGGGTTAAGGTCTATAATTTGTATATTGGGCATAGTACCACCAGTGCATAAGTCTTCAGTAACATTATAATGTAATTGTAAGTCATCACAAGGTCCAAGATAAACAGCCATTGCCATGTCGGTAATATCTATAGAGCTCACAAGAATATAAGCTTCTCCAGATGCTGGTGCAGTAAAGGATATCCAAGTATCTGCACCGCTATAAAAACCATACGGTGGAGTGCCGATACCAGAATCGGAGTTTCCAACATTATTAAATGTATTGAAGGCTGTTGAAACAGAAACAGAAGTTGAAGCACAAGGATCATCTCCTCCAAAAGAATAAGAATAGGTAAAGAGAAGAAGTAAAATCAAGTTTAATGGCTTCAACATTTTATTCATTTTATAGATCAATGAAGCCCTTATTCAAAGTAAAAGTGTTTAAGCATGGATTCTTAAGCGAAAGAAAGTAAAATGTAGCTTAAACACAATAATCTCCGATGAAATACTCGCAATTATATTTGTCTTATATAAACCAATTGGATCATATAATATTTGATTTAGGCTTCAAAAGAATATTAATTCTATGTAAACCAAAATTAAACATTTTTTCTATTTTGGTAAAAAGAATGTCATATTTTGTCATACATGGACAAAATATAAACTAAATAATGGTATGAATACAAGGAATTTCACAGAATATAATTATTGATTAACCTTTTATATTGGTGATCTGTTTGGTTGGTGTAATAATTACAAGAAGATATTTTTTGAAGGATTTCGAAAAATAATAGTAAAAATCTATAATTGTTTTACCCAAATAATATTTACTGGACAGTTTTTAGCGGCTTGGATATTGTCATCGTATTCAAAATCTTCAACATCAATGACATAATAATCGCCCTTTTTATCTGCCTTTCTCAAGTAGCTTTTACCGTCTTTTTTGGACATAATCCATCGATCTGGAGCGGCTTCAACACATGCATTACATCCGATACACTTGTGCCTTAGTTGGGTAATCTGAATCATTCTACTGTTTCTATTCTAAAGAGTTTGTCAGAAGGACGAATCTTTTCTTTTATTGGCATACTGAAGCGATCACCAGACTTAACTTCTTTCACATCTTTATTGTCAAGTCTTAAGTTTTGGACTTTTGTTTCTATGATTCCAGTAGTTGGTCCTGTGATGTATATTTCGTCTCCAACAGAAAGCCTGCCTGATTCCATTTTGAATTCACCGATACCAATATTATTGAAGTATTTTATACCATTTCCAACGAAATGCTTTCTTTTCTTTGCTTTTGAGCCAGGAGCATTTGTCCACTCACCCAATTGTTTACCTAGAAAGTATCCACCCCAGAAATCTCGATTGTACACCTTGGATAAGCGTTGCATCCAGTCTCCAATTTTATCGGGACCAAAGCTGCCATCATCAATGGAGTCCATCGCTTCTCTGTAACAAAGAGAGACATGTTTAACATAATCTGGTCCTTTGCTTCTACCTTCAATTTTGAAAACCTTTACTCCTGCCTCAACAATTTTATCCAAGAAATCAATGGCACACAAGTCTTTTGGAGACATGATGAATTCATTATCGATTTCTAGTTCATTACCTTCTTCGTCTGTTACTTTGTATTTTCTTCTACAATTTTGTTTGCATGCCCCTCTATTCGCAGAAGAATTATGTGTATGCAAACTTAAATAACACTTTCCTGATACAGCCATACACAGTGCACCATGAACGAAGGTTTCAATCTTTACCAATTCACCTGAAGGTCCAGTAATATTCTCTTCCTCAATCTGTTTGCAAATTTTTTCAACTTGCATTAAGGTGAGTTCTCTTGACAGGACCATGACATCAGCGAAGTGAGCGTAGAACTTCACTGCTTCGATATTGGTAATATTGATCTGGGTAGAAATGTGTACAGGTAACCCAATTTCCTTGGCATACATAATCACTGCCTGGTCCATTGCTATTACCGCATCAACACCTGAATCTTTTGCCGACTTGACAATATTCTTCATTAATGCGATATCATGGTTATACAATATGGTATTTACTGTAAGGTAAGCCTTCATATTATTCTCATGACAATATGCGGCAATTTCAGCCATGTCTTCAGTCGTAAAATTATTAGAAGAGCGCGCGCGCATATTTAACTGTTCTACACCAAAATAAACAGCATCAGCACGACCCATTGCTGCAGCCCTCAAGGAATCAAAAGAGCCCACAGGCGCTAGTAATACGATATCACTCGTTTTATGCATTTGTCTTTAAATTTTAATCAAGGATTTGACCTCATTATGCATTCAATTGTATTTCGAAACCTACTTCCAATACAACAGAGTACGAGGTAGAACCAAAAGCTTGCTATTTCTTGGTACTAATTTCAACGCAATTGTACTTGTAAAATACTTGTGCTTTTAAGTCGCTTCCTATTTTGCAAAGGTACAAGGAGAATTTGAAATAGCAACAATTATTGTCTACTCCTAAGATTTGGGCTTTTAGAACAAGGGTTTAATTCAAGTATGCTGAATACATCCAAACCAGTTTTTCCTGCTCTCTTATATAATCACTCATTAGAGCGTTGGTACCTTCGTCATCAATTTCTCCAGCTAAGTTTAGGATATGTCTTTGCTTTTTCAATAAGACTTTAAAGGCTTCTAGTATCTCATTGACGGCAAGTATACCATCTTCTACGTTGTTGCTTTCTTTAATCTCTGAAGCAGATAAATAAGAAGAAAAGTTGTGGTTTGGTTGGATTCCAAGAGTTAATATACGTTCAGCGATGTCGTCGATTTTGACAAACAAATCGTTGTAAAGTTCTTCAAACTTAAGATGCAACTCAAAGAATTTTTCACCCTTGATGTTCCAATGATATCCTCTTGTATTCTGATATAAAACCGAGTAATTGGACAGCAAGTCATTTAACAAAAGTGCCAATTCTTGACTTTTAACAGTGTCCAATCCAATATGATTTAATTTTGTCATGAATTAAAAATTTTCTTTAATATTAAACAAATCAATGCATGAATGGTTTATCTGGATTGTTATGATTTATAGCATAAATTATAGCTTTATGTTGCACTCTTCAATGTTACTTATAGAAAAGTTGATTATTCTTTCGTCTATTTTTTATGGATTATGACATGATCTTTTTTCAAAAGCATGATAACGTACTACAAAACGACTAATATTTATTTTACTATCAATAATTCTATTAGATAAAAAAGAATTTAGGACGTATTATCTTTACCTACCTGTTGCCCATTCTTCCGATTTGCATACTATGGGATGGATTGGTCTCCTGTCTTCGAACATATTCACCAAAAGAGTTGGAAAAGATGGTAAAAAGCTTGGACGATAGTAGAGATTATTCATGGGAAATAGGAAAAAACACTGAGGGTAATCTACCCAATACGTATTTATTCGGAACTAAAAGAAAATCAACATGTCAAAAATAGTTTATTATGTAGCAACATCAATAGATGGATACATAGCTGGTCAAAACGATGATATTAGCAAATTTATTTTTCAAGGACCTGGTGTAGAAAAGTACCAGAAAGATCTTATGAGTTTTTCTACCGTTATTATGGGTAGAAAAACTTATGAAATTGGTTATCAGTATGGTTTAAAACCTGGACAGGCCGCCTATCCGCATATGCAGCATCACATATTTTCGAACAATTTGTCATTTGAAAATACCTCGGATCAAGTATTTGTCGAACCAATTTCTTTGAATCGAGTAGAAGAAATAAAAAGAAACTCACAATCAGATATCTATTTATGTGGTGGAGGTCAATTTGCTGGCTGGTTGTTAGAGAATGGTATGGTCGACGAATTAATAGTGAAACAGAATCCTGTGGTTCTTGGAAGCGGTGTCAAGTTATTTGGTAACTCTCTGAAACAGGAAATGTGGAAAACGGCAAATGCCGAATTATTTGATGATGGTTTACTAGTGATAACTTATAAGAAGAAAACATCTTTGAATTAAAACAAAAGAGCCGTTCGACCAAATATTGTCGAACGGCTCTTTTAATATTTATATCACGGAATATTATAACATTGGTGCAATAACCAATGCAACAACAGCCATTAATTTCAAAAGAATATTAAGTGATGGTCCAGAAGTATCTTTGAATGGATCACCAACTGTATCACCAACTACAGCAGCCTTGTGTGGATCTGAACCTTTGTAGTATTTTTCTCCATTGATTTCTACTCCTTCTTCAAACATCTTTTTAGCATTATCCCATGCTCCACCAGCATTTGACTGGAAAATTGCCATTAAAACACCACAAACAGTAACACCTGCTAATAATCCCCCAAGCATTTCTTTATCACCTAAGAAACCAACCAAAACAGGGGATGCCACAGCTATGATACCTGGCAATATCATTTCTCGGATAGAGGCCTTTGTTGATATTTCAACACATTTGCTGTATTCTGCTTTTCCATCTGCAGCATTAAAGGCTTTTTGGTCACTTTCTGACCAATCTTCGAAGGCTTTATCTTCGTTTTTATTCATAGCAGTTAATGCAGCTTTTAATTCTGGAATATCTCTAAACTGTCTTCTAACTTCAGTAATCATATCCATTGCGGCTCTACCAACAGCGCCCATAGATAAAGAAGAAAATAAGAAAGGTAACATTCCACCAAGTAGTAACCCTGCCATTACCATTGGCTTGGACACGTCAATAGCAGTAATTTCTGCTGTTGTCATAAATGCAGCAAAAAGAGCTAATGCTGTTAAAGCTGCAGATCCGATAGCGAATCCTTTACCAATTGCTGCAGTAGTATTTCCAACTGCATCTAATTTATCTGTTCGTTGTCTTACTTCTTTTGGTAATTCTGCCATTTCCGCAATACCTCCAGCATTATCTGAAATAGGTCCATAAGCATCAACTGCCAACTGAATACCAGTATTGGATAACATTCCAACCGCAGCAATTGCAATTCCGTAAAGACCAGCAAAGTGATGAGCACCTAATATTGCAATAACTAAAATTATAATTGGAATAGCTGTTGACTGCATACCTAATCCAAGTCCAGCAATAATGTTGGTTGCCGAACCCGTTAGAGATTGTTGAGCCACATCTTTTACCGGTTTAGTCCCTGTACCAGTGTAGTATTCTGTTACATATCCTATTCCTAACCCTGAAAACAATCCAAAAAGGACAGCCCAGAATACTCCAGTATCTGTATATGTTATTCCATTCAAAGTCCATGAATCAGGAAGAACAGCTTTGGCAATAAAGAATGTTGCTACAAGCATTAAAACAGCTGAAATTAATTCTCCAGTGTTTAGTGCGGTCTGAGGATTCCCACCTTCTTTTACTCTAACAAAGAATGTCCCTAATATAGAAGTTAGTATACCAACTCCAGCAAGTATTAATGGAAGAAGAACAGCATTTAGTCCTGCAAAATCATTGGTGTTTTCGAATCCACTTAGTCCAATAAACGCAGCACCCAATACCATTGATCCAATGATGGAACCAACATAAGATTCGAATAAATCTGCTCCCATTCCAGCAACATCACCTACATTATCACCTACGTTATCTGCAATTGTGGCTGGGTTTAAAGGGTGATCCTCAGGAATCCCTGCCTCAACTTTACCAACAAGATCGGCTCCTACATCGGCAGCTTTAGTATAAATACCACCTCCAACTCTTGCGAAAAGAGCAATAGAAGACGCACCAAAAGAAAATCCTGTTAATACATTGATTACTTTCACAATGTCCCATCCCATATTGGAATATGCTAAAAACAATGCTCCAAGTCCTAGAACGCCCAATCCAACAACACCAAGCCCCATAACACTTCCACCTGCGAAGGCTACTTCTAGAGCTTTTCCAAGACTATTTCTAGCCGCGTTTGTTGTTCTAATATTAGCATTGGTCGCAACCTTCATACCTAGGTAACCCGCTAAGCCTGAACAAATAGCTCCAATAATGAAAGAAACAGAAATTAAATATGAAGAATTTTCTTGTTGACTCCCACTCCATCCTAAAATGATCGCAACGAGAATCACAAATATGGCCAAGACTTTATATTCTGCTTTTAGAAAAGCCATTGCTCCATCTTGGATCGCCTTTCCAATGTTTTGCATTTTATCATTACCTGGATCTTGTTTAGAAACCCATGACGATTTCCAAAAAGTATACAAAAGAGCAAGTACTCCCAATACTGGAACCAAGTACATCACTGTTTCTCTCATAAATAGATTTGTTTAAGTTAGTAATTTGTTTTCGTTAATGAGCAAATGTACAATAACATATATTTAAATAGAAATTTTTACGTACAATTCATTTTTAATATTTATAAAATCGAAATATAATTTTGTTAGTGTGGTTTCGGTGCATGTAATTACACCCTTTATTTCAAGAAAGTCATCGTATTCAGAATTTTATACATTTAAATATAGTTATATGTAGTTTTGAATTTACTAAAATTAAGAAGTGTATGATGAATACATTAAGATGGAAAGAAAGCATAATTATAGAGTCTTCAGTAGGAAATAAAATGACTTTACCTAAAGTCATTTTATCTATGGATTGGATATAGACGGCTTGTACTTTTGTGGATGAAAACCAGAATAAGGATAGGAAAGGTTATGGTGTTTGTACAAACTGATTTAGTTGTTTAAAAATTACTTAGAATTTGTAGTTTGTGTACTATCTACTTTTAAATCACTTCTTTATTGAATATCCTGACTGGTGAGGGTTTGGAATGCTGATTTCTTCCTCTATAACCCAGTTAGGTTTGGGTTTTTTGATTTGGGTTTTGAAGATGAATTCTGGTTGTAGTCGACCTACAAAATTCGCATTATCCCATTTTCCATTATCGTTAACATCACGAACGATTTCAATATTGAGATCCTCCGGAAGGATGTCAATAAAATCTAGTTTTAATGTATCAGAAGTTGTGTGACTTTTTTGATATAGGATTCGTGAAGCAGTTGACACTTTTATTAGGTTGGAGTAAATACTGTCTAAACCAGATATGGATAGATTGATGGTCGATAAGTCATCTTTGTGAATACAGTTGATTTGTTGAATTAATGTATCTGCAAACCCTATATTGAACCAGTTTTCAACAAAGCCAGGATAAACTTCTAGATTGTATATCATTCCATATTTTAGTTTAGGTTTTATATAAACATTGAATTTGTTTTTACCCATTACTAAATCATATTTTACTTTTTTTCCAGAGGTGTCGGTAAGCATAAAAAATTCTTCATTTAAGGAATCTTGCAGAGGAAGGCTTGATTCAAGTCGTATTGAATCACCTGGAACAAAAGTCGACGAATTCTTAGATATTGATAAGGTCATATTCGTCTTTAGTTTCTCCTTTTTAGGAAACAAATGAATGGTATCATTTTGCATTGTAACAATTGTAATACTGTCCGTTATCTCACGATGCCACAATTGAAGGGTATCACCAATAATGTTGGAAACAAGGTTATCACTTGATAATACACGGAAAGGAGGAATACTATCCAAAACTTTATTAAAAATCAGATCACTTCGATAGTTGTACGCTTGTTTGGTTTTTAATAATTGTAAAGAAGGTTGTGCATTAGAAGCGTAAAGACTTATATTATTAATATTACTGGAATCCAGAAAAACATTGGAAGAAAGAAAACCAATAGATTCTGAGCCATAGTCGTATACATAATTGTTGTTTTCGTCCGAACAGACGTAAATACGAAAAGAATCAGATTTCATATTGTTGATTTCGAAAAGCCCGTTTTCATTGCTTTTTGTAAAGTAAAAAGCCCGCTCTCTTAGGATCATAGAATCACGATCATCGGTATAAACCATAATTAGAGCGTCACTCATCGGAGATTTATCTAGAAAGTTGTACACTTTTCCAGAAATGGAAAGAGAATCTAGATATGGCCCAGTAGAGAATACAAAGGTTTCGTTTTTGAGAATATTATCAGCCCTATAATCTTGGATTGCATTTCCGAAGTTAATGATGTAAGTAACACTATCTACTAAAGTCTCTTCTTCATGAAACGAAAAGGTGATTCGTTTTCCCCTTACTTTGGGTTGAATACGATAATCTAAAGGAGGAGAAACAACTATTTCAGAAGCCGGTTTATTGAGATTTACAAATTCATCAAAATATAATACGATATCCTGCTTTTTAAAATTTACGGATTCATTCTGTGAGGATTTGGTAGTAATAATCTTTGGAGCTTCGGTATCTGGTTCTCCTCCAGATAATTCGCCTGAACTAGCACAACTCCACAAACAGATGATGAATGCAGTAACGGATAAAAGGAAATATAACTTGGTTTTATTCATTAGTTCATCAACCTTCCAATAGGATATAAATTATGAGTTTGTTCATAATATGGAGAATTTCTATAAATGAATCTCAACTGCTCTTGAGGATTAGACGCAAATTCGATGTCATTTTCCTTCTTTTCCATAAAGATTGCTTTTAATTCGTGATTCTCTTCAAGCAACTCAAATGCTGTATCCTCAAATACATAATCAGAAAAATACTCTTTCTGCATCAAGATCCCATCAAAATAATTCCATGCGAACCAAGAATCTGGAGCCTGAGGTTCTAGAGTTTCTATGATATAACGATTTTGTTTTTGATTGGTGTATATGATGAAGTCACCTTTGGAGAATGACCATGATCTTTTAACCTTCTTACATTTGACCTTACTATGCAAATAATGTCCCTCATAAGGTGATTTAACCGTTTCATAGTCTTCGATGTAATATTGTTCCACCACCAATGAAGTATCCTTGTCTAATTTTGATACCTGAACTCCATTATTGATCATATTACTTATAATATTGGAGTACGCTTGAGGAATAATGTAAGCCTTTGGTTTTTCTATATTGGTGGTTGAGAAGTAATTATTGTAATATGCAATGCTTTTTTCATAGGGAGCATTGCGATCGTAGTATAACCTAGAGTGTCCAGTGACTGAACTTGGTTTGTACTTTGCTTCATATCCTTTGAATTTCAGACTGTCTACCTGAGCAAAATTCATGGTCCAGTTAAGTGGAAATTCTTTTTGGTTTATACAGTTATTTTCAGCTTCTGTTTTAGAATCTAGGATAAAGTTCTTATTGCCTTTAATGTACTCTAACATATTTATAGAAAACCGCAAAGTAGATTTTACTCGGTCCTGATATGGTTTGAGCATATGAGTTTCAGGCATAAATGAAAGACAATGATGCAAGGTGCCATATCCACTGCTGTATCTTGGGTGATCAAGAAATCCTATGATGCCATGATCAGGTGTTCCCCTACTATAAACGTATGGAATCATTTCGTAGCCATCTCTTTCCATTTTTTCATACATGAAAGGAAGGAGGCTTTTGGTCATTATTTTATGGAGTACTGGGTTTAACTTGTCTTTTTGTGAAGCGACAAGAGTCATCGTGTATTGATAATCTGCTCCATTTGACGTGTGATTATCTATCAAAATGTGAGGAGACCATTTGGTAAAAAGTTGGTTAAAAGAAACAGCATTTTTTGAGTCAACTTTGATAAAATCTCGATTTAAATCAAGGTTTTTAGCATTTCCTCTAAACCCATAATGTGATGGTCCATTTTGATTTGCTCTCGAAAAAGAACCACGATTAAGACAGCCCCCAACATTATAAATGGGAAGGACGACAATCGTAGCATAATCCAGCAACTCGTTGTATTTGGGTTCACTTACTAATTTTTTGACCAACAACATGGATGCATCAATACCACAAGATTCTCCAGGATGAATTCCATTGTTTATAAATAGAGCTACCTTCTTTTGCTTTAGAACTTCTTCAGGAGTAAAGGCATTTTTATTCGCGATAACAACTTCATGCAATGGTTCACCAGAGTCAGTCAACCCAAATGGACTTATTTTAACGAACTTAGACTCTTGCGCCACATCTTGGTAAAAAGAGATTATTTGATCATAAGAGGCACTTTGGTTTTTGTCCTTTTCAAAAGGTATAGACATCTTACTAAGGTCTTTCTTAGATACAAGATCTTTTGATTTACAGTTTAAAAGAGAAAGACAACTTAAAACTAGAAGAATACGGATCATATGCAGAGGTTTTAATCAATTAGCAACCCAAGAGGACAGTGATCAGAACCCATGATGTCATTGTAAATTTGGCTGTCAGAAACACGATCTATTATTCGTTGGTCAACTAGAAAGTAATCAATTCTCCAGCCTGTATTTCTAGCTCTGGCATTAAACCGTTGACTCCAAAACGAATATTTGACTTCTTCTGGATAGAAATGTCTGAAAGAGTCCACCAGGCCAACACTTAGCAGCAGGTCCATGCCATCTATTTCCACCTGAGTATAACCAGAAGTTTTATTGTAGTTGGGTTTTGGACGAGCAAGATCGATGGCTTGATGTGCTACATTTAAATCTCCCGTTACGATGATGGGTTTTTGTTCTTTCATTGATTTTAAATATGCTGCGAAAGCTGTGTCCCACTCCGAACGGTAATCCAATCTTTTTAATCCACTACCGCTATTGGGGACATAGACATTAATCAGTATAAAATCTTCATATTCTGCAGCAATTACCCTACCCTCTTGGTCATGTTCAGTAATGCCAATATCGGTGGAAACACTAATTGGTTTTGTCTTACTGATGATGGCTACACCAGAATACCCTTTTCGAACGGCAGAATTACTGTAGATGTGATAGCCTTGCAACTCTTCTAAAGCAGTAAGAACTTGGTCGTCTTGAGCTTTAGTTTCTTGCAAACAATAGACGTCAGCCTTGCTATCTAGGATTTCATTGATTAAGTTTTTACCTACAGCGGCACGGACACCGTTAACATTCCAAGAGACAATTTTCATGATCTAATCTAATTTGGTAAGTGTTTACAAAAATAGCCTTAATTCTTTAAACTGATCTGATGGCAGAAGGGAATGATACAATTAGAGTTTTATAAGAGGTTGAAATGTCTTTAGGGTCAAAGAATCGTTCTTTAGTTTTTGCGATAGAGACTAATCGCTCTTTCTAGAGGATTGAGCTTACATATGAGGAAGATAGTAATGATTTAAACTAAAACACCAATAAAAGCGTTACCGGTTACGTTATTTTTGTATATTTGCGTAACTAGTTACATTAATATGGATAGAGATTTCTTACAAACACTAGAATATGCTGGGTTTACGGCTAGAGTTAAACGGTTGAGTGATCAACTTCTTTACAATGCACGAAAGGTTTATAAGCAATTGGAAAGTGACATAGAGCCAAATTGGCATTTGGTGTTTTTACTTCTAAAAAAAGAAGATAAACTTACGGTAACGGAAATAGGACATGAATTAAGGTTTTCACATCCTGCAGTAATTAAGATCATTAATAAAATGAAGAGAAATGGATATGTGAGCAGTTCGATGGATCCAAAAGATAATCGAAAACAACTATTACAATTGACACAAAAAGCCAAAGAACAGCTTCCGAAATTAGAGCAGCGTTGGGATCAAATACAAACAGTTATTCAAGGCTTTGTTTCTGAAGAACTAATGGTAGAATTGGAACAAATTGAGCATAAACTAAATGAACAAAGTTTGTTCGAACGCTTTAAAAATCAATTAAAATACGATGAGGATGAAAACAGTTAATATAGTCCAATTTCAAGACAAATTTGCACAAGACTTTGCCCAACTAAATTATGAATGGCTGGAGAAGTATTTTTACATTGAAGATTACGATCGTGAAGTCTTGTCCAATCCCCAAAAATACATTTTAGATAAAGGTGGATTTATTTTTATAGCTTTAGTTGATAGAAAACCAGTAGGAACGGTAGCTCTAATTCGTCGCGATGAAGGTGTTTATGAACTTTCTAAAATGGCCGTTACCGATAAATATCAAGGAATTCGCATAGGGCAAAAACTAATGTATTATTGTATTTGGTTTGCCGGAGAGAAGGCATTTAAACATCTCTTTTTGGACTCAAACCGTAAACTCGTCCCTGCAATTACCCTATATAATAAAGTAGGCTTTAGAGAAATACCAGTACCTGAAGACACGCCATATGAGAGATGCAATATTAGGATGAGTTTGATGATATAATACTGTATTTTCTCAACATTACATTAATCTAACAATCAAGAGTGTAATCCTTTTTTAGCGCTCTGTATCTATAAATGTCTAAACGTATTTTGTTGCTTTCTTTTCTGAGTCAAGTCAGAAAAGAAGCAAAAGATCTCAAGTTTTCTTTCCCATCTTTGTCTTGATACAAAGATGCAAAAATCAAGAGCTTCATTAAAATGAATAGGCTCGATTGACATTTGAAGTGATTTTCTTCCTTTGGACTTCTTGCTTCAGAATAAGAATCAAATGCTGTTTAAAATCTTGAAGCCCTGGAAAGATTTTAGGCATTGGCTTCTGGTTTCGACCGAAGAGAGGAAATTCCTTTGCAAGAAGGGTCTTTTCTTTTGTTTCGTTTTCTTTGGACAAGCAAAGAAAATGAATGAACTCAAACAGTTTTTCAATTTTACACTCAAAATCAAACGCATAAACCTATTAGAATTAAGGTCAGTTGGTATTTGAAGTAACTTTTTCAAATACTCTTGCATCATATATGGTAATAATAATTAGAAAATTATGTTCTTTTCTTTATTCCTAATATCTACATCTTTATAAATGATGCTGAAGGAAACCGGAATTTTTTCGAAGGCACTTCTATTTGTACGATTTTTATACCTTGACTCAAAGCGCTAATATTTATATGATTACCTGGATGATGCGACCAATACTCCATTTCTAAAGAACCTAGAACATTATAAATATTGACCTTGTAAAGCCTTATTTCTTTTGGTACTTGCACCATCAAGTAATCATCTGCAGGATTAGGAAAGACCTTAACCTGATAGTCACTAAGCACATCATATGTAGGTGAAACACAGAGTGATAAAATGGTATCTGGGTCGGAGCAAGAGGGTGCATTATTAGATAAATAATGGGGCTTATCCAAGGCTAAATACTCACATATTGTCTTGCTTTGACAGTATGACAAACTATCGTTATTAAAAATAGAAATAGTGTCTAAACTTTCTGGATCAATATTGTCTAAGCCAGAAAGACTGGATAACTGCTTATTCTTTTGAATGTCAAGAAAAGTTTCAATTTTTCTCAACCCTGACAATGCATCTAATGATTTTAATGAGTTATTTCTAAAAAGTGTAAAATCCCCAACTGATTTTAACCCTTCTAATCCTTTTAAGTTTTCTAAGGCATTGGTTCCAATATAAACACTGTTTTTAACAACTTGTAACTTTTCTAATCCTTCCAGATTCTTAATTTGAGGACAACCAGCAATATAGAATCCCCAAATAGAATCATGAATATTCGATAAATTCACTTTTGTTAGCTTATCACAATAGTAAATTTGGATATCCTTATATACTATACACTTATCTAGTCCATCTAGAGTTTCCAAATTTCTCTCTTCCCCAATGGTTAGGTCTTCTGAAATTTCTTTCAAACTTGTTAACTCACTAAAGTTTTTTAAACTATTATTGTTCCAAAGAAATAGTCTACCTATTTTGTTAATATTATGTAATCCATATAAACTATTAATATTATGTAATCTCTTTAAATCTAAAGTGCCTTTAACTTCATTAATTTTTTCTAATCCCGTAAAATCTTTAATTGGAAGTTCAACAAATGACAAGTTATATTCGACCTTATGCAAATTGCTTAGTGGTTCTAAACTTGGAATTGGGCTACCGTGCACAGAAAAATCCGATACTACTTCTAGTTTATTAAATCCTTCTAAAGAGGTTAAGTTTGAATTGAATGCTATTAGCGTTCTTCCGTGCATTTCTCTAATGTTAGAGAAAGCATGTAAATTGGTGACATCCTCAGTAAAGCTAATGATAAGATCTACATCCAATACTTCACAATTGGGATATTCTATTTTAAAACTATCTACTTGCTGTTGGTTGAAGAAATGAAGATCTTCCGTAGGGCATTGTCCATAAATGATGTTACAAGAAAATAATAAAAAGATAAATTTATGCATCGTTCAAGATTGTATATTACTAATAGTTGGCATAAGATACAACTTATAATGCATAGTACTATTATTAATAACAAATCAACTTTCTATACATTACAAATTTTATCTCATCATTGTGAAAATCAAGAATTTGATTCTTTTTTAGCGCTCTGTATCCGTAAATGTCTAAACAAAATTAGTTATTATCTTTTCTGGCTTGGCTCAGAAAAGAAGCAAAAGAGTTCAATTTTTTCTTACTCATCTTTGTCTTGATACAAAGAAGCAAAAATCAAGAGCTTCATTCATTTCTTAACGTTCGGTATCCATAAAATGTCTAAACGAAAAAAACTCGTCTGCGACTCAAACAGTTTTTCGTTCTATACGTCATTTTTGTATGGATTCCTCAGTAAAATGAATAGGCTCGATTAGCGTTGGAAGAAATTTTTTCTTATGGACTTCTTGCTTCAGAATAAGAATCAAATGCTGTTTAAAAATCTTGAAGCCTTGGAAAGATTTTAGGTATTTAATTCTGGTTTCGACCGAAGAGAGAAAACTCCTTTGTAAGAAGGGTCTTTTCTTTTGTTTCGTTTTCTTTGGACAAGCAAAGAAAATGAATGAACTCAAACAGTTTTTCGTTCTAAACGTCATTTTTGCATGGATTACTCACTAAAATGAATAGGCTCGATTAGAATTAGAATTAATTTTTTCACGTGGCTTCTTGCACCAATATAGGAATCGAATGCTGTTTAAAAACCTTTGAACCATTTGACCGATTTGCCCAAATCAAGGGGAAAAATCCAAGACGATAGGTGAGCTCATAACGGAATTCAAGGCATTGCGAGCTCAAAACATTAAAAAATTAAAAGGGCTCCAAATACAGGATTTTCAATTGCAGCAAAAAGGAATTCATCCAGAGTTGGGTGAAGCAAGTTTAAAGGAACTTTTATCATCATGGGTTGTCCATAATTTAGGCCACCTATCCCAGATTTCAAGAGTAATGGCAAAGCAATATGAAGATGAAGTTGGGCCGTGGAAAGCTTATTTAGGAATTCTTAGCAGGTAACTCTGTTTAAATTATTCTATCAAAATCAAATACAAAGATAGGGTTGAATCATTACGATTGACCATCGTCAGCTTTGAGTTCGAGTCTTTTGATCAATTCTAATATTTTGGGGTTTTTTCGAGATAATTCTTGCATCGCTTCATTTCGAGTAAAATAAGTCTTGGTGACTTCTTCTTCTTTAATATGAGCAAATCTAGATTTGTCTACAGTGATTTCAAGTGTAAGGTCCGGAGTCCCAAAGATTTCTCTAATTCCTTCCATCAATTTTGGTTCTTGATTTATAAAACCAAGTGCTACTTTAGAAGGAACAAAAGCGATCAATTCTTTTCCTTTCAATTCTAGAATGACATTTTTCATGGCGGCTTGAAAACTGTTAGAATTGTGATTTTTTACATAGTTATTCCACTCTATTTGAACATTGTTCTGGGTAAGGTTGCCTTGAGCTTTTTCCTTTTCGAGTTCTTCGGCTTTAATCTTATTTTTTATACTCTCCAACTTATTTAAATTGGATCGACCAATTCCAAGTGACATGGAAGGCTTGGTATTACTTGATGGCTTTTTAAGTGATTCCGTACTTTTTACCTCTGGTGCATTTGCTTTTGGCAGAGCATCTTCTGTATTTTTCTGAGGCAATGCATTTGTAGAATCTTCTACCTTAGGCTGGTTTGTAGGATTTTTTTTTTCTTGACTTTCTGGTTGGAAAATCTCTCTTTGTTTTAAATCGTTGAGGTAAGTTAGTTTCGCAAGGGCTAACTCCAATTGCAACCGCTTATTTGTTGCCCTTGGCAGACTTAAATCACAATTGTTTAGAATGTTCAAGGAGGATAAAATAAAACCCTCTTTAAGCAAAGAGGCTTGATTATAATATCTCTTCTTTAAATCATCACTACCTTCCATTAAATGGATCGTTTGGCTATTCGTACTTACCAATAAGTCCCGTAAATGCTTAGATAAACCTTGGACGAAAATGTCAATTTCAAAGCCATTTTTAACCACATCATCTAACAATAGAAGTACGTTTGTCAAATCTGCTTTTACGCAGGCATCAACCGTTCTGAAGAAGTAATCGTAATCTAGAATATTCAGATTTTGAACTACATCTTGATAAGAAATATGACTTCCTGAAGCACTTGCAACCTTATCGTAAATGGATAAGGCATCTCTCATGGCACCATCTGCTTTTTGGGCAATTTGAAACAAAGCTTCATCATCTGCTTCTCTGTTCTCTTTAGCACAAATTCGCTTAAGTTGATCGACGATATCTACAGGCTGGATTCGCTTGAAATCAAAAATTTGACATCGAGAAAGAATCGTAGGAAGAATCTTATGTTTTTCAGTAGTTGCCAAAATAAAAATGGCATAAGGTGGTGGTTCTTCCAATGTCTTTAAAAAAGCATTAAATGCTTGAGTTGAAAGCATGTGAACCTCATCTATGATAAAGACCTTATGACTTCCTTGTTGGGGTTGAAATCGAACTTGTTCAATCAAGTTTCGAATGTGTTCAACACTGTTGTTTGAAGCAGCATCTAGTTCAAAAATATTGAAAGATGCGTTGTCATTGAAAGACACACAAGAGCTACAAGTATTGCAGGGCTCTTTATTTTCTGAAGGATTCTGACAATTGATAACCTTTGCTAGTATCCGAGCACATGTAGTTTTACCAACACCCCTAGGTCCACAGAATAAAAAGGCATGTGCCAACTTATCTGTCTGTAATGCATTTTTTAAGGTCTGAGCAACATGATTCTGCCCAACTACTTCGTCGAAAGTGGTTGGTCTATATTTTCGTGCAGAAACAACAAATTGACTCAATTCAGATACTCCATTTGGTAGAGCACAAAAATAGATTATTATTTCTTAAAGTCTAATAATTTTACTCCAGAGATGATTTTAACCAACTGTTTTATTCTCTAAGTATTTAGAATACTGAAGTGATTAATTGATTTGTATAGCATTGAAATCCAATACTCCAGCTTTTTTTGACCTATAGCTGCAGCCTACATATTAGTGAAGAGTATTGTCTTGTAAATCAGACATATTCAACAGATACCTAAAAGACATTTTTTTCAATTCACCTTAAATTTATAAAATGAATCCATTGTTGATGGATATAGTTTAGTATTATTATAATCTATAATTACTTCCTTTTTTTCCTTGACTTTCGCCGTAGTTTTCTTTTCCCTTTAATACGAAGAAATCCACCAATCGTTATGGATTCTCCTGGATCAATTAACGGACTTTTTTTAGCAAGCATTTTGCTAGCTTGAATATAAAGACCAACAGATTTATACACAATACGATAATATAGGTTGATTTCTGGATAAATAGTTGGTGCAAAGCTTTTCATATTTTCTAAATCAGTATAATCTTCATCATAAATAGGTGTATCATAGTATACCTTATAATAGTCAACAAGATTTAGCTTTAATCCGCCTCCGAACTCCGACCATTTATAACTTAGATTATAGGATCCTTGTAAAAAGTATTTAACGGAGTTGATGATTCTGTGATTATAATCGTTGTAATAATTATTTTGGATGCCAATGTATAAGTCGTAATATACTTGAAATGTACTCTTTTTCCTTTTTCTTCCTCTACGAAAATGTCCATTAGAATTGTAAAGACCAACAGCAAAGGATAATGAAACCTGATCATCATAATCATATTCTAACTCGTCATTATGATAACCCAATGTAAAAGCGAGCGCGAAATGATTTACTGGGCTATAAGAAACAAAAGTGTTGAGTTTCCAATGATCACGAGATTCGATGTTGGCATCAAAGTTCATTTGTTTACGGGCACATAAAGCAAAAAAGCTTTGTGTTTCCACTTGAAACCTAAAATTAGGTTTTTCTTGAGCCTGAATTTCAAAACCTACACTTAGAAGTATAAGAAAAACAACTACCTTTTTCACACTTGGGGTCTTTTTTGTAATTATGATCGCAAAAATAGAAAAATAATACTAGAGCAAAGCAGCATGCAATCGACCAAAAGCTCCAATACTAATGGAAGAGTTTGCTTCAAAAAGTGTTTTGGATTTAGACAAAACTTTGGTTGATTGAATATAGACCGATACTGGACCAAAATTCAAGTTAAATCCGATATTTAACTCTGGATAAACAATAGGACTAAATTCACGGATATCATCGACAAATCTATAGTACAAATAAGGATGGTTGGATTTTATTTTATAATAATCTGCTATGTTTAATTTTACTCCAGCATTTAGTTCCACCCATTTATAGAGATAATTACAAGAACCTTGTAAAGAGTATTTAATTTTATGGATATTCAACCCATCTGATAAGTGAGTGTAGCGTTTCACCTCAGTACCTAGGTAAAGATCGTAATAAAACCCTTTGAGTTTTGTAAGTGGTTTTTCTAGATTAATAGAAGAATTAAAGTAACCAATTGCCAATCCTATTCCAATTTCATCATCCACTTCATCTATCCTTTGTTGTAAACTATACGTTAGAGCTAGCCCTAGATTATTAATAGGACTGAAAGCAGCAAAACCTCTAATGAGTAATGGGTCTCTTTTGGTCTCTAGTGTACCGTTATAAACCAGTTGTTTTTTCGTATACAACGAATAAAAATTTTGCCCTTCTACTTGAAATCGATGAAGAGGTTTTGACTGTGCTTGAATTATATTACTATAAAAGATAAGGGCAACTATTAGTAGTAAAGTCTTTTTCATAGATGATTTATTTGGTGTCTATAGTTTTACGCTTTGAAGTATCAAAATAAAGACTACCGCCAATTGCGCCAGTTAAATGAGGGTGAATTAATCGATTTCCATTGCTTCTTCTGAACATTTTGGTCAATTGAATATAGATGGCTGCCTTGTTTTTCTTGAATCGGAAGTTAAAACTGAATTCAGGATAGAAAATAGGCTGAAACGAATTCACCTCTTCAATGGTTTTATATGTATCATTGCTTATAAAAGTATAATGCTTGACATTTACACTAGAGTAGTCCGCTATATTTAGTTTTAACCCTAAGCCTATGTTGAGTACTTTATAACTATAATTCAAAGAACTTTGAAGATAATATTTAAACTGATGAAGAATGATTTCTTCGGTTGCAAAACGTTTCTTTTCTATACCCAAATAGATGTCATAATAAGAAAAGGATTCATTTTTAATATCGTCGGTTTTTAGGTGATTAAAGTATCCAAGAGCGAATCCAAATGAAGAACTACCACCTTCTTCAAACCACCTACTCTTCGCATCCAAAGTTACAGCGGCACTAAAATTCTGAATAGGTGAATAAACCGCAAAAGCATCCATTAGCATAGGTGATAAATGCGCATTTAAGTCTAAGGCTAACTGATAAGGTTTGGTTGCCGAAAAAAAATTCTGTGGATCAGATTGAATTCTATATAAACTATAGGACTGAGCAAATAAATTAATAGAACCAAAAATAAGGAATATGAGAATCGTATTTTTCATAACATAAGGTTTTTAAGTTCAATGATTATTCTGCATTTACATCCTTAATTTTTGAAGAATAAAAGTTAAAAAATCCTCCAATTCTGAATGATAAATTGGGATATAAAAGAGGCTTGCGAGCTGCAAAGAGTTGGGTCATTTGAAAGGTTAATCCACCACCTGGCAATCGATACCTTCCGATAAGACTAATTTCTGGATATATAATAGGCTCAAAGTCCCTGAATTCAACAAATTTTTTTGAAATTTCATTGTCTTCAGAATTTCTAAAAAGTACGTTTGTAATGTTGGTATAATTTAACTTCATGGCGATTCCATATTCCATATATTTATCTTGGAAATAGAATGCACTTTCTAAATAGTACTTTAGGTTGCTTATTTTGATGTCTTCTGATGAATAAATGCCTTTTTCAACTCCTAAGTAAACTTCATAATGTGGACCGTAGTATTTGCCTTTAGACTCATAATATGCTACGTGCGATTGGTAAAGCCCAATTCCTCCACCAAAGTATACTTGGTTTTCTAAGGATCGTACATTTGAAAAAACACCAATATTTTTAATAGGGCTATAGGATAATGTCAAATTTGAATGACTAAAGTTGAAGGTCGTCCCTACGTCTAAATTCCATTGATAAGCTTCTTCCAAAGAAATACAACTGGGGTGAAGAGCTCTAAGACCATATTTATATAACGAGTGTTCTTGAGCTTTGCAAAGGGTAAATAATAGACACCATATTGCAGGTAGAATAATTAATTTTTTCATAGTTTCGTTCGATTTATTATTATCAAAGTTAATAAAAAGAAATTAGTGATGCCATGTATTATCATTTAGTCCTTTTCGAAAGAATGATATCTTTACAAGGCTAGAGAATGAAAAAACATGTTAAATACTGGTTACTTCCTACCTCATTGATTTTGATAATGATGAGTATCTATTTCCTAGATATTTGGGGTTATTCTTTCCTAATATCACCAAATATTAATAGAGAGTTTGGACTCTTGGAAAATGCCCAATTGCTCTTATTGATATCGTCCTTTGTTGTATTCTTTAAAACTAAGAATAGTGTCGGACGTGGTATTGAAACCTACCTTTTTTACTTTGTTCTTTTGGGAATTGCTTTCCTTATTTTAGAAGAAATGGATTATGGTATTCATTTTTATGAATGGTTAACATTACCAGAATACAACATGTATGAAACGAAGATTAAAACACGCAACATTCATAATCAAGGAGAACTGTTGAAGTGGATTAAATGGTTTTCGTACTTATGCCTCATTGTTGTATTTGTATTCTTACCATATAAAGGACAGTTTTTAAACAGAATAAAGTGGATAAAACCATTTGTTCCTTCTAAACTTTTTGTTTTTACTATTCTATCAATGATCATATGCAATCAATTTGCCCTTTATATGGATCAGAACTTAAAAGAACCTAACATTTATTCTTTAGATGGTAATGTCTCTGAATTTGAAGAGCTCTTTATTTATTATATAGGGTTTCTCTATACCCTTGATGTAACCAATGAGTGGAAAAAATCTAGAAAAGCAGGAAATCTACTCAATTAGAATTCCCATTTTTCCCATTTGATAATCCCGAAGAGCTTCAAGGATTTCAGTATTTGTATTCATTACATATGGACCATAAGATACTATAGGTTCATTATGTGCTAATCCAGAAATGATCAGAATTTTGGCATTTTGGCGTGCTTCAATGTTGATCAATCCTCCTTCATTTTCAAATACGACAATATGCTTTTCCTCCAATGTATAGTTCGAATTGATGGTAACATCTCCTTCTAGTAGGTATAATGCTGAGTTATAATTAGTAGGAAGTGTTAATTGGTGTGAAAACCCTTCCTCAATTTTAAGCATTGCAGTAATATGGGAAGAAGGTGCAGGACCGGATAACCCAGAAAGTTCTCCTGAAACAACCCTCAATTCCACACCATCAGTGTTGAACAAAGGAATTTTTTCTGCATCTAATGGAACATATGATGCTGGAGTCATTTTCTTGTCTGAAGCCAGATTTAACCACAATTGTATTCCCTGAAGCCTTCCTCCAGATTCTGTTAATTTTTTTGGAGATTTTTCACTATGAATGATCCCTTTTCCAGCGCTGATCCACTGTACTCCATCTTTTTCGACAACGTGGTGATTTCCCAATGAGTCTTTATGCTCGACAGCACCTTCAAAAACAAAGGTTATCGGACAAAACCCTCGATGCGGGTGGGGAGGAACATAAAACCCTCTTTGATTAGGATTTAATGATATATCAAAGTGATGTAACAAAATAAAAGGGTCTAGGTTTACCAATTCTTCTTGTGGAAAAGCTTGATTGATTTGATCTTCACCCAATGAAACCAATATATTGGATAGTATGCGTTTGACCGATCTGTATTTTGCATCTTTCATTCTAATAATGTTTAAAATATTTATAATTCACAATTGTTATAACAAGTATTATGGGCTAAGTGTTTAATCTCCATTGTGCAATAGGTTTTTGGGCGAATAAACGGATATTAATCGTTGTTCTGTGACGAAGTAGATATCACCTACCTAGAATCGGGATTAAGGAAGAAAGAATGAAATCATTTGCTATACCAAATGACTTATTCCTATTTAAGTTGTTGTATTTTCAAGCTTCCTAATTCTAATACGATAAATCATAAAAGGAAATAATGGACATTATTAAAACACAGGCTTACATTAACGGTGCTTGGGTGGATTCGGCATCAAAGGAAACCTTTGAAGTCGTTAACCCTTATGACAAAAAGGTAATATCAAATATTAGTAATTGCAGTGTTGTCGAAGTTGATTTGGCGATTGAAGCAGCAACTAAAGCTTTTGACCAATGGAAAAACCAACCCGCAAAGGTTAAATCGAAGCTTTTACACAAGTGGTATAAATTAATATTGAGTAACCTTGAGGAGTTGGCTCAATTGATAAGTCTAGAACAGGGGAAGTCGATTAAAGAAGCCAAAGGAGAAGTATTATATGGGGCTTCTTATGTCAAATGGTTTGCAGAAGAGGCATTAAGAATTTATGGTGAAACAATCCCTGCAACGAAATCAAATCAACGAATGATGGTTCTAAAGCAGCCTATAGGAGTTGTTGCGGCTATAACACCTTGGAATTTTCCAAATGCCATGATTACAAGAAAGGTTGCTCCTGCAATTGCAGCAGGTTGTTCGGTCATTTTAAAACCTGCAGAGGATACACCTTTGAGTGCACTAGCATTGGCACATTTAGCGGATTTAGCTGGTTTTCCTCCTGGTTTGTTTAATGTGATTCCTACTAAAAACCCAGAAGAAATAGGTTTAAAACTTTGTACATCAAAGAAAGTACGAAAGATTTCTTTTACGGGTTCTACAGCTGTCGGCAAAATATTGATGAAACAGAGTGCAAATACATTGAAAAAACTGTCTTTTGAATTAGGTGGCAATGCACCATTTATTGTCTTTGAAGATGCCGATGTAAACGCCGCTGTTGACGGGGCAATGATTGCAAAATATCGCAATTCTGGCCAAACATGCATTTGTGCCAATCGATTCTTTATCCATGAAAAAATATACGATCAGTTTGTTGAACAATTCAAATCAAGGGTTGAAGAACTTAAAGTAGGATCTGGTATGGAGGGGTCAGATGTCGGTCCATTGATAAATGAAGCAGCCTTGAGCAAAGTGCATGATTTGACAATGGATGCAGTAGATAAAGGTGCAACGATTACACTAGGTGGAAAATCACATGCCAATGGTGGAACATTTTATGAGCCAACTATTATAAGTGATGTTACCGTGGATATGAATTTTAGCCAAGAAGAAATATTTGGGCCTATTGCTCCTATATACAGATTCGGAACAGATGATGAGGTTATAGATCTGGCCAATAGTACAGATTCTGGTTTAGCAGCCTATTTTTATAGCAGAGAGATTGGAAGAGTTTGGAAGGTAGCAGAGGCCTTGGAATTTGGTATGGTGGGTGTAAATACAGGCTTTATTTCGGCCGCTTCAGCTCCATTCGGAGGAGTAAAAGAAAGTGGATTTGGAAGAGAAGGGTCTAAACATGGACTAGAAGAGTACTTGAACATCAAGTACATTTGTATGGAACTATAATTGCTTCAAGAGGATGTTAAAAGTTAAAGTCATTTTATTGTTTTGTGGTGTTTTATCCTTAATGGCGTGCAAAAAAGAAGGGACAACAGGTGAAAACCTTCCTAATGTTTTGTTGATTATTGCTGATGATTTGGGCAAGGACGCTACCAATGGATTTGAGGAAGGAAATAGAAAACCAACAACACCGAATATTGATGCTATTAAAGATAATGGAATCTCGTTCAACAACTTTTGGGTATACCCAACTTGTTCGCCGACAAGGTCTTCGATAATTACTGGTAAATATGGGTATCGAACCAATGTGAAATGGGCATCAGATGAATTGGTGCCTTCTGACAAGATACTTCAGAAGTACATAAAAGATCAGAAATCCTATAGTACGGCTATAGTCGGAAAATGGCATTTATCTGGAAATGATGTGGTAAATCCTGAAGATTGGGGCATCGATTATTATGCAGGCTTATTGGGTGGAGGAGTGCAAGATTATTCAAATTGGATATTAACGGAAGACGGAGATCAAAGTAATCAAACCAACTATATTACAGAGCACTTCACTGACCTTGCTATGGAATGGGTTAACGCACAAGATAAACCTTGGTTTTTATGGTTGGCTTATACTTCTCCTCATACGCCTTTCCATCTTCCACCTCAGGAAATGCATCAGCAAGGAGTTTTACCTGAGTATACACAAGGTAAAAATCCGATGCCCTATTATTTAGCCATGATAGAGGCCATGGATTTTCAAATTGGAAGATTACTAAATGAAATACCCCAAAGCGAACTGGATAATACGGTAATTCTTTTTATGGGCGACAATGGTCCTCCTAACCAAGTTGCTCAATCGCCATATACTTCTTCAAAAGCTAAAGGAAGTTTGTATCAAGGGGGCATCAATACACCTTTATTTGTTTCGGGAAAAGATGTCGTGAGAAAAGGAGTTTCGGATTCAAACTTGATCAATAGTACAGATTTATTTGCCACAATTGTATCACTATGTGGAGTCGAAACAACCAAGGTTCGTGATAGTGAGAGCTTCGCACACTTGTTTAGTAGTGAAGGCGAACATCGCAAGTATCAATACTCAGAAATGGATAGCGGAACGGATGATTTATGGACAATAAGCGATGGTATGTATAAGTTAATTACGGGCAACTCAGGTGCTAAGGAGCTATATAATCTTGTTGAAGATCCTTATGAAGATATTGACTTGATGTTATCCGGATTAACCAGTCAGGCACAGATGCACTTAAGTAATTTGGAACAAGAGTTGAGTAAGATACGCAATTAGGTTTCCAATAATGAATATTAGGTGTTTCGCAAGGATAGAAGTATAAATACCAGACAATTGATTTTACATTAAAACATGCCTAAATCTTAATAAAAGAGGTTCTACTCGTTACTAAATTTGAAGACAGAAGTAAAATATAGTTACCCTGCTGTAAATCTGCAACATCAATAACCGAGTTATCAATTGATCCCGACTTCATCAAAATTCCATCCGTGGAGTAAATTTTATATATTGAACGATCGTCTACTTTTACATTTAAAACATCTTGTACGGGATTAGGGTATACACGTGTAATTTGATTGCTTTTAGTTATTTCTTTACTTTCTAACAAATGGTCAATCTCTGTAATGTAAATCCCAAATCTTGCTCCAACCATAACACCAAATCTACCATTAAAGTCAATATCATGGATACGATATAACTGATCTTGATTAACCTTTTCTTCTACCCATGTCATTCCACCATCAATGGTCTTATATACTGTAGAACCATAATCCCAGCCTCCATTAAGAAAATCTGAAGTAAATACATAACCAAAATCAGCAGTTGGAAAATATACTTGAAAATAAACTTCATTTTTTGGCATATCTAGGGAAGACCAAGTTTTTCCTCCGTCGATACTTTTTGATACTTTATTAAGAGATACCACATAACCTATTTTCTCAGTAGGGAATTGAGCTCTATAATGATCAATGCCAGGAGCAGAAACATCATTCCAGGTTTTTCCTCCGTCCACCGTTCTTAATAGAAAACTACGAGGTTCTGCTCCTCCGGCAATTATACCAATAGAATCTGTCAAAAATTGAATTGTATTAAAATCCATACCGTTTTTTGATGCGACAGTTTTCCAAGTTTTTCCTCCATCTTCAGTCATAACAAGACGGTCATCGCCACCAACGAAGCCGACATCGTTATTATGAAAGTACACTAACCCTGGTTCATTGACATAAAACGGAGCTGATTGCTCTTCCCATGTTTTGCCCCCATCATCAGAGTAAATAAGTTTTGACCAGTTAGTTTGGAATTGGTCATACGCCGAATAAAGGCGTCCTGTTTTTGATGTTGAAGTAGTAAAAACACTTTTGAGCTTACTGTCTGATTCCCATACCATTTCCCATGTATTAGCTCGATCAATCGATTTATAAATCTTGTTCTCTACTGTAATATATATAGTACTTGAATCAGCCATGTGTACTGAACCAATGGTTTTTTGGCCAGATGAGATATGTGTCCAGTCCTGACCTGAAACATTATTAATGTATAAAATAAATAATAAGAGGAATAGAGATCTCATGTAGGTTCACTTTAAAATAATTGTCGTCCACAGCAGTTTGCTGAATTCAAGTAATAACTGCAACGAATTCTAAAAATAAAAGGAATTTTCCATATTTTCGATTACAGCATTTAAGTTAAGTCTTTTCTGTAATGGTAATTAAGTGTATCAAATATGTTCTTGATTTGTTTTTTAATAAATTTTGAGAGTCGATTATTTTTGTAGATACTGTCTAATATACCTATTAAAGTTTTCAAAACTCGACATTATCCAAGAATTATATAGCGCTTATGATATTAATACCGAGGATTCAGGAAAATATATGTTGCGCAATGTTTTACCTATTGCCTACAGTGTTTGTATAATTCCTTATTATTTAATTAGAACAATTTTTACGCAGGAACTGGTATTGACATTTATATCCTTATAGAAAAAGTGATTAGCCACTGGGGCTATTTTATTTTTCTATAAGGATATCTGATCCACGAATTTTGTATCTACTTACAGTAAGCTTTTAAAACTTGGTCTTTTAGGAGAAATATCTCCTAAGCGTTCTTTTTTAGCTTTTTCGTAATCGGAAAAGTTTCCTTCGTAGAAAACAACTTGTGACTGATCTTCAAAGGCTAGAATATGTGTAGCCAGTCTGTCTATAAACCATCTGTCGTGGCTAATCACGATGACACAGCCTGCAAAATTTTCTATCGCTTCCTCTAAAGCACGAAGCGTATTGACATCGATATCGTTGGTCGGCTCATCAAGCAGAATGACGTTGCCCCCATCTTTGAGTGTCATAGCTAAGTGGACCCTATTTCGTTCTCCACCAGAGAGAATTTCGATCTTCTTTTGTTGATCACTGCCCGAAAAGTTGAAACGACTGATGTACGCTCGTACATTCATTTCTGTATTTCCAACCATCATAAGGTCATTTCCTTTTCCGATTACCTCAAAGATCGATTTTTCAGGAAGTAAGTCCTCGTGTGTTTGATCTACATAACTGACTTTTACCGTTTCACCTATGGTTATCTCTCCACTGTCGGGTTGCTCTTTACCCATAATCATCTTAAAAAGCGTTGACTTTCCTACACCATTAGGACCAATGACACCAACTACGGCATTTTTTGGAATAGACATAGAAAGATTGTCGATCAATAGACGGTCGCCAAAACCCTTGGATAAGTTTTTAGTTTCAATGACTACATCACCTAGCCTTGGTCCAGGTGGAATGTAAAGTTCTAATCTTGCTTCTTTTTCTTTGGTCCCCTGATTGGATAGTTTGTCGTATGCATTTAATCTTGCCTTACCCTTAGCTTGTCTTGCTTTTGGAGTCATTTTAACCCACTCCAATTCTCGTTTTAAGGTCTTTCGTCTTTTGGATTCTGTTTTTTCCTCCATTTCTAACCTCTTGGCTTTAGCTTCTAGCCATGTAGAGTAATTTCCTTCCCACGGAATGCCTTCGCCTCTATCCAACTCTAAGATCCATCCGGCAACATTATCTAAGAAATACCTGTCGTGTGTAACGGCTATTACAGTACCTGGGAAATTCTGAAGAAATTGCTCTAACCAATGCACACTCTCGGCATCCAAATGGTTGGTAGGTTCATCTAATAATAAGATGTCTGGTTGACTCAATAACAGTCTACATAAAGCCACTCTTCGTCGCTCTCCTCCTGATAATACATTGATAGGTGTATCTCCTAAAGGGCATCGAAGGGACTCCATGGCTGTTTCTAATCGATGATCTAATTCCCAAGCATTATACAAGTCCATTTTTTCCATCAATTCTCCTTGGACTTCTATGGCCTTCATCATTTCATCGTTGTCCATAGGTTCAGCCAATTTTGCATTGATGGCTTCATATTCGTTGACAACATCTACGATATACTGAACGCCTTCTTCTACCACTTGACGAACCGTTTTGTTTTCGTCCAGTTCTGGTTCTTGTTTAAGGTAGCCAATTTTATATTCCTTATCAAAGGTGACTCTCCCTTCAAAATTGGTATCTAGTCCTGCAATGATTTTAAGAAGACTTGATTTTCCTGCTCCGTTTAAACCAAGGACACCAATTTTAGCGCCATAATAAAAGGATAACCAGATGTTTTTTAAAACTTGTTTATTTGGGGCATATGTTTTCGATACACCCTCCATCGAAAATATTATTTTATGATCTCCTGACATGTTTAATTTTGTCTGTTAATTAATCTATTATGTTGGTCATACACTCCTGCAAGGAGGAGTATGCGTTATCTGACATTTTTGTTAAAGGTAAGCGCACATCATTACCACAAAGATTAAGAAGCTGTGCAGCTGATTTTACGCCTACGGGATTACCTTCAACATACATCCAATGATGAAGGTCAAATAGTTTTAGATTTTCTTTTTGAGCACTAGAATAATCTCCTTTAAGGGCATTCGCAATCATTGAAGAAAAGGTCTTAGGGTAGGCGTTAGCAATAACAGAGATTACACCATGTCCACCAACGCTTACAAGGCCTAAAGCGGTTTCATCATCTCCTGAGACAACAAAGAAATCTTCAGGTTTTTTGTTGATGATTTTTGCTGTCTGTGATAAATCACCAGAAGCTTCTTTGATTCCAATAATTTTGGATGATGCATTAGCCAATCTAACAGTGGTATCCCAATTTATATTAGACATGGTTCTGCCAGGAACATTATAAAGGATGATAGGAACAGGGCTTACTTTTTCTATAGCCATATAATGCTGGAATATACCTTCTTGGCTTGGTTTAACGTATGCAGGACTTGAGATTAAGAGTGCGTCTATACCAGAAAAATCATATCCCTCAATCTTTTGACATATGTGGGATGTATCAATACCTGCAAAATTTCCTGCAACAATTGGAAGTCTTTTATTGACTTGCTTAATGATAAAGTCCAGAACTTCTTTGCTTTCTTCTTCAGATAATACGGCCGCCTCACCAGTGCTGCCAAGTGCAACAATATAGTTTACTCCACCTTCGATGACATGTTCGATAATATTTGATAAGCCTTCGAAATCTATTTTTTGGTTTTTAAAAGGTGTAATTATTGCTACACCAGTACCCATAAAGCGTTTATCCATTTGAGTTTATTTTTGCTAAAAGTTGATCTAATTGTCTAACGATTTCCTTCATAGAAGTGGATGAAGTATCGGTACAAATATCAAGATATTTAAGATTCTTTGTACTATGAATACCTACTTTAATTTTTGCATTTATAGAGCGCAGTATATATTCTTCCGTAATGCAAAATTCAGAACTCAGACAGTATATAACTTCGTATGGTGATTTAAGGAATGATTCGATCTTACCTCCTATTGGTTTCTCCAACCAATTAATGTCTTTTTTGCCTAGAATGTTTTCTTCAGAACTGTCCTTTTTTGGCGTTATCCATAGAGTGCTTACTTTATACCCTTCTTTTTCCTTTTTATGAGCGATAGATTGGATTTCTAATTCGTCGGAAGAGGAATGAATAGTGTAAAGTATAGCGATGCGACCTCGATCGCTATTTTTCGAACGATGAGATGAAATATTAATAAATGGCGTTCGGTTTAACCACCACTTTCTTAGCTTCTGTATCACCTTTTGTAATTCTTGAGCTGACAAATATACATGATTCTAAAAAATGTATTTTTTGATGAAAAATCGTTATTCTTTCGATTCCAAAACATGAAAGATTTAAAGGAAATTCTTTATCGTGGATTAAAAATGATATCCAATTTGGGCTTCAAGAAATTCCGCTTGATAGAATTTAACACTTCGAATATTGTAGGCAATGGAAAGGTAGTCGGTAATGTTGTAACGCAAACCTAACCTTTGGTATAAACTTTTGAAGTTGCCCAATTCTATATGTCTAGCATATACACCGATACCTCCAAACAGGGTGAATCGACCAATGAAGAACTCTGGTTGGTAAACAAGCCCTGCTGTAATGTTGTCAAAGCCTACAGGGGCTTGACTGCCATCTTCATGAACGGTAAGACTCCAAAAGTAGTTTAAATCTAGTCCTACTCTTGATCGATAATAGTTGTTGTGTTGCAATCCATAATTAACACTGAGACCAGCAATAGAAAAATAATTACGGTCATCAACTCTCTCTGTTCTTTGATGACTACCATGTCCAACCATAATAGCAATGTCATGGTTTTTTGGAAGCTTAACCTTTTCAAAAGGTTTATTTACAGGAGCTCTTTTGTTGATCAGATAGGATAATCCTACAGATGGTGTTAATATATTTATTCCATTATTGGGTCTTTCAAATCTTCCGTTGGAAAAATGAACAAAACCTACACTTCCTGTTAGGTCAAGATATGGGCCTAAGTGAATCTTTAACATAGTATGAAGGGCAACATGTACTGTAATCAAAGATCCAATAGCATGATTTTTTGAATTGGTTAAAGGGTTGTAAAATTTCCATCCAGTAGCCAAGCCGTACTGGATTTCACTCATTAGTTCCACTCCTTTAAATCGGAATACGGGAATACCTAAGAATCCAAAAGTAGAAATGGGTTTGCCTAGTTCTGATGAGCTAAAATCATTGATGCTAACACCCAGTCCAAATGTAGGTTGGTGATATATTTTTGACCAGTTTTTACTTCCTATAGTTTGAAGACCAAACTTTAGTTGAAGGCTTCCGTATTTATCTATTTTTGTCATGGCTAGATTGTCTCCAGCGACAAAATCATTGCTAGGTAGTGTTTTCCCTTCACTGTAAACGACATCTATAAAAGAATGCCTTTGACCGTATGAAGTGATGCAATAGAAAAGGATTAATAGGATAAACAGATTTTTCATAAGAGCAAACAAAATTACTTTAAGAAATAAGCACGAAAATGATCTTAAAATATTGTTTTATACTGAAGTGATTTAAAAATTAAATCCTAATGCTAGAATCAACTCATTGAAATCCAATCTCTGCCCAAAAATTAATTTCCATAGCTTTGGCTATTCAAAAGAATTTTCGAATTGATCTGACTTCCAAGCAGTTATTTCCGCTATTGAACACAGTTTTTAAATCACTTCACTCTTAAGAGTTGGAATCTTTTTTGAAATCTAGGTTTTCGAATTCAGGGAAAAGCACCTTAAAGTCACAAATCATTTCATCAATTTTCTTTTGATGCTTTAAGCTTGATTCGGATTGAGGGTTTCTATACTTATGATTGAGATTTTTGCTGATTTTATCAACTTTATTGATTACAAGCTTTGTTTTGTTAGAGAAGAAGGTTTCCGAGAAATATTCCCATAAGTATTGAACGGCTTGATTATTGGGGTGAATAAGGTCCTCTTCAAAGAATCGATAATCTCTTAAATCGTCATTAACGATCTCATATGCTGGAAGGTAATGAACAGCTTCAAAACGTTCACACAAGTTGTGAGAAACCAACCTTAGAATAGATTTACTTAAGGCGTTGTTCTCTAAGCCTTCTCGAGTATGACGAACAGGGCTAACGGTTAATACGATGTTTATCGATGGATTAAAGTCTAATAAATATTCAAAAGCCAAGGTTAAAATCTCTGTCTGAGCTTTTGCACTTAGAAGCGTTTTGCTGAATAATTTAGAAGACATTTTGTGACAATTGGCTACTGTACCAAAATCATGGTGTTCGTAGACATAAGAAGTTCCTAATGTAACAAACAAAAGAGATGATTGCTTTAATTCGTCATGGGCTATATCTATGCAAGCATTGATTCTAGCCATACATTCTACAGGAGATTCAGAAGCATAGTCTGAATGAAAATTATAATGGTTGTATAGGTTATTATTTTCATTTAATACTAAATCTCGTTGGTAAACGAAGTTTTTGTCTAGGGACATTTCTATTTGCTTAGCGATAGAAAGTGCATTATATACTGTACCAAAAGGATTGATACAAGCATCAAATTTAGACCCTTGAAGTTTTCGTCCGATTCGCTCAGAAAAACATGAACCCCATAACAGTATCCTATCATTATGGTCAATGTCAAAAGGAAAAGCTTTTTTATCGATTTCCGTCCTGAATTTCACGTTGCAAGAATTAAATAGTCACGTTATAAATGTTTAATCTTCAAATCAAAGCATCAGAAATAGTTGAAGTCTCTGAATCAAAAGATGTGGTAACAAATATCAAACTAATCCTTCTAATTTCAAAATTAATTTAACTCAAAATTAATTTTTGGAGAATAGGTTATATTATAAAAAAAACCATATGTATTGTGCGGTTATTCTCGGCAATAGAATAAAAGTCGGTTTGTGGTAAGTAATATTTGGTTTACCAAACAATGAGCAACTTTCTTAAGTTTTTACGATATTGTATATTGTACACTAAATTATGATTCAATATATAAATATTTACTTTTTTATTGGTCAAAAGTTGGCCCAAAGAACCCATTTCGAGGTGTTTGTAGGTGGCGAATTAATGTTTTGTTGTGGTAAGTGATCAAATAAAATAAAAGTGGTCTTATTCGTTCATTTGAAGTATCATTCTTTTAATTTTACCTCATGGGAATTTTGAGTTGGTTTTCTAGTGACAAAAAGAAGAGCATTGCAAAGGTTAGATTTGGTCGATTTACAGATCTATACAAGGATGATGTAAAGAAGAAAAAATGGGATATAGCGATTATAGCATATAACGAAGAAGAGTACCATAAAAGTTATTTAAACGTTCTGGATTACCTTGCGAATGAAAGAGAAAAAAATGTTGAATTATTATCTGACATACCTTATCAGTTAAAATTTAGAATTTATCAGGGTTCAAAAGTAGCATTAGGATATACGGACAAAGATTATTTTTATGCAGAAGTAAAAATTGCTCGATGTACAAAACAAAACCTAGCGGTATATCGCACAATTTTGGAAGAAAACTATGATTTACGGTTTTCAAAGTATTGCTTGGATCAACAAAACAACATCAACTTACTTTTTCAAACTAGACATTTAGATGCTAATCCTTATAAGCTGTATTATGGATTAAAGGAGTTGCTTACCACTGCTGATCATCGGGATGACGCTTTGTTGAAAAGGCATAAAGACTTGCAAAAGATAGAGTCTAATCACATACAATACTTGGATTCTTATGTAATAAAATCGAAGTTTGAGTTCTTTAAATTTGAACTCAACAAGTTGTTGAATTATATAGACAAAGAGTCCTTGATGTCTGAGGATAGACTTGGTGGTTTTGTTTTTCTAGTATGTGCTTTTGCGTACAAAATGGATTGTTTGCTCTTACCGGAGGGCGTTATGATGCAACGGTTGGAAAAGATCATAACCCTTTCTAACACGTTAGATGCTCAATCCCTAATGAGAAACCTACCTGAAATCATGAGAGAGCTTCAAGCGTTGAATATCAAGTCTCTTGAAGACTTTAGGTATGAATTCTATTCTTCGACGTATACTTTTGGCGTAACAACGCCCATAGATATAAAGCGTATAATCCAGGCCATTCACTCCAATTTAGAACACATTAGATGGTATGTTTCGCAAGAAAACGATGTTTTGTCTGAAGCCGTTTGTACTTATACCTTTGGCAAACTAATATATGAACATGCTCTTCCTGAGTTTGCTAAGGAGTTGATTCTAATATATTTTAGAATTACAGAGTCGTATTTATTCAATTCCATCGGTTATGAAGGCATTATTAAGAGGGGGAAGATTAAAAAGTCCTTGGTGTTAGAACGAATTAAAGAATTGGAAGTTGATGCAAGAAATATGGACAAAAGTATTCGGTTTGATACAGATTTATTAATCTGGGATAAGAAGCTGTTTGGCTCCTCATTTACTAATATGATCTTACGGTCAACAACATAAAAAGACTTAACAAATGGAAGTAAGATTGGATGAGATAAAGAAAGCTGTAGTTAGGATTGCAACTCCTTATAGTTCTGGTACAGGCTTTTTTTATCCAGAATCTAATTATGTTATTACCAATGAGCATATCGTAAATCGATGCAAGCAAATTGTTGTAGAAGATTACCTAGACAAAGGGTATAATGGGCAAGTAGTTTATACGGATAGTGTGTTGGATCTTGCAATAATAAGACTAGACAATACAGGACTTTGCACCAAGTGTCAGGTGATAAAAGATATTGTTGATTTAGGAACAGAGGTTCTTGCCATAAGTCAGCCATATGGAAGTTCATTTGCTTATAGCGCTGGAGATGTAGTTGAACACAACTTTGAGCATGAGGGTGGATCTTTTATAAGACATAGCGCTGCTCTAAAACTAAGTGAAAGTGGTGGGCCACTGGTTCTTGAGGATGGTAGTATCGTTGGGTTAAATGCTTCAATTAAGGAAGCAAATAGATTAATAGGTATAGCTCTTCCAATAGGAGAAATAATACCCGTTATTGAAAAACTGAATGAAGCAGCCAATTCACGGTTTGTACGATGCACCTCATGTAGGAAAACAAATGCCGATGAGAACAATGGTCAGAACACTTGTCATTATTGTGGCACCGCAATTCAATACATTTCTAATTTTCCTGAATATAAACCTATTGGTATAGCAAAACGGATCGAAGATATACTTTCGAAGTTGGACTATGAACCCTCTTTGGCAAGAAGGGGACAGTATACTTGGGAAATTATTAAGGGTAGTGCATTGATCATAATAAACTATCACCCCAATAGTGGGTTTTTAATTGCGGAGTCCAAATTATGTGAGATTAAATCAATGGACAACTTGGATTTGTATGAATACTTACTACGGCAAAATAAAGAGGTTACGGGGTTGACTTTTAGTATAAAAGGAAATACTATTATACTGTCTTTAATGATTTATGATCAACACTTACAAGAAGAAACGACATTAGAATTGCTCAATCACTTGTTTTATCAATCGGACCTATATGACGATTTATTGATAGAAAAGTTTAATTCAAAATAATCTCAACATTTCAATGGTTCTTGTGTTAGTTTGAAAACGAAGATTGACATGAGGATTTTACCGTCTGTAAGATTTTGGAACCTTTTGCGTCATTACAAAAGAGAAATCAGGTTGATTTATCTTTATGCAATTTTAGTTGGAGCTGTCAATCTTACTCTTCCGCTTGGAATTCAGGCCATTATAAATTTTCTTCAAACAGGAGAAATGACTTCTACTTGGTTGTTATTGGTTGGCTTTGTCTTGTTTGGAATAAGTATTACAGGTGTTTTTCAAGTTTTTCAACTGCGAATTGTTGAGAATATTCAACAGGAGTTATTTGCTAAATCAGCCTTTGAATTTGCTTATAGGATTCCTAACATATCGTTTCTTCAACTGGATAGAATACATGCACCTGAGTTGGTGAATAGATTTTTTGATACATTGACTATTCAGAAAGGGTTGCCAAAAATCCTAATTGATTTCTCTTTATCCATCTTTCAGATTGTATTTGGGTTAATTCTTCTTTCCATATATAGTTCGTATTTCATAATTCTTGGAGTCTTTTTAGCTCTTATGTTGTGGTTGATATTCAAGGTTACTGGACCAAAGGGTTTGGAAACAAGCTTAAATGAAAGTAAGTATAAATATTACAATGCACATTGGCTTGAAGAAATCGCTCGTATGAATCGCAGCTTTAAGGTTTATGGAAAAAGCAAATTTCATTTAAAACAGACGGACGAGTTGGTGGAAGGATACGTAAAAAGCAGAGAGAAGCACTTCAAAGTATTGTTGAGCCAATATCAATTATTTGTGGCTTTTAAAGTATTTGTTGCTGCAGCATTACTTCTTTTAGGAGGCTATTTGGTACTGGAAGAAAGAATGAATATTGGTCAATTTGTTGCAGCGGAGATTGTAATAATATTGATAATAAATTCTATTGAAAAAGTTTTAAGGACGATTGAAACTATATATGATGTACTGACAGGTCTAGACAAGATTGGATATATAACGGATCTAAAATTAGACTCTGCAGGTGGAACCAATATACCTCAATTCAAAGAGGGAGTAAATGTAGAAGTAAAGAACCTTTCGTTTGCGTTTCCAGAGGATAAAAATACGATAATAGATGATCTATCATTCCGAATTGAGTCCAATGAAAAGGTCGTTCTGAGCGGAAAATCTGGTAGTGGAAAGTCCATATTATTGCAAATCTTGGCAGGTATTCATGAGCAAGATAGAGGAAAGGTTTTGATCAACGACATTCCCTTTTTGAACTATAAGAGAGACGAATTATATACTCATATCGGAGTGTCATTTCCCATCAATCAAATTTTCGAAGGAAGCATTAAGGACAATATCTTATTAGGAAGATCGGACGTCGAAAAGAAACTGGATGAGACAATACAATTTTTGCGTTTAAAGGACTTTACAAATCATTTGCCTAAAGGGGTAGATACGGTTTTGGATAGTGGAGGAAGAAGATTGCCAAGAAGTATTATTCAGAAAATACTCATAGCAAGAATTATCATTAACGAACCAAAGTTATTGCTAATGGAAGATCCCCTTTTGTTTGTAGAAGAAGAAGAAAAGAAAAGGATCATCGATTATATGATGTCTGACGACAGAAAATGGACGATATTGGTCATCTCGGATTTTTATTATTGGAGAGAAAGAAGCAATAGATTGTTGAAACTTGATCAACCACTAAATTAACGTTATGCTTAATATATCTGAAAATAGTATTATTCAAAAGATTGATGTCAAGGCATATAAATCCTTTGATTTTATCCAAAGAAGTAAATCAAAAAGAGCAGCAATTTGGCCTTTTATTTCGCTGTTAGTTATTTTTGTTTTATGTGTATTTCTTCCTTGGACGCAGAATATAGGTTCAAAAGGATATGTGACTACATTATCACCAGAACAAAGACCACAGGCGATACAATCTATCATAGGTGGGCGCATAGAAAAATGGTACATTCAAGAAGGCGATCTGGTTGATGTTGGTGACACGATTGCTCACATTTCAGAGGTAAAAACGGATTACTTTGATCCAGATCTAATAAGGAATACAGAGGGTCAACTTGACGTTAAGAATCAAAGCGTTCAGTTTTATCTTGAAAAAACATCGGCACTAGAGACTCAATTGGTGACCCTTAAAAAAGCGTTGAATTTGAAGAAGGCGCAATGGAAGAATAAGATAAGGCAGATTAACAATAAGATTGAGATCGATAGCATAGATTTAGAAGCGTATAAATTGGGACTATCTATTTCAGAGGATCAAAAGAGGCGAATCGGAAATTTGTACAGGAATGGCTTAAAATCAAAGACTGATTTACAAGAAAAAGAGGCTAAGAACCAGCAAGCATTGGCTAAGGTTAACGTACAAAAAAACAAATTGGTAAACTCCAAAAGAGAATTGGAAAATGCTGAAATCGAATTACTCACAGTCGAACAAGATTACCTGAATAAAATGGCTAAGATTCGATCAGATATTCAATCTGCAAAAACGTATGAAATGGAAGGAAGGGCTTCTGCCCTAAAGCTGAAAAATAAGCTTACAAACTATAAGGAACGGAAGACTTTTTATTTCATCACAGCGCCTCAATCTGGCTATATTACAAAAACAATAAGAAAGGGATTGGGAGAAATCATCAAAGATGGAGCAGAACTTGCAACAATAGTACCTGATAATTATACTTTGGCTGCTGATGTGTATGTTAAACCTCAAGATATTCCACTGATAAAAATAGGTGATGTTGTACAGTTAAAATTCGATGGATGGCCGGCTATCGTTATTAGTGGATGGCCAGAGACATCTACTGGTGTTTTTCAAGGGGAAATAGTTGCCATCGATCGATATATTGGAGACAATGGGTTATATCGAGTAATGGTTTCTGAGAGTGAATCTACCAGAAAATGGCCAAAACAATTAAGTATAGGAACAGGGTTAAATGCATTTATATTGTTGAATGAAGTGCCAATTTGGTATGAGGTTTGGAGACAACTGAATGCTTTTCCACCTGATTTTTATAGGAATAAAGACCATTCCTCAAAAGTTAAATTAAAGGCGCCTTTAAAATCTGTAAAGTAATATGAATTTTTATTCCAGAAAATTAATCAAACCTGAGAACTTAAATGCACGCAACACTTTATTTGGTGGAGAATTACTGCGATGGATTGATGAAGAAGCAGGCATATATGCAATGACTAAATTAAACACCAAAAGTGTTGTTACGAAATATATTTCAGAAATTGATTTCGTGAGTTCTGCAAACCAGAGAGATGTTATAGAAATTGGTTTGGGATTCATCAAAGTTGGAAGAACTTCGATCACTTTCTGTTGCGAAGTTAGGAATGTATTTACTAAAAAAACAATCATCAAAATAGAACGGATTGTCTTTGTTAAAGTTGATGATAATGGAATACCTACACCTCATGGAATCGCACAGGAGAAAGTTGATTCAAAATAGTTTTATGAGGTTTATTCGTCTGGTTTTTGCACTTGTATTAATCGTTACCTTGAACCAAGGCTTGAAGTCCCAAGATGATGTATTTGGATTAAGTTATGAAGACTTTATTGCAATGGTATTGGAACACCACCCCGTTTCTAAGCAAGCAGGATTACGTTCTAAATGGGCAAAATCGAAAAATCTCTTTGCAAAGGGGTTATTGGATCCAATTATACAATCTTCATGGGATAGCAAAGATTTTAAGAGTAAGGAATATTACAACAATTTAACGGCAAAAATTAAGGTGCCAACAGTTTATGGCTTACATATTGTAGGTGGTTATGATCGTGCCATCGGAGATTTTGTTAATCCACAGCTTACTACTGATGAGAATGGCTTATGGAACCTTGGGGTACAATTGGATGTCCTTCAAGGGTTGATTACGAATGAAAGAAAGATTGCTTTACGAAAAGCTGAAGTTTTCAGAAACCTTGCACAAAACGAAAGGAATCTTCTTCTTCTGGATCTTATATATGAAGCAAGTGAACAGTTTTTTTTATGGCATCAATATTATGAAAATCAAGTTGCATTAGAAGAGAATAGGCAACAGTCTGTACGTTATTTCGAAAATACCAAAGAAGCATATTTTAACGGGGAAAAAACAGCAATGGATACATTAGAGTCATTGTTGTCTTTACAAGAAATGGATGTTCTCCTTTTAAAGAATAGTGCAACTCTTTCAAAGTATAAACAAAGTATAGAGAATTATCTATGGTTGAATGATCAACCCGTAGTTCTTGAAGCGTTTGTAACCCCAACCTTACTAAAGGTTTTAAGTCCCAAAGATTTTAGAATCGATGAAGCAATGTTATCAAATCATCCAAAGGTTCGAATCAAACAAAACAAGGTCAATGAACTCAAGCTAGATTTGAAATTGAATAATGAGAAACTCAAACCCAATCTGAAACTAAACTATAACCCATTACTAGCAACAAAAGAATCTTCATTAACACTCGTTTACAATACGGAATATTATAAATTGGGCGTTTCTTTTTACATGCCTGTATTCTTGCGAAAAGAAAGAGCTAAGATTGCAGAAACTAAGATTAAAATCCAATCATTAGGTTTTCAAATCAATGATGAGATTAATAGGTTAAAGAATAAAGTCGATGCGAGTATTCAGCGATATGACATTATGAATGCTCAAGTACAAAAAATGGAGGAAAATGTAGGAGGGTATTTGAAGTTGCTTGATGGAGAAAGGACTAAGTTTCAATTGGGTGAAAGTTCAGTGTTTATACTTAATAAGAGGCAAGAAAAACTTATAGAAAGCAGAATAAAAGCCATTGAAGGACAACTGAACTTGAGGCTAGAATGGTTGGACGTTATGTATTATTCCAATCGATTATTAGATCTTCATCTTGAATCAAGGGATTAAGTTATCTCTTATTTGTGAAATATGTAGGGGTAACTTACATTCGTATATGACAAAATAAAATGAAATGGTAGAAATTAGAATTGTAGATCAAAAGCATGACTTAAATGGAATTGCACCATTGTTTGATGCGTATAGGGTGTTTTACGACCAACCTTCAGACATTGAAGAATCAAGGTCTTTCTTATATGAATTGTTTGCTTTTAAGAGCAGTATAATTATTGGAGCTTATATGGATGATAAGGTTGTTGGATTTACCCAACTGTTTCCCTCTTTTTCGTCTGTTTCTCTTCAAAAACTATATATACTTAACGACCTTTTTGTACACCCTGAATATCGAAACAAAGGTATTGGGTCAAAGCTGATCGCATTTGTTCAAAAGATCGCTGTCGAACAAAATTGGAAAGGGTTTCTATTGGAAACAGCAAAGGATAACCCTGCTCAATATTTATATGAAAAAATGGGATTTGAGAAGGACTTAGACTTTTATCACTATTCTTGGAATGCTAGAAAATAATACGATTAATTAATCAAGTTTTTTGATTGTATACAAATGTTACGAAAAGATCGTTATGTTTAATGGATAAAGAGAGAGTTTATGAGATTAGCATATTATACCGCATTACTATTAATCCTTGGATCAATTCAATCCTATGGGCAGTTTGGAGTAAGAACAAACTATAATTTGAATAGCTTTAGTAAGAGTTCTTCAGATTTAAAGCCATTCTTCAAAGAAGACAACTTATTGAAAAATGGTTTTGAAATTGGTGTGGATTATTGGTTTAGACTTAAAAAAAGAAGAATTGAGTTTATGCCAGAAATTTACTTTTCTCAAGACCACTCCGGCATTGATGGTGACTTTATAACGGATATTTCTCTTACACGTTTTGGTTTTGATTTTAATACTCATATCTATCCATTAGATTTAGAAGAAGATTGTGATTGCCCAACTTTTTCTAAGCAAGGGCCAAGCTTTATAAAGGGCTTTTTCTTCCATTTTGCACCAGGGGTTTCTTATGATCAGATGTCAATGAAATCAACAGCAGGAGATGTCAATGAAAACGACGGGATAAATTTGAAATTGGGTGCGGGTTTTGGATTGGACATCGGAATAAGTGATTTTTTTACCATCTCTCCAATGTATACATTTAGTCATTACTTTGGAACGGACTGGACTATTGAGAATTTTCCAACTATGGTTGAACCAATTGTAACTACGAGTTCTAAATCTTCTCACCATCATTTTGGACTACGTCTAGGGTTTAGATTAGACTATAAATAGAGCTTTTTTATAAGAAGTTAAGGGAATAATATTCACATAGATTAAATCGGTCTGGGTTTTGCGGTAAAAGGTTGACATCTACTTCAACCTAATGGCTTACCTATAATAGATTCAGCCAAGGAGAAGGTTGCTAAAACCTACGATAAACTATTTGGTATATAACTTGCGCTATTGTAAGACGACCTTAATGAACTGATTATTTTCTTTTTCTTGAATCAACTGAAGAAGATATATTCCTTTTGCAAGGTTAGACAGGTCCAATTCATTTTTTGAAATAGTTCCAGACAAGACTTTATTGCTTTTGGAGTAAACAACAAATCTGTCCCAATGCTGTGATCTCGGAATATTAATAATTCCATTACTAGGATTGGGGTAAACAAATTGCTTGGCTTGGTCACTATGGAGTGAAAGGCTTGGATTAAATGTTCCTTCAAAAAGAAACAAAGAATAAGGAGGCATTAATAGTTTGTCTTCCTGTATTAAGTCCACCCAATTGGTCTCTTGTGTGGAAAAAGCATTTTCACCTGTCCAAGTGTACATGGTTAACAAAGATGGAAATTGATTTAAATGTTCAATGCGGACCTGTTCTTCAAATGGAGAGGTATTGATTAAGCTAAAAGCAAATGCACTAGAAGAAGGATCTTGGGATGCAAAGGATAAAATCAGGGTAGAATCTGATGTATGGGTTTCTACCAAATCTCCATGAAAGTACTTATTTAGCATTGTAAATAAATGAGCATTTTCCTCCAAATATTTCTCATTTATAATAGACATATCTGAATAAGGAGCAATGTTCCAATAACATGAAGCATCTACGCCAACTTTTATACTTTCAAACATGATCAAAGCATCGTATACTGCTCCTTCAGTAGACTGAATTCTAGAACATCCGTCGTATGAAACATTGTATTCGCTTAAGATTATAGGAATTCTTTTATTTGACGATATTTGATCCAATCGTATTCGAAGGCGGTTAAAATCTTTTACAGCATAACGAGCATTTTCTAAGGCATCCGATACAGAATTTGTGCAATCACCTCCATAAGTATGGCAGGTAACAAAATCCATTTCTGGTAGTGCTTTTTCTACGACACTAGCAATATAGTCTACATTAACCCAAGCTGTTGCCGGACCTCCTACTTTTATGGATGGATCAACATTTTTCATAGCTTGAGACGTTTTTCTGATTAGTGTAGCCATATCTTCTGCTGAGAGACCCGGGTTTGCGAATCCAGCTTCTCTTTCATTGGGTATTTCCCAAAATTTCACATTAAGCTGATGTTGAACATTAACAATTTGGACTAAGTCCGCACAGAAAAGAGCGAATTGATCACTATCAAGGTAGTCGTTTTCTCCAAGTGGACCACTTGGAATGTTAATCATGATTTCATATCCATTATCTACTAACGGTGTAAGCGCTTCTTTGATTTTTGGGCTATTCCACTTACCGTTTATCAACCAAGATTCGGGACCGCCTTCGATCATTCCCCAACCATGAAGACGAATGAGTGATTTTCGTTGGGTGATGTATTCTAGTTGGTTTTGGAAGATAGAGTCATGTGAGTAATTTGGGTTAAAATTGGCTGGACTATTAACGCTATATGCAAAAGTTGGAATTTCTCTAATTAGATTATTCCACGTTATCTGGACATTTAAATCTTGAGAAAGAGTAAAGGAATACGATACGAGGGCGATAAGTAAAGAAAACAATCTCATGTCTCAAAAGTACCTAATAATTATAATCTTCCTTAAATAGATAAGACTTGATTGTTGGCGACATTTCATCGAGGTACAAATCAAATAACAAAAATAATTTTGTAGAATTGTAGATAAATAAAAATAAAAAACATGAAACACCTATTTACCCTACTCTTATTTTCCTTGTGTTCTATTGGCGTTTTTGCTCAATTCGGAACAGCAACAGACTTTACATTCAAAGACATAAAAGATGTAGAGCATAATTTATTCACTTATTTGGAACAAGATAAAGTTGTCATAATTGATGTATCAACGACATGGTGTCCACCTTGTTGGTCGTTACACCAATCTCATGCCCTAAACAAAATATATGAAAAATATGGTCCTGATGGTACAGATCAAGTCAGAGTACTATTTTATGAAGGTGACGCTACGACAACACTAGCTGACTTACAGGGTTCGGGGTCAAATACATTGGGAGATTGGTTAACTGGAGTATTGTATCCTGTTGCTAATGAGTCTCCGTTATCATTGGATTTAAATAAATACGCACCTGAAGGTTTTCCTACTGTTTATGTAATCAAACCAGATAAAAGTATTGTTGCAGACATGTGGAATTATTCTTATGATCAAATGGAAGACGTAATGGATGAAGTATTGGATACTCCTTCTTCTACCCATGCAATATTGGCTAATGATATTAAGATAAGTCCAAATCCTAGTTCGGGTCCTTTCGAAATTGTTCATAAAGGATTGCAAGGTCAGATTCGTGTGTACAATACCATTGGTCAACTTGTTTTAGAACAAAAAATTAATGGGGACGCAACGAATTTTTCAAATATTTTGAAGCAAGGAACATATCAAGTTCAGATTATTACCGAATCAAAGGAGACTTTTACCTCTTCATTGGTAATTCAATAATATATGCAATAAAACCTCATTTATAGGGTTAATAAGAATATAATAAAAGCCTCTTATGGGTATGGAGATCAATGGTCTTCATACCCTTTTCATTTATTATGAAAATTCACTTGGATTAACACCAAACCGTTCTCTGAATTTCTTAGTGAAGTAGCTTGCACTTTCAATTCCGACCGCTTGTCGTACTTCTGCAATAGTGCCAAACTGTTCTTTTTTCAACAAATGATATGCTTTTTGAAGTCTGATTTCAAGGATAAACTTTACAGGGCTTAATCCAGTTACATGTTTTATTATTCTGGCAAGATTTCTTTGGCTATAAGCCAATTCGTCAGCAATGTCTTGAACACGCATTGCAGGATCATCAATATTAGAGATCACGTAACTTTCAGCTTTTTTAAGAAGGGCTGTTTCGTGTTTGTCTTCTGTTCCAATAACTTGATCAATTTCTGCCAATTCCGAACTTCTAGAGATCTTGTTGGTTATTAAGTTGTATACTCTTGCCAAGTATTCATTTTGATTAAACGGTTTTGTGATGTAGTCGTGTACACCAAGTTGAAACCCTTTAATTTTATCTTCCTCCATGATTTTAGCGGATAAGAAGATAAATGGAGTACGATCATTGGGTAAAATTTCGTTGATTTTGGACTTTAAGGTAAATCCATCCATCTTTGGCATCATAACGTCACATGAGATCAAATCAAATTTAGACTTTTGAATTACCTTCATTGCTTCGTATCCGTCATTAGCTGTGGTTATGTTAAAGTGTTCTTCTAAAATGTTTTCGATATACCATCTCATTTCTTCATTATCGTCAACCACTAGTACACTGGGTTTAGCACCATTGATCAATAATGGTTTATAATCTACGAACTTGTCTTGAGTAAGTAAAACATCTTTATTAACGTCTTCACCAATTTTAAAAGACGTAGGAAGTTTCAAAGAAAAAGTGCTCCCTTGACCTTCTTGACTTTCTAAGGCTAAAGAACCGCTTAATTTTTCAGCTAAAGAATGCGATGTTGCTAAGCCAATGCCTGTTCCTATTTCTTTTTGACTGGATTTGGCTTGATAAAATTTATCAAAAATGAATTTTTTATCTTCCTCAGAAATGCCTTGTCCATTGTCTTTAATTGCAATTTCGATGGCATCGTTAGATTTGCTCAACAATAAAGTGACTTTTCCTCCTTCCTCTGAGAATTTAATAGCATTGCTGATTAGATTATTGAGGATTATTTCCAAGTGTTTTACATCTACATGACCCAAGATCTTTTCATCAAGTTCGCTTTCAAAGTCAAGTTGAACTCTATAATCATAAGCCATGGATTCAAAGGAAAGAAAGATTTTCTTGGTTACTCTTACTAAAGGTATCCATTGAGGATCGATGTCTATTTTACCATGTTGAATTTTTGATAAATCTAAAATCTCGTTAATCATGGATAAGAGTTTTTCCCCATTATTTTTGGCAATTGAAAGAAGGCCAACTTTTTCTTTTTCTTTGACATCATCCAAGAGTCGATCTATAGGTCCATTAATTAAGGTTAATGGTGTACGTAATTCATGAGTAATTGAAGTAAAAAAGTCGTTTTTCAAGGCATCTAATTCTTTGTATTTCTGTTTTTCAATTTGCTCGAATTCTAACTTGTTTTTGATTTCTTGTTTTTTTCTTTTTTGCCTTTCATTGTACCAAAGAAAGGAACTAAGGATTAAGATTAACAAGATTGCTCCTCCAAAGAGCAACTTTCTACGATTTGCCTTTTGATTGAGAATTTCGATTTTGTTAAGTGCTATTTGTTCATCTTTTAGTTTAGTTTGATACTTTGCATCAGCGTCCGTTCTAAGTGTGTTTAACTCATCATTATAAAGGCTATCGTGAACCTCAAAAAAGTGCTCAAGATAATAAAGAGAGCTATCAGCGTTATTTTTTAATTTGAAAGCTTCGTAAAGGGAATAATAAGAGTCTGATAACTCTCGAATATGTCCAAGTTCTAAGGTCTTTAATTTTGCTTTATGACCAAAGAGTAATCCCTTATCAGGATCACCCAATTTTGTATATAATTTAGCCAAGTTACCATAGATATCGCCTTTAATGTATTCAGTTTGTGTTTCATTGGCATATTTTTGGGCGAGTAATAGGTATTTTTCTGAAAGTTCATAATCAATTGAATCAGCAAAGAAGAAACCACCAAGATTACAGTATATGTTGGGGAGGGCACGAATGTGATTTACCTTTAAAGATAATTCTTCCGCTTCTTGTAGTCTTTTGTATTTGTCAAAGTCTTCATCAACTAAATAAATATTAACAAGGGAGCTAATAACATTGATCGAATCCTTATGACCTTTAAATATTTGGTATGCATCTGTAAAATACTCTTCGGCTTGAGCAAGGTCACCTTTTTCCCAATGTAGAGATCCTATATTATTCTTGATATAAGCAATACTCAATGAATCACCCTCTTTATGAGCCAGACCTAAAGCTTTATATCCATATTCTAAGGCCTTGTTGAAATCACTTTTGTATTGGTATGCCGTACCAACTAAATTATAAATGTTACTTAAGAAGTCCATTTTATGTAACCCTTTGCTTCGTTCTAATGACTGAACCGAATAATAAAGACTACTGTCCATATTACCCATGTGAAAAAAACCTGCACCAATCATGTATAAGGTTTTTACTTCTCGTTCGAGATCTTTAGTATGTATGGACGATTTCCAACCATCTTTGGCGGCTTGAATGCCTTTAGGGATGTCAAAAGAATAATAATGTCCGGATAATTCCAACATGTTTTTGGCAAATAGAGTGTCGGTCTTTGGGTTGAGTGAATCGTTTGCTTTGAGAAGACTATCTATTTTCTGTTCCACGATTTGACCAATCCCATTTGGTATACACCAAAGAAAGGAAAAAAGAAGCAATAGGTGTTTCATGGTGATAATATTGGTTTTTTAACTTTTGCTAAATTACTAAATAATTCAGATGAAGAAAACTCTTTTTTGAATAAAAAGATATTGCAATAAATAGTTGATAATCACGCTATTGTAAAAATGAGCAACACCTTGTCTTAAATGAGCAATAGTCAAAAATGATCCTCATTTAGTTTTGCTGACAGATAAAAAACTTAATATCATGAAAGCAATTCGATTATTTATTTTTTTGGGAGTCATCGTCACTTCCATGCAATTGCAAGCACAGAATAACAATGTAGGTATAGGTACAACGACACCACATCCAAGTGCTGCATTAGACATTAGTTCATCCAATCAGGGAATTCTTATTCCTAGAGTCGAACCAATAAGTGTTTCCAATCCCGCCAAGGGTTTGATGGTTTTTTCCAATAGTGATAGTTTGTTCTATTACTATGATGGAGGTTCTTGGAATAAGATACAACATGGGGCTGACTCTTTAGACCATTTATTGGATGTCATAGCGGATTATAATAAAAGAAATTTCATTTTTGGAGATGGGGGCATACAATTGAGTCCAATGGCGGAAAGAAACCTTGGTATTGGTACAGCTTCATTACTTTATAATACAGATGGCTCTTATAATGTTGGTATAGGGCACAGTTCGTTGACCTCTAACCTAACCGGATGGGATAATACAGCTGTAGGTACTCACGCCATGCATACCACAGAAACGGGTAATAAGAATACGGCAATTGGAAATGAGGCACTTTTTAGTCTTGAGGATGCGAATAGAAATGTAGGTATTGGTGCAAATGCTGGAACATATCTAATTGAAGGAGATAGCAACACTCTGGTGGGTTATGGAGCTGGAGCTTTCAATGCCAATTTCTCGTCCAGTGGATGTGTCAAAATAGGATATGAGGCAGGGGCACTAGATACTACTAACAACAAGCTATTTATTGATAATTCTAATACGCAAAACCCTTTAATTTGGGGTGATTTTGATCAAGACATTGTCAATATTACGGGTCAATTGAAGATAAATAATAATTATGCTTTTCCACTTAATGATGGTTACGCCAATGGCGTATTGACAACTGACGGATCAGGAAATTTACACTGGGGATATATGTTGATTATTGACTCTTTGAAACGTTTGAATGATGTAAGTACCAATTACAACATGGGTAATATGTTATTAGGTAATGGTAACGTAACAATTACAACAGGAACAAATAATGTGTCTCTCGGAAAAAATAATTTTTATAGATTAACTTCTGGTTATATGAATACCGCTCTTGGACATGAGAGCCAATATTTTACTGACACAGGATACAAAAACACATCAATTGGCTCTGCGAGTATGAGAGACAACAACGGAGGCCATAATAATGTAGCGTTAGGCTCCCAAGCTCTTCATAATATTGATAATGGATACGGAAACGTAGCCATAGGATCAGATGCTGGTATGACAATGTCAAACGGAGACAAAAATGTACTCATTGGTAATAATGCAGGAAACTATTCTTCTGCATCACACTCTATGAATGGTTGTATTAAGATTGGATTTGAAGCAGGAAGATCAGATTCCACAGACAATAAGTTATATATAGAAAATTCAGATAGCGCCTTCCCTCTTATCTATGGAGATTTTTTAAATGATTCCATTAAAATAAATGGAACACTGAGTATAAATGACGAATACTCATTCCCAAAATTCGATGGAGTCAATAATCAGCAAATAGTAACAAATGGCAATGGTGACTTGGTATGGATGGATGTCAGTACGGTAGATTCATTAGATAACCTTGGAGATGTTTATGCAGATGAAATAAATAACAACTATTTTATTGGCAAAAATAATCCAAGTATTACAACAGGTACAGGAAATCTGGCAATAGGGTTAAATGCTCTTAATAGTGCAAACACATCAATTCATAATATAGCTATTGGCACATTAAGTCAAGAAAATACAACCACAGGAAACCATAATGTTTCAATGGGTGTATTTTCTATGAAAGACAATGTTTCAGGAGAGCGAAACACCGCCATCGGAAATCAGGCAATGCACAGCAATAAATCAGGCAATCGTAATGCTATTTTTGGTAGCAATGCTGCTCTTAATATGATAGGAGGTAGTGATAATACCTTTTTGGGTTGCGATGCAGGAAATTATTCTGGTTCTCATACGACAATTGGATGTGTTAAAATTGGTCATAGGGCAGGAGCTCTGGATACCTTAAACCATAGACTATACATTGAAAATACCGATAGTAATGAGCCATTAATTTATGGAGATTTTGCAAATGATACGGTCAAAATTTTTGGTACTCTAAATATAAACAACCAATACTCATTCCCCAAAATGGACGGTATGAGTAATACGACCTTAGTCACTGATGGAAATGGTGAGTTATCTTGGTCTAGTTTTAGTATTGTTGATTCATTGGGTCAACTAAAAGATACACATATTGATCACTCAAAAGAGAACTTTATTCTGGGACATAAAGGATACAGTATTACGACAGGAACAGGGAATTTGTCTGTAGGTCAGGAAAGCTTATGGAATGTACAATCAGGGGAAGATAATGTTGCAATCGGAGTCTTAAGCCAATTTTCAACTTCTACTGGTATTCGAAACGTTTCAGTTGGTCATGCATCTATGCGTTACAATAGTGGGGGTTCTCGGAATGTTTCTCTTGGTTTTCAAAGTTTAATTAATAATTCCAATGGCAACGACAATGTTGTAATAGGCAATGACGCTTGCGTATTAATGCAAAATGGTGAAAAGAACGTTATCATAGGAAGTGGTGCTGGTACGTATAATGATTTCCATTCTACTAGTGGATGTGTCAAAATAGGTTATGATGCAGGATCTCAGGACACTATGGATAATCGATTATACATCCAGAACTCTAGCTACGATGAGCCATTAATTTATGGAGATTTTGCAGGAGATTCTTTGGTTTTTACTGGTAAAGTTATTATCAATAGTACGGATAACAATGATAAAGATTTTTACTTTTCAGATCATTTAAATGAACCATCCTTAGAAACGACCCAAGCCAATTATGGTTACATTGGTAATGATGGAGGACACCTTTACAAGATATACTCAAATTATTATTATGCTGGTGGAGCGTCAAATTATTTGACTTATTCGGATCAGCGAATCAAAGAGAATATTAAGCCTCTTAAAGATGCTAAAGAAAAACTTCTCATGCTTAATCCTGTCTCTTACGACTTAAAAGTAGATCACTATCAAAAGTTTGAAAATAAGATAGATCCAGAAAAGGGAAGGTTGGATAGGAGAGGCTTTATTGCTCAGGAATTGGAAGAGGTATACCCCAACCTTGTACAAGATGATGAATCTGGCTTGAAAGCTGTTTCATATCAAGGACTAATACCAGAAATGGTCGCAGTTATTAAGGATCAGCAAAAGCAAATCGACAAATTAGAAGAACAAATAACCCTTCTTTATAAATTATTAGAGCAAAAATAAATATGTGAAGTAATTCACAGTATTGCTTTCGGTTCCTCCTCTTTCGAGAGGAGGGTTTTTCCTACTCAAAGTGATTATTAGATAAATCAATAATTACTCCTATTAAAACAATTAATTATGAAACAAATGTTGACTACAGCAGTTGTCATACTGCTATCGGGATATGCTATGGCTCAATCTTTAGACCGATATGTAATTGGTGCAGGTGGCTCCCATACCAATAATCAACTTCAATGGACTCTTGGAGAGTTTTCTGTAGAGAACAATTTGGTAAATGGCTACGAACTGAACGAAGGATTTCATCAAGGAAAATTGATCATTTCTTCCCTCGCACCTACTAGAATAATGGATATAAAGGTGTACCCTAATCCAACGACTTCGATGGTATTCATTTCTGATAATTCATCCAAGAAAATTAGCTATGAAATATCTAATAACGCAGGGCAGATGATCAAATGGGGCAATTACGAACCCATCGATTTTTCAATCTATCCAAATGGAATCTATTTCATTAAGGTCTTTGTAGAAGATCAATTTGTTCAAACTTTTAAAATCCTCAAAAAGGATTAATTCAATCTATTCTAAAAAATATCAATCATGAAAAATATATTCATACTATTCATATTATTGTGTTCATCCTTTTTATTTGGACAAACACCGTATTCATTCAATTATCAAGGCGTTGTTAAAGATCAACAAGGCCTGGTACTTACCAATACTTCTGTAAGTGTTCGTTTTGTAATAAGAGAAAACTCGAGTACAGGTAATAACATTTATGAAGAAGATCATCAGGTAACGACTTCTTCTTCAGGAGTTTTTTCAGCGCAAGTAGGTACTGGAGTGACAATGGATGATTTGAGTCAAATTAACTGGTCCAATGGTTCTTATTGGATGGAGGTATTTATGGACTTAAATGGCGGAAGCAATTATACAAGCTTTGGTGCTGCAGAATTGGTCTCAGTTCCTTTTGCTCTTCATGCACAAACAGTTGCTGATAAAGACGACGCCGACGCCGACCCAAATAATGAGTTACAGCAATTATCGTTTAATACATCATCAGGAGAGCTTGAAATCTCCAACGGAAATAAGATCAATTTGTCAAGCTTGAAAGACGGAGTGAACGATGCCGATGCTGACCCAACTAATGAGATCCAACAGATTTCCTTTGATGTTTCAAACAATACGTTGACACTAAGCAATGGAGGTCAAGTAGATTTGAGTACTTTAGACAATGATGGAGGAGGTAATAACAGTGGTACAGACGATCAAGTACTGTCTTTGAGTGGCACTACATTGTCAATTGAAGATGGGAATTCCGTTGATTTATCGACGGTTCAAGACGGAGTGAATGATGCAGATGCTGATCCAAGCAACGAAATCCAAAATTTGGCATTTGATCAATCATCTAAGGTGCTTAGTTTGACCAATGGTAATACGGTGGATCTAAGTAGCCTTGGTGGAACAGGGGGAGGCACAGACGATCAAGTACTTTCCTTGAGCGGTACTACATTATCAATTGAAGATGGGAATTCTGTTGATTTGACTGTTGTACAGGACGGTGTAGATGATGCGGATTCAAATCCAACTAATGAGATCCAACAGATTTCCTTTGATGTTGCAAACAATACATTGACACTAAGCAATGGAGGTCAAGTGGATTTAAGTACTTTAGACAATGATGGAGGAGGTAATAACAGTGGTACAGACGATCAAGTGCTTTCCTTGAGTGGCACTACATTGTCAATTGAAGATGGGAATTCCGTTGATTTATCGACGGTTCAAGACGGAGTGAATGATGCGGATGCTGATCCAACTAACGAAATTCAACAAATTCAATTAAATGGATTGAACTTATCTATTACAGGAGGCAATACGCTTGACTTATCCAGCATTCAAGATGGAGTAGATGATGCGGATTCAAACCCAATGAATGAGTTGCAAGATTTAATGTTACAAAACAACAAATTGTCGTTAACCAACTCAAATCAGGAGATTGATCTGTCTTACTTAGGTTCTCCATGGGTTTTAAATCCACAAACGAACGTTGCTTCTTTAGGAGGTGTTAGTCCAATTGCAAAAGTGGTCGATAATACCCACGAAATTCAAGTAAAAACAAATGAGATTTACATCAAAGATGACACAGAAAAGGTAACTTTTTTGGGAAATCATTATGTTGCTTTTAATAATGAAATTCCAATTGGAAATGACGTAGTTGTTTATGAAAGAGTAGTTGATTTAGATGATGACTCATTGACATTCAGCAGCGTATTACAAAATGGCTTGGTCAGCGGTAGTTCTTCTTTTGGAAGAGAAAAGTTGAATTTCCAGAATCAAATAGCTAGTCAAAGTAATGAATCTTGCATGTCTCCGGATTACTTGTGTATGAAACAGAACGATGGGTTTACCTCACATGATTTACTGATGAGCAGTAGCGAAGTCTCTTTTGAGAGGCTAGGAGGAGGAATGAGTTCTACCAAATTAGGGCTTGACAGCCTTTATATTGCAACACAGATCGGCCTGTTACATGGTGAAGAATTAACACTAAAAACGACAGGATTAGAATTTGATAATCTCTTTGGTAATGCGCTTTATAGCGAACGAGGAGTGCGATTACGTGATGGTGTATTTACTTCAGGTATTTTCGATAGAGTTACCTTATACCCTGATGAATTTACTATGTATAATTCTACCAAATGGAAGACTTCATTCCTTGGTACGAATATGCAGCAAGAAGGAGAGTTAGCTATATATGGCAATGGTAATAACCCGAACTTCTTATTTAGCAGTTCTTCAGCAGGTCCATTTGCAGAAGTTAACTATAATGCAAGTCCAAGGCTAGGAATTTGGGGTTTTGAGGAGTTTGGATTAATAAATACGATGGGTAAGAATGGAAATGGCAATACATATGTAGGAACGGCAGTGATGCACAATAACCCAAATATGGGAGGAATGGGAGTAATGGACGACTTCGGCGCAGTTCATGCTGGAATGGAAGTGGATGGTTTCGGTGAAGGATCTGTATTTACTACAGGGTGTCTAAAAGTAATTGATCATGCTGACAATGATCTGTCATGCAGCAATGCTTATGGATATCAACTGTTTAATGGTAATGGAGGTGTTGTAGCACGAATTGGTAAGTCTTTTTTTAACGATCAAGAAGGAAATGTAGAAATTGTTGCACCGAATAATACATACAATTTTTATGCGGGAGGATTTAGTCCATTTGCTACATCTCCAAATAAAGGGTACGCAGGTGTTTATGATAGTTTGGGAAATATGAAGGCGTCAATGTTTGTATCTGATAATGACCATGGTTACTTACACAGCAATAGACTGAATGTATCACAATCTTTAAATTTGGACCTCAATTACCCCATATCTACAGAACACGGAACTTTGGGTTTCTATATGTATAGAGCGGATAATTCAGCCTACAATTGGGAATTTCATGTTAATGATTCAGGAAATTTAGATGTTTATAGTAATTCTGGCATTGTAGGGTACTTTAGTGCAGTTAATGGAACATATATGGCTTTTTCTGATCGTAGATTAAAAAACAGCATTGAGCCTTTGAGGTCCGTCATATCTGGCGTTAAGAAGATCGAACCTACAACGTATTTCTATAACTACAATTCTGATACAGATCAAAAAACGATAGGGTTTATTGCTCAAGAAGTTCAAGAAGTCTTTCCTGAAGTAGTAAAAGAAGTTAAAACTCGTGATGGAGAAAAGAGGTTGTCTATTGATTACAAATCTTTTGGTATTATAGCTATAAAAGCAGTAAAGGAACAACAAGAAGTTATCGAATCACAAGCTCAAGAACTAAAGGATTTGAAGGAAAGAATGGCTAAAATAGAAGCACATTTAGGGATTAAATAATGGAGTGATTAGGTATAGGATTTATTCCTCAAAAGACGAGGTCGGCCAATTTTGCTTGGTTGACCTCATTTTTATATGAGTGATATCTGAAGTAATAAAGTTCTTCAAAAAAACCTTACGGTTTGATTAATGGTAAATGAAAATAAAGGACTTATGCATTGGTTAAAAAGATCAATAGAGAAGAATGGATAACATTCAAAACGTGGGTGTATAAAGAAGTACTTGTTAAAACCAGAATTAGAGCTAAAAGATGAGGTCGACTAAAGCACATAGCCGACCTCAATAAATGTAGTCAATTTTAACTTATGTCTCGATAGAGATTATCTTTTGTATTTTTCTATAGCGCTACGGATCATTTCTCTTCTATTTTCTGGGCTAGGGTGGGTAGATTGAAACTCAGGAACTCGATTGCCTCCAGAAGACTTTTCCAGAATATCCATTACTCCAAGTAATTGTGTAGCATCGTAACCAGCATCGATCATAAGTTTTACACCAAGATCATCGGATTCAAGTTCTTGATCTCTTCCATATTTCATACTTGAGTACTGTCCAACCGTATTAGCAATTTGAGCCATAGTATGGCTTCCGCCAGAACCAATCATTACGCTTTGTATCAATCCTTGAATAAAGCCTTGACTAGCCATTCTTTCTGCACCATGTCTATGTATGACATGACCAATTTCATGTCCCAGTACTCCTGCCAATTGGTCTTCGTTTTCCAATCGATTAAACAACGCTGCAGTTATAAAAATCTGTCCACCTGGAAGGGCAAAAGCATTGACAGCGCGTTCATCTCTAAGCAAGTGAAAATCATACCGATAACCACTTTTTTGAGGTAATGGAGTTTTCATGAGTTTTTGCCCGACTTGGTCTACAAATTCTTGTGCTCTCTGATCAGGGTGTAATCCACCGTGTTGTTGGGCCATACGTGGAGCCGATTGAATCCCAAGACTCACCTCTTCTTCCACAGACCATTGTACTCTTTGTTCTTCTCCTGTAACAGGATTGGTTTGAGTATTGGTATAGTATTTAAATGCTTGAAATCCTGCCATTAAAAGCCCGATGATCAACATCATTTTAAACCTCGAAGTACCTGCTCCTCTACCTTGTCTACTGTATGGATCTCCAGTACCACCGTAATATCTTCTATAATTGGACATAATGATTCGTATTTAGGGGATTATATGATTTCGGAAATCAATCCTATAATGGTTACGGCAAACGCCAAATTGATAGAGTAATCGATATCTGGTATTACTTTTTTGAAATAACAATAGATAACTACAGGTATACTTGCAATTGCTATAAGAGCTATTACAGATAAAACAGAAAAGCCCAACACTTGAAGATACCCTATTGCATTCAATTCAAAGCTAGCACCACTAAGCATAAAATAAGCTACTGTCAATAACATCACAATTATCATCAAATAGCTGCTTTTTTCCATTCTGAAATCCATAGTTAATACGAAGAGTTATAATTGAAGTAATTTTTTACATCAAATACATTACTGTTTACTTCTCAATCTGTAGACATAGAAGTATATAAATAGTAACACATTTTCAACAGAAAAATATCATTTTATTCTTTAATCGCTTAATTTTTAGCTAGGTATTGCTCGATTTGATCGAAGGAAGGTCGATATTTGCTCCAAATTTAGAGACGATTAAGAATAAAGCATTATTACAACTTCATTTTTCCGTTTTATTGTTTGGATTTACAGCCATTTTGGGTGATCTGATCCAAATGTCTGCATTGATGATTGTTTGGTGGAGGGTTTTAATAACGAGTATAAGCCTTCTTTTATTCATTAAAATGGGCAAGAGTTTACTGTTGTTGTCCAAGGCTCAACTCAAGGCTTTTATAGGCATTGGTTTTCTAATAGCCATACATTGGTTGACTTTTTATGGGTCTGTCAAATTAGCCAATGCATCTGTAACGTTGATTTGTATGGCTACGACTTCATTGTTTACCGCTATAATAGAACCATTATTGTTAAAACAACGGTTTCAAAGGTTGGACCTTTTGTTAGGAGCTTTGATAATACCGTCTATGGCATTGGTCGTAAATGGAATAGATGAAGCGTATTATTTGGGTGTTGTTGTGGGATTAATATCGGCTTTTATGGCTTCATTGTTCAGTGTTTTTAACAAAAAGTATGTAGGTCAAGTCAATGTTTTGTCCATGACATTTGTGGAGATACTAGGTGTCTTCATTAGCTTGTCATTGCTTCTTCCTTTTTTATGGAGTCAGGGAACTTTGGTATTTCTACCACCAACCACTATGGATTGGATCTACCTTGGTGTACTTGCAATTTTGTGCACGACTGTTGCATGGGTAGTATCTCTAATTGCATTAAGAAAGCTGACGGTTTTTGAGGCAAATTTGGTAGTAAACCTAGAACCTGTTTATGGAATTGTGCTGGCTGCGCTAATCCTAAAAGAATACCAACAGGTCAACTTTTCATTCTATATCGGAGCAAGCCTCATTACGCTAATCGTCTTATTGTACCCGAAAATCAAAAGAAAATATGCTTAATGAACAATAAAGAACTTTATAAATACATCGATCAATACAAATCAAGTTTTGACCCAGATTTATTGAGACTACAGCGAGAAACTCATTTGAAGACACTGGCTCCTCAAATGTCTTCTGGTCCTGTGCAGGGACGATTGCTTGAACTGATATCAAAAATGATTGGTCCAAAGTATATTTTAGAAGTAGGCACTTTTACTGGCTTTGCTACACTCTGTTTGGCTAAAGGGCTTGCGAAAGATGGAATTATAACAACGATTGATCCGAATAAAGAGGTAGGGCACTTAGCAACTAAGTATTTTGATAAAAGCCTACAAAGAGAGAGTATTAATCAGATTTTTGGTGATGCGAAGGAAATCATTCCTACGCTTCCTAATGGTATAGATTTGGTATTTCTAGATGCAGATAAAGAAAACTATCTCAATTACTATGAAATGCTCATTCCTAAGATGGAATCAGGAGGCGTATTATTAGCTGATAATATTCTCTGGTATGGTAAGGTTTGGTCCGACCACAGCGATAAAAGAACGGTTGTGTTGCATGAGTTTAACAAGAGGGTTTCGTCTGATGATAGAGTGGAAAACATTATTCTTCCAATTAGAGATGGAGTAAATTTGATTAGAAAAAAATAAAGAAAGTGTATACAATCTTGCTATGATTCACGTTTTGTTTCTGAACAATTAAACAAACACGAATTACCAAGCCCATGAAAGTCCACTATAGTTTTTTCTTATTTCTTTTTATCCCGTTTTTTCTTACAGCACAAAACAAACGACCTAAATACAAGTTCAAAAATGAAGTAACCGTTGATGTGACGGCAGTATTAGGGAAAGTGTTAAGTTTAAACAGTACAGCAGCCAAAAGTCCATATGGCTTTGGTTATAGAAGGCACTTTTCTAAATATAGCTTTAGGTTGAATGGGAATGCTTTGATGGAGTCGGATACAGAAAGTCAATTTATTGATGACACTTTTGTGGATCGAATTTCTAAGACACATGACCACAGTTTACGATTAGGATTGGAGAAAGGAATAGTGGTTGCAAAAAACTTTAATTTGCTCTACGGATTTGATGTTCTTGCTGGATATCAGAATGTTTTAACGGAAATTGAAGATGAATTTACTCGGGTGAATCAAAAGTTCATTTTTGGATTGGGTCCCGCATTAAGAATTGAATATCAAATTAGTGAACGTTTTTTCTTGACTACAGAAAGCACGTTTTATGGAAGGCTAATAATGGAAGAAGATTCATTCAAATTAAATCAGTCTCCAAGTGTTGTTACTTCCAATTCGGATTATGATATTAAGATGGCTTTGCCGACTTCACTAACTTTTTCAATAGGATTTTAATTAGAGAGGTATGAAAAATTTGATATCAATACTAACAATAATGCTTTTCTCTTTATTAGCACTTCAAAGTAGGGCACAACAGATTGACACATTGGAAAACGGTAAAGAGGTATACCCTTGGTCTTATGAAACCGAGGTTGGTTTGAATTTTACGCCAATAGTAGCATCTGTTATTCCGTTTAATTTTATAGAACCAAAAGCAGGGTTTACCAATTTAACATACAGACGATACGGCAGGAAATTTGGACTTCGAATCAATGCCGGCATTGAAGTTGATAGCGAAAATGATGAGGACAATTTTGTATTATTGACCATAGGTTTTGAAAAAAGGAAGTGGATAGCACCTAAAGTAACCTATTCCAGAGGTTTGGATTTTGGTCTATTTGCGCAAGATGAAGAAGGAGGATTTTTGCTTTCATCTTTTTATGGGATACAGTATCATTTTCATAAGAATATGTTTGTTGGTACAGAGACAGGAATCAAGTTTATTGGAGGATCTATATTACGAATCAATATTGAGGCGCCAACATCAATCTTTCTTAATGTGAGATTTTAGATTACCTATTTGGGGCTCTTGTAGTCATATACTAATTATGATTTCAACTTAGTTGAGCTATATACTCTTTCATCTAGGAATAGTATGCGTTTTTAATGAGTCTAATTAAACAAAGCAGCAGCTTAATGCATTATTGGATCGTTTGATTATTTAGTATTAAAACGAGATCAAATGACTCTTTTGGATTATGTAAGGAAACACTATTACCATCAATTCAATTATTCACAATATCCTTATCCGATAAAGACAAGAAGTGTTAAGAAAGGAAGTACAATCTACTGGAATGGTGACCTATCAAGAAAGATGTATTTTTTGAATGAGGGCATAGTAGAAACCATCATTTCAACTGATGATGTTGCAAAAACATTAAGCTTTATTTTTGAGAATAACTTTTTTGGACCTTTTGCATCTATTTTGACTCAAACACCAACAATACTTTCAGGAGTTGCCATTACAGATTGTATTTATGAAGAGTTTGATTATGGTGAATACTTAGACTTTTGTAAAACGTCTTTAATCGCCAATAGAATTGGTAGGGAAGAATTATCGAAGTATTATCTTCTTAAATTCTCTCGAGAGAGTGCGTTTTTAACTAAATCAAAAGAAGAAATGTATAGTTTATTATTGCATCAGAGTCCCCAAATTATGCAACATATTCCATTAAAAAAGATTGCGAACTATCTTGGCATCCAGCCAGAAACACTGAGTCGAATTAGAAAAAAAGTAATTTCTTGACTTTACATCAAGAATGAAGAATAAAAATCGCCATTTCTTTGCAAATCGATTTTTGATAATGGAAAGGCGAATTAAATCAAGAACTAAGACTTAAATGAATAAGATACTTAACACCATTTTGGTATTTACTTGTTTAACATCTTGCAATAAGGAAGCATTTAAGTGGACTTCAGATTATGATGTTAGCATAATGTCTTTTAATGTAAGATATGATGAAATAGCTGACGGAGAACATAAGTGGGATAATCGCAAGGAAGCTGTTGTTAATATGTGGGAGATTACTAGGCCCTCTGTGGTTGGAATACAAGAAGGTCTTTATCATCAAGTTGAATATCTAGAGCGTGAGCTAACCGATTATGATTATGTAGGTGTAGGTAGGGATGATGGGCACTCTTCTGGTGAGTACGCAGCAATTTTTTATTTAAAAGATAAATATGAGGTAGTTGAAAAAGGTGATTTTTGGTTGAGTGAAACTCCAGATGTACCTTCTTTAGGCTGGGATGCCAACAATATTAGGATTGTAACATGGGTGAAGCTAAAAGATGTTCATTCAAATCAAATCTTCTATATGTTTAATACTCATTTTGATCACAAAGGGAAGAAAGCGCGTAAAGAATCTCCTAAATTATTGGTTAACAAAATTAAGACCATTGTAAGTGAAGAGGTTCCCATATTCATTACTGGAGACTTAAATACTTGGATTAACAATTCCAACCTTAGACCAATTACGAATGAATATTATGATGCAAGAAGATTTGCTGATTACTCAGACAACAAGAAGTCTTTTAATTACTGGGGGAAATGGTATGCTAATTGGAACATTGATTATATTTTTTACAAAAATGCGAATGCACTAGCTTTTAGAACTGTAACAGAAGATTTTGGAGTGCCATTCATATCTGATCATTATCCGATCATAACACATTTCAATTATTCTAATTAAAAATGATGACAATAATACGTAAGATTGTTTTGGTACTGAGTTTGTTTGCTGTTATGTCTCAATCAGTTTTCTCTCAGCAAAGTGGAAATGATTGGTTTCACATTCCTGGATTTACGCCTGAAATTCCAATTACATTGACATCAGAAGAAACTTTTTATGGTGTAATGGGAACAGCGGTTTTGTCATATGTTTTCGCAGAAGTAATATTCAAGGGTGATGAGAATATGAACTTTTATCAAGTTCGAGCTGGAATGAATGATGAATATGTTTGGGGACTTAGAAGTGTATGGCATCAGAATATTGGTGTAGAAAATAGAGTGGCTCCTTGGTTTGCATTTGCTGCAGAGATGAATGTTCAACAATGGAATGATCGAAGTCCAGATATCGAGAAAAAATCAAAATTCGGGTTTGGAACAGGAATTATGAGCTATTATCGTTGGTATTTATTTGGTAAGAAAAGATTTAGTCCCTATTTGGAATATGGGACAGGTCTATTTTGGGGTTTTGAAAAGTTTCCACGCAATGGATCTAAGTTTACATTTAATCACTCCACACAAGTAGGGATAGAATATACGCTGAAGAATCGCAATAAAATTCGTTTGGGTTATGGACAATTTCATCAATCAAATAATGGTCTTTTCAGCAGTAATCCAGGTTACGATGCTAATGGTTTTAGTATTAGTTATTCTTGCTTTTGGAAGACATCAGAGTGGTAAACGATTATGCGAAGAAATTCGTATTAATAGCAGAAACATCTAAATTAAAGGATTTTATGAAACACACAATACTCTTAGTTTGCTTAATTTTTATGGGCTGTTTACCGTCTAAGAATACATCAACAATTGGTACTAATGATCTAGAAATGAAGTTGACAATAACCAAAATAAGAAATGAAAAAGATGGTCAAACTCTTTTCATGTCTGACGACAAGGGCGGTGATTTTATTACGGTTATTAGTTTTGCTAATGGCAATTGGGTCGAGGTAGATAAAGGTGATATAATAATCTTGGAAGCTGTGGAAATTTTGGAAAGTGACCCAGCCCAAATTATTTCTAAAAATATTAGAGTAGTCGAGTGATATTTGTACTTTTTGCACCTTCTACAAAGTTCAAATTCATGACGGATTAAAAAGAAAGAGGAATGATCTACATTAAGGCATTCTTACCTCTTATGGGACATGTAGTTGTCGATGGCTTGCTCGTAACAGGACAGAATCCTAATTCTGCAACACTAACTGCGAAAAAGACACTTGAGATAATGAAGAAAATGAGTTAGGGAGGGTTAACCTGTTGAAGTTAATTCCTTTGGCAAAAGTTCTTTTAGGTAATTATTCATTCTTGTACAGTATAATTTATATTTTTAACAAATGGGAACATAATGGAATGAATGTATTCGTTTATGAGTTGTTGTGCAACATACTGAAAAACTAAAACTTAATAAAGTAATTGACTTTATTCTATAACCAAAACTTATTGGACCTCACTGAATGATATATCATTCAATGTTGTTGTTTTTGGGTTTTTTTGCAGTGTTATTCATTCATCAATATTGTGTTTTTAAATATTTAGTATGTACATTTGTATTAGATAACATTCAAAATAACATAAAAAAGTTCATAATGAATGACAAGTCATACGTAGAATGGAAATCGATGTCAGATAAATCTTTGATGGAAACCATTGGGAAATTTATTCAATCACATCGTTTAAATCAAAACAAATCTCAAAACCAAGTAGCAACCACAGCAGGAATTAGTCGTTCTACGTTAAGCTTGTTAGAAAGAGGAGAAAAAGTGCGAATTGATAGTTTTATTCAAGTATTAAGAGTTCTTGATTTACTATATGTAATGGATGTATTCAAGGTTCAAGACCAAATAAGCCCAATCGAATATGCAAAACTTAAGAAAAATAAAAGAAAGCATGCCTCACCAAAGAAAGCTGACAATAGCAAAAAAGAAGATTTAGGATGGTAGATGTAGCAGAAGTAAAAATATGGGGCGAATTTGCTGGAGCTATTCGATGGGATGAATCGCAACAATTAGGTTATTTCCAATATGACTCAAAATTTATAGAAAAAGGTTGGGATTTGTCACCAATTAAAATGCCAATTGCTCAAGGTTCTAGAATTCATAGTTTTCCAGAAATTAGAAAAGGACGCAATGAAACTGAAGATACTTTCAAAGGATTGCCAGGGCTGTTATCCGATGCACTACCTGACAAGTACGGAAACAAACTGATTAACGCATGGTTATCACGACAAGGAAGGTCAGAAAACAGTATGAATCCTGTCGAAAAACTGTGTTTCATTGGTACAAGAGGAATGGGAGCAATCGAATTTGAACCATCACAAATAAAAAGCGGAACAAATACTTTCTCACTAGAACTTAATAGCTTGGTTGAAGTTGCAAGAAAAATTTTAAATGAACGCAAAGGTTTTTTAACCAACCTTGATAAAAATGAGGAAAAGGCAATGATGGAAATATTAAAAATAGGAACATCTGCTGGTGGAGCTCGTCCAAAAGCTGTAATTGGATACAATCCTAAAACTAAAGAAATAAGGTCCGGACAGGGAAATGTCCCTAAAGGTTTCGAGCATTGGTTAATAAAACTTGACGGTGTTAGTGGAGAACAGTTTGGTGAAAGTTCTGGTTGGGGTCGAGTAGAATATGCATATTACCTTATGGCAATTGACAGTGGAATTGAAATAAGCGAATGTCAATTATTAGAAGAAAATGGAAGAGCTCATTTTATGACCAAACGTTTTGACAGACAGGAAAACATCAAACATCATATACAATCATTGTGTGGCTTACAACATTACGACTTCAATGATATGTATGGCTACAGTTACGAACAAGTGTTTCAAACAATGAGATTACTACAATTGACCTACCCTGAAGCTGAACAAATGTTTCGAAGAATGGTATTTAACGTATTAGCCACAAATTATGATGATCACACAAAGAATTTTTCATTCATATTAAAAAAGAACGAAAAATGGAGACTAGCACCAGCTTATGACTTATGTTTTTCTTTCGACCCTAACAATCATTGGGTAAATAAACAAACGTTAAGTGTCAACGGAAAAAGATTGGACATCAATAAAGATGATTTAATGACAATAGCTAGAGACAATAACATAAAAAAAGGTGAAAAAATTATTAATGAAATTAATTCTACAATAAAATCATGGTATAATTATGCCGAACAAGCACAATTGAGAAATGATTTGAAAGAAAGAATACAGAATAGTTTAAATACACTCTAAAATTTAAAAAGTACGATTGCACAACAATGTGTATAAGCAATAGCGGTTTAAGTACAAAATTGAAACTAAATAAATACTAATAAGGGCAAATGTTTAAACAAAAGACAGGAAAAACACCACAAGAATACCGTCAGGTGAATTAAAAACATTATTGCGGAATCCGATAAATTCTAGTTCTAGGATTTGTGTTTGACTTTCCATTATTCGTGTTAAATTGGAGACGCTGCCTAGAATACCTTTGTTTTATTAAACAATTTAAAATTTATAAAATGAAGAAGAATAAGGTATTGATCGTTGCAACTAATCACTCAGATTTTGAACATCCAAATGCTGAACCAACAGGGTTATGGTTATCAGAATTGACACATTTTTATGATGTATTTGAAGAAGAGGGAGTAGAAATGGACATTGTAAGTCCCCAAGGAGGTAAAGTTCCAATAGATGAAAGAAGTTTAGGAAGAATGGTACTGGATAAAGCGACAAAATCGAGATACGAAGATTCTGCTTTTATGTCATTATTAGAAAATACGAAGTCTATACATGATGTAGTGTGGCAAGACTATGCTATTGTTTATTTTGCTGGTGGACATGGTGCTATGTGGGACTTTAAAGATAACCCTTATTTGAATGAGATGATTTGTCAAATGTTTGAAGGTGGCAAAATAGTATCGGCTGTTTGTCATGGTGTTGCGGCTTTGCAAAATGTAAAGCTGAGTAATGGAGCATATTTGATTAGTGGTAAAAGAGGAACAGGTTTTCCTTACTTTGATGAGGTTATAGCAGGAGTGAAAAAATTTGTACCTTATAATTTACAAAAAGTACTAAAAGAAAGAGGAATGATCTACATTAAGGCATTCTTACCTCTTATGGGACATGTAGTTGTCGATGGCTTGCTCGTAACAGGACAGAATCCTAATTCTGCAACACTAACTGCGAAAAAGACACTTGAGATAATGAAGAAAATGAGTTAGGGAGGGTTAACCTGTTGAAGTTAATTCCTTTGGCAAAAGTTCTTTTAGGTAATTATTCATTCTTGTACAGTATAATTTATATTTTTAACAAATGGGAACATAATGGAATGAATGTATTCGTTTATGAGTTGTTGTACACAATTACAGAAAACATTCCAACAGCTATAGTGAAGAATATGACACAATACAATTATATCAGAGACCTATTAACAATAGCGGGGTTGTTGACTCTTCCCTTAATTTTAATTTCTCAAAGATCTTTAATTGAAACTGATGTCAATCCAAAAACTTATCCTGGCAAAACAAACTACTTAAAAGTATTAGTTGAGAATGAATCTTGTGAATCCATCTTAGTTACAACTCAAAAAGGATCAATAAAAAAAAGTGAATTATACTGCTGCTTTGAATACACAAATCCACGAGTTGGAGCAGATACTTTAGAAATCTTTACAATTCATAATTTAGATACAACATTAATTGAAAAAAGAATAATATATAATAGTCCTTGGCCAGAGCAATATGCCAAATTTGGAACAATAAAATCAGGCAGTATAAGTCTAACTCTTTTTAATACAATCAAAGAGGTGACTGTTCCACTTTATGGATTCGATATGTCAGGATATCACAATGTTGTGTCTTACAATATTATAGTTATAAGGGGCAAAAGAATTATTCATTCGGGTAAAAATATTGGAGGTAAATTCTCAAAAGAAAACGAATTGCTTCTGAAAAAAGTTAATGTTGGAGATATAGTAGAAATTACAAATATTAAGGCTAATATAGTTGGTGAAACATCACCACGAACATTGAATAATCTTAAATTAAAAATCACAAACTGAGTCAAACAAGTGACAAAGACACCATGCATGCTATCGCAATGGCTAAGGTGCTTGTCACTAGACCATTGTAATCAATTAAAATGGGCAGGAGGAAATTTATAAAACAAACTATTTTGGGGACTGTTGGAATTGGATCTTTAACTGGACTTTACACTTGGCAAATTGAACCTTTTTGGTTAGAATTTGTCAAACGAAAAATGCCAATTGCTAATCTACCTGATCATCTGATTGGAAAGCATTTAATGCAGATAAGTGATATACACGTTGGAAATAGATTTGATTTTAACTATATAATTGACTCATTTAAACAAGCACAAAAGTTCAATCCTGATTTTGTTGTTTACACAGGAGACTATGTAAGTTATGAAAATGATAAGCAATATAAACAATTACAAGAAGTATTGAAATATACTGTTAAAGGGAGAATGGGAACTGTTGGAATACTCGGCAATCACGATTATGGAAAGAATTGGTCGGAACAAAATGTAGCAGATAATATTTCAGAGCAATTGACAAATGCAGGAATTAAAGTACTTGAAAATGAACAAGTAGATATTTCGGGATTGAACATAATTGGATTTGATGATTACTGGGCATTGAATTTTGCACCTGAAAAGGTGATGAATAACTATGACCATAATAAGGCTAATTTATTATTATGTCACAACCCTGATGTTTGCGATTTAGATGTTTGGAATGGGTATAAAGGCTGGATATTATCTGGACATACACATGGAGGACAGTGTAAACCACCATTTTTAAAAGCACCAATGTTGCCTGTTAAGAATAAGAGATATTCTCAAGGTGAAATTGATTTGAATGATGGCAGGAAGCTATATATTAATAGAGCGGTTGGTCACTTATGGCAAGTGAGATTTAACGTTCGACCAGAAATAACAATATTTGAACTTCAAAAAGGATAAAAAACGGGCACCAACAATGTGTATTAAACCATAGCATCCAAGACAAGAAACCATGCTTCATACATTGACCGTTAGGACTAATAAAACAACATGAAAGCTGAATTTTATAAACATATCGAATTAGATTCTGACCTTGAAGAAATAATATCTCTTTTTAAGAGTAATGAGATATATTATGAAGTATCATCAGCAGGAAGTATAGTTGACGAAACGATTATTGGGAGTAGAATGTTTGCCAAATACACACTTAAAATACTTCCAGATGATTTTAAAAAGGCCAACAAACTGATAAGTGAAAGTTTAGAATCAAAAGAATTACGGATAGAGGATTTTAAATACTTAGAAGACTTAGATAATAATGAATTATTAGGGATTGTAGAGAATCCAGGAGAATGGTCTATTGAGGCAGAAATAGTTGCAAGAAAAATTTTGGCAAAAAGAGGAGTACAAATTGATGAACAAGAAATAAAGAATAAACGTGAAATAAAACGGTTAGAATTTGAGAAGGGAAAATCAGTTTCAACTATGATCCAATTGCTTTATCTTGTTTTGATCATATTAGGTTTCTATAGGAGCATTATATTAATAATTGCTGGAATAGGAATGGGGTATTACTATTCTTATGGAACAAGAATAAATGAGGAAGGGAAAAAGTTTTACGTTTATGACGAAAAAGCACGAGTCAACGGGAAAATAATATTATATATAGGAGTAATTTGTTTTTTAGTGAATTTGTATTTTCTTTTTAGAATAGATGTTAGGTGAAATATCAAAATGTGTCGCTAGCATAAAACAACAACAACACTATTGGATATAGAAAATGCATATAATTCTTGGGCCAAACAATACGATACGAATAAAAATAGAACTCGTGATCTGGACATTAAAGCAACTATAAACACTTTAGCCAAGTATGAATTTAGTAATGTATTAGAGTTGGGCTGAGGAACCGGAAAAAATACTAAATGGTTACTGAAAAAAGCAAATCGAATTATTGGGCTTGATTTTTCACACAAAATACTTAATTTGGCTATAGAGAAAGTTCCTGAGGATAAAGTAATATTTATAGCTATGGGTTAATTCAAAAGTATGTAGAAGAAAAAGATAAACGCATTATGATATTAATGGGAGCTAGTCATATAGCGGTACTAGAAAACCTAATTAGTTATAACAGCAATTGGCAAACGGTTGAATTGAAAGATATAGTTGAATTATAGCGTGACTGCTAAATATCGATCGTAAAAAACCTTGACACAGAAAACATCACCCTTTAACCAATAGAATATTCTATAGAAATTAGTCATGAAACCAAAAACGTATTATACCAAAAGTGACAATTTTAATATAGCCTATCAAGTAGTTGGAAATGGTCCCGTCGATATAATTTATATTCCAGGGTGGCTTTCAAATATTGATATGATGTGGGCAGAACCAAGGCTTGCTGGGTTTTTAACACGACTTACTTTGTTTTCACGACTTATTCTATTCGATAAAAGAGGAACAGGTCTCTCAGATAGAACAGATGAGTATTCTACTATGAGAGAAAGAATGGAGGATATAAACGCAGTAATGAAAGCTACAAATAGTGCCAGAGCATTTTTATTTAGCCATTCTGAAGGAGGCTCTGTAAGTTTACTTTTTTCTTTGCACTATCCCAACAAAACGTTAGGTGTTATAGGGTTTGGTATTTTTGCGAAACGACGATACTCCGAAGATTATCCTTGGGCACCAACAGATAAACAACGTGCTGCTACCAACAAACTAATTGAAGAAAACTGGGCCCATGGCAATTTAGATGATCTCAAGGTTTTAGTGCCTTCACTTGCTCATGATGCTGGATTTATGGAGTGGTTTGCTGGTTATTTACGTTCAGGTGGAAGTCCTAAAGCAGCTTTAATACTAAATCAACAAAACACATTTATCGATATTACTGGAATATTGAAATCCATTGATGTTCCTACACTTTTACTTTTTAGAAAGGGAGATTTAGAAATTAAAGTAGAAGAAGGTAGGTATATAGCAAAGCGTATTAGAAACTCCAAATTGGTAGAGTTTGAAGGGAAAGACCACCTATTTTGGACAGGTGATACTTATTCTATTTTAGCAGAAATTGAAGAATTTGTAACAGGCATTCGGCCTTCTAGATCTGAGTTTCCGTCATATAGGTTAACACTTCAGCAAACTAGGGATGATATTGAAAAAGTAATGTCTGAAAACTTTTTATATAACCTCAAGGTCGAAGAATTTGCCAAATTATGTGGTAGAAGCCTCTCAGCATTTAAAAGAGATTTTAAAACGATCTACAAAACAACACCATCAAAATGGGTCAAAACGAAGCGCTTGGAGTATGCTAAGAAGCTACTTGTTACAAGTAATTTAACTATTAGTCAGATTTGCTATGAATGTGGATTTATAAATGGATCACATTTTGTTAAATCCTTTAGAGCATTTTATAATATTTCTCCACTTCGATATAGAATATCACAATCTACTTCGAATGTTGAGTAATTGATTTCGAAGATTCTAAAAATGAACGTTTTAGAACATTATTTGAACTTTTAGGAAAATCTCATACTCAAGATTTTGAGGACATTTGTTATTTATCATTAACAATCAAAATAGTATGAAATCTGTATTAAAATTTTTACTCTTACTAGTTTTTAGTTTAGTTTTTTCTAAAAGTTATGCGCAAATCGACCTAATAAATGACGAATTTACAGAAGCTAAACAGGAAGTAATGGAAACATTTGTGGCAATTGCTCAAAGCATTAAGGACAAAGATTTGGACAAGCTAATTGCATTTCATGCCTATGGTCCAAAATTTACAGAATTTAAAAATGGAGAACCTAGAAATGGAGACAAAGCCAATGAAGAGCATGAGCGTCATGTTTTTGGTTCAGTTACTGAAGTTATCAAATTCGATGCTCAGGATTTAAAAATAGCCGTTTACGGTGATGTGGCGAATTTAACTTTTCACTCAGATTTTCATTTAAAATTTGGTGATGATTTGGTAATAGTTAACGACCAAATAACCTTACTATTTGTTAAAACCAAGAATGGTTGGAAAATAGTGCATGAACATCATTCACCTTTGAAAAATAAGATTTAACCCTTTTATAATTTATATATGAAAATAATATTCTTTTTGACAACTTTTTTGGCTGTATTGTTTTGCGGTTGTGAAAATCAAGAAGCCATCCAGATTAACACTTCTGCAAAGCTTGAGCAACGAATTCTAAGAGAATTAAAGATTGAATTAACACAAAATCTTGAGGATATAACTTCAAATATTCAATCTTTAAAGTCTTCTAAAAGAGCAAATGAAGTTGTTATTGGCCATATGGATGGTAATGTAAAATATCATGACTCTTTAGATGTTTATTTTGCTAATTTATATCCGTATTTAGTCTTTTTGCCTAATACAACTACATTTGACCACCTTGAAAGTAGGAGTCTATTTACCATAACGAATGATTCTTTAAGGGCGTCTATATCCAATTTGTTTGGCGTTCAATACGAATTGTACAAGTCATTTGAGACTACCTATTTTGTCGAACATTATACCAACTATATTAAACCGATGTTTATGAAAGAATTTGAATCATTCAAATTTTATAGATCGTTTAAACCAATTGATTATAATCGATTTATCAATAGCAATGATAATAGAAGGGTAATGACTTATACAATTGATGCCATTGAAACTTTTATTATTATGCAATCCGGGCTTAAAATGAATGTTCAAAAACTAATAGCAGAAATAGACAATGAATTGAGTGAATAGAAGGTGATTATCAACTTAAGTTACTGTTATAGGGCATTGTAAATACTAAGAAATTAATGTTACGAAATTGTAGAAGAACAAAGAAAAGGGTATATGAGTAAAATCCGATTTTATTCATATACCCTTTTCGTTTACATTACCAAATAGAGTGATTGAGATATGTGTTTGTGGGGAAATAATAATATGAATAATTCTGTATAAATTTTGCTATATATGCATTTGGTTAGTCGTATTTACATTGAAGTGATCTAAAACTAAATGCTAACGCTAGAATCAACTCATTGAAATCCAATCTCTGCTCAAGAATTAGTTTCCGTAGCTTTGGCTGTGCAAATGAATTTTCGGATTGATCGTACTTCCAAGCAGTTAATTCCGCTATTGAACACTGGTTTTAAATCACTTCAATTATTACAACACTAGAGAGTATATGAATAAAAATCTTTTAATGGGTATTCTTTTTTGCTCTATTCTTTTGGCATGTGGAGGGAATAAGGATAAAGGAATTGTTTTCTTTCTACATAATCGGTTTTTAGAAACGCACAAACTTTATGAACTACACCCTGAATATGGGCGAACTGAATATAAAGAAATTTTGAAAGAGTTTGAAAATAACGGGCTACAGGTAATAAGCGAAAAAAGAAACGGAAATGTAAATGCTCGTGAATATGCTATAGGAGTTGTAAATCAAATTGATAGCTTGATTCAAAACGGAATGGGGCCCAACAAGATAACTGTCGTCGGAACCTCCAAAGGCGGATATATTGCTCAATACGTTTCAACTCTTGCGAACAATGATAATTTGAACTTTGTATTCATTGGAAGTTTTAGAGACTCTGATCTTGAAATTATTCCAGAAATCAACTATTGTGGCAATATATTAACGATATATGAAAAATCTGACCCATTTGGAGTGTCTGCTATTGAGCGAAAAAAGACCTCGACTTGTTCAATCAAAAACTTTATGGAAATTGAACTAAATACGGGAAAAGGCCACGGCTTTTTATTCAAGCCTCTAAAAGAGTGGATAGAACCAACAGTAATGTGGGCAAAAGGAAATTTTGAAATGGATATATAAAGTTTGGTAATAGGGGTCTGAAAACAAGAGATATAAGAGCAATGTTGAACTAAACCCTCCATCCCTAAATCAAGGTATATTGTGAGTTTGGAATAAATAATATTGTCCTATTAAGCTGACAGGATATAATCTATTATATTAGCCTATATAAGCATTGTACATATAATTATTAGAAAAACTCAAACTTATGAAAACACTTTATTTGATTTCTCTAGTCCTTTTGTGTCAGACTCTTTGTTTTAATGGTAATGCCCAGGCAAAGGTTTTTTGGGCAGAAGGTAATCTACTACACTTTTACAGTATAAACGAGGATTCTACTGATATGCAGTTGCTATATGTAGATACAATAGATAGTCCAGAGAACATATTCGTATATGAATCTAAGATTTACTTTAATGATAAAAACACTTTAAAAACGGTTAATAAAGATGGAAGTAATTATAAAACTTTATTGGTACGTGAGTCAATAATTACATCATTAGTTATTGATACTAAGGCTGAGCGAATTTATTGGGTGGAAGTCGGAAAATCTATTTATTCTAGTAATCTTGATGGTTCGGACACGCAATTTCTATATAAGTTTTCTGGACAAGGTGGAAGTGTTAGATCAATTGCCGTTGATGAGTCAAACGGATTAATATATTTTGCGAATAATAATGGTATATTTAGAATAAAGAAAAACCTGCAATCAGATGTACAAATAATTGAAGATGGTTTAGAAATTCATAAACTACGGATAGATTCTGATGATAAAAAATTGTTTTGGATTGATAAGCGTAAAAATGAAGTTTATAGGAGTTCAATTGATGGTACAGATATAAAAGTTCTTTCTAACATTCTTTTTGCTAGGAGCCCAAAGGATATTTTTCTAGACAAAGAAAAAGGCCTTGTTCACATATTAGATATCAAAGGTTTTAACATTAAAAGCGTTAATTATTTTGGTAGCCCGCGCCAGGATTTAATGAGTTTGGGTAATGGTAATTCTGTTATAGCTAGGTATTCAATTTTTTATGATTTTGGGGAAAATGAATTATTCTGGTCCGCAATTAGTTCGAATCCTTTTATTAAGAGTAAGGGGAAGAATGATTCAAGCTCCAAGATAGTGTTGCAAGATTCAACAAGTGAAATAACAGATGTTGCTATTGATCCAAATCAAGGAAGAATATATTTAACAGAGAAAGGAATTTTGAGTATGGATATCGATGGATCGAATAGGCAACAGTTAATTGATGTTGATGATGATATATTTTATGCTCAGGTTGACAACCAAAAAATTTATTACTTTGACGAGTCACAAATGTTAAAAAGGGCAGATTTAGACGGATCTAACATCGAAATGGTCTTGGATACTGTTTTTAGTAGTATACCAAGTATAGATGTTGATGCAGATATCATGTTTAGTGCTGATGTTTCTAGTGGTTTTGTTAAAAAAGTTTCGTTAAATACTGGTAAAGTTAAGTCATTGTACGATGGAGCTGTTGTTAATAAAATAAACTTTGATAATGGTAACAATTCCTTATTTTGGATAGAGATGAAGCCGACTTTTAGAAGAATTATGGCGAGTGATTCAATGGGCAACAATTTACGAACTATTTATACGACACCAAATTTTATTTCGGACATTGCTTTAGATAAGGCATTCGAAAAAGTATATTGGTTGGAATATTTAGAAGGTGTTGGAGGTATATACTCTGCCGATTACGATGGTTCTAATATAAAGAAAATTCATTCGGTCAGAAACGTGCCACTGCATATAGAAGTATTAAGCATCTTTGATTTTGATCAAGACGGCTACCTCAGTGATGAGGATTGTGACGATACGAATGCTTTGATTAACCCGGGCCAGCAAGAGGTTCCCTACAATGGTATAGACGACGATTGTGATCCAATGACCTTAGATGATGATATAGACCAAGATGGTTATGTGTTGTCCGAGGATTGTGACGATACGAATGCTTTGGTTCATCCGGGCCAACAAGAGGTTCCCTACAATGGTATAGACGACGATTGTGACCCAATGACCTTGGATGATGATTTAGACCAAGACGGTTATGAGTTGTCCAAGGATTGTGATGACACGAATGCTTTGATTAACCCCGGTCAACAAGAGATTCCCTACAATGGTATAGACGAGGATTGTGACCCAATGACCTTGGATGATGATATAGACCAAGACGGTTATGTGTTGTCCGAGGATTGTGACGATACGAATGCTTTGATTAATCCAGGTCAACAAGAGATTCCTTACAATGGTATAGACGAGGATTGTGATCCAATGACCTTAGATGATGATTTAGACCAAGACGGTTATGTGTTGTCTGAGGATTGTGACGATACGAATGCTTTGATTAATCCAGGTCAACAAGAGGTTCCTTACAATGGTATAGACGACGATTGTGATCCAATGACCTTGGATGATGATATAGACCAAGACGGTTATGTGTTGTCCGAGGATTGTGACGATACGAATGCTTTGATTAACCCGGGCCAGCAAGAGGTTCCCTACAATGGTATAGACGACGATTGTGATCCAGTGACCTTGGATGATGATTTGGACCAAGACGGTTACTTGGGTGATGTAGATTGTAATGACGATAATCCTAATATTTATCCAGGTGCCGAAGAAATTCCAAATAATGGTATTGATGAAGATTGTGATGGATCGGACGCCACAACATCAACGTATGAATGGGGATATTCAACTGTAAAAATCTATCCAAATCCTGCAAGTGAGTTTATTACCATTGATGTATCTCATCCAATGAATTATTGGGTGGCTCTTTATGATATAAATGGTAGAGAAATACATCGAGCTAAGAATATTAAACAGCTTTTTGTCGATTCTTTCTCGCCAGGTATTTATGTGTTGGAACTGTCAGACATTGCATCAGGTAATAGGATACTAAATAGAATGATGATCAAGAGAAAGTAATCTATTTTTCATGGAGTAATTGTTTCATATTAATGGATGAAATATTATTCATGTCCTGAACAATCTTGGCTTTTCCCCATGGTTGTAATTCTATGTTTTAGTCCCCATTTAAGCATTGTGTCGATGACCGTAGATAGATCGTAACCAGATGTAGTCATTTCGTATTCTATGAGTACGGGACGTGTATTGTGTACAATTCGGCTTACAATACCATTGAGTTCAAGTTCTTTTAATTCCTTTGATAGCATTCTGGGAGTAATTCGATTGATATCCGCCTCCAAATCTTTAAACCTTTTTTTGCCCTGCAGCAATGCGGCAATAATAGGCAGTTTCCACTTGCCACTGATTACATTTAGGGTATCATTTACAGCTAAAACATAGGCTTTAGGGCATCTTTTTACTTCTGAAAACTCGTGCAACATAATTATAGATAAAAAGTTTACTATACTATTGTATAGTGCTTTAAAAACAGAAATTACTTCCTTTAATATAGTGAAGATAATATGTTTGTCTCATTAATTAAAAAAAATTCGTTTTAATGAAATCAATCAAGTTAGTATTATCTCTCCTTATTGTAGGAGGTTTTTCCTTGAACGCACAGGAAACAAATTGGAATTTTGATGCATCTCATTCTAAGATTGCATTTGCAGTTTCTCACATGGTCATTTCTGAAACAGAAGGACAGTTTAATAGTTACAATGGGAGCGTAACTACAAATGGTGAAGAGTTTGAAAACGCCAAAATTCAATTTACAATTGATGTTGCAAGTGTAGATACAGATGATGAAGGTCGAGATGAGCATTTAAGAGCACCAGATTTTTTTAATGTTGAGAAACATCCAAACATCTCATTTGAAAGTACTTCAATGAAGAAAATTGACGGAAAGAATTATAAATTAATGGGTAACATGACATTAATGGGCGTAACTAAACCTATTACATTAGACGTTATTTATGGTGGAATGGTAAATGATCCTTGGGGAAATACCAGAGCTGGATTTAAGTTAAAAGGCTCTATTAATAGAAATGATTTTGGTCTTAAGTATAATTCTAGACTAGACAGTGGTGGATTGATGATTGGAGAGGAAGTAGAATTAAAGTGCAATGTAGAATTGGTTAAGAAAGCATAGTAAAAACAAAATGGGGCTGTCTCATAAGGGCAGTCTCTTTTTTTATTATAAAATGTAATGAATAAGTTGTATTTTGTAGTATGGGCAAAAGACAACGAGAGGCGACCTTCAAGCCTTATAATCCGGATCAACTCAGTTTACTTCCACCAAGTCTTGATGAATTAATTCCATCGAATCACGTAGTACGAGTAGTACGTGAAGTAATTGATAAGGTTAATATAGATAGCATTATCAAAAAGTACAAAGGAGGAGGAGCGAGTTCTTTTCATCCTAAGATGATGTTGAAAATCATTGTTTTTGGATATTTATCAAATATATACTCGTCGCGAAAAATAGAGCAGGCAGTGTCAAGTAATATATATTTTATGTGGTTGGCAGGGATGCAACGCCCAGACCATAATACGATTAATCGCTTCCGCAACGATAAACTGAAGGGCGTACTCAAAGAAGTATTTGCTCAAGTAGTAACCCTAATGTCAGATCAAGGATTAGTGGATATCAAAACGCTCTATGTAGATGGTACGAAATTAGAAGCCAATGCAAATAAATACACCTTTGTATGGGGAAAATCAATAAAACGACATAAGGCACGAATCAAATCACAATTAGAAGAGTTATGGAAATATGCACAGAGCGTTGCCAAAGAAGAGTTGATGGATAATGCACCTACGACATACCCAGAGTTAGATGCTGAGCAAGTGAACAAAACAATAGATATTATCAATGAAGCAATCAAGGATAAACCAATAGATAAGAAGGTAAAACAAAAGCTGAATTACGCAAAGCGAAACTGGCCACAGAATATGGAGAAGTATAAGAAGCAGGAAGGTATATTGGGTGATCGTAATTCGTATTCGAAGACAGATCCAGATGCTACTTTCATGCGAATGAAAGATGACCATATGAGAAATGGGCAACTAAAAGCTGGATATAACTGGCAGATTAGCACCTCCAATCAATATATTCTCAATTACGACATCTATCCCAATGCTACAGACACCCTCACACTGCCTGATCATCTAGATCAATATAAGGCACTCTACCAACAAAACCCAGATGTGGTAGTAGCGGATTCAGGCTATGGATCAGAGGAGAACTATGAGCTATTGGAAACCAGAGGCATAGAAGCTTATGTCAAATACAATTACTTCCACAAGGAGCAAAAATCAAAAGGGAAGATCAAACCCAAAAATGCCTTTAAACAAGAGCATCTCTATTACGATAAAACTCAAGACCATTTTATCTGTCCGATGGGTCAAAAAATGAACAAGAGATATGATGCTCGCCGTAAAACGAAATCGGGATATGAACAAAGCTACAGTGTTTACGAAGCTCAAAATTGCAGCGGCTGTCCACTGCGAGGAGCGTGCCACAAAAGCAAATCTAATAGGAAAATACAGATCAACTCGAAACTCAAGCGTCTAAAAGACAAAGCTCGCCAAAAACTATTGAGTGAACAAGGGGTTGCACACCGCTCACAGAGGCCTGTAGATGTGGAAGCGGTGTTTGGTAACATAAAACAGAACAAAAACTTTACTCGCTTCATGCTGAGAGGAAAAGACAATGTCCTCATCGAATGTGGATTAATAGCTTTAGCCCATAATTTGGCTAAAATGGCTAAGAATTAAGATAAAAACCTAAAATCAGCACAGAAAACACCATCAACTCTAGCTATTCTCAAATCAAGAATATCAAATTATAAATTTTCTCTAACTATCTTCATGCAACACATCTCCCAATGAAAAAAGGCCATCTCTATATGAGACAGCCTCAACATACATTATAATAGAGAATTTTTTATCTTCTCATTACTTGGAATTTTTGAGTTAATACCTCTTCACCATCTGTATTTAAACGCATGATATATGCACCATTGGTAATTTGAGAAACATCAATTCTTAAGTTCTCATTAAGTTCGACATTTCTCATTGATATTACATTTTTGCCCATCATATCGAAGATATCAATAGACTGAATTCTTCCAAAGGTTTCTTCCTCATCATAAATATCGATATTGATATAATCAGAAGAAGGATTCGGATTAATTCTTACAACGTGGTCTTCTATATTTGTTGGAGCAGTATTTAATTCTCTCAAGGTAGACTTGGATTCTAATAATCCACTAGCAGAGGTCGCAGTAATTGTAACAGCATCAATATAGACTTGGTCAGAATTAGTTGATGCATCACATTGTATTTTAAATTTGCCATTACTTGCAAAATTGTAATTTGCAGAAGATACATTCAAGTTTACAACATAGAATGTTCCATTGACAAAGTCTGTACCACTAGCATAAGTTGCAATTGTATGCCAAGTTGACCCATCATAAAACTTCACATAAAAGTCTTCTCCTGTTTCCATACTATTTGGATAGAAATGAAACTCTAAATCAACCATTGAGTAATTAGATAAGTCATATTCAGGTGAAGTCATTGCGGACTTGTTGCCAGAATTATCACGTAATCTGATGGAATAATTTCCTTCATAAGCCCTGCTAGAGTTGTTGTATCTGTAGCAATCTGAACCACCATCGATCCAACCATCCCAACCATTCTCAAAGTAATGTGCGGCTAAGGTTGTCGTTCCACCACTTCCACAAGGCGGACAAGTGGCACCTCCGCAATCTATACCAGTTTCATCACCATTCTGAACACCATCATCACAAGTTGGAGGAGGAGGAGTTCCTAGACAGAAGTTAGTTGTTTCGCTGGACCCAAAAGCACCACCCGAAACATAGGTTGTTCCATTAGAAGTAACAGAATATGAACCTTGACCGTAAGAACAACAAATTCCATCTCCATAACTATCGTTGATGGTGAAGTCGTAACAACCATCTATAGCACAGACGGTGTCTATAAAAGTTGATCCAGCCGTTGAATAAGGTCCTCCTGATAATATTGTTGTACCATTGGCGTCTTTGATTGTCCAAGTTGTTTCTCCTGGGTAATTATCCGTATTTATGGTAACAGTAATTAGGTTGTCAGTACAGCCACTTCCACAAGGCGGGCAAGTGGCACCCCCACAATCTACACCGGTTTCGTCACCATTCTGAATACCATCATTACAAGTTGCACAAGGCGGGCAAGTAGCGCCTCCACAATCTACACCGGTTTCGTCACCGTTTTGAATACCATCATTACAAGTTGCACAAGGTGGACAAGAAGCGCCCCCACAGTCTACCCCGGTTTCATCACCATTCTGAATACCGTCATTACAAGTTGCACAAGGAGGGCAAGAAGCGCCTCCACAATCTACGCCAGTTTCATCACCGTTTTGAATGCCGTCATTACAAGTTGCACAAGGTGGACAAGAAGCACCACCACAATCTACACCGGTTTCATCACCATTCTGAATACCGTCATTACAAGTTGCACAAGGTGGGCAAGAAGCGCCTCCACAATCTACGCCAGTTTCATCACCGTTTTGAATGCCGTCATTACAAGTTGCACAAGGTGGACAAGAAGCACCACCACAATCTACACCAGTTTCATCACCATTCTGAATACCATCGTTACAAGTTGCACAAGGCGGGCAAGAAGCGCCTCCACAATCTACGCCAGTTTCATCACCGTTTTGAATGCCGTCATTACATGTTGGCGTAGATCCACTATTTAGACAAAATTGTTTTGTTTCTGTATTGGAAAATTGACCACCACTTATTAAAGTATTTCCATTGAAAACGATTTCATAGTATCCTTGACCATAAGAACAACAAATTCCATCTCCATAACTATCATTAATGGTAAAGTCAAAACATCCATCTGGTTCACATATAGTAAAAGATACTAAACTATTAGCTGTTGAATAAGGTCCACCAGAATATAAAGTAGCTCCTGATCCATCTTTGATTGTCCAAGTTGTTTCACCTGGATAATTGTCCAACATGATGTTTAACGTTGCTTCATTGTCATTACATGTAGGAGGAGGTGGTGGATTACCACATTGTTGCAAACAAGAGGCGTTTGTAACGCTGTTTCTAATGACATTTCCTGGTTGAGGACCGAATCCATTATTCAGGTTAATTCCTGCTCCTGTCAAATGACAATAAGACATTACCGTTCCACCTCCAGCAGGGATTCCTGGATCAGGACATCCTCCTTCTGTGGTATAACAACCGTCGATCGCTGTATTGTTTCCATTCCATACACAAGCATGAGTATGTTGAGAACCAAGCAAGTGCCCAAACTCATGTGTAATTACCATAATGGTCCAGCTATATGTTGGTACATTTTGATAGGTACTACTAATACTTGAGAAACTCATACTATAATCTGGATTACTTGAGCATAATCCATTTACATAAGCTATACCTCCACTGGATTGGTAAGAAAGTAGCATCGCTAAGTCACCGTTAAAGCCTGAATGCTGTGCTGTAAACTGATTGAGCATGTCCAATGAAGTACTTCCATTGTATGGACTAGGTTGATCCCAAATTACGATTTCAGAAATGTTGGTGTTAATACTTTCGGCATTGTATAATGTAGCCACTTGATTATAGATTCCAGTGACATAATTGGTTACACCTGTTGTATTACTTCCTTTGTCTTGATAGATATCATAATCTACTTCAAAATATAGACCTACACAATCCGTAAGTGCCCTAGAGTTAGGGTCAGAAATTTCTTCTTTTTCATAAGGTGTAAAGGAGTCTTCAGTTGCACATCCCAGATTAAACTTATCTTGAATCTGAGGGTCATTGTAAAAGATGTGATCTTCATGATCATCAAGCTTTCCTAGTACCCAGTTTCCATTTGATCTAGTTTCTGAAACCAATAACATGACTTGATCATCGAATAAACTTAGTGCAGCTACGGACTTAGCATCGCCTTTTACAATACCACGGTAGTGTTTGCCTCCACGATATTTTACGACTTCCATACTTGGAGCGGTTTTTACCAAGAAAAGTGGCAATTCTACTTCAACCAATTCTAGTTGAAAAGGATTTCTTCCTTCTACTGGCACTTCAAATGAAATCGCTTTTGTCGTGCTTCTTAATAAGTTTTGAATCGAGTTTTTGTCAATTGAAAATAATTGATACTCTTGAATTTCAGCTGGAATGTTTTGATTGTTTCTCGATGAATTGTTGAGAAAATCAACCTTCGTTAAATCGGTAGTTTTTTTAGTAGATTCAACGAGCTGAAACGGAGTAGAACTCTGGCTTTTGCCTACCCCAATGATGAGGAATAGCAATAGTAATGAGAAATAGTGTTTCATAATGTATATTTGAATAAATTAGAAAATCTTACAATCCCAAATCTTTATTTGGACAACTGGTTATTTGATTCCTTACTATTTTCTTAATTCAACTATTGCACTGCAATAATAATGCAGAAAAAAAAGTGGACAAAATTGAAAAGGTGAAATGCCGCATATTTTACATAAATACCCTAATAAAATTAGGTGTTTTCCCTGTGTCGAAATCTTTATTCTGCCGTGTGGGGTAAATAAAATATAATATTTTTTTGATATTTTTTTAACACTAACCACATAAAGTCCATAAAATCAGAGAAATACACAGCTTGATTTTTTTTAATTTAACAAAGGTTTAAAAAGGTTAACCTGATGCTTGACTTTAGGTTGGATTAGATTTTGGTCCTGAAAGTGTTGCTTAAGAAGACAAAAGCTAAAAATTTTGAATAATCATGATAACAAAGTATTATATTGAAAATAAAACCTTTGAGACTCTTTTGGTTACCCATCGTATTTTTACTTTCCAACACATCCATTTTAGGGCAAAAAACCGTTGCATTGAACAAACAATGGAATGTGGTAGACTATAAAGTATTTACTCCCAATATTTGTACAGATATATATTCTTTTAAAAAGGATACTTTAATCAATTCAATTCAATATTTCGAGTTGCATAAAAAAAGTGATACTTCCATGCATTCCGATTGGAAACCACTAAAAACGTTTTTAAGAGAAGATGAAAATCAAAGAGTATACGTCATAGATAATGATAAAGATGTACTGCTGTATGATTATAGTCTTATTCCAGGAGATACGTTCAACATCAACTATAATCATTTTGAATGCCAATTGTTGGTACATTCGGTTGATTCCATCCAATTGTTTAGTGGAGAAAAGCGCAAGAGAATTCGATTATTGAGAAGTGATGATCCAGATCCTAATCAACCATGGTATGGCTACAAAGATTGGATTCAAGGTATAGGCAGCTCTACTTCATTGACAAATTATGTTGAATCGTGTTTTACAGATTATCCATTGGATTTATTATGCTACTTCGAAGAGGGCGAATTGGTTTATTCGAATCCGAATAATCAAGGTTGTTATATTACACCAGTAAAGGAAGTGAATGACAAGATAGATGCAATACTCTTTCCTAACCCTACTCATGAAGTATTGGAGATAAAAACGGAATCAAAATTGATTAATGTTGGGATATTTAATCTTGAAGGTCAAAAGATTTTGGAATCCCAAGAGCATAGATTAGAAATTGATCAAATCTCTGAAGGTCTATATATTGTATATATCGAGACCACAGATGGTATCTCTATTCAGAAAATAATAATAGAATAAAAAAGTAGTCGTTTAATTTACTTCAATGTTTTATTTCAATATGGACTAAAAAAGACCAAAACTTTAAGATCAACAGTTGATTTACCAAGAACTAATTTTTGGACATTGGATATGGCCGAAGTATTTTGATATACCTATTGAAAGGACTACATAAGTATCATTGTTTCTACTGTTTCCTCGTTGTCTTCCAGGTATGGCAAGCCCATCGACCAAAGATCGATCTGATAAGGCTACAGCGATGTCTCCTCTTTCGCTTTGCAACTGGTTAAAATTTGGATAAGTTTTACTAACATCATCAATATAATCTGTAAATAACTTGCGGAAGGTTAATTCTGTAAAGAGGCTAATGTCTTTGCCTATGTCCCATTTGAAGCCAGTACTTAAAATTAAGGATGCACTGAATGTAGAATATTCATCTCCGACAGCTTGTCCTTCTGTACCCATATCTCTTAAAGAGTAGGTTTTTCCATCCAGTTTAGCTGTAGGATTGTAGTAAAAAATTGAAGCTCCAACAAAGATATAGGGTGTATACCATGCGTCTACCGACCCATGATTGTGTTCTAAGAAGTTAAATTCAATTCCACCTGATAAGTCTACAATATCTGTTCTAAAGCTTAAATTCCTATTTTTTTCAAAGTTGTTAGATGAATTTGAGTCGGCAGCTCGTATTCTTGAATAACTAAGTCCTCCCCGAAGAGACAAACGGTTATTAAAATTTCTTTTACCAATTATTCCAAAAGATAGACTGGGCTTTTGAACACTAAGGGATGTATTTAAATCTCCATAATAAAATGAAGAGCCTATCCAACCACCAATCTCTTCACCTTTTTGAGCAAAGGAATTTGAGCCAACAAACCCAATAATAAGTATTAAATAAAAGCGGACCATTTTATTCGTCATAAAGACTCTGTAATTTACTTAAGGTTCTAAACGTGAGCAACATAGTTTTGTTGTACAAGTCTCCTATATTTCGCGCCACAAAGAAAAGTTTTTATCCTTTAATACCCAGAATTTTTACCATAAAATGAAGGAATATTCTAATGTATAGAATTAGGTGAACGTTATAAAATGCGTAACATAAGCCACTTCGATGACGATGATAACCGAGGATGTGGTCAAACTTGAATATATTTGAACTATGAAGTCAAGACCAATAGGAGTGTTTGATTCTGGTATGGGAGGTTTAACCATTTTACGATCTTTTTTGACCAGGTTACCCCAGTATGATTATCTATATTTAGGGGATAATGCTCGTGTGCCCTATGGCAATAGAAGTTTTGAGACCGTATTGGAATATACTTGGCAATCTGTCAAATATCTCCTTGATTCTGGATGTCCTCTGGTCATTCTTGCCTGCAACACTGCTTCTGCGAAAGCTTTACGAAATATTCAGCAACAGCTTTTACCCAAATACTATCCTGAGAGAAGAGTCCTAGGTGTAATCCGACCAACAACAGAAGTAGTCGGCAATTATACCACGAAGAATAAAATTGGAGTATTTGCTACAGAAGGCACAGTTCAATCCGAGTCGTATAAAATTGAAATTAATAGGTTTTTTCCTGAGGTAGAAGTATTTCAACAAGCATGCCCCATGTGGGTTCCATTGATAGAAAACTTGGAGCATACTCAAGAAGGAGCAGATTATTTTGTGGAAAAGTATGTTCGTTGTCTTCTAAATCAATGTGATGAAATAGACGCAATTATTTTGGCTTGTACTCATTACCCACTATTGAGTGATCAGATCAAAACCTTTCTTCCCGAATCAACACAACTGATTTCTCAAGGAGAATTGGTTGCACAAAGTTTAGAAAATTACCTTGAAAGACACCAAGAAATTGATCAATGCATCTCCCGCAATGGTAATAGCAAGTTTTTGACGACAGACTCTGCAGAAGAGTTTGAGTCTAAAGCAAGCTATTATTTTGGAGAAAATATAAAAGCAGAGTCCATTCATTTATGATCTAAGCTATCACATAGGCTTATCGAATTTTGCAGAATATTGCTACTGAGATGGAATGTTGAGATTTTCCAACTCCAATGCTGAGAATAAATTAAGATTTAAGAATCTTGTATTTTTCAATTTCATCATTCGTCATCCAATGAATATCTTCTGGAGGAGCTGCAAAGATTGTAAAGTAATAAAAGGACCTTGCCTCTTCTTGGCTGAAACCAATAGATATGTAATAATCAATATAAGGTTGATGATACTCATGTCCTTCTGGAAAATCCGTAGCTGAAACCTTGTTACCTTGATCATCAATTCCACCCCAAGAATGCACTCCAATTCTAACATTGTCTCCAATTGACCTTTCGGAACCAGCTAGGAAAAAATCTACTCCGCCTGAAGCAATTAATCCATTGTCTAATATATGTGTTGAAATCTTCAAATCATAGACCTTCTTTGATAGCTTTAAGTTCGTTTCATCGTCAGTAGATCCAGGAACTTCATTAATGTTGATGAGTTTAACCTTTGGGTTTTTACGAATAAGCTCTTCAAAATGTTTGAGAGATGAACTTCCTATGTCACCATTCATTAGAATAGTTGTATCTGAAGTAACTTCGAAAATTCCAAATTTGGTCCTTTCGGATGAAGAATTGTCTTGACATGCGAGCAAAAAAGAAGCGAGCAAAAAACCTAATAATAGGTTGGTAAGATCTGTTTTTATAGTCATAATTAAATATTTGATTCAAATAAAAAAGGCGCATACCTAGGTAATGTTTAATTAAAACAAAACCTGAAGTATGCGCCTTTAAAGCACAAAGCTTAAATCAAGTTCCCAATTTCTTCTTCAGGGATAGAACTTGATTTTTTTTATATTGAAGTGATTTTAAAACTAAATCCTAATGCTAGAATCAACTCAATGAAATCCAATCTCTGCCCCAAAATTAATTACCATAGCTTTGGTTATGCAAAAAAGTTTTCGGATTGATCTGACTTCCAAGCAGTTAATTCCGTTATTGAACACATTTTTTAAATCACTTCATTAAAATAAGACAACTTAATTGTCTCTATCCCATTCAACGCAAAAGAAGAGCCCTATATTTTGTCAAATTCAAAACCTTATTGTCATTTCCTAGGATTAAAGGAAATGTGTTGCTGTGTTTTTCTTAATATTTACATAAAATAAGCTATGTAAGGTTACATCTTCACCAGAAGAATCGTTAGGTTATGAAATAAAATTAAAGATGAAACATTTTGTACTGACCATATTTGTTTTTGTCATAAGTTGTGCACCACATGGAGTTATAAGTAATGAGGAGATTAAACAAGATTTTGAGAGGAATAAAAACACCTATGTTGCATTAGCAGAATTCATGGATCGAGTCGGTACACCGTATGACTTTGTTTCACTTGATGTGTCCGAAATGCAAGTTAGATTGACTTTGGGAGACCATGGTGTACAAACGAGTAGGTTTGTTGAAAGTCCAGAGCTTTCAGATGAAGTTTTAATGTTTGTAAAAAATCAGAAAGGCCTTATTATGAAAGAAGAAGACAACATTTTCTTCCAACTTTCAGGTACTAAAAGACATGGAGTACAAAGAACGAATGGAATAATGAAAAGTCGTTCTCGCAGTCCAAGAATTGATTTTTCTTGGGTAAAACACTATGATACAGAACGATTAGAAGAATCGTGGTTCTTATATAGTATCAATTAATCGAAAAGACCATAAAATGGTAGACATCAACAAAAAGATCAAATTCAAAGCAATATTCTTTCTCTTTGTTTTAATAACTATCGGTTGTAAAACTCCAAACCTTGTAATAGATCAGGAGTTACTGTCAAGCACAACCGCCTTACCAGTGAAGGGTAAACAAGGATTTCAGATTGGTCAAAAAATAGAGTTTGGAAAATACAAGACGAATAAAGTTAAGAGAGGTTGGACAACGAAGTATAATATTCCCTTTATAGTGAAATTTGAAGGAGCAAAAGAGAAATTAAATTTCAAACAATACGATGGTGAAGGAGGGTGTAATGAAGTGTTTTGTGTAAGTAAGTTTACCGATCACTATGTATCGCATTTAGGAGATTTTTTTAACATACCATTGGAATATGAAGACCATTTTGCTGGAAGCCTTTATGAGGAGAAAAATGACGTAACATGGGACTTCATCATCTATACTCCTGATGGAGGTACCTTTGAAAATACAACATCTGGATGGATAGACAATGGAAGGGATAAAATAGAGATTAGAGGTGTACGAGAGATGGAGAAGCAGAAGTATTTGCTAAAATTGGACGTATATGAGTATGAGTTTTTCTATAAAGGCAAATCAATCGGAGCGGTTCAAACGGTCAATAACGGTCGTGTATGGATAGATGAATCACAGCCCGACGATATTAAACGAGCAATAGCCAGTGTTGCAACAGGTGTATTGCTTCGACACGACCCGAAGGAATCGTAGTTAGAATATATTAAGAATTAGGTGTCCAAGATACGACAATCTTACCTTTGGTATGCATGCTTTCCACATGTTGAATAGCTTCTGGTAAATGCTCAAAAGAGTATATTTTTTCGATGTGTGGTTGGAGCGTTTTATGGTGAAACATATCAGCCAAAGTATTTAAATCGACAGGGTTTGTTTCGGCCGTAAATTGACTTAGAGGAAACCCCTTAAGTTTACATTTTAGGATAGTTGAAAGTAAATGTTGAAAGTTTGTGAAGCCGACTAAAACACCTCTATTTGCCCATTTAGAGTAGTTTTGATAGGTTAGGTTTCCAAATACATCTATGGCAAGATCATGTTTGGTATCTAGTTTATTGAGACTCCCATCATCATATGAAAAGACATGATCGGCACCGTACGATTTTACCAATTCAACATTGCGTTTAGAACAAATCGCTGTAACCATTGCTCCTTTGGCTTTTGCAATCTGTACTGTAAAAAGACCGACTCCTCCTGAGGCTCCATTGATTACTACGGATTCCCCCTGCTTTATTTTTCCATGATTTATCAATGCTTGTAACGCTGTAATTCCAGCTAAAGGAAGACATGCCATTTCCAAAAAATTACTTTCTATAGGCATAAGTCCACAAAGGGATTCATGAATAGAGATGTATTGTGCAAAAGCACCACCCTGAATAGATTCCCCAAAGACCCAATCTCCCACCTTATAACGAGAAACAGTTGGTCCAACAGCTTCAATTATACCAGCAAAATCCGCTCCAGGGATTTTATTCTTGGGTTTAAAAAGACCAAAAGCAAGTCGAGCAAGAAAAGGCTTACCTCTTAATATTCTCCAGTCGGCTGCATTGATAGAATTGGCATGCACCCTGACCAGAACATGATCATTTTTGAGGTTTGGTTTTTCTACTTCTTGAAGATTTAGAACATCTGGTCCTCCATATTTGAATCTAGTAAAAGCCTTCATTTTTAGTATACTAAGGTTTAATCTGGAATATGCGTTAGATAATCTATTCAGAGCTGAAACAACTTCAAAATAAGACCTTTGGGTTGATTTCAGCACTCATAATGATGCTCTAATACATATTGTGAGTTTAATTGTTCTTTGTTGAGACGATCATTATTAAATAATGTTAACCTCAAGTATTATTTTTTTAGAAAAGTATTGTTTTACCAGTCTTTTTGTAAAAGAGTTTCCTCCATTTTACGCAGTATTTTTTTCAAATAGAACTTATGGAAGGGTTTTACTATGGCAAAGTAGATTTTACCCAAGTGATTGTTTATACAAACGGTAGTTGCAAGTTCAAAAGTTGATATGGACTCTTCTTTTTTTGAAATAAAAGAAAGTTTGAAATCTAGATGAGAATCTGTCTGTCCAGTAAGAAGCTCTTGCTGATTTTTATTAAGAACTTCGAATATCGCAATATTATCACCAATGTTTCCTTCAAAGGATCGTAAAAGGGTTAAGCGATTTTGCCTTTCGACTTTGGGTGCTGTTTTTAGTTCGAAAAATGAAGCAATTCGATCTCTTGTGTGCAGTAGAAAAGTGAATGATTTTGGAAAGGACAAGAAAAAGGCAATCATTAAGTCTTTTGGTTTGATTTGCTCTTTAAATTTGGTGGTTTTAAGTTGAAAAACATCACAAAAATCAACCTTGTCATTGCTTTGACCAATGAGGTAATTGGGATTTAACAAAACCTCTTTAACCGTAGTTTTCATGTACAATAAATCTTCACAACACAAAGGTATGATAAACTTTTTTATGAGAGAATAGCTGTTTTACTCTTTGGGTTGGTAGGCATGAATGGCATTAGTCAATTTCATGAAAATTCGATTTCTTAATGCCGTTGGTTGAAGAACTTCAATACTTTCACCAAAACCTAAGATCAATCGCTCTAACTCAAAATTGATGTGCACTCTAATTTTAATGGTGATACTATTATCTGAATGCTTTTCCAATAATACCTGCGAGTGGTGAAGGGGTTTGGTAGTGATATAAGGAGCATTATGTCGATCTATTTTAAGTACGATATCATTCAAATGTTTTTCATTCATTACGGTAACACCAATGGTGTTTTGATAATACTTGTCCCCATCAAAAGGTTCGTCGATATGATTAATGGATAAATTGTAATCTACTTTCTGAATTCGATCTAGTGCTAGAGTAAGTATGGTATGATTTTCATTTTTTCTTCCTACCAAGAACCACCGATTGTTAAACTCTTTTAGAATAAAAGGGTGAATAATTATGGAGGAGGCTTCACGAGCTTTGAAGGATTGATAAGTGATTTCTAGAACTATTTTTTTTAGAATGGATTGATATAAAACATCTAGATATTCCAACCCTTTTAGATGCTCATTTTTATCCAAATGAATAATGGATGGCTGGTGATTTTTTTCTGTGTATATTTTGTCTTCAAGGCGCTGAATGATGCCTCCTAATTCAGAGAATAAGGAGAAATCTTTGAACTGTTTGAGCATTTCAACCGATTCGGAAAGAACGTTCATATCGCTTTCTGTCAAGGGAATATCGGTTATTGAATAGTTGGGATCATCATATTTGTAATACTTTTTCTGATAAACAACAATGGGTGCACTATAGCCCAGCTTATTGCTTCGCATCATTTGGATATCCAATTGGACGGTGCGTTTGCTGACATTTATGGTTCGTCCTTCATATTCATATAGAGCATCAGAGCAAGCATTTATCAAATCCTGTAAAGTCCATTTTTTGAATTTGTTTTGAAGACACTTATCTATAGTTTTATAGCGAATAAGCGCATTTTTAGTTTGAGCCATAATTACAATAAAGTATTTGTCACAATAATATAAAAAACTACGCAAATTAATTGCGCAGAAGTAGATCACCTTTGTATTATTCATTTGATATACGTATTGAAATGTAAATCCGCATTAACAAATAAGAAGCATTTGTTGCGCTTAAAGACTAGAAGATGAGTAAAGAAGTAAAGATTACTGGAAAGACATTAATTGATTTGGGATTTAAAGGAAATCGATGGTTCAAAGAAGCCATTGAATACATCAATCAAAACCAATTTAGTAAAGCTGAGATGATGGTTTATTTGGAACAGTTTAGAACACCTCCAGAAATAGAACCTCAAAAAACCATTCCTTTTGCGATTAATATTAAAGCCGAGAATGAAATGGAAAAGGAAAATGTTAATGCTGTTCTTGAGACGATGGAAGAACTGATGAAAACACCCACCCTTGTAGATGGTGCGGTTATGCCAGATGCTTGCCCTACGGGACCCAAAGGAACCATACCTGTTGGAGGAGTAGTGGTTGCCAAAAATGCAATCCATCCAGGAATGCACTCGGCTGATATATGTTGCTCGGTAATGTTGACTGATTTTGGAAAAGTTGAACCCCAAAAGGTCTTGGATGCCGCTCATAGTATAACTCATTTTGGTTTTGGGGGACGTTCACGAGAAGAACAATTTCGATTTCCAATGGATTTGTTAGAAGAAATGAAATCCAATGATTACTTGAAAGATGAGAAGAGTATTTCTGTCGCTAGATCTCATTTGGGGACACAAGGCGATGGAAATCACTTTTTATTTGTAGGGAGGTCCAAGGAATCAGGGAATACAATGTTGGTAACTCATCACGGAAGTAGAGGACTGGGAGCAGGTTTATATAAAAAAGGAATGCGAATTGCTGAAAAGTTTAGACAGGAAAGATCACCAAAAACGTTAAAACGAAATGCATGGATTCCTTTCGATACTGATGAGGGCAAAAGCTATTGGAATGCTTTGCAAATAGTGAGAAAATGGACAAAGAAGAATCACGAGGTCATTCACGACGCTACATTGGAAAAATTGAATGGAGAAAGATTCGATCGCTATTGGAATGAACATAACTTCGTATTTAAAGATGGAGATTTGTTTTTTCATGCCAAGGGAGCTACGCCATTAGATGAGCGATTTCTTCCTGATATTACAGGACCTAGATTAATACCTTTAAACATGTCTGAACCCGTGTTAATAGTAAAAGGAAACACTACGAAGACCAACTTGGGGTTCGCTCCCCATGGTGCAGGGAGAAATATGAGTAGGACACAGCACCGCAAAAGTAAGGTTGGAACGATTGAAGAAATCTTTATGGCTGAAACAGAAGGATTAGATGTTCGCTTTTTTTCCAATGAAATCGACATTACAGAATTGCCTTCTGCGTATAAAAATGCGAAAACGGTTCGAAGTCAAATGAAGGAGTTCGGTCTGGGAGAAGTGATAGATGAGGTTATTCCTTTTGGTTGCATAATGGCAGGAGATTGGCAAAAAAATGCACCATGGAAAAAGAAAAAAGGGTCGAAACAATAAGTTTTGACCCTCTAAATCTTTGATTCAAACCGAACCCTGTTTATTTATGAATAGCTCTAGCATCCGTTGCATCTAAAGCGGCTTCTTTTACCGCTTCGGTAAATGTTGGATGTGGATGACATATTCTAGCCATGTCTTCTGCTGAAGCTCTAAATTCCATTAACGCTACGGCTTCCATGATGACGTCGGCCACTCGAGGTCCTACCATATGAACACCTAGGAGTTCATCGGTTTCTTTATGTGCTAAAACTTTAACCATTCCTTCAGTGTCCATACTTGCCCTGGCTCTTCCCAATGCTTTGAAAGGAAATTTTCCAGATTTGTAAGGAACTCCAGCTTCTTTAAGCTGTTCCTCAGTTTGACCTACAGCTGATACCTCAGGCCATGTATAGACAACACCAGGAATCAAATTGTAGTTGATGTGAGGTTTTTGTCCAGAAATATACTCTGCTACATAAACGCCTTCTTCCTCAGCTTTATGGGCCAACATAGGTCCAGCAACGACATCACCAATTGCGAATACATTATCTACATTGGTTCGTAAATGCTCATCTACTTTAATTCGACCTCTTTCGTCTACTTCAATACCTGCATTTTCCAACCCAAGGTTGGCAGTGTAAGGTTTTCTTCCAATGGCAATTAAGCAATAGTCTGCCTTGATCGTTTTTACTTCATCCTTGCCTTTTTCTTGGAAAGAAACAGTAGTACTCGTTTTGTTTCCTTTGACTGTAGTTACGGCATGATTAAAATGGAAGGTCATGCCCAGCTTTTTCAATGATCTAGTCAACTCTTTTGCACAGTCTTTATCCATGCCAGGAATTGCTCTTCCTTGAAACTCAATTACATCAATTTTTGTTCCTAATCGAGCAAAAACGCTACCTAGTTCTAAACCAATAACACCAGCTCCAATAACTACCATAGATTTTGGAAGTTTTTCAATGTTAAGAGCTTCTGTAGAAGTAATGACTCTATTTTTGTCATAGTTCATGCTCTCAGGTGTAACAGGTTTTGAACCAGTAGCAACGATGACATATTTGGTCGTAAGAGTTTCTTCTTTACCTTCGGCATTCGTCACTTTAATCGTGTTTTTGTCCACGAAGCTTCCAACGCCTGCATGAACATCGATTTTATTTTTCTTCATGAGAAAATCTACACCTCCACATGTTTGGGTAACTACATCATTTTTACGAGAAACCATTTGTTTCAAGTCCACACTAAGTTTACCAACATTAATTCCATGTTCGGCAAATTTGGAATGAGCGTTGTGGTAGTGTTCCGATGAGTCCAGAAGTGCTTTAGACGGGATACAACCAACATTTAAGCATGTTCCACCTAAAGTACTGTATTTTTCTATCAAAGCGGTTTTATGCCCTAATTGTGCACATCTAATTGCACTAACATATCCACCAGGTCCTGAACCAATTACGATTACATCATATTGCATTGTACTCGATTTAATTTTTATGTTTTATTATTGTTTGAATTGTTATTTCTCTTTTGATTTCTTGGCTTAGAGTTCCTTTTGTTTCTATTGTTCTTTGGTCCATCTTTTTTAGGAGTTGGACTTCCTTCTTTGGTTTTATTCGTATTCTGACCACCTTTGTTGGGTGTGCTTTTTTTACGATTTCCTTTATTGGAAGACGGAGGATTCTTTGAATTCTTGTTTTGAGGTTTTCCTCCTTGTTTTTCGTTTTCCTTTTTATCGGAAGAATTATTCCTCGTATTAGATTTCTTATTATCCGGTTTTCTTGATTTAGATCGACTTTTTCTCCTCTTTTTTCGGTCGTTAGGCAATTCAATTACGCCAGTAACATCAGCAAAATCTACTTCTTTTTCTTGAGATTCAATCAGTGTGTTTTCATACATTGACACCAAGTCTTCAGGCATTTCACCTTTTTTATTCATGGCAAGAATTTCCTTCACCTTATTTTTATCTAATGGGTGAAAAGCTCCACGAAGCAATATATCGTCATAGATGTAATACATCAGACCTTTAAAAATATCCGTTTTAACTAGAATAGCCTTCCCCTTCTTTGTTCTAAGAACATCTGCTTTTTTAGGGAAATCTTTTAGGGCGTCTAAGTACGTATCTAATTCATAATTTAGGCAGCATTTCAACCTACCACATTGACCAGAAAGTTTGGTTTGATTGATTGAAATGTTTTGGTATCGAGCTGCAGAAGTATTGACAGATTTGAAGTCCGAAAGCCAAGTTGAACAACACAGTTCTCGACCACAACTTCCCATGCCTCCAATTCTTGCACTTTCTTGACGCGAACCAATTTGGCGCATTTCTATTTTAATGCGAAACTCTTTAGCATAAGCTCTAACCAATTCTCTAAAGTCCACCCTTCCATTAGCAGTATAGAAGAAAGTAGCCTTTTTAAGATCGGCTTGATATTCTATATCTCCAAGCTTCATTTCTAGTCCAAGAGACCTAGCAATTGCCCTTGATCTGGAAAGAATTTTGGATTCTAATTCACGTGCTTGTCTAAGTTTATCTAAGTCTTTGTCACCAGCAACACGAACTATATTATTTGAAATACTGCTTTCAGAAACAGATTTTTTCTTCATTTGCAACCTCACCAAATCACCCATTAAAGTGATTTGTCCAACATCATATCCTGGAGAACACTCGACAACCACCATATCGCCGGTATGATAATTGTAAATATTGTCCTTACACTTAAAGAAATCTTTTCGCGCGCCATTTTTGAAACTTACTTCTATATAACTATAGATGTTAGGATCATTTATATCAAGTGTACTTATCCAGTCATATGTGTTCATTTTATTACATCCTCCTGAATCACAATGGCCATTTTTACCACATCCTTCAGAAGAACAATTTGAACATCCCATATATTTATATTTTGTCAATTTAGTGTACAAAAAAGGGCATTCATTAGTTGAACTTTCCTTTTAAGGTACAAGAGGAAAAACATCTTTGCCTCTTACAAGAGAGTCTACCCTCCTACACAAAATTAATTTCTTTTGGAAGATTAGCATCAATATTTCTTAAAATATCTCCAAGAAGTATGGAATCCGCCATGAAAGCAATTTTCATATTTGCATTTCTATTACAATTGATGATCGCATTTTCCAATACCATTGATATTTTATGAATTTTATCTTCGGTTATGATGCTTTTCATTTTGTTGGCAGTGTCTAATTCTCTTTGATTTAAAACAGGAGGTGTATTTGTTTTAAAATAGAAAAAATACTCTCTTAGAAAACGAAGACCATATTGGAAAAACTTGATCTGTTGATCTTTAGACCAAGCTGCCATTAATAATGTATAATCATGCATTTCTACCATATCAGCTTTATAACTGATGCGCAACCACTTAAAGAAGGCTTCGGATAAGTCTTCATATTCTCCTTTGGCTATGTGAATGGCCTTGTTAAGGTTCCGCTCTGATATCGAAGCGATCTGAATGGCATCGTTATGCTCAATCTTGTAATCCGTATTTAAGACTTCCGTAATCTCTTCTTCACTGAATGGAAGAACCTTAACCAATTGGCATCTAGACAAAATTGTGTTTAGAATTTTTTCTTGTTGCTCAGCTACTAGGATAATGATTGTATTTGGAGTTGGCTCCTCAATTAATTTGAGAAGTCGGTTTCCTTCATTTCCCAAAAATTCTGGTAACCATAGGATTAAAACCTTGGGTCCATCAGCATAAGATTGCAATGAAAGTTTTTGAATAATAGAAGAACACTCTTTTACATTAATGTTAGGTTTTGAACTTCCCGCATGAATAATTTCTTGCCAATCTGAAATACTCAAATAAGGGTTTTGACTTAATGCATTACGCCATTCTTTTAGAAAATCATCGCTTATAGAGTCAGCCCTGTTTTTGCCATCGGCTTTAACTACAGGAAAAGACCAATGTATGTCGGGGTATATAATTTTATGTGACTGCTTGCAAGCAGGACAAGTTCCACAGCTATCATTTTCTAGTTTATTGGTACATACTAAGTAAGAGGCAAAAGCTCTAGCTAGAGCCAATGTTCCAGAACCTTCATTTCCCAGAAAAATTTGGGCATGAGGAATTCGATTTTCAGTAACTTGCTGAAGCAAAAAGGTCTTTTCTTTTTCCTTGAAAGGAATGTCTTTAAAAAACATTAAAGTCTATTTTAGATACGACAAAACTTCGTCATCAAAAGGTATGATTTGAGAAGGAAAAGACGCTAAAACTTCACCCTTCTCTGAAAGTAAAAACTTATGAAAGTTCCATTTGACATCATGGTTTTTATCTCCATTAACCTCAGCTTTTGTCAAATATTGATACAAAGGGTGAGTATCATTTAGGATTCCAATTTTTTCAGTCATAGGAAAATCAACCTTATAGGTATTCCTGCAAAACAAGCTAATTTCTTCAAGGGAACCTGGTTCTTGTGCTCCAAAATCATTACAAGGAACACCCAATACTACGAGTTGGTCTTTGTACTGTTCTGAGAGTTCTTGAAGTTGAGCATATTGAGGTGTAAAACCACATTCTGATGCAACATTGACAATTAAAAGTTTTTTACCGTCAAACCTTTTCCAGTTTAACGGTGTTCCATCGATAAGGTTTATATCTATATTGAAAATATGATTATCTTTCATTTATTAAATATGGTTATATGATGTCAAAGATAGTCCAAAAATCAGTGACCATGAAATATTACAATTATGAGGTTATCGGTATATAGGAGAGCACATTTTAATGCAGCACATAGGGTTTTTAACCCACGATGGAGTGATGAAAAGAATGCCGAGACATTTGGTAAATGTTCTAATCCTAATTTTCATGGACACAACTACGAAATGGAGGTTAAGATCACAGGAGAGGTTGATCCTGACACAGGATATGTGTATGATTTAGGCAAGCTAAAAGAACTCATTCGAACAGAAGTGGAAGAAAGATTGGATCATAAAAATTTGAATGTCGAAGTTGCTGAATTTGCCAACTTAATTCCTACAGCGGAACACATTTGCTATGTGATTTACCAATTGCTCCGTGACAAAATAGACGCACGCTACGACTTACAAATTAAGCTATGGGAAACGCCAAGAAATTACGTAAAATTCCCTGCTTAAATGGAATTAAAATCTCAGACCATTAAAGAATCCTCGTAAGGGCTTTACGTGCAAGGCATTATGGGCAATTAAGGAAGAACAGATGGTGCACTCTTATGAAATGAGAAAAAAACGAACCAAACAGATATTTAGATTAGTTCTAGTGCTTGGCACAACAATCTCCTTATTCTTTGTACCATGGCTTTTGGTAAAGGCTTGGATACTTCCGCTTCCAGACACTGTTCAGGAACAATTGGATCAAGCTATTGGTCATGGATTTGATGGAATTATTGTTTACGTCGATCGAGCTGGTCAACCTCCTCAACATTTTGCTTCAGGTTGGCATAATCGGGAATCGCAAGAGTTTGCTAGAACAGACGCCGTATTCAAGATTGCCAGCATTAGTAAGCTATATGATGCTGTCGCAGTTACCAAATTAGTAAGTGCAGGACAACTTTCTTTGGATAAAACAATCGCCGATTATTTACCTGAACTTGTCGGAAGAATCGAAAATTCTGACAAGATTTCTTTGAGATTACTGATTCAACATAGAAGCGGTATTCCCAATTTTACGGATACTCCTAATTTTTGGGGAGACCCAACAAAGACTTATGAGGAGAGTCTTGCATTAATCCTAGATAAGCCGTCTAGCTTCGAACCTGATGAAAAGTATAAATATTGTAACACAAATTATTTATTGATCAATAAGATAATGAATAATGTTCTGGGTTATGAAAACTTTCAGTTCATTCAGACAGAAATCCTTCTGCCACTAAACCTTACCAATACGTATGGCTCATTAAGTGAGGTGGATCTAGATGATGTAATGAGTGGCTACCATGTAGGACACCCTTTTGACTTAAAGGAAGACGAACATGGAATGCTTGCCACTGCAAAAGACGTAGGTATATTTCTAAGGGCATTAAACGATGGTTCATTATTTCAATCAGGAGAACAGGAAATATATTCTTCAATTTATAAGTATGAGCATGCTGGTTGGGTTCCTGGTTACCAAAGTTTTGCAAATTATTACAAAGACATTGATGCTGTAGTTATTACTTTTTACAACACAACAGATCCTAAACTGTACAATTGGAATTTATCGGAAATTATTAATAATAGAATTGTCAAAATAATAGAAAGGCAAAAAGACCTTAACGGCTAGTACATCTGGCATTTCCATGTTATCGGATAGGATAGGTCTTTATATTGTTACTTGCATTTTGTCTTTTAAAGTACTCTATATTTTTATAATAATCGATATATCCGTACTTGTTGTTCTCAAATTCAACTTTTGCTCTACCCCAACCACCTGATATTTCAATATCCAAGTACTTTGATTGAGTTATTACTTCTCCACAACTGCTTATTATACCCCAATACTTCCCAATTCTAAAAGGAGTATTGCTTACTTCATATCTTTCTTGCGAGTTACCAAGGGTTTGATAATTAATTTTGAGTTCATCGAATTGAAAAATTATAGAATCTTTATCATAGCCTTTATCAATTTCGAAAACTTCCCTTTCACTTGTTAGTATTCTTACATCGTCTATTCCGTTTATATCATAAAGACCAAATTTGTTCCCTTTTTGAATGAGCAATTTAGATAAACTAAACTCCATGATATCATCAAATACAAAGTCCGTAGTATCTCTTATAATTGATCCCTTATTTCCTGTTATGGGTTTCAGAAATTTATCGCTTATTATCGCGTATTTCCCTCTTTTTTCAATAGAATGGTCTTTTATTTTTGCGCGTACCATTGGTTGTTTACACCCTATATAGGTATTAAGTTCTTCTTTGCATTTTTTGTTATATCTATCAATTTTTTTCTCTATACCATCCTTAATTACAGTTGCACAAGTATAACCAAAGTTTGTAGCATAATCATACTGAGGTTTTATCTGCCATTTATCGTTAGTGGTTAGGTATCCGTATTTACTTTCGGAACAAACTACCGCTAATCCAGAACTAAAAAAGCTAACGGTATCATACTTACATGCTATTACTAAATCTCCAAACTCGTTTGCATAACCCCATTTACCATTGTAGGATACTGGATACAAATGAGTTTTGTCTTGATTAATTAGCTCTATTTCTTTATTGAAAATGCAACTACTTATCATTCCCACCAAAACACCAATAAATAGAAATTCTAAAATCTTCATAATTTTCAATAACCGCTTGAAAGTAAGGTGTGTTACCTCTCACCAGTGCCAATATAGTTTATTATCCTGAAATAGTACTTTTAGTGTAAAATGAGACGTTGAGATAATTTTAACACCATGATAGTTTTTATTTATGCACCTCTAGATCAATTTCTATTGAGTAGAGTCCGTTGCTTCCCATATGCCAGATTGATCGTGGTAACAAATGTTTGACGAATACAAAATTGACATTGAATGAAAAGTATCATTTCAAAAAAGTTAATCTAATCTTGACATTATATTTTAATTTTCATATACCTTTGCACTCAGTTATTTCCTAATCTTTAAAATGGAAATGTTATGGATGCGCAGAATTTTACATATCACACTTAATGACCGTTACTAGAGGTTAATACTTTTAATGTATTATTTCTGTCTGGTCATTTGATCAGGCATTTTAATTTATAAGAGACTTACTTGTACTGTAAGGTCCTCCTTCAATGGTATAAAGGTTATACCTCCTCTAGATCTGGTTACACAATTATTTCAATTTTTTAATGGTAGTTAATCACGACTACACCCGTCAATACTAGGACAATACCCAAAAGAGTTTAACCCTAAGACGGTAAATATTTTATTCCACATGGCGAATAAACTTAGAAGTAAAGACTTCAACAAGATTGGTATATCATCCAATCAAACCATTTCAGTTGCTTTGGCAATTCTGAAAAAACATTTTAAGAAAGTAAGTATCCAAGACAAACTAAAGATTATGGAATCAGTAATTTCCAAGCCGGAAGCGTATCTAAATGATGAAATTTTAGGACCGATAGCTCATCGTTTGTATCGTATTGAGGAGGAACCCGTGACTGAAATTCGCCTTCATGAAGATGAAATCGAACTTAACGTATTTGGTCGACCTTTAATTAAAAGCAATGCCTACCAACAGATGAAGACAGCGATGAAGTTACCCATTGTAAGAAAGGGAGCATTGATGCCAGATAGTCACCTTGGATATGGATTGCCAATTGGTGGTGTTTTAGCAACAGAAGGTGCTGTAATTCCATATGCCATAGGTATGGATATAGGCTGTAGAATGAGTCTTACCATCTACGAGGCTTCTGAGAGGTATTTGAAAATGCATGAGCATAAATTTAAAAACTCCATTTTAAAAAACACGGCTTTTGGTCTGAAAGGAGTAATACCCTTTAAACAAGAACACGCTTTTTTTGACCAAGATATTTTTTCTTTGACTCCACTGCTTAAAAAACTGAAGTCCAAGGCAGCGAGACAATTGGGTTCTTCAGGGTCCGGAAATCACTTTGTAGAGTGGGGATTGGTTGATATAGAAGAAGATTCTTCATTGGAAATACCTTCTGGAAAGTATGTAGGGCTATTAGCTCACTCTGGATCTAGAGGCTTTGGAGCTTCTATAGCAAAGACATATTCTGATATGGCTCGAAACACATCCAATCTACCCTATAATATGCGTCACCTAGGTTGGTTAGATTTGAATGATGAGAGTGGTCAAGAATATTGGTTATCTATGAATATTGCTGGAGATTATGCAAAAGCTTGTCACGACCAAATTCATAAAAATGTTGCAAAATTTGTAGGATTAAAACCTCTTGTTAAAATTGAAAACCATCACAACTTTGCTTGGAAAAAGTACATTGATGGAAAGGAAATGATCGTACATCGAAAGGGCTCAACACCTGCAGAGAAGGACGAATTGGGTATCATTCCTGGATCTATGACGGACCCTGGATATATCGTTAAAGGCAAGGGTAATCAAAGTTCGATTTGTTCAGCATCTCATGGTGCAGGGAGAAAACTAAGTCGGAAAGAAACGATTGCAAAGAACACAAAAAGTCAGATGAGAAAGGAATTAAGACAGCACAATGTAAGTCTTTTAGGAGGAGCATTGGATGAATCTCCTTTTGCTTATAAAAAGCTAGAAACAGTTATGTCATATCAAAATGAATTAGTTGATGTCATTGGGAATTTTTACCCAAGAATTGTAAGAATGGATAAAGAAAGATAAAATGAGAGAGCAGCAATATAAATGTTTGTTATTTACCGCTGGGAGGGGACCGGTAGAATGTCAATTAGCCTTAATGGGCATTCAATCAAAATTTAGAAAATATCTAGAAGGTGAAGGAATTGCTTATAGGGTTTATAATCAAAAAAGAGGTCAACTTAATAGAAGTTTGGAGACTATCGTATTTAAGATAGAAGCATCTTCGATGTTTCATCTGGAACCTTGGTTAGGAACGCTTCAATGGGTATCGAAGAGCCCTATTCGGAGGTATTCTAAACGGAAGAATTGGTATGTTAAATGTGTTGAAGTACAATTACCAGAAGGAGAGAGACTTGATCTTAAAGACATTACATTTCAAGCTTATAAGTCTTCTGGACCAGGGGGTCAACACAGAAACAAGGTTGAAACTGCGGTGCGAATTATTCACAACCCCACAGGCATTATTGTGACGTCAAGCGATTCAAAATCCAAGGCTCAAAATAAGAAAAGAGCTATGGACAAGTTGATGCATAAACTGGAGTTAAAAAACACACAAAAACAAAAGGAACTTGATTATGAAGAATGGTCTTCCAAATTAGCTATTGAAAGAGGAAACCCTTCTAAGGTGTTTCGGGGATCAAAGTTTTTGGAAGGAAATTAATATTACAATAGTCTTTGATAGAAGTATAGATCATACGTAAAGAATAATTTCACTCTAATGGGTGAGGAGCACCTTTTTTTCTACAAGTAGTTTTGTTCCAAATCAAAATTATCATGAGAAAAAAGTCTTGCATCGCTGTAATACTGCTGCTTTGTAGTAGCGTTATTTTTGGACAATACGTTTGTGGAGACTGGGATAGTGGTTCTGGTAGTTGGGATGAGAATTCCAATTGGGATGGTGGTGAAATCCCAGATATTGATTGTACGGTTACTATTCCATCGGGAGTTACAGTTACCATCCCATCTTCATACAACGCTGAGTGTCGTTCTATACATTTATCAGCCAATTCTTCTTTAATCATTTTAGGTGACTTGAATATTGATGGAAATGCTATTAAGACAGGAATAACCAACTATGGCACTATAACCAATGATGGAGGAATTTTGATATCTAATACGGGTGGATCAGGAACCCTAGGGCAAGGTATTCTTAACTTTGGGACGTTTACCAATAATGGTAATATATACATGAATCCCAGCATTGAAGAGTCTGGGGTTTGGAATAGAACAAATGCACAGTTTACCAATAATGGAGAGTTTATTATAGAAGCATATGGTGTAATTGGATTTGATAATCGGGGAGGAAACTTTATTAATAACGGTTTTTTTTCAACAGATGGAGTTAATAAAAGAGCTATTCTGAATCATGAATCTGGCACAATTACAAATTCTGCTTGTTCGTATATCTACATTGATAATGATCGAATAGTTGATAATGCATCTATGACCAATGATGGATTAATCAAAGTTAAATCATCAAACAATTCTTCTCTTGATGTTAATAATGGTGTAGTAATAAATACGGGTTCTGGCTCATTTAATATTACCACAGATAATGGATATTATGGAGGAAATGGTTTTGCCGTTTGGTTGGGTTGTAGTGGTAATGATCCGTCTTCTATAGACAATTGGGCAAGGTTATCTGGATTACCACAACCTAAAGATGAAGTTATTATACCTTCTTCACCCCAAGGAGGAAGCAATGTTTTTCCTGTTGAAACAAGCAATAAGTGGCTTATTGATTCACCTGGCTCATTATTGATCGAATCAAATGCAAAAGTTTCTTCAATAGGTGTTTCTGATGATGCGATTGAGTTAAATCAAGGTACATTAACCATAGAAGATGGAGGAGTTTTGGATGTCTTGGATTGCTCTGGAAACGGGCTATTAAATCAAGGAGGACAGGTTGTATTGGATGGCGATATTATTGTAGATGGTGCCAAAGATATCTCAATTGTTAATACGATATATCATGGAGTTTCTGGTAGTATAATCATGGGGAGTAATAGTGGCATTGATGTATCAAACGGTACATTTGACGGTGTTCATAACCTCAATAATTCAACAATTACGTGTAATGGTGGAGTTATTTATATGGGGTCGAATAATTCGCAAAATGGAGTGGTAAATGATGCAAATTTTATCATGAATTCTGGTGACTTAGTCCTTAAAAACTTGGGAAAATCGGCTATTGTTAATTATGAAGATTTTGAAGTTGGTCCAAGTGCTATTCTCACTTTAGTTGATGCATCTCAAACTTGTATCAGGCTTGAAAATGGGAGCGAATTCAATACAGCAGGAACGATATTCATAAATGGACTAAATCAAGGTATTCTTAATCTAGGCGGAGAAATTAACAATGTTGGGGAAATATCCTTTATGGGTTCTGGTGATGGTTACGTATCCAACTCTAGTGGATCGGCGGTAATGAATAATACGGATTGTGGAACGATCGAAACGAGTTTATATTTTAAGGTTTCAAATGGGGCTATAGTAAACAAAAGTTATTTGGAGTCTTCCTATAATGGAAATCATCTACTAAGTGGTGGATTGTATAATTCAGGCCTGATTTATGATATGGAAGAATCGATTGATGAAAATGGTTCAGGTGTAGACAATTCAAATGGAGCAATACTTCATCCACGAGAAACCTATCCAACTGGAAAGATTGACCCGTTTCTAATAGGAGTTAATACTGGTGTATCGATTGTTAATGATAAACTTTATGAACCAGGAACGAATAATGTAATAGGTGAATACGACTTCTCAAGTAATATTCTGACCGATGTATCTATGTTTACCGATGGTACCTATGACTATAGAGGTGGATATAGTCTTTCAGGCTGCCCAGTTAAAAACTATGACGTTGAAATAACGTTGGATTCTGGTTTAATACCTGACTCTGATGGTGATGGAGTTAATGATTTTGAGGATAATTGCCCTTTTAATTCTAACCCAGGACAGGAAGACAATGACGGCGATGGTATGGGCGATGTATGTGATGCGGACGATGATAATGACGGAGTAATAGATGTAAATGACAATTGTCCATTGGAAGCTAACCCCGGACAAGAAGACAATGACGGTGATGGTATGGGCGATGTATGTGATGCGGACGATGATAATGACGGAGTAATAGATGTAAATGACAACTGTCCATTGGAAGCTAACCCAGGGCAAGAAGACAATGACGGTGACGGTATGGGCGATGTATGTGATGCGGACGATGATAATGACGGAGTAATAGATGGGAACGACAACTGTCCATTGGAAGCAAACCCAGGGCAAGAAGACAATGACGGTGACGGTATGGGTGATGTATGTGATGCGGACGATGATAATGACGGAGTAATAGATGTAAATGACAACTGTCCATTGGAAGCTAACCCAGGACAAGAAGACAATGACGGTGATGGTATGGGCGATGTATGTGATGCGGACGATGACAATGACGGAGTAATAGATGTGAACGACAATTGTCCATTGGAAGCTAACCCCGGACAAGAAGACAATGACGGTGACGGTATGGGCGATGTATGTGATGCGGACGATGATAATGACGGAGTAATAGATGTAAATGACAACTGTCCATTGGAAGCTAACCCAGGACAGGAAGACAATGACGGTGATGGTATGGGCGATGTATGTGATGCGGACGATGACAATGACGGAGTAATAGATGGGAACGACAACTGTCCAATGGAAGCTAACCCAGGGCAAGAAGACAATGACGGTGACGGTATGGGCGATGTATGTGATGCGGACGATGATAATGACGGAGTAATAGATGGGAACGACAACTGTCCATTGGAAGCAAACCCAGGGCAAGAAGACAATGACGGTGACGGTATGGGTGATGTATGTGATGCGGACGATGATAATGACGGAGTAATAGATTCAAATGACAACTGTCCATTGGAAGCTAACTCAGGGCAAGAAGACAATGACGGTGATGGTATGGGCGATGTATGTGATGCAGATGATGATAATGATGGCATAGATGATGTATTTGATAATTGTCCCTATACCGACAACCCAGATCAGGCAGATAGCGATAATGACGGCATAGGTGATGCATGTGAAGATGATACAGATGGTGATGGTGTTCCAAATAACATTGATAATTGTGAGTTGATTCCTAACCCAGATCAGGCAGACAGTGATAATGACGGAATAGGTGATGCGTGTGAGGATGATACAGATGGTGATGGTGTCAATGATGAAGACGACAACTGTCCCATGGATTCGAATCCAAGTCAAATTGACAATGATGGCGATGGAGAAGGCGATGTATGTGATACGGATGATGATAACGACGGTGTATTGGACGAAGATGACAATTGCCCATTAAATAGTAATCCAGATCAACAGGATACAGATGGCGATGGACAAGGTGATGTTTGCGATGTTGACGACGATAACGATGGGATAACGGATGCAAACGACAACTGTCCACTAGAAGCTAACCCTGGACAGGAAGACAATGATAGTGATGGTATGGGTGATGCATGTGATGCAGACGATGATAATGATGGTGTCAATGATGAAGACGACAACTGTCCCATGGATTCAAATTCCAATCAAATTGACAATGATGGCGATGGAGAGGGTGATGTCTGCGATACGGATGATGATAACGACGGCATATTGGACGAAGACGACAATTGCCCATTAAATAGTAATCCAGATCAATTGGATAACGATAGTGATGGACAAGGTGATGTATGTGATATCGATGACGATAATGATGGTGTTTCAGATGATAACGATAACTGTCCTTATGTTGAAAATATGGATCAATTGGATAACGACGGTGATGGAGAAGGTGATGTATGTGATAAAGACGACGATAATGACGGAATACTGGATGAAGACGACAATTGTCCTTTCACGGCAAATCCAGATCAAAGTGATTTGAATAACAATGGCATAGGTGATGCTTGTGAAAGTGATATTGACGGTGATGGTGTCAATAATGACAATGACAATTGCCCTGAAATACCAAATCCAGATCAGTTGGATACAGATGACGATGGAGAAGGTGATGTCTGCGATAAGGACGATGATAATGACGGCGTATTAGACGAAGACGACAATTGCCCTTTGGTAAGTAATCCAGATCAAGCTGATAGCAATGGCAACGGTATAGGTGATGCATGTGAGTCAGATCAAGATGATGATGGAGTTTATGATAGTGAGGATAATTGCCCTGAAATACCGAATCCAGATCAATTGGATACAGATGGCGATGGAGAAGGCGATGTCTGCGATAAGGACGATGATAACGATGGCGTACTGGACGAAGACGACAATTGTCCTTTGGTTAGTAATCCAGATCAAGCTGATTCTGATAATGACGGCATAGGTGATGCATGCGATATGGTTTCTACTAATGATATTAATAGTATAAACGTTCGTATAGCACCAAATCCAGTAATTGATTATTTGTCGGTTAAGTGGGACGACTCGGAGAAAATAGTAAAGTTGGAGGTTTTTAATATTCAGGGACAATTGTTAACGTCTTTACATATTGATGGGGATAGAAAGGAGGTTGAAGTGGACTTTTCCTTATTCGATGACGGAGTGTATTTATTAAGAGTGGCAAGACAAGATGGAGAATCAAAGGTGTTCAGAGCTTTAAAAGCCAAGTAAAATGAATAACCTATTCATAGTTTGTTTAATCATTATAATTACAGGTAGTGGTCTTTTTGCACAGAATATAGAGACCATTACCTATATTCCAAAGGCGAAGGTTTCTGGAGGCATCAACGTGATGACCAGTTTCTATGCTGTCGATGGTAGAGATGCAAGGCGATCGCCTTTTTCGTATGTAGTTTCAGGCAATACAAGATTCAAGTTTGGGTTACTTAAAGTTCCAGTAAGTTTTTCTTTTAGAGACCAAAGGCTAAGTTATGGTGCTTCATTCAATAAGTTTGGATTAAGTCCTTACTACAAATGGATCAAAGTACACTTAGGTCACCGAAGCATGCGATTTAGTAAGTACAGTTTAATGGGAAAAAACTTCTTTGGTGTTGGGACTGAATTAACTCCAGGAAAATGGAGGTTTTCTGCTTTCCGGGGAACCTTTCAGAATCACTTAGCACAAAGAGACACTCTTGTATATGGCGCTGAATTGATTGATACGTATAAAAGAAGAGCTTGGGGCGTGAAATTAGGGTATGGCACTTCAAGAAATTATTTGGACTTGTTTTATTTAAAGGTGAAAGATGATGTCGGACAAAGCCTCCCTGACACTAGTGGTTCGATAACATCATTGGACCCTGCTGAAAATATGGTTTTAGGAACGGATTGGTCTTGCAATATTTGGCGAGGACTAAGTCTGAAAGGAAGCCTAAACCTTAGTGCTTTTACAGAAAACACTTACTTGAATGAAATCTCTTCCAACGGAGTTGTACAGGCGTTAGGTTCTTTGGTAAAGGTAAACCCATCTACTAAAGTTTCGTTTGCGGGTGAATTGGGTGTTCGACTTAATCTAACAGCAGCCCAATTGGGATTAAATTATAAGCGAATAGAGCCCAATTATCGATCCTTAGGAACACCATATATACAATCTGATCTAGAAGCATATACGGCACAGACTTCTTTTTATATGTTCCAAAGAAAGTTAAATTTTAATCTTCATGGTGGCATAGAACGGAATAACTTAAGAAACCTTGATTATCTAGGCCGCAAGAGATTGATTGGATCAATACGTGCTGGCTATATAGGACACAAAAACTTTGTGGCAAATCTGAGCTATTCCAATTATCAATACGAGTTTACGGATGGTTTAGTAGAGTTAAACGATACCTTAAGGTATGTTAATGTCAATCAATCTATAGGTGGGGCATTTTCTTATAAAACGAGAAGTGATATTTTTCAGTATGGGGCATTTTTAAATGTCAATAGAATGACCATAAAAGATCAAAGTTTGCTAGATGTTATTGATAATGACATCATTTCCACGTCTTCTTCATTGGGTGTTATTTTGGAATGGAAGGAAAAGCTCTTTTCTGTAAGACCCACGATTATTTTGAACCAATTCAAAATAAAAGAAGAGGACCAACAATCATACGGGTTGGGCTTAAAGGTTAAAAAGCAACTATATGACAAAAAGCTCACGACTTCAATTTCTTCAAGATTTACCTTAAATGATAAAGAGAACCAACGCGATGGTCATGTGTTTTCAAACAGCTTATCGCTTTTCTATAAAATGCATAAAAACCATTCTTTAAGATCTAAAGTAGGATGGATTCATAGGAAATCACGCATAAGATCCAGTTATTCAGAATGGAGAGGAAATATTAGTTATGGGTTTCGATTTTAAGGCATAAAACATGAAAGGAATAATAATATTTATCATTGGATTTTGTTCGGTCAACTTAATTGGTCAAAGGCCGATTGAGGTCATTACGCAGTTGAGTCAGCCAATTCCCACTGAGGTTGGAGACCTTTACGAACAGTATCAAAATTATACAGTAACTGTAATCAATCATACGGATAAAGAACAAACCATTTATTTTCTAGCTGATCTAATTGGAGATAATGGAGTGTCTATAACAATGGATCGATTTTATCGCCCAGAAGAAGGCTTTACAATAGATCCAAATGGAGTGGAGTTATTAACAGCAGAAGATATTGAAGAGCTTAATACCTCTTTGACAGAAGATCAATTGTTTTTCGAAGGTATAAGTCGAGATCAACTCATTTTTGGTTCAATTCCTGAAGGAAATTACCAATTATGTATCAATGCTTTTGATTTTGAAACAGAGACGATTATGAGTATTGGTTGTACCATGTCTTTTTATGTAGGTAATGCCAATATTCCCACGATTATCACACCTTTTGAAGAAGAGGTTATCCCTGCTTCGGATCTTCCTGTTTTCAACATTAGCTGGGAGTTTCCTTCCAATGATCCAATGAGAGCCTTGGATTTAAGTTATGAGGTGAAAATTGTAGACATAACTGAAAATTATGACTGGGATATAGAAGAATTATTTGCAGATAATGGAATTCCTGTTCATTTAGAGGAAGTTGTAGAAGGACAAACGTTTTATTTATACAATCAATTTGGAGATGATCCTCCTCTAGAAAGTGGACACGAATATGGCTTGAGGGTAAGAGCATTCGACCCCATGGATGAGACGTTTATACACAATGCAGGCTATACCGAAATTCGAAGGTTTTGGTATGGAAATTCTGGAGAAATACTGATCGATACTACAGCCACAAATGATGTGGTTCAAACCGATTCTATACCAGCAGATTGTGAAGGAAGGTGCAACCCTCTACTTCCTGGAAATAATACCCCAGTTACTGATTTGTCACAAATATCAACACTTAAAATTGGTCATTTTTATCTTGAAAACTATGATCTAACAGCATCAGGAAATAGATTTTCAGGAGAAGCAGAAATTACCTTAGATTTCATCAATGGGATAAAGGTGAAGGTTGATGTAAATGGAGTAAAAATCAACTCAAGTGGGGAGATTTATGAGGGCAATGTGAAAAGCCAATTGGCTCAAGAAGAAAGTATTCAGGGAATTGCCGAATATCTTAGAATTCCGGACTCAGCCCAACCTGCGCTAGAGTATATTCCAGAGCAGCATCAGAATTCGATAATAAATATTCTTGAGTTTACCAGGACAGTTGATGCCTTGCTTGGAAACGATGCAGTAGGGCTTCCATTGGGTTTTCCTATGGCATTGAAAGGAAATGAAATGTATCTTGGAATAACAGATTTACTTTTGACTCCACAAGGAGCAAAAGCAAAGGTGATGGTCAGTGCTAAACTGGCTCTTTTTGAGGGAGAAAACTCATTGTTACTTACTGGTGATTCTATTTGTATTCATCCTGAAGGATTTGGAGGGGAGTATGAATTTGGTCTGTACAATGACTTAAACATTGTGAGTAATGATGTAAACAACTTTGAATTGTTTCTAACAGGAAATAGCTCATCGGATAATTATTGTCACATAGAAATGGGCTGTGAAGGAGTCGAATCCCTGCATCTGTATGGACATTTGCTGTTTCCGAGGTCTTTATTGACACCAGTAGTTGAAGAAGGTACAACACTTGACCCTAATCAAAAAGTTAGAGCTGATTTTGGATTTAGCTTGGATCAAAATGAATCTCAAGATACATCAACTCAATCTTCTCATGTCAATTGGATATCTGCGGTAAGTATGGATCGTTTTGAGATAACAGGATTAAAAGGTTGGGAATTCGAAATACAAAATGCGTATTTGGATATGAGTGATCTTAGCAATCCTTCGGACATCCAATTTCCTGAAGATTATCATACATCTACACCTGATTTTAGAGGATTCTACCTGAAAGATGCTTACCTCAAACCACCAGAACATTTGTTGTTAGATTCAACAGCAGTCTATGTAAGAGATTTGTTGATAGATCCTGCCATATATGGTAAAATAGAAGTAGAACATGTACTTCCTATTGAAAAGGGAAACCTAGCTGGTTATGGATTTGGAATAGATTCTTTAAAACTCCATTTCTATGATAATGCATTGGTTAGTGGAATGATGAAAGGGCCACTTCAAATTCCCATTACCGATATCACAGATAGCTTGCAATATTATGCTTTGATTGAAGACACGTCCTTACCTGAAGATGATGCTTCTTTTGCCTATATATTTGACGTATCGTTTCAAGATACGGTGTCTTTTCCTTTCCTGATAGCCGAAGCAGAAATCTATGACGACTCTTATCTGGATATTGGTTTTATTCCTTCTGCTGATGAAGATGTTTTTGTTCAGACTTACCTGCATGGAATGTTGGACATTAACACCGAAAAGTTCTATCCCAGTTCGCTTCCAAGCTTACCTGCACAGGCCAAACTGATAGGGTTGGAGTTTGCCTTAGATTATACTTCAGGAGTAGGATTTAATGGGGACAATACCTATGTAAGTTTTGCTAGCCCTCAAAAAGCCTTAGGAGGTTTTCCAATCAATATGGATAATTTTGATGTGGGTCTAAATGCGAATTATGAAACTGTTGCACTGCAATTTGGAGTTGACATTTCTTTTGCGAAAGGAGAAATGGATTTAGGTGCTGGGGTGACATTTTCAATTGTTTCTAACTTGGAAACGACAGATGCGTTTGGAAATATACTATCGGGAGGAGTTCAAGGAGCAACGAAGACTTTAAAATCATTGCGTCTGGAAAAAATCCAATTTGATTCCATTCGAATTTCAGTAGACAAAGGAAGCTTTGGTTTTGAAGGTTACATTGCTTTTTATAATAATGAATTGCCTGATGGAAGGCGTGATAAAGGTGTAAAAGGTGGTGTAACTGTTCAACTTCCGGTAGGAGGAATAACAGGAAGGCTCGAAGCAATATTTGGAACAGTTGGAGAAATGCCAGATGTGCCTTTTGGTGTTTCGTTTGATTATTCTGAAGATTACTTTACCTATTGGTATGTCAATGGGTTAATTGCGATGGGCACAGGCATTCCCCTTTGTCAAGGTGTTGGACTCTATGGTCTTGGTGGGGGAGTCGGCTACAACATGATTCAGACAGCTTCATCGCAAGTTATAGACGGTCAAGTCGTTGGAGATCCTGTGTTTTCACCGGTTTTTGGTTCTTTTAGACTCCAATTTACGGTAATCCTTGGGACTCATCCGAAACCAGACGCTTTCAATGCAGATAATACCATAATCGCTCAATTTGTCAATGGTGGTCTAGACATGTTAGGTCTCGAAGGTGATGGATATGTTATGACTCCAATGAATGAAAGATTAGATCCACAAGTATACGTAGGAGTCGGCATATATTTTTACACCCAAAATGAAGAACGAGATTGGTACATTGATGGAAATATGAAGGTTGCTGTTAATGTAGCCGAAGGGAAATTTAGGGGAAATATTCAGAATTCTAGTATTCCCAATCAGATGGTGGATGCCCACTTTTTTGTGAATGCAGATACTTGGCATTTTTATGCAGGAGAGCCAGATATGAATCCTTATGACAATATAGACCCAAGGGGAAGTGCCGAGTTTTTTGTGAATGAAAATGTAAAAGCTGATTTTAAAGCATACATGATGGTAGGTCATGGTGTTCCGTTAAGCCTTCCTCCTCTCCCGGCTGATATACAACGAATCCTTGATAACCCTTCTGGTGATATGGAAGATACAGAAAGTGTAGAAAACGTGAGTAGTTCTGTAAGCGAATCTGATGCTGAAACAGGAAGTGGATTTGCCCATGGTTCTACAGGAAGGCTTTCCGCTTCGATAGATGCAAAAATCATATATGCAGATTTTAACGTTTGTGTAGGTTATGATATGAACCTAACTCAGAGACCCTACAATTGTGCGAATACTGGGGGAAGAATTGGAATCAACGGATGGTATGCCGAGGGACAAGCATATGCTGGAATAGAAGGAAATTTAGGCGTACAAATCAAGTTGTTTGGTAATGAACCAACGAAGTTTCATCTGTTTGATGTAGCCGCTGCGATTGCATTGTTTGGAGGAGCTCCAGCACCTGCTTATTTTGGTGGAAGAGGAACTGTGTATTATTCTTTATTAGGAGGAAAATTAGAAGGATATGAATCCTTTCAGTTTTCCGTAGGAGAGCGATGTGCTATTGTTCCTGATGACCCGTTAGCGGGACTCAATTTTATAGAGTATACAGACCCGAGCCCTAATGATCAAGACATCCCTCCATACGCTAGAGTTTTGACCAAATTTGCTTTGCCTATGGATGAAACTATTTATGTTCCTGTACCTGTTTTAGATGCAAATGGTGAAGTACTATATGTTGAAGAATTGGGATATACGCCGAGCGTATCATATACGTTTAAAAAGGATTTTGGTGATCGGTCTACAGTATCATTGAATTCAAAGCGGTGGATCGAAGACGATGTTCATAATGGTTTAGTATTACGTCCTCAAGAAATGTTGCGTGAGAACAGATGGTATAAAGTTGAAATAAAAGTAAAAGCTATTGACGAACAAAGTAAAACATGGCTTACTGTAAATAATGAAGTGTGGTCTCAGGATACGGTAATTCGATTTAAGACAGGACCTTATCCAGAAGATCTATATGAGATGGTGCAATACAGTATTCCTATGCCATATGAGCGTTATTACTTACAAAATGAGAATTCGAGTGGAAAAATTTTCTTTACACAAGCTTTACCAAGAGATCATTATTTCCCAACGGCAAATCCTGGTGGGTTAGGACAAATATCGTATTACATACGATTAACGAATCTTCATGATCAATCTGAAATAGAGCTTCCATTTGTCAACAACTGTACAGGGCTTGGTCCGCACCTAAGATTTAATCTACCCAATTTGGAAAATGAGAAGGTCTATGCTTTACAGGTTATTCGAAAGAACAGTATTGTAAGACTACAAGGAAGTAATAATGGTAAGATCAATTTAGTCAATACCAAAAATGCTAGAATGACTCTTGAAACAGGTGAACTTCCTCCTGGGGAAACATTAAAACCTTTTGAAACATTACTATACCATACTTATTTTAGAACATCGAAATACGACAATCTATATCAAAAGATAGCAGATGCAGAAGTCGTTAATACTACGCAAATTGGCAACCATGCTACGTACGGCAAAAGATTAAAGGTTCAATTTGAAATGGAAGAACGATTCGAAAAACGAGATTTTAGATCATTCTATCCAATGATTACCTATAGTGAAGGCTTGGAGTTTTCGCCTCGTGTAAAAATGACCGATATTTTTAACAAACCATATCATAACAATAAAGCAGAAACAAGGGTTAATGGATTAAAAAACTATTACAATAATGAAGTAAAGGGCAATTGGATGTTTTCTTGGGATTTTCCTACCAGTTTGAATGTATTTTGGAGGAATTATTCCTACCATATTATTGGATCAAGTAAGCTAAATGGTTCTTTGGACAATCCATTAACGGAAGGTGAAATTGCCAACCTCTGGTCTTCGTATCTGAATAATGGTTCCTTTTCATATAGTGTGCCATTGGGGTCCAACGGAGTGTATAGTTTAAATGATGGAAGTTTCATTTCCGGTAAATCATATAACGTCATTTATAATTCACATTATCAAGTAGGTAGAGACAAAGAAATAATCATTAATTGGGCCAATGCTTACCTTTCGATGTATGGTCCAGGGTTTATTCCTTTTCAAACAGTTTTTCAGAATAGTTTTCCTGCTTTCATTCAAAAGAAAAACCAATTGAACAATACCAATATGAAATTGGAGAATAATAATGGAACCTATGGTATTCATTTTAATCGTAACAATTCCCATGTGCCTGGAGGGTATTTATGGTCCTGGTTTATAAACGACATTCAATTTCAAAGTACAAGTATCGGTTCGGTAATCACCATTTCTAACACACCAATCTTTCTAGGTAATTAAGGATTATGAAAATTGCAATAAAATATATCGGAACAATTTTGATTTATCTGCTTAGTTGCAGCCAACAAGGTTTTGCACAAGAATATTCAGAAATAGAATTTGATTCTATTAATGTGGTGGATACATTACCTAGAATTGAGGTGATTGGCCACTACTCTAATGGAAAATTGAAGTTACGATGGGCTCCAAACAAATCAAAGGATTGGTATGCTTTGGCAACTCAAGGTTATAAAATAGAACGATTTGTCATGGATGAATCATCTGGATTGCCAAATATGATATCCAGAGATACACAATTGATATTTCCTTGGAACTTGACACGATTTAAAGAGTTGAATATTGACGATAAAGCAAATAAATATATTCTAACTATGGGAGAATGTATTTATGGCGATCGTCCCGAGGGAAACATGTCGAATTTTGCAGGCACAGCAAAAGAACTAGATAATAAATATGGATTTGCTTTGTTTGCTGCAGATATGGATTTTCAGGCTGCTGAAGCTGGTGGTTTGGGTTATGAGGATGAAGTAGATCCTGGTATAGAATATTTCTATAGAATTTCGGCTTTGCAACAGAAATCTATCATTCATCCCGCCTTTTTAACGATAAAGGCGATGGAGAAGGAAATACCAAAACCAAGAATTTCTGCTGGGATTGAAGGCGAAAAAAAGGTGACGATTCAATGGCTTCGAATAGAACATGAAGATTTCTTTTCTGCATATTACATTGAAGAATCTTTGGATGGAAAAACATATAATCGAGTTCAAGAATTACCCTTCGTAGGTGGAGCGTCAAGAGAGTATCCTTCTTCGGTTTTTTCATATACATTACAAATCGAAAACTATCAGCCAGCATATTATCGAATCGTCGGTATTGATCCTTTCGGAATGTTATCTATGCCTTCTAAGGAAGTGAGGTTAATGGCTCGAGATCGAACACCTTGTGACGAACCATACGATATGAAGGTTTTGACTGATGATAAGACAGGACAAGTGTTGATTGATTGGAAGAGTTCAAGCTGCGAAGATGTAGATGGGTTTGAAATTTGGCGATCTTCCGATTTTGATGGTACCTACTTAAAGAGAAATGAAACATTGGTTTCAAAAAATCAATTCGATTATCGCGAAAAGGTAAACAATACACGTAAGAAGTATTATTATAAGGTTGCTAGTGTCGATACCGCAGGAAATAGGGCTTTTACCATCCCGAAATTGGCTGCATTTAGAGATACTATTCCTCCGTGTATACCAACGAATCTTAAAGGTGAGGTAGATTCATCTGGAATAGTGACAATTACCTGGAACGATTGTACGGAGAAGGATTTAAGAGGATACCATATATATCGAGCTAATGCCAGCTACCACATGTATACATTGATCAATCCCCAACCTATATCTATAAATTCTTTTAGAGATACGATTACCTTAAAAACAACGACAGAAGATATTTTTTACAAGGTAACATCAGTAGACTTTCAAGGCCATATTTCTTCATTTTCTGAAGCACTAAAATTGACAAAACCGGATACTATTCCTCCGTTTCCACCAAGTATTGAAAAGTACAATCAAGACTTAAGTAGCATTTCTATTTATTGGTCTCCAAGCCGATCTAAAGATGTAGAAGAACACCGTATTTATAGAAAGGAAGACAATGAGAAGTGGGAGTTTTTAGGAAAAATATCGGAAACGAAAAGACCATATGTAGATCAAAACATCAATGCAGGGCACAGGTATAGTTACAAAATATTGGCTATAGATGATGCCAAGTTATCTTCTGTTGATCATGCACAAGTGTCTATAAAATTTGTAGATAAGAATTTACCAGAAATTGTAGAGATAGATTCTTGCTTTTATACTAAAAATGAACACATTCGGATTAAATGGAATCAGCCTATTCATGAAAAAACCAAGGGTATAATAGTCTATCGATCCATAAATAATGGCCCATTATCTGTAGTGGGAAGGGTCAATAATGGAAATTCATTTGAAGATCGAAAGAAGAAGGGAGCCAATTATAGCTATGCCATCAAACATGTATGGGCCAATGGAAAGAAGTCTAAATTTAGTGAGGAAGTTATTCCACAAAAATTGTAATTATGAATCGATATTTGATAGTTAGCATAGTTTTTATAGGGACACTCCTAACCATTTACTCTTGTAGTAAGGATCCCATTTCAAATACGGTTCCTAAAAACAAAGAATCTGTATTTACTCCTAAATCAGAAACAATTATAATCGAAGATGGTGATCAAGGAAAAATTGAGCGGTTTGATTCTACTCAAGTGGTTCTAACAGGTGGGTCCGAATGGGATATGATTAAAGAAGGATCGGTCATTCTTTCTCGTCCTCTTCCTGGAGCACCTGCTGGACTTCTTAGAAAGGTCATGGAAAAAGAAGTACTCAACGGAAAGGTTATGCTTAAGACGGAAGAAGCTAATTTGCCTGATGCTTTCGAGTCGTACACATGGAACTACAATTCCAAGATAGGAACTACGGATATTTTTCGAGATGCAAATGAAATCACCCATGATACTATAGATACGATTTATACCTACGATTTGGGGAAGATAGGAAGTTTGGATTTGACTTTCGAAATGGAATTACAATTTGCTTATCAGATTGAGATGATCACAGTTGTAGATTACAATTTTACCCAAGGTGTAACATCGGCAATGATTGGTTTTGACAATTTCAAATTGAACGATTTAAGCTTTTCAAAGCGATTTCTATTAGGAGGAAATCCTATGGAGAATGTAGAGAGTTTTCAAGGATTGCAAGATTTATTGGAGAAAAAAGTAATTACTATTGCCCTCAACCCTTTCCCAATAGATCCTCCAACTTCATTGGTCTGGGTTCAACCTGTTATGACATTAAAAGGTCTCTTGGGGGTAATGTTTGATGCCAAGTATGAGAATGTGGTTCGGCTCTATAATACAGTTCCCGCGAAGGGGGTTTATCACTACGATGGAAGCACCGGTATGTCCAACATTGATCGACAATTACCAGACAACTTCATTATGGAGGTAGAAGTAGGAATGGAAGGTACTATTGAAGTAGAAACAGGTGTAAGAATGGAGTTGGGGCTTGCTCCTTATACGAGAAGTTTGTTTACTGCGGGAGTTGGACTAAATAATTCATTAATTAATACCCTTACGGGGAATATAAATGCAATTTTTAGAAGTGATGGAAGTGCTACGTTTAATGCTGGTACAGAATTTAGAACAGATTTGAAGGTCGCAGGAGATTTATTTATTGATGGAGACTTTTTTGGCTTTGCGCCGAACACTATTGATGCTCAAGTAAATGTATTTGAAAGTCAATTTAATTTGTTTAGTTATGGAGTTCAAATAGAGAATTGTTTTACAACCTTTAAAGGGGTTTCGATTTCGGCGGAATGTAGAGGTAATAATACGATAGATTTATACTTCGATGCTTTAACTCTTGATCCAATATTTAATAACAACGATCATTATAAAATCGAATTGAGTGATGGCAGTAATACTACTGATTTAGGAGACACTTATGGATTTAGACAAAGCCATTATGCAGATGGTTCGGCATTTAGTCCAGGTGAATACGATGTGACGTTTACACATTTAGAAAGACAACAGGATGGATCCTTATTTGAAACGCAATGTAGGCGATCATATAAATTGACAATTCCTGATTGTAATGCTACAAATATGACTCATTGTGGAGAAGATGGATTTGCTATAATGTATGACCACCCTTACTGTGTGTATTACGATGTTTTTAATGGTAAAAATTGGATGGCTTCCAGTTTAAATTATAGTGGAGGAAACAGTGATTGCTATGACGAAATTCCTTTGAATTGTGAAGTTTACGGAAGTTTATACGCCTTCGAAGAAGCACAGTCGGTTTGCCCTCCAGGATGGCATTTGCCTTCATCAGAAGAATGGATGACTTTGTTGAGTCAAGATGAATCGTCTGAAGTTATCCAAGAAGATGGTAAGTCAGTTGTTTTGGGTGCGGCGTATGAGTTGAAAGACTCAGGATATTGGGGATCACACTCCAGTACTCCGGGATTCAATGTAAAACCATCAGGATACAAAGACAATACTGGTGGATATAATCATTTGGGCAACCATGCGTATTTTTGGACTTCTACTGAAGGAGGAGATGTGGACAATCAGACTGGAATAGGTGTAATCTTTGATATTAGTACAAATGACGTTACGATATCGAGCAACATCAAGGAGAATAAATTCTCTTGTAGGTGCATTCAAGATTAAAATCAAACTAAATATCGAAACCCAAATTTTTAAAGATGAAAAGTCAATTAATAGGTATTCAAATCCTTCTAAATTCCGTTTTAGGAGTTAATCTAATGGCTCAAACAGATTTGGTCCATATTCAAAGTTTTTTAAAGGTTGATAGTTTAGAGATTCTTGAGCAGAATCATATGATCGTAGTGGTGGATACGACGACAAAATATCTTGCGAAAATGCCTCTCATAATTGAAGTTGGAGACGTAAAACAGGGGTTCCAGAGTGGAGATCATAATGGTTGGGTATTACTTGATGGAAGAGATATTAGCACACTAAGTATAAATCAACAAAATCAGGCTACTTATTTGGGTTTTATCGACAATATACCAGATGCGACCAATAGTTATTTAAGTCAAAACCAAGAAGACCTAGGAAGTGTAACAGGGAGCAATCAAGTTACCATTTCTCAGGACCAATTACCTGATGTTACCCTAACTACAACTACTTCAGGTAACCATAAACATAGCATAAGAACAGCGTTAAATGATACTAATGGCCCGGCTTCTCAAGGATATCCATTTGGAAATAATCATAGATCATTCAGAACCACCGATAGAAACCAAACTACGGTTATAGGTGGAATAAATGAATTGGTTTTGGAAGGAGGAGCACATACTCATACCACTTCATCAATAAATGGTGGTGTAATACAACAAACTCTACCAATTTTGCCAAAGACCCTCAGTGTTAATGTATTTGTTTATCTAGGAGAATAACCCTTATGAATCTATAAAGTTGAATAATAAAAAGAGATAAAATGATCCAAATATGGTTCATTGGAAGATTTAAAGTGTAATTGCTAATGAGTAATGTCATTTGTGCGATGTTTTATTCTGTTAAAAATCAATAACTTAGTGGATTAGTCGTAATCTGATGAAGAAATGGTTTGGATTAGAGTGTTGTTTTGTTGCATTTTAGGAATGGCTTTTTCAGCCTGTAGTTCTGATGATTGGGTCGATACAGATCAATCAAAGGGTAATTCAAATCAAAAAATTGATGAAGATCATTGTGTCTCATCTGTTTTAAGTAAAGGAAAAGTTTATATCTCTGATGATAAAACTTGGTTATGGGCTGGCGAAGATTCGTATACACATTTTAACATTACGGATTGGATATTGGATACCTGTAATTTGAATTTTGGAGATGGAAGAGAAGTTTTTCCTGCCTTAATTGATCCAGAATATGAGAAGATATCTGATGTCGGTCACAAATATGGTAATCAAGAAAATTGTATTCTTTTGCACCACGAACAAAATACATTGGTCTATCCTTATGGATTGTTGACATCGTATGAAGTGGTCAATGAAAATGTTGGTGATAACCCAGTAATGATAGCATATTGTGTTTTGGCAGATTTGGCTGCAGTTTATACCAGACGTTATTGCAATGAAGTTCTCACATTTGGTGTTTCTGGCTATACCTATAGAGAAGAAACTGTTTGGGAAGGTATTCAAGGGTTCATTTTGTGGGATCGAGACACTGAAAGTCTTTGGTGGCCATTAATAGATAAGGCTGTAAGTGGTGAAATGAAAAACACTGCTTTGGTAAAATATAATGAACGAAAATGGGAAACTATGGTTTGGAGTGAGGTGATAGATCAATTCCCAAATGCACTAGTACTCAAGAAAAATCAACATTTTAATCCACCTTTAAATTGGCCTAAAAAGAGAGATATTTGTAATTGAGTTTTTAATTCTTAAGCTAGGCTTAGACAGTAATGGTGTTTGATAGTAAGAATGAAGAATATTTATTGTTCTAACTTTCAAGCAGTAAATTCCGCTATTGAACACAGATTTTAAATCACTTCATTACTAAAAGTTTATTCGTCTATTTACTTTAAGTGAAACACCTCTATTCTTATTGTTAAAACTATCTGAATAATTATCGGAAAACACTAGGTATATGAAGGAAAGAGGTTTGTATTCCCATTGTAGTCTTGAATAAAAATTGATGTTATCTATCTGTTGATTGTATTGTATGTATGTAGTCCAGTTTAGTTTATTGTTAAAGAAAAGCTCTGCACTGATCCCAAGCAAATGTAGGTCTTGTGAACCTTGTTCGTCAAATGATAATGTATTGTATTCATAATTAGCTTCTAGGTTTAAGAAGGGAAGAAAACGATATCCCAGAGTCGCCCCATATCGTGTTCGACGACCTTCGTAAAATGAACCCAATTGCACATTGGCAGAACCGTATAAACTTTTCGTGTAGTCACTATTATATCCCAATCGAATTGCAGTGTTTTGGTAGTGGTCTGGTAAAACTAATTGACCATTTCTTAAAGGATCAAACGCGTATTTAAGCTTTATGTCATCGTAATAGACATTTATATATGCAGACATTTGATTAGCAAAAAATACAGCACTGTTATGAAAGAGGTTGGTTTCATATAGTTCACCATTTTCATTCCAATATAAATTGACATTGGCGTTGATTAGTCGAAGTGTTTGTACGTTTTCTTGATCCTGAGGATAGTAATTGTAAACAAAACTTTGGAATAATTGAGAGTAACCCTCTCTTATGAAAGTATCCTTCAATGCATCATAATTGTGTATTCTAGGCACAAAGCCAATATCCGTTAAATGATTTTTACCAACATTATTGATTTTTGTTGAAAAGGAAATGGTCCTGGTTTTATAATTATTCTCGATAGAAAAGACCTGTCCATTGTCCTTTTCATGATTATTAAAACTGTATCCATATGTAGCAAAGCCGGACCAGATTTTGTTTGGACTAAGATAATTCCCCTTGAAACCAAAGACCCTATTGTAACTATTTTCAAAGGATGTTCCTTCAAGTTTTTGTCTATTAACGCCATAACCTAATGCATTGAACACTTGACCAAACTGGCGTTTAATCGAAGCAACGGAGTAATTCTGAGCATGGTCTTCATCTCCTATTTTACCTTGTACATTCAAGAACCCGACTCGTGTTGTTGGAGTGATATTCCCGGACAATTTTATACCCATAAGGATATCTTCAGTAGCACCGATAAAACGAGAATAGAAAGGATTGATGTCATCAGCCGCCCCTAGAGTTGTAAACATATCACTATTTTCAATAAAGAAATTTCGCCTTTCTGGAAAGACAATATTAAATCGGGTTAAATTGGTTACTTGTTGGTCCACTTCTACCTGAGAAAAATCTGGGTTTAATGTCGCATCCAACCTTAACCCGTCATTAATTTTATACTGTAAGTCTAAACTTGGTTGGATTTTTTTATGATCATCATCCGTAATATTATCTGATGTATATCTAGCGGCAATAGATGGAATAAGAATGGTTCGGTTCGTCTTTGGAGGGTTCAGAGTATCCATTGGTATGGGCTTAAGAAATCGAGTGTCATATTGTAAAAAGCCTCGTTGAAATTTATTCCATACAGTATACATTCTAGTCTTAGCATCACGGGTGTAAAACTGAAAACTCCAATGATTTACCTCTTGCTCGTAACTAAAAACGCTTAAAGGTATTTGGAGTTCATATATTTTTTTAGTCCCTTGAACAGAAGTACTACTTTGCCAGATGGCATCCCAACTCAAATTTGAATCGTCATAATTGGCTATTAAAGCGTCAAGTTGAGCGTTTTCACCATTGACAGCAAAGAAATAACCTCTGTTTTGGTTATTATATGGATCGATTATAACACCAACACAATCGCTTAGATGAAAACCTGAGAAGTAATTATCTCTTTTTAGACTATTTACTTTTATAGTGGCTATTTCATCATGGTAAATAAAGGCAATGTTTAGAAATTTTCCATTTTGAAATACCTTTACTTCGGTGTCGTACTCAGCAGCGCCTTCATTGATAGGATAGAAATTTTGGAAGTTTTTGAAAGGCTTAAGTTTGTGCCATATTGCTTCATCAAGATTGCCGTCGACGTGTATTACTTCCTTAATGTAAGGTATAGAAGTTTGAGCTATGTTAAAGTGACCAATGAGCAAAGTTATGGCCAGTATTATTAGGCTTTTCATGGATAATTTAATTTTATTAGGAAGTGTGTTATTTAGATATCAGTGTGCAATCTAGACTTCTTTGGTATCATAGTTTTTGTTTTTATATGTATGGCGAATTTCTGGATAAATAGAGGCGGTTATTGTATAAGTAAGGTGTCAAATGAGGTTTCTTATACGTGTATTGCTCATTGGTATACACTTATTCCGTCTTTTTATATTCTATACTGGTGTTGTTTATTTTGGCTGTATCTTTATAAAATGCGAACAGTACTTAAACATGCTTTTCTTTGGATAACCATATATGTTGTTTATACATATATGCTATCCTTTTATGATGACCTAAGAGCAAGGGCTTTGACTAATGTATTTAATGTACTGTTATTTATGGTGGCATACTATACCTTAAAGCATGTGCAAATTCCTTTTTTATATAAACGAGGAAAGAAGGTTCTGTTTGGACTCAGTCTAGCTTTGTCAGCATTAATAATAAGTGTTATTTGTAGGATTAACGGAATTCTCTGGATTGACAACCTTTTTGGAAAAGAAGGACAAGAAATCCCGTTTATGACAGCTGGATCATATTTGTTAAAAACCGTTCGATTTTATACGCCGGCTATTGCAATTTTGGCATGGGAATCTCATGTAGAAAGAGGTAAGGAATTGGAGCGAATGCGAATGTTGGAAAAAGAAAAAGTAGTTGCTGAACTAAAGTATTTAAAGGCTCAGATTAATCCTCATTTTTTGTTTAATACACTGAACAACTTATACTCTTTTGTAGTGACTCAATCACCGAAAGCACCTGCATTAATAATGCATCTGTCCAATATGTTGGACTATGTTTTATATCGTAGTCAGCAGCCCTACGTAACCTTAGGTGAAGAGATTGAGACTATTCATAATTTTATCAGCTTGGAGGAGATGCGCTATGGGGATCGATTAACCGTAGAAGTTACCACAAAAGGAAATATGGACTGCATGGTGTCACCTCTTTTGTTATTATCTCTTATAGAAAATGCTTTTAAACACGGAGCAAGTGGTGATATTGGAACACCAAGAATTGATATTGAAATCGAAGGATTGGATAATGAGATTAAGTGTAGGGTTTGGAATACAAAAAATGAACATAAAGGGGAAATTAATGATGCTTACAAAGAGGGCATTGGGCTGTCAAATATAAGACGTCAACTAAGTCTTATTTATCCTGATAAATTTGATATGGAAATTATAGAAGACAAACGAAGTTTTTGTGTACTATTACAAATTCAATTGACCCATGAATAAGATCAAATGTTTACTTGTTGACGATGAACCACCTGCAATAGAGTTACTTCACCAATATGCTGCATTAAGTGAGCAGCTGGAAGTAGTTGGAACAAGCCATAGTGCAGTCAAAGCATTTGACATGCTTAAAGAACATGAAGTAGATCTTATTTTTTTGGATATTCAAATGCCGGTTCTGAATGGCATTAGTTTTATTAAAACTTTGAAAAACCCACCTCATATTATCTTAACAACCGCGTATAGAGAATATGCTCTTGAGGGTTATGACTTGGATATAGTAGACTACCTTCTTAAACCAATTTCTTTTGATCGTTTTTTTAAAGCTGTGGATCGTTATCACAGTAGAATTGAATCAAATAGGACTCAGGATTTTAAGGAATTGGATAGGAAAATGAAATATATTTACTGTAATGTAAATAAAACGAACTATAGAATAAGATTGGATGAAATATTGTATGTAGAGAGCTTAAAGGATTACGTCAAAGTTGTTACTAATTCAGATTCATTGGTTGTAAAAGGCAATATTGGGTCTTTTTTGAAACAGTTACCATCACAATATTTCATCCGTATTCATCGATCATATGTTGTTGCTTTGGATCAAATAAAAGCATACAACCAAAGTGAAGTTTCTATTGGAAAACAGAAACTTCCCGTAGGGTTAAAGTTTAGAGATCAATTTTTAAAATCCATAAAGTCTATTTAGTGTCTTTTTATCGCTTGAATCCAAACATTTGAGGAGCAAAGGTAGCATTCAGTCCCATTCCTATCGCTGCTTTTTGTAGTTCAATGGGTACTTCACCTAAGAATAGAAAAGGTCCTGGAGTTGCTATATTTAACAATTCTGAGAAATGATTTGCAGCTGTTGTAGAAAGGTGTAGACCTAATGCTTCTCCATTCTTAAAATGATCAAAAACCAATAAGTCTTTAGACGAGTCGTCAAAGTAACATTGTACCTGAAGAGCATCAGGTTCATTGGTTTTCATCTGTTGTTCTACATCCTGATAGATTTTTTTAAGTAAATCTTCTTTTCCTGGCTTTGCTGTCCATTTGTATACTACATAAATTTCATGATTCGTCATGCTAATAAGTTTTATTGTTGATTAATAATTCAAAATTAATGACATAGAATGGGTTGTGAGAGGTGTGATATCGCCTACATTGAGGGTTGATTATGCCATTTTATTGAATTATTTTTGTATAAATCCTCAATAGATGAAACACTTAAGCATTCTCATCCCGAAGGGAAATCTAATATTAGATACTATAGTTGGCACTTTAAACCTGTTTAGAATGGCCAATCATTATGCGAAGAAAAAAGGAATGATGACCGAAGATCTCTTTAAAATTGATTTAGTAAGTATAGATAAAGAAGAAGTGTTATGTCACCAGTATTTTCAGATTAATCCAACGGCATCAATCGACGAAATTCACCGAACAGATTTGATTATCATTTCTTCAATCACAGGTGATTTGGAAAGCACTATTGCATTAAACGAACCAATTATATCTTGGATAAGAAATAAAAGAGTTACCCAAGGTACTGAAATTGTTAGCCTATGTAGAAGTGCTTTTTTATTAGCGGAGACGGGTTTATTAAATAATAAATCTTGCACAACACACTGGGCTGTAAAATCTAAATTTATAAATAGATTCCCTAAAGTAAATCTGAGGCATGAAAAAGTCATTAGTGAAGATGCTGGAATTTATTCAAGTGGAGGGGCATATTCTTTTTTAAATATGATTGTTTACTTGATTGAAAGGTATTATGGAAGAGAAGTAGCGATATGGTGTTCAAAGATGGCTGAGATAGATTTTGATCGCATTGATCAGAATCAGTTTGCTGTCTTTAGTGGCCAGAAGGATCACAATGATGAAGCCGTCAAAACTTCTCAAGATTATATTGAACAGAATTATACAGAAAAAATCAGTGTAGACGAACTGGCTAATAGAGTGTCAATGAGTACTAGAAGTTTTATGAGGAGATTTAAAAACGCAACGCACAATACTCCCTTCGAGTACGTTCAACGCGTTAAAGTGGAAGCTGCAAAAAAAAGCTTCGAAACATCAACTTTAAATATAAATGAGGTAATGTACAATGTAGGCTATAATGATGTTAAATCCTTTAGAAAAGTATTCAAAAAATACACAGGATTATCACCATTAGACTACCGTAGAAAGTATAATCGTGATATGGTTATGACAGAATTATCTTATTAAGTGTATAAAAATGGCTAGATTAGTTTAAAAACAAAATTGCCTAAGAAATCTTTATCCTTAGGCAATTGTAAAAACCAACCAATTTATACTTCAATTGAGGATGCTTAATCGCTCTAAAGAAGTTATTTTTTTCTTAACCCACCAATAATGGCACCCATTGCAGAGAATAAAACGAAATTATAAGAGCCATCAACCATTGATAGTGAAGTTGGGTTTGCCGCAAATAAGTCAGCAATTATAACTATCAAGAAAATTATGGCGCCTAAAGAAGCTCCTAAGGTTAAGCCTCCTTGTAAAGATGTGTCACCTGTTTTATTAATTAGCCAATTCATGAATAAAGCATAAACAAACATCCCAACCGTATTTACTAACATTGGAGTAAATGTAACTGGGACTTCCACACCATTTTTAAACATGGATGTCATATCCTCATTTGCAGTGATATTATTTCCAGTCATCCAAGTGTCTTGAAATAAAGTACCGTACCAAAGGAATCCAATAGCCATTCCTGCAATTGCTGCCAAAAGAATTGCCAGCCAACTAGTATTTTTCATTTTGATTAAATTTAGAATTATTATATGTTAAAAAGTGTGCCTGGTGCAATAAATATAAGTTTAATTGTTTAATTCAAGAAAGATAGTGTTGTTTTTTTATGTAAATAAAAAAGGACCCGATTCCTCAGGTCCTCTCTTCCTTATGATTGTTGCATTAAGCCAAATTGATTTATTCTGTTTCTTCAGCAACTAAATTTGGGTTATAAATTGCTTTGATTTGATCTTCTATCTCTTTCGCTACTTCTGGATTATCTAGTATAAATTGTTTAGCAGATTCTCTTCCTTGAGCTATTTTAGTTTCGTTATAGCTAAACCATGATCCGCTTTTTTGTATGATGCCACATTCAACACCATGATCGATGATTTCTCCAGATTTCGAAATACCTTCTCCAAACATAATATCGAAAGTAGCAATTCTAAATGGAGGAGCTAATTTGTTCTTAACAACTTTTACTTTTGTTGGGTTACCAATTACGTTGTTCTCTCTATCCTTGATTGCTGCACCGGATCTTCTGATATCTAATCTAACAGAAGAGTAGAACTTTAAGGCATTTCCACCAGTAGTCGTTTCAGGATTACCAAACATAACACCAATCTTTTCTCTAAGTTGGTTGATAAATATACAGCAGCACCCTGTTCTACCAATAGTAGCTGTCAATTTTCTCAGAGCCTGTGACATCAAACGAGCTTGAAGACCCATTTTAGAGTCCCCCATTTCTCCTTCTATTTCACTCTTGGGTACAAGGGCTGCAACAGAGTCAATTACAATTATATCAATGGCACCAGATCTAATCAAATTTTCCGCGATTTCTAATGCCTGCTCACCATTGTCAGGTTGAGAAATAAGAAGGTTTTCTGTATCAACGCCTAAAGACTCAGCATATGTCTTATCAAAAGCATGTTCTGCATCAATAAATGCTGCAATTCCTCCTGCCGCTTGACATTCTGCAATAGCGTGAATGGTTAAAGTAGTTTTACCAGATGATTCTGGACCATAGATTTCTACTATTCTTCCTTTAGGGAAACCACCAGTACCAAGCGCTATATCTAGTCCTAAAGAACCTGATGAAATAACATCGGTTTTAACGACTGTCTTTTCTCCAAGTTTCATTACAATACCTTTACCGTATTGTTTTTCTAGTTTATCTAAGGTCGTCTTTAATGACTTTAATTTTGCTTCTTTCTCTTTAGACATAATATACTTTTCATTTGTGAAGCAAATATATAGAAAATCAGCATATATTGTTGTTTGGTGATGAAAAAATCGACATTTATTTTTAAAACATGTCGCATTATACGACATAGAGTTGGTCGAGTTATTCTGTATTTCTCTCTATAAAGCAGAAAACGGTGTTGGATTATACTTTATTTTAGTTCAACAAAGGCGCAATGTTTTGTGAATTAGATTTCATTAATTCAGTCCGGGATTAAATACAGCTGAGCCTAATGGTTTTTAATTTTTTGTTGAAAAAGTTGAGTTTATGAAGTTATATAGTGTTTTGGTGATCTTGATAATGGGAGCGGTTATTTGTAATGCCCAGACCTCGGATTTTTCAAAATTAGATGAATTCTTAGAAAATGTAGAGAGGTTTGATAAGAGTATGGGTATACTCAGTATCTACAAAGGTGGAGAAGAGATTTATAATCGTGCAATTGGATTTGCGGATATTGATTCTGATACCAAACTATCTGCTCATCACAAGTTACGGATTGGTTCAATATCTAAAAGTTATACATCTGCATTAATTCTAAAGTTAGTTGAGGATAAAAAGTTAACATTAGATCAGAAGCTAAGTGATTTTTATCCTAATATACCAAATGCAGATTCGATAAACATAATTGACTTGTTAAGACATCAAAGTGGGCTGCACAACTTCACAAGTTTACCTGATTATTTGACTTGGAATACAAATTATCATAAAAAGAGTGATTTACTAAGGTATTTTGAAAAGGGGCTTGTTCAGTTTGAACCTAGAAGCAAATCGGCATATTCAAACACGAATTTTGTTTTGTTGGCATTTATTATTGAAGATGTAACAAAGCGCCCATATAGAGAAGTTTTGGAAGAATACGTATTATCTCCATGTCAATGCAATGATACTTCTGAAGGAAATATTGAAAATGAGTCAACAGTAGAGAGTTATATCCGAAAAGCTTCATGGTCTCAAGAGGTTAAGACAGATATGAGTATAACAGTTGGAGCGGGTTCTATTCTGGCAACGGCTTCTGATGTAAATAACTTTTATCATTGTTTGTTTTCTGGAAAAATCATTGATAATGGGCTTTTAGATACTATGACGACTTTGGTGAATGATTACGGAGCAGGGTTGTTTAAATTTCCATTTTACGATAGATACAGTTATGGCCATACTGGAGGAATAGACGGATTTACATCAATGACTGGATACTTTAGAGATGATCAAGTTGGAATAACATATTTAAGTAATGGTACGAACTATTCCAACAATGATATTCTTCTTACCGCGTTAAGTGTTTTGTACAACAAAAACATTGATATACCACAATTTGAGGCTGAAGTTGTAGTCCCAATTGATGTATTAATGTCTTATACGGGTACATATGCATCAGATCAACTGCCAATTGATTTAAAGATATTTGTGGATGAAGGTACTTTGATGGCACAAGGAACAGGGCAACCTTCATTTCCATTAGTGTGTACTGGTCCAGATACATTTGAACAAGAAATGATTGAATTAAAGTTGACATTTAAAACGGCAAATAATTCAATGACCTTGGTTCAGAATGGATATAGTTTTGATCTTGTAAAGAAGGAAGATTGATGATGTTGTAATCTCTCATTGACGTAATTTAAACACTAAATCCTAGTGCTAGAATCAACTCATTGAAATCCAAGCTCTGCCGAAAAATTAATTTCCATAGCTATGGGTATGCAAAAGAATTTTTGGATTAATCTGACTTCCAAGCAGTTAATTCCGCTATTGAACACAGTTTTTAAAACACTTCGTTAAAATAAAGAAATGAATTATCAAATTATTAGGGATAAGAAGCTTTTGTTAGATTTTATAGAGTGGCTTCCAGAACTAAAAGAAGATGAAAAATACTATTGTGCACTATTTAGTAGAAAGAAATACTCCGTGAACTCAAAATGGAAAGGAGACAATGCACAAATAAAACGATTCTTATCGGACAAGGAACGGATGTATGACAAAATAAGCCAGCTTGAAACAAAAAAAGGTAATTACAGAATTTCTGGAGAAGAGGTCGATGAAAACTCTTTGGCTCTGTATATTAACCCTAATCCTAGATCGCTCCTTAAAGCAACATACAATAGTATAATAGATTTAACAAAATTGCTTAGAGATAACACAAAGACTTTTAATCCTCATGCGGAAGTAATGAGTTGTATTCAAAGAAGTGTAGGGAGTAAAATATTCCTCGATTTCGACATTGATTATAAGCCTTTTGACCCTAAGAAACTTGATCCATTTATAAATAGAGATTGTATAGAAATCCTAGAAACAAGAGGAGGATATCATATCTTAGTAAGAGTAAATGACATTAAACAAGAGTTTAAGTCAAAATTTTATAAAGGTATAAAGTCATTAAACGTAGACCAGACAGGTGATCAACTTATACCAATACCTGGATGTACACAAGGCGGATTTGTACCAAAATTTTTGAATCACAATGAAAGCTGAAATAATTGACCAAATAAATCAACTTGAAAGAGAACAGAACATAATAATTCTTTTTGCTGTTGAAAGTGGTAGCCGTGCTTGGGGTTGTCCATCTCCAGATAGCGATTATGATGTCAGAATTATTTATAAACGCTCTAAAAATCAATACTTAGAGGTTGATGAACGGCCAGATACAATAAATTATTTTCATGGTGAATTGTTGGATATTAATGGGTGGGATATCAAGAAAGTGTTAAGGTTAATTCGTAAATCAAATGCTACTCCATTTGAATGGGCTCAATCTCCAATTGTATATAAAGAAGTGGATGGATTTAGGAATAGAATAATGGGTTTGTGTAGAGATTATTTTCAACCAAGACATACAATTAATCACTACAATGGAATTGCTAAGAATAGTTATTTAACAAGTAACATGAAATCTGAAATTAAGCTTAAAAAGCTTTTTTATGTTCTTCGTCCTTTAATGGCTGCCAAATGGATTATAGAAAATGGTGAAGTTCCTCCGATGGATATACCTAATTTGATTAATGTAGTTGAGAATAAAGCTATTGTAAATCGAATTCAAGAACTGCTAAGGATCAAGGAAAATGAAAGCGAAAGTTACGTTCACGTAGTTGATCCACTAATTTCAAATTTCATTTCTACCGAGTTTGATAAGATTAATTCTACTCAAATTGTTGATTCTAATAATGATATATCTACATATAAGTTAAACCAAGCATTTAGGGAAATCATTGAAGACTAAAATGAATATAGAATTCCTCAGAGATAACAAACTAATTTTACTTGAATGCATTTCAGGGAGTAAGGCATACAATCTAGATGTGCTCACATCTGATACTGATATTAAAGGTGTTTTCTATTTACCGAAGGAAAATTATTTCGGATTCAATTATATTCCACAAGTTTCAAATGAGTCCAATGATATAGTTTTTTATGAAATCGGAAGATTTTTTGATTTGCTACTAAAGAATAATCCTAACATTCTTGAATTACTTGAGACTCCGAAAGATAAAGTGCTTTTCAAACATAGTATAATGGATAAAATTCGAACAGAAGATTTTTTATCTAAAAAGTGTAAAGATACTTTCGGTGGATATGCATTTACCCAAGTAAGAAAAGCAAGAGGTCTCAATAAAAAGATTGTTAATCCGATGCAGAAAGAAAAGAAAACAGTATTGGATTTCTCATATATACTAAACAAACAGGGATCTATTCCATTGAAACAATGGCTTAAAGAAAAGAATAAAGTACAAGAGAAAATGGGATTAGTAAAAATTCCACATTTTAAAGATACATACGGTGTGTTTTATGACAACGAAGATGTACTTAATTACAAAGGGGTGATGAAGAAGAACTCCTCAACATCAGTTTTACTAAGTAGTGTGCCTAAAAATGAAGACCCAATTTCCCATCTCCATTTCAATCAAGATGGATTTGTTAAATATTGTAAAGATTATAAAGAGTACTGGGATTGGGTAGATAATAGAAATGAAAGTAGATTCGAAAATAACATTCAACATGGGAAAAATTATGACTCAAAGAACATGATGCATACTTTCAGGCTTTTGGATATGGCTAGAGAAATTCTTAGTGAAGGAAAAATTTATGTCCATCGAACGAATAGAGACGAACTCTTAAAAATTAGAAATGGTGAATGGCAATATGATGATTTAATCGATTTGGCAAATAAGAAAATGAAGGAGGTTGAAACGGCCTATGAAACTTCTAACTTGCCTGAAGAGCCTGAATATGAAAGAATAGAAAAAATATTGATAGAAATTAGAAATGAATTATATAAATAAAAACAGTTAAAATTAGTGAGGATGACCATTATGCTTCTCTTCTTAATACGAGGCATGCGGCTACATCAATGTTCTATGTGTTAATTTTATTCATGTGCAAGATCTATTTAGGGAATTTTTTATTGACTTTGTTCTGTTAATTGATTTAGTAAAAGGATTGGGTTAAAAAATCATTAATCTTTTTAACGGTCTCCTATGGCAATAAATAATCTTTTTACATCTTTGCGACCGATCTAGAAATTCTTCAATAGAACCACACTTAACATTATGCCTAGAGATAAATCTATTAATTCCATCCTAATTATTGGGAGTGGCCCTATCGTCATAGGTCAAGCTTGCGAATTTGATTATTCAGGGTCTCAAGCCTCAAGATCTTTAAGAGAAGAGGGAATTGAGGTAACCTTAATTAATTCCAATCCAGCTACCATAATGACAGATCCCGTGACTGCGGATCATATTTATCTTCTTCCTCTGACCATAGAAAGTTTAGAGAAAATTCTTCAAGAAAGACAAATCGATGCAGTGCTTCCATCTATGGGAGGACAAACGGCATTGAACTTGGCAATTGATGCTGACAAAGTCGGACTTTGGGATAAATATGGTGTCAAGATGATTGGAGTCGATGTCAATGCGATTGAATTGACTGAGAATAGGGAAAAATTTAGAAAGCATGTTGTAGAAATGGGGCATTATGTAGCTCCATCTTTTATTGCGAATTCCTTCCTAGAGGGAAAGGAAGCTGCTCAGAAAATTGGTTTTCCTTTGGTCATTCGTCCTTCTTATACACTTGGAGGAAGTGGTGGTGGATTTGTGCATGAAGAAAAGGATTTCGATGAAGCCCTAAGAAGGGGGTTAAATGCTTCTCCAACACATGAAGTCTTGGTTGAAAAAGCAGTATTGGGTTGGAAGGAATACGAACTGGAATTGTTGAGAGATAGTAATGACAACGTAGTTATCATTTGTACGGTTGAAAACCTTGACCCTATGGGTATTCATACAGGAGATTCGATTACCGTTGCTCCTGCGATGACACTTTCGGATTCGGCATTCCAGAGAATGAGAAACGATGCGATTGATTTGATGCGATCTTTAGGAAATTTTGCTGGTGGATGTAATGTACAGTTTGCCCTAGATCCAGAGACCGAACAGTTGATTACTATTGAAATCAATCCAAGGGTTTCGAGGTCTTCTGCTTTGGCAAGTAAAGCAACAGGTTATCCAATTGCAAAAATTGCAGCAAAATTAGCCATCGGGTATACACTTGATGAACTTAAAAATCAGATTACAAAGACTACTTCAGCGTACTTTGAACCAACATTGGACTATGTTATCGTAAAAATGCCAAGATGGAATTTTGAGAAGTTCAAAGGTGCTGATACTCAGCTTGGCCTTCAGATGAAGTCAGTGGGTGAAGTGATGTCTATTGGTAGAAACTTTCTTGAAGCATTACAGAAAGCTTGTCAAAGCCAAGAAAATGGAAGATCTGGTCTTGGGGCTGATAAGAAAGAATGGATCAAGACAGAGGATATCTTAGAAAGACTTCAAAAGGCTTCAGATGATCGAATCTATCGTTTAAAAGATGCATTACGACTTGGAGTTCCAGCAAAGACGATTCAAAAACTTACGAAAATAGACCCTTGGTATATATCGCAAATTAAAAGACTGGTCAAGATGGAAGACAAGTTGATGCGATACAATGTGGCAGAAGAGATTCCAAGAGACTTTTTCTGGGATCTTAAAAAGGTAGGGTATTCTGATGCGCAGATTGCATGGTTAATGCGGATTTCTGAAGAAGAGGTAACTAAAGCCAGAAAAGAAAAGGGCATAAGAAGAACCTATAAAATGGTAGATACTTGTGCAGCGGAATTTGAAGCACAGACTCCTTACTTTTATTCTACCTTCGATCAGGAGAATGAGAGCATACCATCTGATAAAAAGAAAATCATTGTACTAGGTTCGGGGCCAAATAGAATTGGACAGGGAATTGAGTTTGATTACTGCTGTGTGCATGGGTTATTGGCTATTAAAGAAGCGGGATATGAGGCCGTTATGGTTAATTGTAATCCAGAGACAGTCTCTACTGATTTTGATGTGGCGGACAAGTTGTACTTCGAGCCTGTTTTCTGGGAACACTTAGAAGAGATCATAGATCTTGAACAACCAGAAGGCGTTATTGTACAACTCGGAGGTCAAACAGCCATCAAGCTTGCAGAAAAGTTGACTAAGAAAGGAGTTAAGATCATAGGCACATCTTTTGAATCAATGGATTTGGCAGAAGATAGAGGAAGGTTTTCGGATCTCTTAAAAGAGCTAGATATCCCATATCCAAAATATGGTGTTGCCAATGATACAGATGAAGCATTGGAAGTCGCAAATAGAGTTACTTATCCCGTACTGGTTCGTCCGAGTTATGTTCTTGGAGGGCAACGCATGCGTATTGTGATTAATGACGAAGATTTGGAACGCCATGTATTAAGTATTTTTAAACACATGCCAGATAATAAGGTATTGGTAGACCAATTTTTGGAGAGGGCAAAGGAAGCAGAAATTGATGCCATTTTTGACGGAGAAGATGTGTTGATCATGGGTATTATGGAACATGTTGAACCAGCAGGAATTCACTCTGGAGATAGTTCGGCAATGTTGCCTACTTACAGTATAAGTGAGCAATGTATAGAGACGATGAAGAAGTATACGCACAAATTGGCAAAAGCACTTAACATCAAAGGGCTCATCAATATTCAGTTTGCCATTAAGGATGAAAAAGTATATGTAATTGAAGCCAATCCAAGAGCTTCGAGAACAACTCCTTTTATTGCTAAAGCGTACAAAGTTCCATTTTTAAATTATGCTACTAGAGTGATGATGGGTGTGAATAAGGTGAAGGACTTTGAATACAAAAAAGATTTAGAGGGATATGCCATTAAGGTTCCAATCTTTTCGTTCAATAAGTTTCCAAATGTTGATAAGCAATTGGGACCTGAAATGAAGTCAACAGGTGAAATGATACGATTTGTAAAGGATCTGAATGATCCATATTTTAGAGAGATCGATCGAAATCGAAGCGTATATCTAACGATGTAAAATATTTAAAGAGCTGCAATATAGATTGTGGCTCTTTTTTTGTTTACAGGGAGAATGCTTTGAGGTTTATAATTGAATCCTTGTTCTGTACTTGAAAAGGCTATTCTGTTTTGTAATTACTTTAAAATGAAAACTCCTTTATTTGTTATGCTTGAAGCACTCATTACAAAAGTTCAATTCTATTGAAGTATAGAATCCCCAAGTCTCTATCCTAGAGTGACAAAAAAAGGTCGTCCAAATGAACGACCTTTATATATCACATTGGTTACTCTTACTTCAAAAGAGTGTCAATATCTCTTACGTCAACGTACTTAAAATTCTGACTCTTTTTTATTGAACCGTCAAAATTGAATCCATCTTGAACTACAAAAAGGCCTTCTGGAAATAAAGGTCCAAAATCACCTTTAACCAAATCGATTCCATCCGTTTCTTCTACTGAGTCACAGGCTCCATCTTTAAGTGTAAATGAAGTAATGTATTTGTCCTTTTTTAAATCAAAAATTGCATAGGAAAAATTGCCCTGGCTACTTGCAATAAGGTAATGCGGAGGAAGAAGGGCTAGACCCTCAATATCGTAGCGAATCATTGGGTTTTTTCTCGTACTTCCAGAAAGGATCTTCCCTTTCAAACCGTCTGTTTCTTTCGCTCCAAATACATGAATAGCGTATTCTTCTTCGCCAATATAGATTATATGTGCCTCGTCATCGGCAACCATGCCTTCTACTTGTCTATTTACTTTAAGTCTTCTGACTAATTTTGACTTAAATTGCCCTTTTTTAAGATTCAATCTAACTTGGAATATGTCCCCATATTTTCCATTTACATAAGCATACAATTGATCATTGTTTCCTTTGTAGAGACAAAAGCCATATGGGGCAAACCTTCCAAGATTTACTGAATAGTCCGGAGTTGTATTAATTTTACCATTTGGGTCAATGATAAAAACAGCAATAGTATTATTCGATCGATTGCTTCCAGCGAGAATATCTACTTTTTGTCCATCCCACATGACATCTTTACGTACATCTACATTGTTAATCTTTCCACAAGGTATATATTGAATTTGTTTACCCTGCATATCGAAAGAGTGAATCCCAGCAATTTTATTGGAACCAAATACCACACTTTTTTCAGGGTGTGTATCGTGACTCCATATTGCAGGGTCATCTGCTGAATCATCGTCTTCATGTGCCATGACTACATCCGTTTCAACTTTTGATTCGAGCTGATGAGGAATTTTTGATTGAGCATTAACTGCAGCTTGATATTCCTGTTCGTCTTCTCTAGCCTCTTTGTTTCTTACATAGGTTTCGCTACAAGAAAACATAGAGATTGCTAAAATGAAGAAAGAGATGGACCATAGTCCACCTCTTTTTGTATTTAAATTTTTGTATTGCATTAATCTTTATTTAAAATTAAACTTAACTCCTAACTTGGTGTGAATACCGTAGTATTCGATTTGCATATTTCTGTCTTTATGACCTTGATAATACCTTAAAGGTTGATCCAAAATATTGTTTACACTAGCGTAAATCTTCCAGTTTTTGTTGATTTTGTAGTCTGCATTAATATCTAAGTAGGTTACTTTATCGTACCATCTATCATAAAAAGTTTCATCATCGTACTCTTCGATGAATGCATCAGCAAAGTTAAAAGAAACTCTAACATCCAACACCTTAGTATCGTATGCTAAACTTGCATTAAATACATTTTCTGGTGTTCCGACTAATGGAAGTTTTTCGTCTTCTCTATCTTCTAAGGTAATGTCTTTCAATTCTGATTTTGAATAGGTATAATTCAAGTACAAGCTTAGATTACTAAAAACACTAGGCAAAAAGTCTAGTCTTCTTTGAACACCAATTTCAAAACCATAAAGATCTGCATTACCCGCATTTACAGGTTGTGTAAACCTGTCATAAACGTTTCCTTCAAATTGGTAATCCATACTTGTCTTTTCAGCAATTACATTGCTTAAATTTTTATAGAATAGTCCACCAGAAAGAACTCCAATATTCTTAAAATAGTGTTCTACCAATAAGTCAATATTACTTGAAGTTGTCGCTTCTAGATTAGCGTTTCCAATTTTTATCTCGTTGTCGTCTTGTTCTATTTCTTGGTAAGGGATCAAGTCGAAGTAGTTAGGCCTTGCTATAGAATTGGTCCAAGCAAATTTAACATTGGTCCAGTTTGTTGGGCTATACTTTAAGTGTATACCAGGAAGGACATTGCTATAATCATTCTTTTGTTCTCCTGTTTCAACCAATTCGTCACCATTGAATATAAATCCTTTGTTTTCTATAGATGTCATTTCATATCTTAAGCCTCCGATCATACTCCACTTAGACCCAATATTTTGGGTATACATTGCGTAAGCTCCGATAACGGATTCGTTGGCATCAAAATTTCCTGCGAATTCTTCCAAGACATCTTCTGACTCAAATCCTTCATTTAGGTTGATGTCTCCTAAGTATTCCTTTTTGACAAATGACCCAATACTATAATCACCTGCGGTAAAGTTGTCTTGATTTTGGCTTGAAATATTGTTCAAAGCATCAGCAATAAAAGCATCTTCGTCAATAGGTTCATATTCTTTGAATCGATTATCTCTAGACTTGGTTTTATCCTTATATCTACCTCCAATTTTTAATTGACTAGAGTTTTTTCCAAATAAAATTGGTATTTGAATATCCAATCTTGCATTAAGGTCTTCTTCTTCCGTAAATTGAAATTCTTCGGTAAGTTCCTTTAAACTATATCCAGAAGAAAGGTCTGCTACTTCCGCATTATTAGGTGTAACTATTGGAGCAGATAAATCTGAAAGGTTTAATGATACAGGCTCCTTTTTTGCTCTGAAAGAGACATATCTTTCATTGGGACGATCTTCACTTGCTTTCATAGATGTCAACGTCCATGTTACTTTGATATCGTTGAAGAAATGTTCTCCACCTCCACCAAAGCTCTGCATTCTTTGATCTTCTAATCTACCAAACTGGTTGTCGCTAATACCTCCTTTGGTTTGTCTTCTTATTTCAGCGATCATTTGGCCATCGTCATCCATTTCAATATCCTTAAATCTAAGACGATATCTGTTTTCCCAATCCTTTCTTACATTATACATTCCATTGAAATAAATGTTATGATTTGGGTGGATTTGATAGTCTATTGTTGTTGAATAACTTTGTCTAAACCTTTGAAGCAAGTATTGTCTTACTTGGTGGTCAGTAGGAACGGCAGATCCATTTTTGTTGTTTTCATCCGCATAATCCCATTCGGTTTCCACATTGTCTGATCTCACGTGTTTGTCCAAAGCTGAAGCATTGAAAATTACTCCTATTTTATCATTGGCAAATCGTGAACTTAAGGACAATTGCCCTTTAAGGATAGGTTTTTCTGTAAGGAAACTATACCCTGACCCAAGCTTACCTTTTATTCTCATACCAGGAGCAGCTTTTTGCGTTACCAAATTAATCGATCCACCAATTGCATCGGCATCCATATCAGGAGTTATGGCCTTGCTCAATTCGATATTAGAAATGACGTCTGAAGGAATCAAATCCAATTGAACATACCTTTTTTCTGCTTCGGCTGAAGGCACTCTTTCACCATTGATGGTGATAGAATTGAGTTCAGGAGCTGTTCCTCGAATATTAGCAAATCGGGCTTCACCCTGATCATATTGTACATTAATACCTGAAACCCTTTTTAGTGCATCACCTATATTGGCATCAGGAAAACGCTCAATTTGCTCACTGGCAATAACTTCCGTAATATTAAGATTGTTTTTTTGAGTCGAAAGCGCTTTTGCTTGTCCCTCAAGACGACCATTTACTACGATTTCGTTCAGGATTACACCTTCTTCCAATTGTATGTTTTTGATAAGGTCTTTTCCTCCTTCCAATACGATGGACTCTTTAACATCATTATATCCAATGTAAGAAATTACCAAAGTATACATTCCTTCAGGAACATTATAAATGATGTAGTCTCCATCGATTGATGTAAGAGCACTGTAATCTGTATTTTCCAAATAAATATGCGCTCCGGGTAGAGGTGTTGCATTTTCATCTAAGATGGTTCCTCTCACGGTACTTTGAGCCATCACAGACGTAAATCCTAACACTAATAAAGCAAGTGTAATGTAATGTTTGATCATAATCAGTGTTTAGTTGATTTAATTTAAAAGTTCAAAATAACGGGATGGATCTTTCTTTAAGATGTAGGATTCGTTATGATACCATTAATAAATCTCAGGCGGATTTATCTTCTTTGACGCAAGATTAACAAAGGGATTACTTGGGATTAACAATTAAGCCTAAGTGGAAACATTGAAGTACTTTTTCGATGCCTTTTGAATTCGAGTAAATGTAAGTAATGAAATCGTGATTTCATTTGTACATTTGCACGTCTTAAAAATTAAAATCTAATCGATAATGAAATTACTGGAAGGTAAAGTTGCTTTAATAACAGGAGGATCTAGAGGTATTGGAGAGTCTATCGTAAGAAATTATGCAGCTCAAGGAGCAAAAATAGTTTTTACATATGCTTCATCAGCTGATCGAGCAAATGCTATTGTTGAAGAATTATCTGCTCAAGGTGTTGAGGTAAAAGCTTATAAGTCTAATGCAGCCAATTTTGATGAAGCTGGAGCATTGGTCGAAAATGTAATTTCTGACTTTGGTAAGATAGATATTTTAATAAATAATGCAGGGATTACTAAAGATACTTTAATGCTCCGAATGAATGAAGAACAATGGGATGCAGTAATCAATGTTAATTTAAAATCGGTTTATAACCTAACCAAACACTGTTTAAGACCAATGTTGAAAAATAGAGGAGGTTCTATCATAAATATGGGGTCTGTCGTTGGTGTATTTGGAAATGCTGGTCAAGCAAATTATGCAGCGTCTAAGGCTGGGATTATAGGGTTTTCAAAATCAATTGCCAAAGAAGTAGGATCTCGGGGAATAAGATGTAATGTTATTGCACCAGGATTTATCGCTACGGATATGACAGATGCTCTATCAGATGAACAAAGAAAAGCCTACGAGGATAGTATTCCCTTGAAGAAATTGGGAAGCGGTGATGATGTATCTAACGCTTGCATTTACCTTGGGTCTGATTTATCCACGTATATCACAGGTCAAGTTTTAAGTGTTTGTGGGGGGTTGAACATATGATGGAGTGATTAAAAACTAAGTGTTAAGTAATCAATTTTTCTAATGAAAATGATTGCGAAAGCTAAACAGTGCAGAGCGATCCAATTTGATGATCTTGTTTCATATTTGAATCTTAGAGTTTTTAAATCCATTAACCCAAGGATTTAATTGCTCTACGGGGGACTGCTGTCTATATAGCTCATTATCAATCATATATACATAATTTCTTGCTCTTCGAATAGTAGTCTAGAATCTTTCACATCAAATCCTTCTTGAACATTTATAAACAATCCATTCACTGAAATTCTACTCTGTTGAATGTCATCAAATTTTTTACTAGCTGTTTTTTCTCAGTTCAAAACTGTCATTATGGTTTCCGCTTATAGGGGTCGACCATCCAATAGGAACACCTAGTTTGTCTGTCAGAATTTGCATATTACTGGTTTTACACTTCTTTCTTCCTTAATAGCTTACTGCTTGTCCACCTCGTTTTGCAGATGTATGGGTTCTGTCAAAATTTACCACCGACATATCAAGTTTTGAATTGTTTTCTACAATCAATCTCCTAAAGTATTTCTCCCAAACTCCAATCTGTGACCGCTTATTTAAGTGGTAAAACACTGAAATTCAACTGCATTTCACAAATTCAAAAAACTGTCGAAGAGGAGAATATTTCCTCTGTATTCCTGTTCGTAACTAATATCGGATCGCTTTGACTATTTGCCAAAGAGGAATTTTATTTTTCTTCCTGTTCTTGCCAATTCAAGATACTATACAAAAAATTTATTAATTTTACTCATAGTCATAAGTCTGTAGTGTTTAGTTATTCTTTGGTTATCTCCTCAGGTTCTTAAACCTACAAACTTTTCCTATTGTAAATTTTAACAATGTGTTTTTAAATCACTTCAATGTTATTTTGATGGTTTTTTACAAGAAGGTTTGCTTTTCTTAATAAAAAGTAGTATTTTTATCATCACTTTAATACCTAACGCTTTTTATTTCAGTTTTTTGACTTGCTATAGTTTAAGTGTTTTGTATTAAAACATAACCCGTAATTAATTTTTTAATATAAATCATTAAATGTTATGAATAACCTTAAAATTGTACTTTTTTTATGTCTTTTTTCAAATTTTTTATGGGCTCAATGTCCTATTGCCTTTATTGAAGATCGAATTGCTTGCTCTAATCTACAAGGTGAAGATGCCAGTTTGTTCACATGTGTAGGTAATGGAGGTACAACATCTCAAAATTTTAAACTTTCGGATTTAATAGGAAATGAATTGTTAGATCCTACTCAAGCGGCTTCCACAGCACAAAAATTATTGATTTCTGGGAGTTTGACCATAGATGTGGATTATACATTTGCACCTAATTCTACCATAATATTTGATGGTGCTACAGGTAATAATAATATTATTTTAGAAAGCAGTATTGACTTTTCTGGTACAAAAATCGTCAGTTGTAATTTCTTTGAAGGGTTTAAGGTGAATGGTGTGAATTTGGATTTAACGCTAGAAGACTCATATGTGAAATCTCTACATGAGGGTATTGAAATCAATACAGGCAAGAATTTATCTTCTCTAAAAATTATAAATACAATTATGGATGATGTTGAGTTTATAGGCTCTTATAGTCCTAGTGAGATAGAAAGCTTTACCTTAAGAGATAGTGAATTTACAAATCGTCTTGAGAGTGGTCTTTATTTTCTTGCAAATACAACGGGGTTCGAATTTAAGGATTATGACTTTGTGCAAGTGCAGAATTGTACATTTAATTATTTTGTTTACGGTCTGAAGTTTAATAATACAAATGCGTATATAAATAATTGTACTTTTAACAAAAATAAATATGGAATTTGTGCAGACGCTGATGTGAACGATGCTGTTTTGAAGGTGACGAATAGTACTTTTGATGATAACGGTTATGATCAACTTTATGAAAGTTTAAGTGTCTTGTGTTCCAACAATAACTTTACGAAAACTTCTGGTTATCGTCCCCTTGGATTGCTGACTCCTACTGCTTTAGATTTTGATAAAGGAGGAAGTCATTCAGTACAATTTAAGAATAATGTTGTTGATTTCAATACTGGTGGGGTGACTCGAGGTATTATAATTAGACATAATTACGGCACATCAGAAATTTCAAGTAATTCCTTTACGGGTGAAAATCTTATCTCCATTAGTAACAATCAGAGTTCGACTATTGTCAATAGAAGCAATACTTTTTCTCTCACTGGTGGCACGGCTTATGGGATAGAATTAGTAGGGGCACGAAATGTTGAGTGTTATGGAAACAACATTAATATTGGCTCAGGTAGTGGAGAGGGAATCACGTTATATAATGCTGTTCAGAATGATATAATAACGAATGATATCTCTTCTACCTTACTAAGTAATGAAAATATAGGATTTACCGTAGAGTTTAGTCAAAAAAATTTAATGTGCAACAATGATATAAGCAATGTTGGGTTTGGAATTCTATTGTATGGAGAGTCTCAATATTCTGACTTCAAATCTAATGACTACGAAAATTGCTTTACAGGTCTAGCGTATTCTCATCCTCTATTGGGTTTTAATGATTATCCTGCTTATATAAGTAATCAGATTAGGCATGAAAATAAGTGGGTTAATTCAAGATCTTATGATATAGCACGATATACAAATAATTGGAGAGGAAAGACTATAGTAAAGAATAATTTAGGGGCATTTTACCCCAGTGTGGTCAATGATCCCTCTTTGGTAGAAATCGAATTTGGAGCTTCCAACGCTGGGTGCAATACTACCTTACCAAATACAGTATTAACGAGCAATAATGGCATGAGGCTGTCTACTCATGATTCTTTATTTGTCGAGACATATATGGATTCGATCATTACGTCTATTTTTAAATGCGACAATTTGTTTAATATCTTGTATATGTTCAAAGAATTCCCCAATTTATTGACCAACACAACATATGCACAATTTTATGCTGACTATGCAAATACAGATTTGGACATATTGGTAGAGTCTAAACTGCTTATAGATACCATTTGGGATAGTTACGATCAAACCTTTTTGAATAAAGTAATGGTAGAATATGATAAAAGAACAAATAACCAAGAAAATTCATTTGACTTTTATCTACAAAAGCTAAATTATTATAATGGTATTTTTACCCAATCGGCATTAAGTAGATTACAAAATCAATATACCCAATTGCAATCTGTATCCAGTATACAAGATTGTCATGATGGTTATTTGACCTACTTGTTGAATTATTATGAGGGAGTGTTAAATGGTACACTTGATAGTATAGGTAGTGATCCCGAATTAATATCTTTATCTCAAGAATGTGTTTTAGACAAAGGAGCAAGCGTAGTTTGTGCGAGAAGTTTGAGAAATGTTCGTTTGGATCAAGCTTATGGGTGCCAACAGCAACCAGTGCTACGATCAGGTGCTGTAGTTAATGAAGGTATATCCGTAAAACCCAATCCCTCTCATGGAGTATATAAAATGGAAGATTTAGATGTTCGGTTGACATATCAATATAGGATATTTAATCAGTTAGGAAGTCCGATAAGTCATGGTTCAATGCTTAATCAAAACGAGGCAGTCATTGATTTAAGCTCTTATCCCAGCGGTATTTATTATTTGATGTTATCTACGCAGGAAGAAGGAGTTCAAACGATTAAGTTGGTTAAAGAATGATTCAAAAAGTTGTATTGTATATCATAACCATATTATGGTCATATCCCTGTTTTTCTCAGGGGTATGACCACAATAATTTGTTGAGTGTCTGGCATGATGGCCAGTATAAGGTCATCAATTTGAAACTTGCCGATGAGGTGGATTTTGAATGGGTAGACATAGACCCTGATTATTTTGCTTCTGATGCACACTTTACGATAAGCGATGCTGATGGCAACCTAGTGGCTTATTCCAATGGGCTAAATGTATATAATCGCATAGGAAAAGTAATGCGTAGTGGTGGCTATTTTGATCATGATTATGCTTGGAGTTATTATGAAACTAATTTTAAAAGCAGGGCAGATATATATGAAGACTTGAAGTACAAATATATACCATTTGGAGCTGCAGGAGATGAATATCTAATCTTTTACGCTTCAAAAGTTGGTATAATTAAGGAGGATAGTTACAACAATCAAATCAAGTACTCTCGTATAAAATCTTCTATGGAAGATGGTCTTGGTGCTTTAATAGAAAAGGACGAAGTACTGTACGATGGGAGCAAAATGCTCTCTCATGTAGGAGTTTGTCGTCATGCCAATAACAAAGATTTTTGGCTTGTTTTTGTTGATATTATTCAAAACAAATGCATAAAATACCTCGTTAACCACAAGGGGATATTAGGTCCCTTTAAAGAACCATTGGTTTTTGATTATTTCACATTGGCGTTAACACAAAGGCCTAAAGTCCTATTTAGCCCACAAGCGAATAGGATGATCGTGTATGACTATAATGTGATTCGGATATATGATTTTGACAGTTGTACAGGTGCCATTGACTTTGTCCAAAGAATAGATCACCATTCTCATATACAGAATATTAGCTTTGCAGCAAGGGATTTTATGTATGTGTCAGATAAGTCTTATTTTACGCAATACAAATTAACGAAAGATTCTTTTTGTGTTACAGGTGTGCAAAATAGGTTTGATGGACGAAGAAACGATGGTTTCGTTTGGAACGGAGGTATTCTTACAAGGGCAAATTACAAGCTCTATTACATCTCTGATCCTGCGGTACCCGGATTGCACAATAAGATGAAGGGAATAACACTTGAGGAAGATATGTATTTTGTAAGCCTTTTGCCTCATAATACTGTCTTTGATCATATAGAAGATGAACGGTGTTTGGATTTTGATATAGACGACTCTTTGTTGGTTGACCCCATCCCCTTTGATTACTTTGGGCATTCTTTTTATAAAGCTAAAAGACCATTGAAATGAGATTTGTTTTGGTATATCTAATGAGTAGTATGATATGGTCGGGAGGTTTGGCTCAACAAGTCATACCTGTCGTGTCTCATGTAGATTTTAGTTCGTCAACCAATATTTATAAAGGATTAGATTTTGACATAAATGGTCAACTAAATACAAAGGTTATACCTATCACGTTCAGCGCTGTTATGGCTGAATACTCTTTCGAAGAAGGACAAACATATTACTCTAACGGCTGCTATATATATAATGAAGAAGGAGAAGTCGTTTCGGATCCGATTTTGCAGGATAGCAATGCACGTGTATACTGCTCAGAATACGGATCTTTACAAGACAATAAGGTACGGTTTATTAGAGATCAGGACGAATTAAGCCTAATATTTGGTGAGGTAATGCCATTTTGCTCGGATACGAATTATAAATCTATTAAATCTATAGCGTATGATGGTGAAGATTTTTATAATCCTGCCAAGGCCGTTGTAGAAGGTCCATTGCTGGATTTTGACTTGTCCAAGGAGCACAAGGAAGAGTTGCTGCTTTATACCTTGGATATAGACTTACAATTGCATGTATACGCTTTTATGATCGACGAATTTATAAAGCTTAATCAGATAGATCTGACCAAGTTTGGGCTTAAATACCATAAGGATCTTAACTTGTTGGTTGGTCAGAGAAAGTTGATCATACATGGTCATAAGACAGGTATTTTTGTGTTTGACAAGAATTCGGAAAACGAGGTGTCTTTTTCGGGTTTGATTCCATTTTCGTCATCTAAGTTTGAGTCGCGGACTGTATATTTAGATTCGATGGAAACATTTGTCTTGTGGTCTAATGAAACGGACACAATCATACACCCCGTGAGTTATAATATGTATGCTCTTCATAAGACCGATTTGTCGACTGTGGGGTCATCTACCTTTAGTGATCGTATTGTAACGTTGATAGGAGATTTCAACTCTCACCATTGTTACGCCATTGATCAGAACAATTGGTTATTGTTTAACAAAAATATGGATCAGTATCTTCTCCATGTGTTTCGAGGTCAAAATGGCCATAATATGGATGCTCAATTTTTACAATTGGATGAATATGTACTGCCTGCAATGAAGTATCCATGTATTGATCTCTTAAAAAGCAATACAATAAACCATTCTTTTTCGGAAGATTGCATGGTGTTCCCCAATCCTGCTTACGATTATCTATATATTAGAAATGCGCCGAACGATACGAGAGTACTCATTTATGATGGTCTTGGTCGGCTAGTCCATGCTGAAGAAAAAGATGTACTGACCATTGACCACTTATCCCCAGGACACTATACAGTGAGGCTTCTTTCGGAGCGGTACGGGGATATTAAGAATATGAAGTTTTTAAAGATTTAATCTATGAAACAAATATGTATAACCTTGTTTGTTGTGTGTGTGGGCCTTCATTTATCTGCTCAATGCATAGATTCTTCATTGATAGATGTGTGGTATTATAGTCCAACGGATGAAATAGACTCTATGAATTTAGTCTGTGGATGTGATTCAGTGACCTATTTTGAGGATATGTATGCTCTTAAAATAAAAGGAGTCTCCTCATGGAAAGATGGACCTTGCAACGATTGTTACAATGAGATCATTCCGGGTTTTGATTTCTTTTGGATAGATACGCTAACCTTAAAAGGCATAAAACCTGTATTGGGGTGCGACAACAAAACGTATCTAAATGACTTGATGGCTTTGGATGAAGGCATTGTCTCATGGAGTGAAGTAGATACCTGTCAGTGTATAGATTCATCTGTCATTGATCTGAGTTATCCGGTTTTTTATCCTTCTCACTTTGATGTAAAGGAGTATAGAGGCTGTGATGGCGTTTTTTATTATTCTATTGAAGAAGCATATTATCATCATGGGGTTGTTTCATTTTATCAAGATTTTGGTCCCTGTGAAATCAATACAGAAGTGATTGACACCAATTATATGTGTCCGGATACTATAGACATCGTCTGTGGCTGTGATGGCAAGCAATACCAAAATGCCTGCGTAGCAAAATATCATTATGGTATAGATAATTTCTATCAAGGGCCATGTAACTGTACAGATACAGCATATTATGACCATTTTACCATATTGCCATGTAAAAATTCAGAATTAATTTACTTTGATCCTGTATGTGCCTGTGATAATACGACCTACTTGTATCGATGTCAGGCATTATACGATTATGAAATATCTCTTTTTCAGGATGGACCTTGTCAATGTATAGACTCGAGTTTCATCAACAAGGATCTCGCATATTATCCGCAATATTTGCCCTATTGTGGATGCGATGGAAATATATATCCTAACCAAGAGGAGGCGGTTTTCAAATATGGAGTTGTTGGCAGTAGACCTTGTGAATGTAGGGAAGATGCACAGATCGATGATGACTTAGAGTGTTATGACACGGATTATAATCCTGTCTGTGGCTGTGATTCTTTGACTTACCCCAACGAATGTGTGGCAAAGTTTAAAGCAGGTATAACAAAGTTTAGTAAGGGAGAATGTGGCAATTGTTACGAACCTCAATTGGTGTATGAAGATTATCCTTGTTCTGATGATTATGTGCCGGTATGTGGCTGTGATTCGATTACGTATCAAAATGCCTGTGTTGCGAGGTTTCAGAAGGGTATTATGTCTTGGACGAATGGACCTTGTATAACGAGTGTGTCTGATTCTCAAATTGAAAGATTTTCGACAGTTTATCCAAACCCAAGTGGAGGAGAATACATTATACAAGCAAAATATCGAGAATACTCAATAGAAGTCTTTAATCTTAGTGGAGAGAAAATAAGATTTAATCAAATTGATAACAACTTAGATATTTCGTCCAACAGTGCTGGTGTTTATCTGCTAAGAATAGAATTTGATAACAGTTTAGTCGAGAATCATCGGCTTATAATGCTTTAAGACAAGAAAATAACAGATTTTTAGTACAAATTCTAAGAATACTTTTAATGGTATATACTGTATTTTTAGAGCTTATTACTGATCATTTTTTGGAGGGTTTTGATTTATTAAGGATAGTATAATTTGTCAAAATGGGGATTAAGCGCTGAATATAAGTGGCTAATGGCTGTGTTTGGATGAATTTTTGCTGTTGATTAAGGGTAAGGTTTATCAACTCACCTCTAATCTCAACATCATGCAATCTACATTTTTATTGAAATCATCTACTATAATTGGAAATGATCTCGATTATATCAGAATCTAGAAATAAGGTATTCTGTTTTTATATTAAATCCTGTAAAGCAGATTGGAGTGAGGGAAATTTTAAGCTAAAACCAGAATCTAAGAGTTTTTGGTTGCTAATGGGATTTCCTTCTGTTAACATCGTTGCCATTTTACCGAGCATCATGTTCAAGACAAAAGAGGGAACGTTTGGCAGAAATAGTTTTCTGTTCAAAAGGTTGGCAACTTCAGAAGTAATTTCTTGGTTGGTGTTTTGTTCGGTTGCTACTAAGTTGTAAACTCCGGTAGTCTCTTCATTAGATATAATGTAATCAATTGCTTGAACGACATCTCTTATATGAATCCAAGGAAATGCTTGTTGCCCACTTCCTAGAGCAGCTCCAAAACCTTTTTTGATTGGAGATAATATCTTAGGAAATGCTCCTTGTGATTTGTCTAAAATAATTCCAAATCTTAGTCTAATCTCTCTATTAGAAATGCCATCATGGTAGAATTTTGATGCATTTTTCTCCCAGTCAATGCATACATTAGCTAAAAAATCATTTCCAGGTGAATCATTTTCTTTCTGAGCTAAATTTCTTTTTTTCGTACCGTAATAGCCAATACCTGACCCTGAAAGAATCGTTTTTATGGTTTGATTCCTATTTTTCAGTGTGTTATAAAGCAATTCCAAGCTTTGAATTCTACTATTGTAAATGAGTTGCTTTCTTGAAGAAGTCCATCGTTTATCAGCAATTCCTGCTCCTGCTAAATGCAATATGTGATCTACGTTTTCAAGAGCACTAGAATCTATGTATTGATTGATAATTTCCCATTTGTAAGTATTACCACCTTTGGCTAAACGTGATAAGAACTTAAAGTTGTACTTATGTGAATACATTTGGTAGAAAGCTTGAGCAAGCATGCCATTTTTACCAGTAATCAGAATCGTTTCTTTATGCATTGAAAACCAAAATAAAAGTCAGTACTATTAGTCTAACAATGATCTATCTATCAATTGTTCAATGTGATAGGTTAAAGTTTTAGTTTGGGCGTTTATAAAGAATGATTTTCACTCCAAAACCATTGGAGGAATATATCTTTTCCCAATATTGATTAAGTTTTTCATATTGATCATCTGTGAAATCATTCATGATGTTGCTATAAAAAACATAGTTGTCTTGATCAAATTGTAGACGTTTGAAACCATAAGTTTTAGTTGAAAGGTTTCTGAATTTCAAAGGACCAATTTCGGGAAACACTGTGCCAATTGAGTCTATCGGAATATCTTTTTCATCGATCCATTGTATTAGTTCATTCCGTTGTTTATAATAAGGAACATGGGCTAATGTACTGTCCCATCCTTGACTGATGTGATCAGGATATATCCAGAAATTTCCCATAAAGAGAAATGTTATAGAAAGTATTCCAAATAATCTGAATTTGTAAAACTTCTTTAAATTGTAAAAAATGGTTGCAAACACGAGAGAGCCGACAAGCATTAAGGGTAAAAGATACCTATGAGCAGAAAGGGCATTATGTAAAATAAATGAAGGGCTTAAAAAGATTAAGACGGTAAAAAAAAGTATGAGTTGTGGTTTTATTTTTAACGTTTTAGGGCCATATCGAAGAATGGCAATCGAAATAAAGAGCCAAATTATTATGCGTCCAAAATCGAATAATCTCCATAAGAAAAGAGCAATATTCTTCAACATAATATTGAAATCAACAATTTGAAAGGATGGTGCCCATGGTGAATCATCATGGTGCCCAATCCAACCTGTATGGATATAATGATATATAAGAAAAACAAGGGCAAATAGACCCGCAGGAACAAAAGAGTAGGCCTTCTGTATTAAGTGTTTAAAACTGAATTTTTGATCCAAGATAATAGTGAAAAAATATAGTGACGCCACAATCATCATGCCTCGGAGACTAACCATGGTCAAAAGAAGGCTAGACAGGGTAATGATCATGTGTTTTTTTCGAAGAACACCATAAACCGCAGATACAAACATGGATGCTACTACAATGTCAGGACTAACCAGGATAAATTGACTGGATAGGGTTGGGTCTGTTAGAGTTAGGATGAAGGCAATAAAACCAAACTTGTAGTCGGTGAAATGTGTGATTAATTGATACCAATAATAGAAAAATAAAACAAGGAATGGGAACATTGCCCAATGACTTGCCTGTAAAGATGTGTCTCCAATTATTTTCCAGATTAGAGCCAAATAAAAACCAAAAATCGGAGGGTGTCCACTATCAATATCAGTAGGAAGAATGAATTGACTAAAATCGTGCTCGAAGAAAAACAATCCTTGTTTTGCTCCTAATTGAACCGTATCCCAAAAGAATACATTGTCTTGAGCAAGGAAGCAATAAACCCCTGCAAGAATTACGGAAACTATAATTGGAAGTTTAACTTTCAAATCCACAAATGCCTAGATTTCTTAGGATAAATAACAAAAAGCGTCTAATAAATAAAGCTCTATCTTCTCATGAAGATAGAGCTTTAAACAAAAAACTAACCTTTAAATATTATTTTTTGAAAGGATCACTGTATTTAGGATCCAATGCAAGAGACTCATCGGTTAATGTATGTAAAAATGCCACCAAGGCATCTTTTTCTAAATCATTTAGATTCAAATGAACAACATCACCAGATGCATTTTTGAATTTTTTGTCTAGGTCTTTATGTGGTTTAATACCTTCACTATAATGATCAATAACATCTCTGAGTGTTCCGAATCTACCGTCGTGCATATATGGCCCAGTTAATGCTATGTTTCTTAGTGATGGAATTTTAAATTTTCCGTCATTTTTACCTTGATCTTTGTAAACCAAATCCAGTCCAATATTGGTGGTACCTTTAGGTCCTTGATCCAAATTAAATGATCCTCCATATTCTCCACTAGGGCTATCATCTGCAGCAAAATTATTACCTGAATGGCAAGTAGAACATTTTGCCTCAGCACTATTGAATATTTCCATACCCATTTTTTCTAAAGCGGAAAAATTAGAGAAGCTTGTGCGAAGTCCATAATCAAATTTAGAATTACTTGTTGTAATTGATCCAACGAACTCGGCAATAGCTCTTGAGATTTTTTCCTCGGTAATCTCCCTAGTTCCAAATGCTTTTTCAAACAACTCTGGGTAATACTCAATATCAGAAAGTTTATTTTTTAAATAGCTTAAATCTTCCATACCCATTTCTATATGGTTTTGGACAGGCTTTAAAGAAAGATCAACTATTGAAAACGATCTAGAATCCCAAAACAAATTATTCTGACTTATGGGGTTAATGATACCCATACTGTTTCTTTCTGTAATTTTTCCTTCAAATCCTACACTACCGACTTGACCATCTGCAAATCCTTTATCTTGGTGATGACACGATCCACAAGAAATGGTGTTGTTAAGTGAGAGGTTTTTATCATAGAACAATACCCTTCCTAAGGTAGCACCATCATCTGTTACAGAGACTATATTGTCACCACCAGGTTCGATAAAGATGCCCCCATCAATATTTATAAAAGCTCCAGCTTGAAAAACGCCAGATGGTAGGTTTAAGTTAGAATAATTATACGGTGTATCTGGAAGAGTTGGATTGGTTAATTCAGTAGATTTTTGATCCTCTTTTAAGCAAGATTGTAACCCAAAAACAACTCCGCCAATAAGAAACAAGTATAGTATTTTGCGCATCATAAGGCTTAGATTTTTTATTAATTGACCGATATAAAACTAATTCATTTGATTCGAATATTCAAGTAATGAACGTGATTTAGATATCCTTTGTGAGGAAAACGCTCATTTTTTTCTAAATTTTAACATTTCATGGATCGAAGTTTTCTGAAGAATGAAGTATTGAAGTGATTTAAAACTAAATCCTAATGCTAGAATCAACTCATTGAAATCCAATCTCTGCCCAAAAATTAATTTGCATAGCCAAAGCTATGCAAAAGATTTTTCGGATTAATCTGATTTCCAAGCAGTTAATTCCGCTATTGAACACACTTTTTAAATCACTTCATTGTTGGATTTAATTGGTCTAGTGTATTCAAATGCTGCCTCTTCGTACGATAAATATTGATAATGTCCCGGTTTTTTCTCAACAAGGAATCCATCATTTTGAGTCTTTCTACCTCTAAAATAAATAGACCAAACCCCAAATGGTGATATGGAGGCAATTCTATGAAAGGTAGTCCTTTTCAGAACGTTAATTTGACCTCTGTTAAAATCCTTTTTAATTTTTTGCTTACCAATGAGTTTTTCTTCTGAATAGTATCCCTTCAGAATGATAGAAAAACTCCATGACCAAGGATGATCATGAAATACTTTTGGATCACGATCTTCTGTGATAATGTTATGAATATAAATACCCAAATACGTCCAATTAATAAGGTATCGCCTCTCTAGAATTTCGTAGCCACAGGTAGAATAAATCTTCTTACCTGGCAATTTTTTAATGAATTTACGAATCATAAGTCGTTAGATGAAGTAAGCATATTATTCCAATATAAGTATGAACAATATTAAACAAAACTCGTATTTATTTGTAATTATATACAGTCTGGTCAAACTAGGATTTTAGATTTCTTCTTGGACATAAGGCAGAATGTGATTGAATTTACCAAATAAAAATACCATGAAAAAAATTATTGCTTTTGGCGCTAGTAGTAGTTCTTCATCCATTAACAAACAATTGGCTGAATATGCTGCGAATAAGTTGGAAAATGTATCCATTGAAATCTTGGATTTAAATGATTTTGAAATGCCAATTTATAGTATGGATAAAGAAAAATCCAATGGTATACCCGAGGAGACAATGACCTTTAAGGCAAAGCTGGATAATGCTGATGGATTAATTATTTCTTTTGCTGAACACAATGGCGTTTTCTCTGCAGCTTATAAAAACATTTACGATTGGGCAAGTCGAATTGGTCAAGGGGTATTTGGTGAAAAACCCATGTTACTTATGGCTACTTCGCCAGGGAAAAGAGGAGGAATTGGTGTATTGGAATTAGCGGAGAAGGTGTACAGTTATTCCAATCCTAATATTGTAGGTGCATTCTCCCTTCCTTCGTTTAACGATAATTTCACCAAAGAAAGAGGCATTATTGATGAGTCATTAGAGACAAAGTTATTGACATTAGTTCGTGAATTGCAAGAGAAAATTTAACCAAGATAATTGACCTGAGATTCTAGCCATTTTATTTGGATCATGTTGAATTTGTTTTGCTATTTAATATCAGTTGGACTAGGTAAAAGGACCTATGTTTTCAAAATCAACGATATTATGGCACATTACTTCACCTCTGTAACTTCTGTTAATTTATACATCAATCGGTTGATATCCTCACTGTTTAAGGCAAGTTTTCCTTTTAGAACAATTGGGTCCGTTGTATACTTTATCGGATCGGTGGCTTCGATTTCCATAACTGTCTCTGGTCCAGCACCTCCACAGAAAAAACACATATTGTATGGAAACGCAGAGAATATAAACTCTTTGTGAGATTTATAGCCTTCAACTGGAATGACATAACCCTTGATCGTTATCTCTTTCCCTTCCAAGGCTTTTATTGGTGCGCTAAACACGGGTTTATCGATTTTAAACCCCATTAGCTCATCCATTTCTTTCTTATAGGTGATTTTGGAGAGGGTTTTCCAAGTGTCAGACTGAGCTTGTGTACTTAATACTAATACTAAGGATAATAATAAAAAGATGTGTTTCATAAAGTAAAATAACTTAATAAACAAAGATAGAAATACATTCTATTTGGTAATAACAGTAGCTTGTTCTAATGTGTATAACAATCCTGTTGGGTCGGAAGTATTGATTCTCAATATTCCTTTAACTTCAATTTTATCGTCCGTATACGCTTGTTTCTTGTTGTTTGCTAGAAATACCTGCATGGCGGTTTCAGGTCCTGCTTTTCCACAGAAGAAGCAAGTAGATTGTGGAAATTTAGATAACATGAAATGCTTTTGTTCCTTTTTCCCATTCAGGGCAATAAAGTATCCCTTGACATTAATTTCTTTCCCATCAAGTTGCATAACAATAGGGGAATACTTGGGTGTTTGCATTTCCATACCAAAGTCTTCATCAAACGATTTATCAAATGTAACCATAGAAAGTGTTGACCAAGTGTCTTGTCCTATCAATGAAAGGTGAAGAAATAGAAACAATATTGGTAATACCTTATTCATAATTATAATTGTCTAAGAAAACAATGATACAACAATTCTAGGACGTTTGGTATTCCCAAAAGTGTACTAAAGAAGTGTTAAAGCTGATTTTTTACACATAAAGCATTTGTCATAGTTAAATAGAATCTATAATAGATTAATTGTTGTTTTCATGTACGATTTTTTGAGAAGTACAAAACCCTTAATTAAGATCATATTTCCATTTTTATAACCAATTGGAATAAACTTTCGTTTTGGAAATGTAATCCGTTAATTATACTTAATTCTAAATGTCCTAAACTATATTAAATTGAGGATGTTGATAAAGTGTCCTTTAAGATAAGTGCTTATTTTTGCGCTTTCAGTGAACATCAGATGGAGAATAAAGAGAAGAAGTTTGATCTTAAATTATTATGGCGAGTCATAAGTTTGGCAAAACCGTATAAGGCGCTATTTATCAAATGTGTAGTCTTATCTATTGTTCTTGCTCCAGTAAGCACTATTGCTCCTAAGATTGTACAAATCATTGTTGATGACTACATGATGGCTGGAGATATGGATGGTGTGATCAAAATGACTGCCTTATTTTTTGGAGTGGTATTACTCAATGTGATTTTGAGATATGTGTTTACATACTCCATTTCTGATCTTGGTCAAAAGGTTATTAAAGACCTACGTGTACAGGTGTTTTCAAGGCTTACATCCTTAAAATCCAGATATTTCGATACCACGCCTATTGGTACCTCTACGACTCGAACCATTAATGATATTGAAGCCATCAATCAGATTTTTACCCAAGGTGTAATTACGATAATAGCTGATTTGCTTGCTGTTTTAACAGTAATTGCCATCATGTTTTATACTAGTTGGAGGCTTACCTTGATATGTTTGATGACCCTTCCTTTACTGATTATTGCAACATATGTATTTAAGGAAAAAGTAAGAGCGTCTTATCAAAGAGTTCGGAATCAACTTTCGCAGATGAATGCCTTCCTTCAAGAGCGAATCAGTGGAATGCGAATTGTTCAAATATTTAATGTAGAAGAACAGGAGCTTAAAAAGTTTAAGGAGATAAATAGAGCTTATACTCAAGCTAATTTGGATTCCATATTCTACTACGCGATATTTTTTCCTGTGGTTGAGTTGATATCCGCTATATCATTGGCTTTAATGGTATGGTTGGGTGCAAGATCATATCTAGACGATACGGTTACATTTGGTGCATTGGTAGCATTTCCGATGTATCTGAACTTAATGTTTCGTCCAGTTCGAATGGCTGCAGATAAATTTAATACTTTACAAATGGGATTGGTGGCAGCTGATCGAGTGTTTAAAGTAAAGGACAGTACCGAACAAATTCCTAATAATGGAACTTATCAAGTTGATGGTTTAAAAGGAGATGTAAAGTTTGATAATGTTTCGTTCGCCTATGATGAAGAAAATTTTGTACTTCACGATGTGTCGTTTCATGTGAAACCCAATGAAACTTTAGCTATAGTCGGAAGCACAGGATCGGGAAAGAGTACAATTATCAATATTCTAAATCGTTTTTACGATATTCAAAAAGGGCAAATACACTTGGATGATACTTTAGTAAATCAATACGAGTTGAATTCATTGAGAAAACACATTGCGATTGTATTACAGGATGTGTTTTTGTTTGAAGGAACGGTTTTGGATAATATCAGGCTGATGGATAGCTCGATTTCGGAGGCATCTATTGTCCAAGCTTCTAAGGATATTGGAGCACATGAGTTTATTATGAAACTTCCCGATGATTATAATTTCAAAGTAACAGAAAGGGGCAATAATCTATCTGTTGGGCAGCGACAACTCATATCATTTGTACGAGCACTTGTGTTTGATCCAGATATTCTCATCTTGGATGAGGCTACCTCTTCTATTGATGCTGTGACTGAAATGGTCATACAAAACGCTATCGAAAAATTAATCGATAAAAGGACGTCCATTGTTATTGCACACCGTCTTCAAACGATAAGGCATGCTGATAATATTCTTGTATTGGATAAAGGAAAGGTGATCGAATTTGGACCACATGAAGAGTTGTTAAAAATTCAAAATGGAAGATATCGCGAATTGTATGAGTTGCAATTCATGGAAACAGTTAAAGAAGCATAGACTTTAGATAAAAAGTGCGGATTACTTGTTATTACTTCATAGGTGATGAGAAGGTATACAAGACTATTTGTCTATGACAGGGAGTTCAGAAGGATATCAAACTCTTAAGAATTAGAAAAGAAATTGCATCCATAAGAATAAACAAGTATTTGATTATCATGGGATTTTATCAATTCAAACGAACACAATTATTTAACACCTCCAAAGAAGAGGTTTGGGACTTTATATCGGAACCTAGTAACTTAAAGAAGATTACTCCAGATTATATGGGCTTTGATATCACCTCTGGAGGAGGATCCGTAGGAATGTATGAAGGGATGATTATAAGCTATAAAGTTTCTCCTCTATTCGGTATTAAAACAACATGGGTCACAGAAATCACACATGTAAAACCAGGAGAGTATTTCGTAGATGAACAAAGGGTTGGACCATATAAATTATGGCATCATCAGCATATATTGGAGGAGGGTGATAAGGGAACAATAATGTATGACATTGTAAGTTATCAACCACCTTTTGGATTAGTCGGTGCTATCGCAAATAGATTGATAATTAATCAAAAGCTTAAGGAGATTTTTGATTATCGTCAAGAAGCATTGTCTAATTTATTCAAAAGGTAATAATCAACTCGAAGGGATTGATATAATTATGGTTAAATTAAACTTGAATAATCTTACACAAATAGAGCGATACAAGAACCTAATTCAGTTTATTGATGAAAACTTCAAGAAAGAAATTAATATTGAAAAAATTGAAGAAGTAAGTCATTATTCTTATCGAAATATAAATCGAATCTTTCAGTCTTTACATCACGAAACTATTGGAAAACATATAAAAAGAATTCGACTTGATAAAGCCGCTGAATATTTAAAATACTCTAATGAGCAAATATATAACATTGCTCTAGAGGTTGGTTTTAGCGATATTGCTTCTTTTAGTAAAGCGTTCAAAAAAAGATTCAACTGTTCGCCAACCGCCTTTAGACAATCAAGTGAAACTCTGCTGAAGGCTAACCAACAGATCATTGATAATAACCCCCAAAAGCCAATTTCTTTTACAACAGAAACACTTCCTGAATTTGATTTTTTGTATCTAGAACACAAGGGCAACACACAAAACATAAAAGCTATTGAGCAAACTTGGAATATCCTTTTTGAATATACACACCAAAAAGGATTACTTTCGAACGACAGTATCTTTTTCTCAGAAAACTTAGATGATAACGAAATAACTGATGATTTTCAATGCCGAACTAATGTTGCACTTATTATTGAAAAGCCAATAGATTTTGTTTTAAAAGGACTATTTCATCTAAAAAAGCACGCTGCTCAGAAATATGCAAAGTTTATTCATAAAGGAACCAACGAGACGTTAGTAGATACCTACAATTTAATCTATGCTTCTTGGATGATAGATGTTCAATTGGAATTTGAAGATAAACCTACTTTGGAGTTTTATGTAAACCATCACGAACAAGTATCTAAGAAAGATTTAATAACGGAAATCTACATTCCAATTCAATAAATTGTCCAAAACGGACAAACAATCTGCATATCACGGATTATAACTTTGTGGTATGAAAAGTTACAAATTTAATACTTACTGGTTTTTAGGCTTTTTAGGCCTTGTCGGTTTCTATAAAATCCAGACAATACTTCAGTATTTTCAAGGACAAGCATCTGCTTGGGAGTTGCTTAATTTACTTTGGTTTTCTTGGTTTTCCTATTTTATTCCGTCCAAAACAAAAACACAAACATGAAGATATTATTCAATATTTCTCTAGTAATCAGTTGCCTCTTTTTAGTCAGTTTTGTGAACCTAAGGGAATGTAATATAGAATTAAACGTTAGGAATTTATCGAAAAAGTGGAATTTGGATAAATACACAATAAGTTGGTATTCTGAAAACCCTTCTAAAAAAGAGAAAAACGACTATATAAAATTAAATGAGAATATGACCTTTACGAGTATTAGTGAGGGTGTATTTGAACGTGGAAAATGGCAATTACAACCTGCAAATAAACGACTCATTCTATCCAAAAAGGAGGAAAAAGGTAACTTGAAGTTCTTCATCGAAAAACTTTCTGAAGATGAGTTGATTTTAATTATTGATGACGTTTCTGATCCCGAAGCAAAATACTTAAACATCCATTTTAAAAACTAGAATTATGAGTTTTGCAAGACTTATTTCTCTTTTTGAGGAATCTCCCATAATGAGTTATATAGCCTATTTTTTCATTTTTAATATAACGATTATAGCCATTGAAATAATTGTTGACTTAATAACAAAAAAGAAAAGACGCTGGAAAGATTCATTAGCCAACTTTTCTATTTTTCTAATCAATCAGGTGTTGGAAAAAACCATTGTAGGTTCAATTGGAATTATTGCATTAATGCCTTTTCATTATATCACACCATTTGAGATTCCCGAATCTTGGTGGTCTTGGGTGTTAGCCATATTTGCGGCGGATTTCACCTACTATTGGATGCACCGAATAGAACACGAACACCGCATTTTATGGGGAAATCATAGTGTGCATCATTCTTCGGAAGATTACAATTTGACGGTTTCTTTTCGATTAAGTATTATTGAACCAATAATTGAATGGATATTTCTAGTACCAATGATACTCATTGGCTTTAGCCCTTTTCAAGCAATTGTCGGGTTAATATTTGTAGCTCAGTTTCAAACTTGGATTCATACCGAAAGAATAGGAAAACTTGGTTGGCTTGACTGGATACTTAACACTCCATCTGTGCATAGGGTACATCATGGTTCGAATAGAAAATACTTGGATAAAAACTATGGAGGAATTACTATGATTTGGGATCACTTATTTGGCACCTATCAGAAAGAAGAGGAAAAAGTAGTATATGGTTTAACCCGACCTATTAACACAAATAATCCAATAAAAATCAACTTTATAGAATACAGAAATATTTGGCAAGATGTGAAGAAATGCAGAACGTTAAAAGATAAACTTCGCATTGTTTTTGGAAATTTAATTTGGAAACCGGCTTATTTCAAAAAAGATCAAAAATGATTACTATTATATCTTCTACAGACAGGCTACAAAGTAAAACACTTCAAGTGGCTCAACAAACGTTTAGTTATTTGCAAGAAATGACTAACCAAAAGACATTCTTTCTTGATTTGAGTCTCATTGACTTTAATGAGTTAAATTCCCCATCTTATCAGTCTGACAATACGTATGTAAATTCTATTCGACAAGAATATTTAATTCCATCATTGCAGTTTGTCTTCATCATTCCAGAATATAATGGAAGTTTCCCTGGAATACTGAAATATTTTATTGATATTATTTCTACAGTCGATTTTAAGCCAACTTTTCTTAATAAATCGGCCCTACTATTAGGGGTTTCGGAAGGAAGGGCGGGAAATCTAAGAGGACTAACTCACTTTGCTTCAATATTGATGCATATGGGACTAATGGTTATACCCAAAAGCTTACCTATTTCATCTATCAGCAATAACATCAATGATGAGGGCAATTTGTCTATTCAAACTGAAAAAAGTATTCGAAACTGTCTTTCAATACTAAATTTATAAAAGTGAAAAATTCTTTTATAATTTGTATAGTTATAACATTTACGCCATATAATTTACAAGCACAAAATGAACTGGAAGTTATTAAAATAAGCTATATGCGTTGTCAAAATTCGGCTATTAATAACGAAAGATTTAAAGTACTTAATGATGTGTCAGTTAACACTAGAATAATTGATTTTTTTACTCATTATGGTCATTATATAGGTAAGAAAAAATTAGAATTGTCTTATCAATTAGAGTATCAGAATTTTTCTCAAACGACAAATGCAAAAAGTGTTTTAGGAAATTCTACTTTATCTTCAATTCAAAAAGAATATTATGAAACACCTCCATTTTCAAAACTTTCATTGACCTCTGGTGTACAAAAATTATTCAAGAATAATTGGAGCGGTTCTACAAGTATTACAGTCAATTATACAGATGACGTTTGTAATAATAAACTTAGAAGTAACCTAAGTTGGGGTAGTATAACTTATCTTGAAAAACAAGGGAGTAATAAGTTTTCCTATGGATTTGGTGTGTTTTTAAACCAAGTAGAAAGCAGACTACTATTAACTCCTGTTTTAGGTCTAAAAATTCAAAGTAATAAAAGAGGTGTCGAACTGCTTTTTCCTGAAAAATTAAGGATTTGGCAGAAATTGAACAATACTAGTTACCTTGAGGCGTTTGCTAATTACAACTCTTTCTCCATAAGATATACTGAAAAGAAAGAACTTATTTCAACAGAAATATTTTACATAGAGTCTGGTATTTCATATCATTATAAATGGAAAAATGTTTTGAAGCTTTCATTAGGAGGAAATATTCCAATAGTTTTTTATTCTTCTCATTCTAAGATTGAATTGACTCATTATACGCTTAGTAACTCTATAGGTATAAATACGTCAATTTCACTAATTATTCCAAATGGATAAAATAGGTTTCATAACAGGGTGAATAAGTAATACTGGTTCACCTGCAAACTTGAACCATTTTTGCTTTTAATTAACTATTTTGCAATTCTAGGGATTGGTGAGTAGAAATCCTATACCTTTCATTCAAAAGACAGTTATCAACCACCTTTTGGATTAGTCGGTACTATCGCAAATAGATTGATAATTAAGTTAAAGCTTAAGGAGATTTTTGATTATCGTCAAGAAGCATTGTCTAATTTATTCAAAAGGTAAAAATCAACTCGAAGGGAATGGTATACTTAAGGTTAGAATAAATTGAACAAAATCGATAGGGACTTTTCTAGAGTAAATCTATAATTATGTAGTTTTGGTCTAAGAATAAGAACTTAATTCATCGTATTTGAGTTTGGAAAAAAGAAGGACTTAGAGTTTGTCACAATTATAATAGTAAATATGAGAACTCAAGATCCAATAAAGAAATAAATATAAAGATGGATTCACGAAAACAATTTGTTTTTAATAGCAATAGAGGAGGAGTAAGTGGTATTGGCGCTTTGATCACATTTATTCTTATCATAGTAGGCATCTATTATTTGATAAAGGGCGTGTATTTTGTATTGGGTATTATTGCTCCTGCGCTATTAATAGCAACGTTAATTATAGATTTTAAAGTGGTAACGGGTTACTTGAAGTTCCTTTTAGATACACTGAAAAAGAACCCCATTCTTGGGATAATTTTTATCTTAATGACCGTAATTGGGTCACCATTTGTTGCTGGTTATTTATTTGCCAAGGCCATGATGAAAAGATCACTTAAAAAGTATACTCAACCATTAACTCAAGAACAACATGATCAATATACAGAGTATGAAGAAGTTGTGGATGACGAATCATTTTTAGAGCTACCTAAAGAAAAAGAGGCCATTAGGGTTAAAAAGGAATCAAATAATTATGACGATTTATTTGAATGATAAATTAGACCCTTTAATACATCAGTAATATGCGGAAATTTGTGCAGTTTTCTTTCTTTCTAATTTTATTTGCAGGGTGTAAGTTGAACTCTGGAAAGAATTCTGGATCTCATTTTGGAAGCCCGGATTATACCGTTATAAACCAAGAAAATAAAAGTAGAGATACTTGGCAAAAACCAAATCTGGTTATTGAGAAACTTGGAGACATATCTCAAAAAACCATAGCAGATATTGGTGCTGGAACAGGATACTTTACCTTTAGGTTAGCATTAAAAGCGAATAAAGTAATTGCAATAGAAATTGACCCTAATATGATTGCCTTAATTGATGCCTTTAGTATCAATTTGCCCGAAGAGCTGCAGAAAAAGGTTGAAACCCGCCTAGCAACACCGTCCAATTCTAGTTTAGAGAAAGGAGAGGCAGATATCATTGTTATTATTAATACCATTACCTATATAAAAGAGAAGGAAAGATATTTGAAACACCTTTATAACATATTACCTGAAAATGGACAATTGGTTATTGTTGACTACAAGTCCAAGGCATTACCCATCAAAAAGGAAGTTGGTCAATTTGAAGAGAGTGTTTCATATTTAGAATCTTTGGCGTCACAATGCGGGTATAATAGCATTGATGTAGACGTTGAATCTCTGGATTATCAGTACATTTTAATGGTAGGTAAGTAAGGTTTTCTTTATCATCTTTGTCTTGATACAAAGAAGCAAAAATCAAGAGCTTCATTCATTTCTTAACGTTCGGTATCCATAAAATGTCTAAACGAATTGAGTTATCATCTTTTCTGACTTGACTCAGAAAAGAAGCAAAAGAACTCAAGACTATAATTCTCATTTAACGGTTTCCTACCCTTTGATTTTACTAAATGAAAAAAACTCGCTTTCAGCTCAAACAGTTTTTCATTCTTCACGCAAAATCAAACGCATAAACCTATTCGAATTAAGGTCGATTAGCATTGAAAGTGTTTTTTTACATGGCTTCTTGCTTTAGAATAGGAATTTAAACAGAAAGGATTATCCTCTTTTCATCGGACAAATCAAGAAAATAGAAGAATTCAGCCGGCTCTCTGCACTACGTATTTTATACTCCTTTTAATTCAAAATCAAATTTTTGTTGTTCAACTCCATTTAATATTAAAGCAACTTGATGCTTTCCATTATAGTATTTTCGAGTAGTTATGGGTTTAATAGGGTGTTTTCTTTCAACTTGATTTTTAGATAAAGAAGCATATTTTTTCTCACTTATTTTGAAGACTTTTTTTGCTAAAGATCCATTTGCTTTTAGAAAGTATATGGCATATTCTAAGCGAATCAAAACAACTTCTTTTGCCTTGTTTTCTAGAATAAAGTTGAATGGTAGATGTTTTCCATATTCTACGATCGGATTTAGTACTTTGAAATCTGTAATTTGGATTTGATTAGGAGGAGCAAACCCAAATAATGAAAGCACCTCCGAATTGCCAGCTTTAAGGAGTGTTCTACAAGCATGTTTAACAACCCAATCTAAGTTTTTGTTATTCCCTTTCCACGATTTTGCAAGCTTAATAACCATTTCAGGGTTGTCTTTTGAAACATCATTTAAGTTATTTGCAACACTTCTTCTAACATACTCCGATTCGTCATCTTTTAGTCGATCTAAAATTGGAATAATGGGTGAAGGATCTGATTTGAATGCTGGGATTGCCATTGCCCAGGGCAGCCTAGATCGACTCCCTTCAGATGCCAATCTTCGTACGTGGAGATTTTTACTTTTAGACCATTTATTCAAATGAACAACCATTTTTTCTGGGTAACGGAGGATAAAAGGACGTACAGCAAATTCACAACTCGTAAACGTGGTAATAATAGGAAATGCTTGAACCGAAGTATCAAAGTAATCCAACCCAAAGTACTCTATAAAATCGGGTATAAACATGAATTCTACACTTGATTCTTTGATTCCAGCAGCTTTAAGATTATTTAACCACTTATATATAGTTTCCACGTTTTGATGATAGTCTTGGGTTAAGCATCTTCCTAAAGAAGTGGTAATGTGACGCATTCTTTCTTTAAGCTCTTTTAGCTCCCAATCTTTATCAAAAAGAATTTCATAGAATCCTTTACGATCAAAGGATGTCGTTTGTTCTAAATGAGGGATGATTTGATCAAAGAAATTCTTATTATAAACATTTTTAAAAAGTTCTGCCATGGCATTATAATTTTAATAGAGTTTGACCTGTTTTTCTAAAGCATTAATTTAAGAGAAAGCATAATTCGTCGATAAGGATTGACCTTTAATGGATGAGTTCTTTATGGAAAAAAACTAAATATTCCCGTCTTCATCGATGGGTAAAAAAGGATTGTATGCAATTTCCCAAAGGTGACCATCAGGGTCTTTAATATAACTACTATATCCTCCCCAAAAGACGTCTTCAGGATATTTTATAATGGTCACTTGCTTATTCTCTAAGTATTGTATTAACTGATCAACTTCCTCTTTAGATCGAGTATTATAAGCCAAACTAAACCCCTTAAAGCCTTCTCCTTTTGGATCGACTTGAGCATCTTCTGCCAGTTTATCCTTGGGATAGAGAGAAAGCATAATACCGTTCAATTTGAAAAACCGAATGTTGTCATTGCTACTTGAATGTCGTTGCCAACCCAATATGTTTTCATAGAAATGGGTTGATTTTTCTAGGGACTCTACACCCAGACCAATTATGGTTAGTCTTGGTTCAAATTTAGGAGTATTCATAATTGCATGAAGTCTGATTTAGATATACACAAGATAAAAAACAATAATCAATTAGTTTTTGCAACAATGCTGCATTAATGATGTTTTGTTTATATTTGTGTTCGGAAATAAGGTTTATGAATAAGTTTTTTAGTCTTCATTTAGATTTATTAGGATTTATTACTTCTTTTATTTGTGCAATTCACTGCATGGCGGTTCCATTGATATTTTCATTTGGGCTAATGGGTGCTGGGGGATTTAGTCACAATCACGCTTTTGATTTTATCCTTATCGGACTTGGAATCGTAATAGCAGGCTATACCATATTTAAGGATTATAAAAAGTACAAAAACGTTTTGCCTTTTATGGTTGGAATAATTGGAATAACATTCTTATTGATTGGATTAAATGGTCACAATCTAATGTTTAGCGTTAGTAGTGTTTTAGGTGGATGTATGTTGGCAACAGCACATTATTTAAACTGGAAGAAAAACCACTCAAAAACGAGGACGTCTATTTCTTAGTTAGAGAAAGGAGCTGAAATTGCGTACATACCCTTAATTTCTAATAACTCAGATTACTTTTAAGACCTAAACAATGGCTAACCTTTCTAAAACGGTAATCTTCTGAATACTTTTTTTTTATAAAATACTTGTTGATAAATGCATATTATTTGTTCTGATCTTATGATCGGGGTATAGATCGTAATTATTAATAATTTGGATTCGCAATAAAATACTTAATGCACAAAACTGATTAAGCCTATTCAGATTTAGTATCATCCAATTCTTCCGCGGAAGAATCAATTAATTCTTCACCTTCACGAGGGCTTAATTTATAAATTAAGTATGCAAATCCAGCTATCAGGTGGAGGATAATAATGAGTAATAAAATTTTTGTACTAAGGTCTAGACTTTCCATTATTTCATCGTTTGATGACAAGATAAAGTTATCTATAAAAATGTAAATGGATCGTGACAGATGTTACCCTAAGTTTATTAATCTTTTTACAAACCTTGATATGGCTAGGTTTAATTTTTATAAAAAGATTCTAACGACATTTACGGCTCTAACTCCTTTTTGGTTTTTTTCTGTTTCGTAATCAACAATGTGATTTTGACTAATGCCTTCATAAGCGTCATTAATGTGCACAAAAACTGACTCTTTAGTAGCTTTGTTTATAATAAATCCATACCCCTTGTCTGCTTGAAAACTTTTTACTTTACCTCTAAATACTTTCTCCTTTTTAGTGTTAAAATTCATTCCAGCAGATAAAGAGATATCCTCAGCTTTAACTTCAAACTTATTTGAAGGATCTGGTTTCTCAGATGTTAAATTGCCATTTTCATCAACATACATCAATTGATCTTGTAAGGACAACTTACCTTGTTCAGCTTTTTCAAGTTTTCGTTGTTCTCTACGTTCCATTTTGGATTGTTTCTTTTTTGATTTTTTTTTCTCTCTTTCTTGTTTATTAAATGTTTGTTGTGATTTACCCATAAAAATGTTTACTTGTCCTTAAAAAACTTTGCTCTTCTCTATTCACTAGCCAAGTTCAATGTTTTATTTGCTAATAGAATATTGTTTTTAACTATAAAACTTTGCTCATTCTTTATCTAGTTAGAGTTACTTAATAATCATTAATTCCTTTTAAATAATAAAACCTTCTTATCCTACATTAAAGTTTCAAAACTCGATTTTTTCCATAATTGCCTATAGTCAACAACTGTTCGTCTTTTCTGAAACCAATCCAAATAAAAAATAGTCTTATAATTACATCCATAATTAGTAATAAACTTATTTTTACTAAACACACTAATACTTAAATTAGAATAGTGCCTTAAAACACTTAAAAGAGTTTTCTATTTTTCTTATAAGTGATGTCAAAGATTAATTCGACTACAGATGTAGTTATCAAACGATTTTTTATATAAAAGAGGTAATAAAAAGAAAGGTAAAATCTAAATTTTCAATTAAGAAAAGGTTGAAATTAACAAACCAGAAATAAACTCATATTAATCTGTACAAAGTTAATTAAATTATGAATAGCAGGAGTATTTTAAAGGGTCGTTAATTTATAGCCATCAAATTTGTTCTCGTTTAACCTTTTTACCTAAATGATCAAGAAACTCTACATAATTCAGCAATTAGTTATTCTAATATTATTTACATCCTGTAAAGGGCAACAAAATGTAGAATCAACTAACCAACGTCATACTTCTATTGGAAAGGTCGTAAAAGAATTGGATAAAACGATCTGGGACATTCATCAAGATAGAGATTCGAATTATTGGTTTGGTAGTAAGCGAAATGGTGTCTTTTGCTATAATGGTACAGAGCTGAGGCATTTTACAAAAGAGGATGGATTAATTAGTAACGAAATTATAGGAATTCAAGAAGATTCGACTGGCAGTATATTTTTTGAAACTACAGAAGGCGTAAGTCGATACGATGGAGAATCTATTAAAACTCTTGAAGTTAAGAAAGACCCAAGTCTAACTCAATGGAAATTAAGCTCTCGAGATCTTTGGTTTAGAATTGGGTTTGACAAAAAAGGACCATATAGGTATGATGGTGAATTTTTATATTATCATGAATTTCCTACGTCTCCTTTTGAAGAAAGGTTTTATCAACAAAACCCCAATGCAAGTTTTTCTCCGTATGGTGTTTATACTATTTACAAGGATGATAGTGGCGTAATGTGGTTTGGTACTTCTGGTGTAGGACTATGTAGGTATGATGGTAAGAATTGGCAATGGCATCATGAAGAGCAAATTCAAATGACACCAGAAGGAGGCGACTTTGGTATGCGTTCAATTGTCCAAGATAACGATGGTTTTTTCTGGTTTAATAATTCCCGTTACCGATATGAGATTCTTGAAGATCAACCAACGAATAGATTAAATTTCAAGAAAGAAAATGGAGTAGGTCTCGAAATAAATAAAGATGAAGAGTATCCGTATTTTTTATCGGCGAGTAAAGGAAGTGACGGTGCGCTTTGGATGGTAACGTATTCGAGTGGTGTATGGAAGAATAATGGAAAGGAGTTGATAAATTACCCTGTTAAAAGGGGGAGTGAAGATATCTCACTATTTTCAATATACAGTGATAAGAATGGTCGAATTTGGGTAGGTTCTCATGATGACGGTGTATACTATTATAATGGTAATTCGTTCGAAAAATTCTCTCCTTAACGATAAACCCGAAATCTGCAATAGATAATTCAATTTTGACCTAAAAGAAATACAGAATTATGGGTTTTGGAATGAATTATAATCACCTCTTGATGAGAGTATACCCTTTGATCATTATAATTCTTATAATCATCATGAGAATCTGCCCAATGCACAATTTGTATTAAATGTGATTTAAACGAAGAGTAGCTCTTGTTTTAATCACTTTTATCTCAAGTTCACATAATTAGTGAGATTCTAGTTATGGGCAAATTTTTCTCTTGATGCAAAGATACTCTTCATGTGATCCAAGTTGATGTACCACTCCGTAAAGGTTTCCGGAGAATGATATTTTTGAATCTGTGTTGGCATAATGTGTTCGATATTACTCTTGTATTCATCAACGATCTTATTGAATGTTGATGAGCTTAACATTCCAGACTTTATCAAGCTTTTGAAACGTGCTTCATACGCTTCTTTGAATTCTCTGTCAGATCGCATCAAATGGAAGAGTTTTGTAATTGGATTATGTGCTGTGTGATCAATAAACTCTTGAGGAGAATTGTCAATGTCGTAAGTAGAAACCAAGTCAAGGTCATACATGACAAATCTAAAAGGACCGTCATTTACAGCAAAGAAACGCACATTGTTCTTAGGCCAATCTCTATTTCCAATGTAGGACTGAAATATCATATAATCAATAAAGTTGTCCACATCAATTTCACTTCTTACATATTCATAATCTTTATGTTCTATTGCAGATATAAAATCATCAATTCGATCGAAGTCCCCATCTTTTTTGATCAAAATACTTCCTTCATTGATTTTAGCCAAAGTGATATCATCTTTATCAACACCATATAGGCCGGCCATACCATTGGCATTGGATTCGGTACGAAGATTCATCACACCAAGAAATTCACCGTTAACAAATACGACAGTTTGTTCTGCATACATAAGATCTAAGTTTAGACCTGCATCTATCGCCAATTTGGTATAGCACATATCTTTGATCATGGTATACTCAAAATCATTACCCGAATTTCTAAACCTAAAAGCTTTAACCTTATCTAAAGAATGAAATGGTAATGCTTCATTATTAATGAGGGACCGGTCTGAATTATTGTATTCTTCTTCAAATTTAATTCCTAAGGTTTTCAAGTCCAAGCTTGCACTAAAAGCACCTTTTATTTCGACCTCTATTGCTTCATTTTCCAATAGAGTAATTCCATCTTTGTAGAGATTGAGTTTCCCTTCGATTTCTATATCTTCTGAATAATCTTCATACATTTCTTCAAACTCTTCCGGATCCAATATAAGGTTAGCAACCTTTAATTGAGTGTTGATATTCTTAGGTGTCAAGGTTTTATAATCCTGAACATCTATTTTAATATCATCGTCATAGTCTGTACATCCGATGGTGAAAATGACCAATAATAAAATGTAAAATTTCTGATTCATAGTATTGCTTTATTCAGTTGTCTTTAACCTTCCTAATTGATAAATTACTCCCAGATATAGCCCATTTCTTGGACTGCTTATTGTGTACACATCAGGTGTATCATTAAGCATCCAATTCGTATAAAAAGAAAAATGCAATTCGTCACTATACATGTAAACAACTTTGGTGAGAAGATCATACCTGAAGTTTTCCTTTGTATGTATATCAAACTCGTCAAAGTCTTTATTGTTTTCAATACTTGCTCCTAAGTTGAGTCTCCAGTCATCATTTATTGTATAACCGATGAAAAGAGGTATTTGTAACTTGAGGTTGTTGGTCGTAAATTCTAAAGATTTGATGTGTCTCTCTCCTCTATTGTATTTACCATAGATACCCGTCTCCATAGAGAATAAATCGTTAAACCCCTTTACATAATTGACTCCAAATCGCATTCCAAATGCTCCCGTATTATCCAGGTCTTCGCCATTCAACTTCATTTCGCGTTGAAAGGCGTAGCCTAAGTCAACCTCAAATTGGAAGTTGTTTTGGGCATATGAGAGATGTGCACTCAAGAAAAAGATCAGCAAAACTATTTTTCTCATTAATACATTGTTTCTAAATACTCAGCAAGCAATCAAACTTGAATAAGAACGGCTGTAATGTAAAATTGGTTCTTATTAATTTCAGAATATTTGATCAATTGATGAATTTCACGATGAGTTGTAGGTTGTCAAGTGTAATCCAAGTCTTTCTAGAGTTAAGTCCTTGTGTTTGTTTATGTTGTGTGGTTCCTTGGCCTCCGAAATAATATTCTTTTGAATGCCTTTTGTTGTGTTTGTTGATTGTCAAGATTGAAGTATTGGTAAAATTTCCTAAGGAATTAGAATTGCAATAGGGACTGGTTTCCAAACTAGTGACTCTATCATGAATCATAAATAGCATCTTTATAGTAGATCAAAGGTATTTACTCGAGACAAGTGTTATTGTAAAATAGGTTACACATTCTTTTTAGATTGGGTTAATTCACTTCACTTTGACTCAGACATTGTACAATAGTCTAGACATTTAATTATATATTATTTTGAATTGTTATGAAGAACTGTTTGTACCACAATGGCATAATTTGGTAATCGTATGATTAAACTTTTCAAGTGTTGAAGTGTCTAAGGTAAATGAACCTTAAATTAACCATATGAAACGAATTTTATTGGTAGGACTGGTCAGCTTATGTTTTATTTATAATGGGGAGGCTCAGTTGTATTATCCTCCTATTTCTTCTGAAGTATGGGATACTATTTCACTTGAACAAATGGGGTGGTGTGAAGAAAGGGTGGATGATTTATATGGTTTTTTATCCGATAATAATACCAAAGCATTTATCCTTTTGAAAGATGATAAAATCGTTCTTGAACAATATTTCAATGATCATTCTCAAGATGAAAATTGGTATTGGGCATCTGCTGGCAAGTCATTAACGGCTTTTGCTATTGGCATTGCACAAGAAAAAGGTTACTTACAGATTAATGATAGAACTTCGGAATATTTGGGAACGGGGTGGACCAGTTGTTCTGAAGAAAAGGAAGACAATATTACAATTCATCACCAGTTGACTATGACTACAGGCCTTGACGACGACTTTGGTGATATTTATTGTACGGACAAAGAGTGTTTGCAATGTTTAGACATAAACGAATCTAGGTGGGCCTATCACAATGGGCCATATACGCTCTTGACAAATGTTATAGAAGAGGCATCAAATCAAAACATCAATGGGTTTATTTCAAATAATATAAGTGGATTAACCGGAATAAATGGACTATATGTGTATTTGGAATACAATAGGATTTTTTTTAGTACTGCGCGAAGCATGGCTCGTTTTGGGTTGTTAGCCTTGGGAAAAGGACGGTGGCAAAATAATTGGGTACTTAATGATTCTATTTATTACAACAACATGATTTCACCTTCACAGGATATTAATGAAGCATATGGTTATTTGTGGTGGCTTAATGGCAAACAAAGTTTTATGATTCCACGGTCACAGGTTATGTTTAATGGTAGCATAAGTCCCAATGCTCCCAATGATATGATTGCTGCTATGGGAATGAATGGGCAATTTATAAATGTAGTTCCTTCTCAGAACCTAGTGTGGATAAGAATGGGAGAAGCTCCAGAAGATACTCTTGTGCCTTATACTTTTAATGATGAAATATGGCAGAAAATTAATGAATTGATGTGCAATCCTTCAAATACTCTTGATTATAAACAGAGAAATGATAAAATAAAGATATATCCCAATCCATTTACTAAAGGCATTCATATTACGAATGATTCTAGAGAGAAGAAGTTTACAAATTATACTTTGCTTGATGTTTTTGGAAGAGTTGTAAGTCTAGGGTTGTTCGTAGGAGAAAATCAGTATGTCAAACTAGATGAAAACCTTAATAAGGGTGTTTATTATGTTGCATTAGAAGGAAGTAACGATAGATTGGTAATTCCAATTTTTAAGAATTAAGACGTCTTTACATATAGTTGTCTTAAAGTGGGTTATGAGGCAAACTTCTGATACGAAGTTTGCCTCAATATTTTATGATTTTACTGGAATACGTCGTAGGGTGTCTAAAAGGTAACCCCAGAATTTTTGAACAGAACTAATCTGAACTTTTTCGTCTGGAGAGTGAGCTCCTCTAATATTTGGTCCAAAAGAGATCATTTCAATATTGGGATAGTTTGTCCCTAAGATACCACATTCGAGACCAGCATGACAAGCGTTTACATGAGGTTCTTCATTGAATTTTTCCCTATACAAATTGCTCATAACTTCTACTATAGAAGCATCTGGATTAGGAGTCCATCCAGGATATGAACCACTGGTTTCGATGTCACCATCTAGTCTGGATAAAGCCGAAATTATGGCATTGGCCAAATCAATTTTTTCTGTATCTACAGAACTTCTTGTTAGACACAGAATTTGGTATTGTCCATTTTCAATAGACACTCTTGCAAGATTATTAGAAGTTTGGACTAAGTCTTTTATTGTAGGACTCATTCTATAAATTCCATTTGGGCAAGAGTAAATCGCATCAATGAGATCTATAATAAAGAAGTTAGAAACCGCATTACCTTGTAAATCAGCATCGCTTAACTCTATTGTAAAATTAGGGTCGGTTATGCTGTATTCATCGGCAATAATATCATGAAGGTTTCCTACAATCTCCTTAAGTTCTCCATATTGATCTTCTTGAATTCCAAGAATAGCAACAGATTCTCTTGGAATAGCATTCCTAAGTCCACCACCATCAATTCTCTCTAATTGATAGTCCATTTCTACTGCAATTTGATGGAGAATCCTATTCATGATTTTATTGGCGTTACCTCTACCTAAATGAATATCCATCCCCGAGTGACCACCAGTTAGCCCCTTTACAACTAGCTTTATGCCTTTGAATGCACTCGTATCGTATTCGTCTTGAATGTATGTCCCTTTAGCGGTAATATCAATTCCACCAGCACAACCAATGGTCAATTCATCATCGTCTTCTGTATCAAGATTGAGTAATATATCACCTTCAAGTAAACCTCCCTTGAGTTCTAGTGCCCCTGTCATTCCTGTTTCCTCGTCAATAGTAAAGAGCGCTTCTAATGCAGGATGTGGTATGTCTTTGGATTCCAACAGAGCCATTATAGCAGCTACTCCAATTCCATTGTCAGCACCTAAGGTTGTACCATCTGCTTTCACCCAATCTCCATCGACAAACATTTTAATTCCTTCAGTATCAAAATCAAAATTGGTATCGTTATTTTTTTGATGAACCATGTCCAAATGACTTTGAAGTACGACGGTTTGACGGTCTTCCATACCTGGAGTGGCTGGTTTTTTAATGATTACATTTCCAATATGGTCTACTTTGGTTTCAAAATTTAAATTCTCTCCAAAAGCTTTAGCAAATGCGATGACTCTTTCCTCTTTTTTTGATGCCCTTGGAACAGCATTAAGGTTGTCAAAGTTTTTCCAAAGTGCTTTAGGTTCTAGGTTTAATATATTATTGTTCATATCTGTTTAGTCTTTATATTATTTACCATCAACTTTGATTCTTTCGTCTCTATTAGCTAATTCCCAAGCTAGATGGAAAATGTGTTGAGCTCTTTTAGCCATAGTTTTAAACTCTATTTTTTCAACGGTATCTGAGGCTTGATGATAATCAGCGTGTACACCATTGAAAAAGAATATCGAGGGAATTCCATTTTTAGCGAAATTATAATGATCAGATCTATAGTAATATCTATTAGGATCGTTTTCGTCATTATAAGTATAATCCAATGTCAGCCCACTATACTTTTTATTCAAATCTTCGTTTATGTTATGAAGATCTGATGAAAGCCTATCTGATCCAATTACATATATATAATCTTTGTTGTGGTTATATTTCGGATCTATCCTTCCTACCATATCGATGTTAATATCTGCTACAGTATTCTCCAGAGGGTAAATAGGGTTGTTAGCATAATACTCTGAGCCTAATAATCCTTTCTCCTCTCCAGTCATAAACAAGAAGAGAATTGACCTTCTTGTAAAGACAGAGTCCTCTCTAGCTTGATTAAAAGCTTCAATCAATTCCAAAACAGTACTGGTACCAGAGCCATTATCATCAGCACCATTGAAAACAGCATCTCCTCTTTTACCTATATGATCATAGTGTGCAGATATTACAATTACTTCGTCTTTTAAATCCGTGCCTTGATAAAAACCTACTACATTTCTACCTTTAAGGACTTTCTGCTTTTTCATTTGATTGACAGTAAGAGAAGCTTTTAGTTTAACAGGTTTTGATTTTCCTTTTTTGGTTATTTTTTTACGAGCTTTAATAACCTTCTTTGATTTTTTACCGATGATTTCTTTGGCAATAGTAGTAGATATATATGCGTGATTTGCCAATTCGATTTTTTCAGCGGACTTATCTCCTAATTCTGTGATAGGTCCAAGTAAAAATTTTCGATTTTTACCAAGCATTTCTTTGATGTCTTCATCAATGATTAGGACCAATTCCACTCCTTTTTCTTTGGCAATGGTAAGTTTTTTTTCTAGGTCGTAACTCCAGTCAGAAAGTTCTTTAGTACCTGTTATATAAGAAACACTATCTTTATTTAAGGGCTCTCCTTTGTTGATAAGGATAACTTTTCCTTTCCAATCTTTTTTGCCATAATCACTGTATTTGGGATCATCTATACCATAACCCAAAAAGTAAACTTCTTTAGCGGTGATTCCTGGTTTATTGGAGTTTTTATGAGGAAAAGTTAAAAAATCCCATAAATGTCTGAATCTTTTATCATTGACAAATATTTCGGTGTCCGCCCATGATGAAAAAGTAAAGTCCACATTTTGATAAGGTGATTTGTTAACATATTTGTCAACGGCTCCCTGCTTGTTGAGTTGACGGGCAAGGTACTTAGATGCTTTCAAATTCCCCTCTTCCCCTGTTTCTCTTCCTTCAAAATCATCAGAAGCAATAATCGTTAGGTGCTTTTTTAAGTCTTCGGCCGTAATGGTATTTGCATATTTTACGGAGAGATCTTCTTCCGAAGTCATCAGTGTTTTTGACGTATCTGGTATCGTAATACCACTAAAATATTGTGCGCTGATTGAGTTTAGTATAAAGGATAGTACTATAATCTGGGCGATTCTCATATAAGAATATTTGTTATAATAAATTTTGTAAAATTATTTCTTCCTTAGAGGCACTATAAAAAGTATGTTGATTTAATCCTAAACCGCCTCCAAGTCATAATAAACAATGCCATAAATCTTATGGCATTAAGTAAAACGACGCAAAAATACCATGAACGAATATATAATTGCGAATATTTCAGATAAGTTCTAGAATTTAGTCGACTTTTAGATAGCTTAATAGAGAATCAAGTAATAAATGTTCACCAAACTAAACGTCATTTGAAGTAATAACCTATGAAGTAAGTTTATGAATTGTCCTTTTATATTACTTCATTTATGATATCGAAGAAACGTAACTCTAAACATAATTATGTGAGGCATTAATCACAATGAAAGAAAATTTTGAGTAAAATTTAATGGAGGCTTAAAACAAGTGGTAAAAATCACTTAATCATTTCCATAAATTGAAAAGAAGCTTCCATCTTTAAGATCAAGAACTCCACCGTTGTTTTTTACATGTTCTTCTATAAAGGATCCAAATAGAATGAGTTGTCCATGAACATTTATGATTCCTTCATTCAGGATGGCATTTTTTGAAGTAGTGCTTGAATTTGATGAAATAAACGAATTACCTAATAAGTTTATAGATCCATTGCTAGAGTTATGAATACCATATTCTCCTACGCCATTTATATCTAGCCCAGAATTGTTTAGAATATTTAACAAGCCGTTGTTGTAGAAAGCGGTATTAGAAGTATTTATTTGATCTTGGATGTTCACAAATCCGGAGATTTCGAAAATTCCATTATTCAGTACTACACCGTTTCCACGGATCGATAGCGAATGATTAGAAGGCAAATGGATGGTAGAATATTGTCCAATGGTAAGGCTTCTAATATTCAGACTTTCTGACATTCCATCTCCAGTAATGATTAGGTCGATCGTGTCTCCATTTAACCCAATTTCAACATTTTCACATATCAAAGGAATATGGTTCAAACTCCAATTAGAAGCATCTTCAAACAAACCTAAAGTATCTGGTCCAATCCATATATTTGGTCCAAAGTTTGAGCCTTCATCTATAAGGCCATTGCAATTGTTGTCTATGGCATCACAAATGATTTCAGGAGCATCTGGATTTACATGAGCATCGTAATCATTGCAATCGTCTATACCAAAGCAAAAGCCATCCCCATCTGAATCTGCACCCCAACCCAATTGGCACAATTGGGTAATATCGCCATTAAAGGGGAGGTTTGCATTATTGATAAAGTCTATAGAATCTTTGTAACAAAATCCGTTGCTCCCCGCAGAAAAACACCCTTCCAAAAGGTTGTTACGCGCTGTAAACACCCTAAGAAAGCCATTGAAACCTAAGTTGTCAGGTATCTTCCCAGAAAGACTATTATGGTCTAAGTGGATATTCATTATATCTGTAGATACAAATGCCGAAGGTATATTACCTGTTATCGTATTGTGACTAAGGTCTAATAAGAGGAGTTTGTTAAGTGAATCCCAATAATTATTCGGAATGGTATCTGTAATAAGGTTGTTGTTCAAGTTTAATTGCCTTAGGTCAGAAAGAAGGGTTAACCCAGAAGGAAGTTTGCCTTGCAAATTATTATTAGAAAGATCGATTTCTATAATTTCACCTAAATAATTGCATGTAATTCCATACCAATTGCAATAATCACAGGCCCCGTTTAAATCTCCATTCATCCAACCCGAATTATTGATCCAACTCATACCATTTAATCCTTGGTAGACGCTCAATAAAGAATCTACATGATTTTGACAAGACAATTCATTAGAATATAAACAGATAGAAAACTCTCCTTCTTCATCTGACCCTTTTTCTACAATTCTAATGTAAATGGTTTCGTCAATTAAATTAGGATCGTGAAATTCGAATGCTACCTCACTTCCGCTGATAGAAAAATCACAATCAATTGAAGTAAGATTATCGCAGTCACCTGTATAAATTTCTACGACAAGATCCGTGATAATTTGAGTTGCCTTAACCTTAAGGTGAATGGTATCTACATCAATGTGTTCAAAGTTGAACCAAAGGTCGTTTTCAACTCCAGTATCTCCACAAGTCATATTCCCACCATCTCCAGAAGGTGTGGTCTCGTAATTATGAAAATAACCATTAATACAATAGTTGTGTACAGGAAGTTCTTTAGAGCGATCACAAACATCGTTGAACGGAGTAACTTTAGAACAGTTATCTCCTGTCACGCATGGAGCAGTGATGAACTTGTTTTCGATAAGTGCTCCGGGTTGTGGACCAAACCCATTTTCAAAATTAATTCCAACAGCATTTAGGTGACAATAGGACATTATCGTGCCTCCTTCACTTGCTGGAGGAGGACCTGGATCAGGACAGCTGCCTTCAATACTCCCGCAGCCATCAATAGCGGTATTATTCCCATTCCAAGAACAAGAATGTGTATGCGGTGATCCCATATTATGTCCAATTTCATGAGCAACAACCATAACATCCCATGAGTAATTAGGAAAAGGATTGTCAAATCCACTTATACTGGTACTTACAGCAACGTTTAGAGATGTACTGCATAATGAATTAAGATAAGCAATTCCTCCTCCTAGCCACCTGCCTGAAATCAAATGAGCTAATCGACCATTAAAATTTGGATTGTTTCGTACAGTATTTCTGAACAATGAAAGCATGGTGGATGTAGTCGTAGTCGAAACATAAGGATCAACAGTATCCCATACCTGAATAGCTGATATGTTTAGCGGCACATTATGCTCAATATAGAATATGGAAACTTTCAGCATCAAATTTAGAAACCATGCCTCCGTTGCCGCAACATCCGAACCAAGTTTTGTGTACATATTATGGTCAATCTCGAAGAATACCGTGACACACTCAGAGTTCAAAATGGATCTTGATTGGATAATGTCATTGGATGAATTTGCAAGTGGATCTTCAATGAGCTCGCAATCCCAATTACGTTCATTGGGTTCTATTAGATCATGCGTAAAGTAGCCTCGATACAATGAATTGTCTTTGTTGATTTCGTAATGTCCTTCACCATCAAAAATGCTAATGGATAGCTCGTCGTTGTAAAAGATCATTGTAGCTTTGGACTTTGGATTACCTACAACCGAACCATGATAAAAGGAATACTTTCTTGAAGTGTTTAGTGTTTTTCCAGAACTTGTATACAATTGGTAATCTGGGGTTAGAATATTGGTTTTTTCGAATACTATTGTTTTGGAAGAAGATTTAAGAGGAATTTCAATTTCAATAGTGCTGGATGTGTTCAGTTTTTTCTTAAGAGATTGGATGTTTACATCAAAATAGTCAATCGCTGCAAGTGCTTTTTTTGCTTCTACTTTCGTTGCTTCGTTCGGTGTGGCCTTTTGAAAAATCTGTTGTGATTGGATGTGACTAGAAATGAAAAAAATGATGCTTAAGAAAAGAATTTTTCGAAACATAATAAATAGATCGTTTTGGTACCTGAGGTGAAAATGAAGAATATTACCTCTATTTTTCCTGGTTATGTAAAAATTGGTTTACCAATATAAGAGACAGTGAAAAGAGATTTTGCTGCCTAATAATAAAATTATTGGTTGATGTTCCGACTATTTTTCTTGTATGCTTATGTGCTTTATCGTTTGAAGCAAATCCTTCATATCTTTTAGTGTTGTAAAAGGGTTCATAAGGCTAACTCTTAGAAAGGCTTGGTTTTTAATGCTTGTTTGTACAATATAAAAATGACCTTGTTGGATCAACGTTTTTCTAATAAAGGAGATGTGTTGTGTAGAAACCAAATGTTTAGGTTTAAAACAAACAATATTGCTTTCAGGAAGAAATGCGAGGTCGTAAAAACTGTCTTCTTTAATCAAATGAGCAAATCGACTTCCATTATCATAACACTGATCCACAAATGCTTGGAAAGCTTCTATGCCGTATTGTTGCATTATTACAAAATATTGAAGACTCATGATATACTTGGTACATTCAAAAGTAGCTTTACCAGGATTCGACCAGTCGTAATCTTGATCTTCCCATAGATATTTCGCTTCTTGTTGAAAAGTCGAATTGCAATGTTTTTTATTCTTGAAAATTAACTTGGTACTCAAAGCAGGCATCATCATCATTTTATGTCCATCGACGACTATTGAATCAGCAAGTTGACTTCCTTTCATTAAATCTCCATATTTTTGGGAGAAGACAGCAGCACCTCCATGGGCAGCATCTATATGATACCATAAATCATGTTTTTGAGAAAATTGTCCAATAGTCTCCAAGTCATCATAAATCCCTGTTGAGGTAGTTGGAGCACTTCCAACAATGCCAATTATTTCGATTCCGTCTATTGTGGCATCGTGATAATATTGCTCTAACAATGAAGCATCAAGTTTAAACTTGTTATTTACGGGTACTTTAATAATTCCGTCTTCACCCCAACCCATTATTTTAACTGCTCTTTCGATACAGTAATGTGCCTCTTCAGAAACCATAAATGCATACTTTTTATGGCTTCCTTCCTGCCATAATTTAGGGATTTTTACAGCCCGGGCAGTAAGCAAAGCAGTTAGGTTTGCTAATGTGCCGCCAGAAGTAAAGATTCCACCAGCATTTGAGTCAAAACCAAAGTATGGGATGAGTCGATCAAGAACTATTTTTTCCAAAGCATTTGATGCCATCCCCATCTCATATACTGCCCCTCCATTATTGAGTAGGGAAGTAATTAAAGAAACAAGAATTGTATCCGGGACTGGGGGAACAACTTGATGCCCCATGTAACGTGGATTGTGAAGATGTATGGACTGTTCGACAAAATCGCTGATGATTTGTATAGGATCTGAAATGTTGTAACTTTCCCAATACTTCAGCATTTCTGCCGGTTCTTTAAAAGGAATAGTCTTGGATTGCCCACTGTGAGTTGAAGAAAGATGTTTATATATGAGATTGACTAATGATTGCCCTTTTTGATGAGTCGACTTGCTATCATATAAATTTTTTAGAATATCATCGTGGTTAGTCATTATACATTGATTTTAGTTCTTCAGAAAACTCATCGAAAGCGTATCCTTTTTGCAACATGTATGCAGAGATTTTTTTAGAAAAATCAAATTTGTTCTTGACTTTAACTGTACTGGCTTTACGTTGAATTAAGTGCATCATGTTTTCATAATACTCTTCTTCATCGATTTCTTTCATTCCTTTTTTGATGCAGTAGTCACTTATTTGTTTGCGTTTTAGTTCTTGTAAAATCTTCCTACGACCCCATTTTTTCATTCGATATTTACCTCTAACAAATGAACGAGCAAATCGTTCTTCATTTAAAAAACCCTCAGAAATTAAATGACTGATAATGTCTTCGAGATCATCACCATAAATCTGGTGCTCTATTAATTTGTATCTAACCTCTGAGTGACAACGATCCTGTGCAGAACACCATCTATATAAGTGAGATAAAGCAGTTTCTCTGGTCCATTTATTTTTATTTGATTCTCTGGTCATTTTACTATCCTTCGATCTGCAAGGTAGGTGATTTTGTTTGAATGATAAAGTATTCTAAGAAATCAGAAAATTCATGGTCTGGCACTAGACATATTATAATTTTATTACTTTTGTATTTTTCTGAAAATCAATTAAATTCTACATTCATGTTAATGAAGATTTTAGTTTGGAAGTGTTTTTGTATTAGAATGTGAAGATTGGTTGAAGTTTCGAAAGAGAAGTAGATTTAACATGCGATTTGAAGTTCTTTAGTAAAAAGAGCGAATAGAATCGTAATAATTAATGCAATTTTGCGTTTTATTGATTATTTCCGTAAGGAGTAAGAGTTAACTGATTTTGCCTTACAAATCCCATACTAAGGGATTAAAAGGGTCCATATATTATAACGAAGAAGAGGAAATGACGAATAAATTTTCTTATAAAATTTCATGGGTTTTTTTGTTGCTATTTGCAATAGTTTTTAGTGAAGGCTGTGCAACAAAGCGTAAAAAGAAGGAGACATCAAAACTGAGCAAGTTTTACCACAATGTTACTTCTGAGTACAATGGATATTTCAATGCCAATGAACTCATGGAATACGCTATGTTGGATTTGCAAGCGGCTCATGTGGATAATTACACCCAGATAATTGAGTTGTATGATTTTGTTTCGGTGCCAGATCCGAAAATGGTGAATGCTGATATGGATAAGGCCATCGAAAAGGTGACACGAGTGGCAACACTCCACGAGCCAGGCGATTGGGTAGATGATTGTTATGTTTTAATGGGTAGGGCTCAGTATGTCAAGCAAGACTATGCAACTGCAGTTGAAACATTCGAATATTTTCAAGAAGACTTTAATCCTGCAAACCCTTATGGACGAAATTATCTAAAAAACAAGATTTCCAAACGAGCTTCCAATAAAGCTCGAAAAAAGGCAAGAAAAGAAAAACAAAAAGAAAAGGAAAGAGCAAGAAAGGAGAAAGAAAAGCTTAGAAAGGAAGAAAAAAAGAGAAAAGAAAAAGAACGGAAAGAAAGGAAGAAAAATAGGAAGAAGAGTACAAGAGGAAAGAAGAAAAGAAGAGAGAAAAAAGTAGTTGATACCACTACTGTCGTAAAACCTATTGTTCAGGAACCACAGAAAGTAACGGCTTCGAAAATAGAAAAGAATGATACTCCTACTAAACCAAAAGTCAAAGAACCTAAGGATAAAACGGCCTATAACGAAGGATTGGTTTGGTTGGCTAAATCTTATATAAGAGCAGGTAAATATAACTCAGCAGAGTTTTTGTTAAATCGACTTGAAGACAAAAAAGGTTTAGATTCTAAATTAATCAAAGAGATTAAAGTAGCACAAGCAGACTTAATGATCAAGTCTGGAAGAGCGTATAACGCATTGGATTTTATAGATGAAGCCATTGCACATAAGAAAACGAAACGCAAAGAAAAGGCAAGATATGCCTTTGTAGCAGGACAAATACTGATTGAAAATGGGCAATACTCAGATGCAGAAGAGTATTTTAATATTTCAAGAAAGAAATCTAGAGATTATAAGATGAAGTTTATGGCAACACTTAATGCCATTAAATGTAGTCAAATGAAGGGTGGAGATACGGATGTGACTAAGAAGCTTAAGAGGATGTTGAAGGAAACCAAATATGCGGAGTTTAAGGATGAAATTTACTTCGCAATGGGTGAATTAGAGATTGAAAAAGGAAATATTGATAAAGCCAAAGAGTATTTCGCCGAGAGTATTAAATTTAGTGGAAGCAACCCTTCTTTAAAAGCAGAGGCGTATTATCAAGTAGCTTCTATAAGCTTTAATATGGAGGATTATGTTACAGCTAAGTATTATTATGATTCTACTTTGACTGTAATGGACAAAGTAGATCCAAGGAGAAAGGAAGTAAAGAAGTATGCTGAAAATCTAACTGAAATTTCGAAAAACATCCAAACCATAACTCAATTAGACAGTGTTATTGCAATGGCTTCATTGTCTAAAGAAGAGTTGTCTAAAATTGCTAAAAAGAGACTTGAGGAAGAAAAAACATCAGGGACGAAAAAGGGCTCAGTTGTAGACAAAAATCTTTTTGTTAAACAAAGACGTAGAAGTGGTACAAGTGATTTTTGGCCTTACAATATTGTTAAGAAAGAACAAGGGATTTCTCAATTTAGAAAACAATGGGGAGAAAGACCTTTAGTTGATAATTGGAGACTAGAAAGTAAAATTGACGCCGCGGAATTAAATGCTGCAGAAGCGGAAGAGTCTGAAGAGGAAGAAGTCGTAGCCTCTGATGACATATCTGAAGAGGATTACAATCGCATAATGGCTGATATCCCTACGACTCCACTGGCAAAAGGAAAGATAGAAGAGCAAATTAGGAAGGCGATGTTTGCCTTGGGTAAACAATACCGAGATAAGATTCAGAAGTATAAAAAATCAGCTGAAACTTTGGAAGAATTGAACAGAAGATATCAATCTCACACCGATATTGTTGACGCATACTATTACCTCTACTTGGACTACAGAGACCTGAATAATTCAGCAATGTCGGATAAGTATAAGGACTTAATAGTGACTCAGTTTCCAGATACAAAGTATGGTCAGTTGATAGCTAATCCTGAATATGCACTTTCCTTGGAGGAAGAGAAAAAACGATTGGATAGATATTATGACAATACGTTTAAGATGTTTCAAAAAGGAGAATATGTAGAAGTGCTTAAACGTGTAGATAAAGCAACTAAGAGTTTTGGAAAAGAGAATAAATTGGTTGCCAAATTTTCATTACTAAAAGCAATGTGTCTAGGACACACTAAAGGTAAAGAGGACTATATAAAAGGATTGAAAGAAGTAATTGTAAGGTATCCAGATACGCCTGAAGAACTCAAAGCCAAGGAGATTATGCGATTCCTTAAAGGAGATAAGAGTGCATTTGGAACAACGGATATTGCTGGTGTAGATGAAATGTTTGAGTTGAAAGACGACTCAAGACATTATGTTGCGGTGATCTTATTTGATTATTCTGATAAAGTCCTTCAACCTGCAAAAATTGCGATTTCGGATTATAACAAACATTACCATAGTAAGGATCGACTTCAAATGAGTGAGATGTTGTTAAATAAAACAGAAAATACTCAATTGATTTTGATTCGATCGTTTTCGAATCGTGAGAAAGCTATGACTTATTACAATGGTGTTCAGAAGAGCCTTTCCGAATATATTCCAGAAGATTTGGTTAATTTCGAATTGCTGCCTATTACACAGCATAACTATAGAAGAATGCTTCAACAGCGCACACATACGAATTACAGAGCTTACTTTGGGAAGCATTATTTGCAGGAGGATTGATAAAAGCCTTTGATGAAGTTACCTAAACACTCACCTGTCACAGTGAAGATTGTGTCTGTTAGACTTCAGCTATTATTATTCCCATAGTTTATTCTATGAAAAGTAATTTGACTAACCAATAAACACAAGCGGTTTAGTCTAGCAAAACTCAAAGTGTTTAGATTACTCCTTTATTAACATTTTATATATGCAGTATCTACATTTCTTACTTACTTAGACTTTGATGAGCGCATCATTTCAGGCACCTTTCACTTAGAGTTTATATGTGGAGGTGAGGAATACATCGTAGATCACGGTGTATTTGACCTTCGTTTTAACATTTATTAGATGCATATTAGAAATTGAATCTAATGTGTTGATTTATAAAACCTTAACATTTGGAATCATGGTTTTATAGTATCTTTAAGTCATAAACCATAAAACTATGAAATCCCCCAAAGCCTTAAAGTCTATTCCTACCTTTTTGTTGGTCGTTGGTCTGGTACTTTTTCTCTCTTCGTGTGAGAAAGACGAAATCGATAAATTACCAAAGAAGTCTATGACAGGGCGCAACTCTTTTGGATGCCTTATTAATGGTAAAGCCTTTCTTCCGAAAAAAACATTTCTAAAGCATTACTTGCAGTGTGATTATGATCAAGACTATAATTATTTTCAAATTAGTACATGTAATAGTAATTATTGTTTTGATCTTTTTCTATATGAGCCTAGAAATGGAGAAAATGTCGTTTTAGCAGATACTACTATTTTTGGACCTGATATAGTCTCTTTAATAACAGATCGTAATAGTGTTGAATGCAATGATGATAATCAACATTTAGACTTAGACAATAGCCATATCTACATTTCTCACTTAGATTTTGAAGAGCGAATTGTTTCAGGCACCTTTCACCTCGAATTTATATGTGGAGGTGAGGAATACATCGTAGAGCACGGTGTATTTGACCTTCGTTTTAACATTTATTAGATGCATATTAGAAATTGAATCTAATGTGTTGATTTATAAAACCTTAACATTTGGAATCATGGTTTTATAGTATCTTTAAATCATAAACCATAAAACTATGAAATCCCCTAAAGCCTTAAAGTCTTTTCCTGCCTTTTTGTTGGTTATTGGTCTGGTGCTTTTTCTCTCTTCGTGTGAAAAAGACGAAATCGATAAATTGCCAAAGGAGTCCATGACAGGACGTAACTCTTTTGGATGCCTTATTAATGATAAAGCCTTTCTTCCGAAAAAAACATTTCTAAAGCATTACTTGCAGTGTGAATATAGTCCAATTGATAGCTTATTCTATATTAATGCTTCGAATGGCGATTATCGTTTTGATTTATTCTTGCATAATCCTGAAATTGAGCAAAATGCTTTACTGGTTGACCCTGAATGGTTTGATGGTATATCTTTAATATCAGATAGTAATAATGTTGAATGCAATGATGATAATCAACATTTAGACTTAGACAATAGTCATATCTACATTTCTCACTTAGATTTTGAAGAGCGAATTGTTTCAGGCACCTTTCACCTCGAATTTATATGTGGAGGTGAGGAATACATCGTAGATCACGGCGTATTTGACTTATCTTTTTATTGATTAGATTTTTGAGTATAAGATTATTTCATAATTAATCCATAATACTTTCAAACCATGAATCGATTAAAATGCCTTTGGGCATTAGCATTGCTATGTGCTACATCCTGCCTGTATTGTATGATCAGATCAATAGCTGTACCTAATTCATGTCAATTATATATCCTTGAATTAATCAGAAGACCCTCTAAGTATTAACTGTGCAACAATCCTTTAAATTGATTACTTTTGCTGCGAAAATTAACAATATAGACTATGGAAGGCATCAATCCTCAAGAGTTAAATGATTTTATTGATAAAGCATTATACGAAGATATTAGAGAAGGGGATCACACCTCGCTAGCTTGTATACCTGAAGATTTGACCCAGACAGCTGTGTTGAAAGTAAAAGATGTTGGAACTCTAGCGGGTGTTGAATTTGCCGAAAAGGTTTTTAAAAAATTGGACCCAAACTGTACTTTCGATGTTTTTATAAAAGATGGAAGTGATATTAAGCCAGGAGATATTGCGTTTGAAGTTACTTCGAAGGCTCAAATATTGCTTAAGGGGGAACGACTGGTTCTTAATACGATGCAGAGGCTAAGTGGCATTTCAACAATAAGCAGTCGATTTGCAATTGAAGTTGAAGATCTTGATGTCAAAATATTGGATACACGTAAGACAACGCCGAATATGCGTTTCTTGGAAAAGTGGGCTGTACGAATAGGAGGATGTCACAATTATAGAGATGGACTCTATGATTGGATCATGATAAAAGACAACCATCATGATGCCTGTGGAGGATTGACAAAGGCGATTAACAGGGTCCATGAGTATCTTGCTCAGAATAATTTAGATCTAGGCATTACAGTAGAAGTTAGAAACCTTGTGGAATTATACGAGGTATTAGAAGTTGGAGGTGTAACTAGGATTATGTTAGATAATTTCGACGTTCCAATTATGAAAGAAGCTGTTGCGATTGTAAATAAGCAATTTGAAACAGAGGCATCTGGTGGAATTACACTACAAACCGTAAGAAATTATGCTGAAACGGGTGTAGATTACATATCTGTCGGAGCCTTGACTCATTCTGCTGGGTCATTGGATCTAAGTCTAAAAATCAAAAAATAAGTGGTTTCTTCACCCAATAAGTTGTTATGGGAGAAGGTGAAAAACAAACCCACTATGATATGGGGGTTGTCTGTTATTTTTATTCTATCAATTCTAGCAATATTTGCATTTCTAATTATTCCAGATGATTCAACAGATGCGAATAATCAAATAGTAGAAATCCCTCTAAAGCCGTGGGGATATAAGGTGAAGATATTCAATGCTTCAAATAACAATAAGAAGGTCTCATTTGGTCAATATCTGCTTTTTGGACAATCAAGCAATGAAGACCCTATTCCGTATGATTCCGTTCACTTGAATGGACAAACAGCAGTATTTTATACTCCTTTAGGAACTCAAAGAATTGTACAAATTGATGCAGACAATGCTATGGATTACGTCGAAGAAAAGACTAGGTTTCAGACATTTTATCTTGGTACAGATAGATTTGGTCGGGATCTTCTTAGTCGATTAATACTAGGTATTCGAATATCATTGTTTGCTGGATTTATGGCTGTGATAGTTTCTATATTGATTGGAGTAAGCCTTGGGTCGATAGCGGGATATTTTGGTGGTTGGTTGGATCAATTGGTTATGTATTTAATCAATGTTACTTGGTCTATTCCTACTATTTTATTGGTTTTCGCCATTGTATTGGCTTTTGGTAGAGGTCTTGGAGTAATCTTTCTTGCGGTGGGGTTAACGATGTGGGTTGATGTCGCCAGAATTGTCAGAGGACAGGTACTAAGTATAAAGGAACAAACCTTTGTTCTTGCAGCTAAAAGTATTGGTTTATCAAATAGAGTGATCATAATGAGACATATCCTTCCAAATATTGCTGGACCCCTATTGGTTATCATCTCAGCTAATTTTGCAACGGCTATTTTGATTGAAGCAGGACTTAGCTATTTGGGCTTTGGTGTCAATCCTCCTGCTCCATCTCTTGGCAATTTATTGAATGAGAACTATGGTTATGTATTAAGTGGTAATTTCGGTATTGCCGTATTACCGGCACTCTTAATCATGATTTTGGTATTGGCTTTTAACCTAATAGGTTCCGGTCTTCGAGACATATTTGATATCAAATAATGGATTCATCTTCCGTTGGTTTGATGACATAAACCGATCGTCTTTTTTATACAAACATGGTGAGAATAATCCACTAAGTTGGTTGTCTATTATAGTTTACATTAAGTGCTGTTAAACAATTAAGGATTTACCGCAGAAAACAGATAGTTAAGTTCAATTGAATAAATCACTCTTTAGAGAGTAAAGTTACTTTTTACTAAAATCGAATTGAAAACACGTAATAATAGAAAGTGCAATTGAACTCCTAAGCTAGACTTATTCATCTGATTGGAAGGTGGAGCCCCAAAAAATTGTGATTAAGTGGAATCATACGGTTCGAAATGTTGGATTTGAAGTAGGTATTTACTTACAGATGATAGGTTATAAAGCATCAAACTGAATAATATAGAATGTGGTAGATCCAAATTATCTTTTAATTTTCTGGTGACCCAATGATGTATCCTGAAAAGGATGTTTAATTGTCAGAAATATCATTAATGATCTACGAAGTAATGATGTTAAAGTAGGAAGAGGAAATATCACATCGTTGTTTAAGTATATATCTTCTATATCTAGAATAAACTGTTGATTCCACTTTTTCGATTTGCACCAAGAAGGTTTAACTAAATGAAGCTAATTCGAAGTTGACAAGAAGATTAATAAATCGCTGAACCAATCTATTAGTTGAGTACAAGTGAAGTGTTCAGTAACTACAGGTTGTAGTACTCAAATCATTTATCAGCTAACTATAATAGAGTGGAAAGGATAAGATTTAATACAAGTTTATTTCTTCCTTCCAAATAAATGGTAGAGTTAATATTTCCTTGACTCAACTTGTGAAAATCATTGATTAGTGTATTTGATTTTTATAAAATGATTATAAGGTTGAGTTGAAAATAAATTGTTCTTAATAAACAGGTTTGATTTATAACTAATGATTATCGAAGGAAATTACTTAATGTGGGTCACCAAAAAATGTCGCTAGAGGAGAAATTCCTACTACTTACTGATAGGGCTATTTGTTTTGTATTAAACATTTAAGGTCCTTCAGTAAGTAGAAAACCAAGATACATTTTCCTTATTACGAAACAACGGTAAATAAAATAGCACAGGAGGTAATGTTTTATGTACGGGTTTGTTGTGGTAAAATCATTCAATCTGGTATCTTTATAGAAAGGAAGTCATGATTTGAAATCTCCAATTAGAAGTTTCATTATATGGGTAATAGTCTTAACTCTAACGAATAGTCTAGAGAGCCAGATCATACATGACATAAGACAATACACCATTGAAAATGGATTGCCGGAGCGTGTTGTTAACCATGTGATACGAGATTCATTTGGGTTTTTCTATATCGTTGATGAACAATCCATCAGAAGATACGATGGTCAGCAATTTGTGGATGTTGATATTCAAAATCTTAAATCAAAGAAGGTCAAATCCCATGAAATAAAGAAGCTGTTTAAACATAAAAATGGGAATATCTATATAAGAACCAAGAGTATCAACTCAGTTTTTTATATCAGACCTGGAGACAAATATGTCTCCTCAATTCCACTGAATGACGAATATGAAATAATTGTAGACGAAAAGCTCATTTATGGGGTCCATAAGTCGAATGAAGGCTATCAACTTTTTGAATTTTCGGAGGGTTTGCTCTCGAATAATTTTTTATGTACGACTTCTTCAATTCCTGAGATAGTCATTCAAAATAATGGAGTATACTACATTCAAAATTATGATAATGAAATCTTAGTTTTAGAATCCAATAGGTTAAGAAAGATTGAACGCAAAGGGAAGTTAATTAGGCGTGGCGATGAAGTATTGTTGGCAAGTAATACTGGATTTTATAGCTTGAAAGGCAATGAAGTAAATCTATTAAGCAAGTTGCCGATGGATTCTCTTGAGTGTAAGTTCTTAAGTATGGATGAGAAGGGAAATATCATTGCTCCATATACACACATCCCGAGATTTACTGAGGCTCTTTGGATTTTTACCAATAAAAACAAGTTGGTTTCGTGTGATAGTATTTTATTGAAAAATGAGGTGTTTAAGGATATATATGCAGACGATGTGTTTCACCAATGGATTGAAGTTGGGTATAGTGGATTACATGTGTTTTCCTTTGTGCGGGACGGAATCAGAAATTACAATAATGTTCCGTTAAATGGACTAACATTCGGGTTTATCGTTTCTGGTATTGTGTCTAATGACAATGGAGATTTGTTTTACTTGAAAGAAGCATCAAAGCTTTATTACAAGAAGTTTGACGAAAGGGTCGCATCAAGGTGGTTTGTAGAAGAAAGTAAAGAATTTAGGCAGAATGGTAAATTAAGATATGACTCCAAGAAAAAGGTACTTTACTCTTATTCTTATACTTACGAAAATAAGAGTATACTGTATCAGATTGATCCAGTCTCTCAAACTTGGAAGAAAAGAATCATTCCATATAAGTTAAACAATTTACGGGTTATAAATGATCGATTGTATCTGATGGGGTATCATAAGGATACAACTCAAGGAGTTCTTTCATCGTATGACTTTGAGACAGACTTGTATGAAGAAATATTGTTAGTAAATGATGCTGAAAATCATCGTTTGCATGAACTTGTATATCTCGAGGAAATGGAGGAGTTTATACTAGGAACTCAAGAAGGCCTAGTTGTTCTAGATCATAATTTTGAAGAAAAAGAAAGACTTGATCGTTACCAAACGGACTTATCCAAAAATCTAGAATTTGATTATATCAGAGCGGTCCATGAATACAATAATTATTTGATCATTGGATCATTAGGGGGAGGCATCTACATATTAGACAAGTATAGTAAGAAAATTGTAGAACAATTTTCGCAAGAAGAAGGGTTGACAAACAATAAAGCTATTGCCATGGTGAATGACAACTTGGGTAATTGTTGGATCGCTACTTGGAATGGACTGAATGTATTAAATAAAGAATTAGAATTAATAGGAAAATATTATGAACATCATGGGTTAGCCGATCGTGAGTTTAATACAGGAGCCGTTGCGAAAGATGAAAGAGGTCTTTTGTATTTTGGATCAATAAATGGAGTGGTTAGTGTGGATCCCAAAATTTTGCTTAATTGGGATGATAAAACAGGGTGTTATTTTAAAGAAATAAAAGTCTTTAAAAGCAATCAGGTTGAGTTAGTGGATCATATTGATCAAAATGATGACATTGACTCTGTATTGATTAATCTTGAAAAGCCCAACTATTATAAATTTCCATTTGAAGAAGTGACCCCTGAAGCCTTTTGTTCAGATGATGGAGTAACAATTAGAACTTGGACAGATAAAATTAGTATTTCTAATATTAGAAAAGGACAGCACAGCTTAACAGTAAACTGCCCCAATAGTAAGTTTTCTCAGGGCTTAGGAATTCATGTCTCCAAATCGTATACCCGATTGTGGCAAGGCTTGCTATTTGTTCTTTCCGTCCTGTTGGTCAGTTACGCGTTCATTAGAAACAATCGGATCAAACAAGATCGCCAATCAAAAATTGATCGTAAAATTTCCGAGCTTCAGTTGTCCGCTTTACAAGCGCAAATGAATCCTCATTTCATTTTTAATGCCTTAGGAGCCATACAGTTTTTCATTCAGTCCCATGATACGGATAAAGCAGATGAATATCTTTCTGATTTTGCTATGCTTATGAGGAAAATTTTAGAAGCTTCCAAATCGAAATACATTACAATTGAACAAGAAATCGAAATACTCAGGTTGTATATCAGACTGGAAAACATTCGATATGAGCAATCGTTTGATTATTCTATTTCTACAGACCCTGAATTAGATCTTGATTATACTATTCCGCCAATGATACTTCAACCACTTATCGAAAATGCAATCAATCATGGAATAGTACACTTAAAAGAGCGTAAAGGTGAATTGCAGTTGAGATTCTTTCTTGAAGGAGAGGTCTTAATATGCGAAATTGATGATAATGGAATTGGTCGTAAAAAAGCAAAAGAAATGCGATCAATTAAGGTGCATAAATCTCGCGGAATGGAGATCATTAATGATCGAATAGAAACCATTAACAATATGGGAAATGTTAAGGCAGAACTGAGTGTAACGGATAAATATGATTCAAAAAATGAATCGGTTGGAACAAAAGTGGTATTAAAAATCGAAAGCTAATTATGGAAAGGAAACAATACAAAGCAATAATTATTGATGATGAACCCAAGTTAAGGGAGGTTTTATTTATAAAACTACAGCAGTATTGCCCTAATATTCATATCGTTGATAAGGCAGGAAGTGCATCGGAAGGATATGATAGCATAATAAGAAATCAACCAGAGATCGTTTTTTTAGATATTTCTATGCCTGGAGAATCAGGATTCGATATGTTGTCAAGGTTTTCCACAGTCAATTTCAGTATAATATTTGTAACAGGGTTCAGCAAGTATGGAATTGATGCCCTTAAGGTAAATGCAGTAGATTATTTATTAAAACCGGTAAACACTTCCGATTTAATTGTTGCGGTGAATAAAGCCATCGAAAGAATAGAAAAGCAACAAAGGCTTGAAAAGTACGAGAACTTACTTTTTAGTTTGAATAATCCAGGAGACCAAGAGGCAAAGCTTACCATTCCCAATAATCAGGAGTATAAGTTTGTAAAGATAAATGAAATCATCAGATGCGAAGGGTGGCAAAAATATACAAAGTTTCATTTAAAGGATTCCAATCCCATTGTCAGCTCTTATAATCTGGGATACTATAGAGAAATGTTGTTAAAGTATAAGTTCTATGGTACTCATAAGTCGCATTTAATCAATACAGTTCATATCTCTTCTTATTTAAAAGAGGGAATAGTAGTAATGAATAATGGGGATGAAATTCCTGTTTCACGAAGGAAGCGCGAAGAGTTTGTCAACTTGTTTATAAAGACATAGTTGCTTTTTGTATCTATTTGTTAACTTGGACCACGACTTTATTGTGACATTTTATCAATAGAAGTGTCTTAATGTAGGAATATATAAAAAGTATATACCAATATATAAACCAAAATTATAGAGAATATGAAATCACTAGTTTTAACACTATTTACCCTATTTAGTCTGTCTAACTTGTTTGCCCAAGAGGTACAAGAACAAAGCAAAACCATGAGCATGGGACCTCATAGTGCTTTCTATGTAGACATTGAAGGTTTGGATAAGAAAAATGCGGAGAGAGAATGGAAGAAATACTTGAAAGAAAATTTCAAAAAAGTAAAAAGAAATAGAAAGGCTAAGGAGTTTTATACAGAAGATGGCAAGGTAAATCTAATCAATGGTTCTTCACCTATTACAATTTATAGTAAAATTGAGGAGAGAAAAGGTCAATCTACTATTTATGCATGGGTGGATTTAGGAGATGATTTAGTAAGTTCAAAGGACCATCCTGAACAAGCTAAAGGGACTGAGCAGTTTATGTCTGATTTTTGGTTGATAGGAAGAAAAAAGGCAATAAATATGGAGCTTGAGAAAGAGGAAAAAGCACTTAAAAAGCTTAATGGAAATCTTTCTAAATTGGAAAAAAAGAATAGTAATCTTCATAAAGATATTGAAAACTATAAGCAGAAAATCTCTAAAGCAGAAGCAGGTATTGAAGAGAACTTGAAGCAACAAGACGATAAAAGAGTAGAAATTGAAGCTCAGAATAAGGTTATTGAAGAAGTAACGGCAAAGTTGAATAACCTCGGTAAGAACAAATAATTCTTGATTTAACAAGGAAAAGAGTATAATGTAATGTTGAAAGCCTACTCCTTACTAGCAGGAGTGGGCTTTTTTATGTTCTATAATATTCTACAATTAATTGATGGATACTTTTTAAAAGTATTGAGCCCTTAACGTTGAGTGTATATGGCAAGTAAGTGGTTTTTACTCGAAATAAACGCCAACAATATTGTTATGAATTTACCTCTTAATTAGAATCTAATACTTGACCAAGTGTTTTATTAGAAGGGTTTGCACAGTTCCAACAGACAACATCGTTGTTTTTGTTCAAAAGAACATACCTTGGTGCATAGCTCAAATTGAAAACAGTTATATATTCTTTAGTTATTTCTTGGTCAAGATAATAATGAATTCCTTTTGAGTGGTTATCGGATATGTATTCTCTCCAATCTGTTTCTTTAGTGGATTTACAAAAATGAAGGATGCTTAGATTATCATATTCGTTTAATAATTTATTTTCATGCGGAATTTCCTTTTTGCAGGGTGCACATCCTGCAAACCAAAATTTCAATAATTTATAGTCCTTTAGGGTTTCATTCAATGGACTTTTCAAACCAGTTGTAGTTTTCACTTCTTTGGAGAGTAATCTTGCTATAGCCTCAGTGTCATAATCATCATTAGTATATTCTTTTTCTATTTTGTTTAACTTATCAATATACTCCTCTGGGAGTAAACCGATGATAGAAGTATATAGAACATCTTTGTCTTTGAATTCCTTTCTTTTTCTTAACATGAGACCTTCGGTGTGCATGCCTATCATGTTGTATCTAGTTTTATCATCTTCTATCGATTGAAGCTCAGATATAAAATTTTGTCGAATTCTAAAAGGTTCGTTTAATAAGTTTCTATTCTGCTTCCTGAACTGATAGAAATTCTTAAATTTTTGAAGTAGGGAATAGTAGTTATAGTGGACACCTGTGATTTGCTTTTTCAGCAACATTTCTGCTTTAATAGAATCTTGTGGATTTACGGTTACATCAGTATTTCCAAGATACAGTTCGTAACCTGCTTGATGATATACTTCATATAACTCTTTGTATTTTCTGGACTCCAATAAAAAGGAAGTCATCCATTCAGGTGTTTTTGCATTTTTGAGAAAAACCTCCAATTCTGAAATCGTTTTGGAATTATCTCCAACGTTAAATAGGGTTGAATATATTGTGCTGTGTTTTCCTTGAGTTGTAATGGTGTCACTAACTAATAGCTCTAGATCCATAGTAGGAACTAAGTATGTTGTTTTGTTTATTTCTCCATATGAAATATTAATTAACTCTGGTCTGAAAAATTCAAATCCTAAAACATTTTTTGAGTGTGGAGCAATACTAAGTGTAGAATCCAATACTTCTTTTGTGGTTTTGTTAAAGTAAGAAATACGGATTGATTTAATATCCGAAGTGGTGTTTTCAATTATGACCTTAGAATAGTTTGTGTTTTCCCATGAAAAGCCACTCCATGCAAAACGCTCTTGCTTTTGGCAACTTAATAAAATCATTAAAGCAAGAATGCATATTTTACTGAAATTCTTCATCTTTTTAATGGGTACTTAAAGCAGATGATTAAGTACCCATTAACAATTTTTGATTTCATCTAAAATCGGTTATTTCCCTAGTTTGAATTTAATTGGCAATGTATATCTTACCCTTTGCTTTTTACCATTTTTTTTCCCAGGTGTCCAAACTATTCCATTATCATTCATTCTTTCGATCAATGATTTGGCTTCTTGCCCTGTTCCACCACCTGGATTTCGAAGTATCATGACAGAAGAAACGCTACCATCTTTTTCAACAATAAACTGAACAACTGCAGTTCCTTCAATTTTCTTTTTTTGTGCTTCTTCCGGGTATTTTACGTTCTGATAGATGTATTCTAGCATCTTTTTTTTGGCACAACCATCTTTGGACCTAAGGTCAAGGTTTTGATCTTCACAGCCTGGGAATCTAGGCATTTCTTCCAGCGTTTTATACACTTTATCATCATCTGGAATGGTGTCATTTGATATCAAGGAATAGTCGTTGTAATGTAAGCCTTTCAAATGCGTATTGAAGGGAGTAGATGAGGAGAATAGAACCGCCATTAAGGCAACTATTGGTAGGGCAACTAAGTACCTTAAATAGTTTGATTTTGTTGATTTTTTACGTTGTAACATGATAAGTCTGTTTTTAATTTTTGAATTGAAAAAATGATTGGCTATTTGGGGTTTATAATCTATTGAGTGTTGGTTTAATAGGATATTGCTATAAGCACTATGATTTACACTTGTGTTAAGTGTAACATGAAAGTCAGTATAGTATTCATGTACATGCTTTAATTCTCGTTTTAACCATAAAACAATGGGGTTAAACCAGAATAAAACATGGATTAATTCGAGAAATAGAATATCATAACTGTGTCCTTGATTTACATGAATTTTTTCGTGTTCTATAATAGTAGAGAGTTTATCATTTTCGGGATAGTAGCGACTAATGAAGACTTTGTTAAGAAAGGAAAAAGGAAGGTGTTTTTTGTTTGTATAGACTAAAGTATGACCATCATTCTGTGTTATAATAGCACCAGAGGAAAACTGACTGATCTTATATAACCCAAAAACAAACCTTGCCATTGCAATAATAAATCCGATTACGTAGATAATATTTAACCAATTAAGACTTATCTCAGATGCAGAGTTTTTATTTGTAATGTGGCTTGCATTGGCAATAATTTCCACCGCTTCAAATTGATAAATGGAATACGAAGAGGTAAACCATAATTGAGAAAAGGGCAATATAAGTCCTATGATCAATGCGGAGATGAGGTAAATTCGATTGAGGAGATAAAAGGTTGTCTTTTGCAAGAACGACTTATAGAAAAGGTATAGAATTAGCCATACCAATGATGTTTGTAAAATGTATATCATTCTTCTTCTTTTTTATCTTTATGTAATTCGACTAAGTCTTTGAGACTTAGATCGTTTTCCTGAATTAAGAAGGAAACAAGGTCATTCATAGAACCTTCAAAATAATTGGCAACCAGTTTTTTGATAGAAAATTTGGAGTATGTCTTTTTATCAATAATCGGTCGATACTCGTATGTTCTACCATATGCTTTATGGTCAAGAAATTCCTTCTTCTCTAAGATTCGAACAATTGAAGAAATGGTGGAATGAGGAGGAGTTGGTTCAGGCATCAATTTGATAATTTGGCTTACGGTAGATGGTCCTGATTCCCAAAAATACTGCATGACTTCTTCCTCAGCTTTTGTAAGTCGTTTCATTATTTTTCTTTTTGATGATTGAATTCTTTTAAATAAGTCATTCTTTTTTTACTGTAGTCGGTATAAGCTTGATGTTCGGGTTGTGCCTTTAAGAATTTATTGTACCATGAGATTGCAATGTTTTTGTCTTTGTAATAAAGGTCTGCACACGTTGCATGGTAATAGATCATATTAGGATCTTGATTGAAAAAATAGGCAGAATCAAAAGCATTCATAGCTTTTTTGAATCGATTGTTTTTTTGATGCATTTTTCCTTGTCGAACATAATATGAGGCTATGTTTTCGGAAGTCGAATGTTCTATTGCTTTGTCAAAATGAAAATCGGCCTCGGAATACATTTCTTTGATTTCATAGACCAAGGCCATATAGAAATGTGTCACCTCCGGATTGGAATCATTATTCAATGATTTTCGTAGATAAAGAATAGCTTGATCTAAGCTGTCGATTTTGTAACAAGAGTAACCCAACATTTTGAGATAGTGGTCATTCAAATCTATTTGACCTGAAGTTTTAACTAAGGTTTGATAGACACTATCATATGCTTTATTCTTGTAATCTAGCCTAGCCTTTAGTAGCAATGAACTTATATTGGTAGAATCAAGGAGTATACATTGAGCTACTATACTGTCTGCTTCGTTTATTTGATTGTTTTGGAGAAAAAAGTCTCCAAGCTGGACCATGGTTTGAATGTCTTTTGGGTTGTTTTTATGAGCCTTTGAAAGATAATGAAATGCATCTATTGGAAGTCTTGCTTTTGAATATAATGAAGCTAGTTTTTTGCAGTAGAAGGCATTGTTTGGATTTAGTTTATGGCATTTAGAGTAATATTTTATAGCTTTTGGAAGGTGCTGCTCAGTTTCAAATATGTTTCCTAACGAAGAAAATAATGGTTCGGATTGCATACTGTCTTGTTCTAATTGGAGAAGAATGCTTTTGGCATGAGCGTTGTTTCCCGATAAAAGATAATTTTTCCCAGCTTGAAAATAGTAAGTTCTGTTTGTGGTGTCTTGTTGATAAAGTTTTAGAAACGATTGTGCTGCTTTATCGTATTGATAGGATTGTTCAAATACTTTTGCCTGATCTAAAGTCGTTTGGCCAAAAGACATGTGAGTTATAAATGTGCTAAGGATGATAAGTAGTCGCATAATGCAGATCAACTGTTTTTACAAACATACAACGTAAAATTACGTTATGCAACTAATTGTTAAGTTAAGTGGAGTTGTTTTCAGATTATTGTCGGGAGGAATACTTTAGATTTATGAAGAATTTGATTGCACAGAAACGCTATCCTCAAAGAGATATAAAGTTAAAATATGTGCAAAAAAAAGCCCCCAAATATCAGAATGGAGGCTTGTGGTCAAAGGTTTTTTCGGTGTTTACTTCCTCGAGTGTAATCCGACAGTATTGCCTTCAGTATCTTTGAAAAGGGCAATAAAACCATGCTCACCAATAGGCATTTTAGGCATGACAACTGTACCTCCGGCTTCGGCTACTCTACTTTCCTCCAGAGAACAATCTTCACAATTAAAGTATACAATTGTTCCTTTGTCAGAAGGCGAACCCATCGGGCTCTTTACCAATGACCCGGCTGCAAAAGGAGCCTCTTGCACCCATGGAAAGGCATACATCTCCATATCTTGAACTCCATTAGGGACGGGAAGTTGATTCATTTCTAAATCAAGTACTTTTTCATAAAAATTCTTCGCACGGTTCATATCTTCTACATAGATCTCAAACCAATTTACAACATTTGCATTCATAACAGTTTATTTTTTATATCCCCAAAGTTACAGAGCTATATAAAGAATGAGACTATCTATATGAGACAGCTTTAAGGGGTATATGTGACAATGTTGGCTTTTGGTGGAGTTGTAATATAAATATTAGAGTTAAATTAATTATTATTACAATGGCGCAATGAAAATAGTGAATGTGAGGTTGTTTTATCTGTTTAGAACTATATTCGATCGGTTGAATTTGACTTATTTGCGAAATATTTACAGTTAATACATGGGGCAATTTGTGCCTAGTTTGACTTTTGATAAATAGTATTATGAAAAAAGTATCAGTAATTGTATTTGAAGACGCTGTTTTATCGGCTCTTTCCGGAATCCTTGATATATTTTATGGTGTCAATCGGTTTTTGGAGCAAACTAAAGGCATTAGAGCTTTTGAGATTGAATTGGTCAGTGAAAAAATGAATAATATTCAACTCATGCACAATGTTCAGTTCAAGACACAAAAAACATTAGACCAGTTATTAGAAACAGATTTACTTATTGTACCAGCATTCTATACTCTACCAGAACAAGCTATCGCAAAGAATCAAGCTTTGATCGAAAAAATCAGGGAGCTTTATGAGGGAGGTACTGAAATCGCTTCTATTTGCGCAGGAGCCATTCTATTGGCAGAGTCCGGAATCCTGTCGGGAAAACCATGCACGACGCATTGGCAAGTCGTTGACTATATCAAAGAACGTTATCCAAATGTAAAAGTTATTCCCCAGAATGTTGTGACAGATTTCAATGGGGTCTATACAAGTGGAGGGGCTTTTTCGTCTTTTAGACTGTTATTATACCTTATTGAAAAGTACTTTGGTAAAGAGCTGAGTATATGGGCGAGTAAAATGTTCTCTATTGATTTTGATCGATTAAACCAATCGCATTTTGTCATATTCCAAGGTTACAAAGAACATGAAGACGAACAAGTGCTAGAGGCTCAGCAATTCATTGAAAAAAATTATCACAGTCCATTGACGGTGGAGAAGGTTGCGGCAAAGACGAATATGAGCAAACGAAATTTTATCAGAAGATTTAAAAGTGCCACTAAGCATACACCTATAGAATACATTCATAAAGTAAAAGTAGAAGCAGCTAAAAAAGATTTGGAGAAAAAACGAAAAGATATCAATCAAGTCATCTATGATGTAGGATACAACGATACCAAAACTTTTAGGAAAATCTTCAAAAGATATACTGGACTTACGCCTCAATTGTATCGGAGCAAGTACAATGTATAATCCAAATAGCATTCGATCTGTAAACGTTGATGCCGTTTTTTCGATTTCATTTGCTTAGAGCACAATGCTTTTAATAAGATCTTGAATACAAGATTATTCACCATTCATTCTTGAAGAGATTCTACCGTTATTTCTTGCTATATTCTGGTAACAATCAGAAGTTTGTAAACATAGCTTTTCCCCTAGTATGTACTGATATTTCTTGTACTCATTGAGGTATTTAAGGGTTTGGGATTTCCATTAAAATCTACTTTCTTATTTCGGTACAGATTATGATTTCATAGACACAGATATGTGTTTGGTGTATTCCATACTGTTCTCCCCTCCCCTTCGAATAGTATGAATCTGGATGAGCCGAACCCATTATAGTCCCATAATGGCAAGCATTTAATGCTTGGAGAATATCGTTTTCCCATGAATAAGGGTATCTAGTGATAAGAGTTGGACGCTTTGAAATAGGTTTTGCTTTTAACCGGGTACCCATTTTATGGTATGAATCAAAATTTAAATTTGTCATTTAATAATTTCGTTTTTCAAATCTCAGAGTGAAAGAAGGGGGGATGATTTACTTGCTTTGAAAACGGAGTAGGATGATGTTTTTAATAATGATATTAAATTGGTTTTATATTTGCAATAAATACAATCTGTTGTAATGGACAACCTACAGCTTTACGCCGAAAGTTTAATTTTTGCCGCACATACTCCGATTACTTTTAAAGAGATTCGTTCGTCTTTGGAGATGCACCTAGAATCTAAGATTAGTAAAAGTGATTTGGAGTCAGCTCTTGATCAGCTCATAGTTAAATACCAAAGTGAGCATTTTTCTATTGAGATCGTAGAAATTTCAGAAGGATATACCTTTATGAGTAAGGGAGCATTTCATGGCGTTATTGGTTCGTTTTTGAAGCACATTACCAAGAAAAAACTATCCAAAGCGGCATTAGAAACATTGGCAATTATTGCTTATAAACAACCTACAACAAAGGCTGAAATGGAAGCCATAAGAGGAGTTAATTGTGATTACACTGTTCAGAAGTTGTTAGAAAAAGAACTGGTTGAGATACAAGGGAGAAGTGAGAGTATTGGAAAACCTTTATTGTATGGAACTAGCCCAAAATTCATGGATTATTTTGGATTAAAAAATCTAGAAGATTTACCTCAATTAAAGGACATTGAAAAAATGGATGAAACCATTGGTCAACAACAAAAAGAAGAAACGGTTGTTACTAATAATCCTACAGAAAGTAATTAAGCAAATATGGAGTTAGTAAATAGGGTAGCCAACAGTGGGTTAATTACGATTAATCTAGAATCTTATTATCCCAATGAAGAGTTGATACACTTTGATATAAAGGAATTCCTATGGAAGGAATTCATCCTGAAGGAGAAGGATTTTAGAGTGTCTTTAAAGGAGTTGGATTGGTCTTCCTATGAAGGTAAGACTGTACTAGTATATTGCTCAAATGATGCAATAGTGCCTGTTTGGGCGTATATGTTGGTGTCGTCTTATGTTTCTAAAGCTGGCGGTAATTCTTATGCTACTTCCGAGGAGGAATTTGTCAAAATGCATTATCGCAATCAAATTGATGCACTAGATGTTAGTGCATACGAAGGAAAAAGAATCGTAATCAAAGGGTGCAGTGACAAGCCAGTTCCTGCTTCTGCCTATTTGGATATACAGAATAGATTGACTGGGGTGGCTCAAAGCGTAATGTACGGAGAGCCCTGTTCAACGGTTCCGATTTACAAGCAGCCCAGAAAATTAAAGTAAGACTTGCTTTAATTTTACCCCAAAAGTTGCTTGACTAATGACGCAATGGCTTTACCATCCGCTCTTCCAGCAATTTTAGCATTAGCAGCCCCCATGACCTTACCCATGTCTTTCATTGATGATGCACCAGTGGATTGAATAACGCTTTCTATGATAGCTCTAAGTTCTTCTTCTCCTAATTGTTCTGGTAGGAATTTTTTTAGTACGGCTAACTCCTCTTGTTCAGTTTGGGCAAGGTCTTCTCTACCTTGTTTGTTGAAAATTTCAATAGACTCTTGCCTTTGTTTGGCAAGCTTTTGTATCAGTTTTAGCTCTCCAACTTCATCAAGTTCTTTTCCACTTCCGTCTGTTTTGGCCAATAGAATTGCCGATTTTATTGCTCTTAAAGTTCTTAAAGCAGCTTGATCTTTAGCCTTCATTGCAGCCTTAAGTTCTGTCATTACTTTTTGCTCAAGATTCATCTTCTTGTATTTTTTCGATTTTTATTGTTAATGCTTCGAATTCTTTTACCGATAGTTGTTCTGGTCTTTTCTGAAACACTTCTTCGTTTAAAATAGTTTTGTCTTTTACGAAAGATTTCAAGGTGTTGCGCAACATTTTTCTTCTTTGATTGAAGCTGGCTTTTACAATTTGTCTAAACAAACGATGATTGCACTCCAATTTAGGTACACCTTGTCGAGTGAGTCGAATGACTGCAGAATGAACTTTTGGGGGTGGGTTGAATGCTCCCGGAGCAAGTTTCATTAACATCTCTCCTCGATAATAAGCCTGTGTCAACACTGATATTACCCCATACGTTTTGGACCCAGGAGGTGCAATAATTCTCTCAGCCATTTCCTTTTGAAACATACCTACCATTTCTGGAACCATTTCATAACTGTTGATCATCTTAAAGACAATTTGAGAGGAAATGTTATAAGGGAAATTACCAATAATGTAAAAAGGCTTTCCATCAAATACTTTATGGAGGTTTAATTTCAAAAAATCTAAGAATATAATATCCAATTCAGGATACTTATCCGTAAGAATTTTGACCATGTCTCTGTCGGCTTCAACAACAGAAAGATTAAACCCTTGTGGTATTAAGAATTGGGTTAACATACCTTGTCCAGGGCCTATTTCTAATACATTATCTAAACCTTCTTTTCGATCTAAAAAATGAGCAATGCGATTTGCGGTTTGGTCACTTGTTAGAAAATGTTGTCCGTATGACTTCTTTGCTCTCAATCGTTTTTAAGTATTTTTTTAAGAATAATCTTTCCATTCGAGAATTGAATTTTAATAAAATATATTCCAATTTTCAAAGGGAGTTCTAATTTGATGAGTTTGGATGAATTAGCTGGAACTAAATTGGTCCCATATTCTTTTACTATTTCTCCACGTACATCTAAAAGGTTGATATCGAACTCAATTTTGTCACTTGAACTAATTAAAATGTTCGAATAATCTTTGGCTGGATTAGGATAAGGATTAGACACCCAAAGTCTATCTTTTTGGCTTACATCTTTTGTAGCAGTAAGCGGCCAACATGCATCACTTATTTCGTTACAATATAATCTAGATGCTAAAGAACAATCTAATACAAAGGGATTAGGTATGTTATCTTGGTATTCTGCAATTTTTTTGGACCTTTTCCATTCAACCTCATCCACAGGATCATCAAAGTGCCATTGACATAGCGTTTCCCTTTGTTTTTCAAAGAAATCTGAATCTGCATCTAAGGCCTCTTGTCTGTATATGGTATAAAAGTAGAAAATCCCTCTTGCAATGTTTCCTTTTACGGATTCTCTAGGTTCGAAAATGTTTTCAATCGTATTGAAGTTTAGTTCGCTATATAGATCAATATTCGAACTTGGAACAGAAGGTGTTTTTACATCTTTGTAATACCAAAAATCTGTTTGATTGTCATTGGATTCACCATATGGAAAACTTGATCGATCGCTGTTTACATCTGCTCTACAAGGATATAGATGATGTAAATCACTTTTACCAAGCCCCTTTTCTGCACCCTTGCTTTGAGGATAAGAATGTTCGGCATTTATCCCTTTGTCGAACGCATCCATTGTTGGGTCTTCATTTAAATCTAAGGTAATCTGATCACCTGTATAGATACACTCCAATTTATTACCAGGTAGGATATCAATAATCTTGTACAAAGTATCCCTTGCTGTGCCATATGGCATTGTATAAGAGGTCTTATAATTTTCAATAACCTTCTGATACAACTGATCTCCATCAAGTCCAGGGAAGACGTCTTCATGATCAAATTGGCAATATCCATGATTTAATACGAAAACGCCTGATAATATGATTAGAATACTCCTCATCTTGAAATTCGATTGAATTTATAAAGCGGTAAAGTTAGAAACAATCGGACTATCGTGCAGGGTAAATAGAGATAAGTTTTAAGAAAGAATAGTTAAATAGAAGCAAGTATTAACAACTTTTTGCCGTATCAAAATCATTTCTCTGCAAATAATGTTGGCTAATCAATTGATTATTACTACCTTTGCAGCCCTTTTAGGGAATTTATTATCTAACTTAAAAAATTACTTCAATTCAAATGAAACATTATGAAGTGACTTTCATCGTCGATCCCGTGCTGTCGGGCGATGAAATTAAAGCGACAGAACAAGTGTACGAGAGCATGTTGAAAGACGCTGGTTATCAAATCGTACATGTTGATGAAATGGGTTTAAAGCAGTTGGCTTACCCAATTAACAAAAGATCATCTGGAATTTACTACTGTATTGAATTCAGTGGAGAAACCGGTGAGATTATCAACAAATTAGAATTAGCACTTAGAAGGGACGAAAGAGTCATGAGATTCTTGACCATTTCTTTAGATAAATACGGTGTTAAGTATAATGATGATAAGAGAAAGGGGTTAATTGGGAAAGTTGAGCGTAAGGACAAGTCTAAAAAAGACAAGAATGACAAAGGTTCTGGTAGAAAAGAATCACCAAAGCCGAAACCAACTCCTAAACCAGAACCAAAAGCTGAGCCAGTAGTTGCTCAGAATGAAGAAGAATAATTCATCAACAAAAAAAAATTGAACAATGGCATCTAGAGATGATATAAAATTTCTTAGTAATCCTAACATAGGAAAGCAAAGAAAGAAATACTGTAGATTTAGAAAATTTGGAATTAAGCATATAGACTATAAGGATGCTGATTTCTTATTACAGTTTATTAATGAGCAAGGAAAGATTCTTCCAAGAAGAATTACAGGTAACTCATTAAAATACCAAAAGAAAGTTGCAGTAGCGGTAAAAAGAGCAAGACACTTAGCTATTTTACCTTATGTAACGGATTTATTAAAATAATCATTTAAAACTACATAAATCATGGAAATAATATTATTGAAAGACGTAGATCGTGTAGGTTACAAGCATGAAGTAGTTACCGTTAAAAATGGTTATGGAAGAAACTACTTGATTCCTCAAAAGTTGGCTGTTATTGCTAACCCAACAAATATGAAGAAGTTGGAAGCTCTAAGAGCTGAAGAAGAAGCTAAGGAGGCAGCTAGATTGGATGAGTATAAAGCCCTTGCTTCTCAATTAGAAGGAAAGACACTTAAGGTTGGTGTTAAAGCTGGAACTTCAGGAAAGATATTTGGAAGTGTAACCAATATTCAAATTGCCAATGCAATTAAAGAGCAATTGGGTGTTGATATTGAAAGAAGAAAAATTGTTCTTCCTACAGATGTTAAAGAAGTTGGAACTTATGCAGCAGATATTAACTTGCATAAAGAGGTTTCATTCCCACTAGATTTTGAACTAGTAGCAGAGTAAGAAACAGTCTAAAAAGACTTATGATATTTAGCCACTTCGTTTATCACGAAGTGGCTTTTTTTGTGAATATTCTCAATAACCTAAGAGATATTTAAGTAAAAATGATTTTTAAAGGGTAAAATGGTTTTTCAATTATATTGTAAGTAAATCTTCTGATTTTTTAACCTTGCAAATAGTATAATCCAGTTGAATAAAAATTGAAGCCAACGCGAACCATAACGCATAATGTTCATCGAACACCAGATCAGCTGTTCATTCCAGGTCCAAGTAATTATTACATTTTGATTTCTAAAAATATGTGGAGTCCAGAAACTACTTAAACGGGGTGATTCCGAAAAACCTTAAGAGTTTGATAAAATCAACTTATTAATTATGAAAAACACTTTTAAAATTTTAATTCTTTTTGTTGGAATTTCAATGTCAGCAGATTCGTTTGCACAAACTTACGGTGTAAGAGCTGGACTAAATTTATCAAATATGCTATTGAAGATGATAATCAAACTTATAGTGATGATTTCGACATGAGAATTGGTTATCACGTAGGAGCTGTAGTTGATGTCCCGATTTCTAATATGTTTTCCTTTGAAACGGGATTAATGTTATCCACGAAAGGATATAAACAAGAAACAGAAGTTGAATTTTTCGGTGAGACTATTGATACGGAAGTTAAAATGAATCTCTTATACCTTGATATACCATTAACAGGTAAGATTTTATACGATTTAGGAAAGGCTAAGATTTATGGGTCATTTGGTCCTCATATTGGTTTAGGTTTATCTGGAAAAGCTAAAACTGAGGTTTCTCAAGGAGGTACATCAGATAGTGATGAAATAGATGTAGAATGGGGTTCAGATGATGATGATAATTTAAGAAGATTTGACTTTGTCCTAACAATTGGAGCAGGAGTTGAGTTTAATTCAATTGTTGTAGGAGTAACTTATGGCTTAGGACAGGCAAACCTTGCACCAAGTGACGATGGAGGAACAAACATTAAAAATAGAGTAATTGGTATTGCAGTAGGATATAATTTTGGATTGTAAGAAATGATTGTTCTTGTTGAGCTGGCAAATATTTGTAAGTATGAAGTCTCGTATACGTGGAAGTACATATATGAGACTTTTTTATTGTTTATAAAGTGTTTCTTTACAAAAAGAATTGCTCAGCCTCTTTGGACTTAAAATCAAATACATTATTCTTTCATGACAATTTGATTGAAAGAATGACCAAATTGGTCAACAATGTGGATGATGTACATTCCAGATTGGAGAAGATGTAGGTCGAAAAATGCCTGAAGGTTGTTGTCCAGTTTTTTTGTAAAGATGGTTTTCCCATTGAGGTCGAGTAGCGAAATTAATCCAGAATATTCAAAAGGGAAGTTGATATGGAGATAATCGGAAGCAGGGTTCGGGTAAACATTGATTTGATCAAGGATATAGGGTTGTTTTGTGTTGACATGTTTTACAGAAAAATCTTCGGCATCGACAAGCATATGGCTTACAGCTCTAGCAGAGTGATCAACTTCAATAAAGCCATTTCCTAATGGCTCTGCATTTCCTTCATTTAGCTTGAGCAAATAGTATTCGTCATCGATTTTTGTAGAAGATATATCATTGGGGAATCTGTAGTTTTCCATTTCGATTGATCGAGCAATAAAAAATGAAGCCTTGTTATCAAAGTAAAGTAGATCAAGTGCGAGATGATCTTTCTCTTCGTACCAGTTAGACCCAATGACGACCAAAGAATTGTCTTCTTCATTCCAATCCAAGACGTTGTGCACTTGGTAATTGACGGGCAATTCTGCTTTGTGAATAATATTTCCCCTACGATCAACAACTACAAAATCTTTTCTTTTGTATTTAGAATTGGGCACACTTACATTATAAGAAATAAGAAAGGACTGTTTGTCTTTTGCGACACGGAGCAATTTACCGCTGTTGGCAAAAAGTGCAACACTGTCGCCCACGACGATATTGACATCATGACCTCTATGGTTGATGGTATGAAATGCGACTTTGGAAACATCGGTCCAGCCTACGTATAGGTAGGTTGTATCGTCCAATTGAACGGGGTTAGGCGTGCCTAAGCCTTCAAGGTAGCCAAAAGGACGAACAATGGTGTCGATGAATATTTCGTGTGATTTGCTATCAAATTTTCTAGTAGAGATTTCTACGAAATTTCTATTTACATTATTCAACTTGCGAAAAGATAGAAGGCTGTCACCAATTTGAAAAAATTCATTGAGTCTAAGCGTAAGTATATATGTTCCACGAACCAAAGTGGAATCAGAGGTGTCGGGTAGTTGAAGGTCGATGAGAGATCCATTATTTGGATCAAGTATTCTTTTGGTCATAAAAAGATTAAAAGCACCGTTACCAACATCAACAGTGCCAAGATCGTAATCTACGGCATTTAGAAGCCCGATTATTTCCATATTGTCTTCGTTGTTAAAATACATCAACCTTCCTGCTTCCATCTTGCCATTGTCTATTCCTAGACCGTAAGCATTAGACCAAATGACTTCGCCCGTCCAAAGATTTATTTTGGAGACATAAGACCTAGAAAATTCAGATGGGAGTGCTCTTCCGTATACTAAGGTGTACAAGAAGTCATTATGAATAATGTCGACATTATGGAGGGGCTTTCTCAAATAATTATATCCATCAGTCGTATCACCGATGACAGTAGAGTCAATGTAGGTGTGATACCAGATGGGTTCGAAATCCACAAAAGAAAGTGGTTCGTAGGGGTATTTGGGAAGATAGGTTTGAGCATTAGCGATGCTCAAACCTACCAACATAAATCCAATGAATAATAGGTGTTTCATAAGCATTATTCTTTCATGACAATTTGATTGAAAGAATGACCAAATTGGTCAACAATGTGGATGATGTACATTCCAGATTGGAGAGGATGTAGGTCGAAAAATGCCTGAAGGTTGTTGTCCAGTTTTTTTGTAAAGATGGTTTTCCCATTGAGATCGAGTAGCGAAATTAAGCCAGAATATTCAAAAGGGAAGTTGATATGGAGATAATCGGAAGTGGGGTTAGGGTAAACATTGATTTGATCAAGGATATAGGGTTGTTTTGTATTGACATGTTTTACAGAAAAATCCTCGTCATCGACAAGCATATGGCTTACAGCTCTAGCAGAGTGATCAACTTCAATAAAGCCATTTCCTAATGGCTCTGCATTTCCTTCATTTAGCTTGAGCAAATAGTATTCGTCATCGATTTTTGTAGAAGATATATCATTGGGAAATCGATAATCTTTCATAATGTAAGAGTGTGCTAGAAACATATTACCAACTTGATCAAAGTAAACGATTTCAAGAGCACCATATTCGTCAATTCCATACCAGTTAGACCCAATGACGACCAAAGAATTGTCTTCTTCATTCCAATCCAAGACGTTGTGCACTTGGTAATTGACGGGCAATTCTGCTTTGTGAATAATATTTCCCCTACGATCAACAACTACAAAATCTTTTCTTTTGTATTTAGAATTGGGTACACTTACATTATAAGAAATAAGAAAGGACTGTTTGTCTTTTGCGACACGGAGCAAATTGCCACTGTTGGCAAAACGTGCAACACTGTCGCCCACGACGATATTGACATCATGACCTCTATGGTTGATGGTGTGAAATGTAACTTTGGAAACATCGGTCCAGCCTAAATAGAGGTAGGTTGTATCATCCAATTGAACGGGGTTCGTTTCATCAATTCCTGAAATAATACCAAAAGGACTAATAATGGTGTCAATGAATATTTCGTGTGATTTGCTATCAAATTTTCTAGTAGAGATTTCTATAGTTTTTCTGTTTATTTTGGTAAGTCTTCTAAAGTATTGAATACTGTCACCTCTGGGAAACATTTCGTTGTTTCGAAAGGAAAGTTGATAGTTACCTCTGACTAAGGCAGTATCATTTATGTTAGGTTGGAAGTTTTGGAGAATAGTACCGTCGTCAATGTCAAAAATTCTTTTGGTCATAAATAGATCATTGGCAGCGGGAATTAAGAATTCATTTCCTACACCATACGGCAATGGGTATCTAAACCCAATGATCTCAAGATTGTCTTTGTTGTTAAAATACATCAACCTTCCTGCTTCCATCTTGCCATTGTCTATTCCTAGACCGTAAGCATTAGACCAAATGACTTCGCCCGTCCAAAGATTTATTTTGTTAATATATGTACGTGTAAAGTTGGTAGTAAGGGACCTTCCAGTGATTAAAGTATACAAGAAGTCATTATGAATAATGTCGACATTATGGAGGGGTTTTCTCAAATAATTATATCCATCAGTCGTATCACCGATGACAGTAGAGTCAATATAGGTGTGATACCAGATGGGTTCGAAATCCACAAAAGAAAGTGGTTCGTAGGGGTACTTGGGAAGGTAGGTTTGAGCATTAGCGATGCTCAAACCTACCAACATAAATCCAATGAATAATAGGTGTTTCATAAGTATTATTCTTTCATGACAAGTTGGTTGAAAGAATGACCAAATTGGTCAACAATGTGGATGACGTACATTCCAGATTGGAGAAGATGTAGGTCGAAAAATGCCTGAAGGTTGTTGTCCAGTTCTTTTGTAAAGATGGTTTTCCCATTGAGATCAAGGAGCAAAATTAATCCAGAATATTCAAACGGGAAGTTGATATGGAGATAATCGGAAGCGGGGTTCGGGTAAACATTGATTTGATCAAGGATATAGGGTTGTTTTGTGTTGACATGTTTTACAGAAAAATCTTCGGCATCGACAAGCATATGGCTTACAGCTCCAGCAGAGTGATCAGCTATAAGAGATCCATCGTTAAAAACTTCAACATTTCCTTCATTTAGTTTGAGCAAATAGAATTCGTCATTGATTTTTGTGGAAGATATGTTGTTAGGGTATCTAGTGTCATTAAACAAATAGGATTGTGCAAGACTTAGTACTCCATGTTCATCAAAATACAATACTTCAAGAGCCCCTTGCTTTTCATCTTTATACCATTTAGGACCAATGACGACTAAAGAATTGTCTTCTTCATTCCAATCCAAGATGTTGTGCACTTGATAATTGACGGGCAATTCTGCTTTGTGAATAATATTTCCCCTACGATCAACAACGATTAAATCTTTACGACTATTAAAAGAATTGGGCACACTTACATTATAAGAAATAAGAAAGGACTGTTTGTCTTTTGCGACACGGAGCAATTTACCGCTGTTGGCAGAGCTAGCAACACTGTCGCCCATGACGATGTCGACATCATGACCTCTATGGTTGATGGTGTGAAATGTAACTTTGGAAACATCGGTCCAACCTACATAGAGATAGGTTGTATCATCCAATTGAACGGGGTTCGTTTCATCAATTCCTGAAATAATCCCAAAAGGACGAACAATGGTGTCGATGAATATTTCGTGTGATTTGCTATCAAATTTTCTAGTAGAGATTTCTACGAAATTTCTATTTACATTGTTCAACTTGCGAAAAGATTGAAGGCTGTCACCAACTTGAAAAAACTCATTTAGTCTTGTAGTAGCAACGTATGTTCCACGAACCAAAGTGGAATCAGAGATGTCGGGTAGTTGAAGGTCAATGAGAGATCCATTTTTCGAATCAAGTATTCTTTTGGTCATAAAAAGGTTAAAAGCACCGTTACCAACATCAACAGTGCCAAGATCGTAATCTACGGCATTTAAAAGCCCGATTATTTCTAAGTTATCTTCGTTGTTAAAATACATCAATCTTCCTGCTTCCATCTTGCCATTGTCTATTCCTAGACCGTAAGCATTAGACCAAATGACTTCGCCCGTCCAAAGATTTATTTTGGAGACATAAGATCTGGTAAACTCAGATGAGAGTGCTCTTCCATATACTAAGGTATACAAGAAGTCATTATGAATAATGTCGACATTATGCAAGGGTTTAGTTACGTAGTTGTACCCATCAGTCGTATCACCGATGACAGTAGAGTCAATATAAGTGTGATACCAGATGGGTTCGAAATCCACAAAAGAAAGTGGTTCGTAGGGGTATTTGGGAAGATAGGTTTGAGCATTAGCGATGCTCAAACCTACCAACATAATAAATCCAATGAATAATAGGTGTTTCATATGGTTAATTTGGTTTTATAATCTATTGCAAGGGTGACTGCATTCGTTCAATTTTTTAAACAAATTACCTTCACCACAGTCTGGTGATGTAACGGGGTCACAGTCACCACTTATGTTTTCTTTGACTGTAGTACCGTAACAGATGTTGCCTTCATCATCGATGCAAAAAGGAGTCGTCCTTTTACAACACGCTGTACCACATACTACTTCGTAAATATCGTAATAGGGCGCTTCATTTCCAAATGGGCTATAATATGTCTGGTAGCAGAGCTGGATACAGTCGGCTTGTAAGTAGTTGACAGTGGTTTGGTCTAAAGGCCCATCGCAATTGGATGAAGTACAAAAAAACTGACCATCTAGTTTGGAGGAAGTCAAATTCAAGCCAAGATCTTGTACGGCATAAGTTATTTCGGAGGCGATGTGATCGTAAAGGTTGATGCCCGAAGTTGCCATGAGTTGTTCGAGAGAGTCGCACTCTGGGGTATTGCCCCGAGACCAATGGACATTGGCAATTTATACGTCATTGCCACAGACTAAGACTTCCATATAGGGGATGTGGTGAATACAGCCCATAATAATGACTTCTTGACTCGAATAACGGTATGTTAAACAGTTTGATGGATAGTCAAAATCACAGGATCCAGATGTTCTGTTTTGAACAACAGAATCTGTGATCATTGGGGGTTCGTTTTGTTGTTTTCCACAAGAAATTAGACAAAACAACAGTGCCATGGCTATTGCCATAATTGGGGTTCTTAACTTCATTTTTTTATAAGTTTTTTGGTTATACCCAGATTATCCGTTCAAATATTTTGTTCTGATTCATACTCAATACAAAAGGTTGGCAACACTGAACGTTTTACGCAATCCATGGGAGGATTTTATGCATGCTTTGTGTTGAACAATTTTTGTGTGGAGTGTTAATGTCTTGACATTATTTCAAACGTATAATAAGGGTGAATAATGGTTAAATGTAGTATAAAATGTGCGTTAATGTGGTGTAAAACGTGTATATTGTTTTAAATGGTGTTAAATGAGTTGTAAAAACCAATTATAAGGTGTCAGGGTGTGTTTAAGTAAATAAATGTTGTTTTTTAAAATGGGATTTCTTCTAATAGTCCAAATTTTCCCAAACTTTGGACGCAATTTGTTGAGTTAGGTCTTCAATAAAATAGCTACCACCCATTGCATCTTGGTAAGATGAAAGATTACTTTCTAAATGCAAGATATTTTGGATATGGATACTTATTCTAGATTCATGATTATGATCTTCTTGCCATGGTTTTAAGCATACGATATCCGTATTACCAATTAGTGCAGAGAGTGCCGCACATGTTTGATGAATCATGGTATTATGCGGGTCACCATTATATAGATTGGGATCTAAATGGGTAATAATGGTTGGTGTAATGGAAATGCTTAAATCTCTATCGATGTTGGACAAGCAAATTCGAAGAGCTCTTAATTTGGCAATTTCAACGAAGAATTGTTGACCAATACAGACCTCAATTCCTATTCTCAAAGGCTTTAAATCAATCACTTGTTGGCAAATATCTACCAATTCTTTTATGATATTGGTCTCTTTAGAATCAACTAATGGCAGGGAATAAACAATAGCTTCAGAGTCTAAAACACCACCCTTTAAAAATGCAGTTTGTATTTGACCGTTGGAATAATTTTTGTCCAAATAGAGTTGAAGTTTATTTACACTTTCAGAATCTTTAAAGTGAAAGATAGGAGTAATAAAATCCAATTTTACATTATTGAGGAGTTGATCCAGATTGCTTGTTTTATCCAATTCGATTACAAGGGACTGACCACCGTTTTCTAGGGCTTTAAGCAAGATCTGATTGCTTAAATTTTTGTCAAAGGAAACACCAATTAATTGTTGACTTGGTGCCTGAACTGGGTGATTGACAGATACGGTATTATCCAAATGGGCAAAAGGCTGAAATGAAATGCCAGCTAGAACTTCATGTTTGGAGTCTTCAATATTTTGGTCTTTAAGGTACTTTTTAATCTGAACTTCCCAATCTTGAAGTGTAGCATTTTCAATCATAAAAAATCAACATTTATAGAAAACAAAAGTACTAATTTCTTCGATTTATATATTGAAGTGATATAAAAACTAAATCCTAATACTAGAATCAACTCATTGAAATCCAAGCTCTGCCCATAAATTAATTTCCATAGCTTTGGCCATGCAAAAGAATTTTCGGATTGATCTGACTTCCAAGCAGCTAATCCCGCTATTGAACACAGTTTTAAAGCACTTCATTTAAAATTGTTGATTCTTGGGTTAGACAGAAAAGTTAAATATTATAGAATAGTAATGTATTTCATTCTATTGGATATTGTGCCCTTAACCCATATCCAATGCTTCAAGTGGTTAAACTTGTAAGTAGTCTATTGGATCAATTTTTTCGCCGTTTTTAATTACTTCGTAGTGAAGGTGTGGTGCTGTACTTAAACCGGTATTTCCAACTTCTCCGATTTCGGTTTGAGCTTCAATTAATTGTCCTTCTTCTACTTTAATACATTTTAGATGATGGAATCTAGAACTATAGATGTCATCATGCTGAATTTCGATATAGTACCCCAATTTGTCATCGTAACCTGCTTTAGTAACCTTCCCTTTTTCCACGCTATAAACAGGGGTTCCTAAAGGAGCGATAAGGTCTATCCCTTGATGCATTTTTTTGATTCTTTTGATTGGGTGAACCATTTCTCCAAAACCTGAAGAGATATTCATTGTCAAGAGTGGATTGCCATATGGTGGATCTAAGTAAACTAAGTGATGTTGACAGTTTTCATCGAAGTTTGTATTATTCGAATTGGAAGCGGAATAATTGTAATTAAAAAGAAGTACAGAAATGAGTGCTAAGGGAAGCAAAATTGCAGTTTTTGTAAGCATAGTTTTGGTGTTTTTAGTTTTAAAATGAGTAATATCTGAATCAATTTTTTGGAGGACATATTCCATTTTTTCTTTGGCATTGTCTATTGAATTAAGTTGTTCAAAAAGTGTGGCATAATGATCGACTAATTCCTCCCTAAACGCTTCAGGTAATTTTTTGCGTTGTGCTAGTTTGTCCGTTATTAATTTAATATAATCTGGTTTCATCTTATTGAGGTTTTAGGACTAAGTGTAATGCGTCAATGAATTGATTGAGGGCTTCAATTTGCTTTCTTACTAGAGAAGTTTGTTTCTCAGGAATGGCATAGTATTTTCTTATACGACCATTAATTTTTTCTTTCGATGAGGTGAGCAAACCTTGTTTTTCGAGTTTGTGTAATGCAGGATATATCGCACCCTCTGTAAGAAGGATTGCTTCTTTGGTCTTTTGTTTGGTTAATTGGCATATTTCATATCCGTACATCTTACCGTTTTCATTTAATAAGGAAAGAATAATGGTGGTAAGCGTACCCTTAAGAAAATCAGGATTAGAATTCATTACTTGTTGTTTTGATGGTACAATATTAATACATAATAAACTTATGCATAAAATAATTATGCATTTTATTAAAATATTAACAATCTCATTTTTTAACACACCATGAGGGCTTAATCATGAATATGGTTCGACCAAACCGCATATAAATAATATCTTTACCATAATTAACAGCTAGAGATGATGAAAGGAGCATTAGACTTTTCTTTGGGCAGAAACCCCAAAATAGGCAGAGCCGATGATGATTTGTCATTGAAATATGTCGCGGGTATTCCACCGTATTTGAGGGGCCCATATCCCACTATGTATGTACAACGTCCTTGGACGATTAGACAATACGCTGGCTTTTCTACTGCTGAAGAAAGTAATGCTTTCTATAGGAGAAATTTGGCAGCGGGTCAGAAAGGCCTTTCAGTTGCTTTTGATCTACCAACTCATAGAGGTTACGATTCTGATCACCCAAGAGTTGTTGGTGATGTTGGTATGGCTGGAGTGGCGATTGATTCTGTTGAGGATATGAAAATATTGTTTGATCAAATTCCTCTTGGGGATATCTCAGTATCCATGACGATGAATGGTGCTGTAATCCCAATACTTGCATTTTATATTGTTGCAGCAGAGGAACAAGGTGTCCCATTGAATAAATTAAGTGGTACGATCCAAAATGACATATTGAAGGAATTCATGGTAAGAAATACCTACATCTATCCTCCGCTACCTAGTATGAAGATCATTGGTGATGTATTTGCTTATACGGCAGCTAATATGCCAAAGTTCAATTCGATTTCTATTAGTGGTTATCACATGCATGAGGCTGGAGCACCGGCTGATTTGGAACTTGCCTATACCTTGGCTGATGGTAAAGAGTATGTAGAAAAAGGTTTAGCTGTTGGGTTAAATGTGGACGACTTTGCACCACGATTTTCATTTTTCTGGGGAATCGGGATGAATTTTTATCAAGAAATTGCTAAGCTTAGAGCAGGAAGAGTACTATGGGCTGAGATTATTTCTAAGTATGATCCTCAGAATAAAAAGTCTATGGCATTGAGGACCCATTGTCAAACATCTGGATATAGTTTGACAGCACAAGATGTTCATAATAACCTTGCAAGGACGACGATTGAGGCCATGGCTGCAGTGTTTGGTGGTACGCAATCTTTACATACCAATAGCTTGGATGAAGCCATTGCTCTTCCTACGGACCATTCTGCACGATTGGCTCGTGATACCCAAAAATATTTACAATCTGATATTGATATTACCCAAGTGGTAGATCCTTGGGGTGGTTCTTTTGTAATTGAAAAAATTACGAATGAATTGATCAAAAAGGCTAGAAAGCACATGGCCGAAATAGAGGAATATGGTGGAATGGCTAAGGCCATCGAAAAGGGAATTCCTAAAATGCGCATTGAAGAAGCTTCTGCCTCCAAACAGGCCAGAATAGATAATAATTCAGAGCAGATTGTTGGTGTAAATGTATTTCAACCAGAAAGAGAAGAAGAGATTGATATTCTTCAAATAGATAATAGCATTGTTCGTGAAAAGCAAGTTGAGCGTCTTAAGAGGATTAAAATTGATCGTGATGATGTAGCAGTCAAGGAAGCATTAAAAGAGATTAGCAAGGCAGCAGAAACCAATCAAGGAAACTTACTTGATTTAGCTGTAAAGGCAGCAAGACTTAGGGCTACATGTGGAGAAATTAGTATGGCGATGGAGCAAGTGTATGGTAGATTTCGAGCAACACCACAAACTTTTACCGGAGTATATTCTAAAGGGATGGAATCAAATAAGAGTTTTTCAGAAGCTAAGGACTTGTCCGATAAATTTGCTCAATTGGAGGGTAGAAGGCCTCGTATTATGGTTGCTAAACTGGGGCAAGACGGACATGATCGGGGTGCAAAATTGATTGCAACAAGTTTTGCGGACTTAGGATTTGATGTCGACATTGGACCTTTGTTCCAAACGGCCGATGAAGCAGTTAATCAGGCAGTTGAAAATGATGTTCATATTTTGGGGATTTCATCTCTTGCCGCAGGGCATAAAACACTGGTGCCAAGAGCAATTGAGGCTCTAAAAAAACTAGGAAGAGAAGATATAATAGTAGTCGTTGGAGGGGTAATTCCTCCAGAGGATTATACATACTTATTTGATGCTGGAGCTGCTGCCGTTTTTGGTCCTGGAACAGTAATTCCGGAAGCTGCTAAGCAAATACTGTCTTTGATGATCCAAGCTTATGAATAACTGAATATGCCCTTAAAAAAAATTGACTTTTTTATAGAAAGTATCAAAACGATGAAAAGTTCTGGTACTGTTATACAAAGTGGAACAGCTCTTTGTAAGGCTATGACTAAGGATATTCGTGCTTCTCACAAGATGATTGTTGAAATTGGAGCAGGGGATGGAGCAATAACCAAGCATATCCTCCAGAATATGGCGTCAGATGCTATTTTGCTTTCTTTTGAGATCAACGAATCGCATTTTCAAAAACTATCCAACATAAAGGATTCTCGTTTCATTCCTATTTGTGATAGTGCAGAAAAAATGGACAAATACTTAAAGAAGTATGATAAGGAAGAAGCTGATATAATCATTTCGGCATTGCCTTTTTTAGTGCTTCCAACAGAATTGACCATGTCGATACTAACGGTTGGTATGAATGTCCTAAAAGAAAAGGGATTGTTTGTGCAGTTTCACTATTCCAATCGCTTAAAACACCTGTATAAATCCCTATTTGAAAGTGTCAAGACGGAATTTGTATTATTAAATGCCCCTCCTGCCATTGTATTTCGATGCATTAACCCTACTAAGGCAAAAACCAGTAATTCTATAAATCATGAATAATTTTGAGCAAGAAATAAAAGTAAGGTGGTCGGACATAGATCAAAATGGACATGTACGGCATTCCGCATATTACGATTACGGCGCTCATGCACGAATAGCTTATTTCAATAAGATAGGGTTTGATGCACGAAAAATGCAAAAGTTGGCATTTGGTCCTGTATTATTTAAAGAGGAATGTTCTTTCATTCGAGAGCTTCTTATATATGATACGGTTAAAATCAATTTGCTTCAAGGAGTATGTACTCCAAATTTTGATCGATGGACCTTACATCATGAAGTTTTCAACTCTAAAGGAGTAAAATGTGCTCACATATCTGTTAAAGGAGCATGGATGGATTTGTCCAAAAGAAAATTAACACTTCCTCCAAATGAATTGGTGTCATTGCTTGGAGAATTACCTCAGGGGAAAAGCTTTGACTATGAAAGAAGCAAAGGTTAAATGGAATACTTGTTTACTTCTGAGCGATTGGGTTTTCGATCATGGGAAGAATCTGACATAGAGGACTTTACAGCTTTAAATAAGGACAAAGAAGTTATGCGTTATTTTCCCAATGCATTATCCAATCAAGAATCTTTGGCTTTTTACAACCGATTAAAAAATCATCATAGGCAATACGGTTATACGTATTTTCCTGTTGAAATTAAAGAGGAGAAAAAGTTCATTGGTTTTATTGGTATGGCTTTTCAGGAATATAGTTCGCAATATACTCCTGCTACGGATATAGGTTGGAGATTATTTCCGAAGTATTGGGGAAGAGGATATGCGACTGAGGGAGCAAGAGCTTGCTTGCATTATGGATTTGAAAAGCTCAAAATGGATCGAATTATTAGCGTTTGTCCAAGGACAAACATCATATCAGAACATGTCATGGTTAAACTAAAAATGGAAAAACTAGGATATTTTGAACACCCAAAACTTGCAAATTTTCCAGAACTTCAGACTTGTGTTTGTTACGAAATAAAAAAGGTGACTTATATTGAAGCCTACTTTGATTGAACTCTATTCTTTTTCAATAGAAATAGTATTAATATGCTAATGGTAATAAGGTTACTTATTCCGATGCCAAAATATCGATAGACAGAATCCATGTGATATCTTTCATAGGAATATGTAATTGGTTCTATGAGTAGGATCAGTGAAGTAAGAATAAAAGCCAAGACCACCTTAGCCACAGGTTTACTACCATGTACGACTACGTTGTTCATAGAAAGCGTAATAATGCCCAAGAAAACAAATAGTAATGGTAATAATCTATTCTCTTTACTATATTGAAATTCAATAAATCCTAGGGTCATCATTACAAGGGCATTTACCAAGATCATAAAAGAAAAACGCATTAAGATGTAGTTTTAGATTTATTAAAAATCTTCATCGAATTCTTCATCAAACTGATCCAATTGTGTTTTTGTCTGAAGAAGAGAATCTTGCTCTTGTTCGACAGAAACTTGTTTGAACTTTTCACAATCAATAATGTCTGAAAACCCTTCAGGTGGAGATGCAAATTTTGCCTTGTAATTGTAGATTCCGGTTGAGTCGGATTCTAGTTTCTTTAACATCTTTTGGACTACTGGTCGTGCCATGATAAATCCTTGACCATTTTCAAGAGATAAGAACCTAATCCATTTGTCGTCTCCACCAGTCCAAACACCGATGATGAGTTCTGGTGTAACCCCCATAAACCACCCATCGGAATAATCGTTGGTGGTTCCAGTTTTACCTCCATATTGACTCTTAAGTCCCATATTATATGATCCCGCAGTGTTATTCCTTAGCATATCTACCATTATGGCATTGTACAATGGATTAATAGCTGTTTTTCTCTTAGGTACGGCAGTATAGATAACTCTTCCGTTTTTATCCAGAATGTTTTTAATAAATATAGGTTGAGTATATACTCCTTGATTGGCAAAAGTTGTGTACGCCCCAATCATATCTATTAGTCGAATGTCCACAGCGCCCAAACTTATTGAAGGAACATTTGGTACGGCAAGTCTACCATCTGACAATGTTTCGGTTTTACTTATTCCCACATTGTCAAGCAGATCTCTGACGATTTCGACATTACCCAATTCTTTGATCAATCTTACAGTAATAGAATTTTTAGAGTACAAAAGTCCTTGGTACAAGTTGTATTTATTACCTGTAAATTCCCCATTAGCATTGGAAGGAGACCACTCTTTATCTACATAAAAACCGGCATCACCAGGAGCAATTGTATATTGAATATCATCAAATTTTTGACATGGGCTCATTCCGCCAAAGGCCATCGCTGCCGTGTAGACAAATGGCTTTAATGTGGAACCAACAGACCTTCTTGATGTAGCATGATCGTATTTGAAATATTTGTGATTAATTCCTCCAACCCAGGCTTTAATGTATCCTGTTTTTGGATCAACGGCCATAGTAGCATTTTGTAAATGTTGATTATGGTATTTAACGGAGTCTCTTGGAGTCATTTTGACTTCCTTCTCTCCATTTTCATAATCGAAAACCAACATTTTTACAGGTGTATCAAATTCTTTTTCGAATATTTCTTCATGTTCTCGGTAAGCCTGAGCATATAGGTCCCACTTGTTACTAGATATCAACTTTTGATATTCTGGTCTGAATTGCTCTTTAATTTTTCCTTTTTCAATTTCTTTTCTGAAACTAGATTTTCCTTTAGAAATTGCAATCAAAGCTTTGAATACATTGTCTGAAGTAGGAATGTTTGGATATTTGTTTTTAATGTTGTCAATAGCATCACCTAGGTTTTGTCTTCGAAGATTTGCATATCTTTCAGAAGACTTCATTCTTTTGATGAAGGTTTCTTTTCTAATCTTTTTTTGAATATCATCAGCTTCATACGTCCATGGGTTTTTTCTATCCCATACATTGTCATATCGCTTCTGAAGCCATTGCATATGTTCGGCTACAGCTTCTTCCGCATACCTTTGGTAATCCAAATTGATGGTTGTATTTATAGTCAACCCATCTGTATAAATGTTGTAGGATGAGCCATCCGTTTTTTTGATATTTTCTTCTTCTAGAAGTGTTTTGACAAACTTGGTAAGTTCGGCTCTAAAATATGGGGCGGGACCGTCACTTTGTTGTGCGCGCATAAAATGGGACATATCAATTTCCTTCGTAGAAAGAGAGTCCAACATGGTATTGTCAATATGGCCATCTCTGTTCATCAATGATAAAACGACGTTACGCCTTTTCATACTTCCTTTTGGAAATCGCTTAGGGTTGTACAAACTTGGATTTTGCAACATTCCAACCAAGACTGCGGCATCATCTACAGTAAGGTTTTCTTGATTGACGTTAAAATAGGTTTGTGCAGCCGCTTGAATACCATGTGCACCATTGACAAATTCAAACTTGTTTAGATAAAGGGCAATGATTTCTTCTTTGGTAAAATTTCTTTCGAGTCGGACGGCTGTGATCCACTCTTTAAGTTTTGCCTCGACTAAAGTTTTAGTCTTTTGCCAGAAACCCATGCCACGCATACTGGGTCTTTGATAAAGAAGTTTGGCCAGTTGTTGAGAGATAGTAGAACCTCCACCAGAGCTTTCTTTACTTAAAAGTATGGTTTTAATCGCTACCCTAAATAAGGCAGGAATGTCTACCCCAGAATGGGAGTAGAATCTGTTGTCTTCTGTAGCAATCAATGCCTTGTGTACAAAAGGATTGAGTTCGTCAAAAGTGATGGGTTCGCGATTTTCTATATAATACTTTCCAAATGGTCTCCCAAGATCGTCATAAATAACACTAGCTTCGTCGTATTGTGGATTTTCTAACTCTTCAAATGATGGGATACCCCGTGATCCAGCCCAAGATAAAATACCAATTACAAAAACAATGATGGATAGTACGATAACCCATATGCAAACAATAAGTAGTTTGGTGTTTTTATGAATCCATTCCTTTATCGAAGACATCCTTATCTCAGTGGTTGATTTTGCCCACAAAACTACGTAAATCTTTTATGAAAATATAGCGACTTTAATATCGACGCCTTAATGCGTGTATTTTGAGGAAGAGTGCATTTTTATTCATTTTTAACTGAGATAAATTATATTTTTACCAACCTAAAATTTATACAACCAAAAAACATTAAATACTTCGAACTAATTCATGAAAATACTGGTTTCTTTAAGTTCATGTCTGGCAAGGGTATTAGGTTTTATGGTTTAACAACTAACTAAAACTTATTTCATGAGAAGATTATTTACACTATTGATTTTATGTTATTCTATTGTCTTTTATGGCCAAACGACTTACCCTAATGGTGATTTTGAAGCAGATTGGGTTGACTTAACTCCTGCAGTTGATGAATCTGGAATGGTTCCTCTTCAGACATTTTACTTGCCGGGTGAACACGCTTCGGCACTTAGATTTGTTTCCATTTTATTTGAATCATTTTTTGTTGATCCAACTAGTCCAGAATATGTTCAAATTCTTAGTCAAGGATTGGGTTTGTCGCCAAGTATGGATGCTCTTTCTGGTAATTCAGCAGTACGAATGGAGGGAATGATAGGAGTACCATTTGCTGATATATATTCTTTTGCTAGTTGTACTGAAGCGCCAGATTCATTGAAGTTTTCGTTTAAGCATATAGGCACAGGGATAGATACGCTAACTGTTTTAAGTGGTACAACTCTGGGAAGTAACATTAGCGACGAAGAATATGATCCCAATGATTATGGGGCGTCATTTAGTCAAAACATTGTTTTGGATGAAAACGATGATGAGTATCAAACTGTGACAATTCCTTATTTTGAAAATCCAAATTATGGAGCGTTTGACACAATATTTTCGTTTTTTATTTTTACAAATGACGATGCTCATTTATCAAATGGAGGAACGGGTGCAATACTTCTAGATGATGTAAGTTATGTTTATGCTCAAACTGCAGTGGATAACGACAATGATGGTTACACTTCTGATGTAGACTGTAACGATATGGATGCCTCGATAAACCCAGGTGCGGTGGAGATTCCGAATAACGATGTTGATGAAGATTGTGATGGGGAAGCGCAAATCATAGATGAAGACAATGACGGCTACCATTCAGATGAAGACTGTAACGATATGGATGCCTCGATAAACCCAGGTGCGGTGGAGATTCCGAATAACGATGTTGATGAAGATTGTGATGGGGAAGCGCAAATCATAGATGAAGACAATGACGGCTACCATTCAGATGAAGACTGTAATGATATGGATGCGTCGATAAATCCAGGAGCGGTGGAGATTCCGAATAACGATGTTGATGAGGATTGTGATGGGGAAGCGCAAATCATAGATGAAGACAATGACGGCTACCATTCAGATGAAGACTGTAATGATATGGATGCGTCGATAAATCCAGGAGCGGTGGAGATTCCGAATAACGATGTTGATGAGGATTGTGATGGGGAAGCACAGATCATAGATGAAGACAATGACGGTTACCATTCAGATGAAGACTGTAATGATATGGATGCGTCGATAAATCCAGGAGCGGTGGAGATTCCGAATAACGATGTTGATGAGGATTGTGATGGGGAAGCACAGATCATAGATGAAGACAATGACGGCTACCATTCAGATGAAGACTGTAACGATATGGATGCGTCGATAAATCCAGGAGCGGTGGAGATTCCGAATAATGGTATTGATGAAGATTGTGATGGAATGGATGGGCCATCTTTTACGAATGATACAGAATCATTCTCTATTTCAGTTTATCCAAATCCTACAAATGGTCAAGTGAATATAATTGCTGATCAGGATTTAAAAATCGAAGTCTTTTCATTAATAGGTCAAAAAGTTTTTGAATTCAAAGTTACTAATGGAAGTACAACCTTTGATTTATCTAGTCTTTCAAAGGGTACTTATATATTAAAGAATACCAATCGTAAGCAAAGTGTTGTGACAAAAATTATTGAGTTAAGAAAATAACGATAAGGATACTTAGTCAAGTGTTAAAGGTAGTGTGACATCACACTACCTTTTTTATTATTTTCTCTGACTTGACTCAGAAAAGAAGCAAAAGAGCTCAAGTTTTCTTTCCCATCTTTGTCTTGACACAAAGATGCAAAAGTCAAGAGCTTCATCCATTTCTTAACGTTCAGTACCCATAAAATGTCTAAACGAAAAAAACTCGTCTACGACTCAAACAGTTTTTCATTCTTCACGCAAAATCAAACACATTAACCTATTCGAATTCCGGACGAATGACCTTTAAATAAGCTTATTACTCCTTCGCTTAAGTCTTCTTACGAGTGAATGGAATTCTAAATTATAAGTATTGAAAGGACGTTAAAGGGTAAAATAAAAGGGGCAATTCTTACACAAGAAATTGCCCCTTTTTCATTCTTTTATGAATAGAATTATCCGTTCATATTGGATAAGAATTCATCATTCGTTTTAGTTCCATTCATGTATTTTCTTAAGAAATCCATTGCCTCGTCAGATTTCATGTCTGCTAAGTAATTTCTTAGTACAAACATACGCTTCAATGTTGCTTCATCCATGAGTAACTCTTCTCTACGTGTACTTGATCTAGTAAGGTCAATTGCTGGATACATACGCTTATTGGCTAGAGTTCTATCCAATTGCAGTTCCATGTTTCCAGTACCTTTAAATTCTTCAAAGATAACTTCATCCATTTTAGAACCCGTATCTGTTAAAGCAGTTGCCAGAATGGTTAATGATCCACCGCCTTCAATATTTCTTGCTGCACCAAAAAACTTCTTAGGTTTGTGAAGGGCATTGGCCTCAACACCACCAGATAGTACTCTACCACTTGTAGGAGCTGTTGTATTATATGCTCTTGCCAATCGAGTAATACTATCTAAAAGAATAACAACATCATGACCACTCTCCACGAGTCTTTTTGCTTTTTCTAAAACAATACCTGCTACTCTTACATGATTCTCTGCTGGTTCGTCAAAAGTGGAAGCAATAACCTCTCCTTTGACACTACGTCTCATGTCTGTTACTTCCTCAGGTCTTTCGTCAATAAGCAATACCAATAAGTAACACTCTGGGTGATTCTTGGCAATTGCATTAGCAACGTCTTTTAATAAGAATGTTTTACCTGTCTTTGGTTGAGCGACAATAAGACCTCTTTGACCTTTTCCAATTGGTGAGAATAAATCAATCATTCGATTTCCATAATCTCTACCATCTTCTCTTACGTTAAGATTAAATTTTTCTTGAGGAAAAAGCGGAGTTAAATAATCAAATGGAACTCTTTCTCTGACCTGTGCAGGATCAAAACCGTTAATTCTTGATAGTTTAAGAATCGCAAAGTACTTTTCACCTTCCTTTGGAGGTCTAATAGATCCCCTTACGGTATCTCCTGTTTTAAGTCCAAATAGTTTTACTTGAGATGGACTTACATAGATATCATCAGGAGAAGATAAATAGTTGTAGTCAGAAGACCTTAAGAATCCATAACCATCAGGCATCATTTCCAAGACTCCTTCTCCTTCTACTAAACCATCAAACTCAATATTGAATTTAGGCGGCAAAGCTTCTTGTTGGTTGTCTTTTTGCTGATGATTTTGATTGTTTCTGTGATCGTTTCTTTTTTGAGGTCTATTATTTCTTCGTTCTTTATGGGGCTGATTATTATTTTCTTTCTTTTCTTCAGAATCGGTTTTAGTTGGTTCAGACTTTGGGGCGTTATGCTCAGTAGGAGCGTTTTGATTTCTTGCTCGTCTTCTTCTTGTTTTAGGAACAGATTCCTCTGCAGCAGCAGGTGAGACTTCTTCTTTCTTTTCTTCTACAGGTTTTGAAGCAGTCTTAGTCTGTGTTTTTGGTTTGTCCTCTTCTTTCTTTTCTTTTGGTTCTGTTTTTTTCTTTCTAGTATTCGATTTGGGAGTTTCTGTAGCTTTTTGTTTGGGTCGCCCTCTCTTTTTTTCTGCGGGCTTTTTTTCTGTTTTTTCTTCAACGTTTTCTTTAGATGCGATAGCTTGTTCGTCAAGGATTTTATAAATCAAATCTTGTTTAGATAATGATTTATATGCCTTTAGTCCAAGAGAACCAGCAAGTTCTTTTAGTTGAGGTAATAGCATTTCGCTCAACTGCAAAATATCGTACATATTATGGAATTATTTTTTTAACCTTAAATAGTGAAAATAAAATTTGTGGAATAATAAAGTTTTCCAAAAGGAGGGACACTTGTTTCTCACAATGCGCAGCAAAAATACATTTAATTTTTGAAATACAAAACACTACCTTTGCATTTTGTATTAATAAACGATTAATTTAAGGCATGTTAGAACTAAATTTTTTTAGAGAAGACAAGGAAAGAGTTCGTCTTGGTTTATTGAAGAAGAACCCAAGTTTAAATGTGGACGAAATCATTGATTTAGTATTAGAAACTGACAACAGTAGAAGGTCCTTACAGACCGAATTGGATCAATCCCTCGCTTCGTTGAATAAGATGTCTAAGGAAATAGGTCAGTTGTTTCAATCTGGAAAGGCAGACGAAGCCAATGTTTTAAAGGAAAATGTTGGAGCTTTAAAAACGACGATTAAAGATATTGAGATTAAGCATGATGAAGCAAAGGCAAAATTGGAAGAATTACTAATTAGTTTGCCTAATGTTCCTCATGATTCTGTGCCGAATGGGCAGACTGAAGACGATAATGAAATTTACCAAGATTGGGATAAAGGTTTACCTGAATTAAACAATTCTGCAAAACCCCACTGGGAGTTGGCAGAGCAATATGACTTAATGAGCTTAGCATTAGGTGTGAAAATTACTGGAGCAGGCTTTCCTGTGTATAAAGGTAAGGGTGCAAGATTACAGAGAGCTTTGATCTCTTTTTTCTTGGATCAAGCAATTGATGCTGGGTATCAAGAATTTATACCGCCACTATTGGTCAATTCAACTACGGCGTATGCTACCGGTCAATTACCTGATAAGGAAGGGCAAATGTATCATGCAGAAAAAGATGATTTATACCTTATTCCAACTGCTGAAGTTCCGATTACCAATGTGTATAGAGGTGAAATCGTAGCGGAGGAAAATCTTCCAATAAAAATGACTGGATTTACACCATGTTTCCGAAGGGAAGCTGGGTCGTACGGTGCTGACGTAAAAGGATTAAATAGGGTACATCAGTTTGATAAGGTTGAAATTGTGCAGATGACCAAACCCGAAAATTCTTATGAATCTTTGGGGCAAATGGTAGAACATGTTGAATCTCTTTTACAAAAATTAGAACTTCCATATAGGATATTGCGTTTATGTGGGGGAGACATTAGTTTCGCTTCGGCCTTAACTTTTGATTTTGAGGTGTATTCTGGAGCTCAGAAGAGGTGGCTTGAAGTAAGTTCTGTGTCTAACTTTGAAACATTTCAATCCAATAGGATGAAGACAAGGTATAAAAATGCCGAGGGTAAAAAGGAATTGGTTCATACATTAAATGGAAGTGCATTAGCATTGGCGAGAATAGTAGCTTCAATCCTTGAGAATAACCAAACCGAAGAAGGAATAGTAATACCTGAAGTACTTCGACCTTATACTGGATTTGATATTATTGATTAACATTAAATTATATTAGAAAATGTATTACATCATTTTAGGTTTTTTCACTCTAGTTGGATGGCTTATTAGTTCTAGATTGAAATCTAAATTTCAACACTATAGTAGGATTCCTCTTTCAAATAGGATGTCTGGAGCTGAAGTGGCACAGGAAATGTTGAATCACTATGGCATTAATGACGTGAAAATTACACAGGGGCAGGGGTTCTTAACAGATCACTATAATCCAACGAATAAAACAGTATCATTATCTCCTCAGGTATATCAAGGAAGATCTGTTGCCGCTGCTGCAGTTGCAGCACACGAATGTGGTCATGCTGTGCAACACGCAACTGCTTACAATATGTTACAGATGAGGTCTAAGTTAGTTCCTGTAGTGCAATTTAGTAGTAGAATGCAACAATTCCTTTTTATGGGATTCATCTTTGGAGCAGGAGTTGTAAGTGGAGCATTCGGAAATATGATGCTGTTGGCATTGGTTATTACGTTTGGAGTAACGGCATTGTTTAGTTTAATCACATTACCTGTAGAATTTGATGCGAGTAGAAGAGCATTGGTTTGGCTAGATAATACAGGAGTTACAAGAGGCAAAGAATACGATGGGGCAAAAGATGCTCTATGGTGGGCTGCAATGACATACGTTGCATCTGCATTGAGTGCTTTAGTCATGTTTTTGTACTTTTTATTAAGTTTTCTAGGTCAGGATAATTAAATACATTTTGTACTTTAGCCCCACTTAAGCGGTAAGCTATTAAATGTAATATATTAACACACATCTTTCAATTGATATGGAAAAGAATCTAGAAGATATAATTAAGGGAGGATTTGCTGACATGGATGTAGCAATAGACCACCTAAAGGATGAATTATCCAAAGTTAGAGCTGGTAAGGCCTATCCTGCAATGGTTTCAGGACTTATGGTGGACTACTATGGTTCTCCAACACCTATGAGTCAAGTGGCTAATATTTCTGCCACAGACGCTAGAACACTATCCATTCAACCTTGGGAGAAGTCTATGTTAGCGGCGATAGAAAAAGCAATTTTTGAAGCTAATATGGGGATTACACCAATGAACAATGGTGAAGTCGTTCTTATTGTTGTTCCACCGTTGACTGAAGAAAGACGTAAGATGTTGGTGAAGAATTGTAAATCATTAGGTGAAGATACAAAGGTAAGTGTTCGAAATTCAAGGCATAAACTGATGGATGCAGTAAAAAAGGAGGTTAAGAATGGTTATCCTGAAGATGCAGGGAAACGAAAAGAAGCTGAAGTGCAAAAATCAGTAGATGACCATATAGCGTTAATCGATAAGATGATAGTAGCTAAAGAAAAAGATATTATGACGGTTTAAAATCGTTGAAAGAATAGGAAAGGTCAGATAACTCCATGTTGTTTGACCTTTTTTTAATTGGGTTATTTTCCTTCTTCTAATCTTGGAGATAATCGCTTTTTTTTCATAATAACTTTATTACCTTTGGTCGTTTTAATAATTCATTCAATTCCATTAATGTAGAAATAATATTGCTGTAGAATTGATTGATCCTATTGGATAATAAATAAAAGAAATTATATGCCATATCTATTTACGTCTGAGTCTGTTTCTGAGGGACACCCAGATAAAGTTGCTGATCAAATATCGGATGCTTTAGTAGATCATTTTTTAGCTTTTGATGACTCTTCAAAGGTTGCTTGTGAGACACTGGTTACAACGGGTCAAGTAGTATTAGCTGGCGAAGTAAAATCTACAACATATCTTGATGTTCAACAAATTGCCCGAGATGTGATCAAAAGAATAGGTTATACGAAGAGCGAGTATATGTTTGAGGCGAACTCTTGTGGTGTATTATCGGCGATACATGAACAATCACCTGATATTAATCAAGGAGTTGAACGTAGCAATAAAGAAGAGCAAGGAGCTGGAGATCAAGGAATGATGTTTGGTTATGCTACCAATGAAACAGAGAATTATATGCCTTTGGCATTGGATTTATCGCATCGAATCTTAAGAGTCCTAGCGGATATTAGAAAAGAGGGAGAGATAATGACGTATTTACGTCCGGATTCGAAATCACAGGTTACCATCGAGTATAGCGATGACAACAGACCTATTAGAATTGATTCGATAGTAGTCTCTACCCAACATGATGATTTTGATCAGGATGATGCAATGTTGGCCCAAATTAAAAAGGACATTATATCAATAGTGATTCCTCAGGTGATGAATGATTTGAAGGATGAAATTAAGTCTTTGTTTACCGACGATATAACCTATCATGTGAACCCTACTGGTAAATTTGTAATTGGTGGTCCTCATGGAGACACGGGGTTGACGGGACGAAAAATAATTGTAGATACTTACGGTGGAAAAGGTGCTCATGGTGGTGGAGCCTTTTCAGGTAAAGATCCTTCTAAGGTGGATAGATCTGCTGCATATGCGACAAGACATATTGCTAAAAATCTAGTGGCAGCTGGAGTTTGTGATGAAGTGTTGGTACAAGTTTCGTATGCGATTGGTGTTGCTGAACCAACGAATATATACATCAATACAAATGGGTCTAGTAGAGTCTCTTTATCGGATGGAGAAATCGCTAAAAAGGTAGAAGAAATCTTTGATATGAGACCTTATGCTATAGAACAGAGATTAGGGCTACGAAATCCTATTTATTCTGATTCTGCTGCTTATGGGCATATGGGAAGAACTCCAGAGACAAAGACCATAACATTTGTAAATGGATCAGGTGAGGCTAAAGAAATGACAGTGCGCACGTTTACTTGGGAAGAGTTGGACTATGTAGAAAAAATTAAAGCAGCATTTGATATTTGATCTGTATAAATTAATACAACAAAAAAGGCTGAACCATTTAAATGATTCAGCCTTTTTTGTTGTAATTCTTTTGATTAAATTTTAATCTCTATTCTATTAAAACTCTACTTGGAAATTGAAACGAATGCCCATTCCCTTTTGACCAAAAAGTGTTGGTAGTCTTGGTTTGTCCAAATGCGTAAACCTTTGAATCAGATCTACCCTAAGGAATTTAAATATATTGGATATACCCACACTGGCTTCAATATAAGGGATTCCATCCATAGTATAGGTAATTGGTACACCAGAGTCGTCTTGTACAAATTGCAATAATTCAGGATTTTTGTTTGGGTTGTTTGAATCAGACAATCCACCATATAAGACCTTAAGTCCTAATATCTCTCTTAATTGAAGTCTCTTTAATAAAGGAATTCTGTTTAAAAGGTATCCATACATAAAATGCTCCATTCTCAAGGATACAAATTGGTCGTTTGTGAACTCAAGAAAATTCATCATGTTATAGGAATTTGCAAAGTTTGCATAAGTTTGATTACCCCTTGGAATGAATTGAATTAAGTAAGGTGGTTTACCTAATGTTTTTCCGGCTTCAAACAACATGTCGGTTGTTCCAATTCTAGTCCATTCGATTTGCTTAAATACATTTAAATAAGCTCGACTAAATTGATAGTCGTTATCAAAAAGATTGGCAAACCCTTGGGTCAATCTAAGTTCTATAATTGGATACTCATTATATAACTGTCTTCGGCCCTCTTTTCCTTGTATAAAAGTTTCATTTGGAGCATATCTTAAGTGAACATATGCTTCAGTAGTTCCAATGTCATCAAAAGATTGTTGTCCTAACTCAGGATCAGTGTAGTTGAATACAGTTGTCCCATAAGGTTGTCTGACTCTTCTTTTGGCTCCGATCATGTAATTAAATCCATGGCCTTCTCTTACGTAGCGTAAGTCATATATGTCTTCAAGGAGCATGTCCGTGGCCCTTCCCCTTCTAAAAGATAAAAGAATATTATCAGGACTAAAAAACTCCAGCTCTTGCCCTGGGAAAGCTGTCATTCGTTCTATACCACCTCGAATGTAATGTCTTGGATTCCGTTTCCATTCAGAGTTAAATGAATACTCCAATGTAGCTGAATACTTCCATATTTTGGTTTTACTAGCATGGGCGAGTTGTCCTCTGAAAACCCATTTTTTTGCCAGATCGTAGGTAGTTCGTCCTCCAATTCTGAGATTAGTTCCATCTATAGAGTTAAATGAATAAAAAGTTGCAAGAACACCAAATTCAAATGGCCCTGCTCCCAAATATCCTGTGGACAAAGCGTTCATTATGTATACATATGCTTTATACCTTTTGTCTTTGACCAGTTTGCCTACTAATTCGTACGCTTTTTCTTCGTTTTCATTTAAGGTTTCAATACGATTTTCTTCCCAGTACAAATCATTACGCAAGTGCAAGCTGTCATCGTCAATAATTTTTTCTAGACCCCGAAAAATGGATTCATCCTTGGGGGGACCAAAGTCAAAATTGTCGTAATTGACTGTCCGTGTTCCAAAGAAACCTACCCCATTGGGAGACAAGGAATAGTCCAAAACAATTTCATCCTTTGTACGTACGAAATTAGAATCTATGGGTTCAAATTCTTGGAGAATTTTAAGATCTCGTACAAAGTTTACATTGATATTTTTAACGATACCCATATCTATTTTGACTACAGTATATCTCTCGTCATTGGTGACATACATATAACCGATAAAACCTCTATTCCCTTTTACCGCAGGAATAAAAGATAGATGTATTACGGATTTACCTTTGTAGTCTAAGGTGTCCATAATGTAGTATCTATAAAAATCTGGGCCTGTACGGGATAATGGGCTTACGAATTGCATTTCTATGATAGACATGTCTTCTTCATAAATGTCAATATCTTGGTACAGTGCGGTCATGATATCACCAACAGTACTGGCATCCCAATCCTCGTAAAATTCAGTATACTTTGTCGCCAACCGGTGTTCTCTTAGTTTTTTATCTCTTTTTCTGTAATGAATTTTGGATATGGTCTCTTTGAAGAAAAGAGGTAAAAAGGTACGACCGTTGATCTCAGAAGTATCAATGTATTCCCAAACATAGTCAAATCCTTTAACCGCTCTTCCTTTTTTGAAGTCTTCAGTGATGTTGTTGAGGTCTAAACGAATTTTTTCATGCTGATCATAAGAATAATGGGGCAGATACTTGAGTTGATTTTTTCGTTTATTTCTAGTGATTTTTTTAGCTAATTCTATGGCAGGATTGTTCTTTTTTCTATACTTCTGCTTTTTCTCTACAATTTCAACACTTTCCATTACATAAGACTCAGGTCTTAATTTAATGGTGAGTTTTTGTTTTTGCCCTTCCTTAATCTTTATGTTTTTAGTAACATAGCCCAAATAGGAAACATATATCGAGTCACTTCCAAACTTACTCGATAATCTAAAGCTCCCATCTTCCTCTGTATTGGCGCCTACATAAGTGCCTACGAATCCCACATCGACAAATATCAAGGGCTCTCCAGTCTGGGCATCTATTACCTTACCAGTAACCGTAGTTGCTTTTTGAGCGATTAATTCAACATTAGAAACCAATAAGATGCTACTTAGGAAAAAATAAATCCAATTGATTTTCTTTAAAAAAAAGTTCATTGCAAATCGTTTTTTTTCGAATGCTTTACATTTAAAAATCTAAGTTTATGAATTGTTACGCGCCCAATTCAGTAAACAAACTCAAACATTTAGATGAAAAATTGTGCAAAAGTAACAATAAAAAGAATCAACAAAATAAAATTTTGAAGGTTCAAAGATAAAACATCGTAAAAGATATTTTATTTCAAGTTATTGCTGAACTGTTGAATTATATGTATTAACTGTGCATTTCAATGTATCATCCAAACAAATGTGATAACGAAAAATACATAAAGTTTGTGATAAACTAGAGGATCATTTTTTTGTAAGGAATTACAGTTTCAAAGCCTTTAGATGTAAAATAGTCTTTAACCTCTTCAGGTGATTTGGTTGAGGTAGCGATACAGAAATCTCCTCCCCATGCTCCTAAGGATTTAACAGCACCCCAGTAATCTGAAAAATGTAAGTCTTTTACCTTATTAAAGCCTGTGTGAAAAGCGACAATATCTTCATGCTCGGCAATGGTGTCTTCAAAATCTTGAATTTTTTTCAAGGATTCCATTTTTTCTGTAAGCGCAGTTATCTTATTGACAAAACTCTTTTTGTCTTTTACACTTTTAATGTATTCTTTAATGGCAGAATCACTACTCTTTTTTTGATTTAGATGTACGAAATATAAATTGTTGTGATAAGAAGGATTGAATTCTGCTTTAGCAAATGAAATCTCATGATCGGTGCTCCAATAAAAAATGGGATGATCTACTCCAGCACAAACAACATCATAACCTGATCCATTTTCAGATTTGAAGTACAACTCCAAGGGTGATACATCTGCCCATTTAGCAATCAGATGTATCAAGGTAGAACTACTGCCTAATCCCCAATTTAGTGGAAATTCTAATTTTGTTTCCACCTTAAAGCCATTCCATTTATCCAAAAACTCGCAGTTTAATCTTACAGCGTTTTTTAGTATCCTTTTTAGTTTTTTACTTAATGCTGGATCTGTAGATTTGTCTGAAGAGAAATCGTAAAGAGAAATGTCACAACTAAACCAGACATTATCTTCATGATCCAAACTCTTCCATTTGATGTCAGAGCCGCTATAGTTCTTGACTTTTATAGATTGGCCTAATTGAGTTGGAAGTGCTAAACATGTAGCACCATCTAATACGACATATTCGCCGGTTAGAAGTAACTTCCCGTGTCCATGATAAGTTGATGCGATGACAGTCAGCTTTTCGTTTGCAAGACCAAATATAATGCTTGCTCAATACATTGAATAAAATTATATATAAAAAAATAATATTTAATGGCTGAAGCTTAGGAAATCCTATTTTTCTAATGTAAAATTAATTTCGTCGACAAAAAGCTGGCATTCGTATAGTACCTTGTAATGAAATGGTACTATGTAAAGCATAGTACTGTATAAATTCATATATTTGTATTGTGAATGAGATAATGCAATAAATTATTCACTCAAAAGAATTACAAATAATAGATTAAATTCTAACTGATGAAATTAGAAAATACAAAGGCACAAATGAGGAAAGGGATCTTAGAGTTATGTGTATTGTCCATATTGTCTGGAACAGAAAAATATCCTTCTGACATTATAGGAGAGCTCAAACAAGCTAAGCTTATCGTTGTTGAGGGAACACTTTACCCGTTATTAAGCCGATTGAAAAATGCTGAATTATTAAATTATAATTGGAAAGAGTCTAACTCTGGACCTCCAAGAAAGTATTATTCGCTTACGGACAAGGGAAAGGATTTTTTGACCAGTTTAAGAGAGACTTGGATAGAATTAAACCATGCCGTCGAACAATCGACCAAGAAATTAGATATTACACCTATTACAGAATAAAATAAATCGCCTAAATAAATATATAAAATGAAGAAGACAGTTAATATAAACCTTGGAGGTTTTCCATTTACTATTGATGAGGATGCTTACGCATATCTCGAAAATTACCTCGATACGATTGAAAAACATTTTTCTGCCTCTGATGGTTGTGAGGATATTATATCTGATATTGAGTATCGCATTTGTGAATTATTTCAGGAAAGATTATTGGATAAGAGAATTATCACAATGAAAGAATTGGATGATGTCATAGCTATAATGGGTAGACCTGAAGACTTTGGTGCAGAACCTGTTGAGGCCAGTCACTCCTCTTTTAGTCAAGAAGAACGCGAACCGTTGATAAAAACAGGGAAGAAGTTATACAGAGATTCTGATCATAGTATGGTAGCTGGAGTAATTGCTGGACTAGCAGCATATTTTGGCATAAAGCATGTATTGATATTAAGAATATTATGGTTGTTCTTCTCCGTTTCTGGAGGAATTGGGGTCATTGCTTACATCATTTTATGGGCAGTTGTTCCAAAGGCTTCAACGGCTTCTGATAAATTAGCGATGAAGGGTGAGCCTATAAATGTTGAAAACATAGCTAGGACTATAGAAGAAGAAATTGATGATCTATCCAAAAAGATTTCGGACTTAAGCCATGGATTATCGAGAAACAAAAAAAAGAAAGGCGATTCTAGCTCGCAGAAATTTGGAAATACATATATGTACTAATCCATTTTTAAACGAGCTTCAATATAGAGGACTTTTAGGAGTCCTCTATTTTTTTGGCGTGTCGTGAAATAGTTTAGACAGTATCAATTAAAAGCCTTCCTTATTACTATTTTTAATCTTAATAACCTCTACCTTTGCGCGAGTGAAGGCGATAATAGGATTATATAAAGAATCATTTTCCAATATAAAACCTCAGGTTTGGTATTTAGCCCTAATGATGCTAATCAATAGGATGGGGTCTTTAATTCTCCCCTTTTTGACATTGTATACTACCAAAGAATTGGGTTGGACAACAGTGAAGGCAGGAATCGCTGCTTCTTGTTTTGGTATTGGAAGTATGCTTGGTGCACTCGTTGGTGGTTGGTTAGTGGATAAGTTGGGATATTGGAAGGTCATAATGATAGGTCAATTTGGAGCAGCAATTGGATTTGCTTGTTTGCCATTTTTTACGTCGTTTTATCCATTATGTTTAGCGTTATTTCTAGCAAGTTTTGTGAGTGATATATTGAGACCTGGGGTGATGACTGGCGTATCAAAAATTGCAGATGATGAATCTAAAACTCGATCCATTTCATTGATGCGAATGGCATTTAACCTTGGATTTGCTATAGGACCAGCTGCAGCTGGCATTCTTATTGAGGTTACGTCGTACCAATCCATTTTTGTTATCGATGCATTGACTTGTCTTTCGGCAGCGATAGTTGGATTTTTCCTTATACATAAAGACGTCCCCACCTCTAAATCACTGATTGACCACGAAGTCAAAAAGACTACAGTTGGTCCATTTAGAGATGTTCCATTTATGTATTTTATGCTATTTAGTTTGCTCATGTTAATTGCATTTTTCCAACTGCTTTCTACTGTCCCTTTATTTATCAAAGACGTACTACTACTATCTGAACAAGATGTTGGAATATTTTTTACGATTAATGGGTTATTGATTTTTGTATCAGAAATGCCTATTGTTCATTTTACGGAGCGTAAGTGGAGATTGATGCCTGCTATGATTGTTGGAGGACTTATGATTGGAGTAAGCTTTTTGGCCTTGATGCTACCGTTTTCTGCATGGTGGCTAATTGTTATATGTGCGATATTGATTAGTTATGGTGAAATTGTAAATTTCCCTTTCATCACTAGTCTGACTCTAAGACGTACCAATGATTTCAATATGGGGAAATACATGGGTGTAATATCAATGTTGTTTTCAGTTGCATTAATTATAAGTCCTATAATGGGTACGTATTTGGTAGAGCATTGGGGATTTGATACTTTATGGCTTGCTTGTTTTTTATTATGTGCAATAGCATGTCTTGGGTGGTTTTGGTTGGATAAACATTTCAAGAAGAAAAAAGTATTAATCTAATTAGCAACCACTAAAGGATCTTAAATGCTAAAATATTGATTCGTGTGAATTTGCTATCATCATCTATTTGTTAAATACGATTTCAGTACGTCGATTTTTAGCTCTACCTTCTTCAGTTGCATTATCTGCAATTGGATCAGTTTCTCCTTTGCCGATTGCTGTCATTCTTTCTTGTTGTATTCCTAATTGATTAAGTGCATTTTTAACAGATATAGCTCGCTCTTTGGATAAGGAAAGATTGTTTTCCGAAGAACCTACATTATCTGTATGTCCAACAATTTGGATGGTTAAATCGTCTTGATTTGTTAGAAGTTGGGCTAACTTTTTCAACTCAAAATCCGAATTAGGTAGAAGTACAGCTGACCCTGTTTCAAAATAGATATTGTCCAGAATAAGAGGTCTCTCAATGGTAGAAGCATCTGTAAGTACTTTGATAGGGTAAAGCACAACTTCCAATTCTAATGGTTTGAATATAGATTTAGAATCTTTCAGATCTAAAATGTTTAGATAATATTTATATCCAGGTTTGTCAATAGTAAGGGTATAAAGACTGCCAGAGGGAATGGCTATAATAAAATCTCCAGAAGGGTCAATTTTTTCCTTATAACTCTCTTCGGTACTATGATTCGTCATAGTGGCTATTGCGTCAATTTTTTTCATTGTAGAAGCATCTTTGACCACTGCTTTTATAAATGTAACAGGCAAGGGCCTAAAGTGCTCAGGAAGTTCAAATTGCAGCACATCTAGGTTTCTAGGAATATCTTTGTTTTTTAAGCTGTTAATGTCCGAGGCATAATAGCCAATTTGACCATCTCTGGATATAGACAATGCACCATCATTACCTTCAGAATTAATAGGGGGTCCCATATTTACGGGTTCTCCCCAAGATTCTGTTTTGTCATCCCATTTCGAAATAAAAAGATCATATGATCCCATACCTGGATGACCTTCAGATCTAAAATACAATGTTTTGCCATCTGGATGAAGATAGGGAGACTCTTCATTTTTAGGTGTGTTGATTATACTTCCTAAGTTGACTGCGGGCATCCAATCTCCTTTGTCGTTTTTCTCAGACATCCATAGATCATTTTTTCCAACGCCCCCTATTCGATTAGAACAAAAGATCAGCTTTCTCCCATTTGCAGAAAGGCAAGGTTGAGCATCCCATGCAGGTGTATTGACATTATTATCCATGACAATTGGATCCAACCAATGATCGTTTACATAATGCGTACTGAACAAATCACATCCCCCGATTCCTAATTTTCGATCACAGGCTGTAAAAATTATGGTTTTCCCATCAGACGAAATGGTATGTGCTCCCTCATTACCTAGTGTATTAACCCCTTCTATTTCTTTGACATCTTCCCATTGGTCTCCATTTTTAGTTGCAATGAATAGATCTTCTTGTCCCCCAATTCTTCTAGTAAAAATCATTTGATTTCCATCTAGACTAATGGCAGGAAGATATTCAGACAGGTAGGTATTAATATCTCCAGGGATTGGTGTAGGGGCTATATTGTAATCTTGATTTTTAAGACCCTGTCTAAAAGTGGTGTTTTTAAGTAAATCTTTGGCTTTCGTAACTTTAACTGGATTGTTTTTTTGATTTTTGATATAGTATTTAAAGTGTTCAGAAGCTTCTTTAAATTTGTTGATTTTCATGGCAGACATTCCTGCTGAATAGTGTATCTCTGGATCAAAGTTAGGGTGATTAGCAAGGATCTTCTCAAAATCATCCAATGCTGCTTGACCTTCGTCAAGTTCATAATATATGCTCCCTCTTCTTGCTAAAATTTCAGGATGATTAGGTTGAGACTTCAGAATTTCATTGTATATACTAAGCGCTTTTTTATAATCACCCTTTCTTGCAGCTCGAATGGCAACATTAATAGGATCATTGCTAATTTCTCTATTTGGTCTAGTTTTTTTTACGGCTTTCTTTTGAGTGGAGCACGCCAATAAAAAAGAGCATATAGTAAGTGTAACAAGAAGGTAAAGCTTGTGCATAATGATTATAACATTTGTGTTAGAAAGCAGTTTATGATTGAGCAATAAGCTCCATTAACGTCCTAAATGCTACGTATTTTCCCTCATACCTTTCCTTGTGCTCTTCTTGTAATTTTGAAGCATGATGCTGCGAGTATTCTAAAAAGGCATCCATACTGGGAGCTGTATATTGAATAGCATAAGTGACTCCATTAGGATCTTCGTCACCAAGAATTTTTTTAATTCTCCAATCTAAAAATTTACCCGTATTCATAACATCTGGGATATGAACAGATTTCATCCAATCCAACCATTCCTCATTGATGTCAATATCTATTTTAACCGTTACATTATAAACTATTTTCATACCAGTATTTATGATTATATGGATTCATTTCTAAGTACTCTAAACCTCTTTCGAGCTTCTATGGCAAAAGTGCTGCTTTCGTATTCCATAAAGATTTTTTCATAAAGATCTTTTGCTTTGACCTTGTCGTCTAACTGAAAGTCATACATTTTGGCCAATTCATAAATGGCATTGTCACAACGTATTTCTTCAGGATAATCTTCAATGATTTCATTATAGTATTTTATAGCAAGGTCTGGTTTAAGCAGTTTTTTATACATCTGTGCCTTGCTGTAAAGTATGTCATCCATCAGAGAATGTTCAGGGAATAGTTGTAAGATAGAATCCCATTTTGCTTCTGCTTCATCAAATTTATTCTGAAATATGAGCAATTCTGCTTTGGCATAAAGCTCCATAGGAACGGCCGTTGTATCCAAATTTAGGTTGTCCATAATGAAAACCGACATATCTATGGCATCGTTAGAGATTAATCTTGTCGTTGCTGATTTTAAGATGTCAAATTGCTCTTGTGCCCACTCGAAATCACCCATAAAGTAGGAAAGTCTGGCATTTCTATATCGGGCTTCTTCTCCTAGTTTACCCTCTTTAAAATCTTTATCTACTTGTGAAAAAAGTAATGAAGCTTCCCACCTTTCTCCGTCCATTAGATAATAATCACCCAGCTTTAGTTTGGCTTCAGCAACAGTTTGTTTTTCTAACCCTCCGAAGGTTATTACTTTGTCTAAAATTATTCTAGCACTGTCAAGATTGTTAAGATAGAGTGCTTGAAACTCTGAATACTCCATCATCAAGCGGGCCGTTTGCGTATTTTGTCCGAAGGTAGAAATAAAGGATTTGTATTCTCGATCAAGAGATCTAAGATCCGCTTCTGTATAGTCAAAACGTTGTGTTATCTTACTTCTTTTCGAACTTAATAAAGCGCGCTGAGCATCCAAGAAATAACTTGAATTGATGGATTTATTTTCTACAATATACGAGAAAGCTTTGATGGCTGTGTCATAATCTTCATCTTGATAAGCGATGATTCCAACATCATATACTCTTGCACCATTTTCATCGTTTTTGCGATCTAATGCACGGGCTTGCCTTAATGCCTTTTTATATTCTTTTAGATGAATAAATGACCATTGAAGAATTTCTGGATAAATATTCTCATCTGGAAACTCTTGAATAAAAGAGTAAAGTTGAGCTTGTAGATCATCGTATGACTCATGGCTTAAATTCTTTTCAAACTGTTCAATCAAATGCTTCGAATTAGAAGCATATTTAGGAGCACTGATCAAATAGTTTTCAGCCATTTTCTTTTCATTGCCTATCCTTTTGTACAGATTGGCAAGATTGGATGCATAAATACTCTTATCCTTCAAATAATTGCCGCCAAGTTCATAGACCTCTATGGCTTTTTTGAACATAGCGAGTGAGGTAAAGGCTCTGGCCAAATTGTAAATTGCACTTCTTGAATGATTATTTTCTAAACTATGAATTGCCTTATTGTATTGCTTTTCTGATGCATCTCCATCTCCTTTTCTTTCGTACAAATTACCAAGAGTAACGTAATTCTGAACATCATTTGGCTTTTCACTTATTCTCTTTTTTAGAATGGATTCTCCTTTGTCATATTCTTTTAAAGTGATCAAGCAGTCGATCAATCTTAAGACATAGGAGTCGCTATTTTTTTGTCCAGAAGTGACTATTTTTTCATACAGTTCTGCAGCTTTTTCGTATTCACCATTTTGGTAATATTGATTCGCCAATCGAGACATTTGAGCCTGACTCGAAAAGGCAACTAATAAAATCAAGAAAGAGAAAACAACCTTTTTCAACATAAGATATTTGTATTGCTAAGGAATGAGTGATATTCAGACCATTTATTAGCATATAACGTAAAGTGTACAAAGATAGTTATATATTTTCTAAATTTGTCTGGACAACGATGGTCATCCTTTAAGGTTAATCATACAGATTTTTCATGAATCTTTTAAACACTAGTTAAATAATGAGATTACTAATTGCTTCCTTGATTTTATGCGGTTTTGTGGCACAGGCTCAGTATACGTTTACGCCTGTAACTGAAGTTTCATGCACCGATGTAAAAAGTCAAGATCGGACAGGCACATGTTGGAGTTATGCAACAACATCTTTTGTGGAATCTGAATTGATTAAAACAGGAAGGGCTTCGATGAATCTGTCAGAGATGTTTATTGTGAGACACATTTATATTCAGAAAGCCATTAATTATGTTCTAAGACAAGGAAATGCTAAGTTCAGTCAAGGATCTTTGGCACATGATCAATTGAATGCATTTTTTGAATATGGAATTGTGCCTGAAAATGTTTACCCGGGAAAAAATGAAAATGAAAAACACAATCATGGTGAATTGGTCAAGGTTTTGAAAGGGTTTTTAGATGGAGTATTGTCGCAAAAAAAACCTTCTAAAAATTGGCTACCAGCATTTAAAGCGATCCTCGATGTTTATTTGGGTGAAGTTCCGCAAAGTTTTACTTTTAATGGAAAGCAATATACACCTAAGGAGTTTGCGTCTTCATTTGGGTTGAAAAGATCACAGTTTGTTGGATTTACATCATTTACACATCACCCTTTTAATGAGGAGTTTATTATTGAGATTCCGGATAATTTTTCAAACGGATCCTATCAAAACATTGAATTAGAAAATTTGATGCAAATTACAGACGAAGCTTTAAAAAATGGGTATACCGTAGCATGGGATGGAGATGTGTCAGAGAAGGGCTTTTCTGCTAAAAATGGAATCGCTATACTTCCAAAGGATAAGTTCGATGAAAAAATGTTGGATAATCCAGTTGCAGAAAAAGAAGTGAATCAAGAAAATAGACAAGATGATTTTTGGAATTGGAATACGACTGACGATCATTTGATGCATATTGTTGGTATAGCGAAAGATCAGGATGGAACAAAATATTACAAGGTAAAGAATAGTTGGGGTGAGTTGAGTGATTATAAGGGTTTTTTGTACATGTCAGAAGCCTATTTTAAGGCTAAAACAGTTTGTATTTATATAAATAAAGATGCTATAAAGAACCTTTAGGATTGAAATGGATAAATAGTATATTCATTCTGTTGGCTGGAATTACAAGTGTTCATGCACAACAGTGGACTGTTTCATACTTAGGTGGAAGGATCAAAAAACACTCGGATAACTTGCGGTATACAAGTCCAGGGTATGCACAAGGAGTTGAAGTTTCTGCTAAATGGATAAGTCATTCAAATTGGTTTCAGTATTTCGATGTTCCATATATTGATATTACTTCTTTCGTATTGGATTTTGGATCTCCAACATTAGGTCGCGCTGCAGGAATAATGCCTGGATTACATTTTAATACGTCGATTGCTAAAGTACCCATTCGAACATCATTATTATGGGGCTTAGGATATGCGAGTAAATCGTATGACTATACCAATAATGCTTCGAATAATGCCTTAGGTTCTGCCTGGAATAATGCCGTTAGAATTCGGACATCGATAGAGTTAAGGCCGGTTTCTTTGGGTATAAACCTATATCATTTCTCAAATGGTGGAGTTGTTTCCCCGAATTTAGGAATTAATCTATTTATGTTAAACGCATCGTATGCATTAGGGGGAGAGTTACGAAAAGGAAGATCGAAAGAATTTTTTGAGTCTAGAGATTCGATGCATAGAAAATGGGGAATACATATGGAGTTTACCCATGGCTTACATCAATCTGCTGTGCCAGGTGGACCGACTTACGCTATTCGATCTTTAAGCTTAGGATCCTACTATGCAAAGAGTACCTACTTTCGATTTTTGGGAGGTTTTGAAATGGAGTATAATGATGCTGTATATGCCTTTTTTATCAATGATTTTACGGAAGAAAAGAAGTCTAAAAGCTTGGCACGTGAATTGGCGATTTATCTTGGATCAGAGTTTTGTTTTGGAAACATAGCTTTTGTTCCTAAGTGGGGTTTATACCTTCCAGTATTTGAACATGTTGATGATAGAATTCATTATTTTAAATTGGAGACAATCTATTATCCTTTAGGAAGAAAATACAAAGCGTCACCATACATCGGATTAGCAATGAAGTCGCATAAAGCTGTTGCTCAGTATATGGGATTGGTCTTAGGTGTCAGATGGTAAGATCATTAAGTTGATCTACTTTGTTTTTCAGGTAATCAAAGTAGTTTTTACGATCTAGGCCTCCGGATACTGAAATCAAAGTAGAGTATTCAATAGTTTGATGAATCCATTTTTTCATGTGGCTAATGAATGACCTGTGTTTCGTTAATGCCACATCAGGTACATCACATTGAAGGGTGAAGAGCGATCCTTCGTTTCCTTCAATAAGAATCATATTGCTTATATTGATAAAATCAGTTACATACATAGATCGATCGATAGTAAGTCCCATTTCTTGAGATCGATCCCTGCCTAGTATTGCTGTGTCTTCCAGTTTTAGTATAAACTGATTTAATTCAGAAACAATTTTCTTAAGGTAAAATTTATCTGTTACAACACCTTTTTTAACCAGATATGATATTTGATTGCATATTGGAGATATAAACTCTGTGCTAAGCAAATCTATAGAAGGAATGGAGAGATATATTTCAGCCATAGCGTTTAGTTTCTTATAAATCTCACTGGAAGAAACAAATGGTTCTGGATCAAAATCATAAAGTTGCTCTCTTTTCCAATTGATCAGATTGTAAGAATACAGTTTTAGGTAAAAGAGGTAGGGGTATCGCAATAAGTAAAAAAGATGTGGTTGATTGCAGATATAAATGGCTTGTTTATTGGACAAGGCCTTTACCATTATTACATTATCGTATAGTCTATTAATGTAATCAATATAATGTTCTGGTGTCGCTTTAAAACCATCTGAATTAAAAGTTATGTTTACAGGTGATTCACCATGGATAAGATAATTGATGTCTAACTGATATTGCTTGGCTATAGCAAATAATTCATCAACGCTAAAGTTACTTCTACCATTTATCTTATTGTAAACAGTCGCGGGAGAAATTCGAAGAAGATCAGCAATTTCCCTTTGAATGGTTCTCATAGAACTTCCTGGGAACTGCGCCATTATCATGGCTTTGATCTTAGCCTCAATTGATGAATTATGTATGGGGTGGTGCATGTTACCTTAGTCAATGATTGATGGTAAGGTTGCAAATATAAGCAAGATTGGGCTGAAAATGGGTGAATTTGGCCTAAAGTGTTGCTGAAATAGCAACACGGAAGACGAAATGTTTAGAATTTTACGGATTTAAGAACTGATATTTGTAGTGTAAATATTGAATAACCCTATTAAAACTTTTAATCATGAAGGAAATAATGATTCAATTAACTAAGAAAAGACATTAGAAGGCCATTCGAAATAATTTAAGTTGTGAAAAAGTTTAGTATTCCAAAATACTAGTTGCATCGATACAGGATTCTTCATTGAGATCCTTATTGATCTTAAACCCATCAAAAGGCAGAATTAACTTATTTGGTTTTTTCTGCCTTTTTAATAAAGAAGATGATGTAATTATCAGATAAAAACTACTCAAGAACGTGAGGTGTATAAATAATATTTAAATCACTTCTTATCTTTACCATCTCAAGGTAGAATATGCGCATTTTATACGTAGCGAAAAACATTCCGTTACCCACAAGATCTGATAATGATGTTATAGTTAGGATTGCATCAACTCTAAAACAACGTCATGAAATAGACTTTCTTTTTCCAAAAGAATTTATTCCTTTTTTCTTAAAAAGATTACCAAAACATAGTTACCTGAGTGGATTAAGACCATTCCACATAAAGGGCTTCTTTGTAGATGTATTGAAGTATTTTAGGCTTCCACTTAAATCCGTTTCTTTCTTATTGTTGGACCTTCTACCGATTTCTTATCAACCGAAAGATGATACCCAATTGGTACATTCCCATTTTTTATTTCCAGATGCAATTATTGGTCATAGAATTGCAAAGAGGTTAGGTGTACCGCATGTAATTAGTATACGGATGTCGGATACAGAATTCTTAAAAAGTGTGGGTAAAAAGAGCCATACTTTTAGAATTGCACAAAAGGTATTGAGTGATTGTAGTGGTATACATGTTTTGAATAAATATAGCCAATCAATAATTAAGGATTTCTTTAATCAACAGTCAATTATAATTCCACATGGAATTTCTAAAAATTTCTATATTAAAAAAGGGAAAGTTATAGACACAGGAAAAGTTGAAATCTCTGTAGTTGGTAATTTAATTCGTAGAAAAAATTTTGATTGGGTAATCAAAGCAATTAAATCGTATCAAGGGAATTCCAACGTAAGACTTACTATAGTGGGAAACGGACCTGAGGAGGAACATTTAAAAAAAATGGCCAGAGATCAAAATAACATAATCTTTACTGGAAGGTTGTCTCGGAATGAAGTATTTGAAGTATTAAAATCCAGTCATATTTTTGCTTTTCCGTCAGATAATGAATCCTTTGGAGTAGTTTACATAGAAGCTGCTGCATCATGTAATGCTATTATTGCATTAAGAAAATATGGAATAACTGGTGTCTTTGATGAAGATTCTGAAGCCCTGTTTTGTGAGGATTATTTAGATTTTGAAACTAAACTTCATACTTTGATAGATAATCCTGATAGAGTAAAAAAAATGGCTGGTGCTGTATTTTCTAAGGCACAAAAATATGACTGGGAATCAGTAGTCAATCAATACAATAATATATATATGGAAGCATTGAGTAGGGATAAAGGAGAATATTAAGATTTATGAAACGATACTTGCTTATTACATATTATTGGCCTCCTAGTGGTGGTGTCGGTGTTCAGAGATGGTTGAAGATGTCTAATCATTTGAATGATATGGGATGGAAGCCAACAGTATTTACACCAGAGAACCCATCTTATAATGGTATAGATCAAAAATTAGTCGAAGAAGTTAAACATCTTCATGTAGTAAGAAATAAGATTATTGAGCCCCATCATATTTATCGATGGATAAAGGGATCCAAAAAGGAAAATTTAAATGATTTTCAAGACCAATCTTCTCAGTCATTGTTTGGCAAGGTGTCTTTATATATCCGTAGTAACTATTTTATTCCTGATGCGCGTATGTTATGGATCAAACCAAGTATAAAGTATTTGAAGAAAACGTTTAAAAAGGGTGAGTTTGACGCTATAATTTCTACTGGTCCACCGCATTCGACCCATTTGATCTCTAAAGGCATTCGTCCATATTTCGATTGTCCTTGGATTGCAGATTTTAGGGATCCTTGGACGGATATAGATTACTTTGATGAATTGAATTTAACCTCTACGGCCTTGACAAAACATAAAAAATTAGAGTCCGAGGTAGTCTCTTCTGCTGATAAAGTGATAACGGTATCTCCTACTTGGCAAGAGTTATTAAATGATATAGGAAAACGAAAAGATGTAGCTTTTATTCCTAATGGATTTGATTCTTCCAATTATGCAGATCCACTGTATAAATCGGAAGATTTTATTGTATCCCATGTGGGGCAATTTGATAAGGCTCGAAATTTTGATGCCTTATGGAAAGGAATATCAACCTTTCTTAGCAATTATCCAGAAGCCAAAAAAAAGTTCAAACTAAAAATGGTTGGTTCTATGGCTAGAGAAGTAAAAGCATCTATTGAAAATTATGGTTTGAAGGAATACCTAGATCATGTACAGTTCGTAGAGCACCAAGAGGCTATCAATATTATGAGGACTTCTTCGATCAATTTATTGTTGATAAATCAAAAAACAAATAATAATAAAGGAAGGCTTCCGAGTAAATTATATGAATACATTGCGGCTGGAAAACCTATTCTGGGAATTGGACCTGTAGAAGGAGATGTTCAGACTATATTAGCTTCTGTAAATGCAAATCCTATTTTGGATTATTCGGATGAAGCAGGGGTAATGTTGCGGTTGGAGCAAGCATATAAGAGTAAGGAAAGTACACCGTATTATAATATAGAGGTCTACAATAGATACAATTTGGCATTGGAGGTTAAAGAAGTTTTGGACTCATTAACACGATAGAATAGGCCCAATTGCTGGATTTTACTCTAAATTATCATTATGCATTTGGGGTAAATAAATTTTATCAACAACATATTCTGCGCATTAAGCTATCTTCTGCACGATACATAATGTTACATACTCAAATCATCTTAAATAGGTAACTCGTATCACTATCATAACTATTATAAATATGCATTTTTGTACTAAAGTTGAAATATGAAAAAACTGTGGATTTTTGTTTTTATGATTGCCATTTGGGTATCATGTGATTTTGATGCCCAAAAATCTAAATCAATAGTGGTTACGGAGCAACATGGATTTGATATCTTGACCAACAACTGTATTGCTTGTCATTCTGCTGATCCGAATAAATCAACAGGTATTGCACCATCGTTGACAGAAATTGCTAGAGCATATCATAGTCAAACGAAGGGTAGAAAAGAATTTGTAGAAAGGATTACTTCTTTTGTACTAAATCCTTCTAAAACAGCACCCCTTGTTCCAGAGGCCAAATCTAAATATGGTGTTATGCCTGAACTGAATTATAGTGAAGAAGAAATAAACGCCCTAGCAGGATATCTGTTTGACAAAAATGTAAAAGATGAAGGTTGGTTTAAAAATCAATATCCTAAGGATAAAGAAGGCTTAAACAACGAAAAAAAAGAAATGTCTCCTCTTGAAAAAGGAAAAGCTTTGGCAATGAAAACGAAATCAGTGCTTGGTAAAAATCTTATGAGTGCAATAAAGAAAAAAGGAGTTAAAGATGCTATTGATTTTTGTAATGTTAGAGCATTAACTTTAACCGATAGTATGGCTGTAGAACAGGGAGTTAAGATCAAACGAGTCTCAGATTTAAATAGAAATCCTAAAAATAAGGCGGATTCAAGTGAATTGACCATTATAAATGAATGGAAAGAACGATTGGAAGTAAACGAAGAACTAATTCCTCAACTTCATGAAGGAGATGGTATTAACGTTGGATATTATCCAATCATTACGAATGACATGTGTATGAAGTGTCATGGTGACCCACGGACAGAAATTGAGCCTGAAGTATTGCAAAGACTTTCTACATTGTATCCAAGAGATAAAGCCATAGGCTATGAGGTGAAAGAACTGCGGGGGATGTGGGTAGTTGAAATGCCTAAATCGAAATAAAATAAACTGCATAATTTATCAAAGATGAAAAGGATAAACACTTACTCAGCATTGGTTATGATCTCATTATTATTTGCTTGTCAAGGAACCAATCAAAATAAAACATCTGAAGAATCAAGTCCAAAGCCAAAATCAATGTTGTCTGTTGAACACAATGGTTTAAAATTGATTAAAAAATCAGATTGTAAAACATGTCATAACAAATCTTCTAAATCCATTGGACCTTCATATGTAGATATCGCTTTAAAATATGATAATGATGAGGCGACATATGGATATTTAACTGGAAAAATAATTGAAGGAGGAACTGGAGTATGGGGTTCAACAGCAATGACTCCACATGCAGATTTAAAAGATTCAGATATTAAGGAAATGTTGGATTACATTTTTACGTTAAAGTAGTCCTCCACTAAGGTAGATGAATGCCAAATAATGAGGTGGTTTGAATTTTAGATCAGAAAACGAATTTAAACCATCTTTGTTCATCTTAGCTTATTGGCTCGATTTTTGATATTATTAAAACAATTAATATGTTTTTATGAATAAGGTTTTAATTCTATCGCTTTTTGGTCTGTTGTTTTTATTGAATTCATGTCAAACTACAAAAGAATATGGTTCTAGGTACTCAAGGTATTCAGATGCTCGTATTGCTGGAATGGATTACAATTCACCAACTAAGAAAAAGAGTAGAAGGTCTTATTCTACAAAGGATGAAGAAGTAATTACTCGGAAGGCGACTTCTGTAACATCGAATGAGTTAACCACAGCTGCAAAGTCAAAAGGTTTCAAGAAGGTGAAATATCATTCTGAAAGAAACAGTATATTGAGAGAAGCTCAAAAGTATAAAGGAATTCCATATTTGTATGGAGGGAAAAAACCAAAAGATGGTTTTGATTGTTCAGGCTTTGTTTCGTACGTGTTTCAGAAAGAAGATATAGAAATAAAAGGCAATGCTTCATCTCTGTCAAGACTTGGCGAAAAGAAAAATGCCGATGGGTTAAATCCTGGAGACTTGGTATTTTTCGGTGAAAATGGAATCATCACCCATGTCGGAATTGTGACAATGAATGATGGGAATAATTTGACTATGATACATAGTTCATCGAGTGCTGGAATTACACAAGACAACATTTATCATTCCAATTATTGGAATAAAAGGTTGATGTTCGGCGTTGATATCCTTTCTTCATATTTTGAAGAGAATTTGGGAATGAATTAATTTTTTTTTGGCAATTTCTCTACATAGAGGGAAGAGCTTGGAAAAGCAAAATCTAAGCTATTTTGGTCCGCTAGTTGAATAATGGTGAAGATTAATTTTTCTCTAATTTCTAGCTCTTCTCGAAAGGAAGGTGCATCAATGAAGACCCTGAAAAAGACGTCTATTGAAGAAGCGGATAAATGTCGGACAAATACGTAATAGTCGTTTTTGATACACGAATGTTGCTCTAGATGGTTTTTAAGGTCAGAAGAGAATTTCTGAAGATTGTCAATGGAAGATTGATATGTAAATCCCAGATTTGTTTCAAATAATCTGAATTTTCGAATACCATAATTAACCATCGAAGCATTAGTCAGATTGCCATTTGGAACTGTAATAAGAGAGGTATCTGTTTTCCTTATTCTGCTAGAACGAAAACCAACTTCTTCTACTGTGCCTTCAAAGTTCATAGCTTGAATATAGTCTCCAACTTGAAATGGTCTATCAAAAAAGATCATTGCAGATCCTATTAAATTCTTAACAGTGTCTTGTGCGGCTAGGGCTAGGGCTAATCCTCCGATAGACACACCAGCAATTAAGGCAGTTACATTAACATCGAGTAAATAAAGAACGCGCAACGCTGACAAAATTGCAATAATAACCTTTGCAGATTTAATTAGAATTGGAATAAGTTGATCGTCGGTTTTATTGTCTGTACTGGATGCCAGATTACGAACATATTTATCCACAATATCAACAGCCGAAAAGAGCGTTACCATTAAGACAATAGTAACAATGATGTTTAACAATCGAAACAAAGGATTGGATACGCTTATTTCGAGCATCAACAGAGGCAACAATTGCATTATTATTTGAATAAACAAAATAAGTCCAATGTTTCTTGCAAATATTTTTAAAAGAGAAAGGTGGGTGTTTTTAAGGTTTAGTCTTCTCCAAACGACTTTTTCGAGCAATTTAAGTATGATGACTCTAAACAATCGATAGAGTATGTACGCAATTAAAATAATTGCTACAAATCCAAAGTATTTCCATAGAGGGATTTGTAATATGTGAATCTTTAAACTTTCAGGAATCTTGTTGATAATATTTAAAGACCAAGAAGGAAAGGTTTTTTTGAATACAGCGGGTATATCCTTGTCTAAGGACTTGGAATAATACCAGTGATTCCCATATTTTTCAATGGTAAATTGCGGAATTTCTCTGACCAAAGAATAAACAAAGTTCCCCGTTACACTGTCTCTATAATTGGTATTTTTAGGGATTTTAGAAACGGTAATGTAATAACCCCTTGCATCTAAAATCTGCTTCAAATTTTCTGCTAACTCTACTCTTCGATCGAGTGGAAAATCTGGGTGAAATGATTCTGCAGATTTATGGACGTCTCGGTGTGCGGGATCAAGATTCCATAAGTGGTTATAGACTACATCATAAGGAGACGAGGTTTGTCCATAAGATGAGCCAGTAAGAAATATTAAACCCAATATTCCAAGTATCGTAATCCAATTTTTCATATTATATATTTCCAATTGTAATGCAAAAATAGGCCATTGCTGATTAGTATGAAAATTTACAATGGAATGTGTGGTTTTATAAATAGTTCTAAATATGAATGGAGACTATTTACGGGATAGAATGTAATCATAAAGGGCTACATTTTCAGTGATTTATACTTTAATCAGTTATGTATTATTCGCTTGAATTGATAGAAATTTTTACAGATTGGTAGTGTATATTTGAAATAGTACGTTTAAGATGCGCAACAAAAATTGGTGTTTTAGAACACTATTTAACAAAAAACCGTAATTCATATTTATGAGCAAAACAAACCTATTTTCGATTGTATTATTATTAGGGCTGTTGCCCAACCTTTTTCTTTTTGGACAGAATACTGATGTTTTTCAATTGGGCCATAGTCTAGTAAACCACGATATGCCTTCTATGCTTCAGTCACTTTGTAATGATGCTGGGGTAAATCACACATATGAAGTGGGCATTATCAATGGAGCTCCATTATTTTGGACGTGGGCGCATCATGACGAATGTGCTGGAAAACAAGCTACAACTGTTGATGCTAAGGTCGAACTTGCTTCTGGTAACTATGAAGTTTTTGTGATGACCGAAGGTGTTCCTTGGGATCCGATTATCAATGACTTTTATAAGTATACCGATAGTTTTCATTATCAAGCAATCATGGGTAACCCAAATGTGCAGACCTATTTATACGAAACATGGAATTGTATAAACACTGGTTTACCTACTGGGTGTATGTACGATGATGGTGATACCATTCTTTGGGCTCAACGGATCAGAGAGGATATTTCTACTTGGGAAGATGTAATGGATTCTTTAAATACACTTTATCCAACAAATGAGCCAGTATTAATTATTCCGGCTGGACAGGCATATGCCAACTTAAAAGATAGTGTAGAAGCAGGTGTAGTTCCTGGAGTATCTGACTTTTTCGGAACCTTTTTTGAGGATGATATACATTCAAGTCTTACCGGTAAGTATTTTAATGCCTTGGTGCATTATGCTTGTATATACAAGCAATCACCGGTAGGGTTAACCAATCAAACCACGAATGAGTGGGGAGGTGATTTCCCAGATGTAGAACTTAATCTGGCTGCTAAGTTACAAGAGATTGCTTGGAATACTGTAGTGGCATATCCATACTCTGGTGTTGGTGGACCACCACCTCCGCCACCTCCAGCAGATGATTGTGCATTTGACAATGACTTGAGCACAGTAGAAGTAGAGGGTAATATATGTGTATCAGGGTCAGCAAATATTTCTGAAGTATTGAAACTTAAACCACTCGATGATGCGCCCCAGAATCCTGAAAAAGGAATGATGTATTTTGACAATACTACGAATAAGCTTAGAGTTTATGACGGAAGTTCATGGCAAGACTGTTGGTAATATTTGTATTAGGTCTAACTGAAGCAAATGGTTGATTTTTTATCAAAGAGCGCTTAATTTAGCGGAAAAACAATATGGAATCAGATACCTCGTCTAAAGGTAGAATTGTCGGAATTGGAGGCATTTTTTTTAAGTGCAAGTCACCACAGGCGACCAAAGAATGGTATGCTAAATACTTTGGACTAAAAACCGATCAATGGGGTGCCCCCTTTGTATCTAAAAAATTCAGTAAACCGAAGGAGGCCCTGTTTTTGCAGTGGTCTCCGTTTTCAGAGGATAGCGATTATTTTGGTTCCAAAGGTCAATCATACATGATCAATTATCGGGTAGAACATATTGAGTCTTTGATTAACAAGTTCAAAGGCGAAGGTCTTAAGGTTTGTAAAGAAATCGAAGAGTTCGAATATGGTAAATTTGCTCATGTAGAAGATTTGAATGGTACTAGAATAGAACTATGGGAACCAAAAGATGAAGTCTTCGAAAATATGTATGAGGCAGATAAACTGAATTTTGAATAAAACTATTCTTTAGGTTTTAATCCAAGATGTTTTTTTAACTGGCGATGGAATTCCCATAATCTAAATTCTACCAATAGTCCAATAGAGAATTCTATAGCTGCAAAAAGTAAGATAGGTACACTTGTGCCAATGATCAAGCCTTTTTCTTTCATTAAAGTCCCTGCAATAGCAACGATACAGCTAACAGCAAATGTCCATGCATAGCGTCGTCGATTTCGTTCTTTTTTGGTTAAACGGAAATTAGTATAATCAAATTCTTCTTGCCATTCGTTTATGGTGATGCTGTTTTGGTTGTTATAATGTCTATAACGATTTTTACTTACTTTTCTTAGAAGTATACCTTTGATGATGCTATATAGCGCAAAGACTACTAGACCATGGGTCAAATAGTATAACCCAATTTTATGAGTATATAAATAAAGTAGTACAGCAATTAGAGCAAATGAAAAACCCAATATCAGGTATATGTTTGCCAAAATGATGTCTCCTTTATATATGGCTTTGACTTTGTCAATCATAATACAAATATATTGTTATACAAATTAGGATCATAATTGAGGTATTTCTATGAACCTCTAGGACGTATGATTACAATAAACCTTTGTGTTGACCTAGTACATAATTGTTCTATGATTTGCATACGATCTCTCTTGTATTTTGCTTTCTTACAATTGATATAGGTGTAATTAAGATTTTCTTAAGCAACTTTTTATCTTTAAATCTCATTTTAGTATAAAAATGTAAATCATGAGGTTAACCAATATTTTTTTCGTATTCGTATTGTCATTAATGCTTGCATGTAAAGTTGATGCGAAGAAAAACACTTCACCTAAAATTGCTACAAACGATTCGGTTGAAGTTCAAGATGTACGACGTCCAGTCATAGATTCTATGGATGAAGTGATAGAAGAAATTATGGATGAAATTGTCCATGAAGAGAAGGCGAATAAGATGCAAGTCTTGGACGAAGTACCTAAACCTTCAGTAACGGGTGATGCCAAAGTTGTTTCTGAGAAAGAATCAAAACCAGTAACAAAACCTGAAAGGGCTCCAATTGAAGTAGAAATGACACCAAAACCAGTTCTAAATGCAACTATCTCAATGCATGCGAAGTTCAATCAACTATTGAATAAATATGTGACCATTGCGGGTGAGGTCAATTATGGTGGAATTATAAAGGAAAAAGACGAACTAGATGCATACTTAAGTATACTGCAGAAAAATCCTCCACAGTCGAATTGGTCAAGGAGCAAAAAATTGGCATATTGGATTAATGCCTACAATGCATTTACCATTAAGAGAATAGTAGATAACTACCCTCTTAAAAGTATTACTGATCTTGATAATGGAAAAACCTGGGATGTTAAGTGGATTAGAATTGGCGACAAGACATACTCTCTGAATAATATTGAAAATGATATTATAAGACCGAGATTTAATGAACCTAGAATCCATTTTGCGGTTAATTGTGCAGCTAAATCTTGTCCACCTTTACTTAATAAAGCTTATACCGAAAGTAATTTGGAAACCCTTCTTGAGTCTCAAACGAAGAAGTTTGTCAATAACAAATCATTCAACCAAGTCGAAGCGGACAAAGTAAGAATTTCTAAGATTTTTGAATGGTATAAGGAAGATTTTGGAGATTTGATAAAGTATATTAATCGATATAGTAAGATAAAGGCTAACTCTAATGCATCAGTATCTTACAACGAATACAATTGGACATTGAACAATTAATTATTGTTTGTCAGGAATTGTAGTTCTTTTTTGGAAGTTTCTCACTTCGACCATATAATAATTTAATTCTGTAATTGACTTATATTTGCAATATAATTGGTAAATAATATTTTATAAATATTAATTCTGCGATTGCAAAACATAAATAAAATTCCGTTCATACCGACTAAAACATTTTTGTTTAGAAGTGTATTGTTTGGATTTTACAATTTATTAATTGTCATAAATTCGTTTTCACAGACCTTTAATACACCAAAATTTAAGGGAGAGCGATACTCTGAAGAAGCAGGTTTGGCTTACAGATCTGTCTGTGCTTCAATAAAGGATGACTTAGGCTTTATGTGGTTTGGGACGGAAGATGGGTTAAGTCGATTTGATGGTAATCAAATTGTTAGTTTTAACTCTAGTAAAAATGGCCTCAAATCAAATAGAATACAGAAAATTCTAAAAGACGCTCATGGTCATCTGTGGTTAATAGATGATGATTTTAATAATCTTAAGGATTGGTCGGTTTTTGATCCTAAAACTCTTCGAAAGGTTAATATTGATGCTTTATCCAAATCCAAAATACCTTTTGATGAAGAAGATATATCAACAATAGTTGGAAACGAACATACGAGATGGATTTATATTAAAACGAATAGTAACAAACTGTATGAATACGATGGATTTTCATTTGAAGAAATTCCAATTAAGTTGCCAAATGACATCATATCTTTTGACTTACTTAATAGCAAGGATCATTGGGTCTTTACTTACATTTTAATTGATCCGAAGACCAAGGTCGAAAAAGAAGTAAGATTAGATTTTTATGATAAGACGCTGAATTTGTTAAACTCTTATAACCTTAAGGCGTATACGGACGTAACTTTTTATGATCAAATAGATGATAGAACAAGATTAATGTACGTCGAAGATGAGGTGGTAACAAAGTTTTGTATTTATGAAGACGGAATGTTGTCTGTAGATCTTACTCGAGAGAAAATTTTTGATTTAGATCATGAGGTAACAATAGGTTTTGATGATGTAGCGGATTTAAAAAGAATAGGCGATCGAATCTTTTATTATCACAATGGAAATAAAGATGCAGGATTTTTCGAATTTGACTCTATAGCTCAGGAATATCAATATATCGATATTGCTAGTCAATTCGATGAGTTGAGACGCATATGGACTTTTTATGTCGATGAAAACGAGACGATTTGGGTCTCTACATCTTTTGGTTTTTGGAAGGTTGTTAATTCAAAGGAGGAATTCAAATCAATCAGAGACAATTCTGAAAGTACATTATCTGCAGTACGAGGAATTATTGGTAATGATGAAGATGAGATATTATTAAATATAGAATGGAAGGATAAACACCTAATTATAAACAAGTCAAATGACATTCTTATCGATAGACAAAAGGTTCGTGATAATATGGTCTTTTGTAAGAATAAAGATGGAAAAATATATACTGCCAGTCGGAAAGCACTATATGATTTTAATTTTGGAGAGAACCTAAATGATTCCATCGAATTTGAACACATTACGGGAGTAATTTGGTCCATGCAATTTGATGATTTAGATTCTCTTTGGTTGGGAAATGCTGACGGAGAACTGTGGAAACTTAGAGGAAACACCGTCGTTAAAGTCGATAAGATTGCGAATTCATTTATCTATCAAATCCATGTTGATGATCAAAAAAGAATGTGGATAGCTAGTGAAGATGGGCTTACTCTATATGATCAGAGAAATAATGTCGAAATTCGAACGTATAGCAATATCGATGGTGATTATTTTCTTCCATCAAAATCTATTTACCATATCAACAGCATAGGCAATAATCAGTACTGGTTAGCATCTAGGGATAACGGTTTACTCTTAGTTGAATGGAGTGAAGAAAACCAAAAACTAGAAGTACTTGATCATGTGAAAACGGTTGCAGGATTAAGTTCGAATAGAGTTTATGCTAGTTTTTTAGATGGAAATGTCTTGTGGTTTTCGAGTTACAATGGAATAGGTCGATACAATATAGAATCAAAATTGGTAGATACGTATTTGGAAGAGGATGGATTGTCGAGTAACGAATTCAACCGATGTTCCTATTATAGAGATAATAAGGGGATAATCTATTTTGGCAGCATCGATGGAGTAACGTATTTTGACCCTAAGCGATTCAAAAACCCTATAAAAAAGGATGAATCACCGATTCGAATTACCAATTTTCAAGCTTTTAATCAAAACGGGGATGAAGACCATCAGTGTTCAAGAGAATTACTAGAATCGGACAAACTTGTTATAAACTCGGAGAATTGATTTTTTAGATTAGAGTTTTCATTGCTGAATTATGCTAATATAGACAACAACAAATATGCTTATAAATTTGAAGGTCTAGAATCCAACTGGAATTATCAAGATGAGAATTATATTAGATTCAGTAGATTACCTTATGGAGAGTTTAATCTCCGAATAAAGGGGAGGTCGAGTAAAAGCTCATGGTCTACACAAGAATTAGTCATCCCAATTATTGTGGTACAACCTTTTTATACACAGTCTTGGTTTATTTTTTTAGTTATTCTTTCCATTTTAATTGTAGCTCTGTTTGTTTACTTATGGAGGGTTAAATCTTTAGAGGCAAGGTCGAAAGAATTGGAATCGATTGTAAAGGAAAGAACACAAAAAATAGAATCGGATAAAAAATTAATTGAACAACAAGCGAAGAAATTATTGTCATTGGACAAGTTGAAGTCACGACTTTTTGCAAACATTACTCATGAATTAAAGACGCCACTAACGCTTATTCTAGGACCAATTTCATCAATTCTCAAAAATAAGACGCTTTCTGATAGAGACACTAAGATGTTATCCATGGCACAAGAGAATGGGAAGAGCCTTAAAGATTTGATTGAATCTATTCTTGATTTATCTCGAATAGAAGAAGGCAATATGGCTTTGGAATTGAAAGAAATATCTGTTTATAAAACACTACTTGAGATATACTCTATGTTTGAATCTCATGCGGCATATCGTCATATTGATTTGTATTACAATTATACTATGGAATATGATCTATGTGCTGAACTTGATGAAGAAAAGTTTAAAACCATAGTAACCAATCTTATTACCAATGCCCTTAAATTTACGAATGATAGTGGTAAGGTGATGCTGAATGTTCTAAACGAAAAAGATAATCTTATCATATCTGTAAAGGATACGGGTAAGGGGATTTCTAAAGAAGATCTTCCATATATATTTGATCGATATTATCAAGGTGGTTCGAATAAAGATCCTCTTCTTGGTGGAACAGGCATTGGGCTTGCTCTATGTAAGGAATACGTTGATTTAATGTCGGGAAATATAAGTGTAGAAAGTGAATTAGGAGCTGGGTCTGAGTTCAAGATTACAATACCGCTAAAAAGGTATTCACAACGAGAAATTAAAATTGATCGAATGAGCGATCAATTCGAAGTTGATATTATTCCTAGAGAAAAAGAAAATGAGGATCTTCCTAGAATTTTAGTCGTTGAAGATAACCAGAGTCTTCAACTCTATCTTCAGAGAATTCTTCAAGATAAATTTGACCTAACCATAGTTGGTGATGGAAAAATAGCACTCGAACACCTAAAAAAAGATGCAAATTTTGATTTAATTATCTCTGATATTATGATGCCAGTAATGGATGGCTATCAACTGTTGGAATTGGTTAAATCAGAAGATAAATGGAGACACCTTCCTATCATAATGCTAACTGCCAGAGATGGTATAAATGATAAATTAAAGGCACTAACTCTTGGAGTTGACGACTATTTGAAAAAGCCTTTTGTGGAGGAAGAGTTGATTGCAAGAATGGAAAACCTTATTCAGAATAGGGTTAATAGATCTATAGATGAAAAGAGCGCATCTTTGTCTGAAGTTAAAGTAAGCAAAGAAGATCAAGAATGGATCATGCGATATGAAACATTTGTAGCGAAGAATTTAAAGAATGATTTATTATCCGTTTCATGGTTGGCTTCTGAATTTGCAATGAGTGAATCTAGTTTGTTGCGACAATTAAAGCGGATTACCGGACTGACTCCAATAAAATATGTTAGAGAACATAAGTTGAATTATGCTAGACGTTTATTGGAGGAAAAATCATACAATAGTATAGCTTCGGTTGCCTATGAAGCGGGTTTCAAAGACACCAGAAATTTCTCCAAGAGTTTTAAGTCTAGATTTGGCATTTCTCCCTCTGAACTAATAAAGAATCAATAGAATTATTATCGAAAATTAAGCAGGAATACCATCATTAATATGATGAATTATGGTTAACTGAATGAGCTTCTTCTAATCTCATGATGAAGATTTTTAATATGATGGTATAGTGAAATGATGTGGGGTGTAAGTGGGTTATGTATCTATTATTTGTGTTTAAAGTCTATTTTTGTGGATGTGGTGAAAACTTTCAATTGACGGTTTGTAACACATATTTGACGTTATAAAACACTTTAGTCCACGTAGTTTTGTCATGTAAAAATTCAAGGAAAACTTCATAGTCGTACTTGGATACAAATGCAATGATTGAACAAACGAATCAATCGACAAAACTTAAAATTCGGAGAATCTTGTGATTTAAAGCATGAATCTACAATGTGAAATGATTTTTCATTCGTGTTGAATATTTTACATTCATTTTTCAAGTTTTTAGTTTCTGTTTTGGCGATTTGGCATCAAGAGAATTGAGTCGATTTTGTTCATTTTAAAAACTAATTAAATCAATCTATTTAGAAGATGAGGAACTTGAAGAATCAAATCTCGCAACTAACATTTCTTGCCTTTTTGCTTTTATCATCTGGTATAATACATGCAGGAAATATTGTAGTAAATTCAACAGCCGATAATGGCTTTGGAACTTTACGAGAAGCTATAGTAATGGCCAATTCAAATCCAGGACCAGATACAATTTCTTTTAATCTTATTGGATCAATGGAAATAAGTTTATCTTCAAATTTACCTGCAATTACCGACCCTTTGACTATTGATGGAAGCACGCAATCTGGATGGATTGATGTACCGTTGATAGAAATTAGGGGAAATGTTTTGGTTTTTAGTGCATCCAACGTTAATGGGTTGGTTGTAAAACACTTGGATTTTTCTCATGACGTAACGAATCAGCGACAGGGATATGGTATACAGGTTTCCAATTGTTCAAATGTTAGAATAGAACAAAACGTCATTAAGAACAGAAGATATGGTATATCGGTAAATGGAGGAAAGGACGTACAGGTAATTGCAAACGATTTAGAAAACAGTGGAGAGAATTCAACAAATGCAGCTATTCGTTTGATTTCTATAGTTGCTGGGGATTTGCCTGGTGGTGTTGTGGTAAAAGATAATAAGTTTGGTGGAAGTCTATCTCAAGGTTTATTCTTCATTGATAACATGCAGAATTTGGTTATTTCTAAAGGAAACACAGTTGGAACAAATATTTATATCGAAGCGAATTGTGGTATCCAGGATCTATCTCAAAGCCTCAACACAGAGCATACAATACTCCAGCTTCGAAATGTTTCTCATATTTGGATCGACAGTATAAACTTTGAATACAATCTAGTTAATAATAGAAAGAGAACAAGGGTAATTGATATCGATAATAATTCTAATTCAAAAAATATAAAGATTACCAATTGTAATTTCAGCAAGAGGTCTAACTCAATAGACATCACTGGTGGAAGAGATTATGAAATCACAGGAAATAATTTTTCCGACTCTGGGCTTGACCATAACAATTCGTCTGTAATTCTCAGGAGCATTTCTTCATACAATCTGCAAGGAGGTATAGAAATGAAAGACAATACTTGGGGGGGAGATTTTTCACACTCAGGCATACTATTTGATAATATGGCGGATCTTAGTATTACTAGCAATAATTCTGGAAATATTGTAATCGATAACAACGGGTTGACTGGAATTAAGAATGGAAGATTATTGCAATTCAGTAATTGTAAAGATGTAATTATAGATGGTATTGATTTTTCTTATCCTTCAGCGAATAATTCCGACCCATTGTATATTATAAATAATGGTCTTTCTGGAAATTTTATTATCAATAACAACATTTTCAGTAATAGAAGAAGAGGATTAGTAATCACTGGTGGTGTGGACTATAAGATCACGAACAATGATTTCACAAATTGTGGGTTTGATAATAGTAGGCCTGCTATAACGATTTCTAATGTAACTGAGCATCTCATAGCTAAAGGGATGGAGGTAAAAGATAATGCTTTTGGAGGAAGTAGAAGTGCAAGTGGAATAAAATTGGAGCATTTAGAGGGAATCATCATCTCGGATGGATCAACTGCAGTAACGCATATTGAACTTAAAGACAATAGTGGATTAAATAATACAAGAAACGGTGATCAAATTAATTTGTCCAATTGTAGTAACATTCATCTTGAATCAATCGATTTGTCTAGCATCAATGGTCAATTGGGCTATGGAATAACATCCACTTCAGTTAATGGGTTAATGATAAAGGACTGTAGAATAAGGAATAGAAGAAAATGCCTGAACCTCAACCAAACGACTGACTTAATTGTAGATGGAAATGATTTTAGAAATTCAGGATTGGACCATAATCATCCAGCTGTTAGAATTAATGAGGTAATCGAAAATAATGTAGCGAAAGGGCTTTTGTTTAAGGATAACAACTTAGGGGGACTTGGTGCTAATTTCGCAATAAGTTTAGAAAACTTGGATGATCTGATTATTGGTAATCCAACGGAACCAAGTGCACACATTATTCTTGCGGATAGTGAAATAGATAGTGTCTATAATGAATATGTATTAAGATTAAATAACTGCGATAACACTGTTGTAAAAGGACTAAATATAACCTCACCAGATACACAACGAGGTAAAGGAATAGAAGCGAATTCTTGTAACGATCTTAGTATAATAGATAATACCATTACTTCAAGAAATAGGGCTATTGAGATTAATGGTGGGACGGATTATAGTTTAAAACAAAACACAATAATTGATTGTGGTAGAGATGTCAATAATTATGCAATAGTACTTTCTGATATTTCTGAAGGATCAAGCCCAAATGTTCCTAAAGGAATTGATATGGATGACAATTCTTTTGTAGACAATGGTACTTTTTCATATGGACTTCAGTTGAAGAATATGACTGATGTAAATGTTTCTTCAGACCCTTCTTCAGAGATTACAATATTGGATATGGATGGATTGTCAAATGCAAAACATTATGTAATCAATCTAAATGGTTGTCAGGGAGTTAGCTTGGAGAATTTATTATTGTCCAATCCTAATGGTAGTATTGAAGGTCGTGGAGTTGATATCGATGGGGGCAGCAATCTGATAATTCATAATTGTACCATTGAATTTAGGAAATCAGCTGTATATGCTGAAAACACTCAAGACTTCACTATTACAAATAACAACTGTCAACGGAGCGGTAATGCATATACTTCGTCTGCGATACATATCAATGGTTTGTCATCATCAAGCATTGCTGGTGGAATACTTTCTAGTGGAAATGTATTCGGTGGAATGGACAGCAAGTATATTTACTATCTAGGTAATGCAAAAGATTTAGTTATTTCAGACGGAAGCTTGCCAGGTACAAATATTACTATTGAGAATAATAGTGGTGTTAATTCTATTGAAGGGATTACCGACTTGTCTCACGGGATTTTACAATTTGTAAATTGTACTGATCTTAATATTGGTAATATAAACCTGTCAAGCAATAGTACTAAAAGTGGCACTGGAATTTCTTTAGAAAATTGTTTACGCCCAAGGTTGGACAATGTTGTGGTAACAAATAGGGGAATTGCAACTTATTTGAATCGTTGTACAGACGCAACGATGGTAAATAATGATTTTCGCAATTGCGGTGAAAATGTAAATAACCCTACAGTCTATATAGGAGAGAATTTATCGGGAGGAATACCTGGAGGAATTACAATGTCAAACAACAAGATTGGAGGGACTAACTCTATGGCTGGAATCCGATTATACGATACAAAAGGAATCGTGATCACGGATGGGAATAGTCCAGGGCAAATCGAATTGGATCCATCTGTATCTAGACTAGATTCTATTTCTCAATTTCCATTAATCATTCAAAATTCTAGAGATATCACTATTTCAGATTTAGAGATATCGAATGCTATTGGTAGCCAATCTGGAACCGGGGCATTTATTGAGAATAATTGTGAAAATATTGCAATTAGTAATTGTACGATTAACAACAGAAATAGGGGAGTCCACATTAATGATGTGGAGAATATTACCGTGACGGGAAATGAGATTAAGGGTACAGGTAACAGTGAATCAAATCCTGCCATAGGTTTGTATAATGTTAGTAATATTCAATCGATAGCCAATAACTCGTTTGGAAAAAGTCAGAATGGAGGACTTACTAACACTGGAATTCGAATATCCAACGTGAGTGATGTTGAAATCAGCGGTATTGCTTCAGGAGCAAATATTGAGATTCAAACATCAGACAGCCTTTCTGTTTTTTCAGGTCATGCTTTATTAATAGAAAACTCTCAGGATGTGCATGTTTCTGACTTAGATTTAGATAACACTGGATTAAGTGGTACATATGGAATTCGAATAAGAAATAGTAATAGGTGTAGAGTTCAAAACTCTTCATTAATAGATTGGAATATTGCCTGTTACCTTGAATTAGGAGATAATCATGTTATCAGTTGTAATGCTTTTCTTAATAATACAAGCGGTCTTCGATTGAACTCTAATCATTATTCTATTGCAGAATATAACGATTTTATAGGAAATTCTAATGCCGTTATTGCTGAAGGGAACGCTACTCTTACAGCTGAAAACAATTGGTGGGACGATATAAATGGTCCGACTAACTTGGGAGGTAGTAATCAAGGTTATTCTGGTACTGGTACTGTAGATGCTGATCCATTTCTTACCAGCCTAAGTACTTGTCCTCCTACAACTATGCCTGAGATAAATGTATTAGGCAATAATATTCAAATTAAGGATGGGGAAAGTATTCCTTCATCAACATCAAATACAGATTTATTCACGAATGTAGGATTGACAACATCAGCACCATTTTCAATTGAAAACTTAGGTGAATCGAACTTAGACATTACTGCAATTAACTTCACAGGAAGTGGTGCTTCGGAGTATTCTTTTTCTGGTATTACATTACCGATTAGTATAACTCCTAGAGACAAAATAAATTTTGAAATTCTATTTCAACCTACTTCTATAGATGTGGACTCAACAATTGTTGAAATTATTTCTAATGATGGAGACGAAAACCCTTTTGACTTCAAGATTAGAGGTGAAGGAACTTCAGTATTGGAGGTAACGAATACTAATGATAGTGGAGTCGGATCATTGCGTGAAGCAATTCTAATGGCTAATGCTAGTATTGGAAAGGATTCTATTGTGTTCAATATTCCTGGAAGTGGGGTGCACGCCATTGAGTTGATCAGTAATCTTCCTACAGTGGATGATGACGTAATTATTGATGCTACTACTCAACCAGGATATATGGGAAACCCTATGGTAGAGTTGTATAGAAATAATAATGCGACCATTCTGACAATCGCAAATACACAGAATTGTGTGATCAGAGGAATACACTTCAGAAAGAATACCTTGACTGGGAATTTCAGTGGAATCGGGTTAAATATCTCCAATTCTTCAAATATTGAATTGTCGAACAACGAGTATTCATATCTTGACAGGGCCATAAATTTACAAGATGTTTCTGACTTAGATATACGCGATAATGATTTTGAACAATGTAGTCGCCATCAACCAGCATTGATGTTCAATAACTGCCATGACTTTTATGTTATAGACAATGTTTTTGGATCAGGAAACAGAGGAATGGAATTCTTAAATATGGATAACTTCATAATTTCGGATGGTACTGTTCCAAACTCCTCTATCATTTTAAGTCAGGATAATATTGGTGATTATTTGATAAGTAGTTTAAGATTCCAGAATTGCTCAAATATTGAAATTTACAATATTGACTTTGAACAAGATATTTGGAATAACAGAGAGGGGGTTGGAATAGATATTGTCAATAACGATGAAAACGGAAATATAAACATCAGTAACTGCCATTTTGAAAAAAGAATAAAAGGTATAAATGTTGTTGGGGGGTATGATTATGAAATTGCAAGCAATGTCTTTGTCAATTCTGTTCGTCATGGTGACAATGGAGCTATAACAATGCATGGAGTAAGTGAGAAGAACATAGCTAAGGGAATCAAAATTTTTGGAAATTCTTTCGATAACACAGGTACATTTTTGACCCTAACGGAAATGGAAGCCAATATCTTAATGGATAATGACATTAACGATCCTGGAGTTCATATTGCCTTGGAGGATAATGCCTCTTCCAATATTTCTACCGGGTCAAGTTTGATAATCGCCAATAAGTGTGAACAAATCGTCTTTAGTGATATTTCTCTTAATTCGGTCAATAAAAGCGGAACTGGAATTGAAATACGAAATTCAAATGACGTTACGATCAGGGGGTGTTCAATAACCAATCGAAGAATTGGTGTTAAAATAAACAATGGCAATGACTTGAAAATTTTTGACAATGAGTTTACAAATTGTGGATATAATGATAATCAAGCTTCTATAAACTTAGAAAGTGTTGGGAAAAATGTACCAGGAGCTTTTCAAGTATACAACAATACATTTACCAATGTTAGTACGGGTTTGTTTTTACAAGATGTAAATGACATGAAGGTCTCGAATGGTAGTCTTCCAAATTCTGATATAGTCATTGAAGATGGAAGATTTACAACGACCATAATTTGTCTTAGTATCAGGTATAGTTCGAATATAGAAGTTGAGAATGTTGATTTTAATTTTGGATCTGGTAGAAACGGAAAGGGAATAGAAATTTTAGCAAATTCAAAACAGCATAAGGACATCTCGATTGCTTCTTGTAGTTTACAAAACAGAAATACTGGGGTTGAAATAACGGGAGGAAGCGATTACACTATAATGAACTGTGATCTTACCAATTCTGGAAAAAGCCATAGTGAGCCTTCTATTTATCTAGATAATATACACGAAATAACATTAGCTGGAGGTATTGTTATCCAAGGCAATACATTTGCTGGGACGTCAAACTCCATATTGAGAGCAAGAGGGATGAGCAACTTAATAATTTCTGATGGAAGTGTTGCAAATACAAACATAGAATTAGTTGGACTTGAAAATCTTCCTAGTTCTGGAGGAAGGGTCATCGGAATTTATAACAGTAATAACTGCTTTATTAAGAATATTGATATTACGGCTCCAACTAGCAGAACCGGAACAGGCCTTCATATTGAGAATACGCATGAGGTCGATATTTATAATGTTGTGTGTCAAAATCGAAGAATTGGATTTTATATCAGAGGAGGAAGTGATTTCAATCTTAATAGAATAGATTTGGATAGATCTGGTAATAACAATACTGAAGCAGCACTATACATAGAATCATTAAAAGAGAAATCTATTCCTGGAGGGATAATGATGGATTCAATAATCTTGGGTAATGCCAACTCTGGACTCTTCTTTAAAAACATGAAAGACCTGACCATTCAGGGTAATCTATCCAACAACACTGGAAACATTAAGTTATATCAAGGATATACAGATTTTAGTACCATTTCAACCAATCCACTACAAATGATAAACGTAAGTAATGTCGTGATCGATAGTTTGGATGTCAATCGAAATGCTGGTTATAATATTTCTGGAGTAGGAATAAAAATCAGTAACAATTCGATCAATGGAGGAATTGTGATACAGAATTGTTTGTCTTCTAGACGAAATGTAGGCCTTGAAATCAATGGTGGCTTTGATTGTAATTTGAATAATAATGATGTAAGAAATTCTGGAATCAATCACAACAATTATGCTATGAAAATAAGTGGTGTAAGAAAACAGAACAACAATGGCTTGTCCATGCATAATAATCTTTTCGGTGGAAATGAAAGCCTAACAGGGCTTTATTTATCTGAGATGAAAGATCTTGTGATTTCTAATGGGTCTACTCCATCAAGTGATGTGATATTAGAAAACTATTCTGGTCTCAATACTTTAGAATCAGGAACGGATCATTTGGATTATGCCGCTTTGTACTTAAGTAATATGTCTTCTGTTCAGATAGACAGTTTGGATTTAAGTGGTACAAATGGTGATGAACGAGGTACTGGTTTAAGAATAAACAATTCATTCTCTTCTTCATCAATAACTATTAACAATTGTAACCTAAGCGATAAGTACACAGGATTAAATATTACTGGTGGTCAAGATTATAGTGTAGTAAGCAATGACTTTAGAGGAAATAATCTCGGTGTTCAGTTTGATAGAATCACTGAGAAATCCATCGATGGAGGAGTATTTGCAAATAATAATAAATTTGGTTCAACTGGGGCATCTGTAGGTGTAAGATTGGATAACATGCAAGATGTAATAATTGGAAATGAAAATGTGGCTAATGCTAACATTGTTATTGATCCTTTAGATAGCCTCTTCAATGTTTCATATGCCAATTCAATTACAGGTAATGAAAATGTTTTTCTAAATAATTGTTCCGATATCACTATAGATGGTCTGGATCTTAGAAATAGAAATTCTCAATCTGGTGTAGGAATAAGATGTCATGCGACTAATGTAACCTCAGGAGACATCACTATTCAAAATTCTGATTTGTCCAACAGAGTGGCTGGAATCTATATAACTGGGGGAAGTGATTTTACACTTGATAGCAACATAGTGCTAAATTCAGGAGCACATACGAATACAGGAGCAATTCATTTAGAAGACATTGTACAAGGAGACTTGCAGGGAGGATTACTTGTTCAGAAAAACACTTTTGGTGGCGAAAACACTCACACTGGTGTGTATCTAAATAGAATATGTGATGTGATAATTTCTGATGGAAGCGAACCTAATTCGTCCATTATTATAAAGCCTAATGAAGGCCTTCAAGAGATTGAAGAAAGAGCTATGTATATTTCTGAAGTTCAAAATGGGATGGTGAAAAATGTTTCATTTTCTAGATTGGATACTATTAGAAAGGGTATTGGGTTAGAAATTAATAATGGCGATGAAGTAGAGGTCACTGAAATGATTGTAACCAATAGAGAAACAGGATTTAAGTTTAATGGAAATATCAAGTCATCCTATATTATTGAGTGCAATACTTTTACAGACAATAACCTTGGACTGGAATTTAATAACGATGTCTATAATGTAAACATAGAAAATAACTATTTCGATTGCAGTGACAACAGTGTGAGCAACAACACCAATCAAACTTTAAGCGCTCAAAGTAATTTCTGGGGAAGCAATGATGGTCCCTCCAATGATGGTGGAACGGGACAGTCGTATATTGGTATGGTTGACGCGACCAACTTTTTATCGAATCCACCAGTTTGTGCACCATTACCGCCAACACCAGAATTCAGAGGAAATAATATTGCAATTTTAACAGGTGACGACACACCCGAACTAGCGGATGATACTCATTTTGGAAGAACTGAAATTGGCAATACGATTGTGAAAACATTCGAGATTGTAAATATTGGTGACGCACCTCTAAAGATTAATGAAGTACCTTTAGTTTCTTTAGGTAATACGGCTAATTTTTCCATAGTTAGTTTGCCTCAAGAAAAAGTATTAAATGTACATGATACAACAAGTTTTGAGGTAGAATTTACGGCTCCTGCCTCCATAGGAATTCATTCAACCTCCGTATCATCTCCATTGCTAAATTGCGGCAATACAGACTACTTATATGATATAGCTGCTGTAAGTTGTCCTACAATAAATGCTATTTTGAGTGGAGATCAAACGGTTTGTTTTGGAACAACAAATGTTGATTTGTCCATAAATATAGATGCAGGAGATGCACCATTTACGGTAGTATTATCTGACGGTAGTACGCATACGGTAAATAGCACGGGTACGACTTCAATAAACAATGTATCGATTGCAGAACCTGGTCCTGTTAGCTTTACAATTACTTCAGTGACTGATAATATGGGATGTACCGCTAATTTATCTGGAATGGCAACGATTACTTATGGTGCGGATATGGTTTCACCTATAGCTGTTTGTCATGCTGCTGTTATGATTAGTTTAAATAATACAGGAAATGGGGTGATTACCGAAAGTGATATAAATGATGGGTCTTACGACTTATGTGGAAATGTAACGGTAAATATATCCAGTGGAAGTACTTCTTTGGATTGCAATTCTTATATAAATAGTCCACTAACATATATACTTACTGCTACGGATGAGAATGGCAATACGGCAACATGTAATACACTTGTTAGTGTTTTAGACCCAAGCAATGTTTGTAATCTTCCTCCAGTAGCATCATGCCAAGACATTACGATTTATGCTGACGTCAGTTGTGAAGGTCACGCAGTTGCAGCTGATTTTGACAATGGTTCTTCAGATCCAGATGCAGGAGATGTATTGTCTTATACGATTACTCCTTCTGGACCTTATGATATTGGAAGTACGGATGTAATTCTAACGGTTACAGATCAAGATGGAGCGTTTTCAACATGTAGTGCAATGGTAAATGTGGAGGATAACCAAGCACCAAGTATTACTTGTCCTAGTGATCTAACAGTTAATACCAATTTGGTTGATTGTACTAGTTCAGTAAATGTTCCTATGCCTTCTGTCTCTGATAACTGTAGTCAATTTTTATCAGGAAGTGGACTCAATTTTGATGGAGAAGACGACAATGCCTTAGTTGCTGCCTCAAGTGTAATCAATACTAATAATCAAACTCAAAGAACGATTGAGACTTATTTTAGAGTAGAGAACAAGTCAATTTCGGATCGAAAACAAGTGATATGGGAAGAAGGAGGAAATACTAATGGCATCAGTATTTATGTTTTTGATGGTAAGCTTTATGCTGGAGTATATTCTATTAGTCAAGGATGGAATGGTCTTTGGTTAAGTACAGATCTTATCCAAAGTGGACAATGGCATAATGCTGTTTTGGTGTATGATGGAACTTTGACAATGGGAAGACTGAAAGTTTATTTGGATGGAGTAGAAGTTGCATCAGCAGGTGCTAATAGTTCGTTGGGTTCTATTTTAAATTATCACCCTGCAGCGAATGCAATAGGGAATATAAATGGGGGAGGAGCTTTTCATGATGAATATTTAGCTTCTGATACAGGCAACCATGGATTTGATGGAGATATTGATGAAATTAGGATTTGGACGATTGCAAGAAGTGCTGTCGAATTAGCATCTACCAATACAACACAATTGGTGGGTAATGAGCCAGGTTTGGTACTATACTATCCCATGGATCAAGGAGTACCTTGTATGGATAACTCAGGAATTGCTTTTTTAGATGATTTAACTTCAACTAATTTGAATGCCACAATGCAAGGCTTCAATTTAGATGGATCTACAGGATGTACTTCTAATTGGACATATGGCTCACCAGCACTTACAAGCGAAATAACCATAGTAAATGATTACACAAATAGCTCTAGCGCGAGCTCAACCTATCCTTTCGGATCGACTACAGTTACGTATACCGCTACTGATAATGCTGGAAACTCTTCAACATGTTCATTCGGAATTACTGTAGAGGATACTGAAGATCCAACGATAACCTGTCCAGTAGATGTAACAGTAGATACAGATATTGGAAGTTGTGAAGCGACAGGAATAGCTATTGGCACAGCAATTACTACGGATAACTGTACAAGTATAACACCAACACATAATGGTCCAACGGTTTATCCATTAGGCACGACCAATGTTATATGGACAGCTGATGACGGTAATGGACAATTAGTGAATTGTACACAGCAAATAACAGTTGAAGATAATGAAGCTCCAGTAGCAATGTGTCAAGACATTACCGTGCACTTAGATGGTAGTGGTAATGCAGGAATTACATCAGGCGATATTAACAATGGTAGTAATGACGCTTGCGGTATTTCAAGTTTGAGTATAGATATAAGCAGCTTCACGTGCGGAGAAGTCGGTACAAATAGTGTATTAATGACAGTAACGGATATTAATGGCAATGTATCAATGTGTAGTTCTACTGTTATGGTAATGGATACTATTTCGCCAGTTGCTGTATGTCAAGACATTACCGTTCATTTAGATGGTAATGGCAATGCAAGCATTACATCAGGTGATTTAAATGATGGTAGTAATGACGCTTGCGGCATTTCAGATATGAGTATAGACGTAAGCAGTTTCACGTGTGCAGAGGTTGGTTCGAATAGTGTATTGCTGACAGTAACGGATAACAATGGCAATGTATCCACATGCAGTTCTACTGTTATGGTAATGGATACTATTTCACCAGTAGCCATATGTCAAGACATTACGGTTCACTTGGATGGTAGTGGCAATGCAGGAATTACAGCAGGCGATATTAACAATGGTAGTAATGATGCTTGTGGAATACTGGACATGAGTATAGATGTAAGCAGTTTCACGTGTGCGGATGTTAATGATGGAAGTAGTGCTACTGCTCTTGATTTTGGAGGCAATAATGATTATGTTCAGTTACCTGAAATCTCGGACTTAAATAGTGTAAATCAATTTTCTATTGAAGCAAGAGTAACATTGAAATCATACCAAAACTATGCACCCATATTTACAAAGAGGTTGAATGGTAACAAAACGATTCAACTACAAATGGGATGGGCAGGAGGAAGTACATTGGCCTTTAATGTAGGAGATGGAGCAGATGGTTTTGAGGTAGGTACGACGGTATTAGCGCTAAATCAAGAATATATGGTAAGTGCTGTTTATGACGGTAATTTGCCTGAGCAAGAAAGATTAAAAATATATATTGATGGAGTTTCGGATGTTCTATCTAATTACAGATTGAATCCATCAACTACGGCAGACTTATCAGGTGTTCCAACTTATCTGGCTCGTGAAGGAGGATTATATAGTAATATAATTTTATCGGAGTTGCGTATTTGGGAAACAGCTCGTACGTCCGTTGAAATAATGGCGAATGCTGGAAGTGAGATATCGAACTCTCAACCAGGATTAATAGCTCATTATAGTTTCAATCAAGGTGAGTCAGAAGGAGATAATTCAGGTGAAACAATCTTAAATGATGAAACGGGTACATATAATGGAAGTTTATTTGGGTTTAATTTAAATGGTCCAAGTTCAAATTGGATAAATAATGCATCAAATGTAATTACCGAAAATTCAGTAATTTTAACAGTAACGGATACTAACGGCAATGTATCCACATGCAGTTCTACTGTTATGGTAATGGATACGATTTCACCAGTAGCAATGTGTCAAGATATAACAGTTCACTTGGATGGTAATGGCAATGCGAGCATTACATCAGGCGATGTAAACAATGGTAGTAATGACGCCTGTGGTATTTCAGATATGAGTATAGATGTAAGCAGTTTTACATGTGGAGAAGTTGGTTCGAATAGTGTATTGCTGACAGTAACTGACAATAATGGCAATGTATCCACATGCAGTTCTACTGTTAAGGTAATGGATACGATTTCACCAGTAGCAATGTGTCAAGACATTACCGTTCATTTAGATGGTAATGGCAATGCGGGCATTACATCAAGCGATGTAAATGATGGCAGTAATGACGCCTGTGGTATTTCAGATATGAGTATCGATGTAAGCAGCTTCACCTGTGGAGAAGTTGGTTCGAATAACGTATTGTTGACAGTAACGGATAATAATGGCAATGTATCCACATGTAGTTCTGTAGTCACTGTGTTGGATACAATTTTACCAGTTGCCGTATGTCAGGATATTACAGTGCACTTAGATGGAAACGGCAATGCAAGCATTGCATCAGGCGATGTCGATGGAGGAAGTAATGACGCTTGTGGTATTTCAGATATGAGTATGGATGTAAGCAGTTTCACGTGTGTAGAAGTAGGGTCAAATACAGTAGTCTTAACAGTAACTGATACTAATGACAATGCATCTACATGTAGTTCGTCGGTAATGGTAATGGATACGATTTCACCAGTAGCCATATGTCAGGATATAACAGTTCACTTGGATGGTAGTGGTAATGCAAGTATTACGTCAAATGATATCGATAATGGTAGTAGTGATGCCTGTGGTACACAAAGTATAATCCTTAGTCAATCGAGTTTTAATTGTACAAATATTAATCAATTCACACCCAATTTAGTTAGTTTAGATTTAGATGGACAAAATGATGAAGTTGAATTAGGTACATCAGTAATGCCTGCAGGGTCTTATACCAAGGAGGCTTGGGTATACGCATATTCTAATCAATGTTGTAATGTGCTTAGTTCGGTAGGTGGACATCAATTTTGGTTATATGGATCATTAACCGCAGGACATGCTGGTTCGTATAGTATTGTTTCAGAATCAAGTGCATTCCCATTAAATAGTTGGCAACATATAGCAGTAAGTTATGATTCTGGCAGTGGCGAGATGAAGCTTTATAGAAATGGAACAATGGTAGACTGGGCTGTTACTGGAATACAACAAGTTCCAAGCATTTCAACATTTATTGGTGCTCATGGGAATTGTTTTTTTAATGGTATAATAGATGAAGTTAGAATTTGGGAAGATGTAAGAACAGAAGCTGAAATTTTAAATAGCATGAACATTACTTTAGTTGGTGATGAGCAAGGATTAAGAGCATATTATCCAATGGAAGATGGCATGGGAAGTAGTATAGTCACAGATTATTCAGGAAATGGGTATACAGGAACAATGATTGGAATGGATCCAAATACCGATTGGATAGTTGATCCAAGTCCTTCTGTTAGTGGAAATATTGAAAATGAAGTAATCTTAACGGTAACAGATACTAATGGCAATGTATCTTCATGCAGTTCATCGGTGATGGTGATGGATACGATTGTACCAGTAGCCATATGTCAGGATATTACGGTTCATTTGGATTCATTTGGAATGGCAACGGTAACAGAAAATGATATTGATAATGGCAGTAATGACGCTTGCGGTATTTCAGATATGAGTATAGATGTAGGTAGTTTTAATTGTGGAGATGTTGGTTTGAATACGGTAGAAATGACTGTAGCAGATAATAATGGGAATACTTCTACGTGTAGTTCTACAGTAACCGTAGAAGATGTCGAAAATCCTGTAATAACTTGTGCGACAGGTGGAATAAGTACAATGCTCTATGAAGAGACCTTTTCGATACCAAATAAAGGAGTAGAAGGAGGATGTTCAAGTAATTTACCGAATTCATGTTCATTCAATGACTTAAGTGGAGTAGATTGGACTATAGGAGGTACATTGCAAACAGCATTTTCAAATTTTAGTGATTTTGCAAAAACTATAGGCGATGGTCGTTTATTAATCCAGGATTCTAATACACCGACATATTGGGAGAGTCCAGAAATAAACACAACAAATGGAGATGCTTTAGATATTAGTTTAGATGTAAGTTGGGTTAGTTTACGGGCAAGTCATGATGAGTATATCAACATAACTTACAGTACAGATGGAGGCAATGTATTTGTACCATTTGGAAATGTATCAGGATCGGGGACACATGCAGTACATCCAATAAATGGAGAAGTAGTAAGTGGCGATCAAATAATAAGCGAGAGTGGTATTGTAGCAGGAAATACATTACGGATTAGAATACATGTAAAGAATACGTCGACGAATCAGAGAATTTATTTGGATGATATTATTGTGAATAGCACAACAAGTACATTGGTAGTGGATAATGATCCAGGATTATGTGGAGCAATTGTTACACTAACACCACCAATAGTTAGTGATAATTGTATGACAAGTCCAGCGACCAATGATGCACCTGCCATCTTCCCAGTAGGAACAACAACAGTGACATGGACAGTATCGGATGCCTCTGGAAACAGTGCGATATGTATGGAAGATGTCATAGTAAACGATACTGAAGAACCAACGATAACCTGTCCAGCAGATATTACAGTAGATACAGATATGGGAAGTTGCGAAGCGACAGGAATAGTGATTGGTACAGCAAGTGCAACGGATAACTGTACAAGTATAACACCAACACATAATGGTCCAACAGTTTATCCGTTAGGGACGACCAATGTTATATGGACAGCTGATGACGGTAATGGACAATTAGTGAATTGTACACAGCAAGTAACAGTTGAAGATAATGAAGCTCCAGTAGCGATATGTCAGGATATTACGGTTCACTTAGATGGAAGTGGTAATGCAGGAATTGCATCAGGCGATATTAACAATGGTAGTAATGACCCTTGCGGTATTTCAGATATAAGTATCGATGAAAGCAGTTTTACGTGTGCAAATGTAGGGTCAAATACATTAGTCTTAACAGTAACGGATAGCAATGGCAATGCATCTACATGTAGTTCAACAGTTACGGTAATGGATACGATTTCACCAGTAGCGATATGTCAGGATATTACGGTTCACTTGGATGGAAGTGGCAATGCGAGCATTACATCAGGCGATGTAAATGATGGCAGTAATGACGCTTGTGGTATTTCAGATATGAGTATCGATGTAAGCAGCTTCACGTGTGTAGAGGTTGGTTGGAATAACGTATTGTTGACAGTAACGGATAACAATGGCAATGTATCTACATGCAGTTCTACTGTTATGGTAATGGATACGATTTCACCAGTGGCAATGTGTCAAGACATTACCGTTCATTTAGATGGAAGTGGTAATGCGAGCATTACATCAGGCGATGTAAATGATGGTAGTAATGACGCTTGTGGTATTTCAGGTTTGAGTATAGATGAAAGCAGTTTCACGTGTGTAGAAGTTGGTTTGAATAGCGTATTGCTGACAGTAACGGATAACAATGGCAATGTATCTACATGTAGTTCTACTATTATGGTAATGGATACGATTTCACCAGTGGCAATGTGTCAGGATATTACGGTATACTTGGATGGAAGTGGCAATGCAAGCATTACATCAGGCGATGTAAATGATGGCAGTAATGACGCCTGTGGTATTTCAAATATGAGTATAGATGTAAGCAGTTTCACATGTGGGAATGTAGGGTCAAATACAGTAACCTTAACAGTAACGGATACTAATGGCAATGTATCTACATGTAGTTCGTCGGTAATGGTAATGGATACGATTTCACCAGTAGCGATATGTCAAGACATTACCGTTCATTTAGACAGTAGTGGTAATGCAGGAATTACGTCAAACGATATTGATGGAGGAAGCAGTGATGCCTGTGGCATATTGGATATGAGTGTTGATGTAGGTAGCTTCACGTGTGTAGAAGTTGGTACGAATAGTGTATTGATGACTGTAACAGATGATAATGGCAATGTATCAATGTGTAGTTCTACTGTCATGGTGCTGGATACAATTGCACCTATAATAATGGCTTGTCCTAATGACATTAACGTAAATGCAATTCAGGGAGATTGTTCAGCTTTGGTAACTTGGTTAAATCCAACGATTAATGATAATTGTGGTGTACCAACTCTATCGTACTCTTCCACTGGAGTGAATATATTTAATATTGGATTAAATGCATTTGCACAGTTCCCTGTGGGAGAATCAACTGTAACTGTTACGGTTGCTGATGAAAATTCAAACATGGTTTCGTGCGACTTTACTGTTTTAATAAATGACTTAGAACCTCCGGTGATAACCAATTGTCCAACTAGTGATATTGTAGTTAATAACGACACAGGGGTATGTTCGGCTGCCGTTGTTTATAGTATATTGACAGCAAGTGACAATTGTCCAGGAGTAGTTTTAGATGCAATATCGGGTCATGGAGTGGATGGCGGTGTATTTGATGTTGGTTCAACTAATGTGTTGTTTAGAGCAACCGATGCTTCTGGACTAACAACGGAGTGTAATTTTAATGTAATTGTTAACGATTTTGAGAATCCAAATATCTATTGTTTAGATACAATAATTCATTTGGATGTTTCAGGCATTGCATCGATAGATTCCAGCTATGTTTATGATTTTTCTTCGGATAATTGTGAGGTAGATGAAAATTCATTGAATCTCAGTATTACATTATTCGATTGCGGTTCTGTTGGATCAAATACGGTTAATGTAAGTATTGAGGATATTCATGGTAATCTTGCTACATGTAGTTCTACTGTCATGGTAGTGGATACAATTTCACCCGTTGCAATGTGCCAAGACATTTCGGTTCACTTGGATGGAAGTGGCAATGCAGGCATTACATCAGGTGATGTCGAAGATGGTAGTAATGACGCCTGTGGTATTTCAGGTTTGAGTATAGATGAAAGCAGTTTTACATGTGGAGATGTAGGGTCAAATACGGTAATCTTAACAGTAACGGATACTAATGGCAATGCATCTACATGTAGTTCGACTGTTACGGTAATGGATACGATTTCACCAGTAGCAATATGTCAGGATATTACGGTTCATTTGGATGGAAGCGGCAATGCAAGCATAACATCAGGCGATGTAAATGATGGGAGTAATGACGCTTGTGGTATTTCAGATTTGAATATTGATATAAGCAACTTCACGTGTGGAGAAGTTGGGTTGAATAGCATATTGATGACAGTAACGGATATTAATGGCAATGTATCTACATGTAGTTCATCGGTGATGGTGATGGATACGATTGTACCAGTAGCCATATGTCAAGATATTACTGTCCACTTGGATGGAAGCGGCAATGCAAGCATTACATCAGGTGATTTAAATGATGGTAGTAATGACGCTTGCGGCATTTCAGATATGAGTATCGATAAAAGCAGTTTCACGTGTGCAGAGGTTGGTTCGAATAGTGTATTGCTGACAGTAACAGATAATAATGGCAATGCATCAATGTGTAATTCTACTGTCATGGTAATGGATACAATTTCACCAATTGCCGTATGCCAAGACATTACCATTCACCTGGATGGTAGTGGCAGTGCAAGTATTACGCCAAATGATATTGATGGAGGCAGTAGTGATGCCTGTGGTCTCTTAGATATGAGTATAGACGTAAGCAGTTTCACGTGTGCAGAGGTTGGTTCGAATAGTGTATTGCTGACAGTAACGGATAACAATGGCAATGTATCCACATGCAGTTCTACTGTTATGGTAATGGATACTATTTCACCAGTAGCCATATGTCAAGACATTACGGTTCACTTGGATGGTAGTGGCAATGCAGGAATTACAGCAGGCGATATTAACAATGGTAGTAATGATGCTTGTGGAATACTGGACATGAGTATAGATGTAAGCAGTTTCACGTGTGCGGATGTTAATGATGGAAGTAGTGCTACTGCTCTTGATTTTGGAGGCAATAATGATTATGTTCAGTTACCTGAAATCTCGGACTTAAATAGTGTAAATCAATTTTCTATTGAAGCAAGAGTAACATTGAAATCATACCAAAACTATGCACCCATATTTACAAAGAGGTTGAATGGTAACAAAACGATTCAACTACAAATGGGATGGGCAGGAGGAAGTACATTGGCCTTTAATGTAGGAGATGGAGTAGATGGTTTTGAGGTAGGTACGACGGTATTAGCGCTAAATCAAGAATATATGGTAAGTGCTGTTTATGACGGTAATTTGCCTGAGCAAGAAAGATTAAAAATATATATTGATGGAGTTTCGGATGTTCTATCTAATTACAGATTGAATCCATCAACTACGGCAGACTTATCAGGTGTTCCAACTTATCTGGCTCGTGAAGGAGGATTATATAGTAATATAATTTTATCGGAGTTGCGTATTTGGGAAACAGCTCGTACGTCCGTTGAAATAATGGCGAATGCTGGAAGTGAGATATCGAACTCTCAACCAGGATTAATAGCTCATTATAGTTTCAATCAAGGTGAGTCAGAAGGAGATAATTCAGGTGAAACAATCTTAAATGATGAAACGGGTACATATAATGGAAGTTTATTTGGGTTTAATTTAAATGGTCCAAGTTCAAATTGGATAAATAATGCATCAAATGTAATTACCGAAAATTCAGTAATTTTAACAGTAACGGATACTAACGGCAATGTATCCACATGCAGTTCTACTGTTATGGTAATGGATACGATTTCACCAGTAGCAATGTGTCAAGACATTACCGTTCACTTGGATGGAAATGGCAATGCGAGCATTACATCAGGCGATATTGATGGTGGCAGCAGTGATGCCTGTGATATCTTAGATATGAGTATAGACGTAAGCAGTTTCACGTGTGTAGAGGTTGGTTTGAATACAGTGGAAATGACAGTAACTGACAATAATGGCAATGTATCCACATGCAGTTCTACTGTTATGGTAATGGATACGATTTCACCAGTAGCAATGTGTCAAGACATTACCGTTCACTTGGATGGAAATGGCAATGCGAGCATTACATCAGGCGATATTGATGGTGGCAGCAGTGATGCCTGTGATATCTTAGATATGAGTATAGACGTAAGCAGTTTCACGTGTGTAGAGGTTGGTTTGAATACAGTGGAAATGACAGTAACTGACAATAATGGCAATGAATCCACATGCAGTTCTACTGTCATGGTAATAGATACAATTTCGCCAGTGGCAGTATGCCAAGACATTACCGTTCACTTGGATGGAAATGGCAATGCGAACATTACATCAAGCGATGTAAATGATGGCAGTAATGACGCTTGTGGTATTTCAGATATGAGTATAGACATAAGCAGTTTCACATGTGTAGAAGGTGGTTCGAATAGTGTATTGCTGACAGTAACTGATACTAATGGCAATGTATCCATATGCAGTTCTACTGTCATGGTAATGGATACGATTTCACCAGTAGCAATGTGTCAAGACATTACCGTTCATTTAGATGGTAATGGCAATGCAAGCATTACATCAAGCGATGTAAATGATGGCAGTAATGACGCCTGTGGTATTTCAGGTTTGAGTATAGACGCAAGCAGTTTCACATGTGTAGAAGTTGGTTCGAATAGTGTATTGCTGACAGTAACTGATACTAATGGCAATGTATCCACATGCAGTTCTACTGTCATGGTAATGGATACGATTTCACCAGTAGCAATGTGTCAAGACATTACCGTTCATTTAGATGGTAATGGCAATGCAAGCATTACATCAAGCGATGTAAATGATGGCAGTAATGACGCTTGTGGTATCTTAGATATGAGTATAGATGTAAGCAGTTTCACGTGTGTAGAGGTTGGCTTGAATAGTGTATTGCTGACAGTAACGGATACTAATGGAAATACTTCAACATGTAACTCAGTTGTTATGGTTGTTGATAATGAGTTGCCACAGATCACCTGCGCTGACGATATTACAATTAATGTTAATTCAGGGACTTGTCAAGCTACTAATTTCCTATTGCCTGCTCCAGATGTTGATGATAACTGTGGAATACAAAACGTAACCAATAATGCTTTAATGGCATATGATTTGGGATCATATGAAATAGAATTTGTTGTAACAGACAATAGTAACAATACTTCTACCTGCATATTGAATGTTGAGGTAGAAGATGGTGAATCACCAGTGGCAATTTGTAATGATATTACTGTTGACTTACAAGATCGAAACGATTATAGCTTAAGTACAATAGACATTAGTAATATCGCTTTTGGAACATTTGATAATTGTACGAATTTCCAATCGACTATTATTGATGGAGTTACTACGTACAATTGTGAAGATGTTGATTCAGTTTATACCGTTACTATACAAGTTGTAGATGATTCTGGAAATTCTTCTATATGTGAAGCAAATGTTTCTATTACTGATGACAACAGTGTTTGTAATGACCCACCAGTGGCAATTTGTCAAGATATTACAGTATACGTTGACAACAATTGTCATGTCGAGATTAATGCTCAAGATTTAGATGGAGGATCTATAGACCCTGATGGAGATATGATGACATTCTCTTTAAGTATAGACGAATTAGTCATGACTGGAGTTCATAGTATAGATCTCTATGTTAGTGACGGTGAATATGTGGATACTTGCACCGCTCAAGTAATGGCTCTAGATACTATTGTGCCTACAATAACTTGTCCTAGTGATTTGACTGTAAATACAGACTTAGGGTTATGTACTGTAGCTAATGTTAATTTAGGCTTGGCCACTGCAAATGATAATTGTGTATCAATTGTTCCAACCCATGATGGTCAAGAGCCATACGCTCTTGGTCTAACCACTATTACATGGACAGCGGACGATGGTAACGGGCAAATGACAACTTGTATTCAAACGATATTAGTTGAAGATAATGAGTCTCCAGAGATTATAGCTGAAGCAATAGACTTGACAGTAGAATGTGACGGTTTGGGTAATATTACAGATCTTAACAATTGGTTGAGTTCGAATGGAAGTGCATCTGCTCAAGATGGATGTAGCTTAACCTGGAGTTACAATATAATGTCTAGTGGTAATTCTTGTGGGAATACAGACTCCACATTATATGAATTTATTGCTGAAGATGATTCAGGTAATGCTTCTACAACTTTCGCAACTTTTTACATTATTGATACTACTTCTCCTACGATTTCTTGTCCTAATGATATTATTTCTTGTGGGGATAGTGATTTGGGTGCAAAAGGTATTGTTGATTGGGTGATTCCAACTGGAATTGACTTGTGTGGTTCGGTTATGATTAGTAGCAACTATGAGCCTTTGGATACATTTGATATTGGGTCAACAGAAGTAATATATACGGCTTATGATAATTGTGGAAACCAAACCAATTGCTCATTTAGTGTGACAATTCTAGAGAATCCTGAGGTAAATATAGATATCAGTAATCAGTCTATCTATTGTCAAGGTCATGTACAGATACTTACGGCTAATGTTTCGAGCACTGCTGGTATTAGTTCATATCAATGGTCAACAGGAGAACATTCAAGTTCGATTGAAATAAGTCAATCCGGAACGTATAGTGTAACTGTAATTGATGGTAATAATTGTCAATCTGAAGTAACAGAAAACGTAGTTATTGATAGCGATGACCTTCTTTCCAATTATACCCTTTTGGGATTAGAAGAGGTTAAATTAAACAATCATAATGAAGTAGTAAATGGAGGCGTTGGAGTTTACAATTTTGGTGGAAAAGCTAAGATTTATAATAATTCTACTGTAACCAATCCATCGACCTTTGTTCGTGCTGATGATATCGAAGTTTTATCAGGGAGCAACGTAGCTATACAGATTCCACATCCTGTTAGCATACCGCTTCCACCATTTTTGAATAATCCGTATAATGACAATAATAATGTAACGGTTCCGCAAAATGGTAATATGACGCTGACCGGTCAGCATTACGGAAGTATAAGGGTTAAAAAGAATGCAACACTCACATTTACTGAAAAAGATGTCTTTATTAAGAAATTAACCATTGAAGAGTCTGCTCAGGTTGAATTCAGCTCATGTGCATTTGTTCGAATAAAGAATAGAATGTATGTTAAGAAAAATGCTGTAATTAATGCTAACAATAACCAAGTTTGGTTCTATTCGGGATATAATGTAGATATTAAAGAGGGTGTTGATATTAATGCAAATATTTACGCTATTGGCCATAGATTGAAGGTGACTGGAAAGAGTAATACGATTACTTCGATGAAGGGGCAGTTTATTGCCGATAAAATAGATGGAAATAGATATGTTTCTTGGGATTGGGGCAATGCATGTGACAATTCGTGTGTTCCAGATGAAAGTAATGGGACTCCTTGCAGTTTAGTTGGAAATGATTCAAGTCGTGAATGGATTGAGCGAGTGACTTTCAATGGATCTGATGTAGTAACAGGAAACAATGGAGGGTACCTTGATAATACATCTCATATTTTTGATCTTACGACGGGATCAAATAATATTGAGCTACTTCCAGGATACGACAATTATGACTACAAGGAATACTGGAGAATCTGGATAGATCTAAATAATGATGGTGATATTGATGATTATGAAGAAAATGTATATGTCAGACGCGAGAGGAATCTCATCATAGATGTCATTAATATTCCTAATTGGGCAACTACCGATACTACAATGATGAGAATATCCATGGGAAGGAAGAATCAAAGCAATAACTGTGGAACCATAACATATGGTGAAGTTGAGGATTATTCAGTAGTGATTGATTTTTGTAATAATGTCGATGCTGGAGGAAGTATTAGTGGAGATCAATTCCTTTGCGAAAACCAAAATGATCCCTACGAATTATCAAGTATTAATCCTGCATCTGGAGGTTCTGGAACGATGGAGTATTTATGGTTAATGAGTACAACTACTAATATTCCTCCTGTTGCTGGAAATATGGTTGGTTGGACTGAGATTCCAAATAGTAATTCTGAATCATACGATCCAGGACCTATAGCTGAGACTACTTGGTTTATACGATGTGCAAGAAGAGAAGGATGCATTTATTATGAAGGTGAATCAAATGTTATTGAAGTTAGTTATGCTAACTCATGTGATGTGGTGTACTGTGGTTCGCAAGGTATTCATACAAGCCATGAATGGATTGAATCTGTCGAATTTAATTATGTAGAAAATCAATCAGGTAATGATAATGGATATGCGGATTATCGAAATGAAATTATGCCATTATATACGGGTGATAACTACATTGAACTAACTCCTGGAATTACGCACAATAATAATGTGACGTGGTCGATCTGGATAGATTTAAATGGTGATGGAATATTTGCACATCCTGAAGAGCGCGTATTTGTGGACAATGATAATGGTGTGATTCAAGCAATTATGCAATTGCCGAGCAATTTGAATGTAGATACAACTGTAATGCGAATTAGTATGGCATACAACACCTATCCGGGCCCTTGTGATACATTTGATTACGGTGAGGTCGAAGATTATACGGTTGTGCTGAATTCTTGTGATAATGTTTTGAGTGGCGGTCAAATAGCTGAAAATCAATTCTTATGTGAAACTTCGAATGATCCGGATATTATAACAAGTGTAGCTCCAGCAAATGGAGGAAGTGGCATAATTGAATACGTTTGGTTGAAGAGTACGACAACAAATATTCCTCCTACATATGGAAATATGGTTGGTTGGACTGAGATTCCAAATAGTAACTCTGAGTCTTATGATCCAGATACCATTAGTCAAACTACGTGGTACGTAAGGTGTGCTAGACGAGAGGGTTGTTATTTATATGCTGGTGAATCAAATGTAATTGAGGTTGTATATAGTCCAAATTGTGGATCGATTTATTGCGGATCTCAAGGTGATTATACAGGGTATGAATGGATTGATCAAATTACTATGGGAAGTATTAACAACGTATCAGGAAATGATGGTGGTTATGCAGACTATACCAATTTAAGTACAGATGTTGTTATAGGCACTGCTTTTCCTGTCACAATGAAAGCAGGATATGGCGGAACTTCATATCATGAAAATTGGAGAGTATGGGTGGATTGGAATCAAGATGGTGATTTTGATGATGTTGATGAATTGCAAGTGAATACCAGTGGTTCGAATACCGTCAATGGCATAATTAATGTCCCCGGTAATGCACTATTCGGAACAACTCAGATGAGGATTACAATGAGTTATGGTTATATTGTAGGACCTTGTGATACCTTCTATTATGGCGAGGTAGAAGACTATAGTATTAATATAGTAAATACTGCTCAAAGTGAACAGTTGGAGTCAAGAAATCAAAATGAGGATACCGATATCGTCGCACAAGTTTATCCAAATCCAACCAGAGGAGTATTTAGTATTTTCTTAGAAGGAGGAAGTAAGTTGTCACAACAAATTTCGGTAGATGTATTTAATTCTGAAGGAGCTCTAATTAAGAATGTTGACTTCAAACATCTTGATGATCAACTAATAGAAATGGATATATCAAATCTATCGAGTGGTGTATATCAACTTAGAATTGAATATGGAGATAAGATAATGCGAAAAAGAATCATTAAAGTGGACTAATGATTGTGATGTTTAAATATGAATAAAATAGTGGTCTTTTAGAGTTAAAGACTAGATTTAGTGAGCAAATTTCGTTTTCATGTTCAATGCAAAGAGGGCTTTCCATAATGCGAAGGCCCTCTTTGATATTAACGTATATGTAATAATAGTCTAAGTAAGCTAAATAAACATTGAATATTATGCAGCTCAAACTAGCCCAAAATTCAATATTAGAATTTATAGTAAGCTGCCCCGTAGAAATAACGATTTTTGGCTTCTCCATTAGTAAAGTTTACATCACCAACGGATTTCATATCAAATTCAACCAAAGGAAGGAATCCTAGGTTATACCCAAATTCAAGTCCGATAGACCTGAATATTCGAACAGAAGCCATTAGCTGTGCGGAGATGTCAAAATCTCTATTGTCAAAATTTTCGGAGAAACTATCTTTTACCTTAAACGAAGTCTGTATACCCGCACCGAAGGAGAATCTAGAAACTGGATTAAATTTTATATTTATCGGTACTGCTAAGTAATCTCTATCGAAGTCATATATATCAGGACCACCTTTAAAGTCATTTGAAAATCGTTGGTACATTAGTCCTGCTTCTAAGCCTATGTTTTTATTAAATACAAAGAGATGATGAAGCCCTATGAGGTAATTAGATTTGGAACTGACTTTATAAAAGTCTTTATTGTCTAAGTCTAGGTCGGCACGATTTACACCAATTTTAAAAGTCGTTTGAGCTTGGATTCCAGAAATAATGAAAATACTGCAAGCAATTAAAATTATATTCTTCATGATTTTAGTTTCAACTTATAACGATTTGGGATAGAAAATTTGTTACAATTTGATACGTTAATAATGCCTTAAATAGCATCTGTCAACAGATGTTATTGATAATGAATCTGTTAGTTGGTTAGCGTGAAAAATTATTTAATTTATAGTTAAATTAGTTTGTATAAATGATAATTGTTTATAAATTTGCATCGCTTTTCAGAGGAAGAGTTGTTAAATGGTCTGGTAGTTCAGTTGGTTAGAATACCTGCCTGTCACGCAGGGGGTCGCGGGTTCGAGTCCCGTCCAGACCGCAACTATTTGTTAATGACTATTGATAGTCAGCGACTTATAAAGATGAAAAATCATCAGCAGTCGTTTTGGCAGTCGTTAATTAATGAATTTTAAATGAAAGTGGGTAGAATTTAGTTTCTATCCACTTTTTTTATGCCTTTGCATTTCCTTTTAAAGATACGTAAAAGTCACCTTATATTAAGTATCTGCTCCTTGTTTTATCCAATAGTGAGCAAATATTTAAGAATGGGTATTGATGTTGACAGAATTACCAAATGTGGTTGAGTATAATTCATAAAACACGTATTTATACGTGTTTTTATCATTATATCATGTGGTTAAGCCGTAAATGTTGAGGATTTATATTAATTTTATCCACGATAAACATACTTTAAGTTCAATATCTGCTATTATGTTTGTTAGATACTCTTTAATGAAAGTATGGTAAATTGAATATGTTTTATTTTCAAAATTTATTGAAATAATATAAAAGCTTAACTGAAATTGCATATTTGGATACTAAATTAGTGCAGATACAAGTTAGTTGTGCTTCATGTAAAAAAACCTACCAATGAAAATTGAATCATTAAGAATAGAAAACTTCCGTGCTTTTAAAGACGAAACAATTGAATTTGATGATTACACTTCATTTGTTGGACCAAATGGAGTTGGTAAATCGACCGTTTTTCATGCGCTTAATTTATTCTTTAGACAGAGTAAAGACAGTCAAACCGATTTGCTTAAACTTTCAGCGAATGACTTTCACCATGCCAATACGAGTCAACCAATAAGAATAACGGTTACTTTTTCTTCTTTATCAGACCAAGCGAAAGAAGAATTAGCGGATTATGTTCGACAAGATAAATTGATTATAACAGCTATTGCGGTTTATGACGCTATTACTGAAAAGGCAGATGTAAAGCAGTTTGGTAACAGATTAGGAATGGAAGAGTTCCGAAAGTTTTTTGAAGCTGATAAAAACGGAGCAAAAGCAGCGGAATTAAAGGAAATATTCAAATCATTCAGGGAAAAGTATGAGGACATTTCAAGCGCCAATTCTAAGGCAGACATGATATCCGCATTACATGGATATGAAAGCAAAAACCCTGAAAAATGCGTCTTAATACCGAGTGAAGACCAATTCTATGGAGTTTCACGTGGAGTAAACAAATTAGAATCTCACATTCAATGGATATTTGTTCCAGCGATAAAAGATGCAACTGAAGAAAGTGAAGAGTCTACCAAATCAGCCTTAGGAAAGTTACTAGCTAGAACTGTCCGTTCTCAAGTATCTTTTGATGAGAACATTCGAGATTTGAGAAACAACGTTCGAGCTGAGTATCAAAAGCTCTTAGACGCAGAACAAAAAACTCTTGACGATATTTCAGGTTCACTACAAAATAGATTATCAAATTGGGCACACCCAAATATTACCGCTTCAATTCAGTGGAAACAGGATCCAAACAAATCAATCAAAATTGAAGAACCTTTAGCAGGGCTAAAAGTTGGTGAAAGGGGATTTGAAGGTGAATTATCAAGATTTGGACATGGATTGCAACGCTCGTATATGCTAGCTTTGCTTCAGGAGTTATCAATGTTTGACCCTGAAAATGTTCCAACTTTATTAATGGGAATTGAAGAGCCAGAACTATTTCAGCACCCACCACAGGCAAGATATTTGGCCGAAACATTAATCGAGTTATCTGAATCAAATTCTCAAATTATTATCTGTACACACAGTCCTCTGTTTATTCCAGGCGATAGCTTTGATAGGATTAGACTTGCACGTGAGGAAGGAGAACCTAGTGAAACAAAAATTAAGAGACTGACCTATGAGTCATTAGCAGCAGAATTACATTCTGTTGGAGAAAAGCTTGTGTCTGAAAGTGGAATGGTAGCCAAACTTTACCCTTCCCTAAATCCAGTTGTGAATGAAATGTTCTTCTGTAAAAAATTGATTCTAGTCGAAGGTCATGAGGATATTGCATACATAAGCTCTTACCTACTTCTAACAGGTGGTATGACCGAGTTTAGACGTCATGGTTGCCACATTGTACCAGTAGAAGGGAAAAACAAATTAATTAAGCCGCTAGCAATGGCAAAACTGCTTGATATACCAACACTCGTTGTCTACGACAGTGATACAAATAAAACAACGGAACACGAGGTTCCAAAACATAAAAAAGACAACAAAGCGATTCTCTCATTAAAAAACTATGCAGATGTTGACGAGTGGCTTTCAAGTACGGTAATTAAAGATGACTTGACCGCATGGCAAACCAACTTGACAAATGAAATTATTAACGAGCTCGGAGAGGATTTTAAAAAATATGAAGATGAAGCAGCTGCATTCTATGGAAATGCTGGTGGATTAAAAAAGAATCCTCTGGCTATTGCGAAAAGTTTAGAATTAGCATGGAATGAAGGAATCAAATCTCAAATGCTTATCGACTTAACTGCTAGAATTATAGAATTTGTAAAAAAATAAAACACGAAAGCACAACAAGGTATATAGTGCATGGCTTCCTATCGTCAGCCACGACACCATATACAAACCGTTGGCAGCAACCAAGAAAAAAGAAAAAACCAAAAACGAATGGTAGACCAAATACTCGAATCAATTGACATCGGTCACATTATTTTAGTCATAATGAGTTTGATTGGCGGAATTTACAGCATAATTCAAAGTCGGAAATTGAGGAAATACCAAATTGCCGATAGGAATTACGAAAAGAGACACTCCGCCTATTCAAAGTTTATCACCAAACTTGACGAACTTCAAAACGGATTAAGACCATCACTTGCGGAAACATTCAGGACACCCGAAAATTTCTTTGAGAAGATGATGCTTGCCGAAACCGAAGAAGATACAGTACAAGCGTTTTTAGGTTTCAATAATCACATGATAAAATACATGGACAAAGCACTTGAGCCAGTCCTAATTATGAATGGAGAGATTAACTCCCTTTATTTAGATAGTAGTGACGAAATGGTCACAATGATTGAACGATACAAAGAACTCGCTGACACATTACACACAAAGACTTCCAACGTTTTGAATCTCGCTTCACCGACAAATATAGAACAGGCTTCAAGTCATTGGAATGAGATTTTGCAATATGCTGGTTGGCAAGAAATGGCAGATTTAGGTAAAACAATGATTGCTCAAATGAGAAAGGAAATGCAAGGAAAATAAATCAAAAATTCCTTTTCTTGGCATCCGAAATTGAAAACCAAATTTCACCGATTAATTTGCCAAGAAACCAATCAATAAAGACAGCAATCAAATAAGAAATACAAGATTGCATGATAAAAAATGAATTAAATAAAGGTAAAAAAAAGAAGGCTGCTGCCACAATGAGTAGCTGGTTATGAGGGCTATGCGCTCACATCAGCTACACGGGACGTTGACAACAAGCTGAAAAAAAGCTGATAAATAACTTCTTTTAAATTTTAAACTTATGAAAACATCTACTTTGCTAATTGAATTACTAATTGTTGGACTCTTAGCTACAGTTTCACTTATTTTGATTTTTTCATTATTACATCAAATCAATTATGAATTGATTCTAGACCTTTTCAATAAAGGAGGATCAATGGTTTTAATTTTATTGATAATCATTTATACTCTAGGAGTTATTTCCCATAGAAGTGTTGAAATATTATTTAGACATGTTTTTTACAGAAAACAAAATAAAGATGAAAAGAAAGAATTAGAGATTTTGCAATACGGTTCTCAATATGTAAATAATAGATTCTTATATGAGCAAAGCTTGTTAAGAATTTTTTCTTCTATATCTATATTTATGCCAATAATAGGCTTTTTGTACTGCATAAATCCAAGTTTTAAGTTTGGCGTTTTTGTTTTGGTTTCAGCTATAGTTCTAATGATACTTGGCTATGTATGCTACCGAGCACAAAAAAAAAGTATTCATAATTTATGTGAAGAATTTAAAAATTATAAGCAATAAAATTTTCTATCTTCATCTTGAATTATGGGCAATTTAGGAGATAAAATTAATATCATTTGCTTAGAATCGGAGGCTTTGAAGGCTCTAGTGAAGCAGTTAGCATTTGAAATTACCGATGAAATAGATCCATGGATTGATGAAAAGGAAGCTATGAAATTACTAAGAGTTACTTCCAAAACAACATTTCAGAAATACAGAGAAGAAGGAATCATAGAATCAAGCAAACTGTCTAGTAAGCATATTCTTTATAATAGGCAATCCATTTCTAACCATATTGAATCAAAGAAAGATGAGTGAATTGAAAAACATAAAAGATGGGTTTAATGCTGGCTATATCATAAGAGAAAAGAAGCCAGAACTTTATCAACAACTTGTTAAAGCCTTTGGTGAGGTAGATTTACCTTTCTTTAAATCCTTTATTGATGGTGGTAAACAAGTATCTAAAGAACAAATTCGACACCTAATGTCTAAAGATAGCTTCTCAGATTATTCAAACCCCGACAAGAATATTTCTAAAGACTTTAATAAGGAAGACATTAACCCAGAAATGGATATTTAGAGCGTTTTGATCTTTATTACTTTTTTAAGTAGATACATTTCATTTCCACCAATATTAGTAAACAATTTGGCAAGCTAAGTTCGCAATCATGATTTGACACTACCTTTCAAGGATTTGCCACATTCGTGTTCCTCTTTGCATATCATTCCCTACTCTCTTTAAGCAGCCAATAATTTACTAATTAACATTGGCTGAAAATGAAAAATAACAATTCCGATCTTAAAAACTATCTTGAACAAATTCTACAAAATGATTCACATACCCTGCGTTATGAAGTAGCTGAAGAAGCTTTAGGCTATCATTGTCCTAAATCATTTTTCCAAGACTTATTATCTCATGGTTGTATTTCTGGTATGGTTGGAAAACTTGTGTACTATTACGATACACATAAATTCTTCGCTCAATACTATGAAGAAATTGAAGATTTACGCTACGAATATGAGCAATCTACAGGAGAATCCATTTTGCAGTATGCAAATGGTGATCTCAAAAACTGGCTAGCATGGTTTGCTTTTGAAGAAACGGCACGTAATATTCTTAATGATTTTAATGCCCAATGATAGGCTTTATTTGCTCTTTGTGTTTTCTTTCTATAATTCCCTTAATGAAAGATTAAAGTGTCATTCTCTTAGTCACTACAATGCTATAATTAACATTTATCCAATCAGTTTGAGCAAGCCTACTATTAAAGCAGTTTGTCCCAACATCATTTTGAGCACCCATATTTTTAATTCTGAAATATCAGCCTTAGTGGCAAGGTGCGTAGTGTCTTTGGTTTTCTCAAAATTTATCAATGCTTCGGCTTGTTTCTTCTCGAAACCTCCTTTCTGCAATTGCTTTATAGCCTCATGAGTATCAAATGTAATTCCAGACATACCATTACCTTGGTTTATTATAATTAGTATACCTATAGTACCATAAGTTGTAAAGTAATATCACGCTCTAAACTATATGCAAAAGCCCCTTAGAAAGAATTCTAAGAGGCTCACCCGAACGCTATGAAAAAGTTATATTTCTTCCTTTAACCAGATAAATCAAAAACTTACATCGATGTGGTTTTTAGTAACTTCATTTATATTTATGCTAGGGAAACTCTCTAATAAAACAATAGTTAAATCATCGGTTGTACCTGTATATTCAGCACTTATTTGAGCAATGTTATTTTGAAATGTTTTTTCAATCCCATGGATGCCCTTTTGTTTAGATAGTTTCGAATGCACTTTAAGTAAGTCCTGATATGATATATTGGATAACTTAATTGATATTCTATTTGCCATTTGGGCGCTTTCAAAATTCAAATTCTGAACCCATATACTCTTATCTTTGGCCAATAATTCAGTCGCTTTAATGATTGCCTTTTCTATGGCAATATTAAGTGCCTTACTTCTGTTCTCCTTACCAGCAAGTTTAAACCCAAATGCTGAAACACCAGAAAACCCATTAGCCTTACCATCCATATTGATGGATTGGGAGTATAAGATTTGTCTTGTATTTGCATTAAGAACCTTAAGAATAAAACCGACGTGAACCTCCTTCTTCCCGAAACCTATTCCAGAAAAGTTTAAAGAGTTCTTTCCTTCTCCAAATTCGGTAATCTCTCCTGTAATAATTGCCTGTGTAGACAGCATCTTTCCTTTATCCGTAGAATTCGAACTAGTATAACCACTATCGTTAAGATTGAATTCATTATCAAAGTCGTTCATATTCCCTGCACTTTCGAGTACGTTAAAACATTGTACTTGATATAAGGCATTGGTTAACATTGTCGCTAGCTCTTCCCCAACTTTTCCTTTAGTAGAAACCTTTGAAGAAAATCGGCTTACTGTTACTCGTGGTCTTTCATTAAATGGAATAGATTGATCACAATATGCCTTGATCTCTTCAAATGAGACATCTTGAGATTTTGCGAAATTCAATCCTAAAAGTAGTATTAGTAGTAATCTAAATTTCATCTTTTGTGATTTCGTGGTGATGTAAATAAGGTTAGAGCTTGATGATTCTTTTGCTGATGGAACTGCCTTCTGATATGATCTTGAAGATTAATACTCCCTTTGGAAAGCTGTTTAAATCAACAAACATATTATTGGAGAGATTGGTAATGTTTTGCAGCTCGTTTCCCGAAATATCATAAATAATTATTGAGGATTCGGATAAATCGATCTCTTTACCAATTTCTAGTGTAACCTCATTAGTGGCAGGATTTGGAGAGAGTGTTACATCCTTTTTATTAAATATTTCATCCGTATTGGTAGCTCCGCAAGATGAATCTTTTATGATTAAAGAATATAGTTCCTCAAAACTATTAGTTCCCAAGGCTCTCACTCGTACATAATGTCTACCAGAAGTCTCAGGAATAAAGCTAATCGATAAAGAAGCTTGCGAACCAACATCCCATTTAAATGGTACTTGTATATCATTATAAAGTGTCAATTCTGGTATAAAAACACTTTGATAATCAGATATTTCAACTGTTATTGCTTCTCCTTTAATTGCATCAAAAGAGAAGTAATCCCAATCGTTAGGAAGCCGAATATTCCCTTTAACAACTTTGCATAAATCAACCTTTGAAGCTGAACTTATAAAATCGTTACATTCATAGATGTCGGAGGTGTCAAATGCAATTTTGAAATTATACAACTCAGGACTTGACCCATTATTGTTATCCTCTTTCAATTGAAAGTAATATGTTCCCGCATCACATAGTTGAATGTTTAAGTTCACAGGATTGCCATTATTGGCTTTTTTAGAGGTTACTTTCTGTTGATTAGCATCATAAAGTGTTACGAGCATGTCAATATTGGAAGGAACATCTAAAATATTCAAGATAAGAACTCCTCCCCTTGGTATTTCAACCTTGTAAAAATCCACATCCTTATTGGGATTAATTGAACCTTTGATAGCAGAGGTTAAATCTTTAAGTTCGATAAGGTTTGCTTGAGCAAAACTGTTATTCGGTTCTGATTCAGATTGACCAAAAGCTAATATTGAACAGAGTATTAATAAAAATGAAAAAGTAATCTTAGTAAGTTTCATGATAGGGTGTTTTTATTGGATTAGTAATCGAGTTAGTTAATAAGTATTCAAATAAAAGCGCAAAATGCTTTGTATACTCAGCAAAATTAAAGCATTTATTTTAAATCTGAGTATACTAAGACATATTTTTCTGTTTATATTCAGAGATTGCCTGCATGGAAGACAAAAGATTTGTAGGTGGAAGCGACTACCAATCCATACAAAAGCTGATCGCACATAACTTGAGAAGAATAAGAAGGGAGAAAGGGTGGTCGCAAGAAAAACTAGCCGCTCTATCAGATATTGATAGGAGTTATGTAGGGTTTATTGAAAATTGCAGATATAACGTAAGTGTAAAAGTATTGTGTGAATTAGCCAAAGCTATGGAAGTGGATGTCATAAGATTTTTTGAATCATTGGAAGAAAATTCAATTTAAAATCGTTTAGTTAAACCCTCATTTAGCTTTTTATCAATTAGATCAGACCAATCTTGCATCATTTTCTTCCTTTCTTCCAAATATTCTGCTCTATCGTATGCAGAACCTAAAGATCCCTTTTTTGCATGAGCAAGTTGAACATCAATCACCTCTTTACCATAGTTTAATCTCTCTCGCAATGCTGTAGCAGCTAGAGACCTAAAACCATGGACTGTATGTATTCCTTTATATTTTAAGGCATATAAAGCTTTTAATGGTGTATCAGGATGCATTGGGTTTTTAGGCTTATTAATTCCAACAAATACATACTGTAAATGCCCATTTAATGCAAAGAGCCTTTGTAAGATTTTAATGGATTGATTAGAAAGTGGAACTATATGATCTCTTTTCATTTTCATTCTTTCTTTGGGAATAATCCATATTTTTTCTTCAAAATCAATTTCAGTCCACCTTGCTCCTGTAAGCTCTGCCTTCCTAGTGAAAGTATGTGTCATTAATTTTAGGGATAAGTTCGTTTGCTCGTAAAGCCTAGCTACATTCATTTCTATTTTAACTAGAAAGCTTGGCAGCTCTTCAAATGGCATAGACTTTTGATGCTTAACTTCTTTTGATTCAAGCCATGGAGAAAGATTAGATGTAGGGTTTGCTATGTTTGGATACAATGGACTAATAAAAGTGAAGATTTGGTTGGCATGAAGACGACATCTTCTAACAGTCGAATGTGCTCCATGCACTTCAATTTTTTGTAGTGCATTTAACATGATTTGAGGTGATATTTTATTTACAGGTAGATGACCTATTTCGGGGTACAAATTTTTCTCTAATCGTTTAGATATCTCCTTCCACGTTTTATCCTTGATTTTCCCTTTTCTTTTTTCCAACCATTTTCTTGCAAAGAACTCAAATGTATTATTTGATTCATATTTCTTTGTCATTCTCTTTTCTAATTTGACTAGATTAGGGTCTTCTCCTTTGGCAACTAAGCCATGTGCTTTCTTATGTTCTTCTCTAGCTTCGGAAAGAGAAATCTCAGGATAAACTCCTAGCGAATAGGTTTTCCATTTGCCATGTAGTTTAAAATTGTATCTCCAGCATTTAGTCCCATTAACTTTTACTAAAAGGTGTAACCCCTTTCCATCGGTTAATTTGTAGTCTTTTGAAGCTGATTTTGCGGATTTGACTTTAACATCAGTTAGGTTGTAGGAATAATGTGACATGGATACCCTATTTGAACAATTCGATACCCTATTTAATACCCTATAAAGTGTTAAATGTCAATGGATTTTACTAAACTTCTTTAAACCAATAATCATTCTAAAAGTAAGGGAAAACTAGGGTTTAATGGACTTATATGAACTCCAGTAAATGCATAGAGTGGCGACCCCGGCAGACTACCACTCATTGGGTTTAAGCGCTTGTTTTAAAACAAAATATCAAGCAACAAAATGAGGTGATACCCTAATTAATACCCTATTGTAGTTTTATTGCATTCAACTAATGTACTTATAAACTGAAATCAGGATTAATTTATTAACATCAGTTAATGCATTCATAATCCATAATATACTCAAGTTGTAAATAGATTAATATGGAGGTTTAACAATGTCTTATTTATCAAATGGTTCTGCGGAATTACCAAAAGAAGGTTTTGTAAGGTTATCAACAATTCTAAAAGTTATACCCATTTGTAAAACATCATGGTGGAACAAAGTCAAGTCGGGTGAGTATCCGCAGCCTATAAAAATTAGTGCGCGAGTAACTGCTTGGAAAATTGAGGATATCAGAAACTTAATTCAATCATTCGACAACTAGCATCCCGTTCTTAGTGAATGTTGCATGAAAAGCACATCAAAAAATCCTTATAACCTAACTACGCCTAGTTGTATCAAAATAAGATAGACTAGCCTAGGTTGTATTATAATAAACCATTATCAACTTAAAGGAGATAAAAACAATGAACATTAATATGAATGAAATAAGAGCAGATTACAATTATTGGGTTAAATGGAACGATTGGGACATATCCCAAATGACCGCTCTATTGCTTGGCTACAATCCTATTTCGTTAAATAGAAATTATATTGAACAACTGGTTGGAGGCATAATTAAAACTAATCTCTCTAGCTTGGAAATTGAAGACTTCGTAGAAGAATATGAAAAAGCATATAGTCTGATTATGAACTCTATAGAAGCAGGAAAATTAAAGTTTCGTACATCTCCAAAGAAATTTTACGATTGGGCGACAAGTAAGAAACTACCCTTAGTCTTTGCATTTCATGAAGCTATGAAGTCAAAGCCTAGAAATCCTCATAGTTCTGAACTTAACATTAAACGTCAAAATCAACTCTATAAGATGATTCTTTCAATTGCCATAATCAAGTTTAATTATAATCCTGAAAACCTTAAGAACTCATCAACTGCAAAATTCAGGCATATAATTGAAAGAGCTGGATTTTCGGTAGATGACAATACCATCAGGGATGTTGTTAACACTTCTTACGAACATTTTAAAGACCATTTAGATCATTCTGTATTTAAGCATTAGAGATAGCTTAGAACAGATCAAAGTATTTAGCTGAATTGGTAAAATAACTTTGAGATTCACCCTAATCCTATTTCAAAGTCTATTTTTCTAATTCGGTTAAACAAACGCCCTTTTAATTTAGAACGGTTAAGCAACCAGCAACCATAATATCGGTTCCTTCTAGTCATAAAAGTCCAGATACTTCCCATATTAAAGTGGCTAGTTCCTTTGAATACCTCTCTTTAAAATTTAGGGCTTGTAGTTTTATTAACCTAATGGAGAAAAACATGACTACAATAATTACAACGGGAAATCTTACTAAAGATGCGATTACCAAAACGGACAAAAACGGTAACGATTATGTACTATTAAATCTCGCTGAAAACATTTACAAAAGAGATACAGAAGGCAAAATCGTAAAGGATGAAAATGGTTTTGGTGTAAAACTTGATTCCTTCTACTATTCCATTTTCGTCAATGACAAAGCAGGAGCATTATCTGCTTCTAAATTGGAAAAGGGACAATCTATTAAAGTTGTTGGTAAAGCTAATATTAAAAAAGAATCTGATGCTAACAATCATATTCAATATATCATTGATAGTATTTCCGCTTATTCAATCGATACAGACCCCTATCGCAGTAATACAAATGCAGGTGGTAACATGTCGAAATAGAATAATTTCTTAAAGAGGACTTTTAAGGAAGTCCTCTTCCTATATCCTAAATATGTTTGTTTTTAGCTTCTGCTTGCCAAACAGAATATTGCAAACTTCTTGTCATGAATTGAATACTTGAACAATCATGATAAACTGTCTTTAAGTCATCTATTAAGGCATTATTTACTTCACCTTTATCAACTGAGGATAATAATTCGTCAACGATATGATTAAATATTTCATCTTGATTTTCAGCTAGATGTTCTCGTACTAATGAGGCAGCTTTATTAAAAGTTTCAGCTTTAATATTTCCCCATGTATCAGGTTCATTGTCTTGCTTTAATAACATTTTTATCCTTTTGGTAGTGTTTATAATTGATAGACTCTCCAGACTTTCGTTTTTACCTATAATCCTGTCCAACCTCTTAATAATTGGTTCTAAATCCAAACGAATATAAAGGTCTCTGTTATCATTAATTTTCTTTTGCCATTCATCATTCATTACCGCTTTACGAACCTATAATCTATTAATACTGTTATTATAACACAACCTATTTATATGAACAAGCCTCAAATTCCAAACACAAGTTTTGATGTAATTAAAAGGTCTAATCTTGTAAAAGTTACTTTTGCCATTTCCACGGTTACAATAATTTGCTCGTTTATTGGAGTAATTCCAAAAACAGTAGCACTACTATTGTCTGAATTTTCAATTTTCGTTGCAGTAATTCTGGCATTAATATTTCATTATGATATTAAAGTTAATGAACAAAATAAAGCACTTAATGACAAAATTGACTTGAATTCAAAGACTCTTTTGGAAAGAATAGATCGTCAGAAACAAAGTTTTTCTGATAAGTTTGATAAACAAACTAAATTCATGTCCGAACAATTGGATGCCATAAAAAAACCTATTGAAATATTCTCAAAACTTCATGATATTAATGATGGAGGAAGAACAATAAATCAATTTAGTCAAATTGTTGATTCTTTGAGTTCTTTAAAGAACAAAGAAATAATTCTGAACATGCAATTAATGAGCTTAGAATTGCTTACAAAATCTTTACTTAGTGGGAATAAGGAAAATCAATTTTCGATAATGTTATCGAGTACTCCTGAAGAAGTATATTTATCAATTAACAAATTTATAGAATTATTACCGAGAAACTCGATTTACAAAACTGTGTCATGTTTGCATTTTTGGAACGAAAAAACCATTGGCCACCCCATTCCCTATTTAGCAAAGAATAAAGCACTGTCTAAAACCAACAATATTCGTTTTGAGAGAGTAATTTTGGTAGGAAAAATATTTAGTAAGCTAAAAACAGATGAACAAAAAGTTATTTTAGCTCATAAAGAATATAACTCCAAACCTACCAAAATTAAAACGAAAATTTACGTATTAAATGATCCTCAAAAATTCGAAAAAATTGGAAATTTTGCTTTATGCTATTTACCAAATAACGACACAATTATTCTTGATTTCAAATACAACTTTTATGGTGGAATTCCATCATTTAGAGAGGTGAGTTATAAAAGCGTAGAGGATAAAATCACCTCTCAGAGTGGCTTGGAAGGTGCAAAATTACAAGATTTAGAAGAACGTTTTATACAATATTTTGAAGATGACAAATCCATGTCTCTCGATGACTATATTAATGGCAAACAATAGAAAAGTCTTCTTATCCTAATTTATTGTATCAATAATTATGGAAGAAATTACAACAAAATCCACATTCTGATTATTTTCAGAATACTCCCAAAACAGATCCTTCGAGCTTTCAGGTTCTTTAATCCACATGAGACGCTCTTCAGCAAGATAATCAAGTATTGCTTCTAAGTTATTGCCATGGATGGTGATTTTTGATGTTCCTGCAATGGTGAATTCTATTTTGCCAGTGCCATCATAGGTAATTGGACAACCTACCTCATGATATTTAATAACAAGCTGTTCACCACTTGATAATATGATTTTGATAGCTTTTGCGGTTTCTGGTGTCCCTGTTCTAGACTGAGTAACTCCGAAGAACTCAAAGTCTCTTGACCTTCTAATTTTCTCATTATTGAATGCTGCAGAGCTATAAGCTCTATTTGCCAATAATTCTTTAATGTCATTTCTATCTGCTCGGTGTTGATCTTCCATGATTTACATTCCTTTTGGTTATTTGTTGATTTTTTAATTGTTGAATTTTTCTAAGCCTTACCTTGGCCATTTCGAAGGCCTCTTTCATTTTTAATTTTGCCTTATCCTGTTTACCATCTACAAGCTCAGTAGCCGTCATTCGCTCAGAACTTCGTTTGGCATTCTTAAGCATCAATTCTTTATCATCAGTATGAATTGAAATGGAAAACTTGCCCCTTGACACAGAGACATAAAATTGTTGTCTATTACTTGCTTTTCCAGACATAGAAGACTGTAATAAAATCACTTTTTGAACAGTCTTTCCCTGGCTCGAAGGACTAGTATTGAAGTATCCAAAATTTAAGTTTCCAAAGCTCTTATCTATTGTCAAATTTCTTTTTCCAGAAGTAGCTATAATATTTCCATTCTTATCAAATCCTTTAACCCTGAATTCATTGCCATTATTTAATCGCTTTTTATCAGATGTAAATCCATTCTGTGTAATTCTAATAAGATCCCCTTTGGCAATGTTGATTTCTTGTTGCTGATATACTGAAAACCGAGCCGTCTGGGTTTTGGGAAGTTTTTTAACTTCACCTTCTGCACCTATTTGCTTGATAAACACCTCTCCATTCTCACATATACTATCAACTGAATATTTGCTCCCTCTATGAATTCCGCCTTTAATGTTTTGATGGAACTGAATAACTTGACCTTCGTAGTAATTATTCGAGTCAGTTTTCTGTGCTTGAGTAAAATTTAAATTCTTTTGAATATTGAAGCTCTTCTCCTTACCTGTGAGGAGTTTTTCTTCCTTCATCTTAGATCTTACTATTTCTGTAAATATTCTACCCTGAGCATGAGTTGTTGATACAGTTAAAACATGTTCTTTCTTTTTAACTGCTTCCACAAATTCATTTGCAGCATTATGGTAAAAATCTTCCATACTTTCAGATTCTTTAATTGCCCCCATTTTATCAAGTTGATTATATCCATCCAGAACATTCCCTTCCGAAATTAACTCAACAGCAGTTCTATAATCATCCCTTCTTTGACGCTGAATCTTATCTATTCTAGCAGGTTTTAACCCACCATATATCTGAAGGATGCGATAAGAATCACCTCTTTCCGTGGAAGTGTGTTGATAATTATCGCCTGTTAACATTATTCTGGCATTTTGTCTTTTTGATAGATCAATGATTTCATTCATTGTCTTATTGCCAACTAAGGTAATTTCATCAATCCATAGCAGTCCTCCTTTAAGCTCTTCCTGAAGTTTCTTGTTTTGCAGTAAGTCAGCAATAGTTGTAGCATTATTAAAGCCCTCTTCTCTTTGAACAACCCTACTTGCTTGAGAACTTGGTGCAACAGCCACAAATGGCATTCCCTTCTCTTTAACAGCATTGGCAACCTCTTTAATAGAATATGTCTTACCAACTCCCGCTTTTCCTGAGATAGCCATTATAAAATCCTTTGAGTTAAGAACACTTTTAACGGCATTGCTTTGCTCGCTAGTTAACTGCTTATTTTCTATTTCATAATCTTTATATATCGGCTTGTATTTACCCATTCCCTTCTTTGCTGAACTTATCAAAGCTTTTTCTTCCGCTAGAGCTTCCTTTGTGGTAAATATCTTCTCGCCTTTATCAACCCTGCTGAACAGGTCTTTTCTTGCATTAAGAGTTTTTCGAAATTGTTCGGGTGTAACATCCCCAAAGCTTCGCTTTAACCCCGTTACCATCAATTCCTTTTCTGAAACAACTGATTTGCGTTCTAGCGTATGAGCAAGTGAATATTCCAACGCTTGTTCGTGAGTTACTTTCTTTGCATCACCATTATTTGAGTTCTTAGCATTCTGTATTAATTCATATTCCTTATCTGTTAATCTACTTTTCCATTCATCTTTCATCTTGCCTCTATCAACATCCTCTATCTTGCTTGCTCTGGTCTTAGCTCCAAGAGCCGCCTTATCATCGGCATATTCAAGTCCTAATTCTTTGGACCTTTCTTCAATCTCCTTTGTCCTTCTAGAGAATTTATCAATGAGTTCCCTATCAAATCTAGCAATCTCAAAATCCTTCTTTGATCTTTTTATTTCATATCCAACTTGCGTTAACTCATTTGCCAAATGAGACCTAAACAATGTTTCATAATATGGTGCATCTGCTTTGATGTTCCTGAACTGTCCAGCCTTCCATTTTTTCTCAACTTCATCGAAACTTAAGTTTTGAACAATTACATGCTTATGCAATTGTGGGTCGGAAACACCATCAATAGGTCTGGTCTCACCATGGGTGAAAATTCCGTATATCAAATTACCTGAATTGCGATTTTCTGATTTTCCATTCTTGCGAACTCTTACCTCACTGGATTTTTCAATATCATCCATAGTTGCTCTTACAGCCTTGTCAAAACTTGATAAAAGCTCCTTATCCTCCATAATTCCGTAAGTTATGGAAATAGACTTGGGGACGCTGAAAGTGAAATCATAAGAACTTGTTCTATTTTGAACCATCCTATCTGTAATTTGCTTCCCTGTTTTTGGGCAAACATTATTGCAGACTGATTGAAAATCTTTTTCTAAAATCTCTCCTTTTAGTCCAAGCTTATCAGAGCCTTTTCCTAACCAAACTGGTCTGTCTAATTCTTGTTCGGCGTAATACCCAAAGAAGTATTTGGTGGTATCACTTCCAGAACTTTTCTGTGTAATCCTCAACATTATTCATCATTATAAATGAAAGCAAAAACCCCTTGGCTGGTTTGCTAAAATCAATCCTGATTTCCGCTTGATGAATTAAAGTTGAAAAGATTAGCTCTATCTTGAGAATAAATTTGGAAGCCGTTTTCGGTTTCCCTTGGTTTTCTATTGAAAATTATCATTCCCAAATCATATTAGCAAATATTTAACAATTATGAACGTTTTAGATATATAAAGGGTTTTAGAAGTACAAATAATACCATTACTCAAAAAAATCATAATTTTATGGGAAAGAATTTTATTAGATTTTTCACTCCCACACCGATTATTTTAGGATTAGGATCACTTTTATTGTTTGCTGTAACTTTTAATGCAATGATTAATCCTCCCCAAGATTTTATTACTACCTGGGAAACTACAACACCAAATGAATCCATTACGATACCTACAACTGGAGGGGGGTATAATTATTCTGTAGATTGGGGGGATGGAAATATTACCTCAGGTCTTACTAGTGATGCAACTCATGTTTATACAAACCCAGGTGTATATACAGTTTCAATATCTGGAGATTTTCCTAGGATTTATTTTAATGATAGTGGTGATAAGCTTAAAATTAAATCAATAGAAGCTTGGGGAAATATTCAATGGCAAAGTATGCGTTCAGCATTTTCGGGTACAGAAAGCCTCATCTATAATGCTACAGATGCTCCAAATTTACTAAATGTTATGGATTTGTCATTCATGTTTCATAAAGCAAAAAAGATTAATGGAAATTTTACAAATTGGGATGTATCGAACATAACTGAAATGCAAGGCACATTCTTTGGGGCATCGGAATTTAATGGCGACATATCAAATTGGGACGTGTCTAATGTTACTACTATGAATGGCATGTTCACATTTGCTTTTAATTTCAATAACGATATATCAAATTGGGATGTAGAAAATGTTCAAGATTTTACAGGAATGTTCAATGTCGCAACATCTTTCAACCAAAACTTAGGTAGTTGGGATTTCACTAATGCAGGCTATATGTCAAGTTTTCTTGATCATACAGGGATGAGTGTATCAAATTATGATTTAACTTTAGCAGGCTGGCTTGCGCAAGGGTTATATAATATTCCATCTCTTGGAGCTGGAAATCTAAAATATTGCAATGGAGAAGAACAAAGAAATAGCTTAATTAATGATTATTATTGGAATATTTATGGAGATGTTCTTGATTGTACAGGAGTTGATATTCCCTTTAAAACTACTTGGCTTATAACAACTGCAAATGAATCTATTACTATCCCTACATCAAGTAACGATAGTTACGATTTCATAGTAAACTGGGGAGACGGTGATATCACCTATGGAAACACGGGGGATGCAAGCCATGTTTATGACGCACCAGGAGTCTATGAAATTTCAATTTCTGGAGAATTTCCAAGGATATTTTTTAATGAGGCAGGTGATAAGGATAAAATAATTTCAATTGAACAATGGGGTAATAATGAATGGACTTCTTTTTATGCAGCATTTGCAGGATGTTCTAACCTGATTGATAACAGTTCAGATGTTCCTGACTTATCTAATGTTACTGATATGAGATATTGCTTTTATTACGCTACAAATTTTGATTCTAGTAATATTCCAAACTGGGATGTAAGTAATGTAGAAAAAATGGGTTCAATGTTCGCTTTTGCAAAGCATTTTAAAGGACCGATTGGAATTTGGGATGTATCAAATGTAACTGATATGTCTGATATGTTTAGGGGTGCTGATATTTTCAACTCATTACTTACAGTATGGGATGTGTCAAGTGTAGTTGATATGTCTGGAATGTTTTGGGGAGCTTTACTCTTTAATCAGTATTTGGGATTTTGGGATGTTTCAAATGTCACTAACATGAAATCGATGTTTCAAAATGCTCCACTTTTCAATCAAGATATTTCTAATTGGGATGTATCTAAAGTTACCAATATGAGTAGTATGTTTAATTTGGCTATTAGTTTCAATCAAAATATTGGAAGTTGGGATGTATCTAATGTTCTGGACATGTCAATGATGTTTCTTAGGGCAAATGTATTTAATCAAGATATTTCTAATTGGGATGTTTCCAGAGTGAAAGATATGTTAGGCATGTTTTATCAAGCATATGAATTCAATCAGAATATTGGTACTTGGTCAGTAGATAGTGTAACTAACATGTCTTTGATGTTTTATAATACAAAAAAATTCAATCAAGATATTGGAAATTGGAATGTTGAACATGTTACTGATATGAGCTCAATGTTTTCAGCTTCGTTAAGATTTAATCAAGACATTTCTGGATGGAATGTTGGTAATGTTGAAAATTATTTTAGAATGTTTTTAAATTCATATAGTTTTAATCATGATATTGGAGGTTGGAGTATTAGAGATAGTGCAAACATGGAAGAAATGTTAGATGGTTGTGGAATGTGTTATAAAAATTATGATGCCACATTAGAAGGTTGGCAGTCACAAGCAATTTCAGAAATAAAATTAGGTGCATTAAATTTATACTATTGTGAGAGTGATTCAATAAGATCACTCCTAATAGATAATAACAACTGGCAAATTATCGGAGACTATAAAGATTGTTCAAATAATAACATAAGATTAAACTTAGGTTCAAATCAATGGTTTGGGGGAGAGAATGAATGGACCAAAAATAGATACCCTCGTCCCTGTGAAACAGTCATTATTCCAGATAGTATATTATTACAATTTACATCAAGCGATACAGTTTATATTGATTCCATATTTATTAGTTCTAATTCAAACTTAATATTACAAGATAGCTCGATTTTGTATATCAATAAAATGAATGGTTAATGTTTTGATTATTTGCAATTTTATGCTTTTGTCATCCTCAAATAGTAAAACTTAATTTTTATTTAATTGCAGGTATATTTTTTTATTTAATGGCAGGCGTCTTCCCTTAGCACAGTTAAGGAGGATTAATAATAAAGAGTTATATGATTGAGAAATATTTCGTTAAATCAATGTTATAAATTAAATTTAGATGAAAATAATAACCTTGAAAACAATAAAATTGAAATGTTATGTCAAACATTATCTTAGGGCCATTAGTAGGCATTGAATCAAAATCTAAGTTAAGTATTTGCTTTCTTTTAGACCGAAATCCTATTTCAAAAAACGAACCTGCCAAACTTAAAATTGAATACGATGATACTTCTTCTGTAATTGATGGCAAGCTTATTGATGACCCTGACATTCTATTTGGGTATGAGTACTATAAATTTTTGGTTGAAAAGAGTTCAATAAACCAGAATCATTTTAACTATTCAATTATTATTGAAGAAGTTGCAATAAAAGATACTCATCAAAGGAGTTCATTTAAAGTTAATATTCTTAATGGAAATAAAACTCCAGCAATTGCATATGTGTCATGTAATGGAAGTCATCATGGACCTGATAGTGTTCAACCAGAAGACTATTTGGGGTATCAAGAGTTGATGAATCAAAAACCAGATTATTTGATTTTTGGAGGTGATCAGATATATGCAGATCAACTTTTGTCAGAAAAAGACAGTCTTTATAGAAAGTTCTTTTTGTCGGATAGAAGTAAGCTTTCGAATGATGAAGTTCTTTATGTTAAAAAGTTTTACTTAAAATTATATATAGATTCTTGGAAAAATAAAGATATAAGTCTTGCTCTTGCTACAATTCCCAATTTAATGACTTGGGATGATCATGATATTATAGATGGATACGGGTCACATGCAAAATTTATAACTGACAAGCATGAAGAATTATTTAAAATAGCTAAAATCTATTATGAGCTATTTCAATTGAGGAAAAATAGTACTGGTACAAGATTTATAACTGTAAATAATCATTTATTAGTGTTTCCAGAAACCAGAGAAAATCGTACAGAACGAAAAATAATAAGTGATGAGGATTATAAATTGATGAGTGACCACTTAAATGGAAATAATAATGAATACTACAATATTTGTTTTATTCTTCCAGTACCAATTGCACATATGAACTATACATCAGCCTTTGAAAGAGCCTTCGGTTTCCTAACAAGGCTTTTGAGGTCTAGAAGGTTGAGTATATGGCATCATGACGATGTGGTTGACCATTGGGCACATGGAAACCACATAGTTGATGAAAAGAAAATGATTGAAACAATATTTAAGTATGGAGATCATTTTAAACCAAAGTATTTAAGCATTGTATCTGGCGATGTTCACTCCTCAGGAGCTTCTAGAATCACACGAGAAGTTGGACAAAATAAAAGCTATGCTACGCAGATTATTTCCTCCCCGATTGTGAATAAAGCTGTTCCGTTTATGAAAACCATTCACCTTTTCTTTGCAAAGAAAAATAGAAAAACTGATAACTTCTTGTTTGAAATGACCAAATGGGGCGCATCATGGCGAACCAACATATATCGAAGAAGCTTTGTAATTACAAAAGATATTAGACGTACTTTGAGTGATGGAAGTCAAAGTAACCCTTATATGTCTGCTCAAATAAGCTTTGAATTAAGTCCTAATAGATGGCTTTCAGGTCAATCAGATCAGAATCGTAATCTGAATAAGTTTGAGCGTTAGAATTAATGCAATAGCTCTTTTGATAGAAAAAATCTTATATAAAGAGTTCTAGTCTTTTAGCCCTATCTGCTTTATTCTATTCACCTACAACACGTTTTCTAATTGCTTTCGCTAATTTATGCACCTCTTATTCTTAATGGAATAAAACTTAAGCAAGGTAGTACCTGAGGTCTCCACCTTGCCATAGTTTATCGAGCTGCTTTTCAAAGCGACGTAATTAAAAAAACGTTGTATTATGAAAGTATTAAAACCTGCAAGTCCTAATGATCTTTTCAAGGTCGCTGAAATTTCATTGTCTTACTCTAACAAAAACTTATCAAGTAGGGTAAAAATAATAGATTCTAAATCTGCCTATGATGTACTTATCTCCAATTGGAGTAGTAGTATAGAATTGGTGGAAGAATTCAATATGTTAATCTTAGATAGAGCTAACAAAGTGCTTGGAATCCAGAATATTTCCAAAGGTGGATTTAACGCTACTTTTGTTGATCTAAAGGTGATTTTTGCAAGTGCATTAATAGCAAAAGCTTCGGGAATAATTGTAGCACATAATCACCCAACTCAAGGTCTAAGACCAAGCAAAGCAGATATTCAAATTACAAAAAAGATCAAAGAAGTAGGAGAGCTTTTAGACCTTCCACTTCTTGATCACATCATCGTTACTTCTCAAAATGGATTCTTCTCTTTTGCCGATGAAGGGGTCTTATGACTCCTATTTTGAGTTAATATAACTTCTGCTTTAAACACAAAATGCTGAACTAGTGTATTTCTACGAAATATAATTGTATTGTCATGCAAATATTAGGAACTTTACATTGCTATGTTTAAATTTACTAAAGCATTACCCTATTAACATAATCTAAAACCAGAAATTCATAATGAAACTAGTTAACCATCTATTAGATTTTTCAGATGAAAATCAAAAAGAAAAAATCTTTTGGAATCTTAGAGATGCATTTCAAGGTGTTCAAATTTTTGGCGGTATAGGCTCGGGCAAAACTTCTGGTTCCGGAAAAACGTTAGCATCGTCGTTTCTTAAAAACGGTTTTGGTGGTTTAGTTCTTTGTGCAAAACCTGACGAAAAGAAAAAATGGCAAGAGTTAGCTAAATTAAATGGTAGATCAAATGATGTAAAAATCTTCTGCGAACCTAAAACCAATGAGCCCGAATATTTTTTTAATCCACTTAGTTATGAGGCCTCAAGAAAGGGAGGTGGTGAGACCTATAACCTTGTAAACCTCTTTATGAATATTTACAAAATGGGGCGCATAATTAGTGGCGAAGGTCTTGCAAACAGCGGTGAAAGGTTTTGGGATAATGCTTTAAAAAGATGTCTCAGCAGGCTTATTGATTTCTTAAAACTAGCAAATGAGCCCGTTACTATTGAAAATATGAATAGGCTAATTTCTGACTCCCTTATTAATTCTGAGATAAACTACTTTAATACCTTAAGAGCAGATTTAAATATTAATGGAACATTTGAAAAAATTAAAAAGCTAGCTGAAGAAAACTTCTATGTCAGATGTTACCTAAAGTCATATCAGGAACTAGCTAAACTTAGTCAAGATAAAGTTACAAACTCTCAAAAAACAATTGCTTTTAAACATCAACTCAAGACGTCATTAAAATATTTTGAAAAGGAATTTGCAAATCTTGCTGAGAAAACTAAAGCTATAATAGTTGAATCATTTTTGGGTTTAACTGAACCATTTCAGAGCGGAATTTTAAAACACTATTTTGCTTCTAACAATGAAAATACAATTCTGCCAGAAGAAATATTTGAGCACGGCAAAATTATTATTCTAGACTTCCCAATTAAAGACTATTTGGACGCTGGAATCTATGCCCAGGGTATTTTCAAATTGCTCTTTCAACAAGTCATAGAAAGAAGAATTTATGATGAAAATAAGGACATACCTGCATTCTTATGGGTTGATGAAGCTCAAAATTTCATCAATGATTATGACCAAATTTTTCAAACCACTGCTAGAAGTGCAGGCGTTAGCACGGTTTTTATATCCCAAAATATCAGTAATTATTATGTTGCTATTGGAGGTAAAAATCCTATAGAAAGAGTTAACAGTTTACTTGGTAATTTATCAACTAAAATTTTCCACAACAATAATGATTATGTCACCAATGAATGGGCTTCTAAGTTAATCGGTAAATCATGGCAAGATATATCTGGTTATCATATTGGGGATAACCAAACTATCAACATGTCCAAACAATATCACTGGCAGTTTGAACCCAACCAGTTTGCCTTTCTTAAAACAGGTGGTGAAGATAATGATTTTAAAGTTCAGGCAGTAATCGTTGCCAGCCGTGAGCTAATTACTGGCAAAAACTATATTCTTAGAAGCTTTAATCAAAACTAAATTCCAAATGCTTCAACAATCCTACTCCGACATCGGCAGACAAAAAGATCCAACCAAAAATATTCATCAAAGTGACCCTACAAAACAACCATTGCTACAACCATTTCTCAAACTATACTACTTCATTGTTGGTGTCGGTGCAATCCCCGTCAGACTTTTAATTCATAAAAACTTTGGAGAAAGGTCTATATCGCCTTTGGCTCTGCTTATTTCTTTAGGGTTTCATGTATATTATCTAACCCTAGATTTAAACTCCTATACTCTCTTAGGCGCTTACATACTTTATGATTTGTTCGGAATCACCATTCTTGATATAAGCGGAGATTCACCAATGGAGAAAGCGTCATTATGGCTACTTTTGCTTTTTAATGGATACTTCATTTATTTATATGAGGTATTCATAGTGAATGGGAAAAAAGTCTACCATAATATTGCAAATTCATTCAAGAATGACAAAGTTGAAAAAAGCACTTATTTCCGAGGTGAAAGCGAATATTTTGATAAGGAGAATTTCGTAAGCAAACAAAAATGGACAATTTTTGGCAAGCAAATAATTACGGAAATTAATTTCAGAATACTAATAGAACCTCAAAAAATCTTCTTATATGGTTTAGCTATATTCCTTTTATTTACGGCATTCTCTGGGCTTTTACTTATCTTTTCCGATGTATTTATATTTAAATGGTTTGCCTATTTCTGCCTTACCTGTATCCCAGTAGGAATTTTAATTTCACTAAGTGCAATATGTCTTTTTCTGGAAGAATATGGCATTTACTCACGTATTAGGCATTCAGCACTGGATATATTAGATAGCGAAAAGGATTATCAAATCATAATGCATCAAAAAGAAGAATTGCAAAAGGGCAGAATATCTAATGATAACGCAATAGATTCAGAAGCCATATTCCCAGAAGTGAAAATCTGTTAATTCTAATTCATTAAATAAAAATGTAGATCATGTTTGGGAAGTTGTTTAAAAAATTTACTGAATTTAAAAAAACTGAAATAAAGGATTTGGTTGAATCAAATTACGACCAAGATGCATATCTATACGAACTAGATAAGTTCGAACAAATATATTTACAAATACTTAAAAACATCCTTTACTCTTCTGCCAATGAAGATGAAAGAAATTTCTCTAATGAAGCTTATTTCATTGGTAAATTTTCTCAACTAATAACTATTCATGAAAATTATTCAGAAGCACTGAGCCAATTTGCAAACTACCCTTTTGAACTCTCTAAAAATATACAACTATTTCTAAAGAAGAAATATAACCCAAAGAAGTTTGAAAAAATAGGGAAGCTTCATGTTGAATTGGAGTACACAATAACCAAAGCCCATCGAACAGGGTTTCAACTAAATAACAACGCTTTTCTTTTATCTGGCTATTTAGATAAAATGAAACGAAAGGCTTTAAAAGAAAAAAAAGAAATAACCAAATGGTATAGTAATGCTTATAATATAGTTGAAGCAATTAAAAATATTGTTGATGGGCTGAGGACGGCAACAATAAATATTCAGAAAAAGGATAATACAATTTTACTAACGGATGATTTAAAAAAATCCAATCGGCCGTATCTTTTAAATTTTGACAAAAACTCTCTCTCGAAATATTCAATCTACAAAGAATATAAAGTCCTTAAACTTTTTAAAAAATATGGTAACCAAAATTACACCTACGATCAAAACAAACTTGCGAAGGGGCTCTTCCCAAATGAATCTTTCACTTTCCATAATAATCATGCTAATGGTATAGTAAGTCCATATCAAATATTGACAAAATTGATTTGCGATTTAGTAGTCGTTTTTGACTATTACATTCAACAATCAGATATTGGACCGATTGAGGAAATGTTAAATGATGCATTTTCATATAGTGGCGGGAGTTTACCATACGCAATCATTAAGAAATATAATGATATGGGATTCCCCTTACTTCAAAAGCTCCATGGAAGAAACAACATACATTTTTCATATGGCGAGATTAGGCGTGAGTTCATCTATAATTTTATTAAAATGTCATATCCTTTCGTTCTAGGGAATGGAAACATGGATTTCACTAAAAAATGGTTTCATTTTGAGAGAAATAGAAATAATTTGGGTTTTTCTTCCTTAAGGCAATATTTCTGATAATAATGGATTTTTAATTCTAATTGTGCTATAGTTTTCTAAATAAACACTTGGAGGGCTAAATGAAAAAAAAGAACCAAAACCGTATAAATGAAACATTAAACGACGATATAATTGCAGAAATTACAAGTGAAGATCAGATTAATATAATTTATAATGATTTAACTTCTGAAATTGTAATAATTCCTGGGAAAGATATTTTAAAAGATAAAGGGAAAGATTCGTTAACAGAAGAACAATTTGATAGGAGAAGGTTAATCCCATTAGAGGAACTTAGAAAAAATGATTATATGGAGTTACATCCTATCACAAAAGAATTATACAGAGATAAATACTGGGAAATACGTTCTCCTCTTGACAGTGCTAGAGATATTCTATTTGATCAATATGTTTCGTATGATGAAATTGAAAAAAGTGGGTTAGAAAGTGAAAATATTTTTATAGAAGAAGTTAGAGCCGATATGAAGAGAATGGGGTCAAAAATAATTAAAGATAAATTGATCGATTTGGCGAAGAATTTGCCTAGTCTCGATAAAGAAACTTTAGAAAATGTTCAAAAACTAGTTGAACTTTATAATGATAATCGTGCTAGTTTTGACGTTCGTGAAAACCTACAATCTAAAATAACTGCTGAAATAGGGGAAGATGTTTGTATAAATCGTCCATTTGCACAGCTTACAGAACAGTTCGGGATTGATAGAATAATGAGCAATATAAAATCGGCTTTCAAAAGTTAACTACTCACCTCCGTCACCTCCGCTAGAGCCACCGTCACTGCCGTCGCTTCCATCGGTGGAATCCATTGAAGGGTCGCCAATGTCAATTTCCATCGGTTTATTGACTATTTTTTCTTTCTCCAAAGGGAAAGCAGATTTAATTTCACTTTGAAAATCATTTATTAAATCAATAATCTGAGTCCTCTCATTTTCTTCTATAATGATTGGTTCATCATTCCTGATGGGTGATTCAATTTCTTTAATATCAAAGATTAGATTTCTCATTTCCTTTGCTGTTGAATTCATTGCTCGTTCGGTTGACTGATTTTGCTTTTCTTCCCATTCTTTTAGTGATTTTTGTTCGGTTTCATCATCAACTATTGATTCTGGGTTTAAAAAGCCAATAACACCACCAGCTAACCCGCCAAATTTACTAAATTCTCCAATTCCCTTTGCTATATCATCCAAATATGGGGCAATTTTTTTTAACTCTTTACCTACATCGTCAACAATTTCATCAATCTTATCAGCTATTTTTGAAATGGGTTTGTCAGATTCAATTTGAGTTGGCTTGCTTAATCTGTTTTCATATTCTTTGATAGCTCTTTTGTCTTTCTCAGTAAAGGATTCGTTGGTTTTTTCAGTATTTAGTTTTTTATCAAATTCTTGTTGTTTAACCTTGCGATTTTCGGCATCTTCAGCTATTTTTTCATGGTTAATTATATCTCCTTCCCTTTTTGGTAAGCTATTTTCTCCACCTATCATTTTTTCATTTGTTTTCGTGGGAGATTTGACCTTATCTCGCCAATTGGTTTTCTCGATTGCCATATCAATTATTTTTCAAAGAAATCTTTCCCCAATATAATGATTATGTGCTACAATAGAGGAATAGATAGAACTCTCTCTAGCTCATATTTCTCTTTTTTGTTCCTGATTTAATATGGGTAAAGAAACTAAAAAGGAGAAATATGAGTAACGACGATAAATCAATCAAAGACCTTATTAAAGAATCAAATGGCTCGTTTTTGATGGATGCGGAACTTATATCACTAATTGATAAAGCCAATGATGGATGTCTAATCTCTCAATCAAAGTTAGCGATCGCATTCTGTAGAGGAGATGGAGCGAAGAAAAACGAAAAACTAGCTCTCCATTTTGAAAAGCTAATGTCCGAAAATACTAATGATAACAGGATTAAATTAGCGGCTCTTTGGAATCCAGCCATTCGTGAATATGAAAGAGGTAATTATCAAGTAATGATAGAAAAATTCAATATTGCAATTGATTTCATGCAAGAAAATATTCCAATGGAAAAGTGGGATTTCTCATTATTTGAAATAATGGAAAAATATACCCAGTTAAGGGAAGATGAATAAACCATTTAAGTCAGAATTAAACAAACCCTTACAGCAAAGTTTACCCACCCACAGATAGTTCAATGGAGCCTCTAGGCAAGCGCACAATGCAGCAAGCTCCTCCATTGACCTATCCCGACCCGCATTTTGTTGCCTACAGGTTTTGTTTTTGAGTAAATTCTGTTTGAATGAGAATAATTGAGATAGATGGGTTTCCGTTAGCTCATTCCATATAGCTTGAAGTCCCTCATCGCATATTTTGGATATTGACCATTGTCAAACAATATATCTTCGGTAATTCCAAAAGCCCGTGATATTTTGTCACTAATCAATCTACCTATTTCCAATATCTGTTCATCATCAAGTTCCCTAGTTGATAATTTCATTTTTATAGCAAGCTTATCATTGTATTTATTCATTATTCCTGAATGTTTATACCAAAGACGTTGTAATCCTTCTTTTAACCCATAAAGTCTGGAATTAAGTACATCCTTAAAACTTAATTGGAAAAGGAATTCATCTCTATAATCACAATAATCATAAAAGCACTTTGTCCATTTTAGTAAACTCATTGAATATCCAACTAGAAGATTAAGGTATACAGCACATAAATCTTTCTTTATAGCTTCTTCATGAAAAGGATAACAAAAGCTTCTTGAAAACCCAGATTCAACATATCCATTCGTCAAAACTTCAAAATAAGATACTAAGTCTTTATCCCTATCTAAATGAGAACTTATATATCCATTAATTTTGCTATCCCAACCATAACTTGGTTGATAGAGTCTTACACTCATTCCCGTAACATCAACATGTTGATGACTTTCCAACCAGTTTATTTGTTCTTTTGAATTGCCCTTAAAAACCTCTTCATCCAAATATTTGGGAATCACAGAAAATAAAATCAATGGTAAAGTCTCTAGTGACGTTCTTATAGGTTTCCTATCAACGTTCTTTGAAAGCTGAGTATTCATGAACTCTTCACTTTCAATATCTAAGTTTCTCTTTTTATAAAAAGATTCAAATTCTAATTTCCTTTCCCTAGAATACATAAACATGTCACGAACCTGATAGTGAGATGCTGATTTACTACTATCATTTAAGCGAGTGTAATATCGATCTCCTGTTACCATGTGTGGTTTGCGAGTGCTTTCAGGGATTTCTATGATCATGATGATTTTATTGCTATTTGGAATATCTATGCAATGTGGATCATGATAAAATATATCTGGTTCTGTATTTCCTGAAACCACTTGATTATACCATTCAACTACATTTTTACCTTTCATGGTCCTGTCAATACCAACTATCTTTTTATCGTCATCGACTCCATAGATGAGGAATCCGCCATTTGCATTCGCAAAAGATGAAACATATTTTACTATATCTTTAGGTTTGTTTACCAATTCCCTTTTGAAATCAAGCTTGTGTCCTTCAACAAATTCACTTGAATTTAACAGTTCCAGTAAATCATTATAGGTAATTTGATTTGTCTTTTTTCCTAACATCGGGCATTTTTTACATAAAACACAAAGAGCTAAAAACAAGCTCCCAATTCTATCTAATGGGTTAATATTTTAATCACACAATTCTATCAATTAGAAACGGAATAAATTTACGAAATTCTATCGAAAAAGCCCCCTAAAAGAACTTTAGGAGGCCACCCGAACGCTATGAAAAAAATTCCAAAGGTGTAAATATTGAACAACACCTTTTTAACCTATTATTACTATATTTAATCCTTAAAAATAGGATAATTGTTAACTTAATAACAACTCGCATCTCTAAAAAGTTTTAATATAACCTATATTTCTTTATTTAAATGGTCTTACTCCTTCACAAACTTGGTACGCCATCTTTTAAAATCATCAGTAACGCACTCGATGATGTAGATGCCTTTGGGCAATGACTGAACATCAATCTTCTGATCTAATGCTTGATGGGTATGATGAATTAAGCGACCACTTAAGTCGTATATATTGATGTTTGCCTCTGAAAAGATACTTGCATTTTGCACAATGGTGTAATCCGAAGATGGATTTGGAGCTATCTTGATGTCTAGATGATCTGGTAACTGTGTAGCGTCATACATGGTAATGGTTGGGTCACAGTAGCGCTCTTCATCAATATTATAATTGATATAACTGTGCAAATACCCATTAGATCGTGGGTAAAAGAATTTTACATCTTGTTGTCTTACATCACAATCAAGCCCCTTTAGATCAGGTTTATGGATAACATGGAGGGCACTACTCCCTGAAGCTGGGGCGACATAGACTTTGCAATCAGGTCCCAAGGTAGCACTACCAAAATTCTGCTCAAACCACGTACCTATATCTTCCCTAGCAGTAGCAACTTTTACAATGCCATCAGACAAATCCTCTTCCATTAAATCTACCTGATAAATTTCTTTAGCTAGAATGATGTATGCGAATCTACTATTCGGTGATACTGATAACCCTCCTTTAATACTATCTATTTTTGTTTCTGAAAATCGAGCGTTTGAAAATTGTCCAGTATTTCGATCAAAATCCATGCATAAGAGTCCTTTACTGTCATCAAATGCTACATATCGTGTTCCATCAGGAGTAAAAGTTGCTTGACCAGGATGCCACAAAGGAACACCAATTTCCTGCACGTCGAAAGACTCTATTCCCGCATTTTGTACTAAATAAGTATGAAACAAATTTTCATGTTGTCTGCTTGAAATAATCCACCAATCTTTTTGATTACTATGCTTAACTGCTGTAAGCATACCACATGTGAAGTTCTCACCTGAATCAATTAATTCATTCTTAATAATCACTTTTCCCAACCCATTATTTTCACCCATATCTAAATATGAATATCGTAAGTCAGGACAGGTAATACTATCAGGATATTTGGTTTTATGAATTATATAATAACCTTGATTTTTATATAAATCTGGAAGGAATAGAATGGAACTCGTAAGAGGGTAATATCCAATAGACCCTTCACAAAAATTATTATAGTACTCACCCTCATTAATCCTATCTCCATTTTCCATCACTTGGTGAGTCGAATCAATGATTTTACATCCATTAGTGTAAAACAATAATCTTCCTGTATTTGGGTCACTAATATATGCAGGGCCAGAGGATAGCCTTATTATTCCTGTAATGTTTCGTTGAGTTGGTGGATTTTTATTAAAATCTACAATGGTTGTTTCTACTCCGGGAATGTCAAAATCATAATCAGTCCCAAATATCCAAGTATAATCGTATTTAAGCTGGGCGGCAAGATTGCCACCCAGCATTATTGTTAATATCCCTATGGATAATGTCCGTATCATCTATATCTTAATGATTTTATGTACCGATGGTCGTAGTCCATCTTGGTATAATACGAAGTAATATACGCCATTTGAGTATTCTGACATATCTATGGTATGTATTTCAGCATCTTTAATTACTCCTTCACAAACTTAGTACGCCATCTTTTAAAATCATCGGTAACGCACTCGATGATGTAGATGCCTTTGGGCAATGATCGAACATCAATCTTCTGATCTAATGCTTGATGGGTATGATGAACTAAGCGTCCACTTAAGTCGTATATATTGATGTTTGCCTCTGAAAAGATACTTGCATTTTGCACAATGATGTAATCCGAAGTTGGATTTGGAGCTATCTTGATGTCTAGATGATCGGGTAATTGAGTGGCGTCGTACATTGTAATAGTTGGGTCACAGTAGCGCTCTTCATCAATATTATAATTGATGTAACTGTGTAAATATGCGTTGGATCGTGAGTAAAAGAATTTTACATCTTGTTGCCTTACATCACATTCTATACCTTTTAAATCAGGTTTATGAATGACGTGCATTGCTCTACTTCCTGAACCAGGAGCAACATAGACTTTGCAATCAGGCCCCAAGGTAGCACTACCAAAATTCTGCTCAAACCACGTACCTATATCTTCCCTAGCAGTAGCAACTTTTACAATGCCATCAGACAAATCCTCTTCCATTAAGTCTACTTGATAAATCTCTTTATCTAAAATTGCATATGCAAATCTACTATTGGGAGAAATTGCTAATCCTCCAAGCAGGCTATCATATTTTATTTGAGCAAATCTAGTATTTGAAAAATACCCTGTATTTCGATTAAAATCCATGCATAATATTCCCTTACCATCGTCATAAGCTACATAACGCATACCATCAGGAGTAAAAGTTGCTTGACCAGGGTGCCACAAAGGAACACCAATTTCTTGCACGTCGAAAGACTCTATTCCCTCATTTTGTAATAAATAAGTGTGAAACAAATTAGAGTCTTGTCTACTTTGAATGATCCACCAATCTTTCTGATTACCGTGCTTGATTGCTGTCAAATAACCACAACTAAAATTTTTACTATCATCAATCAATTGATTCTTTATTGTTACACTTCCTAATCCATTATTCTTACTCATATCTATATATGAATAACGCAAATCTGAACAGACAAGACTATCAAAATACTTAGTTTTATGAATCATGTAATAGCCATGATCCTCAATTAAATTGGGTAATAATAGAATTGAATTAGACAGTGGGTAATACCCAATAGACCCCTCACAAAAATTATTATAGTACTCACCCTCATTAATCCTATCTCCATTTTCCATCACTTGGTGAGTCGAATCAATGATTTTACATCCGTTGGTGTAAAACAATAATCTTCCCGAGATAGGATCACTGATTTGAGCAGGTCCTGTTGTAAGTTCTATCAATCCCACAACATTCCGATGTTCTGGTGGGCTTCTGTTAAAATCTATTATTGTTGTTTCTATACCTGGTATGTCAAAATCATAATCTGATCCGAAGACCCATGTATAATTGTATTTAAGCTGGGCGGCAAGATTGCCACCCAGCATTATTAATATCCCTATGGATAATATGCGTATCATCTATATCTTAATAATTTTATGTACCGATGGTCGTTGTCCATCTTGGTATAATACGAAGTAATATACGCCATTTGAAAATTCTGACATATCTATGGTATGCATTTCAGCATCTTTAATTACTCCTTGACAAACTTAGTACGCCATCTTTTAAAATCATCAGTAAGGCACTCGATGATGTAGATGCCTTTGGGCAATGACTGAACATCAATCTTTTGATCTAGTGCTTGATGGGTATGATGAATTAAGCGACCACTTAAGTCGTATATATTGATGTTTGCCTCTGAAAAGATACTTGCATTTTGCACAATGATGTAATCCGAAGATGGATTTGGAGCTATCTTGATGTCTAGATGATCGGGTAATTGCGTGGCGTCGTACATTGTAATAGTTGGGTCACAGTAGCGCTCTTCATCAATATTATAATTGATATAACTGTGTAAATATGCGTTGGATCTTGAGTAAAAGAATTTTACATCCTGTTGCCTTACATCACAATCAAGCCCCTTTAGATCAGGTTTATGAATGACGTGCATTGCTCTACTCCCTGAAGCTGGAGCGACATATACTTTGCAATCAGGCCCCAAGGTAGCACTACCAAAATTCTGCTCAAACCACGTACCTATATCTTCCCTAGCTGTAGCAACTTTTACAATGCCATCAGACAAATCCTCTTCCATCAAATCTACTTGATAAATTTCTTTAGCTAGAATGATGTATGCGAATCTACTATTAGGTGATACTGATAACCCTCCTTTAATACTATCTATTTTTGTTTCTAAAAATCGAGCGTTTGAAAATAGTCCAGTATTACGATCAAAATCCATGCATAATATTCCTTTGGTATCATCGTAAGTTACATATCGTGTCCCATCAGGTGTAAACAAGGCTTGTCCAATACTATTAATCTTTGTTCCAATTTTTTGGACATCATATGGATATAAGTTTCCATTTTCTAATAAATAGGTGTGAAACAAATTAGTGTCTTGTCTACTAAGTACTACCCACCAATCTTTCTTATTACTATGCTTCACAGCTGTTAAATAACCACAGCTGAAATCTATATTTTCAGATACAAGAATGTTTTTTTCAGCGACACGTCCATGACCTTCACTCATATCTACTTTTGTATATCTTAATTCATGGCAATTGGGGGCATTGATCTGTATAGATTTATGAATAACAGAATATGATTTTTCTTGTGTTTCTGGAAGAATAATGATAGAAGCTGACACAGGATAGTAACCAATTGATCCATTACAATATTCATTTTGTATTGGTCCTTTGTTAATCATATCCCCATTTTCCATCACTTGATGAGTAGAATCAATAATTTTACATCCGTTGGTGTAAAACAATAATCTTCCCGAAATGGGATCACTGATTTGGGCAGGTCCTGTTGTAAGCTCTATCAATCCCACAACATTCCGATGTTCTGGTGGACTTCTGTTAAAATCTACTAATGTTGTTTCAATACCAGGTATGTCAAAATCATAATCTGATCCGAAGACCCATGTATAATCGTATTTAAGCTGGGCGGCAAGACTGCCACCCAGCATTATTGTTAATACCCCTATGGATAATATTCGTATCATCTATATCTTAATGATTTTATGCACCGATGGTCGTTGTCCATCTTGGTATAATACGAAGTAATATACGCCATTTGAGTATTCTGACATATCTATGGTATGTATTTCAGCATCTTTACTTAGTTTTGTCTTCGTTGATACTTTTTCTCCAATATAGTTGAGGACTTCAAAAGCCTTGATATTGCTTCCTTGAAGCATAAATATCCCTGTACTTGGATTAGGATGGATGCTCACTTCCTCTATGCTTCTAAAGTCGATTGCTTCTTGCTGATCTCCTTGATTTTGAGCTATTCTACCTAGATTAAATCCATTGCAACTTTGGTAAGCTAGTCTTTGGCCTGTTAAAGCATAGTACAGATGATTAGCCATGAATCTTGCATCTCCTCCATTTTCATCACATAGTTGCGCTATATCGGCAAGTGTGCTTTCTTCAGAAGGTGACAATTGTCCACCGCCTGCTACTGTGACCAAATATTCCAATACTTGCTTATGGTATGTAGCCACAGCATTGGTTGGTACTATTTGAGTAAGTAAGGAGGTTAAGTTGGATTCTTGTGTAGTCCAAGATGTGTTGCGTAATGGCATGGCTTGATTTAGATCGCCTAAGGTCTGTCCCCAAGAGTTGGCATATGATTCAATATTTACCGTATCATTGGAGCGTATGGCATATAAATATAAGCTGGCATCTTGAGCCATATTAATCTGTACTGTAGAGTCTACAGAAGTTGATATCCATTTTACAAGGGTGGTAATTGCTGAGTCCAATTGTCCAATATCTTCATTGGATTTTTGAGTCAGTATCACTTTAGCACAATCCGATAAATTGAATGGGAAATCTCTTTTTTGTTTTTTATAGACTCTGTACAGGTTAAAGAGTAGTGACCACTTGGCTTTTGATGACAAGTGTGCATATCTTGTACTGTTGAAAAGACTATCTAGACAATCTCTATTGTATCTATCGTCATTCCATGGTGGGGCCGCACTATTGCCCGGTGATCCTCCTACACATGAAAAACCATAACCATCGCAACTTATACTATTATTTGTTATTATCCAACCCTGTACATTTGCACTAGGTACGCATGAATTACCAACAAAGAATGCATTTAAATCAATATTATTTAAATCAGTATTATACTCCCCAATGTTAATGACATTTCCTCCATATTTTTGGGGACTTATGATGGTATTGCTATTAGCTCCACCTTCTAGTGCCAATACATCTATATTATTATCTTGTATTCTTGCTCCTGCATTGCGATATGCAAATTCTAACGATGATTCATCTAAATCATTATTGTGGTAAATACTATAAGGTGAGCTGTTTACCTTAAAGGTGACATCAGTCAGATTGCAGAATATGTTCTGTCCTAGTCCTCCTTCAATGGTAAGACTACTGAAGTCTTGATTGCCAAATATTGAGTTTTCACCCATACCCATATAATAAGACGAATTGATGGAATTACGACTAGCAATGATGAAGTTGTCCTCCACATCAAAGTCTACATTAAAAAGCGTTTCTATGCCTATCCCAGATGCTGAACTAGAGTGATATATCGTACTATTCTTCATCGACCACCTATGAGTCAATAAGGAATTTACCCCCTTGTCAAAAAATCCTGTAATCTCTACATTGTTGATGTCAGAACCTCTACGTCCATATATACCATAACACCTATCTAAATTAATACCTATTTTGGCAAATTGCGTAATTCTTTGATTGTGTGCCACAAAATTACTTTCATCAATGGCGAAATAGCAGTTATACAGATGTACGCCTGTAATTCGAAAATTTAAATCAGCAGAAGAAATCATTACAGCATTCCTATTACCTTGCTCAACAAAGATAGGGTAATACACATTAATGGATGTATTTTCTATAGATGTTAACCCATGCTTAAGATTGTCTGCATAAAGTCCATATCTTAATATGCTATAGGAGTTGTTTTCTAAGGAAAAATGAAAATTTGGAGAATCCATATTGCGGATTCGTATACCATATTGGGCTTGTCTAAAATCAGGCTCATCTCTGATAAAATGATTTACATCACCATTGAAACTACTGTTATTGATCGTCACATTGTTCATCGGACGATTATTAATCGGATTAATAATAGTGGCATACATGTTGTGCTCCTCTGTACCTAACTGAATCCCCGTAATACAGTCATTGAACTCCGTATCGTCTACATGCAGTGATCCATCTTTACATAGTACACCTGTCTCCGCCAAATCAATTCTAGATCTAGTATCGATTCTAACATTTCCAAAGGATTCTATCCCATGCCAATTGGTTTGAGAACAAACCGATGTTATGGTAGAGTTTCGAATAGTTAAAGAAGCGTTTTCAGATACTACTATCTTCGTATTTTTCCCCATTTGGAAAGTACTGTTTTCAATAACAACATTTCCTTCAATGGTTATAGTCGAATTGGGCAGTACAGTTATATAATCCCAATTGTAAGTATTGCCGTTTAGGGTGATGTCTTGTTCTATCAAATCATCAGAGCCTAAAACTCTCAGGTAATTTTCAGGTGTGAACATTTGAGGCCATTCATTCATCATGTGACATATTCCATCGGATAATTGAGTCTCATGAAAATCAAGGTGTAAAGAATCTATACACGACCACGCATAAGACATTATGTTACTAACATCATATTTTATTGTACTATCGCATGAAGTATATCCATCGGTGCATCCCAGATCGTATACATCCTGTAAAGACGCCTTTGCTGAAAATTCATAACCATCAAAATCAATACATTCATAAAATTCAAATGGATGATTTAGAGACATAAAATGACCAATTTCATGAGCTAACACATAGGCCATTTCATCTAAGGTGTGATACTCCTCTTCCATAATTACATGAGTTGCAGTTGAGTCAGGATATACACCTGCTACATTTCCCAATATTTCTTTATAAATCGAAACATTCAGATAATGATCCAAAATGAATTGTTCTTCTACAATATCGGTATAAACATTACCAAAATTCACATCATGAACAATATTTATATTGCTAATATCAATATCTAATGGTGTGTGTCTTTTATAGCCAGGGAAGCAATGCTCATTCTCATCCAAAGTTGCTAAGACAAATCTAATCTTGTGTGTATATTGAATGCTACCTTCACCTAGTTCTTTCCAAGTATACAAAAAGTTCAATTTATCTATTAATTCTTGGTAATTGGCAGGATTGTTAAAAAAGAAGCCGCTACCAAAATCATGGATGTATATAGGTACAAGTATTTCATCCACACCACAATCAATAGAATCTCTAGAATGTGAACCATAAAAAGTAAAATGTTCGTGATTACCACAAAACTGTGCATTTACATTATTGATACCAAAGAATACCAATAATATAGGTATGAGTTTTCTCATATTTATTAGTTTAAGAATAAAAGAATAAGTTCAGGATTGATCGGGTCCTTGAAACTTTTACATGAAATCGATTTTATACCAAAAATAAGCGACATATTGTATACTATCAATAATATGCGTCATTTTAACATATCGAAATTAAACTAATAAAGCCTATTTTGAATAGGTAGTAGATTGTTATAGAGGTGATTAGGGGTGAAAATGTCCTAACGGTATACAATGATTATTTTCATACCACTTATGCTGGTGTTATATCCTTTTATGTGACTTTGGTTCAATTCTTCTCATTCACCCCTAATGTACTTTTCAAATACATCAGGCACCAAGGCGTAATCGAAAAATTGATGTAAAAACGACTTCTAAGAATCGAATTGATATTTTCCAATTTAAGTTTTCCTCCCCAACCCTTCACTAATTTACTGCCTTATCAGATTAGAAAATGAATATCACTTCGTTTTATGAATCAAATATTTCTTACCTAATCTTCTTAAGAGCAGTCTTTACGTTTCGCTAAAAGGGAGGAAACCTCAATTAAAGTGAATTAAATCGAATTACGAACTTCCAATCGTCGTTTTTGGGTAAAGGGAGTATTCCTTATTAATAGTATTAAAGTCTCTGAACTAGAAAGTTAGAGAGTCTTATTTGTTCGATATTGGTTTCGGTAAGCAAGTATTTCACCTCGAACAAATCGCCTTTCTTTCAAATGATGAAATATAGTAAAATGCCCTCTTTGCACTAATATTCTAAACACTTTCGAGCAAACGCCTAAATGACGACACGCTGTTCCAGAGCTTATTAAATCATCTTCACCAATTACTCGTTGTACTTCGTTATTGATAGCCTTGAATTCTTCTTGAATCATTTCCTTCAAAATTGACTTTAACTCTTCTGGTGTCGTCTCTCTTATTAGTATGTTTTTACTCATCGTATTTGCTGTTTTACCACAAGTTATGACGCTAAATGATGTCATGCAAATCCCTGTATAACAGCGCATAAAGTGTTAAAATGGCACAAAATGAAAGGATTTAAAATGATGTATTACATACTTTCAATGTAGTATGAATTCATCTGAAATCAAATGGACAGATAATTTTTTTCAAAAAAATTAGACTTTAACATTTCAAGCCTGCATTACTCGATTTAACATAGGTTTTTAAGATTATTCATTTTCGTAACTTTACAGAAAATGAATATTATATTTCTTAGCAACTAAATTGGTTTATTCTTATAAGGAGCTTGGAAATAATGTTTAAAGGTGTAATTATACTGTTATTATTACCCAATAAACTTAGGTACATAACAGGTAATAATTTGAACATATCAAAAGATATAGATTAAATGGAGATAAACAAATTTAAACCCAGAAAGGCCTTAAACAAAGCTTTTCTTAAAGTTAAACCCAATAGAGTAGATATTGAAAGTTTCAAAAGTAATCTCATTCAGCTATTGGATAGAACAAATGACACTGAATCCGAAGAGTTTCATAAAAATCTGGTAACTGAATTTCTAAATAAAACCTATTACGACCCCAAACACTATATCAATACTAAAGGTCGAAATGATCTTGTAATTCATAATACAGGAAAAGCTACAAGTCCTGTTGCAGTAATTATTGAGGCTAAAAAGCCTACAAATAAAAATGAGATGGTTACTGTTGACAATCTTAATGCCAAAGCATTTCAAGAGCTAGTACTCTATTATTTAAGAGAGAGAATCACTCTTAAAAACCTTGAAATCAAACATTTGATTATTACTAATATTAATGAATGGTTCATTTTTGATTCAATAACATTTGATAGATTATTTGCACAAAACTCAAAGTTTGTTAAGCAATTCAATGACTTTGAAGGAGGACGTTTATCCGATACAAAAACTGATTTCTTCTATAAGCAAATAGCAGAACCATTCATAGCAAACTTAAATGCAGAAATAGAGTTTACTCATTTCAATATTCAAGATTATGAAAAACCTTTAAGGAATGATGATAGAAAGGGTGACAATAAGCTAATAGCATTATTTAAACTCCTTTCACCTGAACATTTGATAAAGCTTCCGTTTGCTAATGATAGTAACAGCCTTGATAAAAGATTCTATAGTGAATTGCTTCATATTATTGGATTGACTGAGATAAAGGACGGAAGCAAAAAACTAATTCAAAGAAACAAAACAGAAGAAAGAAGTACAGGAACTATACTTGAAGATGCTATTATACAGCTTGATAGTTTGGATAAAATAAGCCGCCTTTCTCGTCCGAGCCAATTTGGAGCCACTCAACAAGAAAGACTATTTAATGTTGCATTGGAACTTTCAATTACATGGATTAACAGGATACTGTTTCTTAAATTACTGGAAGCACAATTAATTACTTACCACAAAGGAGACAGTTCATATTCATTTTTGAACTTTGATAAAATCAAGAATTACGATGATCTTAATAGCTTATTCTTTCAAGTCTTAGCCAGAAAATACGAGGATAGAAACGAAGATGTAATTAAGGTTTTTGAAAAAGTACCTTACCTGAATTCATCTTTATTCGAGCCTACTGATATTGAACAAGACACTCTCTTTATCAGTAATCTCCGTGATGATAAAACAATTCCTATAATCTCTTCAACTGTTCTAAAAGACAAAAACGGTAAGAAGAGAACTGGAAGACTAACAACATTAGAATATCTCTTTGAATTTTTAAATGCCTATGACTTTAGTAGTGAAGGTTCAGAAGAGATTCAGGAAGAGAATAAATCACTTATAAACGCTTCGGTATTAGGCTTAATATTTGAAAAAATTAATGGCTACAAAGATGGATCATTTTTCACTCCTGGATTCATTACCATGTATATGTGTAGCGAAACCATTCGTAAGGCAGTAGTTCAAAAATTTAATAAAGTCAAGAATTGGGAATGCCAAAACCTTGATGACTTATATGATAAAATCGAAGAAAGAAAAGAAGCAAATGAAATCGTAAATAGCATTAAAATTTGTGATCCTGCAGTTGGCTCTGGTCACTTTTTAGTTTCAGCTCTTAACGAAATTATTGCCATAAAAAATGACTTAAAAATTCTACAAGATCGAGAAGGAAAGAGATTAAAAGTGTATATCTTCAAACGAAAGTGGACCACTGGGTGGGTAAATCAGTTGAGACTTTTTAATGATAATCTAATATAATCTTGTTTTCTCATCTTTAGTGTTTTTGCTTTACACTTTTTACGTTGATCTAATTTGTATTTCTTTCGTCCATAGTATATATCCGCCGGTGTTAGGTTGTCCAATGATTCATGGTAGCGTTTATTATTGTAAGAATGAACAAAGGATTTTAGTTTGAATTTTAACTCGCCAGGGCTGTAATAATTATCGAGCTTTACCACATTTTTCATTGTCCTGTGATATCGTTCAATCTTACCTTGCGTTTGAGGGTGATTAGGCCTTCCTCGCACATGTATGATATCGAAGCCTGACAGGTAATCTTTCAATTCCTGACTTAAATAGCACGACCCATTATCAGATAAAAGTTTAGGAGGAGTTTCCAGGTTCACGGTGGGGTGATTTAAAGCCTGATTCAGACAGTTTTTCACATCCACAGTTTTCATTGTTGAGCAGAGATCCCAACTGATGATATATCGAGAATAATCGTCCAAGACAGTAGATAAATAATACCAGCCCCACCCAATGATTTTAAAATAAGTAAAATCGGTTTGCCACATCTGATTCACTTCTGTTGTGGGCTCTTTAAATTTATCCGCAGCTTGGATAAGATCAAATTGAGGAGGGGCGATTAAGCCAGCTCTCTTCAATATCCTATATACACTACTTTCACATACAAAGTACTGATACTCATCCGTATACTTGCATGCCAACTCCCTACATGACAGTTCAGGAACGTCCAATGCCAAGTCTACAATGTTCGATCTTATTTGATCTGGAATTTTATTCCAATAATGAGACCTAGTGTTACTTTTGTGTTCCAATCCTTCCATTCCATCTTCCAGATATCTTTTATACCAATTATAAAAAGTGGACCGATGTATTCCGATCTCCGATAAAGTCTTACGCACACTCCATTGAGACTGTTCTACAATTCGTATTATTTCCATCTTTTCGCTTGCTGTAAATCGCATATACTTATGAAATTTTATACGGTTCCATTCAAACTTTTTTTAAGCAGACGATTCTCCAGGGTCAGCTCTGCTACTACTTCTTTTAAGTCTACATTTTCTTGTTTCAGATCCTGTACTTCAGAAGTGTTCGCTTCCCTTTCGGTATCACCTCTTAAACGCTTCTTCCCGGCTTCCAGGAAGTCCTTGCTCCACTTATAATACGTTTGCTGGGAAATTTGCTCTTTGCGACATAAAGAGGCTATTGTTTCTTCTCCTCGTAATCCTTCGATTACGATCCTAATCTTTTCTTCGGTGGAAAATTTACGCCTCGTTTTTCTTTTAAGGTCTCGTACATAGGATTCTGCTGTGTTTTTTTTCTTGTTCATAATGAAAATGAATTTAATGGTTATGTCTCAATTAACCATTTCCACCCAGTGGTCCACTTTCATTTGAAGATATACATACCCACGACACCTGTACTGCTTTTGAACCTATCTATGTAACTGATCTATGTGCATTCTATGAAGAACCTAATGTTGTTATTGAGGATGAATACAATGGTGAGTGCTTAAACATCTTTGGAAGCATTACCAATATTGCTGACAAGGACGATGAAGTTCGTGTGTGGCTAAGTGCTTATCCTACTGAAATACTTTGCCCTGCTGATGTAGCCGAATCAGCTATTAGATGCACATTTGAAAAATCAACAAGCTCCGATAGTATTCTAACAATCATCAACAAGTACAATGAAGGAGACTTTGTATCTATTAAAGGGGTGTTTGATAGTGAAGAAGAAAACACATTCTTCCAAGACATATTCGTACTTGAATCTAACTATATAGCTGATGAACCATTATCGTATGAAAATCATTGTGGTATTTCAGGTAAGAAATGGAAGTGTTATAACAACTGTTATCGAGACTTCTACTGGTTTATTCCAAGTGAGGATGGGTTAATGTTGTATGTCAGTTCAACACAAGCAGATAAGGAAAATAATGGCACTTTGAGTACATGGATTTTTAACTATGAAATAGGGTCTAACTGTGATGAACTCATATTGACAGATACAAATGATGGCAGCGTGGTAGTATATCAATTCGCAAGCCATTCACGTACAGAACTAATCTTAATCAATGCAAATGGAGAGGAAACAAATTTGGTGAAAGTTATTTAGGTATTTTCAACCAAATGTAGTTGTTGGACGTTTTACTTATAATGTATAATGCAACCGTACCAAGTGAGATTTTCCTTAACATAGAGATTTATGAAAATCAGTAGACCTGTGATAGAAGGCGGTATTGTACATTTTAACTAATAATGTCCAAATAAAATTAGGTAACTCACATAATTAATTTTGCCAATGAAACTTTGGGAATATATAAAACAGCAATACGATGCCACATTTAAAGAAGATGATTTTCCTTATGAGATTACTCAAAGAAAAATAAAAAAGGGAGAAATTATATTCCCTTATAATAAGGTCGGTGATAAAGTGTATTTTCTCAATTCTGGAATTGTTGAAAATACTATATGTATAGGGGGCATTGAAAAGACGCTTAGTTTTATTTTTGAAAACCAATTCTTTTGTGCGTTAGCATCTGTTCTAACTGGTGAACCTTCTACTATGCAAGGAATAGCAATTACAGACTGTATAGTTGAAGAATGGACTTATAGCGACCAGCTCAAATCATATGAAACAAACCTCCTACCTAATAAGATTGGTCGAGTAGAAGTTGAAAAATACTATGTACGAAAATTTCAAAGAGAAACACAGTTTTTAACGATGACAACTGAAGAAATGTACTTAGACCTAATCAATGAAAGACCAGAGGTAATTCAAAAAATACCTCTTAATAAAATTGCTAACTATTTTGGAGTATTACCCCAACAAATTAGCAGAATTAGAAAACGAATAAGGGATAAATAGTCTTTAAACTAAGCCTTTAATGTTGACTCAAAATCTCCATTTTTAACAGTACCTTTTCTCTTTTCTTAGCATCTCACCTGTATTTCGATTGCTTATAATCCATAAAGGCAATCTCCCAATAATATCTGAATTCTACATTATTGTCGCAAGAAGTTTAGAATAGTTAACAATCGCTCACAGAATGTCTTGATTTCTTGCCTTGAAGGCAAGTATTTCCATCTTCGATTGTAATTCCTTTGCAGCCAAATACTAAGGTTCTAACTTCGGTAGTTTGGTCTATCAAATCTTAGACAAAATTTGGTTAATTAACCTATTGTTATTTTTTTCTAAAATTCTAAAATTCTAAAATTCTAAAATTCTAAAATTCTAAAATAAAACCCAACCCTTTATAAAAAATAATAGGTCTCTTGAGTTTTAAAAGGTAACAATCGAATACATCATGAAATCAAACATGTTAATAATTCTTATTGGCTTGCTGGTAACCAATACTGGCTGTTCATTACTTAAAAATCAAAATACAAAGAACACAATGGATGTGAAAAACCATTTAGTTTTAGGAGAAGTGAGAGGCATTGAAAATGGAAGAGATGGTTATACTGCCGAAATTAAAACCTCGAATGAAGAATTGTATTTCGCCACTATCAGCATTCCAAACATTGGAAGTGTTGAAGGATATCAGAGATTGGAAAAAGGAAAAAAGGTAGCTCTACGTGGGGACTATTGGAAACTTGGCGATAAAAACAGACTTACCGTACGAGAAATTTTAAGTGCGGATAATGACAACTTTGAGCTAAGTGGAAAAGCTAAATCTTTCAATCATGGTGGTGATGGTTACACCGTAAAGGTTATTACAAATGAGACGAAAGAATATTATATAACAATAAGTTTTAGTAATTTAGGAAAAAATCATTCAAAGTATAAAGAATACAAATTGGGAGAGACGGCACATGTAGTTGGTGAACTTTGGAAAATGGGAGATGAGCTACATGTTACAGCAAGAGACATTCTTTTAACGTCAAAAAATAAAGCAAACAACTTAGAGTTAATCATCGGAGAAGTTAAGAGCATTCATAAAGGTACTGACGGAATAAATAGTTTTCTACTGATAGTAACAACTCCCAATGGAAGCCAATATGATGCAATGATAGATGACCTAACATTGATGGACAGATTTGAAGCAGGTAAGAAAGTCGCTTTAAAAGGTGAACTCAGAGACATCAAATATCTATTTGTAAAAGAAATCATCAGCACAGATACGGAGGATTTTGTTGTAAAGGGGATAGTGGAAACTATCAAAAATGAAATGGATGGTAACGTCATTACAATTAAAACCGAAGACGGAGAAGTTTATCAGGTAACCCTAAGCATTGCTAATATGGATGAGGGTAAGGAATTCAAAACGTTTAAGGTTGGAGAAACAGCACATGTAAGAGGTGAATTTTGGTTGTTTTCCGGAAAAAAACAAATAACGGTTAGAGAGATTTTGCCTTAAATAAATAGCCCCACGATTTCAAAAAATAATTTTTCAAAAATTTTAAAATAGCACAAATATGTATTCATTACATAGGAGATTTGTATGTCTTTTAGCATTAGTTTTCATTTCATCAATCTTAATTACAGGATGTAGCGATGATGATATGATGCCAACACCTCCTCATCCAGCCCCAACTGTTGAGTTATCTAAGATAGAGATAATATTAGATGGAGATAACCAAGAGTTAATTGACTTACTAAATAAAGTAAGGGGAAGTGTTGGGAAAACAGGACCTGGTTCAAAAGTCATCTGGAGTAGAAAGAATGACTATGGATTAGGACTTTATATTAGTGCAAACCATGTAGTAGGTCTTGATACTTGGGATTCAAGAAATGCCGAATTTTTAGAAAACTTTACTACTGTTTGGGGCAATTTTGGCAATTCTCAATTGCCACCAACTAATGGGAATGTACAATTGGATGATACCTTATCGGCAGACTTTGCATTGATGCACTTTGATATTTCTGCTTCGGCAACAAATACAACTATTCTTCCTAAAGAGGATTTTTATTTGGGAATTATGGATAACCAAAAAGTTGAGCGAGACCCACTTTTCCCTCAGTATCCTGACGAGTTGCAAATAAACACACCATTAGCAATGTATGACCCAGAAAGTCGAACGAAAGCAGATGGCACTTGGAGTAATCCAGTCGCAGGCGAAAATGCACTTTTAGTAGGGTATCCTCAGGATGCTGCAACTTATCCAAATGGTGCTGTTGCATACGGCTTAATATTATCAGACGATTTAGCTGAGACAAAAATAATGGAACTCCAATCAGCAGGGGATTCAGAAGGAGACATACCCTATGACCCGACGGTAGAATTCTTTGTTGATGCACAGGGAATAGCAGGAATGAGTGGAGGCGGTGTATTTAATGCCGAGGGGCAATTATTAGGAATAATGGTGAGAGCAAGTGATACTGAAAATGCTCCTAAGATTGTAAGGGTCGTGAAAGTCTCTCATATTAGGTCAAAAATGTTAGAGCTGTATAACTCATTAAGTCAAACAGACAAAGACAAATTAAAGCCTTACATCAGTGGCGAATTATAATTTTAATAGAACTATAAAAATGAACAGAACATATTTATTATTGGGATTGATCCTATTTTTTTGCGCTTGTAGTGACGATGATAACCCAACTATTCCTATCCCAGATATAATATTGGGACAGGTTGAAACCATAGCGAAGGGCACAGGCAATGTTAGCGGATTTGCATTAGTGCTAAATACTCCGAATGGTGAAAGGTACGAAGCAACAATAGCTGAGTCAAGCCGTCTTGAGGATTTTGTCGTAGGCAATTCGGTAGCCCTAAAAGGACAACGTGCCGGAAGTTTACTGGAAGTAACGAAAATCATAAGTACGGACAATGATAAATTCATTACCAGAGGAAATGTAATATCTATCACAGAAAACCAAGGTGGTTATCAGGCTGAAATTTTAGGGCTTGATGAGGAAACCTATTTTGCGGAAGTAAGCATCTCAAATTTAGGTAATGGATATACAGATTTTAGTGTAGGTGAAATACGTGAAGTAAAAGGAGAGCTTTGGAAGTCTGCGTCAGACCAAAAACTACTACTAACGGTTAAAGAGATTATTGAATGAAAAGAATATTAATAATTCTTTTACTGCTTCCAACAGCTATTTTTTCTCAAGAAAAAGGAAAACTTAAATTAAGTGTAGATTTTGGAGCTGTTTTTCCAAAAGGGAAAACTGATTTTTCTGCTTCTGCAGAGTTGAAATACAATCTCACCGAAAGGATGAACATTGGCTTTCGTATAGAAGGAGCAGGAATAGGGCAAGAAATAGAACTGCCTGATGGCAGTAAAGTTGATACAGATGCTCGATTGAGCACGGGCTACATAGCCACATTTGACTATTTATTAAAAAACACAAAAGAATTTTCTCCTTTTGTGGGTGGTGGAATTGGCTATTACAAGCCTTCGGATATTTCAACAGAATTAATTTCCATAGATGAACCGATTTCTTTAGATTCTGAATTTGGTCTTATGCTGAGAACTGGAGCAGAGTTTGACAAGGTTCGACTTTCAGTAAATTATCATCTTATACCTTCATCCGAAATTGCCTTTGATGCATTAAGCCAAAAAGTAAGTAACAGCTACTTGGGAATATCAATTGGTTATAATGTTGGAGGAGGAAAATATCCGATAATTGATAAGGTATATTAAAAAAGGAAAGAATGATTAATTCAAGAAAATATAAGATAAAATCGTTGATGGTATCATTTGCCATGATTTGTATCATTGTTTTGACATCGATAAGCAATCTTTTTGGTCAAAGAACCACGGATTGGCCCGAATTTCCAGGCTTAGGACATGGCGAATATCTTACCTTGACAAATGAGGGAGATTTTATTAGGGTTGCAGGTGCGGCTGCCCTCTCTTATGTAGTCGCCAAATATGTTCTAAAATCAGAAGAGCAAGGGGATTTTTGGCAAGTGAGGTTAAGCAATGCAGTAGGAGAAAACAAGTCGGTATTCAAGCAGAGCATCGGAGCTGAAAGACATGTAGCGTCTTGGTTTGCTGTAGCTCTGGAATTCAACTTTCAGCAATGGTTCGTTAACGATTCATATGCTTCTCAAAATGCCAAATCAGGATTGGGTATTGGTCTGCAACCATACTTCAGATGGTATGTATTAGGAAAAAAGAAGATTAGTCCGTATTTGGAGTATGGCACTGGATTTTACCAAGGGTTTAGTAAATTTCCGTCGAATGGCACCAATTTCACCTTTACACACTCCAGCCATGCTGGTATTCAATACACCAATAATAAAGGCAATAAACTGAGATTGAGTTATGGCCAATACCATCAATCCAATAACGATTGGTGGGATGTAAACCCTTCATTCAACGGGAATGGGTTTCAGGCAACTTATTCAATTAAAATTAAATAACAATAAAAAGAAATAATGTAATGAGAGTGAAGATTGCCACTTTATTAATCCTATTCTCTTTCTTTTCCGCTTGTGAAAAAGAGCCGTTCAAATGGACATCTGACTATGACATCAGTGTAATGTCCTTTAACATAAGGTATGATGAACCCGCAGATGGAGAAAATCAATGGAGCAATAGAAAAGAAGCCTGTCTCAAAATGTGGAGAGAAACTACTCCGTCTATCGTAGGCATTCAAGAGGGCTTGCAACATCAAGTTGAATTTTTGGACGATAATTTACCCAATTATGATTTTATAGGAGTAGGTAGAGATGACGGGCAAACCTCTGGTGAATATGCTGCTATTTATTATAACGTAGATGATTTCGAGTTAATAGAAAGCAATACTTTTTGGTTAAGTGAAACCCCTAATGTGCCTTCTATTGGATGGGATGCCAACAATACCCGAATCACCACATGGGCTCATTTTAGAGATATTAATCATGATAAATCAATTTATGTTTTCAATACCCATTTTGACCATAAAGGCAAAACAGCTAGAACGGAGTCGGCGAAATTATTGGTGCAAAAGATAAAAGAAATTGCTTCTGCTGATGCACCAATTTTTGTTATTGGTGATTTTAATGCTTGGATAAGTCATGATTTGTTTAAGCCGATAACAGAGGAGTATTTCGATGCCAGAAGGTTTGCGGATTATACCGACAATGAGAAATCTTTTAACCTATGGGGCAAGTGGTATGCTGATTGGAGCGTCGATTATATCTTTTATAAAAATGCTGATGCTTTAGCATTTAGAACGGTCATTGAAGATTATGGTGTCCCATACATTTCTGATCATTACCCATTAATTACCCACTTTAATTATCTCGATTAAAATTTTATATACGAATGAATTTAAATATAAAAGAAGTAGTATTTTTTTTCTGCTTTGTTATTTCCATTAGTCAAAATGGATTTAGCCAGAGTAGTGGCAATGATTGGTTTCATATTCCCGGATTTACCCCTGAAATACCAATAACACTTACCAATGAAAACACTTTCTATGGAGTAATTGGAGCAGCAGCTCTATCTTATGCTTTATCAGAGTTTGTCTTTAAGAAGGACAATGAGAACATGAATTTCTATCAAGTTCGAGTAGGGATGAGTGATGAATATGTATGGGGGTTAAGAAGTGTATGGCATCAAAACTTTGGCGTAGAGAACCGTGTAGCTCCTTGGTTTGCAATCGCTGCTGAATTCAATCTTCAACAATGGAATGATCGAACGCCTGATATTGATAACAAAGATAAATTTGGAATGGGAGCAGGTATCATGTCCTATTATCGTTGGTATCTGTTCGGTAAAAAAAGAATAAGTCCTTTTTTAGAATATGGGGCTGGAGTGTTCTGCGGATTTAAAGAGTTTCCTCGTAATGGTTCTAATATCACCTTCAACCTTTCTACTCAATTAGGGCTGGAATATACTTTTAAAGATAAGAATAAATTACGTGTTGGTTATGGACTATCTCATCAATCCAACAATGGACTTTCAAGCAGAAATCCCGGCTATGATGGGAACGGATTTAGTATTGGTTATTCTTGGTTTTGGAAAACTTCTAAATGGTAATCGTCTTTTAAAAAAAGTACTAAAAATGAGAGGACAAAAGTTTTCATTTTCACAACTTAGGTTTCAGCTATTATTAGTCGCAATTATTTGCATTGTTTTTACAAGCGGATGTTCTGATGATGACATTATAACGCCTCCCATTCCTACAGTTGAAGATATAGAGTTAGACGTGATGTCTTTTAATTTAAGATATGATAATCCAGATGATAATGAAAACAAATGGGATAATAGAAAAGTGGCATGTATCACTATGTTAGAAGAAACAAGCCCTTCAATTATTGGCACTCAGGAAGGATTAGAACATCAAATAGAATTTTTAGAAGACAATCTGCCTGAGTATAATTATGTCGGTGTAGGAAGAGATAATGGACAGACAGCAGGAGAGTTTGCAGCTATTTTTTATAAGACAGAAGTTTTTGAAGTAATAAAAGAAGGCACTTTTTGGTTAAGCGAAACACCCGATATTCCTTCTATTGGTTGGGACGCTGCACTTGAGCGAATTGTCACTTGGGTACATTTACAAGAAAAGAAAACTAAAAAATCTGTTTACACATTTAATACTCATTTTGACCATGAGGGCGAAGAAGCACGAATTAACTCTGCAAAATTAATGGTTGGAAAAGTAAATGAAATTGTACAAGACACTACATCTGCTGTTTTTCTTACTGGTGATTTTAATGGCATTCTCATCCAATCTATGTTTGAGCCTATTTTGGAAGAATATCAAAGCGCTCAACAAAGTGCGTCAGTAACAGATGATATTAAATCCTTTAATGGATTTGGTGGTGGTGGATTTGCTGGATTGATTAGTATTGATTTTGTATTTCATAAGGAAAATATTGAAGTGCTCAAGTTTGAAACGATTAACAAAGATTATGGTGTCCCATATATTTCTGACCATTACCCTATTGTTGCTAAATTCAAGTTTTGATAATCATTATAAAGTTAATTTCAGAGAATGAGAAAGAAAGCGGTTATAGCCTTTATAACATTATTTACTTTAAGCATTATTTTAATATGTGTAGCCAACATTTATGTGAATGATAATTCTATTTCAATAAATGATTTGGCAATTAAAGACGACCGAGTTCTATTTGTGTTTGCCCATCCTGATGATGAGCTTACAGCTGCAGGAACTTTATCAAAATTAAATGCTCAAGGCATTCCTACAGGCCTCATTTGTTTGACACGAGGAGAAGCTGGAAAAACAGGTGGGCTTGTAACAAAAGAGAAGTTAGGGGAAGAAAGAACAAAAGAGTTAAAGGATGTTCAATCCATATTGGGGATAGATTACTTGAAAATTTTCGATTTTCCTGATAGCGGTATTAAAGACATTGAACCTAAACAAATTAAGCAAGCAATATTGGAGGAAATAAGAGCATTTAAACCAACAGTAATTGTTGGTTATGACACAACTGTAGGATTTTACGGTCATGATGACCATAGATTGGCAGGTCTGTATCTTCAAGAAGTTTTAGACAGTTCAAATGTAGATGGTTTAAATGGTTATTTTAAGGTGACCTTGCCTGAACCAATGATAGATTTAGCTCTTAAAATGTCTCCTACATTTAAAAACCGCTATCCACAAGACCCAGCAAAAGGGTTACCTAAAGCCAATTTTGCTGTAAAAACAAGCAGGTATGGAAAGTTCAAACGAAAAGCGATGGAGGCTCACAAAACCCAAAAACAGGTCATAGACAATGTAGCACCTTATTGCATGAGTGTTCCACCATTTATTTATTTCAAAATTTTTGACAGAGAATATTTTCACAAGGTAGAATTGGGCAATTAATTCTAACCTGTCGTTTTGCAATGAATGAATTATCCATCATGTTTAAATCTGTTGAAACTACCACATTTTACCTCAAGAAAATATACAATTATAATTTCCGTGAAAATCAATAAATTAGTTAACGTTGAAAACCTTAAGAACTAAATATTTTCAAAATTAATGGTGTAAGAAATTTCACTCTATAAAGAAAGTGAAACTTTAAATACCCAAAAAGAGATAATTGAATGAAATTTAAATTAATTGTTTTTTTGATTGCTACATCTTTCTTTTTGTCTTGTAATAAAAAGACATTCATTTGGACATCTGATTATGATGTTAGCGTAATGTCTTTTAATATAAGATATGATGAGCCAGCAGATGGAGTCAACAAATGGAGCAATAGAAAAGAAGCCGTCCTAAAAATGTGGAAAGAAATCAACCCTTCTATTGTAGGAATACAAGAGGGGCTTAACCATCAAGTAATTTTTTTGGATGATAGTTTATCTCAATATGATTTTGTTGGAGTAGGTAGAGATAATGGGCAAACTTCTGGTGAGTATGCTGCCATTTATTATAAAAAAAATGATTTTGAATTATTGGAAAGCAATACTTTTTGGTTAAGCGAAACCCCTGAAGTACCTTCTCTTGGATGGGATGCTAATAATACTCGAATCACTACGTGGGCGCATTTTAAAGACCTTAATCATGGGAAGTCTATTTATGTATTCAATACTCATTTTGACCATAAGGGAAAAACGGCAAGAAAGGAAGCTGCAAAATTATTGGTGCAAAAGATAAAAGAGATTGCAACAGATGATGCCCCTATTTTTGTCATAGGAGATTTTAATGCTCGAATTAGAAACAAAATTTTTAAACCGATTAAAAATGAATATTTCTCAGCCAGAAAGTTTGCAGAGAAAACTGATAAAAGAAATTCATTCAATCTTTGGGGTAAATGGTATGCAAAATGGAGCGTTGATTATATTTTTTATAAAAATGCTCATGCTTTAGCATTTAGAACAGTCACAAAAAACTATGGTGTTCCATATATTTCTGACCACTATCCGTTAATTACTCACTTTAATTATTTGGATTAAAAGTTACCTACAGAATAGTATTAAGCATAAAAAAATCGCTACTGTTTTGCCTTGTTTTATGTTAGAAAACTTCAAAACAGTAAATTTATTTCAAAAACATAAAACAATAATTATGGGTAAAATAACTGCTTTTTTTCTTTTGACTTCCTTGTTAATTGCAGGTTGCAGCACATCTAAAACAAACAATCATTCATCGAATATTAGCAATCCTATGGAGTTTACAGTCACGAAAATTCAAGATGAAATGGATGGTCAAACTATATTTATGGAAGATGATAAAGGTGGAAAATTCATTACTATCATCAGCATTCCTAATGGTAATTTTGTAGACCTCAACATAGGTGATAGGATTTCTTTGACCGCAGAAGAAATCATGGAGAGCGACCCTGCACAAATAATATCAAAAGACATTAAGGTTTTAGGTGATGTTCAGTCTTCTGGAATTGAGTATGAGAAAACAGAGGAAGTAATCTACTGGATAAGTTCCAGAAAAAAAGAAGCTACTGGTTTGTGGAATAAACCAGTAGAATGTATTCAGTATCAAATAGGAAGTACGCTAAATAAAGAAGGAAAGTGGGAATTGTTATGCGAAGACATCAAAGACTTTAACTATTTAGAAGGGAAGTTTTACCAAATAAAAGTCCTAAAAAAATGGCTTAAAAACCATGAGAACCTAATGGACAGAACACCTTATGATTTGGAATTGGTAACTGTTTTGTCTAGAGAAAAAGATGATACTTATATTAATCCAATCAAGACAAAAATCACGACTAATAAAAACGCTTACACATTAGGTGAAACGATTAGCTTGTCCATGACCATTCTGAATACTGGCGAAAAATCTTACACTTTTCTGCCTTGGGGAACGCCTTTGGAAAACAGATTTACAGGCGATTGTTTGGAGGTAAAACACAATGGCGTAGCCCTTCCTTATATCGGTATCATGGTCAAGAGAATTCCACCAACGGAGAAAGATTACGTGACTTTACAAGCCAATGAAACATCAACAGGGGAAGTAAAACTATACGATGGTTATAAATTGGACAAAAAAGGGACGTACACTATTCAGTTTAAAGAAACCTATCAAGGTTTGCCTGCATCAAATGTTGTAGAAATAGAATTGCGATAGGTTTATTTCCTTGTACACTCGGATGCGAAATGTCCAAAACAGATGTAAATAAATTGTTGATGTCTGTATAAGGGGAAAGGGAGAAATATGAGAACCAGGAAATAAGAGAAAAGCACTAAAGCTATTTTAAGGCGATTTAAGCAACCTTGTGTCTTTTTAGGCTTTGCTGCAAAAGCCCCTCAAATGGCTTAAAAATAGTCTTAAAATGGAAATTTAGCTATATGGATAAGAATGTAAAATATATTGAGGCTCTTGGCAACCTTTTATCCACATATAGATCTGATTTATTCTATATTGTATATCTTCAAACGAAAGTGGACCACTGGGTGGGTAAATCAGTTGAGACTTTTTAATGATAATCTAATATAATCTTGTTTTCTCATCTTTAGTGTTTTTGCTTTACACTTTTTACGTTGATCTAATTTGTATTTCTTTCGTCCATAGTATATATCCGCCGGTGTTAGGTTGTCCAATGATTCATGGTAGCGTTTATTATTGTAAGAATGAACAAAGGATTTTAGTTTGAATTTTAACTCGCCAGGGCTGTAATAATTATCGAGCTTTACCACATTTTTCATTGTCCTGTGATATCGTTCAATCTTACCTTGCGTTTGAGGGTGATTAGGCCTTCCTCGCACATGTATGATATCGAAGCCTGACAGGTAATCTTTCAATTCCTGACTTAAATAGCACGACCCATTATCAGATAAAAGTTTAGGAGGAGTTTCCAGGTTCACGGTGGGGTGATTTAAAGCCTGATTCAGACAGTTTTTCACATCCACAGTTTTCATTGTTGAGCAGAGATCCCAACTGATGATATATCGAGAATAATCGTCCAAGACAGTAGATAAATAATACCAGCCCCACCCAATGATTTTAAAATAAGTAAAATCGGTTTGCCACATCTGATTCACTTCTGTTGTGGGCTCTTTAAATTTATCCGCAGCTTGGATAAGATCAAATTGAGGAGGGGCGATTAAGCCAGCTCTCTTCAATATCCTATATACACTACTTTCACATACAAAGTACTGATACTCATCCGTATACTTGCATGCCAACTCCCTACATGACAGTTCAGGAACGTCCAATGCCAAGTCTACAATGTTCGATCTTATTTGATCTGGAATTTTATTCCAATAATGAGACCTAGTGTTACTTTTGTGTTCCAATCCTTCCATTCCATCTTCCAGATATCTTTTATACCAATTATAAAAAGTGGACCGATGTATTCCGATCTCCGATAAAGTCTTACGCACACTCCATTGAGACTGTTCTACAATTCGTATTATTTCCATCTTTTCGCTTGCTGTAAATCGCATATACTTATGAAATTTTATACGGTTCCATTCAAACTTTTTTTAAGCAGACGATTCTCCAGGGTCAGCTCTGCTACTACTTCTTTTAAGTCTACATTTTCTTGTTTCAGATCCTGTACTTCAGAAGTGTTCGCTTCCCTTTCGGTATCACCTCTTAAACGCTTCTTCCCGGCTTCCAGGAAGTCCTTGCTCCACTTATAATACGTTTGCTGGGAAATTTGCTCTTTGCGACATAAAGAGGCTATTGTTTCTTCTCCTCGTAATCCTTCGATTACGATCCTAATCTTTTCTTCGGTGGAAAATTTACGCCTCGTTTTTCTTTTAAGGTCTCGTACATAGGATTCTGCTGTGTTTTTTTTCTTGTTCATAATGAAAATGAATTTAATGGTTATGTCTCAATTAACCATTTCCACCCAGTGGTCCACTTTCATTTGAAGATATACAATCAATATCGTCTGTTTTCTAGCTATGAATTTGTAGGGGATACAAAACCGTTTACTTTGATTCCAGAAACATCATTCCAACTTGTTCTGCGTTTTCTTCGTTGTCTATACCTATATAGTCCTTAAGCTGTGATTCTGTGGCATGCCCGGTCATGCCCATAATCATTGAAAGTGGTATTTGTATTCTATAAAGATTGGTCGCAAAAGATCTACGGCACAAATGAGACGAAACTAGTTTGTATTTCTCAATGTAGGATTTCTCTATCCTTGCTTGTCTGCCAATATATTGTTTTACAACTAGCATTTTTTCGTTAAACTCAACTAATTCAGCAAGCTCTTTTATTCCATCATTAAATTTCTGCATGGACATTTTGGGCGTGGTGTAACTGTGTTTCTCTAATGTAGGTATAAGCCATGGAAATATATTAAGTGGGATCTTTGCTGATGTGTCAGTCTTTTTTGAAATTACCGTTAGAATAGGAATCCCATTAGCAGTATGGGAAAACTGTTCTGGCTCGTACTTTGAGAAATCACTATATCTCTGTCCAGTCCCTGCCCCGATCAAGCATATATCTCTAATTTTATCTAGATGACCTGTTATTTTAATTTCAGCAAGCCTGTTCAATTCGCTTTCATTAAAAAATACGTGCTGACCTTTAGCCTTCTTTTTAGGAACAGTCCAACCACTACCTAGATATTCAGTGTGGTTATGTAATTTTTGTCTTCTGCCATATTCAAGAAATCTACGTAAGATGTTTAAAGTCTTATTCGCATAGGCAATTTGTAAGTTCCTACTGGCTAACCAATCGATCAGTTTATTTCTAAAATTCCAATCTACATCTTCAAATGTAAACAGGTTCTTCGGGTTATAATATTTACCAAATTGCCTTAATAGCTTGGTGTGAATTATAATCGGCTCTAGTGTGCTTTCTTTCATATTAGCTTCTTCAAATCCTTTGATCTCAGAATCTATGAAGTCAAATAATGGAGATCCATTACTTTTGGTTGAAGTATTTTCTATCGGTGATTCAACCACCTTTCCAAGCTTAATACTCAATTGGTGTTTGAAATCATCTATTGAAATATTACCAAAGTCATTTTCAACATATATATCAATACAAAATGACTGAATTTCATCTAGCTTTTTGTTTAGCTCAAATAGATCAATTCGTCTTTCTTTTAAAATAACTCTATTGTCCTTTTTACTCCAATCAGATGGGTGAATGTTTAGCCCAGTTGAATATTGAACCTTCTTACCTTGATATCTAAAAATCAATAGTATTAGAGTTTCTTTTTCAGAGTTTGGAGCTTTAAGATTGAATCTTGGTTTTGGTAATTTACTCATGGTCTAAAGAGTTTATTGCCAAAACTATCCACTTAGATTCTCAATATGGTAGTAGTCGTTTCAGTAGTCGTTTATATTCCGCAGTTTTCCGTCTGAACAAGATTAGAACCCAAATAATACTGCAAATCAGCTGATTTTTAGCAATTATAGAGGAAAACTAGGGAATACTTTCAATATCCTATGTCCCGTCCAGACCGCACAAAAAGCCCTTAAGTCACTGACTTAAGGGCTTTTTTGTTTTAATTCGAATCAGAATCAATATTGTTGCAGTCTGAAAAATATATCAATCTAAAAGTTTTATTAACTTGTCTTTGATATTTCGACTTACAGGTATTGGATTGACACCATGTAGTTTTACCATATTTCCTTCTATGTATTCAAAGTGCTTTAGGTTGATTAGGTAAGACCTATGAATACGAAAAAAATTGCGTGTATTTAAGGTGGTTTCAATACTTTTCATGGAGCTCAATACAACGTATCTCTTTTTAGCAGTGTAAACGTGTACATAGTTCCAATCGGACTGAACATAGATAATATCGTTAATTTTTATTCTTACTAACTTTTTGTCTACTTTAAGCATTATAAATCCAGTTTCTGGAATGGACTTTTGCTTGTGTACTTGATTCAATTCAATTTGTTTGATTGCTTTTTGAGTTGCTTTGTAGAATCGAGGAAATTCAACAGGTTTAAGCAGATAATCCGTCACGTCTAAATCATAGCCTTCTATAGCATATTGGGAGTAAGCGGTTGTAAATATTACTTCTGCTTGAGGTGGTTTTATTTTCAAGAAGTCAAGGCCAGTCATTCCTGGGGTTTGAATATCCAAATAAATGATTTGTACTTCCTCTCTTCTATCAAATTCGAGTAATTCTAGTGGTGTAATGAATGACCCCAAGCATTCTAATTGCTGAATCTGAGAAACATAATTTTCCATTAATCTAGTCGTGTGTTGTTCATCTTCAATAATAACACACCTTATTTTGCAACCATTCATGCTGTTGAAATTTTTAAGTTCACTTTGAATATCTTATCAGAGCTAATCTTTAATTTGGCATCAGACCTATAAATTAGCTCTAATCGCTTTTTTATGTTTTCTAATCCAATACCGGCATTATTTAAGATTTCGGGTTGTGATTTATCAGAGATTGAATTTTCAATGTCAAATAGAATGTTATTCTGCTCTGTTCTTAAAACTATACTAACCCATGCTGAAGGATCTGTCGAAACCTGGCTATGTTTAAAAGCATTTTCAATGAATGGTAGTAGCAGGAGTGGAGCGATTTTCAACTCCTCGTTTGTCTGACTAAAATCGAAATCAATCTGTTGTTCCAATTTAATCTTAAATTTTTGAAAGTCTATATAGTATTTAAGGTATTCAATCTCTTTACTTAATGCGATAAATTGTACATCGGTTTCATAAATAACATACCTCAACATTTTGGATAACTGCATTATTTTTTCTGGCGTTCTATTGTCTCCTAGATAGGCGATAGAATAAATATTGCTCAATGCATTGAACAGAAAATGAGGATTAAGTTGTTTTTTTAGCTCATTTAATTCGGACTCCTTACTTAATGCTGTGAGTTTAGAGATAGCCAATTCGTTTTCTTTGTTTTTGTCAAACATGAAAAAAGCCCAACTAACGATCATTGTTATACTTATTGGAAGAATAATCAACATATCTGTCATGATGACGGAAAAGTAGCTTTCTCCCTCCATGTCCGCAGCGACTACTGGATCAATAAAAAAAGAATTGACTAAAGCTCCTACAAGAGTAGAGCAGAAATGAAGAAATACCAATGAATACCATTGTGATTCCTGGCTGTAGATTCGTCTAAAGTAATATTTATTTATATGAAATACAGTAACCATTATTATGGTCATCGCAGTGCCTCTAATTAGACGATGAGATAATGGTAGATATAACTCATCTGTTATATTTAATGACCAGATGAGCACCACTAAAATTGCACCAAGGGCGTTTCGATTTGTAATAAAACTATTCAATGTTTTTCTTTTAGTTTCATGTGTTCATGGTGATGATTATATATTGTTTATAAAGATACTTAATCACAAGATCACATGTAACCAAGTTCTTTATCCATTGTTTTTAATTGAACTAAAAGATGATTCAGAGATTATTTTAATGAATCAACTCTTTTAAATCGATAAATATTTGTCGAAATAGCTTAATATTCAACAAATAATGAGCAATGACGATAAACAATTGAGGAAAAGATGAAGAAATGGTATTGTGCTAATCTGCAGTATATGCATTAAGAAATCTATTGCAGGTATAAAGTTTTTCGAATCGAATGTTAGGTTGGCAGTTCAAAGCAGTTTTGTACTTATCACGAAGTTCAAAAGGACGATGTGGCTTTAATTATCTTTAATATATAAAGACATTTCACCTGAGTATAGGGAGTATGCAAATTGACAATCCTTGGATTTGCATTTACTCATGTGAATTTTACACCTGCTCAATTATTTTACATCATCGATGGACTAGCTAGAATATTAGACTAGGGCGTTACCGTTGTTTCGATATTCAAACAAAACACTAAGTATAAGATTTAATCTCTACCAAAAAGCCCCAAAGTAAGGTTACAGAAACATTGTATAGAAGTTAGGGTCGATTCTAATCTTTTGTATTAAGAAAGCATGGCTACTGATGTATCTCTTCTCCTATAAAAATTGGGGGTCAACGTTTCTTTTCATTAAAACAAATAATTGTGAAAAAATCAATTTTAATCATTCTATCGTTCTGGGTTTTATCTCTCCATGCTCAGGAAAAGTTTAGCATTAGTGGAACTGTTAGTGACAAAAGTAATGGTGAAACACTCATCGGTGCCTCCATCCATATAAAAGGAACAAACATTGGTACTACTACCAATGAATATGGATTTTATTCATTGACGGCGCCAAGAGGTGCGTACATTTTAATCTTCTCTTATATCGGATTTTCCGATCAGGAAAATACCATTGATTTATCACGAGATAGAAAATTGAATATTGAATTAGGTGAAAACTCTGAACAATTGAACGAAGTAGTAATTGTTGCAGAAGATACAAAAAGAGTAAATATTGAAACACCTCAAATGAGCGTAAACAAGCTTTCAACTAAGGTCATCAAACAGATTCCTGCAGTAATGGGAGAAGTAGATGTCATCAAATCTATCCAATTATTACCAGGTGTCACAAACGCCGGTGAAGGTGCATCGGGGTTTAATGTCAGAGGAGGAGCAGAAGATCAGAATTTAATCCTACTAGACGAAGCCATTATTTATAACTCTTCACATCTTTTTGGTTTTTTTTCTGTCTTTAATGCGGATGCCATAAAAGATGTTAAATTGTATAAGGGAGGGATACCTTCAAGATTTGGAGGAAGAGCATCGTCTATCTTAGACATCCGTCAAAGAGATGGAAATAGTAAAAAGTACAGTTTTACAGGAGGAATAGGATCAATCTCTAGTCGTTTGACCGTTGAGGGACCGACCATTAATGGCAAAGGATCATTTCTTGTTTCTGGTAGAACTACTTATGCAAACTTATTCTTAGCTCTGGTAGGAAACGATAATCGTGCTGGTTTCTATGATCTTAACTTCAAAACGAATTACGATATAAATGATAATAATCGAATATTTGTTTCTGGGTATTATGGACAGGATGCATTTGACCTTTCTGAAGCATTTGTCAATCGTTATGGAAATTTATCTGGAAATGTCAGGTGGAATCATATTTTCAACAGTAAGCTGTTTTCCAATTTATCCGTGCTATACAGCAAATATAACTATGCCATGGATATAACTTTTTCAGGACTGAATTGGAGTTCGGATATAGAAAACTACAATGTGAAATACGACTTAGGGTATTTCGTAAACGACCGGTTCAAAATGGACTTAGGAGTAAGTGGTATCCTGTATAAGTTTAACCCTGGTAATGTTCAACCACTGAATGAAACCTCGAGTATTGTCCCTAATAAATTGGATGATAAGCAAGCCTTAGAATTAGCTACCTATGTCAGTGCAGAGCATAAGATCACTAGTCGTTTGACAGCACAATATGGTTTGAGGTATAGTAATTTTGTTCGATTAGGTGGTCAATCTTTAAACAATTATGCAGACGATCGACCTGTCCTATATAATGAAAAGATTGGTATCTATGAAAAGGCCTTACCAATAGGTCAAACAGATTACGCTTCAAGTGATGTGGTTTCAACATTTGGAAATTTTGAACCACGTTTAGCCCTTTCCTATAAGCTCGACAATAATTCTTCATTGAAGATAAGTTATAATCGGATGGCCCAGTATTTACATTTGATTTCAAATACAACATCAGCTACGCCATTGGATGTTTGGGCTCCTAGTGGAAAGTTTATCAAACCTCAAGTTGCCGATCAATATGCCATTGGTTACTTTAGGAATCTTCGAAATAACAATTTTTCCATTGAAGCAGAAGTATACTATAAAACCGTTGATGGACGAGTAGATTATATAGATGGTGCAGAATTGATTGCTCAAAATACACTAGAAACTGAAATACTCCAAGGTGAATCAAGGTCTTATGGCCTCGAATTGCTTTTTAGAAAGAATCAAGGCAATCTCACGGGATGGCTGTCCTATACCCTTTCCAAATCTGAACAAAGGACACCGGGGGGAAAAGCTGGAGGTTTGGGAATAAATAGTGGAGAATGGTACAATACGATCTATGATCGCACGCATGATGTTTCTATTACCGGAAATTATAAGCTAAGTAGTAAATGGAGTTTAGGGGCAAACTTTGCTTTCCAGACGGGGCGCCCAGTTACCTATCCCAATGGACAATTTACGTATAATGGGTTATCTGTTGCGACCTATGCAGGAAGAAATACCAGTCGACTGCCAAAATACCATCGATTAGATTTCTCTGCGACCTATACACCTGGAAAAAACAAGGATCGTAGATGGAATAGTGAATGGGTTTTCAGTATTTACAATGTTTACAATCGAAGCAATGCTGCTTCTATGAGTTTTGCACAAAATGAAGCGACTGGACTAAACCAGGCTTCTCAAACCTCAATATATGGTATTCTACCTTCCGTAACCTACAACTTCAAATTTTAAATCAAAGCATAAGTACAAGTAACTATTGCTTTCAAATAACTTAATACACATTTTATGAAAAGAATAAGTTTTCTTCATCCGACATTCATTCTATTTACCATACTTCTTTATTCGTGCACCAAAATTGTTGATGTTGATGTTCCAAATGGAGGCAAACGCTTAGTAGTAGAGGCTTCCATAAAATGGGAAAAGGGTACTTCTGGTAAGATTCAAACCATCAGACTGAGTGAATCATCTGAGTATTTTGAGTTAAATAACAATACGCCTGTAACGGGTGCAGAAGTTACGGTATCAAAGGATAGTGATGGTTCAGTATACGTTTTTCAAGACATGGGTGATGGTACGTATAGGACCCAAAATTTTGAGCCAGAATTCGATCAATTATACACCCTAGAGATTAACTACAATCAAAAGACTTATGTGGGGCAGGAAACACTTAGAAGGGTGTCCGATATCAATAGAATTGAAGACGCCCAAGGAGTAGGCTTTGATAGTGATGAAATTATTGTGAGTGTCTATTTTGATGACCCCAAGAATAGTTCAAATTTTTATTTTGTAGAGTTTAGAGACTCTAACCAACTTTTTTCTTACTTAGATGTAGCAAGTGATGAATTGACAGATGGTAATGAAAACAAACTTGAATATGAGGGTGAAAACCTAAAAACTGGAGATGTTGTTGAAGTTGAACTTCAGGGAATTTCGGAGCAATACTATAGGTATATGAGTATTTTGATAGAACAATCTATGGGGTCTGATGGGCCTTTTTCAACGATTCCAGTTCCCCTGATTGGAAATTGTAAAAACATTGATGATTCGAAAGAAGAAGTATTGGGTTATTTTAGATTAAGCGAGGTAATAACCCAACAACATGTGGTGGTGAATTAGGTTAAATGTTTGAATTTGGATGCTAGAAACCTTAATAAATAGTAAAGGTGTAAAGCTATAAGGTTATTACCGGTGACTATTTTGTTTAACCAGTTGCGTATTAAAGTAGACATTTATAATTGATATTGTGTAACTTATGGTTAAAAATAGTATAGTTATGCCCGTATTGTCTTCATCTAATTTCAACAAAAAAGGTTCGAATAGATTTGTTTTTGCCAATTATCCTAGTGCTAAAATTTATAAGAAATCGACAGGTAGTGCTTGGAAGAATCATTTATTATTTGGTGATTACATAACTCTAAATAAAGATCTAACCATACTTAATGGTAGAGTTAAAGCAACTAGTCGAGGAAGTAGTGGATGGGTAAAGGTTTCGGAAATAAGCAAGAAACGCATTCTTGAGGTCAATTTTGTGGATATTGGTCAAGGAGATGGATGCCATGTTGTTACACCAGATGATCAGCATTTAATAATAGATGCTGGAAGGGGTGACAATATGTACAGATATCTTTCTTGGAGATACAATTTGCTTAAGAAGAAAAGACCTATTTCCATTCCCTTTACTGCTATTGTTAGTCATTCTGATTCAGACCATTATCAAGGGTTTAGTAAGATATTCTCTGCAGGAAAAATTGTTTTTGACAAAATATATCATAATTGTATTGTAGAAAGACCAGGTGAATCTAACCCTTTGGGTGCAGTCAATGATAAAAAGGTTCTATCACTTATAAAGAAAGATGTAGATATGAAGGTCCTATTAAAAGATCCTGATAAGAGGAAGGGTAGTAATTCTTTGTATCTTAAGACAATGTATAAGGTGTTCAAGGCTAGTCCAGAAGTAGAGTTTATCGGGATTTCGTCTAGCGATAATTATTTACCCAAGTACAATATAAACCATAAGATTGATGGGAAAAGTTTTGTTGTCGAAATTCTTGCTCCAATTATTAAAAAAGAAGGCAACGTAGAATATCTACCCTTTTACAAAGACGTAGGTAAGACTAAGAATGGTCATTCCATTATACTTAAACTTCAATACGATAAGATAAAAATCTTACTAGGTGGTGATTTGAATGAATTTGCTGGAAAAGATATTGTAAATCACTATGATAAGTTGGACCGGAATAAGCTTATAGTAGATATTGCTAAAGCATGCCATCATGGAAGTAATCATTTTTATTATAAAACTCTAGAGAGGTTTAATTCGCTTGCAACAGTGATCTCAAGCGGTGATGATGAAAGTTACAGTCACCCTAGACCAGATACCATGGGAGCAATTGGGAAGTGTGGCTTTGGGTCAAAACCCTTAATCTTTAGTACTGAAATGGCTAGGTCAAATAAGGAAATTACGAACTCTTCTATAGCTAACTTAATAGAAAATATTAGTACCATTAAAAGTCTTAAAAAAAGAATTGTTGAACTCAAAAAAATACAACCACCAGAAGACGCTCAGTTAGATATAATAAAAAAGAAGTTATACAAAGCTGAAAAGAACTATAACTCCGCACTTACCAAATTTGGTATGATCAATGTTCGCACCGATGGGCAAAAGGGCATCATTGCGCAAAAGCTTGAAAAAAAGTCTAGTTATAGTAAATGGGACATATATGAGATTGAATACGATAAAGCACTAAAGCGCTTTAAACTGGTCGAATGAATTGCTCTAGAGTTTAATTCAAAAAATAAGGAAGGTCCTCATTATGAATAAAAAGTTAGTTAGTCAAGTATAGAGGAGATTTTTACAATTCTGTCATGTATCTAATACTATTTCGATATCCCTTTAGTGAGAAACTACTAACCCCTTAAATACCCTAGGATATTGAGATTAACCGTAATATCTCCACTTATACCAAATTTGGGTGATTCTACGATTTAGACAATCATCATTACCATCCAAGGGTGTTTTCCTTAGAGCGATGATTATTCTGATAGTGTCTCTAATAATTGTTACTCAATCCTTTTCTAGTTAATTATAAATTTGAAAAAGAAGCGTAAGTAAATGATATTAAGGTTGCTTCTGAAAACCCCATTAATTATCTTTATCTTCTGCTCATAAATTTGATTTACTTGAAGGAGATATATATGAACAAAACACTATCGGAAGCTTTAATAGTCATAATGTTGTTAGTAAATTTATCCTGTAAAAAGGATTCATCTAATGGACCAATGATTAACGAAATAAACGAAGTATTGCAGTATGAAAATCCATTTAGTCCTACGATTTATGAAATAGATCTTGATCTGGATGGAGAAAATGATGGAATCATTGAACTTAAGCTGACTACCAATGTAGGAGGTTTATCTTGTTCAGCAGAACTTCGAACGATTCAAGAAGAGTGGTCCATCTCGTCTTTGAATAGGTCTATTTTTATATGCCAAGACACGCTTCATTATTGGGCGGATTCTACCCTAATCTACTATAAAAATTATGATTGCAATTCAAGCGAAATATCAATAAGAGAAGATTTTATTGATATTCCCCAATTGTATAGAGACAATGACTTGGAAAGTATTACCATTTTAGAAACTCAAAACATAGTGCTTCTGCATAGTTATAATGGTGTTGGTGCGGATGGAATTTATCCTGACGCGGTTTTCAATGATATTACTAAAAGTGCTTTTAGTCAGCCCAATCTGGAGGAGTGGATAATATTTATCAAAGGAAACGACGAATATTATGGACTAAAGATAGGTATTGAATCCCTCGATGTCGATTGTTCTCAGGTACATGTATACGAATCAAGGCGAATAGAATAAAGTAAGGCAGCCCAAAAGGACTACCTGTTTTATTAATACTAACTTAATTAGTCTTAGATGTTGCCAATATTTCTACAACTCGTCGAGCAACTCGCTGGGCGGATAAATGATTTTGTCCTGTTACCAACCTAGAGTCAGATTCGACATGAATGGTTTCTCGAGGAGAATATTGAAAGTTTCCTCCTCTTGATGTAATTGTTTCACCTATTAGAAACGGGAAGGTTTTAAAATATGGTCGATCTTTGTGCTCGTATTCGTCGGGGTATCCAGATACAGTTTTACCATGCACGAGATATTCGCCATTTTGGGTTTTTAAATGCACAATTCCAGCTGTTCCATGGCAAACTGCAGAGATCACTCCCCCATAATCTTCGTATATACTCATAGCTAGTTTGTTGATTTGTTGATTTTCAGGAACATCAAACATTGCACTTCCTCCTCCAACAAAGTATACAGCTTGGTAATCTTTTGGATCTATTTCATCCACTGATTTAGTGTGAGATATTGCATACATAAAATCCGAATTCCTTAAGTATTGCATTTGTAAATCGTCTTTATAATTGAGATACCCAATAGGAATATCTCCTCCACTAGGACTCATAAAATCTACAGTATATCCTGCACTATCAAATACTTCATGTGCTTTTACCAATTCGGCCATGCTGTTTCCTGTTCGAATATCACTATCACCATAAAATCGAGCATTGGAAGTAATGAAAAGTACTTTTTGGCCGCTTTTGTTTGTAGGTTTGCTATTTGCCGTTTTGCTGATTATCTTCCATTCATCATTTTCCATTTTTAAGATAAACATATCCACAAATCGAATGCCCTTCGTAGGGATTAAGATTTCTGCCTTAGCCATTGCAATGTTTCCATAATGATCTATGGACAAGATATTCCCAATTCTGCCATTGAAATTTCCATGTTTTTTATTGGCAAACCAAGATGTATACTCTTCGGAAGATACAATCCTAATATTGCCATCCTTCCCATCCAGAAATAAATCAGAGTTTGGATGAAAGGCATTTTCTATACGATCTATATAATTGTATGAAGTGCCATCAATATAGTCCATTAGTGTGGCTTGAATTTGGTCATGTACCGTTTGAGAGTATAAAATGGATGTAAAAAACAGGAGAGTTGTGTTGAGAATATAAACTTTCATTAGAATTTAATTTTATTAACGAAAGTTCAATAGTACTCTGATTTGCAAGTTTTTATGTAAATGATTTATAATTTCGGATTCCGAAATTATAAATCAGGAATCTATTATTTGTTCATTTTAACAAATTCTGCAGGCGTGGTATGGTTTATTTTTTTGAAAGCTGCATAGAAAGTGCTGTTAGAGTTAAACCCACACATTTCGGCGATGGTTTGGATTTTGAGATTACCATTATTTATCAACATTTGCTTGGCCTCTTCTATACGATATTCATTGATATACTGAGTGAAGCTCTTTTCAAGATTATCATTTAATAGTTGAGAGAGAAGATGTGGACTAATATTTAGTTTCGTAGCCAGTTTATTCAAGGATAAATTAGAGTCTCTATGAAGCTGTTCGTTCTGCATTAAAGCTTCGACTTGTCTTAAAATTTGTTGTGCTTCTAAATCAGGGATTCTCTTATTGGCGTATTTCTTTTTAGGAAGGGTGGGTATTTCTTTTCTATTGGTTTTAACAAAAAATAGAATAATCGATAGGTATAGTATAAAAGAAAAGGATACCGCTCCAACAATGTAAGAAGTATAATGAGAGGTAAAATATGCGAGCCAAATTAAAAATACACCAACCCATATATTGATCATCATTATTTCAGATTTACCTAATTGACTCTGATCTGATAAGGCTTGTTTGAATATTTTCCTCATCAATAGGCCTGCTAAACCAATGAATAAAACCCATTGATAATAGATTGCTCTTACAATTTTATTCCTCCACAAGTCGGTAAATCCTTCATATGAATAATAATATCCGAAGATTAGAAAGGCCGTAATCATCAGGCCAATAAGAAATAATGGCATCCGCAAGGATTGTGTAGTAACTTTTGATCGGATATAGAGATAAAGTGATGGCCCTATTAAAAAACATGCAGTTAGTCCAAATTGCAGAATGGACTTTGATAGTCCTTCATTGAAGAATAAAAAAGTAGACTTTCCAATTCGAATACTTAAGGCTCCCAGTAACAAACCTAAATAGAAATTGGAGGGATGTTTAGGCTTTGCCCAAAACATAAAATATAAGCATAACAATAAACCATTGAATGCACCTAAAGCACTGAAGAAAAATAATATCTGTTGATTAATGCTCACATTACAAAGCTATACAATAGAATGCGTAATCTTGTAAGATTATAGATGAATACAATTAGTAAGAGGATAAAAAGTTAATGGGAATCATGTAATATCAAACACGAGTGAATCAAGGAATAATTCTAGCACTATTATTAACTATTGGAATGATATCCTGTAAAAACTCTGAAAGGAAAAATGACAAACTAAAAATTGCTGAGAAGTACTTTGAGGCTCTTGATCATTCCAATAGCTCCGAAATGAAACTTGTATTAGATGATAGCTTATTGACGGTAGTGCCAGAATACGAATATGAGATTAAGTATGCCCGAGAAGACTATATTGGAAAGTGGTTAAAATGGGATTCGGTATTTAATCCAACGTATAAAGTTTTAGAGTTGAAACTAGAAAATGGAAATGTCAAAGCTAAAATTTCAAAAATAGACAAGAGAATCCATTTTTTCATGGAAGGGCCTTTCATAACAAATGAGATTTTAAGCTTTGAAAACGATAAGATAATTATAGTACAAACAGAGTATGTAAATTTTGATGAGTCGACTTGGGAAAAGAATAAAAACGAACTTTTAAGTTGGATTAAGAAGAACCATCCTGAATTAAACTTAAATCGCTACATATATGAACAAACTAAAGAAGGTGGAAAGAAACTTTTAAAGGCAATTGAATTATACAACAATAGGGAATAATAGGCGATTAAAGCATGTATGTCATCATAGCATTCATGATAAAATGTTATGATGGCATTGACCGTGTTTGTATTCATCTTTTTCTGCCATTCCATGTAAAATATACAACTATTTACAAGCGGTATTCAATGCTATCATATTCTGATGTTCAGCTCTAAAGCAATCGAAAAGGCAGTAAGACCTGTGCTCCTTGAATAATATGAACCCCGCAATCCCATTCCATTAAGCATCAATAGCTTTTTAGTATACGGAATCTTTGCTCGGGCAATACCATATAAAGGACTATAGTGTAACCCTAATCCAAACTTGTTACTCGAAAGATCCGAAAGATCATAATCAGATGAATAGAATTCTTCTGAGGATAAATGTGTTTCATATGGTGCAAAGTAATCCGCGGCCGTTTGTGTATGGAACCTGTAGAATGGAGAAATTGTAAAATAGTCATTTAACTTAATTGGAAACTCCAAGCTTGCAGTATGTCCGGTAATTCCAAAATCATCGGTATAAAACCTATAGTAACTTCTAACAATAAATTTTTCAGTGGGATGCCATGTGGCGCGAACCGAAAAAGGAAGTTTTAGTCTAGTCTGTGGCAACCTCTCTATATCAGCTTGCTCTTGATCAGCAAAATATACTCTATGAAAGGGAGTAGATAACAAACCATCCATATAAATGGCTTCAGCAGTAAGTGCAATTTGAAGTTTCTGATTGATGACTTGAGCAAAACTCAAGGTAGTATTGAAAGCATTTCTATTGGTAGAAGGTAAGGTAATCTTTCCCTTAAGTTCACTTGGAATAAAAAGTGTCCACTGGTCTACAAATGCTTGAGCTGAAAAGTTAACTTCCGAATTGCCATTATTAAATTCTTTTGCAAGATTTATTCCAGCATTTACAGAGGAATAATCATACTCTGTTGAAAATCCAAGTTGACCACCAAGTGTTAAGCCCTTACTCAAGAATTTTTGAGTATAGCCAATGTTACCGTAGGAACGAACATCTTTGGATGAGGCAGAAGATTTATTGTTATCGATCATATCGGTAGATGCCGATGTATAGTAATCTGCTCCAAAAGAGGCATTTAATGACTTCGTTGTGCTCAATGGAATATTGAGCACAAAAATAGTGGAAACATCTGTGAGCTCTTCAGTGCCGATACCTCCAGTTACGGCACCATTGTCTCCATCTTGGTTATAATAGCTGGAAAGAATGTCTATCTCAGTATAATCATTGTTACCTTTCATCTGATATTCCTCTTGGGAAAACAGACTCATTGGTAGTAAAATTGAAAATGAAATTATTATCGTTATAGTCTTCATATCTTATCTTTTTAATTACAACCGCATCCGCCTCCAACCTTGCCTCCATTTGCTCCTTGAGCTCCTTCGCGATATGCCTGATAGTTGGTTTCAAATGATTCTATTTTTTTATCTGATAAAGTCATTTCTTTATCATTCAAGTACATTTTTTGATAAGACTTTACAGAAACACAACTTGAAAAGCACAGAATGATAAGATAGCTTCCAATGATTTTATATTTTAATCTATTCATGGTTATAGTTTATTTAAAACTAGGTTATTGGAGTGATGAACTTCGTCTTCAGCATCAATAATGAAAGCTTCAATATTTTTTAATTTATTGATTAATGATAATCCTTTTTCAACTCCTAAAACAAATACGGATGTAGCCAAAGCATCACCCAGTTCAGCATCTGGACAAATGATACTCACACTCTTTATGCCCGTAGTTGGCAATCCAGTATGAGGATCCACAATATGAGCATATCGAATACCATTGCTCCAAAAGAATTTTTCATAATCTCCAGAAGTGACAATTGACATATCATTTAGGTTGAGCCAGCCATAAGTTTTTTGTATATCACCAGGGTCTGAAATCTGAATGGACCAGTTTTGGTCTTTTCCATTTTCTCCCCAGGCAATGAGATCGCCTGATGCATTTACTAAGCCTCCTTTGACACCATCAATGCTTTTCATGATTTCTTTGGCCTTATTGGCGGCATAGCCTTTGCCAATAGCACCAAATCCAATACGTCCTCCCTTGGTTTTGAGAAAGACTGTGGACTCCTCTCGATTAAGTTCTATTTGATTGTAATCTATTTTAGAAATAGACTGTTCCAAAACTTCTTTTGTAGGCAAATCATGTTCTAATTTGTCGAATTGATAGAGTTTTTCTATCCCTGCAAAAGTAATGTCAAAAGCTCCTTGGGTAAGTTCTGATACTTTTTGAGCTCTTTGTATAAGATTAAAGAGTTCTTTGTCAACTTTTACCGAACGAATTCCGGCATTTCTGTTAATGTCTGAGGTTTGCGAGTTTTTATCCCAAGAAGATATCAAATCTTCTATTCGCTTTATTTCGGCGATGCCAGATTCAACTGCGATTTTAGCCGTTTGTTTATTGTTGGCAATTGCAGTTATCTCGAATCGGGAACCCATCAAAAGAAGGATTTCTTTATGCTCAAAGTGTTGTGCTATAAGTGCAGAAGTACTCATAGTTAAAAACAATAATATTTGAACTGTCCGTTTCATTATTAAAGTGCTGAAATTAATGATGAAACTCCTTGACCCGTATAATTAACTTCTTTTATCTTCTTGAAATGTTGGTCCAACAAAATCATCTTGGGAAATACACCTGATTTATTGAAGGACTCGGCCAATTGTTCATTATGTTGAGTTTGTGATTTGGATAATCTGTTTTTCTTCTTCGCTGGGAAATCCAAATACAAAATAGCTAAGTTATCTTTAGCATAATCTTGGAAAGGTGTTGTGTCAAGAACATCTTTTTTTAGTTTTTTACAAGGACGACACCAATCTGATCCTGCAAATACCATTAGGATGTTCGAATCGTTTTCTTTTGCGAATTTGAGCGCTTTCTCTTTATCAACAAACCAATACTCTTGAGAAAATATATGTGTGGATGAACAAACAACAAATAGACTAATAACAATAAGAAACTTCATGGAGGATGATTATTTGGTGAAGAATGTCTAACTATTGCATCAATTGGTGAGATTAAAACAGGATTTAATGCAAAAATATTGTATGCGATAAATGTGTTTTAAAATTACTTCAAATTGAATGAGGTATAAACCTAGCATTGGAATGATTCATATGTTATATAAGTACTACTTTAAAAATATCAATAAGGGTTAATTCGAATTATTTGCTTTATATCTAATCATTTGAACCTATTATTTGTTAGTAAGTACATTGTCGAGATACTTAAATATCATCATTTGTATGAATTGAGAGTGGTTTTTTTGATAAATCATCCATTAATGTTAATGATGAATCACTTCGATAAAGCGTGATTAAATAAAAGGAATTGTATGAAAGCAATATGGAATAATGCAATAATTGCAGAAAGTGATGAAATCATAAGTTTAGAGGGAAATGTTTACTTCCCAATAACTGCCTTGAAAAGAGAATTTATTGCTGAATCGAAGCATTCTACTATTTGTCCTTGGAAGGGAAAAGCTTCTTATTATACACTAGTAGTAAAAGGAGAAAAAAATACTAATGCGGCTTGGTATTATCCCAACCCATCTGATGAAGCTCTTCAGATTAAGGATCATGTAGCATTTTGGAACGGAGTTGAAATTCTGGACTAATGCAGAAAATAGGATTTGGTGGTGGTTGTCATTGGTGTACGGAGGCTGTTTTTCAGCAAGTTCTTGGAGTGGATAAAGTGCAACAAGGTTGGATCGCTTCTTCTGGTTTATATCAAGATTTTTCGGAAGCTGTTATAGTATATTTTAATCCTACAACAATAGAATTGGAGATTTTAGTTGGGATCCACTTATCTACTCATAGTTGCACTGCATTGCATAAGATGAGAGAAAAGTATAGGTCTGCTATTTATTACTTTGAGGAAGGCCAAAAAGAAGAGCTGGAAGAAATTATGACGAGGTATAAATTGGAGTTTGATGATGAAATAATAACTCAAGTTTTACCTTTTTCAAGTTTTAAAGAGAATGTAGAAAAATATCAAAATTATTATTTGAAAAATGCTGAAGGTCAATTTTGTCAAAGGTATATCCATCCAAAAATGGAAACATTAAGGCAAAAATTTTCAAAGTACAGTACAGTGTAATAAAAATGCGTAGAAGCATAGAAGTTTAGGTATGGAAACAAAATGTGAAATGAATGAGCGTATCGAAGAATGGATTAATTCTTTTCTGAAAGTCCGCAACAAAACAGAGCAGATTTGCAAACCCTTAATAGCAGAGGACTATTCCATTCAACCCATAGATTTTGTTTCTCCCCCTAAATGGCACTTAGCCCATACCACATGGTTTTTTGAACAATTTGTCTTGTGTAATTATGACAATGGATATGAAGTGTTTGATGACGATTTTTTCTATTTATTTAACAGTTATTACAATCATGCAGGCGACCGTGTAATTCGAGCAAATCGGGGGTTGATGACACGCCCGTCTATTCTAAAGATCAGAGAATACCGTGATTACATTACCCAGAAAGTTTGTGATTTGTTGGGCCAAAAACAAGATTCAGACATGTTGGATGTCTTGGAAATTGGTATGAATCATGAGCAACAACATCAGGAATTATTGGCATATGACATTAAGTACATATTGGGACACCAGCCTACTTTTCCTTCATGTTTAAATCCCGACTTTCATGTCAAACAAGAAGATCAGGACTTAGACTTTGTTTCTATAGAAGAAGGCATTTACAGTATAGGTTGTCGACAGGAAGGATTTCATTTTGATAATGAGTTAGGAGTACATAAGGTGTATTTACAACCATATTCGATGGCTACCAAATTGGTTACGAACGGTGAGTATATAGAGTTTATTGAAGCGGGAGGATATCAAAACTTTGATTTTTGGCATGCTGAGGGTTGGGATTGGGTACGAGAAAACACAATTTCAAGACCAATGTATTGGCATAACCTCAGGGGTAAATGGTTTTACTATGATTACAGCGGCTTAAGAGAGGTAGATTTATCCTTGCCTGTTCAGCACGTAAGTTACTACGAGGCATTTGCATATGCAGAGTGGAAGGAGCTTCGTCTTCCTACAGAATTTGAATGGGAAGTTGCTTCTAGTCAATTAAAGTGGGGGCAACTTTGGGAATGGACATCGAGTGCGTATCTTCCATATCCTGGGTATCGTAAAGCACCTGGTGCCATTGGTGAATACAATGGTAAGTTTATGGTTAACCAACATGTCTTGAGAGGTGCTTCAGTTGCAACTCCTAAGGGACATAGTCGATACACGTATCGAAACTTTTTTCATCCACAAATGCGTTGGATGTTTTCTGGAATTAGATTGGCAAAGTAACACAGATATGAATAATAAAACGGAGATAAACCATCAGTTTTTGAAAGATGTTATTTATGGGTTGTCCCTACCTTTAAAGAAGTTATCTTCTAAATATTTTTATGATAAAAAAGGAGATGAATTATTCCAAAAGATCATGCACTTGGAAGAGTATTATTTGCCTAATTCTGAATTGGAAATTATCCAGAGCAAATCACTTCAACTTATAAAAGGATTCGATTACGATATGTTTTCCGTTGTGGAACTTGGTGCTGGAGATGGAAGTAAAACGATATACTTCTTGTCAGAACTTGTAAAAGCAGGTAAGCAGTTTACATACTGTCCTTTGGATATTTCACCAGATGTATTGGAAAAGAACGTGGGCTTAATTCAATCCAAACTTCCAACATTAATGATAAAACCAATACCCGGAGACTATTTCGAAACGCTTTCTTCTATAGATATTAAGGTTCCCAAAATATTGATGTTTATGGGCAGCAATATTGGGAATTTTGATGACCAAACAGCCAAACAGTTTTTAAAGAAGATTAAGTCAAATATGCAGCCAGGCGATCGACTAATTATGGGGATGGACCTTAAGAAACATCCTGGGACCATCTTAAAAGCCTACAATGATGCGAGTGGTGTTACAAAGGAATTTAACATCAATTTATTGAAGAGAATCAATAGAGAATTAGGAGCTGATTTTGATGTGTCTTCATTTGATCATTATCCTAGCTATAATCCGATAAGTGGAATTACTTATAGCTTTCTAGTAAGCTTGAAAAAGCAAATAGTTACGATAGCAGGAAAGCAATTTTTATTCAAGGAAGGAGAAGTAGTTCATACCGAGGTTTCACAAAAGTATGATCTGGATCAAATAATGGATTTGGGACTTTCATCAGGTTTTGAGAAGATAGAGCATTTTATGGATGAAAGAGAGTATTTTACCATTAGTATTTTCGAATGAAAACAGGATATATTGGCATATTGGGTGGTCTTGGATATAGGTCTACGATTTTGGTCTATCAAAAATTAAATGAAGGATTTAAACAAAGAAAAGGAGAAACACATACCTGCCCAATTCTATTATTAAGTATAGACTTTAGTGAGATAAACAATTGCTTGCCTAATCATATGTCTGAAGCAGCAAGTCTATTAAAACCCCATCTAAAGTCTATGAACGAAATGGATGTAGATGTCGTAATTTTATCCAATAATACCTTGCATCAGGCTTATGATTTAGTATCAGCTTCGCTTCCTGAGAAAAAGCCATTTGGACACATTGGAGAATTGCTAAAGCAAGAGTTAAGGCAAAAAAAGGCTAATCAAGCATTATTGCTCGGAACTAAGTATACCATGAATTCAGGTTATCTACATTCGTATATGAATACCGTAACAGAAGTAGTAATACCAGATGAAACATTGCAAGAAAAAATAGAAACGCTTCGAAAGATATATTACGATGGAGAAGACTATGCGTTAGCACAAGAATGCTTTGATGAAATCAGTCGTTACAATATAGATGCGGTAGTAATTGCTTGTACGGAATTGTCAATTGCATTTGGATCTTTAAAAAACAACTCCTGGATTGATAGCATGGATTTGCAATGCGATTATGCATTGTCTCAAATATATTAAGTACGGATTTATACATTAGAAAATCTTGGCTAAAATATACCCTCTTTGAAATTAGGATAATGCTTGATATCCTTAATGGGATCAATGTATTTTATAGAGTTTTCAACTTACATTATACTTCAATGTGTAGATAGTTAAAGAATATGATGATTAAATTATCTAAATAGGTTTTTCTGTTTTGACTTTATTAAAAAATAATTACATTTGCGCTCCGTTTGAAAAAATAAATATCTAGATCAGATCCATTGTTTTGATTTAATGCAAATAAAGGTTCAGATGTAGAATTGCCGATGTAGCTCAGCTGGCTAGAGCAGCTGATTTGTAATCAGCAGGTCGGGGGTTCGAGTCCCTCCATCGGCTCCATTTAGGTTTGTTACCTAGCACCTATTCCTTTTTACTTTTTACAAGAACATTTTTATCATTGATCGCTAAGGCGTTGTCTAATGTCGTACAGTTGTCGAAATCGACAATAATGAATTAGCGTGATGAATTTTGACAATATTTTGGGTTAAAACATCAATTTTAACAAAGCCCAATATCCTAGTTTTGGCGGTAAAAAATATGAGATGTGTTATCATTCTTGCCTTGCTGATAATTCAATGTGTAGTAGTCTCTTCTCAAAAAATAGAATGGAAGAATGTCTTTGAAGGAGATTTTCCTAATGTGTATAATGATGCTGGGATAGTATCTGATTCTCTTGGCAATATTTATGTGCCAAGTCATAATATTGATGAGAAAATCTACTTGACAAAATATGACGTTCTAGGAAATGAGTTATGGACTACCTCATGGACAAATACTATAAATGTAGAAGTACGAGCGATTAAGTTAGGTAAAAGGGGGTCTGTATATCTTGGAGGAATTGAAGAGGATGAATCTGGCACATTCAACATGGCTATTATCAAAGTATATCCCAATGGCAATATAGCTTGGGTGCAAACTTATGACGAAGGGATATTGTTTGATTTTTCTCACGAAGAACTTTTTAACTTAGATTTGGATCAAGATGATAATGTTTACGCTGTTGGAATAGCTGGAAGTTTTGAATTTTTGACTGTGAAATATGACAGTACGGGCATTTTTCAATGGGTAGATGAATACTTACCTGCTGGAGCTTCTTCTGGTGAGCTAAGTCATGTCTATGTTAACAGCTCTAACGAAATATATGTTTTGGGAACTATCACGATTAATTTTATTGGGAAAACAAGGCTGATAAAGTATGACGGTCAAGGTCAAATCACTTGGGATATCGAGCCTCCAACAAGTGTTTCATTAGTCAAAAATGTTAACGCCTTACTTGTAGATAATAGTGGTGATATTTATGTCTGTGGTCATAGGTCGATAGCTGGTGATATAGACGTTGTACTGCAAAAAATTAATACAAATGGTGGTCTAATATGGGGGAGGATATTTGACCCGCAAAGTAATGGAGGAACCGACTACATGAAGCAATTACGGCTTAAAAACCAAATTTCACCCATCGTTTTGGCTGAAAAAATTGGAGGTAATGGATTTGAATATGCGATGGTAGAATATGATAGTAATGGAACAGAAATATGGAGTAGGGTAAGTGATGAAGTTGACCACTTGATAGTCAATGATTTTCAGGTCAACTGTGATGGCGAATTTATAGTGATCGGACGACTAGGAAATGATGGTTACTTAGAACGTCTTGATGCAAATGGATTATCTTTGAAAAAAATAGTGTATACTGATACCATGTATAATCAAACTCCGTTCGAGTACCTAGAGATTGACTCTTTTAATAATAATGTTATTGTTGGATCAATGACTCCAATAAACAGCGGCTCTAATAAGGATGTAGTGACTGCAAAATACATTAAGACATCAGGTTCGTGTTTAGATACGATCTTAATAAAAGATAGAATTTTAGAAATGGATACAGTACTATCTGCAAGGTCATTAGTAATTCTCGATAATGTAGAGTTGCATGGAAATGTAAATGTCTTGTTGAAATCTGCTAATCTTCATATCGTATCTAATTGTACCATGGATTTTAATTCCACATTACACATTGTTGATGAAGATGAATGCTTGACGTCGAAGTAATAAACAAATGATAACCTATAATAGATCGGTTTCTCTTTATGGCAAAGAGGTCTTCCAAAGAATAAAGTTAAGTGGGCATATTGAGGCATATATGTCAGAAGAGTTGAAAGCTTGTATGACATATGTTGTAAATGGGAGGGAAGAAATTATGACAATGACAGGGACGGTTGCTTGTTCAAATGGAAGTGCTATTTTCAAACAATGTAGAAATTACATTGCCAACGTATATCCCGATAAAACAAATAGAGTTGAATTATTGGTGATTCATTTTTATCCTGAAGTATTAAAGTCTATCTTTTCTGAAGACCTATTGGAGTTAAAACCTTTGTTTTCTATAGAAAGAAAAATTAAAAATGCCCTAAAGGTTAATCTTGATCGACACCTAGAGCATTATTTTGAAGGATTATTTATGCTTTTCGAAAGTGAACTCATAGAGAATGAAGAGTTAATCAAAATGAAACTCAAAGAAGTTTTATTTTTGTTGTTTCATTCTAAAGATGGAGAGTATATTAAATCACTCATTTTAGATGCCTTCACCCCATCAGTAGTTCGATTTAAAGAGGTTATATCTCAACACTTATATAGTAACATTACCATGCATGAATTGGCATTTTTGTGTTCCTTAAGCGATTCGAAATTTTTCAGAGATTTTAAAAAAGTATTTGGTATTTCTCCTAAGAAATATTTTCAATCAAAAAAACTTAGTAAAGCGGCTGAATTGCTAAAGTATTCTGATTTATCCGTGTCTCAGATATGTTATCAAGTAGGCTACAATTCGGTAAGTCGATTTTCTAATAACTTTAAGTCCGATTATGCTCTTTCTCCTATGGCATATAGAAAAGAATATAGTACAGTTAATCTTTAAGAATTCTGACAATCCCCTCAATGGTAATGCTACCATTCTCATCGTTATGAATAGCACCAGAAGATAGATTATTTGGATCCAATATGTCTAAATCAAGTAAGGTAAGCATCCCATCATTATCTATTGCACCTCCGATTGGTTCCGATCCTACGATAAGTTTGAGTCCTCTAACTACCACATTATTTCCTAATCCAATATTTAGTACTCGTTGTACCTGTGATGCATCTACGAAAAGGTGTGCATTGGGATTCCCATTTATATACAAATCTTTGGCAACTGTTAAAGAAGCAGAAGTAAGAGAAATAGTGTCTTGAAGGAGTAATGGGCTGAAATCTATGGTATCTCCAGGAGATGCGCAGTCAATAGCATATCTTAAGGATCCAAATCCATCGTCATCTGTATTTACAACAAGGGTACAACCAGGAAAATCAAATATATACTGGACATTATGTTTAGAGAATCCATCTCCATCTCCACCAGAATACATAGAAGAAAGAGATTGCCCATCTACGAGTCCATTAAAAGCTGTTTTGTGATGCCCATCTCCATCTCCACCAGTGTACAAATGCTCTAATAATTCTCCACTCATGATTAATGATTCAAAATTTTTGTGATGCCCGTCTCCATCTCCACCCATAAACAGTTGTTCCATAGGTACATTATCCAAAGTGCTTGAAAAAGTCATGCGAACATGCCCATCTCCATCTCCACCAGAATACATAGAAGAAAGAGATTGCCCATCTACGAGTCCATTAAAAGCTATTTTATGATGTCCATCACCTCCTCCTCCTTGATATAAGACTAATATACTTGTGCCGTCCAATGCACCATGAAATTGATTTTTTGCAACACCGTCATCTATTCCTCCAGTATAAATTGCAGTTAGTGATACACCATCAATTGAGCCATTATATTCTTTTTTATGATGTCCATCACCGTTTCCACCTCTGTAAATTATTTGAGAATTTATTTGATCGCCATTAAGAGATGTCTGAATGGAGGTAGAGTGGTCCAGTCCATCAGCACTTCCACCATAATACTGCGCTTTGGCAGGATAGACAAAGAGGACTAAAAGAAGGATAGTAATAAGATAATATTTAAGCAATAGTTCTTGCATATTATTCAGATGTTCTTACACCACGAATTCCAATCCTACTATTTGTTACGGAACTGAGAATAGCGCATGAAGTTCTATCAGCCACGGAGCATAAACTCGAGCCATTTGCCCAAGAACCTCCTCTATACGAAATAGCCCCTTCTGATCCATTAGCTGGCCAATTACTAACATTATGGTTACCATTCCAAATTATTATTCCATCACCATGATTACCGGTATAAGATCGATTCACAGGTGTTCCAACACCAACTGTTCTTTCATACAAGTTTCCACTAAGTTCCATTACTCCGTAATAACTTCCACCTGTTTCGATACGAGTAGGGTTAAGCGCACTAGAAGCAAAAATTCCTACACGCATAGGTCCGCCGGGATCGGTATCGAAGTAACACATATTCGTAAGATTTACTCCAGGATTGGTAATGTTAGCATCTTCTTGCCCATCATTAACTAAAGTGTATAATTGATCAAAGACTAAGGTGCCACCAGAGGCCAGCATATTATTAATATGGTATGGACCTTTGGCTGCTTTTTCATATTCTAATTCTGTCATAAATCGCAAACCTGACCAATCTAAATAAGCAGCATTATCTTCATATGACAAGAAATTAACGGCTCTCGCAGGAGCGCTTGTTGTAGCATTACCAGAAGTATAAGCAATCGTATTCCTAACGACTACAGCATCTGAATTTTTATGATCACTATCTGTTATATCTCTATTTGTTTTTTGAGTTTCAGTTAGAGTATTGAAAAAACAAACCCATTGTTCTTCTGTAATTTCATATTTCATGCACCAAAAGGCTGCGAATCCTTTAGGAAAGGCTGCAGGAATTGGTCCCAATTGGTCTCCATCATTTTCGTTAGCGTCAACTTCGTAGTACAAATCACCTACGGTTGTGCTTACAGGAATAGCATTTTCTGATTCAACATTATATGGTATTCTGACTCCAAAAAAACCTAGATTGGTATAGAAATGATCAATTTCTGATCCTGAAGAATGGGATCCTAATGGAAATTCTCCCTCAGGTATATAAACCATTTCTATAGCAAAAACTTGAATATCTACGACCGATTGATCTTGAACAATGTCCTCTCCATAGTTCCATCGTAATTGAATATTGGCAAAATTAATATCTCCATTACCATCGCTGTCTCGATGAATAAAGACCCCTACACCATCTGACATAGTTTGAATAACGGAACCAGCAGGTTGCGTATGTCCATCATTTGCAGCTGTTCCATCTACATAATTAACAGTACCATGTTCCCAGTTTCCACTGTTTTCACGAAATTTGATAAATACCCATGCTCCATCATAGTTTGATGGGCCAGAGCTGATTCTCCATGAGTTTTCCCACGAAAGATCAAATTGTACAAGAGTGTAATTATCCACAGTATTTTGACCAGTTAGAGAGATGTTTGTGACCTCAATATTGTTAGCAAAAAGGGTCTGAGACAAGAGAAAGAAAATAAATGTATTTAGTTTCATGTTATAGATTGTTTCTGTTGGGTTTGATATAAATTGTATGAATATTTTTAATTATAAGGGTCAAATTATAACAAAATAGATATACTGACTATAGTTGATACTAGCTAATTAGTAATCGGTAACACTTTATGAGTGAGTGGTTGATTTGAATTGTAATATTCCGTTTTGACAGCTATTTCTTTTGGATTGACCGAAGCTTGAGCTAATCTTCAAAATTGACGGATAAATCCTTTAGGACTACTCCTAATCGAAGCATGTGAGATATCTCATTATAGGTGATCAGGCTTTCGGCATAACCGTAGTAATATTGAAAAAGTAAGTATTGGTTGGTCTTTTTACTTAGTTTTAAGCTAGCCGAAAGTTTTATGCTTCCGTTTTTGTCCAGATTTAAAGCTTTTCTGAATTGCGATTCTAAGATAAGCCATTTTTGGGGTCTATATGCCAACCCAATAGAACCATGACCAATGTAGTCCAATAGGTCTTCATTGTTTTCCATATCGCCAAATGGATGCCAAGCTTTTAGTCGTAATTGCCATTTGTTTTTATGAAAGTAAAAGTATTGTAAAGAGAGGAAATTCCAACTCCTTGAGAACTCTTCATCTCGTCCGTTTGACTCATGTTCAACACGTAAGAAAAAAGCATGTTTTATACGGTTTTGAGACAGTATTGGTTTGGCAAAACCAATCCCAGGATTATAATTCGTCTCTCTAAAAGGGAGTGATTCTTGATAGATATCCCAAAATGATTTTTGACGGTAGGTTAGGAAGGCGTACAGTTTGCCTGGAAGGACTAAATCTGTAAGCCTATATTTGAAGCCAATTTCGAATTTAGCATCACTGTTTTCTTCGGTTGGGGTCTTTCCAAATTGACTTCCTGTGATGAAGTAATTGTCTCCGTAGATGGAGTATTTGGGTTGTTGTTTCACCCATTCTTTGTCGCTTCTAAAATAGTTTTTGGAAGAATGTGCTTGACCCAACACATTTACCGTGATGATTAGGTTGATTAAACATGCTAGGAATAAAGCTAAAGAGAGCTTCATGAAAATTTAGAATTGAGCTTTAGATGATGCTAAGGTATAAATTTCGAATTATTCAAAATGGACTAGGCTGTTGGAATGTTCCTTTTTCTTGGTGAACCTACAAGGTATATGTCTACTCTATAATACCTAGAGAATAGGTTGGATATATTCTTTATATGTCTGGCAATGGAATATAGTGAAAATAAAAAAGGAGTTCGATATTCGAACTCCTTTAATGCTCTTAGTTTATTGCTTATAAGTTGCCTCGAATGGCTTGCTCTCTTTCAATGGATTCGAATAAAGCTTTGAAATTACCTTTTCCGAATGAGGTTGCACCACACCTTTGAATGATTTCAAAAAATACGGTAGGACGATCTTGTATTGGCTTGGTGAATATTTGAAGAAGATAACCTTCGTCATCTCTATCGATAAGAATATTAAGTTTTTTTAATTCTTCAAGGTCTTCTTCAATTTCTCCTACTCTTTCAGGCACTTCTTCGTAGTAATTATCCGGTACGTATAAGAATTCGACACCTCTCTTTCTCAATTCGGATACCGTAAAAATGATGTCGTCAGTGGCAAGTGCCATATGTTGACAACCAGGCCCTTTATAGAAGTCTAAGTATTCATCTATTTGTGATTTTTTAAGACCTTTTGCAGGTTCGTTAATAGGAAATTTTATGTATCCGTTACCATTACTTACTACCTTACTCATAAGTGCTGTGTACTTCGTAGATATGTCTTTGTCGTCAAAGGTCAATAGAAGTTTGAAACCCAATACATCTTGGTAAAATTTAACCCACTTATTCATATCTCCCAGCCAAACATTTCCCACGCAATGGTCTACATATTTTAACCCTGTTGAGGTTATAGCTGGTCCTTCTTTAGCGATAAATCCAGGCATAAATACACCATTGTAGTCTTTTCTTTCTACTAATGTATGTATGGTATCTCCGTAAGTCTTAATGGCTGCCATTGTAACTTTACCATTTTCATCTTCGATAGTATATGGCTCAAAAGCAGATTCTGCTCCTCTTTCCAAACATTTATTATACGAATCTACTGCATCATCTACCCAAAGGGCAAGGACTTTGACTCCATCTCCATGTAGGGCTACGTGCTCTGCTATTTCATGATCTGGGTGGATAGCAGATGTAAGAACGAATCGAATTTTGTCCTGTACAAGTACATAACTAACACGATCACGTACGCCTGTTTCTGGACCTTTATAGGCTACTAGTTTGAATCCATAACAGTATTGATAATAAAGGGCTGATTGCTTAGCATTTCCTACATATAATTCTATGAAATCAGTTCCATTGATTGGAAATGTATCTTGAGCAGCAGCAGTTGAAGGGTTTGTCATTGTATCCATATTGCTTATGATTTATCAGATTTATTTATAAGGTTTGATTCTATTTTCTTCATTGTTTTTTCTAGTGTAGCGAGTTGTGCTTTGTCCAATCCATGATAGGCGTGTGCCCGAAATTTTTCTACAATAGGCATGGTGTTTTGTACGGTTAATTTGCCTGATGCGGTTAGGTCTATAATGTATTGTCGACGATCTTTAGGATTGGGATTGCGACTGACATAGGATTTTTGTTCGAGTATGTCTATAATTCTTGTGACGGTTGGGGCATCTTTTAAACTTTCATCTGCGATCTCCATTTGACTCATTGAACCTTTTTTATTGAGTATCTGTAAGATAACCCATTGGTCAACGGTTATGTCAATACTTGGATGCTCCAATAGCTCCCGAGAGAACATTAGTTTTAACCGTTTTGCGGTGCGCTCTATGATGAAAGCAGAAAGATCAACTGTTGTTAAAATGTTCGACATTTTAATTAGTGTGCTAATTATTAGTAAAGTAACTAAATGTTTTTGACAATTGCTAGAATATAGGTCTTAAAAATGGCTGTTTGTAATTAGATGTTGCCTTACAGTTTATTTAATAGCGTTTAAATTGTGTATGGCTTGACTAAGTGTTTTGAGATCTTGTTGGATTTGGTCTAGCTGAGTTTGAGGTAATTGTGTTGAGACTTCTTGGGTGATTTTACTATGAAATTCCCAAAGTTCTTTTACGTCATCATAACTGATAATATCAGCTGGATAGTCTGGATTGGTAGATATTAAACTAATACTTTGGTTGTCGCTATTCACGACCAATTTTTTAACTCGAATGCCTTCTTTTTCTACGACTACATAGATGTTACCATTTTGAATTTCATTGATGTTTGAAATAGCTTTAGCTATGATCCATTCTCCTGGAAGTAAGGCTGGTTGCATGCTTTGTCCATCTACTTGAAAGCCTCTAAAGCTGGCGTTTCGGTATTCTGGAAGAGGAAAGGTGAAAGCTGGAAGATCATCATAATATTCTGGATCTCCTATATTGCCAGCATAACCAGCAGCAGCTTTTTCATGGACCAAAAGGATGTTTTCATTTCCAACATTGTCTACACTTATCATTTTGGGGTTCACATATTGATGATCTGGGTTGAGGTGCTTTTGTGCGCTATATCCATAAAGCCAAAGTGGATTGATGTGGTATGTCTTAAGAAGTTGCATTACGACAAAACCACTAATCTTTGTTCGCCCTCTTTCGATGTCTGCAGTTGTATTCTTTATGCCTAGTTGGGTGGCAAAAGCAGATTGTGTTAATCCTAGTTCTTCTCTAACTTCCTTGAGTTTCTTGGATTCCATTGGTATTTCCATAATATCAAATATAGGTACAATTGGGATTATTTCCAAAAAAATGTAATAATTCCATTGTGTTTTGGAAATAATCCGTAATTTTGTAAATAATCCATAAAGAGAAATGATGAGATCTATACTACATATGGACTTGGATAGCTTTTTTGTTTCTGTCGAGCGGATAGAGGATAGTCGACTGAATGGGCTTCCTGTGTTAGTTGGGGGCACAGGAGACCGTGGTGTAGTCTCTGCTGCAAGTTATGAAGCAAGGCGATTTGGGGCTCATTCGGGCATGCCAATGCGGATGGCTCGACAGTTGTGTCCAGAAGCTGTTGTTATTAGAGGTAATGCAGGTACTTATACCAAATACAGTAAGTTAGTGACGGAGATCCTTAAATCAGAAGTTCCTGTATTGGAGAAGTCCAGTATAGATGAGTTTTATGCAGATTTAACAGGTATGGATAAGTATTTTGGATGTTATAAATTTGCATCTGAATTAAGGTCAAAAATAATTAGAGAAACGGGATTGCCTATATCCTTTGGATTGTCCATTAATAAGACCGTATCTAAGGTTGCGACAGGTGAGGCCAAACCAAACAATCAGATCAAGATTGACGAAGGCTATGAAAAGGCTTTTTTAAGGCCACTATCTATTAAAAAAATCCCCATGGTGGGTGATAAAACTTTCCAGATGTTATGCCATTTGGGCATTAGAAAAGTAGCTAAAGTCCAAGAAATGCCAGTGCAAATGATGGAATCTGTATTTGGTAAACATGGAAGATCTTTGTGGTTAAAATCCAATGGTATTGACCATGCAGAATTGGTAGAGTATCACGAAAGAAAATCGATTTCTAATGAACGTACCTTTGGAAAAGATACGACAGATGTTAAAAAGTTAAAGACCTTGATTAGAGCAATGGCAGAAAATTTAGCATTTCAATTGCGTAATGGTAAAAAGTTGACTTCTTGTGTTACTATAAAAATTAGATATTCTGATTTTAACACACATAGTAAACAGGCGAAAATAGCCTATACTGCAGCAGATCATAGCCTCATACCTAAGGTGCTAGATCTTTTTGATCAACTCTACAATAAGAGGTTATTAATTAGGTTGGTTGGAGTGCGATTTAGTGGATTGGTTAGTGGTAATTATCAGATGAGCCTTTTTGAAGATACTCAACGCACTGCCAACCTCTATATAGCTATGGATAAAATAAGAAACAAATATGGAAGCCGAAGTGTAATGAGGGCCTCAACGATGGGCGCTCAGACAATAGGCAGTATGATGAACCCTTTCAATGGAGAGCCACCCGTAGTGCTTGCTCACCGAACGGCATAGAATGTATTAATGAAAAAATAGGATGACGCTAAAAGGCCATTTTGAACGATGGAAAAATGTAAACAAGAAAATAACAGAGTGAATGAAAGGAAAGAACATTGTTTTTGTAGGAAGGAGTATCGATGGCTATATCGCAGGAAAAGATGGAGAGCTTGATTGGTTGGATAAGATTCCCAATCCAGATGGTGATGATATGGGTTATAATAACTTAATGGAGGAAATTGATGCTATAGTCATGGGCCGAAACACATTCGAAGTTGTCCTTGATTTTGGAGGAGAGTGGCCCTATTCAAAACCAGTATTTGTATTAAGTAATACGCTAGAGTTCTTACCGAAAAGATTGGAGCAGAAAGTTTTCCTGATAAAGGGAAGCCCTCAAGAAGTACTATTAAAGATTCATAGACAAGGCTATACAAATCTCTATATTGATGGAGGAAGGACCGTGCAGGATTTCCTAAAACAAGATTTGATCGATGAATTGAGGCTATCGACAATACCTGTTTTGTTGGGTGGAGGAATTCCATTATTTGGTGAATTGCCTCAACTGTTGGACTTCGAATATGTTAAATCAGAAGTGTTCTTAGGGCAAATTACACAAGATTGCTTTAGGAGAAAAAGAAAAGGTGAAATGAAGTAAGCCGAGGGATGCTTGAAGAATCTTTTTATAACAAAAAAGAAATGACTTAATGTGTGGAAGGTATGCAGTAATAAGTAAATTGAAGATCATCGAAAGAGAGTTTGATGCCGATGTGTCTGAAGTTTTGGATAGATTTAAAATCAACCCCAACGTTAGTCCTGGGGATGACGCTTTAGTGATTGCTTCAGATGCTCCTGGGCAAATACAATTTATGAAGTTTGGATTCACTCCTTCGTGGGTAAAAAAGAAAATGTATGTGATCAATGCTCGAAGCGAAGGGGACCACAACCAAGACAACGACCCGCATTATACGGGAGCAAAAGGAATTATCTCTAAGCCAATGTTTAAGAAGGCCATTCGTTCGCAGCGATGTATCGTTATTGCTGATGCTTTTGTAGAAGGCAGTACAACTGAAAAACTAAACAACCCCCACCTTATTTACCAATCCACGGTTAAAAAGCCATTTGCCATGGCTGGCATATGGGATGAATGGACAGATGAGAAAACAGGAGAAGTTATAAAAGGCTTTGCAATTATTACCACTCCAGCTTCTCCTCTGTTACAGGAAATCCCATATCACCGTGGACCTATGATATTGTCTAAAAATGATGAAAAACGATGGTTGGATATCGAACTTCCACTACATGAAGTTACTGCGATGTTGCATCCATTTGACGATCGCACATTTAATGCGTATCCTATTGCTAAGGCTATAAAATCCTCTCGGAATAAACAAGTTGAAGTGCTTAAACCAACAGGTGATCGTCTAAGAAAAGAATACGATTATGTACTTTATGAAGAACTCGAATTGCAAGGCATGGGTGAGACGACTGCTCGTAAACGTAAGCTAGGCGAACAATTAGACTTATTCAATTTGTAACCTTTGTTTATCAATTGTCATTCATATTATAGCCTGCGTTATGGAGCTCTTTCTGAGAAAGAAATCATTGAACTTGCACTTCAAGATCGAGTGAGTCATGTCGCTCTTACCGATATAAATAATACCTCTGCATGTTTAAATTTTGTTCGATTGGCCAAAAGAGCAGGGCTAAAACCATTGTTAGGAATTGATTTTAGAGATGGAGCGCGTCAGATGTACCTCGGACTTGCTAAGAATAATGAGGGTTTCTTTCAATTAAATGGCTTTCTGTCGAAGTATAATCATACAAAGAAAGCACTTCCTGAACACCCACCACCATTGAAAGATGTTATCTGGATTTTTCCACTGGAGCAAGTTATGCACATTAATAAAAAAGACTTCTCGGATAATGAATATATTGGAATCAACCGCTTGGAGCTGTCTAAGTTGCTATTTAGCAAATATTCCGAGTATGAAAACAGATTAGTAGCGCTTAATGCATTTACCTTTCGAAACAAAAGGGACTTTAATGCACATCGACTACTTCGTGCCATTGACAACAATGTTTTATTAAGCAAGTTGGAGGTAGCGCAGCAAGCGAAAGAAACGGACATTTATTTGACTACAAAACAGGTGGAGTATTACTATCGAGAGCATGCTTTTATATTGGATAACACAAAGATCATTTTACAGAAATGTAGTATTGATTTTGATTTTTCTCCTAATCGACCACATCAGAATAAATTAACCTATACAGGGGATAAAGAATTGGATTTAGCTAAGATTAAAGAGTTGTGTAGAAAAGGGCTCAAGTATAGATATGGTAATGCTCCTTCAAAAGAGGTCAAAGCTAGGCTTAAGAAAGAGCTTGATATGATTCAGAAGATGGATTACGTGCCTTTTTTTTTGATCAATTGGGATATTATAAGCTATGCACAAAAGAAAGGATATTTCCATGTAGGAAGAGGAAGTGGTGCAAATAGTATAGTGGCCTACTTACTGGGCATTACAGATGTAGATCCAATTGCTCTTGATTTGTATTTCGAACGGTTTATGAATCTATATAGAACAAGTCCTCCTGATTTTGATATTGATTTTTCGTGGCGCGACAGAGAAGATGTGACGCGGTATATTTTTGAGCGTTTTGGCGAACAAGGTCAGGTGGCTTTGTTGGCTACATACAACACATTTAAGCATAGTGCAGCAGTAAGAGAGTTGGGTAAGGTTTTTGGGTTGCCTAAACACGAGCTAGATAAATTAAGTAAAGGTCGCTTTGATTTTTCCTCTTTAGATAAGTTGTCTCAATTGGTGATAATTTATGCTAAAGAGTTAGAAGGCAAACCCAATTACTTAAGTATTCACGCTGGAGGTATTATTATTTCTGAGAAACCTATTCATTATTATACTGCTACTGATATGCCTCCTAAGGGCTTTCCTACGACACAATTTGATATGGTGGTTTCTGAAGATGTTGGATTGTACAAATACGATATTCTTGGGCAACGGGGATTGGGAAAGATCAAGGATGCAGTACAATTAGTTAAAGTGAATAGGCCAAATTTTGGAGACATTGACATACATAATGTAGCACCATTTATTAAAGATGTCAAGGTGAACGCAATGGTGAGTAGGGCAGAGTGTATAGGATGCTTTTATGTGGAATCACCGGCGATGCGTATGCTCTTAAAAAAGCTGGAGGTAGATAATTACAACGGACTGGTAGCTGCAAGTTCCATCATCCGACCAGGGGTCGCTAAAAGTGGCATGATGCAAGAGTATATACGCCGCCATAAAGACCCTGAAAGAATTAAAAAAGCTCACCCCATCTTACTAAACATTATGCCAGATACATATGGCGTAATGGTATATCAAGAAGATGTTATAAAAGTTGCTCACCACTTTGCTGGCTTGAGCCTAAGTGAGGCAGATGTATTAAGGCGCGGAATGAGTGGAAAGTATCGTTCCAGAGAGGAGTTTCAAAAGGTTCAAAAAACTTTTATTCACAATTGTAAATCAAAAGGCTACCCTGAAAAGACTATTTATGAAGTCTGGCAACAAATTGAAAGTTTTGCAGGATATGCTTTTGCTAAAGGGCATAGCGCTTCGTATGCCATCGAGAGTTATCAAAGTTTATACTTGAAAACACATTTCCCTCTAGAATATATGGTAGCTGTACTTAATAATGGTGGTGGTTTTTATAATGCAGAACTGTATGTTCATGAGGCTAGAAAAATTGGTGGAACGATCCATGCCCCATGTATAAATAAAAGCCATTACCCTACATGGATATATGGTGATGATATTTATTTAGGGTTTCATCTTTTACATAGTTTAGAAAGTAATGTAGCTCTACGAATCATCAAAGAAAGAAAGGAGAATGGGACGTTTTCTTCGCTAGAAGATTTTTTAGAACGTGTACTGATAGGTATGGAACAATTGGATCTTCTGATACGGATCAATGCTTTCCGGTTTACAATGGTGGATAAGCAAACTTTGTTATGGAAAGCCCACCTAATTATGAATACATCTCCGTTTAAAGGGGTGCAATCTACCTTGTTTGAGGTGGAAGTCCCGAAGTATGATTTACCTCAATTTGAGCAAGTAGAACTGTCGGATGCTTTTGACCAAATCGAATTACTTGGATTCTCTTTGAGCTCACCGTTTCTTTTACTTAAAAATATATTGGCAGAACCATTATTACATGCTAAGGATCTGCCAAGGATGAAGGGAAGGTCGATAACGATATACGGTTACCTTGTTACGATTAAAAATACAACGACATCTAACAAAAAGAGAATGCAGTTTGGTACATTCTTAGATGTAGAAGGAGACTGGATCGACACGGTACATTTTCCACCTATTGCCGCGAATTTTCCATTTAGAGGAAAAGGCGTTTATGAGTTGGTTGGTGTTGTTGTTGAAGAGTTTGGTTTTTATACTTTAGAGGTGAAATCCATGGTGAGATTGGACTATATCGAGGATGTTCGCTTTAGTTTGGCAAGTTAATCTTCAAAACAAAGCTTTCCTAAAGGGTTGATAATCTGCGATCTATTTGGCCATGGTGATTAATAAAGTTTTTTTTGATAAAAAAACTTTAAAAAACTTGTCATAAGTTAAAATGAAATTATAAATTTGCACCGCAATTAAGCAAAACGCTTCCTTAGCTCAGTTGGTTAGAGCATCTGACTGTTAATCAGAGGGTCCAAGGTTCAAGTCCTTGAGGAAGCGCAAAAAAGGGGTTTAACTTTGGTTGAATCCCTTTTTTATTTTGCATTTTGTGAGAAAGTAGTTATCCTAACCCAACTCATTGTTTACTTAAAGTAATGAGTGTTTAATGAAAACGAATGAGGCTATTATTATTTGGAATTATCGTTTTAACCTAAGTTCGATATTAAAATAGAGCTAATTGCGAAGAATTTTGTGGTGAAAACTGATATAATTTGATTGTGGGCTTTTTTGGCAAGAAAGAGTATGCAATTAATCCAGCTAAGAGATTATTAATAAAATTGTGGAATGAACGATGGCGAGAATGTTCTATCATACAAATGTTTTTTAATTGATCGTTGATCGTTTCAATGATGCTACGTTTGCGTAGCATTATCTTATCGATTAAAGGCATCAAAGAGTTTTTCATGTTTTTACGTATCCCTGTTACCAGATGTATGCCATTATCAAAAAGCACTTCTGTAAGTTGCTTGCTCACATAGCCTTTATCTCCATACAGTTTGCCCCAGATCCTTTTTAACAAATTACCCTTTAACGGTGTACGATCATCAACATTTGCTTGAGTGATCTGAAAATCAATCACTTGGCCATATTCATTAACAACTAAATGAAGTTTAAAGCCAAAGAAATATCCCATTGTGGACTTCCCCCTTGTCGCAATATTCTTAAATACTTTATGATTAAAAATCCGTTTGTTTTTACATACCCTTATGGGAGTAGAGTCAACAAAAGATATACCAGTACAGCTTCCTAAACAACATGTCTTTGCGAACAAGGCCATGGGTAATAATGCTTTTTTCTGAAGTTCTACAAAACGATTATAAGAAACGAGATTGGGAAATTCTGAGGACAAATGTTTGACGAGATATTGATTATAAAACCATTTGAAACATCGTATGCCACTCAATTGAAATAGAATCATTATTGTCATCACCTCGGAAGTGTTTAATTTAGGTTTACGCTTGGGTTTGTTTCCAATACTGTGTTGGTCAAGGTGATTTTCAAATTCGATCACAAATTCATCCACAACACAGAAAATATTAGTAATTTGCTCTTTAAGAATCATAAGGAATAGCTCTGTTAATTAATTGATAGTCAAGTGTTAAGGTACAACTATTCCTTATTTTCTCACAATTAATAAGGGTATTTAACAATATATAAAACCCTTATTATCAGTCAAATATTAATCGAACTCAGGTTTTTATTTCTTTCTTCTTGCTTTTCTAAGGGTATAGGAAGTTATGCTATGGTCGATTTTTCTCGTGAGAAAATTCAGAAAGACTTTTTTGATCTTGCCCCTGATGATTATTTTGAAACAATAGATATTGGTAATGATAGCCTATTGGTCGTATCTCTTATGAACCAAATGCCTTTTGAAAGTTTATTTTTGTTTGAAGATGACATTTGTTATTATCAGAGTATAAATATATACTGCTCTCCTTGTGCTGATGAGGTGGTGTCTGGGATAGTAGAAGATAAGAATTACCTTTTTAAGTCAATTGATGGGATAAATTTCTATTCTCAAAAGAATAATAGAATTATCATGCGTTTAAAGGAGAAGTTGACCGAAAATGGAAATTGCAATTCCATCACAATTCATAAATTGAATTACCAAAAACGAACTGCACCCTAGATTATAATACTTTGATGTATTACTGAGAGTACACATTCTTATTCATTTGTTCGGTGGATATTACATTAACCTATAAACCCTAGTTCTGGTTATTAGTATTCAATTGTAATTCTATTTCACCCACTATAGTCTAGTTTATATATGATGTTTCACATCATTAATCATTAGCCATTATAGGTAGATTTCTAATTCCTGCGTCTATTTGTCTACAATACGTATAATTGTTTCATTTGATTATATGCATTGTGATGGTTTTCATCACTAAACCATCACTAGTTTTACCTCGTCAAGTAATATAAACTAAGTCTAATACTATGAAAAAACCAAAAGTACTGCTTATAGCACCTACCGGACTTGATCCCAATGGAAAACCAATAGTACAACGTAAAACATATCTACCTGGATTACTCCTTCCTCATTTGGGTGCACTGACACCTGACAGTGTGGAATTACATGTCCGTACAGAAACATCTCAGTCGATACCATGGGAGGAACATTTTGACTTAGTAGGGCTCGGAGGAATGGGAGGAAGTGGTGTTGTTCGTGCTTATCAAATTGCAAAACATTTCAGAGCAACAGGTGCAAAAGTAGTAATGGGAGGTATTGCAGTATCATTATTTGATGAAGAACAAACACTTGAACATGTAGATGTACTGGTTAAAGGAGAAGCAGATGATCTTTGGCCCGAGATTATTGAAGATTTTATTAATGATCGATTGAAAAGAGTGTATCGTATGACAAAAGCTCCGGATGTATCAAAATTTCCAACACCTCGATACGATTTTTTGAATAACAAGAGTTTTGGTTTCTGGCGTCCGGTGCAAGCCACCCGTGGATGCCCTTTCCCATGTACTTTTTGTTCTATTTCTGAGTTTTTTAAGCGAGGATATCGAAAGCGCCCCGTTGAGCATATCATTAGAGATGTTCGTGCAGCCAAGGCTAGCGGAACAAAGTATATTGCTTTTATAGATGATAATATAGGAGTCGATATGAATTACTGCAGAGAACTTTGGGAAGCATTGATCCCTGAAAAAATCATATGGATCAGCCAATGCAGCCTTCAAATAGCTGAAAATGAAGACATGTTACACCTTGCGTACAAAAGTGGGTGCAGAATTCTGAGTTTTGGTGTTGAAACGATTAATCAAGCAAGCTTAACCCATGTGGAGAAAGACTTCAACAAACCTGAGCAGTATGCTAAAGCCTTTGCGACGATTAAAAAACATGGTATTGAGGTCAGTACGGAAATGATAGTAGGACTAGATGGAGATGATGTATCTGTATTCGAAAGAACATATGACTTTCTTATGCAAAATAGAATTGCACTGCCTCGGATATATATACTGACACCAGTACCTGGAACACCAATGTACAGAGATATGAATGAAGATGGACGAATCTTCGATCATGATATTCAAAAATACGTTGGTGGAAGTGTGGTTTATTATCCTAAAAATATGTCAGTAGAAAACTTACAAAATGGATATTGGAAGTTATATAAAAACTTGTATAAACCTAGCTCTATTATCAAGCGCCTCGCCGGTAATCATGCCAAACTCAGCCCTTTTATGAGAATGTTTGTAGCGGGAACCAATATCGTATACCAAAATCACATCAAAAGAGGAATTACTCCTGGAATAGTATAAAATAACATCGCTACTATGAAGAAAGTTTCAATTTTTCGCAGCTTGCCTTTTTTAAGAGATACCAGTAGATATATTGATAAAAATGTCCATTTAGGATCTTGGTATCAACTCTCTTTTCCTACTGAAATAGTTTATGTTGTCAATGATGTGGATGTGTTGCGTCATTGCTGTATTGTAAACGAAAAAAATTATCCAAAAAGTAAAATATACTGGGGACAATTACGAAAAGTCATTGGTAATGCTCTAGGAACTCTTGATGGTGAAGAATGGTTGTGGATGAAACGCTTGCAACGACCCTTTTTTTCGCATGAAATGGCAAGATCTTATATCCCTACAGTCATACCAAGCTTTGCGAGGCTAATGAACTCCTATGCCAATAATAAAGGAGGTCTTGACTTGACCCATGACTTGGCAAAAGCTACCATGACGGGGATACTGAAATCTATTTTTGGTGGGACGACTTCGGGAAATGCTGATGAAATTGCTAAATATATAGCTCATGGAGAAAACATCATAGCTTATAGAAGCGCTTTTCCATGGAGGCCATTTTTTGCTAGATTCAATGGGATGACGAGATCCGTGAAAAATTACCTTTCATTTTTCGATAAAGTAACAAGAGAAATTGTTTATAAACGAAAAAGTGAAGCTCAAAAGATCCAATGCATGATGGATCAACTCATAATGAATTCGTCTTTATATGATGCTAAGCTATCAATGGAGGACATTAGAAATGAAATAATTGTGCATCTGGGTGCGAGTACAGAGACGGTAGCAGTAGCTCTAACTTGGACCTTATATCTATTACAAAAACACCCAAAATATCGCGAACGAGTAATTGCTGAAATTGCAGAATTCAAGGGTGAAGAATTTGACCCACAAACATATTCGAAATTGCCATTCTTGACAAAATGTGTCAAGGAATCTTTGCGACTTTATCCTCCAAGTCATGCCTTGACAAGAGATGCCACAAAAGAGGATATCATACAGGGTCATAAGATTAAAGCTGGTTCTATAATGTATATTTCAACTTTTGGCATCCATCGAAATCCAAAATATTGGGAAGAGCCCAATGTTTACAACCCCAATCGTTTTGATAACGAAGCAAATTTTAAGAAAAATACTTTTGTTCCCTTTGGGGCTGGACGTCATACTTGTATTGGAAGATATTTGGCCATGCCACAGATGGTGTTGTCAATCGCTTACATATATAATTATTTCAATATCGAACTATTAGTAGATCGACTTAACATCCGATCGGTGTCGACTCTAAAACCGGATGAGAAAATTGCATATCGGCTGATTCGAAAAGAAAAAACTTCTATTAAGAAAAAAGTCGAACCATTAACTTTTACGTCATGAGAATATTATTAGTAAGACCTCCTGTACCCAAGCATACCATAGGTTTAAAGCACATTATGATATGTGAGCCATTAGAATTGACTTACATAGCTGCTAATTTGGAGGACCATGAAGTACAGATCTATGATGCACTGGTAGAGAAAGGCTTTAAAGAAAGACTTTCTTCTTTTAATCCAGACATAGTAATATCATCTTGCTATAAGAGTGGTACGAATGAAGTAATAAAGGTATTTAGAAAAACAAAGCTTTTTAATAGTAATATAATAACCATAGTAGGTGGAGTACATGCAACTCTTTGTCCAGAAGACTTCGCAGATGTCAGTGTTGACATCATTGGTATTGGAGATGGTACTTTTCTAACTGCTGAAATATGTATGGCTCTCACGCGGAACGAATCCATTAAGCGGATCGCTGGTATTGCTATACCCATAGGAGACGGACTCATTCTCAAAACCAGTGATAAGCCATATATGCCTAAGGCAGATTTATTACCTCAACCTGCAAGGCATCTGACCAAGCATTTAAGCCATAAGTACTATTACCTTATGCATCAGCCAGTAGCAACTGTTAAAACTACTTGGGGGTGTTGGTATAAGTGCAATTTTTGTTTTACTTGGAAGATTACTGGTGGAACACCGTATAGCCGATCTCCAGAAAGTATAGTTGACGAGCTTGAATCACTTGAAGCAGAAGATGTATACATCGTAGATGATATTTTCTTGATCAATAAATCAAGGTTGAGAAAATTAGCTGATCTTATAAAGTCTCGTAATATTCGTAAGAAATATCTAGTATATGCTCGCGCAGATTTTATCGCAGAGAATGAAACCCTAATTGAGGAATGGTCAGAACTTGGGCTTTCAGCTGTTTTTATTGGACTAGAAGCTACTACCGACGTAGAATTATCATTGATGAATAAAGAAGGAGAAGCATGGCAAAATCGAAAAGCTATTGAAGTCTTACGTAAATACAATATAGACACATATGGGTCCTTAATTCCAGGGGCAGAATATACAAGATACGATTGGGAGCGATTATGGACTTTTGTGAAAGAAACAGGTCTTTACTACGTGAATATTTCTCCACATACTCCCTTGCCAGGAGCAGACATATGGGATATATACAAAGACAAAATTACAATACCTGTTGATGCACATGGATTGTTTGATCTATCTCATATGCTCCTTCCTACAAAAGTATCATTAAAAACCTTCTATAGAGAACTATTATGGCTCTATGTCAGAACAATTCTTAATTTCTCTCGAGCGAATAAAGTTACGCAACGCACCCTTCCTTCTATTTGGTCTCTTAAATATTTAAGGGTTATTTGGGGCTCTCTTAAAATTGGAAAGCAATTTTGGTTTGCTCATAAACATCATAGTGTAAAAGAAATCGCAATTGCACGATATAAAGGTAAACGACCAAAGAACATTACATATGAAACTAAATTTAAGCACCCATCTTTCAAAAGTTTTTTAGATGATGAACAACTTAAATTAACTGTTTAAAGAAGTCAATTGATTAAAATTTCGACATACCAGTCTCCATCAATGGTTCCAAAAGAGGAGTGGCAATATTTTAATGATTCTCATCCTGCAAATCAACTATTATTTCTATCTGCGCTTTTTCATTCTAATGTAGAAAGTGCAGAATATAGATACTTAATATTCAAAAACAAAGGAAGGGTTGTAGGTCGAGCTATTGTAAGCATTTTTACCATAAATCTGTCGCTGTTTCTAGGAGATTCTTACCTAATCCGACAGATCAATAATATGATTCCTTCATTGTTTAGATTTAAAATATTGTTTTGTGGAACGCCATTATCCTTAGGACAATCTGGTATCCAAGCACGAGCTAGTTTCTCGGAAGTAATCTTGGAGATGGATAAATATATGCACGAATTTTCATCTCAAAACAAGATAAACCTTCTTTGCTTTAAAGAACAAACAGGGGGTGTTAATTCTAGAATGGTTTCCTTATTAGGCAATAGAGGATGGTTTGGAGGATATAGCATTCCAGATACCATAATAAACCTTCCCTTTGATTCATATCAAGAATATGTTAATCAACTTAAGAGTCGCTACAGAAGACAACTCTTTAAAAGTATAGGTGTCAGAAGCATAGGAAACCACCTAAATTATATCACCTCCAATTTTTCGAAAGAAGAAATTAATAAAGAGAACCTAATAGACTTCTACAACAAATTTAATCGAGTAATGTCCAGAGCAGAAGTGAAATTAGAACATCTAAATTTTAGCTTTTTCGAAAGGGTAACATCAAACTACGGTAAGGAGATGTATTTTTTAACTTACACGTTTTCTAATGAGAAATCTTACGCTCTATGTTTAGAAAAAAACAATGACCTCTACTTTCTCTGGACTGGTCGAGAGGGAAAGGGAAGGGTGGATTATTTCGTTCTTCTTCAATTTGTCATATACCATGCCATCGAAAATATACGTGCAAAAAAAGTATATATGGGCCAAACATCTTATTTCCCCAAAATGAGATTAGGTGCTACAACGGATGAACGCATGATTGTTTTTAAAGCTAAGAATAAAATAGTTAATTCTATTCTTAAAAGAATTTCTTCTTACATTTTTCCAGCACTGGACTTGCCGGATATTAAACCCTTAAAAGATAGCTATGTCACTGAATGAGAATATAAAAAATGGGACCACTATAGAATTATTATTGGCTCTTCTGGGGCTTGATATAGAATACGCCAAAGCTAAAGGAGATTATTTGTATACATCTGATGGTCACAAAGTATTTGATGCATCGGGCAGTTATGGGATAAATCTATTAGGGTACAATCATCCTCAATTGGTTGAAGAATTGTCCAATCATCTGTTGAAGAATCGTCCAAACTTTCTACACTTAGCTGATAATAGCTATGGGTTAAGGCTCTCACAAGAAATATCTCAGATAATCCAGTCAGAAGGGAATAGTGATGATTATGAATTCCATTTTGGTAATACAGGTAGTGAGGCGGTAGATATCGCTTTAAGAATAGCGTATTTAAATTGGAAAACCCATCGAAATCACTTGCTTTCTGAAGCGTATAAAACGCTCCATTACATAGAGTCTAATAAAGAGCTAGAGGATGTGCTTAAAACTTCGTTTCATACTCATGATATATCCTCTATTGTGACTCAATATAAGAGGTCTCTCGAAGAATTAAAGCAAACGCCTATAGTGGCTCATTTATCCAAAGGCTATCATGGGAAAAGTCCAGGGACATCAAGTTTGTTGGAAAAGGATATTGATCTTCCCACAGCATATCAGGTAAGTTCATTGCAAATAGGAGAAGATATTGAAGCATTTCTTGCTAAACATACGTCTTTCATTTATTTACTAAAGGGAAAAAAGCAGAGGTTAGTTAAGCAACCTTATAACAATCTTTTCGCTTTCATTTTTGAAATGGTTCAGGGAGAAGGCGGAATTAGGTTAATTAACCCTAAGTGGCTGCGTTCTGTAGTTGAACGATTTAAGCAGGACAATGTAATTACAATAGCTGATGAAATTCAATGTGGGTCATATAGATGTGGAAGGTTAGCCGCTTGTCATTTATTCAATATTTTTCCAGATATGTATTGTTTCGGAAAATGTTTAAGTGGTGGATTGACCAAAATAGGCGTTACTTTATATAAACGTAGGTTATCTAACCCTAATTTTAACCTTTGGCGGCCTAATTCATTTTCAGAAGATCGGCTATCTTTGACCATTGCTGCAAAGGCTCTAAAACTATTACATGAAAAGAGCAAAAATAAATCATATAATGTCCTTTTCGACAAATTATCAAGAGTCGTATCCCTTTATCCTGAAGTATTTAGTAGTGTAAATGGTTTGGGATTTATGGTTGGTATAACCATTGATAAAAAAAGCATACTTAATACTTTTTTAACCAAATTTTTGAATGATCTAAATGTTTTGGGATACTATATCTCTGCCGCACTATTACACAATGAATCTATACGGGTTCTTCCAAGTTTAAGTGCTCCATTGACTTTTAGGATTCAGCCATCAATTGATGTTACTGAGAAGGAAATGGATATGGTTTGTTCCAGTTTTATTCATTTGGCTAAAGCAATTATTGAAGAGGATGAAACGTATTTTGCGATTCCTATACCTAAAATCACCAACCTTCGAAATCCCAAAAGACGCCTTCCGTCCCAAATAAAGAATCCTTCTATCAAACCAGGTGCGGCTGTATTCCTTTGTCATCCTATAGATATTGCTCATGCCAAACAGATTATTCCTGAGTTAGGCGAATTACCTGATAATGAATTGCAGTTGCTAATGGATAGAATTATGCCACTACAAAATTTCACTCCATACTATATTTCATCAATTCATAAGACTAGTGGATCCATGATAGATATAGTTTTTCTAGGCATTCCTTTAACAAGTAAGTCTTATGTCAATGCTATAAAGTCTAGTAATACACAATTGATCATTGACAAAATTCAAAAAGCTATTAATTGGGCCAATAAAATTGAAGCTTCTTCAATTGGGCTTGGACAATTTAATTCTATTATTACCCGAAATGGACTAATGGTAAATAGTCCTTCTGCTGTATTGACTACTGGTAACAATTATACTACAGCATTAGCATTAAGGGGGATTGAAAAAGCATGTATCGATCGAGATATTAATATGCAAGAGTCTAGCGTTGCTGTTTTTGGTGCTGGTGGAAACATCGGAAAAACTATAGTAGAAGCAATGGCTCAATATATTGGTAAAGTGATCTTAGTTTATCGAAGTTTGCCTTCCAATCCAACCTCTTTCGCTGAAATAGCAAAGCAATTGCAGTACCTTATACAAAAAAAGGGTCAAATAGTTCTTTCATTGGAAAAATGTACTTCTCTCCTTGTCAATAATACGTGGAATGATAGTTATGGTGACATCGTTTCTATTCAAACAAGTAAAGATGTTCTTCCTCTCGATACCAATATTTACGTTTTAGCAACTAGTAGTAGTCATCATCTTATTGATGATAAATATGTAAAACCCGGCAGCATAATTTTAGATGTAGCTGTGCCACCAAATGCGAGCTTAAAAACAAGATCAAGAAAAGACATCAGTTATTTCATGGGAGGGTTAGCATCTCTTCCCTGCTTTAATGGTCAAGTTCAGTCATTGAGCTCCCATATTTTTCCCTTTGAGCCAAGTACTGCTTTTGCTTGTATGGCAGAAACCATAGGACTTGCTATGTACGATGGTCATGTCAATAGTAACCTTACAGGTGATTTACAATTGAAAGGTGTAGATGAAATTGCTGCAATGATGGACACCCTTGGTTTCGCATTAGCTGGATGTAAAACAGAGCAATCATTATAAGATGTTAGTATCTTACAAATTCTCCAGATGGTAAATTGAATTACCAAAAACGAACTGCACCCTAGATTATAATACTTTGATGAGTTGCCGGATATTTTTAGTATCTTGTATAATGAAAAATGCCTTGCAAATAGTTTTAATTGTTCTACTAGGAGTACACGCTATTATTCACTTGTTAGGCTTTTTGAAGGCGTACGAATTGTTAGAGTTTAAAGAAATTGCACAACCTATTTCTAAAGGAATAGGATTCTTTTGGATACTTGCCTCAATTCTTTTTACTCTTACAGCTATAGCCATAATATTCCGTTTTAACTTATGGTGGGGATTGGGCCTTATAGCAACAATCGTGTCGCAGATACTGATTCTTAGTCATTGGTCTGACGCCAAATTCGGTACAATTATAAATGTAGTCGTTCTGGTGGTATCACTATTGGGATGTGCAAATTATAGTTTTAGGTATAAGGTGAATCAAGAAAGAGAAAGTTTACTTACCAATGTTAAATTTTTAGATCAGAGAATTGTCAATAAAGAACACATTTTAACCTTACCCTCGATTGTTCAAAAATGGCTTATACATAGTGGAATAATTGGAAGAGAAACTATTTCTAGTGCTTATTTGATACAGGAGTTACAATTGAAATTAAAACCTAGACAAACTTCATGGAATAAAGGAAGAGCACAACAGTATATTTCAGTTGAGCCACCAGCATTTAATTGGACTACCAACATAGAACTCAATGGATTACTCAACGTTGTTGGGCGTGACAAGTACAAAGAAGGAAAAGGTGAAATGTTTATTAAACTGCTTTCATTGATTCCTATTGCGGACGTGAAAAATAATGAAAAAATTGATGAAGCCACTCTTCAGAGATATTTAGCAGAAATTGTATGGATTCCTTCTGCTGCTTTGAGTTCGTATATAAAATGGAAAAAAATTGATGAAAATTCGGCTAGAGCCACAATGGAATACAAAGGAATAAGGGGCTCTGGAGTGTTTCATTTTGACGACAATGGACAATTTACAAAGTTTGTTGCCTTGCGTTATAAAGATGTGAAGGATAATGAACCAATTAAATGGACTGTAAGAGCCACTAAAACAGAAGATATTAGAGGGGTTAAAATACCAACAGAATGTGAAGCGAGTTGGAATTTAGATGGGACTGAGTGGAAGTGGTTAAAATTACGGATAACACAAATCGAATACAACTTAACGACAATACCAGAAGTGGAAAAGAGGTAACGATATGCTGTGTCAGGATTAATTGTTAAAGTCTCACTTGAATTAGACAAAGGTTGTAATCAAAAATAGTTAACTGGACCCGAGCCCAAATACTAAATGAGAGGACATATGAAAGTTAAAACCTTTGGATCCTCAATTTTATCATTAGTGTTATGGCAAATGGTCGAAGATATACTGATACTTTCGAGATGCAGAGATTCATCCGATTAATTGGTATTTCGGCGTGTTAATTATTTACATTTTATTTCATGATGAATTAACACAATATGGTGTATATTCGTTCGAATAATTAATAACTCACTCCAAAAAACACATAAATGCGTTTAGAAAAATTCGGTTTAGTCATAGCTTTTCTTGCTGTTGTAACTTTTTGTATAGGACAAAGGGTAAGTCTTCGAGATTTTGATGTAAAGGCAAATTATTGGCAATTGCCAAAACAGGGATTGCCAACACATATCAATACCTTTCATGTTGAAATCAATAGCGATGAATCTGCTTTGAAGTTTTTATCTACTTCTAAAGCCAATTTGGAAAATCAAATTGTAATTGGAGGTTATGAACGATTAGAAGAAGCTGGTGCAAAGGTAGTCGTTACTAATGAAGGACCTAAAGCAGGAAGCCTTGAATTGAAAACAACAAAAAAGAAAAACAAAGAGGGGAAAACCTGGAATGAATATCATTACGAAGTAGAAAGTAGTGGTAGTGCAGAATTAAGGATTGAAGATGACAAAGGGGGATTTCTTCATACGGAAACTTTTTTTATCACTAAGAAGAAAAAATCTGGAACATTTAGAAGTGTTACAGATTTAAAGAAGAATTTTAATGCGGAAAAGTTCTATTTAGGGTTAAGACGTAATGTGTTGGATGAAATGATGGCAGCTGTTCAACAGAATATCAATTATAATTTTTCCTTGTTAAAGAAGACTCAGAAGGTAGAATTTGAAGGTGTAAAAGGCGATAAGCATCGTGATGCAAGAAAGTTTAACGCACAAAAACCGAAAGTGATTAAAGCATTTGAGGCTATGACAATCGAAAGTATTGATGAGTTTAAGGAGTTAATTCAACCTTCAATTGATTTTTGGAAAGAGATGGAACCCAAATATTCTGGTAAGGACAAAAAAGAGCGTAAGCTCAAATATGCTTGCCAAATAAATCTATCTAGAGCATACTTTTGGATGGAGGATTTTGCTAATGCAAAGCATTATGCCACAATGATAAAGGAGGGCTCTTACAAGGAGAAAAACGGAAAAAGGATGTTGAAAGATATTGCAGCAACTGAGGAAAGCCTAAATAGAGTTAAAAGACCTTCAAGACACTTTAAAATAGAAGCAAGTCAAGAAGAGAAAATGGCTATGGAGAATGCAAAAAAGGCCATCGAAGAGGCCATAGCAAGTGGCGATGTTAGGGCTTATCCAGATTTCGATTCTAAGATGCAAATAAAATCAAATAGTCAAGTTTACTCAGGAACGATTCACAAAAAAGATGGAACCAAATTGGATGGATACTTTGCTTATGAATCGGATGACAAAACTCCTGATTTTAGGGTTCCAAGTCAAATTCGATTTGGATATGATCAAGCTGGTGAATTAAAGGCAATCAATACTGAATTTAGTCAAATTAATAATATCACCATTGACGGTAAAGAGTATAATGTGAAAAATATAGTTGTGGGGACTGGTTTGGGCAAATTGAAATTGGACAATGCTGTAATTGAGACTGTCAAGGATTTTAACCGAACAAGCTTAGTTATAATTTGTCCTCCATTTAAAAAAGGAAAACTCTCTTTTGGAGGTGCTAGTGAGATGGAACCAGAACTCATTGTTTATAATAAAGCGGAAAATGCTTATCAAAGACCAGATGGCTTAAGTGGATATAAGAGTGCAATGAAAGGCATACTAAAAGGTTGCCCTTCAGCAATTCAGTATATTGAAGAAGACAAAAAAGAAGAAGTTACTGTTCAAATTTCGAGTAAAGTACTAAACTATTCAAAAGCTCCTCAAATAATGAAGGCTCTGGAACTATTTGATGGATGCAAATAAAGGTATACATCATTACTCTTATAGCAATTGGATTTGTATGGTCTTATCAACATAGATAAGGTAATGAATTGATACCTAGAGTTTCTATTGCCTACTAGAAGACAGAATTATTTTTCCTATTGAACTATTAGACTCAAGAATAGATAAAATATTCATGCTTTATCAATAAGGTTTTGATTAAAGGCTAATTTTATCAAAATGACAATTTTACGTAGAAATACCTAATTCAAATATATAGTAAAACTGCTCTTTTATGGCGGTCGAGTTGATGATATCTTTATCTCGAAATTAAAGAATAAGGATATTAACTATCTCCCGGGATTTTTTAAGGATAGAACAATTTCTGTATTCTGTACTATTAAGTTTTGTGTGTATAAAGAGTATATGCATTACTTGAAGTATAAATTATTCAATTTAAAACTTAAAAAATCATGGATAAGTATTATTTAACAGTAATTAATAACTCAACAAGAGCAGGAGATGCTTGTGTTTATCAAGAAGACCCAGATTTAACTTCTCAAGGCTATATGAAGTTGGCTTGGTTTTCAAAAAAGGTAAACCCAGATACACAGGCCCGATTTGATTGGGGTATTACATATAATTTTGTATGGGCTGATACAGGTGAATTGCAACCAGGTGTGCGATTTAATGCTTCTCAGACTAGAGATGCAAATCTAACAACAAACAATAATATCACATTGGATTATAATGGAGGTTACTTCTTTAGTCCTACCTCCCAAGGTCCAAGAGAAAACAATTTGTACATTGAGTGTTCCAATAATATTCCTACATTCAGTAAAGCTTCTGTAGGAGTTGGTATGTCTGGGCAAGGTACTTTTGTTCATCAAGCTGGACCAAACCTGAACGCCGTATATACTCCAAAACCTAGATATTTCATTACTCTTGGTAATTACGTACAAGGTCAAGTAATGGATACAACAGTTGGAACCCCATCAGCTGAAATTGTATTTGATGGAACTACAGATATGACAGCCATTCTAAATAAGTCAAATAAGTGGACGATAATTCCAACTTCTGAAGCGAATGCTGCATTTGTCGAAGCTTATAAGGAAAATAGATCTATTTCTTATACGCAGGCATTAGAAGCCATATAATTAGAGTTAGTTCGAGCTGTGGTATTTGGTAATACCACACTCGAATCTAGATTGTATTGTTTGTTGTATAAGGGAATTTAAACTAATTCTGAGTTGGTTTAACTGTATCTAAAGTTTTGTATAAGTTACTGGAGGGAAATGGTATTGGATTATATTACATATTGGGTTAAGAAAATGTGGGGCATCAATTTTTCCTTACTATCTGCAAGTAAAAGAAAGGTGATTTTTATTAATAATTCCACTAGACTTGTTACCGCCTGCATATACCAGGAGATACCTCCTAATCATCAGGGAGATTTTGTGAAATTAGCATGGTTAGCCAAAAAAGCACATTCTGGTGTAACTGAAATTTTTAATTGGAAGGAGTCCTTTTCATTTATTTGGAGTAATTCTGGAACCTTAACGGATGGTACTGTGATTCGTCCCTCTCAAACTATTTCTGCGAATCTTGATACGGATAACTTAATAGGATTAGAATATTCTCAGGGAGCATATTTATTCAGCAGCACGAGTGAGCAAAAGCCTTCTGGAAGCCTATATATAAAGCAAAGTTCAAGTATTCCTATTCACTCTAAAGCTTCAGTTGGAATTGGTATGGGCAATCGAGCATTATTTGTTGCTCAAGCTGGCCCTAATTTGGTTTATAGTTTGGATTATTCCTCATCCACACCTAAGTATTTTATAGTTGCTGGAAATTATCAAAGAGGAGAGGTCCTACCAGATTATATAATTGAACAAACAGCGCCACTAATTTTTGAACCTGGAGTAAATAGTATTACAGCTACCCTTCAGATAAACAATACCTGGAAGATTGAATCGAACTCTTAATTTTTGTCCAACCAATTAAAACGATATAGAATGAATAATGATATTTCAAATAGTGATTTACTTGAGGCAATGCAACAGAGAAATCTGGTTTACAACTACAACTTTTTAAATTATAGCAATCAAACAGACGGCAATCCTAGAGAATGGGGACATCCTGATGGTTGGATTTATATTGACAATGAATCTGGTGGTCAAATTTCATTTGACGAGAATCTTAAATGTTGTAAGATCGTAACAGGAGGAACTGAAGCAACAGATGTATCTCTTATACAATTCATCAGTGAATTTCCTAGATGGGAAGAAACTCTTAGAAGTAAAAAGGTATCTGCTATTGCTAAAGTTGGAAACAGTGGGGACGGTCCATCTATGGTTTCATTTTGGATTTCAGATGGTATTAACTCACAACATGTAAACCAAAAATTGAATTCAGGTGAGATCAAAGAATTAACACTAAGCTTTGAGGTTGATTCCGATGCTTTTTTTCTAAAAATTTACTTAACCAGTAATAGTCCCGGTGTAGTAATAGATATTTATAAAGTTTATGCCAATATAGGTAAAAAAGCTCTTGAAAGCTTGCCCTGTATGGTCGAAGGTTTTATTGGTGAAAGGAAGCAGTATATGTCAACAGAAATTCCCCCAGCAACAGAAATTTCTTTATGTGTTGAGTCCTATGAATTACCCAATACCCGTACTCGTCTAAGTTCTTTTTTAAATGGAAAATTTGGACTTGGAGTTGATGGTTTATCAATGACTCCTGATATGCGTGGATATTTTAGTCGTGCATGGGATAATGGGGCAAAGGTGGATCCTGATGCCAATGAAAGGAAAGCGTTAGGAGATGGCACGGTTGATCAAGATCATGTGGGAACTGTTGAAGAAGATGAGTTTTTAGAGCACGTACATGACCTAAAATACAAGTACATCTCGTCTGGCCAATTTCAGACAGGAGAAACTCCATCATTAATATTTAGTTCTGCACCTTCTGCAACAGAAAAGGAAGGAGGTAATGAGACAAGAGCCAAGAATATTGCTGAATTGTACACCATGAAGTGGGCTTAGAACCAATGAAACCTTCTTGTGCTATGGAAGATAATTCTTAACCAAAAAATCTAATTAAATCATGAAAAAGATATACCTCTTAACCTGTAGTATAATGTTAACATTTTATTTCTCATGTGGAAACAAATTTTTATCTAATGCGAATGAAAGAGTGGAGAGTGGCAATTTTGTGTATTACACAGGTAAGAATTGTAAAGGGAGTAAAGGATCGTGTAATGGGAAGAAGGATTGCTGTGAGAAAGGAGAATCGTACAAGAAAGACGGATATGACGACTGTCGTGGCTGTGGAAATGTAGAAGTAGAAAGTGGCAATTTTGTGTATTACACAGGTAAGAATTGTAAAGGGAGTAAAGGGTCGTGCAATGGGAAGAAGGATTGCTGTGAGAAAGGAGAATCGTACAAGAAAGACGGATATGACGACTGTCGTGGTTGTGGAAATGTAGAAGTTGAGGGCGGCAATTTTGTGTATTACACAGGTAAGAATTGTAAAGGGAGTAAAGGATCGTGTAATGGGAAGAAGGACTGCTGTGAGAAAGGAGAATCGTACAAGAAAGACGGATATGACGACTGTCGTGGCTGTGGAAATGTAGAAGTAGAAGGCGGTAATTTTGTATACTATAGTGATAGATATTGCAATAAAAGAATAGGATCTTGTCGAGATAAGAATGAGTGTTGTGCAAAAGGAAATTCTTATAAGAAAGACGGTTATGACGACTGTCGAGGATGCAAATAAACCATAATGCTTGAAGATCCCTTAAACCAGATATAACCTCAAAAATCAAGTTTTTGATTTTTTAAATCAAAGTTTCAAGTCGTTAGGAAAGGTTGTTTTTTGTTACATTGGTGCAACCTTTCCTTCCTTTTTAAATGCTATTTGGGATGGAATAAATCTCATGGGCTATGGCAAAAATAACTAATCCGACTCCATTTTTAGCTCCGACTTTTTGTTGTATTCGTTGCCGATGTCCTTCAACTGTCCGCACACTGATGAATAGGTTCGACGCTATTTCTTGATTGGTTTTTTCTTGACAGATAAGTTGTAATACTTCAATTTCTCTTTTGGAAAGTTCCTCTTTCGCTGAAAATGTTGGTTTCTTGGATTTTCCTTTTACATAAGATAATAATAACTGCTGATCTTGAACTGTAAGGTATACACCACAGTGGTGGACAGACTTTAGAACTTTGAGTAAAGATTCTTTAGACGAATTTTTAGGAATAAATGCACTAACTCCTAATTTGACCATATGACCAAGAACATTTTGTTTGTAATGTGAAGAAAGAATGATCAATTTAAGTTGTGGTCGATTGATTTTAAGCAGTTCTACTAGTTCAAATCCATTTATGGGTTCCATTTGTATGTCTATCAAGGCAATATCGGGAATGTCATGATCTTCTAACACATCAATTTTATCCATGAAATCCTGCCCATTCCTAGCGGTGAAGACGATCTTTATTTCCGAGACTGAGGCTAAAATCATTTTTAGACCCTCGAGAAATAAGGTTTCATCATCAACAATGGCTATTTTAATAATATCCTTCATGATCTGTATATTACTATTATTAATGTACTTCCTGATTCAGGAAAACTCTTCCACTTTAAGCTACCGTTTAATGATTTGATTCTTGTAGTTATATTTTGAATCCCCATTCCATTTTTTACCTTATCTAATTTGAATCCAATACCATCGTCTCGCAATTGCAAAGCGCAATATTGTTTTGTTTCTTTAAGGTGAATGGACAACTGATTGCATTTCGAATGTTTGATAGAGTTGGTAATAAATTCTTGAATAATTCTATATAGATTCAGAATGACGGATACATTTTTTTCGATAAAATGAATTGGGTGAATGAATTCTATTTTAAATGTTGAGTTTAAGGGTTCGAGTAATTCTTCAATTGCGGATACCAGCCCAAACTTTTCTAGATGTACTGGATATAAATGGTGAGAAATAGAGCGTGTTGTATCAATCAAAAGGTCAATGTTTTGAATAAGTAATTGGTCCAATTGGTGCCTTTCATGAATTTCTGGACTTTTCAACCATAAGGATAAGACGTTAAGTTTATTCCCTACATCATCATGAAGAGATTGGGCTATACGCTTGCGTTCGTTTTCTTGAGTTAAAGCAACTCTAGTAGCAATTTCTTTTTGATGTGAAATTTCCATGGAGTGAATCCTGTTTTTTTCTGCAATAATCTTTTTCACATAGATATTATATGCCATAAAGGCAAATCCTATTATGACTACTAGTACGATAACTAGGATTATAATAAAGTTGATATTTAGGACAATTTCTTTAATCGATAGAAGGAGTGAATGGATACAGAATATAAAAATGCCATGAGAAGATTATTAACACTCCAAATAACAATATTAGATTTGGTAAGTTGATTCACCAACAGAAAGATAAAAAGTGATGCTGCATAGTATAAAAACAATGCAGCATATACTGGAGAAAAAGGATCCAATAGTTGAGATGTTTTCAGATTCTTCAATAATACATAACCAGAAAAAATCATTATTAATATATGAGATATGGTTTTACCGAATCCTGTATTAAATCCCTTGTTCTGTGACCATAACCAAAAGGCTTCAAATGCAATTATTCCACCTAAAATTATTCCGAATTGCCATCTTTTTGAAATTGGAATAATACCAATGGTCAACATATGAAAGAGAATCATGAACTCACCAGTAATATAAATAGGATAGGTAATACTTGTATTGGAACTATCAAATATCCAAATAGATGCTTTTATTGACAACTCGATAAGCAGTAAAAATCCTAGATAAAAGATATACCACATAACTTGTTTTCTTTTAGCCCATGTTTTTCGAGTAGTTAATCCGAAACCAAAAGCTATCAGCAAAAGAACATTTGATAGAACCAAGGATATGTAAAAGCTATTTTTCATTGAATTTATTGACCCAATAGCTTAAATGATCCTAAATCTTTACACATAGGTGGACAAGGTTGAGAGTAATCGGCCGAATTAGATTGAATAATTTCACCATCATTGGTATTGGTTCCAGAGGAAACAAAAACTAGGGTAGGAAGTACATTTAGAAATATAGGATTTGATTTAAACCCAAAGAAAGCGTGGATAATCGTACCATTATTTATAGTCGAAGGATCTAAGTCAATGCTTGGAACGGTAAAGACATTAAATACATTTTGAGCATTAGATACGGTAATTTGTTGGTAAAACCAGTTCAGGTATTGGGCTTCCCACAATAAGATGTCTTTGAGTGTCATTGGTTCTGAAAGATGAGGCGCATTCAAGATTGGGTTTTGAATCTCTTGTCTATGGTTGGTGATTTTTAGTTCAGTTGATAATGTAGTTTTATTGATGGTCGTAATTACCTTCTTTTCGACAATAGTAATATTATTTTGAAGCTCTGTTAGCTCTAAATTCAAGTAAGAATTGAGGATTACCTCTTTTCCATCCTGATCCAAGGGGACGACAATTAATATTAGTTTTTGATTATGGATGCCCATATAAGTATGGAAATAGGTAAACGCATTATGAGTGTTTAACCATTGATAATCTTGATAGGTAAATAAGAAAGAAGATGCTGAAGGGATAAGGTTTTTGATTTGTGAATAATCTGATTTTGCAATACCCCATTGGCCTATTGCAGTGATGCAATCTTGTCTTGATAACATAAAATTGAAATTGAATAATGAAATAATTACCCACTGGTAGTCCATAGTTCGAACATCGAACTGTTTTTAATTGGTATGGAGTTGAAGTTGGGTTGAATCGAAGTCTATCTTACTTGGTAAATATACAAATAAATTGGCTAGTATGTTTGTTTAAATTGATCTTGTCGAATTTTTAAATTAGAGGTAGAATAAACTTAATATTGTTGATTTCTAATGCCTTATATTTACCATTCGGTGAAGTCATGGTAGAAGATAGGGCGGCAGACTTTGCCACACCGTATCTTTTCAACGGAAAAGAATTAGATGGAGAGACAGGATTGTATAATTATGGGGCACGGTATTATGACCCAAGTTTGAGTTTGTGGATGAGTGTCGATCCTCTGGCAAGTAAATATCTTGGTTTATCTCCTTATGCTTATGTAGCTAATAATCCAATAGCTTATGTTGATCTAGACGGCAGAGATCATATCTTTTATCTAGTATTTCAAAAGGGAACAAAAGGAGCAGATAAGATAGCAGCTCAAGCACAAGCCTTGTTAAACAATAATAATATCAATCTTAAAGTTCAAGTCATGTATACTGGAATGGAAGGATTAGGAGATGGTTATAGAAATAAATTGGATGGAACAGATAGGCTTTCATTTATTGGAAACAGGGAATTTATTAACAGTGTGTATGGTGGAGATATTTCAAATCATCAAGGCACCCATGATCCACTAAACGGAGAATATAATAATGAAAAGTCTGTTGGTTTTGTTAATCAGTCGGAAATTAACGAGCATGCCAGTGAGATTGGATTTACAGGAAATATGGATAAAGTTTATGCAAGGGTTACACTACATGAAGGTATTGGACATCCTGATTTAGGTTTAGGACACCCTGATGGGCAATCTGGAGTTTTACCAGATAGGTATAAAGGAGGGTCACATCCCAATAGCATTATGGATTCGGGGAATAGGATGGATTGGAGTAATCCAGATTCATACAAATTTTTGCCAGTTGATCTAGGGATAATCAATAGAAATATTCCTCAGAGGTATCAAGAGATGAATATAAATGGCATGAATTGTACTATATGCAGGGATGGAGCTGTACCAGTTGATAACTTTACAAATAGACTAGACTAATGAAATTGGAGATTCTGATATTGCTTTTATTTCTGTGTTATTCATGTGAGAGTGTAACAGATTCTGAATATGAGGTGAGGATGAAGTTATACTCTGATAAGGTTGATTATTTTTTGCTTCAAGATCAATTGTTAATTGATTCTGCGAGATATGAAGTTAGTCACCAGATTATAGATGGTCGAACCCCATATCAAGAATTAGATATAGATATAGTTGAGAGCGGTTGGAGTTGTACTAATTTAGATTCAATCATTTTGTATAATGATAAGTATCTTAAGGGTAGATTTAATTTTGAGAATAAGTTTCTAAATACGATCATTGAAGCAGAAAGCTTAGAATTACCTGATTCTATTCAAATTTTAAATTATTGGAAAGAGATATTTTCAACGAGTTTAAATATTAGTACTGACCAAGATTGGATAAATATCGTTGACACATTTTACAATAAGTTTGTTTTTAATCAGACTGATTCACTCAAGTCGAATTTCCATTTAGATAATTGTGAAATTCAAATGTTCATGAATGTATATGAAGAATTAAAATCTAAGCAAAATGGTGTATACTATGCAACTACATGGTTCCCCTACTTTTTAGAAGAGGAATCAATTAGAAAGTTTAATTTTGATGTCAAACGTTTAGAATTAAAGGAGAATAAAGGTGTATTGAATGCCAAAGTAAGTGCGGGAAGTTTCATAAAATTTAGATAAAACTAGCCTCTGAGAGGTCAGAGGCTAGTTACTGCAAGACACTTTGCAATTTAGTTTGCTTGGGCAACAAGTTAGGCAGAGAAGTGTTGGAGTAGAGGTGAAACATAAAGAATGCTTTTTAGTATTTACTTCTGATCAAGCATCGTTTTTGACAGATTCTGACGGTGAAGCTTACCAATTCTTCTTATATTTGCCGTGGGGTGAGAGTCTAGCATCTCAAAAAGTTGAGTTTTCTTTAGGTAGCTTTCAATTTTCAACTCCTTACCAGTTTAATGGTAAAGAATTGGATGGAGAGACAGGATTGTATAATTATGGGGCACGGTATTATGACCCAAGTTTGAGTTTGTGGATGAGTGTCGATCCACTGGCAGATGCACCGAACTTAGTTTCTTATAGCCCTTACCACTACAGTTACAACAACCCGATTAACTATATTGACCCTGATGGACGGAACCCTATTAGGGTATTAATGGCAGCAGCTAAAGTAGGTAAGCGAGCATATAAAGCTTATCGAAGTACTAAAAAGGCTGGACGTAGATTAACAAGTCAAGATTTAAAGAAAATTGGATTAGATGAAGTAATGGATATGGCTGATGAATGAAAAGTAATTATTATCTAAAAGGTTAATCTTACGAAGTTGCAATATTTGTAATTAGGGATATTCAGAAGTGCTCTAAATTCTTTGATATCAACATATTAAGTGTTATCTTATTACAAAAGAAAACCCCGTTTCTTTAGTTGGACGCTGAAAAACGGGGTAATCTAAAAGTATTTAAGATGAAAGTAAGACGATTTTCTCAGTTTCAAGGTATTTTATTCTTTCCAAATTTCGATACTCATTATAAGGAACATATAGAAGGCTTTAAAAAGACCCGATTAGGATCGATGTATACTTCTATTCCTTGACAAGACTTAGTCAAGGGGTTGGGTTAAAGGAACATAAGAAAGGGCCTCAAGGTATATTTTCTCCAAGAGGCAAAATAGCTTTGATGTTTTTGAAGCATTATGCAGGCTGTTCAGACTCTAAGCTTTTGGAACATCTCAATGGAAACATTCATTATCAAATCTTTTGTGACATCATAATTCCCCTTAATTCACCACTGACAAACTTCAAGATTATAAGTGAGATACGGTGTGAATTAGCCCAACGCCTTAACATAGATAAATTACAATCCATACTAGCCACTCATTGGAAGCCCTACATGCCTAACTTAGATAGTATGGTATGTGATGCTACTTGTTATGAAAGTGCAATCAGATATCCTACAGACATAAAATTACTATGGGAATCAGTAGAATGGAACTAAAAGGTGCTACTAAAATGTAGCAACCTATTGGGGAAAAGAAGACCTCGAACGAAGTTTACTAAGTGGTCTAAACGATATACAAATTATAGCAAGTCAAAGAAGCCTTCTCGCAAAGAAAAACGAGCCTTGCGCCGATCACTACTCAAGTTATTGGATAAGATTAACGACTTACTAATTCCTTTGGAAGGTAAAATGCTAAATACGTTTACGGATAACTATTGGAAAAGACGAGAGGCAAGCAAAAAGGTACTAGCCCAACAATGGGCTTATTTCTTTGAAGACCAACAGCCAAAGAGAAGAATTGTGAGTATCGATAAGCCATATATCCGCCCAGTAGTAAGAGGTAAAGAAGTAAAGAAGGTTGAGTTTGGTGCCAAGGTGAATAAGATACAAGTAGACGGGATTAGTTTTATAGAGCATTTGAGCTATGAGGCATTTAATGAGGGAGTGAGATTAAAGAAAAGTATTTGGCTTACACAAAAGCTGTTTAAAAAGAAACTAAAAGTGGTAGGAGCAGACCGCATCTATGCCAATAATACAAATCGAGTATATGTAACCAAACATGGGATAAAAACCGACTTCAAAAGAAAAGGAAGACCCTCAAAACATAAATTACACTTCGATCAATTAGCATCAGTAATAACAAAAGAAGGAGCCACTCGCTTAGAGGGGAGCATTGGAACAGAAAAAGAACACTTTCTCCTGAAACGGATACAAGCACGAACAAAGGAAACCGAGGAATTATGGATCTTTTTTGGAATTCACACATCAAATGCCATCCAAATCGGCTATAGAATGACGAAATCCAAGATGCTGGCAGCTTAATATTCTAATAAAACCTAATCTCATATGCAGTTAAATGGGAATACTATGTCCTTATTTCTGAATATCCCTAGTTAGGGTTGTGGATAAATGGATAGTCCAAAATATTAAATCAACGTGAATATCGTTTAATAAAAAGGGTTGCTTGTTATAAAAACAGGAGAATACTCACTATATTAAATGTTGACAATCAATAATATAAGTAAAATTGATTCTCCTATGAATAAAGATAAAGTTATCGAAATTTTCGTTTCAGTTGATGATTTTTGCAATGATTTAGATCATATGGCTCTAAAACGCCAACTTTTAGGAGATTCTAAAAAACGTAGAAACAGAAAATCTAAGCTCTCTTTGTCAGAGAAAATGACCATTTATATCTGTTTTCATCTTAGTTCTTACACTAATTTCAAAGGATATTATACCGAACTGGTACTCGTGCATTGGGGAGATTTGTTTCCAGATTTAATCTCATATCAGAGGTTCAACAATACTCAAGATCGGCTCTTTGTACCCTTAGTCATGTATATGAATAATCGATGCTTAGGCAAGAGCACAGGAATAAGTTTTGTAGACTCTACCACCTTGAATGTTTGTCACATAAAAAGGGAAAAACAGCACAAGGTTTTTAAAGGTATAGCCAAAAATCAAAAGGAACAATGGGCTGGTATTATGGGTTTAAATTACACTTAATAATCAATGACAAACGCGAGGTACTAAGTTTCTGTTTTTCAAAGGCTAACGTGGATGATCGAAACCAAAAGATCTTGGGTATTATGACCAAAAACGTATTTGGAAAACTCTTTGGAGATAGAGGCTATATATCACAAAAGTTGGCTGAATACCTGTGGAAAGATGGAGTAGAATTAATCTATAAAAGACGCAAAAACATGAAGAGCATGAACCTCAGCGATACAGATAAAATACTACTGCGGAAAAGAGCTCTTATTGAAACAGTGAATGACGAATTAAAAAACATGTGTTCTATCCAACATACACGTCATAGATCAATTCAGGGATTCTTTAATAATGCTATATCGGCACTCATTGCATATCAAACCTTCGACAAAAAACCTTGTATTAAAATCAAGCAAGAAAAAATGAAAAATCAAGCAATCTTACTCGCTGCTTAAACGATATTCACGTTAAATCACTTGATTCTCCAGAACTTTTCGAACACTTCCAAATTTAACAAGTAATTTTTTTGCTTCGTCGTATGAAAGGTTTTTTGCTTTTGCGATAAGTTTGGTTCCACGATCTACCAGTTTGTCATTGGAAAGTTGCATGTCCACCATTTTATTGTCCAGAACACGGCCCAGTTTGATCATAGTTGCAGTTGAAATCATATTAAGAACAAGTTTTTGTGCAGTTCCGGCTTTCATTCTTGTACTTCCTGTTATGTATTCAGGACCGATGACTACTTCAATAGGGTAATCAGCCGCTTTTCCAATCGGACTTCCTGGATTGCAAACGATGCACCCTGTAGGAATAGATTTTTTCTTACAATCATCTAGCCCTCCAAGCACATAAGGTGTAGTACCTGATGCAGCAATCCCAATTACAAAATCATTTGAGTTAACATTAAAGCCCTTTAAATCAATCCATGCTTGCGACTTATTATCTTCTGCGTTTTCAACAGCTTTGCGAATGGCTTGATCTCCACCAGCAATAAGACCAATGACAAGGCCGTGATCTACTCCAAAAGTTGGTGGACATTCTGATGCATCCAATATACCCAATCTTCCACTTGTTCCTGCTCCTAAATAGAAGAGACGCCCTCCACTTAATAATTGTAATACAACTTGATCAACCAGTTTATGAATAGAGTCAATATTGTCCTGAACAGCTTTAGCAACTTTAAAGTCTTCTTGATTGATCTCAGTAAGAATTTCAAGGGTTGATTTTTGTTCTATATTCGAATATAGAGAATCGGATTCTGTAACTTTTTGCATGGATTAAAATTAATTTAACATAAATTGGACCTTACGCATTGATCGTAATTCTTCTATGATGGAATTTTACCAACTTGAACCACCACCACCACCAAACCCACCACCACTACTTCCTCCACTAAAAGAAGAAGATGAAGAGCTTGTTTGATTTAAATGAAACGCACTTTCAATATTTTTAGGAGAAAAGCCCTCCACTAATCCTCCAATCCCTGAACTCGTAGAATGATTGTCTATATACCAAGATGGTTGTAGATCTCTCTCCTTGGAAATGTCCTCCCAAGTCTTATCTAGTCCTAAAGCATATACATAAGGAAACATATCATTAAGGTAATTTGGATTAGATTCGAATAGTTTGGATAAATCATATGCGTTAGGATCTTTAAGGAAGTTTTTCAAGGCATAAAATTCGCTTTTAATCCGTTTGCCAATATTACTAGGTGGGGGAGCTATGATGGCAAATCCATATATAATTAGGGTTAATACAAGCATGAGGATTCCAGTGATTACCCAATTGAAAAGTGCGATAAAGACTATTCCTGCAATAAGAACTACAAGCCCTAAAATTAGAATCCTCCAAGTTTTGAACCACTTAATATATTCTTGATCGTACCAATGCAAACTGTAGACATCATTTTTGATTTCTTTTTTAACTAGGGCTACCGAATCGTACATGTCTTCATTGATGGTAGAAAGTAAAACTGTATCTTGATGATTAAATAGCTTATGAAAAAAATCATTTTCATAAGCTGGCCTGTTGTCATCCAGTTCTTTTAATTTCTGAAATAGAATATCTGATTTATCTAATCTATGGATTTCAATAAACCCTTGACTCGCCCAGTATAGAATTAATGAGATGGCATCCCTATTGTGTACTTGATCATCTATAAAAGTACCTACTACAGCTGAAGAATATCCGTCAGGAGGATAATAACTAAATCCTTTTCCTTTTGTTGCAACAAATCTTCTTAAACTCTTCCACCATCTTAAGAATAGAATAAAGAGCAAGAGGGGAATAGAGGTAAGCTTAATGTCTTTTTCTTTTTGAGATCGAATTACAAGAGGATCGTAAATATTATTTTGATTTGTAATAAAACCTGAAGGAAGTTTTACTGCGATCGTTGCTCCATGTCCTGGAGGAAGAGGTTGTGTCGATTTTCCAATGATCAGATTAGATTTAGACTCGACCTTAAGATCTTTATTGTTTGCCCCATTACGGCCAGTAAAATATCTTATGTCATTGTACCGAATTGAAGAAATATCAGGAAAATTCACTTCAAAAGTAACACTATGGATATTGGCATCCCATCTGTTGCCTGTTAGGTTCCAATAGAATTCGTCATAAGAATCTGATCTTATAAAAGGACCTTTTACTTTATAGTCGATGGTATATGTTTGTTTCCCTTCTAGGAAAATGTTTTTGTTACCTATACGAATGTTTTTCCTTCCACTTTTTCTCGATGATTTGTATGCCCATTTAGGCACGTGGACATTGAAAATGTCAATATTGTATCTATGGTTATTGATGATGTTTTGATAAGGAATTTGTCTAATTATTCCACGTTTAGGTACGTAGAAATCGACCAAAATCTGTTCTTGAATGTTTATTATTCCGTTATTCCCTACGTCAATTTTAATGTGCATAGAGTCAATCTGATACTCTTGCCCTTCAGAAAGAGTATAGCTGCATAGAATAAGAGCGATAAGGAGGATCTTTTTCAAAATTATTGGTTTTCTAGAATTTGTAATACTTGAGATCTTCTACGAACAGAGATTGGAATTTGATCATTATTAGTCATTAAAATATAGCCCCCTTCAGACTTTATAAAGGACTTTACATAATCGATATTAATGATGTGAGATTGGTGCACTCGAATGAATATTTTTTGGTCTAGCGTTCTTTCGTATTCTTTTAAGGTCTTGGCTACAATCAATTTGCTTTGATCTTTGAAATAAATTTTAGTGTAGTTGCCGTCGGACTGTAACCGAAGAATGTCTTCTTGAGCTACCCATCTCACCTCTTCTGATGTGTGAAGAGATATTTTATTTGTTTTAGATTCCTTTATATTAAATTGCGCCTTTACTTTTTCGATTGCTTTGCGCAAAAGGTCTGGATCAATTGGCTTTAAAAGGTAGTCAGTTGCTTTTACTTGAAATGCATTAATAGCGAAATCTCTAGATCCAGTTACAAATATTACAGCAATATTCTTGTCTTCTATAATTTCCAATAGATCAAAGCCATTATGAGAACCCATCTCAATATCCAGAAATATAAGCTGAGGTTTGGATACTTTAATAACCTTTGCTGCAGAAATTACATCTTCAGCTTCACCAATAATATTAATTTCTGGACAAAACTCTTCTAAATCACTAATAAGGCTAATTCTTGCCAAATGAGAATCGTCTACGACTATGGCATTTATATTCATGAAGGTTGTTTAGTTAATAGACCACTTCTCCTTTCTTAAGCCATTTAGACCATTTTTTGTCGAAACCATGAATTTTGTTTGTAGGATTTCCCTTCATATCAACAACTTGATTTCCTTTATTGACCCAATCAAATATACTCCCTCTAAAGTTAAATACATTGGTATATCCTAAATCTTGGAGTTTTTCACAAATACGTTCACTTCGATAACCTACGGAGCAATACACGATTATTTTTGAGTCTTTGGACAAATTGTTTAATCTATCTACATTAAAATCGTCGTATCCCACCCATTGAGCTCCTGCAATATGACTCACTTCGTATTCACTACGTTCCCTACTGTCTAGTATGGTAACATTGCCTCTGTTTTTAAGCACTTCTGAAATATCTAAATCGGTTGCTTTGCCTTTAGCCATTTCAGATGCCATATTATTAAACTCTTCATTTGTGAACTGTCCTGCTACATCAGGTGCAGGGTAACATGAGGTTATTAATATAATAACACCTATTAACCAAGTATTTTTCTGAAATAGTGTTGTCATTGTAAATGTATTAATCAAAGCCTTTAATATTTAAAATTTTCACCTTTCCATGTTGTTCAACCATTCCATGAACATTTTTCTCTTTAAGCACTTTTATTCCATTCCATAGTTGATCACAATCATTGTGTAAAGTTACTTCTTTAAGTATTAATTTTCCACCTGGATGAACAGTAATAGTACCATCTTTGGGAATTCCTAATCTGCAATGTATGGTAAGTTGACCTTGAGGTAGAATTTCAACATTGTAAGCAATATCTCTTCCTCCCAACCATTCTTCTTCTTTGTTTATTGTAATAATCTTGGAAGAATCCAGTTCACACCAATTGGGTTGAAGTAACTTTCGCTGAAAAGAGGAAGTGTCATTCATTTTTAAATGCATTCGGCCAAGTTGACAAGGAGAGTACGCCATCTGACTATTGTTGTAATCCATGACGTTATTAGATATTGTGCCATCACATGGTGACTTACCTGTGTTATGGTAACAGTTAGCATGGCGAGGAGTATCATCACATCTATCATGACCCCATGCATGTGATAAACTATATACATGGCCTATTTCATGATTCAGTAATGTAGCATACTTCCAATCTGCACCTCCAAGTTGATAGAGCCCTCCCAATTTAACACTGCTTCCAAGCGCAATACCCGAACTTTTTGATTTGTATGTTTTGGATGCAAAGCTATCTGGATGAATAGGAAGAATAAAAACATTCAAAATTCGATCATCATCTAAAGCATATTTCTTTATGATGTTTTTTTTGTAATTGGTTTTATTCCTTCCCTTATTAATAAAAAAAGCATCTTCGTTGTCTTTATGGAAGTAAATCCCATCATCTAATTTATCTTCTTTTTTACCTGTAATTTTATACCTGAAAAATGGATCATAAACTGGTGTGTCGTTATTTTCAGGAAGATTCATTTTATCGTTCTTCCCAAGCCTATAGTTAGCATTATTTACCATGTTTTTCATGAAAGTAGGCGCTTCTGTAATGGAAAAGTTATTTCCACCTAAAGAGTCATCAACAATATGAAAGTTCAATCGTATAATTTTTGATTTAGTTGTTGATATTACTGAACTATCAGGAATATAGTTTAATGGATCTTTACATGGACTCCTATACTCAGGGTCCAATGGCAGCTTAAGAATATTTTTATTATTTGATTCTAATGGGTAAGTGAAATGAGTTGGACCTTTTTTAGAGCAAGAAATCCAGCATAGCCCTATACATAAAATTATAAGCCAGGATAACCTCAAAATTTATCTATTCTAACCTCTTTAATTAGTAAAGAACTGCTTTCACCTTCAAAATAAACAAAAGCTCTAAGAACTTCATTAGGTGTAGTGATTTTGTAGACATTGTAGGTTGACCCGAGTTGTCCTGATTTACCATTGTGTAGTTCTTCTATTTTTTGAAAGTCTTTAGATTTTGAAAATGAAGTAAGCCTTTGTAATGCTTCAGCCTTTGTATTAATTTGAGTATCGTCCATAATACACAAGTCAATTTCGTTATCCATTTGTGCTGTCAGTAAATTGAAGTTTTGCGTCTTAAATATTTCTTTGATTGAAACACTTTGACTTGTCCCCGTATAAGGAAGGAATGATATAGAGAATATCAAGAGGATGAAATATAAATTACCTTTATTCATATCTTTGCGCTTTTAAAAATTTGACTCCGTTCAGAAACATAAGAAAAACTGATATTTCTGATTTATTCTTATGACTTTCAATGGTTTCATAAAGTTACATTTTTTCAATTTCTTAAGAAAATAAAAACATTATGGTATTGTTAATGATTTTGGATGGTTGGGGTCATGGTCCGAATCCCAAACGGAGTGCAATAGCAACTGCTCACACACCTTTTATAGACGACTTATATGTAAAGTTCCCTAACGCTGAGCTGCTGACACATGGTGAAAATGTTGGATTACCTAGAGGCCAGATGGGGAATAGCGAAGTTGGTCACATAAATATTGGTGCTGGTAGAGTAGTGTATCAAGAATTGGCCAGAATAAATAATTCAATTGAAGATCATTCACTTGCCAATAACAAAACGTTGTTGGACGCATTAGAAAAAGTATCGAAAAGAGGCGGAAATGTTCATTTATGTGGATTAGTATCTGATGGTGGAGTCCATAGTCATATCAATCATCTAAAGGCGTTGATTGATATTGTTGATCGCAATACAGATCTACCTTCATACATTCATGCCTTTACTGATGGAAGAGATTGTGATCCTAAGAGTGGATTGGGTTTCGTTGGAGAAATCGAAGACTATTCTAAAGGGAAAAGTACTAAGATCGCAACAATAATTGGCAGATATTATGCTATGGATAGAGATCGAAGGTGGGAGAGGATTAAGAAGGCTTATGACTTGATGGTCGATGGTAAGGGTGAATTTGCCCCAAGCCCAATGGAAGGAATTCAGAGATCTTATGAAAATGAAATTACGGATGAATTTATTGAACCCATTATATTGGATAAAGAAGGAACCATAAAAGATGGAGATTTAGTTGTGTTTTTTAATTTCAGAACAGATCGTCCGAGGCAGTTGACTACTGTGTTGACTCAAAAAAACATGCCTGAGTTTGAAATGAATAAGTTAAGTATTGATATGATAACTTTTACCAATTACGATGATAGCTTTGATGGTGTAGATGTTTTGTATGAAAAAGAAAAGATAAAAAACTCATTAGGTGAAGTACTAGAAGCAAATGCGAAATCGCAATTACGGATTGCAGAAACTGAGAAATATCCCCATGTTACGTTCTTTTTTTCTGGTGGTCGAGAAGTCCCATTTGAAGGTGAAGAAAGAATATTGGTTGCTTCTCCAAAGGTGGCTACTTACGACTTGCAGCCAGAAATGAGTGCGGAAGAAATAACTACAAAACTTCTTGATTATCGTGCAAATAATGATGTTGATTTTGTGTGTTTGAATTTTGCAAATGCTGATATGGTGGGGCATACTGGTGATTTTGAAGCAGCGGTTAAGTCTGTAGAAAAGGTGGATGAATGTGTCAAAAAAATAATAGATCAAATTATACCTCAAGGTGATACTGCCTTGATCATAGCAGATCACGGAAACTCGGATTATATGGTAAATGATGATGGCTCTCCGCATACTGCGCACACGACTTTTCCTGTACCAGTGATCTTGGTTAGCAAAGGTTATGATAAGGATAATATGGATATAAAAGACGGAATTCTTGCTGATGTAGCACCTACTATTCTTGATCTGTTAAACCTTGATCAACCATCTGAAATGACAGGTGAGTCTCTGATTGTTCCTAAAGTTGATTAATAAGAACAAATGAGGCTTTACTGCGAACAATAATGGCTAAGTTTTTGCATTATATGTAGTAAAAGATAAAAAATGAAAGGTATAATTCTAGCTGGAGGATTAGGAACAAGGTTATATCCACTGACATTGGCGATGAGTAAGCAAATGATGCCGGTGTATGACAAACCAATGATCTATTATCCATTAACGTCTATGATCTATGCTGGAATTAAAGAAATACTTATCATTTCAACACCAAAGGATTTACCTCATTTTGAAAATCTACTTGGAGATGGAAGTGCGCTTGGTCTAAATATAGAATACGTACCTCAATACGAACCGAACGGACTGGCGCAAGCATTTGTACTTGGAGAAAAATTTGTAGGTAATGACTCTGTATCACTAATATTAGGAGATAATATTTTCTATGGAAATGGCTTAAACGAATTGTTAAGGGCTTCAAATAATCCAGATGGAGGAATTGTTTTTGCTTATCAAGTTGCTGATCCTGAGAGATACGGTGTAGTAGAGTTTGATGAGAATCAAAAAGCAATATCTATAGAAGAAAAACCTTCAAATCCCAAAAGTAATTACGCTGTACCTGGAGTATATTTCTATGATAATACAGTAATAGAAGTTGCCAAGAATCTAAAGCCTAGTGCTAGAGGAGAATATGAAATTACGGATGTAAACAGATATTATTTAGAAAAAGGGCGATTGAGTGTTGGAGTTTTAGGGAGGGGAATTGCTTGGTTGGATACAGGGACACATACTTCATTAATGCAGGCGGGTCAGTTTATTCAAGTTATTGAAGAGAGGCAAGGTTTAAAAATAGGGTGTATTGAAGAAGCAGCATGGGAGATGGGATTTATCGATGATGCACAATTAGAAAAACTTGGACATCGATACATTAAGAGTGGGTATGGAGATTATTTGCTTAATCTACTCAAATAAGTTTTAGATTTGAGCCTAGTTTAGAACTATATAATTTAGCAAAGTGACGAAGAGAAATGATAATTAGTTTGAGCATTCCTCTTTATTCAACTATTTATCAATAATGTTGTTGATTCACTTTAGAAAATCAAAAGTAAGTGAAAGTAAGTATAGCGCAGTTAAATTTTATCATTGGAGATTACGATGGTAACACAAAGAAAATGATTCAATCCATTCAATCTGCAAAGGAAAATGGAGCAGATATAGTTTGTTTTAGTGAATTAGCAACTTGTGGTTATCCTCCAAGAGATTTTTTAGAATTTGATGACTTTATTGGTCTTTCTGAACAGGCTATTCAAAGGTTGTCAGAACATTCACACGATATTGGAATAGTTGTCGGTGCCCCTTCAAGAAATTGTAAGCCAGAAGGTAAAGACTTGTTTAATTCTGCTTACTTTTTGTATAATGGTGAGGTTCAGTTTGTGCAACATAAGACGTTGTTACCGACCTATGATATATTCGATGAATATAGATATTTCGAACCAGCCAAGTCATGGAATACTTTTGTATTTAGAGGAAAGAAAATTGCCTTGACGGTATGTGAAGACATTTGGGATATCAATACAGATAATCCGTTATACAATGTTGTTCCTCTTGATGAAATGATGAAAGATTCTCCTGATTTCATAATCAATGTTTCTGCATCACCCTTCAGTTATAAACATGGAGAGGCACGATTGAATATAATCAAGGCGAATGCAGAGCGGTACAAGATTCCTATGTTTTATATTAATCACGTAGGAGCTCAGACAGAAGTGTTGTTTGATGGTGGAAGTGTAGTCATTTCTGGCAACGGAACTGTGGTTGATGAAATGCCTTATTTTGAAGAATGTCAGAGACAATACAACTTGGATGAAGTGATTGCTTGTCAAAAAGACAATGAACAAGAAAAAGAAAAAATAGCATTGATTCACGATGCACTTGTGATGGGTGTAAGAGACTACTTTGAAAAGTTGGGTTTTTCTAAGGCTATATTAGGGCTGTCAGGAGGGATAGACTCAGCAGTCACATTGGTAATAGCAGCTAGGGCATTAGGACCTGAAAATGTAAGGGTACTATTAATGCCATCCCAGTTTTCATCGGATCATAGTGTAAAAGACGCAGAAGACTTGGCGAATAATCTCGGCGTAGAATACAATATTATTCCGATCAAAGGCTTGTATGAAGGGTTTTTGGAAAGCCTAAATCCTATTTTTGAAGATAAACCATTCAATGTAGCCGAAGAGAATATCCAAGCAAGAATTAGGGGGATTCTTAATATGGCGATATCCAACAAGTTTGGTAATATTTTACTGAATACGACTAATAAGAGTGAAATGGCTGTTGGTTATGGTACCTTGTATGGAGACTTGTGCGGAGGACTTTCTGTAATTGGAGATGTATATAAAATGGATGTTTTTAAATTGGCGAGATATATGAATAAAGATGGTGAGGTTATTCCTGAAAACTCTATAATTAAGCCTCCGTCAGCAGAATTACGTCCTAATCAAAAGGACAGTGATAGTCTGCCTGATTATGAAATATTGGACCAGATTCTTCATTGTTATATCGAAGGTCGAATGAGTCCTGAAGAGATCATCGAGCAAGGGTTTGATGAAAAAGTAGTTAAAAGGACATTGAGGTTGGTTAATATTAATGAGTTTAAGAGACATCAAACTGCTCCAGTGTTAAGGGTTAGTCCAAAAGCATTTGGAATGGGGAGAAGAATGCCAATAGTGGGTAAGTATTTGAGCTAGTTATACGCACAACTCAATGTATATAAAACTGTTTCATTAATACAAAGTCAATTCTATTTCTTTTGAAAATTGACATAATAAATAGGTTTAATGAAATCCGAAATTCTAAATAGAAAAGGAGCTAGAAAGGCACAAGGTATTCTAGGAGAGGTAATAACTCTTTTGAATAGAGGAAAAATAGAGACGGTTAATCTTACGGAATGGCTATCTATAGATCATATTCAACTTATCAAGGAGGTTTTCCCTGAAATAGGAATAAATAGTCAAGCGATAACTAAGATAATTAATGAAATAGAACATCAGAAAAAGGCTTCTACCATGCAAGTTATTAAATTGGTAGGCACCTTGCTTTTTTATACAAGCAAAGACAATACGGATCTTCGGACTAGATACCTGAATTTAAGTTCTCACAATTCGGATTCTATTCGTTGTTATGCTCCATATCTCATTGCCATGAATACGAATCTGGGAATTGCTGAAAAATTGCATAAAGCAGAAGATTTGATTTGCGATGATCATTTTGGAGTTCGTGAAGTTATTTGGATGGCTCTAAGACCAGAAATTTCCCTAGATCTTAAAAAATCCATTGAATTATTGGGTGAAATGGCTAAGCATTCGAACGATTATGCGAGAAGGTTTGCTTCAGAGGTTATTAGACCTAGAGGTGTTTGGTGTAAACATATTGAAGCATTAAAAGAACAACCTGAAATGGCTTTACCAGTACTTGAGCCTTTGAAGGCAGATAAATCTAAATATGTTCAAGACAGTGTTGGCAATTGGTTAAATGACGCAAGCAAATCAAAACCAGAATTTGTGATAGGATTATGTGATCAATGGAAGAAATCATCACCAACTAAAGAGACAGAAAGAATCATAAAGAAAGCTAGACGCACCATTGATAAAAAGTGAACTTGATTAGACAAGGTTGCTGTTTTGGACATTTTGAAATAGTCCCTTTGGTTGATAAGGATCTTTACGAAGGAATAAGAATCTCTGTTTCTACATAGTTGATCCTTAAAAAGTCCATTTTTGAAATTTTAAGTTCTTGACATTAAAATAGATAATTACATTATCTAATATTTCAATTGTGTATGTAAAATTAAATGGACATAAAAAGGCAATTTGATTGAGCCTTTTCTTTAAATTGTATCCCATTGCCGCACTTATGGAATTGATAATGTCTCCGATCACCCCTTTTAGATAGTTTCTTATCATGCGATGATCGTATTTGATGTGACCTATAACGGGTTCTATTGCTGCCCGTCCCCTAAAGCGCTTTCGGGCCTTTTGCTTTTGATACTTGCTTTGTTTACGACTGCCTGGCTGGGGCAATAGAATATCTACTCCTTGTACTTTTGTAGCTCCTCGATATCCTCTATCTGTAATGGCTACTTTCGGCATTGTTCCTTTTAAATGGCTCAGTATTCTTTGACATTGTGCCAAGCTTGGTGCTAGTAGCTTACTGTCATGTGGATTACCTGTTACGGATAGGGATCCTAAGATGACTCCTGATTTACTCCCTCGTATCATCGTCACTTTACTACCAAATTCGTATTGTTTATGCGCCTTACCTTTGGCAATACAGGCCGTCATCGGTTCATGTAAAGAATAGATTTATCCTTATCTTTTCGTTTTTGTTTTAGTACTTGCTCATACATGTTTAATTCTTCGCAGTACTTGATATTTAATATTTCTTCTGGCAACTCTCTTCTTAGCTCTCTGATCAATCGCCCTGCTATAGTTTGTATGCGTTTCCTTGCTTTTCTCGCTTTCTTTGCTCGTTTGGGATGCTTGGAATTATACTGATCCTTCATTAGTCCTTTTACTTCGCGTCGATAACTTTGACGTAATGAGGTATTCTCTTAGACTGATATTTTTAAACAGTTGTCAATGATCTTTTTGGCAAGCTTTGCATCTGTAGGAAACGTTATATTCTTGGGCTGTACCGTAGAATCAACATGTACTTCTTTTTCGCATAATGCTCCTTTATGTATCTTAACCGTATAGCTCATGATCTTTTCCATCCCTTCTTGTCCCATCCGCTTACGGAAATGTACAAATTCTGAAGGATCAAACGGTTGTTGGGTTTGAAAGTACTGTTCTCCTGTAAAATATTGCCAATATGGATTTTCAATCCATCTTGCAACTACTGTTTCGTCACTCATATTGAACATGTTCTTCAAATATAACATACCCACCATCGTTCGTATCGGAATGGACGGCCTTCCTTTTTCTGAATAATAACCTTCTAACCTAAGTTCGATATTAAAAAAGAGCTAATTGCGAAGAATTTTGTGGTGTAAACTGATATAATTTGATTGTGGGCTTTTTTGGCAAGAAAGAGTATGCTATTAATCCAGCTAAGAGATTATTAATAAAATTGTGGAATGAACGATGGCGAGAATGTTCTATCATACAAATGTTTTTTAATTGATCGTTGATCGTTTCAATGATGCTACGTTTGCGTAGCATTATCTTATCGATTAAAGGCATCAATGAGTTTTTCATGTTTTTACGTATCCCTGTTACCAGATGTATGCCATTATCAAAAAGCACTTCTGTAAGTTGCTTGCTAACATAGCCTTTATCTCCATACAGTTTGCCCCAGATCCTTTTAAACAAATTACCCTTTAACGGTGTACGATCATCAACATTTGCTTGAGTGATCTGAAAATCAATCACTTGGCCATATTCATTGACAACTAAATGAAGTTTAAAGCCAAAGAAATATCCCATTGTGGACTTCCCCCTTGTCGCAATATTCTTAAATACTTTATGATTAAAAATCCGTTTGTTTTTACATACCCTTATGGGAGTAGAGTCAACAAAAGATATACCAGTACAGCTTCCTAAACAACATGTCTTTGCGAACAAGGCCATGGGTAATAATGCTTTTTTCTGAAGTTTTACAAAACGATTATAAGAAACGAGATTGGGAAATTCTGAGGACAAATGTTTGACGAGATATTGATTATAAAACCATTTGAAACATCGTATGCCACTCAATTGAAATAGAATCATTATTGTCAGTCAAATATTAATCGAACTAAGGTTATTACTGATGCTAATTGATCGAAGTGTAATTTATGTTTTGAGGGTCTTCCTTTTCTTTTGAAGTCGGTTTTTATCCCATGTTTGGTTACATATACTCGATTTGTATTATTGGCATAGATGCGGTCTGCTCCTACCACTTTTAGTTTCTTTTTAAACAGCTTTTGTGTAAGCCAAATACTTTTCTTTAATCTCACTCCCTCATTAAATGCCTCATAGCTCAAATGCTCTATAAAACTAATCCCGTCTACTTGTATCTTATTCACCTTGGCACCAAACTCAACCTTCTTTACTTCTTTACCTCTTACTACTGGGCGGATATATGGCTTATCGATACTCACAATTCTTCTCTTTGGCTGTTGGTCTTCAAAGAAATAAGCCCATTGTTGGGCTAGTACCTTTTTGCTTGCCTCTCGTCTTTTCCAATAGTTATCCGTAAACGTATTTAGCATTTTACCTTCCAAAGGAATTAGTAAGTCGTTAATCTTATCCAATAACTTGAGTAGTGATCGGCGTAAGGCTCGTTTTTCTTTGCGAGATGGCTTCTTTGACTTGCTATAGTTTGTATATCGTTTAGACCACTTAGTAAACTTGGTTCGAGGTCTTCTTTTCCCCAATAGATTGCTACATTTTATTAGCACCTTGTAGTTCCATTCTACTGATTCCCATAGTAATTTTATGTCTGTAGGATATCTGATTGTACTTTCATAACAAGTAGCATCACATACCATACTATCTAAATTAGCCATGTAGGGCTTCCAATGAGTGGCTAGTATGGATTGTAATTTATCTATGTTAAGGCGTTGGGCTAATTCACACCGTATCTCACTTATAATCTTGAAGTTTGTCAGCGGTGAATTAATGGGAATTATGATGTCACAAAAGATTTGATAATGAATGTTGCCATTGAGATGTTCCAAAAGCTTAGAGTCAGAACAGCCTGCATAATGTTTCAAAAACATCAGCGCTATTTTGCCTCTTGGAGAAAATATACCTTGAGGCCCTTTCTTATGTTCCTTTAACCCAAACCCCTTGACTAAGTCTTGCCAAGGAATAGAAGTATACATCGATCCTAATCGGGTCTTTTTAAAGCCTTCTAAATGTTCCTTATAATGAGTATCGAAATTTGGAAAGAATAATATACCTTGAAACTGAGAAAATCGTCTTACTTTCACCTTAAATACTTTTAGATTACCCCGTTTTTCAGCGTCCAACTAAAGAAACGGGGTTTTCTTTTGTATTAAAATAACACTTAATATGTTGATTTCAAAGAATTTAGAGCACTTCTGGATATCCCTATAATAGATCGCAAAATATCTTCAGAATATTATAACAAGTTTTACTTTTCAATTGTTACAAAAGGTATTTTTACTATAGTTGCTTCTAACTTTTTCTTTCTGAATTCCACCAATATCTTAGAATCCGTAATTGCTGCATCTTTAGAGACGTATCCCATACCAATAGGTTGATCCAACGTAGGAGATTGCGAACCTGAAGTAACATATCCTAATTCGTTTTCATCGGTGTCATAAATTTTATAACCGTGGCGAGGCACACGACTCCCTTCCATCTTAAATCCAACAAGCTTTCGTTGCAGACCATTGGCTCTTTGATCAATAAAAATTTGCTTAGAATTAAAATCAGCTTCTTGTTTTAGCTTGGTAATCCACCCTAGTCCGGCTTCTAATGGACTTGTGGTGTCATCGATATCATTACCATAAAGACAGTATCCCATTTCTAATCTTAAGGTGTCTCTACATCCCAAGCCACAAGCTTGAATGTTAAATTCCTCACCAGCTTCAAATATTGCATTCCAAAGACGCTCTACATCTTCATTTTTTACATACAATTCAAATCCTCCACTCCCGGTATATCCAGTTGCAGATATTATTACATTTTCAATACCAGCAATGCTTCCTTTCCTAAAATGATAGTATTTGATATCTGATAAGTCTACATCAGTAAGTTTTTGAAGGGTGGCAACAGCATTTGGACCTTGTACGGCCAATAAAGAAGACTCTTCTGAGATATCTATCAATCTCGTATCAAATGTATTTTGATTGGAAATCCAGTTCCAATCTTTTTCAATATTAGAAGCATTCACTACCAACATAAAAGCTTGTTCTCCTTCGTTGCACATATCTTCTGGAAGACGGTAGACCAATAAGTCATCGACAATACCTCCATCATGATTTGGCATACAAGAATACTGAGCTTGATTGACCACTAGTTTTGCTGCATTATTGCTTGTGATTTTTTGCACTAAATCAAGAGCTTCTTTCCCTTTGACAATGAATTCTCCCATATGGGAAACATCAAATACTCCTACACAATTGCGGACAGCGTGATGTTCTTCTATAATTGAAGTGTATTGTACGGGCATATTGTAGCCCGCAAAATCTACCATTTTACCTCCTAAGTCGATATGCTTTTGATTCAGAGCTATTAGTTTCATTTTATTATTTGTTTGAAGATTGATGTAATATGATATTTCTTTTGCATCTAAGTGTAAAAGTCACCAAAAGTAAGGACTTCCATTCTATCTTTAAAACTTCCTCAAAAATTCTTAAAGTGAAGTAAGGATCGCATCAATAATCCGATCTCCTGGTTCAATAGAATGAACGACTTCCATACCATCTGTTACTTTGGCGAATATGGTATATTTCCCATCAAGGTGTGGGGTTGGTGAATGCGTAATAAAGAACTGAACTCCTTCAGTGTGCTTTCCCATAGATGCCATACCAACATATCCTTCATCATCATAGTATTTAGGAGAAAACTCAGAACGAATGTTGTAGTCAAGAGATCCATAGCCATCACCAACTGGGCAACCACCCTGGATAACAAAATTTGGTACAACTCTATGAAATACCTTACCGTCATAGTAATCCGATTGGCATAGTTTTACGAAGTTGGTCACTGATCCAGGTGCATCGTCTTTAAACAATTCCATGGTAATATTTCCTTTAGACGTCTTCAGTACTAACCTTGAAGAATCAGAAACGGTAGATAATAACGTCCAATCAATCGGGTGTGTAAAGTCAGGAGTTGGGGGTGTATAAGTTCCTCCATCCAAAGCTGTAATAGCTGTTTTAAACTCATTGAATGCTTCCGATTTCTCAGGTAGTTTGAGCGATTTTATGATGTCTTCTCTCCAAGAAGTATCTCTGATTAGACGCTTCCAATCGTAGTCTTCGTTTTTGATTAGGTGAGCCAAATGAACTATTGTTCCAGAATACCCCTTCTTAGAGTGTACAATTAAACTATCGCATATGCTTCGAGCTATTCGATATTGGTTTCCTCCAAAGGCTCTAAAAAAAGTGGGACTATTCACAATTGTTTTGAGTCCTTCAGCAATGGCTGTATGTACGATTTCCTCTTTAACCGTATTTTGTAAATCTAAAAGTGTTTTGTACTGGTATGGGTCTTGGCTTAACGCCTTAATAAATGCACCTTTAGCGTATAGATTGTCTTCTTTTTCTAATTGTTCAATAATGTCTTTACTAATATCTCTTTTCACCCTAGTATAATATATAGGTGTATGTTTCATAACCGCTTCAAATATTTTTGCCTTAGTCTGCCAAGGCATATCTTCTTGAATTAGTTCTCGGTATAAATACGCATCTGGACCATTGCCTTTATCAACTAAATATTGAGCGGCAGATTGACTTACATGAATATTTTGTTCGTTTTTGATTATGGTCATCAAAGGTTCGATGATCTTGATATATGGAAAAGCATATAAGGCTTTAATCAAGTAACATCTTACCCTATAGTCCTTTTCCGTATTCAATAAATCCAACAATTCATCACTAAGTGTTGGATCATTGTATAAATTTCTCATACCTAAGGCTAAACCCATACGTATGAATGGATTTTTTTCCTTTTTCAAAGTTTGAAGGAGATTGTCTCTATGTATTTCAAGGTCTAAGTCTTTATTCCTTGCCAAATAGTTAGCTGCGATGATTCTAGAATCAGTTGGGTAACTATTGTCATTGACGTACTTGACAACAGCTTGAATGGCTTCTTGATTGATGATATTTCTCAATGCAAACCTATATAAGGATCTATTCTGACCTAATATGAGTAAAGTGTCATCTGGTCTATAAGATTCGACTGTAGCAATATTGTTCATAATAGATTTATTGCTAATTTTTCCAAGAGCTTCTAAGATGTTAGCATTGTAAGTATTATCTACATCTAATGTGTCTTCTGCAATGAAGTTAGAAATCAAATATTCTGTGGCTTTAGACTGATTTAATTGACCTAATGCATAAGCCGTCATTGTCCTTATATCCATGTTTGGATGGTTAAGAAACGGCAGTAGTGAATCAACAGCTGCAGTGTGATCCAAAGAAGCAAATGCCCTTATTGAAAGATAGATATGGGTAGGGTCATCAGATTTTAAGTATGGCCAGATACTGTCTACCATCATTTGGTCCTGAAAATCTACAATTTTTTGCTGTTCCCTAATACTGAGATCCACTTTAACATCTGACTTAATCTCTTTAGATGGGGGAACACAGGATACCAATGAAAAAATTACATAAGTTATTATCAGAATATATCTCATCATGGGCAGACAGTTCTATTATTTTGTGCTTGATTCAGCGCAAAATTTTGCGCATACATCTTTCTATAAAAGTTCCAATGGATACTTTGGATGTAATGATTTCAAAGGTAGCAAAAAGGGAGTCAATCTAGATGTGAGAATGCATTTTTTATAAATACCGACTCAATTTTTTGTGTTTATTGAAGATGCTGGACGTCCATTATCATTTAGTTTTTAAATCACTTCATTAATGAGTGCAATTGGGATGAATTCCTAAGATGTAATTTTTAACAACATCTATATCTTGGGCCGTATTTGACCCTAAGAATCCCTGGATGTCTTGATTTTTTAAGTATAGAGCAGCTTCTTTGGTCATTAAAGATGAAAGTGGTTTATAAGACCAATGCCATTTTTCTTCTTGATATCCTGTTGATCTTTCATCATCAAATGCAGTATATACTTGAAAGAATCCAAATGTATGTGCATGCTCAGTCAACCAATTATAGAGTTTAAGTCCTTCTCCAGACTCAAACCATTTATTGTTAAAACTATTGAAATCAATATCTGTGCCCCAGTGATGCCTTGATGTTCCTGGCATAGATGAATATTCTAATATTTTCAAGGCTTTAGCGGTGTCAGTAAGAGAAGATTTTCCCAGATTTGTGCCATCAGAAAGTGTAGTTTGTCCTGTCCACTTTCTTTCCCATATCCCTTTTTGATAATTAAAATTTCTTGCTGCCGACCGAATGACGAGTTTTATACCATCACCTTTGGCTGCTTCGTACATCCTTTGAAAGGCTTCATATGCCTTTTTGCGCATAAACATATTGGACCTGTCCGCATATTTATCCTCAATAACAGTAAAATCAGGATGTTTTGAAGGATCAAATTTACCCATGAGGTAATCTATTCCAAATGTATCCATAATGATCTCTTTTTCTGTGTTTGACGAAATGTTGACAGCAGGTTTGGCTTGTTCTGTTTCAGTATTGCACGTCATGGCCGTTAAGGTAATAAATATAGTAAAGCCGATAAGGTATGGTACAGAATATAAAGAATGTGTCATGGAGGAAATTACAAAGAATTAAATAGAGAAAAATTTATGGTCTTTTATCGTTTTTTTGACTCTCTTTGGAACCATGGATTCCCATGATTTATCATTTGTTTTTAGTTTATTCAATACATCTGAAGGATAGATGTCCAATATTTCTGCATTATAATCTACAACTTCTACGATTTGTTTACTTTCTAAAAGGTGTTGATACAAATGTTTCATACCTACTGGAACACTAAGATTTTTTGCCGTGATTAGATGTCCCGTTTTTTGATCTAAGGCAGGGTATACGAATATTTTAATGTTCTTATTGAATAATTCTCCTAAGGCTACCAACAATCTCCCATCTTGGTTGTAATCGTATTTTTCACGAATTATCTCTTCCAATTCTCTGACACCGATGACCAAGCCCAAGTGTTTAATCTTTTGATCACTCATGTAATTGATGAGTTGTTCATGATTGTTTTGGTTTGAAATCAAAACTTTATATCCTAATGACCGAAGGAGCTCAGCCCGCATTTTAAAATCTTCAGCATCTACTTCTCCACTAGACGACTTGAGGTAGTCCAAGGTTATTTCAGTGATGAGATGTGCTCTTTCTTTGTTAACACCTTTTTGTTTTTTGAATTGTGAAAAGCTGGACTTTATCACATCTTGAGTTACCAGAGTAGGGGGTTTGAAATTGCCTCGTACGACCATAAGAGAGTTACGATAAAGAAACTCTGAGGCATGGATGCTCAATCCTTCTTCATCAAATACGGTAACATCTGTAAGTCCAAATGCTACCATATATAAACTGACCATGGTCTTGTCAATTTTTGCAAATGCTGGTCCATTAAATCGGATAAGGTCTATGGAAATTCTATTTTCTAAATGATCCATCAGGGAGACCACCATTTTAGCGATATCGTTATTGTAATTGTAGATGGCATACATGAGATTAACACCAAGGATACCAACAGCATCTTGTTGTAAAACAGTGGCCTGATCATGCATCTTCGTATGGATGACAATCTCCGATGGTTCATCACCTGGTACTAGTTGAAATCGCACACCCAGCCATCCCTGACCCTTGATGGTCTTAGAGTAGTTAATGGTGGTAACCGTATCTGCAAACACAAAGAATTTACAATCTGTTTTAACGGTTCTTAACCGTTCTTCCAGTAATTCCCATTCGTGGTCCAACATCTTGTACAATCGAGATTCACAAACATATCTACCTGATCTTTCAGCACCGTAGATCGCATCAGATACTGTTTTGTCGTAAGCAGACATTGTTTTGGCTATTGTGCCAGCTGCTGCTCCAACCTTGAAAAAGTTTCTTGCAACTTCTTGCCCTGCACCGATCTCCGAAAATGTACCATAGATGCTTTGATCTAGATTGATCTCAAGAGCTTTTTGCTCGGTATTCACTTTTTGATATTGTGGTCTGATCATTTTAACCTATTCTAGGATGTTATTGATTGTTTTTTGAAGCTATACCTAAGAGGATATCCCCAATAGAACCTATAAAGATTGTACAATTTGCTGAATGGTCGAAGAGTCTCCCATAGTATAATAATGAATACATGGAACTCCAGATTCTTTTAACTCTTTACTTTGTGCAATACACCATTCAATTCCAATTTGTTGGTAATTTTTCTCCTTTGTTTTAAGCATTTCTTTGACCAAGTCTTCAGGCATATTTACAAAGAATTTTCTAGGAATGCTATTGAGTTGGTATTTCTTAGTCAGTGGTTTTAATCCTGGAACAATGGGCACATTAATTCCAGCTTTTCGACATGCATCTACATAGTCAAAGTACTTTTGGTTGTCATAAAACATTTGTGTGACAATATAATCTGCACCGGCATCCACTTTCTCTTTGGTACGTATGATGTCTTGTTCCAAATTGGGAGATTCGAAATGTTTTTCAGGGTATCCCGCTACGCCAATACAAAATTCAGTTTTAGCTCCATTTTCGATGTTGGTATCCAAGTAGTTTCCCTGATTCATATTTTGGATTTGATCCACAAGTTCTACTGCGTATTTGTGGCCATTTGGCTCCGCAACAAACTTGTCTTCAAATTGTCTTGCATCTCCTCGAAGGGCTAGAACATTATCAATTCCTAAAAACTTAAGATCGATAAGGGCATTCTCTGTCTCTTCTATTGTAAATCCACCGCAAATAAGATGAGGAACGGCATCTACACCATATCGATGCATAATCGATGCACATATGCCTACCGTGCCTGGACGCTTGCGAATAGATGCTTTTTCGTAATAACCAGTATCCTTCCTTTTGTAGATATATTCCTCTCGGTGATAGGTGACATCAACGAAGGGTGGCTTAAACTCCATCAAAGGATCCAAGGCGTCAAATATATCTTGCATACTCCCACCTTTCAAGGGAGGCAATACCTCAAAAGAAATGAGTGTTTTATCAACGTTTTGCTTGAAGTAGTCTGTTATTTTCATGTTCTACTACTTAGAGTTAAACCATAGAAGTTTGAAACTTTCAGGTTATAAATAAAAAATATATGATCAATTCATGAAGTTAATCTCATTATGATACGAATCCATACACTAACTTACATTCAATAAAGTATCAAAACTCAAGCCAACTATTGTCAACAGGTAATTTCGAAGGAATTATTTTTATTACATTGGACATTGGTACTTTTGCATCAAATGCTTTTTGTAATTCTCGACCGATTATTGACCACACCTCTGAAAACTCACCCTGAACATATGTACTCATGGCATTGGTCTTGACTAAAACTTCATCATGAACCCGAAGATTTTTGATGAATGGTATGATGTACTGTTCATAATCCTTTGTAAGAGGATACATGCTTATCTCTAACGTAACAATGGTCGAGTTTGACATAGTTTATAATATTGTGCCAAAGTCAATCTTTGGTCCTATTGTTGTATATAGATCATCGATGTTTACCCTTGTTTGTTCCAAAGAATCTCGATCCCTTAAGGTTACCGTGTTGTCTTCCAAGGTGTCAAAATCAATGGTAACACAATAAGGTGTTCCGATAGCATCTTGTCTTCTATATCTTCTACCGATAGCATCTTTTTCGTCATACTGACAATTGAAACTCTTCTTCAAGGTATTGAATACCTCTTTTGCTTTAGAAGTCAAAGCTTCTTTGTTTTTCAACAAAGGTAGAATAGCCACTTTTACTGGAGCAATGGCTGGGTGTAGTTTCAATACCGTTCTAGTTGATTCTTTTCCATTGGCATCAGGCACGGTCTCTTCTTGAAGAGCTAAAGACATTTGTGCTAGAAACATTCTATCACAACCAATGGAAGTTTCAACAACATAAGGAACGTAGTTTTCATTCAATTCGGGATCGAAATATTGAAGTTTTTTCCCAGACAGTTCTTGATGTTGATTTAAATCAAAATCGGTTCTGGAATGAATTCCTTCTAATTCTCTGAATCCAAAAGGGAATTCAAATTCGATATCAACCGCAGCATTGGCATAATGAGCTAAGTTGTCGTGGTCGTGATAACGCAATTTAGCCTCCGGAGTACCAAGTGCCTTGTGCCACTTTAACCTGGCCTCTTTCCAATACTCATAATACTTCATTTCTTCACCTGGTCGAACAAAAAATTGCATTTCCATTTGCTCAAACTCTCGCATTCTAAAAATAAATTGCCTTGCAACAATTTCATTCCTAAATGCCTTTCCAATTTGCGCTATACCAAAAGGAACTTTTTGTCTAGTTGATTTCTGTACGTTTAAGAAATTAACAAAAATTCCTTGTGCAGTTTCTGGTCGTAAATACAGTTTTGATTCTTCACCAGCAATGTTCCCTAATTGGGTGCTGAACATGAGATTGAATTGTCTTACGTCCGTCCAGTTTCTTGACCCGGATTCAGGGCAGGCTATTTCTAGTTCTTCAATCAAAGCTTTTAATCCAACCATATCACCATCTGTCATAAGTTTGCCCAGTCGACTCATGACATCGTTTATTTTTGACTGTCTATCTAGTATTCTTTGATTGGTCGAGCGAAATTGAGCTTCGTCAAAGTCATCTCCAAATCTTTTTTTAGCTTTTTGGACGTCTTTATTGATTTTAGCTTCAATTTTTTCACAATAACCTTCCACCAGTTGATCTGCTCTATATCTCTTTTTAGAATCCTTATTGTCTACCAATGGATCATTAAAAGCATCAACGTGCCCGGAAGCTTTCCATGTCTTTGGGTGCATAAATATTGCAGCATCTATTCCAACAATATTTTCATGCATCTGAACCATGCTTTTCCACCAGTATTGCTTAATGTTGTTCTTTAATTCCGAACCTAATGGACCGTAATCATAAACGGCACTTAGACCATCATATATTTCACTAGATTGATAGATGAATCCATATTCTTTGCAATGAGATATTAGACTTTTAAAATCCATTTTTTTGAGCTTACGATTTCAATAAATAAAATGAGTCGCAAAAGTACAAAAAAGGATTTACTAGATGTAGCTCACCTTACAGAGGTGATAAGCTAGTAATTCAGTAGTTTTGCATATTCAGTTGAGTGATCATTTAAACAGTTAAGATGAAGATAATTTGCATCGGTAGAAATTATGCGGAACACGCAGAAGAATTGAACAACCCGATTCCAAAAAATCCGTTGATTTTTATGAAACCATCGACGGCCTTATTAATCAATAATAGATCATTTTATATTCCTGAATTTACTAATGATGTTCACTACGAACTCGAAGTTGTTCTAAAGATTTGTAAGAATGGAAGGCATATTCAACCAGCATTTGCGGATTCCTATTACGAGGAGGTGACCTTAGGTATAGATTTTACTGCTAGGGATGTACAACAAAGGTGCAAAGAAAAAGGGCATCCTTGGGAAATTGCCAAAGCATTTGATCATTCTGCGGCCATAGGAAGGTTGGTTTCAAAGGCTTCATTGCCACAGGTAGACAATTGGAAATTTCAGATGATGAAAAATGGTGAGATCGTCCAAAATGGTCATACAAAAGATATGTTGATGAATTTTAACCAATTGATTTGTCATATTTCTAAATTCTTCACCTTGCACAATGGTGATATGATATTTACAGGAACTCCTGCTGGCGTAGGACAGGTACAAATTGGCGATGAGTTTGTAGGAATGTTAAATGAAGAAGAAGTCTTGTATTGTGACATCAAGTGATGATTATAAACGATTAAAAATTGGATTTGATGCGAAGCGTCTTTTCAATAATTTTACGGGGTTGGGCAATTATAGTCGAACCTTGGTTTCGAATTTACAAAAGTTATATCCCCATCATGAATACCATTTGTTTACCCCAAAAGTTGTCAAATGTAAGGAGACTGCTCCTTTTTTAGAATCCCCTTTTATCATTCATTACCCTCAATCTTCTTTAGAAAGAATTCTTTGGCGATCTCTTAGGCAAAGCTTCATTGTTAATCAATTGAATCTGGATATTTATCATGGCTTAAGTCATGAAATTCCTTTTGGTATGAACCAGGAAATCGTTAAGATAACCACATTTCATGACTTGATTTATGAAAAGAAACCAAGGTTATTTGGCTGGTTAGATACCAAATTATATCAGTTCAAATATAGAAGCTCTGCCAAACGAAGTGATCACATCATCACTGTGAGTAATCAGACGAAAGAAGATCTAGAGTATGTCTACAACATTTCACCTGAAAAGATCACGACAATCTATCAAAGTTTATCAGAGTCTTTTGTAAACCATAAATTAAATCTTCAAACAGAAGAATACTTTCTTTTTGTAGGTTCAATTATCCCAAGAAAGGGGTTGATACACATCATTAATGCTGTCCATGATCAACCTGAAGGAAGTCGAAGAAAGGTAGTAGTGATTGGACAAGGACATGATTATTTACAGCAATGTCAGCATCTCGTCAATAAGCTTGGATTAGAGTCAAAGTTTGATTTTATTGGAAGGGTTTCGAATGAAGAATTGTACGAGTATTATGATCGTTGTATTGCTTTATTGTTACCAAGCCAATACGAAGGATTTGGAATTCCTATAATAGAGGCACTTTATCGAAAGAAACCAGTCATTACGACTGCCAACTCTGCAATGTCTGAAGCAATGGGGCCTGGTGGAATATCATTGGAATGGGGAGATGTAAAAGGTCTTCGAAATGCCATGGACAAAATTCAGGATACTAAGCTTCGTTTAGAATTGATCGAAAAAGGATATGCCCATGTAAAGCATTGTTTCTCCGCAGAAGAAACGGCAAGCAAGATGAACGATTTATACCTTTCGAAAAGGTTAGGACAGGAGTAAGAAGACCCCAATTAAGATCAAAACAATCGTTTTTATCCAATTTATTATTTCCTGACTCTTTGGGCTAATTATCCACTTAGAAATAAAGTTGCCAAGATAGACAAACAGTAAAAATGTAGGTAGACTAATCCCGATGAATAGCAATCCTAAAATGAACAACTGATTGGATTCTGATACATCAGACGGAACTATAAATTGAGGCAGAAATAAAATGAAAAATAGTGCTACTTTGGGATTTAAGATGTTCATAATGAAGCCCTGCTTCAAATACATGAAGAAGGGCTCTTTTTTAGCATTTTGTTTTTCAAAGTTTAATGACTGAGGTGCATCTTTGTAGGCATTAAAGGCCAAATAGAACATGTATAAGGCGCCAAGAATTTTAATGCCATCGAAAAGAAAATCATACTTTTGAAGAAAATATGATACTCCAATTATTACACCCAATATATGAATAAATACACCTAGGTTTAAGCCTAAAACGATACCTATACCTTTGCGCTTACCACTTGCAATAGACTCTGTTAATACATACAGGTTGTCAGGTCCTGGCATTAGTGCCAGGAGGAATGTAGCAATACAGAATGTTGTAAGTGTTACTCCCTCCATAGGTCAATTAGAATAAATCAAGTCCTTATATATGTTTTCTTCCAGAAAACTGCATGGCTTCTCCTTTCCCAAATCCATAACTCACCCCAAATGTAATGTATCTATTGGATTGTCTTAGATTATAAACGTAATAGTTCTCTTGATCAGTAATGGACTCTCTTCTTCGAGTATCTAGTAAATTTCTAACGCTTAGGTTAAGGACTAATTTACCTTTTAGAACTTTTTTACGAACACCAAGATTTACATGAAATACATCACTTTGCTTACCTTGGGCTGTTTTGTTAGAAGATCGGTAATTTCCAGAAATTTCGACATCAATTTTGGACGGCAGCTTAAGTTTTGATGTTAATCTTGAATTCCATTGATCACCAGCAAAATCAAAAGAAGTCATTTCGAATGATCCCTTGCGATCAAATTGGCTATAATTGAAGTCGCCCATAAAGGTTAACCACTTTACTGGGTGATATTTAAAGTTGGCTTCAAGCCCTAGAATATCATTGGTCCCTAGGTTGATAGGCATGCGTATACTTACTCCATCATCAAAACTTACGACGTCTTCTACTACATCTGTTGTGTGTCGATAATACGTTCCGATATTAAAAGTAATATCATCCATTTTGAATAGGCTGGTTAATTCGTAAGAATCAGAGTATTCAGGCAATAGATTCGGATTTCCTGTATAGATGCTGAATTGGTTTCTTACATTAAAGAAAGGGTTTAGATCCCACAATCTTGGGCGGAAAATTCGTTTAGAATATCCAGCTTGGAACGAAATCCTTTCAGACAAATTGTATGAAATATGAGCACTTGGAAATAACCGAGTATAGTTTTGGTCATTAGATGAATTGGTGTTTTTTAACAACGTTTTTAATTCTGTATTTTCAGCTCTAAGACCAATTTTGCTTCCCCAGTTTTTATTCTCATAAGCAATAGTGGAATAAAGGCCTAACACAGCTTGGTCAAATTCAAATTCATTGGTAAAATTTGGATCAACGACATATTCATCTCCATTTTTAGTCTTTACCTCATAATCATTTACTACATCATTTATGGCATATTGTGTTCCGGTTTCGAAGAGAAAACCATCATAAAACGGTAGAGTGTAATCTAGTTGGAATGTGTATTGTCCTTCTGAAAATGAAGTTTTGGTTTTTTGATCTTGTACGGATCGAACTCCCTCTGTAGATCGTTCGATAAAATCCGACTCTTGGTCTTTTCCGAAAAATGACCCTAATACACTGAAAAGGAGATCGTGTTCTTTGTGATTTTTGAAGTCCCTTTTGTATTGTAATTCGTATTCGTATTTTGGATTAATGGCGTCGGTGTCTTCTTCTCTTGACCACTTTTCTTCTAAAGAAAGATTCCTTAATTCTTCAAATTGTAGCGTACCACTTTCTTTTTCTTTTTCAACTGCAAACTTGCCAGAAAGTGTAATTACGTTGAATTTGTTAATGTGATAATCTGTTCCCAATATCAAATTGACAAATGATTCGCTTTTGTCGCGATCCCCTTCACTTTTTACAGATGTATTGGATAATTTGTCTGTGTTCTCTGATTTAGTCCGTAAAGGAAAGGTCCTATGCCCAATACCGAATTGACTGAATAGGTTGAATTTTTCCGTTCTATTGTTTATACTTAAGCCCAAACTATGATTATTGGGAATTCCAGTATTTAATGAAACAGATCCATTGAGTCCTTTCTTTTCATCCTTTTTTAATACAATATTCAAAATTCCTGCGGTACCTTCAGCATCGTATTTAGCAGAAGGATTGGTTATGACTTCGATTTTCTCGATCATATCCGCAGTAATAGATCCCAAAGCATTTCCGCTTTGATCTGCTAAAACGGATGGTTTGCCATTGATCAATATTTGAACACCTTGACTTCCCCGTAAAGAAATACTTCCTTCTATACTTACATTGACTGAGGGAACATTGTTGAGAACTTCCAATGCACTTGCTCCAGTACTACTTAGATCTTTACCGACATTAAATACGCGTTTGTCCAGTTTAAATTCTGTTTGTGATCTTTCACCACGTACGATGACTTCTTCTAGTTGTTGCTGATTTTCACCTATGGATATAATACCTAAGTCTAGGTTGTTTTGCTCCCAAGCAATATCGTCAATAATTAGAGATTCAAAACCTAGGAAGCTCACTTCAACATAGGAATTGGAATTGTTTGTTTGCAATTCAAAGTATCCCTTAACATCGGTTACTGTTCCAGCGATGTAATTGTCCGTGACCTTTTCTTTCAGAATAATGGTTGCATATTCTATGGGAGTTTTGCTTGTTGATTCGACAATTGTTCCCGAGACAGTATAAGTCGTTTGTCCAAAAATTGGAGCATACGTCAATAAGGCCATTAGTAGTACGGCAAACTGTTTCATTTTAGTTTGAATTTTAGATTGATGATGAATTGAAAAAAACTAAGATTCGAATGATGTAGACTTATATTCTAATTGTGTTTAATGCATATGCTCTTTTAACCATGCTAGAACTTGTTTCTTTCTTTGGTCATCTAATTTGGCTTCTGGATGCATCCAGGTATAAGATTTCAATGGCATCTGACCGTTTTCGATCAATTCGAAGGATTCTTCCAATTTATGTTTTCTCTTTCCTTCGGTATATTGTGTCCAATTGGAGAAATTTAGTTCTTCTCTACCATGTTGAATATGGTTATTGATCCACCACGACAAAGGAGCAATATTAGTATACCAAGGGTATTTGGTATGATTGGAATGACAGTCATAACATGCCTCCTTAAATGTAATTTTGACTCCTTCAGGCATGGACTCAGATACAAGGAAATCTTGATCAGGACTACCATTTGGATTCTCTTTATCAATGGGAAAAAATTGAATAATGACAAGAAGTATAATTATGCCAAGTAGAATCTTTTTAGTCATGGTATATGCTATTTATTAACAGGGTCAAAAGTGAACAATTATAATGATATTTCTAAGTTTTTTCGCTCAACTACACATCGAAACGGTCGAATGCATAAGAATTAAATCGATGTTTGATTTTTCGTTTTCAGAACGAATGAAAATACCATATAAGATCCATTTGAGAATTTGCAATTAGCATTACAGAGAATGGGAACCAAAATAATTAGGATTCTATTAGTTTGCTGATTGGTCTAATTAGGTCGATCATCGATATTATTGAATTGGTTTGAAGGAGTTGAAGTATCTTTAGAAAATGAAACGTATAGGAAGAAGAGAACTGGTATTTCAAGTAGTTTTGCATCTGGTATTATTTATTTTTTTCTGTTTAGAACGAAAAACTGAATTTTCTATATCACTATCTAAAGGAGTTTACTTTTTTACCTATGCGGTTATAGCAGGAATAATTAATTATCACCTTCTGCCTAGATATTTGTATTGCAAAAATTATAAGGTATTTATAATTGGGATAATCCTTTTGTTGCTTTTGGCTATAGGCATGGAAGAATTGGTGTTGGAACAAATTTTTTATCCTGATACAAGAGGACAAAAGTTTCCAGGCTTCATTTTTACATTAATTGAAATACTTCCTTTGTTAACCATTTTTACGGGGTTTAAATTTGCCTGGGATGCCAATGAAAAGAACAAAGAGTTGTTGGAATTAAAAGAAACCGTAAAGGAAGACGAATTGAAGTATCTCAGGTCTCAGATTAACCCTCATTTTCTTTTTAATCACCTGAATAACATCTATTCTTTTGCAGTGGAGGAATCAAAAAAGACTCCTGATATTATACTTAGGTTGGCTTCGGTACTGAGGTATATGCTTTACGATTGCAAAGCGGATAAAGTACCTCTTTATAAAGAAATTGGTCACTTGCAAGATTATATTACATTAAATGAACTTACCATTGAAGGAAGAGGCAAAGTAGCTTATCAAATACCTATGGTTGATGATGGCTTGTTTATAGCTCCTTTGATCTTAAATGTATTTGTAGAAAACGCATTTAAGCACAGCTCCAATAGTCAATCAGAAGATATCGATATTAGGATTAACTTGATTTTGGTTGATGATGTTCTGACCTTTGAGTGTTCTAATAGCTTTTTATTGAGTTCCAATGATCAAGGGTTGAACAAAGGAATTGGTTTAGATAATGTAAGAAAGAGGTTGGATATTATTTATCCCAATAAACACGCTTTAAGCATTGAATCAAAGGAACGTTTATTTAATGTAAGGTTAAGAATCGATCTTAAGAAGGAATTGTAAATATGAATTGTGTAATAATAGAAGATCAAGTTCCTGCTCAAAGGATATTAAAGCGATACATATCTGAATATGGTGATTTAAATATCGTTGGCATTTTTAATAATGTCATTGATTTTAATAAAACCATATTTGAAGAAGAGGTAGATTTGATTTTTTTGGATATTCATTTGCCAAAAGTTTCAGGAATTGATTTTTTGAATAATTTCAATCCTAAATGCTCCGTCATTCTTACCACTGCATTTGACGAATATGCCCTGAAAGGATATGAATTTGGTGTAGTAGATTACTTGCTAAAACCTTTTTCATTTATAAGATTTTGTCAAGCAGTTTCTAAAGTTGAGCATAAACGATTTGAAGCAGTGCAAGATAGAAAGCCACAACATGTATTTGTCAAAAGCGGATATGAATATCAAAAGATAATATTTGGCGAGATTCATTTTATCAAATCTTCTGGAGATTATACTGAAATCCATTTAGATGGTAAAAGAATTGTGACGCATTATCCTTTAAAGAAATGGTTGTCTATGTTGGATGAGACATTGTATTGTCAAATTCACAAATCATATATTATCAATACGCGATACGCACTGAAGATTAAGGCTACATCGGTTTCGATGAGTTCAGGAAAAGAGCTTCCTATAGGCCGAGCCTATAAGGATAATTTGACCCCTTTTTTATTGAAGGGAGAATGATGGAATTGGCTGTTTGGAAAGTGAGTGATTAAATCATTTGTTATCAATGAATAATTATAATGTTGTCTAAAATTTTGTTCTGTTTAATACGGTTGTGATTATTAATTTAAAGACTAAAAGTACTTGAAATTAATAACCATATTCTAATACCTATACGCTATAGCATTGATGTTCATTCCTGCTCCAACAGAAGCCAATAAGATTAAATCGCCTTTGTTTATTTCGTGATATTCTTCACTTGTACCTTTACGAATTTGGTCTAACAATGTAGGAATGGTTGCCACAGAGCTATTGCCCAATTTGTGAATACTCATAGGCATTATGTCTTTGGGAATATTACGCTCTTTGTACAATCGAAATAATCGACGAATAATTTCATGGTCCATTTTTTCATTGGCTTGATGAATCAATATTTTTTGTACATCGTGGATTCCAAGTCCTGCATTGTCCAAGCAAGCCTTCATCGCTTGAGGAACTTTGGTTAAAGCAAATTCGTAGATTTTACGTCCATGCATTTTTATGTATCTGACGGCTGGATCCGAATCATTGGTATTGCTCTTCCCTAGATAAAGATAGTAGGCTTCTTTTTCTGTCCATGTACCGGCTTCCATTCCAATGATGCCTTCTTTTTTGTCCCCTTCTACTGCTTCTACAATACAGGCACCTGAACCATCTGCAAAGATCATTGAATCTCGATCATGCATATCCAATACTCTTGATAATGTCTCTGTAGCAACGACCAGACATTTTTTAGCCATTCCCGCTTTAATAAACGCAGTGGCTTGAATGATGCCTTGAACCCATCCTGGACACCCGAATAGAATGTCATAAGCTAGGCATGAAGGGTTTTTAATGCCTAACTTATGTTTGACACGAGCGGCAAGTGAGGGTAATACATCGGTTTGGATGGTATTGGATTTGACGTCACCAAAATTATGTGCAACAATGATCTGATCCAAACTCTCCATATCTATGTTGGCATCTTCTATAGCTGCCTTAGAAGCAATGGTAGCAATATCAGAGGACAGTTGATTGTCTTCAATATATCGTCGTTCTTTGATGCCAGTTATTTTCTCAAATTTTTCCGCAATTTCTTCATGAGAACTTTCGAATTGCTTTCCTCCTTCATCGTAGAATTTATTCTGTGCAAAGTCTTGATTTGTAACTATACGTGTAGGAATATAAGAACCCGTACCCGTTATCATTATATTGGTAATCTTCATGTGAGTCGTTTTGTATCACCTCTATACGATGTAAAAGATATATTATTGTTGTGCGATGTAAACTTATTTAAACTTTCGTTTTTCTAGAATTTATAATTGAAAATATGTTGTTTTGGCATATTTATTTTGTATGAAGAGATTTATAAGATCTAAAACTTAAAGGTGTTTTACAGCCTTAATCTTCGATTTGGTTAAGGTGTATTTCGGTTATATCGATACCGTCTTTAGTAGTTCCGAAAAGAATTAGATCTTCTTTACGATCATTATTGATATCAATACTTTTCATAATTCCTGTTGTGATTGGGAGAATAGGAATCTTGATTTTTTTCGAGAAGTTTAAATTGTAGTTGAGGTATAGTCCAACTTCTGTTTTACCATTTATGGTACCTGAAAAAAGGACATCTTGATCTCCGTCATTATCAATGTCAATATTCGTGACAACTCCTTTTTTGTATGGTTCAAAAGGAGTATCTTCTCTAAGGTAGAATGAACCATTTTCGTTACTATAAACTTCTATAGTATTGGGACCAAATTCGTTTTTACTTTTCAATAGTAGGTCCAAAAAACCATTTTTATCGAAATCTGAAATAATCACTTTCTCTGGATTGATTTGTGAAATTATAGAGCTATTACTTAATTTGCCATCTATGTTTTCATAGAGATACGTGATACTTTTGTAGTATATATTACTTAAATATTTTGGATGCCTTTTTCTAAGATTTTCTAATGTTTGTGGCGTGATATCTGTATATCCTGAGATTAACAAATCATCATCACCATCATTGTCAAAGTCAAAAAATCTTAGGGATTCTTCTGCGATTTGATTTATAATACTGTGTTCTTGTAATACAAATGCATGATGCGTATTTATAAATGTAGTAATAAATGTATTGTTCGATTCAAAATAGGTGAAAACGAGATCTTCAACTCCATCACCATTAATATCTGCGCTTTCTATGGTATTGTAATCTTTTGTTCCAAAAGTAGAACTATCAACTTTGATAAAATTACCCTCTTCATTCATGCAAATGAAGGTTTGATGATCGTTTGATAAACTTTTAAGTGATTTATAGATTAGGTCTTGATCTCCATCTTGATCTATGTCTATAAAAGCTAGAGGAGTAAGTCCGGATAAAGTATCAAATAATGTATGCTCTTGCCGTACAAAATTACCGAATTCGTTTTTATAGTGTAGATTGAAATTCCCATTAACTCTCATGAGTATATCTTCATACCCATTGTTGTCGATATCTTCAATAATGACTTCATGACATGAATAGGGGAGAAATGGTAATGGATCGATTAGAGTAAAAAAACCAATGCTATTGCGATATAAATTACACCTTGGATTGCCCTTACGGTCTAAACCGGTCATCAATATATCTTCATCACCATCTTGGTCAATGTCCGAAATGAGCATAGAAGACGTCCATAATCCTTCTAAAGACACATCAGGAATTTCTAGAAAACTTCCTTCAAAATTGTCATACAATTTGACACTAGGTACGGTATCTTTTTTAAGGCCTGAGATAATCAAATCTTGGTCACCATCACTATCCACATCCGAGAATAAGATTGAGCTTGAAAATACGCCTTCAAAACGACTATCCGAATCGAGAGAAAACTGACCTTCTTGATTGGTATATAACTTGACTGTTGGACCATGTTCGACATTAATGCCACTAAATATGACATCTTGATCTCCGTCATTATCAATATCGGTTGTAGCTATAGAACTGTATCCAAGAGGTATAAAATTGTTGTATATATCTTCATCGAAATCTCCTTGATGGTTCAAGTACAATCTGGATATAGGTACATCCTCTTCTTCAAGACCTGATATGAATACATCGAGCCATCCGTCGTCATCGACATCCGTAAAGACAATGGAAGAAAAGGCTACATGAGCAAATGGGGTATCTTCTTTTTTAGTAAATGTTCCTAAATGGTTAAGATATAATGATGTAGAAGGATTTTGTTTCGAATCAAGTCCAGACATAAGCAAGTCTTGGTCTCCATCATTATCAATATCTGCAAAAGCGACCGCACTTGCCGCAACCTTTTTTACTTTGAATTTTTTATCCCTTTTAAAAGAACCTTTATGATTGATATATAATTTAGCGATAGGCAATTTTCGTTGATTTAATCCAGTTACCAACATATCTTCATCTCCATCATTATCAACATCAGCAAATGCCAATGCACTGGCAGCAACATCTTGGAAAGTAGAATTTACGGCTTCATTGAAAACTCCATTATGATTGGTGTACATCTTTGTGACGGGCTTAGAAGAATCATCCCATCCAGAGATTACAATGTCTTCATCACCATCACCATCGGTATCAGAAAAGGCCACAGAACTGGCAGAAACTCCATCCGCTCCAAGTGGAATAGTTTTTCCTTCAAAAAATTGGGTAAATCCCAAAAATGATTGAAATATTAGAGCAATCGAAAGGAGTATTTTTTTGTAGCCGTCTTTGGTGTACATAAATTTTGGGGTAAAAATTTGTGCCACAAGATAATTATATTGGTTGTATTTATTGGTGAAGTGATTTAAAACCTAAATCCTAATGCTAGAATCAACTCATTGAAATCCAATCTCTGCCCAAAAATTAATTTCCATAGCTTTGGCTATGCAAGAATTTTCGGATTGATCTAACTTCCAAGCAGTTAATTCCGCTATTGAACACAGCTTTTAAATCACTTCGGTATTTAGGTCTAATGATGTACACCCACGAAGTAAAAACAATTCTAGTTCCGATCAAAGGTTTGAGGAATTCTGTTGCTGGGAGATTCTTTGTCAAAAATCCATGAAATGATCCACCATCTTTCTTCCTCAAAAATGAGTTGAATACTGTTAATGCCTCTTCGTTCTATAGGACCACCTTCGGACAGTCTAGTCTCATAAGTGCTCCATACGTGAGCGATGTTTCCAAATATTCTAACCTCTCTATTGATTTCAGATTCGAAAAAATCTGTGGTCATAATCAAAGATTGGGTATCATCATGAAAAGATTTTACGGGAATAGTAACTTGTTGATTTTGGCTGTTTTTGTAGGAGTAAATGGCTTTTGGGTGGTGTAAGGAGGCGTCTCTTTCCCATTGCCTTTTTTCTCCAATTCTTCCAGAAACGACTTCGTAAGTCGCATCAATTAATCCAGATATGGTTGAAACGTCTTTTGAATTAGGGTAGCTCATTTGCTCATTCATAATTATTATTTTTCATCAAAATAAATGGAGATTGAAGAATGAGGCAAACTATTTATTTCAATGAGTAAATATTCTATTTAGAATAATCTGATTTTTATTTCCATAATTTTAGAGTAAAAGCTTTTCCAAGGTATCTTTTAAACATTCTCTGTAACTTTTTCCTACTGGAACCTGGTGATCCTGCATGATGACCTGATGGTCCTCAAAGGCATCTATGGTGGTTAGATTTACAATGTATGAATTATGTACACGCATGAATGAGTCTGGTAAAGCATCAATGATGTCTTTCAAGCTTTTGTAATAAATATGTTTGCTCTTGTCGATGAGTAGGATTTCAACGTAATTACCCATGCCTTTGACATATAGGATGTCATCGAAATAGACTTTGACGATTCTTTTATTGGATTTTATAAATGTATAGTTTATTGCATCCATTCAATTAATTCTTCTGTATCAACAATAGACCAACTATGTGGATGACGATCTCCATTGGCACGATATCCTTTATTTTTAGTTTCGATCAATTCAAAGCTATCCCATTTTTTGTCATTCAGACTTGTAGCAATTTGTTGGATGGCATATGCATTGGTGTATTCGTAAGCAGTTTGTCGATTTTCTAGCCACCAAAGACTGTCAGGTTCGGTATAGAATCTCAGTTTGCAATTTCTTAATTGTGGAACAGCTATATAGTCGATTTGAAATACAAAGGGTGAAGCAGCTTGAATGTGCTGGACCAATTCGTCATTTTTACCAAAGTTCTTCTCAAAATAATTTATAATCCATTTGGGTTCTGCTAGTCTCTGTTCTGAGAAATCTGGATTAAATAAATCGTTTTTAGCGGTTTTATATAGGGCATATAGGTCAATTGGAGAATCTACGACGAATACACCCTTTGGAGAGATTGAAGATTTTTCAGTGATCAAATGATTTGCTATGGTTAGGGATACATTTCCACCAATCGACATTCCACCTATATAAATGTCGTAATGAGACATGTTGTATTTCTCAATGGCTGATTTAATAACTTGAATCTGTTGATCAATAGTCATACTATCCATCCATAAATGTTTGTTGAAATTGGATAACAGAACTGAGACATTATTCTCTTTAGCAGGTTCTAGAATGTCAAATTCTTCTTTGGTTTGTTTGGATGTAGTTGCCCCTCCTGGATATAGAATGAGAAGCTTATTAGATTCTATATGTTTGTGCAATTCAAAATCGCTGGTTATAATGGTTTCAACGAGTTGAGCTTCTTTAGTGGATTTATTCTTACAATTGAATAATGTAAGTAGGAGGATTATGATATAAGCGTATTTCATGAATTGGAGTTCAAGACAAAAGATTGACAATTAATGGTAATAGGATTTAGATGGATCCAATACCATGATAGTATAAAAATAAACAACTATTCCAATTCGTCAATTATTTAAATGAATCGTTTTAATTACATTAACAGAGGTGGTAATCACACTATATTACCTTATCTTTTAATCATATCTAATGTGTTGACACCATCAAATTGCCACAATCCATTTTTTCCTCCAAACCATATGTTGGATTTATCATCTTCAACTATGAAATGAATATTGGGGTAGGTATGACCATTTTGGTCCTTGAAGTCTGTAAAATGTTGCCCGTCAAACAATGTCATATTGGTCGTTCCACTACCAAGCCAAAGTATACCTTTTTTGTCCTCGTAAACCCAAGACACATTATTGTGAGCAAATCCATCGTTGGTTTTGTGAAAAGATGTGAAGGATTGATGGTCATATAGGTCGAAACCTCCATTGTGATTGCCATGGGTGCCTACCCAAATTCTATTTTTCGAATCGCAGTATACTATTCTAATAAAGTCGTCGCTGAGTTCTTCGACAAAGTGGGTGAAGGATTGTCCATCATAACGACTGATGCCTCCATGACTCAAGGATGAAAACCAAATATTATCATCATGATCATTGACCATACTAAGAACGATGTTGTGTTGCAGCCCATCATCGTATATCATTCCAACATTAGACAAATATTGTTTATAAGTATGACCGTCATATTTGTAAACTCCTGCACCATTTGTTCCAATCCAAATATTCCCAAGTTTATCTTCAAGCAAGGATAAAATTTGATTGGGATTTACCACTGGATAGACTAAGTCCAACCAAGTACTTGATGTGTCGCTTTGAGGAATTTGATGAATGTAAAACTTTTCACCATCAAATTTGTACAGTCCCTTGGAGCCACCAAACCACATGAACCCGTTTTGATCTTCGAGGAAACATGAAATTGAATTATCCAATAATCCATTTTCCGTGGTGAAGTTCGTGATGGATGAGCCATCGAATAGAAATATGCCCCCACCTCTACTGCAAAACCATAAATTGTTTTTACTATCCAAAAAACCATTGTAGTAACCATTGGTTAGACGCGGAAAAAGCAGGCTTTTGGCTTTGGTAGAATGAATACTTGAATCGGATTTTGAATGCTTAAATACATCACATGAAGTATATATGGTGCATAAAAATAGGGTGAGAGTTATACCCAATTTGGAAAGGAATAAATTAATCATTCCATGGGCCGTTTTGTGTTACTTCAATAAGGTTACCTTTAGTCATTTTGTATAATCCACCAGAACAACCAAACCACATAGTGCCGGTCTTGTCTTGAAATATGTGCTGAGGAATAATGGTCAGGGAATCTTTAGTAGGCATGGAATGATTCTGAAAGGAATGATTGTTGTATTTATATAAACCACTTGTAGTTGAAGTAATCCATATGCTTTGATTTTGGTCTAGAAAGATATCATATACATCTGTAGCATCTAGGCCTTTGACCTGAGGAAAAGAAGTGAAAGATTTTCCATCGAATTTATTTAATCCAGCCTTTCCTGTTCTAAAGTTAGGGTCAGGATGATCTTTTTCTACGATTCTTGAACCAAACCAGATGTTTCCTTCACCATCTTGTTGAATGGCATGAACATTATTAGAAGATAACCCTTCCTCTTTTGTGAAAACAGTAAAGTTATTACCATCATACTTACATGCTCCGTAACCATCTCTTCCTATCCAAATGTTTCCTTCGGAATCTTCAAATATCTCTGAAATCCAATGCATGGTGGATTGATAAGAATGAACTTCAATATTTGGTTTTGGTAGAGGGAAAGGCTCAAAGGATTCATTTTTGAACTGGAATACACCACCCCAAGTTCCTACCCAAAATCGTCCTTTTGTGTCAATCATAAGTTCTGAAAGTCGGTTGGACTCAATTGTGTTGTTGTTGTAATTCTTAAAAGTATAACCATCATATTTAGTGAGTCCTGCATGTGTGGCAAACCAGATGTTACCATAATTGTCCTCTAGTATATCAACAACTGCATCATCGCTTAATCCATCCTTTTTCGTAAAATAGGTTAAGTGTTGACCATCGTATTTGGCAACGCCGTACTGAACTGTACCAATCCATAAATTGCCTCTAGTGTCTTCAAATACTTCTACTACGTATTGACCAATGGATTTTTCCTTGATTTTTTGACTAGGTTGAACTTCTATACATAGAAACAAAACAACAGATAATATGGATACTGGTAAAAACTTAAATAAGTAATTCATTATAAAATCGATTTTCTTTGAAAAATGAAATGCTTCGTAGTTAACATTTTTAGTTCATCATATTCATTCCTTGAATGATATATCAAGTTGTAAACCACATCAAGAAAAGTTATTGGCTGAATAGGACAACTTTATAAACGGTATTAACAATGTGCTTCTCCTCAATGAACAGCCTTTTAAAAGGATGTTAATTGATGCAGCTAAAATATGTTTTTATAAAAATGCGTGGAGATAATTAGTGTAAATCAATGTAAAATGAGGTTAAGTATATCTTTGTAAAGGTTACTTTAAGGCAATACAACAGATTTATGTAAAAAGTATATTGTGATTAAATAAGTTATAAAGGTCAAATTGTAAAAGCCCAGAGAATATATTATTCTCTAGGCTTTCAAAATTTGGGGGATTTAAAGCATATTGAATAGCCTTAAATTTATAGACTATTTTGTTGTTCCCTTATCGATACTATTTGAATCAATTTTGAATTTATGTACCGCAAGAAATCATAGGTTATCTATAATTCTTGTAGATATCCATTGCTATTGTCATATTTTAACCACTTTAGAATACATAATTATCACGCCGTCTGTGCTTGTCAGTTTGAACAAGTATGCACCTGCCAGCATGTTAGAGTTCTTATAAGTATATTGGTTTATATTATTTGGTATTTCAGCTTCATCTACTAATTGTCCATTTACATTATATATTTCAAGGTTAAATCCAACTTCGTTTCGACTAAAATCAATAAAAAGTTCTTCCTTGAAAGGAATTGGATATATCTTGATCGAATTCTTATCAGTATGAGGAAATTCGGTTGAAACGGTACAATCTTTTAAAATGACTACATGATTCACAATGTCAACTTGACAATGCTCTCCGTTATCCAATGTAGATGTCACTTCGATGGATAGCAAATAACTGCCATTTCCATTGTATGAATGAATCGGTATGTCGTCATTCGGTCCTAGATAAGTTACTTCTCCATCTCCCCAATATATTGTGCTAACATATTGACATGGGTATAGTTCCGGTGCACCAATTTCCAAGTTACCATTCATATCATATTGAATGGCATCACTGTTAAGCTGGGCGTGAGCAAGATTTGTAAGTTCTTCTGAAGAAGCGCAGCATTCATCTTTCATCTTGCAATATCCAAAATCAATATTCGAGATTACGGTGTCTTGACTAAGATTTAGTATGTATCCATCTTGACCTAAAGTAGACTCAAAATTAGTTCCCCCTTGAGCTATTACGGCATATTCTCCTAAAGGAAGGTCATGGAATACATAATAACCGAACTTGTCTGTTGTTGCTACTTGGGTTGTTGATCCATTTTGTAGAAGATGTACTTCTATTCCTTCAAGTCCCTCATCCTGATTGGGTTGATGTAATGTGTCACACATCACATCGTTAAAAACAGTTCCAATAATATATGTATAAGGAGTACAACACCTAGATTCAATAAACCCAGCATTAGTAACAGCTGCATTGATTTGCATTCCCATTGTTACCGATCCATCATTTCGCATGCCAGCTCTAAGGCAATAAGTACCTCTATCCAAATTGTGAATAGTATTTGATACGAATGCTGGATCTAAGAATGTTGAAGGATCTGGACTGCCAGAATAATCGATCAAATCTTGAATAAGCGTTCCATCCTCTTCATATAATCCGATGTTGATAAAATTATCGACATGAGCAGCAATGTTCAACTCAACTTCGGCAGATTCTTCGCAGACACAAAAGCATCTTTCAAATAGATATGGGGTAGAGAAGGAACCATTATTATTTGCATTTGGAAATGGCGAAATATATTGTGACCCTGGCAGTTGATCCCATACCGTATTTGGATTTAATACGAAACCTGGTCTGGGGTAATTGATATCTTGGTCAGGTCCGTCAATCAATTCCCAATTTCCTACATACTGACCAATAGGCAACAGTAGATTATTATTGTCAATGCCTGTGCTTAAGTTAATGGTATTTGTATGACATTCTATATCGCAGCCTTTTGGAATACAATATTGTTTCGGATCTAAAAGAATATATCGAATGTTGCAACTGGTCGAATTCCCTGACAAATCACGAACCATAACGGTGATAGATTGCGGTACAGTAGTCAGGTCATCACATGTTAGGTGAGCTTTATTTAAATGAACAGTATCAATACCACAATTGTCATCGTACTGTACTTGATGAAGGTCAAGGTTTAGGTCAATTTCACCATTTTGATTTAATTCGTACACAACCACTTGAGAATTACATGATAAGATTGGCGGATTAATGTCGTTCAAGCAGTCGCAAGATTCATTGCCTAATAATTCTACGTTAGTTTGGCAAGTTGATGTATTCCCAGCTTCGTCCTCTACGGTCAAAACTAAGGTGTTGATTCCTACATTTTCACAGGGGAGAATAGTCCTATCCAATGATAGTGTTACATTTCCACATTGATCATACGAATTATTGTCCACTTGTGCGGGATCAATAACAGCACTACCTGTCGCACCAATTTGTACGGTGATGTCTTTTGTCAAACAAATTGGATCGCATACATCATCTTTGCATGGATTTCCTTTCTGAAGGACTAAATCATCAGCAAGAAAATAGAATCTATTGTCTGTTGGATCAGTTGTACAACTTAAGCCAAACATTATGGCTGGATAATCTTGAGATGCTAGTAACCTGATGTTAAAATTCTTCCAAGTAAGTTGACTTAAATTGATAGATACTCGTCCAAGTTCTTCGTACTCATCTTCTTTACAATCCAAACCTGATAATGGAAAATTACAATGAGGTATTCCGAGTATTACTATATCTCCCTTGAGAATATCCTTTGATTGGAAAGATTCGCTTGGTGCTCCTATCAACATATTAATGGAATATTCCGTATTTGCAATAATAGGAGAGTTCAAACAAGCTCCAATATATTCTATTTGATCCTGACCTCCAGGTTCTACACCTACAGTTCTCAGACCTCCTACATAATGATCACTACCGTTTGGAGGCATTGCAGCACTCATAGGTGGTGTGATATCTAATCGGGCAGGGTAATGAGTGAAAGATAGATAATCCGAAGTCGCTTGAGTAGCCTGAACCCAGTATTTTGCTCTGTCCAGTTGAGAATGAAAATCTGGTTCAATTCCTGAGTTTGTCAATTCTTCGAAATCCGCATTGGGTATGAGTGAATTATGGATATTAAGTGAGTCACATGGTAAAACCTCACAAGGCAAGACAGTCACTATTGATGTACACGTACCTGTATTTCCTGATTCATCTTCAACAGTTATAATTACAGTATTCATACCTTCATCATTACATGTGAAAATTTCTTGACTAAGATCCACCACAACTTTACCGTCACACTCATCGTTAATAATAACTGCTAGATCATTTACGTCAATTATACTACTTCCATTTGATCCAATGTTTAATTGAAAATCATTTATACAACTTACTATTGGAGATATCTTATCCTCAACTACAACAATAGCCGAACAACTCGATACATTACCCGATTCATCCGTTACAGTGAGATATACCATATTGTCACCGATATCATCACAACCGAATAGGTCTACATCAATGCTTAAGGTTAGCTCACTACAATCATCCATAGATCCCATATCTATCATGTCTGGAGCAAGCATTGCCATACCATTAGAATTTAAAGCTAAGTTTACGTTTTGCGTAGAACATGTTGGTGCAATAGTGTCGTTGGAACAGTTGGTCGTTGAATCACAAACGGGTATTACACTTAATGGATATGCTAAGAAACTAATATCCTCGGGTGTGGGAATAGGCAGTTCGTTATTTATTATTAAGCTGCTAGAATTCATTACAACATCTATTTGACTGTAGCTTAAAGTCGTGTCTTTAAAACACGAAATTTGTTCTGACAAATTAAATTTGCCTAGCATAATGTCTAAAGAACCATTGTGTCCATTTGTATGTGTACCGGTTAAAGCAAAAATTAAGTCAGAATCAATTACATCAATACTGCCAACCGCACTAGGAATTAATTCATTATCTACATAATGAATTTGATTTATAACGATTTCATTATTAATGATATTGAACTCCACAAGAGCAGAATGGTCATTTTGCATATGTCCAATAGTCAAATGATTGTCATTAGGTAGTTTTTCCAAATGGACAAAAATAGATATGGATTGATTTTCAAAGTCTAGGATATGAATCAAGTTTAAATTTTCATCCAATACTGAAATCATTCCAGAAGAGGTATTTCCAATGTTGTTTCTACCGACAGTAATGATCTGACCATTTTGGTCTAGAATTGCTGCTTGAAATGATAGCGTTTCATTGGATTCATAAACATTAACTTCTGCACCATTCAGCCCATCTAGAGTCACAAGAACTCCTTTGCCTCCATTTTCATCACCTATTAATACAATGTCACCATTATCCTTTGTAAGAAGGTCTCGAGTCCATTGATTATCATCTGTTTTTTCATAGGTCTTACTCCAGTTGATATCCAAGTTTGAGTTAATATTCAACAAAATGACATCATCATTTTGATTTGAATTACCTGGACTGCCATTTTCCAAGCCAATAACATAATATGGGAAGGCTGAATTTTTGGCATAAGGATGTCTCTCAATATTACTAAAGGATTGTCTTCCGAAAAATTGATATTTCTTTAAATCCATCACATTGCCAGATTGCGCATCAATCTTTCCTAGTACACAATCATTTGTGAGACCTTTAGCTATTGGTAGCGTCCTACCTATGACAATGATATTGCCATCCTCTGCCAATTCCCAATCTACAAACTCATATTCCTCTTCTGCTTTTCCAGTCCAAAGTACATTATTATCAGCGTCTAATCTAGAAATAGCTCCGTATTTTTCCGTACTTGTCCCTGAAGTGCTAAGAAGAATTCTGACACCATCGATCTCTTTAATCAATGTAACTGTGTTGTTGGTCTGATCACCTATAAGCTTTAAACTACCGCAACAATCGTCATTACCGCAGTCAGTAATGAAACCCCAATCCGCACAAACGAAATTAGATTGTTCTCCCTCCAATGAAAATCCTCTTAGTTCACCCGCATAACCATTACCTGACTGATCATTTACTACGGTGATAAGCGTATTATTTTGTCCTCCAATCCCATCTTCAAAATTGTAATGCAGCCTACTCGGCATAAGTTGATGTATTTGACATACCTCATCTTCGCTGAGCACACTATCCCAGACTTTAACATTGTCAATCATTCCGACGTATCTTTCATTGGTTCCATTCGATTTACCACCTATGAACATTTTATTTACAAAATTCAAGGCTCCAGGTCCTGATTCTGACGAAATCAATACTCCATCCAAATACAAGTAAAACATACTTTCTTCTCTAACAAGCGTTACATTATACCAGGAATTATCCGCCACAATTAGTCCAGAATTTATCCACTGTACACCATTGAAATAAGCCAATTCATTGCCATGTACGGATATTTCTGTTTCAAAATGACTAAAACTAATCAATCTCGGATAAGTGCCGTTACTCTGCATACCACAATTGAAATCCACGGAGATAGAATAATCACTGTTACCCGTTATTGGTACATCAGTTTCTATAACATCATCTATTCCATCAAAATGCATTACGGTATTTGAGCAAGTATCCGTCGCACAGTCCATATTAGTATCTTGGATATTGATATTAATGGTACAAGAATTGGTGTTACCCGCTTGGTCTGTAGCGAGGGCCACAAGTTGTTGAGTTCCGATATGGTTGCAATCAAATAATTCAGGAGAAAATGTTACTCCAACTTTGCATTCGTCAAATACCTGCATATTGAGATTGGACATTGATGGCGTATATTCCCCATTAACCAATACCACGTCAACGGAAGAGGAAGGACAAAGCAATGAAGGGCGAGTTATATCAAGATCGCACTCCGAAGGGCAATCTTGGAAAGAGTAATCGCCACAAATAAAATTAGAAGCTGCTCCAGTTAAACTAAAGTTAGATAAAACACCATCTTGTAATAATCCTTGATTCACCACAGTGGAGATACCAGTATTATCTCCTTCAGGCATTCCTTCTTCAAAATCAAAGTGAAGCTGCAGAATGTCGATTTGAGAAGGAGCAGCATTAAATTCTTCACATAAATCAACCCATTCGAAGGCAGTGCTGTATGCTCTAAAATCATCAATTGATCCCGTAAAGTAAGCATTCTGGTTGATCGGACCTGCCCAATTTCCAATCGTAAAATTAGGTCCATAATCCACAGCGCTAGCTTGGTAAGAATCGACCTCTTCAAAATCTAGGTACAAAGTACGTGTAGTCCCTTGCGCTACAAAGGCTAGGTGATGCCATGCTCCATCTCGCACCAAGTATTCTGAATCTATATAGCTTTTAATGAAATCAGTATTGGCGTTTTGATCATGTCTCCATAGGTATCCATTCTGATCCAATCCTAATTCTAATCTGCGTACATGACCGATCTCCATAATTCTATCCTCAGGTCCACCATTATCTGCTATATCAGCTTTAAACCAACATCCGATGGTAAAATCATCGTTCATTCCTACACCAGTAAGACTAATGATTTCATTTTGACCTGAAAAATTCATGACCACGGACTCGCAGGATGTTGTATCACCACCACAGTCAACGGTAAAAGTAAAAGCACAATCATTAAAATTGCCCGCTTCATCGAAAGGGAAAGAACTGGTCACGATATACGTACCACAATTAAATTGATCACCTTGGCCTTGCCAAAAGTGAGTGATGGTACCATTGGGAGTAGAAGGATCTAAAGAGGCATTCTCATATGTAAGAGTAGAACTGCAGTCGTCAGAAGCAAAATCATTAATATCAAAGGTGTAATAACTTTGTCCTAAATCCAAATCTACAGTAAAGTTAGTCCCGTTACATATGGGTGGATCGTTGTCGTTGTTGCAATTTGAATAACAGAGCCCGTTGGATGGTTCTTCTGGATATTTTAATAGATGAGAAACGTAATTAACTTCATCTGCTATTGCAATGAAATATAAATTTCCATCAAATTCGATTAAACTGTGTGGAATGTAGTCGGCATCTGGTAGGCAAGTGACGAATTCATTGGAATTTTGATCACAACGGAATAGTTCAAATCCAGAGTTATTCTGATTTATCCCACCTTGAAAATAATCTCCTTGAAATTCATAACCAAAACAATCAAGCTCCTGTAATTCATATGCATCAACCATTCCAGATATTTGACCGATATGTCTAAGGTAAACCAAACCATTTTCCCTATATAGAATGTTACCTCCAAGAATATAGCTTGGTACAGACATGTTGTTATTTTCTAAAATTCTAAAATCAGTAGGTTGAATGATGCCATCAATACCAATATTTAAATATCTTATACTAAAGGTAGGGTCAAGTGTGCCCAAAGGATCTTCTGCCATAAAAAACAAACTTCCATCATAGACTTCAAATCCATTTGTGAACCCGTAGTCTACCATTTGCGCTAGATCAGTCGAAGTGTTGATATACATTAACCCAGATTCTATACCATTAACATAGCTATATCCAGGTAGGATAACATAATCTCCTAAAGCTGTAATAACCATCTGACCTGCACTGCCTGCTCCTGGAGGAAGAGGAGTTGAGACGGCATTTAAATTGTTGTTTAGAACATCGTAGCTAAACAATCCATTTGCCCCAATAAAGTATAGCTTGTCTCCAGTCGTATTAGGTACAATTGCTTTGTAACTTTCATGGTGATTCCAGACTCCACTGACATCTTCAAAAATATCTCCATGATTTGGTCCTGTTGCAAATTCTCTATTGGTAAAATCCAAATTGCATCGGTACAAGGTTTCATAGGCTACATCTGAGAATTCGGCAAAAAAGTACAACTTATTATTGTGTTCTAGAAACTGTCTAGGCACATAGTTCCCCATTGAAAGGAAGGCTCCATTATGTGTTGGCGAATTGGACGAATTTACATATCCTATTTGCCTATTTCCATTGTTAGAATAACTATACAGCAACATGGAGGAAGATGAGTATAACCGTTCCGGGTTATGTCCATCAATGGACCCCATGACTTTTTCAGTTATAGTACCATCAGTATACCATAAAGCACGATCCCCAAATGGGGAAGATGAAGCACTAAAAAAGAGTTTTCCATCGAATAGAGTCAAACTGTTTGGTTCGTATATAGGATCACCATTTGTACTTGTGATAATGGTCTGACAGAATAAATTACCTAAGATAAAACTCCATAATATCAGAGTTAGAATAGATTTTTTCATTTTAATTAGTTTTCATTTTAAAAATTAGAATCGTCTAATTGCCACTACGGTTCCAGTGCCTTGATCACCATTGTTATTTGGAGTTTTTCTCCATGTGTAGGTGTGAGGAATTCCATTGTCGTTTCCTCCATAATCAACTATGTAGGCAATTTGTGCAGTAGATTCTGTTGAACTCCAATATCGCTTTGCGCCTAGTGCTAATTGATTGCGATATTGATAAAGCTCTTGCAATTCATTTGCACTAGGGAGAAACCAATCATCAAATCCATTTCTTTGTAAGCCAGCACAAGCCAAAAAGGCTTGAGGAGATTCACTGCAATTGTTATTATTATAGTTGTTTATCACATTTATAGTGTTTTCATAACCTCTCCCTAATGAAAATGATGTATTATTTGTAGTAAGGCAACCCCAATTCTTGTCTCCTCCTTGGATTTCTTGACCGAATTCTAAGTATCTCCATCCATTGGAGTATGAACCTTTGTCATAAAAGATTAAACCACCTGCTGGGCCATCATCACCTAGAGTAGGACAAGAATTGCATCTGACTCCTCCACAGTCAATTCCTTCTTCGTCTCCATTGAAAATTCCATCATCACAAGTCTCACAAGAGTCATCGTCTTGAGTCGCATTAGGGTTGTAGTTATGAGCGTTAGGGTCAGTACAGCCAAGAAATTGACAAGGGGTACAATCTCCACCGCAATCTACTCCAGTTTCAGTACCATTTTGTATTCCATCGTCACAAGTCTCACAAGAGTCATCGTCTTGAGTCGCGTTAGGGTTATAATTGTGCGCATTGGGATCTGTACAGCCTAGTACGGGACATGGTGGGCAGTCTCCACCACAATCTATACCTAACTCTGTACCGTTTTGTATTCCATCAATACATGTACTTGTCGAATCGTCGTCGGAACAAGCAATAAAGAATAATAGAATGAATAAAAAGTTTAGTTTGGGTGTTTTCATGATATATTATGTTTTAGTTAAAGAATGTGTTGATTCTTCAAGGTTGATGCACTTTGGTCTTACCTTTGTGATATTATGAATGATTGAGAGTTCGAATTTCGATGGTGTCTGACTCCCAAATGCCATCCAAAATTTGTGTTAAGTGTTTATAATGTTTGATTTGGTTTTAAGTATTTTATTTATTTGTGCTGAGTTTAGGACTAGGATAAGATATCGTTGATCTCTTGTTTTTATAGTTAAAGCTAAGGCTCTGGAATAGTTAAATAATGAGCAATATTCAGTGGAAATGATCTCATGGTAGGAGAACTCCCATTGATGCTTTGATGAAGTAGAGTGCGTTCTCTGAAAGACAAAGAACTTGTCTCTAAACTTTACCGTTCCTTCAGTTTTTTCCTTGCCATCCCAGAGTATTGATTTCATTATTGTTGTTTATAAATCCAATATACTTGGACTATTCTGTGTATTTATACAAGAATTTATATGTGGTTGCTCTGGATTTATAGGCGGTTATTGCTTGTGCCGCGCTGCGATTACATCTTTTTTGAAGACTGTTTTTTTATGAGGAAGGAGGACTTGTTTCCTTTTTGAGATTAGATTAGTATGGGTGGTTTTCAAAACGCAATGTGATGGGTTGGTATTCAAGTAAATCTTGTAAATAAGATTGAAAGGATTGGTTGAATTTATTGAGTTTTTATGCGCATTATTACTTTAACTCCAGGTCTGTCCTTTCTGGAACGGATTATATAGTTTTTATCCAAATTGTTGAGGTGTTTTAAGCGTTTCTCAGTAATGGACATGCCGAATGATTTGTGATTGGTATTCGAGACCTTTTCTTCTATCCCAATGCCATTATCTAAGACAGTTACGATAAGGAATGATTTATCCAATCTCATCTTAATGGTTATCTGTCCATCAGAATTTATGTTTTTAAGACCATGAACAATTGCATTTTCTAGGACAGGTTGAATCAATAACGGTGGAATTCGAATTTTATCTTTTTCAATCGTTGGTGCAATGTTAAATGAGAAAGTAAAACTATATTGAGTTTTAAGCTGTTCCAATGCCAAGTAATTTTCCAACATAAAAAGTTCTTCTTGCAGAGAAATGGAAGATTGAGCACTTGCATTTAAGTATTGTCTAATGAGTTTTGCAAAACTGCTTAAGTACTCCATAGCCACCTCTATATCATTTCGGATTATATAACTTTGGATAGAGTTTAAACAATTAAAAATAAAATGTGGGTTCATTTGAGCGGATAAAGCCGCACGTTCGAGCCGGTTGATTTCTTGTTTTATTTCTGCCTCTCGTCTAACTCTTTTGATGCGATAGCGTGTATAAAGAAAAAACAATAATGGATGCAAAATGCCAAGAAAGATGAAGAAACCCAAACTCTTCCACCAGGGAACACCAATTTTGAAATGTACAGATTTTGGTTGGCTCCATTTGCCATGTTTATCAGATACTTTTACTCTGAAATGATAGTTGTCAGGACTTAATTGAGCAAATCTAACACTAGTATTTATGGTTTTTTCCCAAGGGCTGTTATTCAGACTATATGCGTATTCTATGTCGGATTCTTGCGTGTAATCTAACAATTTATAAGCTATCGTTATGTTATTTTCTTTATGAGATAAGGTGAGATGAGATTGATCTTTTATTCTTTGATTATGAACAAAGATGCCTTCTATCATTGGTGGTGTAGGAATACTCACCTTAGGGTCTTCTAACTCCATGTAGGCCAAACCTTGAGCTGTAGCAATAACTAAGGTGTCATGGATTATGATGGCATCGTTAATGTTGTTGGAAGGTAGTCCACTATTTGTTTTGTAATTGTAGATCAAAGTGTCTTGATCCATATGGATTATTGACATTCCCGACTTGGTACATACGACCATTCGATTGCTACGATCGATAACGATCTGCTCCACATTGTTGGATATTAACCCCTCATCAGTTGTAATGACTTTAACATCACTTTTCTCATTCCATATAGCGAGCCCTCCTCCTAGAGATCCTAAAAAGTAGGTGCCATCAAACCTTTCTATGGTATTGATTCGTAGCTCGAAAAATGGATGAATGCTATCGAGCTTCATCCTTTCATATCCTTCCAAGTAGTACAACCCATCTAAACAAGCCAATAAATATCCTTCTTGATAATCTATAGCGTCTAAAGCTTTGAGATTTGGAATCTTAGGATGTGAATTGTATAATTCTTTTAGTTCTTGATCTGTCAACACTTGCACTCTATTTGTGTTTACCCCTAAAATGGTCTTACTTTTTGTATTGCGAATCTTTTTCAGAGATGAGTATTTAATATTAGGGGAAATATTATTGAATTCATTGGAATGTTTAGAATGAATCAACTTTGATATAGGATGTCCTGCAATGAACAAGTCATATTCTTGATTTTGAGTAATAAATAAGTCATAGACCTCTCCTTGATGATCTTGATATATTGTCTCACTTTGGTCTGTATCCAATTGGTATTTAAAAACTGAATTTTTATTAACTGTAATAAACAATTCTTGCAACGAGTTACCGGCCAAACTGGTAATATTCTTTCCCTTGATATGTCGGTCATTAGTAGGTGCTATTTTGAGAGGTTTTAGCATCAGCATGCCATGATCAAGTGTAGACAAGAGTAATATGTCATCTTCAATCAATAGGATATCTGTCACACTAACGGAGTCTACTATCGTTCGAAATATCCCTTTTTTTAAGGCTTTTCGATCTTCGAAATATTTGAGCCCTCCATGATTGAGATATCCTACTAATATGCCACCATTGTCTAAGAAGGTCATATCATGTACACCCTCTATGGTGAATACCGTATCCAAACATTGATTTTCAAATACATACATATGCCCCAATACGTATAGATAGTCGTATCCCTCAGTACTGAATCCTTTGGGATGTGATAGAAATTGATGATCGGGTCTATATAATAGTTCAAACATCTCATTACCATGGAGTAATTTTGATTTGATTGATGATAATCCCTTGGCATACTCGTAGATATACTCAGTTTTGGGTAATCGCGTCGAACTGTTGTACCATTGTAATTTGCCTTCCCAATTAAGAAATCCATTATAAGGACTCTCCGAAATCTTCTGATGTGGTGTCAGGACACCTTTGCTATCTATGATTATATAACCTCTAATTCCTGCACTAACAATTAAATTTTCATGTTGGACATAAAAGTCCAGATACCAAGAATCTTTAGAAGCTTGTTTTAGAAGATCATTGAAAGGATAAGGTATGATGGTGTCCTCTTGCTGCCGATATATGTAAAAATCTCCCGAAAAAGTCCAAATCCATATGTCATTTTGATCGTCTATCTGAATTTGCATACAAGAGAGGTCTTTCAATCCATTTTCTAAGCCATAGGTTTTAAATTCGTATCCGTCAAATCGGGTTAATCCTCTGTCGGTAGCTATCCAAATGTATCCATAATCGTCTTGTACGATCGTGTGACATTCGTTACTTGGAAGACCATCGTTGATGTCAAACTGAGTAAGCTGATATTGCCCAAAGTCTTGGGCCTCACATGTGTAATCTGTTAAAGTACATAGACTTAAGGAGATTAGTAGGATGAGAGTAAACTTCATAGCATTTTTAAAGTGCTTATGAAGTCCTTCTTTTTCCTTCTTGATAAAGGAGCTGAAAGATTATTGGTGAGTTTTAGTATTCCTCCATCTCCATGATTAAACTCTTTTAGGTGTAAAAGATTTATAATATGACTATCATGCACTCGATAGAATGAAGAGGATAGACGAGATGAAAGTTCTTTCAGTGATTGGCTAATCGTCTTACAACTTCCATCCTTAAGAATGATCTTTGAATATGCTCCATCTCCCTCCACTTTTATGATATCCTTTAGATCTATAATGAATAATCCTGACTGCGTCGCTACACTGATTTTATTAGATAGTTGTTGAGATATGCCATTTGAATGACTGAGTGTTTGATAAAGCTTTTTTTCGTGCAGTTTTTGTTTTATTCTATCTACAGATTTGAGGATGTCTTTAGGACTATAGGGCTTTAACACATAATCGGTAGCAGAAAATTTAAAAGCCTCTAGTGCGAAAGAATCATGTGCCGTAGTAAATACAATTTCAAAAGAGTATTCATTCATTTTTCGAAGTAAGTCGAATGAGGTCTGATTACCCAACTCAATATCCAAAAACAGAATGTCTAGGTCATTATTTTGTATTAATTTTTGGGCTTCTTCAATATTGGAAGCTACTCCTTTAAGGTCAATTATAGAACAATAATTAGTTAGAATATTGCTTAACAATATTTGAGAGTCCAATTCGTCTTCAACAATAACTGCATTCAGATTTATCATATTTATTCAAAGTATATAGGGCTATTTTAGCCTACTCAAAGTCTATTTTAAAATCATTATATAAATATAGCAGTTAACTGACGTTGATTCAAGGACTAAAAAGTAATCGGTAAGTTTAATGTTAATGGTCAAGAATAAATTATCATTTTTGATTGTACCAAGACATATTTGATGATTAAGCTCATTTTGTATTCTTTAGAATATAATTTACTTGATCTTTGTTTGACTTTCATTCCATTTTTAGAGTAAAGCCATTTTTGCGGTGATTGAGGAGAAATAACAGTTAGTAAAGAATGGATATTCTAACGCATTACATATTAAACTAAAATTGTCTTATTACTTTATCTTTTCAAAGATGAGAATGTTTAAAAACAACATGGAAAAGGCGTAACCAATATCTTCTACTGGAATTGTTCCTATCCTAATATTCAAGTTCTCATGATTGTTGTACCAGATTACCTGGTCTTCAATGCCGGTACCTGTTAGGATGCCATTGACAATAAAAAAGGGAACCAAGATGATGATGAAAGCTAGATAAAACCTTCTAAGAATTTCAATCTCACGAAAGAAGGCGTATGCTAGTAGTATACTTAGAAGGCCAAAGTTGATAAAGGTATACCATCTATCGAAATGGGTTAAACAAAGAATTAAGCTTAAAGTAAATGCAATAAATGTGATTAATCGGGTTTGGTTACTAGTGATTCTTGTAGAAGGAAGATAGAATTCTAAGGAGTAATGGATGAAAATGCTTGCATAAGGTATGCAAAAAAAGAAAAGCCACTCTTCAACGGGCATATCGATTAAGGTAGGTCCCAAATAATACTTAGGATTGAAGCCCCAAATTTCCATCGAGGTAAACCAAGCGTCCCAGATTAGAAAAAGGACTGCTGTTATACTTGTAGAAACAAGTATGGATTTCCAGTGCCTAATGAAATTCATCTTGGGATGAAAAGAATAAATCAAAGGAATGGAAATAGAGCCTAAATTGAGGGCAAGATATAGCCAATTCATTATTTCTTAGGGTAGTATTTGAAGGGAACAAACAACATTCCAAAACATTCTCCATCTTCTTTGCCCAAATGTTTATGATGAACTTTGTGGGCCTTTCGCAATCCTTGAAAGTATCTAATCTTGGTTCTTGAAAAAAACTTGAATCTTTGATGAATTAGGATATCATGAACAAAGAAATAAGCAAGCCCATAAAGTAATATCCCCAATCCAATGAAAAATAGAAAATTAAGATTTGGATTTATACCATAGTAAAACAATAGTATGCTAGGTATAGCAAATATGACAAAGAAAGCGTCATTTTTTTCCAAGATGTTCTGATATTTGGGTTGATGATGATCTTCATGAAGATACCATAAGAAGCCATGCATGACATATTTATGTGTAAGCCAAGTAACACCTTCCATTACTAAAAAGGTCATTAATGTTGTCAAGGCAAAAACTAGAATCGTCATAATGAAGTATGTTTGCTAATGTAATGATGTAAGTAATTATTTTGGTTGGAATCCAAGAGTTGCTGAATGAAGGTCTTATCTTCTTTAATGCAGTCATTATAACCCAAGATACTGGGCACATGTTCTTGAATAAATAACCTAATGTATCTTAAATGGATGTTGTTTGGGTGTTTTGCGATCAAGGCGTTTAGTCTTTTTTTTCCCTTGTTAAAAATGGAGAGTTTTTTCCATGGTAGGGCGGTATATTCCGCTTTCTTGAGTTGGAGAGCGACTACATAAGCCTGGTAATTTTCATTTTTGTTATTGTATCGCAAAATAAATGCCTCTTCCTCTTCTTGTCCATTTAGATTATGGTACTCTTTTACACAATTTTCTAATAGGACCTCTTGGGGTGACATTTGAAGATTGGAAATGGCATAGAGTATCGTAAGCAGAATGACCATTATAATAGGTTGAGTTGATTACGAATATAAGATTTCCCCAGGATAAAAATTTTAGCAGGGTCGGAAACTCGGATTCTAGTATGGAGAACTTGAGCTGCACTAGTGTTTTTGATCTTTTGCAATAGCTTTTTGTAATACACGTATGCGGTATAAACCCCTAATCTCGCTTCTAAGGGTAATTTGATCAAGCCTTGATACGCTGCATTGAAATCTTCTTCAATTTCATGGATGATTTCTTCTTTTTGTAGGGGAGATAATTGTTCGAAATTTACATTTGGGAAGTAAGAGCGTTGCAATCGTTGGGTGTCATCTTTTATATCTCTTAAAAAGTTAACTTTCTGGAATGCCGAACCTAGGCGCATAGAAGATGATTTTAACTCATCATACTTTTTGGTGTCTCCGTTAACAAAGACTTTTAGACACATTAAGCCTACTACATCAGCTGAACCATAGATGTATTGCTCATATTCTTCTTGTGTTTGATAATCGTTTTTGCGCAAATCCATTTTCATTGAAGTAAGAAATGCTTGAACTAGATCATCATCGATATGATATTCATGAACAACAGCTTGAAAAGCATTCAATATAGGATTGAGACTTATTTTTCTCTCAATAGCTAAATAGTATTCTTTTTCAAATTCACCTAATAACTGCTCTTGGTCGAATCCCTCAAAGCTGTCTACGATTTCGTCGGCATATCTGACAAAGCCATATATTGCATAAATTGAAGTGCGAACTTTGGGTGCTAGTAGTTTGCATGCTAAAGAAAAAGATGTGCTATAAGTATTCGTTACTAATTTGCTAATCTTTAAAGAAGACTGATCGAATAATGCTTTCATGATGTGGTTTGCATTTGTGGTAGTGGATAGTATTTTTTTATCAAATCGCTAACGATGTTTCCAGATATTAATGAAGGAGGAACACCTGGTCCTGGAACGGTTAACTGACCCGTGAAAAATAGGTTAGGCACCTTTTTACTTCTAAGTTTTGGTCTTAAAATATGAGTTTGTAATAATGTATTGGCAAGCCCATATGCGTTGCCGCCATAAGAATTGTAGTCGGATATAAAATCTGAAGTTCCAAAAGATTCTTTGAAAAGGATATGTTTTTCTATGGGTATTTGACAGAATTTGGACAGTCGATCAACGATGATGTCAAAATACTTGTTTCGTTTTTCTTCTGAATCTTTTAGATCAATGGATAATGGGATTAGAAAAACACCTGCATCTTTATCATTTGGAGCTACTGTAGGGTCGGTTTTACTTGGGAAACTAGCATAAAATAAAGGGGATGACGGCCATTTTTTTGTGTCATAAATTTCCTGAGCATGAAGTTCGAAATCAGCATCAAAAAACAATGTATGATGATTTATTTTAGGGATCTTCGTGTCAAATCCTACATAAAACAAAAGAGAAGATGGTGCAAAGGTTTTTCTTTTCCAATAAGCTTCAGAATATTGTCTAAAATGTGATGGAATTAATGATTCACCAAAGTGGTAATCTGCTCCACAAAGGATAATGTCACCAAATATTACGTCATCATTGACAATTATTGAATGAGCTTTGCCCAAATGATCTATACGGATTTGAGATACTTCTGAATGCGTATAAAATTTTACTCCAAGCTTACGAGCAAGAGATACCATTGCTTCAACAACGGAGTACATTCCTCCTTCTGGATGCCAAGTACCTAGTTCGAAATCGGCATAGTTCATGAAATTGTAAAAACTTGGTGTTTTGGAGGGCTTGGCACCAAGAAATAGTACTGGAAATTTGAGTATTTGCCTTAATTGTTCGTTTTGAGTTATTGAATTTGAATCGCGATCAATGTTTGAAAAGAATTGACCGATCTTCTTAGCTGTTTTTACAGTTATTATTTCTTTAAGATGTTCACCAGGTTGGTAAACTAAATCTTGAATGGCAGTTTCATAATTGTCCTTGGCTTGATCGATGAATCTTTGTAGGCGTTCCCCGGATTTTGGATCTATGGATTCAAAGGTGTTGCGAATTTTATGAAAACTGTCTTCTATGTCAATAGACTCAGAATGGTTGAATACAACCTTATAGGCAGGGTTTAACCTGTGCAGTTTGTAAAAGTCAGAAGTTGAGAACCCGAAGTCATTGAAAAATTTTTCAAAAACATCTGGCATCCAATAAAATGAAGGCCCCATGTCGAATGTGAATCCATCTTTCTTTAATTGCCTTGCTCTGCCACCTAAGTAGGAATTCTTTTCATAAACAGAAACATCGTAACCCTCTTTAGCGAGATAACAGGAAGCAGCAATTGAAGAGAATCCTGCGCCAATTATGATTACTTTATTCTGTGATTTCATTTTGTTACGCTAATGTATTTAATAACGTAACAAAAAGAACTGTAGATTGGTTTAGATCAAAGGGAGTATTTTTGAAATGTTTTCAAATACAAGTAGGTTGTTGGTCTTTATTGCAGCATTTATATTCAGGTTTCCTATTCCCCAAAACTGTTTAAATAATTCCGAATGATTGTGAAGAAATGATAAAATCCTACTTGTGACATCATCGTTGGGTGAAAGAGTGAAATGAGAAATCAAATGAGAATTTGGATAAAGATCAATGATAGGCAAGATATCTTCAATCCAGGTGTTTTTTCCCAAATAAATCACTTTGTGGCCTTGTTTCTTTAAAAGGAACTGAATGAAAAGTAATCCTATTTCGTGCACTTCATCTTCGTTAAGAAACAAAATAAATGTTTCTCCAGATTGGGATGAGCTTTTAACAATTGCTGTTTCGTAGTGAATATTTTGAGTTATTAAGTTGGAGATGAAATGTTCATGAATGGGTGAAATTGCATCCGATTGCCACAAATAACCAATAAGCTCTAAGAGAGGAATGTAATATTGTATGAAGACGTCTGTAAAGTTGTAATTCGTAGTAAGTTTTGAGTGGATAGCATGAAATTTTTCTGGTGCAAATCCATACATGCTCAGTTTTAGTTGCAATAAGATCTCATCTCGTCCAATGCTTTGTTCCACCAACTCTTTGACTGTGGTGGATAGAACCGCTTCGGACATTGCTGCAATATTCGAAATTTTGTATCCTTTTTGCTTTAAAAAGGCAATGTTTAAGATTTTTTTGAATTCTAAGAGATTATATTTTCTAATGTTTCGATTTCCTTTAGTTGGGCTAAGGATTTGATGTCTTCTTTCCCACATTCGTAAGGTCGCAGATTTAATGCCAGTTAAGAGTTCTATATCACTGCTTGAAAAACTCAGAGTTATTTCTTTCTGTTTCATTAAAGGGGTGATTAATAAAACAAATCTACTCGAAATTATTTAATCTTTTAAGTGAAGTGATTCTTATTGTGAGAATATACTTATTGAATGAATATCTATATCATTTGTTTTTTATTCGTGAAAGTAGAGCAGTTTGCCTTTGACTTGGAATCAAGGATTCGACTTCGAAAGCGTTATTCTCATCTTTATACATTGAAGTTGTTCTGGATTTGTTGGGTGCTACGAATAAGTCGTACAAGATATCGTCACCTGCTTTTCGAACCGATGTAGCATAGGTACTTTCCATAACATCGTAAAAACTATAAAATGCATCTCCTAAATAGGACCAGTCGATTAAAATTCCATTTTGTTCATCAAGAATATATGCTGTTGACTCTACATCTGATTTTCTAACCAATCTATAATCCTTAACAACCTCACCAAATTTATCATTGGAAATGATCATAGTAAAGGTCCAGATAGAGTCTTTATGAATTTCTTCTATAATTAGTTTCATTTCGGCATCCATTTTTGATCCATTCAGCATTGAAATATCCATATTTCCAGCATATTCACCGATCCAGTCATTTGGAAAGCTTTGTTGTCCAACGAGAGAAATGTATGAAAAAAGAAGAAGGATTGTGGTTCTCATTTTAATATAGTTTTGTAGTTATACTTAGGATGAAAAGTATTTAGTTAAACAATATAGCTAGAAGAATGAATTTAGGTCTAATTATGCAATAATTTCTTCATGGTAGCGCTCCAAGGAAAATTAGAAATGACTTCAAATGGGGAAATTTACATTTATCATTTTTTATTGAAATGGATCGAATTATTTGTTTTTCTGCAAGTAATTCATATACCTTTGTGCCAGAGAAAAAACGTTCTTTTATAACTAATTTATCAAGAAAAGCTGAGGGAATGGCCCTTTGAAGCTTTAGCAACCTACCAAATCGTTGGTGTTGGTGCTAATTCCAACTCTGTTTACAGAGGAAGATAAATTTGAATTGTGATATATTTTGATTCCATTATAGGAAGTAATGATATAGGCTTTTCTGTTTATCGGGAAAGCCTTTTTTTATGGTTTTTTCTCGAAGCGACTCTTGGTAATTACAAATTTTAAATTTTATGAGTAATTATCAGAATCAAACCAATGCTTTACATGCTGGGCACAATACAGCTGCAACTGAAGGGACACGGGCGGTGCCAATTTACCAATCCACATCATATGTTTTTAACGATTCAGAACATGCAGCTAATTTATTCAGCTTAAAAGAGCTTGGATACATCTACACACGCTTAAATAATCCTACCAACGATGTTTTGGAACAACGATTGGCGCTTTTAGAAGGTGGTGTTGGTGCTGCAGTCTTTGCTTCCGGAACCTCTGCAATCTCCACGACTTTACTGACACTGTTAAAAAGCGGTGATCACATTGTATCCTCTAGTAGTTTGTATGGAGGCACTTACAATCTTCTTAATGTAACTCTGCCTCGTCTTGGGATTGATACTACTTTTGTGGATGGTGGAATCGTGGGTGATTTTGAAGAAGCAATTTCCGATAAAACCAGAGCTATATACATAGAATCTTTGGGGAATCCCAAACTAGATGTATTAGATATAGAAGCGATTGCGAAAATTGCTAGAAGGAATAAAATTCCTCTAATTGTCGATAATACAGTGGCTACTCCAGCATTGTTGAACCCGATAAAGTACGGTGCTAACCTTGTTATTCACTCTTTGACAAAATTCATAGGAGGTCAGGGCAATTCCCTCGGTGGAGTAGTCGTTGATGCGGGAAATTTTGATTGGTCAAATGGGAATTTTCCAGAGTTTACGCAACCTTCGAAAGGTTATCATGGATTAAAGTATCACGAGGCGTTAGGTGAATTGGCATTTATTGTAAAGCTAAGAATCGAAGGACTCAGAGATTTAGGGGGAGCCTTGAGTCCGTATAATGCATTTCAGATTCTTCAAGGTCTAGAAACATTGGACGTAAGGATTCAGAGACAATCCTCAAATGCACTAGAATTTGCACAATGGTTGGAATCATTGGATGAGGTGGCGTGGGTTAATTACCCAGGGTTGAAATCAAGTACTTATTATGAACTGAGCCAAAAATATCTTCCCAATGGACAAAGTGCAATCATTACTTTTGGATTGAAGGATGGTTTTGAAAGAGCCAAGAACCTTGTAGACCGTACATCGGTTTTTTCTCTTTTGGCCAATATTGGAGATACGAAGTCATTGATTATTCATCCAGCGAGTACTACTCATCAACAACTGACTTCGGAACAGCAGTTAACTACTGGGGTTAGCGAAGATTTAATCAGATTGTCTATTGGACTCGAACATCTAGATGATCTTAAAAATGATATTCTCCAAGCCTTAGATGAAGCTTAAATGTATAGTCATATTGTTGAAGATTTTTGGACATGTCGAGGAGCATTTTATGATGAAATTGTCGTTTCCTATGAGATTTTTGGACGGGATTTGAATGAAGCTCCTGTAGTTGTCGTAATACATGCGCTAACGGGTAATTCCGATGTTTGTAGTTCTCCTAAGGGATGGTGGAAAGGACTAATTGGAGAGAACAAATGTATAGATTTAAGCCAATACTCCGTAGTTTCTCTGAATATCCCAGGAAATGGATACGATGGTCGTTTTTTTGATCGACACCAAGACTTTACCGCAAAAGATATTGCCATCCTCTTTAATAAAACCATTCTGTCACTGGGAGTTCATAAACTTCATGCAATTATTGGTGGGTCATTAGGAGGATCTCTAATTTGGGAATGGATTCGGGAGTATCCTAATGTTGCAGATACAGCAATTCCAGTGGCATGTGATTGGCGTGTTTCTGATTGGCTTGCAGCATTGTGTAATATTCAAAGAGATGTTTTGTTGAACTCTAAACGACCATTACATGATGCAAGGAAAATGGCTATGATGTTTTATCGAAGTCCAGAATCTCTTGAATTTAAATTTAACCAAGGTTTAGAAAACGATGGACAACGATCAGTCAATTCTTGGTTGAATCATCATGGCCAAAAACTCACTCAGCGATTTGATCTAAGAGCGTATTTAATGATGAATCATTTACTCTCTACGATTAATGAAGAGAGAAGTCCATTTTGGCATAATGAGAAAGGCTTCATTGGGTTAAAAGTGGTTCAGATTTCGATTCAAAGTGATTTGATGTTTCCTACAAGTAATGCTTTGGCAACAAAAAAACTTCTGGATTCAAAAGGGATAGAAAATGATTTTTATACCATTCAATCCATCCATGGTCACGATGCTTTTTTGATTGAATTAGACCAACTCGAAACTATGTTGAAATCTTATTTTTAATCTAACACTAAATGAAATGAAAGTATTAAAATTTGGAGGTCAATCTCTTTCTAACGAATCAGGTTTTGATCGAGCAATAGATATAATCAAAAACAAATATTCCAGTAATGAACCAATCTCGGTTGTAGTTTCGGCTAGAGGAAATACTACAAATCAGCTTGAGAATCTTATTGATGAAAGCATCAAGGGTAAAGACTTTAGAGTTGAATTAGATAGACTTATAGCATATCAACAGTTGCCTTTGAGTGAAAATGTTATTGAGTGGGAAATCGAAAAGTTGAGATCATACTTAGACTCCATAAAAACACTTGGCGAATGCAGTGATAGAACAAGAGATTTGATATTGGCTCAAGGAGAATTGATGTCCGCAAAAACATTGGCTACCGCCTTAAACGAAATTGGGATTAGGACAAAGTGCATGGATAGTAGAAAGTTTATAATTACAGATAGTAACTATGGACGAGGTGAAGTCATTTATGACCTTTCTGAGCAAAAATTAGGAATTGAATGGACGTCATTAGAGGATACGGAATTGCCTGTTATTACTGGCTTCATTGGAAGTGATGTTCTTGGCAATACAACTACATTGGGTAAAAATGGATCCAATTATTCTGCATCTTTGATTGCAACATATATTGGTGCTACAGAAATTGAGTCATATACCCATGTGGACGGGATTTTTACAGCAGATCCAAAATTGGTTAAAGGTGCGCACATAATTAATGAAATGCATTATTCTGAAGCAAACGAATTGGCAAATTTTGGTGCGAATATTCTTCATGCTAAAACCATTGCTCCTATAGAAAAAAGGGACATTGGGTTGAGGATTAAAAATATTAGAAATCCAGAAAAAAAGGGTACTTACATAGGGAACAAAGTGTTTCGAAATGGGATTCGCTCAATAGTTTGCAAGGATGATATCAGCCTTATAACTGTTTCGGGTAAAAAATTACTTAATGTAACGGGTATTGATGCCAAAATTTTTGGGGCAATGCGAGATAATGATATCAGTGTTAGTGTTATTTCACAAGGTTCAACAGAAAGGAGTTTAAGTTTTACAATTGAAAGGTTAGATCAAGAAAAAGGAGTTAGGGCTTTGAAAAAAGCATTGGAAGATGAAATTATGAAGGGTGTAGTTGGTTCCATTAGTTCAACTGAAGAGGTTTGCATTCTAACTATTGTTGGCGCAAGTATTCATAAATTGGCGGATTCATTATCGTTACTAGAACGAAACAACATCAATCCAATTCTAATTAATAGCACTTCAAATCGAGATAATGTGTCACTAATTGTACGGAAGAGGGAAAAGGTTAAAGTACTTAATCTGATTCATTCACAAATTTTTGGCTCAAAGAAAAAAGTAAATCTGGCGGTAGTTGGAGTAGGTAATGTTGGCGGAACATTAATCGATCAAATTATTGATGCTAAACAGAAATTATTGATCGAAAGGGGAATTGATTTGAATATTTTTGCCTTGGCAAATTCGAGACGAATACTTATTGATGAAACCATAGGTCGTAATTGGAGAAAAAAGCTGGAAAACGCAACTATTCTTACTGATATATTCGGTCAGATACGATCATTTGCTTATGACCATGATTTGACCAATTTGATTCTTGTCGATAATACTGCAAATGCAGCATTTACAGATAATTACTTGGATTTTTTAGAATCTGGTTTTGACTTGGTTTCATCAAATAAGATTGCGAATACCAAGAGTTACAATCAATATCATGACTTGCATAGCTCATTAAGTAAAACTGGAAGAGAGTACCTATATGAAACAAACGTTGGAGCAGGGCTACCTATTATTGATACCATAAAACTATTGCATCAATCTGGTGAAAACATTACTAGAATTCGAGGAGTGTTTTCAGGGTCATTAAGCTTTATCTTTAACAAGTTTTCAGCACAGAGAGATTGTTTTTCTAAAGTGGTTTTAGAGGCCGTTGAAAAGGGATATACTGAGCCTGACCCGCGAGAAGATCTAAGTGGTATGGATGTGGCAAGAAAACTATTAATACTCGCTAGAGAGCTGGATTTGAAAAACGAAATTGATGACATCAACATAGAAAATCTTGTCTTACCTCAATTAATGGGAGTAGATAAAGCACTGTTTTTGGAACGAATTGATGAATTGAATAGTCATTACGATCAAATTAAAACCAGTCAAAAAGAGGGTCGTGTTTTGAGGTATATTGGAGATTTGAAGGGCAATCTCATGGCAGAAAAAGGAGAAATGGAGGTGAAACTTGTTTCTGTTTCGAAGGATTCACCTTTAGGACAACTAAAAAATAGTGATTCACTAATTGAGATTTATACAGAAACGTATGGAGAAAACCCAATTACAATTATTGGTGCGGGCGCAGGTGCAGAAGTTACAGCTCGAGGTGTGTTTGGTGATGTTCTTCGAATTGTGAATCGAATGGATTAATTAAATCAATAGTCAGATTTAATTCCGATGAAATCAGAAAAATCGATATCGCAATCGATAAAATTCAAGTTGTCATTATACCATTTATAGCCAGGATTATTATGGAAAGTACAGTTTTTGAATTGTACGGTATCTATTAATTGATGCGAATTGAAGACTGGATTGCCAGATTGCTTGGGGTAATTGTTTTTGAATATGCATTGATTTAATAGAATAGTATTAGAACCATATGTGAATCCACCAAGAACTGATATCCAAAGATAATTATCAATAAAATGACAATGATCTAAGGTCGTATTTGTACAGTTCTCAATTTCGAATAGTGATGCTGTACACCCAGATAGCTCTAGGTGGTTAATCAAAGTGTTTTGATTGTTGCGACATATTATTCCAAACGTTCCCGCATTACTGACATCAACTTGATTTATTGTAATGTCGGAGGAATTTTTGATGATTAGTCCTCCTTTTGTTGATGGACTGCTGTTTGACCTTTTTAATGAAATGTTGTTTAATTTTATAGATTGAGAATTAGATATTTCTAATATCCAATTGTTGGGATAATTATTGGTAATAACTGATGTTCCAAAACCTGTAATTGTTAGATTATGGATACTATCAATGGATAAATTTGCTGTAGTAGTTTCTGGAGGAAAACTGTAATTATCATTCATGAGTATTATGACTCTGTTACTTCTTAATGAGTCTAATAAGCACTGGGGTGTATAAACCTGAACAGTATCCATTATTTTAGTGGAATCAGAACTTTTGTTTTGATTAACGGAGGGGGTGTTAAAATCACTATTAGAGCAGGAAGCCCAAAAGGCTATTGTCAGCCATATTAAAATATTCAGATGAAACATTAGGGTAGATGTTGTCAACGTTTTTTTCGTGATTGATGTCTTTTATTGTTCTTTTTAGCCTGATATTTTTTTCTTGCGTTGATTTTTTCATGTTTACTCTGAATATGATGCTTCTCTAAGAGCTTAGGGATTAGGTCAGGACGTTCTAATTCTTCGAGTCTTTTGCGAATAGCGTGTCTGTTTTCTTTTTTGTACCAAAAGAAAAACTGATGTTGTTTTTGCCTTTCTGATTTGGTTTTTGGAGCAAAAACGGGTTTTAAGGTGTATGGGTGGACGCCACTATAGTATATGACAGTGGCTACAGTCATTGGTGTTGGTGTGAAGTCTTGTACTTGTTCTAGTTTGAATCCCATATCCTTGGTTTCAACAGCCAAATTGGCCATGTCTTCTTCTTTACACCCTGGGTGACTTGAAATAAAATAAGGAATTAAAGGTTGGTTAAGTCCATGCAATTTATTGTAATGTTCATACCTTTTCTTAAAGGTATGGAAATGTTTGAATTCTGGTTTCCGCATCAGTTTTAGTGTCGGACTAGAAGTGTGTTCAGGTGCAACTTTTAGTCTTCCGCTAATATGCCTAGTAACGACTTGTTCCAAATATTCATCTATGCTTTCATCAGCGTTTTTATTGTAGGATTTAGTCAGTAGGTCGTATCGAATTCCACTTCCTACGAAAGCTTTTTTGACTTTTGGATGTTGATCGACCTTTTTGTATAACTCAGTCATGGCTTTATGACTGGTGTCTAAATTACTGCAGATTACTGGATGGATACAACTGGGAGCAACGCATTTTTCACATATAGAAAGATCTTTACCTTCCAGCTTATACATGTTGGCTGAAGGACCACCCAAATCACTTATGTAGCCTTTGAAATCTTCCATTTGCGTGACTTGTTCTACTTCTTTTAAAATAGACTCTTCACTCCTACTTGCAATAAATTTACCTTGATGAGCAGAAATGGTGCAAAAACTACATCCTCCAAAACAACCTCTGTGCATATTGATGCTGAATTTGATCATTTCGAATGCTGGGATTTTGCCTCTTTTAACATATTTGGGGTGAGGAAGTCTTGTGTAGGGAAGATCAAATGAAGCATCAATTTCTTTTTCCTTCATTGGAGGATAAGGAGGATTGATGATTAATGTTCGTTCTTTTATAGGTTGTAGGATTCGTCTAGCTTTAAATTTATTCGATTCTTGCTCAATGATTTTGAAGTTGGACGCATATTTAACAGGATCTTTTAAGCAGTCTTCATGTCCATGGAGATAAACGTCTTCCCATTCTTTATTTTTTGGTAGTCTGCTTTGATTACTTACGAGTAATGCGGTCTGAGAAAGCGTTGTTAAAGAAGAAAAAGGTACCCCTTTTTTCAGAAGTCTTAATATCTCACGTAATGGTTGTTCTCCCATTCCATATACCAAGAGATCAGCTTTGCTAGAAGAAAGAATGTTTGGTAAGAGCTTATTTGACCAATAGTCATAATGAGTTACCCTTCTCAAACTGGCTTCGATTCCTCCAATTAAAACTGGAGTGTCGGGATACAATTGTTTTAAAATATTGGAGTAAATATTGACGGCATAGTCAGGTCTGAAGCCTGCATCTCCACCAGGAGTATATGCATCTGTACTACGTTTTCTTTTTCCTGCAGTATAATGATTGACCATGGAATCCATACATCCAGAGGTCACTCCAAAAAAATACTTTGGTTTCCCAAACTTTTTAAAATCTCTTAAATCGTCCCTCCAGTTCGGTTGTGGAATAATTCCTACCCTAAATCCTTCACTTTCTATAATTCGACCGATTACAGCAGTTCCGAAAGAGGGATGATCTACATAAGCGTCACCTGAAACAATTACAACATCAAGTTCTTCCCAACCATGAAGTTGAAGCTCTTTTTTTGTTATCGGTAACCAATCTTCAAGTGTACTTATTTTCATAGTAGCAAAGATAAACTAATATGAAGAGTAAAGCCAAAATAAGAAATGAGCTATAAAAAACGGCTATGGTGAAAAAATGAAAAAGAATTCTGTTATTTGATAAACAACTTTAATTCATAGAGTTCTTTACCAATTTCATGAATACCAGCAACAATACGATTGACTTGGTTCATGGAAGGTTTCTTTTTACCATTTACATATTGAGAAAGTAGTGACTCATTCATCCCAATTCTTTGGGCTAAATGTTTAGAGTTAATTACTTTGTATGAATCGAAAAAATCCTGGTAATCAATTTCAAAATCCAGTTGGCAAACAGATTTAGGAGGTTTACTCCTAGAGAAATAATTTATAGCATCTTCCAGGGCATTCTTCTGAATTTCCAAAAGCGTATTACCTTCAACTACTATTTCCGCACTGTCACATTTACCTATATACCCACTTGGAGTAGGAGTTATGATAAATTTAATATCCATCTGTTTCTCTTTAGATAGTTCTACAATTAACGTTAATTGCAATCAATGCAATCTTTCTATGTCTTTTGTTAAATTGGCTTTAAGTAGTTTAAAAGCCCAAACAATTTATAGCCTTAATTGTTTTCATGATGCGTTCAAAAAAGGGATTTTACTAGATTAAATCTTCTTTTTATAGGTCAAAGATATTACAATTTAGGGTAACCTTGGAAACCTAGTATCTTGGTTCCGTGATAAACGGTATTTTATGTGTTGTTAGTAGTGTGCGGTGTTGTGAATGACTTAAAATGTGTGGCTAATGAAGTTTTGTACAGGTGAAAAGTACCTTCAAAAATTGAAATATATTGTGTGTTGGTTTGGTGATGGTTTCGAAAAGGGCGTTTATTTGATAATATAATTTTGTTTTAAGGTGTGGTAAATCATTGAATTCTAGACAAAGTCCATAATACTCGCATTTTTTCCTTTAGTTGCACTCGATTACCTATAAAACCTCAAAGATGCCTGCAATCCCTTGACCTCCTCCAACACATGCCGTTACCATTCCATATCTAGAGCTCTGGGCTTTTAGTTGATGAATAAGTTGAAGTGATAATTTGGCTCCCGTACATCCTAGAGGATGTCCCAGGGCAATTGCACCACCATTAATATTTACCTTACTTGCATCCAGTTTTGCCTCCTGAATTACAGCCAAGGACTGTGTTGCAAAAGCTTCATTAAGTTCAATGAGATCTATGTCATCAATTTTTAAGGATGCTTGTTTTAAAGCCTTAGGTATTGCGACACATGGACCTATTCCCATATACAAGGGATCAACACCTCCAACACTACATGACGCTAATCTGGCTATTGGAGTTAAATTGAATTCCTTGACTATCCTTTCGCTTACCACAATTACAAAAGCTGCTCCATCAGAAGTTTGCGAGCTATTACCCGCAGTTACAACACCTCCATTTTTGAAGGCTGGTTTAAGCTTTGAGAGTGCTTCGATATTCGTATCTGGTCTTACGCCTTCATCTTTGGTGATTGTTTTTGTAGTAGATACTCTTTTGTTGTCCTCTATTTTAATTGTCTCCAATTCTATCGGAACTATTTGGTCATCAAACAACCCTTTGCTTATAGCATTGTATGCATTTTGATGAGATCGAACAGCAAAGTGATCGGAGGACTCACGAGAAATGTTATACTTGTTGGCAACAGCTTCAGCAGTTGCTCCCATACTCACATGATAATTGATGTTTTCCATAGCTGCTTCGTAAGATGGTGCCATTTTATATCCAATCATTGGAATAAGACTCATGCTTTCTGTACCACCAGCAATAAAAACCTCACCCATTCCAGCTTTGATTTTAGCAGATGCTATTGCAATAGCTTCAAGCCCAGAGGCACAATATCTATTGATGGTCATTCCTGCAACGGTTTTTCCAAGTGCTCTAGAAGCAATGTTTCGACCAATTTGAAGACCTTGTTCGCCTTCTGGGTTTGCACAACCGACGATTACATCATCCACCAATAGTGGATCAATGTTTTCGTTTTTACTCATCAGGTATTTGATCACTTGTACAGCGAGGTCATCAGACCTATAATGTGCAAAACTTCCTTTTTTGGCTTTACCAATAGGTGAACGATATCCAGAAATTATATATGCTTCCATCTTATGCTTAAATTAATTGCGTAAAGGTTTGTTGTTCATTAACATGTACTGAATTCGATCCAGTGTTTTTTGATTCCCTAACAGTTGTAAAAAGGCTTCTCTTTCTATATCAAGTAGGTATTGCTCACTAACTTGTTGTTGACCAGTTAGGTCTCCTCCACACAAGACATAAGCGACCTTTCTGGCTATTTCCATATCGTAGGAGCTCATATATGCACCAAGATAGAATTCATTAATGGCTGTATATAACGTGGCCAAGCCGCTTCTACCCAAAACAGTGACTAATTTTTCAGATGGTGGAGTGTATCCGTCAGCTAAGGTAATTACCTTTTGTTTAGCTTTTTGTATAACTCGATCCAAGTTTAAAACGACTTGGTCTCTCGATGACTGAAGGTAACCGTATTTAAATCCTTGATGGGCTGAAGTAGCTACACTTGCCGTAGCAATGACTCTAAGCTTGTCAATCAAAGTGGGCATTTGTGTATCTCCATCAAAAAAAGATTCTGATGCACGTAAGGCAAATTCTTTGGTCCCACCACCACCAGGTATAAGTCCAACTCCGACTTCTACCAATCCAATGTATGATTCCGCTGCGCAAACTGCGGCGTCTGTATGCATTAATATCTCACAGCCTCCTCCAAATACGTACCCTTGAGTTGCAGTAACTACAGGAACTTTACAAGTCCTTAACCTCATATTGACTTGTTGGAATCCATCGACCATCCTTTCAAGTTGATCGAATTGTTTTTGCATAGCAAACATTCCTACAGCCATTAAATTTGCCCCTACGGTGAAATTTTTAGCATTATTGCCAATCACTAACCCTTTCCAATTGCCATTTTCGGCCATTTCGACGGCCTCCATTAACCCATTCCCTATTCCTTCTCCAATGGCATTTGCCTTGCTAATGAACTCTAAGTTCATCACACCATCACCTAAATCATGCAAGATGCATTCGGTATTTTTTAACAATGGGGCATTGTTTCGATACATATCTAGGTGAATTACACCTTCCATGCCTGGTATGCCAATATACTCTCCAGATTGGATATTGTAGCAAAGTTTTTTGTTGTCCTGAATAGTGTAGAAAGAAGAAAACTCTTTTTCCTTCATTTCTAGTATCCAATTGGGGATTGGCAGGTCAAAAGATGTTATCATTTCCATTCCTTTTTCGAATCCTATCAAATCCCAATATTCAAAAGGACCTTTACCCCAAGCATAACCACTTCGCATAGCAGTATCAATACTGTGAATTTCCTCAGAAATTTCAGAAATTCTCATTGAAGCATAGGAAAACAACCCTGCAAAATACTCTTGTAGGAATAAGCCGTCATTGTCTTGAGCTTGAACAATGAAGCTAAGTCTTTTTCCTAATGACTCGATTGATTTACCTTGTTTATATGTAGGAAGATTAGGTCTAGTTGTTGGTTTGTATTGCAAATCTTTTAAATCTAGAGCAAGAATGATTCGCTTACCTTTTTCATCTTTTTCGTCGGTTTTTTTGTAATAACCCTGTCCAGATTTTAATCCATAAAATCCATTGTCCAATAGAAATTGTGTATGTTTAGGTATGGGTGTATTTTGAAGTTTTTGGACGTATTCGTCTTCAGGACATGATAGCATGACTCCCTCGGTTACTTTGACACTAGTATCTAGTCCTACTAAATCTAATAAGCGAAAACTTCCTGTACTTGGCCAATCAATAAATGATCCAGTAAGTTTGTCTACTTCGGTAATGGATAAGTTATATTTATTCGTTAATTCATTGATTTTATTACCTGAGAAAAAGCCTATTCTATTCGCTACAAAGGCAGGAGTGTCCTTACACAATACGGTTTTTTTTCCGAGCCATCTATCACCAAAATTCATGAAAAATTGGATGACATTTTGATCTGTTTCTTCATGAGGAATGACCTCAAGCAATGGCATATATCGAACAGGATTAAAGAAATGTGTCCCGCAGAAATTACGACGAAAATCTTCAGACCTTCCTTTTGCTAACAAATTAATGGGAATACCCGACGTATTAGAAGATATCAATGTGCCCTCTGTTCGGAATTTTTCTATGTTTTCATTGAGCGATTGCTTGATTTGTAAGTTTTCAACGATGACCTCTATGATCCAATCACAGTCCGATATCTTGGATAAATCGTCTTCGATGTTTCCAGTAGTAATGTGTTGGGCGGATTTTTTTTGATATAACGGAGCTGGCTTGGATTTGATGGCTTTTTTTAGCGCAGTTTCTGCTACACTATTTCTATTGTTAGCATTAAGCTCTTTGGGTAGAATGTCTAATAATAATACATCTAATCCTATATTCGCAAGGTGACAAGCTATCCCTGATCCCATTATTCCTGAACCAATTACAGCTACCTTTTTTATTTTGTATCCCATATCAAGTGATCTTAGTATGGCTAAATTAAATATAAATAATTTAACTAAAAGTTAAATTTTTAAAAATCTATTCAAAGTAATTGAAAAATACGATTTATTGATTTTGAATAACGATTATTTCTGAACCTAACATGACATTAATGTGGCCACCGTTCTCAATAGTGAGTGAATTGATGACAGTATTTGTTCCAGTGTCAAAATTTACAGTTACTCCATTAGGTATATGTACGTTTTCGCATTCCATTGGAAAGTGACCTAAACTCCAGTTGGAGGCAGATTCAAACCAGCCTTGATCACTTGGTCCAATCCATGTGTTTATGTATGGATCGTTGCATTTTGAAAAGATTTCACCAGCAGAATTACATCCTGGTGAGTTGCTATAGATTGAATATTGACTTGGGTGTGGATTCGTATCCAAGAAGCCACAAATGGTTTGCGACTCACAAGCGGAGAGAATGGCATTTTCTCTAATATCAAGGAAGCCAATGGTGGTGCCATCAAGATTTCCTATTCCACATGAAGAAGATAGCTGATCGTTATCGTAAATGCGAAGTAGTCGATTGCCTACAGTGCTTCCTGTCAAGGCTGTCAATCCTTCAAGCCCTTGTAAGCTCTGTAAAGAATCATTTTCTGATATTATAGTTTCTCCTTGAATGGTCGCAATGTTGTGAAGCCCTTTTAGGTTTTTTAGTGAATTATTTTCATGGATGTGTAGCTCCATAGGTAAGTCGGTCAGACCAGAAAGGCCTTCTATATTGGTTAAGGATTGATTTGAGGCAATACGGAGTTTATTGGAAGGAACGGCATCGGTACCTAAAGAGGTTAGATTTTCCAAGCCATCAAGATTTTTTAAATTCTGATTACCTGTTATTTTAAATTCTCCGCCAATGTAGTCTAAATTGGACAAGCCTTTAATGTTGTCTAGAGAGGAGCAGTTTGCAATAAATGTCGATGAGCCAATGGAATCTAAATTTTCTAAACCACTGAAGTCTTGAACGTCATTGCTGTTGTTTATATAAAAACTGCCTCGAATGGACTCAATTTGTTGGAGGGAATCAAAATTTTGAACATCTAATCCAAATTCTACAGAACCAAGGATAGTTTTACATCCGGGATATATGCTGGGAAAGTTATTAATGTTGTCTTGGTTGGAAAAAACAATACCATTTGGAAGACAGGAGGCTCCAGCAGGATTGCATTCTTGTAAGACTTCGTTTGTAGAGTTACAGTTTGGAGCATTTAAAGTAATGGTAGCGGGATTCGAGTTGTCGCTAAGGTAATCGCAAATAGGTTTTATATCACAAGTGGAGAGCAAGGTATTGTTTAATATTTGTAATTCGGATATCCCAGAACTATCAATTGAAGCAAGAGCATTGATGTCGGTTAATGATGTGTTGTTTTGAATGGTAATAATCCCATTTACATCGGTTAAATTACTAAGTCCATTAAATGAGGTGAGATTATTGTTGGACGATATGGATAAATCTCCATTTACGGCAGATAGAAGTTTTAAGCCAGTTAGATTTTGTAAATTGTTGTTATCAAATATTGATAAATTACCTCCTATGGTTGATAGACTGTCTAATCCTGATGTAGACGTTAGATTGGCATTATTATTAAGTGAAAAATTGCCAGATAAATCAGTCAGATTATTGAATCCATTGAGGTTCGAAAGGTTGGTGTTGGAAGTGATGCTAAGGTGACCTTGAATTGATTTTAGCTGAATAAGACTGTCTAGATTGGTTATAGCGCCAGAACTTGATTCTTGAATGGTAAGGTCTCCTAGAATTTCAACACAATGTGGGTGTAGAGAAGGAAAATTGTCTATATCGGCTTGAGTAGAGAATACAACGCCACTGGAATAACAGTCGTAGGACATGGATGCACAGGCAGAAATAATCTCTGCTTGTGAATTGCAACCTGGTGCATTGTTGTATATTGAAGAGTAATTGCCATTGTCTAAATGGTTGCATATACTTAAAGCTTCACATGTAGCTAGGGATGAATTATGACGAATAAAAAGAGTATTTCCAATAGAATTTAGGTTTTCTAAGTCCTCGAGTGAATTTAGGTTAGAATTGTTTCCAATATAAAGATTATGCCCTATAGAATTCAGATTATTTAGCCCATTAAGCGATGATAGGCTAGGTAAGCTAGAGATAACAAGATTACGAACAACAGAATTCAGATTATTCAGACCATTAAGGGATGATAGGCTAGGACAGTTATATGTATGGAGATCACGACCAACTGTGGTCAGATTATTCAGACCATTAAGGGATGATAGATTAAGGCAGTTAGATATGTAAAGAGAATGACCTACAGAAGTCAGATTATTCAGACCATTAAGGGATGATAGGTTTGGGCAGTTATGGATATGTATATTATGATCAATCTCCACAATTTTGCTTAAGGCTGAGATGTCATGTAAATTATTGTTGTAAAAAAGGGAAAGTCCTCTTCCAATGGATGCTAGGTTGTCTAATCCATCTAGATTAGTTAGGTTGTGACAGTTCCTGATGGTAATGTTACCCTTTATATTTGTCAGAACTGATAAACCATTTAGATTGGTAATATTTACCGTTGAATAAGGCCAACGACAGTCTCCTATACATACAGATCCTTCGATGGTCGTACAACCCGGGTAATTGATGGAAAAATCATCGATCTCTTGTTGGGAAGAAAAAGTAATGCTTCCAGGAAGACAATTCTGTGCAGTAAGAGTAGAAATGGAGATAAAGAGCGTTATGATGTAAAATAAACAAAGGTTTTTCATAGATGTGTCAAAATTGAATGAGGCTATAAAGATAGGGTGTTAGAGTATTGATATCTAATAATTTATATTTTTTTATGGCAAATATTTATTAGTGAATTTGGATGATTATTGCTGAGTCAATAATTCTAATTTTACTAGAATTAAACAATTCACCAATATGTCTGTGTTTAAATGTTGGTATTGTAAGTTTAGATTAGACAAAATTTGAAGTAAATGGCCGCTTTAGAAGACTTTCTTTTTGAATCCAATAGGTTAAAAACGTCCAAGCTTAAGATAGACGATGTAGCAGCGCTTTATGAATACTATTCTGATCATGAGTCCATGCGTTTTCGAGGAAGTAAACCCATGACAAAAGTCACAGATGCAGAGCATATGGTCAAACATACTTGGGCAGTAGAAGATGATATCATCAAATGTCGATTGGGGATAAGATTGCGATCTAACGATGAACTCATTGGGACCATCCTTTTATTGCTAAATAATAAACAAAAAGTGGAGTGTGAAGTTGGTTTTTCCTTCGGAAAGAAACATTGGAATAAGGGATATGGAAAAGAGACCATTGCAATGTTGGAGGATTGGCTTCCAAAAAGAGTTGGAATCAAAAAACTGAAGGCATATTGCAGAAAAGAGAATATAGCTTCTAATTTGATCTTCGAGAAAGTTGGATTCAGTTTAACTGAACAAAATGAATATTCACAAAGTAATTTTTATATAAAAATCCTTGATTAAATAAAATTTGTTCTGGTCGAAGGATAAATGATTAATACGTTCGATTAATGATGTCAAAAAAAATAACTATGAATATGCAAGAGAAGCATAGGATACAGGTCAAATTTATAGATCATGTTGCTATAAGGGTAGAAAATATGGAGAGATCTGCTTCATGGTATGAAAAAGTGTTAGGGTTGAATCGATTTAGGTCAGAAAAATGGGGAGATTACCCCATATTTATGCTGCAAAATAAATGTGGTATAGCATTGTTTCCAGCAGATATTGAAGATGAAAAGCTTAATCTACATTCTAGAAATGTAAAAATTGACCATTTCGCTTTTAACGTTAATCAGGAGAATTTTGATAAAGCAATTGAAAATTATAAAAGGTTAGGATTAGAATTTGAAGTAAAGAACCACTTTTATTTTGAGTCTGTATATACCAAAGATCCTGATGGACATACTGTTGAATTGACTACGTTAAAAGTAGATGAAGACGATTTTTACAACAAATAAAGTCATTGTAGAAATTATTGGAGCGTAGAGTTCATTTGCAAATTTCAAAGTACGCTTTATATTTAAGATATATTTTTATAAAAATTACAGTATGAGATCGAAGACGGTTGAAGAGTATATGACTAAAGTACCTGAAAGATGGATTGGGAGAGTGGAAGAATTGAGACAAATATTCTTAGCTGCAAAATTGGAAGAAACCATTAAATGGGGAGCTCCTTGTTACACGTATAATGGCAAAAATGTGGTTGGATTGGGTGTTTTTAAATCTTATTTTGGAATTTGGTTTTATCAAGGTGTTCATTTAAAAGATGAGGCACAAGTCTTAATCAATGCACAAGAAAACAAAACCAAATCCTTGAGACAATGGCGATTCCAAGATGAAGATGATGTACCAAAGGAATTGGTAAGTTCCTATGTGTTAGAGGCTATTCAGATTCAAGAATCCAATATTCAATTACCATCTGAGCCTAAGAAGAGCTTAGAAGTCCCCAAAATTTTAGAGGATGCTCTTAATGATGATCCTGTGCTGAAGGCAAAATTTGATGAATTAACCATGTATAAACAAAAAGAGTATTGTGAACACATCTCCAGTGCAAAAAGAGAGGCTACAAAATTGTCTAGATTAGAAAAGTCCATACCTTTGCTGCTTCAAGGAAAAGGACTTCACGATAAATACAGATGATATGCAAAAAAGATTAATTGAATGTGTACCAAATTTCTCTGAGGGAAGAGATTTGACGATTATAAAGCAAATTACGGATGAAATTGAAAAAGTCGACGGTGTTCAGCTTTTAGATGTTGATCCTGGAAAAGCTACGAATAGGACAGTAGTAACTTTTGTTGGAACTCCTGAAGAAGTTATTGATGCTGCGTTTCAAGCAATAAAAAAAGCCAGTGAATTGATAGATATGTCAAATCATTCTGGAGAACACCCAAGAATGGGGGCAACCGATGTATGTCCATTGATTCCGATATCCAATATTTCTATGGAAGAGACTGCTGAGTATGCCCATAAACTGGGTGAAAGGGTCGGAAGAGAATTAGGAATTCCTGGATATTACTACGAAAATGCGGCGACCCAACCAGGTAGAAGAAATCTTGCTACAGTAAGGGCTGGCGAATACGAAGGATTGTCAAAGAAATTGAGTGATCCCAATTGGAAGCCAGATTTTGGTCCAGCCGAATTTAATGAAAGGGCGGGAGCAACAGCTATCAGTGCCAGAGATTTTTTAGTTGCATACAATGTTAATCTAAATACAAAATCAGTACGTAGAGCTAATTCGGTTGCATTTGATATTCGTGAAAAAGGAAGAATCAAGAGAGAGGGGAATCCGATTACAGGTAAAGTGATAAACGATGCCGATGGAAATCCTGAAAGAGTTCCTGGAACGTGTAAGTCCGTGAAGGCTATCGGATGGTATATTGAAGAGTATGGTGTTGCTCAAATATCTATGAATTTGACGAATATTTCTGATACGTCACTTCATAAAGCATTTGAAGAGTGTAGGAAAAGTGCAAACAATAGAGGGTTAAGAGTAACAGGTTCTGAACTCGTCGGTTTGGTACCAATGAAAGTTATGATTGATGCTGGAAAATACTTTTTAAATCTTCAAGGGCGATCTACGGGTGTATCAGATGATGACCTAATACATATTGCAATCAAATCCCTTGGATTGGACGAATTAACTCCATTTGATCCCAATAAAAAGATTATAGAGAAGGTATTGGAGGCAGAAGATAGTAGACCATTAGTTGCGATGGATTTAAAGACATTTGCAAATGAAACAGCGAGTGAGAGCCCTGCTCCAGGAGGAGGAAGTATCTCGGCGTATGTAGGTGCCCTTGGAATATCCTTAGGAACGATGGTTGCTAATTTAAGTGCGGGAAAAAGAGGATGGGATGATAAGGTCGAATACTATGGTAGTTGGGCCGAAAAAGGTCAAAAGCTAAAAGATGAGTTGCTTTATTTAGTAGATGAAGATACCAATGCATTCAATCGAATAATTGATGCAATAAGGTTACCTAAATCAACAGATGTTGAAAAAAGGTCACGTAAAGAAGCAATGAATGAAGCTACCAAATACGCTATTAATGTGCCTTTAAGAGTGATGAGAACATCGCTTGATTGCTATCAAGTATTGCTTGAAATGGCAGACAACGGTAATCCGAATTCAATATCCGATGTTGGAGTCGGTGTGTTGAGTGTTCATACCGCAATTTATGGTGCATTTTTAAATGTTAAAATCAATTGCGATGGATTTGAAGATGCTGAATTTGTTAAGGAATCGCTGAGGGAAGGACAAGATATTTTGGATCGGTCAGAACATTTAAAAAATGAGATACTTAATACTGTAGAGGCTAAAATTAGCGTATAAAAGGTATATTTATTCCAATGAATAAAGGAATCTGATTTTGGAAAAAGAAAAAAAGAAATGGAATTGGATAGATCGTCTTCAAAATAGTTATAAAGTCGTAATCTTAAATGAAGAAGATCTTCGGGAAGTAAATCGATATACACTCTCTTTGCAGAGGGTGTATATTGGCTTGCTTTTTTTAGTTACTATTCTAACTCTTATTATTCTAAGCCTTATTCTTTTTACCCCAATAAAAACCTACATACCTGGCTATGGAAGAATGGAAAATGACAAGGCCTACCAAGAACTTTTTAATAAGGTTGAGGAATTGGAGCATCAGTTGAAGGCCCAGGATATTTATACCGTGGGTTTGCAAAATATGCTAAAAGGTATAGAGTCTGCTGATGTTAAAAGTTTTTCTAAAGAGCCCACCAAAAAGATTGTTTCTAGCGAAATAAGTGAGACGGAAAAGACAGGCCCATTGAATCAAATCTTGTTTTCTACACCGATCAATGGTAGTGTAAGTAAAGCATATGAACCTGAAACAGAGCATTATGGAATAGATGTTTTAGCTCCTAAGAATACGCCAGTTAAATCAATTCAAGACGGTGTTGTCGTGAATGCGGGCTGGTCTGTTGAAGCCGGAAATATGGTTTATATTCAGCATCCAAAAAATGTAATATCGGTTTACAAACATAATTCTTCAGTTCTTGTCAAAACGGGTCAAAGAGTTAATTCTGGTCAAGCAATAGCTATCATTGGAAATACTGGAACACTTTCCTCTGGCCCACATTTGCATTTTGAACTATGGTATGATGGGCTTCCTGTAAATCCAGCGAATTATATTACTTTTTAGGTATGACGGAAAAGGAAAGGTATGAAGAGTTTTGTGCGTCAAATCCTGAAGCAATTCCTTTTTTCTATCAACCTTGGTGGCTAAATCTTGTTTCTCAAGGGAAAAAATGGGACGTGGTGTTGTCCTATAATAAGGGAGGGGACATCCAAGGGGTTTGGCCATTTGTAGTAACAAATAAGTGGATGTTGTATAAGCTGGTTTTTCATCCAGTTCTAACCCCATTTTTGGGACCTTGGATGATAGAGAAGAACCTTAATCCAGATCGACCAAATCATTTTAAAAAGATATCATCACAACATAAGATCTATGGAGAACTATTGAAGAAATTGCCTAATCATTTACAAATAATTAAAATAAAATGTTCGACTCAGTTTCATTCTTGGCTACCTTTTAAATGGAGTGGTTTTGAACAGACTACTCACTATACGTATAGACTTGATTTGTTGCGAGACGATTTGTTGCGAGATTATTCAACAGCCACTAGGTCGGAAATAAAGAAGTCTTTACCCCACATAAGAATTCAATTGCTCGAGGATATTGAGCCTGTTATTCCTCTTATTCAACAGAGTTTTAGTAAGCAAGGAACTGGTGTTTTATTCTCATTGGACTTGCTTCGAAAGATTGACAAGGAGTTAAAGAATAGAAATTTACGAAAGATTTATGCAGCCTATAATGGCAACGACGAACTCATCGGTTGCATCATTATATGGATCAATGGAAGCGAAGTTTATCTTCCGTTGATTGGTCGAGGTGATTTGACAAGAGAAACCTCTGGAACAATTAAAGCATTGATTCATCAATCGATATTGGATGCACAGGAATATGCAAATGTTTACGACTTTGAGGGCAGTGTTTTAAAGCAATTTGAAAGAGTGTTTAGATCATTTGGTGGTGCAATAAAACCTTACCATGTATTGACCAAAACAAATAGTCTAATAATAAAACTAAAGTTAGCCATTGGCTAGTAAGCTATGAATGGTTTAGGAAATGACAATCAAGAGATGTTTAACTGAAGCATATAAATGTCTTAATTGGCACGATGACAGGGAGATTGTGCCTTAGGAAACTGTTGTGTTTCTGAAAGTTTGACTCAAATTACTACTAGAAAAGCTTATTCAAATTTTACAAAGCTTAGTCATCTAAATTGAAAAAAATAGTATGTTTCCTTTAATAATGTGGTCTATACCTTCTTAGGGAAACTGCAGAATCCACTCTGGTTTATCTGTGCAAATCTTTTTTTTAGGTATATGAATATGCTAGCATATTCATATACCTAAAAAAAAGAATGAAAAATTCCTAAGTAGATATCAACAATTCAATAGATAGGATTATTTCGTACTAAATCCTACTAGGAATTTTTCTTCCTCAGCTATGGAGAGGATTCCTAATTCTTCATTAATTTGATAGGTTGGATCTTTGTCGATGAAGGCATACTTCCTTACAATTTCTCCATTGTCTTTGCTAATTTGGAATAAATAAGGATTGTAGTCTTCATGTCCGAAGAAATAATAATGGTCAAATCCATCGTACGAAGCCGTTACCTTTCTAGTATCAAAATTCACCCCAAGTACTGTAGCTTGATTTCTTCGTTTTTTTCGAGAAGACGTTCGCTTACCATCATCTAGTAATCCGCTTGCAACGGCACTTCCATATTTTAATCCTATTGCTGTCTCTGCCAAACCTACAGATTGCTCAAATATTTTGAACTTATGGTTCTTAATTAACTTTCCTTCGTGGTCAAAAATGGCGAGACTCTCGTCCGCGCTAACAAAATAAGTTCCTGACCTTTTTTCCATGCTCAATCCTCCACCAGTCTTAATTTTATACTTCTCTCCAATCATTTTCTTTTCCAAAGAATTAAAATCCATTGTTTCCATTTTCTTTTTGGTGGCTTTGGTAAGTAGTTTTCTTTCAGGGTCAAACAAAATGGCATCAGCAGACGAATATCTTATAGAACTCTTCTTAACCGACTTGCCTTTTATTAAATCCAACTTAAATGCCTCACCCAACATAATTATTATAGCTTCATTACCAAAAATTTCAAAACCATACACTTCTCCATTCAAACTCTTTGTCCATTTCTTTTTGCCTTGATTATCATAGCAATATACACCCGTTCGATTGTACGCTAAAAAATCATTATCCAAAAAGATTACCTCGTTAGGTTTTACTGCAGTTCTTAAATCTTTGAACTCCAATTTTTCTTGTTGATAACTCAAAATATTAAACCCCGAATCGCATATCAAGAGAGCCTTTCCGTCTTCCATGTCTATCACTTCTGCAATCTCACTCTTAGTTCTTAATTTAGATTTGTTTAATTTGTTACCGTCGATCATGGATAACAAATCAATGTATTTATCACTTTGAATCACAGCCACTTTTTGATCATTTTGTATGTGGACCAATTGAATAGAATATTTATAATCTTTCTTCCAAACTTCATCTCCTGTTCTTACATCGTAACAGTGGACTGTTTTCTTTTTGCCTATCAATATGTAATCCGAAGAATAAGATACAAATTGTTCATCTGAAGACAGTAGTCCTCCAACTTTAAATAGATCTTTTGTCCACGCCTCTTTTTTGTTTTCAAGGTCTACAACAGTAAGCGCCACTTTACTTTCATTCTTATGGAAAATATACATGGCGTTTACATCATTGGCAACGATGTCCTTGATTTCGTTTGATGATCTCCAAAGTGATTTTCCATTATCGGTATCTAGAACCGTAAAAAATTTATCTCCTTTTTCATCATAGCCATAAGCATACATGATATTTTCGTTAATCATCGAATAAGTATCACCATCTGGTCTTTGAATATCTGATCTTTTCCATTTTAACTTTCCAGATGTTTGGTCATATCCTGCAAGAGCGGATTTGCCACCTATAATGATTGTACCTAGGTGAGATTGATCCATCCATTTAATCTGTTCTACATCGGGTTCTATGTTAACATTGTAGAGCTCATCTTGAGCATATAAGCCAAATGTAAACATCAACATACATACAATTAGTGCAAGTCTATTCATCAATTATTTTATTTTTTGGTTAAGTAAATTAAATAGTGGTTTAATTTTTCTCCGAGTAAAAGAAGCACCTAATATAGTACAATCTTATTAAGTATGCTAATCTACAAATTTCAATGTATGATATAGTTCATCCGCATAAATGATCAAGCTCAAAATTCCTTGAATTCAGTAAAGCTAATTTTGTCTTTGAAATCTAATATGATCAAATAAATTACAAAATTATAAAATGCAAAAAACTAGCGCGGAAGAAGCGGTAAAACTTATACAATCCAACCATAGAGTCTTTATACATACGGCAGCTGGAACACCACAAACTTTGGTTAAAGCCATGACAAATAGACATCAAGAGTTGCGAAATGTCGAGTTGATTGGTGCTCATACCGAAGGTGATGTACCTTATGCAGATGAAGCTTATAGTGATAGTTTTAAGATCAATTGCTTTTTTGTTGGACCTAATATTCGCCCTCATGTTCAATCAGGAAGAGCCCATTATATTCCTATCTTCCTTAGTGAAATTCCAAGTCTTTTTAGAAGAGGTAAAATGCCTATTGATGTGGCTATGGTAACCGTCTCAAGACCAAATAAAAAAGGATTCTGTTCTCTAGGTTGTTCTGTTGATATCTCTAATGCAGCTATTGATACCGCCAAATACATTATTGCCGAAGTTAATCCCAATATGCCTTTTGTGCATGGAAATGGTATTCTTCATATGAGTAAAATAAATCGTTACATTGAAGTAGATGATCCTATCTACGAATTGAAGCAAAAACCAGCCAATGAAACCGAAACAAAAATTGGTAAGCACATTGCTGAAATGGTTGAAAACGGAGCTACGCTACAAATGGGAATCGGTGGTATCCCAAATGCTGTTTTAAAATTCTTAGACAATCATAAAGATCTTGGTGTCCATACTGAAATGATGTCAGATGGTATTATCCCATTGGTTGAAAGTGGTGTCATTAATGGGATGAATAAAGTAACCGAGCCGGGTAAAATAGTGGCTGGATTTGCTCTTGGTACTCGGAAAATATATGACTTTATCGATCAAAATCCCGTTGTTAACATGATGGATGTTGGTTACGTAAATGATACTAGAACCATTCGTAAAAACCCAAAAGTTACGGCAATTAACAGTGCTATTGAAGTAGATATCTTTGGTCAAATATGTGCTGACACAATTGGAACCAAGCATTATTCTGGAGTGGGAGGACAAATGGATTTTATTCGAGGTGCTGCACTTTCAGAAGGGGGAAAGGCAATTATTGCTCTTCCGTCTCGAACACGAAAAGGCATTCCACGAATTGTTTCAACATTGAGGCAGGGGGCCTCGGTTGTTACGACACGTGCGCATGCTCAGTATGTTGTTACAGAATTTGGAGTTGCAGATTTATATGCCAAGAATCTAAAAGATCGTGCAAAGTCTATGGTGGATATAGCCCATCCTGATGACAGGGATTCACTAGCCAAAGACATTTTCAATCATTCAAAGATTCTCATCTAGCAAAATTCAAAGTTAAATTTAGTACACTTGAATTGATCGATTGTCGATTGAATCTACCCCAAATTTTGGCAATGTAGAAGGTATGGAAGTCATATTGGCGGTATCTGTTAGGCTTTCCATAAAGTCTATAATATTTTTCATCTCCATTGAAGAGAGATTTAGTTTGTCTGGTGGTAAGGTCTGATTAGGAATATCTATTCCCAGTCCTTGTCCACCACCATGGTTGTAAAAATGCATAACTTCTTCTAAACTAGAAAAAGCACCATTGTGCATGTAAGGCCCAGTTAATTTACTATTGCGAATGGTTGGTGTTTTGAATGAGTGAGCAAAATGTATAACTTCATCCCTGGCTCTTCCATTTTGAATTCGTCCTAAATCTGGATCCAATAATGGAGAAATGGTGTCAAATGTAACCGTTACTCCCAGTACTTCTGATTCTGACTCAGAATAGTACGGGGGAACCAGTCCACTGAAACTTGGTGCAAAATGACAAGTTCCGCAAGCCGCTTTTCCCATGAATAGATTGAAGCCTTGCTTAGCGGATTCTGTAATTTGATTGGATTCGTTACGCACATATAGATCAAATGAACTATTGTATGAAGACAATGAAGCAACATAAGCTGCTAATGCGTTGGAAATAGACCAAGAAGAGATGATGTACTTATCTCTATTGCCATATGCATCCTTGAATAGAGCTACATATTCGTCACTTGCTTTAAGCAAGTCAGATAATTCAATAAAATCCATATTGAATTCTTCTTTATTGTAAACTACATGCTTGACTTGACGTTCTAGATCATACTCGCGCATGTCATGAAAATATTTCTCGGCGTAAACACTGTTTACAAGTGTCGGAGAATTTCTCTTTGTAAAACCACCCTGTTTAAATGCTCTACTTGTTGTCAAGCCGTCCGTAAACCCTTTTTCAGGTTGATGACATGTGGCACAAGACATCTTGCGATTCTTGGACAATACGGGATCAAAAAACAAGGTTTTACCCAATCCAATAATTCTTTCATTGGATAAATCTGATTCTGCTATTTGAGCATAAAAGCTTTTGTTAAAGAAATTGGCATCAAATATATTTTTCGAATGATAGTTGGTCGGTTTTAATGTAGCATCTGTTTCTTCGACAAACTCAATGTTTAATGCATGTTGACATTCGTAAATCAATTCGTAAATCGGGTTTACGAATTCCGTCAGTACAAACAATCGATCGAGGTCATCGAAATCATTGTTTTCATGCAAATATTCATTGAATAAGGATAATTTGGACTCAAGCTGATGTAACTCCTTTAGGTTAAATTCATTGTTGTAAGCTGATATGTATTTGGATAAGGTCTCAATGGCCATTTGAGATTCTAGAATTCCCTGTACCGATCCGGGCGTGTCAAATCCTGTTAACGATAATGAGAATACGCGAATAATTTGTGTTCTCATTGCCTCAAAAACAGTACGATGTTGTAATTTCCTCCTACGTTCAAAGGCGTATACATCTTTCCATTGTAAGTTTATTAAATGAATGAGATCAAAGATTTCTTTTCGATCATTAGCATAGGTCTCACTATATGCCAATTCATCTAATCGTTGAAGACCATTCGGTTTTATTATTTCTATACCAGGCATAGTAGGATCGGTCTTAGGTAAAGGCGCTCCATTGATATATTTTGCAATGACATCACGTTGAAAATAATCTGTTAAGGTTTCAACCTTTTTGTATTGAATCCTAATAGATGATATTTCATTTTTAAATGCTCTTTGATCAAGCTTTTCGAAGTTTTTCTCTAAGGATAGCAATTGCTGGGTAAGTTCATCCAAATCAAAGATGTAAATACTTTGGATTTGATCTAATGCTTGACTGTTATAACTTATCGTTTTGGGATAAACAAAAAGTGTTAATACCAATAACGTAATGACATCTTTAATCATGAAATCTCACTTTGAAAATAAAAAAGCAAGTAGACTGGGAGCGGCCTACTTGCTATGAAAGTATGTGTTAATTTATTCTACAATCAACTTGTAAGAATCTTCTGCTGCAGTTAAAATAATGTATGATCCAGCAGCTAATGTGCTTACATCTGCTTGGTTGGTATTTCTGTAAACTTTTATTCTCTTACCATTCATATCGTAAATGGCAAAATCCGTAGTTTCAGATAAGAATACCGTTCTTGTAGTAGGATTTGGGTAAATCTTTAACTTTCCAAAATCCTCATTGGTTGGCTCTTGTAACGAACTAACCTCTAATCCAGCCCAACCATTAATAGCTACAGTTAAAGAATGGTTATAAGGAAATGGATTGTCAGCATTTGGATGTTGTGAATTGACCAAAATTGTGTTTTCATCAATTTGAATAGCTCCAGTAATCTCTGCACCTGCTGGAATGGCAGTTACTCTAACTAGATCTTCTACTTTTGCATCCATATTGTCAACTGGCAATAAGTACAATTCACAAAGTCTGTTTGAGATGCCTTCTGGAGTTCTTCCATGAGATGAACCGTTCAAATCTTCCTGAATCATTAAGAAGTTTTGACCATCTATTTTGATGATGTTGATTCCGTCAGGATTAGAAAGGTGTTTATTTGGATACTCCGTAAAAGCTGGAGACTCATCGAAATAAGGACCTCCTTCGATCATTACTCCAACTTCTTCTGTAGTTGGATTATAGTATAATACTCTTCCGTAATAATCTTGATATCCTTCATCAGTAGCTGAAGTATATCCTCTTTCTACCGCTAATGCTTCATGATGAGGAGAAACAACTCCATTGGTATTCTCAACAGCGGCTTTGAATAATTTTCCTGGTCCAGAAGAACCACTATCTCTACCAGTTTCTGTCCAATAAACAATGCCTGTTTCTTGATCTATAACTACCCATTCATTTCTGATGAACATAGATGCTCCAGCATTTAAAGACGCCTCTACCAATCCGCCAAAAATAGTGGTTTCGTTCATTTCGATTTCGATCCATCTTTCGCCTACCGCATTGTCATGTTTGTATACCTCTAGAATTACATCTGTAAAATCCCAAGGAGTCTTAGCAGTTACTCTGACAAAAGGTGCTGGAGCACTGTCAATTCCAAGGTATGCGTATTTACCATCTTCGGTAATCGCACCACCTTCCCAACCAGCTCTTCCCCAGTTGTACTGCTTTCTTATTGCCTTTGCTTGCTTGGGATCTATTTCAACCATATAATTGAAATTTTCGTGCTTGTTAATGGTCATGCCATCTACTATTGGCATTTCTGGAGCATTAATGGTAAACATAGATGTGTCTCGTACTCCATATCCTGATTTGTCAGGATTTGGGTTGTGAGGATTCCAAGATGTAGGCCTGTCCGCTCCTCTATAATTTCCATTATAAATTGAACTCATGCTGCTTCTGTACCATTCTTCTGCAGACCAAATTCTACCGTTTGGTGCTGAGATGCCGGCACAGTTCATTCCCGTCTCACCAACTGTATTTACAAAATCTACATTAAAGAATAATCCTGCTCTGCCATCTTCTAATTCTTGATGCAAAACTTCGATGCCTTCATTTGTTTTTCCTACTTGGAATACGGTCATTCCTCCACCGTCACCAATTTTGTCATCCATATAGATTTGCTCATGATTAACAGAGATCCATCCTAGAGAATTTCCTGAATCGTCAGGAGTAAATCCTATGAAATCGTGCCATTCTTTAGCAATTGCTCTTCCTGCAGGATTACCGTAAGTAGGTGTTGTTTGAACAATGTCATGACCACCAACAAATATCACCTGAGTCGAAAGGGGTGATGGCGGCATTAAAAATGTGTCCAACTCGTAATTGTCAACTTCAATTTCAGTTGCAAAGATGTCGTACTGCGCATATGTCATGGTTGAAGCAGCCAACATCAATAAAAGTAAATAATTCTTCATTGTTTGTGTAAGTATAATTAAGATGATGTAATCGATGTGTTTTTACGAAGAGCCAGATCAAAAACAAGTACATCGACTTATCACTCTCTCACATATACACCCTGATGAAATAGGTGTAGAGACAATAGCAAACGACCAACAAACTCAGATTTGACTTCTCCGTTATAATGGGCAAAATTAGAGGGGGAATATTACCTCTTTGTTAGGGTAGAGTTTCATTTATGCAATGAAATTATGAGGCTTAATAATGTAAATGCAATGATTAAATAAGGTTCGATTAAATCTCTATTAATATTTCTTCTTAAGATGACCATGAATAAAGAAGAAATTGAAAACCAATTGCTATAAAATCAATAATTTTTAGTCATAATGAACCCTTTGGCTTAAATTTTGGTTTAGATATGCCAAGAAATCGATTCTCTCCTTAAAACAACACATCTTATATGCTAGGACCATCAAGAGCACAGATATCAAGAACAGCTATAGAACGTATATATATAGCCATGAGACATTTATTTATTCGTGGAGGTTATAAGCCTCTTGGCATGTCCGGTGAAGCGATGATGAAGTCTCTTCTTGCTCTGAAGCCAGAAATATATGGTTCTATAGCCGATCCTGAAAAGGTAGAATTAAATGGATTACTTTATATATTCCAAAGACTTCCACAAGGTATAGAGCAATGTCGCTTTGTCAAATTGGTTAGTAGAGAAGGATTTGAAAGCTCTAGTTTTGAGCCTATTATTCCTAGCAAAAGGCGGCGAAACTGTTATCGGGTAGACAAATCTCAGATGTTGATAGAAATGACCAGAGGTCGAAGTGATATCTACGATGTCATGACGCACTTGACATTTATGTATATTGAAGCTGAGAAAATTCGTAAAAATGGACTTGATGCTAGACAAAACCCAAATAGATCATGGCAAATCATCGAAGATATTGTTACTAAGGAAGATGATGTTATCGATAGAGATGTAGCATTAACGCATCTCAGTACACTCTTAGGAAGAACATTTGCAGAGACTGTGGAAATATATACTCAATTCGAAAAAGCAGAGGGTGTAAATAATTTCTACGAAGTTGTGTACCATTTGGGCAAACTATCGATGGATGAATACTACGACAAAAACGATAGAGAAATAACTTTTTCATCCACATTAAGAGAGCAAATTGGCCATCATAATTTTAGTGATGAATGGTCAGCAAAGATTAAGGGTTATATCGTAAATCAGGGCTGGGAAAATCGTGCAATTCATATTATTAGTGCCAATATGCATAGCGTAATGAATACGATTTATGCAAAAGCTGCTCTGCCAGAGTCAGAACATCTAGAATACCTTGAATTGATGGCTAAACTTAGCCAAAAGGAAAACTCTTCGATGCGTAAGAAGGTCAAGGCTTTTGCCTTGAAAAATGGAATGAAGGAACTTAAGGATGAGGCTGGTACCAATATATCAATCCAGATTTTCGATCTACATTCTATTGTAGAAGCCAATATTCTTGACCTAGATTTTGATTCCAAGAACTTACCGGTAATTGTTGTGATGGATTATGCTTTTGGAGAGCAAGCATATGAGGCAATGGATGAATTGCTAAAACCATTGAATTCAAGTAGTGAAAAAATCTATTTCGATGTGTCATCCATAAATATCATGGGAAAAGCAGGTATCCTCGAAGGCAGGAAAGGCGATGTGATGATACCGAATGCTCATGTTTTTGAAGGTACTGCTGATAATTATCCTGTAAACAATCAATTTGATGATAGTGTATTTGAGAAGTCTGAATTAAAGGTTTATAAGGGCCCAATGATTACGGTACTTGGAACTTCTCTTCAAAACAAAGATGTACTTCGATATTTTCTAAGATCTTCATGGAAAGCGATTGGACTAGAAATGGAAGGAGCACACTACCAAAAAGCTATTCAAGCAGCATCTATGATTAGAAACAGCATAAAAAGTGGTGTAAAGCTAAGATATGCGTATTACGCTTCGGATAACCCTCTAGAAACAGGTAGTACACTTGCATCAGGTGGATTGGGATTAGAAGGAGTCGAACCTACCTATTTAATTACTCTGTCTATGTTAAAAAGCATCCTTAAGTAAGATTCTATATAAGATGTTATTTTAATCAAAACGCATTAAAATAATATTTAATATAATAAGGCTATTTTTTAACAAGTGGTTGTAAATCTGTAAGATACACGCAGTACTGCAAGATAAAAAAAGGTTAAAAAAAAGTGTAAAATATTTTCAGATATCAGTATTTTTTAGAAATTTGCACTCCCTTAGTGAAAACGAGGTGTTTATTTTAAATAAGTAAAAACAGAAGAGTAATGAGGAAAGCTGATTTGGTCGCTTCTATAGCAGATAAAACAGGTGTACCTAAGGTAGATGTTTTGGTAACATTAGAAACATTTTTTAGCGAGGTGAAAGATACATTGGCAGAGGGAGAGAATGTTTACATTAGAGGATTTGGTTCTTATGTAATCAAGAAAAGAGCAAAGAAAATAGGAAGACATATAAAAAAGAATAAAGCAATAGAAATTCCTGAGCACTTTATTCCATCTTTTAAGCCAGCAAAGATCTTTGTTGATCAGGTTAAAGAAAACGTGACTTCACTTCCAAAAGACAACGAATAAAAAACATTACAATGAATAATAAGCAAAAAATATTAGTAGGACTTTGTACTCTATTATTCATTGTGTTATACTGGGGATGTGAGACCAAAACACCTCAGGTTAAGGATAAGGAAAAGTCGTTATCTCATAATATAGAGTCCACTGGTATAGAAAACATTCGTATTTCTGCTCATAATGCAATGAATGAAGGACAAAGAGCAATCATAGATCTCCTTGCTACGGAATTGTCTAAATCTACAGACAGTACAAAGCTGGAGAAATTGATCAATCTTTCTTCTAAGTGGTACGAGTTTGGAAATCCTGCGATGGCGGGATATTATGCCGAAGAAGTGGCAAAAATTGAAAATACAGAAAAGGCTTGGTCCATAAGTGGTACTACATATGCAATCTGCATTAAAGGTGAAAGTGATCAAAAGGTTAAGGATTTTTGTACTAAAAGAGCTTTGACTTCTTTTGAGAATGCGATTACTATTAATCCTGCGAATGTTGATCATAGGATAAATACAGCCCTTGTAAAGGTAGATAATCCTCCAAATGGCCAACCGATGACAGGTATTCTTGAATTGTTAGATCTTAACAAGAAATACCCGGAAAATGTATCGGTTCTAAATCAACTCGCTCAATTGGCTCTTAAAACCAATCAAGTGGATAAAGCCATTGGTAGGTTGAAAAAAGCGGTGGAATTGGAACCAAATAACAAAATGTCAAATTGTTTACTTGTAGAAGCCTTAACCCAAGCTGGTAAGGAAGAAGAAGTAACTGCTTATAAAGAAAAATGCCTCGAGAAGTAGAGGTGATTAGTTAATCAAAATCTTTTAACAATGCCTTGCGGTAAAAAAAGAAAAAGACATAAGATCTCAACTCATAAGAGAAAGAAGAGATTGAGAAAAAACAGACATAAGAAAAAGAAATAATATAAATTTCTATCCAACAAGGATTTTGTTTGAACAAATCCTTGTTGGTATTTGTCCTAAATAACCCAAAGACATAATCACGGTTTTGGCTTTCGCTTACCTTATAGAGTGAAAGTGATAAACAACCATTATTATTCCTTATACTCTACTATTTGATTTCGTAGTGAAATCAAATTCTTGAATGTTCATTAGTGCATCTAATGACAGTAAATATATATACGGTGGAAAAAGAATTAATCATAAATTCCTCTCCTACCGAAGTAGAGATAGCCTTACTTGAAAATGGGAAGCTCGTCGAAATACATCGACAAAAAACAAGTGTTAGCTTTTCGGTTGGAGATATTTTTTTAGGAAAAATAAAAAAGACAATGCCCAGTCTCAATGCGGCATTTCTTGACATTGGTCATCGGAAAGATGCATTTTTGCATTATACTGACCTAGGGCCACAAATCAATAGTCTTAAGCAATATACTACAGACGTAATGGGCCAAAAATACAATAGCCCTACTCTGGAGAATTTCGAGATGCTTCCTGAAAATCCAAAAGATGGAAAAATCACAGATGTTTTGCCTAAAGAAACACCTGTCCTAGTTCAAATCCTTAAAGAACCCATATCAACAAAAGGGCCAAGATTGAGTTGTGAAATTACAATTCCTGGAAGATATTTGGTTCTAAGTCCTTTTTATGACAATATATCCATATCTAAAAAGATTGGCAGCAGTGAAGAAAGAAAAAGACTAAGGGTCTTAATCGAAAGCATTAAGCCAAAAAACTTCGGAATTATTGTTCGTACTGCAGCTGAAGGAAAAAAAGTAGCAGATTTGCATGGTGAAGTTAGGTCACTTATGAATAAGTGGAAAACCATGCGCGAAGAATTGTCACAAACCTCAAGCCCTGACAAGCTACTAAGTGAAATGGATAAAGCAACTTCCATTTTAAGAGATGTTTTGAGTGGAAGTTTCTCCAAAATCTCTAGTAATGATAGAGAGATGTGTGACAGTATCAAGAATTACTTAAAGGACATCGCACCAGATCAAGTCAATATAGTGAAACACTATCGAGGACAAAGATCAATTTTTGACGCCAATGATGTGACCAGACAGATAAAATCTTCTTTTGGTAAAACGTCTACCATGTCTAGTGGAGCTTATTTGGTTATCGAACATACTGAAGCAATGCACGTCATAGACGTCAATAGTGGACCTAAGATGGTAAAAAGGGGACAGGAAGAATCCGCATTGGCTGTTAATGTTGAAGCGGCAGAAGAAATCGCGAGACAACTAAGACTAAGGGATATTGGAGGTTTGATAATCATCGATTTTATCGACATGAGAAATCCTGAAAACAAGTCAACTTTGTTTAAAAAGATGAAGGAGTTCATGGCCAATGATCGAGCTCAACATACCATATTGCCTCTAAGTAAATTTGGATTGATTCAAATCACTCGACAAAGGGTTAGACCTGAGGTGAAAATAGACACAAGTGAGAAATGTACGACTTGTGGTGGAACTGGAAAATCAAAAGCTTCTATTCTCATTTTGGATGATATCGAGCGTGACATTGATTTCCTTATAGAAACACGTCCAAATGCTAAACTGGCATTAAAGGTTCATCCATTTATCAAGTCACATTTAACCAAAGGAATTAAATCTGTGAGATTTCAGTGGTGGTTGAAAAAACGAAAATGGATAAAAATCCAAGAAGACACGGATTATTCGTTAAGTGATTATACCTTTTTTGATCAGCAAGGTGAGGAAATTAGACTAGATTAACTCTAAAATTAAACATATGAAATACATAGTCATTGCATTAACTTTATTTGGAGTATGGAGTTGTCAATCGCCTAGTAACACTTCTCCTACTCAGGAATCTGCTCTTGAAGGCAACAAATCTACAATGGTTTTTGATTCATTGCTGGCACAGGAAGTTGGAGCAGATCAATATGGTATGAAGCCTTATGTATTTGCCTTTTTGTACAGAGGACCAAACAGACCTCAGGAACAGAAATTAAGAGATTCTTTACAAAGAGCACATATGTCCAATATCGGCAGACTTGCTGAAGAAGGAAATCTTGTGCTCGCAGGACCGATGCTAGATCCTGATTCTGATCTTCGCGGTATTTATATATTTAATACTCCTTCAATTGATACAGCGACTATTTGGACACAATCAGACCCAGCGATCCAACATGGTAGTTTAAGAATGGAACTTATGCCTTGGTATGGATCGGCTGCATTAATGAAGGTTAATAATTTACATAAAAAGGTAGCTAAAATCGAAATATAGATCATTAATATGACCACTAAAGGTTCTAATGATTTTGGTAAGGAACAAAAGCTGAAATCTAGAAAAAGGATTGCGGAAATTTTTGAATTAAAAAAATCCACCTTTGCCCATCCGATTAAGTGCTTTTATCTATTTGACCGTTCAAATATCATTGAAGGACCTCCAAGGGTTGCTGTCGTTGTACCGAAGCGTAGTTTTAAAAAAGCGGTCGATCGAAATAGAATCAAGAGACTTATGCGTGAAGTTTATCGACTGAACAGTTCCAATTTAAAAAAGTATAATATTGATTTGTTAATGATTTTTATTGGTAAAGGAATGCCCCAATATGCTGAAATAGAAAAGGGTGTTAAAAGGATCATACATAACCTCACCAAAGAAGTTGAGTCTTAATTTTGATCATTTAATTATAATGAAAAAGAAGAGTTTGGGTTTGGCCCCAATTAATTCTTATTAGTAGCCATTTAAATGGAGTGGAATTGGTCAAACAATCCTAATAATGAATGGCATTGATTCATCAATCGATTTTGGACTCATAAGAGCATGCCTCTGTTTACGATTTTCAGCACAATGTCCTAAAATAATTTGAAAGAGTGTTTAGATCATTTGGTGGTGCAATAAAACCTTATCACGTATTAACCCAAACAAATAAATAGTCGATTAATAAAACTAAAGTTAGCTTTGTGTTAATCTAAGTTGGATTGCTTAAGATAGCTTTCTAGAGCCATAGCCATAGATGGAGTCTTAGGACTTGGTGCAAGTATATTGGCATATAATCCTCTTTCCTCCACAGCCTTTTGAGTTAATTTCCCAAATACAGCTATTCTAGTATCGTTTTGCTTGAAATCTGGAAAGTTTTCATACAAAGATTCTATCCCTTGTGGACTAAAGAATACCAAAACATCGTAAGTTACATCGCTTAGATCAGAGAGGTCACTACTCAGCGTTTTATACATAACAACTTCAGTGTAATCTATCTTTTCTTTGTCTAAGAATGCTACGGTCTTTTTAGCTCCTAAGTTTGAACATGGCAAAAGAAATTTTTCCTTATCTCTATGTTTATTAAAGTAGTTGGCTAAACTGTCTATCTTTTTATTCCCTACAAAAACCTTTCTTTTTCTGTACTGAATAAACTTTTGTAGATAATATGCCACGGCTTCACTGATGCAGAAGTACTTCATATCAGGAGAAACCTTTATACGCATCTCTTCACAAATTCTGAAGTAGTTTTCAATAGCATTTCTACTAGTGAAAATTACAGCAGTGAATTCGTCAGGTCTAATTCTATGTTTTCTGAATTCTTTTTCAGGAACGCCCTCGACATGAATAAACTGTCTCCAATCAATCTGAAGACCGTATTTTTTTTCAATTTCGTAATAAGGAGACCTTTCAGGCTTGGGCTGAGACACAAGTATGGTCTTTATCTTTTTATACTGCTCGTTATATTCAGTATTTTCTCCTTTTGTATTTGCCGCGGAAGATGATGAGTTACTCAAATGTAGCAAATTTTCTATTTTACTAAATCTACAATTTCTCCAAAAACTTAACCAAAATCAGTATTGGTGCAATTTCGAGAGTGCAAAGGTAAATAAAAAAGAGGATAATATTGTTAAAAATATAGGATATCGATATCGCAAGTCCTCTGACGTATCGAATAAAGAGCAATAATCCCACAAATCCTAATCCAATAAATAGCGTTGTACTAGCAACTTTTTCGTCTCCAAATGTAAGTAATAAATTGATAGGGAACAAAGCTATACCTATTACACCATTGTATACATGAACCGCAAAACTGTACAGAGATGTTTCCTTTTGGATTGGGAATATACTTCCTACAAAAAACAAACTTATGTGTTTAACTACATATACTGCAATAAGGAATAATGCGCAATACAAAAATTGTTGAATGTTAATTGGACTAAAGGCAAAATGGTGGGCCAAAAGCATTAAGAATATTCCTCCGTTGATATAATATATCAGATACAAAAGTATATACTCCAAAGAAAGTCCTTTTTTCGCTCGATGTTCAAGTTTGAGTATGTTTTCATTAATAGAAGCACGGGTCAAATTACTGAATAATTTTCTTTGACTAGATGTAGCAAGTACCAATAAAACAAGAGCTCCAAGTAATAGCCAATAGACAAAGCCTTTTGATGAAGTTGTCTTTTTTACGGAAGATATGGGTTTTTGATCGACATCTTTGACCTTTACATCTTTTCTTCTAAGTGGAATATGATTGACCTCAAATGGATTGGATTTGTATTCCTGATTGGTCTGATTGTCTTTCAACTCATTATGTGTAACGTCTTGTGGAGAAGATATTGCTGTCGTGTCTACAATGGAAATGATTTTTTCTACCGAACGGTTACGAATTTCAAATGGGTTTTTCCTCGTCTGGCCATCTAAATCCCATGACAAAAATGAAAGTGTGACCACGATCAATAAAGGAATAAATCTTAATTTGGGATTTGTAAACATAATCATAATAATATGCAAAAGTAGGGAGTTTCATCTTGCATTCAAATTATCTAGTTTAATTTTGATAATATATTGCAATAAATTCGAATGCAAATTCGATTTTAGATTGTGTTTGACGATAATAGATGTAGAAATTAAATCTTTTAAGACTAGTTGAAGGATAGCATAATAAGGCGGGTATTGTTTTTAGGAGGATTTGCAATCCTAGGTATACTGGTGACACAGAGTTATTGGTTAATAAAAACATGGGACTTAAAGGATAAAGAATTTGATCAATCCGTTCAAATAGCATTGCGTAAAGTGGCGTCTTATATGGCTAAACTAAACGATACGCAATTGCCTAGAAAAAATCTAATCCAACGTAAGTCTTCCAATTATTATGCGGTCAATGTTAATTCTACCATTGATGCCAATATTCTCGAAGATTACTTGTACCAAGAGTTGGGGAATATAAACTTGAACACCAGTTTTGAATATGCAGTTTTCGATTGTTTTTCAGAGGAATTAGTTTATGGCGCATATTGTAAATCAAGCGCGGATAAAGAACATAAAATATCTGAATCCTTACCTAAATTTGAAGATTTGGTCTACTACTTTGTAGTAAAGTTTCCCAATAGAGAGAGTTACTTGTTGAGCAATATGTTGACCAATCTACTATTTGCAGGAATTGCATTGCTTGTGGTTGGAGCTTTTTTCTATAGTATTTATGTCATATTTCGTCAGAAAAGAATGTCGGATTTGCAGAAGGACTTTATCAACAATATGACGCATGAGTTTAAAACACCAATATCTTCCATTAAGATTGCTGCAAACGTTTTGTCTCAGGACTCAAGAATTGCAGAAGATTCACGGCTTAGTAGGTATGCCAATGTCATACAGGAGCAAAACAAGAGGTTGAATAATCAAGTGGAGAAAGTATTGAACGTGGCAAGAATGGAAGGTGAAAGTTTTAGGTTGAAATTTGAAAGTATTGAATTGATAAAACTTATACGAAGTGTAGTGGATGCGGAACAGTTGAAACTAAAGAATGGAACGATATTTTTCTCATCAGATGTAATGAAATATTCGACTATGGCGGACAGACTTCATTTGTCAAATGTTCTTCATAACATCATTGATAATGCAATCAAATATTGTCATACAGAGCCAGTAATCAACATAAGATTCAGAAAAGAAAAAAATAACGGGATCCTGACTATATCTGATAACGGAATTGGCATCGATAAAGAGAATTTAAAATTGATATTCAATAAGTTTTATAGAGTGTCTACTGGGAATATTCATGATGTCAAGGGGTTCGGATTGGGGTTATTTTATGTAAGTCAAGTGTGTAAATCCCATGGATGGCAAATACAGGTTAAAAGCGATCCCAAAGAAGGAACAACGTTTTCTATAATAATTCCAAACAACTAACTACTAAAAAGTACAAAATGAAAGATTCAAAAGCAAAGGTGTTTTATGTTGAAGATGATGAAACTTTAAGTTTTGTAACCAAAGACAATTTAGAGATAAATGGTTATGAAGTAAGTCATTTCCTCAATGGTGAAGAAGCACTACAAGGTTTTGATCCATCTTATGACATTTGTATCTTGGATGTTATGTTGCCAAAATTGGATGGGTTTTCACTTGCTCAGGAAATTCGTAAGCAAAATTCTGAAATTCCAATTTTGTTTCTTACGGCGAAATCATTAAAAGAGGACAGAATTGCGGGTCTTCGATTAGGTGCTGATGATTACATAACCAAACCCTTTAGTATTGAAGAGTTGATTCTAAAAGTTGAGGTATTTCTAAAGCGCAAATACATTGACCTGAAGGTCGTAGATAAAATACTTCTTGGTCAATATGAGTTTGATTACAAGAATCTTACACTTTCGATTGGAGACCAAAGCGAATCCTTGACCCAGAAAGAAGCAGATTTATTGAAGATGTTGGCCGAAAACAAGAATCAGGTCATTAAACGTGAACAAATTTTGGAAAGAATTTGGGGGCAGAATGATTATTTTCTTGGCAGGAGCATGGATGTCTTCATTTCAAGGTTGAGGAAATATCTTAAAGGTGACGAAAAAATCAGTATTGAAAATGTTCATGGTGTTGGTTTTAGGTTTATTATCAAATAAAGAGAACTCTGTATCATTGATTAAAGAACTACATTAAAAGTCAGAATCCCGGATATGTAGTTTGTTATTCTCATCTTAGTACATATTATTCATTTCGATTTTTTGACAAATCAGCTTTTTGTTAAATAAGGTTGTTAGGACAGCCTAATATTGGTCTTATAGTACCATAATTGAGCCTGCATTTGCTTCAAGTGTTTGATGATTGCAACAAATTAATCAATCCAGTAGATTACTTGTCTCACTATAGTAAACATTGATGATTTAACTTTAATGTAAAGAATTCAATTAAACCTTTTTCTTGAAACAAAGTCTATTTTGATGTACAGAAGCGTAAGCTATTGCTTCGAAATAAGTTGATCTCCAAAAGAGTTGCATTTAGATCTAAGGTTAACATGCTTAATTTCAATGTGTTAATTGGAAATTTTTCCGAAAATGAATTATCTTAGGAAATCGATTTTACTTTATTGAATATGTTGGTTTGCAGATTGAGCTAATGTATTATTGTTAATACTTAACATTACAAGTATGAAAAGACTATTACTCTTTGGTGCTATTTTCTTAATCTATCACCATCAATCTATTGGACAGGAAATTTCGGATTACATCGGAACTGGAGCTGATGAAAATGTAACGGTTACAAGTAGTGACCCCAATTCTAATCCTGAGTACTCCATCAATGGTGAAGGGTATGAATTGGACTTACAAAGTAGTTCAAGATTTTTAGCGTATGCTTCACTGGGCTTCGATAAAGAAGACTTGGAATGGGTCGCTAGAAATGGAATGGAGTCTTGGATTGATGATCAGATGGAGATTCCTACTTCGGAATATTTAATGACTACAGAATCTGTACTGAATGACATTATTCAGCAATGTTATGATGAAATGGGGCAGGCTTACTGTGATGAAGAATTGAGGTTGAATACACTTTATTGGAGGCATGCTTGGTGGCATAACGTGTTGACATCTCAGGATAAATTAAGACAAAAGGTTGCTTCAGCTCTAAGTGAAATTTTAGTGATTTCCGACATTTCTGATTTATCTGTACACCCTAGAGCATTAGCTTCTTATTTTGACATATTATCGAATAATGCGTTTGGTAATTATCGACAGTTATTAGAAGAAGTAACCTTGCATCCTACTATGGGATTTTACTTGAGTCACTTAAACAATCCCAAGGCCATCCCTGTGTTGAATATTGAGCCTGACGAAAACTACGCCAGGGAAATTATGCAGCTGTTTAGTATCGGTTTGTATGAATTAAATGCTGATGGAAGTAGGAAGATAGATTTGAGTTCAGGTTTGTGGATACCAACATATGATAATGAAGATATACAAGGATTAGCCAAAGTCTTTACTGGATTAAGTGGTGCAGAGTGGGCGAATAAGGACATTGTTCAACCTACAGAATTTGGTAGATACTTTGGAACATATGACCTAACGGTTCCGATGAAAATGTTTGAAGAGTGGCATCAAGAGGGTGAGAAGAAAATTGTAGGAGATTATGTCATACCACCAGGGCAAACAGGTATGGAAGATGTCAATGAGGCGTTGGATCATCTTTTTAATCATGAGAATGTAGGTCCATTTTTGTCCAAAAGATTAATTCAAAGATTGGTTAAGTCAAATCCTTCAAGTCAATACATAGAAAGAATGAGTATGGTATTTGATGATAATGGTCAAGGAGAAAGAGGTGATCTTGGTGCTTTAGTAAAAGCGATATTGTTGGATCAAGAAGCGATGGATTGTTATTGGTTTGGAGATATGAGTAATGGGATGTTAAGAAACCCTACAATGAGATGGACGCATATGTTGACCGCACTTGGTGCAAAGACTGAGAATGGGAAATATTGGAGTGCTGCTCGATTGTTCCAATTGTTCAATGAACATACGACATTATCTTCGCCATCAGTATTTAATTTTTATAGACCAGATTATCAGCCGAATTCAGATTTTGCTTATTACGATTATGATGGTCCCGAATATCAAATTTTGAATTCTTCGACATCTTCGAATTATATCAATTATGCCCTGCTTGCATTCATGGGTGACTACTTAAATGATCGCTATGGTCTTACAGGAGATTCTAGGATACCTTCTCTATTGTTAGAGCCTTTTCTTCCAGGTTTTGTGCAAAATCGAAGGGATTATAATGCAGAACTAACGGATGAAACATGGAAAAAACTTAGTGCTACACCTGAACAGTTCGTGGATTTTATGGATATACTTATTGCAAGTGGTAATCTAAGTGATGATGTCAAAACAAAGATTATTGCTTCAATGAATCGATCAGATCTGTTTGATGAGATTAGTGCTGCTCATTATGCAACATTTTTGGTGATGATTGATCCAGATTTTCTCATCCTTAAATAATTCAATACTAAGATTATGACTAAATATAAATATTCGAGAAGGCAATTTATGGGGTCATTACCTTGTTTGGCATTAGGTACATCGACACTCTATTCTTCACTTCTAAATCTAAACTCGTTGAACAAGTTGATGGTCAACAATTCAAGTGGAGGTGATTATAAAGCGCTGGTTTGCATTTTATTAAGTGGAGGAAACGATTCTTATAATATGTTGGTGCCTAGAAGTGGAACAGCATACGCTGATTATGCAGCAGCAAGGTCAAACTTAGCCATTAATCAGAACGATATATTGCCAATAAATCATACGACTACAGATGGAAGAGAGTTTGGCTTACATCCTTCCATGACTGGTATCCAAAATTTGTTTCAAAATGGGAAACTGGCTTTTGTCAATAATGTCGGAACTCTTGTTGAGCCTGTTACGAAGGAAATGGTAGAAAGTGGTGAAGGTCAGCTGCCATTAGGATTATTGTCACATGCAGATCAGGTTATGCATTGGCAGACAGCTTATCCACAAGATAGAGTTGTTACCGGATGGGGTGGAAAAATGGCTGATATCCTTCAAAGCATGAATTCAGATATGGGTGTATCAATGAACATTTCTTTGGGTGGAAACAACATATTTCAAAGAGGAGAATCTGTAACGGAATATGCAATAAATAATGATGGAGGAGTATCAATTTTCGAATTTGGAAATCAAGAGCCGTTTTTCGATTTGATGACAAAGGACATCACAACATCGATCGAAAAAAACTATGAAGACCTATTCAAGAAGTCATATAATGATGTATTAAAACGTAGTATAGAAAGCAATGAGCAGTTTAATCAAGCGATTACTTCTATAAGTCCATTAAGTACTTCGTTTTCTGATACAGATCTTTCTCAAAATCTAAGAATGGTGGCTAATACCATTGCGGCAAGAAATGATCTTGGTGCCAAAAGGCAAATATTCTTTATCGACTTTGGTGGTTTTGATAATCATGACGAATTGTTAAATCGACATAACGATTTGTTGTCGATTCTCGACGCGGCTATGTCCGAGTTTTACCAAGCAACAGTTGAATTAGGTGTAGATGATTGTGTTACGACTTATACCGTATCAGATTTTGCGAGAACACTGTCTTCTAATGGCAACGGAACAGATCATGCTTGGGGAGGAAATACTATGGTAATGGGAGGAGCTGTAAAAGGAAAGGATTTATATGGAATTTATCCAGATTTGAATCTTGGTTCTAATTTGCATTTGGATCGTGGTATTATTGTTCCCACTACAAGTGCAGACGAATACTTTGCAGAATTGGCGTTATGGTTTGGGATATCTCCGAATGATCTCTCTCTAGTACTGCCTAATATTGGTAATTTTTACGATGTTCAATCAGGAAGTGCTCCTATGGGCTTTTTATTATAGATTCAAAACTTAAATCATGAAGCGATATATACTAATATTTGTACTCTCTATATCTGTACACTTTTTGTTTGCACAATGTTACTCCAATACGCACAGCACGTTTGATAATGATAGCTGGAAGTCATGCTTGAAGTCTTCCAATGAACTGACAAATGGTGAAGACAAACATTGGATGTTGTTTGACTTTGGTCAAACATATGATATTGACTCTTTCTACTTATGGAATTATAATGTTTGGGGTGAGACAGAAATTGGCGTAAAGAGGATTACGATCAATTATTCATCAGATAATATGAATTGGCAGTCCGCAGGTTCATTTAACATAGACAAAGCACCTGGTTCCTGGAAATATAATGACCCTGTGGGAATGCAGTCGAGAATGTGCGTAGCAAGGTATGTGATGGTTTTGGTGGATGAAACTTGGAACAACAATGATGAGTGTGCTGGAATCGGAGAGCTTAAATTTACCTTAGATATATGCAGCAGTAGTGAGGAAGTATCTGACCTTAATTCCTTAGATGTTTATCCAAATCCAGTAAGTAATACATTGTATATTAATATTCCAAAAGGATTAGATACTGAACAATTATTCTTGTACTCTTCTATGGGCGAAAGGATTAGAACAATAGCTATTTCAAGTATTCAATCCTCTAAAATTAATGTATCTGACTTGAAGCCAGGTATATACTATATCAAAGGAGGACAAGAGCAAGTATCGGTCACCTCATTTGTCAAGATAGAATGATCAAAATTTTTGCCAAAAAAAGTGTATTAGGGTGATGTGTTAAGTTTTTATAAATAAATTATTGACTCCAGATAAAGAGGTTTTGAAGTGCCTGTAGAATAGGCGATTAGAAGTGTGTTTTGAATGTTGAGAATGGTCAACTCATTTGATGAGAAAGATCATTTGAATTATGGATTTAATTAGCAATTTTTAATCTGTAATTATTAAACATTTAAACATGAAAAAACACGTAGTAATATTTGAGGCAAGAGGCGGTACTGATAAAGGTAAATATGGGTACCGCAGAGACTCAAAACCAATTATTGAATCTTTGCAGAAACGAGGATGGACGGCCGAAATAATTTTTTATCAAGATGAAGATAGGGGGGAGATTTATCGTCATACCTATGAAAAAGCAGACGCTTACATTAGTCGTGTAAATCCTGGGAACTTATACAGTGAAATAGGGTATTTTCAGATGCTAAGAGAATTGGTAAATAATGGTGTCGTAGGATTACCACATCCTGACGCAATGATTGCATATGGTGCTAAAAATGCTGTTGAGAAATTAAAAGGTTCTGACATCGTTCCAGATGATGTATATACTTATTATGATTTCGAAACCCTAAAAGAACAATTCCCTAAAAGCCTTAAAAATGGCGTACGTGTATTAAAACAAAATCGTGGATCGACTGGTGAAGGTATATGGAGGGTAGAAGTATTGAACGCTGAAAAGTATAAAGGTAAAATCCCGTTGGATGCGAAGTTGAAGTTGACCGAAGCTAAAGACAATCATACTGAAGAAAAGACATTGCAGGATTTTCTAGAGTTTTGTATTCAGTACTTAGAAGGTCAAAATGGAATGTTATTGGATATGCCATTTTTAGAACGAATTGTTGAAGGAGAGATTCGCGTTCTTATGTTGAGGGATATGGTGGTAAATGTTGTACATAAGAAGCCAGCAGAGACTAAAGATGCATTTTCTGCGACGCTGTTTTCTGGTGCAAAATATAGATACGACAAACCCGAACAATGGCCTGATTTAGTAGACTTGATAAAAGACAATTTAAGAAACATCCAATTCAAGTTAGGAAACTATGATCTACCATTGATTTGGACCGCCGATTTCATATTAGATACTGATCAAAAAACAGGAGAGGATAAATACGTTCTTGGAGAGATTAATGCTTCATGTGTTGGATTTACTACATTCCTTGAGTTGAGTGAGAATATAGCAGAAGAAGTATTGGCATTATTAGATGCTGAAGATGTCGTAAATACGAGATGGGCTGCGTTTAAAAAATAGATTAAATCATCTTTCTACTTGAATGACTGATCGCATGAGCGATTGGTCATTTTTTGTTTTGGGGTATCCAGAAGTGCTCTAAATTCTTTGATATCAACATATTAAGTATTGTTTTAATGCAAAAGAAAACCCCGTTTCTTTAGTTGGACGCTGAAAAACGGGGTAATCTAAAAGTATTTAAGATGAAAGTAAGACGATTTTCTCAGTTTCAAGGTATATTATTCTTTCCAAATTTCGATACTCATTATAAGGAACATTTAGAAGGCTTTAAAAAGACCCGATTAGGATCGATGTATACTTCTATTCCTTGGCAAGACTTAGTCAAGGGGTTTGGGTTAAAGGAACATAAGAAAGGGCCTCAAGGTATATTTTCTCCAAGAGGCAAAATAGCTTTGATGTTTTTGAAGCATTATGCAGGCTGTTCAGACTCTAAGCTTTTGGAACATCTCAATGGAAACATTCATTATCAAATCTTTTGTGACATCATAATTCCCCTTAATTCACCACTGACAAACTTCAAGATTATAAGTGAGATACGGTGTGAATTAGCCCAACGCCTTAACATAGATAAATTACAATCCATACTAGCCACTCATTGGAAGCCCTACATGCCTAACTTAGATAGTATGGTATGTGATGCTACTTGTTATGAAAGTGCAATCAGATATCCTACAGACATAAAATTACTATGGGAATCAGTAGAATGGAACTAAAAGGTGCTACTAAAATGTAGCAACCTATTGGGGAAAAGAAGACCTCGAACGAAGTTTACTAAGTGGTCTAAACGATATACAAATTATAGCAAGTCAAAGAAGCCTTCTCGCAAAGAAAAACGAGCCTTGCGCCGATCACTACTCAAGTTATTGGATAAGATTAACGACTTACTAATTCCTTTGGAAGGTAAAATGCTAAATACGTTTACGGATAACTATTGGAAAAGACGAGAGGCAAGCAAAAAGGTACTAGCCCAACAATGGGCTTATTTCTTTGAAGACCAACAGCCAAAGAGAAGAATTGTGAGTATCGATAAGCCATATATCCGCCCAGTAGTAAGAGGTAAAGAAGTAAAGAAGGTTGAGTTTGGTGCCAAGGTGAATAAGATACAAGTAGACGGGATTAGTTTTATAGAGCATTTGAGCTATGAGGCATTTAATGAGGGAGTGAGATTAAAGAAAAGTATTTGGCTTACACAAAAGCTGTTTAAAAAGAAACTAAAAGTGGTAGGAGCAGACCGCATCTATGCCAATAATACAAATCGAGTATATGTAACCAAACATGGGATAAAAACCGACTTCAAAAGAAAAGGAAGACCCTCAAAACATAAATTACACTTCGATCAATTAGCATCAGTAATAACAAAAGAAGGAGCCACTCGCTTAGAGGGGAGCATTGGAACAGAAAAAGAACACTTTCTCCTGAAACGGATACAAGCACGAACAAAGGAAACCGAGGAATTATGGATCTTTTTTGGAATTCACACATCAAATGCCATCCAAATCGGCTATAGAATGACGAAATCCAAGATGCTGGCAGCTTAATATTCTAATAAAACCTAATCTCATATGCAGTTAAATGGGAATACTATGTCCTTATTTCTGAATATCCCTAAGTAGAAATACTTTCTAATTTTATCTACTTTGTTCATTAAAATATGCAAATCAACCAATGATTTAGAAAAAGACACCTTCATCAATATTTATTACTTTTCTCATTTTCATAGATATTAGTTCAATAATTCACAGTGAAAAATGTCCAAACTAGTGTGGTAATTTCATTACTTTTCCACACAGTCTGCTCCAGCATACATTTGTTCTTGTAAAAAGCTTTCTAAAAATTCGATTTTTTCTTGAGATGGAAGCATTTCGCCATCACATCTTTTCGTAATTAGCAAAACATCTTGGAATGATGGCGAGTCTTCATTCTTGACACATACTTCTACTTCATAGGAAGAAGAGCAATCTGGATTTGAGGTAATATTATGTGTACAGATATAACAGGCCTTAAATTCATTCTGGTTGCCGTCATGATCATTGCATGCACTCAGATAAAAAACAGAAATTAGTATCAAAAATAGAGATCTCATATAGAGTATAGCTAATGTTTTGACAAATATAACGTTTGAGACATAGAGTCAATGCTTTAATAAGGGCATGGACCTATTTCTGCCTTAAATTTGGACAATCGAGGTGCGAGAAAACCATCTTTGAGATCTATGTAATTACCTGCTCGATAGAATATATTTGTTCCCGGATCTGTACTGATTGTTGCTTGACTGGAGATCCAAGAATTGTACGAATGGTGTATTTCTCCTTTGGAATACCCACTGTGTAATATGGTAATATTATCTTCGCAGGAAGAAATCAGGTTGGAGCGCCAAAGCCCTCTACCATAGGTTCCAGCAGCTATGGTTCCCTCGGTAGGATTGATGTATAGATCGGTTACGGGTACAACAGGGAGAAAGTTGGAAAAATAGATCCAATCACCAATGTTATCGTCTCTATAAAACACCCCAATATCTGTTCCGATGTACATCCTGTCTAAACCGCTTCCATCATCGTGATATTCAATAGACAGTACAGGGACATTGGGTAGAGAACCTGAAATATTTACCCAAGTATTATTGTCGCCTCCATCCAATGATTCATATACTTTTGTCCCGTTATCGTAATTGCCTAATGTAACAATGACATGGTTACTATCGCTCGGATTTACGGCAATGTCTGTAATGAAATGATCTGGTAACCCTTGACCAAGAGTAGTCCAACTCACAGCTGATTCAGGATGGGCTAAAGCATTGTCGGAACGATAGAATCGAAAGCCTTGAGATGCATATATTCTGTTACGCCCATTTTTAGCCTGAGCTAAAACATTAAGGTTTCTTGGGTTTGAGGGTTCTGGAGTACCTATGGGTAACCAGGATCCCGATATACCTCCGAGCAAAGACCGAAGTATGGTGTCTTTACCCATGAATAATGCAATACGATTCGACGCATCCATAATCAAAGGAGTTTGCCAAGCACCCAATCCATTTGGCACAGCCATAGTGGTGAAATTCTCGCCACCATCTGTACTTTTGTGTAGTCCTCCGAGTTGTGTCATCGCATATACAACGGAAGGATTGTCATAATCAACTATGGTCTCAAATCCATCCGCTATATATCCCAGTTTGAAAGAATCAGTTGCTGTTCGTCTTTGGATTCCATTGTCTTGGGCTCCGATATAGTACAACTCAGGATCAGGTTCATACCCACTGATTTGATAAATTTCGGTAATATTCAAACTTTTGGACAGGTCAGTCCAGGTCGATCCACCGTCTGATGATTTAATAAGTCCCCCATCCGAAGCCACATAGATGACTCCATTTTTGATTTGGATATCATGAATATCCGCATGATATGGCGCGGCCACTTGACTCCAAGTACCTGTGTATCCTTCATTTGTTGATTTAAATAGCCTTACTCCTCCTCCATAAAATTTATTGTAATCATTTGGATCTATTGCAAGCCCTATACAATAGTTGGCAAAGGCCCCTATAATATTTGTTACGGTGTCAGCCATAATCCATTGGTTACTACCTCCACCAGAACTAGAGTAATAGGTTCCTATTGATCCATCATTCCAATTTCCTGCCATGGCAGCAACATAATTAGGATGGTTTGGGGTTACGGCCAATTCTATACGAGCGTTAAATGGTATTATATCAAAATCTGGATCGGTAATGATGTCCCAAGAATTACCAGAGTCTACAGATCGTATGATTTGATTACTACTTCCATAAATTACAGATGGATTTCCTGGTTTGAATTCAATATCAAAAATGGGTTGTGAAAATATTAGATTGCCCGTTTGCCAACCATTGGTAGTCTTGTGTATACCTTTATCGGATGCAATGTATTGTACATTGGGTGTCAATGGATGAATTAACAATTTGTAAGGAATGAATGATGATGGAGGGACGAAGCCAGTTTGGGTCCAAGAGTTGCCACCATCTGTAGATCTCATGATTCCTATACTTGCAACTTTTGATTGAGTATGATAAGAATTTGTACCAGGATCAGGATCACCGTCACCGGTTAATGCATAAATATCATTAGGGTTAAATGGATTTATTTCTAGATCGCAAAAAGAATTCAGCGCCAAATGATCGGTCAACGGGACCCAGGAGTCCCCCCCCATTGATGGTTCTCCATATTCCTCCATTTGGTGTAGTTAAGTAGATGATCATATCATTGCTTGGATGAATATCAATGCTGTTTACACGACCTTGGAAATTGGGAGAATTAGTTGTCCTTGGTCCTAGAAATGTCCATAATCCATGTGCATTTCTAGACTGATCTGGATGAAGTCTTTTATACCTATTGTAAGCGTCATAATTCAGTCTATTTATATTCGGTATTTGTTTGTTCTCATCCAAGTGTCTTTCCAAAAACCATTTTTTTCGTTGGTATTGTTTGCTTGTTAAAATGGATCTTCCATCAGCAGTTAGATTTAACTCTTCTTCGTACTGTTCAATTTGACTTTTTTCGGGCAGGTCAAGATTTTGAGATTTGGCGAAATGTCCAAACAACAGGATAACGAATACTGCTATTGTTAAACCATACGATTTCATAATATTAGAACTTTTGATAAAGAGAAATTGGTGAGAAATAAGAAGACGTTATTTTCTGGTTTTTAACTCTTGGAGTTCGTTTTGAACAGATGTCAATTCATCATTTAATTGAATGATGTACAACGTCAGTTCTTCAATCTTTTCCATCATTTTTTTCTGCATATCACCTACAATTAGACCATCTTGTTGGATAGATTTAGCTGTGGGTATTCCAGGTAAATGATGGTTATGCTCGATGCTTTCTGACAATTCTTCTATGGACATAAGGTCATAAGATTGATCAAAAACATAATCTGGCCATGCCGAACTTAGATTGATCCGCAATTCTTCAGCGATTACCTTCCCATCAACAGCAACTTTGTACCCAGTTGCACCATTTATGGCACCCGAACCAATACGTAATTCGTTGGTTACATAGACATTTCCGTCTTTAAAGTATCCTGCCCAATTTACATTTCCGCCCCAAGCGGCACCATGGATTCCAATCCTTGTTCCAGCATTATTTGATCCCCAACCTGAACCAACTACACCTATAGACGTCCCTCCAGATCCCTTTCCATCAGCTAAACCTCTTAGGCCTCTATGCCCACCATTGAAATTGGCACCAACGCCGTAACCGTCTGATGGATTTACCGAACAATCTACGCCAGTAATTTGGAAATTTCCTATATAATTGGATTCTATGTTCAAAAGGTTTTGTGTACTGTTAGATCTGATGTGTAGCTTTCCTGTTGGGTTGGTATGATTTATTCCGATATTGCCATTTCCCATTATGGTTAGTCGATCACCTGCATTGGTGTTGTTCTTGAAGTAAAAATTTAAACGAGCATTATTGGTAATCGTATCGGAATGAGCGGCAAGGTCCCAATAAGCATCAGGGTGTGCACTATTGTCAAATTTGACTCTTGTGTAATCATTTCCGATTTCTGTCATTTTCAGTTGCGGAATTGTTAAGGTACTGTTGGAAGTGATATGCAACCTTCCAGAAGGATTGGTATTGTTTATACCGATATTGCCATTACCCATTATGGTTAGTCGATCACCTGCATTGGTGTTGTTCTTGAAGTAAAAATTTAAGCGTGAATTGGTTATTGTCGTATCAGCAAATGCAGCAAGATCCCAGTACGAAGTAGGATGAAGATTATTGTTGAATTTCAACCGTGTATAGTCATTTCCAATTTCCGTAAGTTTTAACTGTGGGGTCGTTAAAGTACTATTCGTAGTAATGTGTAACCTCCCAGTAGGATTGGATTCGTTAATTCCTACATTTTGTCCAAATGTTATTGTTGATACAAGTAATAATGTTAAGAGTAAAGTTGTTTTCATCATTCAAAAGATTTTTTCAAAGATGAAGTATAAAATCGATCGTGAAAACCATGAATGAGGCAATCGTAGGTATGGTTTATTCAATGGAAAGCATCTGAAAATGTACTTAATACATACTTTTTCAAATGGCCTTTTTACAGATACCGTTGCGTAATTCAAATGAACCAATTACTCACTTATTGCCCTCATCGTGTCTAAAATTGCGTAAATTCATTCGATTATTTAATGGCAATGGTGAGTTACGTCAAAGGCTTGGTTTTTATTTTTTACATGATCTTAAAATTTGATTGTTCTACTTCGTATTGGTGTAAAATGAAATGCCTCCAAAGGAATATAGTTTTAAAGATCAGATTATTATGGTCTTTTTTGACATCTGTTCTATGGTTACGCAATATATCAGCTTTAATACTCCTACTAAATTGTGTAGAAATAAGTGAAGCCCAATATCGAATTCAAGAGTACAATTTTACGAATGGATTGGATATTTCTGCCGTTAAGAATATCATACAAGATAAGAAAGGACATATTTGGCTAGGAAGTCATAATGGCTTGGTGCGATTTGATGGATTAGAATTTGTTTCTATGCTGCCTTTATTGGATGAGGTGAATGTCAAAGGCATGGAGGTCTCTGAGTTTGATATCGATTCAAAAGGACGGGTTTGGATGAGCTTTCTGGAAGGGGGGTTAGCAGTTTATGATCACGATCAACAGTCTTTTATTTCTAGGAATTATGAGCCACAAGATTCATTGAATTTTCCAAAATTATCAATCCTTCAAATAGAAATAGATTCTTCAAATGATTTGCTTTGGATGGTTTCAGTTTTAGAGGGCGTTTTTGTGATGGATCTGAATACTTTCAAAAGTAAAAAGGTATTGGACTTCAAAAAGCCATTTTTCGTAGTTGTTGATCCTCACAGGGCCAATACAATTTATGTGTCTTCTGCTGAGGGAACTTTTCGAGTTAATACAGAGACTCAGGAGAGAGCGTTGATTTATGAGTATACCTTACACAAGATGGAATTGGAAAAAGAGGTATTGTATGGTATGGATTGGTCTTCGACAATGCATCGATTGAATTTGGATTCAGGACAATACTCCACTATAGATAAACGGAATGGAACGGTTAATAATGATCTAATAAAAATTGGAAATGAAGTATGGGCATCGGATAAGGAAGGATTATATAAGTTGGATTTTGAAGTAGGGAAAATGAAGTCAATTGACTTAGAAGGACTCAATAGTAAGGAAGTAGAAACGAATGCATACTTTGATATTCATGTCGATCATAAGGAGAATATTTGGGTAGGGACTGAAGAAGGTTTGATAGTCATACATCAAGATTTTCAAAAGTTGAATTGTTTGGAGGATTTATCCAATATCAGAATTACAGACATCGTTCCTAGCCACCAAAATGACGTATTCTTGACCATTAGCTTTCATGACAATGTTATCCAAAAGGTAGATCTAAATCAAAATAAAGTTTATCAAATTGAAAATTCGACTGAATTGAGAGGTCCATTGACAATTGAAAATGATTCGGCTACAACATGGATATTATTTTATAATGGACTTGGCTACATTGATGACAATAAAAGAATAGCCTCCTTTAATGATAAAGCTTTAGATGCGTTTTTTAAAGAAGGTGGAGTAGGTGATATGAAAGTAGACAAATCAGGTATCATCTGGATGATTAAGAAAGGCAATCCGAATTTGCTAGAGCTCAATAATGGCAAATTGCAAAAGCATCTTGTCCCAGAGTTAGGAAGTCATCATTTAAAAAATCTAAAATCAGATAGTTTGGGAGTATGGATTGGGACCGAACGGGGCATTTGCAGGTTTGATATTCAGACGAGTCATATGCATTGGGTCAAGGTAGAAAATGATTTCAATAACATTGGGCAAGATCGAATTGAATATATGGATTTCGACGATGACAAATATCTATGGATCATGAGTTTGAAATATGGAGCATACAGAGCAAAGGTGAAAGATGCTGGTTTTGTACTTGAGATAGTGGATGGATTGAATCAAACCAATGGAATGGCCAATCATAGACCTTGGGATTTTTCGGTATACAAACCAGGTCAATTTGTTTTTGGCTCGAGTGGGGGATTGTCTGTTTTTGATAAAAATAAAAGAACGGCAAAGAGTTTTGGTCGTGTACATGGATTTCAGCATTCCAGATTAGAATCTAAATCTATAGGCAATAGAGTTTTTGGGCTATCGTATGGATTGTGTTATTTTGATGATATTGATTTTTTTGAAGAAGAAGAACCACTGAAGGTTCAGCTATTCGCCAGTCTTTATGGAGTAAGTGGAGATGGAATAGATTGGACAAATCTATCTTATGATCAAAATGATGTTTCGGTCAAATATCATGCGGTATCGATGACTTACCCAAGAACGGTCAAATATCGATATAGACTTCAGAAAGAGGAGGAATGGACCATAGTGGGGTATAATCATAGAGACATTTCATTTAGTGATTTATCTCATGGGACATACCATTTCGAAATTCAAGCTAAGGATAGAGATACGGACTGGGGACCGAGTTCTTTATTAAAATTTCAGATCAAACCTCCTTTTTGGAAGACTTGGTGGTTCCTATGCATTGCACTTTGTGTAATCGTCTTACCAATTATAATGTTTTATAGATACAGGGAGCAAAATTTGCGTCAGTTGGGTACAATGCAACAAAGGATGAATGACTTGGAAAACGAAGCATTGCGCGCTCAAATGAACCCTCATTTTATTTTTAATTCTCTTAATTCTATTAAGTCCTACATCATTCATAATGATCGAGGTGCTGCAGCGGATTATTTGACGACGTTTGCTCAATTGATTCGATTCGTTTTGGAGAATAGCCGAGAACAATTTATATCGTTATGGCAAGAAAAACAAGCCCTTGATTTGTACATGGATATAGAAAATAGAAGGCTAAATGATAAGTTTGAAGTGCGTTGGTTTATTCATCCCAGTATAAACTTAAATCAAACTTTGATACCTCCCTTAAGTTTACAACCTTTTATAGAAAATGCCATATGGCATGGCTTTATGCATAAGAAAGGAGATTGTTTATTAAAAATTGAGTTGAATCGAATAGATGATAAACTTAATATTGTGATTGAGGATAATGGTGTTGGTAGGGAAATAAGTAAAAGTATCGAACAGAAATATCAGAGAAAGAGATCCTTTGGAATCGCTGTTACAAGAGAGAGATTGGTATTTAAAAATAGAATAACTAAAGTCAATATTATGGATTTAAAAAACCAAAAGAACGAGGCTGCCGGAACAAAAGTGGAAATAGTAATGCCTCTTATTACAAAGGCAAAACAAGATGAGAATGAAGTCGGAGGATAGAATATTAGCTGCATATTTGGACGATGAACAACATTGCATCGATACGTTAAAATGGGAGTTAGAAAGACATTGTCCTGAAGTAAGTCTTATTGCTTCTTGGACCGATCCAGAAGCAATGATGGAAGACATCAAGTCATTGGATATTGATTTATTATTCTTAGATATTCATCTTCAGTCAACCAATGGTATAGAGTTTTTAAAACAGATAAGTCCTGTTGGGTTTAATGTTGTATTTGTTACGGCATTTGATAATTATGCTATACAGGCTTTTGAATTGAATGCTCAGAATTACTTACTCAAGCCAATTGTTGGGCACAAATTGAAAACTGCCATCCAGTATATTCGGTCCGAATCACAACCAAAATTGGATGCTACTACCTTTCAACAATTGAAAGAAGACTTAAAGCACGATATTAATAAAACGAAGAAGATTCCTTTTGCAATGCAAACGGGTATAGAATTTATCGATCCACAATCGATTACCTATGTTGAAGGAGATAACAATTACTCAAAAATATATCTTGAAGATAAATCCAAATTGATGGTTAGCAAGACATTAAGACATATTGAAGATTTGGTTAGTGATTATGCTTTTTTACGTATACATAAGTCGTATTTGATTAACCTTGCTTACATCAAAAGTTACCATAAAAATGATGGTGGTTATGTCCAACTTATCGATGGAACTACTCTAAGGGTCAGTAGAGCTAAACGCGCTGTTCTCAACGATCTGTTTAAATAACAAACTATTTGTTTCTAAAAGTTGACTACGATTTATAGATGATATTGTAGTCCAACTTTCAAGAATAATGAAGAAAAATCCAAAGAATAGTCTTTCAATTTTTGCATAGATTTTTGTGATCGATATTCTGCACCCAATCCAAGTCCAATATTGTTCGTCAATGGAACAGCACTCCTAAGTCCAAGGGAAAAGAATAAATCTTGATGATATATAGTATTTGTTCGACTGATCTTCTCAAGGGATTGGCTCCCATCTAAATAAAGACTTCCGTTATTCCCGTTTTGAACAATGTAATGTAACCCTAGATATGGACTTATGTTCCAATTAAACCATTTTGTGTTATATCCGACTGCTGAACTAAGCCCCAAGTATTGGTATTTTTGATACAATTGATAATTGGTTTGAGTCCAATTCTTTTTAAATCCAGTACCAGAGTCATTTGACGCATAGTTGACGTTAGTAATTATAGCATTTCCAGAATATTGATGCCATTCGTGGAATACTGCAAGGGAAAAGTCCCAATTTTTAACTTGTTTTCGAATACCTAGTTCAAGTAAATAGGAAGAGTGAAATTGATTGAAAGAGTCAATCGATATAGAAGATTCACTATTAAGTGTAGATTTGGATGAAATGTTTGTACCATATCCAAAGTTAGAATAAAAGCTCCAAGTAGATGTTTTTTTTGTTAAGGGAACAATGCTATACAGTGTTGAAGACATGCTTTCATCCATTTGGAATTGATAATCGCAGTAAAGTTCAAGACTAGGAATGCTTCCGAGCAAATGAATGATTTTGGGTGTTTCATTTAAAGACTTATGTTGTTTAACCTCTTTCGAATTTTGTGGTATCTGTACAGCAACGTTATTCGTGGAATTAAGGATTTTGGTGTCACTTTGATTTTTTTCTTGAGTTTCCTGATCTGTATTGTATTCTTTAATTTGTTGATGCGATGATGAAATAGGTAGATTATTATACTTAACTAAAGAAGGTTTAGTCTTTATATGATCAATGTTTTCCCTTCTAACCGTAGTTGTTGTGGGTAAAGTCTTTCCATTTTGTTTAAGGATAAAGGTTTCATTGGAATTATATGCGATTGTTGGTTTATTCGTTGATGAATTGGTATTGTGATGAGATAATTGATCACTAGTATTAATTGAATCTTGCTTTGATCCAGAGAGGGGTTCATTTATAGCTGGAGTTAATGATATCTGAGTATTGGATTGAACGTCTTTTTCAAAGTTATAAAATAAAGCTAATCCCAGAATGGTTATGGTAATCAAACCAAGAGTTAGTTTGTGAATGGAGGTTCGGGAGATTTTATTAGGAACAGGCATTCTATCATCTTTTACGATGTTTTCCCAGATTTTTTCTTTATTAAATTCATTATAATTCATACCCCATATTCTTTATAAATTAATTCCTATTCTATTCATATCGTTTTTTAAAAGCGTCTTGGCTCTAGTCAAATAGACTCTAGAAGTACTTGGACTAATACCAAGTTGAATGCTGATCTTTTTATGTTCCATACCATGAATGACAGCCATTTCGAACACCTTTTTATACATATCAGGCAATCTTTTAATAGAATCTAGGATCAATTGAATTTCGAAATCGTCTTTAAATTCTATTTCGACATAAAATTTCTCACTTACTTCGGTCAGTCCAGCGATTATCGTTTTGTTGTACTTGGACTGTAAAAAATTTATGGTGAGCCTTTTGGCAATTATAGAAGACCAAGTATAGATGCTGCTCTTTTGAATATCATAGTTGGTTATATGGTTAAAGATTTTGATGAAGGTTTCTTGGATTAAGTCTTCAACTTCTTGCTTGGCCAAATTGTGTGCAGTTATGGACTTAACTACATTAGGGAATAATAGGTCATAAAGCCTCCTTTGATAGGAGCGATCAAGGGCTATACAGCCTTTTATGATCGTTGTTAATTCTTTATGACCTATTTCTTTCAAATTAATTGATCTACTCAGTGCGATTAAATTCTTTCTAACGTTTTTTCGATTCCATCGGCCGCTAAATCATCATCAATTTTTATGGTGCCATTTTGAAATAATATTTCCCCAACATCATTCATACCTGGAAGACCTGGTAAGTCTAAAAATAGGAGATATTGGTTGTTATCAAGCCTAATTTCAAAATTATATGAACCTTCAGGAAGAATCGCTAGACTTACTGGGCTTGTAATATTGTGGCTTACGTTAACTTTTTTTGACCATGGATCAAAGCTCCATGTAATCTCACCAAGGTTGTAATTGAAATCAGGATTCCATCCTCCCCGAATTAAAGTAACTGAAAAATCTCCTATCAAATCCTGAGGACATTCCCTATGGTAATAAACCTTGTCTTGGCATCCGTCAGGATGGGTTAAAGCCAACTCGATGGGGTGATTCCATGCTGCCCATATCCAGTCTCCCTGCTTGTATTCTCCCGTCGTCAGGTCTCTCCATTCGAGTGTATATAATCCTCCTGCAGAAGTAATTGGGTCTCCATTGTCATCAAGACATACGATAGGCCATTTAGGCATTTCGCAAATCTTGGATGTATCACAAAGTGCCCAGTATTCCACTATTTTTGGATTATGGTTACATCCTGTCACTTTATGAGCAAAGAAGTAGTTTAAAGAGTCTGAACTCGTCTCACTTTCGACATTCACTGGTATAAAGAAGGCTTCAGGTCTGTCGGGTTCTCCTGATTCTTGGTCGACGTCGTATCCTGAATGTACCATATGATCACCATTGCCAATGTAGTACAAGACATATTGTCCTTTTTCGAGATTCTTAAACTCAAAGACACCATCAGAATCAGAATAAGTAGATTGGACCAAAGGCATCATTGGTACATTATCGGAATTTCGATGATAGAGTTCAATTCTCTTGTTCGAAAGGCCTGTCTCACCTACCTCATCTTGATCTTGATCAAACCATACTTTTCCTGTAATTGAAGGATTATTCGATGAGCTTTTGGGTGAAATCGTAAATGTATTTCCGTCGTCTTTTTCATCCTTTTCTACATATACACCAATAGATCTAGCAATGCTTCCATCTTCAAAATCATCACCATCTGGAGTTTCATCCATACCAGAAACATGGTTTTCTAATGGATCCAGTATATGTAGGAAAAGGTTGGACTCTTCTGGTATTAAGCTGTCAAATACAAACAATCCATCTTGTCCTACATCATATGTTCGAAGTATTTCGATAGATTCGATGCTGTCGTGTTCAAAACTATACCTCGATAAAGCCACTTTTGTACAACAAATAATATCTGCTGAGGTATAGATTACTTTTCCGGATATAGATTCGCTATTTAGTGTTTCGGTTTCTGTGGTGATTTTGTCTTTTCCACACGCCATCAAAAAGGATATGATAGCCAATATATATAAGTATTTCATGTCTAATTTTATTTTGTGGATCATGCTTTAAGATGATCTGTTTTCTAATTTCTTTGATAATTAAACGAAGGCCTACACTTGTATATACCAGTGGTTTTTGGAAATGCTACAAGAAATTTGATTTTTTGATAAAATTCCTTCTGTTTCGAATCCAATCAGTGTTTTCGATTTAATACAGATGGAGTATAAATGAAATTCATAAAAGCATTACTCCTGACTAGAGTCATTACCCTTCAAATCTTGTTCAGCAACATTTGATTCTTTCTGAGGAGAATCAAATAAAATTTAATGCAATTTCAAAATAACAATGGTAACTTGGATTATTAGGTCTCAAAACGTATTTTTCTACGTATATAATACAACAACCCGCTGTAACCCAATACTATCATATATAAAGCATAGGTTCCAACAGTCGTTAATTCAAATATTAAAAATTCTGTAACTAACGTTGGTAAAAGCAAGAACATCATTTGCGACGAGAATTCTACTGTTTGTCTTACGCCTTTATCATTCCAAGATTTAGGTAATTTAAAGTAAGAAAAGAGAAATAAAAACGTGAAGAATGACCAAAGAGGTACTCCAATAAGTATGAATAATGCAATCTGATTTGTCATTGTGATGTTTTAAGAATTGTCATACCGAAAAACAGCAGTGAGACTTCAGTTTAAATATACTAAATATTTTTCCAAACTTCATTTTATTCCTTCATTCTTCATGTTCATGGTACGATATAATTTTTTATTTAAAAATGAAGTGATTTAAATGAAGATTGACCTACTAATCCATTAATAGGTTAATAGACTCATGAGTTATACATAATTCTTAATGATGTTCGGTGTCTTTTTGCACCCGATATGGTTACCACAAAGTATTGGTGTCAAAACATTAGCTTTCCAACATTAAGAAAGGTCAAATTTGGTGTACGTATAAAAGCTATTTCTTTATTAGAAAATATGCAGCTCCTTGTTTTGTATTTGAGGCTTCATCTTCATATTGAGATCCAATTATGGCATTGTTGCCAAATATACTTACCCCGCTGCCAAATCGCATATCATTAGATACTGTTGGAGGTAATATTTCGGTTTCGAGTTTCCAAGTGTCATTGTGATACTTATAAATATAGGATTTCCCTTGATTGGTATTATTGTTAAAATCTGCATATTCAGTTCCAAGTATTGCTGTACCGTTGTATAACCCAATTGAAGAAGGAAAGAGATGTTCTGGACCTCCGTCAGGAGCTGTAATTATGTTTTGTTCTACCCAATTACCTCCTGTATAATGATAGAAATATACTGCTCCTTGATTATTATTTCCTCCGATATCCTTGTAAGGAGCTCCAATGGCCAATCGATCATTATGTAAGTGCAAACATTCTCCAAAATAATCGGAAATGTCACCATCACTTGCAAGAATTGTTGAAAGTTGATTCCAATTTAGTCCTGTCCTCCTAAAAATGTATACCATTCCTTGAGCGATGTTACCATTAATGTCCTTAAACGGAGCTCCAATGGCCACATATTTTCCATCAATGTCAATGTCATATCCAAAGGAATCACCCTCTTCTCCATCATTCCCAATTAATTTTGCAACTTGGTTCCATGTACTTCCTGTTCTTTGAAATACATATACTGCTCCTTGATTGTCATTTCCATTTACCGTGGCAAACCTGCTGCCGACTACAATATAATCATCATCAATAGCAACGGTTTCTCCGAAAAAATAATCGGTCATTCCATCATCTGCGGTTAACTTAGCTTGCTCAATCCATGTGTTTCCATTTTTATAAAAAACATAGGTGGCTCCTTGATTGTCATTTCCATTTATTGTTGCATGAGAAGAACCTATAATAATATGATCTCCCCAAATATCTACATCAACTGCAAACCAATCACCTATTGCACCATCACTAGCTGTAAGTTTAGTTTGAAATATCCATTGGTTATCTATTCGCTCAAATACATACGCCGCACCTTGGGAAGGGTTTCCTCCGATATTTGATCTATGAGAACCGATGACAGCATAATTTTCAGAAATAGCTACTTGTTTACCAAAATTATCATTGGAAGTTCCGTCATTAGATACGACTCTTTGATTGGGATTTTGATTTGTTACTGGAAGTACTCCCCATTGACCACTTTGGTTCGATTGAGTAAGAGATAACCATTGGCTACCATTATAACCTTCGAAATCATTATTTACATCGTTCCATCTCATCATTCCGGCTACTGGATTCAGAGCGGATTGACCAATTTTAATTTCACCGTCGACATCTAGAACTGATTCCGGGGTTGAATCATTAATTCCAATTTTTGTTGGTTCTGCAGGGCAAGTTATGCAGGCAATGCTGGTTTGCCTTTTGATTAATTCTGTTCCACAGCTAGGTACACTCAGGTGGATGTGCATAGAGACTTTGTCCAAATTGGCTGGAGTAAATGCAAATGGTGCAGGACCATGAGCTATTAAAATATTGAAATCGTAGGCATCTCTTATTGTAATGTAATCACCTGGAATAGACGAGTAAATTTCGTAAGTTTGGTTAGGAATTAAATTATCAATAAGTGCATAATTATTAGGTAGATGGTCTGGAGTAATAACAACTTCATGGTCAAATGTCGAAGCGGAAATTGTATTATAAGGAAATTGAAAATTTCCGGTACATTGACTATACAATGAAGTAAATGAATAAAAACAGAATAAAAAAGCAATTAAACGCATAAGTATAATTGAGGTTTTGATCTTCGAAAAAAATTTATTTTCGATTACGAAAGTAAAAATTAATTGACTATAGGATGGTCAAATATCTTACCAAACTAGATTACAATCGGTACTTTACCAATTTGCAAATCTTCTCTTAAGCGGTAAAATAAAGAAGTCTGTCTATTATCTAGATTGGTTCTGAATTTGTATTACTATTTTAAGGCTCGAAAATGAAATGTAAGATTCTTGCAGTATGATAACCTATGAATAATTTGAATTCCATTTTTTTTTAAAATAGAATTTATATAAACATTGAAACGATACGGGTAAAAATTTGGATAAATTTATGAAAAAGATGAAGAGAATTAATACGATTTTCTTGTTTATAATGATATGCGGGGTTGGCACTGCTCAGGAGTTAATTGGATCAGTAGTGGATGAATTTCATCGACCATTTCAAGAAGTTCATATACTGAATAAGTCTAATGACTCTCACACACATTCTAATGAAAGAGGAAGTTTTGTATTTGAGAATATTTCTATCGGAGATACACTATTATTTTCTCATATAGGGTATGAGAGTAAGAGGTTGATCGTTGAGGAATTAAACCGTTCTATCTTGGTAATTTTGCAACCTAAATCAATAGGTTTAGATGAAGTAATCGTAGAACCTAGAACTAATGTACTAAAGATGATTACCGACTTTGATGTGCAAATAAATCCAGTTAATTCGTCTCAGGAAATTTTACAAAAAGCTCCAGGGTTGTTTATTGGACAGCATGCTGGTGGAGGTAAGGCTGAGCAAATATTTTTACGTGGATTTGATATTGATCATGGGACTGACATTAATTTATCTGTTGATGGTCTTCCTGTAAATATGGTGTCTCATGCCCATGGACAAGGATATGCCGACCTTCACTTTATTATTCCAGAAACCATTGATCAATTTGATTTTGGTAAAGGGCCATATGAGGAAAGTAAGGGAAACTTTGCGACTGCAGGATATATAGATTTAAAGACAAAGTCCCAATTGGATAAAAGTAGTGTAAAAATTGAAGCAGGTCAGTTTAATTCGTATCGCTTATTGGGTATGTTTAATCTTATGGAAACCCATAGTGAAAAGGCTTACATCGCTTCAGAATTTCAGGCAACGGACGGGCCTTTCGATAGTCCTCAACATTTCAATAGACTCAATTTTTTTGGAAAATACTCCAAGTCTATTTCCAAGAATAAAAACTTAAGAATTACCTCATCATATTTTAATAGTAAATGGGATGCCTCTGGCCAAATTCCAGTGCGAGCTGTTGAAAGTGGATTGATTGGGCGGTTCGGAGCAATAGATGACACAGAAGGGGGAAATACCTCACGTAGCAACATAGCTTTAAACTACAATCAGGTTTTAGACGCAAATACCTCTCTAAAAAGTATGATTTATTTGAGTCAGTATGACTTTGAATTGTATTCAAATTTTACCTTTTTTTTAGACGATACCATTAATGGGGATCAAATTAAGCAAAAAGAGAAACGCAATATTTACGGGATTCAAAGCGAGTTAAAGAGGTCGTTTAATACATCAGGTATAGCTGTTCATTGGTCACTTGGGATTGACTTAAGGTATGATAACATTGAATCTAATGAATTGTCACATACAAAGAATAGAAAGGAGATTTTAGAATATTTAAGACTTGGTGATATTCATGAAACCAATGCTGCAACATATTTAGGGTCTTCATTCATTTTGGATAAATGGACTTTGAGTCCATCGCTACGGATGGATCTGATTGACTTTGAATACAATGATCAATTAAGTAATCTGTATAGTACTCAAAGTGAAAGTAAAATCATCGCTAGTCCTAAATTCAATTTGGCATACAACCACTCTTCAAAATTGCAAGCATATGTTAAGATGGGTAAAGGGTTTCATTCCAATGATACAAGAGTTGTAGTATCTGAAAATGGAAATAGAATTCTTCCGGCTGCTTATGGTTATGATGTTGGTGTAGTATGGAAACCTGTTCCAAATATGTTATTTAACCTAACATATTGGTATTTGTTTCTTGAGCAGGAATTTGTCTATGTTGGAGATGCTGGAATTGTAGAACCAAGTGGGAAAACGCAAAGACAAGGTTTGGAACTAACCTATCGCTATCAGCCGTGCTCGTGGTTGTACTATAATTTAGATGTCAACTATACCCATGCTAGGGCATTAGATATAGAAGATGGACAAGATTACATTCCTCTGGCTCCTGATTTAACATTGGTGAGCAGCATCAATTGGAGACACCAATCTGGGGTTTATGGTAGTATGGATCTTAGATTTATAGATGATCGACCGGCAAACGAAGACAATTCAATAATAGCTGAGGGATACGCTGTAGTTGATTTAAATATTGGATATAAGTGGAGAAAGGTCAATTTTGGAATACAAATTCAAAATTTGTTCAACACCGAATGGAATGAGACACAATTTGCTACGGAATCAAGGTTACAAAATGAAGTAGACCCAGTGGAAGAGATTCATTTTACTCCGGGAACACCATTTTTCATCAAATCAATGATTCAATTCAATTTTTAGTAAAAGAACAAGAGGTTTTCAAATATAGTGTGGCACTGCACTAGTAGGTAAGGTAAGAGGAAAATAGAAAAATAGACAACAACGAGATTGTCAAATGACAAAATACTCGTTGTTGTCTAATCAAAGAGTTGAGTTCACGTAATTTCAGGAGTATTCAATGCAGCGATCGAAGCTTGAATATCTTCAGAAGTTAGATGATGCTTTTGAATTTTACCAGAAAAATAATCTTCGTAAGCTTTCATGTCAAAATTTCCATGGCCACATAGGTTGAAAAGTATGGTTTTGGATTTTCCTTCCTCTTTACACTTGTTGGCTTCAGCCACTACAGTTGCGATGCCATGAGTAGCTTCTGGAGCGGGAATAATTCCTTCAGTTCGTGCGAACAGAACACCTGCTTCGAAGACTTCTATATTATCATGAGCTATAGCTTCAATAAGATTATCCTTTAACAATTGACTAACTATTACACCTGCACCATGATACCTCAATCCACCAGCATGTATTGGAGCTGGAATGAAGTTGTGACCTAATGTATACATCGGTAACAAGGGAGTCATGCCACTGCTATCACCAAAATCGTATCTAAAGACGCCTTTGGTCAATTTTGGGCAAGATGCTGGTTCACTTGCTATGCACCTAATGCGCTTACCTTCATCAAAATTAAGTCGCAAAAAAGGAAAGGCCAACCCAGCAAAATTAGAACCACCGCCAAATGGAGCGATTACGATATCTGGCATGTCTCCGACTTTTTCCATTTGCGAGATGGCTTCTTGTCCTATAATCGTTTGATGAAGTTTTACATGATTTAACACACTGCCTAGGGCATACTTTGTATCATTACTTTTGGTGGCTCTCTCTACGGCTTCTGATATGGCTATACCTAAGGACCCCGTAGTATTTGGGTTTTCTAATAGAATTTTTCTTCCTATTTCTGTTGCTTCAGAAGGAGAAGGAAATACCGAAGCGCCCCAAGTATTCATCATGATTTTTCGATAAGGCTTATGATGATAGGACAATTTGACCATAAATACCTCGCATTCTAGATCAAAATGATTGCAGGCAAAAGCCAAGGCGCTCCCCCATTGTCCAGCTCCTGTTTCTGTAGTTATCTTATTGATGCCTTCTTGCTTGTTGTAATACGCTTGAGGAACAGCGGTATTAGGTTTATGAGAACCAGAAGGGCTGGCTCCTTCATATTTATAATAAATCTTTGCAGGTGTATCTAAAGCTTTTTCCAGTCCATAGGCTCTATAAAGTGGTGTAGGTCTCCATATTGAGTATATGTGTCTAACTTCATCAGGAATGTTTACCCATTTGTCGGTGGTAACCTCTTGTTTGATTAATTCTTCTGGAAACAAAGGTGCCAAAGCATCAGGACCAATAGGTTGTTTTGTGCCTGGATGTAGGGGAGGAAGTGGTTTGTTTGGCATATCTGCCATGATGTTATACCATCTTTCAGGTATTTCTTTTTCACTAAGTGTGATTTTTCTAATTTTCATAATTTACAATTTTTGTTATGATTAATTTTAAATTCCGTGTACAAAAAAAGGTCCTCCTAAGATTAGGAAGACCTTTGAATCAAAAGTTTGATATTTTAGAATCTATCACATAATCCTCTCTGTTTGACGCATTTTATTACGCCATGCAGTAAAGAATATGATGTTTAGATTATTTCTCATTTATTGAAATTGATAGTGCAAGTATAAGCATTTTTTACAATTAAAAAATGTTGAGTTACGGTGACTTGATTTTTTTTGTTGAAAAATCTTACTTCAATTATACTTCCTAGTACAAGGTTTCATGTAGGTAAAATGAAGCGTATTTCACTAAAAGAGCGGATAGATATAGTCCAACACCATAAATAAAGTGAGCCATAAAACTTTTTAATCTTAGAATATTGGTTTCGGGGATGTTGGAACCTGCAATACCTAAACCAAAGGCTGGTTGCATAAGAAAAAATGGTGCTGCTAGGGTTAAAATTCCAATAACTAGTGCAGGGTACAACCTGGGGTGATCGAACCAATCTTTTCCATAAATTAGAACGATAAAAAAAGCAAAAGAAATTCCAATAATATAGTGAGAAACCCAACCGATCATTAGTTCCTTTTTTACTGGTGGAACATTCATAATACTTTTGTGTATAAACTGACCATTGGGTATGTTTGCGATCCATCGTCCAACCAATCTATAATCTAGTGATTTGATGTTGAGCAATCCTAAAAAGAAACTCCAAATATCCATAGCAAATGTAGCGCCAATCCCGACTAAAACTATTTTAACAATGATATACATATATTCTAAATTTAATGATGTTCAAAATTAGAATAGGATTGATCTTCTGATATAGGACAATTATAAAACTAAATGGTACTTATTTGAATTTCTTGCGAAACGCATTTGGAGAAAGCCTGGTTTGTTTTCTGAAAAATCGGATAAAGTAAGACACATCTTCATAGCCTAATGCCAAAGATATTTGGTTTACTAGATTGGTTGTTGCTAGTAAGTGCCTTTTTGCCTCCAAAATGATTTGCTCTTTTATGACTTCTGAACAGTTTTTATCGAGTTGTTTTTTTACGATTGAATTAAGTTGATATACCGATAAATTCATCATATCGGCATATTGAGATACTTGTTTTTTATTGGCAATATGCATTTCGGTTAATCGTAAGAATTCCTCTAGGCGTTCTTGGTGATACCGATTTGATGATGCGCTTGGTGGGTGTAAATCTCGAATTATTTTCGTAAATAAAATGCTCAAATTAGCCCTAATAATTTCTTCATAACCTTGTTTTTGATAGGTATACTCTTCAAAAATGGCGTGTAGTAAATTGAATAATTCATTGCAAAAAGATTGGTTGAGTTGATAATGATTTTGTGTTGTAATTTTATTGAGCAGTTGACACTCATTGAATTTATTGGAGTGAAAAGCATCCGGACTAAAGTGAAGAAGGTAGCCACTGCTTTTTGGTTTTAGCATTAATTGGTGAACTTGTCCAGGTTTTATAAAAAAGAAGGAGTAATCTCTGACGTTGTAGGATGTAAAGTCAATTTCGTGATAACCATTTGCGTTGTATAATGCCAATATGAAGTGAAAATCGTGTCTGTGAAGTGGTTCAATTATGGGTAAATCATTTGTTTTATTAAACAAACTTTGAATAAAAAAATGATCATGAAATGCATTGGTTTTACCAACTAAATTAATCTTTCTTACAGGTATTGTACTCATTATTCATCTTATATCCAGCGCCGAACTTTAGTTTTGTAGATTAAATAATCTTTACCAAAAAGATGTTCTAAATTTTCTTCTTCAAATGGTATGTACCATTTATCGCATAATATAATAAATGCAATGCATCCAAGTAATGGGAATAGACTCCCCAAAAAAATCCAAAGGCCTATCAAGCTTATAACAAATCCAAGATAAATGGGATTTCTACTGACTCGAAATAGTCCAGATGTTATCATCCTTTTTGGTGTTTTAAAGGTATGAATTTCTGTGTTTATCCTTTCAAAAGTTCTACTTACCTGAATAGTAATAGCCAAACCAAGAATCATTAATAATATTCCAAAATAATTAAAGGGAGTTGGGATGATCATTACTAAAACAATTGTTAGTCGCAGTATTATCATTAGAATGACACAAACCAAGAACAAGTAAGGCGGAATTACTATTCTCATAAGGTTTCTATTAAAGGGAGTTATTACACCACATTTATCTGTTATTCAAAGTTAGTATGAACTCTATATTAATGATAGGACAAATTCAGGATTTTATAGGACATATTTGACAAATAAGAGGGAATGAGTTCTACGTATATAAACATAACATATTACGAGTTTTGAATAGATTAGGGTTTGTTGATTGTGAAAATCTAATTTATCCACCCAACCGATCTTCGCCACAGGTCATATTCTTGTATTCTCGCCTTAAAATCGATTGGTGGAGATTGGTTTTCGAATTCTACGCGTTCTCTTATAAGGAGAATTTGTTCTTCAAGTGTGTTTAGACCAATATTTTCACGTCTTTTATTCACATTAATTATGTCATCGTAAGGCATCGGACTCATAAGGCCATTTGCATCCTAATCAAATTGAGTACCATAAAGTTGTGGTCTTCCTTCAAAAACAGAAATGCGATCAGAAAGATAAGCAAGTTTTGCAGAGTGTGCTTTGCCTTGGTTTACGGCATCCTCAAGTAATTTGGCACATTTTTTCATAAACCTAGGTTGACTTATAGCGTGTTGTATGATCAGCCATGCAGCTTCGTTAGCCTCAAAGCCAATCTTTTCTATTGTTGGGTATCCAATATCATCAATGATTTGATTTAAAATTTTTGCATTGCAGTTGTGCAAAGCTTCCATATCGGCATGATAACCATCTGAAAGTTTACCTTCCTTTAGAAGTTTATCTCGGAGTTTTAGATCTCTGTTTTTTAGTTCGATAATTTTATTCGCTATAATAGTATTCATCTGAGGACTTTAAGGGACAGGTTGATTATTCGTTTAAGCTAATTTTTTTGACCATTAACTTTGTGATTTACCCTTAACAACTTTATTCATTGAGGACATTTATGCTATTTGCTCTATTTCTAATAGTATAATAAAATATTGTACAGTATAGTCTTAAGGTTAAAAATTAAATCCGAGTTTAACTGTAAACACATCTTCTTCACTGGTTAAACTATAATATGGATTTACTATTGCCATACCAAGTATGTCAAGCCAAACTCCGAAAGATGTACTTGAATGCCAACGATTGGATTTTTCCTTACTGAACCAAACACGGCCATAATCGTATCCTAGCAATAAACCAAAGTCAATTGGTAAATAGGTATTGTCCCATTGGATCAATTGCATTCTGGCGTCAACGTTATGATAAAAGAGTGTTTCTCCCCTGTATCTACTGTTTCTCAATCCTCTCAAGTTTGAATTGTTCCCAAGCCCTACATGTTGGTAAAATTGCAAATCACCCCAAGCTCTTTTAAAGCCTAATGCATTGGCAATAACAAGTTTTGGTCTTGCTAGAACTCGTATATAATTAACAGCCTCAAGATCTAGCATGACTACATGTTCCTTATTGCTCCATTCATATTGATAGGATATATCACCTGACATTCTAAGTCCATTGGAAGGAAAAACAGGATTGTCTAAGTACTCCAGTTTGTGTCCTGCCATAAAACCTCCGTAATTCCTATTCCTAAGTTGTTCCTGAGTAAAGCCTAGACTTAAATCGCCACTCACTCTTCCTTCTGTTGGTAAGGGCTTGTCATAATCAAAAGTAGGACCAAAATACAATTTACTCAAATGTGAAGTTTTATATTTAAGCAAGGTGGCAGCACTAATTGATCGCATTCTTACCCAATGATAAGAATACCCTACGGAAGCAGATTCGGTTTCATTACCTAAGCCAAAAAAGTTTTCGTATTTGGGAAAATTAATGTCGAAAGAAGGTTGAAACCCGATCGCTCCAAACAATTTAGGGAAATTACCTTTGTAAGTTAATTGTAAGGTTTCTCTACTTGAAGGAGCAACAGTTAATTTGACAGACTGTTTTGCCCAAAATGGATGTGCTCTCCATTTATGAGTAGTCCAGTTTAATCCTCCTCCTAGCCAGAGCCCATCATCTGGAGTAGATCCAAATAGAATAAAGGGAAAGTATTGGTTATATTCAAATCCATATCGATCGTATTGATTGGTTTCAAGTCTGTCATCAGTAAGGTCTTCAACGTTTTTACCTAGTAATGATATTCCACCCTTATTGTCGTATGCAGCTACCCATTTCTTGTTGTTTTTATTTTCAAGATGATCTTTGTCTTCACCACCAATAAATTTGATCCTTATAATAGAATTGCTGTAACCTTCAATGCTGATTTCGTCTTCACCTCGAAGGCCAAATATTCTAATTTCTTGTGTTTCTTTGGGATAAAATGTTCGGTCAAATTTCACATAGTCCTTCTTGTTTTTGATTTTGTACTTCAATAAAACATGAACATTTCCATTATCCTCTACAGTTACTTTGATTTTATCATCACCATCGTGTCCTAGGATTTCTACTTCTTTCGATAATTCGTCGTACATGGAAAGGGCAATTTCATCCAATTTATCCCTTCGTGCAATTAACTTTTTTCTAATTTCATTAAAAACCATATCCCGAGCTTCTGAAGGAATTCGAGATAGGGCTTCGTCTATTACACTATCTGTCAACTCGGATTGCATTTCCATTGCAATTTTTAACCAGTCTTCTTTACTAAGATTATTTAGGAAAAAGCGGTCAAAATATTTGCTGTTATATGTTAAGCCCTTAATATCTGTCACTTTTTCTCGAAAAGGCTTTAATTTTCTCATTAGGAAATGGGAGATTAAAAAAGGAAAAACTCCATTTGGGCTGTAAAATGCCAAATCTCTATCTCTTGGAATTGGTCGATAGATCTTTTTACTACCTTCCTCAAATCTAGCCCATCGATATTGATCATCATGTCGATCCCAATCATGGATCCAGAGGTCAAAAATTCTTGATTTTAGAACCCATTTTTGATCAACAAAGTGATTATTATCCGACTTAAGTTTATCCAAGAGATCTGTATATCCAATGATTTTTTCAGAATGTCCAAATTGATCTGCATGACTCCAATCACCATCAGGTCTTTGTTCAAGAAAATACAGGCCTTCAGGCATAAACTTATTATAATTTCCTAATGCAGGTTGATGCTTCAAATAAACTAATTGAGGATCGATATAATAAACTCCAGCAGCTTTCGAGAGATGAGGTATAATTAAAGGACCAAATAGAAAGTTTGCACTGTTTAGATCTTGTAAGAAATAAAGCATTTTCAGACTTCTGAATTGAATAGGTATCTGGCGATTGATTACCTTCACAACAGATCTTAAGGTGTATTGTAACCCATCTTTATCCTCAAGTCTTAAGGAAATGGATGACATTCCGCCACCTATCTTCAAAGGTTTAAGCCCCATTGAATTTAAATCGATAAAGGGTGCTTTGATTGGGGTATTCCATAAATCTCTGTAGTTGGAACCTAACATGAATTCATGAAATTTACTAACTGCAAAATCAGGGTTCGCAATGGCAATAGTATCACCTGCGATTACCTGTGGATAGACAGTTTGATCAAGGTATGTACCTTCTTTTGCTTTATAGAGTTGAGTACGTAACCTTGTCTCAAACTCGTTTGAAATTGGATTGAAGCTTCTAAACTCGGCCCATACTTCATTTCCAGCATAAAAATAGAGCTTAACAAATCCTCGTTGTGCATGCAAGAATTCAGCGTCTCCACCATTCCTTAAGTATCCACTTCCACTTCCTCCTCCACTTACAATATACTTTTGTACCTCGTCATCAAAAAATTGAATTCCTTTTTCATGACCAGAAGCATAAATAACATCGACATTAGTCTTTAGAGCGGCAAGTTGAATACCATCAACCATTCTTTTATATTCGTCATGTTCGATATCCTGTTTTGTTCCTCCCACTTTTCTGAATAGTGGATATATGGAACCAATTACAGGTGCAGGGATCCAAATATTTTGATTTTTAAATGGAAATATGTGTTGCCAAAAACTAAAATTTCCACCATGATTTCCGTTAGATTTAATGGGGTGATGCATCATAAGTACGATCTTGTCGTTCTTATATTTAAAGAACATTTCCTCTATGGTGGCTAAAAAATCTGCTCTGGATTTAACTTCGCACCCCTTATTTATAGATCGTTCATAATCCCATTCCTGAAGCCACCATTGCGAGTCAATGAAAATAAAGACAACTCCTTTATCTACCTTAACTGCTTTAGGGTCACCACATCCATCCTTTGGGTACCACTTTATATTGGTTTTTTTAGGGGAATGATTCTCTAGATATTTAATCTGTCTTTTAACAGCTTTTAGACCGCCTGCCCTCCCATCGTTCCAATCGTTGTTGCCTGCGATTAAATAAGTATTTCCTTTAAACCCTTTAGAAGTTTTAATGATTGATTTTAAAATAGATTCTCCCTTTTCTCTTTCGTCATCGTTTTTCTTCGTTAGTCCATTTGATTTTACGTTATCGCCAAGATACACGACCGAAGTATTTTTAGATTCATGTTTAAGTGTGCCCTTTAAATGATCTAGTACAATATTTTTTTCAAGCTTTGAATCGTCGTACTCCCCAACGTCTCCAATTAGATACAATGTGTGAACCAGTTCTGTTTCATGGGGTAGAGTTTTATCCTGCCAATTCACATGTTTTTTGTGATAAAAAGGAGACTTGGTTGTTTTGCAAGAACTAGATAAGAGGCCTAAGAGAAAAAATAGAATTAAAACTCGCATTTTGTGCAGATTAATAGATCGAATATATGGTTATGATTCTGGAGATTTTTTAGGAGAAGATTGGTATTCATACATAACAAGTTTGGCCCTTCCGCCACGCCCTTCGGTACTTAAATACAAATTACCTTGATTATCAAAACATAGCCCTTCAGGTTGAGGAAGAAGAATATTATTTAAGGCAATAACGTCCACAAGAACCTTACTGCGATCGTAAACTACCAACATACTCCCTTTGGAAGAAGCAATATAAATATCAGAAGTAATGGGGTGAATCCCAATTGCCGAAGGTGCAAAAGATTTCAATCGATGACTGAGGTCGTTTATGACGTTTTTGTTTTCAAAGATGTGTTTTGCTAAATTGATGAGATCCTTGCGCTTAATAGCCAGATAGGGAGATAGATCAATTTTTTTAGACTTCAAATTGAAAGAATATATGCCTTTATCTCCATTTACAGGATGATAGGGTTTGTCTTTACAGGCAAATAATAGTTTGTCTCCTACAGCATTTAAGGCTAGACCTTCGATGTTATTCTTTTTCTTAAAGTTAGTTTTTAGAATTTCTACTTCTTCAGTTTTGATGTTGTATTCATGTAGCATTCCTGAATTTGTAGTAATGTAAATATGATCTCCCACGATCTCAATGCCCTCGTAGTCATCTTTTTTCCCAAACTTCTTCTCTGAAACAATTTTTCCAGATGATGGATCGATACTATATATTTTACCATGTTCATCTTCGTGGCATAAAATGACGTCTTCTGACGCACTATAAGTCAGACCAGATATCTCTTCTAGTTTTCGATTTAGCGTGAATTTTTTTGTGGGTTTGATAAAATCATATTTGACGTGAGATTGTCTTTCATCATGTCTATGAAATGTTCCTCCCGAGCTTAACAGATTGAACAAAAACAACAGTGCCATTAAGAATATTGTAGACAAAAATGAAACAAAGGCCCAGTCCAATAGTTTGAACTTCATTTCTAGGTATTTTAAGCTCAAATATTGTGATCTTGCTATATTGCCTAATTGTAATTGATGGGAATGAGCAACCTCAGAAGTGTGCTCTTCCTTTTCTTCCAAGCTCATTTTGCTACCTAATGCTAAAGTGTAAAACTTGCGCTCTAAATAATTAGGAACGATTTCATTATTTATAATTTTGTCAAATGTGTCAATCGTAGGTTTTGTGGAAAGTAGAATCAAGCTTATGCAAAGAAATAGACCTAAAAAGGGTATAAAAAGAATCCAATAGGGAAAATGGATGTAGGTGACAAACCTTAACAAGACAAAGGTGACGACGAAAAGGAACGAAACCGCTAAAGTCAAAAGCATATTGGCTTTTTGATCATTTTGCTCAATCAATGTAGCCAGTATAATTCGCCTATCCCTAAGCATACCTTTCAAAAGAGAAGGAGTATTGCCTTTGATGGAGTACAGTGATTCTCTATTTTCCAATTTTTCCACTAGAAAAATCTACCTATTATAAATATTATCGTAATGCAAATAAAGGAACCAATGAATAGAGTATAAGCAATATCCAATAGTTTGTACTTATTGGTCAAATAAGCTTCAATTACATAAGCAAATCGAGTTTGGTTCCCAATTTGTAACTCTTGGCTTTTTACGACCTCATCCATATTCCTTTCGTATTCTTCTAAAGTGTATTTTCCTACCGGAAAGAATATATTATACTTTAGTTCTGGATAAGTAGGTTTGATGTTTTTGTTGAAGAATCGTAATATCCAAATACCATTGGGTTTGGCTGCAAGTACTGAAAAAACCAATGCTCCACCTGCTCCAACTATTAAAATCAAACTTATTAGCCATCCATGAGGAAGGTTGTCGTGCAGATATCTATAAAACAGAATAGCTGCTGATACAATTAGAGAGTTTACACGAATCATAATCATCGCTTTTCGGTCAGAAATTGCTAAATAGCTAAGCAACATTTTGTTCTGATTTCGAAAAAAAGTACTTAATGCTTTTCTTGGTTCTTTTTTGGTCCAGTATAAAGGGATATCTTCTTTGGTTTGATCACCAAGTGGATTCAACTCATTTGTTTTTTTTGTTTTACTAGATATAGATTTGTCTTTATTCTCTTTGTTATTGGTCTTCTCCTCTTTCATCTTCTTTAATAATGTTATTGCACAGTCAATTAACCGTTGATTTATAGCTATGGTTTAAAATTACAAAATAAATGAGGACGATAAGGTAAGGGGGACTCAGAAATGAGGTGATATAGCTATACAATGTTATGAGTTGTTGGTTTGATTATTTAACCATTAGCAGAGAATTAGGAGTAAAACCAGCCATAATTGAGGGCGTAATTCAATTGTTCTTTTACAATTCCAATATTGAAATGGCTGAAAGGTTATGCATTGAACTTTCAGCCATTTTCATAGATTGCTTTTGACAATCATTGGTATGTGATTTATCGATTGCTAAGGATTACGAAAAAGAGTTGTCATTTTATTAATTAACGTATTTTTCATTTTTTAATACCGATTCGACAGATTTCGCGGTATCCAGAATCATCGTATCAAAGGGCACGGGACTCCATTTAAAAACAGATTTAGTCGTGCTAATATCACCATTGTAGGTTTTACCAACATAGGGTAACATTCCTTTCATCTCACTATCAAAATAGGAGAGTAATTTAACCATGAAATTGGGTGCTATGCCTGTGCCAACCTTGTATCCGTTAGACTTGAGTAATTTTGTCAATTCTTGATAGGAACGTGCATTTTCAGTGGCCACAATAAATCGTTGACCTTTGGCTTCTTCCTTTTCAAGTGCCTCAACATGAATTTTTGCCACATCTCTTACGTCAGACATATTGATGCTCGCATGAATCAACTGCTTCAATTCACCAGTTAAGATACGTTTAAACAAAGCCATTGACTCACCAGATAAATTATTGGACAATGTTGGACCATAAACCGGACCTGGATGAATGGTCACGAGTTCAAGTTCTTTGTCTTTTACAAATTCCCAAGCGCTTTTTTCTGCGAGAGTTTTACTCTTAATATATGCTGTAGCGTATTTAGCATTGGTATTGGTCCAACTCTTTTGATTAATGTTATTGTCACCAACTACGTCACCCAGCATGGCAACCATTGAAGAGGTTAGTACAACTCGTTTTATATTGGCTTTATGTGCTGCTTTTAATGCGCGCAATGTACCTTCGACAGCGGGTTTTATCAGTTCGTTTTCATCTTTAGGAACTTTTGAGAAAAATGGCGATGCGACATGCATGACTAAATCACAATCAGCAACTGCTTCATCCCAACCATTATCTTTCAATAAGTCTAATTCGCAAAATTCTAAGTTGCCTTTTGGGTCAACATTCTTTTTAATGATGTCCTCAATTTTTTGAGATTTGGATAGACTCCGAATAGAACCTTTAACTGCATAACCCTTTTTCAATAACTCTACGGCACAATGCAATCCAATATATCCTGACACACCTGTTAGCAAAACTCTTTTCATTCTATATACTTTTATTTTGCAAGCAAATGTACGTTTATTGCTTTTGTTTTGCAAGTTAATTGCTATCTTTGAAAAATGAATACAACTTTCAGATGCAAATGTCCAATTACTTCAGGCCTTGATATTCTTGGAGATAAATGGACGCTGGTCATAATTAAACAAATGCTTTTTGAAGAAAAAAGTACATTTAAAGATTTTATAGAAAGTCAGGAATCTATTGCAACGAATATTCTATCTTCTAGGCTTAAAATGTTAGAAAAATTTGGGATCATTCAAAGAGATAATCACCCGAACAACAAAAAAATCAAAATTTATACGTTGACAGAGAAAGGTCTATCGCTTACGCCTTTGTTAATCGAACTTACGATTTGGAGCAACAATAACATCAAAGAGATTCATCCTAAATTGGATATTACTTCGGACCTTGAAGCTGTAAAGAATAATAGGGAAGCTACTTATCAACGAGTCATTAAATCCTACCATTCCTTTAAAGAGTCACTTTTGAGTTTTGCATTATAACATGGAAAGAGTGTACGATGTATTGTTTATTGACAAAGACTAATTCATACTCGACCGATATTCCTTTGGCGTTTGTCCTATTTTCTTTTTAAATAATCGACTGAAATACTGTGGATATTCGAAGCCGAGTTCAAAGGCAATTTCTGAAATGCTCTTTTGGGTATTTAATAATGCGTTTTTTGCTTTATCAAGTACATAAATGTGTATGAGATCCTGTGCACTTTGTCCCGTTTCTTTTTTTAATAGGTCGCTCAAATAACTATCGGATAGATATAGATGTTCGGCAAAATAATGGACAGTAGGAAGACCCATCGTTTCATCCGAATCAAGATAATCTTTCAATAATCGATTAAACTGACTAACGATGGTTGTATTTTGGCTTTTTCTTGTTAAGAATTGTCTGCTGTAAAAGCGTTTGATGTAATTGAATAAAAGTTCAATATTTGTCACCAATACATCTTGACTAAACTCATCGATATTTGATTCGTATTCTTCAGATATTTTATAGATTATTTCACTCAATGTTCGTTTTTCTTTTTCCGAGAGATGCAGAGCTTCATTGGTTTCGTATGAAAAGAATCCGAAGTCCGAGATTTTATGCATTAGTTCATAACCACGAATCAAATCTGGATGGAAATACAGAGCCCAGCCTTCCATGTCACCTTTAGCAGAAGTCTCGTCCACTTCTAAGATTTGATTGGGTGCTATACCAAGTAAGACGCCTTCGGAAAAATCAAAGTAGTTTCTTCCATATTTGAAAGGTTGAGCTATCTTGGATTTTAACGATATACTATAAAAAGGAGTCGCTATTTTTTTGTTTAGTGCCCTTTCCGGAATAAGGACTTCATGCAAGTCCATAACAGTTATTAGAGGGTGACTTGGCTTTTTATAATCGAAAGCTTGGTGTAATTCAGAAATCGTATTAATCTTTAAGAATTGACTCATTTTTTATTTTATTATTGAAGAACATTGAATGCGTATTGTTCATTCCTATGCGCGTTATTTTTAATTATCGTTTAACTAAAATAATTTTTTAGAATTAGGACTTTGAAAAAGTATATCAGAATAAAGCAATTCTGATATACTTTTAAACGATGAATTAATCCTTTAGACCAAATTGCTTTGACATCATCTCATAAAAAGCGTTGTCATTCATTTGTTGGCGCGCTCCCATAACTTGATGTGCATCTTCTCCAGCTAAATAACGCAGTTGGTCTTTGCCATCAGTGGTCGCCTCGTAAACGACCTGAGCAATGCTTTCTGAGGTGCTTAATCTTTCAGTATACATTTGTATAGCTTCAAAATACTTTTTCAAACCTGCTTTGTAATCTTCAATGCCATTATTTCCAGTTAATGATATGCTATTCAAGAATTCAGTATTTACACCTCCTGGTTCTACCAATTTCATGTTAATTCCTAATGGCTTTAGCTCATATTGGCTGTCTTCGGTAAACCCTTCTACTGCGTGTTTTGTAGAGTGGTATAAAGCCTGATATGGAAAGCATGCCCTGCCCACGATTGAAGAAACATTGATGATTAAGCCATTTTTCTTTTTCCGAAAATGTGGTAAGATTGCTTTTGTTGTCCTAATAACACCAAATACGTTTACATCAAAAATACGTTGCATTAACTCTTCAGAAGAAGCTTCAATAACACCCATCATACCAAAACCTGCATTATTGATTAATACATCTATGTTTCCATAGGCTTCGATGCCTTTTGCAATAGCCGTTTCAATGGTACTTGGCTTGGTAACGTCCAACTCTGTAATCATTACATTCTTCAAATGATTTATTTCGGTTTCTTTTTCGGGCTTGCGCATTGTGGCAATGACATTCCAACCCTTTGCTTGAAAGATTTTCACAGCGTCTTTACCAATTCCTGATGATGTTCCAGTAATAAGAACGGTTTTATTTGCACTCATAATTCATATAATTTTGATTTACAATGCAAATTTAGATTCATTCAAAGCTCAACTTCTTATACTTATTCTGACAGTTTGTATACTTTTTCGGGTTTTAGTAATCACTTCATTATGAATTAGGTAAAATGGATTTGGCGTTATTCCATTGCCATGTAACTTGGTAAGGAAATTTCTCATACAAATTGGAATCTTCGTTAAAAGTATACCCACTACCATAATTAGATTTGCCTTCTTCCATAAGTGGAATAGCTTGATCTTTCTTGCCAAGATATGCCAGACAAAGTCCTTTATAAAATTGAGCATCTGAAAATTTGGGGTATTCTTCTAGTACTTTATTTAATTCGACAATGGCATTGGAGTAGTTTTTGTTTTCATAGTGGGCAATGGCCAAGTAAAATCGATCCAAATAATGTACCCAATCTACCCCATACTGGGTTTCGAGAATTATAATGTTTTCTTCAAGTACGTTTATTGCTTCATCATATTGATTCAACTGCAAGTGACATAATCCTATATAGAACTCAAGTAGATGATCTTGTTCGAAGATGGTTCCATATTCCTTTTTATATGCATTAAAATCAGATAATGCCTCGCTATAATCATTGGCAAAAATGCACTTTAAATAGGCAAATCTGGATAACCATTGCTTTCTATCCAAGGCTACAGCTTTGTTGTAGTACGTTTTGGCTAATTCGTATTTCTGTTGTTTCCATAAGGGTAAAGCCTTCTGTTGCCATAGATAGGCTATTGTCGAATCTTCATTAATTCCTTTGTTTATCCATTCGTCCCATTCCTGATCAAGGTAATGATGGTTCCAAGCACCATTTTTCAAGTACTTTTCTATAATCTCTTCTTTATTTGTTTTGACTACTGCATCGGAGTATTTTTTTTTACAGCTAGTCATAAGACACAAGTAAATAATAAGAGTGTATATTTTCATTTTACTAAACTTTATTTGAATTGAACATTATTAAAACTGGTAATGCTCAAATTTATGGATAAGAAAGAGAGGGTAGGTTTAATGAATTTTCAATGATGTGTTAATAGAAGTACAGATGTATCATGAAGATCATGTACCTTGGATAGGTATCTCCTATTGACTTTTGTTGTAATTATATCTTTTGAAACTCTTTTCGAATACAGTTAAATCTATACTCGATAACTACTGCTTGATAATTGGTGTGAAAATGTCAATTTTTATCTTGATTTTTTCTTCTGGTAGGTAAATAGACTATTCCAAGGTTGAAAATTGGACCGTTTTGAGGTGTACGATCTACAGTATCATTACTGCTGTTGATGAGTTCTAGTCTTCTTGCTAAGGCTATTCCATTAAAACTTCTAAGGTACAATCCACCTTTTAATCGAACTTCCAATGATAATCCGATATTCAATCTACTATAACCAGCCTCATCTACAACGTCATTTACCAGTGGGTTTTCTGGCGAGACATTGAATAACGCACCATTAAGAGCAGCCATTCCGCCGTAGTAAAAGTTCTTGTTTTTTGTATTATACATCAACGAAACTCGGTTTGGTAGAGTAACACTTAATGTCCGTTTCGGTGTTTTATAATTGAATAATAATATCGGTACCAATAACTCTCTCCCAAATCGAGTACTTATCGCAGCACCAAACCCATAATTGATGCTGGGATTCTTTCTTTTCATGAACAATACATTACCTTGAAACAACCAATCGTCTCCTTTTATTCCATCATTAAAATCTGAGGCTAGACTTGGTGAAACGCCAACATTAATTCTCCAATCGTTTTTTAGTTTCTGAATTAGGTTAAATGCATAAGATATTAAATGATAATCAGAAGTGCTTTCTATAAGAGAATTGTTGAGATTTAAATTAGCATCTACAGACAAAAAGTTGTAGCGAACGGTATGAGATAGTATAGTTTTAAAATCATTAAATACTTGAGGAATGGTCAAATTCACCCCAAATTCCTTGAACCCAATCTCTCCATCGATAGAAGAGTCTTTTATGTCTCTAAGTGGATAATAGGCGGTTTTTAGTCCGAAAATCTCAGGCTCTTGCGCCTTAAGGCTAATGAGGCTAATAAAGAATAAAGCAGTGCATACGAGATTTCTCATTTGATGTAATTTAATATAATTCGCTCCAAATAACGATTGAATAACTTAAAAGTCAAATTTTTTGGATTATTTCTAGTATGCATCAAGAGTAAACAGGTGATTTTAGGCTGTAAATATTGTTGTATTCGTTGAATACATGTTTTAATTAATTATGCTTTTTTCGATCTTGATAGAGATCGAAATTCTATTTTAATAATCATTTAGTTCGCTCTCTTGTAGATGGCGTCCGTACCAAGGTTGCAATTGAATATCTTCGTAGAGCTAACATCTTTTATCTATTATTATATCGATGTTTCAAACACCAATATATATTACCCTTTAGGCATCATTTCAATACAAAGCCCTCTTCCATCGAATTTTTTATACGGTTTACCTTTTGGTTGAAATCTATCTCATTGTGTTTGGGTTAGTTTCATTTTTTTCGCTCTTAAAAAACTTTGCCCCCAAATGTAGTGAACTATAGGTTATGAGAAAATTGTACCATGAAACTTAGAAAATAACAGTACATATTTTTGACTGTACCATTTGAAGTTGTTTTATATTAAGTAGTGAATTAAACAAAGGCAATCAATTAAAAATAGACCTGATCAATTTTATGGTATTAATAATTACTGAAGATAATTAAACGACAATTATATTGTGAAATATCTCGTAAATTCATAGTTATTTCGTAGTAGTTGGTTAAATATGCTGAAAGATTGTTTAGTATTTATAATTGCTCGTGAAAGTGAAGAGATTGACAAAGATGAAAGCTTCTCATATTCCGCATGAAAAGAAGGATTGGAGTTGGAGTATGAATATATCTTACTTTCTAATTTACTCATACCTGATGAAGATTATTCATATGAGATAACCGAAAAATGGAACGAATGAAAAATGTATTTTTTTTATTTGCAAGTGTATTAATAGGTTTTCAAACCTATGGACAGTCCAATATGGCAACCAAAGCTAGCTGGGTTGATACTATGAGAAATTATTTGGTACTGGATTCAACTCATTGTCAAGATTCAATCATAAGTTTTGAAGCCTATAATAAGATTTTCGAAATATCTATTACTAGAAAAAGGCCAAATTTTAGAAAAGCGTTGAATCTTATTGATAGTATTGCAATGGACTTGGAAAATGATTCCACCTTTGCGAGGTTAATGATTATCCTACTAGAATTTGATTCGAAATATTTAAGTGAGTTTGTTTACTCAGTTGATTATTTTCAAAATTCATATCATATAACTAAAACTCTTCATCAGAGTAATTCAACATCAAGAGATACCAATGAATTATTAATTTTTGAGAAATTAGAAGATTTTCTTCATTTTTCTAGAATGATAAGAAGCGAAGATTTTGATTTAATTGAGTGCCTAGTTGATGAGAAAAATCAAAATGGTAACAACTTCAAACCATACTCAAGAACATGGCAGCTATGGGGAGGGTTTGATATTTCTTTGTTTAAGAAATATTTAATTATGAATGATAAAACATATAATAATGAAATCAGGTCTTTTTTAAATGAAAATATAACAGAAAAGATTGTTTATAGAGTAATAAATCGATTTGCTTTATTTGATTGGGGTAATATCAATAATATTGATTGTGATCGAATTAGTCGGTTGATTGATAGATCATCTTCACCAATCCTAATTGATGCTTTAAAGGGATTGGAAAGTAAATTTCACAATAACCAATCATGTTTAACCAATATCATTAAAACTATCGATTCAACTTTTTAAACATCAAGGTAAAAAATGGAACGAATGAAAAAATACTACACTATCGTAACTTTCTTAATTTTGATATTTCAGACCGTTGGACTAAAAAGTCAAAACACAAGTAATAACCTAATTGACACCTTAGAAGCTGTCTTATTTAGAGATACTTTATCATTGGAGTATGGGTCTAAGTTCGAGCATTGTAATCCAGATTATTTTGATGATGAAGAGCGTTGGGCTGATAGCTTGAAAATACTAAAATACACACCTGAATATTCTAAGGTCAGCAACGTGTTAACTGACATTATATCTACTGGGAATGCGGATTTAAAGGATGAACTATTTGATATAAATCAAAAGTTAGTGGGATTGTTTAAGAAGTACCATTATACATATTTCAAAAGAAGAAGAGGTTTAAGATGTAGTAAAAGTATCAAATATTATCAATTAATAGTTGTAGTAGAAAGCACTATACATAAGTTGTCTTTATTAGAGAATATAGATTCAGATAAAATCTATCAGGCTTACAAAGCAGAAAGAGATTTTAGAGTTTCTCTTTTAGATCCTAAAAGTAAGAGTGATTATAAGTTTAGGACTTATTCGGATATTACCAAAGAGTTTGGTTACCTAAGAGAAGTAGGTACGGGTCTTTTCCTTTTTAACCCTTTAGCACCATTTATGGAGGATCAACTAATAAAAGATTTGGACGAAACGCTTAAGTGTAAACCTAAATTGATATCTAGGCGATTAAGCAGTTCTCAATACTTATATATGAAAATTAAGAATGAACAAAAGGTAGATAGTATATTATTCAGTTACATAAATGAAGATCCTTGTAATAAGGAATTTAGTGGATATATAATGAAAAACTATCTAACACTAAGGGGAGAGAAATACCTTGAAAAAATTGTTAATGACTTATTGGATTGCTGGGAAAACAGTGATAAACGATCTAGGGATTTAAGATATCCTTTTCAAGGTTTTTATATTAATAGATTAGTTAAACGTGGTATTGGAGTAGATATTAGTAATCACAAATCTGTGGTTCAAGATATCTTAATGAGGCGAATACTAGAGGATATAAATGAAAGGACATTTTCTCAGTTGTATTTCTATCTATTACCAGAATTCGTTAATGACAAAATGGTCTCAACCCTTATAAAAGTTTATGATTCAGATCTGACAGAGCAATCTAAAGCGTTGGTTGAAGAAGCGATAAAAAGAGACTATTCATCGTATAACTTCTCTAGTAGGAAAACAAGAAAACGAGTTGCTAAAATTCTAAAACGTACTGCTAGAAGTAAATGATAATCCGTGTTTTTACTCCCAATACCCTACAGAGCCTAATCAATTAAGTGAAGTATCCATGTAAAAGGGAGTTAAGAACGAAAAACTGTTTGAGTTCATTCATTTTCTTTGCTTGTCTATGGAAAAGAGGATAACTCTCAATAATCATTATCTATGATGTGTTCAATAATTGAATTCTTACAAAGGAATTTCCTCCTTTGGTTCTTATTCTGAAGGAAGAAGCCCATTGGAAAAATTACTTCAAATGTTAAACGACCTTAATTCGAATAGGTTTATGCATTTGATTTTGCGTGAAGAATGAAAAACTGTTTGAGCTGAAAGCGAGTTTTTTTCGTTTAGTAAAATCAAGGGATAAGAAACCGTTAAATGAGAATTATAGTCTTGAGCTCTTTTGCTTCTTTTCTGAGTCAAGTCAGAAAAGATGATAACTAGTTTCGTTTAGACATTTTATGGATACCGAACGTTAAAAAATGAATCAAGCTCTTGATTATTGCATCTTTGTATCAAGACAAAGATGAGAGAGAAAAATTAAGCTTTTTTGCTTCTTTTCTGGGTCAAATCAGGAATGAAAAATTATATCATTTTCTTTGCTTGTCCAAAGAAAACGAAACAAAAGAAAAGACCCTTCTTACAAAGGAATTTCCTCCTTTCAGTCGAAACCAGATTCAAATACCTAAAATCTTTCCAAGGCTTCAAGATTTCAAGCCCAAGTTATATATTAGAACTTTGTTATGAGAGATGAAAACTCAAAGAAATAAATGATTTCGTGATCGAATCATAGCACCGCTACGATGAGTGAAGGAAAACAAACGGGGTGTTTTATTCTGAAGAGTTTTCAACTTGCAATAGATTTTCAAATGTCTAATTTGGGCTAAACAGCATTCGAATCTTATTCTGAAGGAAGAAGCCCATTGGAAAAATTACTTCAAATGTTAAATGACCTTAATTCGAATAGGTTTATACGTTTGATTTTGCGTGAAGAATGAAAAACTGTTTGAGGTGAAAGCGAGTTTTTTTCGTTTAGTAAAATCAAAGGATAGGAAACCGTTAAATGAGAATTATAGTCTTGAGTTCTTTTGCTTCTTTTCTGAGTCAAGTCAGAAAAGATGATAACTAATTTCGTTTAGACATTTTATGGATACTGAACGTTAAGAAATGGATGAAGCTCTTGATTTTTGGATCTTTGTATCAAGACAAAGATGATAAAGAAGACTTGAGCTCTTTTGCTTCTTTTCTGGGTCAAATCAGAAATGATGTAACAACCATAATTTTTGTTTCTTTGTATTACTGTTCTATAGGAAAGAACTCAAACAAATGAAAAAGCTGCTTTTATTGTTACTTTTCAGTCTTTATACCTTAACATCAAGTACACAAGTTGCCAGTGTCGAGGAATCTACATTTGGAATACAAACAGGATTACTCGGAATGTGGTCTTACCAATGAGATTGTTCTAAGGGGAGAGTTTGGGTATAATACGTGGTTACTAGTTGACGAGGATGAACTGGATTTTGATTTTGTCCCTTTATTTACTTTAGAACCAAGGTGGTATTACAACCTAAAGAGAAGGATTCGAAAGAATAAGAAAATTGATGGTAATAGTGGAAACTATTTGTCAATTAAAGCTTCCTTTGAACCCACGGAGTATATTATCGATCGAGAACCTGGGATAGAGTATGTGGGTGAATATAGTATTATTCCTTCATGGAGACTTAGACGTAACCTATGGAAACGATTGACCTACGAAGTGGGTTTTGGTGCTTGAGTGGTGCGTTATTTAGATGAAACCTTCACAGATTTTGAATTGAGATATAACTTACATCTTCGGTTGGGATTTAGAATAAAGTGATCAAGTTGTTAGATCCGAAGCGACGTCATTGATGTAGAGAGTAAATAGCGTATGTTTTATACAAATTAATGCGCCTTCATGGAAGATAGGCGGTGTTAATGTACTGTACTTTTTTCGAAATGTTTTTATTCCTTTGAGAAATGTTACCAACCCTTTTACCAATGAGGAAGTAGACATCCGCTCTTTTATATCGGCACGTTCGATAGAGAGTTATTTTTGAAACTTTAATGAACCGAATGCATTAACCACAATAAAAGAAGAAATCCATGATAAGATTTATACTTTTTGCCACAGTCTCATCTTTTTTGAGTGGATTTAATTCTTCCAATTACGATGTCAGGAAGGAGAAAATCATTCAAGACTATATCCAATCCAATAAGGATAGTTATGAAGAAGTAAAAAAAGATGTCCAACGTATAGTAGATGAGGGAATTCGAGCACGGTTGAAAATGTTTCTTTTATTAATTCCTAGCGGAGAATCTAAGGTAGATGATCTAATAATCTTTAATTCTGATAGAAGCAAGCTTTTTACAACATTGAATAGTTTTTCACGACAAGGAGTTAGAGGGGCAAGTGATTTGGTACAAGGGCTCTATGGTGTTGAAATTGATGGAGAGTGGCACATCTACATAGGAGGTAATTTAATTGCTTTAAGGCAACCGTATAAGTATGATTACAAGACAAAATTCACATGGGAAGAAATCAGTTTTGTGGCTCATGAACATTTTCAGAATAAATACGTCGACATAGATAGAAAAGGGAAAATTGTTATGGACATGGATCGGCTAGATAAAGATATTAATCCAATATCAATATGTGGAAATAACAATGCGAGTAGAAAAGGAGAAAGAGAAGGATTTTTAAGTGGTACGGAAATAATAAAATCTCAGATAATCGATAGTTTAGAATATGAATAAATCTTGGCTCGAGCCTATGAACCGCCATCTTTTAAGATACCTGAACCCAAGATCAAGCGAGTGACCTGGTGGGACAAGATGTGGGGCAAAGAAGAGCCATTATTTGAGACAAAACAGTGGAAGGAGTATATAAGGCAGAAAATAGTTAAACGATAATTATTTTATGATATAGCCCGTAAATGGGTGATTCTGGCACAATAGTTGGTTTTAGAATGCTGAAAAAATATTTTGTCTATGAAATCAGCACGAATGAAAGTATCAGTATTACTCCTACTTTTCTTTTCTAACCATTTAGTTTTTGCACAGATTAATACAAGAACAATTTCGGGAGAATCTCTTGATTGTATTCTTGCGGGTATAGAAATTTCAAAATTTAGGAGCGAAAATATTGCAGATGTACAATCTTGGAAAGTCGTTATTGGAAAACAGATCAAGTACAGAGCTCGCGGAAAGAAAAGTGGCAACTGGAATTGGTCAGTTAATAATTACGACTTAATGGATTTTACGAATCAATCGGAGGAACCAGATTGGAAAAATAAGGGTTCTATAATTATCCCTACAAACCAACTCCCAATGACGAATGAAGAATTGGGTGTCAATACCATAACAGCGGAAAAAGATAATGGGGATATGGATAGTCATGAAATTGAGGTGTTTTTCGCAAAAGATGACCCCAATCATCACAATCCAGATGTTCCAAATTGGTTTTATTATTGGAGTAAGATTCCCATTATTCAAAACATGTTGGAAATTCCTGGAATAGCTTTATGGCAGAAATATAATCCAGAAGATCCTGACAATATTGAAAACTGTTCTTTTGTAGCTCCGAAAGCTGATTTTGTTCTTAATTTAAAGTATGCTGGATACCCCTATACTACAGAAGATAATAAATCAATTCAGTATGGGAATCAGAATTTTAATGTTTTGCTCATGAAAAGAGATGACATTATCGAAAATGCAGTTGACCCTTCAGCAGAGGAAAATTGTGGATTCCCACTAAGTAATTTGGATCAAGTTGTGTATGATTACGGTGATCGTGTCGGAACAATAAACATTGGACAAGGGTGTGGATTTAGAAAGAAACTCAAAGATGGATCTAGTATTGAGGGTGTTTATGCCTTTTATTCAACGGTTGTGCATGAAGTTGAACACGCTTTAATAGACTGTCAATTATGGGAAACGGGGTATTCAACGTCTAATGATCAAGACAATGATGGATATCCAGACAGTTGGGAAATGATGCCACAAAATGGAATTACATTTACAGTTTCTAGCACCTTTGATAACCCTCCATATGACACTTATGGATTTAATAAAGATACAGGAGATCCTGAGCCATACAACTCAGATTCATTGGGACAAATACCACCGAAATATTCGGCAGGTACAGAATATGAAGAAGCTAGATGTCGAGATAAAGAAGTTTTACTAAAATCAAATCATAACAACTTAGATAAATATGATTGGTCGTACGACAATGGTCTTTTGTTTAATCAAATAAATCAAGGTAAGAAATGGAAATAGGAAAAAGGGTTTTAATACTAGTATTATTAATTTTCACTATAAAAATTAGTGCCCAAAATAGTATAGATCAAGCGATTACAGAGATTAATCGGGAATTGTTATTAGCGCCAAAGATTGAAGTTCCAATTTACGAATATATTGGACATTGCCATAACTGTAAAATCGACAGTAGTATAATTGTTACAAGAGGAACAAATTTAGAGAAAGTATTTACAAATGTTAACTATCTTTTAGAGAACAATTGCAAGGCTAAATCAATCTATGACATCAAGAATATTTATGTTAAATATTGTGAGTATGTAAACGAAAAATTTGGTAGACTATTTGAAGAAAACTCTCCTATTCGACTATCTAGAGAGAGTACAAGAATAAATCTGCTTCTTAGAGTAATAAATAGGTTCGAGCAATTGATATATGTTCATTCTTTATGTGATGTAAGTTCAGATAAGTACTATAAGATATATTCCATCTTAGATTCAATTGATTATGAAATGAAAAACTCCAATTATCAAGGAAGATTAGAGCAACAAAACAAGCTAATATCTGATATACTTAAGAATGAAAAAGTATTTGGTTTTAGTGGATATTATTTATATAAAGCACGTCCATATGATATCATAAATGGATTAATTAGCGAGTTAAGTGGTTTTAAGTGGGAAAATGAATCATCAAATTATTCGGTAAAAGAGTCCTTTATAGAAAACCAGCAATTTATACTTTCAAAAGAGTATAACCCAGAATTGCAAAAGATATTTGTGAAGAATTGGGCTAATTGGAAAGATAATCAGAAGGTTTTGTACATTTTAAATTCTGTCAAAGACATAGATAATAAAGATTTGATTCGAAATCTAGTTTTGTATCTCATTTATGAATCTACACTCGTCGATGAAAAGTTAAATATAAATTACATAATGAGAGGGCTTTATCTTAATTGCACGAAAAAAGAAGTAATGGAAAAAATCCTTCTTGAGGAAACTATTGAAAATGTTCACAATTCATTTAACCCTGCTCTTAAACATTTGGAAATGTTTTATTCTGAAGAAGTTATAAATGTTCTATTAAATATTATTAATTCGGATAATGTTCCTGATCAAAATCGATCTAAAGCAATTGAAATTCTTAAATATCAATATTCTAGTCTAATAGAATTTAAACTAAAAAACACTGATAGGCAATTTTTTATCAGAGAACCAAGATAGTTTTTACAGGGACCTATGATTGCAAGGAGTATTATAGTTGCCATCATTATTAATGATGAATTTAATCGAAGTTTTCTCTTCATTAATGATTCATGCCTAGCTAGATCTTCATAAAATTTAATAATAAACAATATGAAATTTACCCATACACTAACGATCTTACTATTTAGTGTACTAAATATGTTTGGTCAAAATTACGCTGTTCTAACTACGGAGGACGCCTGCTCGACTACCAATAAATTGGGACAAATAAACATTGAGTTAGATGAGTCCTTATATGAGTCTACATGGAGATATCCATTTGAGATTTCTTGGGTTAACCTACGAACTGGAGAAAATGGACAATCAGAAATTACGTCCTCTTCCTTTAATATTGGTAATCTGTCTCATGGGGACATAGAGATAATTATAGATATTACAGATGAATGTAGTTTAATGATTGAAGAAATAATCTTAGATGCTTCGCCACTAATTAGCACTACTGTAGTATCTCCATGTGGAGATCTAGATGGTGAGATACAATTGGAAGTTACGAATTGGAATAGTCCATTAACAATAGTTTTAAATAAAGTGGGTAAAAATGGACTGGAGAACTTGGGTGTTAGATTTAATTCGAACGGATTGGAAAACTTTACCAATTTAAATTCTGGAGATTACGTTATAGCAGTTAGAGATGGATATTGTGGTACATCTCTTCACAATATTTCGATTGCTCAAAATGATATTGTTATTGAAGCAGAATCCATCTCCAATACATGTGTAGGAGATGGCTCAATCAACATCAATGTGAATGGTGGTCAACCTCCATATTCGTACGCTTGGAGTAATGGTGAAGAAACAGAGGATATCTCTTCTTTATCTGTTGGCAGCTACACTGTTACCGTAACAGATGAATTAGGATGTACAGCCCAAAATGTATTTAATGTGGAAAGAGAGAATGACTTCCACATCGAAAGAGATTTGGCTTTCCAAGCTCATAATAAAGATGCCTGCGGAACGACGCTTGGACGAATAAGGATTATTCCTGTAGGTGGTGCCATCGATAATTGGAATCATTTCACTGCCCAATGGAGTGGAGGAAATGAAACTGGCAAAGGACAGATGATATCAGGACCTCCAGGTTTGTATAGTGTTACTTTGACCGATGAATGGGGATGTACAGACGAAGAAACTTTTGAGATTAAACAAGGTCAAGTCTCCATAGAGGAAGTGGATCGAATAAGTCCTTCTGATTGCTCTGACCCAAGAGGAAGTATATTCATCGATACTCAACCAAAAGGAAATTACACATATTTATGGAGTGGTGGATCTACGCAAAAAGATTTAATAAACGTTTCTCCAGGAGTATACAGTGTCACACTAACAAATACCGATGAATGGGGCAACGAATGTGTATCAATGATGACATTTGAAGAACTTAAAGAGCCCTGCTGTGATAATAATTTAGCCATTAGTATTGTATCGACAACTTCAATTAGAAAATTCAATGACCCAGATTATGTGCCTAATGGATCTTTAGATGTTACAGTAACGGGTGGCTCTGGAAATTATAGTGTTAGGTGTATAGAAGTAGGTGAGAACGAAATCCCAAAGAGTTCTGATTTTATTTTTAATGGTTTAGAGGGAATATATAGAATTGAAGTAGAAGATCTTGAAACGGGATGTACAAAAGAAAGATTAGAAACTGTATTGAGATATCAATGCGGGAATATAAATAGTGTTTTAGTAGCGGAAAATATAGATAACAAGAGGCTTAAAAAGTGGTGCGATCCTCCAAAAGATTCTAGAAATTTGCAAAATGTTAGTTGTACTCTAGAAGAGGATAAAAAACTAATATTTAGAGTGGAACCACTTGCTTCAGTCACATTAGACTTTCCGTATACTATTACATTATCGAGACCCAATTTTCCCGATGAAAGTATAAGTATTAATTCATTATCGGAACTGCTCAGCTATCAAGGAACAGATGATTTATCCTTTTGTATGCCTGTATCTACAGATACTTATACTTATTCAATAAGCAATGGTTGTGATGAAGTGATTACTGAAGAGTTTTATACCTGTGAGCCTTGTGGCACATGGAAACTCTTCGAAGATGAAAGCCCAACTAAGCATAAGTATAGACTTATTCCAGAGGGTATGGAAGATGATTCTAAATTTTTTGGCATCGATATATGGAAACCATGTAGTGAGAAAAAGTGGGGGCAAATTTGGAAGAAGAAAACAGAGCTCGAACTAGCTGGTGAAACTATGCCACAACCAGGGACAGAGTATATGGTGTCTTGGCCTGATGGTGATGAAGTTTGGGCTTCATCTAAGGTGAAATGGAGGAAAAGAAAAGGATCATTTGGATTAGACAAAACAAAAAAATGGTCAAGAATTTCTAAAGGAGATCAGGACTGGGAGCCAAGTGAAGATGATTTTGATGACATAGGTCCTTTTAATGTTAGAATTGAAAGACTTGATCGATCGGATTGTAATACAAAGAGTATAGATGTTTATCTAGGCCAATCCCTAAAGAAGATGATTTTAACGAATAACGTGTGGGGTGGTTATAGTTGTGCGACCAAATGTACGGGGGGGTGTACTCATTTGTACAATGCTGAAAAGCCTGAGGTCGTGGTGGATGATATATGTGAAGGTAATAAGAGTAAGTCTCGACCATTCGAGTATACACCCAAAGATTATGATAACCCTTGTTATGGAGGTGGAACAATAAAAGGCTTTATTGTCAATCAAAGTGGGAAAATGGAAGTTGCAGAAATTGATGTTGGACCAGGAGAATATGCTATTGGGCCCGCAGAATACCAAGAACCATTTTGCGATGTTCAATTTTCATGGGGAGAGTGTTTAAAAGGAGGAGGCTGTTTGTTCGATGGAGATGCAATGTTTGCCAATGGTGGACCAGCAATTATGGCTTACTGGTGTCAATCAAATATCAAACAGAATTTCTTTTTTGATTCTACATTATATTGTCCAACGGTTGAATTTAGTCAAGAACCAAGTATTGGTGGACTTAATCTCAAAGCAGATATACGTAATCCCCTTGGTTACGATTATAATGTAAATTGTAGAATTTATCTAATAGTGCGATACGACAATTCAAGTGAATTTAGAGAGTTATTGAAAGATTTTACTTTGCCGAATAGAACAATAACTCATTTTACTCACAATTATCAAACAGGCAGCAATGTAAGTGCTGTAACTATTCAAGTAGAATTTGAAGGTGAATTTGATCCACCTGAACAAACTTGTCCTCGTGAATATATGGAAGTTTTCGAATTCGATGAGTTCATTGTGAAAGACCCACCTTCAGATGATGTAGTTTGTTCCGATCAGGTTAATAATATTATATATGATACGGATGCAGAAGCATTTTTCTTGCTTCATGAAAATGATCAAACAGGATCATATGCAGTAAGTCGGTTAGATCCTGAGAATTTTGATCAATTGAGTCAAAAAATTTATCAAGAGTATCAGATAGCAGAAGAGGTAACTGAAATCTCCACCTCAATCGATAAGGCTCTTATTCTGCATAACGATTCCATTGATTCTTATATCACGAGAATTGATAAAGAAGAAGGGTTTACCGAAGAGGTAATGTTAGGAGCCTTTAAGATTCATTCAGTTCAATCAGTGAATGATAGTATGGATTTTTGGATTGGAGATCACAATGGTAAATCTCATTCTGGCTTTATTATCAATGGAATTCCTGTTCCAAGTATAGAACCTAACATTAATCTAATTAAAGTGGGCTCTACTGATAAAGGGTTAGTTAAGTTTGGGCAGAATACCCAAAGCAACATGTACGAACTTATAGATCAAAAATCTAATACTGTCATATCTGAGTGGGCTGTGAATATCAGTCCTCAAGACATTAAAGAGTTACGTATTTTGGATGATCAACGAGTTTTAATTGCAAATTCGAGCAATACGATATTCGTTCTGGATAAGGGTTCAAGTCCTAAAAAATATAAATTTGCATATAGTAATGTGAACCTTGTTGGAATAGATGAAGCGAAAGGGAATGATGTATTAGCTTATGGTGATTTTTCTGGTCAATTAAATATTGATGGAGAAATGCATCAATCCCAAGGAGGTACAGATATTTTCTTTGCAATATTCAATTCTGATTTAGAACTGATTCATTTCGAAACAGAGGGTGCTCAGAATAATGAAAATATATTAGGAGCTAAAACTGCAGAGGATGAATACATAGCTTATTTTGGGACATACGATATTTCTACAGAGTTAGAAGGTATAACATTTAATACAGATTCATCTTGTTTCTTTATAGTCGGTGACACTATACCAAGTTGTGATTCTTGTGCTATAAGTTGTGAAGACTGTACCGATTGTGCATTATGCCCATATTGTGATGAGTGTACGGATTGTGAAAGTTGTACCGATTGTTCATTATGTCCAGATTGCGAACAGTGCCAAGATTGTGACGAGTGTACTGATTGTAGCCTTTGTCCGCAGTGTCCTGTTTGTCAAGAAGAATGTAATTCGTGTACAGATTGCGCTTTGTGCCCTGATTGTCCCGATTGTCAAACAGATTGTGCGGAGTGTGATGATTGTACACAATGTCCAGACTGTCCAGACTGTGTTAGTCAATGTCAAGATTGTACAGATTGCTTGGACTGCCCATGGTGTCCAGATTGTGTTACCACATGTACGGATTGTCTCGATTGTAATGATTGCTCATGGTGTGAAGATTGCTTACCTGACCCATCGTCTTGTCCAGAGTTGATAGACTTCCAAGTTGATATATCAGAGGCAGAAGTTCGAGGATCAGTATTAGTACCTGTTAGGTCGCAAATAAAAATCACATTATTTGCACAAAATGGACTAGACTGGGAGCCTGTATCTTTCCTGACTATTGGACCCAAAGGACCAGGAATAATTCCATTTATTTTCAACATAGATGGATATATGAACCAAAATCTGAAGCTAGTCATCAGTTGTTTGTCTTGTAATAACGACTGCGTACCTATAGAGGTGCCTTTTGATACCTATACACGTAATAGAGAACGACAGGTTACGGATCAATTTGATTTTGATATGAGCATATATCCTAATCCGACGAAATCAGAATTTACCGCAGATATCCATGTTCAGCATGCATTGTATGGTAAGATCAGTGTAAGAGACATCCATGGTAAATTGATTTTTGAAGACGAAATACCTTTAGGTAAGGGAGGGAATAGATATCATTTTGCTTCTTCCAAATCATGGGAAGCCGGTGTTTATGTTGTTTCCTTTGATGGACAAGGTGTTCAAGAGAGAATAAAAATAATTAAGTTATAAGATACGTATGCACAAGTGAGGATTATTTCGTCACTTGTGCATTTACCATTTACAATAATTATCTATTTTTAAGTTTCTAAAACTTAGATAGTAAATCCTATAATCAAACAATTCAATCAATTTATGAAAAGTCTATTGCCTTTGTTTTTTGCCCTATTTATTATTTCATGTTCTGACAAGAATGAAGAAAAACCTCTAATCATCGAAGATATTGTAGGTAAATGGGAGTTTGATTCAGAAGAAATCAATTCGATGGAGCTAAACAAGAGTAACACATATTTGATTACAAGTATGATTGATGGTGAAGAAGAGTATAGTTATGGGAGATATGAAATCGTAGATCAAGATATTGTTTTGGATGGATTTACAATGTTAAACGATGTTTCCATTAAAAAAGATGAAATCAAATTTTCCATTCCCTTACCAGATCAAAGTGAGAGCATTAATTTCATAGGAAATAAGAATACAGAGAAGATAGAAACCAATGATGATTTAAACGATTTTTTTAAAACGTGGTGTATAGTAACTGAAAATGGAGAGCAGGTTAAGGGAGGTAAAGATACTCGGGAAGTTTTTATTACAAGTGCTGGGACGTATTATCTTCATTTTGAAAACTATGAAGACGCAGACTATAAGGCATACTGGCAATGGGAAGATATTGACAACAAAATATTCTGCGTATCAGATTATGAAGATGTTACTTGTGAAGAAAAAGACAGAGGAATTCATATTCTTAAATTAACAGAAACTGAATTAGTCGTACATCAAGAGTATGATGGTGAGGAATTAACATATGTTTTAGAGGCTATTTAGTCCATTTCTTGAATGTTAACTACAACATGGGATTGGATAGTTATTGCTTTCTTTTCTATTTTTTTAAGTGTCTTTAAAATTCATGAGAAAGAGCATTTCTCAGATATGTGATGATTTATTCATTAAAGAGTTTTAGGAGTTGAATGAGATTACCTTTAGTCGGATTCATTAAAATCAAAACTGCCTTACGTTCGTAGTAACAACCATTTCTGATTTTGAAAATTAGAAAATGTTTAAGTGGGCAACTTTGTGAGGGATGAAGAATTTATTGAGTCAAATAAAAAAGGGTTATGCATTTAAACATAACCCTTTGACTTTAAGTGGTCCCACATGGGCTCGAACCATGGACCCCCTGATTATGAGTCAGGTGCTCTAACCAGCTGAGCTATGGGACCTTGCTATTAAAGCGACGCAAAGATATAAATTTATTCATCAATAATATGTCTATTCATTTTGAAATTTATAAAAATTGCATGTTTGCTTGCTTAATTTTAGGTTTTTCTGACAAAGGTTGATACAAAACCCATTTTTGGATCGTTTGAATTATGGAGAGATGGGATCAGATGTTTTTTATTATTCCTATCTTACCGTTCTTTTACCATATTATAATTTGATTTATGAAAAATAACGCTCTGTTTTTTTTGACAATAATGCTATTTTCTATACTTACTTTTTCTTCATGTAAAGAGGACCCTGTAGTTGGTTGTACCAATCCTGATGCTGAAAATTATGATCCAAATGCAGATGAGGATAGTGGTGAATGTATCATAAAAGGTTGTACCAATCCCGATGCTGAAAACTACAATGCTGATGCTACTCAGGACGATGGCTCTTGCATTATTAAAGGGTGTACAGATGAAAATGCAATCAATTACGATGCTGATGCCACTGAAGACGATGGCTCATGCATGTATAGAAAGGATGCATTCTTAGGTGAATTTAAAGGGAGTGCAGACTGTGATGATGCTACGTTGAATGACATTATTGGTGGACAAGAGATTACATTTCGAATAGTAGAAATTGAAGGCGAACATGATAAAGTGACCGTAGAATTGGATTTTGAAGTAGATATTGTAGACGAAAACCCAATTGGAACTATTGACGAAAACAATGTTTTAACCTTTAAAGCAGAGAAGAAAAATTTTGAAATCGAAATACTTGGTTCGAAACAAATGGTTGATGTGACTATCGATGGGACATTTACCTTAGATGAGACAATGAATGTACTATCAGGTCCTCTAGAGGTATTGGTGGTACTACCTATTACTACACCTCCTACGCCATTAATTCAATCTACTTGCAACGCTTCAGCAACAAGACAATAATACAGTTATAAAACATATACTACTCCCTTAGGGGAGTAGTCTTTTTTATGTATGAATAGTAATACAGTCAAGGTTCTGCTATCTATCGTTTTGACCTTAGTTTTAGCTCTTGCGATTACGCGTGCAGTTGAAATGCGTAAGTCGTATCACGAATTAATGGAGCTGAAGGAGGATTACGCCTTCATAACAAAGATTGATTTTGGCCTGTTTAATATGAAGGAGTGGCGAGATAAAGCCCTGTCCGTTTTTAGTGATCAAATTGAACACTTTGAAATTTCGTCAGAAGCTTATGATGAAGTGGACAAAGAACTTAGAAAATACCTTCGATCAGTTTATAAGACTTACATTGAAAATGGTCGATTGTTTGATCAGATTTTTAAAGACGCTGAAAAGAATGGAAAGATCAATAAATTTTTGTTGAATTTGTTCAAAGATAATGTTGGGACTCAAATACAAAAACTAGATATTCCAAAATACATCCCTTCAATGGCTAAACAATTAGGGGAGGAACTCAAAAAGAACGAACCACGACTGAAAGAAGTCATGCAGTCAGAGCTGAAAGCAATGTTGCAATACACAGATAAATATCCCCAACAAGATCCAAGAACAAAGGTCTATTCTAAATACAAGCAAAAAGATTTTGAGTCTACAAAACTTTTTTTAGGTGAAAAGATCCAATTAGAAACGAACAATCGAAAAGATGAAATAAGGTCACTTTATATGATTTTATTGGGATTGGTTATTGGAGTATTCCTTCTGTACAAGTGGATAGAATTTAATCTAACGATATCCTTTTTGTCTATAGTTTCAGTGGTGTTTTTAGCATTGGGCATATCTATGCCTATGATTGATATTGATGCTCGAATGAACTCATTTGTATTCAACCTATTTAATCAAGATTTAGAATTTGGAGAGCAATCTGTTTTTTACCAGAGCAAGTCTATTTTTCAAGTGACTCAAACACTTATGGAAGGAAGAGGCATCGATCTAAAGATTGTGGGACTAATGGTCTTGATGTTTAGTGTTGTTTTCCCTCTGATTAAATTGGGGTTATCAGCAGTATTTCTATATTCCAAAAGGTTACAAAGAAGCGCATTCGCCAAGGGGTTGATATTCCATTTGGGTAAATGGAGTATGGCTGATGTATTTGTAGTGGCTCTTTTCATGGCTTACATTGGATTTTACGGCTTGGTAGAAGCTCAACTGGGACAAATTGAGCGGAATCGTGGTGGCTTTGGTATTGAAACAGTAAACTATTCGTCCTTAGCTCCCGGAGCACTATTTTTTGCTACATATTGTGTGCTTAGTATTGCAGTAGGTATTATGATCAACAGACATTATGCCAATAAACTAAAAGTGAATTAGGTCATTTAGAAGAGATTCACATAGCCAAAATGTACCTTAGTATTTCCAAAATCAATTGGATTATCCAATCGACTCCCACTTGCAAAGGAGAGATTAAAAACACCTACTTTGGAGGAAAAGTTAATTCCCATTCCCAGTCCAATGGCAGTATCCCAAATAAACTGGTCATTATGCCAAGTCCTTATTCTAGCCAAATCTATAAAAGGTAAGGTGAAATAGGAATTTTGCCCCAGAAGAAGCCTTAATTCGGATGAATACAAAACATAGAAATTGGACAATATGCTGAGTTCGTCAAACCCTCTAAGATTTCGATAACCGCCAATCCTAAAGAGTTCATTTTCGTAAGTCTTACCTTCATTAAGGCGGAATTCAGATCGAAGATTTAGTTTCAATGTGGATATTCTATGCAGGGGTAGGTAGTACGATGCCTGAATTTTGAATGTAGATTGAAAGGTGTTAATCGTTAAAGAATCATAGGCCAAGGAAAAATCTCTAGCCTCACTTTTAAGTTGTAGAATGGTTAAATTCTTTCTAATACTTCTAAGCCCTAGGTCAACATTGAAATTAATTCGCCATCCTTTTCTTGGGTTATATAAGTAGTCCAAATTGTTCCAATTTCCAGCAATCCCTCCTCCTCGATAACGGTAATCCAGATTTGAAGGAAGGCGACCTTGAGTTAAAATCTTGCTTGTATCTATGTCCAACAATGAGGAAGAACGATAACTCCCAAATGCTTTAATGGAGTTTAATCCATTTATAAAGTATTGACCTCCAAATTGGGTGTTTAAATCAATGGTTTTATTACGATTCCTTCTCAGAGAGAAATTTCCATCGAATCCTATTGGTAAATTAAATAGGTAGGGATAAATCAATTTTATATTTAAGAATTGATCTTCTTCAGTAAGCCTTTTGAGCTCTATTTCTAATCGTTCGCCTTGCTTTAATCTATTGTCAAAAATTGCTTGGATTTGACCATTAAAGGTTAATACACGTTTCCCGTTTTCTTGTCCGGGTTGTAATCCAATCAAGAAGTCTAATACATTACTTTTCCTAAGTTTTAAGGGGATGTTGATGTAAGCTAGACTATCTTTTATTTTGATTATAGGTTCGCGTTCAGGTGCGACAAAGGTCAAATTGTTTAATTTCTCATAAATACCTTTGATATGCTTATGATTGTAATAATCACCTTTTTTTAGTCGTAAATAGTTTTCAATGAAACCGGATGAAATAAGACTATCTGGACTGATCTTTAAATCGCCGTATCTAATTTTTGGACCTTTATCAACATGTAATCTTAATTCTACCAATTGTGGACTGATATAGGTACTATCAAATTTTGCATTGGCTAATGGATGTCCATTTTGACTGAGGTAGTCTATAATGTTTTCAAAATATTGGTTGATTTGGTTCGCATTAAAACTGCTTGCTTCGAAATTGTATCTTATTAGTCCCGCATTTTGAGCTGTTAAATAAGCAATTTCATCATGGTACGAAATTTGAAATTTCATCGGACTACCCGTATAGATATAGGCATTACAAGTATCTTTAATGCAGTTTAAAGAATCCAAATTTGCAAGTAAATATCCCTCATTTCGTAGTTTGAGAATATAGTCGTTCAAAGAAGATATTAAGGTCAAAGAATCCTGCTGCGAATGGTTGGTTAAATATTCTAAATCCATTGGTACGGGATCAGAATAATGGATTAAGGTATATTTATGTTGTGCTTGACACCATTGTGATAACTGAAACAAAAGAAATAATATAATAGTAACCCTACCCAATTATTTCAATTTTTGATCCTTAAGAAAAGGAAGTTTTTCTCGATATTTATTTAAATCGGGTTTTTGTATTTCAACGAAATGAATTCCTGGGTTATCTTCAGCATCTAAGAGGATTTTTCCGTCATACGAGATAGCCATTGAATGACCATTATAGGAAAGATTGTTTTTATCCTTTCCAATTCGGTTTACACCTATTACATAGCTTTGATTTTCAATGGCCCTAGCTTGAAGAAGGGACTTCCATTGTTCGATACGACCTATTGGCCAATTGGCTACGTAGATTAATACGTCATATTCATGTGTATTATACGAAATGTATGGAAATCTTAGGTCATAACAGATCAGAGGTTGAAGGGTGAATTCATTGATTCGAAAAAGAGAAATCTTGTGTCCCGAAGTATATGATACATCTTCTTTTGCTAAAGAAAAGAGGTGCATTTTATCATAAGTTGTGACGACTTGATCATGGTATACGCATATAAATGTATTATAGTACGAGTCACCTCTATAAGTAGGAATGGATCCACAAATAGCCGTGTTATGCCTAAGAGATAATTCGTGCATTTTTTGTATTGATTCTTTATGATTCCAATTATTTAAAGATCGAGGATTCATCACATAGCCGGTATCGAACATCTCAGGAAGTACGATTAGATCATATGCTGTTTCATCTAGACTCAATAAATCGGATATAGTCCGAAAGTTGTTTTTTGGATCTTCCCATAAGACATCAAATTGAAGTAGACCGATCTTCATATATTCTGAATTGATAGATTAGTATTAACCATGAGTCCATTCTTTTCGAATTCTTCCAGATATTTGAACCAATATTTCATAAGGAATGGTTCCTGCTATTTGAGCCAATTGTTCAATAGGTTGATTTTTACCAAATACTTCTACTACATCACCGTCCTGGCATTCTGAACAATGTGTAATATCTATGATGGTCAAGTCCATGCAAACATTCCCAATTATTGGAGCCAGTTTACCATGTATATAGAAGGAGTATTTCCTGTTGCCAGCTAATCTTGGTAACCCATCAGCATATCCTATATTAACAATGGCAATGGTCATATCAGCATTTGCAATTTCTTCTTGATTATATCCAATAGAACTTCCTTCTTGGACTTTCTTAATCTGGATAATCCGAGCCGTAAGCGTATGAACCTTATCAAGTTTTCTTGCTACAGATCGAGTAGAATCGATACCGTACATTCCCAGTCCCAATCTGACAAGATCCAAGTGCATCTCAGGAAACCGAACAATGGCACTTGTATTGCAAATATGAAGAAGTGGATCATAATCCAAGCATTCCTTAACATCTTCTATCAATTCTTTGAATTTGTCAAATTGATGGTTAGAGAAGACATCTTCCTTGGGATTTTCACTGCTTGCAAGATGAGAGAAAACAGTGGACACCTTTATTTGATGTTGGTTAATAAGTTGTAGTGCTGAACTTAATGATTCCTTATCGAATCCCAAGCGATGCATTCCCGTATCTAGTTTTAGGTGAATGGGTAGTTTTTGCTCATGTCGATTCTGCCAACGAATGAATTCAACCAATTGATTAAGGCTATATATTTCAGGTTGCAAGTCATATTTAAATAAAGCATGCATACTTAATCGATCAGGATTCAAAACAATTATAGGAAGTGAAATTCCAGATTTCCGCAATTCAATGCCTTCATCAACAAAAGCTACGGCCAGAAATTTTATGCCTCTGTGTTGCAATAGTTGGGCTAATTGTTCACTACCAGAACCGTATGCCCCCGCCTTGATGACCGCTATAATGCCGGTATTATCGCTAAGCATATTCCCATAGATCTGTACATTTTGATCTAAGGCAGAGAGGTCAATCTCTAATGTAGCGCTATGACTTTTTTGTTCGAATAATGAAGCTAATTGATCAAATTGTAATCTGCGACTTCCTTTAATAAGAATAATCTGATTATAAAAATCATGATTTCGAATAGCTCGAATTAAATCAGGTTTAGAAGAAAATACCTTATGCGCAATTTGATTTCCTTGATTTCCAAGCCACCAAACTTCGTCCACTTTTGTATGAACAAACAATTCTTCCATTTTACGATGAGTAGAGGTGGAACTTTCCTCAAGGTCGGAAAGTATGGCAAGTATTTTTTTGTTTCCTTTTTGTTTGTTTGCAAATGCAAGGGTATTTTTTAATGATGTAAGGTCGTGATTGTAGGCATCATTGATGATCATTGTATCATTTGGTCCTGGATACATTTCCAACCTTAACGGCAGTGATCGGACATTGCTAAGAAGAGGTGTAATGGCTTTGAGGTTTATATCAAGCAGGAGCAAGATAGATATACTATGAAGGATGTTTTGAATGGAGCCTTCGTCTGTAAAATTAACTTCAAGTTGATGTTGTTTTTGATCAATTTCGATGTTCAAAAATGAAGTTTCTTTACCTCGATCAATACTCTTAATGCAAAATAGCGTGGATTCTTGATCGTATCCCCATGTGTGAATTTGACCATTTAACTCACATGAGTAAATAGCATTGAGAATTTCTTTATGTTCGGCACAAACTATGATATGTTTGCAGTGACTAAAGAGTTTGATTTTTTCTTGAATTTTCTCATCTAATGAATCGAACCCAGTGCTATGTGCCTCGCCAATATTTGTGAAAATACCAATATCTGGATCAATAATGATTTGAAGTTTGTCCATCTCAAGTGGCCTAGATATTCCTGCTTCAAGTATGCTGAAATCTTGGCCGTTTGACAATTCAAAAGCGGATAGAGGAACTCCGATTTGGGAATTGAAACTCCCAGGTGATTTACCAACCGTATGAAATTGAGAAAGCAGGTAATGCAACCATTCTTTAACCGTTGTCTTTCCATTTGATCCTGTAATTCCGATCACAGTTCCATTATATTGATGACGATGGTATGCCGACAATTTTTGAAGAGCATCTAACGTGTTGTCCACCAAAATGTAATCACAACCTTGTAGACTGTGAAGTACATTATCATCTGAAATGATAAAGTTTCGAACTCCTTTATCAATACATTCTTTGATATAATTGTGTCCATCAGTAATTGATCCTTTCAATGCAATAAATAAACAGCCACTTGGGTCCTCTATTGACCTACTGTCAATGGATACCTCTTGAATCAACGAGTTGTGTATGATTCTGGCATCGATAGCATCGATAGCATTACGGTAACTTAAAAAATGCAATGGAATCATTTACACTATTCTTCTTTTTTTACATCCTTAATGGCTTCTTCTAAGTCTTTCGTTGCTTTTTTTAGTTGATCTACTGTTTTCTCCTTTTTCTTTGGTTTTGATTTGGGAGGAGTTACTTCATTTTTAGGCATTTCATGTGAAAAGGTAAATCCTTCCTTATTGGTTCCTACGTATATGGTGTCACCAGCATTAAAGTCACCTGCAAGGAGGGCTTTAGCCATATGATTAACCAAGTCTTTGTTGATAACCCTATTCAATGGTCTTGCCCCAAACTGAGGATCGTATCCTCTCTCGGCCAAAAGATCCATAGCTGCAGGTGAGAATTCTATACCAAGATCTTGTCTTGAAAGATTTTTCTTAACCTTTTTAAGCATGTACCCTGCAATGGTTTTTATTTCTTCCTTGGTAAGAGGTAGGAACATGATTTTTTCATCAATCCGATTTAAGAATTCTGGTTTGAGGTTTTCCTTGAGAATTTCGAAGACTTCTTCCTTTGTATTGGTGATGATGTCATCTCTATGTTTGTCTCCTAAGGCTTCAAGATCCTCAAAGTTTTCTAAGATTGTTTGGGCACCCATATTGGATGTCATAATTACAATGGTATTTTTAAAATTTGTAACACGGCCCTTATTATCCGTTAACCTTCCATCGTCCAAAACCTGAAGTAAAATATTAAAGGTGTCGGGGTGAGCTTTTTCGATTTCATCTAACAATACGATAGAATATGCTCTTCTTCTTACAGCTTCTGTGAGTTGCCCTCCTTCATCGTACCCAACATATCCTGGAGGAGCACCGACCAACCTTGAAACGGAGTGTTTTTCTTGATATTCACTCATGTCAATACGTGTTATGGCATGTTCGTCGTCATAGAGAACCTCAGCAAGTGCTTTGGCTAATTCCGTTTTACCAACCCCAGTTGGTCCCAAAAAGATAAAAGAACCTACTGGCTTTTTTGGATCTTGTAGACCTGCTCGGGATCGACGTACAGCATCACATACAGCAACTACAGCTTCATGCTGTCCAACCAATCTTTTGCCTATTTCCTTTTCAAGATTAAGCAATCTTTCTTTGTCGGATTGCTGCATCTTCTTAACTGCTATTCCAGTCCATCTGGATACAACATCAGCGACATCATCAGCGGATACTTCGGCATTGGTCATTCTTTGATTTTCAGGTATCTGTCCTAGATTGGATTCGATATCTTTTAACCGTTGTTGAAGTTTATTAAGGTCTTCGTATTTTATTTTAGCTGCTTCTTCATAATTTGTGTCTCTTTCAGCTTTAGAAAGTTCATCATTGAGAGATTTCATTTCTTTCTTAACTGCATGCATATCATCAATCAATAGCTTTTCTTTCTTCCAAGCTGCATTTTTCGAAGACAATTCTGATTTAAGATTTGCTATTTGCAATTCTATTTCTTCAACTTTTGAATCATTTTGTTCTTGTTGAAGAAATCGCTTTTCAGTTTGTAATTGAGTGATTTGTCTTTGAAGTTTATCAATTTCATCCGGGACAGAATCCAATTCTAATCGTAGTTTAGAAGAAGCCTCATCAATTAGATCGATGGACTTATCTGGTAGTCTACGATCCGTAATGTATCTGTGTGATAGTTCGACTGCAGCGACCAACGCTTCATCAATGATTTCGATTCCATGAAATGTCTCATACCTTTCTTGAATGCCTCGAAGAATGGAAATGGATACATCTGTCGTTGGTTCGTCAATGTAGACATTCTGAAACCTTCGAACCAAAGCTTTGTCTTTTTCGAAGTATTTTTGATATTCTTCAGGAGTTGTAGCACCGATGACATGGAGCTCTCCTCGGGCAAGTGCAGGTTTTAGAATATTTGCCGCATCCATTGCTCCATTTCCACCTCCAGCACCAATTAGAGTATGGATTTCGTCTATGAACAAGAGAATTTCTCCTGCAGAATCTTTTACTTCTTGTACTATTGACTTAATTCTTTCTTCAAATTCACCTTTGTATTTGGCACCAGCAACCAACGAAGCCAGATCCAATACAAAGACCTTTTTATTAATAAGATTTTGAGGAACATCTCCTTCAACTATTCTCCAAACGAGGCCTTCGATAATTGCTGTTTTGCCAACTCCTGGATCACCGACCAATACAGGGTTGTTCTTTGATCGTCGAGAAAGAATATGTGTAATTCGTCTTATTTCTTCGTCTCTTCCTATGATAGGGTCTAATTCACCATTTGCCGCTTTTTCATTAAGATTGATGGCAAAATTTTTCAGAGCATCATACTTCTTTGTTTTTGGGGAAGAAATGGTTTTGCCTTTTCGAAGTTCATCCACACCTTCTTTAAGAATATCTTCTGTCAATCCAAAACTTTTCATCAATTTGGATACATTGTCTTTCCCAGCCAGAAGACCAAATAACATGGCCTCAGTAGTAATGTATTGATCGCCCCAAACCATCATTACCTTTTTCGAAATAGATAATGACTTATTGGCGTCTTTAGAGAGATATTGTTTTTTTGTTCCTTTTACCTTAGGATATTTTTCAATGAGTCGGTACAGTTCCCTCTTAAACATAGCCATTGATACAGAAGCACGCGTGAATAAATAATCCACCATTTCAGGATCTGTATCTATAACACCATGCAAGAGGTGGCAAGTACCAACTTCCAATTGATCTAATGAAGCAGCCATTCTTTGACCAGCAAGTATGGCATCCTGAGCGTTTTCGGTAAAATTATCGTATGTCATTTAAATCCATTTTTGTTTTAGGCGGGTTGACTGAAGTCTTCTGAAAATATACCATCGACGATGACAATAGGTATAAATGGTTTTCAAATTAACAATGATCAATCCATCCAATGCTATATAACTTACAAAGTTATGAACAATCGTGTTTCTCAAAAGTAATACTTTTATTCGTAGAGTATGAACTTTTAGATCAATGCAAAATCTTATTGGATTAATGAATTATTACCAATACGGTACAATCCCGAATGTGGTGCAGACTTGAGTAGTGCTTTTTCACCCTTGAAGGTGTTTTTTTGTCTAAAAGGGAGTCAATGATTAAGCGATTATCAAAGATTCATTTTTTGAGCAATAGCTTCTACAACATGGTAAGTAATAGGGCACATATTAACATTGGCCTTGTGTGCATGAATGCGTTGAAGGAAAGAATCTCTTTGAGTATGAGGAAAAGATTGGCAGACAAATGGGCGAACTTCATAAATAGAGCATGTATTATCATCTAGGTTGAGAAAAGGGCAAGGTGCACTAATCGTTACAAATTCACCTCCAAAATCTTCAATAAGATACTTTTTGATAAATTGTTTTCTACTTATCCCGAGAAATTTTGATGCACGTTTTATATCAGAACTATTGAAATCAGTTACAGAAGTTCGGCAGCAATTACCGCATTTTAAACAATCAATTTGATGCCGAATATTCTGATCACATTCTTGAGCTATTTGATCAATATTTGAAGGTTGTGAATGTTTTAGTGTGGTTAAGATATCGTGACGCTGATTAATGCACTCTTCACTTCTGTTATTCCACTCGTTGATCAAATTCTTCATGTCGTTAATTTACCTTCCAGAAATACGGTGTAAAGAGAATGAGAATAGTAAATAATTCTAATCTTCCTACCAACATGATAAAAGAGAGGATTAGTTTGATTCCATCAGAGAAATGGCTAAAGTTATCTACGGGACCTACATCACCAATACCAGGACCCACATTGCCAAGAGAAGTCGCTACAGCTCCTAAGGCTGTCATGAAGTCAATTTCTAAAAAACAAAGTAGTACAGTTCCCAAGGTTATACACAATAGATATACCAAGAGGAAAACTAATATGTGGGTCAGAATCCGGGGAGCTACGAGTTCTTTATTGATTTTAATGCGAATCATAGCTCTTGGATGAAGCAGCCTTTTAAATTCGAGCGTACTGTTTTTTAAAAAGACTAAATGTCTTATGATCTTGATTCCACCAGAAGTTGATCCAGCACTAGCCCCTACAAATAAGAGCCCAAAGAAGATCATCAATAATCCATTGCCCCATTGTGTATAGTCGGCAGATACATAACCAGTTGTTGTTATCAATGAAACTACTTGGAATAAACCGTCACGAAAGGACTTTTCAATGGATTGATCACTATGAAAATAGATTCCTAATCCGGTAGCAAAGGCTAATCCAGCTACAATTGCAAAGTACATTTTAAACTCTTCATTGTTCCACACCTTGGTGAATCTTCTCTTATACGCAGAATAAATCATGAAATAGTTCATCCCCGCAATAAACATAAACAGGCTGAGCGTATATTGAATTATTGGTATATCATTGTAGTAGGCTATACTTGTATTTTTAGTTGAAAAGCCTCCTGTAGCCATGGTTGTTAATGCATGATTGATTGCATCAAACCCTGTCATCCCTTCGATAAAAAGAATGATACTTAGCACAATAGTGAGGGTAAGGTAAATAAGCCAAAGTTTTTTAGCTGTTTCTTTAATCCTTGGGTGGATTTTGTCAGCAGTGGGACCAGGCGCTTCTGCTGTAAACAATTCTACTCCTCCAATGCCTAATAAGGGTAATAAAGCGACAGATAATACAATGATTCCCATGCCTCCTATCCACTGGGTAAGACTTCTCCAAAACAAAAGTCCATTAGGAAGGTATTCTATATCATTTAGAATAGAAGCACCAGTAGTAGTTAGTCCAGAAAAAGATTCAAATATAGCGTCAACTGGGTTAGCCACAAACCCAGAAATATAATAAGGAAGTGCACCATATAAACCCATGAATAACCAGGATAATGCTACGATTAAGTAACCTTCTCTTTTGTTAAGCTTAGTTGCTTCGTCCCCAGTTTTGATCTGTCGGATGATTATTCCAATAAATGTAATAATCAGTGCCGATTGTAAAAAAGCTCCTGCGTCGCCAGAGTCATAATACAACGAAACAGGAATGCAAAGAAGCATCATCAATCCAATGAGGACAGATAGAGTTCCTACTACTTTTGCAATGGGTCTAAAATTGATCATTAGCAGAACATTTTTTCCAAAGCTGAAATACTGTCAGATACTGCGAAAACAATGACTTTGTCCTCTACATGAAGTATAGTCTCTCCTGTCGGTATAAATTGATGATCACCACGAATTACACCACCGATAATAGTATTGTTAGGAAATTTTATTTTTCGTAAAGGGCGATTAGTAATCTTGCTTTCTTTCTCGATGACGTATTCTATGATCTCAGCATCAACACCGTGCAAGCTGGTAATGGCTTCTATTTTCCCTTCACGTACAAATCTAAATATGTTATTGGCAGCAATTAATTTTTTGTTGATTATGGTATCAATACCAATGTGTTGTGAAATATGTGTGTAGTCAGTGTTGTCCACAAGAGCAATGGTCTTAAAGACACCAGATTGTTCTGCCATTAATGAGGCAATAATGTTTGTTTCTGAATTTGGTGTTAGGGCAATGACGGCATCCATGTTGCTCATGCCCTCTTCCTGGAGGAGTTCCATATTTGAAGGATCTCCATTTATGATTAAGGAATTGTGAAGGATTTCTGTTAGCTTTTTACATTGCTTTTTATTGCCGTTGATAACGGTTATGTTGTAATTCTCTTCTAATTTTTTAGAGGTTACGATACTTAGATCAGAACCTCCCAAAATCATAATGTTTTCAATTTTTTTAGGTTTTCTTCCTATCGTTTCAAGAATAGAATTTACTTTTTCAGTCAATGAAATAAAATACACATGGTCATTTGTAAACAATCTTGTATTGCTTCGAGGCAAAATGGTATTGGGCCCTCTTAGCAGTGCTATGGGTCTACTTTCCAATTCAGGATAAGCTGCCTGCATTTCCTTTAGCGTTTTTCCAACTATGGGAGAATCGTGTGTTATCGTAATTCCAATTAGGGAAATTTTACCGTCTTCAAATTTGAAATTTTCTGTAACTATTCCTAATTCAAGGATTCGAATGATTTCGTTAGCAGCTAGATCAGTAGGATAAATCAACTTATCTATACCTAAGTCTTTTAGTACATTTTTTTGTTCTAAACTGACTAAGTCTTTTTTCGTTGTTCTTGCAATAGTTTGTTTTACACCAAGCTGATGTGCAAGAATACAAGATACAATATTGGTGTTTTCAGATGTGGTAACTGCAAGAAATAGTTCTGCATTTCCAACATCAGCCCTTTTTAGTACTTCTAGAGAAGAAGAATCTCCTTTTACCACCAAAACATCTAAATGAGATGCAGCATAATCTAAGACTTCTTGATTGGTATCAATTAGAATAATATCTTGTTGCTGTGTAGATAGCTTTTTTGCTAGATGAAACCCCACTGCACCTGCACCTGCTATGACAATTTTCATTGTGTATGCTTTTTACGTTTCTTGTTTACAAGATAAAAACGCATTAAAATATTAAAATGCGAATTTAGGGATAAATGAATTAATCAAGCATCAGTGATGGTATTAAGAACAGGAAAAAATTGTTCTTTCACATAGACTGTTCTACTTACTGTTTAATATGGTTTCTTGTTGATTAATGCTTTCGTCGTGGACAGCTTTGATAAATTTGGATACAAATTCATTACTCAATTGATGATTTTGTCCCTTGACTTGATACTTTTTTTGAATGTCACTCCATCGAGAGGTTTGAAGTATAGTAATCTGGTGCTCCTTTTTATATTCTCCAATTTCTCGGGCGAGTTTCATCCTCGATGCAAGAAGGTGAATTAACTCATCATCCAACAAATCAATTTGTTTACGAATTCGTTCAAGGTGTGAAGTTTCTGACGGGCTAGTTTCTGTTTTACGAATAACTAAATTGTTAATTAAGTTAGCATAAACATTTGGAGTAATTTGTTGTCGAGCATCAGACCAAGCATTATCTGGATCTAAATGCGATTCAATCATGAGTCCATCGAAATTCAAATCCATAGCCTTTTGCGAAACCTCTTGGAGCAGTGTCCGATTGCCACAAATATGAGAAGGGTCACAGATTAATGGAATCTCAGGTAGATTTGATTTGAAATCTATAGCGATTTGCCACTGAGGGCGATTTCTGAATATTTTTTCTCCAGCATTAGAAAAGCCTCTATGAATGGCTCCTAATTGAGTTAATCCTGCCATCATCAGGCGCTCCATGGCTCCAATCCATAATGCAAGATCTGGATTTATTGGATTTTTAACATAAACTGGAATATCTACTCCTTTGAGTGCATCCGCAAGTTCCTGAATTGCGAAAGGGTTTACGGTAGTTCTAGCTCCTATCCAAAGAGCGTCAATTCCTTTTTTTAGGCAAATTTCAACATGTGATGCTTTAGCAACCTCTGTGATAACTGGAAGGTTGGTTTCTTGTCTAGCTTTGATCAACCAATCTAATCCTACTTCTCCAACGCCTTCAAAACTTCCTGGACGAGTTCGAGGTTTCCAGATTCCAGCTCTTAACATATGAATCTTCCCTGTTTTCTTGAGCAATTTTGCTGATTGTATCAATTGCTCCTCTGTTTCGGCACTACAAGGTCCCGCAATCAAAAATGGTTTGTTTTTGACTGTTGGGAGTAGAGTTTTTTGTTGATTTTCCATCAATAGATTTATAAAGCTCAAGAATGTAACCTTTAGAAATAAAAATAGTTTGGCTGACTATTCTTTTCCTTTTGATTCGTCCAATGCAAAGGTATAAATTAACTTAAAGCAAATATGCACCAGCTCGGATTGAATGGCTGGTGCACAGTTTTGTTTGAATGAAGTAAGAAAACCTAGTTAAGTATAGTAAGTTAACTCTGGAAATTTTTGATTTTTCTTGTAGGGTACGCCACTTCGATATTAGCTTCTTTAAACGCTTTTTTTATGGCCCTATAAGAGTTAAAATAGACATCCCAATAGGTTAAGTCTGTGGCGTAGGGTCTTACGGCCAATAGAATATTGTTTTCATCAAACTTTTCAATTTCGATGGTTGGTTCTTCAGGGAGTCTTTCTTCGACTTGATCTAAGGCTGATCGAATGATGGACTGAACCTTGTCAAAACTTTCTTCATAGGGCATGGCTACATTTAGATCAACCCTTAGTTTACCATTTGTAGTTAGATTGGTCATAATACCACTTGTGGCAATTCCATTTGGAATAATGACTTTTTTATTATCAAGTGAACTTATAACCGTATTAAAAACCTGGATTTCATCTACATTTCCAACTACTCCTTGAATATCTACTAAATCTCCTACTTTATAAGGTTTGAATAGAAGAATCATAACTCCAGAAGCAAAATGACCAAGAGTTCCACTCATCGCTGAACCTATTGCTAGCCCTGCACCTGCCAATAATGCTGCAAAAGCGGTGATTTCTATTCCGACTACACCTGCGGCAGTAATGACGATTAGAACTTTTAGAAGGACACTAACCAACGATGTAAGGAATGGAAGAATTTCTTCGTCTACTCCAGATTTTTTGAGTGAACGAGCAACTAGTTTAGAGATTGTTTTGGCTATCCAAAATCCAATGATTAATACTAGAATTCCGCCAACAATTTTTGGTGACCATTCCAGCACTTTATTCATAATCAAAGTAAGGTCTATCTTTTGCATAAAATATGATTAAAATGAAATAATACAAGTACTTTCATTGGACGAAAAGAGTGGTCAATCGTCACCAATTTTGTGAAATAGTGCGTTTTGTTGGTGTGGGTGGTTTGTTTATTTGGGAATTCTAGAAAAACTACATATAGGACAATGAATTTATTGTACGTAATGTTAAAACTTCCAATTCGGAAGCTCACCATAGTTTTTTGTTTCTTTCTGGATCACGAAGTTCTGTGATCATCCACGCATTAAATCAAGAATTATGAATAATTAGGTCTTACCACAATAATTTAAATTGATATATAGTTATATAGTGGAATCACATAAAATGTTGAAAGTGAAGACTTTCATCGTAGTAAAGTATTTTGTAATGTTTAAAGATCACATATGGATAGAATCTACACTGAATTAAACCTATTACGCTATCACTATGCTGAAACAGACTTGTTTGAAACTTTGGAAATAGAGCATGCTTTAGAAGAAGATAGAAGTTTGAAGAATTCGTATCGAGAGATGATTGAAACTTTAAAACTACTTCCTCCTAAGAGGTTATCTCCATCACAAAAAAGCCTCAATCGAATTTTAGATTACAGTAGGTTGCCAGCTTAAAATAAAAAGCGGAAGTCAAGACTTTGATTTCCGCTTTTTTTATGTTTGGCAAGGCTCTTTGTTTAAGAGTTCGTCATGTTATTTCTCTACAAATAATGCCGCAATTGACTTGTATTCGTGCGTATTTCTAATCGCTCTTGCAAAAAGTTGTGCACATGAAAGTACTTCGATTTTTTCACATTCTTTTTTAAGAGGTATAGTATCAGTTGTAACCAACTTTTCAATTTTTGAATTCTCTATGTTCTCATAAGCTTTGCCTGAAAGTACTGGGTGTGTACATAAGACTTTAACACTCTGAGCACCTTTTTCCATCAATGCTTCTGCTGCTTTGCATAATGTGCCAGCTGTATCAACAATGTCGTCGACGAGAATAATATCCGCACCATCTACTTCTCCAATAACTGTAATGGCTTGCACTTCATTCGCCTTTCTTCTTTCTTTATCACAAATAACGAGGTCTCTACCAAAGAACTTTGCATAAGATCTTGCTCTTTTTACACCTCCGACATCTGGTGAAGCAAAAACCACATTGGATAAATCTTGCTTTTGTAGATAAGGAATAAATATTGCTTCACTCTTTAAGTGGTCTACTGGTTTGTCAAAAAAACCTTGAATCTGATCTGCATGAAGATCCATAGTCATGATTCTATCTGCTCCAGCTGCTTCAAGTAAATTTGCAACTAATTTAGCAGAAATAGGGACCCTCGGTTTGTCTTTTCTATCTTGACGTGCATAACCAAAATATGGAATTACAGCAGTAACGTATCCAGCACTAGCTCTTTTAGCACTGTCAATCATAAGTAATAGTTCCATCAAGTTGTCAGATGGTCCAAAGGTGCTTGCAATAAAAAATACGTAAGCTCCACGTACAGATTCGTTAATGATTACCTGCATCTCGCCATCACTAAACTTTTTAGTTTCACATTTAGCCAATGGGTAACCATAATAATCCGAAATCTTTTCTGATAGATATTTGGATTCGGTTCCAGTTATTAGTTTTATTTCAGCCATGAAAAATTGATTCTATTAATAATGCCGCAAAACTAAGAAAGTATAATTTAATACTTATCAACACCTGTGGATAAATGAGTTGTCATTATCCAAATATCTATTCAGAATTGTAGTGGAAGCCCAACCGTTAAATTATATTTTGATAAACGATTGTACTTGCGAAACGCCTTGGTCTATAAAGTGTATGAAATACATGCCGTGCTCTAAGGAGCTCACGTCAATCTGATTTTTAAATTGTTTAATACTATATCTTAATCTACCCATTTGATCGTATATTCTTAATTTGGAAACGGTATTTTGTAGCCCATTTACATGAATAAGATCTTTAACGGGATTAGGGTAAATCGTAATAGGGTTTATCGTTTGATGATGATTAAAGACAAAGCAGTCTTCACCAGTTTCTTTTATGACTTTGAGAGGGCTTGTTATAGCATAACACCCTTTTAGATCAGTGATGTATTGACCCACTTCAAATCCTTCAAAATCATCTCCATATACGACCAACCAAATGAAAGATTGACCAGAATTTTGACCTTCAAATGATAAGGGAAATTGTACGTCATAATCCGTAATTTGCCCAATACCATCAGTGATAACCCAAGCATTATTTGGTCCTGTTGAAAGAATGCTTGAAGGTGTTATTTCCTCTTCGATTTCATCATCTACACAGATGGTCAATTCTTTTAAATCCTCTTGAAAATAAATTTCTCCAGCGTTTAGTTGAGTTTTAATTATTCTTATGGAATCGGAAAAATCAAAACATCCGCTTATGTCTTCTATATTTTGTCCAATAGTAAGACCAGAAATACTTTGAGTCTCGTATCGTACTTGTCTCAACAAACAGATCGAATCTTGAGAAGATCCTAAGTTGTTTGGAGGAGTTGCAGTAATAGAACTGATCGTACCATTTTGATCGGTAAGAACCCATGCCGAAGAGTTGCCCAGGGCATTGGTGATATTGATATTAAAGGGACTTCCTGCTTGTCCACCGCTACATATTTTAAACTCTTTTTCCCCATCAATATCAATGTTTCCTCCATTAACGACTGACTTTGAGATTAAGATAGGATTCGAAATAGAATAACAGCCTTCAATTTGATCAATATTTCGATCTAGAAGCTTTAAACTATCTTCATTTATATAAGCTAAATGATAAACGTAACATGAGTCATATGACGAGTTAGTAAAGGTATAAGTAGGGCTTGAGAAGGTGTCAACTATTCTATTGGAGTGATCAGTCAAAAACCAAATACCTTGAATGAATCCTTGAGAATTTAGCGTAAAATCAACTAGGAATTCTTCATCAGGTGAACTACACAAATGCAATTCATCATTTCCACCAATAGTTAAAGATACGACGCCAGCGTCATTGATTTTTGGATCGATATTAATGAAGTTTGATGTTCCAAAACATCCATGAATATTGGAAAAATGTTCGCCAATTTGAATATTTGGAATAGTGTCGTATGCTATTGAAATAATGCGGTAGTGTTCATCGCTGGGTATTTCAAAACTATCTCTATCAAAATAGCTGTATATATTGTCGTCATTGTCAATAACAACATGGACTACTTTTCTATCCAAGGAATCCGTATAATTGAGGGTTATATTCCAAGACAAATCGTCGTTGCAAATTAGTGTTGCTGAATCCAACGAAGTCTCAAAACCATCATTTCGTCCATTTCCAATGGTGAGTTGCAATATGTTGGAAAAATCCCAACAAGGCTGTGGATTCGCAAGTGTCTGTCCGATCGAAATCATAACAGAATCCATCGAAGCAATGTACCATATTAAATAATCTCCAATATCTAGAGTGTCAAGATTCAAATGGTCTAAAGAAGTCGTAGAAACGATTACCATGCTATCTTTTGAAGTGATTATATATGCACCTGATTCGGATGCATGACCACTGTGTAAGATAGTCAAATCATTCTGGTATTGACAGATGGTTTGGTTCGTAGTAGAGTCAGAAAACAATAGGTTTCCACTTCGGATTTCTTTCTGAATGAGAATGATTTCGTTGGAAACAGCAAAACAACCGTCGATTTCTGATAAAAACTGATTTTCTAGAGAGGATAGGGTATCATAGTGATTTAGTGCAACCAACCTGACGGTATCAGGCCATGTTGATTGTGAAACAAATGAAGTATCCGTAAAACTATGAATGATGCTGTCCGATTGATTCATAATAAGAAATGTCAATCGAAGTAATGAATCTTGTTCTACTTGGATATGATTTTCGAGAGAAAGATCATTCTTACAATGGATAATCGTGTCTTTTTGACCAATTAATATCGTCTTGATCTCAGGTTTTTGATAATGAAAGGTTATACTGGATGTTTGCGCGCTACATTGAAGTGAGTCGAAATATATTCGGCCAACAATGGTGTAATGATCCGATCTTAGGTTATCTAGGTGTAAGGTGTCTGACGCCTGAATAGCAATGGTGTCATTATTGGAATTTCGAATAACGTATTCGATGCTTGCTGCAGCTCCTTGGACCCAAGTCCAATCAATGAAATCCTGTCCAACGCAAACCTCTTTACTTTGGCTCCCATCGTCAAAAACCAACATTCCCGATATAAGTTTTTGTACGTAGATGGTTATTGAATTAGATAATTTGAAACAACCAGATAAATTGTTTAATGGTTGTCCAATGGCAAGTCCATCTACATCATCAAAAGTAATTGCAAATATTTTTATCGTGCCTGGATAAGACGAATCAATATCGAAAGAGTTTGAATTGTTAATGTCAATAACATTCATGAATTGGTCAGTTAGGACAAATAAAGTTGATGTTCCTTGATGCCCAGAAATATTTAGATCAATATCTAAAGTCTCTTCATTTATAATACATATGGTGGTCGAATCAGGATAATTTGCGGTTAGAATTCCTTCATCAAGTAAGATTTTTCTGAATGATATAGCATTCGAGATATTCAAACAACCTTTAATGGAATCCAGTTTTGTTCCAATGGTGATTTGATCATAAATAAAGGGGTTGGGTTTAATATTTACGACGGAGTATTCACCAGCATCTAAATTGCTCCCCAAGTCCATATGCAATGTATCCGAAATTCGAATAATAGTATTGTACTTATCTAGTAGTACTAAGAATAATAGATCATCCGTATACTGCTCAATGTCGAAGAAGATAGTATCTGAATCGGTAAAATCTTTGCATCTCGTCAATAATGAATCTGTACTTAGAATGCCAGGAGTACCTGCATCGGTGGAATTCCAAATAGTAAGAGCATTTGATAGCGAATAACATCCTTGTACATTATAAAGAAATTCATCATTTTCTAAATCTATCAATTGTCCATCGTATACTAGAGCATATAGGTAGGAAGTGTCAGATAAATTTTGATCAATGTTAATTTCTGTCGAAGAATTAAAGGTAATTATTTTCTGATTTTTGTCGGTTAGAACAAGTTGAATTGAACCCATTACACTAGAGGTATCAATAATGATGTTGTCATCGATGCCGTCGTTGGAACATATTATGATCGAAGTATCCTTAGAGGGAAAAAATATTGAATCTATACTTGTTATGGTAAAGTTGATCTCAACGCTATTTGATAATGAAAAACAACCCTGTAAATCGTCTACTTTATTGCCAATGTTTAATTTTCCAATTCCAGACTGATAAGATAAAGAAAATATAAACGATCTGCTGTTTACGTGTAGTTGTTCTAAATCTTGTTGGGTGTTGGAAAACGTGTCAAGGATGGTTCCCGAAGAAGAAGTAATAAGATAGATCTGGTGGTCAGCTATATTACCAGTTAGATTCAAATTCAAGGAATCTGGTTTCCCATCTCCGTGACAGAAATCAGAATCATTCAGATTTTCAAGATTTCCTCCGCTGGTAGAACCTGAAGACCTTGTAACCCATAATGGATTAGATAAGGCAAAACAACCTTTTAGGCTATCTAGGTGATTAGGCGCGGATAAGTTGTCAATATCAAAGTATCGTATGTGATAAATCCAGTTTTGACCTGGGCCGACTCCCTCAAAATTGAAGGTGTTGAAAGATGTAACAGCTAAGATTTGACCACTTGTATCAGCAATGATCCAAGACTGATTTGGCCCTACTGCATCAGAGCTGATTGGTATAAATGCATCTGATATTCCATCACCAACACAAATTGTAATAGTAGTGTCTCCATTGGGCATCATTATATCTCCGCCGTTGACGATATTTTTGGAAATTAATATAGAATTGGAAATTTCAAAACAACCTTTGATGGATTCTAGTGTCGAATCAATGACTATATTGGTTGTACCTTCCTCGTAGGTAATTTGTTGGAATAAACAGATAGGGTTTTGAATACTGTCCGCTAAGAAAATAGAATCGTGGGCAATATGTGTAATGTTTCCTCTGATATCGGTAATCAAGAATGCATTATACGTTCCATTAGCATTTTGAGATGAAAAAACAAGGCTGTCCACATCTTCGTCACCTCCACATCCGATGTTTCTACTTCCTTTGATTAGCTCAATTTTAGGTCTGGTTAGCGTGATTTTGTAAACATCAATTGCGTTAGAATAGTCAAAAGAACCTGAAATACTGTCTTTATGAATTCCTGTGACCAATCCATTGATGTCATCGAAACTTAAATGCCATATTTTGATAGAATCTAAGGAATATGAATTTACGTCAAATGGTGGCATTCCATTAACCTCCAGAATTTCTTCTTGAGCATCAGTGATGACCCAAGTGCTATTTTCTCCCATTTGACCTACAAGAAGAATATCTAGAATTACTGCTTGATCTTGAGCTTCACAATGGCTGTATACGGTATTCCCGTTTTCCAAGGTGATGTTTCCACCATCAATGAATTGAGCATTTACTGAAAAAGTAACTGCAGTTAGTATCATCGAGATGATAATGTTGGATATTCTCATGTTCAAATTCTTTTATTGCCTTCTTAATAAATAGCAATAATTATTCCTATTTTACCATTTGAAAATCAGTTTAGTGCTTGGTTTTAAACAACATTGACGGAAATAAATTGTTAGTAAGGTATAAAGATTGTAAGGATGAATTTGAAGGGCTTAATATTTATAATGAGTAACTTATTGTTTACATTAATAAATGCTCAAAATCAAGAAGAAATCGTTGGTGTTTGGTTGACACAAGATAAGGACGCACACATTGAGTTTAGTATTGGTGAAGATGGAAGTTGTGAGGGAAAGGTGATATGGTTGAGGGATGCGATAGATAAAGATACAGGATTACCTCCATTGGATAAACACAATCCAGACCCGACAAAAAGAAAGGAACCCATTCTTGGATTGACTACATTTACAGATTTTAGTTTTAACTCGTCAAAAAATCAGTGGGAAAATGGAAAGGCTTATGACCCCAAAGTTGGAAAATCATATGATGGTAAACTTTGGGTAGATAAGGGCATATTGAAAATGCGAGGTTATATCGGATGGTTTTTCAGAACAGAGAATTGGACACGGGTCAAATAGTAGAATAGGAATGCGTCAAGATGATGAAATTTAAGTACTCTTTTTGAAAACTTGTAACTTATCTCAAAACAACTTTAACATTTCATTGCTATGAGTTATTCTTTGGAAGTTATAAACGAGTAAGAGCTCTTTTGGCTTCAAAAAAATCACTAATAATTTGTTGACAAGGATCATGTAATACTCCGTATTCTAGAGTAGTCTTGGGATGTAATAATTCTTTTCCATACTTCATAAATCCTCTTTTATCGTCCGCTACCGCAAAAACGACTTTGCCAATTTGAGACCAATAAAGCGCTCCTGCGCACATAACACAGGGCTCTAAGGTTACGTAAAGTGTACAATCTTTAAGGTATTTGCTACCTAATTCAGCTGATGCACTGGAAAGCGCAATAATTTCAGCATGAGCTGTTACATCAGTTAATAGTTCGGTTTGGTTGTGAGCTTTGGCTATTATTTTCTTTTGACATACAATAACGGCTCCTACAGGAACTTCACCAGCTTCTTTGGCTTTTTCTGCTTCTCGCAGGGCTTGTTTCATAAAATACTCATCGCTATGTATGCTTAACATAAATGAACCATTTAATTGGATTCAAACGTACAACATTAATTTGAATTGGTAAAGAAGTGTATTGATTTCTGATTGGAAGAATTAGATGTTTGCTCTTACCCCAATACTCAGATTCATAGCATCAATGACATCTTCGTTAGGACCCAAACCTAAAGCAGATATGGCTTTGTTGTATCCTACTTTAGCGGCAAGAGAAAGAGATTTATTCAAATCGTATGATGCTCCAATTTCAGAATTCAAGGACAAATACATATTGTCAAGGAGGCTTCCTTTTTCTAGTATGCCCGGATGGAAATTTTTGTTTTCAAACCTTTCCCCACGTAAACTCTGAGCTTGAATATCCTCATCTGGAATTACGGCAGATGGTTGAGATAATATATCTGTTTCGACATTATAGGTCGAATAAAAGGCCATGTTTATAGTTGTTCCAAGTCCAGCCCAAAATTGCATTTTCTTGCTTGGAATTGGAAGGAAATACCTCAATCCAAGTGGCAAATGAACTAAGTCAAATTCAATCTTATCCAATGTGTTTTTAATGATCAACTCATTAAATCCACCTGATATTTCTGTGATCTTAATAGGCTCGTAGGATACTTTGGTATATCCCAGTCCTGCAAATGCCTCAAAATTTTTAGCCTCATGGCTTACCTCTGCAGTGACACCAAAATCTGTATTGTAAATATTGTATGGATCTATAGTGAAATCCTGATCTTCAGGAGATCGTATGATGCCAAAAAGGCTGTTTGCATAGATCGAAAAATGCTTACTCTTGGGATTATTCGGAGTTAAATTAGTATAGAAATTAGGATGTTCATTGTCTATTGAAACCAGGCTTTTATCAGTCTCAATATCAAGCATTAATGAAGGAATACTCACAAAGCTTACTTCTTGGTCGGGTTTGTGTATGTTGTAATTCGAACGATTCGAATTTTCTATTTTGTATGTGTTTATTGGTAACAAGGCTATTTCATTAATAAGGGTATTTGCCTTTGGCAAAGTATGGGCTTTTATGGAATTTTCTTCAATAAAAGACTCCTTATTAGCATCATGTATTTTAATGTCGATAGCATCATTCATCGATGAGAATTCGGTCGTTGAACGAACCTTTAACTTTTTCTGCTCTAGTAGAGGTAATGCTGATTCAAGGGCGAAAACAGGAGTTTCCTCTGTCTGTTCTATGTAAGGGTAGAAATTATAAAATGTGATCAACAACAAGAATACAGCTGCAAATTCAATCGTTTTGGATTTAAATACCTCACGTTTAATTTGGGTTTCTTTATTGATCCTAGTGCTTAAAAGATCCCAGTGTTTATCATTGTAAGCAGCTCTTGAACGTTTTAGCTTATCTGTTACTTTCTGATCAAATACTATATCTTCAAAGCCTTCTTCTTGGGCCAATTTTTTGGAAAAACTATCCCATCCTCCTTTTGGAGTTGCTTTAGATATATTTTTTAATCTATCGTTTACAGCCTTGTCAAAATCTTTATCCAACATCAATCTACTTCCAATTCACTTAACTAAATATCTTTCTCTTATATATTCCACTCTCCTACAAAGTAGTTCTTTTAATTTGTTTCTGGCCTTTACCAAATTGGATCTGGATGTACTCTCAGAGATATCCAGCTTCGCAGCAATTTCTTTATGAGAATAGCCTTCAATTATGTATAAATTAAATACAGATCGATACGCCGGCGATAATTCTTGTAACGAATCAAGAAGTTCTTCTTCTGATATATGGCTAATTACATCAGGTGAATGATCGCTGACACCAATAACTTCATCTATATCAGAAGTCCTTCTTCTAGTTTCTTTTCTGTAATAATCTATTGAGGCATTAACCATAATTCGTTTGATCCAGGCCTTAAGAGATGTTCCCGCTTTATATTTATCAATATTCTTAAATACCTTTATAAAGGCGTCATGCAATATATCTAAGGCATCAGATTCACAACTGGCATATCTTAAGCATACAGGATACATATCAGGATAGAATTCTTCATACAATATCTTCATCGCCCAAGACTCTTTATTAGAGCATGCTTGTATGAATTCTGCTTCAGAATATGGTATGTCAATCAAATATGATTTCATCCAGTGAATGTACAATTAATTTAAGGTCACCAAACATTAATTACAGCATTTTAACGAATATTTCAAGCTTTTCGCTGCCTAAAACTTAATTTCTATTGTGTAATGTTTGTTTTAAATCAAAACACTTAAAATGAGGCACTTAGAAACTCAAAACATTTAGACGAATTTGTAAGATTTATCATTTTATGCTTTGGTAGAATGTTTTTGTAGAATGAATTGCGTCTTCATTTTAAATAGACCTTGCAAGTAGTCACTTACAAGAGCAGTTAAGAGTACTAAAGATAACAACAATGAAGGGTGTTGCTGTGGAATAACTAAAACTGACATCAATAAAGTACACAAAATGGTCGCAATAATGAAGACCATCAAAATGTAGTTCCTCAATGCTCCTTTTGTGAAAAACAACATCATTATAAGTGGGTTGATCCAAAATATATTATAATTGATCTTAGTGGCATCATGATCTGTAAAAAACCATAGAAATGTTATGACAAGGCCACCTATAATAAATAATGAGTAAATGGTATTGCGTAGAATCTTTAGTGACTTAAATTTTGATTTGTAATACAGTAGCCACAACCATAGCATAGCCATTAATCCGATGACCATTGGATGTAAAAGAGATGGTTTGTCTGAAGTAATTCGCTCATGCAATAGGATTTGAGATGACTCCGAAGTGAGAGGAGCTTTATTAATCATAGTATTTCCCAAATTACTACTTAAATAATCTGGAATAAACATTTGTTCTGAAGTGGTAGCTGTTCGATCTGCTTTTGAACCAATGATTATATCAATTCCGAGTTTCGTCCAAGGGTGATGCTCTAGGTATTCATGTAATATGTTTCTAAAAGTAGTTTTGGTTTTATATGTAGGGAAATGTAGAGAATCGGTTAGATTCGATTGGAAAACATCCCGAATTCTTGTGGCACAATTATCAAAGAAAAAATCGTATTTGTAATATGCGTTTTCTGGTTTAGCATTGTTTTTTAAAAACTCAAATACATCTTGTTTTTGCTTTATGTTTAAATTGAAAATTTGTTCATATACGGCTCTTTTTTCATCATTATATATGGAAATAAACGTACCAAATCGATTGACTTTTAGTGCATAAGGTAATTGACCACGCATGAATTTGAGGACAAAGTTAGGTGTGTCAAAATCAAAAGTTCCATAGTTGAATACAATATCTTGTCCTGGTGATTTAACTCTAATCGCACTGTGCCCAAAATACATTTCTATTCCGTCACTTGGATCGCAGGTAAGGAGAGAAATTTGGACATCATTCCAAATCGTACTGTCGCTTTGAGCAACTAGAATCAATTGATGCGCAAGAAGGAAAATTAAGACAAAATATTTTTTCATTGTTATGAAAATCCTAAAGTTTGAAGATTTTGTAATCCTTCGAAAGGAATTAGCGTAAATATAAGAGTAATAATGATAGAATTTTGGCATTGTAAACAGCGAATGATATTGAAGCGATTTCAAACAACGAAATTCATAAGGATATAAGATTATAAGTAACCTTGGCATTCATTCGTCATTGATGATAGACAAGTACATTTTAAAAGAAGATGAAATACAATATTATATAAGTTAAGTTGCCACAATTATTAATAATACTTCGATGTTGCTGCTTTAAGGTTGGAAATCTCTATGTGGTAAATGAAAAGGAACATTATTTTTGCAAAAATTCAAAGCATGAGACTAACATTAACCTTCCTACTTCTAATATGCATAAAAGCATCAACTTTATTTGGTCAAGCTCAAGAGATAACTTGGAAGACGCTGAGTGATGTTACGTTTTATGAAGAATACAACGAAGAATTCGATTTTAATGTGCTCTATCCAAAGTTTGGTGAATCCGTATTGGCATTGGAGGGAAAAGAAGTCATTATTCAAGGATATGCAATTCCAATTGATGAATTGGGGTATGAGGATATTCTGGTATTAAGTGCAGCTCCATATTCACAATGTTTTTTTTGTGGTATGGCTGGACCAGAATCCGTTATGGACATTAAGCCAATAGAGAAAATAAAGAATATAAAGTTGGATAAAAAACTGAAACTTAAAGGAAAGTTGGCCTTAAATGTTAGAGATCTTTCTCAATTAAACTATATACTTAAAGATGCTGTTTTAGTTGAGTAGGTTTCATTATTTCAATAATAGATCATAGAATATAAATGAAAGGATATCAGTTTGTCATAGTGCTATTTCTTCTGGGTGTAGCTTTTTTTGTGGGGCAACGATCCAGTAGCGACGTAATTCCAGTTGGAGAGAACAAGACTATTGATCTGGATAGTCTAGTGGAATCCAAATTAGAGGAGCAAGTAAAGGAAATCCCAGTTCAAATCGAGGAGGAAAAAACAAATTTTCATACTGTTTCAAATGAGGATGCTACCATAAATTTGTTCAAGGAAGCTGCACCGTCAGTATGTTATATTAATACTTCTAGTTATGCCACAGATTATTGGAATAGACGAGTATACGAACAGCCTTCTGGCTCTGGTTCGGGATTTATATGGGATGAACAAGGGCACATTGTTACAAACTATCATGTAATCCAAGGAGCCTCTAAGGCAACAGTTACCCTTTCGAATCAAAAAACTTATGAGGCTAGTCTTGTCGGTGTTGAACCAAATAAGGATTTGGCTGTGCTGAAGATTTCAGTTGAAAATGAATTGATACCTATTCCTATTGGTACCTCAGATAACTTACAAGTAGGTCAGTTTGTTTATGCTATTGGTAATCCTTTTGGATTAGATCAAACATTGACAACAGGAGTAATCAGTGCATTGGGAAGAGAGATAGAATCATTAACGCAAAGACCCATTCGAGATGTTATTCAAACTGACGCCGCAATTAATCCTGGTAATAGTGGTGGCCCTTTGTTGGATAGTAAGGGACGATTGATAGGTGTAAATACACAAATATACAGTCCTTCCGGAGCTTCAGCTGGTATTGGATTTTCGATTCCAGTTGATGTAGTGAAATGGGTAGTTCCAGATTTAATTAAATTTGGAGAAGTAAAAAGGCCAGCTATTGGTGTAAGTTTATTGCCTCAACAGTATGCGCAACGGTTTGGAGTGGAAAAAGGAATTATGATTTCTGATTTGGTAAAAAATGGTCCTGCACAAAAAGCTGGATTAAAAGCGTTGAAAAGAAAGCGAAATGGATCTTGGCAAATTGGTGATATCATAACCGGGATTAATAATAAAAAGACGAATAGCTACGATGATCTCGTGTTGTGCTTGGAAAAATATGAACCTGGTGAAGTCGTCGAAGTGAACATATTGAGGGGCGAAGAAGAATTGACATTACCGATCACTCTTGGTGAGAGTGACTAGTTTCGTTTCTGCCAAAATGATTGAATACCCATCATTCAATTTGTTGAAAGAAATCATATTTTGTTTTATGTGATTTGATACTCTTTGGAAAGTAAAAGTTTGATTTGTCCCAATTGTAATGGATTTCTTGACATCTTATCAAACTATTAAGTGATTTAAAAACTTAACCCTAATGCTTTAATCAACTCATTGAAATCCAAGCTTTGCCCAAAAATTAATTACCATAGTTTTGGCTATGCAAAAGAATTTTTGGATTAATCTGACTTCCAAGCAGTTCATTCTGCTATTGAACTCAGTTTTTAAATCACTTCTATGTAAATAACGGTAAATATGAAAATGGACGAGCGAAGAATTGATTTTGAAAAATTGAAATGGGAAACACCACACCCAGGAATGAAACAAAAGATCTATAATTGTGAAGGCGAATGCATACGATTGGTTGAGTTTAGTGAAGATTTTGTGGAAGAGAATTGGTGCCTAAATCGACATATTGGCGTAGTATTAGAAGGAGAAATGGATATCAACTTTAATGCGGAAGTTGTTCATTACCGTAAGGGTGATGGTATCTGGACTGCTGGTGGTCAGGATAATAAACATAAAGTTCTAATTGCACCAGGTCAACATGTCCGATTGTTATTATTTGAAAACAATCGAAATACTAATCCAAATCAATAGGTAATTGTGTTCTTTTGTTTCCTATAAATCCAAAAACACTACCACAAAGTCCACCCATTATGTGGGCAAATTGTGATACTTGATCCGTATTTAGACTTTGAAGTATTTCTTTACCAATAAAGAGTATCGCTACCAATACGAAGGTTAGGGGAATCTCTCCACTTTTCGAATTGGTAAAAGAAACCAATAGTATTAACATAAATACTATTCCACTAGCTCCAATGAGACCTGTATTGAAAAATAACACATTAAGTAAGCCTGTAATCAATCCAGTAATTAGTATCATCAAAAGTGTTCGATTACTTCCGTATTTTTCTTCAACGATAGGACCTATTAGCAGTATAAAAGTAAGATTACTCAATAGGTGCTCTAAACTTGCATGCCCAAATATGTGTGAGACTAATGTGAAAAGAGAAAGAGGATTAGAGACATCTACAGTGTTGCCGACCATGAAATAATTCATCAATCCAGGTATTATAGATTGATGAAGAAGTAATAAGACACTGCATATTAATGCGAATGTCAGAATTACTGGTGAATTGTATTTAATGGTCAACGCCATCTTATCTCATTACGGTAAGATCACCTTTTCTTTCGAAAACACAACCCTCTTCATCTTCCCATTTAGCAAACCAAACGTAAACTTCAGGAAGTTGAGTGTTGTTTCTATTGGTAGAATCTTCATCACTTCCGTTCCATCTTTCGTTTACATCATTACTTGAGAAAACCTCTTGTCCCCATCTATTAAATACTCGAAGTTCAAAGTTTAAGATCTTGGAGTAGTCACCTAAGATGGTGTCAATTTGACCCATGTTATTCTCTGTTGTACTTGAAATGTATCCACCAAATTCAATATTTTCTGGATGTTCATAAGATGGTCTATCAGGGAAGAATAAGTTAGGAAATCTTAAGGCATTTCCTTTTGGACTTGCAATAACGGTAGCATTGATGTTGCCACAATCATCAAATACGGTAACTGTTATTTCTTGACCATTTGCCGTAACCGAAATTGTATCAGTCGTCTCTCCTGTACTCCATTCAAGGCTATGATATGGTCCAACAACTGAAGCTGTAAGTGTGATTTTGTTGTTATCGCAAATATTACTGGAATTTGAAATAATTGACACGCTTTCTGCATCTACAGGCAGATCTTCTTGAGTTACAATAATTGACTCTGTTATTTCATTGTCACAAAGATCCGTAACTGTAATGGTATATTCTCCTGGAGAGAATTTGAAAATAGTCAAGGTGTCTTCACCAGTATTCCATTCAATTCCTCTTGTGATTCCATCGATAGAAGCAGTAAGAGAAAATGGTGAGCCATTACAATTGGTATCGAAATTAGGAGTAATGTTAACTTCAGTTGGTAATTCAGGAACGTTAAAATTCTTTGTAGAAGATTCATTACAAATATCCGTAAGTGTTACACTGTAATCACCAGATTGATTGACAGTGATGGAAGTTTTCCCTCTGTCATCTTCACCAGTACTCCACATTACGTCAAGGATTTCAGTTCCTGGAGCTACTATTTCATAAAAGAACTCATCTCCTGAACATCCTGTCCATTCTACATCAAAAGTTGGATCAGGGTTATTAATACTGACTTCGGCAGTAGCCTCTTCCATACATTCATCCACTATGGTTACAGCGTATGTTGCTTTTTCATCCACTGTGATCGAGAATGGACTGCCAACTTCGCCAGTACTCCATATGATAGTATCTAGTCCTTTGCCAGGAAGATAATTAGCATTTAAGACATAAGATCCGTTATCGCATTGATAAGATAATCCTGCAGTTGGAAGAGTATAACGATCTGCAGCGACGGTATCACATAGTGTATAACAAACCTCGTCTTCTATAGTAACAATAACCGTGTATTCCTGGTCATCAAATATTATTAAACTGTCATTAGTTGATCCATCACTCCATAAATATGAAACGGCACCATCTACTGTTGCAACCAGAGTGTCGATAATCTGCTCATTAGGGCAAAATCTATTAGCCGACAATGATAGAGTTGGAACATCAAATGAATTAAACGCATCGGCTCTCATTAATACATCATCGTACCCCAAGGATGTATCATCAACGAGTTCAGTGATGTATGTGAAAGAAGCCAATGACAAGTCAGTAAGCATATCCTTATTAAACTCAATTTCACAGGTCGTTTCACCTGAAGTATTGGTTTTGATTAAACTTGTTCTGTCTAAGTCCTCTCTTGTAGATGTGTTGAATAAAACATAGCCTTCAGAAGTTGACCTAGTAAAGGAACCCATTTTGTTCAATACCATACTTGCTCTATCATACATTTTATCCCACATGTAGGTACCGTCGTCGTCTAAAAGAACAATAAAGGCAGCTGAACTATCTTCATTTTCAACATTTGATGCTAAGGCAAGAACAATATCATTGTTTGAGTTGATGACTACATCGTAAACATTATTGTTTTCATCATTTCCTAGATTAATAGCTTTTGCCCATAGAACACTTCCTAAGGAATCATGTTTTGCAATGAATCCTTGATGATATGTGCTGTCGGATAAGGATGAAATATGGCCAACAACTACATATCCCGAATCTACTGTAGCATGAGCGGCGTGCGTATGATATACTTTTAAAGAATCAAGAGTGTCTACAGTATATGTAGCAAATTTACTAGATAAATCATGTTGGAATGCATTTAAAATGTATGCATTGCTGTCTTGGTAAGATCCAGAAACTAAAATTAAACTATCTTCTTCCGAAAAATTAACACCGTCAATATATGTATTGATGGTAGTTCCATTTAACGAGCTATTTTGTCTTTTAACAAAGATCACATCTCCATCCTGACTTAAACTAGATAAAGTGTTTATTGGATTTTCAACAGTGTTGATCGCACTGGCATGAATAAATGTTGAATCCAAGTAGTTTGAAAGCAAGGATGATCTGACAACAGTTTGTTCTTCGAGTCCACTATCTGTTATGGCCTTACTCCATAAATATGTTCCTCTGGCTGAAACCGCACCAACAATTTTGTTTGGTCTGTCCGTTCTTTTAGTGGTTAATCCATAAACAAGATTGCCATTAGAGGTTTGAATCAAATCTCCAGTGCCCAATTCAAGTTGACTCAATGTGTCAAGACCATGAAAGAAAAGTTGTTTGGTTTGGCTTGAAAGTATGGTTCCTTTTTTGTCGTAAAATGTAATATAAGCATTTCGATAAGCCGTGTCTAGAGAAACAGCACTTAAAGAGGCAAAGTCCATGTTTCCTAACTGTATTCCAGACATACACTCATTTTCTTCATCAGATTGAAGTTTGTAATTCCGATGGAAATCTTGAGCATCAACAGATAATAGGCACAAGCTTACGAATATAAAGGACAAAATAAATCTCATCACAAAGGTTTAATTTATGCAATCAAAGATACAAACCTTTCCAAATAAACAAAGCTAGAAGAGACCTATTGTCTTATAGAAGTTACTAATTAGAATTTAAAAAGAGATATGGTAAAAGAAGAAACGCTACACTTGATTCATAGCTGTGCTATGATAGATAGAGCATCTGGTACAGATCTTAATGAATTGAAAGGAATTCTGATGCCTGGTGCACCGAAATGATAAGGATTATTACATCCAATCTTTAGCTTGAACAAAATAGGTACAAACAAATGGAAGTGTTACCCAAAACCATTCTGGCCATACGATTAGAAAGCCGATGCATGCCGCCACTGACAATACAAAATATACCCAATATTTTCCTAAATTTTTCGCTTGAGCCATCGTATAATTATGCTTTATTAGTAATTAGGCAGCAAAAGTAATAAGTCTGAAGCTTTATTCCCGAAAAATGATAAAATAAATTTATGGAAATTCTTATTTGGAACAAATATAAGGCACACAATATAAATAGAGTTTTGTCTTTATCTTGATTATACTACATTCTTTATGACAAAGTCAAAAATGAATATTAGATAACATGTTGTGTGAGGTTATATTGTCGTAATGTAAACCTTTGCATTGAATTTGATGTGTTTTGATGAGTATTAAGGATTCTGTTTTAAATTTCTTTCATACATTTGAACTAATATTTGTTTAATGTTATCAAGAAAGGTGGAGGGATAGGCCCTATGATACCTTAGCAACCCAATAATATTGAAGGTGCTAAATCCTACTCTTGTTTAGAGAAAGATAAACTATCGAGTTCCTCTCGTTCAATCTCCATTCTTGATATAAAAAGATTAAAGAATGGAAGTAATACTAAAAAGAAAATCTAATAAACAGTTTTGTTTTGGTTTAGAAAATGATCAACTCTCAGTTGATTTGATTGCATCACAACAAATGGAAGATGGAAATATTGGATTTCGTCCAATGGAGACATTGTTGGGTTCATTGGCATCTTGTCTTTCGATAGATATGCTTAATATCCTATATAAGAAAAAGTATGTAATTGACGATTATCAAGTCAAAATTAAGGGAATTAGACAAGAAAGTGCTCCACATGCATTTACACATGTAGAATTGAGTTTTGAGATATGGGGAGAAGCAAAAGAGTCGAGTATTCTCAAGGCATTAGAATTGAGTAAAACTAAATACTGTTCCGTTTTACACTCTTTGAATCCGAGCATTAAAATAACAACTAGTTTAGTTTTAAATCCGAGCAAATGAACGCGAAACAAACTCATCTTATAAGGGATTATACCATTCGAACAGATAAGAAAGTACACAATAGTCCGGTGTTTCTAAATTCAAGTTTTGTTTTTGACTCAGCTGAGGAAGCATCGAATCTATTTAGTGGAAAAGAAGATGGTAATATTTATTCTAGGTATTCGAATCCCAATATTGATGAATTCATTGCTAAACTCTGTCTATTAGAAAATGCTGAATCTGGCCTTTCGGCAAACTCTGGTATGGCTGCCTTATATACAGTATTATTGGCTTTGTTACAACAAGGAGATCATGTCGTTGCTTCCAAGCATATCTTTGGGAACAATAGATATGTCTTGTCAGAGATGATATCAAGATTTGGGATTGAGTGCACATTTGTAGATATCCATGATACAGCGGCTTGGGAAGAAGCTATTTTACCCATTACAAAATTGTTTTTTGTAGAGACTCCTGCGAATCCGACGTTGGAAATAGCTGATTTGAGCTTTCTTGGATCTTTAGCAAAGAATAAAGGTATCCATCTGGTAGTAGATAATACTTTTGCTACTCCAATATTGCAAAATCCTCTAGATTTTGGTGCGGAAATCGTCATACATTCTGCGACCAAATACCTTGATGGACAAGGAAGGGTTCTAGGTGGTGCAATTCTAGGAAAGCCAGCATTGATAGAAAGGTGTTATCAACATCAAAAGAAATCAGGAACAATACTTTCTCCTTTTAATGCCTGGGTTTTGTCTCATAGTCTAAGTACGTTACCACTCAGGATGGAAAGACATTGTGATAATGCAGATAAAGTGTTCGAATTTCTTAAAATGAGAAATGGTATTGAAAAAGTATTTTTCCCTTTTGATGAAGAAGGTGTAAATTACTCTATTGCGAAGGAGCAAATGAAACGGGGAGGAGGATTGATAGGGTTTACATTGGATGCTGATTTAGAGGGAACCAAAAATGTACTGGATAATCTGAAGCTGTTTTCGATCACGGCTAACCTTGGAGATGTCAAAAGTATTGCAACACATCCTGCTTCTACTACACATTCAAGCCTCACTAATGAAGAGCAATTACAACAAGGTATCCGACCCAATTATATAAGACTTTCAATTGGTTTGGAAGAGGTAGAAGACTTGATTAAAGATTTAGACCAAGCCATCAACTAATTTTGAAGGCAATAGGATTGGACTTGATGTATAATTGCTAAAAACATTATTCCACGATGGTAATCTTCATCATATTGGTTTTGAATCTTTTGTAAAGTGGCATACTTCCAGTATTGATGATGACATCTCCTTTTTTGATGATACTTTTCTCTTTAAGAATATTGGATAAATCTTCAATGGTCTCATCAGTCGAAGTGAATTTGTCATAGTAAAAACCACGTACTCCCCACACAAGACTTAGGGTATTTAGCATATAAGCTTTCGATGAGAATATATATATGCTGGCTTGTGGACGATAACTAGACATCTTAAATCCAGTGTATCCAGTCACTGTTAAGCCAAGAATAGCTTTGGAACCAATAGCATCAGACAACTTCGCGGCATTAATACAAAGCATATCTGAGTAATATGATGGCGATGATCGATCAGGTTTTGGTCTTTTATCTTTTAATTCGTAGTGTTTTTCAGATTCCTGAAGAATTTTATTCATTGCTTCTACAACCTTTTCAGGATGATTGCCCACCGAAGTCTCTCCACTTAACATAACTGCATCTGCACCGTCTAAAACCGCATTGGCCACATCGGTAATTTCCGATCTGGTAGGGCTAGGATTAGTGATCATACTCTCCATCATTTGGGTAGCAACAATGACAGGTTTAGATCGTTGAATACATCTTTTAATGATGTCTTTTTGGATGTTTGGAAGTCTTTCCATAGGGACTTCGACACCTAGATCACCTCTGGCCACCATTACTGCATCTGCCGCTTTTATGATCGATTTAATGTTAAGTACAGCCTCAGGCTTTTCTATTTTGGCGATGACTTTGGCATGGTGTTCTTTCTTTGCAATGATTTTCTTGAGGTCCTTTATGTCTTGAGCAGTCCGAACGAAGGATAACGCAATCCAGTGGACAGGCTGAGTAAGTACAAAGGATAGATCTTGAAGATCTTTTTCGGTTAAACAAGGAAGACTAATTCTAGTCTCGGGCATATTTACTCCTTTATTAGAAGATAATTGACTACCGAATAATACTTGAAGTTTTACCTCATCTTCTTTGTTAGTAGAAATGACTTTGAGCACTATTTTTCCGTCGTCGACTAGAATTTTTTCACCAACTTTTACATCCATGGCGAAATGTTCATAACTCATGTAGATCTTCTCCTTGTTACCAAGGCATTCTTCATTAGTGAAAGTCAAGATGTCTCCTTCCGAAATTTCCATGGAGCCATTTTCTATTTTCCCAATCCTCAATTTAGGACCTTGGAGGTCTGCTAAAATACCAATAGGAATGTTAAACTCTTTACGAATTTTTGAGACGTTATTAATGACATTTAAGTGGTCAGCATGACTTCCGTGGGAAAAATTCAATCGAAATACATCAACCCCTGATATTACCAATGCTTTTAAAGCCTCATATGAACTTGATGATGGACCTACAGTAGCAATCACCTTTGTTTTTTGACCTGAAACAACCTTACTCTTAATATCGTTGGACATATTTTTCTTCTAATTTAAGTTGATGCACTGTTCAACTAGATCAAACAATCTAAAAAGGTGAAATGTTTTGATAAATTATCAGAACCTCACCATTATAATCTCTTCAAATTTTATGCTAAAGTCCACATTAATCCTAATATGATGTAATAAAATAAGTTACCAATTCTAAATTAATAAGTGAAATTTGTATTAACTGTCAGATTTATAGGCTCTTATGATAGATTACATTTTTTTGTTATGTTAAAATTTAATTAAAATACCTTGTCTATGAATTTCAATATAGCGTTATTTGCATTTGAATTGGTGAACACGGTTCTCTAATGATGCTGATTTTATGTTTTGAAACAGAGTAAAAGTATATTTATGATCTAGTATTCTTAGAAGAAGTTGTTCATTTTTTTAACTGAAAGAAAAATTATTTAAAATGTCAGAAATTGCAGAAAAAGTAAAACAGATCATTGTTGACAGATTGGGTGTTGACGAATCGGAAGTAACCATGGAAGCTAGCTTCACTAACGATTTAGGAGCGGATTCATTGGATACTGTTGAGTTGATCATGGAATTTGAAAAAGAATTCGATACTTCAATTCCAGACGAAGAAGCAGAAAAGATTCAGACTGTTGGACAAGCAGTAGAGTATATAGAGTCTCAAAAGGGATAATCTTTTTTCTTAAAGATATGCAAGAAAGCGATCCATGTCTAGAACATGGATCGCTTTTACCATTTTTATAAGTTCGCTATTTAATCCATTACATTCTAATTTTGGATGAAAATAAAGCAGGTTCTTGTCTGCTTTATTTGATTGTTTTCCACATTGACCATAGAGGGCGATAGGTTTGTTACCTTTCTCAAAAGTATTGATATTCTTTTCCAATATTGACTTGTATATATTCTGCCTCTGATCTACTATCTACAAGAAAAAAGTATTTTTTTATCGAAATCCAGTTTTTCATTGACTGCAATGACTCAACTCTGATATAGCTTGACGTATATAGTTCATTCGTATTTTGAAGTGATTAAAAAACTAAATCCTAATGCTAGAATCGACTCATTGAAATCCAAGCTCTGCCCAAAAATTAATTTCTATTGCTTTGGCTATGCAAAATGATTTTCGGATTGATCTGACTTCCAAGCAGTTAGTTCAGCTATTGTAACAGTTTTAAATCACTTCTACATTTGGCTAATCAGTCTGTGATTGTTCAACTTAAGCGATTTACCTATTTGTAAATGCGTACCTCTCGTGATGATTTTTGAAATATATTTCATTTTGAAAATCGAATACAGACACCTATTCCTAATAAAGAGTTCTAAACCACTCCAAATAATGGTGAACAAGAAAAAAGCCCTTCTACCTTTTTTATGGTATTTATAAGTTGAGGTAAAAACACTATTCAAATTAGATAAATAAATGATCAATTCATAACTTTTTGATAATCATCGTAGAATGAAATAGCAGGTATTTATATTCATTTCTTTTATAATTCGAACACTGACCAAATGGTATAAAACACATATTATGAAAAAACATGATGGCATCATTTGTGAAATAATGGATCATGTAATCATCAAAATTATTGTTGACCAAAACAATCAAAACTCATGTCAATGACCAATCAAAACCTTTATAAAGATAGTCGTTTTTTAGGCGCTATTTTTATTCTGGTATTATTACTCAGTTTCCTGCTAAATTCCAATCCTGGTCTTTAGCAGGTTTTTTTATTCCTTTGACCAGATGTTATGCAATGAAAATGCATCTCATTTATTTTTACAAGCACTAGACGATAAGACAATCTATACTGATTCCCGAATCGATATTTTGACAATCCATGGCTAAAATATGGATACGTTTAACTATTGCATTGTTTGACAAAATACTAAATTTGTAACCCACGAAAACATTAAGTATAAGTGATAGCCATTTTCAAAAAGAACCTTTTTGTAGTTTCTCTTTTAATTCTAGTATATATTTTAGTCTTAAGGATTAATACATTAATATATCCTATCCCATATATACCAAAAGAAGGAGATGGTTATTTGAGTTTGACTTTCTATACTGTATTTTCTAATCCTTTGGTGCAAGCCATATTGGCAATAGTCTTGTTGTTCGTGCAGAGTTTAATGATCAACAGGATTGGAATAAAACATAAGATTAATCGTGATATTGGTTTGTTGCCAGGTGCGATTTACGCTCTTTTTATTTGTTTGATTCCTTATGAAACGGCATTGCCTCCAGTATTAATAGCAAATACGTTTGTTATTGTTTCACTACAATATATATTTTCCACTTACAATAAGAGACAAGTGGCTAAGGCTGTATTTAGTAGTGGATTAGCTGCTTCGATAGCATCATTATTTTACTTTCCATTCCTTTATTTTTTCTTTATAACAACAATTGGATTATTGATACTTAGGTCTTTTACCTTACAAGAGCGACTGCAACACTTGATTGGCTGGTTCATTCCTTATGTATTGTTGTTCGTTTGGGAGTTTTGGAGCGATTTTGAAAGACTGGTTATACCACATTATTTTGAGAACCAATATGCATTTATAAGACTTCCGAGCATTAATGGTATCCATGATATTGTATTATACGCGTTGACTGGGATATCCGTAATCTATTTTATTATTAATTATTCCTCTTTTTCAAGTAAAAAGGAAATCACTGTCCAGAAGAAAATTGATGTTTTTTATTGGTTACTGGCTTATGGAATCCTAGTGTCATTTTTCTATAATTATTTGACTATAGATCATGTCATGACATTGGCACTGCCTATAGGGTATATGTTGGCTATGGCATTTATAAATATGAAGAATCAACTGGTACCAGAAATAGTTCATGTTGCCTTGTTAGGCGTATGGGTATATATACAGTTTTATTGATATTGCTTGTCTAAATAGGTCTAATGTATAAATCTTTCTACGCTATATTTATTGAAGAGGGTTGATGTATTACTAAAACGTAGATCTACATATTCTCAGCACTTTGAATTGATATAGTATTATTCCAACGAATGTTTTTTGGATTAGTTTTTTGTTTCTGAAGCAGGAAGGGATATCACGAATGTTGTTTTTTCATGTGGTACGGAGTTTTTGACATAAATCTTACCTTTGTGATACTCTTCGATGATTCTTTTGGATAGAGATAACCCAAGGCCCCATCCTCTTTTCTTTGTACTGTAACCAGGTTGAAATATAGTTTTGAATCTATTGTGTTCGATGCCTTTCCCTGTATCTGAAAATTCGATCAATACATTGTTGTTTTCCAGACTGATGTGATAGGAAAGCGTTCCTTTACCTCCCATTGAATCAAGAGAATTTCGCATCAAATTTTCCACTACCCAATCGAATAAATGAGCATTTATATCAGAGAAGTATTTTCCTGTATTTTCATATTTATAATCAAAAACTATGTTCTTAGCTGCACGTTGGCTCATGTATTTCTGCATCGATCTAATTTGTTCTACTAGATCAGTTTGAGTCAATTCTGGAGCAGATCCAATTTTCGAGAAACGATCCGCAACGAGATCGAGTCGATTTACATCTTTTTGTAGTTCAGTTACAACCATTTTTTGATCATCGTCCAAAGTAGTATTTTCTTTGAGGTATTGAATCCATGCAATGATAGCAGAGATGGGTGTCCCCAATTGATGGGCTGTTTCTTTGGCCATGCCCACCCAAACACGATTTTGCTCGGCTTTACGGGATGAACTAAACAAGAAATATCCAAGACTTATAAATGACACAACAAGGAGAAGCTGGACAATAGGATAGAACCTGATGTAATTGAGTAAGGGAGAATTAAAATAATAGACCTCATCGACATAACCACCTGCTAGACTTTTATGGGGTTTTTTCCCTGAGGATAAAAAGGATTCAACCTTCTTTTTTAGAAATTCTTGATCAGTGTTTTGATTTTCGGAAAAGTTGTATCCTACTAACATTCCTTGATCATCCTTGAAAATAACAGGTAAAGCGAATGTTCTTACTACTTTATCCTGAAAGGTCATGTCCTTGTTGTATTCATTATTGTTAAGTAGAGAGTCTAATGCTGAATTGTACAAAACGTAGTTTTTCTCCTCTACTTCTCTAAGCGAATCTGCTAAATAATTTGAATAAACCAATGTTATCAATAGGATGAGACATCCTAAGATTACTAGAAATATCTTGGCATTGGATCGTTTCTTATAGATGTTATTCATACCAAGGATTAAACGATAATCAATGTGATTTTAATATTGGAAAGATTAATTCTTTACATCAAAATAGTATAAAAGCCTTGTTTGCCATTTGCTAGGGTCCTTGATTTCAACAGCGTCTGTTACATATTCCTCTACGATAGGAAGTTTTTTGAAATATCCGCGATCTCTCATATAAGCTTTTGCTGCCCTATGAGCTTTTTCGATTCCACTTTTATCTCCGAAATAATCTATGGTTACAGCATTACTTCTTGGTAAGGTAATGGAGACCAAGCCTTCCATTGAAAACTCAGCATTTAGTGGAACAGCCGCAGCTACATCTGATTCTTGATTGCTATTGTTTCGTTCATAAAAAAGAGCAGATGGTTTGCCGTTCATCATGACACCTTCATCTTGGATTTTCTTGAATATAGACGTCATGTTTTGGGCATAAAAGTTATTAACTTCATCTGATGCTACGATATCACGATTGCTTAAATAATATTTTTCAGGTTCATCGGATTCTTTGATTTGAAAGCCGTAGTATTTACCATTTTTACGTTCTTCAATCACTTTTTCCATATGATCAAAACTCTTTTCATATGAATTGAAAACACTTCTTTTAAAGAACCATTTCATTAGATTATACGGGAATCCCATGTGTGACTTCATTGTCATTTTAACCTTGGTTTTTGAAGACTCATTTGCGAATTCATATTTGACAAGACTCTCATCCATATCACCAAATTGCAAGGTTGCAACAATACTATCAGATTTGTATACATTTCTAAAAGACAATTGACCTTCACCTGATTTCTCACTTGCCCAGGTATAAAAAGCTCCTTTTCCCATTGTGACAGGGCTAAAATGCAGCTCAATTTCAGGATCATCAATCACCCAATTGTTCCAAAGGGGAACATCTTTCATGTCATTCATTAGATTGAAAAGATATTCCTTAGGAGCATTAAACTCGCGTTCTGCTTCTACCTTCAAATCACCAGATAAAAACAATCCAGCTATTAATATAAGTGCGAATATTATCGCAATTACTAATCCAATTTTTTTCAAAATATTCATCATTCAAACAAATTAACCACTTTCCAATAAACAGACGAATGCCTGAATAGATTTAACAATCTTTTTACAAAGTTAATTACTTTATTGGTTGTGATTTACTCCGAATGTATTTATAAAATTTTGTGAGTAGAATCAGTACGACGATTATCAACAAGATTGAAAGGAATAATGTAGTCAAATTGATGCCGTTTTTGAATACGGCAATTGAAACTATAGTAATCATAAATACTGTTGGTACTTCATTGAATAATCGGAATCCCATTGATGAAAAATCGAGTCGTTCTGCCTTAAGTTTTGATATGATCGACTTGCAGTACCAATGGTAAAAAGTGAGCAATCCAACCAAAGATAGTTTATAGTGGAGCCAAATACTTTCTTGGAGGTAGGTCCAGCCCCTAGCATGTATCATTAGTAGACCAAAAATCCATGTAATAATTAAAGCTGGGTTCATAATAATCTTATAAACCCTATTTTCCATCAACTCAAATTGCTTGGTCAATATTTCTTTTACTCTATTTTCAGCATCGAGTGCTTCGCGGTGATAAACGAACATTCTTCCTAAGTAAAACAATCCAGCAAACCAGGAAATGAGGCCAACAAAATGAACAATTTTATAGATGAAAAATGCACTCATTGGTTAAATGTTTAAATATCCGCCAACTCTTAAGGACATGCTTCTAAAAGATTCAGGAGCAAATGCAGCCAAAGCATTGCTTGTCAAGGCATAAAGATGTATTGGTCCAAAATCAAAGGTAACATGCCCACCAATATTCATCATGGATTTGTCGCGATATGAAATTGATGCACCTATGTCAAACCATTTTAAAAATGGTCTTTCTATTGATACTGTGGCATAAATGTCTGACCCATCATGCAACGCTGTATAGGAAGCAACCGCCCCCATTTTATAAGTTTGATTAAGCTTGAATTGTGCTCCTACATTGAATTTAGGACTCAAAGATGAGTTGTAATTCTTCTGCGTCTTCTTAAAATCAATCAGTGCCTTAAGTGAGTCTTCAACAGAATAGTCCTGATCAGAATTTATAAATTCAACTACATCGATACCATTGTATTCATGCACGCCTTCAATAGTGTAACTATGAGCATCATTGTCCCAAGATATCATGCCTAAGTCTAAGACACTTACAAACCACTTGATTCGTCCAGTGTTGTTGCTGATTCCAAAATCTAGCCCAGCACCCCAATTGTTGCTAAATAAGGACGAAGTACTAAATCGCTCTAATCGTACATCATAATCATCTACTGAGGTATAATCTACGGCATTAGCGGCAAGTATTTCCAAGTCCGAATCCACTGTGATCTGATATATATCATCACTTGTAGAGAGGTTGTACTTGTTTTTGTCGGTTTGAATATTTTGAGCACCATTAATGACTTTTGCTCGAACTCCAAATCTTAGGTTTTTCCACTTTTTAGATAGACCAAGAAAGAATTCATTGTAGGATTGAACTTGAAATGATGGTGACAATTTCATAGTTTCTCCAACGGTATTGCCGACTCCAAGTAAATGAATTAAGTCTCTTTCATACAAGGATGATGCTTCCATATTCATTGAATGTCCTGCACTAAGGATGAGACTTCCTGTTTTATAGGCTAATTCGATGGTTTTTAATTGTTCGTTAAATCTGAATGTGTTTTTATCATCGATTTTGTCTTGAACTTCACTTAAATACAGCACTTTTTTATCTCCTTCATCCTTGAATGCCTGATTTAATGTGAAACCACTATTGCCCATATCGATCTTATAACTCCCAACGCCTAAGGTCCATTTTTTCTGTACGTCAAAAGCAGGATTGATCGAACTTTGAGGCAGGTCGTTTATAAATATCAGCGCATTATCCTGAGCAATAAATGGGGAACTATACAATAGTGTGATTAGTGTAAATAGAATGATCCTTTGCATGCTCTCAATTATTTAAGTTGGATTAATGCGCCCAATTTGACACTTACACTATAATCATCATACAGCCATAAATTACCGCTGTAATCTTCTGTGTTATTCAGACCAACATGCGTTTCTACTTTTGTAGATTCCAGAATATTGGTAAGTTTTTCTTCCGTTACTTCGGTAAATTTAGTAACGGGTTTATAATTAGTCGTTTTTTGATCGCTTCCCAATTCAGCTGCTTCTACAATAAACCAGCTTGAGTCAAAAAGCGAATCAAGTATTTTATTATTGTCATCCATGAAATAAAGTTGGACCTTGACATCCGCGGGGAATTGATTTTCTATTATGGTTTTAAACTCTACAGATTTGGCATCTTCTAGTTCAGATAGATCTGCTTCAGAATCATTTTTGACAACAAAATATCTAGCAGCTCCTAGTAAAGGAATTTCAACATTTACATCAACTGTAAAGTAAGAATTTGAATCAACAAAATTGACTATTTCAGTGTCCTTATCTGGATTGGCAATGGCATCAATGTCATAGTTTAATTCTACAATTTTATCTTTAAAGAGCTCTTTTATATTAGAGTTTTGTTGTGAAAATGAAAATGATGTTTGCTTGATTTCTCCTCTTTCTTCAATTGTGGGATATCCGAAGTCAATACCTTTGTCTATGTATTCACTCTCAAGATTTAATTCACCATTGCTTAATGTAGAAAGAGTTATAAAATTAATTTTAGATCGTACAGGAAAACCAATTGAATTCTCTACGACTATATTCATTCTAGGGTCGTCAAATTCTATTCCTCCACTTACCCATTCGTCAAATAACCCAATACCAATATCGCTTCCGTCTATATCAAATACCTGATACGCAAAATATCCTTCCAAGTAGTCGAATTCCAATACATCAACCCTCATGGATGCGTAATCGAATTTTATTTTTTCGCCATCTTCATTGTACGCCTCGTAAACAAATCGAATTTTATTGTCCTCAGGTATTACGAGTGTTCCCTTAAGTGATGTTAATTCTGTAAAAAAACCATTCGGCTCATCGGTAATTTCTACATCGTAATCTTTACTCCAGACTTTTCCATCTTTAGTCATTTGAGGTAGGGTCATTTTGACTTTGTAATTCCCTTTTTTCTCATGCCTAAAATTGAAGAATAATTGAGTATCACCAAATTCTCCTTTATGAATATCATATTTTTCTTCTATGGGCAGAGGAACTAAGGAATTGGTATCGGGTAATGGGTAATCTGTTAGTCCAGGTACTGGTGGGAAAATATCTTTACTGGTTTGACGTACGACTTCTCCATTGTAGAAAAGAGTAATTTTCCCTTGATCGTCTATTTTAACAGCTGTGCCTTCGGATCCAACCTTGTCGACTACGGTGCCAATACTGACCTCGCTGTCTATAATGGGGATTGCAATTTTTTGATCCGTTCCGAATGTGGCATTTTCATAGGCGTCTTGATCAATACAACCTATCCATACCAATACTAGGGCTAATATGGTGATATATTTAATAGCTTTCATAAGTGGTTTATTTCAACTTGAAAATTTGTCCTTCGCTTGGTATATCAACGTTTTTAAAACCTGATTTTTCCAAATAATCTTTAAATTTCTTTTGAGTTTTTATCTCTCCATGTACCAAGAAGACATTTTTGACCTTATCTTTTTGATTTTTGATATGATCGAGAATCTCAGATCTATCACCGTGTGCGGAGAAAGAATCCATAATTCTAATGTCAGCCTTTACCATTTTCCATTCGCCAAAAAGTCGGATAGCCTGTGCTCCCGATCGCAATATTCCTCCCGGCGTATCAGGGCTGCAATAACCTACTATAAGAATGGTATTCTTTTCGTTTTCAATATTATTCGCGAGGTGGTGTTTTACTCTTCCCGCATTCATCATTCCAGAGGAACTAATGATAATGCAAGGTTCGTCTCTATTATTAAGTTCTTTGGATTTTTCTACTTCTCGAATGTAGGTCAAATCGCCAAATCCAAAAGGATTAGGGTCCTTCAATAAATAGGTGTTCAAATTGTCATCGTAACATTCTGGATGAGCTCCAAAGACTTCTGTAGCATTAACAGCAAGAGGACTATCTACGTAGACTTTTATTTTAGGAAGTAATCCATTGGTTTCCATTCGGTCCAGCATATATACGATTTCTTGGGTTCGTCCGACGCTAAATGCTGGAATGATCAATTTCCCTTTTTTCTTAATACAGGTTTCTTTAATGATTTCTAAAAAGAGATGAGATTGTTCAGGGGTGGATTCGTGCTCTTTATCACCATATGTAGATTCACAAATCAAGTAATCTACTGGTGGAAGAGGTTTCGGGTCACGTAATATTGGGCGATCAGGTCTTCCAATATCACCTGTAAATCCAATAAATTGATCTTTATATTCTCCTTTTACTTTGATGACAATGCCTGCGCTACCAAGAATATGACCAGCATCTTTGTACAAAATCTCTACTCCATCTGTGATTGGTTGCCACTGATTATAACTCATAGTGACAAATTTGTCCATTACAGGTTTTACATCTTTAACGGTATATAGAGGCATTCGAAATGCCTTACTCCTTTTCCGCTTTTTACGTGCTAAACGTTTATTATAGTATTCGACATCTCTTTCCTGAATAAATGCACTATCTAATAACATAATGGCACAAAGACTTCTTGTAGCATGTGTGCTATAGATTGCTCCTTTAAATCCATCTTTTACCAATTTTGGAATTCTCCCGGTATGATCAATATGGGCATGAGATAAAACTAGGGCGTCTATTTCCGATGGGTCAAAATGCCAATTGTTGTTTTTTTCCCAAATGTCTTTTGCATATCCTTGAAATAATCCACAGTCAAGCAAAATTTTGTACCCATTGTCGAGCGTAAGTAGGTGTGCACTCCCTGTTACATATTGGGCCGCCCCACAAAACTGAATTTTCATAAAAAGATTATTGATCTCAGCTGGAAAGATAAGAAAGAATTAGCTAATTGATAAGTTTGTAATCAAGCTAACCCATTAGATCAAAGGCATTTCGAATTAAGTATGAATAATGAAGATCGTATTCTCTAATTCTCGATGGCATCAACCTTTTGAAATTCTACCGTTACATTTTGCCAATAATCTTTTGGGTTTAGTATCCAGAGAGGATAAGCTTCCAATTTGAAATAGTCTTCATTTAATTGAAGGAATTTGAAGGTAAGAGGGCCACCATATTTCTGAGTAATCTCAAGATTCTTGGTCTTTTCATTGATAGAAAAGTAAATACTGTTATTATAATCAGAACAGGTTGTGTCTCCAAACTCTACATGACCATAATAGTAGTTGTTGTTTTTTTCCGAAATGTAATAATATACGTTTTGATAACAAGCATCAAGTTGGGACAATACATCCGTATTAGTTTCTCCCGAATCATTAAAATCTATGGGTTGATCGCTTTCCCAAGAGATAAGTTTCCAATATCCTGTATTAAGAGTTGATGACTCAAGTTCAGCTGTTTTATTGGTCGAACATCCAATGGAAATTAACAAGAACACAAATAGGATTACTCTCATAAGATGAAAATATTGGGTTTGTTTGGATTAAAAACGAAACACAATATTACCAAAGAAAACCGGAAAGTTTTGTCTTAATTCAGACGAATGCCAACTTACTCTTCTCTTCTGTTTGGAATCAATACTCTAACACCAATCACGCAGTCGCATGATTAAAGACTGTATTATGTTAGATTTTCTTAGATTCCTGTTTGGATTAAAAACGATACTCGTATCCAAAACTAACTGCGGTAGTTCTTAAAAATTCTTCTAGATCGTAATTCGCATTAGTTATACTTCTAAGACCATATTGATATCTCAACATTCCATAAAAAGAGTGTCTGTTACTTAAGTTGTATTTGGCGCCAATACCAAAACGTAGTGATTGATTCCATCTGTTTCTATATACGGTTGAATTCTGATTAACAAGAGATAATTCGTTATCAATAGTATGACCAGAAAATGTTGATCTGAAGTGGGTCAAAAGACCTATTTCACCTTGAATTCCCCAATTTCTAATTTTATAATTATACCCGATAAGCAAAGGTATAGAGAGGGATCTATGGTAATTGTAATATTTAGATGTGGTAACTATATTTTGTGTTCCTTCTACAATTTTTAATCCTCTATTCAGAGTGTCACCGGCATAATTGATGTATACTTCTTCAGGAATAGTATCCGTGATGATTTGAGTTTTTTGACTCACATGATTCATTGATTCGCTCCATTGACCATATTGTAGACCAGCGCCTAAATAGATATTCGAATTAAGGTAATACTTAGTGCCAATGCCAAATCCAATGTATTCAAGACTGCTAATTTTTGATGTTTTATAGTCAAGTAGACGTTCCCCATTTACTTTATTTTCAAAGGTCTTATTATATAAGCCAGCCTCAGCTTCAATCCAAGCAGACCATCTAGTTGGAGAAGGTTGGGGTAAAATATTGGAAATATCAGTATTCGTCAAGCTCATACCAAATTCTTCTATTGGAATATCAAGAAAACTTGATGGAATAGCTTCTATTTTGCTTAATGCCCGCATATCTTTTACTTCTTCGATATGCATTGGCTGAAGAGTATTATTCCATACTATTGTTTCCTCAGTAGACAAATCCGTGGATTCCGATTGTGTTTTAGTTGATTCTTCGGAAGTAATGACATTCTGAATTTTAGATGTAGTGCTTGATTTAGTTTGATTTATACTAATATTAGATTTTATGCCATCGTTTTGCGGTGTACTTGATGAAGACTGATTTGAATTTGGAATGGGTTGTGGATTTTGTGTGATGGTGTGGTCAATAGATGAAGTTTGATTGTCAACGGAATGAATTGAATTAGAGTGATTTTGATTTTTGTTTATTGCCAAAGATGGCGTTTGGTTGTTCGTTGAATCGTTGGAAATAAGATAAAGCACGGCTGCAATACCAATTATAGATAATGTGCCTAAAAACCAGTAAATAAAACCGCGTTTTCTTTTCTTTTTTTCCAATCCAAGATCTTTCCAAAGTTGATCTTTGTCTAGATACTCTTCATGGGATTGTAATTTATCCTTAAAATAATCTTCTAATCTATCTTTTCCCATGTTACAAATTTTGTAAGCTTTTCAAATTGAATTCGTAGCATATTCTTAGCTCTTTTCAGTCTGGTTCGAGAGAGTATTTCTGTTATTCCTATTGCCTCAGCTATTTCTTTATGTTTATAACCATCAATTATGGCCATATTAAATACTTGTCGATATGATTCTGGGAGTTTTGATACAAGCTCTAGAATCTCTTTGGCTTCTAATTGATCCATTATGATGTCTTCGCCCGGTAAAAATGTAAGATTGTAGTCTTTAAGATCCTCCCAATGTTTATTATTCTTCCGATATGTCGATAAACAGGTATTGATCAGTATTTTGGAAATCCAAGATTTAAACTCCCCTTTTTCAATATCAAATGATGAGAGGTTATCAAAGATTTTAATCCAAGCAATTTGAAGTTGATCTCGGGCATCTTCTCGATTGCCCATGTATCTTATAGCAATGGCATACAGATAGTCAGAAAAAAGGTCGACCAATTTCCTTTGACAACGTGTATCATTTTGAATAGCACATTGTACGACTACCTGTATGTCTTGCTGTTTATTCAATAATTAAGAATAGTTTGACTTTACTTAATTCCTGCATCATAATAGAAGAATTCGTCACAATCAAAGAATTCGAAGACTTCTGTTCGATATGTTGTTGGATCAAAATCACTGTCGACTCCGTCATCCATTCCAGCATCTTTATCTACTAATTCTTGATTTGTTAAAGGTACAATTTCAAGATAATACTTTCCTGGGTCGATGTTGCTGAATCTATAGTTGTAATTATTGGTTTTTTGTGTTTCAACCAATACATCATTTTCAGTATAGAGTCTAACTTTTATATTCGGAATGCCTTTTTCAAAGTTGTCCCTTATATTAGGTGTACCGTTAGGATCCTCTTGCCATACTCTACCATATACCCAATTGTTATATCCTTTAGCATCAACATCTGCAGTAGTTTGACGATTTAAGTCATCTGTTATGGTTACACTATAATTGCCAGGAGATGAAATGTCGAAGTGACCGGTATCATTAGTCTGTCCATCGCTTAGCTCAAAGGTGTATGGAGGTACTCCACTCTTCATTGGAAATGAAAGTTTCAGATTAGGTATACATCCATAGAAATATGGGTTTTGAGCTACAAGAGCGGGCACATTAAAACCAAGGTCTATGTTTTGTACATGACCTCCATTGTTAACGGTTATTACAGAAGTTGAAATATTCGATGATCCGCTGTTTACAATAAAGTCGTTGTCAACTGTTGGGTCTCCACCTTGCTGATAAAGTGTTATATCATAGTTTGTATAAGTATACAGTTCGTAATCCCCAGGTTCTAAGTTAGTTATTTCATAATCTCCTTGATCATTTGGACGAATTGAATTGGGAGTATAAGGGATTTTTTGTCCATCCGTCCTCTTGATATAGATGTATTGGAAGAGCGTTTTATTCTCTGAAGTAGATCTTATTCCATCACCATCTTCATCTAGCCACACTTTCCCTGAAATCTTACCAGGTTGAAACTGCTTTGTAATAGGAATATTGAATATGCCTGAAATAGCCTCTTTAGGGAACTCATCAGGGTTTTGTAAAATGGTATCACGTAATAAATATACTTCACCATCAAATGATCCTGTTATAGTGTCATTGAGTCCTCCAGACTGGGTAATGTTCCAATTAACAATAGAACAATCTGGGTTGTCGTATTCTCCACATCCTGCTGAATAAGCCATTTGCAAATTGGTAGTCATGTTGAGTCTCAATACGTCTCGATCTCCAACTCCCTGACCTTCTAACTCAGATATAAAGTGAATGCCATCTTGGCTTAATCCCAAATTTTCAATATAAATGTTGTTTCCTATAAAAACAGCTTCTGGATTGGTTGCTAATCTTGGCTGTTCACCGTTTATTGTATACTTTATATATGCACCAACAAGATCACAAATTTTGATGTCACCAAAGTCAATATCACCCTGATCAGTAGGTATGGTTTCTTGATGAGATAGAATGTTGACAGGGTCAATAAAAAGGGCTTCTAGAGTCGATTTTCCGCATCCAGTCAATAGTTTGGAGAATGTTCCATCTGCATTGGTACTTATGAAATTTCTATTGACAAATCCATATGCCAAATCATTAGGTTGGCCTGCACAATCGACCAGCCTTCCTTGAATGTTAAAGGCAAAATCGGTTAATTGTATTTGATAATCTCCAAGATTTACATCATTAGAATATGGTCCAATGGTTGTATTTATAAGTTCGATGTTACAATCGATAACCTTCATGGTAAGCTCTACATTTTGAGGAATCAACCCCTTGAATTCTCCCTGAGCATTCGTGTAACCAAATGCACAAATCCAATTGTTGTAATACATATAAATAGGTTGATTTGCTATTGGTGTGCCTTGAGGATCAACGATCCTTCCTTCCATAAAAATAGTTGGAAGACCGATATCACAATTCCAGAAAGAGAAGTGAGAAACACTTCCTTCATAATGGTCATCGACCAAAGTAGCAGTTCCTTCTTCGATCCAAATTCCTGTGTCTTCATCAAAGTGCCATAAAGGCATATTGCCGACCAATCCTGATTCATTTAATGATGGAAATGAGATGTGTGCCTTACTGTCTTCACTAAGTTGTAATTCTTGACCATTATCTCCAATAAGTTCTACATGCATCATACCAAAAGATTGTAGTTGAACAGCTTCGTCATCGGCATTTTTTCCTTGTAAATTTCCAGGCATTGTATTGGCAGTAAGAGCCTCTTTGGGGTTGTACCAGTGACTCATAACTTTGACCTGACCATTATATGGTACACCATCAAGGTCAACAATAGAGTTGGGATCAAAGGTGATTTTTCCGCCGCCTTCAGTATTGATTTCACCACCTTGTGAAGCCGTGAAATTATCGGAGAAGTCATCTTTTACCAAAATGAGTTCGAGATAGGACGAAGCCTTTGTATGTGGGTACATTGTCTTATATCCAGGAATATATCCTGTCTTGGTTACTTTTAATAAGCTACCTGCAGCCTTTAAAGGTTGCTTGCTAAATCGAAAAAAGCCATCTTCATCGGTTTTTTCAATATTATCTCCAATAGATATAATAGCATCTTGAATGGGTTCACCATCTTCGTCTAATATAATTCCTTCAAATCTACTCTCAATTGTTAGAGATGGATTTGGAAAAGTAGGATTCTCCTCTTCGGATTGATGTTTGTCCTTTCGGCACCCGACAATAATACTGGATGCGATTACAAATAGAAATAGAAAGCGCAGCATTTTGTGATTTATAATGTGTGTCATACTTTTTAAGTTAAGTCAATGAAGTGTAAGAGCAAAAAGTTTTGAGGTGTTGACTTCCTGTTGTCAATGCCTCTTTCAATTCGATCAGGAATTCGATTTGAATGTTTCATCCAACCGCAATTACATTAATCAATACTACATCAAAATATAAAGTGTGACACAGCAGTAGGTAGTTTTTTTGTTTTTGATCAAATAAATATATCAGTTTTGATCAAATGTATATGCTCAAAAGATTGATTATGAATGAGTAAAGATGCCTGTTTTATATCGCAAATTATTCTTGTTAGCATGTAATCTATTTTACTTTTTCTACATCATTATGAAGCTCTTCAAACGATTCATAAGCTCCAAACTTGAAGTGCCTATTCTTCCCATTGAGGATAAACGTGGCGGGTAAAGCACCAAACCAACTGGGGTCAATATCATCAGTCCATGCACTGTAATTTTCGTCCACTAATAGGTTTACTTCGGAATAGATTTGATGTTTTTCAACAAATGGTAGTACTCGAGAATCGATATTTTTTAAATCGTCTAAACTGATGAGTAAAACTTTATGCTTTGGAGTCAATGCTTGATTCAACTGATCAAAATGAGGCATTTCCTTTATACATGGAGGGCAGGTTGTCGCCCAAAAATTAACCACATACGTTGTATCGCTATCGTCAAAGATCCGATTAGCTAATTGATCAAAATTATTATAGACTTCTATTTTGTCATTAAAGGATGTATTTCCATTTCCACAGCCCATAAAGACAAGGATTAATAATAAAGAGTAGAATTTACTTAAAGACCAAATTGTCATTTTATCAGAGATTAAACATGATTGAAAAATAATATTTCACTTTTTTTCTAAAATGAGATTTACAAACAGGAGTAATTAATGTCAAGTGACCATTAGACTTAACACCAAAACACAAAATTATAAACTAAGCATTATCTAAATGTAACTTGGGTTAAGCTGTCAGCTAAACAGCATAATAGGGAGAATTTTAAAACGAAACTTTAAGAGTTCCATGGGAATACTTACTTTCACTCAAATTCTCATAGAATTGATGGAATAATCGATGTTTGGAAGAGTTGTAAGTCCTTGTTTTGTGAAATGCCCTGTTTTATTTTGATAATGTAAGCAAATAGGATTTTATAAAAACCTAATCAAAGGACATGCATATTAATAAACCGTAGATTTGAAATCAATTCATAATTATAAAATATTATACGCTCCATTTATGTACATTTTTACTTCAATAATTAGGAATAAGAGGTGGATTTTACTGGTTCTACTCGTTGGTGGACTACTTTCATCAGGTCGAACTCAGGAACAATTGATCCCTATAGATAACCTAAGTGGCCCTTTAAAATTTGAAAGGAAAATTTTAGGCAATTTTTATAAGGTAGTTTATTTTAAGTCCTTTCTCTCTTCAACAGAATATTCTGATTTAGAAAAGAGGGGAGTTCGGTTATTGGATTACTTCGGAGAAAAAACATATCTCGCATCCATTCCTAGTAAGTTGACAATTTCCGATTTAAAGGAGTTAGGGGTTAGTCATTTAAGGGATTTGAAAGTTGAAGAACGGGATTCATGGGATGTAAATAGTGGAAGTGTGCCACATTGGGCAAGTGAAGGTGATAAAGTGTTGTTATCCATCCAGTATTTTGCCAATTTACCTAGTAAATATGTTATTGAACAATGTTCACATCACAATATTGAAGTGCGAGCAGAGAATGGAGTCTCTCCATTTATGCAAATTGCTGTTAGAAAGAGTGATTTATCCCGTGTTATTGATCTGCCATTTGTTAGGCATGTTGAGCCGATAGAGGAACCTGCAATTCCAGATGACTACAGAGGGCAGGCCTTACACCGAGTTAATCGTGTTCACGGAAGTCCAAGAAATTACAATGGTGATGGAATAAATGTAATGGTAAGGGATGACGGTGCAGTATTTGATCATATTGATTTTAAAGGAAGAATGGATCAAAGTTCAGTTGGAGATTCTAGAGGTGATCATGGTGATGGAGTAGCTGGGATTATGGTTGGTGCAGGAAATCTGGATCCTGATAACCAAGGTATGGCCTATGCAAGTGATTTTTGGGTGATTGATTATGCCAATCATTTCTTGGATGAGACGATTGAATTGCATGAAGATCATGATATATATATTACCAATTCGTCATATAGTAATGGATGTAATGCGGGGTATACCAATTCAACCAATACTGTAGATGGACAAATGAATGATTATGATAAATTATTGCATGTGTTCTCAGCTGGAAATATGGGTGAAGATGATTGTGATTATGGTGCCGGAGAAAAATGGGGAAATGTTACTGGAGGTCACAAAATTGGCAAAAATGTAATTGCCGTTGCCAACCTAAGTTTTACTGGAGGAGTAATGAACTCAAGTAGCCGTGGACCAGCATATGATGGAAGAATAAAGCCTGACCTTGCGGCCAATGGTTATAACCATGTTTCGACTGTGGAATCACAAGATTATGAACCATTTGGAGGGACGTCTGCGGCTGCGCCAGTTGTCGCGGGAGTAGCATCCATATTATATGATGCTCATAATCGTCATTTTGGTGAAATCCCTGATGCAGCATTGATCAAAACTATTATGATGAATACGGCTAACGATCTAGGGAATAAAGGACCGGATTTTAAGTATGGTTGGGGCAGTGTAAATGCATATAAAGCAGCCAAGGTAATTGAAGAAGAACGTTTTCTAACTTCTACAATAGAGCAAGGAAGTCAAAACACACATGAAATAACGATTCCTTCTGGAGTTAAGCAGATCAAAGTAATGACGTATTGGCAAGATAGAGAGGGAACAACAAATGCGAATAAACACTTAATTAATGATATTGATACCCATGTGAATTATAAAGGCGAACAATACCTTCCGTATGTTTTAGATCATAGCCCAGACCCTGAAAGATTGGATTTGCCTGCTACTCGAGGAGAAGATCATCGCAATAATATGGAGCAAGTAGAGATGGATAGTGTAGATGGAGGTACATTAGAATTGGTAATAGAAGGAACAAATATTCCTTTTGGTAATAGTACTTATTTTGTTACCTGGGAGTTTATCTATAATGACATAGAAATTACTTATCCAAATGGAGGAGAAAATTGGATTCAAGGAGAAGATCAAATCATACATTGGGATGCATATGGAGATGAAGGTGATTTCTATATCGAAATATTGGATCGAAATAATATAGTAATTGATTCTTTTACCACATCTGGAGACAGAAGGATTCGAGCTTGGAGAGCTCCTAATCAATATGTAAACGGAATGAAAGTTCGAATAAGTAGAAATGGAATATCTGATGAGAGCGATGATTTTTTGATAATGGCGAATAGGCCTTTTGCGCTTAATACAGTAAGAGATAGTCTTGGTAAAATTACCTTTAATTGGGCTGAGGTATTACATGCAGAGAGCTATACAGTTTATTCGTTGGGAGAAAAATATATGGAAGCAATCGATACGGTGTATAGTAATTCCTATGAATTACCAAATGATGAAAAGTTCAAGATTGGGTGGATATCTGTCAGTGCAAATTTTGCAAATGATATGCGTGGTAAAAGGGCTAGAGCGATTGCAATAAGGCCTAGACCAGAATCCATTGCGCATAACGACGATGATCTAGAACCTTGTGTTGATATAGTTACAGAATTTTCTACTCCTTATCAAGATACTTTAGTCCAATACGAATGGAACTTTGGAAAAGACGCAACTCCTGAAACAGCAAATACTTTTGGTCCGCATCAAGTTACTTATAATAAGAGGGGGACGAAAATTGGATTCCTAAGAGTAACGCATGAAGGCGGAACGGATGTTTCATCTTTTATTGTGAAGGTATTGGATGGACCGAAGGGAGAAACGATTTCACATAATGCAATGTCTGATGGTATGGCTAATTTTTCATCGGATGTCAAAAATGTTGATACGTATTTATGGGATTTTGGTGATGGCAATACCAGTATGGAGGAAGATCCAATACATATTTATGAAGAGTCGGGTACATTTTTGGTAACATTAACTGCTTCAGGGAAATGTGGAGAAATAAAGTTGGAAAAAGAAATTGATGTAGAAATTGTGGCCACAAAGGAATACGGTTTACAGAAGTTTTCTATAACTCCGAATCCGAATTCGGGACAGTTCAAAGTTGTTTCATCTGAGCAGGAAGGCTTAATTAATATTAAGATATTGGGAATTGACGGACAAGAACACTTTTCAAAGAGTAGATTTGTTTCTGGTAATTTTATCTCTTTGGATAATCTAATTCCTGGGTTATATCAAGTAATTATAGAAACAAATAGTAATATAGAAATGCATCGATTAGTGGTTCATTAATCCATATTAATTACTCTTGGTAGAATAATCTAATTGGTTTGTAGTATTGATTGTTGATTGCAGGAATTGTTTTGTTTCTTAACAATCAATTTGAAACGATTGGATGCGGAGTCAATCCCGCTCATTAATTATATAAACATTAATGAAATGAAATATTTTACCTTTTTATTGTTGGTTATTGGGTTTACTACTTCACATGCTAGGACTATTGATGATTCGCTGGCACTAGATGCACTAGTTTTTGAGATTTACGATGTAATATCTGGACCAGCAGGAGATCGTGATTGGGTTCGGTTCAATAAGATTTTCCATAAGGATGCGCGAATGGGGGCAGTTGTACTAGATAGTCTAGGACATAGCAAATTCTATTCGTTTAATCCGGATCAATATAGGAAGATGAATGAACCCGTATTTAAATCCAAAGATTTTTACGAAGATGAGTTGTCAAGAAAAGTATCTAAGAAGAATAATCTTGCTTGGATAGAGTCAGAGTATCAGTTTCGGTTTTCTAAAGATGGACCGATTATTCAAAAAGGTGTCAATTACATTCAAGCGATTTGTGAGAACAATACATGGAAAGTCATTAGTCTAATCTGGCAAACAAATTAGTAATTGGAAGTTTTCAGTTTATAATGAACTGTAGGATTTGATCTATCTATCATAATTTTGTTTTATAAATTATGAATAGTTATGCGAGTAATAATCTTAATGGCATCTGTATGGTTGACCATGACTTTATCTACAAGAGTTTACGGTCAAATAGAAGAACTTTCAGATGAATTTCACAATGCGTGTTCTGTAGATGAATGGTCGGATATTAATACCATAGAAGGATGGAATGCCAGTCATTTGGAAGAATTTGATATCAACCAATCCAATCATGGTTTTATGACAATGATGCCATGGACTACTGCCTGGTATCAAAACTATCGATCGAATTTGATGTTTAAAGATGTCCCAGGGGATTTTATTTTTACAACACGTGTGACAGCTACCAATAGGGCCGAAAATGATATTCCAGGGTCTACATATTCCTTGGCAGGAACAATGATCCGAACACCAAGAAACGATATTCAAAATGGATTACCTGATTGGTCACCAGGTGGCGAAAATTATGTCTTTTTATCCTTGGGTTATGCAGCGACAAATCATCCGACATGTTCTGGCTGCCCAGGTCCACATTTTGAAATTAAAAATACGGTTAATAGCAATTCCTCTCTTAGTGTGAGTTCAATTGGTGTGGCTGAAGCACTTATTCGTGTGATTCGTATTGATCATGCCATATTGGTTTTATATCAATTGCCTGGACAACCTTTTGTTTTGCATCATAGATACAATAGAAGCGATATGCCTGACACATTGCAAGTTGGTTTGTTATCCTATACTGATTGGCCAAAGGTTTCGACATATACACCAGCCTTTCACAATAGCAATGTTCTAAATGCTAATTTAAATCCAGATCCATCAAGTAATCCAGGGTTAGCATTTAATCCAGATATTATTGCTCAATTTGACTATGCCAGATTTGAAACGCCTCAGATTCCTCAACACCTTCAAGGTCTTGATTTTTCAGATCAAAGTGAGGTAAGTGATGCGGATGTTTTGGCTTTGTTTGACTATGGTTCTACACCTGTGAAGTTTGGTGGATGGAAGGTTTGGCAAGGTGTCGATTCAGATTGGAATAATGTGGATAATTGGAATGATGGCGTTATTCCAGGCGTTCAGGATTCTGTGCTAATTCCAAATTGCAATTGTACTGAGGTAATGTCTCCTGATATTGTTTCGGGTAACTACGAATATGCATCAATGTTTATTGAGGATGGAGCCAATATGGATATTCAGTCAGGAAGTAATATTTCAATTAATTTAGTAGGTGATAATAGCCAATTTACCAATCATGGAGTAATTGTGAATATGGGACAGATTTCTATAATAAATTCTACCAGTAAGACGGTCGATAATAGAGGTACAATTGAATGCATATCGACAGGATTGTTTGAAGTTTTGGACAATTAGTCTATTTGAAACGATAGATGTCATTCCGTTAAACAAAAAAACAGAAGAGAATTAGTCCTCTTCTGTTTTTTATAATCTTAGTTATAACAGGGATATTCAGAAATAATGACATAGTATTCCCATTTAACTGCATATGAGATTAGGTTTTATTAGAATATTAAGCTGCCAGCATCTTGGATTTCGTCATTCTATAGCCGATTTGGATGGCATTTGATGTGTGAATTCCAAAAAAGATCCATAATTTCTCGGTTTCCTTTGTTCGTGCTTGTATCCGTTTCAGGAGAAAGTGTTCTTTTTCTGTTCCAATGCTCCCCTCTAAGCGAGTGGCTCCTTCTTTTGTTATTACTGATGCTAATTGATCGAAGTGTAATTTATGTTTTGAGGGTCTTCCTTTTCTTTTGAAGTCGGTTTTTATCCCATGTTTGGTTACATATACTCGATTTGTATTATTGGCATAGATGCGGTCTGCTCCTACCACTTTTAGTTTCTTTTTAAACAGCTTTTGTGTAAGCCAAATACTTTTCTTTAATCTCACTCCCTCATTAAATGCCTCATAGCTCAAATGCTCTATAAAACTAATCCCGTCTACTTGTATCTTATTCACCTTGGCACCAAACTCAACCTTCTTTACTTCTTTACCTCTTACTACTGGGCGGATATATGGCTTATCGATACTCACAATTCTTCTCTTTGGCTGTTGGTCTTCTAAGAAATAAGCCCATTGTTGGGCTAGTACCTTTTTGCTTGCCTCTCGTCTTTTCCAATAGTTATCCGTAAACGTATTTAGCATTTTACCTTCCAAAGGAATTAGTAAGCCGTTAATCTTATCCAATAACTTGAGTAGTGATCGGCGTAAGGCTCGTTTTTCTTTGCGAGATGGCTTCTTTGACTTGCTATAGTTTTATATCGTTTAGACCACTTAGTAAACTTGGTTCGTGGTCTTCTTTTCCCCAATAGATTACTACATTTTATTAGCATCTTGTAGTTCCATTCTACTGATTCCCATAGTAATTTTATGTCTGTAGGATATCTGATTGCACTTTCATAACAAGTAGCATCACATACCATACTATCTAAGTTAGCCATGTAGGGCTTCCAATGATTGGCTAGTATGGATTGTAATTTATCTATGTTAAGGCGTTGGGCTAATTCACACCGTATCTCACTTGTAATCTTGAAGTTTGTCAGTGGTGAATTAAGGGGAATTATGATGTCACAAAAGATTTGATAATGAATGTTTCCATTGAGATGTTCCAAAAGCTTAGAGTCTGAACAGCCTGCATAATGCTTCAAAAACATCAAAGCTATTTTGCCTCTTGGAGAAAATATACCTTGAGGCCCTTTCTTATGTTCCTTTAACCCAAACCCCTTGACTAAGTCTTGCCAAGGAATAGAAGTATACATCGATCCTAATCGGGTCTTTTTAAAGGCTTCTAAATGTTCCTTATAATGAGTATCGAAATTTGGAAAGAATAATATACCTTGAAACTGAGAAAATCGTCTTACTTTCATCTTAAATACTTTTAGATTACCCCGTTTTTCAGCGTCCAACTAAAAAAACGGGGTTTTCTTTTGTATTAAAATAACACTTAATATGTTGATTTCAAAGAATTTAGAGCACTTCTGAATATCCCAAATTACAAATATTGCAACTTCGTAAGATTAACCTTTTAGATAATAATTACTTTTCATTCATCTGATCATATAATTATTCTTCATTAACTATCTATACGGCAAATAATTACCATATGAAACTCCCACTTCAATTTGATTAGTTTTTGAATAGGTAATTATTAGTTCAGATTCTTTACAAAGCATCATCGGATTTGATGCTGATGCCGCATATTCTGAAGTAAAAAAATGGGGCTGTCATTGGTTTACCACAAAAGGTCCAAGGGATATTTATTGGGGTGAAAACGGCCCTCCTAAAGAAGAGTAATAAAAAAAGGCGTTTCCAATCCAAGAAACGCCTTTTCTAACTATTTAACTTAAGACTACTTTCCTACAAGTGCCTTAATTTTGTCTTCCAATTCAAATTCATCACCTGGAGCATATCCATTATGAGAGTAAACAATTTTACCTTCCCCATCTAGTAAGAATGTTTGAGGAATTGTTTGAAATCCAAGTTCTTGACCAAATGCTTGAGGTGTATCAACCAACACCGTATAATCCCATCCTTTAGATGCCACCATACCAGGAATTTTTGCTACTGCTCTCGCATTATCTATAGAAATCGCCAACAAATCAACTCCATACTCTTCTTGCCAATCTGGGTAAACTTCTCCAATTGCATCAAGTTCTCTTTTACAAGGAGAACACCAAGTAGCCCAAAAACTAACAACAGTCGGCTTACCTTTTCCAATATAATCTGCAATACTCACAGTTTTACCATCCACAGTCTTCACATCAGCTACAGGAAATACTTTATCACCAGTGAATGCAGTAAGAACAAAAAGTGAAAAGCACGCAAGAATTAGATTTTTCATGTTTAGTTATAATTTATTTTGTGGTAAAAATATCGAGATTTTACTATTCTCAAATATTTAATGATGTTTTTTTCTCGATTATGTAATCTTATTACGTTTTGATCAACCTTAGGTAACATTTTTTATAGAAGTTTAAGATTTTTTTATGACTTTTACCGCTTTAAAAATCAAGCTCAATTTAAAACTTATGATAAAACAGATTGTATCCGTGCTTCTTGTAGTGGTATCTCTACAAGTTTCTTGGGGGCAAGAAGGTGCAGTAATCAATGGAAACTTTGAGACTAATGTTAATGTCTTTTTAAGAGACTCTACCATTAATGCCCTAGCTCAACCGCAATATCAAAATCAATTCTATGGAGGGGAAGCTTGGCTCAATCTAAGTTACTCTTATAAGGACTTCAAGGCTGGAATTAGATTTGATATGTTCAATAATTCCAATTTAAGAGACCCAAATGGTTCTTATACTGCCCAGGGGCTTGGAAGATGGTTTGTTCGCAAAGACTTTAAGAATTTCACCTTGCAAGTTGGAAATATTTATGACCAAATCGGAAGTGGAATCATCTTTAGATCGTATGAACAACGACCACTATTTATAGACAATGCCCTCATTGGTGCTTATTTAAAGTACAATCTAAATGAAAATCTTTCTATCAAAGGATTTGCAGGAAGGCAGAAAAATGCATTCGATTTGTGGGGAGGGAATATCAAAGGATTAAGTGTTGAATCTTTCTATTCATTTGGAAAAGAATCTCCTTTAAATATTGCTCCAGGAATTGGATTTACCAATAGAACAATTTCGGATCAAGGGATTGATGATGTTGTTCAAGCATTGAGAACATATCAAGATGAAGATCGATTTGCTCCAGTGTACAACAACTATGCTTTTACTTTCTTCAATACGTTGAGTTTTAAAGGGTTTAACTGGTATGTTGAAACTGCATACAAAGCAGATGATATTTTTTACGATCCAATGGCTGAACAAAAAGTATTGACTGGACCTAAAGTATTTGGAAAGCTGGTTAAAAAACCCGGAAGTGTTTTGTATTCTAGTTTAAGTTATGCCAAAGGAAAATTAGGAATTACAGTTGAAGCTAAAAGAACTGAAAACTTCGTTAATCGAATGGACCCTGGTGCAAGATTGTTAAAAGGCTTAATTGGGTTTATTCCTCCAATGACAAGGGTTAATACCTATAGACTTACAGCTAGATATAGTCCAGCTACTCAAGAAATATCCGAGTTTGCATACCAATTGGATGCCAGCTACAGATGGAATAAGAAATTGAATACAAATGTTAATTTTTCCAATATTACAGATCTTGATGGCAACCTTTTATATCGTGAAATTTATACCGAGGCAAATTATAAATTTAACCGAAAATTAAAAGTAAAAGGAGGTCTTCAACTACAGGAGTATAATCAACAAATCTATGAAGGAAAGGTAGACGTACCAAATGTTCAGACCATCACACCTTATGTTGACGTATTATATAAATTTAGCAGGAAGAAAGCATTAAGATACGAGATGCAATACATGAAAACCGATGAAGATTTTGGAAGTTGGTTGTTTGGACTTGCAGAATTCAGCATTGCTCCAAATTGGATATTTGAGGCTTCTGCTATGTACAATATTGATCCAAAGAATAAAAATCAACCGGATAAAATCGTTTACCCGACAGTCGGCGCAGTTTATGTGCAAGGATCCAACAGATTCCAACTTAAATACGTTAAGCAAGTCGAAGGTATAGTTTGTAGTGGAGGTATCTGTAGACTAGAACCTGCATTTAGTGGAGTCAGATTTTCATTCAACTCTACCTTCTAATCATTAAAAACGAATATCATGAAACAACTTATTTTTAGCTTTATAACCATTTCATTACTTATTACTTCTTGCGATGAAGCACCGATCGAGATTCCATCTATTGAAGGTGTTAATACCGAAAAAACTGTTCTTATTGAAGAATTCACTGGTGTACAATGTCCAAACTGTCCGAAAGGAACAACAGCTGTAGAAACAATTCTTAGCACTTTTGGATACAATGTTTATGCCATTGGTGTTCATGGTATATTACAGGCTGAACCGATTCCAGACAAAAGTAAATACGATTTCAGAAATAAATACGCTATTGACATCGAATCCAGCTTCTCTTATCTCGGAAAGCCCGCAGCTTTAATCAATAGAATTAAATTTGAAGAAGAAGATTTTGATGCTGTAGATAATGTAGATAAATGGTTTTCATATGTTGAAGGAGAACTGCTAAATACACCTCTAGAAGTAAGAATAGAATTAGACGATGAAATCGTTGTCAACAGTGATAATTCTTTTGATTTAAATGTAGATTTAACTCCAGTGATTGATTTAGATGGTGAACATAGAATTTCTATATTTGTTACTGAAAGTGGCATAGTTGATCCTCAAGAAAATCAAGGCGAAATTATTCATGGTTACACCCATAATCATGTGCTAAGAGACATGATGACTGCATCTTTAGGAGACGTGGTAGATGATCTAGAAAAAGACATAACTACAACTAGAAAATATACTTATACTATTCCAGATGATTTTGTTAAGGAAAATCTTGAAATTGTAGTTTCAATTCATAGAAATTCTACGAATGATAAGAGTATCATTCAAACTAAAGGAATCAAACTAAAATAAATCAGGGCATGTCTAATCCGTATTTCCTATAATACATCCACTGGATAATTCCTCTAGATGTCAGAAATACGATCAGACTAATCCAGAGATTATTGATAGCCGAAAAATACTGTGCTCCCATATAATAGGAGACCAAATAACAGATCAAAGCCAAGACCATAGCATTTCGCATGGTCTTGCTTGCTGTTAGACCAATAAATATTCCGTCCCACATATAACTCGCAAAGCCGAAAATTGGAATCAAAGCAACCCAAATCAGATAAGGTTTAGCTGCTTTAACGACAGCAGGTTCACTTGTAAACAAATGCAATATTGGTACACCCATAAATGTATACAGCACAACAAAAAACAAAGCGAAAGCAAAACCCCAAATAAAAGTATATCGTATGGACTTCTTTACCAAGGATTCGTTATTCATGCCTTTATACTTTCCAACCATGCTCTCAGATGCGTATGCAAAACCATCTACTGCGTAGCTCATCCAATTCAGAAATTGTTGCAGAATAACATTAACAGCTAATATCATTGAACCTGCCTTAGATGACATACTATAGAAAAAGCCAAACCCAAATGTCAGAGAAACCGTCCGTATAAACAAATCTCTATTTATACTCATATATCCTTTCAATGCATCAATATCTCTTAAAAATCCGATTCCCAATAAGCGGAAACTTTTTTTGTACTTCCACAACATAAATCCAATACAGAGTAATAATCCTAAATACTGAGAAACCACCGTTCCAATAGCCACACCTTTGATATCATAATGGAGCACATGTACTAGGTATGCGCTTAATGCCATATTCACCACGTTTATTACTATGGTTACTACTAATGGGATAAAGGCATTCTGCATACCAAAAAACCATCCCATTAAACAAAACAAAGCAAAAGAAGCCGGAGCTCCATAGATTCTAATGTCATAGTAATCTTTAACCAATGGCAATTGATTTTCGTGCACATTTAATATCCAAGCACTACTCTCAAATATTGGTCCTTGAAGAGTAAAAATGAGTATCGCCAAAAGCATGGCTAATGCCAATCCTCTTGACAAAACAGCTGCAATATTTTCTTCGTCTCCAGCTCCATAGGCCTGAGCGGTGAGTCCAGTCGTCCCCATTCGGAGAAATCCAAAATTCCAATAAATAAAGTTGAACAACATAGAACTTAATCCCACTGCTCCAAGATGGGCCTCAGAAAGTCGTCCCATCAAGGCAGTATCAACCGTACTAAGAAGTGGAACCGAAATGTTACTAATTATATTTGGTATAGCAAGTTTTAAGACCTCTTTGTTCATTTGAATCAATTGAAACACAAAGGACGTTCATTCCACCCGTTATACCAAAAAGATCTCTTACCTTCTCAACTTACAACAGTGAGGATTGTATGACGGAATTGGCTTCTAGTGTTTTATGCACGGGACATTTGTTCGCTATTTCAAGTAATCGATTTCTTTGCTTTTCATCTAATGGTCCTTCGATTTCAATCTCTCGATTAAATTGATCCAAACGCCTGTCTTTTTCATCACAATGTTCACAATCTTTAAGATAACTTCGCTCATACGAAACATGGACCTTGACTTCCTTTAAAGGCCATTTTTTCCTTCTAGCATACATCTGTAACGTCATGGCAGTACAAGAAGCCAAAGATGCGCTTAATAGTTCATACGGAGAAGGTCCAAACTCCTCACCGCCCAGGTCTACTGGTTCATCTGCTGTGAGATCATGCTTTCCTGCTATAATATCAGTAGTAAACCCTTCATCTATTAGTCTAGCTACGACCTGCTTGTGCGTTCTCAGTTTAGATCTTTGATTATTGTCTTTATCTATATATCTGTTTACCCATGACGAGATTACATTTCCTGCATATTGTCCATCCTCTCTACTTGTTAGCATATGATCGGCACCATTAAGCGTTACAAAACTCTTTGGATGAAACGCATTATGGTATATATGCGCTGCATTCGAAATATCTACAACACTATCCTGTGGAGAGTGCAATACCAACAATGCCTTCCTAAAGTTTTTCAGAATTTCTAACATAGAATTCGATTCAAGATCTTCTAGGAATTCTCTTTTAATTTCGAAAATCTGCCCTCCTATATTCACTTTTGCTCTTCCAAGTTTGTTAATTTCTTCGATTTTGGATTTCAATAAGTGTTTGACATGAGCAGGTTCTGATGGGGCACCAATTGTTGCCACTGCTTGAATCGAATCAATTTTAGAAGCCGCAAAAATGGATGCCGCTCCTCCTAGAGAATGGCCAACGATAACCTTAGGGGCTTCATAATTCTCCTTTAAGAAATCACAGGCCGCAACTAAGTCTTCAACATTTGATGTAAACGTACTTTCAGCAAAAGCTCCTTCACTTTCCCCTAGTCCTGTAAAATCAAAGCGGAGTACGGCAATACCATTTTGAGTCAGGGATCTTGCAATATTTCTAGTAGCTGTCAAATTCTTATTTCCAGTAAACACATGAGCAAACACAGCAAATGCATGAGGTTTTTGATTAATCGGAAACTCAAGCTTCCCCGACAACTTATAATTGTTGGAATTTGTAAAATGTACTTTCTTTGACGTCATAATATTGTTGTTTTTTATTCAAGTGATTGACCTATTTTGGGATAAAATTGTTTAATTAACCATGAGTCTGAAATTTAGTCATAAACGTATATTTTTAGAATACTTCCATCATTAAATACTTAAATCATTCATTCGGTTTAGAAGAAAATACGTAAATGTCGAGACACGACCAATTCGCACTTCTTATCATCAGGGAACTCTTTGCTACCTATTTTCATTATTTAATCAGGTATTAGTTAACTTTGCCCTCCATTTTGTAAAAACAATTTAATAATATGATTAATCTTGTCTTGTTCGGACCTCCAGGATCGGGCAAAGGTACCCAGGCTGCCAAACTAGTTGAAAAATACGAACTTTTACATATATCTACTGGTGATTTATTTCGCTACGAAATGGGGAATGATACACCACTAGGTTTAAAAGCAAAAGAATATATGGCAAAAGGCGAATTGGTTCCTGATGAAGTAACTATTGGAATGCTAAAAAACAAGGTGATGGCCAATTTGGACGCCAATGGATTCATATTCGATGGTTTTCCAAGAACAATCCCACAGGCAGAAGCATTGGATGAATTAATGGAAGAAATTAATCAAAGCATTTCTGGTCTTTTGGCATTAGAAGTTGACGAAGAAGAATTAGTTGCAAGACTTTTAAATAGAGGTAAAACTTCAGGAAGGGCTGATGATACGGATGAGTCAATAATTCGTAATCGTATTTCTGTGTACGGTGAAGAAACTGCTCCTGTATTCGGTTTTTATAAAAACCAACAAAAAGGGCACACCATTGAAGGAATCGGTACAATTGACGAAATCTTCTCTAGCCTTTGTACAGAGATAGACAAAATGATATAAAGAAAGTTTTATGGCGGATCAAAATTTTGTTGACTATGTAAAACTCTGCTGTCGGAGTGGTGCAGGTGGTGCGGGTTCTGCTCACTTGCACAGGGACCGAAAAACTACCAAAGGGGGACCTGACGGTGGTGATGGAGGTCGTGGTGGTCACATAGTTTTGAGAGGTAATAAACAAATGTGGACACTTCTGCCCCTCAAGTATAGAAAGCATGTTATAGCCGAAAATGGGGGAATTGGTGGTTCGCAACATTCTTCAGGTGCCAATGGTAAAGATATAATACTTGACGTTCCTATTGGAACAGTGGCACGAGATGCTGAAACTGGAGAAATTGAATTTGAAATTAGTGAAGATGGCGAAGAGGTTGTACTTACTGCAGGTGGACGTGGTGGGTTAGGAAATGCCAATTTCAAATCTGCAACGAATCAAACACCAAGGTATGCTCAACCAGGAGAGCCTGGTAAAACCGAATGGAAAATACTCGAATTAAAATTATTGGCCGATGTAGGTTTGGTTGGTTTTCCAAATGCTGGTAAATCAACCTTACTATCGTCTATAACCGCTGCAAAACCCAAAGTGGCCAATTATGCTTTTACCACTTTGGTGCCCAACCTAGGAATCGTTAATCATAGAGCTCAAAAGTCTTTCGTAATGGCAGATATTCCTGGCATAATCGAAGATGCTCACAAAGGGAAAGGACTTGGTGTTCGATTCTTAAGACATATCGAGCGAAACAGTACCTTACTTTTCATGGTTCCATGTGATACAGAAAACATCAATGAACAATATCAAATTCTTTTAAACGAACTTGAAAAATATAACCCCGAGTTAATTCACAAGTCAAGATTACTCGCCATAACTAAGGCGGATATGTTGGATGATGAATTGCAACAAATGGTAGCCGAGAGCATAGAAATCGATATTCCTTATGTATTCATTTCTTCCGTTTCAGGAAAAGGTTTGCAAGAACTCAAGGACAAACTATGGGATATGATGAACAATTAGATTGGCTATCTTTGAGTTATTAGCCATGAAATGAAATATCATTCTCTAATATTATATATAATTGTTGGTTGTCTTTCTTCTCTCCAGGGACAAGAAAAAATTATTATCAATAATATCATTCTTGAGGGAAATAAACATACCAGAGACTATGTTGTTTTACAAGAACTGGATCTTTCCCTTCATGACACCATTTACTTTCACGAATTAAGTGAAGTATTACTTCGTAATAAAAAAAGGCTTCTAAGTACAGGACTTTTTAACATTGTCAACACCAACATCAAAAATTGGAATACACAAACAGGTCGTTTAGATGTTGTTTTTGAACTTCAGGAGAATTGGTATTTGTATCCTGCAATAATTTGGGAATACGCAGATCGTAGTTTTAATGTATGGTGGAAAGAACATCGATTCAATTTTGCAAGGACGAATTATGGGGTACGCCTAGACCATCTAAACCTTACAGGAAATAAAGATCTTTTAAACTTCAAATTTCAACGGGGGTATACTCAAAAATATGAACTCATATATAATTACCCTTATTTTTTATCCAACTGGGGATTAGGATCATCCATTTTCTACAGTACCAATAAAGAGTTAGGATACAAAACCGAAAACAACAACACCCTATTTTTCAAGCATCCAAAGGAGAAAACCGTACTAAGTAGATTTAGAACTGGAATGGTTCTTTCCAATAGAGGAGATGCATTCAGTCATCATTCCTTCAAGTTAGAATATCATAGCAATTCCGTTATCGATACAGTAGCAAAAAGCCTAAACACCGATTATTTTCTGGAGGGAAAATCCAACATTAAGTTTTTTCTTGCGGATTACTCCTACTTTTATGATCATCGTATTTTTCCTACATACCCAGAGGGAGGATATGCCTTTTTTGCTCAATTAAAAAAAGAAGGATTCGGCATTTTTAATGAGTTTAACAACTTAAGCTTGTCCTTAGCCTTTGAACAACATTTCAAATTAAGTAAAGGGTTGATATTCAGTTCCAAGCTCAAAGGCAAGAGTAACCTCATTCGTAATAAAATTGCCTATGCAAATAATACTGCTTTAGGATATGGTGAAGAAGTGAGAGGTTACGAGCTTTATGTCATTGATGGAACAGATTTCTTACTTCATAAATCTGACTTAAAGCTCAAACTCTTCCATAGAATCTACGATTGGGGAAGATTTATGCCAATAAATCAACTCGATCTAATGACTGTTGATTTATGGCTAAGATCATCTGTTGATTGGGGTTTCGTAAATGAACCCAATTATTCGCAGACTAATGCATTAACAAATACTGTACTCTACGGTGCAGGCATTGGACTAGACTTGTTGATTTACAACAACTACAAATTTAGCATCGAATACAACATTAATAAATTAGGTGAAGGTGGAACATTTTTCCAAGCTGCTTTCTTTCTTTAAAAGTCCCTCCTTAACACAAATCCTAAAATAACTACTTCGCAACAACGATTCTTTGGGTCATTATCAACTGGTCATTTCCCCTTACTGAAACGAAGTAAAGTCCTCTATCAAGATCTAATGATTTTTCTCCTTCATCTATCGTGTTATTTTCGATAACTAGCTTTCCATTCACATCATAGACATGAAATGTATACTTATCCATATGAGCTCCAGAAATAAACATTGTGTTTAAGTCCATACTCCAAAAGAAATCAATCCCTTTTGCATCACTTTCAACAGTATTTGATATTCCAAAGGGACATGGATTGTCCAATGTCCATTCTTTACAGCAATCTGGATTATCATTATCACACACCTGTATCGTGAATGTTGGTGTACCTGGATTGTTGATATCAAAATCGTACCAGCTCGTAGAATTCCACGGTACAAACAATTCAAAGGCATCATTTACATATATATCAAAGCCTACCTCACTTAAGTTGTCACCATCGATCAACCACTCCGTTACTATCTTATCGTTTTCACATATCGGGTTTGGCCCAAAGTCCAACGTATGCAAATCACATGCACCCATATAACAGGGGTTGTCCAATGTCCATTCTTTGCAGCAATCTGGATTATCATTATCGCATACCTGTATCGTGAATGTTGGTGTACCTGGATTGTTGATATCAAAATCGTACCAGCTCGTAGAATTCCACGGTACAAACAATTCAAAGGCATCATTTACATATATATCAAAGCCTACCTCACTTAAGTTGTCACCATCGATCAACCACTCCGTTACTATCTTATCGTTTTCACATATCGGATTAGGCCCAAAGTCCAACGTATGCAAATCGCATGCACCCATATAACAGGGGTTGTCCAATGTCCATTCTTTACAGCAATCTGGATTATCATTATCACACACCTGTATCGTGAATGTTGGTGTACCTGGATTGTTGATATCAAAATCGTACCAGCTCGTAGAATTCCACGGTACAAACAATTCAAAGGCATCATTTACATATATATCAAAGCCTACCTCACTTAAGTTGTCCCCATCGATCAACCACTCCGTTACTATCTTATCGTTTTCACATATCGGATTAGGCCCAAAGTCCAACGTATGCAAATCACATGCACCCATATAACAGGGGTTGTCCAATGTCCATTCTTTACAGCAATCTGGATTATCATTATCACACACCTGTATCGTGAATGTTGGTGTACCTGGATTGTTGATATCAAAATCGTACCAGCTCGTAGAATTCCACGGTACAAACAATTCAAAGGCATCATTTACATATATATCAAAGCCTACCTCACTTAAGTTGTGCCCATCGATCAACCACTCCGTTACTATCTTATCGTTTTCACATATCGGATTAGGCCCAAAGTCCAACGTATGCAAATCGCATGCACCCATATAACAGGGGTTGTCCAATGTCCATTCTTTACAGCAATCTGGATTATCATTATCACACACCTGTATCGTGAATGTTGGTGTACCTGGATTGTTGATATCAAAGTCGTACCAGCTCGTAGAATTCCACGGTACAAACAATTCAAAGGCATCATTTACATATATATCAAAGCCTACCTCACTTAAATTATCACCATCGATTAGCCATTCCGTTACTATCTTATCATTTTCACATATCGGATTAGGCCCAAAGTCCAACGTATGCAAATCACATGCACCCATATAACATGGATTATCCAATGTCCATTCTTTACAACAATCTGGATCATCATTATCACACACCTGTATCGTGAATGTTGGTGTGCCTGGATTGTTGATATCAAAGTCGTACCAACTTGTAGAATTCCACGGTACAAACAATTCAAAGGCATCATTCACATATATATCAAAGCCTACCTCACTTAAATTATCACCATCGATCAACCACTCCGTTACTATCTTATCGTTTTCACATATCGGATTAGGCCCAAAGTCCAACGTATGCAAATCGCATGCACCCATATAACATGGATTGTCCAATGTCCATTCTTTGCAGCAATCTGGATTATCATTATCGCATACCTGTATCGTGAATGTTGGTGTACCTGGATTGTTGATATCAAAATCGTACCAGCTCGTAGAATTCCACGGTACAAACAATTCAAAGGCATCATTTAGATATATATCAAAGCCTACCTCACTTAAATTATCACCATCGATTAGCCATTCCGTTACTATCTTATTATTTTCACATATCGGATTAGGCCCAAAGTCCAACGTATGCAAATCGCATGCACCCATATAACATGGATTGTCCAATGTCCATTCTTTGCAGCAATCTGGATTATCATTATCGCATACCTGTATCGTGAATGTTGGTGTACCTGGATTGTTGATATCAAAATCGTACCAGCTCGTAGAATTCCACGGTACAAACAATTCAAAGGCATCATTTAGATATATATCAAAGCCTACCTCACTTAAATTATCACCATCGATTAGCCATTCCGTTACTATCTTATTATTTTCACATATCGGATTAGGCCCAAAGTCCAACGTATGCAAATCGCATGCACCCATATAACAGGGATTGTCTAATGTCCATTCTTTACAGCAATCTGGATTATCGTTATCACACACCTGTATCGTGAATGTTGGTGTGCCTGGATTGTTGATATCAAAATCGTACCAGCTCGTAGAATTCCACGGTACGAACAATTCAAAGGCATCATTTACATATATATCAAAGCCTACCTCACTTAAATTATCACCATCGATCAACCACTCCGTTACTATCTTATCGTTTTCACATATCGGATTAGGCCCAAAGTCCAACGTATGAAGGTTACATTGTCCCAAAATACTAGACACCGAAAATACAGTAAATAGAGTGGTAAAAATTGAGAATAAAATAGTTTTCATAATAGATTGCTTATAATCTATAGAGAAATATAAATAGATTTTTGCTGCCTGTATTTCGTATTTTTCTATTTACCATCTACAGCAACAACTCCGCGAAACACAAATAAAACACTTAATACCAACTAGTTATGTGCTGGGGAAAATATTTCTCAAACTAATCTATCAATTGTAATAAAAGTCAACAATTAACTATTCATCCTACGAATCCGACTACCTAATGTTCTTAGGTAGTTTTTATTTCTTATCTTGTGTTAAACTAATACCATTGAGTTCAAAATTATTAAGAGGCAGTTTGGATACCATTGTGATCAAATTACTCTCTGATCATGACGAAATGTACGGATACGAGATTACACAAAAGGTAAAAGAACTCACCAAAGGAAGAATGCAAATTACGGAGGGAGCTTTGTATCCATCTTTACACAAATTGGAGTCAAAAGGCATCTTATCTGTAGAAACCAGAAAAGCCGGCAATCGAATGCGTAAATATTACTCTCTCACTCCTGAAGGAAAAGGAGAACTCAATCGATTACTTGACGAAATGAAACAATACATTGAAAACATGAAGATCCTTTTAGATCCTAAACTTAACCCCAATTATGAATAGAATATTAACCGCTGAAGAAGTAGAAAAACTATTTGAATTTGTGAAAAGCAAATATGTTCCTTATGTTGACGTTCAATTCGAAATTGTAGATCATCTAGCCTGTGCCATAGAAGACGAATTCGCCACAAATCCTTCTATAAATTTCCAACAAGCATTAAACAAAGTTTATTCAAAATTTCCAATTACCGGATTCGTACATTTTGTAGAACAAAAACAAAAAGCTTTAACTAAATACTGGCGTAGAAGATTGTTTCAAACGTACATGGAATTCTTAACTACATCAAAAGTTAAGATTACGATTTTATATGTATCCACCTTCGTGCTGGGAGTTCTTTATCTTGGAAAAACTTTTGTTTTTTACTCGGGTAGTCTTTTATTCTTTCTAAGTCTTTTGTCAATGTATAAAAGTGATAAGAACATAAAGAAAATGAAACGAGCGAATGATAAATTGTTGGTCTCCAAGATTTTCGTAGAAATGACCAGAGTACCTGTTTTTCTTCCTATTCTATTTTTTGATTTTTTCGAAGTTAGATATGCTTGGGGACAAACTTCTCCTTCTGCATGTATCCTAACCATAATTACTTTCGTATTTACATGGCAGTTTATCGCCTGCTACATTAGTTATTTTCAAACCAAGGAAATAATACAAAAGGAATTGGATGACAAGTACAAACACGTCAAAGATAGGTTGGCCATAGCTTAAAATTGGCTCATTCTAAATACACCATTGTCATTGCGAAAAGTTGTTGTATTAGAAAAATCTTTAAAATCGAGATTTAGTAAAAAACAATCACTTTTATAGAACGAACATTCAATTTTTGGATCCTCTTGCAATATTGGATTCCAAGTAATATTTTGATTAACACAAACCTCCTTTTTCTTGGATTCGTAACCTATATAAGAAGCCACAATGATGTAGTTGCCCGTATCAATCTCATTAATACGGTAATAACCATTAAAATCACTTTCGCCTCCTGTAACCAAAGTGTCGTTTTGATACAATAAAATGGTAGCAAATATTAAAGGTTCATTATTTTCGTCAACCACTCTTCCACTCAAGATCATATCCTGTCCTATCAATTGACAACAAAACAACATAAGAAGTAATACATTTTTCATACAATAGCTCTTTACTTTAAAGATGTAGTTAAATACATTACCCCCTATGTTATACTTTGTTAAAAATTTAGTATGTCTTATTCAACACATAAACGAGATAATTAATATCTTTTGACTAGCCCTATATTCATCTAAACAATTTCCGTTATCGATTAATGTACTCCTGCCATCAATTTCTTAATGTATGGAGATAAAATGAGTGCCAATATTCCCATTGAGATTGTGATAAATCCAAATCCTGCATAAACGGATACATAAGAATAAAGTTGCTGAAATGACGTATCACTATGAGATGCAAAATCAGAGGAAAGACCTGAAAAGAGCTCTGTTATATGTTCAAATAACCCTTGAGCAAAAAAATTAGACTCTCCACTTTCAACCGAAGTCAATTTTGCAATTTTTCCAGCGAAAAAATGACCATAAAAAGATGATGTAAAAAATACACCCATAATAAATGATAAATACTTCGGAGGAGAAAGTTCAGACATCTTGGATAATCCAATTGGAGAAATAAACAACTCACCAACCGTTAGAATAAAGTATCCGAGTATTAGGTATATCATTGGTGTTCGAGCGAAGTCATCCACACCCAAAGCCGACATCGAAAAAATCAAAAAACCAACTCCTAGAAGAATCAACCCAACTCCAGCCTTGATAGCAGAATTTGGATTTCGATTAGACTTAGCCAAAAATGACCACAACATCGAGAAAGGAATGGCTAACAACATGATGAATCCTGAATTTATACTATTCGTTTGTGCGGCATTCATACCAACTAGATTGACATTTCGATCTGCAAATAAGGTTAGTGAACTTCCCGCTTGTTCAAATACTGCCCAAAATATGGCCATTAAAATCGTCATATACGCCACCACTATTAATCGACTTCGGTACTCTTTTTCAGTACTGTAGTATATGTACATCAAAGCACCAATAATCACAAAAGATGAGAACCATATCAAATAGTGTTCATAATGATTGTACCTCACTATAAGTGCAAATAATGGAACAGATATAAGAGCTCCAATTGTTATGAGCTGTCCTTTATTAAGACCCATTATTTTTTTATAGTAATTATCCTCATTAGGTATTAGTCCTTTTGAGCCAAACACTTCCTTTCTGGTTCCCAAATTGAAATATAGTAGTCCAACCAACATTCCAAACCCAGCTAAGGCAAATCCATAATGCCATCCCCAAATTTCTGCAAGCCATGCACATAGTAAGGGGGCAACTGCTCCTCCAATGTTTACACCCATATAAAAAATAGTAAAACCAGAATCTCGTCGCAGATCGTCTTTCTCATATAATGTACCAACAAAGGTGGATATATTCGGCTTAAAAAAACCATTGCCTACAATGATTAAGGCCAACGAGCCATAAAAAAAAAGAGGTGTTTCGATCGTTAGAAAAAAATGTCCTAACGCCATTAGAATTCCACCTAGGAAGATTGATTTTCTATAGCCCAAATATTGATCAGCCAATACTCCTCCAATCAAAGGGGTAAAATAGACCAGCGACATATATGCTGCAAAAACACCAAATGCCATGTCATCCTCAAACAACATTTGTTTGGTCATAAATAAAACAAGAAGTGCTCTCATGCCATAAAATGAAAAGCGCTCCCATAACTCTGCAAAAAACAAGTAATACAATCCTTTAGGATGACCCCATTTGGTATCAGTAGTATTCATAAGTAATGATTTTAACCAGTTCAGCAAAGAGGTTTTTAAACTGGCATTGTGAAAGAATTCACAAAGGAGAATAATCCATGTTTATACACATTGGATTGTAACAAGATATAATTAAGAATACTCGGATGTGGGGATTTGTGACCGAATTACAATTTATCACAAAATGCCTTATAAGCCTCATTATCAAATGATTGGATCAACTCAGCAAAATGTTCCTTATCGATCAAAATATGTTCTGGTAAAACTCTAAGTTTATAGCGTCCCTCTCCCACAAAAGAGAATAAATCTTTTCTTTCCAAACGTTCGTAGTCAACCAAGTTTAAAATAGCGTTTAAATTATCAATGATGCGACTCAAGTAAGTTTGACTCTTTATTTCTCCAGAACTTCCCACTAATATCGTTTGATCTTTTCCCGAACCATGCTTCCTTCTTACGGCTAATCGTGCAAGGTTTTTATACTGCGTGGTCTTAGACCCAAAGTCAACCAGTACATTATGGATATTCTTTGAAGGAATACTAATCCTTACTAATGACCACTCCATAAATTTAATCTGCATTTCCTTTATGACGGGTGTATTGGCTAATTCAATCACCCAAGATGTAGCCAGTAATAGAAAAATAGAAATTAAAGAGGTTTTGGCAACAATCTTTATCAAGTTACTATAAAACTCATCTTCAAATCCGGTATAAACTGTAGGTATCTGAGAAACCAAAATTAGGACTACAACCAAGATCGATATAAACGCCACTAATTTTAATCCTCGATTAATAAACGTTTTGTACAGTGCCGTGGCTAACATCCAACTTAAAAAAGCCGAAAGTAATAGATCTGGGATACCAATGACTCTAAAATTTCCTACTGTCTCATTGGTATAATACACAGATAAAATCAGAGTCAACACGGACACGGCTAAAATAATACTCAAAATTATCCTAGCATTTTTGACATTGCGATAGATTACGACAGGTGCATTATCAATATAGTAAAGTGCTAACAATAGGAACATATTGTTTAGTACCGAAAATATACTGATACCTAATATGTATAAGACATGTTCTTCGCCCCAAATGTTGTGACCAATGTATGCCCAAAGTCCTGAGACCACCCAAATAAACATGGAAAGACTCAAGAATAAAAGTCCTCTATCTACACGATCATGACCTTCATCTTCTTCCAATTGGCTTTTGAACCTCTTTCTTATGTTAAAATATATTGCAAGTAATAGTATACCTCCGATCAAAGAGATAAACACATGAGCAAGGTTGTGAAACTGGGTTAATTCGGTCATCTACAAATATAAAAATTCGTACAAAAATTCCATCTACTATGATTTGATCAGCTTATACAAATGTCATATTACACAATGTTCTAATATATTTTTTATCTTTGGACCATAAAAACAAAAACAAGAGGACATTTTTTGGAGCGTCAATCAACTCAAACATAGCACAAAATTTCATCTATAATTCGAACTCCTCTTGCCTAATAATATATAAATATGCAGTTTAAAGACTTAAAAATAATTGATCCAATTTTAAAAGCTCTTAATACTAAGGGATACACTACGCCTACAGCTATTCAAGAAAAGGCAATTCCTCAGGTGTTACAAGGAAAGGATATGTTGGGTATTGCTCAAACAGGTACAGGTAAAACAGCGGCTTTTGCCATTCCTATTATTCAACAAATCAATCAAAAGGTAAAAGACTTTAATAGAAAACCTCAAATTCGATCATTGATTATTACACCAACAAGAGAATTGGCCATTCAAATTGATGACAATATAAAAGCCTATGCTCGTCATACTAATGTAAAACATGCAGTAATATTTGGCGGTGTTAAACAAGGACAACAAGTTAGTCATTTGCAAAAGGGAGTCCACATTTTGACTGCCACACCTGGAAGATTACTTGATCTTATTCAACAAGGAATTATTTCCTTAGACACCATCAAAATATTTGTTTTGGACGAAGCCGATAGGATGTTGGATATGGGCTTTATTCATGACATTAAGAAGCTACTTAAAATATTGCCTTCAAAAAGACAATCTCTTTTCTTCTCGGCTACAATGCCCGATAATATTACCAAATTGGCATCTGAAATATTACACAATCCGGTCCGAATTGAAGCTACTCCAGTATCGTCAACAGCCGATACTGTTGACCAGTATGTCTACTATACCAATAGGACTTTAAAAAATGACCTTTTACATCATATTTTAGAGGAAAAACAAATAAAACAAGCGTTGGTTTTTACACGTACTAAACATGGAGCAGATCGTGTAGCAAGAAGATTGAACAAATCCAAAATTAAAGCAGCATCACTTCATGGAGATAAAGCCCAAAACCAAAGACAAAGAGCTTTGAAAGGGTTTAAAGATCAAAAATTACAAGTATTGGTTGCAACGGATATCGCGGCTAGGGGAATTGACATCGACCAGCTAGAATATGTTATCAACTATGAAGTTCCTAATCTTCCTGAAACTTATGTGCACCGTATTGGACGATCTGGAAGAGCAGGTAAAACGGGTATTGCAATCACCATCTGCGAACCTGAAGAGAATGCATATATCAAAAGGATTCAAAAAGTTATTGGCAACAAAATAAAGGACTCAAGTGATCATCCTTTCCCTCAAACGGATAAACCTATGACTCCAGAAGAAAAAAAGGAGTGGGAAAAAGAAAAGGAAAGAAGAAAACAAGAGTTTTTAGCCAATAGAAGAAAAAATAAAAAGAACTCTCCGAAGAAAAATACTGCTCAAAAAAAGCAAGCTTCTAAGCCAATCGATCAGAACAAAAAGTCAACCAAACCTAAACAAAAGAGCAAAAAGAAAGTCGACTTAGGTGGTAAAATGCAAGGCAGCAGATATGCTGGGATGTCGGACAAATTGAAGAGTAAGTTCATGTGGCCACTAGAGTAATTCTTTAAACACAATTATTGATTATTATGTCTTTAAGTACAGCACTTTTAAATAGATCTGAACACAAATGCGAGCTTTGTTCATCAGCAGAAAGTATCCGTTCATATACTGTGTCGCCCAAATCTGGTAATTCAGACGACGACAACATAGTCATATGTGCGTATTGTCAAAATCAGATAGATCAGGAAGAAAACCTTGATGTCGATCACTGGAGGTGTCTAAATGATAGCATGTGGAATGCAACTCCCGCTGTACAAGTAATGGCGTACAGACTTCTGAAAAGATTGGAATCTCATGCTTGGGCTGAAAGTGCTCTGGGCATGATATATTTAGATGAAAACACTTTAGAATGGGCCGAAAGCTCAGCAAATCAAAAAGTAATCCATAAAGATTCCAATGGAAATGTTTTATCTAATGGAGATACTGTCACTTTAATCAAAGACTTACCTGTTAAGGGGTCTAGCTTAGTGGCCAAAAGAGGTGTTGCTGTGCGTAGAATTCGATTAGTACCAGACAATTCAGAACATATTGAGGGCAAGGTCGAAGGACAACAAATTGTTATTCTTACAAAATTTGTCAAAAAGTCTTAGATAGAATTGTTCATCTTTTGAAGTGATTTAAAAACTGTGTTCAATAGTGGAATTAACTACTTGGAAGTCAGATCAATCCGAAAATTAATTCATGGGCAGAGGTTGGATTTCAATGAGTTGATTCTAGCATTAGGATTTAGTTTATAAAACATTTCATTATAAAAACAGGTGTGGTATTCTTAAAATCCACACCTGTTTTAATTTAAATATCGTTATTGGTTCTTAAGAAATGCTCCAAACCCAGTCGTGTCAATATTCCCTTCAATAGACCATGCAAAATCCAACAATAACTGACCTTCAAAGATAGAATCAGATTTACTCACATATGAATTTCCTACATACGGAGTTTTACTAACATGTTTTGTCAACAATGCATTTGGATCAATACTAGCCATTCTATGACAACTCATACAGTTTGTTCTAACCCCTACATATGTCACGATCATTTCGTCTTCAGATTGAATAAAGCTCATTTCATCATTAAAAACATTTGGACCAAATCCTGCTTCTAGGTATGGATTAAATGCATAGTTAGGGTTGCCTTTCACCCCACTCCCCGAATATGGTTCATTTGGATCTACCATATAATATGCCAATGACATAGCATAATGTCTTGCCGCTCCTGTAAGCTCTTTTGGTCTAGAATCTGCAATCATTTTAGAACTTGGTAATGGTGGATTATCCGGATTAGCATCCCACCAGAATGTTTGCCAAGTCCAATTACTTATCTCTCTTGATCCAACATGCATAGCTACTAAAATGGCGATATCTCCTGGTTGTACATTAAAAGGATTTCCTTCATTTTCAGTAAACTCTTTCTTAAAGTAATGGATATCTTCTTCGTTTAACTTGTAATGGATAAAATCATTCAAATGATAAACAGAAGATTTTCTATCCACCTTATTGGTAATATCAACAGTAACAAATGATTCCCAAGAACTTTCTGGAAACGCTTCTAGTGAATCCGTAGTCCCGTGCCACGATGCTATATTAAACATTGTATTCCCAGTTGAAGCCTCTAAAATCTTAAACACTGGCTTTATTGTAATAGCATCATTAGGGAAAAAAGGAATTTCTGCTGCACCTGAATTAGCAATCTTATAAAGAGACTCAGCCATAAAAATCTTGTAATCAGTAGCAAATTTAGCAGCAGAAGGGCTATAAGAAACCGATTCATGAATACTATCATTTACCGTCTCCTGTCCACTTAAATTATGATTTGAAGACCTATGATTAAACTGATTTGGTCTCTTCAAATTTGCTCGATTGGAACGTTTGGAAGAATTGTATTTCTTCTGCCCACTTTTTATATTATCTATAATCTCTTCTGGAGTCATCCACGTTTCAAAGACCCGCAATGCTTTAGAATCTCCAGGTATAAACTGGTCAGTATAAGATGTTAACCCAGTCCAAATTCCCCAACCATGAAGGTAAATGCTCTCATTTTCATCATTATGTACCCATGAATTGATTGTTGTTGAATCCTCTGGAAAAGTAAATCCTTTAATATTCAAATCTGGGAAATTAGCTGGAATCACTTCGTGGTAGGTAAACTCTTTTTCAGCATTGGCTTTCGGTTTTTCATCATTTTTACATGATCCTAAGAATACTATACCTAGTAGTATAGCAATACACTTTGTTTTGCTCAACATAAGATTGGTTTTTTGTTGGTTAATTAATGTTTTCTAATTGGAAGTTAGACAGATCATTTCTACCTCCCACAAATATAACATATTAATTACCAACAATCAATTGACTCCAACCAACTAACCAATTTTGACAAATTCTATACCTATGAAAATTAAATCAACAATTCTTTCATCTGATCATTTCCAAGTTGAACTGCATGTTCTAATGCCGTCTTGCCATTAGCATCTTGTTGTACTTTGTTTACCCCATTTTGCAACAATAACTTAACAATGGTACTGTGTCCAAAAGTCGTGGCATTAATCAAGGCTGTTGAGCCGTTATTATTGTAAGAGTGTAAATCAGCTTTCTGTTCGATCAAGTATTGAGCAATGGAAACAAAACCTTTGAAACAAACACCCATTAGGGCGGAATTGCCTCCCTCATCTTTAGCATTAATCTCCGCTCCCCGCTCTACCAATAATTTGGTCATTTCCAGTTTATCAAAATACACCGCCATTATAAGTGGAGTAAAGCCTTTTTCATTTTTTCGATTAACCAATTCTGGAAATTGATCTAAAGCATGAGCCAACTGATCAGTAGTTCCATTTCTAATGATTTGAAATATATTATGCATTTATTCTTTAAGGCTTTTGAATACCATTTCATCATGGTACCTTTTCTTAACGAAAAATAAGAGTCAAATCATATGTTAAATTAGAAAATCTAATGACGAATTATTTACATCTTTTAATGCTTTACATCAAAATGATGAAACAAATACGATTCTTGTATATCTGATAATATTTCCTCACTTTTTTGAGCCATCACTTCCAAATGCCATGGAGCCTTCTCAAAAGATTCAGCAGTGCCTGTTAGATTCACGATCTTTTCAAAATTAAACTCCGTCAAGATATCCAATAGCAACTCAAAATAGCATCCAAATTTATGGGAATCAAACCGATCTTGCTGCCAACCGAACAAACTACCAAAACCCCAATATCTGTCATTCTTACCCCTTTCCTTTGTGAAAAATGATTTATGGCTTCCGGATAAGATTTGTTCTAAATGCCAGAGAAGATTAGGGCAAATAATGTATAATTTCCCACCAATTCTTAACACTCGATTCCATTCTTTCAAAACTTCCAAGAATTCCTTGAAAGAAAAATGCTCTACAACATGCCTTGAATAGATTTCGTCAAGACTACAATCTTCAAAAGGTAAATTATTCGCTTTACATACATAATCAACGGTATCCAGTTTACGAACGTCACAGTTAATGTAACCGTTTCGAGGTGATAGACCTCCTCCAATTTCTATTTTCATACATTTAGTTTAGGATTTATACTTTTCCCTAAACTTAATATTTAACCAATTTGCACTTTGTCTTCTGTGAACCAATTTGCAATTCTATCCAATAAATGCCTGCTGAAAAGTCGCCTACATTAATTTCACTTTCTGTATAATTACCCAGTTCTTCTCCAAATGAATTATAAATTCGAACCCGATCAATTCGAAGACTCGATTGAATATTGATCCATTCGTTTGAAGGGTTAGGCATAATTTTATATTCCCAATTGTTTATATCTTTTGTATTTGAGATTGTAATGGGATAACATATCGTCTCCAATACACAATTTTCTCCTTCCATAATGACTTGATATAAGCCATTGTATTCAGCAACGAAATAGTTCTGATCGGATTCCTGAACCAATACATTTGACTCACAATCTACCCAAGTATAATATTGTGCCCCAGCATCTGCGAAAAGTGTATCACTAGAGGCAATAAGATCTGAAGAAAGATTGAAACAAGTCAAGCGATCAACCACGGTATTCCATGTTTGATTAGTAATAATGGGTTCATTTTGATCGAATATGATATCTGCTTTATTATAAATGATATCTTCTGGAAGAACGTCATTATGAATATTAATCGAATAACTTATAAATCCCTGACTTTCGGTAAAATTAGTCATACTATCCACTAGTCTTATGTCCAAAAACTTAAATCTTAAGGTGTCCTCATATCTCTCAACCTTCATCTCATGACTTGATCCCTTAATAATCAGGCTTTCTATATCCAAAGTAAGGACTTAGAACATCAACAACTTCTACATAAAAGGCCGTATCGTTACCATTATTTTGAAATCTGATAACATAATCCAGTGTTTCTCCAGCCAGTACTTCGTTTTTATCACCAGGTCTATCTGGCCAAACTCTTTTATCATTGGGATCGTAAGAACATCTAATGGTATCCAAATAGGTTCTTTCATCCAATTCATCACCGTTAGCATTAACCAATCTTGAATAAAACTCAAGTTTATTATCTGCATTATTAAATGCAGGAACAAGAACTTCAATATGCGGCCCAAATACCTGACCAGAAGGAAGGTCTTTTATGTAAAATTGATATAGGTTCCCATTTTGATTGAACGGTAAAGGATCAAAATAGACCTCACTTATTTTTGGATCTATTGTTACTTCCAAAACACCGTTTAGATCCAAAGAGGACGTATTTATAACTTCAAAAAACATTTTGGACCAAGTATTACATCTTAAAATATTTGCCGATGTAATCAACGAACCATCTTGAAACTGATCCCTAGGTACAAAAGGAATCTCTTCAAGATCATTAGGTAACACATCTTGTCCAAGAATGGTAATGGTCACAACATTCTCTTCCCAACTTCCATAAGTAGATCGAACTTCAATCTCATTAGGTCCCCAGTAAATTGGTAATTCAAATTCACCTTCTTGATTAGAATAAACAATTTGATTGGTGGACAAATCAACAATCTCAAAACTGGCCAATCCAAATTCACTAGGATCTAAGGCTCCGTTCATATTATGGTCATTGTAGACTTTTCCTCTAAAAACAAAAGTCGAAGTAATATCTACTACTTGTATTGATATCGGTTCCACCATTCCGCAATTCGCTTGTGGTAAAAAATCAATTTGATAGACTCCTGGTAGTGTAGCAATAATATTACCCTCAGGGTCAATTTGTATTCCAGAAGTATCAGAAGACACAAATACACCTTGGACATTACTCCAAACTAGAGCTGTATCACCAACATTTAAAATGGTATCGCCCATATACTCTATTCTAGCTGTATCGGAAACGAAAAGATCGACCGTATCTAAACCACATGAATTCGTCAAATTGACTATTCTCCCTAGTCCATGTCCAATAGCTCTTATGGTATCGCCACTTAACTCTAGTATATCTGAAGTCAATACCACAAGACTGTCCGAATTACTGAGTTCCAAAACATGTTCATCTCCAATGCACAAAGTGTCTATTCCTAATGAAAATTGGGACCCATCGACTACTTCAATTTCGAATGATTTACAAGGCACAATTTCATTGTACACCGTAAATTTTCCAGGATTCTGAGTTATTATCAGAGAATCATAAATAACTACACCGAGAGCATTACTATACCAATAATCTATGCCTGAATTATGGTTAAATATCACCGTAGAATCGCCTACACATATTGTAGAATCAAGCACAAAATCATGGCTTTGATCAGACCCTTTAAAAACATGGATTTCTAAGGTATCATAAGTACAACCTGAATTACTATTAGAGGATGTAATAAGTCCTATGCCTTCTTGCAACGCCAATATTGTATCTCCTTTAAGCTCTATAATTTGTGGTGTCAGAATAGTTATTTCTGATGAATCAATATCGATTAAACGAGTATACTGTCCTTCACATAAAATCGAATTTCTAACTTTAATCGTTTTACTTCCAAGAACAGTGATCGAAAATGCTTCACAATCCGAATAATTATTGTTTACACAATGTACATATCCCGGACTCAAGGCGATCAGTGTGTCTTGCAAAAATTTCACTTTGTCATCTTGGAAAACTGTAGACCAAACATACATCTCAGGGTCGGCTAAATCCATTATTAAAGTATCTCCTACACATAATGTATCTGGTACTCCAAAATCTTGAGGTGTGTACGTTTTTTCTTCTATATACACGTATTGATAATATGTACATCCGAATTCATTGGTAATCATTGCTTCATTAAATCCAAAATGAAAAATACTATTTTTAATCCATCCGCTAATTCCATCATTATTGGGATCATGAGTTTGACTTGGATCATCGTTCACTGTTTGAGGTCCCCAATATCCAGATATCAAATTCTCACATAGATAAATTGTTCCAAAATCTTCATCTTCAAATTCAATAACTTCGATCACATGACATTGATCAATATCAACTTCTTTTCCGCATATTGTAATTATTTTGTCTAAGCATACTTCGAATACACCCACTTCATCGAATTCTTTTATCCATTCGGGCACTTCAGTAATAAAATCATCAGGATGAGAATGATAGTCGTATATAATTCCGTTTTGATCCGTGTACGACCATAAATACTCATCTATGCTATTAACCAATAAAGGATTGGACCCTTCAACTGAAAACGTTATGGAATGTCCCGGACATATTAAACGACAGTCAGTTTCTTCGTCACATAATAATGTTAAATCAAACTCTTCTTCAGAATAAGACACAAAATTGCCATTAATTTTGATCGAATAATCACACTGACTGCCCTCACATCCTTCGAACATCATAATATACAATTCACCAGGTACCAAAATATTGCTTTCAATCAACAAATTTTCATCACATGTTGAATTACACACAAGCAAATTATCCCAACACTCATCCACTATACCTGAATAAGAATAAACTGCCATTTCCATACCTTGAGCACCACCAGGTCCGGTGGAACAATTTAACATGTTAATTTCTATTTGATATGTTCCAATGCCACCTACAAAGGCCATACTAGAAATATTGAAATAATCATTTGACTCAATACATTGATTGATTGGTCCACCGTCCCATTCCCAATCGGGTAGACTATAAGTATTTCCATCCAACTCATTAAAATCACAAAGTGGACTTGCAATAGATTCAAAACAATATTTATTCACATAAGGATTGTCCTGACTTTGAATTGAAGCAACGAACCCCAATAAAAAGAACAAAAAGAAAGAATATTTTAATCTTGAAAATCGACCAGAAAACTTATTTTTTTTCATATTATTAGACTTTTCAACAACAATTATCTAACGATAAGATACACTGTACCAATTATTCGCTTTCTCGCACAAAGCTTTATTTTTAATTACTACTTTTTTTACGCCACTATTGAGACCATTTATTCGTTCTTGTTCTTAGATTTTAAAATTCAAAAATTACAAACAATGAAAAGTTTTAAGTTTTTAACATTAGCTTTGGTTGCTGGCTTAATGATAACTTCATGTAGCGATGACGATAAGAAGCCTGAAGTAAAGATTACATCTCCAAATAATGAAACCGAATTTGCTGCTGGAGACACATTAAATTTGGTTGGAAATGTAACATCAGAAGAAGATCTTTCTACGATCATCGTATCCTCACCATTAGGATTGGCGGATACAATAAAGACTTTTTCAGATCCAAATAAAGTTGACTTCACATACAACATAGTATTAGATTCTAATACTCCATCTGGTGATTATAGCATTTCAGTTAAGGCCACTGATGTAGAAAATAATTCTGGTGATGATGAAATCGACGTTACCATAAAGTAATTTGAAGAATACCCCATCATACTAAGTACCATTGAGGTACCTGATAGAAGCGACTTTGGTCGCTTCTTTTTTTGTTAGATACCATTGTTTCGTTTTTTGAAATCGTCCATTAACCCAAACCCTACATTTCCGAAATAAACCATTTTGATTGGATAGTAATGGGAACCTGTTGCTCCCAACATCCACTCAAACACAACAATTTAGAATGATTATAAGGTCTCCAAATTCAACCTTTAATAAACCGATAAATTAACTTTGGACAACTAACATTCGTTTATTTTGAGGTCACTAATTTTTATCTTTAGTATATGGGGTATCGTTTTCACTCTTTCCAACTGTGCAGACAAAAGTCAACCTACAAATAAATCTTCAGTTCAAGCTCCCATTAATCCTAATGGAGACAGTGAACTCGCGCTTCTAATGCGTGAAATGTTTGATGAAGGGATGAAGGTCCGGAATGAAATCAAACACGGTGGCACACCTTCTATCATGAAAAAATTTGAACAAATTCACTCAGCTGTTCCAACAGAAGAAGGAAAAAACCAATCCGATATATACAAATCTTTTGCTAAAAGTTATGTCAATGCTTTAGATGCTCTCAGCCGCGCCAACACTGACAATGCAAAAGAACGATTCAATTTTATGGTAGACAATTGTATGGGGTGTCATCAAGCAATCTGTCCAGGTCCTACAGTTCGAATTAAGAAATTATATCTCAAATGATCTTCAAATAAATAGATTTAAGGTAATCCAATTCAGCTATTCCCTTAGGATGATCAATGTCATGTTCCGTTGTGTCGATTACCTTGTATTTAATTTTCAACTTTTCCAACTCTTCAAAAATCAATTCAAAAAATTCTTCCTTTTTAACTCTACTCGAACAAGATGCCAAAAGAAGTATTCCTCCCTGCTCGACCAATGGCACACTAAGCCTTACTAATTTTCGATAATTGTAAAGAGCCTTATTTATTTGTTTCTCACTCTTAGCAAACGAAGGAGGATCTACTATGACTAAGCCATATTTTTGCTTTTTTTGGTACAACTCTGGCAATATCTTAAAGGCATCACCGACTAAAGTTTTATGACCATTGGACAAGTCATTCAATTGCACGTTTTGACTTGCTAGTTGAAGCGCCTGAGCACTCACATCAACGCTTGTAACTTCTTTGGCGCCTCCGAAAAGAGCATTAACTGTAAACCCACCTGCATAGGCAAAAACATCTAAAACTTTCTTTTGGCTAGACAATGACCTAACCTTTAATCTATTATGTCGATGATCTAAAAAATATCCCGTCTTATGTCCCTTTACCAAATTAGCACCAAAATTCAACCCATGCTCCAAGAAAACTACTTCTTCCGATTGAAGTTCTCCGAACAATAATTGTCCATTTTCTAGTCCATTTTCTTCTTGGGTAAGTTTCCTATTCAATCGTAACACTGCCGCAGAACATTTCAAAATACGTTCAAGATAATTGCACAGATTCAACAATAATCCAATCCATATTCCTGAATAAAGCTTTACGACCGCCACATCATTATAAATGTCTATTATTAGGCCTGGGAATCCATCATTTTCGCCATAAATTAATCGGTAAGCAGTCGTTTCTTCAGAGATAAGACTATCCCTTTTATCACGAGCCTTTCCCATTCTTCTATGGATAAAATCTTCATTTAACCTCTCGGGACTTCCATAATGGAGAACCTTCACACGAATTGGAGATTCAACATCTAATAAGCCCAATGCTAGAAATTTGTTTTTGGACTGATCAAAGATGATGACTATATCTCCTGTTTTTCCTGTCTTCGATTGCTTTATAATAGAAGATTCGAAAACCCATGGATGTCCTTGTCTTATGTACTTTTCAGCAGATTTACTGACTTTTATCGCAATGGTATCCTTCTGGGACATATAATTGATTTAGAAACAAAGGTTATGAATATTTGCGAAAGACAAAAATGCCCAATAAGATACTCTTTCAAGAAATCAAAAAATAGTGCTTCCTTTACTTACCTTTTCAAAGACACACCATTTCCTATAATTTGAAGTGATTTAAAAACTAAATCCTAATGCTAGAACCAACCCATTAAAATCCAATCTCTGCCCAAAAATTAATTTCCATAGTTTTGGCTATGCAAAAGAATTTTCGGATTAATCTGACTTCCAAGCAATTAATTCCGCTATTGAACACATTTTTTAAATCACTTCTTTAATTAAAGATGATATATCAAGTATGTACCCTGAAGGATCTTCAATAAGCATTCTACGTTGTCCGTAATCCATATCTATAGGCTTTTGGATCACCTTCGAGCCTAAGGCAATCATCTTCTCAAAACACACATCAACATCTTCAATCACAAAAGTTAAGTATGAACCTCCTCTTCCATGTTTAGCCCCATCTGGTACTATCGAATTTGTCTCATCAATAAGTCCAATTTCAAAATTCACTTCATTAGCAACCAAATGTACAAACCAATCACTTTCAAAGTTTACGTTAAGCTCAAACAATTCTTGATAAAACCTTCGACTTTGATCTAAATCACCACAACAAATATTAATCAGCAATCTATTTATCTTAGAGCCCATTTATTTTTACATTAAAACGCCTTTTTTTGCTTTGATAGACGGAGGAATATCTTCTTCTCCTAACATCTCACGTAGGTCAATTTCTATTGTTCGACATAAAGCAAGCATTGGAATATCATTTCCCAGTCCTTCGAAAGGATTTTCAGAATAATCTCCAACCAACTCCATTACAATAAATATCCACCCAATTAAAATCGTAAAAGGAATAGATAACCAAGCGCCCCATTCTCCTAATTCATGAAAGACCGTTACCATTCCAAAAGGTAGTAAAAAGAGAAAAATCCCAACAAAATAAGAGCTTACACTAGCGTATTGTCTCGGCAATGGAAACTTTTTTATTCTCTCACATTTACCTTGGTGTGTATAGAAATCATTGAGAATCTTCTGCAATTCCATATGACGAAAATCATCAATCAAATTTTGCGATCTAAGTTGTTTTAATGATTGCGACTGGGCATCTATAATTTGAGTAGCCGTATTCTGAAAATTTATCAATTTGTCGCACTCCTTCTCCTTCAATAATGTTCTTAATTCTGATTCTGTAACTTCATCGTTAAATAAACCAACCCCAAATATCTTTTGTCCCTTTTCTGTGGCCTTTTTAACACGCTTCCCTTGACTAATATGTTCCCAAGATGTTGGAATCAACAATTGCGATCTTAAAGTATACAACCATGCAATATGTCGATATATTAATTTCCGGTGCCAAAAATAGATCTCATCATCGCTTAAGTCATCATCCCTAAATTGATTAGATACGAACCCTTTTACACTTGCTGCCCACATTCGACTGCTATTAACAATTGCACCCCATATTTTTCTTGCTTCCCATAATCTATCGTAAGAACTATTGTTTTTAAACCCGACATAAAATGCTACTGCGGTTCCCACAACAGATATAGGTAAATATGGCACTTTGATATCCGGCACATTGTATCCCTGATGAGAGAAATAATGAAGGATCTCAATAAACACTGTTACCCCAATGGACCAAACTGAAAACCATACTCCCGTCATCCCAGAGAAGTAAACCAACTCTCTGAGTTTAAAATTCTTTTTTACAAACATCGACTAATCTTAATTACAAAAAGGTTACCTCTCCGCTATCTAAACTGTAATATGCTGGAACTATTTTAAGCTTACCTCCTTCTACAGCATCACTAATAATTGAAGACCTATTTTTCAGTTCCTCAGCATTTAATCTTGCATTATCTCTAACAACAGCATTCACATCAGATGTATCCTCTGAAGAGTGCACTGCTGGTGCAATATGTGATAATAGGTGGTTAAGGTTGTATCCATTGTCACCACCTCCAAGTGCTGCCGTTACTGCACCACAGCTTTGATGACCAAGAACTACTATGACTTCAGTGTTTAAATGAGCCACAGCGTATTCTATACTAGCGATACTAGAAGTATTGGCAACATTGCCTGCAACTCTAATGACAAAAAGTTCACCTAACCCAGTATCAAATGCTATTTCAGGAACAACCCTACTGTCAGCGCAACTTAATACAATGGCATAAGGCTGCTGTCCTCCAGTAAGAGATGACCTTCTTGCATCATCTTGTAAATTATGCTGCAACTTATCCGCTACATACCTTCCATTACCATCCTTTAATCGATCTAAAATTTCTTGTTGTGTCATGTCTTTTGTCTTTATTCTATTTGATAAATTTTTCCAAATCTAAATTTGAAGTGGAAAATAAAAATCTAATTCTAATCCTCCAATTTATTTCCTTGAAAAATTAAAGATTATCCATTCAATTTCAACTTTTACAAATTGTCTGCAAATCAACAATTGGATTTGATTGATGACAAATATTACGCTTTCTAATCAACCAAAAGTGATTTATAGCTATATTACAAATGAATAAAACTTTGATTTTGTTGTAGAGCAAATGATGTTTTGAGCCAAATCAAGCTTTAGGACTCAATGATTATAACTTAAAACACTATAATCAAAAGTGCATTTGGTGTTTTGTTGATTCTAATAAAAAGTACTTTTCAAACTCATTTAATCGTAGAAGCTCCTTCCGAAGCTTGATAGCGATTTTAATATGCTGAACATTCATTGTTTTATTCTAAGTTTATTTCAACTCCACAAATACTTAAAGTGCGTATGGATCATATTGTTATCATTGGAAATGGCATATCAGGAATTACAGCGGCTCGCTGGATAAGAAAGTTGAGTGCAAAAAAAATTACGGTCATTTCCTCAGAATCCAAGTATTTTTTCAGTAGAACTGCTCTTATGTATGTTTATATGGGGCACATGAGAAGTGAAGATTTAAAACCTTATGAAGATTGGTTTTGGGATAAGAACAACATCAACCTATTACAAGCTCATGTTGAATCCATAGATTTTGATTCTAAAAACCTTCAACTAACAGGAGGAGAAAAAATTCCTTATGACAAACTCATACTTGCCCTGGGGTCAAAACCGAATAAATTTGGCTGGCCTGGACAAGATTTAAAAGGTGTCGGTGGCCTTTACCATTGGCAAGATTTGGAACGCATGGAAAAGTATAGCAGCAAGCTCAATCATGCTGTAGTAGTCGGGGGCGGATTGATAGGAATTGAAATGGCCGAAATGTTTCACAGCAGAGGAATTCACGTTACAATGTTGGTTAGAGAATCAAGCTACTGGAGTAACATCTTACCTAAGGAAGAATCCAAAATGGTTTCAGATCATATCCTAAGTTCAGGTATTGATCTAAGATTAGGTGTCAACCTTCAAGAAATCAGAGGTAACGACAAAGGAGAAGCATCTTCCGTAATCATTAAGGAAACTCAAGAAGAGATAAAATGTGGTTTCGTAGGACTCACAGCTGGCGTTAGTCCGAATATATCTTGGCTTAAAGACACCCCTTTACAGACCAATCGCGGTATTGCCGTAAATTCACACCTAGAAACAAATATAGATGATGTCTTTGCCATTGGCGATTGTGCCGAGCTCCAATCTCCCAATCCTGGAAGAAGAGCAATTGAAGCCATTTGGTATACTGGGCGTATGATGGGTGAAACCGTTGCCTATAATGTTTGTGGCAAGAAGGTTGATTACGATCCTGGCCTTTGGTTTAATAGTGCCAAGTTTATTGATATAGAATATCAGGTCTATGGACATGTACCAGCGGTTCTTCCAGAAAATATGAAGACTTTATTTTGGCAGAGCAAAGATGGCCTAAAGTCCATTCGAATCAATTATGATGCCCATGACAAAAAAGTACTAGGATTTAACCTTTTTGGAATTAGATATCGCCACGAAGTCTGTGAAAAATGGATTAAATCAGAAACTCACATTGAACAAGTATTAACCCAATTGAGTTTAGCCAATTTTGACCCAGAGTTTTATCAATCTTACGATCATCATCTTGTTTCGATTTACAACAAAATGGAAAATAAAAACCTCTCTCTTAGTTTTAAAAGAGGTCTATCTAGGGTTCTCTCATTCTTAAATCAATCAAAATAATAACATGAAAACAATACAAAACATAGGATTATTATTGTTTGGTTTAGCCTTCATTATTTTTACTTTCATGCTTGGGATAGGGCATCATAAGTTAACTCCAAACAATCTAACTGTTTCCAGTGAATTCCATAAAAAAGAAATTCTGTCTATTGCAGAAGAACAAAATCTATTAAACCAAGAATTAACCAACATTGCATTCAATTCAGCTTTCAAAAAAGTACTACATCTTGCTGCTGAATCATTAGATGAAAAGGCAAAATCTAATATTCCTGAAGGAATTCAAGAGTGGGACTATAAAATTGGCTCATGGAAGATCTCCGAATACCTCAGTAACAATGTAAAATCGACATCTCAGGGTCCTGTCAAAGATCACCCTATATTGTTCTTTCTTTTAACGTTTGGATTGGGAATATTAGGCGGTCTTTTATTCATCATTCCCAAATTCAAAGAACAACCTGGAATTAAAAACAATGGAATCTATCATTCTGGATTGACGAAGGGACTTTCGCTAAATGTCAGAACGGTATTTTTAAGTCTTGCCATTTTGGGCACTCTCATCTGGGGTTTCTTCAAGCTGCAAAATTTATTTTGGCCTTTGGTTACTGTATTCATCATTATAGTAATGACCTATATTGTTTTTTACCAGCAAGGATCAAGATCTAATCCTGCTCAGAGAAAAGCCTCGGTTGATGTTTCTGGCAAAATGGGATTGTTTGCTGGATCGTACTTGATCCTATTTTACGTCTTACTGTATTGGGCTCCATCTTACATCAACAATTGGGTAGTTATGGTCAACCCAATAAGTAAGTTCTTAAGTGGAAATGATGCTAGTCAATGGTTTTTGTATGGATTAATGTATACCGTTATTGTATTTGTAATGGGTATACGTATGTGGTCCAAATATCAACACAATCGATATCAACAAATTCGCACTTTGTCTGTGGTATTTTTTCAAACTGCATTTGCCTTTTTGATTCCAGAAATCCTAGTTCGATTGAATCAGCCATGGTTTGACTTCAAAAACATTTGGCCTTTGGATTATGATTTCTTTTACAATTACAACATTGATCAATTGCTAAATAGCGGAGGGCTAGGGTTGTTTATGTTGATTTGGGGATTGCTACTCATCATAATTGCAGTACCTGTAATGACATATTTCTTTGGGAAAAGATGGTATTGTAGTTGGGTCTGTGGATGTGGAGGATTGGCAGAAACCATGGGTGACCCGTTCAGACAACTTTCAGACAAAAGTCTAAGAGCATGGAAATACGAAAGGTTAATTATACATGGCGTTTTGGTATTTGCTGTCATCATGACTTCCTTCGTATTAATACATTATTTCTTCGGCAATTCACACATTCTAGGTCTCAATATAGAGTCTGTTAAATCGTGGTATGGCTTTTTCATTGGAGCTGGGTTCTCTGGAGTTGTAGGCACAGGATTCTATCCTCTTATGGGCAATAGGGTATGGTGTCGCTTCGGTTGTCCTTTAGCTGCATATCTAGGATTGGTACAACGGTTTAAAAGTAGATTTAGAATTACGACCAATGGTGGACAATGCATCTCCTGTGGGAATTGCTCTACCTACTGTGAAATGGGCATTGATGTAAGGGCTTATGCACAGAGAGGTCAAGATATTGTGAGAAGCAGTTGTGTAGGATGCGGTGTCTGTTCTGCAGTATGCCCAAGAGGTGTATTAAGGTTAGAGAATAGTGGAAATGATGTCAATCAAAGAGCAGAAACATTAAGGACAATTCATATTTCAGAAAATGAGATTAAAATGTTAGGATAATTCCAATCAGTACTTAACTGTATTGTTTCTCTCTTCTTTAGTTTTTAATTTACTTCATAGTACATTTGTAATATGAGAAAAGATTACCTCGATATTGCCAAATGGAATCGCAAGGAACATTTTGAGTTTTTTAACAGCTTTGATGAACCTTTCTTTGGTGCTACGGTAGACATTGATGTAACCAAAGCAAAACAATATTGTGCTGAAAATAATATCTCTTTCTTCATTTGGTATGTACATAAGGCAATGATTGCCATCAATCGAATAGATGAATTTAAGTATAGAATAGAAGATGGCAATAAGGTAAGAATTCACCCTACTGTTAATGCTTCTGCTACCATCTCACGGGAAGATCAAACCTTCGCATTTAGTTACATCGAATTTGACCTCGATTTCAACATTTTTCATCAAAATTGTCAAGATGAAATCAGACGAATACGTGCTGGATCAGGTCTTTTCCCTCCAAGGAATGATGAACAATGCGTATATTTTTCTGCTTTACCGTGGCTTCCCTTTACTTCTATTACACATGCACGGAATTTCGAATTCAAAGATAGTGTTCCCCGTATTTCTTTTGGTCAATTGATTAATCGTGATCAAAGATTATGGATGCCTACATCCGTTCATGTTCACCACGCTTTAATGGATGGATATCATGTTGGATTATTCGTTAAGCTCTTTCAAGAACTCTTGATTTCATGAAAGCCATACCATTTAAAGTACCCAAGTTAGAACAAAAAGCTATAAGAGTACAACACGATGTATTTCCGCATTTTTATGATAAAATGCATTACCATAAAGAGCTTCAAATAACGACTATTATTAGAGGAAATGGCATCCTTCATGGTGGAAACGCAATCAGTCAATTTCAAGCAGGTGATGTATTTCTTATTGGAGAAAATATTCCACACTTGTTTAAAAGTAGTCCGGAATACTTCACCATTCATTCACCTGGTATTGAGTCCATATCTTTATTCTTTGATTTAAATTCACTCGGAAAAGGTTTTTTTGACGTCCAAGAGATGAGGGAATTGAAGACCATCTTGACCGAAGCACAACGTGTCATAAAAGTCGAAGATGATCAACTTAAGAATATTCATACGCTAACCTTAAAATTTAAACAGCATAAGAGAGTTGATATCATCATTCAGTTTTTAAAACTACTACAGGCCATAAATTTATGTCGATATAAAATTCTAAATGCTCCACTTTACCAATTCAATCCAAGCAGTAAATCTGGAGAAAGATTAAATCAAATCATCACATATACATATGGACACTTACATCGCCCTATATCCATAGATGAAATTTCGAAAATTAGTAATTTAAGTAAATCACAATTCAGCAGATACTTTAAATCAGAAACAGGTAAATCATATATAGAATTCCTCAATGAATTAAGAATAGAAAGCTCGTGTACCCTTCTCAAGGAAGAAAAGCTAACCATAGCAAATATTTGTTATCAAGTAGGATTTCAAAATCTATCCAACTTCAACAGAAAATTTAGAGAGATTAAACGCTGCACTCCTTCACAATATCGCGAACGTATAAGGCAATAAGAAATTCCAACTCCGCTTTAACATTATAACTTTAACTCACAAGAAACATATATTCCCATTTGTACTGTAATTTTAAGATATCTCAAAATAAATGAAACGTTTATTTCCCTTCGAGTATATATAAATTGTATACTCATTATCGAAGTGATTTAAAAACTGTGTTCAATAGCGGAATTAACGGCTTGGAAATCAGATTAATCCGAGAATTCTTTTGCATAGCCAATGCTATGGAAATTAATTTTTGGGCAGAGATTGGATTTCAATGAGTTGATTCTAGCATTAGGATTTAGTTTTAAAATCACTTCATCCATAAAATAACACCCAATGTTTAAGCCCATTAACTTTAAAATAAATATTTTTTTACTCTTATGTTTAATCACCCAAACAACATTTTGGGGACAAGATGTTCAGATCAATCTTCCACAACAAATTAATATATGCGCTCCTTTTAAGATTGACATTATTCTTACCAATTCTTCATCTACAATTATTCAAGAAGCTACCTTAGATATAGACTTACCTTGCGGGTTGGAGTATGTCAAATCTTCTGCAACTAATCTAATCGAAAAAGATGTTGCTAAGAGCAATCCTATATCATTTAACACTGCTGAATTGAAAAATGGTGAGACCATTGAAACTTCCATTTACGTCGTACCTAGCTGCGAGACTAAATTATGTATAGATAATGCTTCATCATTTCGTTTGTTTGTAAACTGGTCCAATTCCGAGTTTAACAGTGCCTATGAATCGCCTCTCTTCAATATCAATACTGCTCACCTGTTGTTTTCTTTTATTGAAAATGAATCCATCACCTTGTTAAATAGTGCTTCCTTTGAGCGAAAAATTCGTATAAAAAATACTCGATTAGGTACTGTAACTTCTTTTACTCTTGAGGATAGATTTAATCACGATTCCTATCAATCATCAATTGTAGGGTCGGCATCTGTTGACATTTTTCCTCTGGCTAGGGTATTTTATTTTGATGAAGAAATTATAACTAAGTTTGGGGACGGAGATGAATTTTTCGAGTATAATGAAGAAATTGAATTAACTCAACAAATCTATTTTTCTGATTGTCCTTCGAACATTAATACGGCTTCGTCCACCTTATCATTGTCTTGGGGCTGCAACGATACCCCTTGCCAAACGGATCAAAGAAACACAAACATTTCTTTAGTTCAATCTTTCTCCATAGGAGATATTCTTCGTGTTGATCAAAGGCCTCAAGAACCCACGTGTTATTTTAATGAGCATACCAACCAAGAAGTTCTACTTATCAATACTTCAACATTTGCTACAAGTCGTAACCTTTTAATTACAATTGCTTCAACAAATGACTACTTAGGTATTGTGGATCAATCGATAAGTCCACATATAAACCTCGATTCATACTCAACCCATTATTGGGATAGGGATTCAACACAATGTGGTGTTTTTTATGAAAAAGGCAGAGTCAAAATAGATTCAATAGCACCAGGTGATACCGTTGCACTCAGTTGGACTAATCTTTATTGTGACTCTATACAATGCAACAAAATTGGATCATCATGGAGTATAAATTACTCTTATGAAAAAGACTGCGCTGAAGTAGACGATCAATTTCAGTCTAACATTATCTTTCACAACTTTGAGACCACACTTGACCCAGTTCAAACCGTTATTACTTCCTCTCAGGGAGCTCTAAATGATAAGGATACTTTGCTCATTACCTTGCATTCTTCCTCAAGTTCTTTGTCAGAGATCGACGGTGTTTTATGTACACAGTTTACACTTCCTTGTGGAATGTCTCCCATAGATACACCTTCAACAAATACAGGCTTAATTTATGATTCCATTACCACACAGGTTAATGATACTTTTCAAATACTCAATGTATATTACACACTTCCTGTAAATACTGATTCATTAACGCAAGAACTGCGAACCGTCTTTAATTGCAATGACATTTGTAATGATATACCATGTGATTCCGAATTTGCTGGCACTTGTCCTCAAGGGTGCGAAAATAACAACCCAAAGATTGGCATCGTTGGCCAATCCATAGTTATACCAAGTTCAGAATGTATCCCACCTCCATCGTCCAAATCAGTCGATGTTAAACCCCTAATCTACCAATGTGATACTACGACTTGTTTGGATAGTCTCCCTGGGTGGGTCAATTATTCTGTCAATGTTTTACGTCATTCGATAGGTAAGGAAGATATTAACAACGATGGGATTCCCGACTCTGATAATTTAGCCCATATCAATGATATTTCACATCACAGAATCATGATAGGTGACACATTTGAAATAAAACTCAATGGAAAAATTAATATTGATTTTAATAACGATAGGAGTCAACGACTATTTTTAACCCTGTCTCTAAGTCCTGGTCAATTAACTCCAAGTATTCCAGAAACTACCAATTTTGAAGAGTTTGACGCACTACTTCAAAACGATGGTATAAAGGTAATTAATCTCTCAGGGCAAATCATTAAAAATAATGGTTCAGTATACAATCTCCCTCAGCTAAAATTGCATTCCAATACTTCACCAGCTAAACTATTAATAGATCTAAATGTAGATTCTCTTATCAATAATCAGTTGCTTCCAAAAGCATTTCAATATAATGATGGCGACAGTATAAAACTCTCCATATTCAAGCGCATAGACTACAATATCAAAAGTAGTGATAAAATAGATATAGAACCATCCATTCTAAATTTAAAATATGATTCCTATTTTGGATTTGACGAGTCTTTATCTGGAGCATTGGAGTCAACCAAATGCAATTGTAAGAACTTATCCATGGAGTTGGCAAGTGTGCAATTCAGTAAATACAAGTTTCAATATTTTTCTCCTAAAAATCCACTTACTTGCATAGATGATCGCTCTAGTTTCAATACTTTTCCAACTGCAATTGGAGTCAGAAAAGGCTTTTTCCCGAACGAGTTCAGACCTATTTTTACACCGAAGAGATTTACTCATTTAAAGGGCCTTCCAATTGAAATAGAATCTGTACAATTTAGAGTTTTTAATGCATTCAATCAAAATGTATTGAATCAACAAATTGATTCTTGGCAAGAAGACCAGAACACCTTTTCCTATGAATTCCCAAAATTAGAAATTGATGAATACCTTAAAATTAACTGGAAATTTAATACAATAGTAAAGCAAGATTTCATTTGTGATATAACGTCTTCTAATGAGAAAATATTTATTTCTGGTGATCTTGATTTAGAATCTGACATTAACTATAATTCTGGCATTAATTCTAACATCACACTACCTCTTAGTATTGGTTCACAGTTTAGTCCTCCAAGGATAGAATTAACAACGGATCAACCTTTTGTCCAATCATTCACCGATTCCATTATTTGGAATTTAACCCTCCATAATCCCAATATTAGAGACACAATTTCAAATGGCTACATCAGACTAAAACAAAATCCATCAATAGAAGTATTGGAAGTCATAATTAATCATACATCCATTCAACCCACATCAAATGGATTCATTAATTTACCAATGCTTCTTCCAAGCGACAGCCTCAATTTTTCTATTATAGCCTTATCGTCTTCTTGCCTTCAACAAGTACTTCAATTAGAATATGGTTGGTTTTGTCACGAATCTTCAGACCTAAAGACTCCATGCATTTCCAACGATTTTAGCTTAATTGGAATTTCACCACCCGCAGAAGCTGAATTATTACTTAACCAACCCCTTGTCATACCCTTATGTAGCGTATCTGACACCTTTATTATTGAGTTAATTAATGCTGGCCTAGGTTCTCTTCATAACCCAATTTTGAGATCAAGGTTGCCTGATGGCCTATATATTGCTCAAGCATTTATACGAAACCCTCAAAATCAAATGTTAACTTCTCTCCCTTTTGTCCAAAACGATAATGAAGTAATTTGGGACTTAACAGGTAGTGGCATCGACAGGATAAATGGGATTGATAAATTGGATATTGTGTATACCGTTGAAACCGATTGTGATTTTATATCAGGTAGTGTAATTATTCATGAGTTTAATGGTAAAAACAATTGTAATGGGCTAACCAATAAGATTGCACAAGTGAGCAAACCTATCAAAATTACCGATATAACTTCAGAGCTCGATGCGTCTATTCAAACTTTCTCCTTGATTAAGGATTGCGGAAAAATTTTAGAATTTGAATTCAAAATTCTAAAATCAAATTCGTTCGAAGCTTCCGATTTACATATCACTATTCCTGAAGGATTTTCTGTTATAAATATTCCTGATATATGGTCTGCTAACCTTGACAACCAAATTCTCAAATTTCAATTGCCATCTGAAAAAGTTGACACTACGATTCAAATAGTCTGCACTTTGGATTCCATTGATATTTGTAACCAACATCATATTCTTTCGCAAATAACAACTACTAAAAACGCTCTTTGTCTAGATAAAAACGAAGAATGTGAAATTCAACTAATTGAAGTTCAAGATATTTACTCATTTGACCTTAACCCATTCCAATTGCATGAAGCGTCATTTAAACACGCTTATGCTGAACAAGATTACCATCAACTAGAAATAAACCTATCTACATCAAATAGTATTGGTCAGTATTTACATTATGAAATCTATCTTGACACTAACAACTCTAAATCCAGAGATTCTTTTGATCAGAGTATTGTGTTTGATAGTATCATTATTTCAGATTCTATCTTTAGTATATCTGTATCAAACATTGGTATTACATATGAAAATCTGTGTCAATTAAGGGTTAAAATTGGCAATGAAAAAGATTGCATCTGTCAATATTTGGACGAACCCTTAAAAGAGATACAAATACAACTTCCATACATACAAAGCTGTTTATATGATCAAGTAACATTGGGTATTCAACCTATAGGAATAACTTCTTCAACTTGGACTCCTTCCCATGAACTGAGCTGTGATGATTGCTTTACTCCAAATTGGACACCCAAACAGGCAGGAGTTTATTCCTTTCAACAATCTGTACAAGATTCCTTAGGATGTCAAATGGATTTTCAACATCATATCCAAATAAGTCAGCCTCCTACTTTTAATGATACGGCCCAATTTGTCTGTTATGAAGATGAAATACGTCTTATTTCTAATGCTGACACGGTCAAATGGTACGTTCGAGATAGCTTAATCTCATCCAATTCTATTCTAGAATTAAGACCTACTACAGCTAGTGAATATCTACTTGTACAAACCAATCAATTCGGATGTACATCCACGGACACTATTGATATAATTGTAATACCTAAACCTCCTAAGCTTTACAATGACACTTCATTCTGCTATGGGGAAATGAAAGATATAATCCCAATTAACAACGCTGAAAACTGCTCAGTTGTTTGGGTAAACGGAACCGGATATCTTGACCAAATCGATGTAATCCAACCCAGTATTCTTCAACAAAAAACGCACACCTATTTTGCTCGAATCACCAAATCTGGTTGTAGCTCAACTGACACGATTCTTATATCATTTTTTGATAAAATTGATTTTTCATTTCCCGAAGATCAAATGATTCAATGTGAGGACGATGAAGTTTTAATAACCTTGGATACATCATTTACCTACGAATGGTTTCCATTTCATTCTATTGAATGTATTAATGAAGATTGTAGTACGGTATACATTGATGAAATACTAGAAAATAATCATTTCAATCTCACAGTCATTGATGATGAAGGGTGTACTGATTCGATTCAAGTATCTTTTATTCCAATCGGAAACGATTCCTTAGTCTTTTCAAATCACATCATATGTCCTTCTGATTCAATCCTAATTAATGGTCAATATCATAAAGGAGGAACAACGTTTTGTGATACTACAGGTATGGACTGTAAAATAATTCGCTGTCATACAATTGAAAATAGTTCTGACTCAAGTATTATTCATGCCTTCTACGAAAACATTGAAACAGGTCAAATCCTTGTATTAGATCAATTCAGCACTTTTCAAGATTATGAGTGGGAAGACTCTACCACACTCTCATGTGTAACATGCAATACTCCTGAATTAGAAGTCCAGCAAAATCAAAACTTTAAAACTACAGCCATCGATTCGAATGGATGTGTAGTCACTATCATACACCATATTAATATTCAATCCCTATGTAATCAAATTCGAAATCAAATTCCAAACTCTTTCACTCCTAATGATGATGGGGAAAACGATGTATTCAGGATACTTGGAAATGTAGATAATGTACAACGCATGCAAATATTTAATGAATGGGGCATGGAAGTTTTCAACTCCAAAACTAAGTTCGAGTGGGATGGAACTTTCAAGGGTGAATCTGTTTCGCCAAGCACATACATCTATCTAATTACCATCAATTGTAATAGGACAAAAGAATTCATTCACGGTGAAATATCATTGATAAGATGAATTGGAAAACTATCAAATATTTGATTCTAATCACTTGTGTAATTGTAGAAATAAAAATGGATGCACAAGATATCCACAGTTCATTATATTGGATTACACCATCCAATATAAACGGCGCATTAATAAATTCTAATCCCCACAAATCGACCTTAGGTCTTTCACATCGTAACCAATATTATTCTATTGCGGCAAATTTCTATCAGCGAAACTCCTTGACGTTTGACCATTCATTTAATAGAAAATGGACTGTGGGTTTAAATTATCATCATTCAAGATTGGGTAAGACAGGATTTAGGAAGAATACAATTCAACTTATATCAGCTCATCGATTAATAAACTATAAGGTTTTTAATCTAGATATTGGTATAAGAGGAGGCATTGGTTCATTCAAATTGAATGATGTTAGTCAACTCATTCAAGAAAGTACATTAATTCAAGACGAGTCCGAATTACTCCCTACACGACAACGTTATTCTTACAGATGGGGTGGATCATTTATGTCCACATATTTTATGAATAAATCATATTTACAATTTGGACTTCATGCAAGACAACGGGTAATATCTAGTATGGTAGACCAGAACAAATACAGTGACTTACTCTACAACATATACTCAAGTTGGCATAACGAACTAAGTCCAAATTTCGCATACTCTCTTTCTATGAATAACCAAATGATCGATGATCAATACGAACATCAATTTCAATTTTTGGTACATCCTAATTGGAATAAGTGGAGATTTAATGTAGGGGTTGGAACAAGACTGAAAGAATCTGTTCAATTTATTCTTGGATGTAAGTTTAGGAATACAGAATTGAATGTGGCTTACGATCAAGTCATTTCAAGTCTCAAAGCTGCCGCACATAATCTTTCTACAATAGAGATAGGACTAAGATATAGTTTCGACTCTAAATCTAAAAAAGTAAATACACTCTCAAAGATAAGTTACCTAACTCCTGAACTTATGAAAAGTGATAAAACGAACTTAGAGACCGAAGCTTTTGCTACTCCTTCTAAATTTATCATTACACCACATGTCTCGGAACTTGATAAAAAGAAACAAATACCTCGAATCGATGATACTATAGATAACATCACTAATAAAATTATCGATTCTATCGGAATATCAAAGCAGGTAGAAATACCATACGACTCAATCGTAATTTTTCATGCATTCGATTCTATCAATATCAATGGTGAAAATCAAATTGAATCTCTTTGTTTATTACTAAAAAAACACCCCAACTTTAGAGTTACCATAACATCACATACAGATCAATCTGGAACCCATCAATACAACGATTACCTTTCACAAAAAAGAGCAGAATTTGTCCGCCAACTAATGCTAAATAATGGAATAGACCATGAAAGATTGATCATTAGATGGAAAGGCGAACGAAACCCCTTGATTGACTGTAGAAGAAAGCATTGCACACCAAATGAAAGAGCAAAAAATAGGAGAACAGTCATTCTTTTTGAGGCATCAAAGAACTAGCATAACATAGATAATGTCGCACATGTTACAGAGACTCCAAAATTATCATCGTAGTATTGCATTATGATATTTGGAAAGAAAAATAAGAAAAAAGTTCAAACCATAACGGTTACTGATGAAAACTTTAGGGAAGTTGTTTTAAATACGGACAAAGGAGTTCTTTTGGATTTTTGGGCACCGTGGTGCGGCCCTTGTAAAATCATCGGTCCTATCATTGATGAAATAGCTGAAGAATTCGGAGATAAAGCAGTAATAGGTAAGGTAAATGTCGATCAAAACCCTAAACTGTCCAATCATTTCAAAATAAAAAGTATTCCTACATTAGTATTCATTAAGGATCAACAAATGCTGGAAAAATTCTCTGGAATGATACCTAAACCCAACCTTAAGGATATGGTAAATGATTTGATAAACTTCAAAGTTTTACCCAAAGAATAGAAGTTGAAATCAAGAGAAAATAAAAATAGGATTGAAATCTTATTAGTTCCAATCCTATCTACAGAATAATTCTACTATTTGTCAATTATTTCTTTAAACAATATAGATTTCGGGTATTCTCTTTTAAGTGTATGTCTAATCACATCGAAAGCGGTAATTACACCCTTTAATTCTCCATCTAAGTTTACCACTGGCAGTGTTTTGAATCTTTTATCCATAAACAATTCTGCGGCAGTTCCAACTTTATCAATCGGTGCAATTTGAATAACTTTTTTGGTCATGATATCATCAACCTTACTGGAATCATCTTTACCAATACAGTTTTTCCATAAATCAAAAGATGTAACCATTCCTACAAGTTTTCCCTCTTCTACCACAGGTAATTGTTGAACTTTCAAATCAAACATTACCTTAGTAACATGATCGATCGAATCACTAGGAGTTACTGTAACAGGATTAACAGTCATTATTGTACGTACTTCATCGTTTAACATATCTTCAGTTTTTAGTTGGTTAGAAAATAAACGACCAAATATGCCCCGTACTACACTAAGAAGGAATTTCTAATTTATTCATTCAATACAAATCAAAAAGCCTACTTAACAATCTTGTAATAATAGAACATAATTCTACAATAATTAATTCCAATAATATAATGTTTTATGAAAATTCACCATTTTAGACGTAAAACATGCATTTCGCGCGACAAAATAGAATATTTAGCGTTTATCTAATCCTGATGATTTCCATTCTTAGATGCCAAAAAGGCTTGCCAATCTTCCCAATAATCTATATCGGACAACTCAGGCAATAAGAAATAACTAAGATTATTGTCATCTAGTTTTTGAATGGTTTGTTTTAATACAAATTCAGAACTCCAATTGATATCATCAAAGAGACATGCATTCGTCTCTTTCATTCCAATAAGATAATATCCTCCATCTATAGCAGGACCAATTACGACGTCCCTTTCCTCTAGAGCACCTATTGCTTTTTCAAGAATTTCACTTGTAAGATATGGACAATCGCTTCCAATCAATAAAACCCTATCATATCTTTCCAATTCAATCTTTAAAGCAGAATTCATTTTTTTACCAAGGTCTCCAACACTTTGAATCGACTTTTTTGTATCCCTATGATTCCAAACATCCTTATTATTAACAAAATCAGAATAATAAACCCGAACATCCAAGTCTGATGAAATGACTAACTCCGCAGTAATATTAAGGAGGCTATGATATACTTGGTCTGCCTTCGTCCGACCTACATCATTGGCAATCCTTGTTTTAGCATTGCCAAACTCAGGATTCTTGACAAAGACTATTACACTATTTTTTCTTCTCTTTCTCTTCTCTTTCTCTAACGACATCGCCTCTATCCAATTTTTTAGAAACCTGTGAGTAAGGTCCAGATACTACCTTATCCTCGGTAGTCAATCCGCTTGTAATTTCGATATATTCATCATCCTGAATTCCTGTTTTAACAGCAACTTGATCTACAGTATCTCCCTTAATGACAAATACAACTTCCTCGTAATCATCATCGGTCAACTTTTTATTCTTCTTGTCAACACCATCTTTTTCTCGTACAGCAACTGCTTGAATTGGAACACTAATTACATCATTAGCTTTTTTCGTAAAAATATCAACTGAAGCAGACATTCCCGGTCTAAATGGGTATTGATTACCGTCCTTAACCAATTGCGCATATGAACTTGGGTCAATAGAAATCGTTACTGTAAAATTGATGACCTGATCAGTATTAAGAGCACCAGACACAGAAGATAAGTTAGACGCTGAATTAGCAATCTGAGTGACCTTACCAGTGAATATCACGCCAGGATAAGCATCAACATCTATCTCTACAAAGTTATTCATCATCAATCTTGGTACATCATTTTCGCTAACATCTACTTGAACTTCCATTTGACTCAAATCTGAGATTCGCATCATCTCTGTTCCAGTCATTTGAATAGTACCAACAACTCTCTCTCCTTTCTCTACAGACAATGAGGATACAATTCCTGCAGTCGGAGCAAGGATCGTAGTTCTATTCAAATTTGTTTTTAACTCTTTTAATGAAGCCTCAGAGCTTTTAACCGAAAATGCAGCTCCTTCAGCACTTTTTATACTTGCTTTAAGCCCTGCTTCAGCAGCCTTCAAATTAGCCTTTAACGCCATTAAGTTACTCTCGCTTTGCTCATACTCCACCATAGAGATTACTCCATCTTTCTTTAGATCGATATTTCGTTTATGAGTAGTTTCCGCATTAATCAATTGAGCACGAATCTGTTCCACTTGTGCGCGACTATTTTCTACTTGAGCTTCTGACGTTGCAAGCTGAGATTTTGCACCGTCTACACTGGCTCTTCCTCGCTCAACAGAACTAACGTATGCCTCAGGATCTATTTTTGCTAAAACCTGACCACTACGAACAGAATCTCCCTCTTGGATATAAAGATCTACAATTTCTCCAGAAACATCCGAACTTATTTTCACTTCAACCTTCGGGAAAATACGTCCACTCGCTGAAACAGTTTCACTGATCGTTCTACTTTCCACCTCTGCCGTATCTACCTGAACTCCTTTGGGTTTGCTCCTCCCCTTAAAAAAAGCCAAAATGAGCAATATCAATAAGGCTATAATTAGTCCCCAAACAAGTTTTCCGTTTTTCTTTTTGCCACTCATAGTATATTCTAATCTATTTTTATGGGTTTACCTATATAAAAGTCCAATACTTTTACCTTGAACAGGTAATCGTACTTTGCAATTAAATTGTTAATGGACGCATTGTCATAAGCCATTTTCATATTGGTTAATTCAAAACTATTTATGGCTTGTATATCAAATCTTTTTTGAGCATTGTCATAGGCTTTCTTCTGGGCCTGCACTGACAATTCACTTGCTTCATATGTACTCTTTGCTGCTTTACAATTGGCCCATGCTTGCTGTATATTACTTTTCAACTTTTGCTTTTCCTGTTCCAAGACAATCTTCATTCTATCCTGATTAAGTTTAGCTCGCTGGATGCCAGCTGTAACTCGATAGTTATTATATATCGGAATAGATAAACTTACTCCTACACCATAGGATACATTATCATTTACTTGATCGGAATATGGTGTTTTCTCTACAACAGGGATCGTATTAGGAAATCCAATAGTCGTTTGTTGCCCTTGTATCAATACATTAATATCATTATATTCAAGCGTAGAGCCAATTACTCTTCGACTTTGATTTGAATAATTAGTATTGATGGATCCACCGACTGACAATGAAGGCAATAACCCTGAATTGGCAATTTTCTTGCCTACATCAGCAACTTCAATACCTAGCTCTGCCGATTTAATAGACCATTGATTCTTTTCTGCCAATTTATAAATATCATCAATGCTCATCGTCGAATACTCCAATATTTCAGGTACTGTAACGGTAACTTCTTCAATCCTAAATTCGACACTAGAGTCAAGAAGTAAAGATTGCTTTAGGTCCAAAAGAGCTGCATCATAATTGTTATTGGCTTGCACCAAAGATTGTTCATTATTTGCTCTTTGAGCTTCAAGATTAAAAAGTTCTATTTCAGGACGAGCTCCTCGTTCGATCAATTTTTTCATTTGATCTATTTGAGTATCTGTATTAGCAACATTATTTTGCGCAATCTTAATGTTTTCTTGTGCAAAAAGTACTGCTAAGTACTGATTGGCCACGGCTAGAGCGATATCTCGTTCAATCTGTTTAATATCAACTTCACTTCTTTCCCTTTCAACCTTAGCCTGTTTAATGGTATTTTGGATACGCCCACCATTATATAGTGTTATTCCAGAGTTTAAAGAATAATTATTACTAAAAAAGGTTTGGCTATTAAATGTATTTGTAGTCGGATCAATAGATCGTCCAAAATTCCAATTAGCACCTACTGAACCATTGAGAGATGGCAGTTGAGCGTGTCGAGCCTCTTTAATGCCAATATTGGCTTCATCCTGATTAAGTTTTAGATTTTGTACACTTAAATTGCTAGAGATAGCTCTATTAACACACTTCTCAAGGCTCCATGATTCTTGTGCTTCGACATTAAGCCCTACCAACAATAATACTAATACATATACGATTCGCTTCAAAGCATTAATTTTTCAACAAATCTACTTCATAGAATGGTTTTGTAGCATATTTTTTATATAAAGCTGTATGAAATCAAGATTAATTCAAAAAATAAAGGCACAAATGATAAATCACTTGTGCCCTTTTATCTATTACGTATTTTAACTCTACTTCTGAATTACAATTTTCTTCATAACTCGAGTTTTCCCATCGGTAAGAGTCACTAAATAAACTCCGTTTATCAATGAAGTTGTATTTATTTGATGTAAACCTGTATGAATTCCTTGCTTCGATAATACCTTACCATGAATGTCAGAAATAATAAGTGTTCTTAATTTCTTAGCCTTTTCTCCAATCTCTATATTGACATAATTGCTTGATGGATTTGGATATAATTTAACCTCACTTTCCAAGTCCACATCATTAATACTTGATGGGAAGCTTTCATCAATTTCAATATTAAATTGTGTTATTTCGATCCAACCACCATTACCGTCTTCAACAACAAAATGGAACGCATCAAAATCAGCATCACTAGTATTTTCATAATAAATTCTACCCTCGTCAATCTCATATTGGGTAAACTTATCTCCTACTTCCATTTTTCCTCCCCAATTGGTCAATTCACCATGTTCAACATTTTTCACCAAAGTATAAACCAATTCATTCGGAGTATTATCCACATCTTCACTTAATAAATAATTGAAAGAAATTTTTGGACGATTAAATGGTTGAATTTGCAGTACTTCATTTTTCACCAATACTGGCGGATTGGATGTAATCGCTCCACACACTTCCAATTCAAACTTTTTGATTTCTCCTCCACTTCCGCCTTTATTATCTTCAATGGTCAATTCCCAAAGTCCTTTTGGGTTTTCACCGACAAATCTAGATAACGAATCTTTAGGTTTATAAACATTTACTGTAGAAATACAACCGTTAAAAAACACACTACCATTATCGTTAAAACTTCCATTCATTTGAAAACTCTTAGGACAAGATGGATCCCACAACCTAATTGTTTCTCCAGATGGTGAAGTTAATCTTCCTTTTAAATCTTTGAAATTATCGTGTTGTACTATCAGGTTTTTAATGTAAACCTCAGAAATTTCACCTTCCGAAGGAATATTAACCTTTGATTTTACCGTTTGAGCAGAACTTGCACTTATCTTAATTGGAACATCAAGAGCTGCAAAAGTCGCACAATCTAAATTGGCTGTACCCAGAGATCTAACAAATGTATAATCTCCTTCACCACATACATTTAATCCTTTAACTCTATAATAATACACTGTAGCTTTTTCTAAGAAAGAAGGAACAGTATAAAAGGTATCCTGCACTTCTGTTGAGAATACAACATCTTCAGGATCAAAAGCAGGATTGGTTGCTAATTCAAAAAAGTAAGATGTAGCATTAGAAGCTTTTTGCCAATTGAATGTAGGAAGTCCTGCCGACCCTTTAAGTCCGTCTTCAGGTCCTAAAACCATCAAGTCAGAAAAGTCTGTGGAAATAACATCTACATAGAAAGTTCTTCTAATCGTATCCATGGAATCTGAAACACCAATAATATCCCATTCATAAGAACCTGTAGGCAAGTCTTCTGATATAGTAAATTCTACTGATGCATTATCACCAGCATTTACAGAAACACTTGAAAAGTTTGCGGTAATATCAGTAGGCATTCCTTCAGTACTAAATGCTATACTGCCCTGATAACCACCAATTGCTGCTGTATTTATTTGAGCAGAAGCCGATCCAGGTAAACAAAGCTCTTGAACATAAGAATCAAGAGCAAAAAATGCCTTCGGTGTCGATGCCTCTTCAATAATAAAATTTTGATCTGTTACATCAAAAAAGATATTATTGCTTGCTTTAACCAATATTCTTGCTTGGTTAGTTGGAGCAATTGAAGGTACAATAACAGAAGCTTTACCATTATTCGGTAATCCCTCTGCAAGTAAAATTAAATCCGAATCACTTTCATGTAAAGCCTTATTTAGAGATAGATAGATATCAACTCTCTGGCAATTCACCAACGCATTATCTGTATTGGCAACATCCCAAGTTACATCAAAATTAGATCCAACTTCAACCACATCACTAAGTCCTGGACTTAAGACTCTAAATGGCCCTGCACTATCATCTACATTGAAGTTAATTTCATCCCAATGAGCCATTCCAGCATCAGGATTATTGTCTCTTACTGTAAATCTAAACGTCAACTCTCTTTTGTAAGTTGGTAATACCTCCGTGGCTTCACCTGAATTACTGAATATTCTTTGAGGTCTTGGGAAAAACCTATATGGTTCCTCTACTGGTCTAAAAGACCTGAAGGCTGCGCATTGCAAAATTGGATTTCCTAAATCACAAGTCGGTCCTCCTCCATTTTTCTGTTCCCAACAATAGGTCAAATTATCGTCATTTTCATCAGTTCCAACTCCTTCTAAAACAAAATATGTAGATACTGGAATATGAAATCCATCTTCGATTTCAATGTTTGCTTCAGGAGTTATATTATCCGTTGGTGTTTTTTCAGCACACCCCAATGCTCCACCATTTCGTGTTCTATTATAAATCTGAACCAATGAAGCGTTGTTGTAATAATCGTCATTGTTACCCTGCACGTTATTTTGACCACAAAGACCACCATAAGACATTATCGTGCTTCCACTTCCTGGTTCAAAATCATTACCAATCGAGGCATTCGAATTGTCTCCACTTGAATCAGAGCAGTTATTGAATGTATGCTGTGCAGATAGTTGATGACCTATCTCATGAGAAGCAACTTGAACAGTAATATACAATAGGCTTGCATAATGACACGTAACTCCTGCTGCTTTATTGCTATTGTTACAAATTGATGCCAAGGCCGCCACTCCACCTACATCGGTACAATTGTTCGTATATATATGACCAATATCGTAGCTTCCATTTCCAACTAGACTATTCACTCTTCCCGTATTTTGCTGAAGCAAAGATCGACCTTCCGTTACATTAAAATAACCATCATTAGTCGGATCCAGTTGAATCAACTTATCATTATCAGCTATCAATCTTAGATTAAACCCAGCTTCATTTTCATAAATCTGATTGAGCCTGTTTACAGTAGTAACCATATCGGCAAGAGCATTTTCTTTAGTGCCTCTCAACTGTCCCCAAACTCCAGTACAAGCCAATGCCATATCATAAGTATGAAGATCTACTCCCATATTACGATTTGCCACACCGACTGCTTCTTCACGAAATTCTGTAGGTTCGTGCTCAGTACCACATTTGGTGTACTTACTATCATTTGGTTCGCCATGATCTTTCACAAAGTAAGAAGCATAATATGCACCAGTTGATCTTGAAACTTTATCTATGTAGATCTCACCTTCTGGAGTTCTTATAGTAGCATGAAAACCTCTTGGACTATACCCAAATCGAGCAATGCTTTTACCATCTTCACTCAGCCCTTTATAAGTCTTAATACTTGGATACTTATCCGCCAATTTCTTAGCCATTACTGGTGACTCATAAGTATAAAACCGTTGAATCTCACCATTCGGCATGGGTAATTCAAATACGATATGATTACCTGATGTGAAATTATCATGAACAGCTTTCGATAAAACTTTCTCAACAGCTTGTTCATCCAACTCTAGTCCTGCATATCGCAAAGGCATATACATAGCATCATCGCTTCTTTGAGCGGATAAAGGAATATCAGATGACTGCCAATAACTTTGGGCACTTATTTGACCAACAGTCCATAAAATGAAAAAAAGATTAACTAATCTAATCATAAAGTGAATGTTCTATTAAAGTTGTTAGAATATGAATTTCAAAGATAAAAAGAATATTCACTATGTTTATTAGTGGCTATGTATTCAGGGCGACTTAAGGCTAAATAGCCCTAGAATATTCAATAATATATTCCAAATATGCTAACCAAAAACTCCTTACCCTTGGATAGAACTCCTTAAATTTGATATGCTATACGGTTGAGATTAGTAAAATGTATTTAAGAAAACACTGTAAATCATCTTCATAAAGACAAGGTTATAAAGTGTGATTGAGGGCAATCCATCATGCTATTCTAGTTTTAGAATAACCAATAATACGATTCCAAGAAAATCGCGGTACTACACTGCACCATTGAGACAAGATTAATTCATATATTGACGATAAAAAAGTACACCTTTTTTGGCATCATATGATGGTGTAATTTCGGTGTTTAAAAGATATCGTTTTAGGTCAGAATCCTTTACATTAATCAAATATACCTTACAACCTATGGCCCCCTTTAATTCTTTATTCGAATCTCTCCAAGTATAAGCCATTTCAGCTGCGGCTGCATTGAGATTTTTTTTCCACTTACGATGTACAACGACCTCTATGTGAAAAACACCATTTTGATACTTCAATAATTTCGAAGAAAGTCCTTTTTCTGCACGATAATAATTCTCAGTATGTACGAAGTGCCTCTTGTTTATTCTCTCAATATCCATCATAATTTGAAAGATGCAAAAGACATGCCAAAATACTCCTGAAATACTTCAAGGCACTAGATTATCATTAATCAATCTAACTTCAACGGCTTGTTGTATTTCTCCATGGTAAACTTAAGTCCAATTGAAGCGAAGGACAAACATCCAGAGGCGGCATGAGGAACTAGTTTTGACAACAAGTTTTGTTCTTCGCTAGACCATTTACCTAATACAAAATTCACTTGCTGCCCTTTATGAAAATCACTTCCTATGCCAAATCTTAACCTAGCATAATCTTGTCCTTGCAAATGCGCATTTATATCTTTGAGACCATTATGTCCTCCATCGCTGCCCTTTCCTCGAAGTCTGAGTGTTCCAAACTTTAAATTAAGATCATCCAATACAACTAAGACCCTATCCTTGGGAATTTTATGTTTGGTCATCCAATATTGCACGGACTTACCACTGCGATTCATATATGTAGTAGGCTTTATCAGCACCAATGATCGACCTTTAAACTTTGCCATAGCCACATGAGCCAATGTATCCAACTTAAAGCTTGCACCACATTTTTCCGCTATTTCATCCAACACATCAAAACCTATGTTATGACGAGTATTATCATATTCTCCACCAATATTTCCTAAACCAACTATAAGATACTTCATATCGTCTTCAACTATACTATCCTCTTGTTCTTGACCAAAAAAACTTTTAATAAATCGTAGTAACATTTTATTTTAATACGCTCTTTTATCTACGCCTTCATAAAAATTAATAAATGCTCTATTTACTACACGAACTCCACCAAGTGTTGGATAGTTCCCTGAGAAATACCAATCTCCTAGGTGATTAGGACAAGCTTTGTGTAATCCTTCCACTGTTTGATAGATTACTTCAATTTCTGGTTTGATATCTTTAGGTGTGATAATTTCAGCAATTTTCTTAGATACTGCCTCGTACTCAAATTCTTTGTAAAGTTGTTGTACTATATTCTTTTGCTCCGTTATAGGCTTTTGCTCTTCTGCTTTACATTCTAAGTACACCTTCTCTAGTAAATCCATTTTGTCATTTTCCTTAAGCAACTCGACCAAGGCTTTAAATGCGACAAAATCTTTCATCTTGCTCATATCTATACCATAGCAATCTGGGTATCTAATCTGAGGTGCAGATGAAACGATGATAATCTTCTTAGGTTTGAGCCTAGATAATATAAAAATAATCGTATCTCTAAGAGTTGTCCCTCTTACAATTGAATCATCGATAAGGACTAAAGTGTCAACCTCATTGTTCACAATACCATAGGTCACATCATAAACATGAGATACCAATTCACCACGGACGACATCATTTGCGATAAAGGTCCTAAGCTTTTCATCTTTTATAACCAATTTCTCTATTCTAGGTCGAATAGACATTATCTTTTTAAACTCATCATCGCTACCGTTAGGTCCCAACTCTTTGAGCTTCTTTATTCGAATGTCATCAGCGGCTTTATTCAAGCCATCCATCATTCCAAAAAACGAAACTTCTGCAGTATTGGGTATAAATGAAAATATCGTATTATCCAGATCATTATCTATCGACTTCATAATCTCAGGAACAAGAAATTCTCCTAGCCTTTTTCGTTCTAGATAAATATCCCGATCCGTACCTCTTGAGAAGTAAATTCGTTCGAAAGAACAAGCCTTTCTTGGAAGTGGCTCTTTGATTTGTGGCACTTCTATTTGGCCATCTTTTTTGACTATAAATGCATGACCTGGCTCAAGTTCTTTAATTTGAAACCACCTGCAACCAAGTGCCGTCTGAATTGCTGGTCGTTCTGATGCCACAATGGCAATTTCGTCATCATGATAGTAGAATGCTGGTCGTATTCCTGCCGGATCACGCATAACAAAGGCATCTCCATGCCCTACCAAACCCGCTATAACATAACCCCCATCAAATTTTCGCGTACTTCGAGTCAATAGTCTTGCTACATCAAGCTCTTTTTCTATAAATTTATTAATGTCAATATTATTGTAACCAGCCTGTTTGTAACGATCAAAAATCAACTGAACTTCATCATCCAAAAAGTGTCCAATCTTTTCCATTACAGTAATGGTATCTGACATTTCCTTAGGGTACTGGCCAAAGGATAACAACTCTTGAAATAATTCATCAATATTGGTCATATTGAAATTACCCGCACAGACTAAGTTTCGACTTATCCAATTGTTTTGTCTTAAAAAAGGGTGAACCGTTTCAATATTGTTTACACCGTGAGTTCCATATCTTAAGTGTCCTAAAAGCAATTCACCTGTATACCCTACATTCTTTTTCAGCCAATCAACATCATTTAATTGATCAGGAGAAAGACCATCAAAATTGGCAAAGATTTGTTCAAAAAGATCTTTGAGGTAAGTACTCCCGATGCTTCTTTTTCTTGAAATATATCTATTCCCTGGGGGCAAATCAAATTTGATGGTTGCCACACCTGCCCCATCTTGGCCTCTATTTCTCTGTTTTTGCAACAAAATTTGCAACTTATTCAATCCATAAAGAGGCGTACCATACTTATCTCTATAATATTCTAAAGGTTTTAGCAGTCTTACCATTGCTAATCCACACTCATGTTTGATTTGATCACTCATGTTTATTCTTTAGTATTGTATTATAGTTCTTTCGAACTATGGTTGATGTATCAAAGCACAAAATTAACCTAAAAACTATAAATGACATCATTCTTTATTAGTTTTGAAGTGCATTTATTCCATTGTTGTTTTCAGAGTAGTAGTTTAATTATAGTTGCAAATACTTAACATTCAAAATGGCGTTTTCATTCATAACAATAAAGTGAATAAGTGTAACAAAAAAAAGCTATTAAACATCTAAATACAAGTATGAAACATACTAAGGATAAGTTAATTAAATACTCTATAAGCGAATCTACTTAAGCCTATTCTAACATGACTAATATTCAACTTGCTCAAGCGAAAAAAGAGGATGCCGACTTCATTTGGAGTATAATCCAATTCGCCATTGATCAAAGAAAAGCTGACGGTAGTGATCAATGGCAGGATGGATATCCTAATAACCTGAGTTCGATTAATATTTGACTGATAATAAGGGTTTTATATATTGTTAAATACCCTTATTAATTGTGAGAAAATAAGGAATAGTTGTACCTTAACACTTGACTATCAATTAATTAACAGAGCTATTCCTTATGATTCTTAAAGAGCAAATTACTAATATTTTCTGTGTTGTGGATGAATTTGTGATCGAATTTGAAAATCACCTTGACCAACACAGTATTGGAAACAAACCCAAGCGTAAACCTAAATTAAACACTTCCGAGGTGATGACAATAATGATTCTATTTCAATTGAGTGGCATACGATGTTTCAAATGGTTTTATAATCAATATCTCGTCAAACATTTGTCCTCAGAATTTCCCAATCTCGTTTCTTATAATCGTTTTGTAGAACTTCAGAAAAAAGCATTATTACCCATGGCCTTGTTCGCAAAGACATGTTGTTTAGGAAGCTGTACTGGTATATCTTTTGTTGACTCTACTCCCATAAGGGTATGTAAAAACAAACGGATTTTTAATCATAAAGTATTTAAGAATATTGCGACAAGGGGGAAGTCCACAATGGGATATTTCTTTGGCTTTAAACTTCATTTAGTTGTTAATGAATATGGCCAAGTGATTGATTTTCAGATCACTCAAGCAAATGTTGATGATCGTACACCGTTAAAGGGTAATTTGTTAAAAAGGATCTGGGGCAAACTGTATGGAGATAAAGGCTATGTGAGCAAGCAACTTACAGAAGTGCTTTTTGATAATGGCATACATCTGGTAACAGGGATACGTAAAAACATGAAAAACTCTTTGATGCCTTTAATCGATAAGATAATGCTACGCAAACGTAGCATCATTGAAACGATCAACGATCAATTAAAAAACATTTGTATGATAGAACATTCTCGCCATCGTTCATTCCACAATTTTATTAATAATCTCTTAGCTGGATTAATTGCATACTCTTTCTTGCCAAAAAAGCCCACAATCAAATTATATCAGTTTTCACCACAAAATTCTTCGCAATTAGCTCTATTTTAATATCGAACTTAGGTTAATATAGATACGATACAACAAGACATACTGGATGGAAATGGATACTGCTTAACCATTGACTATAACATTGCGGCATATTTGGCCATAAAAATTAATGACGAACCAGCATATGATAATCTAAAAGGAACTTGGATCAGCAATGGCGACTTTATTGTTGCCCATCGCGTTGCAGTTGCGCCAGATTTTGTTGGACAACGAATTGGAACTAAGATTTTTCAGTTATTAGAATCGTTTGCTGCGGAAAGAAATATCCAAAGTATTAAAGTGGATACTAACTTTGACAATCAAGCTATGTTGAAAATTATGAAAAGACTTAATTACCAATTTTGCGGATACGTATATTATAGACAATCCGAAAGGCTAGCATTCGAGAAAATATTGACTTTATAAAAAATAAATTAATCTTTGAAAAAATAAGCCTAATGTTCTTACATTTAAAACTTACATCTTAGTACTTACAATATCTCTCCGAGCTGCTAAGTATAATTTACTGCCAAGAATAATGTCAATAGAATGGATCGGCATCAACTCATTATTCATTTATTTGTATCATGTATTTCCGATCCTATTGACAAAAGAGTTAATACATGATAGAGACACTCCTCTTTACTTTATGGCTATATCATTCTTTACTCTTGGACTCATTTCATTATACATTTTGCTTTCAAAGTTTTCATTGCTTCGAAAATATGTCTTCGGGTTAAAAGAATAGCCATCGTTCATAAATGTGTCCTTTTAAGATGAAAACAAGGCCAATCAAAACGAAAGAGTTGAATTAAGAGGCTTAATTACTATTGCGACAACAGCTTATCTAAGCCAATCTACAATTCATGCTCTATTCTTACACACTTCATCGAATAGAAATGGAAACCCATAAACCAATCAAAGTTTCCAAAGGTTTGTTTCGTATCTTTGCATTCAAATATGGAAATTCAAAACAAAATACTGAATCATTGCAATGAACTGTTCATGAAATTTGGTTTCAAAACGGTTAGTATGGACGACATTGCTAAATCTTTAGGCATATCGAAGAAAACAATATACAAGTATTTCGAGACCAAAGACATTCTTGTCGAAAAGACTGTAGATCAGTTTATTGAAAAAGATCATAAGCAAATCAAAGAGATTATAGAAAACAGTCAGGGCGCTATTGATGAAATAATTTCGATTGCATCCTATATTCTGAAAATATTTCAAAAAATGAGTCCTCGTCTCATTTTTGATTTGCAAAAATACTATCCCAATGTATGGGATAAAGTGCAAGACTGTCAAAAATCTTTTGTGTTTGACAAAATCAGACTAAACTTAGAAAAAGGCATTGAACAAGGTCATTACCGAACAGACATGAATCCCAATATAGTTGCTAAATTCTATATGATATTAGCCAAAGAGGTAGTAAATATATCTCATTTTGATAATGGAGAGATACGGGTCTCAACAATTTACAAACAATTGATAAAATATCATCTCAATGGGATTTTATCTGAAAAAGGCAAGGAATTTTTAATCTATCAAGAAATATTATAAACGGTGAAAAATCTATTAACTTTATTTTTACTCCTAATGATTCTGCCGATTGTAAAAGGGCAAACCTCTTTTACACTCCAAGAGTCAATAGATTATGCTCTTGAGCATAATCGGATGTTAAAAACAAAAAAATTGGACTTGGATGACGCGCAGCAAGACATTAAAAATGTGTTGAGTGCCGCCCTTCCTCAAATCAGTGCTGGAATAGACTATACATATTATTTTGCCACTCCAGCTCAACCCATTCCTGACTTTATAACACCTGCGATTTATGGTGTTTTATTCTCAGAAGATCTTCTTAAAGAAAGAGACTTGGGACCTCCTAACGTCAATGAACTTTCATTTTTCCAACCACACAATCTAACAGGTAAGGTTGACATGAGTTTCTTAATTTATGATGGTTCGTACAATTACGGTGTGAAAGCATCAAAGCTGTACAAAGAACTTACTCGTAAGCAAATTGATGCAACAGCATTCGAAGTGCGATCTACTATTACTAAAGCATACTTAAGTTGCTTAATTGTTGATGAAAATATTAAGATATTAGAAAAAAATATCGGAGTAATTAGTAAGTCTTTGAATGAAACCAAGGCCATGTTTAAAGAAGGCTTCTTAGAATCTTTGGATGTTGATCGATTGCAATTAACCTTTGACAATCTTAATACAGAATATACTAACCTTAAAGAACTCTCCAAGCTCAACGTTAATTTGCTTCAATTTCAAATGGGATATGATAACGATCAGGAAATAACACTAACTGATCAATTGGACGATCTTGTCGCTGAAGATATAGAGATGTTGATCACCCAAACTCAAGTTAACTACGGAGATCGTCCTGAGTATGAACTTTTGAATATGAGTGAAAAATTAAACGAATTAGATTATAAAAGGCATCGTGCAGGTTACTTACCCAGTGTTCGTGCTATAGCAAGTGCTCAACAATCTTTACAGAGAAGCAATCTCTTCGATAATGATGAAGCGGACTGGATTCCTACAGCACTCGCAGGAGTAAGTATAAACATTCCTATTTATGATGGAGGAATGAAGCGATCTAATATTCAGAAAGCTAAAATCAACGCTAGCAGAATTGCTATGCAGAAAGAAGAGTTTGAATCTGGAATAGATTTAGAAGTCAAGAATGCTCAAATAGCACTAATAAACGCAAACAATAATTTAAGGTATCGAAAAAGTGCGTTAGATGTTAACGACAGCATCTACAAAAGAGTTAACATAAAATTTGTTGAAGGGATTGGTTCAAGCATCGAGATGAACCAAGCAGAATCTTCATTGTTTCAAGCCCAAGGCGAATACATTAACGCCTTATATGAAGTTGTAAATGCTAAAGCTGACCTTCAAATAGCCCTAGGAAAAATCTAACATTAAACATTTAAAGACACTATTAAACTCAACATAAAATGAAACTTCAAATAAAACAAATAGCATTATATTTTGCTTTATCCGCTTTTATCGTTTTTGGTCTGAGCAATTGTTCAGCTCCTGAACCAAGGGATCTAGAAGGATACAAAAAAGAACTTGCCTCTAAAAAATCAGAACTGAGTGCCTTAAACAATGAAATCAAGGTATTGGAAGAAAAGATTCAAGACCTTTCTCCAGAGAAGGTAAAGAAAACAGCATTGGTTAAACTTCAATCTATGAAGAAGGAATCAAAAAAGAGATTTGTCGATTTTCAAGCAAGTGTTATGAGTGATGAAATTGCTCAGGCTACCAGTGAAATTGGCGGACGAATTGTTTCTTTATCTGTAAAAGAAGGCGATTATGTAAAAAAAGGACAACTTATTGCTTCGGTTGACTCTGAAGTCTTCGATAGTCAATTGTCAGAATTAAACACAAGATACGATCTGGCTAAAACTGTATTTGAAAAACAAAAACGATTGTGGGACCAGAATATTGGCTCAGAGATGCAGTATTTACAAGCAAAAAACAATATGGAAGGCCTTGAAAAGAGTATCGCAACTTTACAAACCCAGATGAAGAAGAAAAATATTTATTCACCTATTTCTGGTGCAGTTGATAGAGAGTTTTTGAAACCAGGTGAAATTGCAGCTCCAGGAATGCCTATTGTTACTATTCTAAACACTCATAAATTAAAAGTTACGGCTGACATTCCTGAAAACTACCTATCTACGGTTAAAAAAGGAGACAGAGTGGGAATTGAATTTCCAGCGCTAGATAAGTCAATTGAAAGACGCATCACAATGGTAGGGAGAACTATTGACCCAACCAATAGAACTTTTAAAATAGAAATGACAACCGATCATTTAAAAGGTATGTTAAAGCCAAATCTTCTTTCTAAGGTTATGATCAATGATCTTACAATTGAGGATGCCTTCTTTGTGCCTACAGAGTTGATACAACAAGAAGTAAGTGGAAAACAATACCTGTATGTTGCCGCAAAAGAAGGAAATCAACTAATGGCGCAAAAGGCTTATGTTGAAACTGGAGATGCTATTGATAATATCATTGAGGTAAAGAGCGGAGTGAAAGAAGGTGACAATGTTGTATTCGAAGGAGCTCGATCAATATCTGTGGGAGACATCCTGATCAACGAAAGTTCTAAATAACCTCAAATTTTTGTAAAATGAATACAAATAAAGAAGATATAAAATCTAAACTTAAGGAGTTTAAACTTAGTAGTTTTGCTGTCGACAACTCTACTAGTTTCTTCCTACTTGCCTTTATGATATTGATATTTGGTGTACAATCCTATGTCAATATGGCCAAGGAACAATACCCAGAAGCTTCACTTCCTACCGTTTATGTTAACACTCCTTACTTTGGAAATTCAGCGGAAGAAATAGAAAATCTGGTAACCAGACCTATAGAAGACGAAATCGAATCTATAACTGGAGTTAAAACGGTATCATCAACTTCAATCCAAGATTACTCTGTAATCATTGCGGAATTTGATGCCGACATGGAAATGGAAGAAGTCGTCAGAAAAGTAAAAGATGCGGTAGATAAAGCAAAAAGTGAACTACCTAACGATCTTAACGATGACCCAACTGTTCTTGAAATAAATTTCTCAGAACTGCCTATCGTAACGGTAAATTTATCAGGGAATTATGGCAACGATGAATTAAGAGAATATGGCGAGTATCTCCAAGATGAAATTGAAGCATTAAGGCAAGTCTCAAGTGTCAACTTAAAGGGTACACTTGACAAAGAAATCCAAGTCAATGTAGACCTTCTCAAAATGCAGTCCTTACAAGTATCTTTTCAGGATATAGAAAATGCCATTGCCAGTGAAAACCTGACCATGTCTGGGGGTGAAATCATTTCCAATGAATTCAAAAGAGCGGTTCGTGTTATTGGACAATTCAAACATGTGGACGAGCTAAAGAATATGATTGTAAAATCAGAAAATCAACGTCCAATTTATCTTAAAGAAATCGCTGAAGTTGTTTCAGGTTATAAAGAACGATCTTCATATGCACGATCGGATGGATACCCTGTCGTTTCTCTTGATGTGATTAAGCGAAGAGGAGAAAACCTTTTGGCTGCTTCCGATGAGCTTGCCATCGTTCTTGATGAGGCTAGAGCATATCTGCCACAAGACTTAAAAATTAGCTTATTTAATGATACGTCTATTTACACCAGAAACGAAGTAAACAACCTTGAAAACAGTATTATTTCTGGTGTTATCCTAGTAGTTCTTGTACTTCTATTCTTCTTAGGACTAAGAAATGCCAGTTTCGTTGGTTTAGCCATTCCATTATCTATGTTAATGGGTATCATGTGGTTATTCTTGACAGGTAGTACGATGAACATAGTCGTTTTATTCTCGTTGATCCTAGCCTTGGGTATGTTAGTGGATAATGCCATTGTTGTAGTAGAAAACATCTACCGGTATATGCAAAATGGATACTCTAATAAAGACGCAGCTAAGTTTGGTACTGGAGAAGTTGCTCTGCCTATCATCAGTTCAACATTAACGACATTAGCAGCATTTATCCCGTTGGCATTCTGGCCAGGGATTATGGGGCAATTCATGAAGTACATGCCGATCACACTTATCGTGGTCTTGACTTCTTCGTTAATTGTTGCGTTGGTAATTACGCCTGTTGTAGCAGCAAGGTTTATGAAAATCGATGAAAAAGCAGAATCTAAAGAAGCCTATAGTGTAAAAAGGAAGAAGTTCATCCGCAATATGATTATTCTTCTTGGTATTGGACTATTAGCCTATTTTGGAGGCAACAAATCTTTTGGTCACTTAATAGGGTTTGCCATTGCTTTGAGTTTGATAAACTTTTTCTTTTTCAGACCTGCTTCGTTTTATTTTCAAGAAAGAATACTACCTGTATTAGAAAACATATATGACAGATTTATACGTTGGGCGCTAAGCGGTTACAAACCGATAATGGTCTTTTTGGGAACCTTTGGTATCATGTTTTTTGCTATTTTACTATTGGTAATTAAATCGCCTAAAGTCATCTTTTTCCCAGAGGCAGATCCGATGTACATCAACGCTTTTGTTGAACTTCCGCTTGGAAAAGACATTGAAGCAACCAACAGAGTTGTTAAAGATGTAGAGAAAAAGATTACAAAGGTCTTAGAAGGTAAAACTCAAATCGTAGAGGCCGTTTTGACACAGATTGGAGAAGAAACTTCTGATCCCAATCAACCACCAGAACCAGGTGTTACTCCCCACAAAGCGAGGATTACCATTTCTTTTGTTGAATCAAACAAAAGAGGGGACATATCGACGAGAGACATTCTAAATGAATTAAGAGAAGAAGTAAGTTCTTACGCTGGTGTTGAAATTGTAGTAAGTCAAAATGCAAATGGGCCCCCAGCTGGTAAGCCGATCAACTTAGAACTTAGATCTGAGAACCTCGATGAATTACTTGTGGAGTCTGATAAGGTAAAAAACTTTATGCAAGGTCTAGGCATACCAGGAATTGAAGAACTAAAGAAAGATGTAAATATTGGTAAACCAGAGTTACTTATTCACATAGATAGAGAAGCAGCAAGGAAGTACGAAGTTTCTACATTTAGTATTTCCAATGCGATAAGAACATCCATATTTGGTAAGGAAGTATCTAAGTTTAAAGAAGGGGAAGAAGAGCATCCAATCATGGTACGACTATCTGAAACCTATAGAAATGATGTACAGGCCTTAATGAATCAAAAAATTACCTTTAGAAATCCGACTAATGGTAGAATCGTACAAGTCCCAATATCTGCAGTAGCAGATATCGAATATTCGAGTACTTATAATTCTATCAAGAGGAAAAATTCTGACAGGGTGGTTACCATTTATTCCAATGTATTGGATGGATACAATGCCAACAACATTGTTGCAGAATTAAAATCCAATATGGAAAGTTACGATTTTCCTGAAGGCTTTACCTATGAATTTACCGGGGAGCAGCAACAGCAGGCAGAAGATATGGCGTTTTTAGGAAGTGCATTTACCGTAGCAATTTTTGCCATCTTCTTAATACTAGTTGCTCAATTTAATTCACTAATATCTCCTTTCATTATTATTCTGTCCGTATTCTTTAGTACGATTGGAGTATTCCTAGGTTATGCCTTAGGAGGAAAGGATATATCAGTCATTTTCTCAGGAGTAGGAATCATTTCGTTGGCTGGTATCGTAGTAAATAATGCCATTGTTTTGATCGACTACACTAACCTTATCATGAGACGTAAAGCAAAGGAGCTTGGTCTGGATACTGTCAGAAAATTGACTTTTGACCAAATAAAAGAGTCATTGATCGAAGGAGGTGCAACAAGATTGCGTCCTGTATTGTTAACAGCTATAACAACTATATTAGGATTGGTTCCTTTGGCAATTGGATTCAATTTTAATTTCTTCACTTTGATATCTGATTTAGACCCACAAATATTTATTGGTGGTGATAATACAGCAATGTGGGGACCTCTTGCTTGGACCGTTATTTACGGGCTAACATTTGCAACATTCCTTACGTTAGTTGTAGTACCAGTAATGTACTGGTTGTTTATAAGACTGACCTTATGGTCGTCTTCAGTTTCGAATAAAATATTTGGTTAATCCAATAATAAGATATACAAAATTTATAGTATTTTGGGGTTTTGGGGAGTTCTTATCTAGGTAAGAGCTCCTCTTTTATTTGACATTATATGGCAATCAAAAAAATTGATCGATTCATACAAACGGAGCATTATAAACTACCGATACGGATATTCATTGAATACAGACGATCGGTCAGAGCTTCTTTGGGTAAAAATTATGTAATTCTTAGAATTCCTAGTTTTGCGGTCAATGATATAGAAAAACATATAGAATTTACTAAAGATTGGTTGAACAAAGTTCAATCGAAGAACCCTAATGCTTTAGATCGATACCAAATCTCATCTGTTGCAGATCAAAGCGAAATTAAAATTTTAGGTAAGTTTGATTACAAAATCACAATTACCAAAACAGAATCTAATCAAGGATCTGCCAAGCTAAATGATCGAATTATAAGTCTGGAAATTCCCAGTAATTTACCTGAATTTGAGCAAAGAAAAATGATCCGAGATTTAAAATCAAAGCTATTGGCAAAAGTTTTTAAACCTTATGTCGTAGATAAAATTGAAAAGCTTAACTCAAAATATTTCCAAAAAACGATAAAGGGCGTAACCTTGCGATACAATGCCACAAACTGGGGAAGTTGTTCGAGTCGTGGAAGGATCAATATTTCTACCAGAGGCTTACTCCTTCCCGAAGAAATCTTCGAATATATTTTGGTTCATGAATTATCACATCTTATAGAAATGAATCACTCTAAAAAATTCTGGGATATCGTTGAAAAAATAATGCCTGATTACAAGCTCAAGGAGAAGTTTATCAATTCAAACTCCGCTAAACTTGACTTTTAAGATTTAGCTAAGTATTGTTCACAAACCAATTAGCTTTGAACCTTTATCTTTTCATAACCATCTCCAGAATACATAGATTAACTAGGGGTATCCAGAAGTGCTCTAAATTCTTTGATATCAACATATTAAGTATTGTTTTAATGCAAAAGAAAACCCCGTTTCTTTAGTTGGACGCTGAAAAACGGGGTAATCTAAAAGTATTTAAGATGAAAGTAAGACGATTTTCTCAGTTTCAAGGTATTTTATTCTTTCCAAATTTCGATACTCATTATAATGAACATTTAGAAGCCTTTAAAAAGACCCGATTAGGATCGATGTATACTTCTATTCCTTGGCAAGACTTAGTCAAGGGGTTTGGGTTAAAGGAACATAAGAAAGGGCCTCAAGGTATATTTTCTCCAAGAGGCAAAATAGCTCTGATGTTTTTGAAGCATTATGCAGGCTGTTCAGACTCTAAGTTTTTGGAACATCTCAATGGAAACATTCATTATCAAATCTTTTGTGACATCATAATCCCCATTAATTCACCACTGACAAACTTCAAGATTATAAGTGAGATACGGTGTGAATTAGCCCAACGCCTTAACATAGATAAATTACAATCCATACTAGCCACTCATTGGAAGCCCTACATGGCTAACTTAGATAGTATGGTATGTGATGCTACTTGTTATGAAAGTGCAATCAGATATCCTACAGACATAAAATTACTATGGGAATCAGTAGAATGGAACTACAAGATGCTAATAAAATGTAGTAATCTATTGGGGAAAAGAAGACCTCGAACGAAGTTTACTAAGTGGTCTAAACGATATACAAACTATAGCAAGTCAAAGAAGCCATCTCGCAAAGAAAAACGAGCCTTGCGCCGATCACTACTCAAGTTATTGAATAAGATTAACGACTTACTAATTCCTTTGGAAGGTAAAATGCTAAATACGTTTACGGATAACTATTGGAAAAGACGAGAGGCAAGCAAAAAGGTACTAGCCCAACAATGGGCTTATTTCTTTGAAGACCAACAGCCAAAGAGAAGAATTGTGAGTATCGATAAGCCATATATCCGCCCAATAGTAAGAGGTAAAGAAGTAAAGAAGGTTGAGTTTGGTGCCAAGGTGAATAAGATACAAGTAGACGGGATCAGTTTTATAGAGTATTTGAGCTATGAGGCATTTAATGAGGGAGTGAGATTAAAAAAAAGTATTTGGCTTACACAAAAGCTGTTTAAAAAGAAACTAAAAGTGGTAGGAGCAGACCGCATCTATGCCAATAATACAAATCGAGTATATGTAACCAAACATGGGATAAAAACCGACTTCAAAAGAAAAGGAAGACCCTCAAAACATAAATTACACTTCGATCAATTAGCATCAGTAATAACAAAAGAAGGAGCCACTCGCTTAGAGGGGAGCATTGGAACAGAAAAAGAAGACTTTCTCCTGAAACGGATACAAGCACGAACAAAGGAAACCGAGGAATTATGGATCTTTTTTGGAATTCACACATCAAATGCCATCCAAATCGGCTATAGAATGACGAAATCCAAGATGCTGGCAGCTTAATATTCTAATAAAACCTAATCTCATATGCAGTTAAATGGGAATACTATGTCCTTATTTCTGAATATCCCTAATTTGATATTAAATAAAATCTATTGCCTTATTATCAATAGAATGCTGCTAATAAATCAAAATACATATAAAAAAAGCCCCCTAAAAGAACTTTAGGAGGCCACCCGAACGCTATGAAAAAATTTATCTTTCTGGTTTTTTATTTGTTGACACAAATGTAAAATAACTTTTTAAATGATGCAAGTATTTTTTAAAAATTTATTCCAAATAATAATGAAAGGTAACTCATGGATGTGTTTTTCTTTTTGTAGTAAAGATTAAATAACCCATGCTCGTATTCTACATCAATGTTAAACATTCGGTATCGATATCCTACGCCAGCAACTAATCCAGCTGTCCCTTCATTGATCTTTTGATATCCCTCTTCAGTTAGTAGAGATTGGTCATATGTCAAAGCATACTGCATAGATCCTAAAACTCTACTCGTAATAAAGGCTTTTGAACTCAATTTAATCATATCGAAGCCTAAGCCAACTCTACCTTTGAAATAAGTCATTTTGTCTTTACTAAAGAAATTAGCAGAAGATGACGAGAGTAAATCTACTGTACCATATTTTCCTCCAAGCATGAAATACATACGATCATCGTTGAGCATGGCGTCAACTCCTACTTCATATCCATAATGCATATGACCGTCAGGAGTAACAATCTTATCCTTATTAAATCCAGTAGTTAATCCGGTATATATTTTAACACCGCTTTGTGCATAAAATATGCTGTAGCACAGGCATAAAATTGTAGCAATTGCAATTCTTTTCATGAATATATTTGTGTTTTGATAGTTTTTTATTCCAATGATTTATAAATGATAATCTTTTATAAATGCGAAGATTGTCATTGTTACGAATGCTGGAAGTTATAGTCACATAGTATTTAATTATGTGTCGTATTTTTTACCAATCATTACTCATTTATTGTTCAATGGACATATTGAGGAGTTACTTTAGGAGTATCATATTTTATGCCAATTCTTTACATTGACGCAATGTTTGGTGTTAGTGCTTAAAAGAGTGTGATAAAGCGTTGCGTTTTGATAAAGTGAGATTGAATGATATTATAGGATTTCATAGATGGTGTTTCTATTTTAAACTAGAATGTATTTTTTTTTAGGTAGTTTTTTAGTTGTCAGAGTTTGATCAAGACTATTGGAATTGCAAGGACCTTAAGTTGGAGATAATGATCTAATATAGAATGGCATAAGTCAATTCTAACAAAAAGAAGCGCGTCTCTTCTGAAAGAAACGCGCTTCTTAATTCTTAAGAGGTTAAGTATTTTACTTTGCTGAAAGCGTTAAACTTAATTCTATATCATCATTAATGAACTTATCTTTTAAGTTGTCAAATACAGATTTTGAACCATAATTAACACCCCAATCTGTTCTGTTAATTGTAAAATTTGGAGATGAAACCATAACTCCTGCATCGCTAACATCAACCATAGCTTTAAATCCTACTTCTTTAGTAATACCTTTCATCGTAAGATTTCCATAAACCAAACTATTAGCGCCTTCAGTTCCTTCAAGACCTTTAACATTTGTGATTTCAAATTTAGCCGTTGGGAATTGAACTACATTAAAGAAGTGATCTTCAGTTCCTTCATTTGTCCCTTTTAGGTGAGCTTCTAAATCTGTTTTTTCTTCACCTTCTAAATCAGATACAGTAATAGATGCCATATTTAGTACTACTGATCCTCCCGTGATTTTACCATTTTCTACATTAACTGAACCTGAAGCAACATCTATGGTTCCATTATGAGAACCGGTAGGTTTACTTCCAATCCACATAACTTTTGATGCTGTGCCATCTACGGTTAAAGATTTACCCATAGTCTGTTCTGTTTTGGCCACATCAGCTGCTTCGTTTACCGTAGCTTCTTCTGCTTTTTTATTTTTACAAGAGAAAACTACTAATGCGAACATTACTAGAAGAGCAAATTGAAAATTCCTTTTCATAATTTTAATAATTAATATTGATTGTTAAATAATACAAGTTAAACATATGTATAACTATTGAAACAACTATAAAAATGGTTAATTTATTTTTTTGTTCAACAAAATATTTAAAAAGTATTGACTAATGGCTGAATTTGAGAGAATTCCGAAACTAATTCAGGAAGATCAATTGATTGGATCAATTGCAGATGCTTATCGATTTCCTCCCTTAGAAAAACGGAATACAACAGTATGGCAACAATTGACTTCATCTATTATATCCCAACAGTTATCCGTTAAAGCGGCTAAAACTATTTATGGGCGATTTATTAAGTTATTCGACAGTGAGCAGGTGAATCATGAATCTTTGTTGAAAATAGGAGATGATGATTTGAGGGCTGCTGGATTGTCAAAACAAAAAATTGGATATGTTCGAAATATTGCGGAATATGCATTGGACCATTCGGATTTGCAATTCAACGAAATGTCTGATGAAGATGTAGTGTCTAAATTAACTGAGATTAAGGGCGTAGGAGTGTGGACTGTACATATGTTGATGATCTTTCACCTCCACCGACCGAATATTTTGGCTATGGGTGATCTAATCGTTCGACGAGGAGTAATGAAGGTATTTGACACCTCTGATGAGAGTAAGAAGGCTGTCCAAATATTGGAAGAAAGGGCTCAACGTTGGTCTCCTCATCTTACTTATATCAGTAGGCTTATGTGGGCCATGAAAGATGATATTTTGAATGAGAAATAGTGCAATTGATAAGGATAATTGAAGGATTTACTTTTCTTTGCTAAAAAATAGAATAATGGTTAGCAAAATTGGAATTATTGGTGCGGGAGCCATGGGGCAAGGTATCGCTCAAGTAGCGGCAACTTCTGGGTGTGATGTCGTTTTATATGATATTAATAAGGATTCTCTTAAGAGTTCCATTACCAAGCTAACCAAGATCTTAAATCGTCAGGTTGAGAAAGGCAGAATGAAGGATGCTCAAGTAAAGGGAATTCTGGGTAGAATTCATACAGTTAATGACCTATCTGCTTTGTCAGAATCAGAAATGATAATTGAAGCAATTGTAGAAAATCAAGAAGTTAAGAATAAAGTATTTAGATCATTGGAAGCGTTGGTGTCGAAAGAGTGTATTTTGGCCTCAAATACTTCATCATTATCCATTACTGAGATGGCCTCTGTCTGTGATGTAAAAAATAGATTTATTGGAATTCATTTTTTTAATCCTGCAGCCTTGATGAAGTTAGTTGAAGTGATTCCATGTGTACATACTTCAATGGATGTTCTAAATACGGCTAAAAAGACCATTGAAGGATGGGGAAAGATTGCTGTTAACGCAATGGATAGTCCAGGGTTTATTGTTAATAAAGTAGCTAGACCGTTTTATAGTGAAGCGTTGAAGATTCTAGAAGAGGGGATCGCAGATGTAGCAACTATAGATTGGGCTATGACAGAATTAGGAGGCTTTAGGATGGGACCATTCACATTAATGGACTATATAGGACACGATGTAAATTATGCAGTTACTAAGTCTGTATGGGAAGCTTTTTACTATGACGATAGATACACTCCTTCTTTTGCACAGAAAAGGTTAGTTCAGGCTAAGTTTTTGGGTAGAAAAACAGGTCGAGGTTTTTATAATTATGAAAATGACCAGGCAAAACCTTCTCCTAATAAAAATGAATCTGAAGGAAACTATATTTTAAATAGAATCTTATTCATGTTGATAAATGAAGCTGCGGATACTGTTCAGAGAGGGATTTGTACTAGGGAAGATGTTGAGTTATCAATGAAATATGGGGTGAACTATCCTAAGGGACTGCTCGAGTGGGCAGAAGAAATTGGTATTGATGAAGTTGTGAAAGGATTGGATAGATTGTATGACCGATACCATGAATCAAGATACAGAGTGAGCCCATATCTAAGGGATAGAGCCTCAATTCATCTAAAGTAAATGACCATGTTATCACCTCTAGAAATCGTTCAGAATCGGATGCTGGATAATGATGCCTATTCTCAATGGTTAGGCATTTCCTTGGAAGTTGTTCAGCTTGGAAGTTGTGAATTGCAAATGACCGTCCGAAATGAGATGTTGAATGGATTTAAAATAGGTCATGGTTCCATAACTTTTGCATTGGCAGATAGTGCCATGGCTTTTGCGGCAAATACTTATGGGTATCATGCTGTTTCTATCGAAACATCAATTTCTCATATAAAACCCATACGAGGAGGGGATGTGTTAGTGGCAAAAACCGTTGAAAAATCTAGAACAAGGACAATAGGGATTTATGAAGTGTCAATCTATAATCAGGAATCCTCTTTGGTGGCATTATTTAAAGGAACAGTTTTTATTAAAAAATCAATGTGGACTTAAGAAGTACGTCCTTTCCATGTTGTTTTAGAAGGAAATATTGCTAAGAATCCCATATATATAATATAGGCAGAATATGCAATGTTTAATGTTATAAATCGAGATGCTTTTACACTTTGACTGGCATATAGAGCAGTCGTCTTTTTCAAAAAGAATAAATCAATAATTATTCTAACTATGGCAAGTAGTAAGAAGTATTGACCAAGGGTGTAAGTAATATTACATATACCAACAATGATGGTAAGAAGAAAGAACAAGGCATTTGTAAAAAGTATTCCCTGTATGATAAACAGAGTAGAGTTGGCATAGGCTTTTGTTTTGGTAGCCCACCTTTTTCTTTGTTTTAGAAAGCCTCCAACCGTTTTAACATAGGAAGTCCGGCACATGGCATCTTTATGACCAATATGATTAATACTTATACCTTCAAGTGATTTGAATTTTTTCAGAAGGAAAACATCATCACCGCTTTTTACATGATAATTGCCATTATATCCTTTTACTTTTTCGAAAAGAGATTTTTTGTATATAAAATTTGCACCATTGCATAGGTAAAACCATTTTGATTGGATACCAGCCCTTGTCAAAGCCATTGTAGCAGCAAAATCCAATACCTGAAATCTGGAAATAAAAGAATCATTTAGTTCAATTTCAACAGGTGCAATGACGACATCAGACTTAGTAGAATTAATGAAGGAATTCAGCGTGCTTAACCAGTTTCTCGGAAAAACGCAATCGGCATCTACAGTGATAATCCAAGGATGTTGTGCATGATTTATTCCCGTTTCTAACGCTCTTTTTTTCCCTTTTCCAGAAGCATTAATAAAATAACCAGAAAGGTCTTCTGCAATAGATGGACTATTGTCCGTACTCCAATCATTAATTGGAATGAGTTCGAAATGAGCTTTAGAATAGTTCTGATTTATAATGGAAAGGATGCATTTCTCGATCTGATCTTTTTCATTCCGGAATGGCAATAAGATTGAAAAACTTATTAAATCCATATCCTTATCATTAATTTCGTCTCTTTGTTGATGTAACAAAATCCATATCAATATACATATGTATAGGATGAAAAAAAGAGCACTTAAGATCAAGATTAAGTTCAGAATCATGAGTTAAACTTAATAAATATTTGTTCCTGTAAAGCGAGAAAAGGAGACGTATATTCTCATAATTATACTGGTGGTTAAAATAATGTATAGTTAGAAAACCTCAATTTATCCGAATAATTGTCGGTTCAAATACAAATTCTACAGAATTGAAGGTGAAAAATTTTTACAACAAAGTTTCATCAATGTGAAGATAACGTTATTTTATTCTTTATTCTATAATTGAAGTAGAGGTGTTCAGTATTTTGTTTTAAAGAGGTTAGAAATCATAAATATTAAACAAAATCATATGTTAGTCGTTCGTCGAAAAAGCCCTTGAAAAGACGTTTAATCTACTTACTTTTGCTAGCGTTGAAGATTTTTATTTAAATAAAACTACTATTTCTAATGAAAAGAAATTTACTTTATTCTTTACTTTTAATGATGCCAGTTTTTCTTTCTGCGCAATTGCAGTCTGGAACAAAACTAAGTGGCAATATCACTGGAACTGATGTTATCTCTAGTGAAAATGTTGACGTTCAGGCATGGTTAAACGATGGTAAAACAGTAATTCTTGATGTTTTTGCAACTTGGTGTGGACCATGTTGGGGATTTCATCAAGCTGGAACTCTTGAAGCAATTCATGAGCAGTATGGACCTGAAGGAACTGATCAAGTACGTGTACTTGGAATCGAAGGTGATGCTTCTACTCCTCTGGAGCACTTATTTATGCAAGTTAGTGGTAATCCACCATCGTTAGGTAATTGGACTGAAGGTGTGAAGTACTCAATCATTAATGATCACAACTTCAATACTTTATTGGGAATTGCTTATTTCCCTACAGTATATGTGATCCGTCCTGATGGAACTATTATTGAGGCAGGTAGCAATAGGAATAATCCTACTTTCTGGGAGAAAACACTTCTTAATACAAACGATGCAGACCTAAATGCTTTCGGAACGATCTATCCATCTACTTTCTGTGCAAGTAACGATGTACAAGAATCAATTACATTCACTAATACAGGTTTGAATCCAGTTACTTCTGGTAAAATTAATTTTTCTGTAAATGGTGATGTGGTTGAAACTGTTGAAATTACGGATGAAGTTGGTGTTTTCGAATCTATTGAAGTTACTACACCTAGTCAAATGATTGATGAGACAACTGAATTTGAATTAAGTATTGTTGAAATCAATGGTCAAGCATTTACTGGAGATGCTACAAATACCATTACATTTTCTTCTTTTAGAAATGAGTTGAAAGATAATATGATTAAAATATTGTTCACAACTGACTTTTATGCTGGAGAAACTTCTTGGAGATTAATTGATGAAGTTGGAACAGAATACTTAAATGTTCAATACTCAGGACCTGCAAATGGTGGTGGTGCTGATGCATCTAAAGTTCATGAGTATGACGTAGAAATTACTAATGCTGATGCAACTTGTTTATCTGTTCTTATTGCTGATGGATATGGTGATGGAATGACAGGTATTGCAGCAGGTGCTCCTTTCCCAGGTGTTGAGATATTTAATTCTAATGGAGATGTTGTTAAAGAAAAGTATGTTTCTGATATTGTATTTGGAACAAACAATGCTGTTTACACAGCAGCTAGTTTAGTTTCTAACTCAAATGATGTTATTGTTGATAAGTTTGTTGTTAGTCCTAATCCTGTACAAGATGAATTAAATGTTAATGTTGAATTGACTGTAAGTAGCAAGGCAACAATGAGCATTGTTAACATCTATGGACAAACTGTTGCAGAGTACAATGAGGTTCTAAACAGACTTGATGTATCTCAATTAACTGCCGGTAACTATTCTTTAGTTATTACTACTAAAGAAGGTACAGCAACTCAAAGATTTGTTAAGTTATAAGATTAACTATTCGATATAGTTTATCACTTAGAAGATAAAGAAAGAGGCTGTCTCATATAGAGATGGCCTTTTTTCATTGGGAGATGTGTTGCATGAAGATAGTTAGAGAAAATTTATAATTTGATATTCTTGATTTGAGAATAGCTAGAGTTGATGGTGTTTTCTGTGCTGATTTTAGGTTTTTAGTTTAATTCTTAGCCATTTTAGCCAAATTATGGGCTAAAGCTATTAATCCACATTCGATGAGGACATTGTCTTTTCCTCTCAGCATGAAGCGAGTAAAGTTTTTGTTCTGTTTTATGTTACCAAACACCGCTTCCACATCTACAGGCCTCTGTGAGCGGTGTGCAACCCCTTGTTCACTCAATAGTTTTTGGCGAGCTTTGTCTTTTAGACGCTTGAGTTTCGAGTTGATCTGTATTTTCCTATTAGATTTGCTTTTGTGGCACGCTCCTCGCAGTGGACAGCCGCTGCAATTTTGAGCTTCGTAAACACTGTAGCTTTGTTCATATCCCGATTTCGTTTTACGGCGAGCATCATATCTCTTGTTCATTTTTTGACCCATCGGACAGATAAAATGGTCTTGAGTTTTATCGTAATAGAGATGCTCTTGTTTAAAGGCATTTTTGGGTTTGATCTTCCCTTTTGATTTTTGCTCCTTGTGGAAGTAATTGTATTTGACATAAGCTTCTATGCCTCTGGTTTCCAATAGCTCATAGTTCTCCTCTGATCCATAGCCTGAATCCGCTACTACCACATCTGGGTTTTGTTGGTAGAGTGCCTTATATTGATCTAGATGATCAGGCAGTGTGAGGGTGTCTGTAGCATTGGGATAGATGTCGTAATTGAGAATATATTGATTGGAGGTGCTAATCTGCCAGTTATATCCAGCTTTTAGTTGCCCATTTCTCATATGGTCATCTTTCATTCGCATGAAAGTAGCATCTGGATCTGTCTTCGAATACGAATTACGATCACCCAATATACCTTCCTGCTTCTTATACTTCTCCATATTCTGTGGCCAGTTTCGCTTTGCGTAATTCAGCTTTTGTTTTACCTTCTTATCTATTGGTTTATCCTTGATTGCTTCATTGATAATATCTATTGTTTTGTTCACTTGCTCAGCATCTAACTCTGGGTATGTCGTAGGTGCATTATCCATCAACTCTTCTTTGGCAACGCTCTGTGCATATTTCCATAACTCTTCTAATTGTGATTTGATTCGTGCCTTATGTCGTTTTATTGATTTTCCCCATACAAAGGTGTATTTATTTGCATTGGCTTCTAACTTCGTACCATCTACATAGAGCGTTTTGATATCCACTAATCCTTGATCTGACATTAGGGTTACTACTTGAGCAAATACTTCTTTGAGTACGCCCTTCAGTTTATCGTTGCGGAAGCGATTAATCGTATTATGGTCTGGGCGTTGCATCCCTGCCAACCACATAAAATATATATTACTTGACACTGCCTGCTCTATTTTTCGCGACGAGTATATATTTGATAAATATCCAAAAACAATGATTTTCAACATCATCTTAGGATGAAAAGAACTCGCTCCTCCTCCTTTGTACTTATTTGATAATGCTATCTATATTAACCTTATCAATTACTTCACGTACTACTCGTACTACGTGATTCGATGGAATTAATTCATCAAGACTTGGTGGAAGTAAACTGAGTTGATCCGGATTATAAGGCTTGAAGGTCGCCTCTCGTTGTCTTTTGCCCATACTACAAAATACAACTTATTCATTACATTTTATAATAAAAAAAGAGACTGCCCTTATGAGACAGCCCCTTTCTTACGTACATGATTTGATTGAATTAATTTAGAATAGTTAGGGATACTCAGAAGTGCTCTAAGTTCCTTAAAATCAATAGATTAAGTATTATCTTGATAAAAAAGAAAACCCCGTTTTTTACGTTGGTAGCGGAAAAACGGGGTAATCTAAAAAGAATTAAGATGAAAGTACGACGTATTTCTGATTTTCAAGCAAGGATTATCTTTCCAAATTTTGATAAAGACTATCAAAAACACTTAAATGGGTTTAAGCAAACAAGATTGGGACAAATTTTTGCATCCATACCATGGGGAAATCTGGTTCGTCAATTTGGGTTGAAGAAATTTCGTAAAGGGCCTCAATCCATTTTTTGTCCACGTGGAAAGATAGCCTTAATGTTTTTGAAAAACTACTCAGGGCTTTCTGATAAAAAACTAATCGAACAGCTAAATGGGAACATCCATTACCAGATCTTTTGTAATATACTCTTAGAGCCTGGAGATTTCATTTCGAACTTCAAGATAGTAAGTCAAATTAGATGTGAACTTGCAGAACGTCTTGATATTGATAAATGTGAACAAATACTCTTCAATAACTGGAAGCCGTATATGAAAAATCTAGATAGTATAACTTGTGATGCGACGTGTTATGAAAGTAGTATTAAGTACCCAACAGAAGTTAAGCTACTATATGATTCTGTCCAGTGGATCTACGAACAAATAGGTTCAATATGTAAGCTATACGGATTGCGTCAACCTAGGACAAAGATCAAAAAATGGACAGCTCGGTCGATCAGTTACAGCAAGATGAAAAAGAAGCGTAAGCAAAAAAGAATCAGTCTTACAAGAGGGCTACTACGCTTGCTAAAAAAGTTAATTGGAATTATCGACGAATTAGAAATGACATATGGAGCATTAAAGTTAACCCGCCGCTATTTACAAAGGAGAAGTACGATCAAAAAAATACTGGTACAACAATCAGATAAGTTCTATAATCAAATACATCCCCCAAATGCGATTGTGTCAATAGACAAGCCTCATATACGTCCAATTGTAAGAGGAAAGGAAATCAAAGGTGTTGAATTTGGAGCAAAACTTCACAAGCTACAAATAGATGGTATTAGTTTTATCGAGCATGTGAGCTTTGATGCATATCATGAAGGTAATCGATTAAAAAAGACGATCTGGAAAGCACAGAAAATGACCAAGAAAAAAGTTAAAGTGTTAGGAGCAGATGCAATATATTCAACCAATGCAAATCGAAGCTATGTAACCAGACGATCAATAAAGACAGAATTTAAATGCAAAGGTAGACCAGGAAGACATAAAGAACATAAGAGTCAGCTCAGCAAAATGATCACCAAGGAACGAGCGAGCCGTTTGGAGGGAAGCTTCGGAACAGACAAAGAGTACTTTCTTCTGAATAAAATTAAAGCCCGTACCAAGCAAACGGAAATTTTGTGGATATTTTTCGGTATTCACACTTCCAATGCACTAAATATTGGCAAGCGGATTGCAAAAACAGTAGCTCAAGCAGCGTGAAAATTTATCCATATTGTAAAAATCAACACCTGCACCATGTGTGGTATGTCCGTTACTTCTGAATATCCCTAAATCAGTTTAATCCGATAGATTTAAAATAAGGAGTTTGGATTCTTTATTTTCCTACCGGATATCCAAACAACGAATCTAAATAACCCACTTAAAGGTTGAAGAGCATCCCAATGCTCTACAATTTTACCATCAACTAATCTCCATCTATCTGTGATGATAAAGCCCTTGTTTTTATTGCCTCTGTTTTTGACCTTTGTTGTCATATGGGTATGCGTCATGACCATATCTTTACTTGCCATAATATATTTCACATCATAACAATATTCTGGAGAGTTTTTTACAATACCAGCAACTGTTTCTATTACGCCTTCAATTCCGTCTGACATCGTAAGATTATGTTGTAAATATCTATGGTCACCAAAGGTTTTACGGATATAATCAAAGTCATGATCATTCATGAGTTTTTGTACAAAGTCAGAAATAATCCCAACATTTTTTCTTTCTTCATCTGACCAATGATCTTGTTTTAATTTTTCGAAATCAATTTTCAATAAACTCATTTTTGTTCTTTGATTATATGATATAAGAATAACTTAAAATCTACTCATGAACAGTGTTTATGTTCGTATACAAGTAGGTGTTTGATAGCTAAATATACAAATTGTAAAACTAATACCTCTATGCTTGATCAACTCAAACATAGATTGATTAAAAAGATGTCGGTTAAATGAAATTAATTAATCTTTCTTGCCAAGAATTCTATTCCAGAGTCTGTTGAACATATTGGATTCTTCGCCGGGAGGGGGACCTCCTTCGGATTCTCCAAGTTGATAGGATTGACCATCGTCTTCTAGGACAAAGCGAAAAACATAATTATTTTCATTGTTGTCTTTTGAAGGATTAAACTGCCCATACCTCAAGTCGTTGATTTGGATTTTGCCATCTGAACGGCGTATTACAGCACAATAATCTTTAGTAAACCACTCTAATACTTGTCTTGTTTTATCTGTGGGATAATGTAATAAATGGTAGTTTTTGTTAATTTCTTTTAGGTCAAATTTCTTGGTTTTATCTAGAAGGCTGTACTGGCCAATCCAAAAGGATGTGTCTGTGTCAACAGTTCCGGACCAGAGAATATTATTTAATATCGTAGGAGAAGTCATATAACGATTGTAGTCGATTTTTTCCTCTACCAATGTGTTTTCCATCACTTGATTCACCTTCGATTTATTATAAAAGGTAAGCGCCATATACATGGTTGATAGGGCAATTCCAATATAAGTGAACTTTCTTCGGTTAAAATTAAGCCTTGGATAATGACTTCCTATGAGAAGGAAGGCTCCAAAGGATAAAGTGTAAATAGGATCTGCTACAGAAATATTATCCCAAGAAACTCTATAATAGGAAAAAGGAGCAAAAAGTTGAGTTCCATATACAGTGAAACAATCTAGTATTGGATGGGTGAAAATGGCCCAGAAAAAGAAGAAATACCACTTTTTGAATGAGATATTAGTGTCGATGTCTAGAGTTGTTTTGCGGGCCACCCATATTCGTCTGATGAGATAAATGGAAAGAAGTAAACAGGGGAGTCCACAAATTATAAGGCCTGTTGTTCCTCCAAATACATACCCTGCAAGTCCAAATACACCAACAAGAATTAATGTAAATATGGTGGATAAAACAGACCCAAGAGTCCTGACCCAAGAAATTCTATAATACTCTTTATCATAAAATGTTTTGGCAAAATAAGCAATAAGAAAGGAAAAGGTTAGAGCGAAAAAAATGGAGTGAGATATTCCTCTGTGGAAGGCTAAAGAATCCAACCTGTTCATAAAAATGCTTCCAACGATAGTGTCTAAATCAGGAATGGTGCCTGCTATAGCGCCCCAAACCATAGCTTTATTTCCTAATTTTTTTCCTAATATTACCTCGCCAACTGCTGCACCTAGGACGACTTGCGTCAATGAATCCATCTTGTAATTCTACGATTGAATATTTAATATTTTTATTGCCATAGCTGAAGCGGTTTGCTCTGCCGCTTTTTTATTGAAATCTTGAGCCGTAGCAATATCATTTCCATCTAACGTTACTGCAACAGTGAAAAAATCTCTTTTGTTTTGCTTCAATCGTGAAATTAGACGAAATGCCACATCTTTATTGTATTTCTGACACCACTCTAATAGTATGCTCTTATGATTGTCGTTAAGAGTTTCTAATTCATGGATATCCAGATATTTGGTTAGAATATTCCTTATTAAATAATTCTTTGTTTTAGTATAACCAAACTCTAAGTAAATGGCTCCAATAATGGCTTCTAATGCATTCCCAAGCATGGAGTTGCTGATTTTGCCATTTGAGTATTCGGTAAGTAAAATGTCAAGACCCATTTTTTCACCGATTTCATTAAGGGTTTTTCTTTTGACAATCTTAGATCTCATTTTGGTTAAGAATCCCTCATCTTTTGCTGGATATTTTTGATACAAAAATTCGGCGACAACAGCAGAAAGAATGGAATCTCCTAAGTACTCTAATCGTTCATTGCTGGCTTTATAACCATTACTACTTTTGTTTAACGACTTGTGATAAAATGCCCTTTTGAACAAAGCAATGTACGCCGGAGTAAAACCTATGATGGGTTTTAACTTTCGTGTAAACTCTTTGTCACTCGATAAATAGTAGTTATAAGCTCTAACAATGGTCTTCACACTAATCGATGCTTTTGATCACAACAGAAGCATTATGTCCTCCAAAACCGAAGGTATTACTTAGTGCTACTTTTACTTTTCTTTCTTGAGCAGAGTTAAATGTAAAATTAAGTTTAGGATCAAAAGCAGGATCAACAGTTTCGTGATTAATTGTCGGAGGAATGGTGCCTCTTGTAATTGCCCCAATGCATGCGATAGCTTCAATAGCTCCAGCAGCTCCAAGCAAGTGTCCTGTCATAGATTTGGTACTACTTATATTCAAATTGTAAGCATGGTCACCAAATACGTTTTGAATGGCTTTCGACTCGGCAATATCACCTAATGGAGTAGATGTACCATGAACATTGATATAATCAATATCTTCAGGATTTAAACCAGCATCTTTTACCGCCAACTTCATAACGTTAGATGCTCCCAATCCTTCTGGATGTGGTGCAGTCATATGATGAGCATCGGCAGTCATTCCAACACCTACTATTTCAGCAATTATATTAGCACCTCTGCTTTTAGCATGTTCATATTCTTCCAAAATCAAAGCCCCTGCACCTTCACCCAACACAAATCCATCACGATTTAAATCAAATGGTCTACTAGCTGTTTGAGGATCGTCATTCCTTTCAGATAAAGCCTTCATTGATGAGAATCCACCAATTCCTGCTTTAGTTACGGCAGCTTCTGAACCTCCTGTAATCATAATATCCGCCCTATTGTATCGAATGTAGTCGAAAGCGTTTGCAATAGCATGAGTTGAAGATGCGCATGCAGAAACCGTGGCATAATTTGGACCTCTAAAATTATACTTTATGCTGATCATTCCCGCAGCGATGTCAGCTATTAATTTAGGAATGAGAAATGGTGAGTATTTTGGTGCACCTTCTCTAAGTGCAGCCTCCTCAATATCGTGTTCTATGGTTTCGAATCCGCCAATTCCACTTCCCCAAATTACTCCAGCACGATCTGGGTCAATATTCTCTAAATCAAAGCCAGCTTGATCCATGGCTTCATGAGTTGTAGCAAGGGCATAATGCGTAAAAGGATCCATTCTCCTTAACTCTCTACGATGAATGATTTGACTAGCATCAAAATCCTTAACCTCACATGCAAATCTAGTTTTAAAAAGACTAGCATCAAATCTAGTTATTGTATCAGCTCCACTACGACCTTCCATTAAAGCATCGATATAGTCCTTAGTGGTATTCCCTATTGGAGTAAGAGAACCAAGGCCAGTAACTACAACTCTTCTCATATCTAAATATTTAGTATTTTGAAGGCCAAAATTGCAACATTTTTTGAAATTATTAGGCTTCTTATACGCATTTTTTAGTAAGACTCAGCCCACAATAAAGATATTTAGACTATGAAATTGTACAGTATTGATAAACGATTAGAGGTTTAATTGCGTAAAGAAAAGTAGTCAAGAGCCATAGATTTACTACATTGACCTGATTGGAACAAATGTTTCATCACTCAAGAATTAATTTCGAAATATACTTTTCTGCCTAAGGATAATACTTGTTATGGAGTCGTAAGTAGTCTTTTTTGTACTTAAGATGTTTTGAATTTATGAAGTACTATTGAGGGTGGTACAAGTTTTAACAGATTTATGTGAAAAGGTATTTTTGTTTTAAATAAATCACTTCTTTTATTTTATTGTGCTTTCAGCACTCATAACAAGGTTCCAATGCTAAATCATTTGAAGTATAAAAAAGTGTAGTAGTTTAATCCTTATATTTGTGTCAAATTAATGGATTATAAATAAATATAAAATATGAAGAAGGTATTCATAGTGAGTGCGGTTCGAACGCCAATGGGTAGTTTTGGAGGAAGTTTATCGAGTTTTTCTGCTACTGAATTAGGCTCTTTTGCTATTAAGGGAGCTTATGATGGTTTAATCGACGCGGATAAAATTGAGGAAGTTTATTTTGGTAACGTTTGTCAGGCTAATTTAGGTCAAGCACCAGCAAGACAAGCCGCGATTAAAGCAGGGTTGTCATTAAATGTACCATGTACAACTGTTAATAAAGTATGTTCTTCAGGTATGAAGTCGGTTATGTTGGGCGCACAATCAATCATGCTTGGAATGAATGAAGTAGTAATGACAGGAGGTATGGAAAGCATGTCTAACATACCTTTTTATCTACCAAAGATGAGGTGGGGAGCAAAATATGGAACTTCAAAAGTTGTTGATGGATTACAGCATGATGGTTTGACAGATGCTTATGATCAACAAGCAATGGGTGTTTCTGCGGATGCAACGGCTGAAAAATATGGTATAAGTAGAGAAGAACAAGATAGATTTACCATTCAATCGTATGAAAGATCTGCGACAGCTACAAAAGAGGGTAAATTCAAAGATGAAATTATCCCTGTATCAGTGCCTCAGAGAAAAGGTGATCCTTTAATCATTTCAGAGGATGAAGAATATAAAAAAGTGAAATTTGAAAAGATTCCTGCTCTTAGGCCTGCATTTACTAAGGAAGGTACTGTTACAGCTGCTAATGCTTCAACGATTAATGATGGAGCTTCTGCCATTCTTTTGGCTAGTGAAGATGCTGTAAAAAAATATGGCCTTTCACCAATTGCCGAAATTGTATCTTTTGCTGACGCAGCTCATGAGCCACAGTGGTTTACTACAGCTCCTACAAAGGCAGCACCAAAAGCTTTGGAAAGAGCAAAATTGGGAATTAATGATGTAGACTTTTTCGAGGTAAATGAAGCTTTTGCAGTCGTTACAATGGCATTTAATCAAGAGCTTAATGTTAGCGAAGATAAAGTTAATGTTCATGGTGGTGCGGTTTCATTGGGACATCCTCTTGGAGCGTCTGGCGCTCGTATTTTAACAACACTTAATCATGTATTACGCTCTAATGATGGAGAAATTGGATGCGCTACCTTATGTAATGGTGGTGGTGGTGCAAGTGCAATCGTTATCAAGAGAGTATAATATCTAGAGCATAAATAATAATAGGAGACTTATCGTAATTAATTTTATGGTAAGTCTCTTTGTATTTTAACTTTCTTTCTTTTGTAAAAGATTAGAATGAACTTGTGACATGTCTAAAGATTCTTTACTACATCAATTTAGTAGCTCAATAGATCATATAGACCTTCCTGAAAGGTTTACTTTTCCTTTTTATTATACACCTCATAAACTAGCAGTTTTGGCGTGTGAAGAGCTGCAAGTACATATCGAAAAAGAATCTTTGCAATGGACACATAATTTTGGTCTTGATCCGTCTCAGGATGGATTGATTATTGGTAAGATGTTTGGTGTGTTGGTTGTTAAGGATGCAAATGGAAAATTGGGTTATTTGGCCGCATTCTCAGGCAAGCTCAATAACAGTAATTTTATTGAGGGTTTTGTTCCTCCTATTTACGATACATTGGATACAAGTGGCTTTTATAAAATAGGTGAGCAGGAACTTAATGAACTTAATAAAAAAATTGAAATCTTAGAATCCAATCCGGTTATCCATGATCTTAGGGATCAACAAGATCGTATGGAAAAAAGGGCTGAAGCTGCTATCAAAGAGATTAGGGCGTTTAATAAGTCCGAAAAAACACGAAGGAAAAGTCTCCGGGAAGAAAAGAATAATTGCTTAACTGAAGAGGAATATTTGCTTTTTGATGAAACACTTAAGAAGGAAAGTATTAGACAAAGTTATCGATTAAAAGATGCAATACGTTTTTGGGAAAAAGAACTTCAATGTATTAAAGACAAGATTTCTGATTTGCAAGATGAAATTGATCAATTAAAAGAAAATAGAAAGCAGAAATCCAACTTTTTACAATCCGAGTTACATAAGCAGTATGTTTTTTTCAATGGTCAAGGGAAGAAAGAGAACTTGATTAATATTTTTGATGAGTATAGTGGCGATTTTCCTCCTGCGGGAACGGGAGAATGTGCTGCCCCCAAGTTACTCCAGTATGCCTATATGCATGAGTGCACACCAATAACTATGGCTGAATTTTGGTGGGGAGCGTCACCAAAGTCTGAAATTCGAAAACATAAAAACTATTACCCAGCGTGTCGAGGGAAATGTGAACCTGTCTTAGGGTATATGTTGGAGGGAATAACTACAGACCCCAATCCAATGATGAAGAATACTTCGGCTGGTGCAAAAATTGAAATCATTTTTGAAGATGATTATATGCTCGCTATTAATAAGCCACCCGAAATGTTGTCTGTAAGAGGAAAAAACGTGACTGATTCTGTTCAGGAAAGAATGAGAAAGGCCTATCCTCATGTAGATGGCCCTATGATCGTTCACAGACTAGATATGTCTACCTCTGGTATTATGTTGCTTGCAAAATCTATGGAAGTGTACAAGAACCTTCAGCAACAATTCATTAAAAGGTCGATCAAAAAACGATACGTTGCTATGTTGGATGGGGAGATCGATCAGCAATCGGGGACGATTGATTTGCCATTAAGAGTTGATCTAAACGATAGACCGAGACAATTGGTTTGTTTTGAACATGGTAAATCAGCATTAACTAAATGGGAGAAAATAGGGGTGAAGAAGGGAAAAACTAGGGTTTATTTCTATCCTCATACTGGGAGAACACATCAGTTAAGGGTTCATGCCGCACATGTGAACGGGTTGGAAGCTCCAATCGTTGGTGATGATCTTTACGGAGTGAAATCAAATCGATTACATCTTCATGCTGAGCAAATCATTTTTAAACATCCAGTTTCAAACGACGAAATGTGTTTGAATGTCAGCCCAGATTTTTAGGTGATGGATTTAATATTTATTTCTCATTAAAGGCCTTTTTAACCGAATAGTAGGAAGTTTTTGGATGGCCATAGTAATCAATTATACTCCAACTAGGACCAGGCCAACAGTCGTTGAGTTGCCATAGTAATGATCCCATACAATGAGGTTGTTTTTTTAAATGGGCTTCAATGGCTTTATTAAGTGCAAGTCCTTGTACTTTTTGACTTTCTTGAACAAAATCACAAAAGGTCTCTGGTTTTTCTCCATATTTTATCATTTTTTTGATGATCTCACCATTGCCAATGTAACTCTTTTGTCTGTGAATCATCGTCTCACTATGCAGGTGGAGTTCCGTGGGTGATACAAAAGATTGTAGGGTAGTGCAACTAGGGTAACTTTGCATCCCATATTCTACCATAAATCGGCCTACATTCCTCTCGAATGCTTCGAAATCTTCTCTTCCATGCCAAACTCCCCAGTAATGCATGCTAGAATGATTAAAATTCTCTTTTTTGCCCCAATTACTAAGTGGAGACGTTGTAGTGTAATCAGTTTGACTGTCTGATTCAGTAATCCATTGAGGAATTTGATGCTTGAATAATTGACTATAGCCACTCCACAATTCTTTTTGAACTTCTTCCGAGTATTGGTATTTTTCTTGCCATCCCCAATTGTTCCAAGCCACTTCTATTTCATTGTTTCCACACCATATAGCCAGACATGGGTGAGCCTGAAGTCTGTTAATTTGGTATTTAACTTCTGTTTCAATAGATGATATAAAAGCTGAATCTATTGGGTACATTGTTCCGGCAAACATAAAGTCTTGCCATACCATCAATCCTAAAGAATCGCATAAATTGTAAAAAATATCTTTTTCATAAATACCACCACCCCAAACACGGATCATATTCATATTGGCATCTTTGACTTGCTGTAATAAATTGCGATATTGATCATCACTGACACGTGGAAGGAATAAATCTTGGGGTATATAGTTGGCTCCTTTAGCAAAAACAGGTTTCCCGTTAACGATAAAATAGAACGAGGTGCCCACGTCATCTTCTTCGTTAATAAGTTCAATGGTTCTTACACCAAACTTTATGGGATGATTGATTCGAATATCATTACCCTTTACGAATAAGGTGTCTTGATATAAGTGCGAATTGCCATGACCATTTGGCCACCATAGTTGAGGATTGTCCAAAAAGATGGTGTCTCGAACACATGTGGTTCCTTCTTTAACTCTAAGGTTTTTGTTGTAGATATTAGAAATGCTCAGGTTCAAGTCAAACGTAGCATTGGATTCGAGTATTGTGGAGACCAATAAGGTGGCCTTGTCTTGGTTAATAGCTATAGTTTGGATATGAGATGATCTAATAAAAATATCTTCTTGAAACCGCAAATGAATGTTTTTATAAATTCCAGATGTTACAAATCTTGGTCCCCAATCCCAGCCAAAATGATACAATGCTTTACGACAAAAAGGACTATATTTTTTTGAACCTTTTTCACTATCGGCAGGAAAAACGTATGGCCAGTTTTCCACCTTGTCTTTATGATACGAAAATGGTGAAGTCAGATTTATAGAAATGGAATTAGGCCCTTTTTTTAGATATGGACGAATATTAAATTCCCAAGGATGAAACATATTCGTTGTATGCCCAATAGTGTGATTGTTTATAGTTATAGAGCTGTATGTATCAATACCTTCACAAACCAAGAAAACCTCTCTTGAATTTAAGTGTTTATCGCTAATCTGAAATGTACGTCTGTATTCCCAATTTTTGTTTTCTAAATATTGATATTTCTGTTCGTTTAATTCGAAATAGGGTTCATCTATTACATCATTTGCCAATAAATCAGTATGGAAAGTACCTGGGACTTGGGCTACATATTCTTCATTTGTTTGCACATCGATTAAAGTCCACTTTCCGTTTAAACTCAATGTTTTTTGAGCAGATATAGGTATATTAGGAGTTAGTAAGAATATCCCAAAGATGATCAATATGTTTTTATAACTCATCATATTTTGAGCATTATGTCACTCATTTTTTGACGATCAAAAAGATGTTCATCACCAAAATAAATTGGAGTATTCGCATCGCCTATTTCAGAGCGATAACATGTGAAATGAATATTTTGAATACCTGCATCAACAAAATGGCAAACATTCTTACCATTTATTCCACTACCCACCATAATATTAATTTTTTGACCATATGTAGCATTTAAAGCTTTGAGATAATCAAGTGCATCAATTGCTTTAGCTTTTCCTCCTGATGTAAGTATATTATCCACTCCTAAATCAACTAGATCCTTGATCGTGGCAACTTTATCTTCTATAATATCAAATGCTCGATGAAAGGTAAAGTCAATTCCTTGGTTTTTACATTTTGATAATATGTATTCTACTTTAGCATAATCTATTTTTAGATTAGTGGTTAAGGCTCCAAAGACTATTCCAGAGATGGGAAGAGAAGAGAGTATTTTCCAATCATCCAACATGATTTTCCAGTCTTCCTGGGCATAGACAAAACCACCTGGTTTAGAACGCAACATGACATGTATTGGAATTTTTAACCGTCTTATACAAGCTTTTACCAATCCAATAGTTGGAGTCAGTCCTCCTTGAGACAGATTGGCACATAACTCAATTCGATCAGCACCCATTTCCTCAGCACATAGAGCTTGATCTAATGATTCAACAGCGACTTCTACGAAGATGTTTTTAGGCATTTTTATATCCTTTCAATCCGTAAAATATTAGATAGATATAGGCCAGAAGAGGCACAATAAATGAATGTTTTAACCCAATAGACGAAACATCGGCTGCAACTCCTTGGATGAGTGGAAGAATGGCTCCTCCAACAATCATCATGACCAAAAATGAAGAACCATAGGTCGTATTTTTACCGAGTTTGTCAATGGCAAGTGTAAATATATTTGACCACATTATGGAGTTAAACAATCCTATGGCAAGAACAGACCAAATGGCAATATTGCCACCAGAATTCATTGTGATAATCAAAAGAAGAACATTAACTCCAGCAAAAAGAGCCAATTGTGCATTGGAGATTGATTTGCCAAAATAGAATATTAAAAAATTAATAATCACCATGACATCAAAGCCATAGGTGATTTCTATCGGAAGTCCCTTTATATAAAAAGCTGCTTTTACAATGACAATTGCCAGGATCGGAATTAGAATCATTTTAGAAATTGATCTATTTTTTCCCAAAGTAATTGCACCTAAAAATCTTCCAATCATAGCTCCTCCCCAATAAAATGCCACGTAAGAGCCAGCAGTTTTTTTGTCCAACTTAATGCTTTCATCTTTTTCAAAATATTCGACTAGAAAACTACCTACAGAGACTTCTGCACCAACATAGAGAAATATGGCTATCGCTCCTAACCATAAATGTTTATGCTTCCAAATGGAGAAAGAAGAGGCCTTTTGTTGTTCTTTGTATTCAATTTCAGGAAGAGGCAGAAATATGAAAAGAATAGCAAGTAAGATCAGCGTTGTTGCTAAGACAAGATATGGCAGTCTGATAGTACTTACATCAACTTCAACGGCATTTTGAAGAATCAACCAAGCACCTATTAATGGAGCTATGGTATGTCCAATTGAATTAAAACCTTGGGCTAAATTCAGTCGACTGGCTGCAGTTTCCGAAGGCCCCAATACTGCGACAAATGGATTAGCGGCAACTTGCAAAAGTGTAATACCTGAGGCTAAAAAGAAAAGTGCTATTAAGAATAGCTCATAAGTTTGTAAATAGGATGCTGGAATGAAGGCAAAGGCAGCGATGCCCATAAGCCCAAGTCCTGCTACGATGCCTTTTTTATAACCAATTTTTTTGATGAGAATACCAGCTGGAACACTCATTATGAAATAAGCAAGAAAAAAGAAGAATTGAACCAGTTGGGATTGCCAATTCTTAAGATGAAAAACGGCTTTTAGGTGTGGAACCAAAATGTCATTCATTGAGGTTAGGAATCCCCACATGAAAAATAGCATGATGAGGATGTAGAAGGTAGAGGTTTGGTTTTTCGTACTTTGCATTTTGCTAATTTATCATTATTTCATCAATAAATAGCCAAGAAGGATGTCCACCACCTTGTCTTCCTTCGGGTATTTTACCAAAATTCTCAACCTTTATGATCAAACCTTGGCAGTTTTTGATGGTTTGCTTAAAAATAAGTTGACCAATATTATCATGAATTTTTAACTGAGAAGATTCGTATATTAGCGAAGGTTGATTTTGATCGTTGCGGAAGATTTTAATGTTTTTTGGAAGGTATATCCATTGACCTTGACCATTGAAAAACCTCAATTGGATATTTGAAATATCAATTGGTGCATCATAGTCCAACTGAATCTCTACATCTTTATTGTAAAATCCTAACCATTCTTTACCTCCGTATTTAGTATCTGAGCCAAAGATTCCATTGATCAAAGAGTGCTCTCCTTGACCAGAGTAATGTTCACTAGGTAAAGGAATAACAGAAATATCAGCTTGTGTAGCTAGGTTGGGTGTGAAATAGATGCTTCGTTTTCTATGCTGATCCGTTGAATTACTTTTTGCACGGAAATTATATTTACCTTCCTTATCTAGAGAAAAAGGAAGTAATAGGTTTTGCCACTCACTATCCTCATGTTGAAATTCGAATCCAGAGGAAAGGGAATTGCTTAAATCAGTTATCGTTGTTGAACGATCAATGATCTTATAAACTGGAGAAACATCATACAAGTGATTGGCAATATTCACATTATTTGATTTCCAGAATCTGATATGAGATTCTAAGAGAGGCACAAATGCATCATAATTTCTTGTGGATTGGTCTCGATGTAATACTTCGGAAAGAGTTATCATTCTTGTCAAAGCCATGTATTCCACATGCGAGAAAGTAGAAATATACTCCGTCCAGACATTCCCTTGTGCTCCTATGATATAAGGTCTTTTATCTTTTGAGATTTGATCAGGTATGACTTCCCATTGATAGAGATCTTCGACAGTTGTAAGTCCACCAATAGCAAGTGGTTCTTCTGGATGATCAGACTGGTAATGGTCGAAGTAACAGGTCCCATTTGGTGTCATAATCACATCTCTTTGAGCTTCTGCTGCTTCGATACCTCCTTCACTTCCTCTCCAAGACATAATGGTGGTCTCTTCTGAAATGCCTCCCTCTAAAATTTCATCCCAACCTATAATTTTTTTCCCTTTTGTCTTTAAGTAAGTTTCTATTTTTTGAATAAAGTAGCTTTGAAGTTCTGAATAATTTTTTAAGCCTTGCTCTTTAATAATTTGTTGACATAGTTTTGAATTTTTCCATACTGTCTTAGGAGCTTCATCTCCACCAATATGAATGTATTCGTAAGGAAACAAATCAACCACTTCTGAAAAGACATCCCTTAAAAAGTTGAAGGTAGTTTCGCTTGGACAATAGATGTCGTCAAATATTCCCCATTTTGTTGCAACTTTATACGATTTGGTAGTATCACACGATAAGTTTGGGTATGCAGAAATGGCTGCTAAACTGTGGCCAGGTAATTCAATTTCTGGAATAATATCAATTCCTTTTAGAGATGCATATTTTACAATATCTCTGATTTCATCATGGGTATAGTAACCACCATATTTTTTTCCATCGAATTGATGTGGTTGATCATTATAATGACCGATAAGCGTTTCATCTCTGAAGGCAGCAATTTCTTGAAGCTTTGGGTACTTTTTGATTTCTATTCTCCAACCTTGATCTTCTGTAAGGTGCCAATGAAATTTATTGTAGCCGTAAAAGAACAAGTAGTCTATGTACTTTTTAACATCTTCTACAGGGAAGAAATGTCGAGCTACATCAAGATGCATCCCTCGATATTTAAACATGGAAGAGATTCTAAATGTACCTAGAGGAATATTTTCACTATTCCACAAAAATATCTGATTTAAAACAGAGATCAGGCTATAAATGTTTTCTTGATTGCTATAATGAAAGATAATGCGGCCTTTTAAAATTTTAAGTTCCGAATGAGAGAATTGCTTGATCAAGCGAACATTTGGAATCGTAGAAATTTCGATTTCTAGATTGGAATAGGAGTAGTTGTTCAAGGCATTATAAACCAATAGATGTTCACTTATGGTTGTGTCTAATTTTAATGTAAAACTTTTGGCCCAACCATTAACATCGGAAGCTTGAATACTTGGAATGTTTTGATTTTGCCATTGTTGACTAAATAATGTTGTACTTATAAGAAGTACGAACAATATGTTTAATGTTTTCTTATTCATTTATCATGATTTCATCAATAAATAACCATGCTTTTCCTTGATGCAAAGACCCTTTGTGCCAGGAGGGACAGTCGATGATGCTTTGGGCTTCAATCTTGATATATCTAGCTTTTAAATTATCTACATCCAATAAATAGTCATAAATTATATTTCCCTTTTCTCTTGGAGTATGTTTGGCAGAAATACTGCCAATCTTTTCATAAGATTCTCCATCTTCACTCAAGTAGTAGTTGACCTTTTTAGGGTGGAAAATCCAACTATTTTCATCTTGTAAAAAGTTGGCTTGTAATCGCTGAATGTTCGTAGTATTATTTAGATCAATTATAATATTAAAGTCTTTACCATAGAATCCTTGCCACCCACCTGTACGGTAATCTTTGCCACCCATTAGTCCATCGATTAATGCTTTTTCATGACCACCATTGTACATTGGGTCATGGTTGGTTGAAGATACCACTGATCTTGAGTGATCCAATTTCTTGAAATTGGTACAAATCGTGGGAGATGAGATGTGATTTTTATGAGCATATATACATAATTCACAATGCTCTTTAAGAACGAGTTGTTCACCTTTGTACACACTGAAGGTATCACCATTTTTACTATAAAATACCTCACCAAATTTCTGATCTTGAGAAAGTTCAACCAATGTACTATCGTTAAAAGAAATATCGCCTTTAGTTATGAATGGCGTAGGAACAAAATGTGAACTGGAAGTCGAAGAAACAGGAACGTGCTTATTGTGACTAGCCCATTTGGTGTTTGGGGTAGGACCCATAATAAAATTCAATCGACCTCCTTTCATAATCTGATTATGTAAAATGTAGCTGAAAGGATAGTCGTGACCATTTAGTGTGGCGGATTGAATGTATTTGTTTTTATCTGAAAGATTTTGGGTTGAAATGATAAAGTTATTCCCATTTTCTAGTTGAATTTTAGATTCTTGAAGATATGGAGTACCTATTATATAAGATTGACTTCCTGGAGTAACAGGATAAAATCCCATAGCACTTAAAACATACCAAGCACTCATTTGGCCGCAATCTTCATTTCCAGAAATACCATCAGGTAATGCAGTATACTGCGTTTTCAGGATCTGGTGCACTTTTTCCTGTGTTTTCCATGGCTTATTGATAAAGTTATAGAGATATGCAATATGATGACTTGGCTCATTCCCGTGTGCATATTGACCTATTAAACCCGTAATATCTACTTGATTCTTTCCTGTAAATTGATCTGATGCTGAGAATAGAAGATCTAAATGATGATCTAATTTTTCTTTGCCCCCATGAAGGTTTATAAAACCAGAAATGTCATGGACGGGACTGTATCCATAATGCCATGCATTAGCTTCTGTATAGTTGCTGTTTACCTCGTATGGATCAAAGGGAGATAACCACAGGTTGTTTTTTCGAGGTCTGAAAAAAGAAGATTCGATGTCAAATAGATTTCGATATGTTAGACTTCTTTTAAGGAATTCATGGTATTCGTCGTCTTTGCCAAGTTTTAATGCTACTTGTGCTATGCACCAATCATCATAGGCGTATTCCAGGGTTTTGGATACAGATTCTGCTTCATTTTGCATGGGAATAAACCCAATTGATTTGTAGTCGGACAAACCAAGATGTTCTTGATTCGCACTGGATAACATTGCTTCAAAAGCAAGATTGACATTAAAATCTGTAATACCTTTTAAGTAAGCATCAGCTATAACTGAAACACCATGATACCCGATCATGCATCCAGTATAACATGCAGATAAATCCCAAATTGGAAGAATTCCCCCATGCTGATATTTCCTTAACATGGATCGAATAAACTCTGTAGTTTTTTGTTGTTCTATGATGGTAAATAGAGGGTGGGTAGCTCGATATGTATCCCAAAGACTAAAAACAGTGTATTGAGAAGCACTCGAATCTTGATATGTATTTTGATCCATGCCTCTATAACGTCCATCAACATCACTGTAAAGATTGGGTGCTATCATGGTATGATATAGAGCAGTGTAGAAAATTTTTAGTTTTTCATGATTTGCATCTGAGATCTGAATTCTGTTAAGTGCATTTTCCCAAGTTTGTTGGTTTTTAATAAGTGCCTGTTCGAAAGATGTACTTGAAGCTTCTGCTTTTAAGTTTTTTCTAGCTCCTTCAATATCGACTGCCGAAAGAGCCACCTTAATTTCTACATTTTTTGGATTATCAAATTTAAATAAAGCCTTGGTCGTATCACCACTTACAGAGTCTACGAAGAATGTTGTTTGAGTGATCGGTGATGAAAACTCTATGACAAAAAATAATTTTTGATTGTCTGCCCATGCAGTAGAATGTCTATGTCCCTCAATTCTATAGGAGGATTTTTCTTGAATGGAGCAAGAGGTGAAAAGATCCCTATGCTCTAAATCAAGCACAAAACCCACGTCTATGGGTTTTTGAAAATGGTAATGATGAAATCCAACTCGAGGGCTAGATGTTAATCTTACATCGACTTCAGCTCTATTTAATAATACCTCGTAATATCCAGCATGTGCGAATTCTTGTTCATGACTAAATGAACTTTTAAATTGATCATAATGCAACGGAGAGCTAGAAATGGTTGAGGCATGATTGACAGGCATAATTAATATATCTCCATAATCTGAAACTCCTGTTCCACTTAAGTGTGTATGACTAAAACCATAGATTATAGTATCCGAATAATGATAGCCAGAACACCCATCCCATCCAGTCAATCTCGTATCTGGAGAAAGTTGAACCATGCCAAATGGGGAAGTGGCACCTGGATATGTATGTCCATGACCTCCTGTGCCAATAAATGGATCTACCAATTTAGTTTTCTCTTGCCCATAACTTAAGGTCATGAGAAGGCCTAAAAGTGTTAAGCAAACTGTTCTTTTAATATTGATCATTCTAAGAAGATTTTGAAACAGGAAACAAATGAGTTGCTCCGTACAATGGAGCTAAGGATTTTAACTGGGCTTGTATAATTGTAACATCTGGTAGATTTAATCCTTCTTGTAGCGATGGTAAGAATTCAGACAATGCGTTTGCAATATTACCACCTAAAACAATTTTTCGAACACCAGATTTTTTAAGGTATGGAGAAAGAAAAGTGCCCAATTCTCGTCCCCAGTTTTGGAATACTTGATGTGCATCAGTGTCTCCAGATTTTGATTGCTGCGAAATCGATAAAACGGATGGGTAAGTGAAGCCCAATTGGGTAGAAATCTCCAAAATTCCTCTGGTAGAAAAAATGTCGTCTGCAATTTTACCTAGACCAGTTTTTTTATTGTACAATTCTCCATCTTGAGGTGTTCCATTCTCACCCTTTAGAATTTTTCCATCTTTTACGAAACATGCGCCTAACCCCGTTCCCAATGTAAGGATTAACCCATAAGAAGTGTTTTTTAAGGCTCCATTCCAATACTCACCCATGGCATATGCATCAGCGTCATTGATGAATTTTATGTTGTTTTTATGAAAGTGAGGGAATCGTTCTAACCAATAGTTTTTTAAATGAAAGCCATAAAGTTGTGTAAATTTATCACCTTGATATAGGCCTATTCCTTGAGAATAATTAAATTCTCCAGGAATGGCAATACCCAAAGATTGTACATCATAATTTTGGATAAAATGAGTAATACAGTTATCCCATTGTGAGAGGAGTTGTAACTTATGTAAACTGTGGGGAGCTTCTAAAACTTGATAGCTTCCTTGAACTAAGTTAAAGTTAGAATCAAAAACTGCTCCTGAAATATGACTTCCTCCTATATCAATACCAACGTACATACCATATATTATTCTAATAGAGAACTATAGACTAAGTTAAAATTATGTATTGAATTGGAGTAAAAATGAAGTAGAGTTTTTCATTAAGTATTAACTTCTAGTGGGGATATTCAATTTATCTAGATTACATCTTTAAAGAATGAGGATTATTATTTTTGAAAGACTTCCAAGAACTATACTTATTGCACTAATAACCCTGTTTGTTAGATTCTTTTAGAGCTGCAATGCTAATTCATAAGCTGCTTTTATGGCCTTCTGGGCATCAAGTTCTAAAGCTTCATATGCTCCACCTATAAGGTGAACACTACTGTGTTTTGTTTTTAATTCTTGGTAGAATATCGGATTGGATTCTTGTCCTGCACAAATGATGACATGATCAACTTCTAGTATTTTGTTCTCATTGAGAACGGAGATATGTAAACCTTTATCATCAACCTTGTGATACGTGACATTTGATGTCATCTTAACACCTTTCATGTTTAAGTTGTTTCTATGGATCCATCCCGTTGTTTTTCCAAGAGACTTACCATGTTTTCCTTTTGATCTTTTAAGTAGGTATATTTCCCTTGGATTTTTGGTTTGTTTATTTTCATTTAAAAGAGCTCCTCTATTTCGATAATCTATATCAACTCCCCATTTGGACATATAAACATCCGTGTTTTTAGATGAAGGAGGTTGTGACTTATCATGTGAAAGGAATGTTGCCATATCAAAACCGATACCACCGGCTCCAATTATAGCTGCACTTTTACCGACGGTCACTTCTCCACTAAGCACATTTGAATAGCTTACCACCTTTGGGTGATTTATCCCTTCGATCGTTGGAATTCTTGGATGTACACCAGTAGCAACTATGATTTCATCGAATTGGTTGAGTAATAATTGATCTATTGAAATTGAAGTGTTTAATTGCAATGTTATATCGAGGGCATCAATCATTGACTGATAATATCTGATCGTATGTTGATAGTCTTCTTTGCCAGGGACTTCCTTAGCAAGGTTAAATTGTCCTCCGATTTTTTGATCTTTTTCGTATACAGTAACGTGATGTCCTCTTTGAGCAGATACGATCGCACAGGACAAACCGGCTAGTCCCGCTCCAATGATAGCTATAGATTTGGTTTGCGGTGCCGGAGTGAGTTGTAGTTCAGATTCGTTACACGCGATTGGGTTAACCAAACATGTGGCTGGTTTGGCTTCAAAAATATGGTCCAAACAAGCTTGATTACAACCAATACATGTATTTATTAAGTGAGCTTCTTGATTCTGTGCTTTGAGAACAAAATTAGGGTCTGCTAGAAAAGGTCTAGCCATAGAGACCATATCAGCATCTCCATTTTGTAAAATACTTTCGGCAATTTCAGGAGTATTTATTCTATTGGTTGCTATTAAAGGAATAGATACTTGCCCTTTCATTCTTTTAGTAATCCAACTAAATCCTCCAGGAGGAACAACTGTCCCAATGGTGGGCACCCTTGATTCGTGCCAACCGATTCCTGTATTGATAATGGTAGCCCCAGCAGACTCAATGGCTTTAGCCAAATGGATTACTTCATCCCAAGTGCTTCCATCATCGACTAAATCTAACATTGAAAGGCGATAAATGATAATGAATTCTTTTCCTACAGCCTCTCGTATTCTTCGGACAATTTCTAATGGAAACTGTATCCTGTTTTCATAAGATCCTCCCCATTTGTCCTCTCTTTTATTGGTTCGCTTAGCAATGAACTGATTGATTAGATAACCTTCCGATCCCATAACTTCTACTCCATCGTAACCGGCTTCCTTAGCAAGAATAGCACAATTGACATAGTCAAGAATGGTCTGGAATACTTGTTCCGTCGACAACTCTTTGGGTTTAAAAGGGGTGATCGGAGATTGAATGGGAGATGGAGCGACCAAGTTTGGAGAATAAGCATAGCGCCCAGTGTGTAAAATTTGCATACAAATCTTTCCTCCTTCTTTATGAACTGCTTTGGTAATGATTTTATGCTTGTCTCTTTCTTGTGTAGTGGAGAGTTTGGCAGATCCGAAGGCTACAACTCCTGACTCATTTGGAGATATTCCTCCTGTTACAATCAACCCAACTTGACCCCTTGCCCTTTCTGCATAATAAGCGGCAGCACGCTCAAATCCTCCCGGAAGTTCTTCTAGGTTAGTATGCATGGAACCCATAAGAACTCTATTCTTTAAGGTGGTAAAGCCTAAGTCCAGAGGTGAAAGTAACTTGTTATACATATTAAGTGTTTTAATCAAAGATAATTATACTTATGGTATAGTTTTTAATTGAATTGGATTAAAAGAAAGCTTCTCTTTTATCATGGATATGCAAAGAATATGAAAGATAGAATTTTAAAATATAACATGATATATAGCATGAAGTGATTTTAATTCATATTAATTGGAACAAAATTTGCGTTGATTTCATTGATATGGTGCGTAGGATAAGATCTTACATCGTAAAACAGATAAAATAGTAAAAACATATTAGTATGGCAAATAGAGCAATTCCTTTAGTTGATTTATCCAAATTTGTACATGGAAATGAGTCAGAGCGAAATGAGTTTGTTGACGAATTAGGTAATGCGTTTCATAATGTTGGATTTGTTGGTGTAACTAATCATGGAGTTCCTAAAGATTTAATTGATAATTTTTTCAATGCGTCAAAAGAATTTTTCTCATTACCTGTTGATGTAAAGAGGAAGTACGAAATTGAGAATTTGGCTGGACAAAGAGGATACACATCTTTTGGAAGAGAACATGCTAAACAATCACAAGTTGCTGATTTGAAGGAGTTTTTTCAATTTGGTCAATACGTAGAAAGTGATCACCCATTGAAATCTGATTATCCAGACAATCCTTTTGTGGATGCATCACCATCATTCTCAGAATATGCAGAAAAACTATACAAAGAATTTGAAGTGGCAGGAGGCCACTTGCTTAGAGCTATTGCGATCCATTTGAACTTAGATGAGCAATATTTTGCCGAAAAAATTGAAGATGGAAACAGTATTTTAAGGTCAATCCATTATCCACCAATTACAGAAGAACCCAATTCAGCTATACGTGCTGAAGAGCATGAGGATATCAACCTAATCACTTTATTGGTTGGTGCTTCAGCTGGAGGGTTACAATTGTTGGATTCGGATGGGAAATGGCAAGATATTGTACCAGAAAATGATGAAATAGTCATTAATGTAGGTGATATGCTACAGCGCCTAACAAATAATTATTTGATTTCTACTACACACAGAGTGGTTAATCCTCCTCGAGAAAGCTGGCATATTCCTAGACTAAGTATTCCATTTTTCTTGCACCCAAAAGGAGATATGGATTTGTCTTGTTTGGAAGGTTGTGTAACTGAAGATAGACCTCTTGTATATAAACCAATAACAGCTGGCGAATACTTAAATGAAAGGTTGAGGGAAATAGGTCTTAAAAAATAATTTGCTAATTATTGCGTACTTCGCTTGATTTCTGCGTTTTGTATACGTAATTTTGCGCTTATACTTAAAATTTAATATTAAAAATGATGAACTTGTTTATCCTATTAGGAATGCCTGGAGGACCTGAGTTGTTGGTTATTGTATTTATCGTTTTGTTGTTGTTTGGTGGTAAGAAATTGCCAGAACTTATGAGAGGATTAGGCAAGGGTATACGTGAATTTAATAATGCTAAGGCTAATATTGAGTCTGAGGTGAAAGAAAATATTAAAAGTATCGATAAGGAGTAATCCATATGATACTCTAATAAAATAGAAGGGGCTGTCTCATTTAGAGATGGCCTTTTTTTGTTGATGGACCTCTTTGGAAGTTTATAATATTTGGTAAATGTTAAGAGGCCATCTAATGCATAGACAGCCTCTTATAAATCATTGTAATGTTATTAATCACATAATTCAATCCACCCTTAAGAATGAAACAGACATACTATCTGTAGCACTTTGCGATGGATCGTCGTAGTTCAATCCTCCAGGATGGTAAAGGATGTTGACTTTGATGCTTTCTGTGTTCTCCGTGACTTGATTTAAGTCATCAATCTTTAATGTTGAAGTTTTAGGTATATCATGATCACAATCTACCTGATAGCCATGATTATCAGAGTTGGCAGTATAAGAAGTTCCGTTTCCACCATGATTTCCTACACTCCAATTGCCTGAAGGAGAATCGCTGTAAACTTTCCAAATTACCAATTCTTTGTTTACGTCGATGCCAATAAGGACGTCATCCGGCATGCAAAAATCACCCACTTCAGCTTTGAAAAAGGTATAACCTTCTCTATCCCAACAATTGTTGCCAAAAAAGATCTTGTCTTTAGAGCAATCGTCTGATTTTTCACAAGAGGCAAGAAGGAGAAGGTTGATAAATAAAACGAAATAAAATTTATTCATGATTTTAGTGTTTAAACTACAGTTAAATAACTCTTTTCAAGAGTTAGGCCTTAGTTATAACGTTGGTTGAGGTTTTCAATCCACCCTTAAGAATGAAACAGACATACTATCTGTAGCACTTAGCGATGGATCGTCGTAGTTCAATCCTCCAGGATGGTAAAGGATGTTGACTTTGATGCTTTCTGTGTTCTCATTGACTTGATTTAAGTCATCAATCTTTAATGTTGAAGTTTTACGGACATCATGCTCACAATCCACTTGATAGCCATGATTATCGTAATTGGCGGAATAAGAAGTTCCCTTTCCACCATAACTTGCAACACCCCAATTGCCTGAAGGAGAATCGCTGTAAACTTTCCAAATTACCAATTCTTTGTTTACGTCGATGCCAATAAGGACGTCATCCGGCATGCAAAAATCACCCACTTCAGCTTTGAAAAAGGTATAACCTTCTCTGTCCCAACAATTGTTTCCAAAAAAGATTTTGTCTTTGGAACAATCGTCTGATTTGTCGCAGGAGGCAAGAAGGAGAAGGTTGATAAATAAAACGAAATATAATTTATTCATGATTTTAGTGTTTAACAAATTTCAGTATTTTTTTATTTTTAATGTCCTTGTATGCAAGGAAGTATATTCCGGGTTGAAGCAAAGCGATATTCAATTTTACCAATTTATCTTCTTTAAGTATTTTACTAGTTAGAACGATTTGCCCTGATTTAGAATAAATAATTAACTCTGCGTCAAGGGTTAGAGATTTATCACGTTCAAATGTCAATATGTCATTAACTGGAGATGGATAAACTTTGTACAGATTATTCTTAATATAAGAGATTTTATCCAATGATGATGGCTTCGGAGACGGTTCAGGAGTTATTGTATCTTTGGTGTCTTGAACTTCCTCAAGAATTGTCTGTGGATAAGTAGTATTCTTGTTAGGTTCATTTGTTGATATTCGATTAGATGAAGGAATAACATCATCACAACCCCTTAAATATTGACAATCCGCATGGCACGGAATATCGACTTCACAGCATCCAATGACTTCGAATACATCACCCCAGTTCCCAGCTAATCCAATGTGTTCTCCAGCCATAACTTTCAGTGTACCCCAGCCGTAAGGATAATTATTGGTTACGCTACTCCAAAAAGGTTCATCACCGAGTTCATCATCTGTATCATGTTGAGGTGGATCGGTTAAGACTTCATCTTCCATACTTCCAACTACATAGTTAGCTAGTTTCTCACATTCGCAATATTCAGGAACCTGTCCTGTCGAATCGACCAAAGTCTCTACATAGCCAGCTAAAACGACATCTGATATAGCGTAAGCTATGGTTTCTGCCTCTTGTCTAGATCTTCCAGAAAATCCTGCTCCAGAAGCGATTTGTGCAGTGTATCTTATACCAGGTTCTAAATTAAAAGATATGGTCCCATCAAAGAACGATTCTTGTATTTCTTGTTGTGCATCACAACTTCCCGTAAAAAGAAAGGTCTGTGCAATATCTAAGACTTCATCCGCAATTCCTACTGCTGATTCAATGTCGAATTCTGATTCTAATGCCGTAAGTATTTGCATAGATAGGCTTCCTGTACTTGCCAATAAGCTATCCAACGAATCGGCTTGTCCATTTTCATCTGCGCACTCTGAAGCAGCCGTAATGGCGTGAGTCATCGTATCGATAATATTGCCCCTATCATCAGTGATAGAAAAGACTGCCCAATCCGTGACGGTGGTATGGGACATTTCATTACTACCCCATAAGTAACCTCCTTTTTGAGCTCTTGTCATTATCTCAGCGGAGTAATGATATCTCAAGGTGACTCTTTTTTTACAGCTGCTACAATTTGCTATATCTGGAGCAATGGTAGATGGATCAACGCAGACCATTCTATAACTTAGAGTAGACTTTCCAAGATTTGTCGTTTTGTTGAAAGGATGAGATGTGCCTCTTCCCATGTCTGCATAGGTGGCATATGCAGCCGCATGGGAAGCTCCCATAACGGCTTCTGACCATTTAATATTCGTACCCTTCCTTTTGGTACTGCCCTTTTTTCCATAGTTGAAATCATCATGTCGTGCGATATAATCAAAACATTCATTATCAACAGATCTATCCTTCCATCCATGATGGTTGGCTGTCGTATTGGTGATGATCATTTCACAAGCGCAGTCATTTTCTTCGTCATTGTTGCCACCATTATTACCATCTGTTTTTATATTATCTTCCCAATCCAATAACAGTTGACATAGGGTCCCATCAATGGTTAAATATCCATTGCCTTGAGTAAAGGTACTAGAATTATAATTGGTAAATACACTAATCAATTCGCACACTTGGACCTGAGTGAGGTCCAAGATACCCTCCAATAGCGTAATGAATTCTATTACATTTACCGATTCGCCGCAAAAAGATTCTACCAAAGATGGACCATTTCCATTAGGGGTAACATTATTGGTGAATTGTCCAAGTCTTCGGTCTAAATCTACAGAAATATTTGTAATACCCTGCTCTTTTTCCATGGAGTAGTTAAGCACTTCTGCACCTATTACATCACCAGATGAAGTTGCTTGTATTAGTTTGAGTTGCAATTGATTCTCATATGCAAAAACGTTGGTAATCATGGCAGAATTATCATCTACTTTAACCAGATTATTACTTTCTTGATGATAAATCCAATACGTTGAAGCTCCATCCCCTTCCACTTCATTCAGATTGGTCGTATATGTTTTATTTGGATCGCAATCAAACTTAAAGGTTATATCATATCTTCCTCTACAATTCTTTATGTAGGTAATAAACCAATTGTCACAAGGGATTTTTTTAATTGGTGTTTTTTCCATGAAATCTGAATCACTCAAGTTTGGAGGACCTTCAATTTGGGCACTTAGAAATCCCCATGAAAAGATGAACGTAATTGAAATTAGAATTATTTTTTTCATAAATTTTAAATTTAGGTTTTAAAAAATGTTCAAGTAAAACAAGAGAAGCTTTTCCTTTTACGTCTACATCATTTAAATGACTAACTTGAAAGGTGAATAAATATTAACCGATTTTGTTAAATTGTAGCGTTTTATGCCAAATTCTTTCGTTTTATCTGTGTTCTTATTCTAAATGTAATATATTTATTTCAAAGTGTTGTGTGGATTGTGTTTTTTGTAATAAAATTAACATTAACGGTAGTTTTATGGGTTAATAGATGTTTTGTCTAAGTAGTGTAATAATAGAAGAGTTAGCGTACGGATTAGGATTTTGAGGGCTATAAAAAAGCGTTGAGTGATATTAAGATTTAAATTTTGGGAACTAAACCTCAGTTATTTTTTTCAACTGGATAGGTTGAATTAAATATTGATATCAAAACCCATGAAGTGAATAAAAATTAAGACCTTTGTGCGAACCATTGATTTACATTTACAGATGAAAGTTTATAATTTTTCTGCCGGCCCAGCAATTTTACCGGCATCCGTTATTCAAAAGGCATCGGAAACCGTTTTAAAATATAACGATACGGGATTATCTATACTAGAAGTATCGCATAGAGGAAAGGACTTTGTCGAAACAATGGACAGAGCAGTATCATTAGTAAAAGAATTGCTCAATCTCAATGATGAATATGAAGTACTTTTTTTGACCGGAGGTGCCAGTTCTCAGTTTTATATGATTCCGATGAATCTTTTAGAAAATGGTAAGGCTGGATATATTGACACTGGGACGTGGTCTAGCAAGGCAATAAAGGAAGTTGGATTGTTTGGTGAAGCTGTGGTATTAGGGAGTTCGAAAGATAGAGGTTATAGTTATATTCCGAAATCATTAACAGTTCCTAACGATTTGACTTATGTACATGTAACGAGCAATAATACGATTTATGGTACACAGATTCATGATTACCCCAAAGTGGATTGTCCTCTGATTTGTGATATGTCGTCAGATATATTTAGTCGAAGAGTTGACGTTAATCAATTTGATTTGATTTATGCTGGTGCTCAGAAAAATATGGGGCCTGCTGGAACAACGTTGGTTATTATTAAAAAATCATTATTAGGTAAGGTTAATAGAAGTATTCCTACAATGCTCAATTATCAGACACATATTGATAAAGGTAGCATGTTTAATACACCGCCTGTATTTCCTATATATGTATCCATGTTAACGATGGAGTGGGTTCTAGAAAATGGAGGACTTGAAGGTATGGAGACTAGAAATAAAGAAAAGGCCGAAGCTTTGTATGGGGAGATAGACAGGAACCCAATGTTTGAAGGTCATGCAGATAAAGAGGATCGATCTTGGATGAATGTCACTTTTACGATTTTGGATAAATCAAGAGAAGACGAATTTGTAAAGTTTTGTAGCGACCGTAACATAAGTGGAATTAAAGGACATCGATCTGTTGGAGGGTTTCGAGCATCTATTTATAATGCTATGGATATGGAAGGAATTAATGCATTGATAAAAGCGATGCAAGATTTTTCTTAAGTTCCAATGATTACTCAAACGATGTGAATTTTGTCTAAATTTGTGGATGTAAAAAATAGAGAAAAATGTTTAAAATAAATATATACGTAAAGTTTGCTCTTATAGCGGTTTTCTTAGGTGGGGGGATTCTTTTGGCAAGTATTTATGGTCTTGGTTATTCATGGATATTGATTTTGATAGGATTGGTATTCCTTGCTAGTTATATCTTATTAGGTACTATTCAGTCTGCAGCTGAAATGATACAATTTCAAGACTTTGATGGTGCTGAAAAAAGACTTAATCTTACACTTTGGCCGCGGTTATTGTATGTAACCAATAGGGCAATCTATTTTGTTTTGAAGGGAACGATTGCTACGCAAAGAGGACAAAATACGATTGCAGAAGAGCTTTTTAATAAGGCCTTATCGATGAATCTTCCTTCAGATAATGAGAAAGCTATGGTTTTGTTGCAAATGGCAGGAATTCATGCAAAGCGGAACAATTGGAATGGGGCCAAAAATTATTTAAACCAAGCTAAAAAGCTGGATATAAAGGAACCAATGATCAAAAAGCAATTTGATGAATTCGATAGAGCTTTGAATAGTCGAGGTCAGATGAATGTGGCAAGGTCTATGGGAAAAGAAGGAATGAGGATGATGAAGCAAGGAGGATACGGAGGTAAGAGAAGAAGACCTAAAATGAGGTAACTGTAAAGATGAATTTCGTATTGCTATGAAAAGTTATCTCATACTCCTTTTATTCCTTTTTAGTGGTTTTTCCTGTTATAAAAAACCATCCTTTGAATCTAAATTTTTTCAATTTAATGAAATTGGATATGTAAGGGGTGTTGAACACGGTGATTTTAATGGAGATGGTGAAATGGATTTTTTATTTTCTGTCCCATCCAGTGGTACATTATATTTAGCCTTGGGCACCCATGAAGGTGAGGCCTATCTAAGCAAGGTAGATGATCAAATCAAAGTAGAGGATATATTGACTATTGATTTGGATAATGATAAAGATTTGGATTTTGTCGCGAATATTGAAATGGGGACGTCTGACCAGACCGCAGCTTGGTTGAATAATGGAGAAGGAGCATTCGAAAGAATTCGAATCGATACCAGTTTTACCTCGATTGCAAAGGGAGATATAGATGGTGATGGTAAAGTAGAGTTGGTGATGGGACGAAGTAATAAAATCTCTATTTATCAATTCGTCGATGGACAATTAAAGCTTAAGAAGAATATATTTCATGGTGGACAAGCATTGGATGTTTTAGATTTTGAAAACGATGGTGATCTAGATGTTGTAGCCACTGAAATTGGAGGTGGAATTCACTTACATAAACAGGTTTCACATCTCGAATTCGAAATTACCACATTGGTGGATGCTGAGACTACCTTTAATGATAGCAAGATTAAAACCTGTAACATAAATGGAGACAACATTCCTGATTTATTTGTATACAGTTGGTTGGGAAGGGCGAAATTGTTTGAGAGTAACCCCAAAGGAGGTTATGAGAAAATGGCGTTTCAGAATGATTTATTTTCTGATATTTTTGGATCGAAATATCTAAAATTTGCAAAATGGGGAGACTTTAATGGAGATGGAAAAGATCAATTGTTGTGTATTGGAGATGACAAACGTCTAAAAATGCATGCTTATTTGGCAACAGAATCTCAGTTAGACATATTTCCTCTATTATTCAATAGGATACAAGATATTGGAATTCTAGATTATGAAAATGATGGTGATTTAGACTATTACGTATATACCAGCGATTCTAGAAATCAAGGTAAATTGGTTATTCATCTTAATCAAAACATAGCTTCTGAATTGACTAATGTTGGCATGGATACAGCAGCAATCGTTTTTCATAATTCATTTTATCAATCCATTTTACATAGAGAAAATGCGAGATATGATACCACCGTTCATAAATTTGGAGAAACCTCTTTTTATTCTATCCGAAAAGATGGTAAAGAATACCGATCGTATTCAGAAACAATTATTGAACCTAAGACTCCAGACGAAATCAGACGAAAAGATAGTTTGTTCAGAGAGGAAATTAAAAGAATAAGAGAGTGACCCTCAAAAAGTGGTTATAATATAATTGTTCCGCTATCAAACAATGGATGTATTGGTTCACATTCATTATTAAAGATTTTTTGACATTTTTCAACCTTATGATTATGTATTGGTTGTTTTAATGAAATATGTAAATTTGATTTTGCGACTATTTAGATAGAAAAAAGTTAAGAGGATAACATTAGAAATTCATGAATATTAACTCAGATCATTCAATAGAAAAGGAGAGATTGCTCCTAAGAGATTTTATCCACATAAAGGGCGCACGCTCGAATAATCTGAGAGATATAGAAGTACAAATTCCTAAGAATAAATTGGTCGTTGTGACGGGGTTGTCAGGAAGTGGAAAGTCTTCACTCATCATGGATACTCTCTATGCGGAAGGTCAACGAAGATATGTCGAGAGTCTGTCTAGTTATGCTCGACAATTCTTGGATAGGATGAAAAAACCTGAAGTAGATTTTATCAAAGGTATTTGTCCTGCCATCGCTATAGAACAGAAAGTAACAAGCAGTAATGCTAGATCTACCGTTGGTTCGCTTACAGAAATCTACGATTATCTTAGATTACTTTTTGCTCGAATTGGAATAACTTATTCACCAATATCAGGTGAAGTAGTAAAAAAACATGAGGTTAAAGATGTTGTCGATTATATCATGACCTTACCCCTCAAAACCAAGGTATTGCTAACTATACCCTTACAGAAACGATACAGCAGAACCTTGCATAAGGAGTTCGATCTACTGCTTCAAAAAGGGTTTACAAGAGGCTATTTTAATGGTTCTATTTTGAAACTTGAAGACCTCTTAGAACAAAGTGATTTTGATACAGAGATTGATGTATTAGATTTTAAGGGTGATTTTAGAATTCTTATTGATCGTTTTGTAGTCAATGAAGACGAAGAAAACAAAAAGAGAATAGCCGATTCTATATTAACTTCTTTTGCAGAAAGTGAAGGCGAATGTTATGTGCAGGTGATGGAAGGCCAAGAATCCTATTTCAACAATCGATTTGAATTGGATGGAATTGTTTTTTTAGAACCGACACATCAATTATTCAATTACAACAATCCTTATGGTGCCTGCCCAAAGTGCGAGGGTTATGGTAAGATATTAGGAATTTCGCACGATAAAGTCTTCCCAGATAAGAGCTTGAGTGTTTATGATAACGCGATAGCATGTTGGAGGGGAGAAAAGGGAAAAAGATGGTTAGAACAATTATTGTACGCCGCAAGTGAATTTGATTTTCCTGTCCATCGCCCAGTAGAAGAACTTACGGAAGAGCAATATAGACTTCTTTGGACTGGAAATCATTTCTTCCTAGGACTAAGTGATTTTTTTGGAGAACTAGAAGAAAAGACGTACAAAATCCAAAATAGAGTATTACTTGCTCGATACCGAGGAAAAACGACTTGTAATGTATGTGAAGGAGCAAGACTGAGAAAGGAAGCTACATATGTGAAAATTGACGATGTTCATATTGGACAGTTAACGAACCTTCCGATTAGTGACTTGCTTGATTTTTTTGAAAACATCAAACTCTCGACATATCAAGTTCAAGTAGGTGAACGAATCATTAAGGAGATTACCTCCAGGCTTCAGATAATGGTGGATATAGGACTCGGGTACCTTACCCTAAGTCGTTTAGCTGGAACGTTAAGTGGTGGAGAAACGCAAAGGATAAATTTGACAAGAACCTTAGGATCTAATTTGACTAATTCTTTATATATTTTGGATGAACCAAGTATTGGATTGCACCCTAAGGATACGGATAAATTGGTCAGAGTGTTAAAGAATCTTAGAGATTTAGGAAATACTGTTGTTGTGGTTGAGCATGAAGAAGAAGTAATACGCAATGCGGATTATATTATAGATGTTGGTCCATTGGCTGGAGTTCATGGTGGAGAGTTGGTTTATGCTGGACCTTATAGTGAATTCGAAAAGGGCGTAAAATCTTTGACATCGGATTATATTGCTGGGAAAAAATCCATTCCATTACCGGATCATCGAAGGAAGATTGCGAATAAAATAGTTCTAGAGGGTTGTCGTCAACACAACCTTAAAAATGTAGATGTTACGATTCCTTTAAATGCACTTACAGTGGTAAGTGGTGTGTCTGGATCTGGTAAGACGACATTGGTAAAACATATTCTGTATCCGGCTTTACTGCGTAAAAAAGGAGAAGTAATACCGACGGTTCCAGGTGTCCATAATGATTTGGTGGGTGACCTAAGTCAAATATCTGCGATAGAATTAATTAATCAGTCTCCAATAGGGAAGTCGAGTCGCTCAAACCCTGTTACTTATGTGAAGGCTTATGATGCCATTCGTAAATTGTTCTCTAAGCAACAATTGTCCAAGATAAGAGGTTATCAGCCCAAACACTTTTCATTTAATGTTGAAGGAGGAAGGTGCGAAACATGTAAGGGAGATGGAAGTGTAACGGTGGAAATGCAGTTTTTGGCAGATGTTAATCTAGTATGTGAAGAGTGTCAAGGTAAAAGGTTTAAGTCAGAAGTTCTAAAAGTACGATTTAATGAAAAAAACATTAATGATGTACTGACAATGACTGTTGAAGAGGCGCTGGATTTTTTCAAGACTCAAAAAGACATTATTTCTAGAATTCAACCTTTATTTGATGTTGGATTAGGATATGTTCAGCTTGGTCAAGCTTCAAGTACCTTATCGGGTGGTGAAGCACAACGTGTTAAACTAGCTTCATTCTTGGGTAAGGAAAATAGTTCAAATAGAATATTTTTTATATTCGACGAGCCCACGACGGGTCTTCATTTTCATGATATTCATAAATTGATGGATGCTTTTAATGCATTGGTTGAAAATGGTCATACGGTACTCGTAGTAGAGCACAATTTAGATGTTATCAAGTCTGCGGACTGGTTGATTGATTTAGGGCCTGTTGGTGGAGTAGAAGGAGGAAATTTACTTTTTGAAGGTGACCCAAGTCAAATTACCCAAGTTAAGGAATCTTTCACCGGACAGTTTTTAATTGGAAAAGTCTAATCATAGAAAATAATAGGTAATTGTTGGTTGTATGAAGTATTTGATATAGATCAAATAAATAGAGCATATCCTTGCATATTTTCATGTTTAAATAATACACATGAATTTAAACTAGGATATTATGAATAGGAATATTATTTGGGTAATCCTGATCTTTAGTCTCTTGGGGGCCTGTACAAAAAAAGAAAACCAGACTTTCAATTTTGATTATTCTGGCTTACCTGATCCTGAGATCCCAAGCGATAATCAGTTGACTAGAGATGGTGTTGAGTTGGGTAGAAAATTGTTTTATGAAAAACTCCTAAGTAGAGATACATCCATTTCTTGCGCAAGTTGCCACATTCAAGATTTTGCATTTTCCGATACGAGTAGATTTTCGATTGGTGTAGATGGTAAGATTGGAAAGAGACAGTCTATGGCGATCTTTAATATGGCTTGGAATGACAATGATTTTTTCTGGGACGGAAGAGCACATTTGCTCAGAGATCAAGTCCTAATGCCTATTCAGGATCCATTAGAAATGGATGAAACATTGGATAATGTGATTGCTAGACTTAAATCTATAGAAGAGTATAATAATGGATTTGAAGAGGTGTTTAATGAGCCTGGAATTGATGAAACAAAACTTTCGCTAGCTCTTGAGCAGTTTGTTCATTCTATTGTTTCTAATAAAAGCAAATATGATCTATTCTTGAAGAATAAAGTAAGTCTAACGGCATCTGAAGAACGAGGTAGAAAGTTATATTTTTCAAATTTTGACCAACAGAATCCAGCCAAGCCATTCAGCAATTGTTCACTTTGTCATGGTGGATTAAATTTTGAAAATGATGGTTACGAAAACAATGGATTAGACGCAAACGATAGTTGGACTGATCTGGGAAGAGGAGAGGTGATCAATTCAACCCATAAAATTGGTGCGTTTAAAGTGCCTTCTCTGCGCAATATAGCATTAACTCCTCCATATATGCATGACGGAAGATTTGAAACACTAGAAGAAGTTTTGGATCATTACAGTGAAGGAATTCAACCTTCATCAACTGTAAGTCATACCCTTCTGAGCACATCGATTCATAGTCCTATATTAGATGATCAAGAAAAGAAAGATTTAATAGCCTTCTTAAAAACATTGACAGATTACGAATTGCTTAATAATCCCAATTATGCAGACCCATTTTAAGCCAGTTTCTTCTTCAACTTTATGACCGTGATTTCAGGCCACATTCCAAGTCTTCCAGGATATGCCAGAAATCCAAATCCTCGATTTACGTTTAGGTATTGACCTTTTTCTTGATAAATACCTGCCCAATACTTATATCTCCATTTGACAGGACTCCACTTAATCCATCCTGGAATTTCAATACCCAGTTGCATGCCATGTGTATGACCACTTAAGGTCAAGTGGTAATGATTCTTATCATCGATTACCTTTTCTTGCCAGTGTGTCGGGTCGTGACTTAGCAGTATTTTGAAATCTTTAGGATTGATGTTTTTAGAGGCCTGATCTAAGTCTCCATTTTGCCTAAAATCCTTACCCCAATTCTCAACTCCAATTATCCCTATTTGATCATCTCCTCTTTTTATATAACGGCTTTCATTAAGCAATAGATCAAATCCAATTTCTTGATGAATAGACTTCAGTTCATCTAAATTTTTGGTTTGCTCTTCATCACTTTCCCATTCGACGTAATCTCCGTAATCGTGATTTCCTAGGACTGAGTATAAACCATCTTTGGCCGAAAGTTTTGAGAAGATGGTTTTCCAAGGCTGCATTTCAGAAGCTGTGAGGTTAACCATATCTCCAGTAAATAAGATTGCATCGGATTGCTGTTCATTGATTAGATCGATCGCATAGGCAATTTTGTCTTCGTTGTCAAAACTACCACTATGGATATCGCTTATTTGAGTAATTTGATACCCATCAAAACTCTCTGGTAAATCGTCAAAAGTCAAAGTGTAGTTTAGTACCTTAAAGTTGTACTTGCCTTTCACCATACCATAAAGCAATGAAGAAAATGGAAGAGCCGCCAATCCTAAAGCTAGTTTACTTATAAAAGATCTTCTTGATGATACTTTGAAATTGGAATCACCAGATTTCCTGTTAAGAATAAAATTAAAGGTGGCCTTAAGATACCTTGTAATATCTTCAAAAAAAATGATTGTAGCCATTACAATTTTCGATAAATACACCGATATAAATGTTCCTACGATGAGGTTGGATACTTGAATTGGCAACAATCTTCTGTCTACAGCAAACATGAAGAACAAAAAACCAATAATCAAAATGCTTAACAGAATATAACTTCCTCTGATCCATTTGGAGTTAAATAATACTTTTATAGCTTGATAAGAATAATAATCTATAAGTGTAATAATCAAGCAAAGAATCAGAAATCCAAGCATATTTTTTTAGTTAATTGATCTAGTAAGTCTACCCATTATTGGTAAAACTAGAGTAGACATGAATTTAGTTGTATGGTAAGTGTCTTGCATAACGAGCTTAGTTGCCAATCTGTTTACGGACTTAAGTATTATTCTGTTGAAACGGTATTTTTTAAGGATAAGTCGTAGGATGAAATAGGATAAGCATGGAGATATTTATTCGGAAGAAAGATTGAGGTCATGAGTTAACAAAAAAAGCCAAGCTATTACTAACTTGACTTTTCCTTTGGTACCGAAGGAGGGACTCGAACCCTCACGCTATTGCTAGCACTGGATTTTGAATCCAGCGTGTCTACCAATTCCACCACTTCGGCAGCTATTTACCCACTGCGTTTAAAATTGGTTGGCAAATGTATCCAATTTTTCTTTAATACGCAACAAGTATTTATTTTTTAGATAATAATCTTTGACTCGTTCCAAGATATTGTTTGCCTGGTCTGAACCCTTTATATACTTCAGCATCTGATGCTCAACGCTTATGTAGTTGTTTTGCTTGATTTCTTCCCATGTTTCAACAACCTTTTCAAATGAGGTTTGATCGAAATCCATTTCCAGTGACATCATTTCTTCATTGATCTCCATTACTTCCATGAGGAAGGGAGCAGGAACCTTATTTTCCCCTTCTTCCCCTAAGACATCATTACTTTTCAGAATGTATTCTACACGTTTGTCAAAATCCTTTAATACATTATATGCATCGTTATTGATCGCAGACATTTCAAGAGCATTACCTTTAGTTTCTTCATCTTCCAGAGTATGATAATCTGGATGGTACTTTTTGGAATTTTCTAAGAATGCTCTTTTGAGCCTAGATTCATTGATGAAAAATGCCTCTTCAAGATTAAAGAAATCAAAATAGTTCATACGCATACTATTTATTCAATGCTCGGAATTTTTACATTTTACCTAAACAACCTCGTAACATCAAGCCCAAGAGCGAATATCATAAGTGATAACAGAATGATAAAACCTGCAACCGTGACGTACTCCATGAATTTGTCGTTTGGTTTTTTACCGGTAATGATTTCCCAAAACAGGAATACAACATATCCTCCATCCAAAGCGGGTATTGGTAGGATATTGAAAAAACCAAGAATAATGCTCAACATTGCAGTGATTCTCCAAAATTTTTCCCAATCCCAAGAAGGGTCAAACAAGGATGCAATGCTAAATACACTACCGAGACTTTCAGTTGCTTTAATCTTCCCTTTAAACATTTGACCAAATGCTTTAATTTGATTCACAAGGAAGCTTATTCCTTCATTTACACCTCCTGGAATGGCCTGAGCCAATGTATATTTTTCTCTTGAAGTGGGAATGAATTCATCAATTGTGGCATTCTGAATACCCAAAACAGCTGTTGAATCCAATTGTCCACTAAGGTTTAGTGTATCATTAGATCGTAGCACTGATAGTGTTACCATTTGGTTTTTGTGACGTCTCAGTTCCAAACTAAAATCGTGAGTATAAGGAGTTGAAATGCCATTAACGGCGATGATTTGGTCGTCTTCTTGAATACCCATTTTATCAGCCAATGTTCCTTCCGCTACCTTCGTGACTTTGTGAGGATATCTAGGAATGTAGAGCGTTTTACCTTTATTATCCGGAGAAGTCAACATAGATATTGCATCTTCTCCAACAGGAATGTTGGTTTTGCTTCCATCCCTTTCAACGGTAATGGTTGATGCGTTATTAAGAATGATTTCATTGATCAAAGTTCCTGGATTGTATCGATCAATGGCAAGATCACCAACGGAAAGTATTTTGTCCCCATCTTTTAATCCCAGATTCATTCCCATACTATCCACAGCAATACCATATTTCATGTCTTCTGTTTTATAGTATGATTTGCCGTATACGAATAATAACATTCCAAAAATTAGAAAACCGAGGATAAAGTTTACCACAACACCTCCAACCATGATGATTAATCTTTGCCACGGCTTCTTGGCTCTGAATTCCCAAGGTTGAACAGGACCTTCCATTTGCTCTTTGTCCATGCTTTCATCGATCATGCCGGATATTTTAACATATCCTCCAAAGGGTACCCATCCAATACCATACTCAGTATCACCAATTTTCTTCTTAAACAATGAAAACCATGGATCAAAAAAGAGGTAGAATTTTTCTACTCGAGTTTTAAACCATCGTGCAGGAAAAAAATGACCACATTCGTGCAATACAACCAATATTGATAAACTCAATATCATCTGCAATGCGATACTTAATATTTCTGTAAAACTCATCTAAGATTAATTCAATGTTTATACGTGATTTACAACGGTGTGCAAATCTATATAATTATTGAATAGATTAAAAATTAATTAGATGTACTACGGTAAATCGTGGTTGGTATCATTTTTATCTAAGACCTATCAGGTTTAAATGAAGGAAGAAAAAGTGATTTGCAGTATTATTCTTAGGTAAGCATTCGACTATGGTGAGTATTTATATCCATAAAATATGTAAATCTACTTTTCTGAATACTTATAAAAACGCAGCTATATTTGTCCTTGAATTATTTAATGTAATGGTATGATCGTTTTCTTTTCAGAAGAAATACTAGGGAATAGTATCTTTTTGCATGGAGATGAATATAAACACTGTGTAAAGGTGTTGAGGCATAAAGTGGGGGATGAGATCTTAATTTTTGATGAATATGGAAAACTTTATACTTCCGAAATTTTGAAAATTGATAAGAATCGAGTTGAAGCAAGAATAATAAGAGTAAGGAAGGTAGAAGAAAGTAGAGGAAGAGTAATATTGGCCATTGCACCTACCAAAAAAGCCGATAGAATGGAATGGCTATTGGGAAAAGCCGTAGAAATTGGAATTCACGAGTTTTGGATGGTGAAGACGAAACGAACTCAAATGGCTAGGTATAAAGTCGAACGCCTCAAGAAGATTGCCTTTTCCGCGGCTAAGCAATCGTTGAATTTTAAGCTTCCTATTATTAAAGAATTTGATAATCTAGAAGATGTTTTTGAACAATGTGGGAATGTAAACTATAAGTTTATCGCACATTGTATGGATCCAAAAGAGCATTTGATGACGAAGGAGATTAATAGGGACTCAGATGTACTTATACTTATTGGTCCTGAAGGTGATTTTGATGAAAATGAAGTGGAACAATGTAAAAACTATGGATTCGAGGAAATTTCTTTAGGACCGGCTAGACTTCGCACTGAAACTGCAGGCTTGGTAAGTATAACAATAATAAATGCCCTTAAACAAAATGTCTAAGAGCATTTATTAGAAAAGGAGTTTCTCCCTTTTATTTTTGCATGACAATATTGAAATTCTTAGTAACCTCTTTCGCTAATTTCATAAACAATTTTTCTTGTTCATTTTTGGAAATAGGCATGTTAAATGCAATGTGGAATAAATGCTCATTATCTAATCTCCAGTAATATTTTCCTAAATCATAACAACCTAATGCTTCTTCTCCCAGTCCTTCAATAGGTTTATAAGGAAATCTCTTTTCTTGTCCCATCATAGCTTCTCCATCCATTCTTTTCGCCAACATATAGGCTGCTGGAAACTCTTCCAATTCTTGAGGAACAGGATTTACCATAATGCTCACTAAAAATCCAGCATTTGGGTCACCTTCATATTCCCATTGAAAAAAACATGATCTATTATCTGATTTTGCTCTAGAAGATCCTCTTTTAATGTTAATATCCTCAGTTATGCCATAAGAGGTATTTTTAACCAACCAATCCGTAGGTAATATTTTGCATGGATTAGGAATATTCTCTGTGGATATATCAACATTAGGAATAGATTTATTCGTCAAGCCTTCTTGAATGGCTTTTTTCTTTTTGGCGTATTGCTCTTTTTCTGCTTCAGACATATTTGAGTCATCCGGCATTGATAACGAGTTCCCATGATTATGATTGGAGTGGTCGTGATGAGAATGATCGTGATTACTGTGATCGTGTGTACTTAATTCTTGATCAGATGCAGATGCCTTTTGATCTGTTTTGCAGGATTGGAAAGATAGAATTCCAGCAAGCAACATCGTCCCAAAAGCTAATTTTAATTTCATATTGAAAATATTTTTAGGCAAATGTAAGGCATATTCGTTTAAAAACGAAGTACTATAAAATGCACAAGGACCATTCATGCAACGACATTTTAAGTGTTTGATTCGTTTTTATGTTGTGCAACAAATTATTGAATATGAAAAACTTAATTTGCCTTGGCTTAATGTTATTGATAATTTCCTGTGGAAAGGAAAGTGGCTGTGATGAAAAGAAATTTAACGAATCCTTTGAAGCCGAAGTTGGCGAGACAATTTGTTTAGAGGGAGACAATTCTATGATAATAACTGGAGCTTTTGATGCATTGTGTCCTTGCATTGCAACTTGTATATGGGAAGGGCACATCGGAATATATGTAGACTTCGAAATAGATGGTAATTCTTATAAAGGAGTCTTTTCATCTAGATCCGATGTTATTGATGACGAAGTTACACCTGAATTTCCAGATGAATTTGATTTTGATATCATAGAACATTTACCTGCCATAGACTCGTGTGGACCGATCGATGTGTCTGGCTTAAAGTGGACAGTTCAACTAAACAAACAATAGTCTTCTAATTGGTTTATAATCAATTATCCAATTATGGATGGTCGATTCTTTTTAAGTTAGTTGGATTCGTACATGTAAATGTGGATAACAGTTAATCATCTTTGTATAAAATGATGTCTAGGTTGTCCATTTCGTTTTGATAGTTACTCCATTGGTTCAACATGAATTTCTGAATTTTAGCAATGCCTTTTTTTACTTTGGCTTTGGCTTTTTTGATCGCAATTGAAGCAGTACCAATGGGTGACGATGTGGAAGATTCCACATATCGCTCAGCTGACCAAAGTGATGAAACTAAGGTATTGTTACTTCTTTTGATTCCCTTCGTATTTTCTTCTCCAAAGTAAAAAATCTCGATACTATCCATTGCTGTTTCCATCTTTTGATGCAACGAATCAAAATGATTCTTTATACTATCTGGTTGGTGAGTCATAAGTTCTTTTACCATTTTAATGGTTTTTCTTGATGACCTAATTTGCTCAAAACTTTCGTATGCAGTAAAGGCAACTTCTTCAATTTCGTCTAAGGCTTCGTATTTGAGTTTTAAATCATTGATATCTGCATCAATCCTTGGGTCATTCTTTACGACCACATTTGTACTGTCTTTAATGTTTTTATAAGTGATGTAGACAGAATAATTTCCTGGTAATACGTTCCGACCATGTACAGGATACTTCGATGCCTTAAATTCGTTTCTTCTTGGGTATTTTTTACCATTTTTTTCCAGATACCAGCGGAATGAATTCAAGCCTTTTTTTAATGTAACCTCTTTATGTCTTACCGTATCCCTTTGTTCATCTAAAATGACGAGTTCGGCTTTGTATTTTTTTGAGGTTGATTCGGATATAATGATAGAGTCGGGATTAAACCAATATCTTATTGATGCACCGCTTTTCATTTCATTGTCACCAACGAATTCGCCTTGTCCGATAAATCGCATACCATCCACTGACCTATAATTAAGATCAAAGGCCGTTGTGGGTTGAAAGAGTTTGAGCGAATCCTCAAAGATTTGATCATTTTTACTCCATGATCTTAGAAAAGAAATATTATCCAATATCCAAATCGATCTTCCGAAAGTTCCTATAACTAGGTCATTTTCACCTTCATGAATTTTTAGTTTACTTACTTGAACTTGAGGGAATTTCTCCTTAAAGTGGTGCCATTTTTGTCCCTTATCTAATGAAAAGAAAAGCCCATTATCGGCACCCAAAAACAATAGATTTTCATATACAGGATCTTGAATAATAGAAAGGTTGAAATTGGTTAAGTCCTCTGTAACCAAGGACTGCCAGGATTGTCCATTATCCAACGTATGGTATAGGTATGGTTGATAATCGTTTTGTCTGTAATTGTTAATAACAACAAATGCTTCATGTTTATTGATATTAGAAAGTACAATCTGGGCTATCCATCCATCTTTAGGAGCATTATGTAATTTGGGATAAATGTCAGTCCAAGTATTGCCTCCATCCAATGTCTGTTGAAGTCTTCCATCGTCTGTTCCGACCCAAATGGTATTCTTTTCGAATGTACTTGGAGCGATACATAAAATGGTCGTATGATTTTCGGCTCCCGTTGCATCAAATGTAAGTCCTCCACTATTGTCGTAATTCTGCTTGGTAGCATCATTGGTCGTTAGGTCAGGAGATATTATGTCCCAAGACTCTCCACAATCCATAGAATGGTGTACAAATTGGCTTCCGAAGTAGACACCACAATCGTCGAAAGGATCTTGAGCGATGGCCGTATTCCAATTGAACCTTAAGTCTACACTGTCTGGATGCAGTGGTCTTACAAATCGTGCATGTCCTGTAAATCGGTCATAAAAACTTACATATCCTTGCTGTGACATACTATATCCATATCGACTGTCTGATCGGAATGGAACTACATCAAAGCCATCTCCAAAGGATAGTTCTCTAAAATCACTATTTCGAATTCCGCCCCTTTTTAGTACTGCTGAAGGTCCTATCCAACTTCCGTTGTCCTGCATACCTCCATATACATTGTAAGGAAAATCATTGTCAATGTTTATGTGATAAAATTGTCCAACAGGAATATTATTGATGAATTGCCAGTTGTTTCCTCCGTCTCTAGATATGGTCAGTCCTCCATCATTTCCTCCAATTATATACTGATTGTCTTGTGGGTGTATCCAGAATGCATGGTGGTCGGGATGAATATTGTTTCCGTAGTTCATAATTTGTTCAAATGTTCGGCCGCCATCTTCGCTTCTTGATACGTAGGTATAGAGGTTGTAGATTCGGTTTTCATTAAGCGGATCTACATACAATTCGGAATAATAAAATGGCCTATTTCCAATGTTCTTTTTTGATACCAGCTTCCACGATTCTCCTCCATCGATACTTTTGTATAGCCCATTTTCTTTGGCTTCGATTAAGCTATAAATAATGTTTGGTTTGGAAGGTGAAATAGCAATCCCAATTCTTCCTAATTCGCCTTCAGGAATTCCATCCTTAGCTTTGATTCTTTTCCAATTTTCTCCTCCATCATAAGTTAGATAAAGTCCCGATCCTTTTCCTCCAGACGTAAAAAACCATGGCTTTCTGCTGTGTTCCCACATGGCCACTATAATCTTATTAGGATTATTTGGGTCAACCACCATATCTGCAGCTCCAGTTTCATCATTAACATAAAGTATTTTTTTCCACGTTTGGCCGCCATCTATCGTTTTGAATACACCTCTTTCTGGATTTGGTCCCCAAGGTGAGCCCATAGCTGCGGCATAAACAACATCAGAATTGGTACGATCAATAATAATTCTATGAATGGTTTTCGTATTGTCCAGTCCCATTTTATTCCAAGTTCTGCCACCATCTATAGATTTGTAGATTCCATTTCCGGTATTTAATGAGTTCCTGGGATTTCCTTCACCGGTTCCAACCCAAATTTCAGCGGGGTTATTCTGGTTGATTTTAATTGATCCTATAGAAAGACAGTCGTTCTTGTCAAAAATTGGTTTCCATGATGTTCCCCCGTCCTCTGATTTCCAAACACCTCCTGATGCAGTTCCGACAAAAATTCGTTGAGGTCGATTTAGGTCTACATCTATTGATGTGACTCTTCCGGACATTCCTGAAGGTCCGATATTGCGAAATTTAATTCCTGTCCAATCTGACTCATTAAAAGTTTGTCCCTGAAGGTTTAAAATACCAACTAGAAAGCAGGTGATTAACACTGTGAATCTCATGATGTATTTGGTTTCTTATGAATTTCCTAAAAATAGGGAATTTTAAGACTATTGTAATCTGAATTGAATTAAAAAGAATATTTACCTCTTTTTGCGGATATTTGAGTATAAAAGTGTTGACCTTCAGGTTGATAGAAGAATTACCTCATTATGAGAGAAAAATTTAATAAACAATTTCGCTAGCACTTATTAGGAGTTTTTGTTTATTCAGACAGAAAATCAATCTTGAATCGTCAAAGAATAGTTAGTTGCACTTTTTCGATTTGGAAACTCCAAATGGTTGTTTACACATCGAAGTTATTTAAAAACTAAATCCTAATGCTAGAATCAACTCATTGAAATCCAATCTCTGGCTAAAACTTAATTTCCATAGCATTGGCTATGCAAAAGAATTTTCGGATTGATCTGACTTCCAAGCAGCTAATTCCGCTATTGAAAACAGTTTTTTAATCACTTCATCATTTTGTTTATATTTCATAGCGAAATACAACGAATGATTTTAACTTTACGTTACTTAGTTCAGTATGATCAATTTAGTACAAATGAATAAACTTGTAAAGGTTTTCTCCTTATTATTGTTTTTGGTGGTTTTCTTGGCATTCAAACCAGTACCCAGCTTAAAATTAGCTCTATTAAAATATAACGGAGGAGGAGATTGGTATTCTAATCCAACAGCATTGGTCAATCTGGCGGGATTCTGCAATGAGTTTTTACATACCAATTTTGATTTGGAGTATGCCACTGTTGAGGTTGGAAGTACAGGTTTGTTCAATTATCCATTTTTGCATATGACAGGGCATGGCAATGTGGTATTTTCGGATTATGAAGCGGAAAACTTAAGGAATTATTTGTTGGCAGGAGGCTTCCTTCATATAGATGATAATTATGGAATGGATCCTTTTGTTCGACCTGCAATGAAGAAGGTCTTTCCAGAGTTGGAATTTATTGAGATCCCTTTTGATCATGAGATCTATCATCAAAGATACAACTTTGATAATGGTCTTCCGAAAATTCATAAACACGATGATCAACCTTCACGAGGATATGGATTGTTCCATGAAGGTAGATTGGTTTGTTTTTATTCTTATGAAAGTGATTTAGGTGATGGATGGGAAGATCAAGAAGTGCATAAAGATCCACAAGAAGTACGAATTAAAGCCCTTCAGATGGGAGCTAATATCATCCAATATGTATTCAAATCTTAAGCAGTAAATTGTATCCATTATCAAAAGATTTTTACCTCTCCAATGATGTAGTGCATGCTGCAGAATCTTTGATTGGAAAGGTTATCGTTTCATATAGTGAAGGTTTAAAAACGGTCGCTAGAATAGTGGAAACCGAAGCCTATCGAGGTAGAGATGATAAGGGGTGCCATTCTTTCATTCATGGTAGGACGCCCAAGACTACTTCAATGTTTTTAGAAGGTGGGAGCGCTTATGTATATATATGTTATGGCATCCATAATATGTTAAATGTAGTAACCAATGAATCTGGAATAGGAGATGCCGTTCTTATTCGTTCAATTGAACCGATTGAAGGAATCGACATAATGCGTAAAAGAAGGGGCCATAGCTATAGTAATTATAAATTGTCAGGAGGACCTGGTAAGGTCTGTCAATGCTTAGGAATCACCAAAGATTTTGACGGTGTATCGTTTATAAATGAGCGTTCTAAACTGAAGATTTATGACGATGGATATGTTGCAGATATGGTGTCAACACCAAGAGTAGGTATGTCATATCGAGTAGCAGAATTTGCTAATATGCCTTGGCGATTTTATGAACGCAATAATCCCTACATTAGTCGCCCACTTCAATTAAAATACGATTACTAAGTAGAATAGATCAATCGTATTGAAAAACAATGGTTTTAAATTATAACAAATTTGTCCCGTCCTAAAATAGTGTTACGGGTTTAAAAATACTATTAATGAACCATCTGTGGATTTAAATCCACAGATGGTTTTTTGTTTTATATGTTTTGGGGCTTAGCTTATCTTGATTATGCATATATTCTGGTGTATGCATATGGCAAGATAAGTGTGGCCTGTCATTGTTATATATTTCAATACTTTGGTTTACTAAACATCGCATTAGTTCTATATCCTTAATTTTTATACCAAGAATAAACTCCTGTTTCAGTATGCCGTTTATCCTTTCGGCTACCGCATTTTGATAGGGATCATATTGTTCGGTCATGCTACATTTAATTTTGTGCTTACCAAGTAGTTCTTGATAAGCATCACTACAGTATTGGAGTCCTCTATCCGAATGATGTATAAGCTTGTGAGACTTATATTTCCTATTCTTAATCGCCATCTTTAAAGCTCTAATTGAGCCTTTTGTTGATAAACTTTCTGATACGTCATATCCAACTATTTTTTTTGAATACTTGTCCGTAATCAAGGCTAAGTACTGAGGATGTGTCCTGTCTCCGATGTAAGTAATATCGCTGACCCATATTTGCTCTGGTTTCTTTACCTGTATTTCTTCTATTAAATTCTTGTGCTTGCGGAATCTGTGATGTGAGTTGGTCGTTTTGTGGTATTGACGCTTTGGTTTGATTAACATGTGGTTAGCTCGTAATATATCGAATAACTTATCCCGTCCTACGCCTATCTGTCTCAAGTCAGCCTTGAGCATATGATACAGCTTCTTGCCTCCTATTCGTGGCATCTTTAACCTTATTTGAGTAACCATTTCTAACACTTGCTGCGCTCTGTTCTGATGGCGTTTAACTCGTGACTTTGATCTATAATATACCTGCCGATTATACCCGAACAAGTTACAGGCGTATGTAATACTCATCTCTTGTTCTTTTTTGACGTGATCAACTGTTCGGGTAAGGAGTTTTTTCTTATTGGAATATTGTACTCCTTCTCCGCTAATTCTATCATCATATCAAAGAGAATAGTCTTATGATCTGCTCGCTCGGCTTGCTTTTCTAAGTGCTTCTTCTGCTTTTCAAGCAGCTGCACTTTTGCCTCTAATTCCATTATCCGTTGTTCGGCTGTCTTTGGCATATTGCATGGTGTTTGGTTCTCCCAATCAAATGTACCATATTTCCGTAGCCAATTAACTACTGTACTTTGTCCTTGTATCCCATACTTGCGTTTAGCTCCTGTTACCGACAGTTCTCCTCGCTCAATTTCCGACACAATCTGTAACTTTAAGGATAAACTGTAATTTTTCTGTGTTCGCTTTACATAATTCGTTCTCAATTCTTTAGACATTTCATCTCTCTTTTGTGTAACGCTATACTAGGACGGGACAATTTGATAAAAAAAAGAGGTCTCCAATAGGGAAACCTCTCTTTATTATTCACTTTAGATGATAAGATTATTCTTCTTTTCCACCTTTAAGTCTGTCTTGTAACTCATTAAGTTCATCCCATTTGCCATCTCTAGCAAGGGCTGATTGTTGAGGCCAAGTTCCTGGATCATGAATTCTATATCTAGACCCTGCAGCATCAAGTATACCTTTAAGTCTGTCAATTTCACAATCTGCCAAATCTCCAAAAGTATTGATGCCATCAGCGTTCAATAATTCAGCGATTTTTGGTCCAATACCTTCAATCTTCTTAAGGTCATCACCTTTAGCGTCAGCAGCTGGTGCTGGTGCTTTAGCTTTAGTCTCTTTTTTAGGAGCACTTGCTTTTGGTGTTTCAGCCATTTGTTCTTTCAATTGCTGTAACCCTGCAAGATCACCAAGAGTAGCTCTTTCTACTTGAGAATTTGAAGTCTTGATTCTTGCTCTAGTTTCTTCTTTCTCTTTTCTCTTTTCAGCCTTTAAAGAGTCGTCAGCTTCTCTTTTAACATCATCTACGAATCTAGAGTGAGATACGATGATTCTTTTATCATCTCTATTGAATTCGATTACTTTGAAAGTAAGTGTCTCGTCTAATCCAGCAGAAGAGTTATCTTCTTTTCTCAAATGTTTACCTGGAGCATAAGCTTCTAATCCATAAGGAAGTTGCACGATTGCACCTCTATCATCTTTTTTGATGATGGTAGCTTCGTGGTAAGATCCTACTGGGAATACATTTTCAAAAGTATCCCATGGGTTTTCTTCAGTCTGCTTATGACCTAGTGTAAGTTTTCTTGATTCAGAATCCAATTCTAGAACCACAACGTCAATTGTATTTCCAACTTTGGTAAATTCTGATGGATGAGAATATCTCTTTGTCCAAGAAAGGTCAGAAATGTGGATCATTCCTCCAATTCCTTCTTCTAATTCAACAAATACACCGTATGGAGTTAAGTTCTTAACATCACCTGTATGTCTTGTTCCAACTGCAAATTTTTCAGCTACAACATTCCAAGGATCTTCAGTTAATTGTTTGATAGAAAGAGACATTTTTCTTTCCTCACGATCTATGGTAACAACTTTAGCTTCATGCTCTTCTCCTAACTTGAAGAATTCTCTAGCATTAACTGGCTGGTTACTCCATGTCACTTCAGAAACGTGGATAAGACCTTCTACACCTGGAGTGATTTCAAGGAATGCACCATAGTCTTCGATATTAACAATCTTACCTTTTACTAGGCTACCCTCTGCAACTTCGTTGTCGAAGATTTCCCAAGGATGTGGTGTTAATTGTTTCAAACCAAGTGAAATTCTCTTCTTGTCTTCATCAAAGTCTAATACAACAACGTTGATTTTTTGATTTAATTCAAGAACTTCATTTGGATGATTAATTCTACCCCAAGAGATATCTGTGATATAAAGAAGACCGTCTACACCACCAAGGTCCATAAATGCACCAAAGTCTGTAATGTTCTTAACAAGACCTTCAAGTACTTGACCTTTTTCAAGACCACTAATGATAGTTTCTCTTTGCTCAGCAAGATCACTTTCGATTAATGCTTTATGAGAGACAACAGCATTCTTAATCGCTTCGTTAACCTTAACTACTTTGAATTCCATTGTTTTACCAACGTATGCATCGTAATCAATGATAGGTTTAACATCAATTTGAGAACCTGGTAAGAACGTCTCTAAACCATTACAATCTGCAATAAGACCACCTTTTGTTTTAGATACAATTGTACCTTTGATAATCGTACCGTTTTTGTAAGAGTCCAAAATCGTTTCCCAAGCTTTGATCAATTTAGCTTTTCTTCTTGAAAGGACTAATTGACCTTTTTCATCCTCTTTATTCTCTACATATACATCTACGTAGTCTCCAACCGCTAATTCTGGAATATCTCTAAAATCAGAAGCTGGCAACATACCATCAGACTTGTAATTAACGTCTAATAATACATCACTTCCATTCATAGAAGTAACCTTAGCTTTGATGACTTCAAATTCTGCAATCGAGCCCAAAGTTTGCTCATATTGCTTCAAGTAATTTTCTTGATCTTCCTGTGAATAAACAGTTTTGTTGATTTTACCTTTTGACCAGTCAAAATCATCATGTGCTGTTTTTACTTCAGGAGCTTCATTCGCAGAAGAGTCTGTTTCAGGTGTTTGCTCCTCAGTAGTTTCATTTTGATCAACATTTTGTTCTTGTTGATCCTCGTTTTCTACAAGATTCATGTCATTTAACATGTTAATAATCAGGTTTGTATCTACCCATCTTTGAGGGTAAAGAAATTATAAAATGTAAATTGAGGCGCAAAGGTAAATAAAATTACTGATAAACAGTGGTTTATGTCACATGTTTTTGATGATTCAATGTGTTATTTAGCAGTAGTAACAGAATAATGTTAAAAGAATAGAAATAAATAATAATAAGGTCATTTTGACATTTAAAGTAAGGAACAAAATGTAGAGCAATGAATAAGGTTTTAGTATTATCAATTTTGATTTTAACCTGTATTATACCATCCTATGGTCAAATAGCACTCAATTTATCATCAGGAATGAATTTTTCAAACAGTAAATTTGAAGACATAGATTCATTTGATCCAAAGCAAAAAAGAGGAGTTTTTATTGGATTAGGGACTAATATGGAAGTGTTTAAGAATATTCGAATAGGTCTAGATTTTCAGTATAGTGAAAAAGGGTATGATGCTCATTTTGCGAATGGTGGGATTAATGAATTTAGAAACACCTATTTGGATGTTTTGGCAGAAATGGATTATCAAGTTTTAAAGTATGTCCATGTTGGGCTGGGAGTGAAATATGGTTTATTGATTAATCATAAATTTAGGTGGGATGAAGGAGATTGGATTAAGCCAGAGTTTAAACATATAAAAGAAAATGATATTGGAATTCTTGGGAAATTACAGTTCCAATACGAAAACTTTTTTGCATTAATTAGATATGATTTAGGAATATTTAATGTGGCAAATGAAATTCAATTTGCTTCGCCACATGGGGTTTTTGATGTCAAGCAGTTCAATCGAAATCTACAACTTGGGTTAGGGTATAGTTATAGGTTTAACTTATTAAAAGAGAGTTGAATCGTTTAAAGAATTGACATTGCACTATTTACAATCCAAGAACATCCTTCATTGAAAATATCCCAACTTTTCCTGCGATCCATTCAGCTGCTATGACGGCACCTAGTGCAAAACCTTCTCTACTATGGGCAGTGTGTTTGATGTCAATGGTGTCAATGACTGACGAATAAGATATGATATGTGTTCCTGGTGCTGGATCAATTCGTTTTGATATAATGGACAATTCGTTCTGTTCTGGTTTATCGTGATTAACCCACTTGTCATAGGCCGAATGATCTATAACTTGTTCTGCTAAAGTAATGCCAGTTCCTGATGGACTATCTTTTTTGCTTGTATGGTGTATTTCTTCAATTTGAGCGGAATATTGAGGAAATGGCTTCATTAATTCCGCAAGTTTGGTATTCAAAGCAAAAAATAGATTGACTCCCAGGCTAAAGTTTGAAGCATATAAGAAAGCCGTATTTCTTACTTTGGTTAAATCATGTATTTGCTCTAATTTGTCCAACCACCCTGTTGTGCCAGATATGGTTGGTATGCCTGAGTCGATGCATTGATGAACATTCTGAAAGCCAGACTCCGGAGTCGAAAACTCAATGACGACATCACATTTAGATAAATTGATAGGGTTTAGATCATCTCTATTTTTGCTTCCAATTTTGAGTGATACTTCATGCCCTCTTTCCAGGGCAATTCTTTCAATTATTTTACCCATTTTACCATATCCTACGATTGCAATATTCATATCCAAATTATCAATTTATAACCAATTTCAAAGAAATAAAAAAAGGAGTCATTTGACTCCTTTTTTAACAATGAAATGTTTCTTTTTTTAATTTTTAAAGAAAGATTTCACTAATTTTCCATTAGTCGTTTCAACATTAATAATGTATAATCCTGTAGTTAAGGTAGAAAGGTCTAATGTTATATTTTGATCAGAAACATCTTGTTGCAATACAATTTGTCCTAGATCATTAACAATGGTTAAGCTACCCTGTGATACTTTATCCAACTTTATATTTAGAATAGATGAAACAGGGTTGGGAAATACTTCTATGGAAGCAATGTTATTTGGATCTATTGAATTTGTTTTTAATTCAAAAAATCTTACTGCATCTATTGCCGCCTCAGCTAAATGACCTTCACCATAATCTCCAGCAGATACTACTAATCGAACATCATCCGTCATTTTTAATGCTGAATCAAATATGTCAAAGCTTCTTTTGTTAGACCAAGAGCTCGAAGACTCGGTTATTTTCTCAAGAATATATTCATCTACACCGTTGGTTAGTGCTATGATTAAGGTATCGTCAGGAACGTCGTTTCCGCCACTGTTATGAAACCAATAATTGTATTCAATAGTAATTCCTTCCCACTCAGATGCTGAAACACTTGGAGAGATTAAAGTCGTAACCCCATCATCAATATCGTTAGTCCCCGCACTGCCAGCAGTATTGCCAGTTGTATAACATGATTCTCCTATATCTGAGGTCACGTCGTTGGCAGGATTGGAAAGATTTCCGTCTGATACTGTTCCGATAGGTGAACCCAACTCCCACTCACCTGATGCCGCTTGATGGTCAATTTCCCACCCTAGATCAGCAAAGAAATCATCTTGATAACCAATGGACAATGTGATTTCTTGAGTGTTTTCTCCATCTTCCATATTTACATCTATACTGACTTCATGTAGGTAGCCCCATTTGGCTACAAATATATCGTAAGTGCTGCCAGAATTTACAGCTATCAATGCTTCTCCATTGATGTCGGTAGTGATCTCGCTTACATCGTTAGTCTCTCTATTTCTTAAAACTATTTTAGCATCTTGAATTGGTTCTTCTGAATCTTTTTCTATTACAGAAGTTGCTAAATAACTAGCATTCAATTCGAAGTCCATATTTGTTATTTGCCCTTCAACCAAATCCACAGTAAATGTATCAGGAATATAGTTAGGGTGATTTACTGCTACTTTAATGCTTCCACCACCTGCGATTCCTGTTTTATACAAACCTGAAGTTTTAGTAACATCATACGCCAATTGGTTGTCTAAAATTTCTACTGTGGCTCCACTAATTGCTTTTCCAAGCTCGAATGGAACCTTACTGGTTACTTTCCCTTCTAAGAATCCAGCTCTTTGGTATTTAGGTTGGAGAATATATAAGCCTGTATTAATATCGCTTACTAAAACCAATCCAGAAGGTAGGTAAGGGTAAGCTCCCCAACATCCTTCAAACCATTGCCCATTAGGATTTAGGCTTTCTTCGTCAGTAAATGTATCGTATTGTCCAACTCTTACGATGTTACTTGGGTTGGATATGTCTGTAATCACTACACCATCCGTATACCAACTTGTAATCGCGTAATCTCCCATGATATGAGTATTATGAGGAATTACTGGCCATTCTAAAGATTCTAGAGGTCGGTATTTATCTAAGAAGATAGCATCTGATTTAGATGATACATCGTATGCATCTAAGTATGCACTTGACCTTTCGTCAGTAGTAAAGACGTATTTATTGTCTGGAGTAGACCAAGCGTTATGACAAAATTGTCTAGATGTCTCCTGTCTTATTATTTCTATTGGATTTGCAGGATCTGAAACATCATATACAGCCAACCCATCAGTTAATTCAGAACTGTACAGTAAATTGTCATTGACGTATGAATCGTGAGAATAAAACTCATCAATTACGGATAAGATTACTGGTTCGTTGGGGTCTTCTTTTAAATCAATTACAAGTACACCTTCACTACCTACATTATGACCAGAGATATAACCTATTCCAGTTAATGTGTCGATATATAAGTTATGAGCTTTGTCAAGAACTCCAGATTGAGTAGGAGTTTCTATAATAGGTTTCCATCTGGTAAAAGAAAAATTGTCAGGAGCATTCGTACAGTCGATTATGGTTAGTCCATCAGCTCCTGTATCGGTCGTGATATAAAGGAAATCTCTGTAAAATTTGATGTCTCTCCAAGTCGAAGGTGACCCAGATACAACATATCTTTCAATCGGATTTGCTGGATCTTCTAATGAATAAATTCTTGTAGCGGTCCGAGTCCCAATAACAGCGTACTCTGTACCTTCGTCATCTACAAATCCCCAAATGTCATTTCCACTTTCACCAAACTGAATATTGGATAAAATTTCCATATTAAGAATGGATTGTGCGTTTACCAAAAATGGTAACGAGAAAAGAAAAAGTACAAAGTATTTTTTAAGCATAATTGTATGTTTTATAAAAATTTGCCCAAATATATACTTTATAAATGTGACTTTATATGTGCTTAAATTCTTTCAGCGGACAAAATCTTCTGATTTGTATAATTTAACATTGTTCAAAAAGGATTGACTCAGTCGGCTTTGCAGTTTTACTAAAGAGAATGAGTAATTTACTTGTGCAAATTCGAATTGTGAGCGACTGGTTTTAAATAAAGAGGCAAAAAAAAAGCGATGCAGTAATGGGGCATCGCTTTTATAATTATATCATTTGCTGTTTACAGATGAATTACTTCTCCGTAAGCTGCAGCTGTAGCTTCCATTACCGCTTCACTCATCGTAGGGTGAGGGTGGATGGCTTTGAGTATTTCATGTCCAGTTGTTTCTAATTTTTTTGCTGCTACTATTTCAGCAATCATTTCAGTAACGTTGTAACCAACCATATGAGCACCAAGTAGTTCTCCATATTTTGCATCGTAAATCACTTTTACAAAACCTTCTTTTGCTCCTGCTGCACTCGCTTTTCCAGACGCACTAAATGGAAATTTTCCAACTTTTAATTCATGACCAGCTTCCTTTGCTGCTGCTTCGGTCATGCCAACACTTGCTATTTCAGGAATACAGTATGTACAAGATGGAATATTACCGTAGTCAATTGGCTCAGGATGATGCCCTGCGATGTTTTCAACACAAGTAATACCTTCCGCACTAGCTACGTGGGCCAATGCCTGAGTTGGAACGATGTCTCCAATTGCGTAAATACCAGGAACATTAGTCCTATAGTATTCATCAACAACGACTAGGCCTCTTTCAGTCTTAACGCCTAATAATTCTAGTCCTATGTTTTCTGTATTCGGACTCACACCTGCAGCAGACAAGACTACATCGCAAGTGATTTCGGTCTCTTTTCCATCTTTTCGACTCTTGATTAATACCTTACAGTCCTTACCTGAAGTGTCTACTTTTTCAACAGCAGAATTACCCATTACTTTGATTCCTGCTTTTTTGAACGAACGTGTCACCTCCTTAGAAACATCCTTGTCTTCTCTAGGCAATAAACCCTGCTCCATAAATTCGACAATGGTTACTTCTGTTCCAATAGAATTATAAAAGTAAGCGAATTCTGCTCCAATGGCTCCTGCGCCCACAACAACCATGCTTTTAGGTTGTTCTGGTAATGTCATGGCTTGGCGATATCCTATGATTTTTTTGCCATCGATTGGAAGATTTGGTAGTTCTTTTGCTCTTCCTCCAGTAGCCAAAATGATGTGGTCAGCACTATATTCTTTTTTCTTCCCTTCCGCATCGGTAACGACAACTTTTTTACCACGTGCGAGAGTAGCCGTACCCATGATAACATTGATCTTATTCTTTTTCATTAAGAATTTGATGCCATTACTCATTCCTTCGGCAACGCCACGACTTCTCTGGATCATTCCATCAAAATCGGCTTCAGCCTCTTTTACTTTGATGCCGTAATCCTCAGAATGATTGATGTAGTTAAATACTTGGGCTGATTTTAGCAATGCCTTTGTCGGAATACATCCCCAATTAAGACAAATACCGCCAAGTGATTCACGTTCAATAACGGCCACATTCATACCTAATTGTGCGGCCCTAATGGCAGCGACATAACCTCCAGGTCCACTTCCAATAACTATAAGATCAAAATTCATATTGTAATATTCTAAATTATTAAGAGCACAAAAATACGTGCATTTCTAATATTACATTGTATCAGACTTAGAAAAAATTAAATGCAGGTTTTCAACGTATTAAGACATTAAGTATCATAAACGGTTAATTAACCATCACAAGAAATATTCAGAACAGTTAGTGCAATGGTATCGCACGAGCTTTCCCCTCTTTGAAATCTTTAATGTCTAAATATTTGGGAGCAATAGTTAAATTGGTTTTGGCATCCATGTATCCAAATCCACTATTGGTAATATAACGTATATATCCTTCATTGCACTCAAAGATCAAAGACAGCGAAGGCGGAACTAAAGTGTTGCCTTCTAGATCAATATAACCCCAACGTTGATCTTTTTCGATGCCTAGAACACCACATTTGTAAGTCAGTACATTAGAGAATGTATCAATAAGAATCAATTGACCTTTATCATCTACGATTTGATAGTTACCATTGATTTGCTTGGCCCATCGTCCATGTTTAATATACCTTAAAGGAGTATCTGAAATTGGAGTGAATTCACCGACAGGATTTAATAATCCAAATTGCTCGCCCAAACTTACAGTAGCGTGACCATCTTCAAATGTAGAACCAGAATCAAATTCACCTTTGATCCATGAATTTTTATTTAGATCAAAATATTGTGTTTTTTCGTTTGTCTGAGTCATTGCTATGCCATCAGATATTTTAATCCTTTTGTAAATGGGATCAAGAATGTTCTTCCCTTCTTTGTTGATAACTCCATATTGATCTACCATTTGAACTCGAGCAAATCCATCGACAAAATCTGTTGCTGAGGAAAACCTAAAATTTTCATTTTTTTTCCCTTTTTCATCCATAAAATAGGTGACACCATCTTCAATGTATCTAGCTAACCCATTCTTGAATTTGTAACAGTCGGAAGTTGGACAATTAAACAGTTTCTCTCCTTTTTGGTTAATGTAAAACACGTTTTGATCAAAATCTTCAACCAAACATTTCCCTTCGGAAAAATTTGAAATGTTTAAATATTTATGAGGAATGACAATATGACCCATGGAGTCAATTATTCCCCATTTCCCATTAAAATTTGCACAGGCTAGACCGTTTTTAAAATCTCTCAGGTCATCGTATTGATTTGGTATCACCATTTTACCGCTGATATCAGTAAAACCCCATTTGTCTTTAGGTGAAGAATAATCTTCATAATATTTTCTTTCTCCTTCGGTTGCATTAGGATTTACAATTGGTTGAGGATCATTTTTACAACTAAATTGTAAAATAACTATTAAGCCAAAAATTAACGCCGGAACTTTAAATATATAGTATTTCATATGCGAAATTATCGAACATCAAAGATAGACAAGAAAATTTATTATATTTCACAAGATAATCACCGATTCGTGCAAAAGTTGTGTTAAATTCATTAGAATTGATGCACAGAATTATTGTTATAATCGATATTAGAGTATAAACTTGATTTGATGAGAATTTGTATTGCCCTGTTGTGTTTGTTTTCGGTCCAAATTACCTTCGCTCAAGAATGGCAAGTTTTTCATTCATCGGACAATCTGTTTTCGGTAAGTTGTCCCGGTGGAATAATGAATTTTAATGAAAAAAAAATCAATTCATCGGTTGGAGTATTGGAAAATCAAGTCTATTACCTCGATTTAGAAGATCATCCTAATCATCTATACATGATAAGTCTGGTAAAATATCCTGAGGGTGCATTGGAAAAGGATAGTATTGGTAGAATCGAAGAGTTCCTGATCGAGTCATGCGAATCACTTGCTTTAAATACAGGGTACACCATAAAATATCGAGATACCCAAATGGAAAATACGCCGTATTACGCCATGATGCGTATGTATAATAAGGATAAGAAGGACGGCGTAAAAGTAAAAGCATTAGTGAACAATGATATTCTTTACATCGTACAAGTGTATAGTAATCATCCTAACCAACTCAATGACTTTATGGAACGATTTATTCAATCTTTCAAACTAAATTAATATAATCCTCTGCTCATTTTCTAAGTCATTGAATAGGGAAATCAATTTAAACTTTATTGGAAACCCAATTGATAAATATTGTTCAATTGAGTAAAAAGGTATGATCAAATGATCTAAAAATGATTTTTTGATAAAAATGTTACATTTTTTTTAACATCGAAACAGGTGCATCTCAATTAGATATGTATTAAGAAAAATTAAATCTAAATTTTGTTATAGGGGGCATGAGGTTCCACAGTTGTTATCTAATTGAAATTGGGAATATTATGATGAACTTACAGACCGCCAGCACACTTTTCGAAAATTTCGAATGTTTTTCCTTGCTAAAAGAAGAGGAAAAGCTTTTGTTATTGAGACACACCAATTACATAACTTCAAAGAAGAACAAAAGAATATTTGAAGAAGGTGATATGTGCAATAAGTTATACTTTTTAACGAAGGGCTCTGTAAAGATTCATACAAACGATTCTGATACAGGAAAGGAACATATCAATAGTATCGAGCACCCATTTAATATTTTTGGTGAATGTTGCTTATTTGGCAATCCATCAAAAGAGTTTGCAGCTGTCAGCATTGAGGATGACACGAGGTACTTTGAAATAGAGATTGATATATTCCTTGCTTTAATGAGGTCTAATTTTGCATTTAATATGTCTGTAATCCAGATCATAGGAAATAAGATTAGAAAGTCAAACCATAGATTGATCGATTTTGCTACTAAAGATGCACGTTCTAGAATTGTTGAGTTCTTGAAAGAAAATGCGGAAGAAGTTGGCAAGCAGGTTGGTTATGAAACATTGGTTAAACATGGATTGACGCAGCAAGATATTGCTACATATACGGGGACATCCCGTCAAACAGTTACGACAGTATTGAATGATTTGAAAAAATCAAATCAGATCTACTTAAGAAGAAAGAGCATATTAATTAGAGATATATCGTCTCTTAATTAAGGTTTCTTATTATTAGGTTATATAGTTACAGTTAAAGGAAGCACCTGAATGTAAAGACATGGGTGCTTCTTTTTTTATGTATGCTCAATCTTTGGGTGAAGCCTTATTTGCCGATGTAAATTGGGCTGAATTGAATACTCGAATATTTATTTTGAAAAAATAAACTAAAAAAGTTGTAATTTAATTTTTGATTAATATTTTTGCACTCTCAAAAAATTAGCTTTGAGTTTAGGAAGAATGGCAGAGCTGGTTTAATGCACCGGTCTTGAAAACCGGCGTACCGAGAGGTACCGGGGGTTCGAATCCCTCTTCTTCCGCGCAGAAAGGTCTCAGTAACTACTGAGACCTTTTTTCATTTATATGAATTTAAGCCAAAAAATCGTATCGTTTATCGAAAAAAGATGATGCTCACAATGGATTCTTACAATTTTGTGACAAGAAAACAATTGTGATGAAAAGTTGTGTTTCTGGAGTGTACTATTTAGGTGCACAGTTTTAAAAACAAAATGAGATTAATCAATATGAAAGGCCTTTTTACTTATATGTTTTCCCTTCTAGTTTTAATGGGAGTTCATGCTCAGAGTTCTTCTGTGTCTGGTAGTTTAGTAGATGATCAAGGTGAACCGGTTATGTTCGCTAACGTTATTTTATTTCAAAAATCTTCTAATCAACTATTCAAGGTTGAAACCACTAATGAAGAAGGAAAATTTAACTTTTCTAATATCGCCGATGACGTTTATAGTCTAAAAGCATCTTATATAGGATTTGATGATTTCGTAGTTGATGAAATCAATTTAACCAAAAACAAGGAGATAAATTTAGGTGAACTTCAAATGCAGGTAGCTAGTGTTCAATTGGAAACGGCAATAGTAACAGCGCAGCGTTCAATGGTTGAAGTTAAACCTGATAGAACAGTATTTAATGTAGAGGGTACTGTTAATAGTGCTGGAGATAATGGGCTCGGGCTACTGAGAAAGGCTCCAGGTCTACTTGTTGATAACAACAACAATGTGTCCGTATTGGGTAGAACAGGAGTTTTATTTTTCGTAGATGGTAAGAGATTACCATTGTCTGGAGATGATCTAACCAACTACCTAGAAAATTTGCCAGCAGAGCAAATAGATAGAATTGATATTATCTCTAACCCTGGAGCCAAATATGAGGCCGAAGGTAATGCAGGAATCATTGATATTAGATTGAAGAAAAGCAAAAGAGTAGGATATAATGGTACTGTTAATGCTACTTTTACTCAAGGACTTCATGCAAGAGGAAATCTTGGTGCAAGTGGAAATTTTAGAAATAAAAGCGTCAATGTTTTTGGTGGTATAATGGGCAATATGGGTGAGAGATCCAATGAAATGCGGTTTAATAGCGAGCAGAATGGCTTTAAATTGAGAGAAGGAAATCATATATTAAACAGTAATGAGCGCTTTAATGTAAGATTTGGAACGGATGTGTTTTTGAATAAGAATTCCACCATTGGTTTTTTAGTTAGTACAAATCTTGGAAGCGGAGATATGAAATCATCCAATAGAAGTGAAATATCTTCTCTGGCCAATCCAACAACTATAGATAGCATATTAGTGGCAAACAATACTGCCGAGGACGAAAACAATCAGAGTACTTATAACATCAATTATGTCTATCAGAAAGCGGAGAATAAATTCAATATCGACTTAGATTATGGTAGATATAGAAAGGATAATTACTTCATTCAGCCGAATAGATATTATGACGCCACAGAGACTCAATTGTTCAGCGAAGTATTGACGGAATATGATACGCCAACAGATATAGATATTTATACATTTAAGTCAGATTATGAAACGCCAATTTGGGGTGGTCAATTTGGGGTTGGTCTTAAGTTTTCCAAAGTCGCAACAGAGAATACCTATTTGTTTTACGACATTAAAGAGGAAGAAAGGGTAAGAAATGACAAAAAATCCAATGAATTCGATTACGATGAAATGGTATACGCTGGATATGTAAGTTATGCGAGACCTTTGACAGAAAAGATAAATATGTCAGCAGGATTGAGAGTTGAGCAAACGGATGCAACAGGTGATTTACGTGCTTTTGATCCTTCATTATCTGAGCCTCCTGTTGACTTGGATTATATAGATTTTTTCCCAAATGTTGGACTGACGTACCAGCATTCTCCAATGCACAATTGGGCATTAAACTTTGGAAGAAGAATAAACAGACCTGATTACAATGTGTTGAATCCATTCAGACTTCAGTTAAGTGAACTTTCGTTCTCAAAAGGTAATGCTCGATTGGACCCAGAGATTGTGAATAATATAGAATTAGGTTATACCTATCAATATATGTACAATTTTAAGTTGGCATATAGCAGAACAACTGATCAAATTACAAGATTGATAGGACCAGATGACGAAGATCCAAGGGCAGGCTTTATTTCTTGGGAAAATTTGGCAACTCAGACCATATATAGTGCAAACGTTAGTGCTCCGATTAGATTAAAACCATGGTGGTCGATGTTCGTAAATGCAAGTGCGTCATACCAAGACAATAGGGCTGATTATGGTGATGAAGGTATGGTAGATGTTCAGGCTTTTAATTATAATTTTTTCCAACAATCTACATTTAACCTTCCAATGAAATGGAAGTTAGAAATATCTGGATGGTTTTCAGGCCCCGGGATATGGGGAGGTGTATTCAAGTATGATCCTAGTTATAGCTTGAATGTAGGATTGCAAAGAAAATTCTTAGGAGATAGATTGAATTTTAAAATCAATGCAAACGATATTACTTATCAGACGGGATGGAGTGGTGTATCTGAATTTAATGGTTTAAAAAGTACGGGTAGAGGAAATTGGGATAGTAGAAATGTGACCATTGCACTTTCATATAGTTTTGGAAATAATAAGATCAAATCGAGAAAGCGTAAAACTGGATTAGAAGAGGAAAGTGGAAGAATAGGGCAAGAATAATATCAAGCATTGCTTGATATTGGTAAATAGTTTATCAAAATACTGTGATTTAATAGGAGGGAGTCCATTTGGGACTTCCTCTTTTTTGTAGTTATGCATATTGTTTGATAACCTTTAAATCACTTCGATAATAAATTATGACTGAGTATCGTTCTATTGTTGATTTATTGTACGATAATACTCTAGTTAGTGCTAGTAACTTCGTTGGTTGTATAGCTGTATTTGGAGAATACATTAATTGGTCAAGAACCCTCCCCTCTCTCCTTTAAATTTCAATTAGATATAGATAGTGCTCTTGATATTGTTTCGAGCTTATCAAGTACATGTATCATTTGTTAGTAGTTCATTGATGTTGAACTTCTAGAATTGAAACATTATTTTGTAATTTTATAATGCAATAATTACTTAGAACAACTTGTAATATGAAAACGACCTACCATCTTTTACTTATCATCATTTTGGCTGTTTTTTCGGCATGCAATTCTTCAGAGAAGAAAGAATATAATAAACATAATGAAGACATTAAGGCTGAGTATATATTGTGGCATACCAAGGAAAAAATCCATAATATGGATGCCGTTGAAGTGGTTTTTAAGAAAGGGTTAGCGGAAGGAGTAAAAAATGATTCCAACTTAAAAGCGTTGAAATGGACTCCGCATGTGGAAGGTACTTTTGTATGGGCTGGCAATAAAAATTTGGAGTTTAAACCCGAAAAGCCATTTGAATCTAATCAATCTTATAGGTTAACATTGGATATGAAGCTCTTGGATCCTTCATTTGATGGTACCAATTCGATAATGACCATAGAATTTGAGGTGTTGCCTATAGAGTTGAGTATGCAGATTGATCCTTTAATTGCGATTAATGACAGAGCAGTAGTCGTTAAGGGGCGTATCCATAGTAATTCTAAAGTGAATTGGGAAGAAGTTAAGAATGGAATTTCACTCGAAGCTGATGGATCAGAACAATTATCCTGGGAATGGACATTGATCGATGAATTTACGATTGATTTCAGAATAGAGGGATTGGAGCGCGAAAGTAGTAGTAGAAATGTAGAGGTAAAATGGAATGGAAAGAAAATAGATCCTAATTTTCACGGATCGAAGGTGGTTTCGATTTGGGAAAAAGGGTTATTCCAAATTGAGGATATAAGAGTGTCTAGTGAGCAGGGACGTCATATTACCTTGTATTGTTCTGATGTCGTAGACGAAAAACAGGATTTGAATGGTTTGATACGAATCGATGGGTATAGTAAATCGATGGTATTTGAATCCAAGAATAATGAAATAAGAATCTACGTAGAAGGTCATCTGAAGAGCCCTTTTAAACTTTTGGTAGATCGTAATATTCGAAGTAAGTATGGGGAGTCTTTATCAAAAGATCGTGAAGAGTTGCTCAGTTTTGAAGCTCAAAAACCCGCAGTGCAATCAAATAGAAAGGGGATTATAGTTCCAAAAATGAGTAATGTCATTGTACCATTTAGTGCTAAAAATCTCAGATATGTAGATGTTGAAATTTTTAAAGTTTTTAATGATAATATTCTCCAGTATTTACAATACAACAATCTAAATCATAATTTGAATAACCATTCTGTAGGAAGAGTGGTGGAAACGATTAAAGTGGATCTACACAAACTTAATTCCGAGTCCAATGAAAGTTCATGGGTGGATTATGGTATCGATTTAAGCAGTTATATAGAGCGGGACCCAAAGGCACTATATCAAATTATGATAGGGTTCAGACATGGCTATGCTTCCAACCTGAATTGCGATAAAGGCTTTGATGAAAATGATAAGTCGACATCTCTTGCAGAGTATGGAAATGATTATAGGAATTACTATTATCGGAATAAAAGCAACCCATGCGAACGATCTTATTACATGCAAGATAAATATGTAGTCCAAAACGTTTTTGTTTCTTCATTTGGGATGATTGTTAAAGGAGATGAAGACCAAAATTCTTGGCAGGTATATTGTACTGATTTGAATAATGGAAGCCCAAGACCTAGAGTCAAAATTGAGAGCTTTGATTTTCAACAACAAAGTATTTCAAGCTTGAGTACAGATCTAGAAGGAGTCGTACGATTCAAGAAGTTAGAACGAAAACCTTCTTTTTTTGTAGCCACGATTGGAGATGAAATTGGGTATATCAATGTACAAAGTAATTACTCCAATTCTATGAGTGATTTTAACATTGGTGGAATAGATAATGGAAAAGGAATTCAAGGTTATATATATGGAGAACGCAGTGTGTGGCGACCTGGTGATACCATTCATTTGACCTTTGTTGCATATGATTCGGAAGGGAAAAGTATGAATGGGCATTTTGTAAATTTTCTTGTAAAGGATGCTAGGAATAAAGTGATTTATGATGGTAGATCTCAAAAGGCAGTAAACAATTTTTATACTTGTTCTATACCAACCTCATTCAGTAGCCCCACTGGAAATTGGAAGGCCATTGTGACTCTAGGGAATGAAAAATTTTACAAAGCACTAAAAGTTGAAACAATTAAGCCTAATCGCTTAAAAATTGAATTTCCTAATTTGCAAGAACAATATGTGATTGGTAAAGGTAATGAAGAATTAGAAACTTCTGTGTCTTGGTTGCATGGAGCTAAAGCAGATCGATTGAAAATCGAAACAGATGTTACCTATTCTGAAATTACTACTAAATTTAAGGACTATAAATCATATGTTTTTGATGATCCTGCAAGAAAGACAGGGTTTTATCCAGAGCGTATATACGATGGCAAACTTGATGCTGAAGGAAGTGCAAGGATAAAACTTCATGTTAAGAATAATGTAAAACCTAAAGGGAAATTATCTGCTAAAATAAAGACCAGAGTTTATGAAAAAAGTGGGAATTTTAGTGAAGATTATAGACAAACTACCATAAGCCCATATCAATCCTATGTAGGGGTACGAATGCCAAAATCGAAATGGGGACATACTTTTATAAAATCTAATACTCCAACAGAAGTATCATGTGTAGTTTTGGATGCAAGTGGGAAGATTGTACCCAACCGGAAGCTAAAAGTGGGACTGTATTCAGCAGAATGGAATTGGTGGTATGATAGATCCTACAATAGGATGTATGAATACAATTCTGGTGTCCATACCGGAGCTAAGAAGAAATTCGATTTGACAACTGATGAAAATGGTCTGGCAAGCTGGAAAGCAAATATTCGAGAAAGAGGAACGTATCTTGTTCGTATTTGTGATGAGGTGTCAGGACATTGTACAGGAAGCCTTTTTTATAGCAATTCTTGGAGTGGTATGGATGATGGACTTGAAAGTCCTAAGACGATTCGATTAGAGTCTAATAAAGAAGAATTTAAAGAAGGTGAAATTGCTTCTATCTCGATTCCAAGCAATGAACAATCCAAAATTTTAATTACCATTGAAAAATCAGGTAAAGTTATTAAGGAAGAGTGGCTTGATGGTGAGAAGGGTATTACCAATTTCTCCTTTGAATGCACTCATGATATGACGCCTAATGTGTATGTAAATGCTATGATTATTCAACCTTATGTGGGGAAGAATAATGACTTGCCTTTCCGATTATATGGTTTATTGCCTATAGAGGTCAAAAGTAGTAAGAATGAGTTGATACCTGAGATTGATATGGAAGACGTAATTCAACCGAACAGTGCTTATACGGTAAGAATAAAAGAATCTTCGAATAAAGAAATGACCTATACTCTTGCTGTTGTAGATGAAGGCTTGTTAAGCATAACCAATCACCAAACCCCTAACCCATATCAACTCTTTTTTGGAAAGCAAGCGTTAAATTTGAAGACATGGGATGTTTTTGACTTTTTGGCCTCCCCAACTCCTACTGGAATTCTGAATGTTTTGAATATTGGAGGGGACGGATTTACAAAGATTGTTGGTTCGGTTAAAGCCAATAGATTTAAACCCATAGTGTCTTTCATCGGTCCATTTACCTTGAAAAAGGGAAAGGAGAATAAGCATGTGTTGAAGATGGAGAATTATGTTGGTGAGGTAAGAGTAATGGTTGTCGCTGGAAATAATGCAGCATTTGGTAATGCCTCTAAATCAGTGAAGGTGAAAAAGGATCTCATGCTTCAATCAACAATGCCAAGGGTCTTAGCTCCAGGTGAAGAAGTTATTATATCTACCAATGTATTTGCAATGGCATCAAATGTTAAACATGTTGATGTTGATGTTGAAACGTCGGAATTGCTGCGGCCTAAATCTACCGAGATTGGGAAATTGGAATTTAAGAGAGAAGGAGATCAAATACTGGACAAGAGATTTGAAGTAGGTGGAAGCCTTAGTGTAGCTAATATTAATATTTCGGCGAATAGTGGGAGGGTGAAAGCGAATGAAATGATCGAAATTGAGATTCAGAATCCCAACGTTCACCAGACCAAAACTCTTGAATTTCAAATAGCGCCTGGAGAGAGTAGTACTTATGATTTCGATCTTTTCGGTGTTGATGGAAGCAATACTGCGATGGTTGATTTCTACAATATACCGAATATAAATCTTGAAAGCCGCTTGAGTTATCTGATCAGATATCCATATGGGTGTTTAGAACAAACTACGTCAAAGGCACTTGCTCAATTAAGTTTGGATGATCTATTGAGCTTGTCTGATGAAGATGCAAAAGAAATATCGTACAATATAAATGAGGCCATTATAAAAATCTCCAACCTTCAGTTGGAGGATGGTGGATTTGGCTATTGGCCAGGCAGCAGCGGTGCTTCTTCCTGGGGAACGAGTTATGCAGGAGAATTATTGGTAAGAGCAAAATCGAAAGGATATTATGTGTCGTCCGAAGTTTTAAAGAAATGGCTTCGATATCAAAAGAAAAAATCGGCTTCTTGGAGGTATTCGAAGGAACATTATAACCAATTGGATCAGGCTTATCGATTGTACACATTGAGCTTAAATGGAAATGCAGACCTAGGGTCTATGAATAGGATGCGTACCTATGATTTAACATCCAAAACAGGGAGAGTATTGCTTGGCTTGGCTTATGCAGAAATAGGAGAGAAAGATGTGGCAATTGCATTGGTAGATGGTGGCAAAGATTTTCATTATGAAACTCATGGAAGATCATTTGGATCCTATTTGAGAGATCAGGCTTTTTATTTGAGCTATTACTCCAAAATGGGACAAATGAAAAAGGCTTTCGATTTATGCAATGAAATGTCAAAAACTTTCCGCTCAAATCAATATATTAATACGCATGCATTGGGTTATTCATTAAAATCAATTGCAGCATTTGCAAGAAGTCAGAATTCAGGTCAAGTTGTTGTTGAAATGGTTCATAATGGTAGAGATATTGGACAAGTAGAATCCTCAAGAGCAGTTGCGCAAAAGAGGTTAGATTCTACTTTAAAGAATCACAATAAATTGACTATAAAAAACAAAGGAACAAAAGCACTGATAGGACAAATTTCATGGAAAGGACAGCCACCGTTAGGACAAGAGACGAATGAAAGAAGCGATTACATCTCTGTAGATGTCTCTTACTTTGATTTTATCACCAAACTACCTTTGGATATTTCTTCCTTGAAACAGGGACAAGATTTTTACGCAAAAGTAAATGTTAAGCACCTGAATAATGTGCCCTATAAATTTGATAATATGGCTTTGACATATGCGCTTCCTTCAGGATGGGAAATTAGAAATCAAAGATTGTCTGGTCAAGGTGGCATAAAAGAATCAAAGTATACGTATAAAGATATTAAAGATGCGAGTCAAAACGTGTTTTTTAATCTAAGCAGAAATGAGTCCAAGACTTATGTTGTCCAATTAACTGCTGCATATAAGGGTAAGTATTACCACCCTTTGATTCACTGTGGATCCATGTACGATGACCAAATTGTTGATGCAAAAAAAGGCTTTTGGGTTGAAGTAAAGTAGGATTGAATTAAAGCTAAGTAATAAGACTTAAGTAGTACGATTGGTGGTATACTGACCACTCAATTCGATTTTAAAACAAATCAAAATATCATAATGATTTTCATCGACATTACTCTAACCCTAAGATTGCTACTGTCTAGCTCTGTTTTTTTAATCTATCGATTGAGTTGGTAAGTTATACCCAATTCTTCAAGAGCTTGTACAAATTCATAATTAGCATTAACCGTTTTTTCCTTGGAAATAAGGTCAACACTAAGGTGATTGTTTTCATTGTCGACAACAGTAAACTTTAATTTGTGAGGTCCTTCGTGTTGCTCAACCAAGGCATCTAAACTGTCGATGATTACTTCGTCGACCCTATCAATACTAAATCTTAAAGTAATGGATTTGGTCAACAACTGACTAACCGTGTCTAGTAGTTTGATGTCTATAATTTTAAAGAATGACCGATCTGAATTGTATCTTTTTTGGTTGATACCTTCTAAGTAAATTACCTGTCCTTTAGATAATATGTCTTTGAATTTTTCATAGTTTTCGTTGAAGATGCCAAACTCAAAAGATCCATTAAAATCCTGAATGGTCACTCTACCATATGAGGTGCCTCTTTTCGAAACCCCATGCTGAACGCCAGAAATTATTCCACCCATTTTTAGTGTTTTGTCCATGATAGTCTCTGCATGAGAAAGAGGACAATTGATGAAGTGTTTGAACTCTAATTTGTAATCGTCTAATGGATGTCCACTTAGATATATACCCGTTATTTCTTTTTCTTGTTCCAGTTTAAATATTTGATTCCACTCTTCAACTTCAGGAGCAGTTGGAATGTCTAATATATCATCTTCCATTCCTCCAAAAAGAGATGCTTGAAGTTTCTGTTTTTGGCTTTGTACATTGGCACCATACTTCAATGCTAATTCGATAAAAGTATCATAAGATCCTGTTGGAGCAAAATATTGAGCTCTATGCATGTCTTCAAAAGAATCAAAAGCTCCACCCTTTACCATCGAATCAATGGCCTTTTTATTAACGGATCTCAAATTTAGTCGTTTCATCATATCCATTAAATCAGTAAAAGGTCCATTCTCGCTTCTTTCGCCAAGAAGCTCTGTTACTGGTCCATCTCCAACACCTTTTAGCGCAGTTAGCCCAAACCGAATTTGGCCTTTGGCATTTATGCTGAAGTTTTGTTTACTCTCATTTACATCAGGACCTAGTATAGTAATACCCATCCTCTTTCCTTCTCTTAGGAAAAGATTTAAAGTGGTAAGATTACTTTTGTTATGGTTAAGAATGGACGCCAGAAATTCTACAGGATGATGCGCTTTAAGATACATGGTTTGAAAAGCGAGAAAAGCATAACAAGTAGAATGACTTTTGTTAAATGCATAAGAAGCAAATGCTTCCCAATCTTTCCATATTTTTTCAATATTCTTTTCTGGATGCCCATTTTTCTTACAGCCTTCAAGGAATTTTGGGAACATCTCGTCAATTACCTTCCTTTTTTTCTTTCCCATTGCTTTACGCAACATATCAGCTTCCCCCTTGGTAAATCCAGCCAATTTTTGAGAAAGCAACATCACTTGCTCTTGGTATACTGTAATTCCATAGGTTTCTTTTAAGTATTCTTCCATATCAGGAAGGTCATAGGTGATCTCCTCTGTTCCGTGTTTACGAGCGATAAAGTTGGGTATGTATTGTAGTGGACCTGGCCGATAGAGGGCGTTCATCGCAATCAAGTCTTCAAACTTATTAGGTTTTAGGTCCTTGAGGTGTTTTTGCATTCCAGCGGACTCGTATTGGAATATACCGATGGTTTCACCTCTTTCAAAAAGTTGATATGTCAACTCATCCGTGAGATCTACATTCTCGATGTCAATGTCGATGTTTTTCGTTTCTTTGACAAATGCTACTGCATCTTTAATAATGGTTAAGGTTTTAAGACCTAAGAAGTCCATCTTTAAGAGACCAGCATCTTCCGCAACGCTATTGTCATATTGAGAAACCAATAAGTCAGAATCCTTTGCTACGGTTACGGGAATAATATTGGTTATATCCTCGGGAGTAATGACAACTCCGCAGGCATGAATCCCTGTATTTCTTACGGATCCTTCAATTCTTTTTGCCAATCGAATCATGTCACCGATTTGATCTTTTTGTTCAGCCATTTCCCTGAACTTATAGGCTTTGTCTACGTCTTCTTTATTGAGTTTGTCTTTTAATTTGGGCTTAATGTCGCCTTCGTGTAATACATCTCTTAAGCTGGCACCAAGTTGGTTAGGGAAGGCTTTCGTAACCGTTTCGACTTCATAAAGAGGTATGTTCATAACCCTTCCCACGTCCTTGAGCGAACTTCTCGCAGCCATGGTACCATAGGTTATAATTTGAGCAACCTGATTTCTTCCGTATTTATCGATTACATAATCGATGACTCGTCCTCTACCTTCGTCGTCAAAATCGATATCAATATCAGGCATAGAAACCCTTTCAGGATTAAGGAATCGCTCAAATAGCAGGTCGTACTTAATGGGATCAATATTGGTAATCCCTAAACAGTAAGCCACAGCACTTCCTGCAGCAGAACCCCTTCCCGGTCCAACGGATACTCCTAGATCACGAGCTACTGAAGTGAAATCTTGTACAATAAGAAAGTATCCAGGATATCCAGAATTATTTATTACCTGTAGTTCGAAATTTAAACGCTCTTCAATAGCAGGAGTTATTGTTCCATACTTTCGTCTGGCTCCTTCAAAGGTCAAATGCCTCAAATACAATTCTTGTGTATTAAATTCTGCAGGTAATGGAAATGCGGGCAACAATACATCTCGACTTAATTGAACAGGTTCTATTTTGGAGGCAATTTCCATGGTGTTTTCTACTGCCCAAGGTACATCACCAAAAAGTGTGTTCATTTCTTCTTTAGTCTTCAGGTAGAAATCAGAACTTGGAAAGGAAAATCTTTTTTCGTCGGAAAGAAGTGATCCAGTATTAACGCACAAAAGAACATCATGTGGACTTGCGTCTTCTTCATTTATATAATGCGCATCATTAGTGACTATCGTTTTTACATCGTATTTTTTTGCCAATTGAATGAGGACTTGATTGACATCTTCCTGACTTTTACCATAATGATCGATTTGATCAAGTCCTCTATGCCTTTGCAATTCGATATAAAAGTCTTCACCAAATATATTCAACCACCATTTTAGGGCTTCTTCTGCTTCTTGCTCTTTTCCTGCCAGAATGAGTTGTGGGATTTCAGCACCAATACAACAGGAAGTAGCTATGATGCCTTCATGATACTTCTCAATAAGTGTTTTGTCAATTCTTGGAAATTTACTGTACAAGCCTTCAGTAAAACCTAATGAACACAACTTCGATAGATTCCTATAACCTAAAGGATTTTTCGCAAGAAGTAATTGATGATACCTCTTGTCTTTTTGGCCCTTTGATTTTTCAAAGGACTTAATCCATCGATCTTTTACCAAATAAAATTCACAACCAATAATGGGCTTAATATTTCTCTTTTGCGCCTCTTTAACAAATTTAAATACCCCAAACATATTGCCATGGTCGGTAATGGCAATAGCCGATTGTTGGTCCGCAGCTGCTTTGTCCATCATGGCGCCAATTTCAGAAGCGCCATCTAATAAAGAGTATTGCGTGTGGCAATGGAGGTGGCAAAAATCTTGCATAAGGAAATGTTGTAGGTTCTACCTGCGAAGATAGTAGATTATAAATATTTATATGATCACAAATCGATGAAAGTGCTTATCATTTTTAACGCTCCATATGTATAAAATCCTTAAACTAAAGAAACTCATATGGGACTCAAGGAGTTTTTCATTTTTGTGCAGAATCAAAGGCATAAACAAATTCGAATTAAGGTCGATTAGCCTTTGAAGTAACATTTCTCTTATTGGTTTCCTGCTCTAGAAGAAAAGAGAAAATGAAAGGTTCCTTCAAATATTCCCAATTTAAAGAAGTTAGTTCACCTCAATATTTGAGGCCAAAAATGCAAGTAGCCCAGATCCTGTTCGGAGTGCATTTTCGTCAATGTCGAATGTGTTGGTATGGACTGGTGAGGTTATACCCAAGTCTGGATTTCCAGTGCCCAATCGGTAGAAACAGGCAGGGTATCTTTGAGAATAATAAGCAAAATCCTCAGCTGTCATTCTTATAGGAAGGTCCTCGACTTGATCACTACCCAAATAGTTCTGCATCAGTGATTTTACTTTTGTAGTAAGAACTTCATCGTTTTTTAGAAATGGATAACCTTTCAGAATCTCAACTTCACAACTTCCTCCATAAGATTGCGCAGTTTGTTGACATATCTTTTGAATTAGTTCGTGTGCCTTTTTTCGCCATTGTTCATCCATTGTTCTAAGTGTACCCTCAAGTTTTACCTCATTAGGAATAATATTGGTTGCACCGCCTGTACTATTGATTTTACCAATAGTCAATACATTTGGAATGGTAGGATTACCCATGCGACTTGTAATATCCTGTAGATTGATAATAATCTTTGAAGCAATTAATATGGGGTCGACACATTGATGTGGAAGGGCAGCATGTCCGCCTTGCCCCTTAACAGTTATGTATAATTCATCAGCGGAAGCCATATACATCCCTCCTTTTACACCTACGTTACCAACCTTCATTGGAGGGTGAACATGTTGACCAATAATGATGTCAGGTTTTTGTTGGTCGAAAATGCCTTCTTCTAATATCAAGCTTGCACCTCCAGGAAGTTTTTCTTCACCAGGTTGAAAAACAAAGATTACATCGTATTTCAATTGGTCTTTAATCTCGTTCAGAATCAGTATAGAACCCAATACACAGGCTGTATGAACATCATGTCCACAGGCATGCATTTTACCTTCATTTTTCGAACAATAACTTTTTTTACTGTTTTCCTGGATAGGTAATGCATCGATATCCGCTCTAAGAGCTATACATTTTTGAGAACTTTTCCCTTTAATTTTAGCGAGAATGCCTGTTTTTGCCCATCCATCTGTATAATCTATGTCGTTTTCATCTAAAATTGACTTGATGAACTTACTCGTTTCATATTCTTGAAATGAAAGTTCAGGATATTGGTGTAAATGGTGTCGGATACTTTGAATTTTATCAAAATACTTATCTACTAAAGATTCAATCTTTGCTTTGTTAGTCATTTTAATAAGCTGTTTTTCAAAATTTCTAGATCATAAAATGGTGTATAATTTTTTGCATACCATTTGTTTAAATCGGGATACATTATACTCAAGAACTCCTTCGGAGCTAAGGCGCGATTTAGTTGAATTAAGGACGGTTTAACAACTGGCAAATTGAGCGTTTCAGAATGAATTGAGTATCCGATTAGGGTTAGTCGTCCAAATAAAAGATTAAAAATGTTGGGTAGAATGTTTGTTCTATAAGTATTGCTCAATAGCAATAGAGGTATAAATACAATGAGGCTTATCGAAATGACCAGATCAAATAATCTTTTTAGTCTTTTGTACACTGATTTTGACAGATTGTAATTGGAATAAGTATCTATAATTTGACTTTGGACATTATTGTCATCGTTTCCTATGATTTGATTGTTGTTGATGCCTGCAATTTTGTATTTCACTTTATTTTCAGCAATAGTCATGCATTGCATAATCTCATCTGCAGAAATGTCTTCCATGCTAAATATAATCTCGTCTACTTTATACACGTTGACTACTTCACTCAATTTTGAGAGTGTATTAATATAAAGGGAAGAAGACGCATTTGAGTTATTCGGATTAACCAATCCTATAAACTGATAAGTTAAATTATTCTTATCGAGTTGGTCGAGGATTTTGGATTTACTTTTCTCATGCCCTACAATTATAATTTTTGGTGTATGACTGGATGATTGATAGATTGTTTGCGAAAGTATATTAATACATTTTTCCACAACTATCGGGACTAAAAGAGCAACTATAGCCCCTATGAATATTAGTGTACGACTTGATCGATATTCTAAGGGCAGTATGGCATATATCGCCAAAATCATAATGGTTCCTATCACATTCGCATAAAACAAACTTTTCAATTTTCTATTGCTATCGTACCATCCCCAAAACCTTAAATTTGTTACCCAGATCAGAGTATAAAACAATGCATTTGTTTGGAAGTTGGATTGATCATAATAATTGCTATCCTGAAAGTATACCTTTCCCCAGATATCCTTAGTCATATTGACAAGAACGTAAATACATATAAAGTCGACGAATAGTCGTAATGAGGCTTTTATATACTCACGAGCAGCACGCATTAATCCAGATAGAAAAATTGCTGTTTTTAATAGAAACCTTATCAAAATTGCTCCATTACCTGGATAGTGTTTTTCTACGTATATGATCATAGCATTATAGAAGCTATGGATGTAGTTTAGGCTTGATTTTTTGGAACTTTCTCCTTTGAAATGTATAATTCTAGTGTCAGCTGTGTACCGGATTTTATATCCTGATTCAAGTATTCTCTTGCTCAGATCAATGTCTTCACCATACATGAAAAAAGCTTCATCAAATCCTCCCAGATTTTGCAATACTTTGGTCTTGCAAAACATAAATGCTCCGCACAACACTTCGACATCTTCATCTTTATTGCCACTGAGATCAGATGTATAATAGCTATTGAATAATGCTGAATTGGGGAAAATATCACCAAGTCTTAGCATTTTGAATAAAGCAGAAATTGGTGAAGGTAGAGATCGTTTAGACTCTGGTAAATACGTTCCATTACCATCAACCATTTGAACACCTAAGGCACCATAGTCCAAATTTTTATTCATAAAGGTTATGCACTTTTGTAAAGTGTCTTTTTGAATGATGGTGTCTGGATTTAGCAATAGACAATATGTCGATTGTGATAAGTTGATAGCTAGATTATTGGCTCTACCAAACCCAAGATTTTTATCACTTTCAATTAAATTGACTTGGGGGTAGTGATGTCGAATCATTTGGACTGAACCATCTACAGAATTGTTATCAACTACATAAACTTTAAGTTGAACATTAGTTAAATCACAGGCATATACAGATTCCAAACATTGAAGGATGAAATGCCTAACATTGTAACTTACTATGACAATGCTAACAGAAGTCATCTAGGAGGATTGATATGGAATACGAGAATTTATTGATTTTCCCAATGTGAACTCATCCGCAAATTCTAATTCACCACCAAATGATACTCCTCGGGCGATGGTTGATATTTTGATGTCGGAAGTATCAATTTTCTTTGAAATATAATAAATGGTTGTATCACCTTCGATTGTAGGGCTTAAGGCCATAATAATCTCTTCTATTTCTTCCTTTTGAATACGTTCGATCAAAGAATCAATGTTTAACTGATCAGGTCCAATCCCATCGATGGGTGATATAACTCCTCCCAATATGTGATACCTTCCATTGAATTGAGATGTGTCTTCGATAGCCATTACATCTCTGATATTTTCAACCACACATAGAATCCCATTTTTACGTGAAGAAGTATTGCAAATATGGCAGACTTCATCATCGGCAAGCATATGACAAATCTTGCACTGTTTGATGTCGTTTTTTAATTTGTGTAAGGCTTCTGAGATTTTCTCGGCTTTTTGATATTCATCTTGAATAAGGTGTAAGGCAAGTCGCAATGCAGACTTTTTACCAATTCCAGGTAAACTAGAAATGGCAGAAACAGCATCTTCTAAAACTCGTGAAGGAAATTTCATATTTTAATATTATTGCAAAAGTACTCTTTCCTAATAGGAATTCTTGAATATGATTATAACATATTATGTTAGCAGATAATCATTAAATCACTTTAGTGGTAAAGTTAACCATTTTTGTTATTCATTTTATGGTAACATGATATGGAAGTACAATACAGGTATTTGTTGAACGTCCTTGGTCTTCTAGAAGAAGTTATTTTGGGAATATGCGGTGAAATTATGTACGAATAATCTCATAACGTAAATTATCATAATTGGCTCATGATAATATAAAGTGTTCTGGATTACTGATTTTATGCATGGATTAGATGGTATAAAACTTTTTTTGGTTTTTTTATTTCGCTCTCCAACGAATAATAACGAGTTTTGCGGACTATGAGTAATGTTGGATTTTCGTATTTAGAAGAGTTAAATGAAGTACAGCGTCAGGCAGTAACTTCTATACATGGACCAGTTATGGTAATTGCAGGTCCTGGGTCTGGAAAAACTAGAGTCTTGACCTATAGAATTGCGCATATGATAAATTCAGGTATTAATCCTGGACAAATATTAGCGTTGACATTTACAAATAAAGCCGCCCGTGAAATGAAGGAGCGGATTGAGAAAGTGGCGGGTCATACTGCTAATCGAGTGTGGGCAGGGACATTTCACTCATTGTTTGCACGATTGCTAAGGAGAGAAGCCCATAAAATAGGTTACCCCAATGATTTTACCATATATGATACAGACGATACTAAGAATTTATTGAAGGAGATTATTTCTTCCATGAATCTGGACCCCAAGGTGTATAATCCAGGATTGGTAAGATCTCGAATATCTGCTGCAAAAAGTAATCTAATTACTCCTAAGGCCTACGCAGTTAATGAAGATTTGATGTCTTTAGATAGGATGAATCGACGACCACAAATTTTTGCGATTTATGAAAAGTACTCTTCAAGATGTATGCGTGCTGGAGCGATGGATTTTGATGATTTATTGTTGCAAATGTTTAGACTCTTGTACCAAAATCCTGAAAATGTTAGAGAGAAGTACCAAAGGCAGTTTAGGTATTTGATGGTAGATGAGTTTCAGGATACCAATTACCTTCAATATGAGATATTGAAGCTTTTAACCATGTATGATCAAAGCGATCATAATGTTTGTATTGTTGGTGATGATGCTCAAAGTATTTATTCGTTTAGAGGTGCGACCATCGAGAATATATTGCAATTCGAAAATGACTTTCCCGAGGTTAAAACATATAAGTTAGAGCAAAACTATAGATCTACCAATTTTATAGTTAATGCGGCTAATGAGGTCATTAACTATAATAAGAAACAAATTCAGAAAAAGATTTGGACCGAAAAGGGAGATGGGAAAAAAATAAAACTCATTAAGGCAATGACTGACACCGAAGAAGGCAAAAGGGTGTCGGATACGATTATTGAGCAGAAGAATAGATTTTCTTTAAAGAATAGTGAGATTGCCATATTATATCGAACGAATGGACAGTCGAGGATTTTTGAAGAAAGTTTAAGAAGATATAATATTCCTTATCGAGTTTATGGTGGTTTATCCTTTTATCAACGAAAAGAAGTAAAGGATTTACTTGCCTATCTAAGGATAACGGTAAACGACAAGGATGATGAGGCACTGAAAAGAATCATTAACTACCCTCGAAGAGGTATAGGGAAAACTACTATTGAACAATTGACTCGATTGGCCGATGAAAATAATTTAAGCCTTTGGGATGTTCTCACTAAAATCGAGTTTAATAATAGATCTAGAAAATCGTTAGGAGAATTTGTCGAGCTTATCAAGGATTTCAAGGAAAAGGCGCTGACATTAAATGCCTATGATATGGCTTCTCACATAGGATTGAAATCAGGTATTGTTACACTTTTGAAATCGGATAATAGCATCGAAGGGCAGGGACGTGTTGAAAATGTTAACTCGTTAATGGATGGTATCAAAGAATTTGTAGAAGATGATGAAGTAGATATAGTTGAAGATGGTGTAGAAATGGATAAGTCTCTATCTACATTTTTGCAAACGATCTCTTTAATGACGGACCAAGACAACGATGAAGAAGATACAGATAAGGTTACATTAATGTCTGTTCATAGTGCTAAAGGGTTGGAATTTAAATCAGTTTTTGTAGTTGGTGTCGAAGAGAATCTCTTCCCTTCGTATATGTCTCTTGCTACGCCAGATCAAATTGATGAAGAAAGAAGGCTGTTTTACGTGGCCATAACCAGGGCCGAAGAGCATTTAGTGCTTTCATTGGCAAATTCTAGATACCAATATGGTAGTATGAAGTTCAACGATCCAAGTCGGTTTCTAGAAGAAATTGGTGAGGAGAATATGGATGCCTTATATGCTATAACAAGAGCAGAAAAATCCGGAGGCCTTGGACAACCGAAAAAGCTGCAAGGAAGTTTTAAACCTGTAGGATTAAAATCAAGTCAACCTAAGTTAGACTTATCCAATTTTAAGGCTGATCCTTATGATCAGATTAAAGAGGGGCAAAAGGTATTGCATCAAAAATTTGGAGAAGGAGTAGTTAAGTCTATTGATGAAAGAGATGTAGCGACCATATATTTTGATCAATTATACGATAATAAGGAGAAGAGGATTATGTTGAAATATGCCAAACTGCAGATTTTATCGTAGAGGGTTTAAGAAAGTTTGTAGATCATAGTCACATAAAATTGAGTTCTTCAGAGGAATCTCTTTCATAGCGCTTTGGAGCCAAGTTATGGTTTGATTGAAAGCCGCATGACAAGAATCTGGAGATATGCAAAGCGGATAAGTAATGGTCTTTAGAATTACTTATTGAGAATATTTAAACTATTTGTTGCAACAAATGTTTAATTTTGTTGTAAACTAAAATGAATTTTATGTCTTGGAGATTGGTGATTTTAATTGGTGTTTTTTTTACTGCTTCGGGTATGTTATTCGGTCAAAAATCAAGTGATATGAGGATTGTTTACATCGGTGATCCAATGTGTTCGTGGTGTTATGGTATTTCAAATAACTTAACTGAAGTGGTTAGTTACTTTGAAGATAGAAATGTTGGTATAAAAGTAGTGACAGGTGGATTAAGACCTGGAGGAGGAGATGAGTGGAATGATGATTTTACAAACTTTTTAAAGCATCATTGGGAGGAGGTAAGTAAGAGATCAGGCATGCCATTTAAATATGATTTGCTAAATACTGAAGATTTTAATTACGATACGGGACCAGCTTGTAGAGCCGTAGTTGTTGCTAGATCTATCAAAGAAGATATTGCGCTGGACTTTTTCAAGCTTACACAAAAAAAGTTTTACTTCGAAAATAAAGATCCTAAGGACGTTGAGTTTTATCAAAGTATATGTGAAAATCTCGATATAGAATTCTCGGATTTTCAGACTAAATTCCAATCAGATGCTTTCCAACAGAAAACAGAGGAAGATTTCAACTATGCTCGAAAAATCGGGGTAAGATCTTTTCCAACAATTTTGTTTGAGAAAAACGGCCAATTATTCAATGTAGCTGCTGGTTACGCAGAATCTAATCAGATGATTAGGAAAATTCAGGAAATCATAGAGAGAGAAAACTAGGTCTTTTATTTTTTACGGAGTATTTCCACGATTACAACTCCAATGATGATTGTGCCTCCTATGTATATTTTGAAAGAAGGTATTTCACCCAAGAAGAATGCTGCAAGGAAAATGGAAAATAGGGGTTGAAAGCTGGTTAGTATTGCTGCTTTAGCTGCTGAAAAATACTTAAAACTCTCGACTAAAAGTGCATGTCCTATGACGGTGGGTACTATGCCTAGGGCAAGAAGAGGTAGAAAACGATCAGATATTGTATGAAGTGATTCACTAGGAGCAAGTGGTAAGAGCAAAATAGCTACAATAGTTACTTGAAAGTACATTTGTTGACTTCCAGAATATATTGATGTCAAGACTTTAGAATAAATATTTCGAATGGCATACGCCAAGGCAGATATTAATCCAAATGCGACTCCTACAAAAGAAGCATCTCTTATTGAAAAATCATCTGTAATTATATATATCCCAAGAAGAACTAAGAATCCAAATAGCGCATGAATTCGATCAAATGTTGCCTTTGTGAAAATGGGCTCTAGAATAGCAGTGAAAAGCGGAAATGTGAAAATTGATATTGCGGCTATAGCGACGGTGGAATAGTAAATAGAATAAAAAAAGGTAATCCAGTGAATGCCGAGAAATACACCTGATATTAAAACATCTATTTGAAATAAAGACTTCCAATACGTTTTTTTATGTACTAGTATAAAGTAAGCAAAGAATACAAGAAAGGCAATAAAGCATCTTGCCCAAACCATGAAAGGAGGAAATAGAGATAAGTATTTCGCGAGTATACTGCTTGAAGATATGATTAATACCGCGGCATTAATGAGAATAATCTCTTGAACAGAATTGGAGGTTTTATTGGATGACAAGCTTTTTTGTACAAAAGTAGCTATTCTATTTGTGAATTTTCATAAATCAATCATAGTATAGGTATAACATATGTTTTAAATGGCATTGTTTTTGAATGTAATATGTATTATAAATAAATTTAATATATTTGTGTTTTATTGCATGGCGGTCATTTTAGTGTTAAAGTATATTAAAGAGCTTGACATTGTAGTAAAAATCCTATTAACTTGATTTAAATCTTTATTCCCATGATTATCTTTTCAATAACATTGATGATCTGCGTTATATTTGGCGATAGATTATTAAAAGAAGTTTTACCGAACAACTGATTTGTAAATTTTAAAAGAGAGAAAAAAGATTGTTTGCCCCCAAACAATCTTTTTTCGTTTTTAAGCAGAATGAATGATGAATAAATCCATGTATTACTGCAAAGTTGAATAGCTTTAATGCTATCATTATGTGTCCTCGAATCTAAACACTAAATCAATGAAGGATCAGAAAGGATTGGTGTATACTCAAAGATTAGAAAATGTACTAAGGTATATTGAAACCCATTTGGATGAAAGATTAAATCTTAATGAATTATCAAAACGAGCATTCTATTCTCCATATCATTTTCATAGAATATTTAGACAGGTAGTTGGAGAAACATTGAACGATTATATCGTTAGAAGAAGGATAGAGAAGGCCGCTAGTATGTTATTACATTCTAGTACTTCCATTTCTGAAATTGCAAGAAACTATGGATTTAGTTCACTGGCTTCATTCAGTAAATCTTTTAAAAAGTTCTATGGATATAGTCCTAAAGAATTTAGACTGTCAAATGACAAGAGATATAGCAAGATTGGACAATTTGAGCAATCATTGGACGATTATCTTCGTGTAATCAATACTGTTAAAAACTGGATTAAAATGAGTGGAATAATCGAACTTAAAAATTTACAGGAAATGCATTTAGGATACTTGTCTTGTAAAGGATTGAATAAGATTCCAGAAACATATAATCAACTCATGAAATGGGCTAAGAAAAAAGACCTTATGTCAAATGATGAAAAAATGATTTCAATTTTTCACGACAGCCTCAAAATCACTTCACCTGAAATGGTTAGGGTTAATGCTTGTATTCTTCTAGACAAGAATTATACGCTAGAAGATGATCTCGTTAGCAAGCAAATTTTAAATCCTGGAACTTGTTTGGTGGGGAGGTTTGAAATAAGGATGGAGGAGTTTGAAAAATCATGGATTGGAATGTTCATAGAAATGAATGATAGAGGATTAGAAAGAAATGAAGTTCCCCCATTTGAAATATATCACAATGATTTTAGATTGCACCCGGAAAATAAGTGTATTGTTGAATTGTGCATACCGGTATTAGAGAAGTGATTTAAAAACTGTGTTCAATAGAGGAATTAACTGCTTGGAAGTCAGATTAATCCTAAAATTCTTTTGGCATAGCCAAAACTATGGAATTTAATTTTTGGGCAGAGATTGGATTTCAATGAGTTTATTCTAGCATTAGGGTTTAGTTTTTAAATCACTTCCGAAATGAAATCTTAAAGATTATAGCAGGTCAAATATTATTTATTATAAATTTGCACGCTCGTATTGGCTCATCGCTCCTTGATTGCGAGGAGAGGAAAGTCCGGACAACGTAGAATACCGTACCGCCGAAAGGTTGGGATTGATATTTGAAGAAGTATCAAGACAGAAAGTGTCACAGAAAGCTAAACCGCTTCTGAAAGGAAGTAAGGGTGAAAATGTGAGGTAAGAGCTCACAATTGATGTTGGTAACAATATTGATGGATAAACCTTGCGGGTTGAAATGTCATGTATACTTGGGTTCGTTAGAAAAGAGTTATTCGCTCAATAATGGAAATTGCCCAAGGGGGTAGGCAGAACAGATAAATGATGGGCACCCATTTTATGGGTACAGAATCTGGCTTATAGATACGAGTATTATTAAAAAAGGGTGTTCGAATTTCGAACACCCTTTTTTAATATGGTTAAAATGTAACCTTACATTTATTCATCTAATTTTTGTAAGTTGTTAAGATCAAACATTAATCCAAATCTAAGTGTATTGTCTAACGGTGATCTTACGGCTGAAGTCGGTACTAGGTAAGAAATATCTATTCCAAAAATATTGTATTTCAATCCCAATCCAACAGTCATGTATTGTCTTGCTCCCTTAAGTGGGTGCTCATAATAGTATCCCATTCTGAAAGCAAATTGTTTGTCATACCAATATTCCATTCCAGCAGAAAAGTTGAATTCTTGAAATTCTTCTTTTGCTCCACCTTGAGCATCAGAAAATGAACCAACAATCCCTTCAAATAATGATTTCTGTCTGTAGTCTGCGATACCGTCACCATCTTCATCCCACTCAGGACATTGGATTGTTCTTTCCGGATCTTCTGGATCAATACATGTTTTAGAAACAGGTGTTGGAATCAACAATTTGTTGATATCCAATGCTACGGTAAGTGTATTGTACGAATCAAAATCAATAGTTAAAGATGATCCAATACCTAAATTACTTGGTAAAAAATCCTTAATAATATTATTGGTGTAAGAAACCTTAGCACCTACGTTACTCACACTTGCTCCTAGCCCCAATTGTGCTTTATATCCAGACACTTTTACTTTTTTCTTATAGGCCAACCCAACATCTGCTGCAAAAGAAGAAGCACTGTTGATTTCGATACCATTTACTATTTGCCCAGAAGCAAGATTAGAATAAATATATTTTCCAGTTAGAGACATGGCAAAGTTATCTCCTAATTTTCGGCTATACGCTGCGGCAAATTCAAATTCTCTTGGTTTACCTACACCAGTTTCGTTTCCGTCAACATCAGTGAAATTAAGTTCACCTAAAGAAAACCATCTCAAAGCGAAACCTAAAGCTTGCTTGTCATCGATTTTTTTAGATCCTGAAGCATATGCTAGAAAGATATCATTAAGCTGAAGATCTCTCAACCATGGAGTATAAGTAACTGCAGCACTAGCATCCTCTTCCATGAATACCAAATTTGCGGCATTATAGTGCATTGAGTTTGCATCAGGAGTAAGAGCAATTCCTACATCGCCCATCGCACCACCTCGGGCATCAGGAGCAATACGTAAGAACGGCATTGCTGACAAAACTGTATTTGAAACACATTCTCCATTCGAATCAACAATACAACCTTTATTAGGATCAAATTGTGCATTTGCGCTAAAGGTGAAATATATCAGTCCTATAAGGACACTTAGTTTTTTCATTTAACTAAAACTTTAATTTTTTTGCAAAAATATGATTTAGCATCATATTTTAACTATTTTTTGAAATTTGCTTTCTCGACTGATACCTAACGATTCTGACGAGAGTTTTATTTTGTATATATACAAACCTTCTACAAGATTTGAGCCAAAGGATACAGATTCTAAGTCAAAAGTAATATTTTCGGTTCCTCCACGTAATGTTCCAAATCTTTTATTTCGGCCAATTAATCGCCCATTTGTGTCAAATAATTCAATCGTTGTTTGTGCGTTTATACTACCTAAATCATGACTAAATGCCACATTGAAGTTTTGATCAAAAGGATTTGGATAAGCTTTAAGATTAAATATGCTTGACTTACTCTGAATCGTAAATGTGATGGTTTTTTCGCTACTGTTATTGTTAATATCCCAAGCTTTTAAAGTTAAGGAATATGTTCCCTCAGGTAAGCCTTCCATAGGGAAATAGACTTTTCCGCTAGTATAGTCATCAATAGTAGCTTGATAAAATCCGTTAAGAATGTATCTCTTATCTTCAGGTCCTTTCAGTTCGGCTGTAAGATCATGACCAATTCCACTACCGGTCACATTGATGCCAAAATCGTCGGTTAAATAGGCAAGTAAATTTGGATTAGGCGACACAATATCACCATCTTCAAACGTATCATCATTAATGTATAATTCGATGTTTGGTCCCTGATCATCGGATACTATATTGTCGGATTCTCCAATGATAATGTCATTATAGTAACCAGCTGCATCAATAGCATAATGATCAGTAGCATAAAGACTAATTTTACCTTTCCCAATTTCATAGTTGATGTCTTTAGGAACAATAAAGCTAAATTCGAATACGCCATTATTCACACTAGCGGCTCCTTTAAAAATAATGTTTTTTAGTACACTAATTTTTGTTTTATCGCTTTCTGGGTCATTTTCTAATGTCTCAATAATTGATCTTTTATCAAATACGGTCGGATAAAGTATTCCGTTAAAATCATCAACTATGTTACCTGTTTGGTTAACAACCATTCCAGATATTTTTACAGTTTCTAATGCACCAATGGTATCTGTAAATTCTTCGACCTTAATTCCGTTAATAAGATCTATAACAATGTCATATCTTGGTAAAGCTATTCTTTGACTTGGATCTCCGATCAACGAGAATTTTCGACTGTTCTCTCCTGAAGTATCTTGACTATTTGCATTTTTTGCTTTTACTATGGCATCTCCAAAAGTAATGGGAAGTCCATTTTCATCTTTGGTATATAAATTTTTGAATACTTCCCCAGTTAATCGGGCATTGTCATTCGCGTATACAGCCCTAACGGTAGTGAAAAGTCCTACGGCACCTCCTTTAGGATTGAGAATTACATATTCTCCAGCACTCTTGATCTCAGGATCATCATATCCTGTAAATGAACAGGTAGCTGTAACAATAAGTGTCTGATTGTTCATGTTGTCCCATTTTTGAATGTCCGGAACTTTTAATATACGCTCTTGTGCCCATCCTTTTGGTCCACCATGACCTAAGTAACAAAATGTAAGATTGCCTTGGTCTATGTTTCTATTAATATTGTCTTCAACTTCTGGGTACCTTTGACCTCCTGGTGTAGTTTCTTGTCTATAAGCATCAATAAAGATCTTTTGATCATTGATCATTGGGAAATCTCTATTGACTTCATTTGCAATATGATTACTTTGATTAAGGTGAGTATTGGTATCTTCATCATCTGCTACAAATGTGGATCTAAGCTTCCAATCACCAAAACGATCTTTAGATGTGTCGTATTCAATAATCTTATTGACAACACCATTGGCTTCTGACAAAGTAGTGACTGGAAGTCTCCCAACTGCGATGTCTAAGGCGCCGTCTAGTCCAATACCTTCATTATCACTGAGTAAAGCGTAGTAATCATCTGTAGGAAATGCTCGTATAGGATTGATGGATTCATCTGTCTCATAAACAGGTATGAATTGATGATTGGGTAAATGCGCCAAAAGTCCTCTTTGGTCGTATGTACCATCTCCAAAAAGTAACATGTATTTGAAGTCTGAGTTTCTATCCAACAACATCTTAGCAAAGTCCCGAATGGCTGAAGGATCTAATCTTCCACTAGAAAACTCGGGGTAAAGTTTTGAAACTTCTATCTTTCCAACATTTAATCCTGAAAAGGTAGTGCGATGATCAATTAACTTGTCTACAGCTTCTTCAAAATCTTTATAATAGACGATCATCATATCAAAATCAGTCAATGCGTGGACATTTTGATTTTCGACTTTACCCAATAGTTCAGGTGTCATTAAACTATTTTCGTCAAAGGCTATTAAGGTGTTGTTTTGCCCATTAGTGGTGTAGGAAACGACATTGTTTAGAGGATTAATGGCATAAGTATTTGTGATGTCTGTTACATTCCAGAATTGTTTGTTACTAATTTGAGGAATTGAATATCCGAAATTCGTGTTTTGCTTGTCTAGAATATTCCTTAGATGTACTTGACCTTTATAAAGGTCAGTATTCTTCTTTGATGTAACTTTGAAGTAATCCAACCAACCTTCACCTCCTGCAGGAGCACTATAAGATAATTGAATTGGTGCATTTTCTGTTATGCTAATTTGATCACTAACGACCTTTTCTCTTCCAAATAAAGATAGTGCAGAAAAAATCTTTACACTACTATAACTTGATGTATAAGTTTCAGTGCCTACCATCAGCGTCGATTTAGAAGACCCAGAAGATCTACTAATAAAGGAAGTTTCAAAATTAATTTGACCATCTAATAAATTTGAAAAATCAAAATGACTACCTAATTGAAGAATACCTTTATCTGATAGTTTAGGGCCGTACCATTTTTTACCAGACCCTTCAGTACCCCCATTATATCCCAACAAATTGACTAAATCTTCTTCATAAATTTGATAATCATCGTAATAAGAAGCTATATCTGCAGGTGTAGAGGATTCTTCTTTTTTAATACGTTTTGCTGGACTTCCCTTGATCTTTATAAATGCATAATTATAATTGTCATAAATGTTCTTCTCATAGTTGAACTCTGTGCCATTTGATATCCATCGACTCGCTCCTTGTAAGTAAAAATAAAGCTTGTCACCCTTATCGACCTTCCCATCACTTTCACCTAAGAATACTGAACTTAGTTCGACTAGATCATCGGGGTTTTGTTGAGAAATTTGTTCTGGATTTATACCTCCATAATTGGCATATACCGCTACATTACGAGCGTCGATATTATTGACATCTAAACCAAGTTCAACCAATTGATCGTATGTAAGTTGATATATTCCTGATTCTTTAACCCTGATTTTATAGATGTTGCCTTCACTCAATACTGATGTATATGTTCTTTCAGGACCTCTCAATGTTGTTTTAGTCAATGGTGATAAAGTCGCTTCAACCGTGCAAGATATCAATCGTTCCAGCTTCCCATTAGTTTTTCTATAAGGGAAGACGGCTATTGTTCCTTTGAAGGAAGATCTTTGCTGATAGACTTTCCCTTCAACTTTAAAACTGGACCCAATTAAATCCGTTTGATCGATTGATTTAATGGTTTCTGTTTTAATATTACTCAGTTCGAAACTTATGGTACCATTACCAGTTACATCAAAATTCTTATGAAATGAACTATAATGAGGCTGACCATAGATAATTTTGCCTCCATCAAAAGTTGCTATACTTAGTTCGTTTTGATCCAAATTGATGGTCTTATTAAACCAATTTAAATGAACATCAAATCGTGTTATATCCTGCCCATATATATTACCAATTAGGAAATATGTAAAAGCTAAAATGTAGAAGAGTTTTTTCATCTTAGATTAGAATTTAGATTTAAGCCAATCTGAACTATAAACGCAATATAAAAATGTAAGATTGCGATACCAAATGTTAAAATTAGTAGATATTAGATTCATGACTAAATATTTAACACTTTAATGAAGGAATAGATTGTTGGTGGATTGTCCTTTGCGGACATTTTGGGTGAAATGTATACTTTTTGAGGTGGTAAAACGTTCGATATTCGTCTTAACAATGATGTGTAACAGATGTAGATCAGTTATTTTTGGACTTTCAAAGGGAATCATTAATGATCTTATTTTTAAGTTTGTGATCTTATAAAGGTAGAATTGAATGAAGTCAACAAATCATGTCTTATATATTTTAGTTGTTGGATTATTATGTGTAAGTGTAAGTGTTATTGCACAAGATCCTGTATTTAGCCAGTATCAAAATGCTCCTATACAACTAAACCCAGCCATGGCGGGTAATAATACTCAGCCATTCATAGCCGCAAATGTTCGTGTGCAATGGCCAGGATTAGCAAATGCTTACAATACCTATGCGTTAAGTTATGATCAATTCATTAAGGGGACGAATTCGGGTATAGGCTTAAGCTTGTTGAATGATAGTGCTGGTGACGGTACCATCCATCATACAAAAGTAGGGGGTGTATATTCGTACAACTTAAGGATAAAAAGAGATCATTACGTAAGAGGTGGAATTGAGTTAGGATTGCTTTCAAAACGAATAAGATGGAGTAAGTTGCAATTTGGAGATGCACTTGATCCTCAATTTGGAGCCATTAGCCCTGGAGGTGTTCCTTATCCTTCAAAAGAAATTCAGCCTTCAAATTTGAATAGTACAACAGTCGATCTTGGAGTTGGAATTGTGTACTACAGTCCATTCTTGCATGTTGGTCTAGCAGTTGATCATTTGGTAAACCCTAGAGATGAAGTTTTTAATAATGATCAGAAGAATTTTCTGGGAATTCCGCAGAGAATAACCTTACACGCTGGAACTGAATTTAAGCTTAATAACAATAAAAGAGGTGAAAAAGCGTTTTTATCACCAAATATTCTCCTAGTTCGTCAAGGGTCCTTTAGTCAGATAAATTTTGGTGCTAATTTGCAAGTTGGAAGATTTTTATCAGGACTTTCATATCGATTTAGTAACACCAATGGAGATGCAATAATTTTTGCTGCAGGGTTTAGGATGGGAGATGTTAAAATGATGTATAGTTTTGATTTGACTACTTCAGGATTATCGCTTTCACAAGGAGGTGCTCATGAATTAGGATTTGTTTACAATATGTTTGAAAAATCAGAAAAAAAATATGACATAAATGATTGTATGAATATATTTAGATAGAATAAATATGTTAATCATTTGCACTCATGAATTTCTGGTATGAATTATGCAGTAATATTTGTGAATAATTGGATTTGAAATTATAATTATTTGATAGTCATTTGACTTCCAATAGTTTTGAATCAATTTTGATAATACAAAGGAATTATTATATTTGCCAATCATTTCTAAAACGATTTTGATCTTGGGGCTAGAAATGACATTAAATCTTTATAAATAAATGTGCTAAATGAGTAGAGTTAAAAATCTTGCAGCTTTCGGTTTATGCTTATTACTTGCATTGAGTTCTTGTAGTAAGAAGGAAGAAAAATCAGATTTCACTGGGTGGAATTATAATGACCAAGAATGGGGTGGTTTCGAAAAGAACAATCGTTATGAAGGTCAAGCAGTTGGCCCTAACTTAGTTCCAATTGAAGGTGGAACATTTATGATGGGTCTAACAGAACAAGATGTTACTTTTGAATGGAACAATGTTCCTAGAAGGGTAACTGTATCTTCTTTTTATATGGATGAAACCGAAGTTTCTAATAGCGGATATAAAGAGTATCTTCACGATTTAAGAAGAATATATGTTTCTTATCCTGAGGTATATAGAGATGCACTTCCTGATACATTGGTATGGAGGGAAGAACTATCTTACAATGAGCCATTGGTTGAAACGTATTTTAGACACCCATCTTACGACGACTATCCAGTAGTTGGTGTTAGTTGGCTCCAAGCAACGGAATTCTGTAAATGGAGATCAAACAAGGTAAATGAAATGATCCTTGTTGAGAGAGGGATTTTAAATCTAAGTCCAGAGCAAAAAGATTCTGAGACGTTCGATACTAAATCATATTTGTCAGGACAATACCAAGGTAATGTGAATAAAAACCTTCCTGATCTAGTTACAGGTGGAGAAAGACCAGTAAAGTTTGAGGACGGAATTTTATTACCTGATTATATTTTACCAACTGAGGCACAGTGGGAATATGCGGCACTTGCACTTCAAGGAAATCAGTCTGGATCTGGTGATGAAGTTATTACAGATAGAAGAATTTATCCTTGGAATGGAAACACTGCAAGATACAAGAAGCACACAAGTACTCAAGGAGATATTCAAGCGAACTTTAAAAGAGGACGTGGAGATTATATGGGTATGGCCGGAGCTCTAAATGATAATGCATCTATTCCTGGTCCTATCAGATCTTATTTGCCAAATGATTTTGGGTTATATAACATGGCAGGAAATGTGAGTGAGTGGACGGAAGATGTATATAGGCCAGCTACTAGTTTAACTTTGAGTGATCCTGAGAACCACGATTTAAACTCACATAGGGGTAATGTTTTCTATGAATTGGTTTTAGATGAGAATGGTAGTCCAGTTGAAAAGGATAGCTTAGGTAGACTGAGATATGCACAAGTACAGGATAGTACAATTCAAGATAGAGAAAATTATAACAAAAGTGATGTAAAGAATTACTTAGATGGTGATGCTGAATACATCAAATATGGTTATGGGAAGTCAACTTTAATTAGCGATAAAGCAAGAGTAATTAAGGGCGGTTCTTGGGCAGATAGATTATTCTGGTTGTCACCAGGTGCAAGAAGATTTAAAGATGAAGATAAATCAGATCGAGATCTTGGTTTCAGATGTGCTATGGTTAGAGTAGGTGCAGAAGGATTTGATGAAGATCCAGGTGGAAATAGATTTAAAGAATCTAAAAAGCACAGAGTAAACAGAAGATATAAGTAGTATATCTTAATAATAAAAGTGAGAGGTGTATCTTCGTATGAAGTTACACCTCTTTTTTTTGATATGTTAGACTTATACAATAGATTTTTGGCCTCCAGTGGAGTATCTACAGATACACGAACAATTGAACGTAATGCATTGTTTTTCGCACTATCGGGATCAAATTTTAATGGAAATAAGTTTGCTAAAAGTGCTCTGAAAAAAGGAGCTGTTGCGGTTGTTGTTGATGACTCCACATATGTTGAAGAACTTGATCCAAACTCTTATTTTTTAGTGGATAATGTTTTGGTGACTCTTCAGAAGTTGGCTAGATTCCATCGAGATCAGATGAAAGATTCTAAGGTGTTAGGTCTTACAGGTTCTAATGGTAAAACGACTACAAAAGAGTTGATCAATGCCATTTTAAAAAAGAAATTTAAGGTAGGTTGCACACAAGGAAATTTGAATAATCATATTGGAGTGCCGTTGACTATTTTGGGCTCACATATTGACGATGAAATTCTAATTGTTGAAATGGGGGCAAATAAAATAGGCGATATTAGTGAATTGTGCCAGATTGCTGACCCCAATTTTGGCATTATTACTAATATAGGTAAGGCGCATTTAGAAGGTTTTGGTGGCATTGAAGGTGTATTGAAAGGAAAAACGGAGTTATATAAATATTTGAGCTCAAATTCAGGTGTTATTTTTTTTAACGATCAAGACATAAAGTTAGCAAGTGCTCTACCTAATGACTGTAAACCTATCTTGTATTCAATTAAGGATTTTGAACTTTTGGAGTGTCAGGAAAAATTAAGTTTTTTGTATAAGGGAATGCGATTCGACTCACATTTGTCTGGAATCTATAATTTGGAAAATATTCGTGCTGCGATCTCCATAGGAGAGTATTTTGGAATAGAATTGAGCTTAATTCAAGATGCCATAAAAGGCTACATTCCGAATAACAATAGATCTGAATGGTTTAGATGGAAGAATAATTTGGTTTTTAAAGATGCCTATAATGCTAACCCAACAAGTATGAAAGAAAGCTTAATTCAATTTCATAAATCTAAAGGGTTGGAAAACTCTGTTGTGATTATTGGTGATATGTTGGAATTGGGCGAATATAGTAGAGAAGAACACAAAAGTTTATTGTCACTGGTTAAAGATAAGGCAGAAATAGTGAGGGTGATAGGAAAGGAGTTTTATCAACATAGAAAGACTTTTCCAATGTATGAATTTTATGAAAATATAGATGCCTATATTGAAACTGAAGAAATACAGAACTTCTCAGGGAAGAATATTTTTCTGAAAGGGTCAAGAGGAATTGCTCTAGAAAAGGTTTTGGCCTCTAGCAAGAGTTAGAGCATCTTAGATACTTGAATAATAATGCGATCAGAGACTTCACCTTGATCAACCGCTATGGAATATTCTTCTAAGCTACAAGGTAGTGTAGATCCATCTTCAATAGAAACCCAAGTTTTATTGGTTTCTATGATCTTATGAAAAGTAATGTAGTGTTCTGTATCAGGTAGATGAACAATGTTTGAAATTTGTTCTCCACTTGAGTGAAATTGAGTATCAAGAGATTCACACAAATACCAAATACAACTACTAAAAAACTCAACCATCATGTCTTCGGATTCGTCAAAATTGCTATAATTGATGATTTTTACTTGATCTGAGAACCCCACAAGTTTGGTCAATTGAATGAATTCTTCAGTAGTCCAACCAGTAGAATAGCTATTTAGAGTTCCCTTTAATTCAGACCATTTTAAAGAACTTAAATCAAAATGGACAAAATCTGAATCACGAAGTATGGGCTCAACATTAGATATATTTTGCCGCAATAACCCTAAGGAAAGATTTCTTTTATTGTTGATATTCAAAGCATTTAAAATCGGTTTACTTATCAAATGTCTTTGAAAACCAAGTAAATTTATTAAATCGAAATGTGTTTGATACTCGAGTTTTACATCAGGTGAAAAGAGCGTAACATTTTTTATAAATTCCAGTTCGTATATCTCAGAGGTATTGGTATTAAAAGAAACAACTAAAGTTTCACTATTCAATTTTGAAGGTTCAATGAAGCTTTCTGTTTCTGACATGACAAACTGTAATGTTACTGAATCTTCGAAATGATTGAATTCATAAATTCTCTGCTTTAACTTGAATAGGAATTCTTCAGATTTTGACAGAAAAATAATGGAATTTATTTTATGTTTTCGCATAATTTATGGTCATTTGTATTGCTCTATATAATAGCAATTTATTTACATTACAAATGTAATTTTTTTATAATATAAAATTGTAATCATGGCTTCAGATATATTACAGGATAAACTTGAAATTTATAAATCTAAACAACCCGAGATCGTTTTTGAATGGAAGGATCAATTAACCGACGCGCGTGGATGGGTCGTAATAAATTCTTTAAGAGGTGGAGCTGCTGGTGGAGGAACTAGAATGAGGAAGGGACTTACTAAAGATGAAGTAGTATCACTAGCTAAGGTGATGGAAATAAAGTTTGGCGTTTGTGGCCCTGCAATTGGAGGTGCTAAGTCAGGCATTGATTTTGATCCTAAAGATCCTCGAAGAACCGAAGTACTCAAAAGATGGTACGCTGCTGTTTTCCCAATTCTGAAAAACTACTATGGAACAGGTGGTGATTTGAATGTAGATGAATTGAAAGATGTAATTCCAATTACAGAAGATTTGGGCTTGTGGCACCCACAAGAGGGAATAGTTAATGGCCATTTTAAGGCCAATAAAGGGGGAATGATTAATCTAATTGGCCAGCTCAGGTATGGTTGTGCCAAGATTATAGAAGACGGTAGATTTGCTCCTGTTGCTAAGGGGAGATATGCGGTTGCAGATATGATTACTGGTTATGGAGTTTCAGAATCTATTAGATTGTTTTATAAGATTTTTAAGAATAGTGATTTAGAAGGGAAGAAGGTGATCATCCAAGGATGGGGCAATGTCGCAAGTGCTGCTGGTTATTACCTAAGTAAGGAAGGTGCTAAAGTCGTTGGTATTATTGATAAAATTGGGGGATTTGTAAATTCTGCTGGATTTAGTAGGGAAGAAGTGGAAGATCTTTTTGTGAACAAAAATGGGAATGAAATTTCTGGAAATGTATTGCCTTTTGATGAAGTAAATGAGCGAGTTTGGGATGAAGAAGTGGATATATTTGTGCCAGGTGCAGCTTCAAAAATAGTCAAGAGAGACCAAGTGAATCGAATGATTGATAAGGGGCTTCAAGTCATAAGTTGTGGAGCTAATGTCCCGTTTGAAGATGATGGTGTGTTTTTTGGTGACACCGCATTGCAAACGGATGAATTAATCACCGTTATTCCAGATTTTGTAGCGAATTGTGGCATGGCTAGAGTCTTTGCTTATTTAATGCAGGACAATGTGTCTATGACGGATGAAGCAATTTTTTCAGATGTTAGTGAGGTGATTGAATCATTTTTAAATCAATTATTTGCATTAAATAACAGCGGCACTCAAATAACCCAAAAAAGTTTATCCATAATCCTAAAAAAACTACTTGGATAATAAGCCTATCCAATGAAAACACTATATTTGTGCTTTAAAAACGAAGATTAAATTAAAACTTTATTCCTTATGACACAAAAATTTACTTTAGTAATTCTAATGTTTGTTTTTGCTTTGAGTTCAGGATTTGCTCAGAAAGCGGACATGGATGCTAATGAATCGGATCAAAATGCTAGCTGGCGCATGGGTAAGTCTGCGTATTCGGCTAAGCCTAAAAATGCTTGGGAACTGGGTGTTCACGCAGGACATTATATGATTGGCGGTGATGTAGATCCTCAAATTCCTGGCGGTTTTGGCGTTGGACTTCATTTAAGAAAGGCAATCCATTACGCTTTTTCAATTAGAGCAGATTTGTTTTACGGAGTAACTAAAGGTTTAGAGACTCAGCCTTGGAGACATTCATCTGTTAAAGGTGGAAATGGTATAGGAGGTGGACTAGTAGAGTCTGTATATGCTCCTTATGCTAATAATGCTGATGGATGGTTCCCTGCTTATAAGACAAGACAAATGTACGGTGCATTCCAAGGTGTTATTAATATCGGAAACTTATTATTCCATAAGAATAGAAATAAGTGGAATGTTTACGTTGCTTTGGGTGTAGGTTTGAATTCGTATAAAACTGAATTAGATTTATTGGATGGTGACGGAAATGCTTACCAAAATTTATTGACTGTTACTGAATGGACTGCTGAAAAGTTTGATACAAGATCAGGAAGGAGTGATATAAAGGATGCATTGAAAGATCACTATGATGGAGATTACGAAACTGAGGGACCTAATAAAAAAGGTATTTTTAGATTAGGTGACGAGACTAATCTTCATTTTATGTTTACAGGTTCTGTAGGTGTAAGTAGAAGACTTAGCAAAAGAATCAATATTGGTCTTGAGCACCAAGTAATGGTTAGTGATAATGATTATTTAGACGGTATAAGATTCAGAACTGAAGATGATTTAACTTCTGATGTTGATTTAGAGCACTATACAAATGTAAGATTGGCTATTAATCTTGGTAACTTGGATAAAGTTGAAGAACCATTATATTGGTTGAATCCTCTTGATAACACAATGAATGATATTGCTGAATTGAAGCAAAGACCAGTACTTGACTTAACTGATAGTGATGGTGATGGTGTTATCGATATGATGGATCAAGAGATTGATTCTCCATCTGGAGCTCTTGTTGATACAAGAGGTGTAACTTTAGATTCTGATTCTGATGGAGTTGCAGATCATAAAGACAAAGAGCCTTATTCTCCTCCTGGGTACGATGTTGACGGAAATGGAGTTGCTAAGACTGAGAAGTTCTTAACTGAAGGTGAAGTTAATGCTTTGGTTGATTCTAAGTCTGATGTAATCATGAAAGAGGTTAAGATGATTGCTGAAAACGAGTGTGGAAAGTGGTTCTTACCAATGATTCACTTTGACACTGATAGATATACTATTAAGCCAGAATTTTATGGACAATTACACCACGTTGCTAACGTAATGAAATTGTGTCCTAAGGCTTGTGTAGCAGTTGTAGGTCATACTGATGCAAAGAGTACTAACAAGTATAACAACATGTTGTCTTACAATAGATCTAATGCAACAATTGACTATTTAACTTCTAACTATGGTATCGACAGAAATAGATTTAAGTTGATGTATGGTGGAGAAGAGACTCCTCTAGTACAATCAGCTAAAGGAAGTTCTGAGAAGTACATGAATAGAAGAGTTGAATTTAGATTGTGTGAAGCTAATGACAATGATATGGCTAAGCCAGAAGGTCCTAACGCTGGAACAGGAAGTGTTAAAGGAGCTGGATCAAATTCTACATTCAGTGGAAATAAAAATTCAGGATATTAATTTATACTGATTTCAAGATAAAAAGAGAGTTACTGTACACAGTAACTCTCTTTTTTTGTTTATAAATCTTGAGAGTCTTGATTGATAATTGATTCATTTATTATTTTTGTGCATCTTAGAATAGATCGACTAATAAAATGTACATGTAATAGAGAATTACTGTATGAATAATTTGATAAAGAATAATTAATATGGCTGAAATAATTAGAATGCCTCGTTTGAGTGATACAATGGAAGAAGGTAACATTGTAGCATGGTTAAAACATGTTGGTGATCCTGTGGAGCCAGGTGATGTGTTAGCTGAGGTAGAAACGGATAAGGCTACGATGGAGCTTGAAAGTTTCTTTTCAGGTCATCTTCTATATATTGGTGTTGCGGAAGGGCCGGTTGCAGTTGATGGGATTATTGCAATCATTGGAGAAAAGAATGAAGATTTTAAGGCTGCATTAGAAGCTGCTGAAAAAGAAACTCCTAAGCATGAGGAATCCTCTTCAGGAAATAATGTGTCTGAATCATCGACAAGCCAAGTTGTAGAAAATAAGCCAGTTTCTCAACCAATGGCTTCTGCTTCTAATCAGAATATTGAAATAAGTCATGATGCAGGTAGAATTTTTGCCTCTCCCTTGGCAAAATCTATGGCTAAAGAGGCAGGCATAGACCTTTCAACAATCAATGGTACAGGTGAAGGAGGAAGAATCATAAAGAAAGATATAGAAAATTATAAACCTGTCAGTTCAACTGCTGGAACTTCGATTAGCGCTCCTATTGGGTTGGATAATGATATTCAATATGGTGATATGCCAATCTCGCAAATGAGGAAGGTTATTGCCAGAAGATTGGGAGAAAGCAAGTTCTCGGCACCTCACTTTTATTTGACTATTGAGGTTGATATGGACATGGCTATTTCCTCTAGGAAGTTGATCAATGAAAGTAGTGAAACACGTATCTCATTCAATGATTTTGTGGTTAAGGCGTGTGCGTCTGCACTACGTAAACATCCTATGATTAATGCTTCGTGGTTGGGAGATAAGATTACCATTCATGAAGATATTAATATTGGAGTAGCTGTTGCTGTTCCTGATGGTTTGTTGGTGCCAGTTATAAGACATGCTGATAGAAAACCCCTTTCATACATTAATACGGAAGTAAAGGAGTTGGCTAAAAAAGCGAAAGCCAAGAAACTACAGCCAGAAGAAATGCAAGGGAATACATTTACGATTTCTAATTTGGGAATGTTTGACATTGATGAGTTTACGGCTATTATCAATCCACCAGATGCATGTATTTTAGCTGTAGGAGGTATTGCTCAAAAACCAGTTGTCAAAAACAATGAAATTGTGGTAGGTAATGTGATGAAGGTGACTTTATCATGCGATCATAGAATTGTAGACGGAGTAACGGGAGCACAGTTTTTAAGTACATTTAAGAAGATGATGGAGAATCCAGTTCATATGCTGGTGTGATCATAAAATTATACCATAGAAAAAAGTCAATGTCAATAGGCATTGACTTTTTTTGTGTAATTGAATCAATATAAGTTTGAAATTATAATTGGTTTTTGTTCTTTTATAAAGTTAATTTGAGAAAGTTGTAATGAGTCTAGGGAAATACATTGTTTTTGAAGGTATCGATGGAGCTGGAAAATCTACATTAATAAATAAACTAAAGTCTTATTTGATCTCGAATAGGAAAAAAGTTTATTCCACCTTCGAACCAACAAATAGTCCTATAGGGTCTATGATTAGAAATATATTGAATGGACGAATCAAGATGTCTGAAGAAACGATTGCAGCTTTGTTTTTAGCGGATAGATTGGATCATTTGCAAAATGATGTTAATGGAATATTGAAGTACGTCAATAGTGGATATTATGTATTGGGAGATAGATATTATTTGTCTTCATATGCTTATCATGTACCTCATGTTTCTTTAGACTGGGTTATACAAGGCAATAGTATTTGTGCAAATTTATTGAGACCAGATATCACATTTTACATAGATATCAGTGTAGAAGAATCGTTAAAAAGAATTAAGGCTAACCGCCAAGAAGTCGACATATTTGAAAATGAACAACGAATTTCAAGTGTTCGTTCCAATTATGAAAATGCCATTAAACACGTAGAACCTGTTGAAAATATTGTTAGAATAAATGGAGAGCAAGAACCAGATAGGGTTTTTGAAGACATTCTTTACCAAATAAAGAAAATTTTAGATATATGAGATTTTTAGGTACACTAGTATTCCTTTTCCTTGCAAATGTTGCGTATTTGCAAGGAGATCTTGAATCCAAGCTTTTTGATCTTGGTGGTGTAAGCTTTGAAGAAATTGATTGCGCTAAAGGCTTTTTAGCAAGTTATAAATTAATGGTCAAACAACCCATAGATCATAATGATCATTCCAAAGGATATTTTAGACAAAAGGTTTATCTAAACCACAGAGGATTTGATAGTGTAACGGTACAGGTGACAGAGGGTTATACAAGAAGATCGAATAGAATATATGAAGTAGCTGATTACCTATACGCAAATCAAGTAACAGTAGAGCATAGATATTTTGGAGATTCCCAACCTGATTCGCTGGATTATAGGTTTCTGAATTTTGAACAAGTTGCGAAAGATCATCATCGGATTAATCAATTAATGAAAGAAATTTACAAGGGTAAGTTCATCGCTACTGGTATTAGCAAAGGTGGAACTACGACTATCTTTTACAGATATTTCTATCCAAAGGATGTTGATGTTTCGATTCCATATGTTGCTCCTCTAAACAGAGAATTGGAAGAAAAACGAATTTACCATTTCTTGGATACTGTTGGCACAGATGAATGTCGTTCTAATGTGTTGGCATTTCAAAAAAGAATTCTAAATAATCGAGATTATGTTTTAGATCGCTTTAAGTGGTTTGCTAAAGGGCGTAATTTAAAGTTTGATTATTTGTCCTTAGAACAAGCATTTGAATATGCAGTATTGGAATATCCCTTCTCTTTATGGCAATGGGGAACTGATTGTTCTACAGTTCCAACGGGATTTAGTACGATAGATGAAGACATGGATCACCTCTTGAATGTTTCGGGATTGGATTTCTTTTCAGATGGCAGTATGGAGGCATATGCTTCTCATTATTTTCAGAGTGGTGAAGAAATGGGCTATTACGGTTACGAAACGAAGGATTTTAAAGGATTGCTACCTGCTTTAGGTGATAAGGATAATCCCTCAGCTGTATTTGCTCCTAATAAAATGAACGTAGAATGGAATGGTACTTTGACCAATAAGGTATGTGATTGGGTTGAAAACCATGGAAATCAATTCGTCTATATTAATGGATTAAACGATACGTGGTCAGCTACCCGTGTGCCTGTATCGAACAAAGTTGATGCACTATGGATTAATATGGCTGGTGAAAGTCATGGTACTGCCCGGATTGCAAATATGACTAAGGCGCAAAAGATCAGATTGCAACGCGCTTTGCGTAGGTGGTTAAAATAAAATGTATTGTATATTACCAATGGAAATGTCTGCTTCTATTATTAGGGCAGACATTTCTGTTTTATTCTTTCTGGGATTAGGCTTACATTTGAGCTCTCAATTGAAATTATGGATCGTATTAAGGAGTTAAATAGAAGAAGGACATTTGGAATCGTTTCACATCCAGATGCAGGAAAAACTACATTGACTGAGAAGCTATTGTTGTTTGGAGGTGCAATTCAAGTGGCTGGTGCTGTTAAATCCAATAAAATTAAGAAGCATGCAACTTCTGATTTTATGGAAATTGAAAAACAGAGAGGAATTTCGGTTTCTACTTCTGTAATGGCGTTTGAATATAGAAATCGTCAGGTAAACATTTTGGATACTCCTGGTCACAAGGATTTTGCTGAGGATACCTATAGAACGTTAACGGCTGTAGATAGTACTATAGTCGTAATTGATGTTGCCAAAGGTGTGGAGGAACAGACGGAAAAATTGGTTGAAGTATGTCGAATGCGTAAAACGCCAATGATTGTATTCATTAATAAATTGGATCGTGAAGGTAAGGATGCTTTTGACTTATTAGATGAAATTGAGGAAAAGCTAAAACTTAATGTAAAGCCTATGTCTTGGCCAGTTGGAATGGGACAATTGTTTCAAGGTGTGTTTAATCTTTACGAAAGAAAATTATTGCTGTTTTCAGCACATGGAAAGCAGACTGAAGAAGATACAATAGAAATTACTGATCCTGAAGATCCTCAATTGGATCAATTGATTGGAGAGCGTGCGGCAAAAGAATTGAGAGAAGAAATTGAAATTGTAACGAGTGTTTATCCTGATTTCGATCGAGACACCTATTTGGAAGGGAATATTTGTCCTGTATTCTTTGGTTCAGCTATTAACAATTTTGGTGTTAAGGAATTATTGGATTGTTTTGTCGAAATTGCTCCTGCTCCAAGAAGTAGGGATGCTGAGGAAAGAAAAGTTACGCCAGAAGAAGATGGCTTTACTGGATTTGTATTTAAGATTCACGCCAATATGGACCCCAAGCATAGGGATCGAATTGCTTTTATGAGAATATGTAGTGGATTGTTTGAACGCAATACCAATTATTTTCATGTAAGGCAAGGAAGGAAAATGAAATTTTCTAATCCAACAGCATTTATGGCTTCGAAAAAAGAAGTTGTAGAGCAAGCTTATCCTGGTGATATTATTGGGCTATATGATTCTGGAAATTTTAAAATTGGTGATACTCTTACCGAAGGTGAACTTTTACATTTCAAAGGAATTCCAAGTTTTTCTCCAGAACAATTTAGGTTTATAAACAATACCAATCCACTAAAGACGAAACAATTAAACAAAGGTCTTGATCAATTAATGGATGAGGGGGTTGCTCAGATGTTTACAAAGGTGGAAAACAATAGAAAAATTGTGGGTTGTGTAGGGGCATTACAATTTGAAATTATTCAATATCGTTTATTGCATGAGTATGGTGCTTCTTGTGAATATGAACCAGTTAATTTGTATAAAGCATGTTGGGTGAAATGTGAAGATAGTGCTAAACTCGATGAATTTAAGAAACGAAGAAGGCGAGATCTTGCAACAGACACAGATGGAAAGTTGGTGTTTTTAGCAGAATCAATGTGGTCTCTCAAAATGGTACAGGAAAACCATCCAGAAATAGAATTCTTATTTACTAGTGAAGTCTAAATATGTCTATATTCCAAATTATTCTTGAAGGTGTTTTATACGGTCTGACACTTTCCATTATGCTTGGACCAATTTTTATAGCACTTACACAAGCTGGTTTGGAAAAGGGGTTGAGAGCCGGACTTTTGGTGGGTCTAGGAATATGGATCAGTGATGTCATTATAATATGGGGGCTTATTTCTTTTATTAATTCAATAAGCCTAGACTTTTTCGAAGGAGATTTTAAACGAAATTTTGGATTGGGTGGAGGAGTGATTCTTATTCTATTTGGTTTGTTCATGGCTTTGAAAAAACAGAAAGAATTATCCTCAGCAAGTTCATTATCGGTCAAAAGCATCGGAGGCTTTTTTATGAAAGGGTTTCTTGTTAATACGATCAATCCTTTTACATTTATGTTTTGGACGACACTTATTACCACTTATGTAGTTGGGAAATCTTTTTCAAACCATGAGGTAAATTTGTTTTTCGGAGCTATTATTTTAACAATAATGATTACTGATTCTTTGAAGGTCGTTAGTGCAAAATTGCTAAGAAAGAATCTTAATCAAGACAACATTATTGTAATTAATAGAATCGCAGGCATCGGATTAATTGGATTTGGAATAGCTCTTATTTTCAGGAGTTGGGTTTAATAGATCTATATATATTCTTCGTCAGTTATCTCTTTCTCCATAGTCTCGACATACCTTCTCATGTGAGAATAATATAGGAATAACCCTGCCCCTCCGAAAAATATCAATGATGCAAATGTGCCTCCTGGCTCAGTATTGAAGATAGAGTCAATTAAAAAACCGACCATTATTCCTGCTCCCGCACCCATCATAACTAATGCCCATTTCAATGTAGATTTACCAGGATATTTTTCCTTGTTAAAAACAGTAGCATCTTTATCATACTTGATTAGAGCTAATCTCTCACGGTGACGAGTTTTGAAGAATAATACAATTGCTGTAATCGAAGAAATGCTTAATCCCATTATTGCTATGATAGCTACTACAAATTCCATGAGTTATATTTTTTGAAGTTTTAACGAGTGATCGGAATATACGGTTACAAAAAAGCCTTGGATTTTTTGTCCAAGGCTTTTTATGTTGCTTTTTTAACGACTTTTTATACGTGCTCATTAAGAGCTTGCATCAAATTATCTGCTATTGCCTGAGCCGAGTTTCCTTCGATATGTCTTCTTTCCAGCATATGAACAAGTTCACCATTTTTGAATAGTGCAATGGATGGTGAAGAAGGAGGGTAAGGAAGCATATATTCTCTAGCTTTTTCAGTTGCTTCTTTATCTACTCCTGCAAATACGGTGGCTACAACGTCTGGCTTCGATGCATTTTGAATGGCAAATTTTGCAGCTGGTCTTGCATTTGCAGCAGCACAACCACAAACGGAATTTACTACCAGTAGAACAGATCCCTCTTTCTTATTGAGAACATCGTCAACTTCATTTGGTGTTGTTAATCCTAAGAATCCGAAATCTGTCAAATCCTTGGCTATAGGTGCTGTTAATTCTGGTGGATACATCTAATCAATTATTTAAGTTTGTACAAAAATATTAAGAATCATTCAAAATTAGTCCTTCTAGGAATAAAATGCTTATAATTTCAACTAATTCCTGCTTTACATATTGTTGTTATGTATATTTTTTCTCAATTTTGGATGTTCATTAAAACCATATCGTAAACCAACAAATCAGAGGTTTGGTTTAATGGTTAGAAGGATTTATGATAAAAGATTTACGTATGCAGAAAATAATTCTAATATTCGTTGTATTGATAGGGTATACATTGGCAATACCTTCTTGTACTAAAGATAAATTGCCAGAGGAAAATTTAGAATGTCTTGATACCATAACTTATGTAAATCAGATTAAGCCCATTTTGGATAAATCTTGTGCATATTCTGGATGTCATGTTGTCGGATATGTTTGGGGAGATTATTCTTCTTATGATGCAATGGAGAAGCATCTAGAAACGGGTACTTTTGAGAAAAAAGTTATTTCTACTACTAGCATGCCTCCTAGTATTGCTCCTTCTGGAAAACCTAAATCCTTGTCTGAAGATGAGCTTTTACTTATTAAATGTTGGGCCGAACAAGGATACATTAAACAATAACCGATCAGAATAAAACGAAATGAGTAGATATATTTTATCCATATTAGTTGCTATAGGATTGTCTTTTGCATTACAGGGGCAAGAAGATGTGAAACCTGCGAAAGAAAAAGTATACCAAACGTTTAAGGATACAAGAGTAATTAATTCACACAGTACGGAGACCCTAAAAGCAGGAAAGCTGGATTTTAGAATAGGTCATAGGTTTGGTGATTTAGGAGGTGACTTAGGGGGATGGCCAACCTTTTATGGGTTGGAAAATGCGTCGGATATCATGATTGGGTTAGAATATGGTCTAACAAACAATATGATGGTTGGACTTAACCGTACTAAAGGAGCAGGCCCTCTAAAACAGAATATTAATGGTTTATTTAAAATCAAATTTATAAATCAAGAAAAGAATGGAAGTCAACCGCTGAGTATTGCGTATTACGCCATGACGAGTCTGAGTACAATGGAGCGTAGTACTTCTCAAGGAGTATTGAATTATTTCGAAGATGATCTACATAGGTTATCTTATCACATGGAGTTGATTCTTGCACGTAAATTCTCGCCATGGTTTTCATTACAACTCAATGGAGGATGGACCTATCGAAATATAGTGGCATCCAACGACCATAATACTATCGTGTCTATTGGAAGTTCAGCAAGAATTCAATTGACTAAACTTTTTGGCGTTTTATTGGAAGGGAGACTTCCTTTCTCAGATTTGAGGACACCTGATAATGGTTATTATATCCCAATGGGATTAGCTTTAGAATGGGAAACTGGCGGAGGTCATGTTTTTCAGCTCAATTTTACCAATGCTGAAGGTATGACCGAAACGGATTACATTCCTTACACCACTAAAGATTTTTCTAAAGGTGAATTCAGATTAGGATTTACAATTTCTAGATTGTTTAACTTATGATAAAGTACTTATTTGTATTCATAATTGGTGGTGTATTTCTTGCATCGAATTGGGCTTCTAAGATTAAAATTGATGGTACTTCTTCGATTGCAGATATTGAAGAGCAGTTAGGCTTTGATAACTCATCGAAGAAACCCAAAATGGATTTGCCTGGAGTCTCCGTAGAAAATGGAAGAAAGATTGTACATGAAGGCATATCCAATAAAGCAAATGGAAGAAAAACACGCAAACAGAGTAAACATTTTGTATGTACATCTTGCCACAATACTGCTATTGAAGACCCTGATCTAACGTCTTATGACCCAGAAGCAAGATTAGATTTTGTTCGCAAGAAAGGAATGCCATTTTTACAAGGCACGACATTTTATGGTGCTGTAAATAGGACTACTTATTACAACGGTGATTATTACAAAAAATATGGCGATTTGGTGGAGGAAGCTAGAAATGATATAAGAGCTTCCATACAGTTATGTGCAGTAGAATGTGCTCAGGGAAGAAGTTTGAAAGATTGGGAAATAGAATCAGTGTTAGCATATTTTTGGTCACTTGAATTGAAACTGACAGATATTAATCTTACTGAAGAAGAATTAAAAGAAATATCGAGTTCTTCCTCTGAAAATGATAAGAAGAAATCGTTGGAACTCATTCAATCAAAGTATCTTCAATCTGCACCCGTCACCTTTGTCCCTCCTCCAGCAGACAGAAAGAGGGGAAGTGGATTAGTAGGTAACGCTGAAAATGGATTTAAGATATATGAATCTTCATGTTTACACTGCCATTATCAGGGTAAGTATTCATATTTATCGTTGGATACTACTCCGTTGTCTTTGAAACATATGGCTAAACATATTGATAGGTATTCTAGCCATTCTATGTATCAAGTGATAAGGTGGGGTGTTCCTTCAAAAGGTGGTCGACATTCATATATGCCTCAATATCCATTAGAAAAGATGAGTGAACAACAGTTGGCAGACCTTAGAGCGTATTTTGAATCTAAATCTTAAGGATTTTTTTCATCAGCCTTTTTTATAGTCAAAGAATTGGCATAAGTTTTACCCCAATTTGTTAAGCTTTCTATAACTGGAGAGAGGCTTTTTCCTACTTCACTTAGGGAATACTCTACTGTTGGAGGAACAGTTGCATAAGCTTCACGAATAATAATGTTTTTAGACGTGAGATACTTTAGTTCTTTGACTAACATTCTGGTGGAAATATCGGGTATTGCTCTTTCTAATTGTTTAAATCGAAGCGTTCCTTTGTCCAATAAAACGTAAAGTATGGCAAATTTCCATTTGCCTTCCAAAGTACTCATAGCAAGATGAAATGGACAGTTTAAATATTCTTCTAAAGTTTTCTCTCTCATAAAGTCTTGATTTTTAACAATACTCACATTTATGTTATTACTATACATAGATGTAACTACTTGCAAAAATAAAGTAATGCATGTAGGTTTACAGCCTTAATCAAAAACAATAATAATGAATTTGTCTAAATACATGTGGTGTGCCATGTTCCTCATTTCTCTAATTATTACGTCTGTAAGTTGTTCATCACCAATGGAAAAAGATACTAAAATAGATCAGTACGAGGTCAATCGAACGAATTTGGAAAACAACAAAAAAGTAGTAAAGGATTTCATCACAGCTATGTCTATGTCCGATGTAGAAAAGCTAAAAACCATGATTACAAAAGACTTTAGTTGGTGGATCATAGGAAATAAAGAATACCTTGCGACCGCTGGTGAGCACGACACGGATTATTTTCTTGGGTTCTTTAAGGGAGCGGAGTTGTTTCCAGAGGGGACCGATTTTAAGGCAAAATCTATGATCGCCGAGGGTGATAGGGTGGCAGTAGAGGCTGAATTTAAAGCTCAGACAGTAATGGGACCATTTTATGAGAATTACTACCATTTCTTATTCATAATTGAGGATGGAAAGATTAAAAGGATGAAAGAATATATGGATACGTATAAGGCAAAAGTTACGTTTGGTTTATAAAAACTAGTTTTATGAAATGGACAAGTAATGATCTTAAGGATCAAAGTGGTAAAGTTTTTTTAATCACTGGTGCTAATACTGGAATTGGATTCGAAACTTCTCTTGAGATTGCGAAGAAAGGTGGACAGGTTATTATGGCCGGTCGCAATAGGGAGAAAATTGACCATGCAGTAGGTAAAATCAAAAATCTTGTGCCTTCCGCAAGGCTTGATTCTGGAATGATAGATTTATCGGATTTATCGTCAGTAAATGATTTTGCACAACGAGTTATTAAGGATTACAGCAGGCTTGATGTTTTAATCAATAATGCCGGAGTAATGTTTCCTCCTCCAAGTAAAACTGTTGATGGATATGAATTGCAATTTGGAGTCAATTTTATGGCTCATTTTGCATTAACAGCTCACCTGTTTAACTTATTGAATGATACGCCTAAAAGTCGAGTTGTAACGCTAAGTAGTATCGCGCATAAAAATGGTATACTTGATTTTGATAATTTTAAAATGGAAAAGCCATTTGATAAATTTAGAGAATATGGGCAAAGTAAGGTGGCAGACTTGATTTTTACTATTGAAATGCAAAGAAGGTTAGAGAGAATCGAAAGCCATGTACTATCGGTAGGCTGTCATCCTGGAATAAGCAAAACAGAATTATTAAGGACTGATAAACCTGAAATGATTAATGAATTTCCCCACATGAGTGCAAGCCAAGGTGCTTATTCTAGTTTGTTTGCTGCGACAGAAGATATATCTGGTGGAAGTTATTTTGGTCCTGATGGAGATGGCGAAATGACTGGATTTCCAAGGTCGGCTAATATTGCGGAATATGCTAAAGACTCGGTAATAGGCAATCGGCTATGGGAATATGCAGAAAAAGAACTTCAAATAAAGTTTCTATAGAGTTCAGATAAATTCTAGCTTGTTCATCTACCAATCTTAATTATTATGGCCGTAATCTAATTGCTTTGTTGGTGTTTAGTTAGTAACTTTAATTGACCTTCGCATCATGGTGAAATTGATCTTATTACTAAAATGATCATTATGGATAAACATGAAATGTACAACTTGATGTACCCAATAGGAAAATTTGAAGTTCCAGATCAAATTACTAAGGAACAGATTAAAGAGTGGATATGGACAATAGAGGAATATCCAACTGTAATACTAGGTAAAACAAAGCCTCTTGGTGATGTAGAGTGGAAATGGCAATATCGTCCTAATGGATGGTCTATTACTCAAGTATTACATCATTTAGCTGATTCTCATATGAATTCGCTAATGCGATTCAAATTGGCTTTGACAGAAGATTATCCAATTATAAAGCCTTATCACGAGGGATTATGGGCAAACTTATATGATTACGATCCAATGTTAAATCATGTAGCTTTTAATTTGTTAGAATCAATCCACTCGAAATGGTTTTCGATATTGAAACAAATGGATTATGAAGATTTCTTTAATCATGGCTTTTATCATCCTGAGTCAAAGAAGAATTTCAATTTAGCCGAGGCCTTAGGATTGTATGATTGGCATTGCAGACATCATAGGGAACATATAAGTCAAGCGATTTCCTTTGAAGGTCGATTTTGGTAGATTACTTAAATGTAATAGGTATTAATGTTTTACCTTTGGATTCGATAAAAAATTGAATACCATGAAACATTCATATATCATAGATGGAATCCGAACTCCCTTTGGAAATTTTGGTGGAACATTATCTACTATAAGGACGGATGATTTGCTTGCACACGTCTTAAAATCATTGATTGAAAGAAATAAAAATATACCTCTAGATGCTTACGATGATGTCATTATCGGATGCGCAAATCAAGCCGGTGAAGACAATCGTAACGTCGCTCGAATGGGCTTGTTGTTGGCTGGACTTCCGTATTCCGTGCCAGGTGAGACGATCAATAGACTATGTTCATCTGGAATGTCTTCTATTGTACAGGCTCATAGGGCGATAATGGCTGGAGATGGAGATCTTTTTATCTCCGGTGGAGTAGAGCATATGACCAGAGGTCCTTGGGTCATTTCTAAAGTGTCTAAACCATTTGGGCGGGATGCACAAATGCACGATAGCTCTTTTGGCTGGAGATTCGTTAATCCCAAAATGAAAGCGATGTACGGTGTTGATGGAATGGGAAGTACTGCTGAAAATTTAGCCGAATTATATAATATTTCAAGAGAGGATCAAGACAAATTTGCGTACAATTCCCAAATGAAGGCAACTTCCGCCAGAGCAAATGGTAGATTTGTTGAAGAAATCCTTCCAGTTAGTATTCCACAAAGGAAGAAAGACCCTATTCTTTTTGCAGAAGATGAGTTCATTAAGCCGAAAACATCCCTTGAAATATTGGCGAAATTGAGACCAGCATTTAAACCAATTGATGAAGGAGGAAGTGTAACTGCAGGAAATGCTTCTGGATTGAATGATGGATCTGCGGCAGTTGTTGTTGCCTCAGATACTGCTGTTAAAAATTATGGGTTGAAACCATTAGCTCGAATTGTTAGTTCTGCTGTAGTAGGAGTAGAACCAAGAATTATGGGGATAGGGCCGGTTAAAGCATCGCAAAAGGCTTTAAAAAAGGCTGGACTCACATTAGATGACGTTTCAATTATTGAGTTAAATGAGGCTTTTGCTGCTCAATCATTAGCTTGTATTAGAGAGTTTGGATTGCAAGATGATGATCCTAGGATTAATGTTAATGGTGGAGCAATTGCAATTGGACATCCACTAGGTGCTAGCGGTACACGAATTATGCATACAGCAGCACTAGAATTGCAAAAGAGAAATGTTGAATATGCCTTAGTTACCATGTGTATTGGTGTAGGTCAGGGATATGCTACTATCTTGCAAAAGGCGTAACATGTCAGGTAAGTTATTTATGATACCTTGCCCGATTGCTGAAAATGAATTTAGCAGTTTATCTGGAGAAATAGCTAGTATGATATCTTCAATAAAGTGTTTTGTGGTTGAAAGGGCAAGGACGACGCGAAGATTCATAAAGGCGTATTTGCCTGAAACGAATATCTCTGAATTAGAAATTTTTGAGCTAGATAAGAATAATCCAAAGGAGGGACTGGAGTCCTTCCTCTTGAAGACGTTAGAAGGCCATGATATTGGTCTTCTCTCAGAAGCGGGATGTCCTGGTATCGCTGACCCTGGGAGATTGGCAGTAATGTGGTGTCACAAAAAAGGAGTTACAGTAGTCCCATTAGTAGGCCCCTCAAGTATTCTTTTGGCCTTGATGGCTTCAGGCTTTAATGGACAAAACTTCGCATTCAATGGTTACTTACCAAATAAGAAAAATGAATTGATTAAGAAGTTGCGAATTCTTGAGCGAAAAGTAATTCAAGATGGACAAACTCAATTATTTATGGATGCGCCATATCGTAATGGCTTTTTAATGGAAAGTTGTATCAATGCACTTCAGAGTAATACATTAATGAGTATTGCCTGTGATTTGGATTCTGCAAATGCTTTTATTAAAACAATGCCGATTGGAGAATGGAAGAAAGAGAATTATAAACATCTTCATAAAAGACCAGCTATTTTTTCTATTGGAAGAACTTAGTTCTTGACAATGATGCGCAATACTAATATCTTTAATGATATGAAAAAATGGTACAATGCGCGAATTCGAACGAAATTTTTACTTTACTAAAAATGAACGGAAAGGCTTAACTGCAGTAATTGTTATATTGGTTTTGTCCCTTTGCGTTATATGGTCTTCCAAATTTGTTTATTCAATGGAGCCCATTCCATATGAGGTGTTGATATTTAGAAGCTGCTTAGAAGCGAAGGATGAAAAGTTAGTAGAAGAATCTAAAGAACTTTTTACGTTTAACCCGAATACTTTATCCATTGATTCAATGCTTTTGCTACCCATTCCAGATGACGTTGCTCATCGAATAGTAAAGTATCGTGAAAAAGTGAAGCCATACATATCTTTGAGTGATTTGGAAAAAGTCTATGGAATTGGACCGTATTTGGAAACGCTAAAACCCTTTGTCCATTTTCATAATGACTCGAGCGAATTCTTAAAGTATGAAAAAAAGAGCCATTCCCCTACAAATGAATTAAATGACCCAAGGAAGGAATACAACTTTGATAAGAGGAATCTAAGCGATTATTATGAGGTGAAAATAGATTCTGTTGAAAATTATGCTGGTCAGTCAAAAGAGTACCTTACACATGTCGAGGATACCATTGATTCAAAGATTGTGTATCCAACAAAAGAAGAGTATACTTCCGAAAAGATGATTCTGGATGTCAATGAGGCCAATGTGTATGAGTTGCAATTGATTAATGGTATTGGTGAATATTATGCTAATCGGATTATCGCATTCAGAGATAAAATTGGTGGCTTTGCAAATCTAACCCAACTTAAAGATTTGATTAAACGAAAGGATTCTTGGGACAAAATAAAGCCATCATTGACATGTGATCCAACTAGAATACGAAAAAGAAATTTCAACTACATTTCAAAGGATTCCCTAGGCTTTATCCCCGGAATAGAGTACAAGAAGGCAACTATTGCAATTCGATACAGAGATCATCACTTCCCATTAAATTCAGTTGAAGATATTAAGAAAATGAAAATTTTTACGAAGGAAGAAATCGATTTAATTGATACTTATTTCTCTTTTGAAGAGTAAAATGCTTAAAATAAAAAAGAGCCAAACCCTTAGTCGAAAGATGTTTGGCTCTTAGTAGTCCGTAGGGGAATCGAACCCCTGTTTCCAGGATGAAAACCTGGCGTCCTAACCGCTGGACGAACGGGCCTTGTTTTTAAAAGCAGTGCAAAGATATATGTATTGTAAATCAGTTGATTACATTGTTTTACTGTTGCTGTTGATATAGCTAGTGTCTTAGGTTTTAGCAATTCATTTCTAATAATACGGAAATTAAAAACATTCAAATATGGTCAGTTTATCTGTGCATATTCTGTGTGTGGTATTATTAAACTAAATTATTTACAATGAAAATTACACCGAGATTACTGAAACGTAAAGGAAGTGATACTGGTAGATTACAAATGGTAGTATATTATAATGGAGTACAAAAGGAGTTTTCTCTTGGTAGAAGCATATTACTAACAGATTGGGATGTAAAGCACAAAAAAGCAATTGGAGTCAATAGAGAGGCTATAAATGCTATTATTAGGAAATATCAGAGGGAAATAGAAAGCAAGATTGATATATGTTCCATTAATGGTCAATTAGTTGATCTTAATGCTATAGTATCAAGTTTGTTTGATAAAACGCAAGATAAAAAATTAGATGGTCCTATTAAATTGGTAGATTTTATAGATGATTTTGTTTCTGATAATCCACAAAACTTGAAATCTATATCTTTAAAAAGCTATTCTGCCCTTAAATCTCACGTACTTACTATCTCTCCTAACATTAAACTGATTGAAGTGGACCAGATGTTTATAAAGAAGCTTGTAGATTATTTGGAGTCTATAGGTAATAAGGTGAACTCTATAGCTACTAAACTTAAGAAGTTAAGAAAAATACTTGGTTTAGCATTTAGAAGGGGATTGATTACGGATATACCATTTGGCAAGGATAAGTACCAAATTAAGGTCCAAAAGAATATTAAACGTAAATTTCTGAATACTGAAGAGGAAACTAAATTATTATCTTATGTAGGTGCTAGTAAAACTGAACAAATAGTAATGGATTTAGTGAGGTTCAATCTAAATGTGGGGTTGAGGATCAGAGATCTACTACTACTACTTAGAAAAAATGATTTTCAAATAAAATATATTGATGGTAATAAATTGGAGATAAGGCTAAATACTCGTACAGATAAAACAGACACTGAGGTTAATATACTAATTGCTTCAAAAAGTACAGCAATCCTTCTAAAACATGATATTCTCTCTAAGAACACAGATAACTTTGTATTTGAGTGGGTTAAGCATGACAAGTTAACTGATGAAGAGTCTATATATAAAGAGATAAGCTCTAAAACTGCACTGTTTAATAAAATCCTTAAATCAATTTGTTTGAAAGTTGGTATTCCTATTATATCCTCACATTGTATTAGGCATACACTAGCTACAAAATTATTGAGTAACAGTGTACCTATAACATCAATTAGTAGAGTATTAGGCCATTCATCCGTAACTACTACTCAAATTTATGCAATTGTTGTTCAAAACACTTTAGATAGCCATATAATTAGTGGTCTAGAGGGGTAAATTTTATCAATTAACTTTAACTTAAGTAAGTTGTATGGTTTACTGAAGATTATTGATTTTCATGTTTTAAAATCATTATAAAAAAAAGAATGCAGTATTCTGAACAAAGAAGTAACAAAATTATTTCTTGGAATTCTTGAATAGTTATTATCTTAAACTGACAGCAATTGGTAATTCCCATTCTTTATGGATTTTATCAATAAAGGTGTTGTCAAGGTCACCCAATTTGACACTGATCATTAACAAATAGAATGTTTTTTCATCTAAGCTGAAGATATATGTTGTATCATCTAATATTTGTGCTACAATAAAAAAGTAACTTGAATTATTATAAAATTCTATATCAGTGACATAAGAATTTTTGGTAAATCCAAAGGATCCTGAATTTGAATAAGTTCGTTTAATGGTTTGCAAAATATTATGAAAATTAAATTTTTCAGTATTAATTGGAAACTCAAAATCAGCTTTCCTTATAGCAGGATTGTTAGTTGATTCTTGAGCATTTAAAATAACATGTGAACATATGAATAGTAAAAGTAATATAGCTTTCATATTATATTTATTTAATTAATTAGTATTTCGCCATTGTCTCGTAAGCCCTAATTGGTTGTTCTTTCTAGCTTACGATGTTTTACAACAAGAATGAATTATTATAATATATGAATTTGAATAACACAATAATAGTTGTCATAAATGATAACCACTAAGGTACTAATTTCTGAAATATTTGTAGAAATATCTACAAGTGGAGAAAGAGCTCCTTTTACAACAAATCGGTCTTAACATCAAAACAATAAGAACTGCTAAGGGAATTACCCAACAGGAGCTAGCAGCAGCTATTGATTATGAGAAATCCAATATGAGTAGATTAGAAAAAGGAGGGACCAACCCAACAATTTACACACTTTATAGAGTTTCACAAGCTTTAGATGTAGATTTAGGAGAGTTACTTTCCTTAGAGAAATAGTAACAAAAAGATATAATTATTATTACATTGCTTCAAATTAAATTCTACTATGACCAATGTGCTTTCTAACTAGCCTTTTTAGCATAAAGTAATGTAAGTATATCTAAAGCGTCTGTGTTATTATATATATCTGTAAAGTGGTGATACCTCGATTATTCCTTAGTATCACCTTACTTGTACTTCTTTCAGTGGTTTGTTTTATAGTAGTAACCGTCTCATAAGAACTGGTACTAGAAAATACAGCATAACTACTTCTATAACTAGTTAAAATATTCTTGGTTGTATTGGTTGTCTGTATCTAATATTGTTTGTTTTTGGATAGTAAACTGTTGTTGTAATGATGGATATATTTTAATATATTTTTCATACAAACCCTTTAGTTCTTGTAAATTATAAGTATCTTTTAGTTGTGATCTAATATTGTCAATTGAAATATTTTGGTTACACCATTGTACTATATTTGAACCTACTTTTTCATCTAGTATTAGTGTATTTTCTTTACTAAATATCTGAGTTCTATCCTTTGTACATTTTGCTTGATGATTTAGCATAAGCTCAAATAATATGGTAAATTCGTAGTCTGACTCATCTGATGTAATAGCTTTTAACCCTACTTTTTCAGGCTTCATCTGACCTTTTGCATCTTGATTGATTATATAATCTGATTTGGTCCTGAAAGTTGCTATAACATGCAGCTTTGAGCTTAAAATCCTATCAATTAGTAGATTGAAATTGGATTTAGCTATTCCCCAGTTTTTAAAGGAGTTTCCAGACATAGTAGAATGAGTTTTAACTGTTGCTTCCCAAGCATGAGATAAAGAATCTATTATAATTAACTCAAATTTGTGCTTTTCAAGTAGATTGATTGCTTGTATATATTTATCTGGAGTGTAAGGAGAAGATAGTTCTATATTAGAGTAATTTCCTAAGTGAGAATATAGATTACTTGATCCTTTCTCAGTATCAATAACTGCAACTTTTGTAAGTGAACCCACTATGCCTTTTGCTAGTAATAGGGAGCTGTAACTTTTACCTGCTCCAGCAGGTCCAGATATTCCTATTCTGATTAAGGAATTAATTCTATTAGCAATTTTTATTTGCATAAGTTTAAATTTTATTGGTTTATAGAAATATAGGAGTATACACATACGCGATATACCCGCAGATAGCTAAGATTTTATATACAGTCTGTTATCAGGTAGGGTTTTATAACTAGTTCTAGTTTTTGAAGATTTAGTTGAAGTTTGTATTTCGTTTTCCTCGGATGAGAAAACATACCTGTGACTGAGAGTTACAACTTCACCAGACTCTTTGATAGTATATTTATATGCATTACAAGCTTCCTTTATGATTTTTCCTGATATTTGTTTACCAACTAAAAATTTAGCCGTAATCTCATCAAGATTGGTTATAATGTTACACTTTCTTATAGTTGTATAGTAATTATCATTTTTTTGAGATTGTATAATCTCAATACCTCCTTGTATCTCTAGGGAAATATATGTATTCCCATCATTAGATTCAATCATTGTGAAATTTGTAATTGTTACCATGTTTATAATAGTTTTTTTATTAAAATAATAGGGGAGGGGTGTTAATTCCTTCCAATGTTTATGGGGGGTACTGTGTTGGAGGTTTATTCTGATGTTCTCTTAAATAATCATCTATCTTAGCTAAATAGATCTACCTATTTTACATAGATTTAGTCCAAAATGCTTCCTTTTTTGGAAAATTACTTGCTTGATAATATTATAAACCTGTATATTTGTAATACATTATTTATCATAGTACAGAGGGATTTGTACTATTAGGCTATTAGCTCGTATCTTATAGAGTTATCATCTAAATGCCTCTCATAGTAAAATTTAAAACTATGTATGCATTCCACAGGTGTACAGCAATTAAAAATCTTGTCTTAGTTCCCTCATTTTTATTTATTAATATTTAGATATCAATAACATGGTATATATTTCAATGTGTTGGTATTTGAGTAAAAACTAATACATATGATTCAAGAATATTTAATTCCTGAAAATCTGGATATCAGAAACCAGTTACATAAAAAACCAATAGAAGTTGGCACCCATATTAATTCTTTTGAGAACAGAGTCAGAAAAGCTGTTATATTAATAGACAACCTTATAAGGGCTTACAACGCTTTAAAAACTACTGAGAGTAAGCAAGGTTATCTACAAAATATGTCAAGTAGAACGCTACAGGGTTTAGTTAAAGATTATAAAGCATACTTGGATTACTTTATCAAATATGATATCATAAAGACAGACAATTGGTTTACAGAAGGAAAATGTAAGGGGTATGGGTTAACAGATAGATATAGATATAGTAAACTTACCACATACCCAATTCCTGAAGCAGAAACAAAACAAAATACTCAAACAAAAAAGCAAGATTTCATTGTTTGTACAACGACTAAAGAAAAGTATCCTATGTTGTATAGCGATTATAGCAATGTAAGATTGGATGATAATGTGAATATACACAACTTAGTTTATAGAACTTTAGGACCATTAATATCTCAATCAGTAAAGAGCAATGATACGATGACAAAAAATTCCCAGTTAGAGAATAATAAAAAAATAGAGCTTCAAAATTCATGGTTCTCAAAACTACATAGTATGCAGCATGGTTTGGGACATTTTAAACAAGATAGCACTAGTAATAGATTACATACTGGGGTGTTAGCAATCAAATCTGAACTGAGGGGGCTACTTCTCTATGGTAATCAGTATTTAATCAACTGTGATATTTCTAACTGCCAACCACTACTAAGTACAATATTACTAAATGGCAAGGATCATTCAGAGCTTATTTCTGAGGTTTTAAAAGAAGTACTATATGTTAAAAATAATGGGGACAAGAAGCACTACTATAGTATAATGGACATGATATCAAGTATAAAGAAAAATCCGTCTGATCAAACCAAATTATATTTAGATCTAGCTGTTTCTGGTAAAATATATTCTTATTTTGGTTCTAAAATGGGAATAACGGGTACGTGTAAGGAGGTTAAAGGTGCGGGAAAAGCTGCATTGATTACAGTTCTATTTAATTCTTGGAGGGCACCTAATAAAAAGCAACAACTATTTCACTCCTTGTTTAAGCAGGTAGCAGAACTATTTATACTAATTAACAGGAAATTTAAATTTACTAAAGCACATGCAGCTAGAATTAATGAAAAAAAACAGAACAATTTGTTAGCTATCCTTCTACAAAGCATAGAAAGCAAGTTAATCCTAGATACAATATGTCCAAAACTTAAAAAGATCCATAAAGATATACCTTTAATTACATTACATGATGGTATTGCAACAACACCTAAATATTATGATACTTTGCATGAAACTATGAACTCTGTATTAAAAGAACACATATCAGATAAAGTAGACTTCAAGAAGGAGGATTTCAAGCAAGAATATGATAAGATTATTAAATGGTGTGAATCAGAGGATTTGAACAATGGGAAACAGACCACTAATAATAATCCAAATATGGTACATAATATAGGAAATGATGAATCTGAGAAAGAGACTATATATGAGGATGTAGTTGCATATGAACTAGAACAATAATATAAATACTACACCATTACTTTAGGCTATTTTAGGTAGTTAGAAAGGGGGTAGGTGTTAGTAAGGTATATAGAATTGATCCTTGTCTGGGATATGAGTAATTATTTCAGGGGCACATTTTATAATATTCAATAGCCTTGAACGTATCTGCAAGTAGGTCTCATTAGTTGGAACTTGAATATAAATATTATCAAGTTTTTGATTTCCTGATATGGGTTCTAAAATTTTAGCATCTATAGATCTATTAAAGTTTGGGAATGAATATCCTATAATTACTAAGGTGTTTGAGAAGATTATAGCTTGAGTAGCAAGGCTTATTGCTTTTTTTTGGTTTGTATGGTTTTCCCAAGCAAAGTTAATCATGTTGGTTGCTACTCCATTTTCTAAGTCCGTAATTTTTTTTTTGAAATTAAGTAATTCTATGCTTTTATATTCAGTAATAATTGAATTAGTTTTTTTGATTGATATTACTTCTTTCAGATTGTTACATTGACCGTTTAATTTTAAAATGTTTGATGAGTTTAAAATATCGAAAGACTTGTTTTTGTCTACTAATTCAGGAAATATATTTAGCTTATCAACAGTTTCTGGTAGGGTGGATTTGTTTGCTAAGTTATTGTAAGCTAGTTCCCACTGATTATCATAATTCCATGATATGATATTAATATTTTTAGGTAATAATAAGTTTCCAGAATGATCTTTATCTAGAAGAGTAGCTAAGAATACATCATACCTAAAATCAATTTTAGATCCAATGTCTTTCAACATCTTTGTTAGGGTATTAGTATTATTTGGCAATACTTCACTGTTTCTAGACAGGGTATTTTCTTTATTTACTTCTTCAAAAGTAAAAGCTGATTGCTCAAATAGAAAGTAAAGATTTAATAGTTGTTTTAAAGTTGCTAGATTAGATTGGTCATCATTTAACCAAAGCTTTTTGGCATATGTGTCAGGCGTGTAGTGCTTTTTAATTTCCGTTATTATTGGTAAATATCTTGAATAGAGAATTTTTGATTCTGCTCTTACTCCAGAGATTGTAATATTCGAAGAAGGGTTTAATACCTCCATCATTACATCCATTCTTGGTGCCATAGAAGATACTAAAGGCATTGAGTAATAGCTTGCACCTGCTCCAATTAAGTATGTGATTCTATTATTCATATTGTAGATTAGTTCTTAAATTAACATATGCATCCAATTGAGCTTCTTCACGCTTCTATTTCTTGAAGATGTAATTCATTATTATCTACATCAATTATTTGAAAAGGTGTATTGGGAATGTAAATGGCTGATTCCTCCACTTTCTTAGTATCTATAACATCAAGTAATTCATAAAGACTATATGCCCTAGAAGATTCATTTAATGGCATAATAATAAGTTTTATATGATCAATATAAGGTGATTCATCAATAGGGTGATTTGATGACATTAGAAATTGCTCAGTTGTGATAATATTATTAACAGGTTTGTTTATCCAATGATTCTTAGTTTTAAGAGAACAGGAAGGAAGATAAACTAATAGCTTTCTTCTGCTTGTACTTTTTAGTTTTAATAGTGATTCTTCTAGTAAAAATGAGAAGTCAATCAGTGGGTTTAGAAGATTGTCATTTAGGTCTATAGTTTTAAGGTGGCTATTAAGTTCTCTTGATCCTTTATGAAGGAAAGCATTAATAATAGCTGCATATCTCCAATCGCCTAGTAGTTCTTCTAGTAGAACATGTAGGTGCTTATAATTAGCTATATATTGATAACCTGACAAACAATCAAGGGATGAGTTATTTAGAAAATATGAGAGTACTTTTTCAAACGAGCTTTGCATATTACAAAAATAAAAAACACCTGTGAATTATCTATTTCGCAGAAGCAATATGTATAATCAAATATTGTAGCGCATGATCTGAAATAAAGGATTAACTTAGAGTTTTATTAGAATTGATGTTGTGAAAACTGTGCAATATCTGTGCATTAGAAACAAAAGATCCCGTACATCATTGATATACAGGATCCTTGTAAAACTTCTTAGTAGCCCGTAGGGGAATCGAACCCCTGTTTCCAGGATGAAAACCTGGCGTCCTAACCGCTGGACGAACGGGCCTTGTTTTTAAAAGCAGTGCAAAGATAGAAACGAAATTTATTTTTGCAAGAATTATTTAGCGTTTTTTTTAAAATATTTTAAGCTTCAAATGAAGGTTGAATTATAAGTGTTTGAAAAACAAATGTATATGTCGATTGCAGAATTGAAAAAAAATAAGTAATTATTATTGATTACTTAGATGAGCTGATTTCTATCATTTTATCTTCTATGTAATGTACAAGTTGAGTATAGTGAGGATCCCTTTTTGTAGATCTATTTCGGTGTATAGGTAAGTCTATATCGATGTGTTCCACAAATCTCGAGGGTGCATACTTCATGATATAAATATCATCGGCTAGATAGACTGCTTCACTTATATCGTGAGTAACAAATATTATAGTTGATTGGAATTTTTCCCAAAGTGAAGTTAAAAGATCTTGCATTTGAATTCGAGTTTTCACGTCCAATGCACCAAAGGGTTCATCCATCAATAAAAGCTTAGAGTTCGCAAGTAAACTTCGTGCAATTGCAACCCGCTGAAGCTGTCCTCCTGATAAAGTAGGGTAGATGGCATATTTGTTTTCATGACCTTCCAATCCAACAAGTTTGATCATCTCCATTGCTCGTTCATCTCTTTCTTTCTTGGGTACTCCTTGAAATTTTAAAGATAATCCTACATTTTCAAGAACCGTATACCAAGGCAGTGAAGAATATTGTTGAAACACCATGCTGACTCTTGTATTAAAGTCTATAGGCTTGTTATCAATTTTGATTGTTCCTTCAGTAGGCTTTTGTAGGCCGGCTATATATCTTAATAAAGTAGATTTCCCACATCCACTCATACCAAGAATAACTACAAATTGTCCTTGATTGGGTTTGTCTTCAATGATAAAGTCCAAATCTTTGATAATCCAATTTTTCCCACCATCATAACTTTGAGAAATGTTACGAAGTTCGACAATATTTTGCTGATCCGGTCGGTCTACAAATATGGGATTCATGCCTTTTTATTTAAATATTTTCGGATAATGCTGTTGACTTGGATCAAAATAATGGAAATGGCAATAAAATGAATGACCCATTGTCTATCTCCAAAAAAGTAATCTAGAGCTTTGGCCTCTGAGATTATAGGACTTAGTTCATTTATAGCAAGAAGAATATAGAGAATTATTCCTATGACACCTAAAGCTTGAAGTGTGAAATTCGTAATTGCTTTAAGCGGAGACTGTGCGGCTGAAGTATCTTTATTTCGATGGGCATGTTTTACTTGGTATTTGTAGGGAAACAACCTTTTATCTAATGTTGCAAACAGACGATCTTGAAATACACCAATGAGCATGATAATGATTAGAAGAGCAAAAGTTTTATCTACTCTACCTTGACGTTGCGCTGCACTATAAATAAGTTGGCCAATACCACCTTCAGATCCAGTCGTCTCAATTACTATAATATATGTCCATGAAATGGCAGTCAAAACTCTAATGTCGTCCATGATTTTGGAAAGAACTGAAGGAACAAACACCGAGGTAAATGTTTGCCATTTGCTAGCACCTAAGGTATGCACTGTTTTAACATATACATCGTCTACTTCATCAACTCTTACAATCATGGTTGGTAATAGATATATGAATATACCAAATGCAAGAAAGTTGATTTTCATTTCAGACCCAATGCCATACCAAATAATGAATAACCCAATAAGGGCTGTAATAGGCAAGAATCTAATGGCATCAACAAGCTTTTGAAAGAGTCCTCTGGTTAAGGGGATTAATCCAACTAGGTATCCTATAGGTATGCCCCATAGAATTGCTTTAATGTAGCCACCATAATTAAGAGCAAGAGATAGGGTAATGTTTTTTATGAGTTCATTATCTCGATACAAATCACCAAATGCTTGTACTACCTTGGATGGAGAAGGCAATATTTGTTTTGGTATTAAAGGTGATTCTCCAATTGTAAGTATGACCCAAATGGAGAGTAAAACAACAATTCCAATTATTGCCAATACGATAGATGTTCTTCCTTTTAAAGAAGCTCTTAAACTAAACAAGGCATTGGAATCGTAAATCATACTCTCAATTGGGATTTTTACTTAGATTATCCTCCGATGAGTTGAAAATCTGTTCTTCTATTTTTAGCCTTACATTCATCATTTGCATTGGATTCACAACCTTTTACAGGTTTGTCAGGTCCATTACCTACTATGATAAATCGATTGGGGTCCATGTTGTATGCATTTTGCAAATAGTCAGCAACCGCCTGAGCTCTCTTCTTGGATAAATTGATGTTCATTTGTCGTTTACCTACATTATCCGTATTGCCCTCAATTCTCACTTTGGAGTTTCCAAAGATCTTAGCTGTTTCAGCAAACTGAATATCAATAATAGTTTTGGCATTTTCACTTAGTGCAGATTGACCGGTATTAAAGTTGATTGAAACTGGTTTTGACGAAATGGCTGGAGCTGTTTTATCTTGAGCTGATTTAGCAAAGGTTTTGGGCTTTTCAGACTTATATTCTTCACCCATTAGTTTAGCATTGTTAATAGCCGAAGTATTGATGGCTGATCTCCAACTCGGAGCTTGCTTTTCTGAATCTCCGGTTTCAACAAATTTAACCGACATCTTTTCATATAGATCTTGTCCCTTTTGACCTTTGTAACCAGGATTTAATCCAAAGAAATTAAGATTGTCCCCGTGATTTGTCCAATAAACTGTTGACATCATCCCTAAAGCATCTTCAGGAGATACCCCATTAAGTTCTGCCAAATATTTAGCTGCTTTTCCATGATTAGCTTCATTGGTCAATTCAGCAACACCTTTCATCCAACCTTCGTAAAATCCATTAATCATTTTGGCATTTTCGTTGATGAATTTTTCAGAGGCAAACATAATATCAGCAATGATGTGAGACTGCTCTTTTGTAGTCAAAAGAATTTTAGAGCCTGGTACATCTCTAGTGGCTAATATGTCGTCTGGGCTCCAAACTACTGCGGCATCAATATCATTAGATCTGAAGAGTTCAGCAGCTTTTAAATTATCCGCAGTTTTGACAACTTCAACATCAGAGTATTTTAACCCTGCAGCTTCTAAAGAAGAGATTAGAAGTGTTTGTGCTGGTGACGGAACTGCTACGGCTACTTTTTTCCCTTTTAAATCATTGATGTTATTAATTCCTCTTTTAACAATAATGGCATCGCCACCACGTGACCAATCCACTTGCATAAATGCTTTTGGCCCAAGCGCGTTAATGTCTTCTGGTGCGGTATATAGTGGAAATGCATCTGCCGTTTGAACCAAGACATCATATTCGCCAGCAATCCATGCGTTTAGAGCATTGATAAGGTTGTTTTCTACTTTAAAATCTACCTTAAATCCATAATCTTTATAAAATCTACTTCGTGTATTAGCTTTAGCTCCCTCATTGTAATAAAGGCCAGGAGCATAACCACCCCATGTAACCAATTGAACCTTTAATGTATTGGGGTCCTTTGAAGAAGTATTATTTGATACAGGAGTATTCGAGTTGTTTACATCTTCATTGCTTTCTTGAGCAGTCTTTGCTTTTTGCTGAAGATCTTGTCCTACTTGAGTATTATTCAAAAAATATCGTACACCGAAAAAGATAGCGGCTAGGATAATTAGGGTTATTAATAATTTTGAGAATCCGGTAAGTCTAGTTGCCATGATTGATTTATTGTTTTATTCAAAAAAAGAATCGTACTGATTGGAAGATCTTTCTATTGGTTGTTTTTCTTCAACGGGATGATTGAGTTCTAATATTTCGCTTTCATCCTCTTTTTCTACTTGCTCTATGATAAGATCTTTGTCGTCTCCCAAAAGAAGAGATTGCCCTTGATTTTCCCATTTTTCTAACATTTTCAGGCCTTCTTCTTCGAATACACCATTTTGTAAATCGATGCTTTGCATAAAGTTTTCTGACATAGACATAAATTGTTCCATTTCTCCAACTTTATTTGCTACGTCATCAGCTATTGCTTCAAGAGCAGCATCGAAGAGTTCCTTCTTATCCTTATCTCCTTTAATGACGTTCATAGCCGATTTCATTGCGGAATGGGATGCCATAATTGCCTTTCGTTCTTGTTCTTTAACTTTCACTTGATCTTCTATATCTTCCACCAAGATGTAACTGTTGTCATACATCTTATTGAGGACGCGATAAAGGATTTCCATTTTCTTAAGTAATTCTTCAAGCCGAACATTTGATTCTTTTAACCTACCTGCCTTTCGACTTTTCAGAATCATTTGATTCTTTTCGTTATTGGCTTTTGCTTTATTTGCCAAATCAAGATTAGAGTGAATCGCCTTTTTATTATTCAGAATAGTTTCTTTGAGTTTATGCATTTGCCCTCTTAATTTGGCAATCTGCTTTCTCATGGATTTTAAGTTGGCTTTTAAGTCATCTAGATAACCATTTAGTATAGATATAGGGTCGATTTTTATAAACATACTTGTAATCCATCGCATAGAAGACTTGAAAACATAGGTAAAAAGTGCTCGAGCTTTAGAATCTAAGGCCATATATATGATAAGACCCAAAGCGGCTAAGGTTAAGGTAAGCCCAATAGTTGTTCCTGCAAATGCTATTAGGGATACGAAAAATTTATTCACCAACCATCCTAGTCCTAAGGCTAAACCACTTAATACAATGACACCAGTTTTGCCTTCTGGTTTTTGCCAAAATGATTTCCTTTTTGATTTTGTCATTTTTGAATTTTCATTTTGATAGAAAATTATATCATTCTATCATTTTTACTCAAGATTCCGTGAAATACAAGTATACAAAAAAAACAATGAATAGATAATAAGAATGCTACTACATATGGTATTTATTCGACGGATTCGAAATGTCGATAGAATTACTCTAATCATTCAGTAAAACGAAGTGATTCGTGCTAAACTACAATTAGTGTTTTATATTTTGTGTTGGGGTAACAATGATCTGTACGGCACTGCAAAAGGTATAAGTTGCGTAGCTTAAGATCCTCTTCTTGATAGTTTGGGTATGGGAAAGGGCTTAAGAATGATCACTTATTTTCTGAATGTCATTTACAATTTGCTGAACGATCATTTTATATGCATGCGCAAATTGATTGTTCGTTTCACTTATTTTTTTTGAAGATGCCTCGATCGAATTACTTTTTTGATTAAGTTGATCCTTTAAATCTAAGATTTCTTGATTAAGACGAGCTATTTCTTCTTCCTTTTGCTTAATAGTTGATTGAATTTGAGTGAGCCCTGAGGATTTCTCATTATCTATCTTTTGTTGTTGAGCTAAAAGAGCTTTTTGAAATTTTTGATCCTCAACTTTTAGAATATTTAAGTATTGTTGTGCACTAGAAGTAATGGATTCCGGCGTAGCACCCATTGTCTTGGCCATGGCTAAAGCAGAATTGTATCTTGTAGCTTCTTCCATTTGAATATCCCCAAGGTTTTGAAGACTTTGTTTAAATTCGAGATAATCAAAGCCCTCCATATTGTTTTTCTCAATAGCTCCAAGCAAAATATCAATGAATTTTGGGTCGGCACTACCTTGGATTTCTATGGGAGCAGGAATGCTTGATTTAGGAGGTGTTGAGGTCTCAGTTTTTTGGACTTCTTCGTTTTGTCCAGATTCATTTTTTGTAAACTCTTCATCAGAAACAATAAATAGCTTTTTTAGCTTGTCAAACATTTTGTGCTTTTTTTTAGAATAAAAATATAAAGGGATATTATTGCTTTATCAAGTCAGAAGTACGAAATTAATGATTTTACCATTTATTATTACGATACATGTAGTAGATCGTTTTGTTAAGGTGTAAATGTTAAAACTCGGTTTAATTATTACTTTTTGTAGTGTATATTGTTTTTGGTAACAAAAATGCAGCACTTGGTGTCAATAATCATGAAATATTGTTTAAATAACTGACAATTAGTTTTATATTTGCCTAGCTAATTGAATTTTGGTCATTCGATTGCGCTATGACCCTATAATCCATGACAATTGAAGGAAGAAACCCCGGATGCTAAACTTTTTTTCTTGTTAAAAAGTTTTCAGCAATCATACACCGAACACTTCCACCCCCATAGGTTTCAATTGTTGGAATATCTCCAACCAGAATGTTTGTAAACTTTTCTATTTGGTCAATTTGATCAGGTTGGAGACTTTTTCTTGCTGTAGAAGACATGACAAGGTGAGTTAGTCCATTATTCGATCTCAATTGCAACATATTTCCAGCAAAAGATTCCATTTGATCATAGGATATGTCAATTACCTTTTTGTTTGTCTTTTCGAAAAAGTTGAGTACAGCATTTTTTTCATCATTGTCTCTAATGCTATCTAGGCATATTACCACAAAGTCTTCTCCTAATGCCATCATAACATTGGTATGATATATTGGTTCTTCATTTCGATCGACAGCAAGAAAATTCACCTTCGTATAACCCATTAATAGACACCATTTATCTAACAATTGAACATTTGTTCTTGGGCTTAGAGCAGCGTAAGCAATTTTGTTTTCGCGATCTAAAATAAGGCTACCCGTTCCCTCAAGAAATAAACCTTGGTCTTCGTATTGCTCGAAAGTATAGTCCTTCGAAATTGTAAACATTTTCTCAATATCGTCGACTATATCCCTTCTTCTTTCAAGCCTTCGGATTGGAGCATACATTGGGTATGAAATGATTGTTCCATCAGAATGGAAGGTAATCCAATTGTTAGGAAATACGGCATCGGGTGTGTTTGGATCATCAAGGTCTTGAAAAACATCTACATTAATGTCTTCAGCTTTAAGTTTTGCTACAAAATTATCAAACTCTTCTATTGCCTTCTGAGCAATTTCGTCATTGGTTAAGGAGTTGTCATTTTGTTGGAAAGAATTATTTTCTGCTGTCTCTGGGTTAAAACCAAACCTTGCAGGTCTTACCATTATAATATTGTTCGTAATCTGTCTCATAAATTGTCTTTTTGTAAAGCTTCTTTTTTGAGCCGTGAAGATAAGGATTTACCCAGCCATTTGTCAATTAAATAATGTGCTAAGTAGATGATTGGAGTCATGGCTATAGCAACAATGAATTTGTAAATATAATTTATTGTTCCAATAGCTAATACACGTTGAAAATCCCAATTAGATAAGAAATAAAAAGCTACTATGAGTACTACATAGCTGTCTATTAACTGCGAAAAAAGTGTCGATCCTGTAGCTCTTAACCAAACTTTCTTCTCACCAGTAAAGGATTTAATCCTTTTGAAAATGTATGCGTCCAAAAGTTGCCCAAGGGCAAATGCAACCATGGAAGCGAAAATAATATTCATACTTTGCCCCATGATTTTAACAAAGGCAGTGTCCATGGATGAAATTGATTCTCCAGGTAGGGTAGATAGACCACTTTCTCTATCCCACCATTCATTTGGAGTAAGTTTGGTTGAAATATAAACCATCAAAAAAGCATAAAAAACGAGTGCAATTGTTGCTAAACTTATTTTTTTTACCCATTTAATCCCGAAATATTCATTGATTACATCGGTAAGGACAAAAACAAATGGCCACAAAACAACACCTGCAGTTAAGTTGAACCCTAAATCTCTACTTCCTAGTAGATGAATACTGAAGGGTTGGATTCCTAAGGTTTTTTCAAGAGAGAATATTTTGATGCCAATAAATTCAGCCACAATTGTGTTGATCAAGAAAAAGCCACTAAGTACGAGGAGTAGGATGTGATTTTTCTTCATGTTGATCATTTTTTGTGTCATTAATTATTCTGGTCTATTAATGCATTCTATCTCCTCTTACCTTTAATGTTTTAATAAATTTTGCTTCGAAATCTAAGAACTCTTGCCATCGATTGTCTACATAGTCTTTGTCGCCATAATTGTGTGCAAGTTCTAAAAATAGCTTGTAGTGAGCAGCTTCTGCGACCATGAATTCATGATAGAATTTTTTGAGATGATCATCTTCTAAATGCAATGAGAGTAGCCTAAATCTTTCGCAACTTCTTGCTTCAATTAAGGCACACATTAACAAACGATCGATTAATCTCTCCGTATGAGTACTCCCGCTTTTACAGAAATCTCTCAATCCATTGACATACTCATCTTTTCTTTGCCGACCCAATTGCAAGCCTCTTTTATCCATCTCTCTCAAGACCATTCTGAAATGGCCCCATTCTTCAGTTACAATAGGAGCAAGTTGTCTTACTATATCGGGTTTATCAGGGTTTAATTGTATAAGTGATATACAAAAAGTCGCTGCTTTTTGCTCACAATATGCATGGTCGGTAAGGATATCTTCTAAACTGATTTGGGTGAGATTTACCCATCTTGGATCAGTTGGAAGATGAAGACCTAGTTTTGTTTTATTTATAGTCATTGATGCAGGCTATTTTTTGTTTAAAATGATCAAGAGCGTAAATGGGGTAAGATTCAAATCCACTTGACCACATTACGCCTATTTCGTCTAGTAATTGACTTCGCAGAAATCGGATATTGTCTTTATCTCTAAGTTGACACTTTACATGATAAATCGTCCTTCCAGTGTATTTTTCAACTTCAGCATATACGGTCTTTTCTATCTTGAAATAGATTTGTTTTCCATTGATCAACGAAATCCTCAAAAATCCGTCTGTTGGGATAAATCCATAACTTTTTTCTACATCATTCGAATTGAATTGAATCTTAAATTCAAAGTTGTATTGACCTTTAGACTTAGCAATTTTATTTTCAATAATTAGATAGTGTCTCTCTCTAAAATAATTAATCAATCGCTCTGGAGTAAAAGAGGTCAAATGGGAGAATTTAGATGATATGTATTTTTTCTTTTTGGACAGGGTGTCAATGATTCTACTACAATCGGCTGAACGATTAAATGAAGGTTGACCAATTTGGGGTTTGATATGCTTGGTTTCAGTTATACTTTCTTGTGGGAAATATTTTTCGTAGATGGGAGATAATTTCTTACCATCAATTTCGTCCTTATGGACTATTTTTCTTAGAGCATCAATATCTTTGCTCACTGCAAGATATTTTTCCTCAAACGCCGAAACATTACTTAAAGAAAGGTGCTCAGATCTTTTCCAATCAACGTATCTCAGAATTTCTTCCTGAGATAAAAAGCGCTCTAGAACCAGAAATTTATCAATTTGATTATTAGATTCAGACTTGATTATTGGTGATTCAAATGGATCAGCTTTGTTCTCAGTAACATCCAGTTCCCACGAAAAATCAGAATAAAGTAGGATGCTTTGACCAGATTTGGTCTGATGTGCTATTTGGCCAATTGATTCGGATGGGCCCAAAATCGAAATGGTCAGAATAAAAATATAATATAAAAGTCTCAATTCATTCCTGTTTGACTGCAAAGATATAAAGCTTATGTTCAATTTCATAGATTCATATTTCAGTGCTTCCGAAATTAGAAAATTGGGTTCCCAAAATGAGGTTATTTGGAAAAACATTAAATACTCTTTAACATTCTTGTAACTTTTTTGACTATGATCTCGTTTTATATTTGTAATTAAACTACAGTGACTTAGAACAAGTTGATTTATTATTTGTTTATAGGGACTAATTGAACACAAATCTGCATTATCATGAAAGGGAAATATTTTAAAGCTTTAACATTGGTTGTATTGTTTTCTATGAGTGCTACGTCATATTTGTATCTTAATTATAACCTGGCTCCTTCAACTCAGAAATCTTGTTCCAAAATAGAAGTGGAGAAAAAAGATAGTTCCGAAGACACTGTTTTACTCGAGCTAAGTCTTATCAAGCTTTTTGGTAAAAGGCTTATAGATGTGGTAACCTTTACCATTTAAGTTTCTACTGATATATGACGAAGATCTTCGTTATAATATTCACCTTGATTGATTAGTATTTCGAATTTTATCATTTTTTTTACTAGGTTTAGCAACGAATCGATGGAGCAATCCATATAAAACATTAGAACCAATTTCGAAGAAACCTTTTGACCTCTTAATTGGTGGAATATTAATTAGGTTAGTTGCTACGATATGAGCTTAAGACATTTTTTATTATTTGCTTTACTATCATCATTAATTTTTGCCTCTTGTAGAAAAGATGAAGTATCGGAGGTTATTCCTCAACCTGAAGAAGAAGGTCCTCGAATTATCCATGATGCTAGTGTGACAGGAAGAGTCATTGATGAATCCGGAAATGGTGTAGCTAATAGTGATGTGTCCTACGGGGACGAGGCTGTAAAGACTGACGATTACGGCTATTTTAGCTTTTTCGATGTCAAAACATTTGCTGACGGTTGCATAATTCATGTCAAGGCAGAAGGGTATCAGAATAGGGCAATTCCGGTTTTTATATCAAGAAATGATATAGATTGGGTAGACATTTATCTGGAAAAAAATGATTCAAATACTTTGGTGAATGGGAAAAACATTGATATAAACCTTCAGGATGGAATAGATTTAAGAGGAGAAAATGTTTCATTTGAATACCCTAATGGTGATATATGTAACGATGATGTAACCGTACTTTGGAAGTGGTATAGCGGTAGTGAATCTTTAGCAAAACTTCCTTTTTCTATTAGGTCAGTTGATTATAAATTGAAATCCAACATGATTGATCCTGAATATGGACTATCGTTTTACTTTGTTGATAATAACGGAAGTCGTGTGGAGTTGGTCAAGGGGAGTGTTTTAAGTTTAATTGTTGAAGATCAATCTTCGGATCAATTTCTTTTTAGGTTGGATGAAGACTTGGATTATTGGAAAAAGGAGAGAATCGATGATCAATACAAAATTACCCATTCGGGAATCTACAGCCTAGGAGGTTCCATTGATTTATATAAAACTTCAGGTAGACTCATTGATGAAGATGGAAATCCTATTAAAAATTCTACCATCTTACTGGAGGTAGAAGGCCGTACAACAGGATATCGAACCAATCAATTAGGTGAATTCGAGTTGTTTAACGCAGATGGGAAAAATTATGAACTTAAAATAGAAAATGAATGCGGAAACAGTCCACATGAAGTGAAGGCTTATTCGATTGACGGACAAGACTTAGACTTAGGTGATGTTATGATGGAAAATGGATTGACATCTATATATTTCGATTTGTATGATTGCGATGTAACACCGCTTGATGTTAGTGATGGAGTGTTTATAGAAGTCATTTCTGGAGGAAAAGTTTATATGTCAAGGTCATCTTCAAGCCGCATTGAACTTTCAGGCTTCTTTTGTAATTCCGATATTAAGATAAATATTAAGAATAATCATGATTTTTTAACGACGATTCCATTAAATGGGATAAAGACAGGGGAAGAGAATGATTTGTATCGATTGTATACATGCCAGAACAATGTTGCTGGATTTATTAAGATTGATGAAAGTCTGAGAGTTATAAATAACCCAACATTAAAAATTGGTGAAGAGTCAGCCTTCCCTTATACACCGCTGACATTCTCTGATTTGATGGATTTTACGATAAGTATAAATGTAGCGGAAGCAGTTGGTGATTATACCCCTAGTGAAATGGATATCATTACGCCTGAAATGATTCAATGTTCTGGTAATTGTTCAGATGTAGTGGTTAGAATTATTTCATATGGAGAGGATAAAGATGATTTGATTGTTGCACATGTATTTGGAGAAGTACAATCCAAGAAAATTGAATGTTACTTTAGAGCACATCGATATAACTAGACGGTTGATTTGGAGGTTGCTGAAATAATTTTAGGTTGCAAAAAAGGCAATAGAATTGCTCAAAAGCTGCTTTTCGAAAAGTATGCAGGGCTGTTCTATGCCGTAAGTAAAAGGTATACTCCAAATCAATACGACCCTATGGACAACTTGCATGATGGATTTATAAAGATTTATGAAAACATAGGTCAGTTTGATGCTGAAAAAGGCCATTTCGAATCGTGGGCGAGAAAAATAGTAATCAATTGTGCGTTACAAAAGTTAAGGAAAAAAAGCCACAAGAATGAAGTCTTTCCTGAAGTTTTAAACGATAGTCAACAGGAAAATTTTGATGTGGTTGAAAAAATGAATATGGATCAACTATTTAAAGTGATTGAACAACTTCCAGATATGTATAAACAGGTGTTTTGTATGTATGAAATTGAAGGGTATAGTCACAAGGAAATAGGAGATATGATTGGGATAAAGGAAGTGACTTCTAGGTCCAATTTAAATCGTAGTAAAAAAATGCTTAGAAAGTTATTAATTGGTAATCATAGTTACTTTTTAGATGATTCTCAACATAAGATTATTTCCAAATAGAACTTAAAAATATCCACTATGTCTGAAGAATTTAAAAAATTATACGATTTCGAGAGTTCCCTCAATATTAACCAAGAGTGGAAACAAATTTCGGATAGATTAGATAAGAAGAAAAGAAAAAGAAGGTTTATTTGGATTTTCTTTCTAGGATTGATAGGAATAGTTTTTACAGCTATATTGAAACCACAATTCTTGAGTCTTAAGTCTAATGAGTTAGAGATTGCAGTCGATAATTCTGATAAAGAATTGCCTAAGGGCTTATTAAACACAAGTAAAGAAAAAACTGCTTCCAAGTCCGAAATAAAAGAACATCTTGGTGATGTTGAATCTGAATATAATGCCTTAAATGGAAACTTGGAACCACTACAAGTAACCAATAATAGGATTGATGTATCGTCAGATTATTCTGATTTTACAACGATTAATCTAGAAACGCAAAATGCAATTAATGATGAACCGATGGAAATGCCATTTAAAGTAATAGAAAACTTAACATATCAATCCCATAATTGGTATGCCGCTTTTCCTATCATTATTGCTCCTATGTTAAATCAAGAAAGTTTACCAATTAAGAATGATGAACTCGAAATTGATGCAGATTATATTTCTACAAAAAGTACTCAAGATATTTCAAAGTATAATCTGGCTTATTCTTTAGGGGTACATGCTCTTGTTGGAGTATTCGATAGAAATCTTAAGAATAAATCAAGTAATGATTCATATATCAAGTTGCGCAGAGATTCTGAAACTGCTATGGAACAAATAGGAACTTCTTTGTCTTTTAAGGTTAATCTAAATAAAAAATGGTATTTGCGAACAGGACTTGAATATTATAGATCAACTGAAAAACTAAGATTTAAGGGACAAAGGGAAATATTGGTAAAGGAAGATAACCCAGCACTATATACTGACAAATATGGTAATTCATCATTAGTCAATGTGACATCAGAAACTCTTAATAAATATGATATTAACATATTAAAATACAACTATTTGCATCAAATAAGTGTACCCATTTCAGTAGGGTATGAATTTGGTTTAACAGAGAAGTTTAAAATTGGGCTCGAAAGTGGTATTCAAATTCCACTGTATCAATCATACGATGGAGTTGTACTAGGAGAAAAAGAGCCTTTGGAAAATATCAATAGGTCAACCTTCGTGAAATCAAATAAGCCACTGATTCACCATGGATTGAATTTTACATATAATGTGCACAATGATTTTAATATTCACTTTGGCCTTTACAATAGATATGACCTAAGTACAAGGATTTCGCAGAGTGATATTGAGCAGTGTTATCGATCCTATCTTCTTAGCATTGGTGTATCGAAAAGAATTTGATTTGAGTTAGAATTGGTTGGTAATTCTTAATGTACGATTTTTAATGATAGTTGAATAGCTTAAAGTGACTTACTTTTGGTGATTTTAATGCTATTTAATGGCATGATTGTTGCTTCTTTTCACACATTGAATAAAATTCTAAGAAGAAGCAGATAGGCTGTTAAATGTAAAATATTTTACCATTTGCAATTTAACTTGATTTAAACTGTAAAATATTGGGCATTAACTACAGTGTAATTTATTGGTTTTTAGCGATTAAAGTAATTTGGTCTTCTTAGGCTTCTGAGACAAATATTGAATTATTAATTCATCTCAAAAGATAGAATAGAACAAACATTATTTGAAATTCTAAAAACCTTTTACTTGAGAAGAATTCACTTTAAATTAGTGTTAGTATCTAGCATGATACTAGTTTCCAATTGGCTAATTGGTCAAGTAACCAGTGTCAATTATCAAATGAAGTACGATACTTCATCATGCCTTTATGATGTTTACATCATTATTAATTCTGGGTCTGCTACGACGATTCAGCAAAGGATACAGTTTAATTCCGCTTGTTCAATAGTTACACCATTTGGTTCTAGCTTATCCATTGCTCAAACTCATGCCCCTTTTGTAAGTAATGCCAATGAAGATAGTACTACTCCAATATCATGGGGTATTACTTCGTCGCATAATTATCCAGCAGTAGGTTCTGACAGAACTTTTTATAGTATTGTGCCTGCAATTCACCCTGTTGGACATTATAATTCGGTTAATCAGGGCGATACGATCAAAATATTTAGTTTAAGCATTACTCCAACTGCTGATTGTGCATCTAATATTAGATTGTGGGAGAATGGAGTAGATCCGAGTTCTTCAGACCCTGATATGGCTGGACTGGATTTTAATAATGGGTTTACTATTGGTAGTGCTATTCAAAGGTATAATGCAAATTCGACTCAGGTTTATCCTCCAAAGCCCTTATTGGTTGATGCCATTTATGGGTGTTCTGAAGGAATTGAGATTGATCTTTCGGCTGAGACTAATACTTGTCAGTCCCCACTTTCGTTTTCATGGTCGGGACCTAATTCTTTTACCGCTTCGACCGAAGATATATCCATTTCTCCTTCTAGTGAGACGGATAATGGTGTGTATAAGGTAGTCGTAACAGACGGTTTTGGATGTCAAGATTCCATTATGGTTAATGCAGTATCTAAGCCAAACGCAGGTGTAGATCAATCTATGTGTGCCAGTGCTACAGATACGCTTTTTGGATTGAGTCCAACTTCTGGAACATGGTCTGCATTATCATCTAATAATCCTGGTGTACAAACGATTACTAATATTGGTTTGGGAAGAGCATTAGTTTCTTTTAATGAATCTGCGTCTGGAACATATGCTTTTATTTACACAATTCCAGGTTGTTCTGATACAATGAGTGTTACAGTAGATCCAATTCCAATGGTATCGGTTAGCGGAAATAATCAAATTTGCACATCGGATTCCACGACTTTATCACCTTCGACGGGTGGAACGTGGATAAGTAATAACCCCTTAGTTGCCTCTGTAGAGGCTTCAACTGGAAAAGTTCATGCTCTACAAAGTGGAACGGCAACGTTTACATTTACAGCTTCATCAACAGGTTGTTCGGCAACAACAGATCCTGTAACAGTCAATCCTAAACCAACTGTAACAAATGTTGGAAGTGATACAATTTGTATTGGAAATACAACGAGCTTGACTCCTGCAACAGGTGGGAATTGGACCAGCGATGATCCAGCCATAGCTTCAATATCTGGTATTGGTGTCGTGACAGGTGTTGCGGAAGGAACGGCAGATTTTTTATTTGAAGAAATTGCTACTGGATGTGTTTCTGATACAATTAAAGTTACCGTAGAGCCAAGGCCAGTAATATCCATCTCAGGAAATGATTCGATTTGTGTGTTTTCAACAACTCAAATGTCACCTTCGACGGGTGGAACATGGGTAAGTAGTAATACTCTTATTGCAAGTATAAATAATTCGGGGTTGGTTACTGGACTTCAATCTGGGAAGGTAGTAGTCACTTATACTTCTACATCTTCACAGTGTGTATCACTACCGTCAGACTCTATCACGGTAGTTTCAGAACCTTCAGTTGGTTTTTCTGGTGATGATCGTATTTGTATTGGTGTAACAACAACTTTATTTCCCAATTCAGGCGGGTTATGGACTAGTAGTAATGAGTCAGTTGCTACGGTCAATCCTACTACAGGTGTTGTTACCTCAGTGGGACCTGGAATTGCAGTATTTCAATTTACAGATAACGCAACAGGTTGTTCTAATACGACATCCGCGCTTGTTGTCGATCCAAAACCAACAGTCAGCACAAATCAAACCAACATTTGTTTAGGAAGTTCAACGAGTATTTTCCCAAGTAGTGGTGGAACATGGACGAATCATACTCCATTAATCGCATCCTTAAGTTTGACCAATCAGGTTACCGGATTGACTACGGGAACGGCCAAACTCACCTTTTTGGAACAAGGAACAAATTGTGAATCTGATACTATATTCATTGTGGTAGAACCTGGTCCTGTCGTATCAATATCAGGAGCGGATGAGATATGTGTTGGGCTTACTAGCCAATTGGCACCTAGTACTGGGGGAACATGGATATCTAGTGATCCCAATATTGCATCGGTTAATAATAGTGGACTTGTTACTGGAGTAGCTGCTGGTAGTGTTACATTTACATTTACGAGTACTTCAACTTTTTGTACTTCGAGTCCAACAGATCCAATAACCGTCATTCCAAGACCAATAATTACCTTATCTGATAGTGATGTTTGCGTTGATAATACGACCAATATCCTTCCAAGTTCTGGAGGGACCTGGGTTTCATCCAATTCGAGCATAGCGACTATTTCAAATTCAGGATTAATAACAGGAGTAGCAGCTGGAGTTGTAACTCTTACTTATACAGATACTTCAACAGGGTGTACTTCATCGCCAAGTAGTCCTCTTACCGTAAATGCTCAACCTATTTCCTCTTTTAGTGGTCCTACTACGATATGTGTTGGAGCTAATACATCGGTAAGTCCTTCTATTGGTGGAACTTGGCAAAGTAGTGACCCCTCTGTTGCCACAGTAACAAATTCTGGGGTTGTAACAGCGATTGGGTCGGGGACAGCACAACTTGTGTTTGTCCAAACAGCCTCAAGTTGTATAGCAGATGCTTTGGAGGTTACAGTAATTGGTCAACCTAGTGTTTCAATTACAGGAGACACCCTACTTTGTATAGGAGAAACGACTACATTATCTCCAACTTCTGGTGGTGTGTGGGTGTCGAATGACCCATCCGTAGCTACAGTCGAAAATGACGGTACAGTAACCGCCGTGAACCAAGGAACAACGACCTTTGTTTTTACGTCAAATTCAGGATGTCCATCGAATCCAAGTAGACCAATTACGGTAAATGGATTCCCTCCAATTAACATTACTGGAGATGATAATATTTGTGTAGGGGATACAGGTTATTTAAGTCCTACCACTACTGGAGTATGGACATCAAGTGATCCAGCTATAGCACAGGTATTAATAGATGGGAAAGTCTTAGGTGTCTCTGCTGGAACTGCAACATTTACCTTTGTAGATACCTTAACTGGATGTACATCTGATGGAGCAACTTCTCCTCTCTTAATAAATGCTAATCCCGCAGTAAATACAATTGGGCCGAGTAATATATGTGTTGGTGCTACTACCAATTTGGTTCCAACTACTGGTGGTACATGGCAAAGTAATGATTTGTCTATTGCCACAGTGAATAATGCAGGATTGGTGACCGGAATTGCAACCGGAGGAACAACTTTTGTATTTACGAATTCATCAACAGGTTGTGTTTCTGATGCAAGTGATTCAATTTTTGTAACTCCTGGACCAACGGTATTAATAAGTGGTGATGATCAAATATGTGTCGGTGAGACAACTACATTAAATCCCACAACTGGCGGTACTTGGGCTTCTAGCAATGAGTTAGTAGCTACTATTTCGAATGCAGGAGTTGTTACTGGTGTTTCTGCCGGCAGCGTAACTTTTGTCTTTACTGAGAATGGTTCTGGCTGTACTTCGGAAGACTCAGATCCAATAATTATTCATGGAAAACCATCTGTAATAGTCGATGGTCCTACCACCATATGTAAAGGAGGTACAACATCATTACTCCCCAATACAGGAGGCTCTTGGGTTTCAAGCAATGATAATATTGCAACTGTTAATAATGCTGGGTTGGTAACCGGAGTAGAAGTTGGGTCTGCTTCATTTATATTTACCTTGGCTGCAACAGGGTGTTCTTCTGATGCTACTTTGCCAGTATCCGTAAGTCCTGCTCCAACGGCTGAAATTACAGGTGATACCATAATTTGTATTGGGTCATATACCACATTATCTCCTACGATTGGAGGAATATGGACAAGCAATAATCCAAGTATTGCAACTGTTACTAATGATGGTATTGTGACAGCAATTGCTCCGGGAAAGACTACTTTTACATTTGTAGAAACTGCTACTGGTTGCCCATCTGAGACATCTACCCGCGAACTTGAAGTAGAGAATTGCTTAAATCCTGATTTTAATTCAACGTTCGTAGATGTTCTAGTAAATGGGAATTCCTCTACCAATGATTTTGTTGATGTTTCGACAACCTATGGACCCACAGCACAATTGACTTCAAGTCCTTCTGGAAGTGTTGCTAATATTAGCGTAAATTCGGATGGTACGTATTCTTTTTCGGCTAATACGATAGGTGTGTATACATACGAGATCCCAGTTTGTGTTCCACCTTATACAACAGGTTGTCCCACTTCATTATTAACGATATATGTGTTGGATTATTTATTACCTGATAGACAGCCTGTGGCTAACATTGATATTGGCACTACATTGATAAATACGGCGATTACTCTTCATTCTTTGGAAAATGATAGATGCGTTGTTGTTACCGGATGCTCATTAGATTCGACATCGGTTACGTTGATTGACCCTCCCTCCAATGGAGCGGCGATTGTAAATGCAATAAATGGTAATATTACATATACTCCTTCGAATGGGTATATTGGAAAAGATACGTTAAAATATCAGGTATGCACTGAAGGTGATTTAACCAATTGTGCTTCTGCAATTCAAATTATAACCATAAATGATTTAACTGCTGAGAATACTACTTCGGCTTCCGATGATTATGCTGTAGGTCCTGAAGGAGTAGTAATAGAAGGCAATGTCTCAATAAATGATAGTGATGCTGAAGGAGATGTTCAATCTGTTACTAGTCAGAATATTTCTGTACCTGAGGGGACTTTTGTTTTGGGGATGGATGGCGCTTATGTTTTTACACCATCAGATAATTTTTATGGCCCTATAGATTTTGTTTACACTATTTGTGACGACAATATCGAACAAGCTTGTGCTGACGCGACTTTACATATTCTGGTTATTCCTGACTTAACGGTAAAGGTAATGGTCTATTTGGAAGGTGCGTTAATGAGTAATGGTGGTGAAAAAGGAACTACTCATACAAGGCCTCTAATGCGAGATAATTTAAGGGTTAGTCCATTCAACGGATCGAATTATATACCAATAGATGACCCTTATCAAGTATCTGAAATTGATGAAGGGTTGGGATCATCATATTTTACAGGGTTGCCAACTAAATATGAGCATAAAGCATCTGGGGATAGTTCCATCTTCCTAACAATATCTGATCCAACAACAGTTTTTTCAAAGGTTGGTGAGGATGCCATCGTAGATTGGGTATTTGTAGAACTTAGATCGAAATCAGATAGTACGATAGTTCTTGCCTCAAGATCAGGTTTGTTACAAAGAGATGGTGATGTGGTAGATTTAGATGGTTCTAGAGGACTTAGATTTTCTGGCATGAAAATGGATAGTTATTATGTGTCTGTCAAGCACAGAAATCACCTTGGAGTAATGACTGAATTTGCTCAGACTCCCGAGGTGTTAACAGATAAAGTGGACTTTACATCATTTGCAGTACCAATATTTGATTTTGGTTTCGTTGACTATGGTTCTGGGGTTACCTACGATTTTACTGATTTGGGTATGAAGGCAAATCCTTTTAATCTACCTATTCGAGCATTATGGGCTGGTGATTTTGATGGGAACTCTAAGGTGAAAGCTGCAAACCCCGGTGATGATTTGAATGTAGTGTTTTTCGATGTGTTTTCTCACGCTAACAATACTACGTTTAAAGCCAATTTTGATTTTGCATACGGATATAGAAATGCAGATTTTGATTTGAATGCAAAAGTGAAATTTGATAATCCGAATGATGACAAAAATATGCTGTTTGGACAAGTGTTGTTTTTTCCCTTGAACACTCAGTTTCTATCAAACTTTGACTTTTTTATTGAACAATTGCCTGAATAAGGTTATGAGATTAAATATTCTAATAACAGTGAACATCAAAAAACAATTTATTATGAAAAGGATCTTACTTCTATCAAGTTTTCTTTTTTGCTCAATTATCCTAATTGGACAAATTAACTCTGTAAGTTATGGAATTGAGTATAACCCTAAGACGTGCTTATTCGATTGTTATGTAAGATCTCTGGATGGAGATGCTGTAACTATGAAGGAAAGAGTTCAGTTTAATGCTCAATTTACAGTAGTTATACCAAAAGGAAGTGAGGCAGTCGTAGAGAAAGTATATATGCCATATCGAAATAATCAAAATTATAGGTCTAGTGATGCTATTGATTGGTATATCTCGTCTACAATAGAAGGCCCAAAGTCTTCTCCAGAAAATACCTTTGTAAGTGTAGCTCCTTCTTTAGCACCATCTGCTTTCTATAATAATATAGAGCAAGGAGAAAAGTTGGTATTGTTTAGTCTGAATATTTCACCTATTGTTAATTGTGCCAAAGATGTTAGAATATTTGACAATGCGACTGACCCAAGTTCAAGTGATTTGGGAATGGGTGGAAGTGATTTTAGAAATGGTTTTACTATTGGAGGAATTGAACAGAAGTATCTTCGAAACGAAAGGTTGATTAGTCCTCAAGAACCAGAAATACATAATTTGGCGATTTTGTCTAAGAAATATGGTGAGGTGAATTTTGAATCAAGAACAGCAATGTCTGATTGTCAGAAAAAGCTAGAATATAAGTGGGTAACACCGAATGGCAAAATACTGTATAGTGATTCTCCTGAGTACACTTTTAATCATGTAGAGGAAGGAAAGTATAAGGTGATCATTTCAGATGCAATTGGTTGTAGTGCATCTAAAGAATTCTATTTCTTAGAATCAACGAAGGGAAATGAGTTGGCTGTTATTGCAAATGATACAGAAGTAGATTACAGAACGAATTTGGTTTCGGGAGTGTCATTTTTTCCTAATCCCGCTAAAGACAATATTCAATTTAGATTAAATGGTAAAAAGGGTGATTTGGTTGAGATAGATTTGCATGATTTTAGAGGAAAAAAGATGCAGTCAACTTTTTCGTATAACCTGAATGGTACAGAGGATGAACTTGTTTTAATGCCTGTAAAATATCCTTCTGGAATGTATACTATTACTTCAAGGATAAATGGCGAATTAGTAAAAAGCGAGAAGCTTATTATAATTGACTAATTGTTGACAAAATGCATTTAAAACAAAGGGAAGTTCTTTTAAAAGAGCTTCCCTTTGTTATTTTGTGGTATCAAATCTTTTAAGATCTTTCACTTAAAATGATGTTCATCTAGGCATCCTGTTTAAGGATTAATAGTCGCAATATTGTTATTAAGTTGTAAATGGTCTTGTTTTTTATTTAAATGATAGAATGGTGGTGTTTATCGCACGATAAAACTTCAATTATATGATAGTATAATTGGAATAATATTGGTGATTGCGGGTGCAAAGTAGTATAAAATACTGTTTTGTAATTCATTGTTGATGCATTACGAATTATTATAATTTGTAATTATCTAATTATGATGTATGTAATATATTATGAATTATTTATATATTTGCCACGTGTGTAAAATAGACTTTACGGTGTTAGGTTATATTTTTTAATTTGAAAACAAAAAACAGGTTCCTTATCAAATCTATATTTTTATGAAAGCAATCTATGGTCTCTTAGCAACCTCGCTATGTTTAATTTTCTTTACCAGTACGATGTCTGGTCAAATCACCAGTGTGAACTATCAGATGAAATACGATACAAGTACATGTTTGTACGATTGTTACATTATTGTGAATTCTGGTTCAGCAACTACTGTTCAACAGCGGACTCAGTTTAATGCTCAGTATTCAATTGTTGTCCCCAACGATGCAACAGTTACAGTTGATACTTCCTACATGCCTTTAGTAAGTAATGCAACTTATACTGGAACAGTACCAATGGATTGGACTATTACAGGGGATTTAACATATCCTTCAGGTAGTCCTACTCAAAGATTTTATAGTATTACTCCTACAATTATTCCTCAAGCACACTACAATGACTTGATGGCAGGAGATACTGTAAAGTTATTTAGTTTAAATATTACACCCACAGTTAATTGTGCTTCGGACATTCGAATTTGGGAGAATGGATCAGATCCTGCATCCTCAGATCCAGATATGGCCGGTGCTGATTTTTCTAACGGTTTTACTATTGGAGGTACGACTCAATTGTATAATGATAATTCGACTCAATTGTACCCTCCTTCTCCAATAATTTTGGATGTAGTAAATGAATGTAGTACAGGTATTGAAATAGACTTATCAGCAGAAACCTCAGGTTGTCAAAGTCCACTTACGTACGCTTGGACTGGACCAGATTCTTTTACTTCAGCAAGTCAAGATGTTAGTATTGATCCTGCTACTCCTGCAAATACGGGAGTTTATAAGGTAGTTATAACGGATGGATTCGGATGTCAAGATTCTGTATCCGTGAATGCTACTGCAAAACCTGATGCTGGTTCAGATCGAACGATATGTGCAGGAACTATTGATACATTGAGTGGTAGTAATCCTGCCACAGGTACATGGCAGCAAGCTGCTGGAAATCCGGCTGGAGCTTCCTTAATTCAATTACCAGCAGGGCAAGCGCAGGTGACATTTACTGGTGCTGCTACAGGAGATTACAATTTCGTATATGTAACTCCACAATGTACAGATTCTATGATAGTATCCATTGATTCGTTACCTGGGGTTTCGATCAATGGTGATGATATAATATGTGTAGGTTCGACTACTACACTTCTTCCAGATGCAGGTGGTTCATGGGTAAGTAATAACCCTGCTGTTGCAACCGTTACAGCTGGAGGAACAGTTACCGGTGTTACCAGTGGTACTGCAACATTCACCTTCACTGATGGTAACGGCTGTTCGAATACTACATCGGCTGTAACAGTTGATCCAAGTCCAACAGTCGCTAATACGGGAATGGATACTATATGTATAGGAGAAAATACAACATTGACTCCAATGACAGGTGGTACATGGGCATCTACAGATCCTGCAGTAGCAACAATAACCAATACAGGTGTTGTAACTGGTGTTGCGGCTGGAACTACAGGAATGATTTTTACAGAATCAAGCACATCATGTGTGTCGGATACATTATTTATTACAGTAAGACCTAGACCTACGATATCATTTGTAGGTAATGATTCCTTATGCATTAATTCAACAACTTCTCTTCTTCCATCAAGTGGAGGTACATGGGCAAGTAGTGATCCATTGATTGCCACAATTAATAATTCTGGTATCGTTACGGGGGTTAATATTGGAAAGGTCGTAATGACTTTTACAGATGCAGTGACTCAATGTGCTTCAGATCCTTCTGATACCATAACAGTATTAGGTCAACCAGTAGTTAGTATAACTGGTGATGATCGACTTTGTGTAAATGGTATGACTACATTGGCTCCAACTACAGGAGGTACATGGACATCAAGTGATGTGTCAGTTGCTACGGTTGATAATTCTGGAAACGTTACTACAGTTGGACAAGGAAGTGCTGTATTTACATATGTAGAAACTGCTTCTGGTTGTTCTAACACTACTAGTGCAGTAATTGTTGATCCCAAACCGACAGTAAGTGTGGCTCAATCTAATATTTGTATCGGAGCAACCACAACTCTTAATCCTGCAGCGGGTGGAACATGGGTAGCTCATACTCCAACCGTAGCTTCATTAAGTGGTGGAAATATAGTTACAGGATTAACAGCGGATACGGCATTGTTTACATTTGTCGAAACAGGCACAAATTGTGAGTCTGATACTGTAAAGGTTGTAGTTGAACCTGGTCCAGTTGTTTCGATTTCAGGTGATGACGAGATTTGCGTTGGATTTACTACACAACTTTCCCCAATGACAGGAGGAACGTGGACTTCAAGTGATCCAAATATTGCGACTGTAAATAATTTCGGATTAGTAACTGGTGTTGCTGCAGGAACGGTAACCTTTACCTTCACTGATGCTTCAACATTTTGTGTATCTGCACCAACTGATCCCGTTACGGTTATTGGACGTCCAATTGTTTCAGTTTCTGCAACCAATGTCTGTATTGGTGCAACAATTAATGCTTCACCAAGTGTTGGAGGAACATGGACTTCAAGTAATCCAGCAATTGCCACAATTGATAATTCTGGTTTAATTACTGGTGTTTCTGCTGGATTCGTAACATTTACGTTTACAGATGCAACGACTGGTTGTGTATCTGAAGCTACTGTTCCAGTAACAGTAAGTGCTATTCCAATAGTAAGTTTTACTGGACCTAATACGATATGTGTTGATCAAACAACTAATGTTTCACCAAGTACAGGAGGGACATGGGTGTCAAGTGATCCAAGTATCGCTACAATAACAAATACAGGTGTTGTTACCGCTATTGCTGCCGGTTCTACAACATTAATATATACTGCTACAAATACTACGTGTACTGCAAACCCATTAACAGTTACAATTAATCCAAAACCAACAGTTAGTGTAACCGGTGACAGTCCAATATGTGTAGGAGATACTTCATACCTTGCTCCAACTACAGGTGGAGCTTGGGCGAGCACTGTTCCTGGTGTTGCAACGGTTGACAATTCAGGATTAGTAATTGGTCAATCTCAAGGGACAGCAACATTTATTTTTACAAGTGCTGCAGGTTGTCCTTCTGATGAATCAGCAGGAATTGTTGTTAACGGTGCACCAACTGTTTCTATTACAGGTGATGATGAGGTTTGTATTGGAGATACAACATACTTAGCTCCAACTAACGGAATTTGGACAGCAAGTGATACAAATTTGGTTACTATAATTACAGCTGGTGGAATTATTGCTGATAGTGCTGGTATGGTTACATTTACCTTCCAAGATACAGCAACTGGTTGTGCTTCAACTGTTGCAACTGATCCTATAACAATCAATCCAACTCCAATTACAGCTATTTCAGGGCCTGCTAGTATATGTGTAGGGTCTGTAACGTCTATAACACCTACAGTAGGTGGATCATGGACAAGTGTTGATCCAGCAATTGCTACAGTAAGTAATTCAGGTACTATTACAGGTGTTGCTGCTGGTAGCGTAGAGTTTATCTTTACCAATACAGCTACAGGCTGTATCTCTGATACGAGTTCAGCAGTTACTGTAACGCCTGGACCAATTGTTAGTATCACAGGAGATGATGAAATATGTGAAGGTGAGACAACAACACTTTCTCCAACTGCTGGTGGTACATGGATGTCAAATGACCCAACTGTCGCTACAGTAACAAATAGTGGAGTAGTTACAGGTGTAGGAGCGGGTAATGCCACTTTCGTATTTACTGAAACAGGATCAGGATGTACATCTGAAGCTACAGATCCAATTATTGTACATGGAGCTCCTACAATTACCCTAGTCGGTAATGATGATATATGTATCGGTGGAACTACGAATTTCCTACCTTCTACGGATGGTACATGGACTTCAACTGATCCAGCGGTAGCTACTATTGATAATACTGGTTTGGTTACTGGGGTTACTCAAGGAACAGCTACATTTATATACACTTTAAGTTCGACTAGTTGTCCTTCGGACGAGTCAGTTCCTATTGATGTGAGTCCTGCTCCAACGGTTTCAATTACAGGACCGACATCTATATGTTCAGGTGGATTAACAACTCTATCTCCTAGTACAGGAGGAACATGGACTTCAAGTAATCCGGCAGTTGCATCTGTGACAAATGATGGTATCGTAACAGGTATTGCACCTGGTAAGGCAACATTTACCTTTGTTGAAACAGCAACAGGTTGTTCGTCTGCTTCTTCAACAGGAGAACTTACCATATCCAACTGTGCAAATCCGGATATAAATGCAACATTTGTTGACGTTCCTGTCGATGGTGATGTTAACACGAATGATATGGTATCTATAGGAACGACTTACGGACCAGCTGCAGTATTAACATCTAGTCCTTCTGGAAGTGTAGCAACAATAACAATAAACAGTGATGGTACTTATACATTCCAAGCAAATACTGTAGGTGTTTATACATATGATGTTCCATATTGTATTCCTCCTCAAACTACAGGTTGTCCAGTGTCTTTATTGACAATTACAGTTGTAGATCATTTAGAGCCTGATTTGAGACCAATTGCAAATACTGATATCGCAGTTACTCAAATCAATACTCCGGTAACATTAAAATCATTATCTAATGATGATTGTGTAGTAGTAACAGGATGTTCATTGGATTCTTCATCTGTTTCGATTACTGTTGCCGCATCAAATGGTACAGGTACAGTTGCAGGAGATGGTTCAGGAGACATAAATTACTCACCGAATCTTGGGTTTATCGGAAAGGATACATTGACTTATGAAGTTTGTGTTTCGGGAGATCCAACGAATTGTGCTACAGCAATTCAGATCATCTCGATATTTGATGCTTCGGCAGATAATACAACGGATGCAGCTGATGATTTTGCATCTACTGCTGAGCTAACTCCAGTTTCTGGTGATGTGAAATTGAATGATACTGACGCAGAAGGTGATGATCAGACAGTAACAGCTCAGAATGTTTCTGTTGCTGCCGGAACATTGGTATTAGGAACGGATGGTTCTTATACATTTACTCCTGCTGAAAATTTCTTTGGACCAGTAGAGTTTGTATATGAAACTTGTGATGATAATGCTACTCAAGCTTGTGCTAATGCTACATTACATATTCTTGTAGTTCCGGATTTATCCCTAAAAGTTAGAGTATATCTTGAAGGTGCTTTAATGAACCATGGAAATACAGTAGGAACAACTCATACAAGACCATTAATGCGTGACAATTTGAGATCGAGTCCATTCAATGGTGCTAACTATATTCCTGTAAATGATCCTTATCAAGTTGATAATCTAGATGAAGGTTTTGGAACACTTTATACCACTGGTCTTCCAGGAAGATTTGATCATGCAGGACCTGGTGCTCTATCTGCGTTTGCAGCTATCCCAGACCCAAGTGGAGTTTTTGCCAAGACAGGTGAAGATGCCATTTCAGATTGGGTTTTTGTAGAACTAAGATCTAAAACAGATACTTCTATTGTGGCAACTCGTGCTGGATTACTTCAGAGAGATGCGGATGTAGCTGATTTGAATGGAGAGCGAGGATTAAGATTCCCAGGTATCGTAATGGATGATTATTTTGTAGTTGTAAGACATAGAAATCACCTTGGAGCAATGACTTCATTGCCTCAAACTCCTCAACAGTTGACAGAATTAGTTGATTTCACTGATACAAATGTTGACTTATATGATAGAGGATTTGTGGATTACGGATTTGGTGTTACGTATGACTTTACAGGATTGGCAATGAAGGTAAATCCTTTTGGATTGCCGGTAAGAGCTCTTTGGGCTGGTGATTTTGATGGAAATAAAAAGATCAAAGCAGCTAACCCTGGTGATGATTTGAATGTTGTATTCTTCGATGTATTCTCTCATGCAAATAACACTGCGTTAAAAGCGAATTTCGATTTTGCTTATGGTTATAGAAACGCAGATTTTGACTTGAATGCAAAAGTGAAGTTTGACAATCCTAATGATGATAAAAATATGTTATTTGGACAGTTATTGTTCTATCCTTTGAACTCTCAGTTCTTATCGAACTTTGATTTCTTTATAGAACAGCTGCCTGAATAGGTTTTAAAGACAAAGGGTTAGAGCTCTTCCTGGTTAGTTGAGCTCTAACCCTTTGTTTAATAAATGGTTGTAAAATTTTAGGTTGGTTTAAAAAAGGTTGGTTAATGAATTTAAGTAAACTACGTTTAGCATTAACAGTAATGCTATTTTGGGGCGTTTGTGGAAGTGTAATAGGTCAAATTGATAGTGTAAGGTTCTTAGTAAAGTACGATACTTCACTTTGTCGTTTTGATGCTTATGTTGTAATTCGTGGAGGTTCTGCCACATTACCACAACATCGAGCCCAATTTAATGCACAATATTCTATAGTTGTGCCCACAGGATCTTCAGTGTCGCTTGTAGCTTCACATAATCCGATTCGTGATAACATAAATTATAATGGTACAGTACCAGCGACATGGACTATGGCACCGCCTGTTTCGGCTCCTGCTGCTGATCCAAGTAATGACTTTTATAGTATTACGCCCACCTTGTCTCCAACTGCATATTACAATGATTTAATGACAGGGGACAGTGTCAAATTATTCTCTTTTACCGTAAATCCAGTAAATTCATGTGCGAGTTTAATCAGACCTTTTGAAACAGGTGTTGATCCTGCTTCAAATGAACCAGGAATGGGTGGTGGAGATTTTTCTTGTGGATTTACAGTTGGTGGGTTTAGCCAGTTATATGTAGGAAATCTTGATAATGTTTTACCTCCTAATCCTGTGATATCGGCCATCCCAATGTGTTCCGAAGGACTAGAAATAGATCTAACAGCATCTACATCGTCTTGCCAAGATCCCTTATCTTATGCTTGGACTGGTCCAGATTCTTATTCTTCAACAACTGAAGATGTTTCTATTTCTCCTGCAGGAGAAATCAATAGTGGAACTTATTTTGTTACCGTTACAGATAATTTTGGGTGTTCATCTGAAATGTCTGTTGACGCAATAGCAAAACCTAGTGCGGGTAATGATGAATTGGCCTGTGATGGAGATCAAGTGACACTACAAGGCAGTGAACCTAATAGTGGTACTTGGAGTGCGGATACCAATAATCCAGCAGGTGCTACTTTGAATACTGGATCTAATGGCTCTGCGACCGTTGATATATCAGTATCGAGTTCAACATCTTTTACCTTTATATATACGAATCAAACTTGTTCGGATTCTATGACCATAACCGCATCTGTTTCGGATGCAGGACCAGACCCAAATAGTGTTACATGTTTTAGTCAGGGAAGTACAACAATGGCTGGAGTTGGAAGTGGAACATGGAGTGTAGGTAGTGGAAGTGCTGGAACAGCAACAATCTCAGACCCTAATAATGCAACTACAACCGTAACAGGCTTTAGTGATCCTGGTCAGTATAATATGGTTTGGACTGTGAATGGGTGTGAGGATATAGCAGTAATTACAGTTGGAGATGACTGTAGTTGTGTTATTTCAAATAACATTTTAACACCGTTTAATCCTTCAACAATATGTGGTACAAGTGGAAATATTTTGGTTGATGGAGGTGCAGTTACTCAATCTGGAACTTATTTATGGGAATATAGTTTAGATGGAGCTGTATTTGCCACAGCGACTGGTACAAGTGATGCAGAGGATTATACCACTCCGGATCATACAGAAGGTGAACATAGGTATAGAAGAATCTTTACTAATGACATGGGTATCATTTGTTCTGATACTAGTAATGTGATTACATTGATAGTAGCCAATAAACCAGATGCGCCCAGTGGTCTTGTGGCTTCTCCAAATCCTACATGCTATGGAAATACGATAAATTTTTCAGTTACGAATAATCCAATCGCTTCTTACAATTGGACAGCTTCTTCTAATGATGCTGGTTTAGCTGCATCCATTACCAATAGTACTACTATGGATCCTGTTTCAAGTGGCACATATGATGTAAGTGTGACTCAGACGGTTAATGCATGTGAATCAGACCCCAGTACAGTTAGTGTTGTGGTTAACCCAACTCCACCTACTCCGGGAGCCAATATAACTGCCAATAATCCTACGGTGTGTGGAGGTTCAGATGGTTCAATTGAAATTAGTGGATTACTCAATAACCATAATTATAGTGTTTCATATGATCAAAGTGGTCAGAATCAAAATGTCATGATTACTTCAAGTGCTGGAGGTGTCTTACAAATATCGGGACTTGTAGCAGGAACATATTCAAATATTAGTTTGACTAATGAATTTGGATGTAGTTCAGGGACATCCAATGGAAGTGAAACTTTATCTGATCCCAATGCACCACCTGCTCCGGCAGATATTAGTGCTAGCCCCAATCCTGCTTGTCTAGGTGAAACAGTCACGATTACAGTTGAAGATAATCCAGGAGCAATATTTAATTGGTCTTCTCCAAGTGCAACTGCTGGATTAGGATCTTCAACAAGTAATTCTATAACCATGGTTGCAACAGCACCTGGTCAGCATTTAATAGAAGTGTCTCAGACGGTTAATGGTTGTACGTCTGTGGCTAGTGGAATTGATGTTCTTATTAACGGAACTCCACCGACACCGGATGCTTCGACAGTATCAGGAAATGATCCAACCTCTTGTGGTGGTTCAGATGGAACGATTATGATAAATGGATTAGATAATTTGGTATCTTATGTTGTAAATTATGAGCAAGATGGAAATGCTCAAATGAATACCATTACAACCAATACCAATGGTGAATTGATTATTACGGGTTTACCACAAGGAACATATACCAACTTTAGTTTGTCTAATTTCACGAATTGTTCATCAGGTATTTATGCTGGTCCAGTTACATTAACTGATCCCAATTCTCCTCCTGCTCCATCTAATTTAACCGCTGTACCACCAGCAGGTTGTCTTGGAGATATGATTCAACTTAGTGTTGATGACAATGCTGGAGCAACATTTAATTGGACAGTATCAAGTCCAAATGCTACATTAGGAGGAGGAACAACAAATTCGAATACATTAACTTCTAATACGGAAGGATTATATACCGTTTCAGTTAGTCAAACTGTCGCAGGTTGTACTTCACCAAATTCCTCTCTTAATGTACAATTTCAATCGGTTCCACCTGATTTTACAGGAACATCTTTTACGAATCCTACAGTTTGTGGTGGTGCAGATGGATCAATTAGCCTTGAAGGAGTAGAAAACAATACGACATATACGCTTACGTTTTCTGTTAATAATACCAATCAAAGTATTGGTGTTACTTCTAACGCAAGCGGAACAATAATTGTCCCTGGTTTAAGTGCTGGAGTTTATGAAAACTTCCAACTAGCTAATGTCGCTTCTTGTACAAATGCGAGTGAGCCGGGACCAATTAATTTGGTAGACCCAAGTGCGCCTGCAGCGCCTACTGGTCTTGCGGCGGTTCCAGATAGAGTATGTCTCGGAGGTACGTTTAATTTGAGCGTTGATAATAATGCAAGTGCTACATATACATGGAGCGCTGCACCAGGAAATAATGGATTAATCAGTAGTACGACCAACTCTACTACAATGACACCAACTGAGGTTGGAACGTATAATGTTTCTGTTTTCCAAACGGTTGCAGGATGTTCTTCTCCAGCTACAATGATTTCAGTTATTGTAGATCCACTACCTGATGCACCAGATCCAGCTAATATTACTTTTGTAAATCCTACAGTTTGTACAGGAGCAGATGGAAGTATTACAATAGGAGGATATGATGCATTTAGGACTTACACCGTGGATTATAAACTTCATGGTGTGGACCAACAAGTGTCCATTGGTACAGATGCGAATGGAAACATCGTTATCCCTAATCTTACATCTGGTAGTTATACTGAATTTACGATTACAGATACCGGTGGATGTACATCTCTACCATATGCAGGTCCAGTAAGTCTAACTGATCCAGGTGCTCCTAGTGCCCCAACAAATTTTGTAGGAGTACCAAATCCAAGTTGTCTAGGAACACAGGTTAATCTATCTGTAGATAATAATCCTTCTGCAACGTATACTTGGTCATCCTCTTCACCTAATGCTGGATTAGGATCTTCATCGACAAATTCAAATTCAATGACTGCAACTACGGATGGTGTTTATACCATTTCTGTGAGTCAGACAATTGCAGGTTGTACTTCTCCTCCTGCTACGTTGGATGTTACTGTACACCCAATTCCTGATGTTCCAGTTGCAGGTGATTTTACTTCTACCGACCCTTCAGCATGTGGTCTTGACGATGGAAGTATTACAATAGGAGGATTTTCGAATAATACAAATTATACAGTTCAATATGAATTAAATGGGGCAGCTCAAGTTGTAAATATAGTATCGAATAATTCGGGTGAAATAATCTTGAATGATTTAGCCTTAGGGGCATATACGAATTTTGAATTTAGCTCTGCGGGTAATTGTTTTTCAAATCCATTTACTGGAACTATTAATTTGGTAGGTCCTGCACCACCTCCAGCACCTTCAGGTTTGATTGCTTTGCCTAACCCATCTTGTTTGGGTGAAGTTGTAACACTGTCCGTGACAGATAACCCACAAGCTACTTACGAATGGACTACTTCAAATCAAGATGCAGGACTTAATGTAAATACTTCGAATGAGGTTACAATGCTTGCTATCAATGCAGGTACTTATACAATCTCTGTTACGCAAACAGTTAATGGATGTACTTCCGCTGCTTCAACAATTGATGTAGTTGTACATGAAGTTCCAGAGGCTCCAATTGCTTCTGACTTTATGATGCAGAATCCAAGTGCATGTTTAGCTGATGATGGTGAAATTAGTATTTGGGGTTATGTGCCAAATACTATCTATACTGTACATTATACATTTAATGGAGATTCCAGATCATTCACGGCGACATCAAATGGTGTAGGTGCCATATATTTGAATAATCTGGTAGCAGGTGTATATGCTAACTTTAGTATTGAGTCAGATCAAGGGTGTATTTCACCTGAGTATGGAGGAATGATTCAACTGGTAGAACCAGATATGCCAGATGCACCTTTAGGACTACAAGCTATTCCTAATCCAATATGCTTAGGTGAAACAGCACAATTAACTGTGGAGAATACAGTTAACGCCACTTTCCAATGGATGGCATCTGGACCGGGTGCAGGTATTGAGAGTTCGCCATCTAATGAAACGATTATGACTCCTACGGTTCCAGGTATATATACAATTTCCGTTATTCAAATTATCAATGGTTGTACATCACCAGCAGCTTCAATAGAAGTTATGGTCGTAGCATCGTGTTTAAATCCGGATTTTGGAGTCACTTATAAAGATACCCTTTTGACCGGTCAATTGTCTACAAATGACCGATCGAGAGATCAAAGCGAGTATGTTAACATTTCAGGTGATGTAAGCAACCCTTCATCGGATATGCCAATGCTTAATATTGATGGGTCATATTCTTTTACTACCTCAAATGTTGGTGAATATCACTATATAGTAACAGTGTGTAGTACGAATCAAACGATTCCTTGTTATGATATTCCATTGGTGATTACAGTTTTGGATTCTGAGTCTGAAGACAATCCTCCAGTTGCAAACCATGATTATATGGATGTGTTATCAGAAGTACCTACAGTTGTATCAATTCTGAATAATGATCATTGTGAATCTTCATCAAATTGTTCACTTTCAGGTGCTAGTTTGATTGATGGACCATACCATGGATCTTACAACATTTTTACAGGAATGTATACTTCAGATAATGGATATATTGGTAAAGATTCATTCAGGTATGAGGTTTGTCAATCTCCAACAGTTGACCCAATTAATTGTGATCAGGAGTGGGTTTATATTGATGTATTCCCTAGTTCTAGTCAGTTTTATGTTCATGCCATGGATGATTATAATACGACTCCTAGAAATATTGATTTAACTGCAAATACTTCTATTGGCGTAGCTTCAAATGATTTTGATCCATCAAATAGCATAATGAGAGTTACTGAGTTTACTGAAACTGTTCAAGGAAAAGGTACACTTACTATGAGCGCGGATGGTTCTTATAGCTTTGTACCATTTACAGATTATGTTGGACCAGTTGATTTTGCATATGAAATATGTAGAAGTGGAACAAGTGGACTGTGTGACAGTGCAACTTTACATTTACTTGTCCAGCCTAGAGCTTCAACCGGAATTATAGGTGATTATTTATGGGAAGATATGGATGGAAATGGATTACAAGATTTTAGTGAGCCAGGAATAGAAGATGTAATTGTAATGTTATTTGATGAGTATGGTGATATGGTCAATAGTACCAAAACCAATAATACAGGATATTATCAGTTTATGGATGTGCCTGTAGGTAATTATTACATCGAGTATATGATGTCAGAAGAATTTACGCCGACATTTGATCATGCAGGTGCAAATCAACAGATGGATAGTAATGTAGATGGTAGTCACGGAGAAAATACTACACCAATGTTTGAAGTTGTAGGTGGAGAGGAAGATCAGAGTATTGATGGTGGTTATTATAAATGTGTAAAAATTGGAAGTTTTGTATGGTATGATACCAATGAAAATGATATCATGGACCCATTTGAAAATGGTATAAATGGCCTTTTGATAAGGTTGTATAAAATGGAAAATGGAGCTTATGTCCTCTGGGATGAAACATTAACCTCAGGAGATCCAAGTACACCTTCTGGTGACGGTTGGTTTGAGTTTTGTACTGCCCCAGGTGAGTATTATATTGAAGTAGTAATGCCTCCATATGGATTGGTATTAGTGAAACCATTTAGAGGTGGCAGTATAATTACCGATAGTGATATTGATCACTCTAATGGTCCAAGCACTTCTGCTTCGTTTACCTTGCGTTCTGGAGAAAGTAAAACAGATTTAGGTGCTGGATACTATCCAATGGCTGTAGCAGGAAATTCTGTTTGGAGAGATGATAATCACAATGGAATACAAGAACCATTTGAAGAAAAAGTTTCAGGTGTAGTAGTTAAAGCTTATGACGCAGAAACACATAGAATGTTAGGTGAGGGTGTGACGGATATGCAAGGTTTATATCAGATAGATTACTTAGAAAGTAGAGATGTATATCTAAAATTTGATATACCTTCTGGGTATCATGCAACAGTTGCAAATGCGGCTAACGATCATGAAGATAGTGATGTTGATCATTCTTTTGGATTCAATACCACTAACAAATACACCTTGAATCCAGGCGATCACGTGGATAATATAGATTTAGGTATTGCTTTTGGAATTCTACCTGTGGATTGGATTTCTATAAATGGAAGTATTGTAGAAAATGGAAATTTAATTGAATGGACAACAGCCAATGAAGTTAATGTTAAAGGGTATAAAATCGAAAGACGATCTTCAGAAGATTCTAAGTTTGAGATTATTTCAACTTCTAACATCAAAGGACTTGGATCTAGTATTAATAACTACCATTTTGTAGATGAAAAGATTGGCGATACGGAGACTTTCATATATCGAGTATTACAGGAGGATTATGATGGAAATTTCTCGTACAGTCCTGAGGTTTCTATAGTTAGAAACGGGAAAGAGGTGATTCAAGTATTTCCAAATCCTACAAGAGATAGAGTTTCGATTGAATTAGATAATCAAGAGAATTCTGTATTGATTTCGCTTTATGATGTTCAGGGGAAACTGGTGAAATCTTTGGTTGTCTATCCAGAGGATATAAATAAGAATACGATTGATTTAGATTTAAATAGTTTAGAATCGGGAGTATATAATATGGTACTTAATTATGGTGTTAATTTGATTAAGCACAAAATAATTAAGATATAGATCCATATGTAAAAAATGCGTCAATTGTTAGGATTGTGATATCATTGAAATACATCATAGCATTTAATTATGCTATTTTGTAAAGCATAAAGGACACCACAATTTCTTTTCATGTCGAAAAGAAATTGTGGTGATCAAAAATTGATTCTTATATTCTTAAATGATTAAAATAGTCTTTAGAGAAAGTTTATGATACCTTCCAAATAAGATAGTCATTTAGAATTTTTTCTAGCAGTTTACAAATGAAATCCTGAGTAGTGGTGTCAACGTAGTTTGATATCTACTATGACTCAGTAGTTCGATTCCACCATATAAGAATGATAAAGTGAGACAGCCCTGTGGGTTGTCATAGATATTGGATAAATATTTATTCACCAGTGTATTAAGCAAATAATGTCTTTATTTAAAAAACTAACATTTATTGGTGTTTTATTGTTGTGCTATCAAAATACGGGAGTAGCACAGGTTACAGGTGTCGATCTCCAATTAAAATTTGATACAACAACTTGTAATTATGCTGTTTACATGATTGTCGCAAGTGGTCAAGCAACTATTCCTGGACATCATATTCAGGCAAATTCAACCGTAACGCTTGTTGTACCAACAGGAACCAGTATATCTGTAGATCAGTTGTATAACCCTAAAATAATAAATACAACAAATCCTTTGACATGGTCTCAAAGTGAATTTTTAATCTCTCCCTGTGCTCAACCGCAGCATGATTTTTATTCATTCATACCTGATATAACTTCAATTGGTAAATATGACCACTTAAACCCAAATGATACGATCAAGTTATTCAGTATTAATATTAATCCTTTTCCAACTTGTGGTAGTGAGGTACGGTTGTGGGAAAATGGTGTTGATCCACCATCCCATGCACCTTGTATGTCAGGAGCAGATTTTAATAATGGGTTTACCATTGGTTCATTTATTCAGCTATACCAATCCAACGCTCCTCAGGGCTACCCTGAAGGGCCCGATCATAATGCTGAAGTTTTATGTAAAGAAGGAATCAATATTGATTTAAATGCGGATTTCCCAGCATGTACAGGACCAATTGATTACACATGGACTGGACCAAATGGCTTTTCTAGCAATGTTGAGGATGTCGTACGAAATACGAATAACCCCTCTGATGGTGGAACATATACAGTTACCATGTTGGATGCTCAAGGATGTACCAATACTTATAGTTTTAATGTGGAGATAACTCCAAGTGCAGGTATGAATAGAACAACATGTGCGGGTGGAACTATATCGTTGGAAGCTGATTACCCTTCTGATGGAATCTGGTTAGAAGTATCTTCGAATGGTCCAGAAGTAACCTTAGGAAGTACTGTTAATGGTATTGCCGATGCGATTTTCGATAACAACGCTATGGGAGATTACTATTTTTATTATGAAAAAGGTGGCTGTGGTGATACCATCTCTGTAACTGTAAATGCAAAAGGAGATGCACCAATAATATCAGGAGATGCTATGATTTGTGAGGGAGATGATATTAATCTTAGTGTTCCATTTGTTAGTGGTGCTAATTACGATTGGAGCGGGCCAAATGGTTTTTCTTCTACTCTGCAAGAACCTACTGTTTTGAATGCTACTGTTTTGGATGATGGACAGTATAGTGTTGTGACTACGGTCAATGGTTGTGAGAGTAATCCAGGTATGTTTGACGTAGTTGTTAATGAATCACCTATTTCATCTGCGTCCAATGATGGTCCAAAATGTGAAGGTGATGATGTGCAACTTAATGGTGGTTTTGTAGTTGGGGCATCATATTCTTGGAGTGGCCCGAATGGTTTTAGCTCTAATGACCATAGTCCTATGTTGGATGATGTAAGTGTGACAGATGCAGGAACGTATATTCTAATTGTATCAAAAAACGGATGTGATAGTGACCCGTATATTACTGATGTCGTTATAAATACGATGCCGAGTGTTGATGCTGGAACATATAATTCAGTATGTATAAATAATGCTACAATCAACCTATTGGGCAGTCCAAACGGCGGCGTCTTTAGTGGAACGGGCGTATTAGGAAGTGACTTTGATCCTAGTGTAGCAGGAGTAGGGACTCACACGATTACTTATAGCTATACAGATGGGAATGGGTGTACCGGAACATCTACAACAAATATTACGGTAAATGATCTTCCTATCATTGATGCAGGTGTTTATCCATCAACTTGTATTGGTGAACCATCTTTAAATTTAGTAGGCAGTCCAAATGGTGGCGTCTTTAGTGGTACTGGTGTGTTGGGTAGTGATTTTGATCCAAGTGTAGCAGGAGTAGGGACTCACACAATTACTTATACTTATACTGATGCCTTAAATTGTACAAATAGTTCTTCTACAAGTATTATTGTTAATGATTCTCCAGTAGTAGATGCAGGTAGTTATGGCGTACAATGTGAAGATGGAAGTTTATTGAGTTTGGTAGGCAGTCCAAATGGTGGCGTTTTTAGTGGAACGGGTGTATCGGGCAGTGACTTTGATCCAAGTGTAGCGGGAGTAGGTATTCATACGATTACGTACAGCTATACAGATGGGAATGGCTGTAGCAATAGTAGTACAGTGGATATAGAAGTAAGTGGGTTACCAATAGTAGATGCAGGTAGTTATGGTGTACAATGTGAAGATGGAAGTTTATTGAGTTTGGTAGGCAGTCCAAATGGTGGTGTCTTTAGTGGTACTGGTGTATCGGGTAGTGATTTTGATCCAAGTATAGCGGGAGTAGGTATTCATACGATTACGTACAGCTATACAGATGGGAATGGCTGTAGCAATAGTAGTACGGTAGATATAGAAGTAAGTGGGTTACCAGTAGTAGATGCAGGCAGTTATGGCGTACAATGTGAAGATGGCGGTTTATTGAGTTTGGTAGGCAGTCCAAATGGTGGTGTCTTTAGTGGTACTGGTGTATCGGGCAGTGACTTTGATCCAAGTATAGCGGGAGTAGGAATTCATACGATTACATACAGTTATACAGATGGGAATGGCTGTAGCAATAGTAGTACGGTAGATATAGAAGTAAGTGGGTTACCAGTAGTAGAAGCAGGCAGTTATGGCGTACAATGTGAAGATGGCGGTTTATTGAGTTTGGTAGGCAGTCCAAATGGTGGTGTCTTTAGTGGTACTGGTGTATCGGGTAGTGACTTTGATCCAAGTATAGCGGGAGTAGGTATTCATACGATTACATACAGTTATACAGATGGGAATGGCTGTAGCAATAGTAGTACAGTGGATATAGAAGTAAGTGGGTTACCAATAGTAGAAGCAGGCAGTTATGGTGTACAATGTGAAGATGGAAGTTTATTGAGTTTGGTAGGCAGTCCAAGTGGTGGTGTCTTTAGTGGAACGGGCGTATCGGGTAGTGATTTTGATCCAAGTATAGCGGGAGTAGGAATTCATACGATTACGTACAGCTATACAGATGGGAATGGCTGTAGCAATAGTAGTACAGTGGATATAGAAGTAAGTGGGTTACCAATAGTAGATGCAGGCAGTTATGGTGTACAATGTGAAGATGGAAGTTTATTGAGTTTGGTAGGCAGTCCAAATGGTGGTGTCTTTAGTGGAACGGGCGTATCGGGTAGTGATTTTGATCCAAGTATAGCGGGAGTAGGTATTCATACGATTACGTACAGCTATACAGATGGGAATGGCTGTAGCAATAGTAGTACAGTGGATATAGAAGTAAGTGGGTTACCAATAGTAGATGCAGGCAGTTATGGTGTACAATGTGAAGATGGAAGTTTATTGAGTTTGGTAGGCAGTCCAAATGGTGGTGTCTTTAGTGGAACGGGCGTATCGGGTAGTGATTTTGATCCAAGTATAGCGGGAGTAGGTATTCATACGATTACGTACAGTTATACAGATGGGAATGGCTGTAGCAATAGTAGTACAGTGGATATAGAAGTAAGCGGGTTACCAATAGTAGATGCAGGCAGTTATGGTGTACAATGTGAAGATGGCGGTTTATTGAGTTTGGTAGGCAGTCCAAATGGTGGTGTCTTTAGTGGTACTGGTGTGTCGGGTAGTGATTTTGATCCAAGTATAGCGGGAGTAGGTATTCATACGATTACGTACAGCTATACAGATGGGAATGGCTGTAGCAATAGTAGTACAGTGGATATAGAAGTAAGTGGGTTACCAATAGTAGATGCAGGCAGTTATGGTGTACAATGTGAAGATGGAAGTTTATTGAGTTTGGTAGGCAGTCCAAATGGTGGTGTCTTTAGTGGAACGGGCGTATCGGGTAGTGATTTTGATCCAAGTATAGCGGGAGTAGGAATTCATACGATTACGTACAGCTATACAGATGGGAATGGCTGTAGCAATAGTAGTACGGTAGATATAGAAGTAAGTGGGTTACCAATAGTAGATGCAGGCAGTTATGGTGTACAATGTGAAGATGGAAGTTTATTGAGTTTAGTAGGCAGTCCAAATGGTGGCGTTTTTAGTGGAACGGGTGTATCGGGCAGTGACTTTGATCCAAGTGTATCGGGAGTAGGTATTCATACGATTACGTACAGTTATACAGATGGGAATGGCTGTAGCAATAGTAGTACGGTAGATATAGAAGTAAGCGGGTTACCAATAGTAGATGCAGGCAGTTATGGTGTACAATGTGAAGATGGAAGTTTATTGAGTTTGGTAGGCAGTCCAAATGGTGGTGTCTTTAGTGGAACGGGCGTATCGGGTAGTGATTTTGATCCAAGTATAGCGGGAGTAGGTATTCATACGATTACGTACAGTTATACAGATGGGAATGGCTGTAGCAATAGTAGTACAGTGGATATAGAAGTAAGTGGGTTACCAATAGTAGATGCAGGTGGTTATGGTGTACAATGTGAAGATGGAAGTTTATTGAGTTTGGAAGGCAGTCCAAATGGTGGTGTCTTTAGTGGTACTGGTGTATCGGGCAGTGACTTTGATCCAAGTATAGCGGGAGTAGGTATTCATACGATTACGTACAGTTATACAGATGGGAATGGCTGTAGCAATAGTAGTACGGTAGATATAGAAGTAAGTGGGTTACCAGTAGTAGAAGCAGGCAGTTATGGTGTACAATGTGAAGATGGAAGTTTATTGAGTTTGGTAGGCAGTCCAAATGGTGGTGTCTTTAGTGGTACTGGTGTATCGGGTAGTGATTTTGATCCAAGTATAGCGGGAGTAGGAATTCATACGATTACGTACAGTTATACAGATGGGAATGGCTGTAGCAATAGTAGTACAGTGGATATAGAAGTAAGTGGGTTACCAATAGTAGATGCAGGTAGTTATGGTGTACAATGTGAAGATGGAAGTTTATTGAGTTTGGTAGGCAGTCCAAATGGTGGTGTCTTTAGTGGAACGGGCGTATCGGGTAGTGATTTTGATCCAAGTGTATCGGGCGTAGGTATTCATACGATTACATACAGTTATACAGATGGGAATGGCTGTAGCAATAGTAGTACAGTGGATATAGAAGTAAGTGGGTTACCAATAGTAGAAGCAGGTAGTTATGGCGTACAATGTGAAGATGGCGGTTTATTGAGTTTGGTAGGCAGTCCAAGTGGCGGCGTCTTTAGTGGTACTGGTGTATCGGGTAGTGATTTTGATCCAAGTATAGCGGGAGTAGGAATTCATACGATTACGTACAGTTATACAGATGGGAATGGCTGTAGCAATAGTAGTACGGTAGATATAGAAGTAAGTGGGTTACCAATAGTAGATGCAGGCAGTTATGGTGTACAATGTGAAGATGGAAGTTTATTGAGTTTAGTAGGCAGTCCAAGTGGTGGCGTTTTTAGTGGAACGGGCGTATCGGGTAGTGATTTTGATCCAAGTATAGCGGGAGTAGGAATTCATACGATTACGTACAGCTATACAGATGGGAATGGCTGTAGCAATAGTAGTACGGTAGATATAGAAGTAAGTGGGTTACCAATAGTAGATGCAGGCAGTTATGGTGTACAATGTGAAGATGGAAGTTTATTGAGTTTAGTAGGCAGTCCAAATGGTGGCGTTTTTAGTGGAACGGGTGTATCGGGCAGTGACTTTGATCCAAGTGTATCGGGAGTAGGTATTCATACGATTACGTACAGTTATACAGATGGGAATGGCTGTAGCAATAGTAGTACGGTAGATATAGAAGTAAGCGGGTTACCAATAGTAGATGCCGGTAGTTATGGTGTACAATGTGAAGATGGGAGTTTATTGAGTTTGGTAGGCAGTCCAAATGGTGGTGTCTTTAGTGGTACTGGTGTATCGGGTAGTGATTTTGATCCAAGTATAGCGGGAGTAGGAATTCATACGATTACGTACAGTTATACTGATGGGAATGGCTGTAGCAATAGTAGTACGGTAGATATAGAAGTAAGCGGGTTACCAATAGTAGATGCAGGTAGTTATGATGTACAATGTGAAGATGGAAGTTTATTGAGTTTGGTAGGCAGTCCAAATGGTGGTGTCTTTAGTGGAACGGGCGTATCGGGTAGTGATTTTGATCCAAGTATAGCGGGAGTAGGAATTCATACGATTACGTACAGTTATACAGATGGGAATGGCTGTAGCAATAGTAGTACGGTAGATATAGAAGTAAGCGGGTTACCAATAGTAGATGCAGGTAGTTATGGTGTACAATGTGAAGATGGAAGTTTATTGAGTTTGGTAGGCAGTCCAAATGGTGGTGTCTTTAGTGGAACGGGCGTATCGGGTAGTGATTTTGATCCAAGTGTATCGGGAGTAGGTATTCATACGATTACATACAGTTATACAGATGGAAATGGCTGTAGCAATAGTAGTACAGTAGATATAGAAGTAAGCGGGTTACCAGTAGTAGATGCAGGTAGTTATGATGTACAATGTGAAGATGGAAGTTTATTGAGTTTAGTAGGCAGTCCAAATGGCGGCGTTTTTAGTGGAACGGGCGTATCGGGCAGTGATTTTGATCCAAGTATAGCGGGAGTAGGAATTCATATGATTACATACAGTTATACAGATGGAAATGGCTGTAGCAATAGTAGTACAGTAGATATAGAAGTAAGCGGGTTACCAATAGTAGATGCCGGTAGTTATGGTGTACAATGTGAAGATGGAAGTTTATTGAGTTTAGTAGGCAGTCCAAATGGTGGTGTCTTTAGTGGAACAGGCGTATCGGGTAGTGATTTTGATCCAAGTGTATCGGGAGTAGGAATTCATACGATTACGTACAGTTATACAGATGGGAATGGCTGTAGCAATAGTAGTACGGTAGATATAGAAGTTCATGAAATACCTGAATTTACAGTCGAACAGGTTGAATGTTCGGTAGATTTAACAACATATTCAATTTCATTTGAAACTACAACTCAAATTAGTACATCTTCAGGAACAATTGTTGGAAATACGATTACAGGTATTCCAGCAAATGAAGACATAATGATAACAGTTTTGACTACATCTACTGATTGTGATTATATAATTGATGTATCAGCTCCAGATTGTGATTGTGGAGTAGTTTCAGCTCCTATTAATCCATCAAATGAAACTATTTGTTTTGGTGAGACAGTGCCTTCTTTAAGTGTAACTGTTGAAGCCGATCAGACTGTAGATTGGTACGATGCTCCAATTAATGGAAACCTTTTAATTGGCTCTAGCACAAGTTATACTCCTGTAGCTTCAAATCCTGGATTGATTATGGTCTATGCTGAAAGCAGAAGTTTAATTGATAACTGTACGAGTGCTACAAGAACTGAAGTTAGTCTTGATGTTAGAGATATTCCTCAAATTACAACGGTGTTGGTTCCTGAAGAGATTTGTAGTGGAGATGAGATTACAACAGTTAACTTGGAGTCTAGTATTCCGGGAACCACATTTTCATGGGAATTAATACTTCCTAATGACATTTCAACAACTCATAATACGAGTGGAAATGGAAATATACCTAATATTGAATTTGTGAATAATTCAACGACGTCAGGTGTTGTTATTTGTAATATTGAACCGTCCTTGGCTCAATGTAGTGGTGATATAGTGCAATATGAAATTACGGTTCATCCTAATCCAGAATTATCAATATTAAATGTAGAGTGTTCTGGAGATAAGACAACATATAGCATCGAGTTAACGACGAATGGAACGATCAGTGTGGATCATGTATCCGCTGTCATTACAGGCAATGTGATAAGTAATATACCATCAGGAGAGTCTGTAATAATAACGATTGAAGATGGATCTACAAGTTGTAGATATGAAGAGACAGTTGTGTCCCCAGATTGTAGTTGTGGAATAGTTACAAGTCCTACAGGAATAGGGGTAGAAATATGTGAAGGAGATGCTGGTGAACCCTTGGAGGCTACGGTTGGAGCAAATGAGACAGTAGATTGGTATGCTTCAGCAAGTGGTGGTATATCGATACAGATGGGAAGTTTGACGTATCAACCAACGGAGACCCAAGCAGGAGTTTATACATATTATGCAGAGGCGCGAAATGAGATAGACGGATGTGTGAGTAGTACACGAACGGCGATGACTTATGAGATACATGCCTTGCCGAGTATGGTAATAGAAAGCAAGGAATGTTCTGGAGATAAGACAACATATAGCATTGAGTTAACGACGAATGGAACGATCAGTGTGAATCATGTATCAGCTGTCGTTACAGGCAATGTGATAAGCAATATACCGTCAGGCGAGGCTGTAATAATTACGATTGAAGATGGATCTACAGGATGTAGATATGAAGAGACAGTTGTGTCCCCAGATTGTAGTTGTGGAATAGTTACAAGTCCTACAGGAATAGGGGTAGAAATATGTGAAGGAGATGCTGGTGAACCCTTGGAGGCTACGGTTGGAGTTAATGAGACAGTAGATTGGTATGCTTCAGCAAGTGGTGGTGTATCGATACAGATGGGAAGTTTGACGTACCAGCCAACGGAGACCCTAGCGGGAGTTTATACATATTATGCAGAGGCGCGAAATGAGATAGACGGATGTGTGAGTAGTACACGAACGGCGATGACTTATGAGATACATGCCTTGCCAAGTATGGTGATAGAAAGCAAGGAATGTTCTGGAGATAAGACGACATATAGCATTGAGTTTACGACAAGTGGAACGATCAGTGTGGATCATGTATCTGCCGTCGTTACAGGCAATGTGATAAGCAATATACCATCAGGCGAGTCTGTAATAATTACGATTGAAGAAGGATCTACAGGATGTAGATATGAAGAGACAGTTGTGTCTCCGGATTGTAGTTGTGGAATAGTTACAAGTCCTACAGGAATAGGGGTAGAAATATGTGAAGGAGATGCTGGTGAACCCTTGGAGGCTACGGTTGGAGCAAATGAGACAGTAGATTGGTATGCTTCAGCAAGTGGTGGTGTGTCGATACAGATGGGCAGTTCGACGTATCAACCAACGGAGACCCAAGCAGGAGTTTATACATATTATGCAGAGGCGCGAAATGAGATAGACGGATGTGTGAGTAGTACACGAACGGCGATGACTTATGAGATACATGCCTTGCCAAGTATGGTGATAGAAAGCAAGGAATGTTCTGGAGATAAGACAACATATAGCATTGAACTAACGACAAGTGGAACGATCAGTGTGAATCATGTATCAGCTGTCGTTACAGGCAATGTGATAAGCAATATACCGTCAGGCGAGGCTGTAATAATTACGATTGAAGATGGATCTACAGGATGTAGATATGAAGAGACAGTTGTGTCTCCAGATTGTAGTTGTGGAATAGTTACAAATCCTACAGGAATAGGGGTAGAAATATGTGAAGGAGATGCTGGTGAACCCTTGGAGGCTATGGTTGGATTAAATGAGACAGTAGATTGGTATGCTTCAGCAAGTGGTGGTGTATCGATACAGATGGGCAGTTCGACGTATCAACCAACGGAGACCCAAGCAGGAGTTTATACATATTATGCAGAGGCGCGAAATGAGATAGACGGATGTGTGAGTAGTACACGAACGGCGATGACTTATGAGATACATGCCTTGCCGAGTATGGTAATAGAAAGCAAGGAATGTTCTGGAGATAAGACGACATATAGCATTGAACTAACGACAAGTGGAACGATCAGTGTGGATCATGTATCAGCTGTCGTTACAGGCAATGTGATAAGCAATATACCGTCAGGCGAGTCTATAATAATAACGATTGAAGATGGATCTACAGGCTGTAGATATGAAGAGGCAGTTGTGTCTCCGGATTGTGATTGTAGTGTTGTTTTAGCTCCAAATGGAGAGAACGAAGAAATCTGTGAAGGAGATATGATCCCAACATTAGAAGTAGTTGTTGGTTCTGGTGAAAGTGCTAATTGGTATAATTCAGCTAATGGCAATGATTTGATTATTTCTGGAACTACTACTTATAAACCTGATGTGAATAATCCTGGAGAGTATAAGTATTTTGTAGAAGGAATAAATTTATCAGATCAATGTGTAAGTAGTACTAGAACAGAGGTTTTATTGATCATACATGCAAAACCTTCAATTGTTATTGAAGAGAAAGAGTGTTCGGCAGATTTATCTACATATTCAATAACGTATTCTGGGAATGCGATAGTTGAATGTAGTTTAGGTCAGGTAAACGGAAACACTATAGCTCAGATTCCAGCGGGAGAATCAGTTTTTATAAAATTGACGGATTCTTCAACTGGATGTACATCAACTATTGATGTGACTTCCCCAGACTGTAGTTGTGGCGATTTAAATGCACCAGTTGGTGATAACGCAGAGATTTGTTTTGGTGAAACAATTCCTGAGTTAGAGGTTATGGTTTCTAATGGACAAACGGCCAATTGGTTTGATGCTCAACAAGGTGGAAACCTAATTGTTGGCAATAGTATTACTTATCGACCTATGATTTCGACACCTGGAACTTACGATTACTTCGTTGAGTCTGTCGATATTAATACCACTTGTGTAAGTGAAGTTAGGACACAAGTAAGGCTTGTGGTCAAGGAAGTACCTACTATAACAAATGCAATATTGACTGAAGACATTTGTTCTGGAAGTTCCAATAGTGGTTTTGTACTAACTTCTGATTTTAATAATACTCAGTATTCTTGGACAGCAACTTCAAATAATCTGACTGTTCCTGTTTCTAGTGGCACTGGAAATATTGGTCAATATGTCTTTAATAATGATGGAAATTCGTCTGAAGATGTAATATTTAATGTAACTCCAGAGATGGATGGTTGTGTAGGAAATCCTGTACAGTTTACAGTAACAGTTTTGCCTGAAGTCGAAGTGGGACAATCATTCTATGAAGTGGAGTGTATTCAAAGTGATACGATTACTTTAGATGGAAGTGGTCAAGGTTTTTGGGAAATTGGACAGAGTAATCCTGGTACTTTTGAACTAAGCAATACTTCATCTCCGAATACTTCAGTATATGGATTTACGGAAGGTGGTATCTATGAGTTGTACTGGGTTGTAGGAGATTGTAAGACTAAGGTTAGTATATTGGCTCATGCGAATTGTCCTTGTGCTATTTCTGAGGTATCTATCGTAGAGCCGTTTGATTCAATCTACTGTGAAAGAGCTGACGATGTATTGATAGTTGGTGAAGAAGCATTACCACAAGGTGGTCAATATATATGGGAGTATAGTATTGATAATGGACCATTTATTAAACTTCCAAATGTTAATAATGAAAAGAACTATTTGATTAAAAATTTTGGTCCAGGATGGTATGAGCTACGAAGAATCTATACACTTGATGATCAATTCTTGTGCTCTGATACATCGAATGTAATAGACTTCTTTGTCTTCTCTATTGATCAAAAACCTGGTCCGATAATGATAGATCCAGACCCTGTATGTGAAGGGGATTCAATAATGTTAATAATTGATAAAAATCCCGCGATCAAATACTCTTGGTTTATCAATTCCGGTGATGGAAGATTGGAAATGTATGCTGATACTGCAGCAATGCTATTTGCGGAAAGTGCAGGTGTTATAAAAATAGCTGTGAGCCAAACATTACCTGGATGTAATGATGATATTCAATCGGCATTGTCAGAGATTAATGTTGAAATCAAACAAAGACCAATACCAGCATTAGGGTTGGATACGACCTACTGTGAAGATTTGGGAGATCAATATTTCCTCGATCCAGGAGACTTTGATTCTTATCTCTGGCAAGACGGATCTACTTCAAGAACCTATCAGGTAACTGAAGAGGGAGCCTACAGCGTTACTGTTAAGGATGAGGACGGTTGTACCGGTTCAGACTTTATAAAGATCAAATCATTCTGTTGCGAATTCCTTTTCCCAAACATTATAAATGCAAATAGAAGTTCATTGAATAATGAATTTGGGCTGATTGATGTGTACAATTGTGCCATTGATTCAGAGATATTTATATATGACAGATGGGGGAACTTGGTTTTTAAATCAGATGATGGATTGGCTAAATGGGATGGAATGTTTAATGGAAAACCAGTTGAACAAGGAGTATATGTATTCATGTTTAGATATACGGCATTGGATGAAAATGATCAGGAATTTGACGATGTGATTAGTGGTGATATAACGGTTTTACGGTAGTTTTTATAATAAACTATTTATGATATAAGTTGAATTGTAAAGTGAGATTATTGCATGTTTGTGGCTAGTTTGTGGTTCTGGTTGGTTGAAATAATGAAAAAGTGTTTTGTGATACAAAAGTATATATTTCTAATTTCAAAAGTGTAGGTATACTCAAAATGTAAAAAATAATACATATCGGCTTAATTTTTGTACACACATATTGATTAGCACTAATTTTGTCGATCAGGGTTTATTCTGTGTTTATATGATAGATAGAATTTTATATTACATAAAATAAAATATGTAAAATATTGTATCTGTTATTTGTAAAAAGAATAAATGCTAACAAATATTGAATAACAAAACATAGAAATGGCACTTTAGCCTTTTACTATTGACAAAAGATTGTATATGAATCTTTTAATAAAGAATATAATCGGTCCGAGAATTGATAAATATGGATGGAGTTCCTTGTTTGTCTGGGCTTGCATTTTCATTTTTTACAATAATAAAGCAATAGGGCAATGTGGATCACCAATTACTACGTTTCCTGTACATGAAACATTTAATGGTTCAACAACTTGGACCCAATCCAATAACGACGATTTTGATTGGACAATCCGTAGTGGTGGAACTCCTTCTTCTGGCACGGGGCCTGCAGGTGCTTATGAGGGATCCCATTATATCTACATAGAAGCATCGAATCCAAATTACCCTGATAAAGATGCTAAAATCGAATCGCCTTGTTATTCGATTTCATCATATGCTATTAATCCAAGCATATCTTTTAAGTACCATATGAAAAGTTCTTCCAATTCCAATAATATGGGAAAGCTAGAACTTAAAATTTCTACCAACGGCGGTTCAAATTGGTCAAAAATATGGGATGAAAGATATGATCAAGGTTCGTCTTGGAAAACGGCAACAATTAGTTTGAACTCTTATAAGGGTGACGATGTAATGTTTCAATTCAAGGCAAAAACATATAACAGTTGGCAATCAGATATATGTGTGGATGATTTGATCATTTCAGCCTCGGTTTTCGAAGATTGTACAAATGGTGTTGATGATGATGGTGATGGACTCGTAGATTGTGACGATTCAGATTGTACAATTCCAACTATTGCCATTACAGGTGATACAACACAATGTTATAATGGATATTTTACCTTGCAAGGGACTGCAACTCCTCCCACGTACTCTTCTACATGGTCGGTAGAATCAGGACCTGCATTCATAGCTAGTAGTACTACCAATCAGAATGTTGAAATTTCCTTAAGTCAGAACAATACCTCTGATATAAAATATACACTAAATAGTAGTGGACATAATTGTTCCGTAGAAAAAGTTGTTACACTTAGCAATACTACTTCTTGTGATCCTTCTTGTATTGACCCAATCAACTATAATGGTGATTTGGAAGATGAAGGAACGGCTACCAATTTTAACCTATCTATGGAGTCTACTCCGGCTCTATTGATTGATCAAACTTATTACCCCACAGGATGGGCAGACCGATATGGCAATGCTACACCAAATACGACTAATTTTTATGGGGCTTTTTATTTGAACAAAACAGGAGCTCAAGGTGATCCCAATAGTGGATCGCATTTTATGTTCTTGAATGGAAACGATTTCTGTGTTTCTCCATTATATAGTCAAACAGAATTATCGTGTGGTAAAAAATACAAGATGAGTGTTTGGATTGCTGCGTATAATTTTGATCCCAATGGAAATGCTACTCAAGTTTCGTCTCCTTTTGCATTAGAATATGCAATTGGTGGAGGTGGAGCGCCTTATTTTTCTGTTACTCGGTTATTGGAAGCTCCTACGAGTAATTCTTGGAACGATCTCAATTGGCAGAAATACGATATCATTTTAGATATTCCTAATGATGGATATACTTGGTGTGATTTTTATGTAACTTCTAAGGATAATGGAAGGGGAATTCTGATAGACGATTTGTGTATTACAGAGTATTTTCCTGGAGCTTCGGCAGATGCAGGGCAAGACTTTGCAACGTGCGTTGATACTTTTTATATGAATGCTGACTCAATTCCTCCTGGATATACAGGGACCTGGAGCATAATTAGTGGTGATCTTAGTGTAGAAAGTCCAAATGACTTGGATTCTAAAGTGACTATAAATAATGGAGTGTCAGGAGTGATGAGATGGACTGTAACCGACGGTTCATGTAGTTCAAGTGATGAAGTTGTTGTTGCTTATGATCCAGAAACTCCCATTACAATTGATGATGTTACGATTTGTCCTGGTGAAAATGCTACATTGTTTGTTGATAATTGTACGGATGATGTTTCTTGGTCAACTGGCGAATCTACGACTTCGATCTCTGTGGCTCCTGGAACTACAACTACATATTCGGTTTCTTGTACCGAACCACCTAGTGCAAACATAATGGAGTGTCCCGATTTTGAGACTACTCCTCAGTTTGATTATTGGTCAAACTGGGCAGGATCTAAAACGACGAATGATCCTTCAAAAGTGCATACTGGAACGTATGCAGCCATGATGGAAGCCATTAATGGTTGGGTAGGATTAGAACAGACTCAACCTGCCTCTCCAGGAGAAGTATACGAAGCTACATTTTATGCATTTACAGACCACCCAAGACAGGTTGGTTATGCATTTATACGATTTTTAGATGGATCAGATAATGTAATAAAGGAAGATAAAATTGAAATTGATGCAGTCAATTATCAACAGTATACCTTAACAGGTATTTCACCACCTAATACGCAATTCATCAAATTCGGTGGTAGAGCTGACAATCCTCAAAAAGTTTATATTGATGATGTAATATTGGTTAGAAAAGGAGGATGTGCCTCAACTGCGTCAGGGACAGTAATAGTGGATGACTGTGAGATTTGTGTCAATGGAATTGATGATGATAATGATGGGGCTACGGATTGTGAGGATTTCACATGTGGTCAATTAATCAATAGAGAATTTGATGATTCACTCAATGATTGGTTTTTACACAACAGTAATGGAAATACATCCAATGCAACCTTGGACAGAAATTCGATGCTTTCTGGTAAAAATTCTGCCTTAGTCGAAATAACGAACTCCAGTAATACTGAACATTGGCATACACAATTTGGACAATCTAATTTTGACATTGAGTACGGTAAAAAATATAAGGTTGAGTTTATGGCTCGTGCAAATGGGTTTAAAGACATAGCCGTTACCTTAGAGTTGGATAAGGCTCCTTGGACCAATTATTTCCATCAAGTACTTAATGTAACAACAACTCCTGCAACCTATTCATATGAGTTTTACGCAGATACAACATTGACGGATGATGTCAATTTAATATTCCACGTTGGAAAAGACGATACTAATATCTGGATTGATAGAGTTCAGTTTAAAGAAGATTGTCAAGTTCCTGGAAACGATAGTATTTACCTTGATGCGGAATGTGCAGATGTTGGGACTGCATTTACAATAGATTCAGATGATGCTTTAGCAGCGGGGGATTCATACATATCGTATGGTGGAAGTACGGTTCTTACTGATCCTGGAAATGATCCAGTAAATTTTGTGAGATTTAGTGCTGCAGTGACTTCTACAGGTGCATATAAAATGTTTGCAAGAACAATTGCATCTGGATCAGCTTCAAATTCATACTTTGTAAGAGTAAATGGAGGTGATTGGACTGTATGGGAAGATATACCAACAAGTCTTTCGTGGCAATGGAATATTGTTAAAAATTCAAATATTAATGATACACTTGGTCTCTATCTTTTGGAAGGAATTAATACAATTGATATAGGAAGAAGAGAATCAGGTACCAAAATAGATAAAATATTTGTTACTGGATATGATGACCTGCCGAGTGGCGAAGGAGGTTCTCCAGCTAATTGTCCTGAAACGTTTAAGTGTGACAGTAAATTTTATCAAACCATAAAAACTGGTGGAGAATACTGGTTGTATGAAATTCAGACTTATCCTACCTTAAGTCATATACCATTGGTCAATATTACGGATAGGGGAGCGCTTGGCGATCTTAATGCAACTTCATTTAACGTAAATGATGGATATATTTATACCATGAATAAGCATTATCCTTTTCGTTTGTATCGAATTGGTGGTGATTTCTCAGTGCATTACTTAGGAAACATAAAAGGTATAAATCCTACGGCAGATGTAAATGCAGGTGATATTGGTGATAACAATGTTGTGTATGTTAGAGATCATGTTCATTCTGATATATATCGATTGGATATCTCTAATATGAGTCAGCTTCAAGCTACACTACATTGCAATTTTCCGAATATGTCAGGTGGATTATCCAATGTGCCTGACTTGGCTTACAATCCTACAGATAATAAATATTACGGCACTCGAAATAATTCTAATCAGCTGGTAGCTTATGACGTGGATAATTGTACATTTTCAACAATAACTACATCACAAGTTATGACCTCTGCAAATGGTGCTTTTTTTATATCTGCAGATGGAACAGGATATGGATATCAAAATAGTAGTGGGACAATCTTACGTATTAATCTTACTTCTGGTCTAATAGATACAGTTGGTGTGTCTTTACCTACAACAGATAATGACGGTTGTTCTTGTGAGGGGATCAAGTTCTTTAAAGATGCTACAGATATTTGTGTTGAAGAAAGTGATGTATTGACATTTGAGTACGCCATTCATAATAAATGGGTTAATAATCTTTCATCCATAACATTACGGGATACTTTAGCTCATGGATTATTGTGGAATAGTGAACCTTATGATGTGACTGGAGGAACAGTAGGTCCTTCATCTATCTCGGGAAATGCTATTGGTGATTTAACCATTACTTCATCACCGATTGGAATTACAACATTTAAAATTGATGTTTTGGTTCCATCAAATTATAGTGGACCGACTACATACTATTCTCAAGCATATCTTGAAGATTTACCAGTCTTATTAACCTCAACTAAAAAATCAGATTATCCAGATTCTCCAGAGATTGATGATCCGACTCCAGTACATATTATTGATGCAATAGAATTTGTAGATGGCACGGATATTTGTGTTGGATCAACGAAGAGTATTACTCCATCTTCAGGTGGGATATGGAATAGCAGTAACCCTGCAATAGCAGTAATATCAAATGATGGAACTATTACAGGTATATCCGCAGGAAAAACGACCTTGTTATTTCAAAATTCCACAACGGGATGTTTGTATGAGTCGGATTCAATTACAGTTTATAACCCCGTATCAGCAGCGATAGATTTTAACGGTCATATATGTTTGGATGATGACTCCCAATTAACGGGGATAGGGTCTGGAGGTACTGGAAATTATTCCTATAGTTGGTCTGGGCCAAATGGATTTACTTCTTCATTACAAACGATAGATATTGATGAAGATGGGTATTATTATGTTACGGTGACAGATTTGATAGCGGACTGTTTTACTGCTGCTATTGCATTTGTTCATGAAAGGTATGAACCACTTATAGTAACCTTAAATTCTGAAGTTTGTGATGGCGAATCCGTTGACTTAAATATTAATTCGCCAACAGCTGTATCATACCAATGGGATACCAATGCGAATAATTCAACATCAAATGCAGTGACTGTAACTCCAAGCTTGCCTAATACAACTTATACAGTTACTGTGACCAATGATTTAGGATGTTCGGCTGATGCTGATGTTACTATAGATGTAAATCCACTACCTACGGTTGACATTAGTGGACCCAATGCTGTATGTATAGGAGAAACATCCAATTTGACTCCGTCTTCTGGAGGAACGTGGATAAGTAATAATCCTGCGGTGGCAACTGTAAATAACTCTGGTGTAGTAACAGGTGTTTCGGCTGGTACTTCGACATTTCAATATACGAATTCATCTACATCCTGTGTTTCTAATGCTAGTGCACAAATTACAGTTCACCCCAAACCAGTTGTTCAAATATCTGGGCCTGATTCTTTGTGTATCGGTGAAACTTCAGATATGCTCCCCTCTAATGGTGGAAGCTGGGTTAGTAATAATCCAACTGTGGCGACAATAACAAGTGAAGGATTGGTTACTGCTATTACAGATGGAATCGCCACGTTTACATTTACAAACAGTGTGACTTCATGTCCTTCGGATCCTAGTGATAACATCGTAGTTAGTCCCACACCGTCAGTTACGATTACAGGTCCTTCTGATATTTGTCAAGACGCAACAACTACGTTGAGTCCAACAGCTGGAGGTACATGGACCAGTAGTAATCCATTGGTTGCTTCGGTTTCTAATAATGGAGTGGTTACTGGTATGTCAGTTGGCTCGGCTGTTTTTACATATGTAAGTAATGCTGGTGGTTGTCAAGCTCCAGCAACGTCAAGTGTTTCCGTACAAACTAAGCCAATAGTAACGAATACAGGATCCAACGATATTTGCGAAGGATCATTTACTATATTGAATCCTGGTACAGGAGGTACTTGGACGACGAGCGACCCCACGATAGCTACAGTTACTAATAATGGAGTTGTTACAGGAGTATCTCCTGGAACAGCCACGTTTACATATCAAACATTTAATTTGGTTTGTACAGCCAGTTTAACAACCCCAATTACTATACATGAAAATCCTGTAGTAACATTGGTTGGAAATCCTATGATTTGCGAAGGTGATACGACAAGATTAACTTCAAGCCTCAGTGGAACATGGACTGTTGCAAATAGCAATATTGGTTCCATTAGCAGTACTGGATTATTAACTGGACTGGATGGTGGAATTGCTGAAGTAATCTTTGAAACTTCAGATGGATGTAAGTCAGATACGACTTTTGTATTAGTTAATCCAATAGTAAATACTGGAATATCTGGACCAGATAGCATCTGTATAGGCAGTACAACTACATTATTCCCTAATTCTGGAGGTACGTGGACCAGTTCAAATCCATCTGTTGCTTCAGTTAGTAACTCGGGAATTGTTAGCGCTTTAAGTGATGGAAAGGCATCATTTACATTTGTCAGTAATGCAAATTGTACTTCACCTTCCACCGATTCAATCGTTATAGATCCCGATGGAAGTGTAACCGTAACTGGGGCAACTGAAATGTGTATGGAGGATACCATTCAATTGTCGGCTTCGGTAGCAGGTGGAAATTGGGTAAGTTCCAATACCAATCTTGCCACCATAGGAATCGATGGAAAAGTTGTTGCACTGGCCCCAGGATTGGTATCATTAGTATATGAACACAATACGTCATCATGTATACCGGATCCCATTCATACGGTGCAAATATTTGAAAAGCCAGCGATAGCTATACCTGGGAATACCAAACTTTGTGTCGGAAGTTCAATCGTCTTGGCGACCTCTATTCCAAGCGGAGTTTGGACTAGTTCAGATCCATCCGTTGCTACCATTAATGCATTAGGTGAGGTTACCCCGATTGCACCTGGTGAAGTGTATTTCAGTATAGAGCATCCGACTTCAGGTTGTACTTCAGATTTAACGGATACTTTTTCTGTCCATCCAGCGGTAACTTCAGCTATCAATATCAATGGTTCCGCTTGTTTGGAGGATACTACACAATTAACAGTAAATCCTTCTGGCGGTACTTCTCCATTTACCTATACTTGGACAGGACCCAATGGATTAACAGGAAATACTCAAACAATTGATATTCCCATTCACGGAAGTTATTATGTTACCGTGACGGATCAGGAAGGATGTACTTCCAATATTTCATCCTTTGTCTACGAAAGATTTGACCCTTTTATTTTCTCGCTTCATCAGGAAGTTTGTGATGGACAAGAAATAACTCTTTCTGTTAACTCACCAGCGGCAGTATCCTACCAATGGGGAGTGAATGCTGGAAATGCGACTACTTCTTCGGTTAATGTAACTCCAAGTATGCCAAGTACTCATTATGAAGTTTTTGTTTCGAGTGATGCTGGTTGTAGTACCATTGCAAGCGCAGATATTGATGTTCATCCAATTCCAGTAGTGACTTTAGTTGGTGATACCACAATTTGTGTAAACGATACTACATATTTTGCACCTTCTTCAGGAGGGATTTGGACGAGTAGTAATAGTGCCATCGCAATTATTGATTTTTCTGGTAAGGTAGTAGGGAAAGCTCCGGGAAATGCTTCTTTTACATATCAAAATTCGCTTACAGGATGTATATCTCAAGAAAGTACAGAGATCACAGTTATATCAAGTTCTCCAGTAGCCATTAGTGGAGAGGATAATTATTGTATAGGTTCTATTCATACCTTATCAACCAATGTGCCAAATGGGACATGGACTTCATCCAATCCCGCAGTAGCTGTGGTGGAATCATTAACAGGAGAAGTTACAGGTATTGCTCCTGGAACGGCAAATATTATATATACACCTCCAGCAAATTTATGTTCAACTCCAGGTTCGTTGCCAATAGTAGTCAACAATTATGTGTCTGTCAGCATAGTAGGAGCGTCAAAGATTTGTGAAGGTGATTATTCTCAATTATCTCCTGCATCTGGAGGTACTTGGACGAGTAATGATCCGTCTATCGCCACAGTAACAAATTCTGGTGTTGTAACTGGAGTTTCGGCAGGTTCAACTACATTTACATTTACATCGAATGCAGGTTGTTCTAGTACTACGATTACCTCCATTGAAGTAGTAGATAAAATTGTTACTTCTTTAAATGGTCCTAGCGATATTTGTATTGGTGAAACCACGACTTTAAGCCCATCTTCTGGTGGTATTTGGGTATCTAATAATAACAGTGTTGGATTTGTCAGTGCTTCTGGAACTGTAACTGGTATTAGTGCTGGAACAGCTACTTTTAGTTTTTATGAATCATCAAATGGATGTAAGTCGGATAATGATATTTCAATCATTGTTCACCCTTCACCGTCTACGACTTTTACTGGTCCTTCAGCAGTGTGTATAGGTGATACGACCTACATCACTCCATCGACAGGAGGTGTTTGGACAAGTAGTGATGATGAAATTGCTTCCATTAATAATAGTGGAGAAATCATTGCGTTGAAATCAGGTCTGGCTCAATTTACCTTTACCAATACAACGACAGGTTGTGTTTCTTCAACATCATCTGCACTTACGGTTAATGCCAAACCATTAATTGATTTGGCTGGACAAGATAAAGTTTGTTTAGATGGTACAATTTATATTGCTCCAAATATCGGTGGGACATGGGTAAGCACAGATCCTAGTATTGCAACTATTACAAATTCTGGTGAGATTACCGGCGTTTCTACAGGAAACGTATCGTTTATATTTACGAATAATTTGACTACCTGTCCTTCAGATACATCTACTTCAATTGAGGTAGTGGATAAACCTACTGTCCAATATGATGGACCTCAAACGGTTTGTGTGGGCGAATCTACAAACTTATTGCCCAACACTGGTGGATTATGGACAAGTAGCAATAATAATATAGCAACTGTTACAAGTTCAGGTATTGTTAATACATTATCTGCTGGAACGGTTAATTTTACGTTTTCTTCGTTGGATGGAGTATGTTCTTCTGAACCAACTGGAGACTTAACCATCTTGGCAAAACCCAACATATCTGTGTCAGGGAGTACGTCAATTTGTGTTGGAAGTACGACTCAAATGATTCCTTCTTCTGGGGGAACATGGATGAGTGATAATCCCTCAATAGCAACCATTGATAATTCAGGATTGGTGACTGCTATAAGTTCAGGGACAGTTAAATTTACTTATACAGATGGAACTACAGGTTGTGAATCAGATGCTTCTACAACCATTACTGTATTGGCTAATCCAGTAGGGACAATATCTGGTCCGTCAGATATCTGTTTAAACGGAGTTACTAATTTATCTCCTTCATCTGGTGGATTTTGGAGTTCTAATAATCCTACGGTTGCTTCTGTAACCTCAAGTGGATTGGTTACTGGCTTGTCGATTGGATCGGCAACATTTACATTTACGGAGAGTTCTTCTGGATGTGTTTCAAACCCAACAGCACCTGTTAATGTGTTAAGCAAACCAACGATTACCTTAACAGGACCCAATCAAATTTGTGTTGAAGAGACAACTACGTTAACTCCATCTACTGGTGGAACTTGGTTTAGTTTGAATCCGTCCGTAGCAACAATTACAAACACAGGAGTTGTGACAGCAGTAGCACAAGGACTGGCACAATTTGTTTATACGACCGATGCGGGTTGTCAATCGAATCCTTCGGCACCAATATCTGTTTTTGGTAAACCGAACATATTGAATATAAGCAATAACGAGTTGTGTGTTGGGTCGACCATTTCATTATTGCCAAATTCTGGTGGGACATGGGAAAGTACTGATACTATGATCGCTAAGATTACCGATCAAGGTGTGGTGACAGGAGTTATGCAGGGATTGGTTAAATTCTATTTTACAGATGATGTGACAGGTTGTGTTTCAGATACATCAGACTTTTTGACTGTGCAGCCTAGTCCTCAGATTAATCTTATCGGGGCTGATGAAATATGTGTGGGAGGAAATACACAATTGTCTCCAACCACTGGAGGGTTGTGGTATAGTAATGATCCTAGTATAGCCATTATATCTTCTTCTGGTGAAGTGACTGGGATAAGTGGAGGAACGACTACATTCTATTACGTTAATATTTCGACTAATTGTGCTTCTGATAGTTCGGACCAAATTACAATTATTGATAAACCAGAGACTCAATATGTAACAGTGGATGAAATGTGCATAGGAGATACTGTATACATGACTCCATCTACGGGTGGATCTTGGATCAGTACAAATTCGAGTGTAGCATCCATTAATAATCAAGGTAGAATAATTTCACATACTCAAGGGGTTGCAAGATTTAAGTTTATCAGAGATGATGGGTGTGAATCTGACTTAAGTGCTCCCTTGACAGTACATGGAAACCCCTCTGTATCTCTTTCTGGACCTTCAATTATATGTACTGAGGCAACTACAACGTTAAATCCTACTTCGGGAGGAATATGGATGTCGGAAGATCCTTCGATTGCATCGGTAACAAATGATGGTATTGTAACGGGTGTTGGACCTGGTTCAACAGGGTTTATTTTTACAGATAATACAACAGGATGTAGTACAGACAATAGTTTAAATATTCAGGTGTCGCTACCTCCAACCATTACCTTGGATGGAAGTGACGAAATATGTGCAGGATTTCATACTCAAGTTTCTGCATCATCTACGGGGTCTTGGGTTTCAGATGACAATCGAATATTGACCGTAAGTAATACTGGACAAGTATTGGGAATTGCTCCTGGTAAGGCAAAAGTTATGTTTGTTGATGGAACATCTGGTTGCTCAACAGGATCAAATTCTCCTGAAGTGACTGTAGGTAAATGTATAAACCATGACTTTAATGTTACAAGAACCAACATAGATATAACGGGTGATATTAGCACAAATGATCTGACTCCCCCTAATACTACCTATGGATTGGCATATGTTAATACTAGTAAACCATTACAAAGTACTCCTGATTTTACAATCAATGCGGATGGTACTTATTCGTTTAGAGCCGATAAAGCTGGGAAGTATTACTATGATGTTTCGATTTGTCAAGCCCCAGCTACAACAGGGTGTTTAAATTCTACGCTTGAATTTACCGTATTAGGCGATATTTTCTCGCATGGAAATCCTGTTAATAATTTGGAATTTGTTACGGCCAATGCTTCAACTCAAAACGGATTTCCTGGACCATCAATCGATATGGATGTTATGGCAAATGATCAATGTGTTTTGACATTAGGATGTAACCTTAATATGAATGCTTCTTCTATAATACATATGCCGGAGTTTGGGACGAGTTCTATGAACCTTTTAGGAAAAGTAGCTTATGCTCCGAATTCAGCTCACATAGGATATGACACTTTGATGTACTCAATATGTTCTGATGATGCTAATGGTCTTTGTAGTAGCTCTTTGTTGTTTGTAACTACTCAAGGCAGTAATGCGCCAAATTCTGTCGTTGCACCAGATGATTTTAGGTTTACAATGACTGGAGTAAATATCGTTGGGAATGTATTGGACAATGATTCTGATCCTAATGGTGATAACTTCAGTGTTACACCGATGGGTAATGTAGGTAGTCCAATAAGTATTACTGGAGGAGCTTATTACATTGCATCAAGCGGAGACTTTACGTTTATTCCTGAAGAAGGTTTTGTTGGAAACACAAGCTTTGTTTATACCGTTTGTGACGATAATGTTGAACAGGCTTGTATGAACGCTACAGTTCATTTAATGATTGCGGGGGATATGACCATTAAAACCAGAGTTTATCTTGAAGGAGCTCTAATGACTAATGGAAATCAAATCTCTCAAGAAGGAAGACCTCTTATGAGGGATGATTTGAGGGTAAATCCATATAACGGTAAGAATTATGTGCCACTTAATGATCCTTATTCTGGTAGTGTAGGTCTGATAGACTTAACTTCAAAATTTGGACACTTAGGACCTGGATTATTGGCTGAGAATAAAACAATTACAGATTCTATGGCCATCTTCGGAGTAAATGGCGACAATGCTATTGTAGATTGGGTGTTCTTGGAATTAAGATTAAAATCGGATAGTACTCAAGCATTTGCAACTAGGGCAGCCTTGGTACAGCGTGATGGAGACGTAGTTGATTTGGATGGAGCGTCCGATATACGATTTAATTCTATTGGGGTAGATAGTTTTTATTTGGTAGTTCGACATAGGAATCATTTAGGTGCTATGTCTCAACTTATTGGGAATGATGAATTTGTAGACTTTACGAATCCTTCAACTCCAGTATACGACTTTGGAATGTCAGATAAATACAATATGGATTTCACTGGATTGTCGATGAATTCATTCATTAAGACAGGATATAGAGCACTTTGGGCTGGTGATTTTGATGGAAATGGTAAGGTTAAATTTACAAATCCTGGTGATGATCAGAATTTGCTTTTATTTGATGTCATATTCCATCCTGACAATACAGTGGTACAGGCCAATTTTGATTTTGGCTATGGATATACACAAGGTGATTATAATTTGAATGGTAAGGTTAAATTTACGAACCCTGATGACGATAAAAACCTCTTGTTTAGTCAATTATTGTTATATCCATTAAATGTTACCTTAAGAGATAACTTTAATTTCTTTGTGCAACAGGTGCCTGAATAGTCTTTAATGTCAGTTCTGGTTAGATTTTGGTTGATATTGCTAATATCCTTAGGATATTGAATGTAGTGATATCTTGAAATTGAAAGATGCCATGTAATCAAATAAATAAGGTATTTTGTGCTTAATATAAAGTTTAGAATCTGTATAGATTTGTGTACATCTTATTGCCAACCCTGATAATATCATTAATGAATTATTTGCCAAGTATTGAAATCGATAATCTTCTTCAACGTTATCCAAAGGAAGTCAGGGAAAAACTACAATATTTAAGAGAATTAATACTTGAAACTGCCGAAGAAATGCAGGAGGAATCGATTTTGGAGGAATCTATTAAATGGGGCGAACCTAGTTTTAAAACAAAAATTGGAAGTACACTTAGAATGGATTGGAAGGATAAGAATCCTGAATATTACGCCCTATATTTCCAATGTACGAGTAAGCTAGTGGATACATTTCGAATGGTATATGGCGATGTATTTCTTTTTGAAGGAAAGCGAGCTATATTGTTTCAACTGAATCAAAGTTTACCATTACTCGAGCTTAAAGAATGCATTAAAGCCACGTTACGGTATCATAAAGTTAAAAATCAAGAGTTTTTAGGTATGGGTAGATGTTTGTACTAAACACGATTAATTAATAATCGCTTAAAGAAGAAATATGAAAAAACGGATATTATTTATAATATTTTACTCTTTAACTGGATACTTATTCTCTCAAGTTCCAGAGAATTTGAGCAATGAAGAAAAGATCTATGGACTATCGAAGTTGTGGAAGGAGGCGGATAAAAATTTTGTATTCTTCGACCAAGTTTCGAGTTTGGATTGGGACAAGACATACCAAGGATTTATCCCTAAAGTTATAGCATCCAAGTCTACTTACGAATATTATAAAATACTTCAGGAGTTTTGTTCTTTATTAAATGATGGACATACTAGAGTAGTTGTACCTTGGCAGTTGAGAATAATTGAAGAGGTTAAGCCGCCAATTGTTACGGAATTAATTAATGATAAAGTTTTTATTACTGAGATTGGCAATGATACAATTAGAAATCAAGGACTATCAGAAGGAATGGAAATTATCGAGATAGATGATATAGATGTTCATGAATATGCTTCTAAGAATGTAAGACCTTATGTTTTTTACTCTACTAAACAGGACGAAAAGGTACAGGTGTATGAACACAATTTGTTAAGAGGACATATCGATAGGCCGTTAAGAATTAAAGCAAATAACGGGAAAGTCTATTTTATAAATCGAAAGCTAAGTGGTGATAAGAAATTAGAGCCAGCATTTGAATTTAAAAAGTTAACCGATCAGGTTGGTTATTTAAAGATTAGTAGATTTTGGGGTAACAATTTAGAGGCTAAGTTTGATAGTGTTTTTTCATGTATTCAAAATTGTTCTAAACTAATTATAGATGTTTCTAAAAATGATGGGGGGAATAGTTATTATGCAAATTATGTTTTAAGTCATTTTGTAAATAAGAAGTTTGAGACCTCTAGGTGGAAAACTAAAATGTATATGCCTGCTTATGCATCATGGGGATTCAGTACACAATGGCAAGACAATAATGGAGAAATTATCGAACCAGTAGAAGAATCAAAAAGATATTCCGAGCCCATTGTAGTTTTGATTAGTGAAAAAACTTATTCCGCTGGAGAAGACTTTGTATCTGCCTTCATCAATACAAATAGAGGAATTGTTATAGGAAGACCTACCGCTGGAACAACGGGAAACCCTATAGGTTTTGAACTGCCAGGAATGGGAGGATTTCAAATTTGTTCTAAAAGAGATTATTTGTCTACCGGAAAAGAATTTGTAGGGTATGGTATTGAACCTCAGAAAGTTGTAAAGAAGACCCAAGATCCCAATCATTTGATTAATGCAGGACTTTCTATTTTTAATGATTAAGTGTAGGAGTTCTGAATTGAAAAAGGATAGAGGGCAATACTCGATACTCGACGTATTGCCCTCTATCCTTTTTTGCTTATTTACAACGTTATGTAAGCTTTAATATGCGTTTTTTTAGTTGTTTCCAAGGATCAATGGTAGTCCATTGCTTCCGCCATCGCCGATTACTACGATTTTACTATTTGGTGATTTTGAAAGTTCTATAGTAGCTTCGATCCCTTTGTCTTTTAAGATATTTGAGGTCAATGAAGCATTCAATATCCTATTCGCTTCTGCTTTAGCTTTAGCTTCGATTATTTTTCTTTCTGCTTCTCTTCTTTCTTTTTCTAATCTAAATTCATATTGCAATGCTTCCTGCTCTTCTTGAAGTTTTTGTTCGATAGAAGCCTTCAAATTTTGTGGAAGTTGAACGCTTCTAATTAAAACTGCATCCAGAACAAGATTTTTAGATTGTATTGCCTTTTTTGTTTGCTCAAATATTTCAACCTGTATTGCTTCTCGCTTAGTAGAGTACAATTCTTCTGGTAAGTATTGTCCAATAACTTCTCTAGTAGCGGATCGAATTTCTGGTTTGATGATTCTTTCTATATAAGAAGGACCAATTTCGTCGTGTAGAAATCCAATTTGACCTGGGTCTGGAGCAAATCGATAAGATAGTTCGATTTGGATATTCAATCCATTTTTACTCAATACGTCCATTTCTTCAAATTGTTCCTGAATCCTGACGTCGTAGATATACATTTTGTTCCAAGGAGCAACGATGTGAAATCCTTGATCGTATACTTCATCTTTTTCTAATCCACCACCAAATCGCTTAAATATTACACCTTTTTGTCCTGGATCAATAGTAAGGAAGGTTGTGCTTGTGAGAATGATGAAAAGCATGAATAAAAAGAATCCAAGAAATATGAATCTACCTATTTTGCTACCATCTATTTTGGGTGCCTTGTTGCCAAATGCCATAATTTATTTAATTTTTAGTTGTTCTGTTCGCAATATACAACAAGTGTTGATGCCCATAAGGTTCGTGGAATAGATTAATAGTATATTAAGCTCGACCAATATCTTAAAATATGGGTCGAGCTTATTCAATTATGTTTAATTTATACTAAGTTCAAATCCCTGACTATGGCTGCTAAATTCTGGGGCATAAGAACTCTGAATCGTCGAAATTCCTGAACTATAAGTACCACGATGCACCACATTTAATCTTTGTTCGATTACAAAGGTTCCCTTCGGCATGAACTCGATAAAGATATGATCTGCAACATCTCTTATACTGTGGTAATATCCCAACCCCCCATTATAATAGTATTGGCTCAGATTCTTATTTGGTTCTATTCCAGAAGCTCTAGTATCCTTGATGTTGATAAATTGCATGTTACGGTCAGATGATATTACTAACCTACTGACTATTTGGTCACCTGGTACAAGAGATGTTTTCTGATCTAAGGCTTGAAGCTTTTCACCTTCATTTGTTTTAAGTACTTTGAAAAACTCTTTTTCTATCTTTAAAGGACCTGTATTATCCTGAGATACATTTTTTGCATCTGATAGATATTGATAATAAATGCCTCCCCAGTTAATATGGTTACTTGTATTGGTGATTTCTATTTTCCCCATTTCAGGAAGTATTTGATCACCAGTAAAAGATTTTTTGAAGTATCCAGTTCCAACTTCTTCATTGTCTATTTCTAAAGCCAAATTCCCTATTTTTATATCTACGGCAGAAGAAGTATTAAGTTCAGTTTCATCGGAGACAACACCTGTTAAAAGTGAATATATGGCTGCTGCCGTTGCCTTGCTTGTCTTCCATTTGTTAACTTGCTTGTGTTTGATTAGCCATATTTTCATAGGATCTAATAATTCTTTTTGAGTACCAATTTCAGTCATAAAATCCAATATAGCAGCATGTCTTTCTATCGGCAGTTGATGCCACTGGTATCCATTACCCTCATTCCAATATATTCCTAACTCATCATTGGAAAAACTTCTTTCAAGCAAGGATTTTTGAATAGTATGATATAATGGGTTCCCGATTCTATAGGCATATTGACCCAACAATGCTTGGCTATAAATGGAGAGTTCATTCCAATGTTTGAAAGCCTTTTCTTCAAAAAAATCATATGCTATTTTGTTTTTCTTTTCTTGCGATGAAACAAAATATCTTCTTGTAATCAAGTTTACGATGTCGAAATGTGAAGGTTTATATCCATCCTTATCAACGATTCGATTGTATTTTTCGAGTAATTCATAATCAATATACGATACGGCTTTATCGATGATCTGTTGATTTAAGGATTGTTCTAATCCCAATTGTTGTAATTTCCCAAATTGTTCCAATAAGTACAAAGTAATCGTATAGCTGCTTCTCGATTGTGGTGTCCAAGAGAATCCTCCATCGGAGTTTTGTCTTTGTTTGATTCTTTGGATTAGTTGAGCCAATTGATTTTGTAATTGATTGAGATTGAAGAAGTTGAAAATGGCCATTTTTTGATTTTCTTCATCTAAAGCTTCCATGACCCAAGGTGTTTCCTTAATTACAATGTTTTTCAATTCCTCATTCTTTAAAAGGTTGCTTTTGAGCGAAGTAGCACCTTCGTTTTTCCAAATATTCATGACGGATTCAATATGTGGAAATTTATGTATTATATCTAAGCCAATCCGGTTTGCATAATACTCATTAATCATACTTACGGTTGAAATATTGTTTTGGGATGATACATAAGGCAATGCTTGTACGACATACCATATTGGATTATTCGAATATTCAATCGTCAATGATTTTGGATGATGATTTGGGTTTTTTGAGATCAAATTGTCAATTGACCATTTTTTAGTTTCTTTCCCTTTTAAATGCAATGCTAGAGATTCTACAACTTTGATTTGATCTGAGAGAATAGGCAAAACATTTTGTTCTGCGTCTGATTGATTCCCAGATCTTACTGAAGCAGTATACTGTACTAAGTCTAAATTACTGTCTTTAGGAATGGTTATTTTCCATGAGACAGCGATGGTTTGTCCTCCTTCAATTGTTCCAGTCGACAATCGACTTTCTTTAATCAAATCATTTCTAACTTCTCCCGTTAAGGCATTTCTAAGATCCAAATCTGCGTTGAATTCTTTTGTAAGATTGGTCATGTTGGATACTTTCGCAGTGAACCATAGTTCGTCTCCGTATCGCATATACCTCGGACTATTTGGTATAATCATGATGTCTTTGGATGTTGTAACAAATCTTTCATCAAATCCAGTCTGTAATGCTTGTGAATGTGCTAATGTTAACAATTTCCACTTGGTTAATGCCTCGTTTATGCTGAATTCGATAGAGGCATTCCCTTCTGAATCTGTGTAGATCGTGGGAAAAAAGAAAACGGTTTCATCTAGATTTTGACGAACCTGTAATGGCGCATTTGATTTTGTTTCTTCGGTAGAGTCTATTGATTCTATTAGGTCATCGTTTTCTACAGCAGATTCCGACATGATTTCTTCATCATATACTGGAGCGGGAGCGCTTCTTTTATGCCTTACACTTCCTGCATCCATCGCCATAACTGGGCTTCTATAGTATATCCCATACATGTGATTCTCGAAGCCAATAAATCGAGGTAAATGGATTTGATCAATGTCTCTTTTCTTGTTCTTAGACCTTTTATGCTCAAAGCTTCCATGTATAAAATCAAATCCGCAAGGAGAAGTTGAAATTTGACTCATATTGTTATAGAAAAATTTTGATTTCCATCGATGATTTACAAACTGATCTAAGGATGAATCATACATGGCCATCAATATTTCACTCAAAACTGGACTTTCTTCGTTGGAGTTTATATGTAAGAAATATTTTTCTTTTTGACCTGGATTTAATTTATCTCTAAACGATTGGAAAACGATATCTAGATGTTTGTTGGTCCAAGGTACATCTAAGAATTCTCTGGTAACTTCCTGATGGTTGTCTTTTATAGTTATCAGGCGTAATTCTAATCCTCCTCTGTCCTTTTCATCAATGGTATACTCAAAGGTATGTTTACCACTGATTTTTAACCAGCCAGATTCTAAAATAACGTTCTTTCTAGCCAAAATATAATAACTATAAGTTTTGTCTGATGAAGCACCCAAACCAAGAGTCATCTTTTGTCCAGGCTGCCAAGATTTATCATTTCCTACTACAAACAATGATTGATAATGAGGAAAATGTCCTTTTTTGGAGTCTATGACTTCGAAATAAAAAACATCTTTGACGAGATTGCCATTGGAGTCTATGGCTTCTGCTTCAATTTTGTAAACACCAACTTTTTTAATTTCATTTAGGTCCAAATTAGTGTTGGCTTCAAATTTATTAGAATACAACTGCTTGTTTTCTTTCCACTTATTAAAGTTCTTTATCGAATGATCAAAGTCAAATGTTAAATTCGGAGCCTTCATTTCTACGACCTTAAATGTCCCTGAAGCTGAAGTTTCTTGGTGATTAAATGTAAGTGCTTTTATGCTGAATGATGACCTTTCGGACAAATCATATATAGGATCTATTTTTATGGATAGATCAAATTGAGCATCAAGGAAGGTGAATTGCTGGTTGATAGACCTCTTTTCACCAGAAAGATCTGTTACATCCAATTTGACATCGTAGATGTATCGAATGCCACGTATACCTTCTGTAAATTCCTTTTTTGTTGGGAATGAAAGGCCAATGTTACCAGAAAGATCTGTTGTGCCAACACCTTGTATTACGATCTCTTCTTGACTCGGATAGGGAAAGTAATAACAATACCTTGGATAACTAAGTCGTCTTGTTACAGTATAAGTAAAAGATGCGTCACTAATTCCGTTTCCAGCATAACCTTTTGCTTTACCAGACAATTTGATTGTATCGCCAAGTGCAACACTTTGTTTTAGTGTATCAAGTACAACTTCAAATGTTGGTCTTTTATACTCTTCAACTCGAATGCTCTTACTACCAAATGGAGTAACAATTGTAAAATGACCAGTTAATAATCCAACAGGGATAGTAAAACTTCCTGAGAAAGAACCAAATGTATTGGATATATGCTTCGTCTCTGCTAGATTTTGATAGTTGGCATCCTTAAGCTCTACTTTTACATTTAACCCAGTTTTGATATGCGGGATATTATCCTTGTATTCAAGCGTTAGTCCTTTGTAATAAATGGTTTGCCCTGGTCTATATATTGAACGATCTGTATATAATTCAACAGATGAATGATTAGACGAATTTTCGAAATAGCCCAAATAGGCTTGGTTCTTACAAAGTAGATAATCGTCTTTGTAAGTCAATTCGAAATATTGAGATCGATTTCCAACTGGTACATTGATTTTACCTTCCTCATTAGAAGAGGCTTCTCCCAAAGGAACTATCGAATTATGACGTTCTCTATGGTCGTATCTTCTTGTAAATATCGAAGCATTAACATGTTCAATAGGTTTTCCACTGACTCGGTGTGCTACAATGAGATGTGCTTGTTTTGGAGCATTAATCAGTGAATAGGATAAATCAGAAACTGTGAAAAGAAGATAGGATGAAATTTTTGTAGAAGCTGATTTATGTCTGGCTACCAGTACATATACCCCTTTTTTTAATCGATCTAACTCTATCGAATGTTGTGAGTTGATTCCCAATGAAGAATTTAAGCTTACTGGGTCTAGTTCTTGCATTTTTTTTCTTGAAAGGAAAGACTCGAGACGCTTTTCATTTTCTAATATTGCTTCACGATATACCTTTTTATCCAATTGGTATAGCAATAATTCGCTTTGATTAAGATTCTTAAAGTTAATTTGTACAATAGGTCGCTCTTTGCTTGAATAAACTTCTTTGCCTACGAGCTGTATTGATTTTTCATTTATACTATTTTGCAACCCTTCAGCCTGCAGAGCGTAGGAAGAGTTTGGGAAAGCTTGGATTGCTTTGCTGCACCAGTCAAGGGCAGTTTTATTATTTTCTGAAGAACCTCTTTGATGATACAATCGAGCAATTTCGTAAGCTACTTCTGCAAATTCTTCGTAGGATTCGTTTTTTGATAATACGTTTAAGGCTGAAAGATATAACTCACTTTTATTGCTTCTGCCAGAAAGGTGATAAACAAACTTTATCCGATTTAGATTCGTTTTGTATTGCTCAACTCCAGACGAGTTTTGAAGCAATAACTGATATAGTTTTAGGATCTTGTAATTCGAGTTCTCTGGATCACTTGAAGAAATAGGCAATGACTTAAATGCCTCAATAGGTGCAAAGTATTCCTCATCATTTTTGTTGAAGTCTTGATTAGGAATATTTGGACGTAATTCACCCTGAGCGTTTAGGAATTGAATGTATTTATGTACTAATATGGAATAAATTGTTGGATTTCTAGATATTCCTTTTTCATTATACCCTTCTTTAAATAATAACCTGAAATCATCAGAAGGTTGGAGTAAGTTTTGTTCATCAGAAATCGATGCTAGAAAATACGTGTTGATTTTTTCATGAAATGCTTGTGCTGACATCGTCTTGATGTCCTGATTGTCATTGTCAACTATGGTAGTTCTTTGCGAAATTTCATATCTGTGATTGTTGAAATAATTAGCATAGAATTGAGCAAGGTTGGATTGGAGGATGTTTTGATAAGGCTTTGAGGTAACCTTGATCTCTTTTTCCAACATGCGTACTACATTAGCGACACCTTGCTCATCAATTTGTAGGGTAAGATTAGATTTGTATACGATGGCTTTGGTATATTGCAAATCATTTTCTTCTTCTTTAGCATTTTGGTATATAAGGTTGACTTCCTCAAGAGCTGATTTTGGAAGCCCTTTTTCTACTAGTTTTTCAACCTTTTTCCATGCTTTATCGAAATTAAACCCTTCTTCGTAGGATTCATTTGCAGCGAATGATGCCATTGTAAGTATAATTGTGGAGAATATTAGTTTAAAGTTCATTTTTCTACAAGTTATAATAAGTCAATCGATAATAGGACATAATACTTTTAGTAAGTCACAGATTTTTTAAAATGATAGTGTCCCATACTATTAAGATGTTTGAGCTACATTTTTGGCTAGTTGACTAGCGTATTTAATATAATTTTATGAAAGATGCATTGAATTTTAACAATTTCTAAAACTGATATACGAAAACTTGTAACCAATAAAGAATTGAGTACGTAAAATTGAGTAATACAGGGCTATTAAATAGTTCAATAGAAAACGAAGCATTTTTGACAACAGAAGAAAAACGAATAATTGATGGATTAAAAAGTAGGGATGAAAAAGTCATTTCTCAGTTTATAGACCTTTATGGTCCATATATCTATTCTATAGTTTTTAATGTTGTTAAGAATAAGTTTGATGCTGAGGAAGCGACTCAAGATGTTGTATTAAAGATTATATCCAAGATTGAGACATTCGATTATACTTGTAAATTAAAAACATGGATGTATACTATAGCTAATAGAAGGGCTATAGATTATAGAAGAAGAGTGAAGTATTATGACGATGTTGGTGAAGCTCATCAATTGAAGATGGAAGAATCTACGATTAAACAAATTGAAGATCAGGAGAAAAAATCTTGGATACAAATGGCATTGAATGAGTTGCCAGAAAAGGATAGCCAATTGTTGCAGTTGTATTATTTAAAAGAGTTAAGTATACAGGAGGTTGGAGAAATAACTGGATTATCTGTTAGTAACATTAAAGTGAAATTGTTTAGATTGCGTCATAAAATGGCTCAAAAACTTAAAAAATATAGCGATTATGAGGTATGATTTGATTTGGAAAGAGCTTGATAAAGAGATTTCAGAAGAGGAAAAGAGTTTACTAAATGACGAATTTAATACAAGTGTTGAGTTGAAAGAATATCAAAAGGATGCCCTTGAAGTTCAAAATGCCCTTTATGCTTATGTAAATCCGACTATGGATGTTTCTTTTTTAGCTCGACTGAAAAAGCGTGTTATTGAAGAGCTTGAAATACCAAAACTTAAAATTGATCATAAACCAGGATGGCTGTTTTTGTTGGTAGTAATCGTTATAATCGGAGTTTCTATTGCGATGAATTTGAAAGGTAGTTTTGTGTTTGAATCTCCTATTGATACCGTTTATTTAAATTATTTTGGTTTAATAGCTCTCGGTGGGGTAGTGCTCTACTACGTTGATTGTTATCTTTCTAAGGTTTATCAATCTTAATCTAGACATAAAAATGTAGAATCTATTTATTTTTTTTGGTAATATATTTTTGTCAAATAAAAATTATTCTATCTTTGCATCGCTTTTATAAGCAGGATGGTGCTTTAGCTCAGTTGGTAGAGCATCGGACTGAAAATCCGTGTGTCCCCAGTTCAAGTCTGGGAAGCACCACAAAGGGGCCTTGAGAATTTCTCAAGACCCCTTTTTCTATAGGAATTTTAATGGAAGTGTTTTGAATCACTTCTATAACTCTATTTACAGTCTTCTTTAAGTTGTTTTAGCTCTTCTTTTGAATTGACTGTTACCTCAGTACCATCCTTTAGTTTTACAACAACAGGGAATTGAAGCATTGGACGTTCATCAGAATCAGGGTTTTCCTTTTTCCAACTTCTTAATGCTTTTTTTACTGCCTGCCTTGAATCGTAGGAGATTATTTGACCATCTGGAAAGGTTACAGAAATAGGGTATACTAATCTGAAACATGGTTTTTTGTGACCTTTGAATGGTCGATCCTTACAGTCTCTTTTAAGTGCTCTTAATTCTTCTCTAGAGCTAACTGTGATCATTTCTCCATCTTTGGTAATGACTTCAATTGGGAAGGCAATTTTGATTCTACCTTTAGTGTCGGGATTGGCTTCTTTCCAAGATTTTGCAGCTTCTCTTAGGGCTTGTACGGAATCTACAGTGATTTCTGTACTGTCTGGAAATGCAATGGTAATTGGCCATACCAATTCGAAACACCTTCCTCGACCAGACCTTGTTTGAGTCTGAGTATCTTCTTCTACTTGGGAAACAAATTGTTCAATATCTGAAGACTGTGATTCTTCCTTTGAACAAGAAGTGAGGGAGGTAAAGCTAAGTACGACGATGGCTAATGCCAAAAGATTAAAAATGTTCCTTTTCATAATTTGAAAATGTTTTGTGAATAAGTAATACAGTAGAACAGCAAATAGGTATTGATCAGATAGAATTATTACTCATATTGTTGAGATTAAATTCATCATATGGGATGATTATTATCCAATTCCTCTAGATGAATTGAACGACTTAATTTCGAAATATTGATACTTAGACTTACGGTTAATGAAAAGGTTTAATCAGGACACAAAAAAAGGGATGTCAATTGACATCCCTTGATATTTTAAAGTTGATTTTATTCTAATTATTAGAACATAATAAACTTAGATCTTTGTCCACATTGAGCAACTCCAAAGTACCCAATTCCCCAATTCAACTCAAATACAATACCTGCAAAAAATGGATTGGTAGAAGAAGTATTTTCGAAATCTGAAATATTTGAAAGTGGTGCATTGGCATCTTGTCCGTCACTATTTACTATATCTGTAAATCCGTATTCAAATCTAAGACCTAACATACCTGTAAAGGCTCCGTCACTTCCAATTAAATTAGCACCAAAGCCCAAAACTCCAGCGAAATTCGGACTTTTGTAATGGTCTTTGACATCCGTACCATCAGCTTCCATTTTAGTTAAGAAACTAACCTTTGGCCCAATTTCAAAATAACCCAAGTTTTTGTTCGACTTATAAAGTAAGTAAGCATCAACACCACTCCATTTGAATTCTGGTGCTTTTTCGTTACCTAGTGATTCCAAAGTCTGTCCACCATTAAAGTACATTCCTTCTACGGCGATTCCACCCCAATCATAGTTGATACCTAATTTTGCCCCTAAGGCATAACCATTCGTAAGGTTTAATTCATAATTAATGTCTTCATGATCGGAGATGTCGCTGTTAAAAAAACCAGTGGCTCCAGCTTGAGCTTTTAAACCCCAATCGAACCAAACGATCTTCTTTTGCCCAAATGCAGCGATCGTCATAAAAGTAAAAGCTACTACAAAAAAATTCTTCATTTTACTATGTTTTATAATTATATGTTTTCTAGTTGATGCGAAATAATAAAGAGTATGTTATTTCGTCAAAACCCTTCTGGCCAATAATTAACCATACAGAATTTTGTATATTATGAGAGCACGACTACAAAGCTAATTAATTTGACGACTTATCAGTAGAATTCATTAAAAAGAATGTGAAACACTAAACTTGTGATTAGCCGTTAAGTAATTTGCACTAAGCATCAACATTAATAATTACAGAAGCAATAAAGTTTGAATAGGTTACTGGACCATTTAGAGAACAAAACATAAATTGAAAATTAGAATGATCCTTAAATCGTTTTTACATCTATTTCCAGCTACTATAGCCACCAACCATGTTTTTTACCGATTTGAATCCCATCGTTTCCATAAGATTCATAGCTTGTCCACTTCTACTTCCTGACCTGCAGTACATTATGTAAGATGCATTCTTATCTAATTTAGAAATTTCATTTTTGAAGTTATCGCTATAAAAATCAATTTCCAAAGCACCTTCAATTTTTCCTTGGCTAATCTCTTGAGGAGTTCTTACATCGACAAGAACATAATCTCCTTTCTCTTCAATTATTTTTTTAACCGCTTCAATGGAAATCTCTCCAAAAGGAGTTTCAGTTGCTTGCGTATTCTGTGATTTACAAGAATGAAAGAATAGCAAAGGAAGAGCGGCGATAATTAATGTCTTTAAATTCATCTTTAATTTTGATTTGTTTTGACAAATTTAAAAATTCTTTCTCCGTTATTAAGTATCATGAAGTACATACCGTTTGGTATCTGTTCTACAAAGATAGATTGGCCGCCTTTGATTGATCCTGAAGAAACAACTTTCCCTTCTGCACTGATTACCTTAAATGAGGCTACGGAAGTTAAACCTACCAGTTGAAAAGAGTGATTTACTGGGTTTGGAAAGAAACGTATGTCATTAATATTTGTAGTAGAAATGTTTGAAGGAGGAATACAATGTTCATCTGCAGTAATATGAATGCTTATTTCATTATCCGAATAACACCTGAGCTGAGTGGTTAGAATGTCATCACAAAGGCGTTCGTCTTCTTCAAACAAGGATTGTAAATTGCCAATCCTAGGAATAATTATTCTTTGTCTTGGACTTAGATCAGTCGTTTCGTGAATAAATTGAGCTATAAACTCTTCTCCGTCCAGTTCTACAGTCGCTACACTGTCTACAGTGTAGTAGAGATTGTTAATTCCTGTGTTTGGGTTGTTGTTATTCCAGTCAAAATAGCCTACGCGGTAAGATTCTCCTTCTCCTTTGGCGAAATCGTAGAGTAAATAAAAACTATCCCTTTTTTCGCTATAGAAAAATACTCTTTTATAATCTTGATGTATGTATGCTTTGTTAGGCATATAATCGCAAGTAAGCTCATTTCGAGTTAATACCTTACAAGGTTTATTCTGAATTACAGTATCTCCTGAATATTCTATTTTAAGAATGGATGGTTCGCCTTCCATATGGACCAAGTCGTATGTCCAAGTGGCCCCAGTAGGTGCAAACTCTTGATTGTAACTTTGAGCCAGTTCTATAGCTCTTAGAGCATTAATTCGTCCATGTCCATAAGTGGCATTAGGAATATTTTCCATAGTCAATCCGTCACAGGTTTGCTCAGTAATAAGGGGAACTGCCGATTGTTCGATAATATCTTCAATCAATTCAACTTCCCCAGCCAAATTTGGGTTAGCTGAAATGATTAAGCTGACCAATCCTGCTACATGAGGTCCTGCCATTGAAGTACCGCTAAAATTTCGAAAATCTCCTCCACGTACTACTGATCTTACATTTTGTCCAGGAGCTGAAATGTTAGGTTTAATCCTAAGACTTCCATCTGACAGAACAATTCCTCTACTACTAAAACCCGCAATCGAATCTTTACTTCTTGTTGCACCTACGGTAAAACTTCCATCAAATATAGCGGCTGGATTAGCCACAGTATTACATGATCCTCCATCATTCCCCGCTGAAACGACTACTACTACACCTGCAGCTCTTAAATTATTGACCACATCTTCCATAAAAGACCAATTGGATGGGTTACATCCTTCCATTTCGGGACAACCCCAGCTATTGTTGATGACATGTGGAGCTTTGGTCGGGTCCGGATTTTGTCCATTGATGTCAGTAGGAGCTAAGAACCACTCAAAACATTCTGTATAGGTAGAAGGACTACCATATCCTCGGTCCATATTTCTGCAAGCAATCCATTTGCTATCAGGAGCCACTCCAATGGCATTTGAGGTGTCGCTACCCACCATAGTTCCCATGGTATGTGTACCATGATTGTTGTCATCACAAGGAATTTTTACATCAAAACCACAAGGATTAATAGAATCTGAATGCAAGGGTGATGGTTCTCTTATCGCATCATGCCAATTGTAGTCATGAATTCCCATGCTATCCGAAACATATCCTCGATACTTTTTTTGTAGAGGTGATACCAACCAATCATAGCCAGTATCTTGTCCTCCAACTACAACATTCTCACCAGTATATCCCAGTTCCCAAACTTTATCCGCTTGCATTTTTAGTATGCCCCATTCTGGAGTAGCATCTCTGTGAGATCTATCCAGCCTTTCTTCCTGATACCAAGACATTTTGGTTGGAATGTCCCAAAGAATTTTTTCGATTTCAGGGCGCGATTTCAGTTGATTGAATACTTCAAAATCAGATGTGATTTTGATCATATTGGTAACAAAAAAAGATTGGTGCTTTATGTTTTTTTTGTTTAAGAATTGTATTATTTCATATTGTGTATTCTCGGCATGTTCTTTCAGAGTATGATATACAAAATTACTTTTTGCCTCTTTACCTCTGATATTTTGGTGCCCTTCAATCGAAGCCTTTGATTCTAAAATTAATAGATAAGTAACTTCATTAGTTGATTGAAATTGATCATTGATATTTGGGGCTATATATTGAGCAGATAATATTACGGTGCAAAATATAAAGATGAGCGTATTGTAAAATCGCATGATGAGCCGATTATAGTATTAATAAATGTAAGATGAAGTATTCTTGCAAGATTACTTCGCTATCAACAAATATACTTAGAAGTGCTTTAAAAACATACTATTAATATGTCTGCATGAAATTGATACCTAAGATTGTTGATTTCTGGATGTTCTAGATTAGAATGTTGTTTCCTTTTTCTGCACAAGAAACCATATTGGAAAAATCATATCATATGCTAATCGAGCCTATTCATTTTAGTGAGGAATCCATGTGAAAATGACGTTTAGAACGAAAAACTGTTTGAGTTTATTCATTTTCTTTGCTTGTCCAAAGAAAAGAGGATAATCCTCAATAATCATTATTTATGATGTGTTCAATAATTGTATTCTTACAAAGGAATTTTCTCTCTTTGGTCGAAACCAGAATCCAATACTTAAAATCTTTCCAAGGCTTCAAGATTTTTAAACGCTATTCGATTCTTATTCTAAAGCAAGAAGCCCAAAAGAAGAAAATTACTTCAAATGTCTATCGAGCCTATTCATTTTAGTGAGGAATCCATGTGAAAATGACGTTAAAAACGAAAAACTGTTTGAGTCGTAGACGAGTTTTTTTCGTTTAGACATTTTATGGATGCTGAACGTTAAGAAATGGATGAAGCTCTTGATTTTTGCATCTTTGTATCAAGACAAAGATGGTAAAGAATAACTTGAGTTCTTTTGCTTCTTTTCTGAGTCAAGTCAGAAAAGAAGAGAAAAACATACCATTATATAACGAACTATACGCATTAAAACAGTATCTTGTACCAACAACATGAATCATTATCTTGAACGATGGACAAAATACTCTTTCTTCTATTCTTTTGTAACATCATTTATGGGCAATGCCCTACAGAGACCGTACGGATAAAAAATCAAGAGCAGGTAGATAGTTTTATTATTAATTACCCTAATTGTACAGACCTAGAGGTAGACTTACTCATCTTTGCTACTGATATAAATAATTTACTTGGTTTCAGAAACTTAAGATCTGTTAAGGGAAGAATCTCCATCGAACATAACAAACTTCTTGAATCGTTAAATGGGTTCGATAATTTGAAAAAAATTGATGGTGGTTTGGAGATTACCTCAAGTCCACTTGTTACCAGTTTAAGCCCATTAAGCAACTTAGAATCAATCGGTGGGGGATTGCATATTGGATCACTATCTATAAAAGATTTTACAGGATTGGAGAAGATTAGACATGTTGTATCTGATTTAGGTTTGGGGGGATTTGAAGGATTAGAAAGTTGGCATGGTCTTCATAATTTGAAGAGTATTAAAGGTTTTTTTATTAGTAAAACCAATATTAAGGATTTTAGCGGTTTAACCAGTTTGGTTGAAATAAATGGTAGTTTAAATATCTCAGATGAACCCAATTTAGAGACATTAGATGGATTGGATAAATGTGCAGGTATATATGATGTGGATATATCGAATTGTCCTAACCTAACAAAGGTTAATTTATCGAGTATTTCGGATACCATTTCAGATTTTTTTCTAAAAGGATGTCCAAATGTTAAGACTTTAGATGGATTAGGAAGTCTTGAAATAATTAAAGGGTACTTCGTAATTGCTCGTACGGGGTTAAAAAGTCTTAAAGGATTCGAAAATCTTAAAAGAGTATATCAGTTGAGTCTTAACAGTAATGACTCTTTAACTTCTATTGAATCCTTATCAGAATTAGAAACTATTGAAACATTGCTAGATATTAGAGATAATAAGAAATTATCCAGTCTGGCTGGCTTAGATAATGTCGACCCCGAAAGTATAGACTCCATATCAATATTTGATAACGATAGTTTGTCATACTGTCAAAGCAAGACAATCTGTGATTATTTATCCATGGATAAGCCTCATTACTTAGCCAATAATGCACCGTCTTGTTCTGATCCAGATACCATTTTGTCGCTTTGTATTTCATCATCGTATGACTTACTTAGTGATCATCAATTAAAGGTATTCCCCAATCCTGCGGATGATCACTTGGTCATACAACTACCAGATGAAATAAAGCGTTACAAAGTCAAAATTTATAACGTTTTAGGTGCTTTAGAGATGGAGCACTATGCTGATCAACAAGGTGATCAGGTAGATATCAGTGCATTGAGTCAAGGTATGAAGATCATTCGGATTGAAGTACCTGATAAAAGCATTCGTTTACCTTCGACATCGTTTATAAAAATATAGTTGTTTCAACTATATTCTAATAGAAAAAGGCAGAATCGACCAATAAAAATCATCAAGATTGGGTTCTGTCTTTTTCTACTTTGATTTTATTAATTATAATACTATTCCCCTCTTTATAACGAACTTAGAAATAACCATGAGAAAAACACAAATAACAAATATAAATACGCTCTTATTCCTTATTATTTCTGCAATGTTGGTAGTTACATGTACCAAGGAAAGCAATGAGCTGTCACTTATTCCTAATGTTGAGGATAATGCGGTGGTAATACGATCTAATCCAATTGACTGCAATTTACTCACAAATGGAGATTTTGAAGACGGTTTTTTCGGTGCAAATGGGAAAGACGCTTTTTGTAATAATGATGTTCCTTTCTGGTCTAATCAAAGTGGCACACCAGATATTGTTAGTAACGATTGGCATTGGGGACACACTTTTGCAGTTGGAAATAACCCTTGGTGGGATCCTAGTTCATTAAACATCAGTAATAATAGAGCATTTATCATCGCAAGTTCCGATTACTCTGAAGTTATCGAACAGAAAGGGTTACAATTTGATCCCACACTAACTTATCAACTGGATTTTGATGTTGCTACTACAAACTGGACTGCCTTAAATGATGATAATGGTGGGTTAGTAATACACTCAACTATAGATAATCAAACACCTTTCAATACTTCTTGTTCACCGCCATACAATTATCCTTTATGTGGTACTAATGTCACATGCAAAGATGTATCCATACCCAATAATCAAATTCATCCTTCATACATGCATGTAACTCACACTTTCAATAATCTATCAACGGCTAACACAAGATTGCTTATTTGGGGGACGAACAATCACTTAAGTGTTCCAGAAATCAGTTTTAATTCATATGGTGTTTTTATAGACAATGTAGAGCTTACATGTTTAAATAAAAGTTTAACTGGAATAAAATATACCAATAATAGTGGTTGTACATTCAAATTTAAAGCTGATTTTACTGGGTTACTTCCAAGCATTTATACTGCTTTTTGGGATTTTGGCGATGGCAATACCTCAAACAACCTCATTCCTACACATTCTTTTGGCACTACTGGAGACCATACGGTAACGGTGACTATTAAAGATCAGAATGGGTGCTGTGCAACTCAATCTGTCGTTGTGAATTGCCAAGGATGCGATCACCGCATCTGTTGGTCTGATTCTGACCCCCTCAAACCAGACATGCAGGAGTTAGAAGATATTATTGGCTTGAAAGTTACTATGGCAAATGGAACAGAAAACAACTATACATGGTATAGCCCAGCTCAAGACATTACTGGACTCCACGCCGATATATTGGGCAAACTACAGAATACTCTCAATGCCGAATATGGCATTCCAATAACGAACATTATAGGAAATTCCAATGATCATTTTTGTGATAAGCAAGGATTACCTGTCGCACAAGGATTCTTTCTTTCTGATATACCCAATACAATTGCTAAATTAGAGTTTACAGGATTCGATGATAGTGGAAATAATATAACAGTTGAATTCTTCACACCTTGCCTATAATGAAGAACATAATAGTTATATTATTCTTTTGTAACATCATTTATGGGCAATGCCCTACAGAGACCGTACGGATAAAAAATCAAGAGCAGGTAGATAGTTTTATCATTAATTACCCTAATTGTACAGATCTAGAGGTAGACTTACTCATCTTTGCTACTGATATAAATAATTTACTTGGTTTCAGAAACTTAAGATCTGTTAAGGGAAGAATCTCCATCGAACATAACAAACTTCTTGAATCGTTAAATGGGTTCGATAATTTGAAAAAAATTGATGGTGGTTTGGATATTACCTCAAGTCCACTTGTTACCAGTTTAAGCCCTTTAAGCAACTTAGAATCAATCGGTGGGTGGTTGCATATTGGATCACTATCTATAAAAGATTTTACAGGATTGGAGAAGATTAAACATGTTGTATCTGATTTAGGTTTGGGGGGATTTGAAGGATTAGAAAGTTGGCATGGTCTTCATAATTTGAAGAGTATTAAAGGTTTTTTTATTAGTAAAACTAATATTAAGGATTTTAGCGGTTTAACCAGTTTGATTGAAATAAATGGAGGTTTAAATATCTCAGATGAACCCAATTTAGAGACATTAGATGGATTGGATAAATGTGCAGGTATATATGATGTGGATATATCGAATTGTCCTAACCTAACAAAGGTTAATTTATCGAGTATTTCGGATACCATTTCAGATTTTTTTCTAAAAGGATGTCCAAATGTTAAGACTTTAGATGGATTAGGAAGTCTTGAAATAATTAAAGGGTACTTCGTAATTGCTCGTACGGGGTTAAAAAGTCTTAAAGGATTCGAAAATCTTAAAAGAGTATATCAGTTGAGTCTTAACAGTAATGACTCTTTAACTTCTATTGAATCCTTATCAGAATTAGAAACTATTGAAACATTGCTAGATATTAGAGATAATAAGAAATTATCCAGTCTGACTGGCTTAGATAATGTCGACCCCGAAAGTATAGACTCCATATCAATATTTGATAACGATAGTTTATCGTACTGTCAAAGCAAGACGATCTGTGATTATTTATCCATGGATAAGCCTCATTACTTAGTCAATAATGCACCGTCTTGTTCTGATCCAGATACCATTTTGTCACTTTGTATTTCATCCTTGTATGACTTACTTAGTGATCATCAATTAAAGGTATTCCCCAATCCTGCGGATGATCGCTTGGTCATACAACTACCAGATGAAATAAAGCGTTACAAAGTCAAAATTTATAACGTTTTAGGTGCTTTAGAGATGGAGCACTATGCTGATCAACAAGGTGATCAGGTAGATATCAGTGCATTGAGTCAAGGTATGAAGATCGTTCGGATTGAAGTACCTGATAAAAGCATTCGTTTACCTTCGACATCGTTTATAAAAATGTAGAAATTACAATTAATAAAAGGAAGATCAAGGAGGTGAAGGAACTTAATGAGTTCTTTTACCTCCTTTGGTATAAAGGTTCTTTATTCGATTACTATTACGAAGCAAGAAGCCCATTGAAGAAAATTACTTCAAATGTCTATCGAGCCTATTCATTTTAGTGAGGAATCTATGTGAAAATGACGTTTAGAACGAAAAACTGTTTGAGTCGTAGACGAGTTTTTTTCGTTTAGCCATTTTATGGATTCCGAACGTTAAGAAATGGATGAAGCTCTTGATTTTTGCATCTTTGTATCAAGACAAAGATGAGTAAGAAAAACTTGAGTTCTTTTGCTTCTTTTCTGAGTCAAGTCAGAAAAGATGATAACTCAATTCGTTTAGCCATTTTATGGATTCCGAACGTTAAGAAATGGATGAAGCTCTTGATTTTTGCATCTTTGTATCAAGACAAAGATGGTAAAGAATAACTTGAGTTCTTTTGCTTCTTTTCTGAGTCAAGTCAGAAAAGATGATAACTGATTTCGTTTAGACATTTTATGGATGCGGAGCGTTAAGAAATGAATCAAGCTCTTGATTTTTGCGTCTTTGTATCAGGATAAAGAAAGAAGAGAATCATTGAGTTTTGTTTCTTTGTGGCAATGAAAATATTGGATAAAAATTGAAAAATGGAAAGAAACCAAAAATTGGCAGTCTTTATTACTGCAGCGCTACTTTTTCTATTAGGATATTTTTTGTTTAGGAATGAGATAAAAAACGCTCTATCTCAAGCATTTTCAAATTCGATCGTTAAGGAGTCAAAAAAGAAATCAAAATCTTCTAAGAAACACAAAGACAGTAAGGTCGGAAAGGTTTTAGATTCGTACAATGGTGTTGATGTATTCTACAATGGAAAAGTATCCAATGTAATTGGAAGAAATGTAACTGAGGACGGATACAATCTTGGGTTGAAATATCAATGCGTAGAGTTTGTCAAGAGGTATTATTATCAAAAGTTTAACCATAAGATGCCGAACAGTTATGGACATGCGAAAGAGTTTTTTGACTCATCACTTGACGATGTAGTTTTGAATAAAGATAGAAACCTAATTCAATATAGTAACCCAAGTAAAAAAAGACCCCAAAAGGATGCATTATTAGTATATGGTCCTACTCGATACAATAGTTTTGGTCATGTTGCAATCATTACCAATGTTACAAAAAACAAGGTTACATGCATTTCGCAAAATTTAGGAAAAGGAAATGGTACCCGTCGCACTTACGATTTGTATAAAATGGAAAATGGCAGGTGGAAAATTGATGATCAATATATTCTTGGTTGGTTGAGTAGAAAATAATCGACTTGTTGTTCTGTTATTTTGGTTGTAACTTAACCAATGGACAAATCATCTCTTCTAAACTAATCCCACCATGTTGAAACGTATCCATGTACATGTTTGAATAATAAGTATAATTATTCGGATACAAGAAATAGACATCCTCTTTTCCAAAAATGAAGGTAGAACTAATATTTGGTTTTGGTAACCCAACATCGGTGGGATCTCTAAAAGCCAAAACATCTTTTGGGTCAAATTGTAAGTTTCTTCCTACCTTATATCTTAAGTTAGTAGTGGTTTCCTTATCCCCAATTACTTTAGAAGGTTGTTTGACGCGAATTGTTCCATGATCAGTAGTAATTACTACTTGAACATCTTTACCTTCCAATTTTTTAAGAGCGGTCCAAAGTGGTGAGTTCTTAAACCATGATAATGTCAATGAACGGTAGGCTTTTTCATCAGAGGCCAATTCTTTGAGTACCTCCATTTCTGTTCTGGCATGAGACAACGTATCAATAAAATTGTATACTATGGCTGTGATGTCATTATTTAGAAAGTTTAAAATTTTGTCCGGCAGTTGTTTAGCATAATAGTTATTAGTAATCTTGATGTATTCAGATTTTACATCCCTTCTAACTAATCTCTTGATTTGTTCTTCAAAAAACTCTCCTTCTTTAAGATTTTTACCGCCTTCTTGGTTATCATTTAGCCACCACTGTGGAAATCTTTTTTGGATTTCTAAAGGTCGTAATCCTGCAAAAATCGCATTTCTACTATACTGTGTGGCAGTTGGTAGTATTGAGTAAAAGTAGCTCTCTTCTTCAACTTTAAATAGATCGGACAATACAGGTTCGATGATCTTCCATTGATCATATCTCAAGTTGTCTAATAGGACGAATAATACAGGTTGTTCTTTATTAAGTAGAGGAAAGACTTCATTCTTCAAAAGATTATGACTTTGTAATGGACCTTCGTCAGTCTTGATCCATTCTTCGTAATTCTTATGGATAAATTTAAAAAAATCTCGATTAGCATCCTTTTTTTGCATTTCTAGAATGTCCTTTAAATCTTCATTGAAAGAACTATCTAACTTTAATTCCCAGTCAATAATTTTTCTATAGATATCAACCCATTCTTCAAAATTAGGTCCGCTTGAAATTTCCATTGAAATACCTCTGAATTCTTGCTGATAATCTGAAGCAGTTTTTTGTTGGACCAAAGTCTTATTGTCAATGAGCCTTTTCAACGTAAGGAGAATTTGATTGGGATTTACAGGTTTTATCAAATAGTCATCAATTTGAGATCCAATGGCTTCTTCCATCAGGTTTTCAGCCTCATTTTTTGTGATCATTACTACGGGTTGTTTATGACTCGCTTTTTTAAGTAATGATAAGGTCTCTAATCCCGTTAGACCTGGCATAGATTCATCTAAGAAAATTACATCAATTTCTTTATTCTCTTTTAGAATATCCAAAGCATCGTGACCATTGGATGCGGTGATGACTTGGTACCCTTTCTTTTCAAGGAAAAAAATTTGTGGTTTTAGGAGATCAATTTCATCATCTGCCCATAAGATCGTGATATTCTGCGCCATAAAAAGTGAATGTTTATAAGAAATTTCTTGTACTAACGTGTTGTGTTAGAATTGTAGTATACTCTTATCTGTAAATATACTTTTAAAATCTGGTTAAATATGAGTGAGAAACTTAAAATAATTGTCCCAACCTTAATGGTTTCTTGATCTAAGAAAAAAATATGATAAGTATTGATAATGTATCTTTGTTCTATGAATAAGATCAAAATTTTTAATGACCCAATCCATGGAATTATTCGTTTCAAGCATGAATTATTGTATGATATTATAGATCATCCCATTTTTCAGAGGCTTCGAAGAATAAAACAAATGGGATTATCTAGTTTGGTGTATCCTGGAGCGAATCATACTCGATTCGAACATGCGTTAGGTGCCTTACATCTGATGACTAGGGCTTTAGATGTATTGGTAGATAAGGGTGTGAAAATATCTGAAGAAGAGTATTTAGGATGTTGTATAGCAATATTGTGTCATGATTTAGGCCATGGTCCTTATTCACATGCTTTAGAGTATGAGCTATTACCTATTTCTCATGAAGAAATCACCTTGATATTTATGAAGGAATTGGCAGGGGAATTCGGTTCTCCTGTGGAAGTTGCCATTACCATTTTTACAAATAAACATAATCGCAAGTTTTTGAATCAATTGGTAAGTAGTCAATTAGATATGGATCGATTGGATTACCTTACTAGAGATAGTTTTTTTAGTGGGGTAGTAGAAGGCAAGGTCGGTTATGATCGAATCATAATGATGTTAAATGTTGTCAATGATGAACTGGTGGTTGAGGAAAAAGGAATCTCCTCAGTGGAGAAGTTTTTATTGTCGAGAAAGATGATGTATTCACAAGTCTACTTGCATCGAGCGTCTCTATCTGCTGAATTGATGATGAAGATGTTCATGAAGAGATGGGTGAAACTAATTCATGAGCACAAAGAAAAAGTACTGGGTGGAGAAGTCTTAATTCAATTAATTAAAGAAGCTAAGAGTGAAAATGCTAATATATATAATATTGTTAAACAGTTGTTTGTAAGGCTGGATGATGCAGATGTTTTACAGACACTTAAAAAAAATGAAAATAGTTGTGACCAAGCGCTAAAAATTTTGTCCAAATGTATGTTGAATCGAAAGCTCTTTAGGGTGACCCTCTGCAAAAGTGTAGAAGAACTGAAAAGCACCAAAAGAGAAATTGAAAATAAAGCGATTCAATCAGGTGTGAGTTCCGAAATCATTAGTTGTCTGACAGAAACCGTGGATTGGAATGTAAGCACTTATAATAGGAATACTACTCCCATACATTTATTGATGAAGAATGGTGAAATATTGGAGTTCTCAAAGGTCTCCAATTTTTTACCACAACGGGATTTTGAAAATTTAAAATATGTAATTGCTCCAAAAATGGAGTATTTACTTTAGTAAGTGATTTAAAGGCGTTTGTTTATAGAATGTCTTAAGGCACTTCGGATAAAGAAGCAATTATTTTTATTAACAAAACGTCATAAAATTACCTATGAGAATTCTCAATGTATTTTTAACATTTACTTTCATGATGACTGCCTTAGTATTGTCAGCTCAACCAGAAGCTGGGATGAAAACAGAAGCAGGAAAATGTTATGCAAAGTGTTTAATTCCTGATCAATATGAAACTGTATCTGAGCAAGTTCTAGTTAGAGCTGCTTCGACATCGGCATCAGTAGTACCTGCAAAGTTTGAAACGGTATCACAACAAGTAATGACTAAGGATGCTGCTACTTCATTGTCTGTAGTGCCTGCAAAATTTGAAACGGTATCTCAGCAAGTAATGACTAAGGATGCTGCTACTTCATTATCTATAGTTCCTGCAAAATTTGAGCAAATTACAGAGCAAGTTATTTCAAGAGAGGCAGGGGACCGATTGGATATTTCTTCTGCTAGATTCGAAACTGTAGAAGAGCAAGTAATGGTTAAAGAAGCTCATACCATCATTTCTGTAGTGCCTGCAAAATTTGAAACTGTAGAAGAACAAGTAAAGGTTAAAGAAGCTTATACTATTCTAAAGGAAGTTCCAGCAAAGTATGAAACAGTATCTGAACAAGTATTAGTGAAGCCTGCTTATACTGAGTTGAAAGTTATTCCAGCAAAGTATGAAACAATGACTGAACAGGTTTTAGAAAGAGAAGCTTATACGACGATCAAGACTATTCCAGCAAAGTATGAAACAATGACTGAGCAGGTAATGGTAAAAGAGGCTCATACTACTATCGAAAGAAGACCAGCTAAGTACGAATCTCAAAATGAACAATTAATGGTTTCTCCTGCAACAACTAAGTGGGAAAAAAGAAAGGCTGATGCGAATTGTTTATCGGCTAATCCAGACGATTGTTTGGTGTGGTGTCATGTAGAAGTTCCAGCAACATATAGAACAGTTGTTAAAAGCGTAAGAGTTGGATGTGAAGAAGGATGGACAGACAACGGAGATGATTGTACAAGAGTAATTGAAGTTCCTGCAAAATTTGAAACGAGAAGCTTCCAAAAATTGGTTGCACCTGCTACTACAGAAGTGACTGAGGTTCCTGCAAAATTCGTAACTAGATCTTTCCAGAAACTTGTTGCACCTGCGAGAACTGAAAAAGTTGAAGTTCCTGCAAAGTTTGAGACAAGATCATTCCAAAAGATGGTAGCTCCAGCAAGAACGGAAGTAACAGAAGTTCCTGCAAAGTTTGAAACCAGAAAATATAAGAAAATGGTAGCTGCAGCAAGAACAGAAGTAACAGAAGTTCCTGCAAAATTTGAGACAAGATCATATAAAAAATTGGTTACACCTGCTGCTGCAAATTCAGTTGCCGTTGAAGCAAAATTCAAGTCTAGAAAGCTCCAAAAATTAGTTTCTGATGCAAGTGTTGTTACTACAGATGTTGATGCTAAATACAAAACAAGAAGCTACGAGAAATTAGTTGCACCAGCTACGACAGTTTCTTCAGATGTTGAAGCAAAATTCAAGACAAGATCATACCAAAAACTGGTTGCACCAGCAATGGTTAATGTAACAGAAGTTCCTGCACAAACTAAGACATATTCAAAGCAGAATTTGGTAAAAGCAGGTGGTTTTACTGAGTGGAGAGAAGTTGTTTGTGATACTGATATTACTGTTGACTTGGTAAGAAGAGTTCAAAATGCTCTTATGGCAAGAGGATACGATGTTGGAACCGCGGGTGCTGATAATATTTTGGGTGTAGATACCAAAGCAGCATTGGTGAAATTCCAAAGAGACAACGGACTTCCTGTTGGTCAGTTAGATTTTGAAACATTAAAAGCTCTAGGAGTTAAATAGTCGCCATTCGAAATAAGAAAATAAATTGAAGCCATCTCATTCGAGATGGCTTTTTTTATGGTATCTATCAAATTTAGAAGGTTGAATCCAAAATTAATCTAAGTGACTAATCTTAAGGGAAAATTAATAATTGACTTTGCTGATATAAGCTATATTTGCCGACGATTTGATAATAAAATGTACATAATTAAATGGATACTAAAGTATTTGATTTAATCGATAAAGAACTAGAACGACAGCAAATTGGATTAGAATTAATTGCATCCGAGAATTTTACAAGTGAAGCAGTTATGAAAGCGATGGGGTCTTGTCTAACCAATAAATACGCTGAGGGCTACCCAGGCAAAAGATATTATGGTGGATGTGAAATCGTAGATAAGGTAGAACAGTTAGCCATAGATAGGTTATGTGAACTGTTTGGAGCTTCTTACGCAAATGTTCAACCACACTCAGGTGCTCAGGCTAATGCCGCTGTGTTTTTAGCATGTCTGCAGCCTGGAGATTCGATATTAGGTTTTGACCTTTCTCATGGAGGACATCTTAGTCATGGCTCAGCAGTTAATTTTTCTGGATTATATTTTGATGCTCATTTTTATGGAGTAGGAAAAGAATCAGGATTGATTAATATGGACGAGGTTGAAGCAAAAGCAATAGAAGTCCAACCCAAATTAATTATTTGTGGAGCCTCCGCCTATTCAAGGGATTGGGATTATGAAAGATTTCGAACGATTGCAGATAAGGTAGGAGCAATTTTGCTTGGTGACATATCCCACCCTGCTGGATTAATCGCAAGTAAATATTTGAATGACCCATTACCTCATTGCCATATAGTGACTACGACTACGCATAAAACACTACGAGGACCAAGGGGTGGAGTAATTATGATGGGATCAGATTTTGACAACCCATGGGGAAGAACGACCAAAAAAGGAAGTCCAATTAAGATGTCTAGAGTATTGAATAGTGCAGTATTCCCTGGAATGCAAGGTGGTCCATTAGAACATGTTATTGCTGCAAAAGCTGTAGCTTTTGGCGAATGTTTGACTCCATCTTATAAAAGTTATGCTGGACAGGTCATAAAAAATGCAAAGGCTATGGCGAAGGCTTTTGTAGATTTAAATTATGGAGTTATTTCTGGTGGTACAGATAACCACATGATGCTCATAGATCTAAGGCCAAAGTTCCCAGATTTGAATGGAAAGCAGGCAGAAAATGCCTTGATTAAAGCAGATATCACAATCAATAAAAATATGGTTCCTTTCGATTCTAGGAGCGCTTTTGTTACATCCGGGATTCGAATAGGATCAGCAGCGATTACAACACGAGGTTTAAAAGAACAGGACTGTATACAAGTAGTACATTGGGTTGATAAAGTCTTAAATAACTTTGAAGATGATGCTATTCTGATGGAAGTTCGAGGAGAAGTAAATGATTTTATGAAAGACTTTCCTCTATATTCATAGGTTGATTGTAGTGGTCAATGTTCTGGTTTGTTTGTATATTAGATCACTTGAAAAATCAACTTATGTGCTTATGGTCAAAAAACAAATTCTGATTACTGTTTTTAGCTTTATCGGCTTTGTACAACTTTTAGTTTCACAATCTACCATTACGGTCAAACCTTACTTGCAGGATGTAAGTCCTCATTCAGTACATGTTTTATGGGAAACCGATTTTGGAGAGGAAAGTGTTGTGGAGTGGGGATTAACAGATTCTCTAGGTAATACCAACTTGGGAGGAGCTTATCCTGCTGATAATGGAGAAGAAATGATTCATGAAGTTTTAATAGAAGATTTGGATCGATTTACGAAGTACTTTTATCAAGTTAAAACCGACTCTACCGTTTCAGAAATTTACAGTTTTAAAACTCCACCTTTTGCTTCAGATAATGAATCATTTAGAATAGTGGCAATGAGTGACATGCAAAGAGATGGTGACTTTCCCAATAAATTTCAGGAAATTGTAGAAGATGGGGTAATCGATTATTTGAAAGAAGAGTTTGGAGGAGACCTAATCGATAATCTCGCTTTAATCATGGTGCCTGGAGATTTGGTGCAAAGTGGACCAAATTTTTCTTCATGGAAGAATACCTTTTTTCAGCCAGCCGAAAAGATATTGAGTAATGTACCTGTATATCCAGTTTTAGGTAATCACGAAGCAAATACCGAGTATTATTTTAGATACTTCAAACTACCTGAAAATGGAAGTGATGGTTTTGAAGAGCATTGGTGGTACAAAGATTATGGAAATGTCCGAATTATAGGATTGAACTCCAATAGTCCATTTGATGGCGAGGAACAACTGGGGTGGTTGGATTCCTTACTAACAACTTCATGTTCAGCTGATTCCATCGACTTTGTTTTTGCTCAATTACACCATCCACATAAATCTGAACTCTGGACTCCTGGGGAATCAGATTTTACAGGAGAAGTTATTGAGCGATTAGAGACATTCACAACTGATTGTGGAAAACCAAGTATTCATTTTTTTGGTCACACTCATGGGTATTCTCGAGGACAGTCTAGAGACCACAAACATTTATGGATTAATGTAGCATCCGCAGGCGGTGCCATTGATAATTGGGGGGAATTTCCTCAATTTGATTATGAAGAATTTTCGGTATCTCAAGACGAATACGGATTTGTATTGGTAGAAGTGGATAATGAGAATAATCCAAGTATACGTATTAAGAGAATTAGTAGAGGAGATCAAGATAGTACTGTAGATAATGAGATTATGGATAGCCTAACCATTAGACTTACACCAACGTTTGTTGAAACTCCAGAACCATTATTTCCTAAAGACGAAGAAATCGCTCCAGAATGCGTTCTATTGAAGGCTGGGGATTTTTCTTCTCCAAATTTGGGATCCAAACACGGGCAGAGTCATTGGCAATTGGATACAATCAATGGTGATTTTTCGACTCCAATAGTTGAAAGTTGGAAAAATTTTGAGAATTGGTATTTCGACAAAAATACTCAAGCAGAAGATGACCTAACAGATGAAAAAATCTTAGGACTTGAAGAATTGACTTCCTATCAATGGCGAGTAAGATATAGGGATAGAGAAATGAATTGGAGTAATTGGTCTACCCCTGCTGAATTTACGACTTCATCTTCTGTGACCTTACCAAATTTGTTGGTCAATCCAAGTGCCGAAGATGCTCTGAATGGATGGACTGTCATAGAAGGAATTGTAGAATCCAATGAAAGTAATGTATGTAATGGAATACCTGCTTTTAAAGGAGATTATTACTTCTCCATTGGAGGAATATGTGACCATAGTGAAGTAGGGATAGCGGAACAAGTAGTTAACGTTAATGAATACAAGGATTCAATTGACAATGGCGGTTTCTTGGTTAATTTTGGAGGATATCTATCAAATTATAATGGCTCTGATCAACCCGAAATTAAACTTATCTACTTGGATCAAGAAAATGAATTTGTTGATGAGAGTAGTGTGCTTACAACTCTTAATAACTCTTGGACAATGATGATTGCTGAAGAAGTTATTCCTGTTGGTACTAGAAGTATAAAAGTAGAATTAAAAGGGACAAGGAATGCTGGGACAGATAATGATTCTTACATGGATGAACTGTTCTTGAGGATTGGACCTAAAATAGATTGTGATTCTCTTGTTTCAAGTACAACCAACCTTAATCTCGTTTATAGAAGTATGGAGGTTTTCCCCAATCCTTCAAGTCATTTTGCTCATGTTGAACTTCCAGTGAATTGGGGTAATTCCATTCAAGTACGAATTACGGATGTGGTTGGTAAAAAAATAACTGCTTCCTATGAAATTTTATCTAATCGTATTAAGATAGATACTCAGGATATGGAAGAAGGAACATATGTGGTACAATTATTAAGCAATATCCATCGGAATCGACGAATAGGAAAGTTGATTGTAGTGAAAGAGAGGTAGAACCTTTAGAATTAGAGTAAATAAAAAGAGGGAATAACGACAAATTATTCCCTCTTTTATTAGTTAAAATAGAGATTATTTTTCTTCGATTTTAACCGCTAATGATAGATCTTCCAATTGAGCCCCATCAATATTGCTTGGTGAATCAATCATCATGTCTCGTCCTTGATTATTTTTAGGAAATGCGATGTAATCCCTAATTGAGCTTTGATTATTCATTACAGCACATAGTCTATCGAAACCGAAAGCAATCCCCCCATGTGGTGGTGCACCATAGTCAAAGGCTCCCATCAAAAATCCAAACTGCTCTTCAGCTTCTTCCTTAGAAAAACCTAGCAAATCGAAGTTCTTAGATTGTAGTTCTCTATCGTGAATTCTAATAGAACCTCCTCCAATTTCAGAACCATTGATGACCAAGTCATAAGCATCTGCTCTTAAAGATTTCATGGTCTCGTGATCTCCATTGAGCATCCTTGGAATATCTTCTTCTTTTGGTGAAGTAAACGGGTGATGCATTGCATGAAATCTATTCGAGTCTTCATCCCATTCTAAAAGCGGGAAATCAACTACCCATAAAGGTTTGAAGTCATCATCTTTCATGAGTCCTTGTCTTCTTCCCATCTCGAGTCTAAGTTCATTCAGTTGTTTTCGAGTTTTATCTGTTTCACCACTTAAAATGAACACAACATCACCGTTCTCAGCATCAAACCTTTCTCTCCATGAGTTCAATTGATCATCAGAGTAAAACTTTCCAATGGTAGATTTAATCCCATCTTCTTGATACTTAATATAGACTAATCCTTTTGCTCCAATTTGTGGTCTTTGCATCCACTCCGTAAGCTTCTTCATGTCTTTATTGCTATAGCTACCTGCGATTCCTTTAACACAGATACCAACCACAAGTTCGGAATTGTCAAATACAGAAAAACCATGTCCTTGAGTGAGATCATTAATTTCTTTGAATTCCATGCCAAATCGAGTGTCAGGTTTATCAGAACCGTACCTCTTCATGGCTTCATCATAGGACATTCGTGGAAAATTAGGTAAATCCACACCTTTCATAGCTTTGAAAAGGTGCTTTGTTAATCCTTCGAATGTCTCAAGAATATCTTCTATATGCACAAACGCCATTTCGCAGTCTATTTGAGTAAACTCTGGCTGTCTGTCTGCTCTTAAATCCTCGTCTCTGAAACATTTTACAATTTGAAAGTATCGGTCCATTCCTGCTACCATCAAGAGTTGCTTAAATGTTTGTGGTGATTGAGGTAAAGCGTAAAATTCACCTGGATTCATTCTTGACGGTACAACAAAATCTCTGGCTCCCTCAGGTGTGCTTTTTATAAGGACTGGGGTTTCTACTTCAACAAAATTTTGTCCATCTAGGTATTTTCTTGTCTCTATTGCAAGTTTGGATCTAAAGATTAATCCATTTTGTACTGGGTTTCTTCTTATATCTAGGTAACGATATTTCATTCTCAAATCATCTCCTCCATCAGTCTCATCTTCAATGGTAAAAGGAGGTGTATTAGATGCATTAAGTGTTTGTAGATTAAATACTTCGATTTCTATTTCTCCAGTAGGTCTATTAAGGTTTTTACTACTACGCTCACGAACCTTACCTATAATTTGAATAACAAATTCTCTACCCAGTTTTCGAGCACTTGTACACAATTCTGGATTCTCATCCATATTAAAAACAAGTTGGGTAATTCCATATCGATCTCTAAGATCAATAAAAGTTAATCCACCTAAATCTCTGGTTTTCTGTACCCAACCACTCAAGGTTACTTCTTGTGCAATATTGTCTATTCTTAATTCTCCACAATTATGAGTTCTATACATAGTCTTATACCATTAAAGCAATTATCTATAATGCGGCAAAGCTAGTGATAATCTTTGATCTAAGAAATAGATTAGTGGATGTGATTGCCCAAGATTTTAGAATAAGGTGTATTCTTGAAGGTTAGATCAATAGACTGCTTAATTCCAGGGAAATTAAGATTCTTCTACAACTGGTTTAGGAGTTTCTTTCTTCTTTTTATCTTCTCCTACGAAAAACGATCTATGAAATAATAGAATTAGAACAACTCCAACCGAAATGGCACTATCTGCAATGTTGAAAACAGGTTGGAAAAATTCGAAACGCTCTCCTCCCCAGAAAGGTATCCACGTTGGCAAAATGGTGTCTATCATTGGAAAGTATAACATATCTACAACCTTTCCTTGCAATACTGGGGCATAACCTGTACCAAATGGAACAAAATGAGCGAGTCCACCATGAAAGTATGATTCACTAAACATTAGACCATAGAATATAGAATCCAAAATATTTCCTATAGCACCAGCGACAATAAGGGTAAAACTAAAAATCAAGGATTTAGCTTGTTTTTGTTTGACAAGGTTATACAATAAATAGCCTAGAAATCCAACCATTAGGATTCTAAAAGAACTTAATATATACTTACCTAGTACTCCTCCAAAAGATAAGCCAAAGGCCATACCCTTATTTTCAACGAAGTGGATTTTTGCCCATGATAATCCAAGGAGGTCAAATCCTGTCCCGTATTCAATATTCGTTTTTACATATATCTTAAGCCATTGATCAATGATCAATACTAAAAGTAATGTCCAGATAACTATGTATTTCCTATTCAAAACAGTTGGATTTATTTCGCAAAAATATCAATAATTAATTTAGTATTGAAGCGAATTTATAGCTTTAAGAATTCGGTAAGTATAATTAGGAAGTTAATTATTAGTAGTTGCCAATTTTATGTAATGATAACAACCGCTCAATGTTTATTTCTTGATAAGTACAAAAAGCAAATAACTAAGAATTTATTACTCATTGGGTTTTAATATTTCTTCAAAAAAAAAACAGAGCCCTAATTTTTTATTAGAACTCTGCGCAATTAAAGATTTATAAGTTTGTTTCGAATTTTAAACTAGTAAGAAAAGCTCATTCGAACATGAGTATTATTGTCTTTCCCAAACAGACGTTGATTTCGTATGTGTAACTGTTGAAATACCATTAATGGTTTCTGTTTTTTGTTCGTCTTGAATAAAGGTAAGCTGATTCCCTTCTAATTTGAAAGTTACGGTTTGTTCTTGTGAACCAGATGTAAGATCAACTCCATCAACTTCGAATTCGTAAAATGACCCTTTAATTGTAATAAGATCATCTTGGGTGGAATAAGATCCACTACCGTCAACATCTGAATAACTTTGGGTTGACATAGAAAGAACTTCACCATTTGAAGACGTTGTAACGTCAACATCATATCCACCAGATGTTGAATAAGTGGATTCTTCAAATACAAGAGTGTAATCAAGATTGGATCCTGAACCTGAGGTCTCACTGCTCGTTTCTATTCCAGCAAAGTCAATTGTACTTTTAGTGTCAAATTCAAAAGATTTTGCCTTCCACGAACCAACAATTTCATCCATTTCAGAAGATGATGAATCATCATCATCGCTACAGGCGTTCATAGAAATAATCAAAGAACTAAGAAATAAGAATTTGAAAAATTTAATCATAATTATATTGTTTAAGTATTAAAATTTGTATTTAGATCAGCTGAATAAGTGTGCTTTACAAGGTGAATCTCTTTTTGAGATTTATACCCGTTGGAATGCATCGAAAAGAGCTGAAGGATTGGAATTCATATGCTGGTAATTCCAATCGTAATGTGTTAATAAATTATGTCTAAATCAATCTGAAAATATACAGAGAATCTTGATTTCGTCTCACTATAAAATATAGAATACAATAAACAAAACCTAATTCAAAGAGTCGTCTGCGACGGATTTAGAAGTATAAACCTACTTAAGAAGGTTATATTTCAAAGATACTTATTATGAATGAATTTTGGTAGAATTCTTTATTTATAATGATTAATGATGCAGATTGAATGAGTAAATGCGTTCAAATTTGATTACTAATTAAATACTGCACTTATTATTCGATCTTTTCCTTGCATATCCTTAAATAGTTTGACAGAATTAGCACCAGCTTTAACAAAAACATTTTTGGTTTCTTCTCCAAGGTGTTCATTGATTTCGCATAATACTGTGATTGGTTTTAGACGACTTCTATTCCATGAAAACTGAGCAATAGTTTTATAGAATAATAAGGGGTCTTGTGCGCTAAACAATGCTAAATGGGGCTCAAACTTGAGTACATTTTCCCTCATCTGATCTTTTTCCGAATCACTAATGTATGGAGGATTGCTGATGATTACATCTATGTCTGGGATTGTTTTTTGAAAAGATGGATCTAATATGTCACCTATTAAAAACTGGACACTTACCCCTAGTTTAACTGCATTTACTTTTGCGGTTTCGATAGCTTGAGGACTAATATCCAATCCAAAATATTGATGATCGACCTTACACATCTTTGCAATCGTATTTATAATACATCCGCTTCCCGTTCCAATGTCCACAACTTTAAGTGACTTAGATTGAATGTTGAGCCATTGGATGGCCCTATGTACAAGTTCTTCCGTTTCTGGTCTCGGAATAAGGACATTTTTATTTACAATAAAATCAAATCCATAGAAATTACAAACCCCAGTAATGTATTGTAATGGCTCGGCATTTTTAAACTTTACAACATCTGATAAGAAGAGTTTCTGTTCTTCATCGTCAAGATGGTAATGAGGATCAAGCCATTTGCGATCTTCAAAGTAATACTTGGTTATAAGTGTACTCTCTCTCTCGTCATATAGAGAAAGAAGTTCTTGTTTTAAAACTTTCTTGCATTCTAATATTTCCATAGTTTATATTGTGGATAATGGGAATGAGTACGAAGAAGTGTATAGCCGTTTTAATCGCTTAATCCTTTCAAATTGGATTAAGCGATTTAGGTTTCTGATTTGGGACTTAGCTGAAAAATCTAGTGAATAGTTTAATTTATCGGCTATTTCTTCAACAGTTTTCTGTGATGTATTAAATAGATTTTGACCCTTATCATTAATGCTAATTTGTCTTATTCCATAATTAATGGATCCTTGTAGTATTGGATCACTCGATTGAAATCTACCAATACTCCCTTTCGCGATTGCGGCTGTTTCATCAAATTGCCATCCCTCAAGTTGACTAATGGAAAGTTTTTCTCGTTTGGCATCAAGAATAGTATAGTCTTTATGTATCCCAAGAAAGTCAAATACTCTGTCCAATTCCATCTTGGGATTGGATGTTAAATTTTCATATTTTATCGTAAGACAACGAGGATCATCTATAAATGATAAACCACATGAAGTGTTGATCAAGTAAATGCCAATGGCGTACACTAAACCGTAGCCTCTACTCATTAACGAAGCAATGGTGTCTTGAGGATGGCGGACTATATGAATGATCTTACCTTCAGGGAAGCTATCTAAGAAATGACCAAAACTTGATGCATTAGCAGGAGTTTTTTCGACCCATATAGATTGTCGGTGGAATTGTCGAAAATGATCCTTAAACAAGTCTATTAAATGATTGAAATTATCAGACTTACGAATAAGCTCTTTAAGTATCTTATGATCTAGATGATACTCAGGAGTATGTAAATCGACTCCATTGTACATGTGCCACCCATGGTTTCTTAATCCTCTTACTCCGCGATGAAGAATCCCAAATTTATGTTTAGAGAATGAGGTATATAATTCTTTTTTACAAAAAAGGTTGGACTCTTCTCCTGCAAAGATAGCGGGATGTCTGTTAAGTATATTCTTTAATAAGGAACTTCCAGTACTCCCTGAACCACCCATTAATACTATCATGAAAAGGGAGATGTTTTAAAGATTACAACTCTAAGTTTGGCTCTAATGTATGTTGATCCGCTGCATAATAATCTGAAATAATCTTAACTACTTCTTCAACATCATCTGTAACAGGTAGTAGATCAATGTCTTTTGGACTAATTGTACCAAATTTTTCCAACATGGTATTTAGAATCCACTCTTTTAAACCTCCCCAAAATTCTGTTCCCATTAGAATTACAGGCACTGCCGTGATTTTTTTTGTTTGGATAAGTGTCAATACTTCAAATAATTCGTCCATTGTTCCAAAACCTCCAGGCATTACAACAAAGGCCTGAGCGTATTTAACGAACATTACTTTTCTAACAAAGAAGTAGCGATGATCTAAGTTCTTATCTGGATCAATATAAGGATTGTGATTTTGTTCGAATGGTAGATTAATATTTAACCCCACAGACAATCCTCCTTTCAAATAGGCTCCTTTGTTGGAAGCCTCCATAATGCCTGGTCCTCCTCCTGAGATTATGCCATATCCTTCTTCGGTAAGCCTTGAAGCTATAGAAGTGGCCAGTTTGTAATATTTTTCATGGGGTTTTGTCCGAGCACTACCAAATATAGATATACAAGGCCCAATTGAATTTAACTTTTCAAAACCATCAACAAATTCGGCCAATACTTTGAACATCGTCCAAGAATTTTCTCCCTTCATGGAAGTCCATTTCTTCATTGTTCTAGTTGGTTCTGGGATTTCTTTTATTTTTCTTTCACTCATTATTTTGTCTCGTTTTGTGATGTAAATGTAAAATTAATTTCCTCTAATTTCACTTTAAATATTCAGACTCCGTATCTGACAATTGCAAACAAAGCCTTGGTATAACGCAAGAGACTTTGTTTTTAGTATATAAATTGAAGAAATCAAATATTAAGATTTTTGATGGCCTCAATTTGCGAAGACAGTTGAGGTATGTTGATGTCTTTATGATGCGACAGCAAAGTAGAGTATGTATCAATTAATGGACAATCAGTATTGGTAATGAACAGAAGTATTTTAATGACCTTAAATTAACGATGTGTTTTAAAACAGTTCAAGATGAAGATTATTAACTTTGATGTAAAATTTGGTTAAAACATGAAGGAGGTTTCTTGGAGGAGTCCATCAAATATTGCTATCGTTAAGTATTGGGGAAAATATGGTCGTCAATTACCTAGAAATACATCATTAAGTCTTACACTTTCTAAGGCGCATACAAATACAGCAATTAAGTATTCTCCCAAGAATGATGACGGTTTGATTTCTTTAAAGTTTTTTTTTGAGGGTAAATTGAATCCTAAATTTGGTGAAAAGACCATGAATTTCTTTGATGCAGTTAGGGAAGATCTGCCTTTTTTGACTACTTATGCCTTTGAGGTTCATACAGACAATACTTTTCCACATTCCTCTGGAATCGCCAGTTCTGCCTCTGGCATGTCAGCAATTGCTCTTGGAATTTGTCAGATAGAATCTTTGTTATCTGATTCAATCTTTATGGATAATGAAAAATTTAGAAAGCGAGCATCTTTCTTTTCTCGTTTAGGCTCAGGAAGTGCTTGTAGATCCGTATATCCAATAGCAAGTTCTTGGGGGAAGCACCCCGATATTTCTGATAGTTCGGATGAGTTTGCCACACCTTTAGAAGATCAGATGCATTCAGTGTTTAATACTTATCATGATGATATTTTGATCGTAAGTCGTTCAGAAAAGTCAGTATCTTCTACAGCAGGTCATAGTTTAATGAATGGAAATCCTTTTGCTGAAGCAAGATATAAACAAGCTAATGAAAGGATTACCTTATTGTTAAATGCTATGAAGACAGGAGATCTGGAATTATTCGGAAAAATTGCTGAAAATGAGGCCTTGACTTTACACGCTCTAATGATGTGTAGTGACCCATCTTATGTATTGATGGAGCCAAATACATTAGCCATTATATCAGAGATTAGAAATTATAGAAAAGAGACATCGTTGCCGATCTATTTTACATTAGACGCTGGACCTAACATACATCTTCTTTATCCTGACTCTATCAAAACTGAAGTAGATAAGTTTGTAACCGAAGTTCTAATCAAATATTGTGATCAAGGAAAAGTATTAAAGGACCAAGTAGGTCTAGGGTCTTTGATGATTTAAGATGATCCTATTTTCTTAGCTTTTCTGTATAACTATATTTTCCCCTTTACCTTGATCAAATCGAACAAAACTCATTACGATAAACCCAAGAATAAACAATATAGCCAATACAAGAACGGAATACCTCATGTCATGTGTCAATTGATAAACTAAACCATAAAGGAAGGTGCCAACTACAATGGAAAGTTTGTAGAGGACGTCGTACAAACTGAAAAAGCTGGTTACATCATCTTCTTCTTTCTTTAGTAACTTGGAATAACTCGCACGCGATAAAGCTTGAATACCTCCAACTACCATTCCAACGGATGCTGCCAAGTAATAAAATGCATTTTTTGTATGAACAAAATAAGCCGCTATACAGATTAAAGCCCAAATAGCGATTTGAATCAAAAGCGCCCATTTATTGCCAATTTTTCCAGATAGCCAAGCGAAGAGATGTGCTCCACATATTCCGATCAATTGTATTAAAAGAACAATGATGATTAGCTCATTGGTCTCCATACCGAGTTCTTGCTTCCCAAAGATGGTTGCCACATATATTACGGTCTGAACACCAGCGTAATAAAGAAATAGACTTAGTAAAAATAGTTTTAAGTTCCTCATTTGTAAAGCCTCTTTTATCACTGAAATAATTTCAGTGTAACCCTTGGCAATCATACTGCTTTTAAAGGGTTTTTTACTATCCTTTGGTAGGTTGAATAAAGTGTATTGTGCAAAGCCTAGCCACCATAATCCTACCATAAGGAATCCAATTCGGGGGGGAAGATTTGGATCTGTGATGCCATAAAAGTCAGGTTTGATAACTAAAGTAAGAATCATGACCAATAGTATTACACTACCTACATATCCATAAGAAAATCCTTTCGCACTAAGTTTATCGTATTGATCTTCTGTCGCGATTAAGGGGATATAACTGTCGTAAAAAACCAGACCGCCAGCAAATCCAATGGTAGCTAGAATAAAGGCTACAGTTCCAATCCATATCTGATCTGCTCCTTTGAAGAAGAACATGGACATGCATGCAACAGAGCCTATTAAGGTGAAAAGACGAAGAAAGAATTTTCTTTTTCCTGAGTAATCCGCTATTCCTGAAAGCAAAGGAGAGGCGAATGCTAAAATGATGTAGGCAAAAGAAACCGAAAAAGCAAACAGTGAATCACTGGCAATATAGTTTCCAAATAGCGCAATACTATCAGGAGCCATAGTCGTATAATAAACAGGAAATATTGCCGTAGAAATTACCAACGAATAAGAACTGTTGGCCCAGTCAAAAATGGCCCAAGCTTTAATGGTTTTCTTATCGTTTTTTACAATATTTGCTTGACTAACATCCATAATATATGTGTTAAGAGTCTGAAAGATAATAAAAAAAAGAAAGGTCTTATCAGGATGTTCTAAAATGTAGTCAATTACTAAGTCAATAAAAATTAATACAATTGAAAAAGAGAATTGCAGTCCTCACAGGTGCAGGAATTAGTGCTGAAAGTGGAATTTCCACATTTAGAGATGCCAATGGATTATGGGAAGGTCATGATGTTATGGAAGTAGCAAGTCCGGAAGGATTTATGAAAAATCCAGAATTGGTATTGGAGTTCTACAATCAGAGGAGGAGGCAGCTTTTGACTGTGAATCCGAATGATGGACATAGAGAGTTGGTTAGATTAGAATCTAAATTTGAGGTAGATATCATTACTCAAAATGTTGATGATTTACATGAAAGGGCAGGAAGTATGAATATTATTCATTTGCATGGTGAATTGCTGAAAGCTAGACCAAAGGATCGATATGATGCGATTGTTTGGAAAAAGGATATAACACTTACTGATTGCGATGATCGTGGAGTCCAATTAAGACCTCATATCGTTTGGTTTGGAGAGGCCGTACCTTTATTGGAGAATGCCATTAAACTAGTAGAAAAGGCTGATATGATTATCATAATAGGGACATCAATGCAAGTTTATCCAGCAGCGTCATTGGTCTCGTACGCCAGACATCATGTACCCGTTTATTACATAGATCCTAAACCAAGTATTTCCTATGAACTGCAACAGCGCATAAACCTTGAAATCATCGCGGAAAGAGCTACTATAGGTGTACCCTTGATTGTATCAAAATTATTGAATTAGATAATCTTCTTTTAGGTAAAATGGATTCTATTGATTTTTAACCTTTGGGTCAATAAGTGAATAAAAAATATCGGTAAGTATATTGATTACAATGAAAACGGAGGATATAAACAATACACAGGCCAAAATAACGGGTATGTCATAGTTGATCAAACCATTAATGGTTAAAGCGCCAACACCTTTGTAATTAAAAACTTTTTCTACAAAAAATGCTCCAGCAAGCATGGAAGCTAACCAGCCAGATAAAGATGTGACTATAGGATTGAGTGCATTTCGAATGACGTGTTTATATATGATCTGAACGAACTTTAGCCCCTTTGCTTTAGCTGTTAAGATGTAATTAGCCTTCAATACATCCAACATGGCATTTCGTGTCAATTGTACAACTATTGAAATAGGGCGAATTCCAAGAGCTAAAGCGGGTAAAACTAAGTTTTTCCAAACCACAACATCATCACCTATATTATTCACTTCGAATATGCCCCCTTGCATATTTAATCCTGTGTAGGAAGACCATAAATATCCAAAAGTAAGTGCAAAAAAAATCGATGCTACATAACTAGGTACCGAAATGCCTACCGTGGATATTACTAGAATCGCATTGTCTAACCAAGACTTGTGGTAAATTGATGCTATTATTCCTAGAATAATGCCAATTATTGTAGCCAATATAAATGCTGCCAATGCTAGAATTAATGTTTGGGGAATGGACTCTTTCATTAGTTCATAGACGGATCTGCCATTTTGGTAAGAAGTTCTTAAGTATGGTTTTTTGATTATAATTTGAAAGGCACCAAGAGAAAGATGATATCCTTTATTATGAAATCGATCTTGTTGATTAGAAGTGATTACTAAGGGAGAAATATCACCAAGGTATCTGATCATTTGCTGATGCAATGGAAGATCGAGGCCAAGCTCTTTCTGTCTTTCTATAACAGTATTGTTATCCGAACGTTGTCCAAAGGTAAGTCTGGCGGGATCAACTGGTGCAAGGTAAATGATGGAACAGATCAATACAACGACCGATATCAAGACCATTAATCCTGAGACTATTCTTTTCAACACAAAATTGACCATAAAAGCAAAAATAATGATTTATTTGACGAGTAATGCTTCGATTTTTATCGATATTTTGTCCAGACATATCGATGATTGGTGATTTTGTGGTAAAACAATGATTATATTTGAAATAAAAATTTTACTATGGAATTTCTCTTACCCCCAATTTTATTTTTATCCCTATTCTTATTGTTTACTGGGTTATTTACTGTGAAACAACAGACATTTGCCATTCTCGAAAGACTTGGAAAATTCAAAGCAATTAAAAGTCCTGGATTACATTTTAAGTTTCCAATTGTTGACAAAGTAGCTGGGAGGGTTACGGTTAAGATTCAACAATTAGATGTGATTGTCGAAACAAAAACTTACGACGATGTATTTGTGAAGTTGAAAGTTTCGGTTCAGTTTAAGATTTTGCCAGCCAAGGTGTATGATGCATTCTATAAGCTAGAAAATCCACATGATCAGATTACTTCTTACATATTTGATGTAGTAAGAGCAGAAGTGCCAAAAATGAAATTGGATGATGTTTTCGTGAAGAAGGACGATATTGCAATTGCTATTCGGAGGGAGATTTCGGAAGCAATGAATGAATACGGATACGAAATTGTCAAGGCTTTGGTGACAGATATTGATCCTGATGCAGAAGTAAAAAATGCAATGAATAGGATTAATGCTGCAGAGCGTGAAAAGACCGCTGCTGAATACGAAGGTGAAGCAGAAAGAATTAGAATTGTAGCTAAGGCTAGAGCGGAAGCGGAAAGTAAGCGATTGCAAGGACAAGGTATCGCCGACCAACGAAGAGAGATCGCAAAAGGACTTGAAGATTCGGTTGAAGCACTCAATAAAGTTGGTATCAACAGTCAAGAAGCATCTTCATTGATTGTAATTACACAGCATTACGACACTTTACAAAGTGTTGGAGAAAGTACTAAGAGTAACTTGATTTTGTTGCCAAACTCTCCAAGCACGGCCTCGGATATGTTGGCCAATATGGTCACTTCATTCCATGCTGCGCAAAAATTGGGTGAAGAAACAAGTGGAACTCCCAAAGAATGATGTAATTCTGTCCGATATAATTGAAATAGAAATATTAGTTTAAAAATAAAGCGACGAATTTTGTTTGTCGCTTTATTTTTAGTGTAAATTTAAATTTCAAAATAATAGAATAAATCACGGTAATAATATGAGTTTCAAACTTAGTACTTTAATCATTGCTTTGCTTTTGTCTTTAACTAGCTATGGACAAGCTGTAGAAGGAAAATTACTTGGGAAATGGAGCGATCAATCTCTGCCCAGTAGCTCAAACCATAACAATAGATACAACGAAATATGGGGCCTAGAACAAGATGGTAGAGAATATGCCATCATTGGTACAACATATGGTACACATTTTATCGATGTTACCGATTCCGAAAATCTAACAGAGATCACAAGAGTCAAAGGAGGTGTTACAGGACCTCAAGTTGTACATCGAGATTACCACGATTACAATGGTTATCTTTATGCAGTATGCGATGAAGGAGCTCAGAGTGCTATGCAAATCATGGATATGTCCACCTTGCCTGATTCAGTTACAGTGGTCTACGATTCACCTCAATTAATTCAAAGAGCGCACAACATATTCATAGATGAAAAACACGCTATTTTATATGGATTTATCTCTTTTGGACCATTAGTGTTAATAGATATCAGCACACCTGATCAGCCAGAATTAATTGCTTCATATGACAATATCGAAGGCGTTCAATTGGGATGGGGAAGCCACGATGGCTTTGTCGATGATAATTTGGCATTTTTAAATATTGGAGATGGATTAGTTATTGCAGATTTTACGGATCCCAAGAATGCCAAGTTAGTTACCTATGTAGAAAAGGGTGATTACCCAGATTCGGGATACAATCATTCTGGATGGATGACTGAGGATAGAAACTATTATTACTTAGCTGATGAAAACCATGGGTTTAGCATGAAGGTCTTGGATATTTCTGAGCTTCCTGATGTCAAAATTGGTAAAACTTTTGATGCAGAATCAACATCGCCACATAGTATACCACATAACCAGATTGTATTAGGTAATCATTTATATGTGGCTTATTATTTTGATGGCTTGCAAGTATTTGATATTTCTGATCCGGAAAATCCAGTTAGAATTATGCATTATCCTACTTCTAACGAGCCACATGCCAATGGTTTGTATCGTGGTGCATGGGGCGTGTATCCATTTTTACCTTCTGGTAATATTTTGGTTTCAGATATGCAAGAGGGGCTATTTGTAGTTGAAGGAGTAGATAAATTATCATCGATATCTTCAAACCCTATCGTAAATGAGATTGCTATATCTCCAAACCCTACTTCTGATTATTTAAATATAGATGCTGGGGATTTAAACCTAACTAAAATTGAACTGTACACGGTTGATGGGAAACTTATGCAATCATGGACCGCCCAATCTAGCATAAGAATTTCGGATGAAGTCGAAAATGGTGTTTATATTTTAATGGTTGCAACGGATCAGGGTACTAAGTCCTTTAATGTAGTCTTTCAACAATAAATTGCAAGTCAGTTAAATAATCATAATATGGATCGGAAGACCTTTATAAAGTCATTAATCGGATCAAGTGCTCTAGCGACATCTTACTGGGATATTAGCAATGTAAATGAACTCATTGAATCAACTGCCAAACCTATCGATGGAAGTATGATCGATTTTGCGGCAAATCCGATTCAAAAGGTTCGAATTGGTATTATTGGTCTTGGTAATAGAGGAAACACATTGACCCAAATGCTGGAATATATGGTGCAGGAGGGGATGGCAGAAATTGTTGCCATATGTGACCTGAAAGAAGAAAAGTGCAACCAATTAGAAGACCAGATAAAAAAATGGCAAAAGCGAGCTGTCCAAAAGTATTATGGTGATGAAACCGAATGGAAAAAGTTGGCAGAACGTGATGATGTCGATCTCATTCTAATTACCACACCTTGGGAATGGCATGCTCCAATGTCCATTTATGGAATGGAAAAAGGCAAACATGTCGCTTGTGAAGTTCCTATAGCTTATACCTTAGAAGATTGTTGGAATATCATTGAGGCATCGGAGCGTACTAGGAAGCATTGTATTATGTTGGAAAACTGCTGTTACAATGAAGAAGAGCTTTTTGTCCTAAATATGATTCAAGAAGGTGTGTTTGGAGATATTACCCATACAGAAGGCGCTTACCTTCATGACTTAAGGGCTCATATGCTTAGTGAGGATTATTATGAAGGACAATGGAGAGGCAAACACCATATGAAGCGAGATGGCAATTTTTATACCACGCATGGATTAGGTCCAATAAGTTTCTATTTAGATGTAGGTAGAGGAGATACCTTAGATTTTCTAACGAGTATGAGTTCTCGGGAGTTAAACTTTAGTCAAGCTGCACCTCAAGGGTCACCATTTAAGAACATTAAGTGCGGTGATATGAATAACACCTTGATAAAAACCAAAAAAGGGAAGACCATTTTGTTGCAATTTGATGTGCATACGGGAAGGCCATATTCTCGTATAAATAAGGTAGTTGGAACGAAGGCTACACACGATGGATATCCCAGTCGATTGTATATTGATGATGGAGAGTTGGTGTTCTGGGGGCATAAATGGCTAGAAAAAGATGATTATACGAGTTATCGTAATGAATACATGCACCCTTTAATCTCAAAGCTGAAAAAGTTGAGTCAATCGTTTAAACAAGGACATGGGGGAATGGATTTTGTGATGATGTATAGATTGATTAGAGCGTTAAATCTTGGCAATCCATTGGATATAAATGTTTATGACGGAGTAATGTGGTCTGCGATCACTCCACTTTCGGAACTGTCGGTCGCAAATAATTCCATGCCTGTCATGGTTCCTGATTTCTATAGTACAAAGTGGAAAGAAAAGAACAAGCAACATTTGATGGAGGTTTAAATCTTGGCTTGCAACTTCTATATATAGAATATGTGTAATGAACGAGGTAAGACTTTTATTCTCATTAGAAAATGAGTAGGGACTTTTGTAATGATTTATAGCACAATCCGTTTATTCCTTTTTTAGTTACACCTAATCGAATGTCCATTTTGTTTTAAATTTATGACGGATCATTGAAAGACTCTATGTCTTGATTCCATTCCAAATTACGTTATAAATATGATTCTCAAGGGCATATTTGTTGATGGGTTCATCCTGTTTGCGTACAAAATAGCTAAAAACCCATCGAAGAGAAGATAGTACATGATGAACTGTCCAAATCATGTGTTCATCGTCAGAAGATTCGTCCAAATATAGGCCTGAAATAATCGAGCTTATTTTTTGCTCGACGGTCTGTTTTTGACTAGTAAATATCTCTAAAGCTGGGGGAGAAAGATTCCTCCATTCATGAATGAGTAAAGAAGTCTTATAAGGGTGGGCTGACGCTATGTTAACGTAAAGAGCCACAATTTGTCTAAGCTTAATAGATACTGATGCCTGAGTAGCATCAATGCATAGAATGCCATTATGAAATTCTTCTGAAATTCCCAATAGCGATTGGTCTAGTAGAGATTGTTTGTTATCAATATAATTGTACAAATTGGCAACATCAAATCCCATTTTTTCTGCAATAATTCGCATAGTAGTGGCTTGATATCCTTTATCGTAAATCAATGAAAGGGCAGTCTCTGTAATTTGTTTTTTCTTCGAAGATTTTGACATTATAGTAGATTGTTCAACAATTATAACAACAATTGATGTATATTAGCTCAACAATTGTTGATAAAAATTTCAAATTATGCCAATATATCATAAACTAGGAAAGATTCCATCGAAGCGACATGTTCAATTTAGGAAGGAAGATGGTAGTCTTTTTTACGAACAGTTGTTCGGAACAATAGGATTTGACGGTATGTCATCATTGCTTTATCAGCACCATAGACCAACCATGGTGAGTGAAATAGGAGAAGCAATAGATATGACACCTAAAGTCGTTGTCGATCGAAATATGACCTCAAGAAAACTAATAGGTTTTGATGTGAAACCCGAAGATGATTTTTTAGAAAGCAGGAAGACGATGTTGGTCAATAGCGACATTCAAATTGGTGTTGCTGCTCCAAGGAAATCTTTAAGGTCCTATTTCTATAAAAATGCGGATGCCGATGAGATGCTTTTTATACACAAGGGTACAGGGACATTACGAACCTTTGTAGGAAATATTAATTTTGAGTACGGAGATTATTTGATTATTCCAAGAGGAATGATCTACCAGATCGATTTTGATACAGAGGATAATAGAATCTTATATGCTGAGTCTTATGATCCTATTTATACTCCTAAAAGATATAGAAATTGGTTCGGTCAGATGTTGGAACATTCACCATTTTGTGAAAGAGATTATAAACTACCTGAAGAATTAGAAACGTATGATGAGAAAGGTGAGTTTGTGGTGAAAATTAAAAAACAAAACACCTTACATTCATTGATTTATGCTTCGCATCCGTTTGATGTAGTTGGCTGGGATGGTTATAATTATCCATATGGCTTTTCGATACACAACTTCGAACCACTAACTGGTAGAGTCCATCAACCGCCTCCAGTTCATCAGACTTTTGAGACTTCTTCTTATGTTATATGCAGTTTTGTGCCAAGACTTTATGATTATCATCCTCTAGCCATTCCTGCTCCGTACAATCACAGTAATATTGATAGTGACGAGTTGTTGTATTATGTAGATGGAGACTTTATGAGTCGTAATAATATTGGTCCAGGATATATGACATTGCATCCAGCTGGAATCCCTCATGGACCGCATCCTGGAGCATATGAAAGAAGCATCGGAGAAAAAGAGACATTGGAGCTCGCGGTGATGATTGACACGTTCAAACCATTAAGTCTTACTGAAGATGCTTTAAAAATAGACGATGGAGATTATTACAAATCATGGTTGGAGTAAGGTTGATATTCCGCTATTGAACACAGTTTTAAATCACTTCAGATTTTAACGAATTGATCGTTATAATTATCAAGATGAAATAAAAGGTAGCAGCAGAATAATTCTTGTTTTCGTTGACTTAAGTACAAAATATATATGAATGAGAGAATTATTCTGCTTTTTGATTTGCTTATCTATTGTAGGGTGTTCAATGCCTGATATGTTGTTGCCCGAAGAGCAACGAACCATTGTAGGCACTTTATCTAATGACAAAGGGCTACCATTGTCGAATCAAGATGTGAGTATTATTTCTTACATCTCGGGGTCATGTACATTTATTCAATCAACTAAAACGGATGATGATGGGTTCTTTGAATCAACGTTTACCCAAGCAATTCCTGAGTATTATGTACTCAATGTAAATGGTACTTTTGTAGGTGATGAATGTCATGAAAGCCTAGCCTCTACGCTTGATCGAAGAGGAGACTATGCTGGTTCTTTTTTTGTTAGCAATGAGGAATTTGATAACGGAATTTTTCGATTGAATAGCCAAGATGCTGTATTGAAATTAAAATCCGATATTCTAATTTCTAGATCAGATTCTATACAATCTCATATAGAATATGAATACACAGGAAATATTCAAATAGGTCATAGCCCTGAAGACCTTTTTATCAAATGCACAAATACAGGTGTTGTAATTACTTTGTCTCAAGGACATAAGCTTAAATTAAAGTATAAAGGAACAAATAATGTTTTTTACGAAAAAGATGTTGACATCAACAGTGATCATATCGAAATAAAATTGTAGTCTGAGTTGCCCATACTATCTGGAGTCTATCAGTCTTATTTATGTTAAGGTGTTTTGTTCTTGTAAAGAAATTATAACTCTAAATCATACCATCCGATTTAAGAGGCTTATCTATTTTAATAATGGGAGGCTTGAATACCTAATTGTTGTATCAAAGGGATATTTTGTACGTCTGTTTTTTATCTTTGTAAATAAAGAAAATAATAGATGATGCAATCTTGGAAAGAAATAAAAAACAACTCGGATTTTTCGATTTATAATATACCGTTTGGTGTCTTTTCTGTGGATGGAGGTTCTCCACGAATAGCTTCTGCGATTGGAGATGAAATAATCGACTTGAAAGCTGTAGCTCAATTGGGATTATTTGATCAATTAGAAATTCCAATAAGCGTTTGGGATGCCGATGTATTAAATCCATTTATCGAATTGGGCAAGGCTGTAACCAACGAAGTAAGGTTAACAATTCAAAGAGAGTTGTGTAATGCTTCCTCTGTCTTAAAAAATGCAGATGTATTCTTACCAATGGATAAAGTACAAATGCATATGCCTGTACGAGTGGGTGATTATACCGATTTTTATAGTAGCATAGAACATGCTACGAATTTAGGAATAATGTTTAGGGGACCAGAGAATGCATTAATGCCCAATTGGAAACACTTGCCTGTTGGTTACCATGGAAGAGCATCGTCCATTATGATCTCGGGTGAAGATATCCATCGTCCGAAGGGTCAACAGAAGCCCGTTGATGCTCCTCCGATATACGGCCCTAGCCAAAGAATGGACTTTGAGTTGGAAGTAGCTTTTGTAGTTGGGCAAAATACAAGTATTGGTGATTCCGTAACTACGCATGAGGCAGATGATTATATATTTGGGTTATTATTATTCAATGACTGGTCGGCGAGAGATATTCAAAAATGGGAGTATGTACCTCTAGGACCATTCTTAGGTAAGAACTTTGCGAGTCATGTATCTCCTTGGATTGTCACGTTGGAGGCCTTGGAACCTTTTAAGGTGTCTGGTCCTGATCAAGATCCTAAAGTATTGCCTTATTTGGAGTATGAAGGTGATCGAAATTACGATATAAAACTTACCGTTTCTCTTACTCCTGAGCATGGTGAAGAAAACATTATATCTAGATCTAATTTTAAGTACATGTATTGGAATATGGCGCAACAGTTGGCGCATCATACAGTCAATGGATGTAATATTAAAGTTGGAGACATGATGGCATCAGGAACAATTAGTGGTCGAGATACAAATAGTTTTGGCTCGATGCTTGAAATTTCTTCTGCAGGTAAAAACCCTTTGGAATTAAATGATGGTTCAAAAAGATCTTTTATTGAGGATAATGATCGTATTACAATGAAAGGTTGGTGCGAAAAAGAAGGAAAGAGAGTTGGTTTTGGCGAAGTAACGGCAAAACTTCTTCCAGCCAAATAATTAAGATATAGAAAGATTTATATAGAAATTAGGCTACCTATCCCCTTAGGTGGCCTTTTTTTTATAATATTTTGAAACTGGTTCTTCTATTTTGCTGGTGATCATCTTCTGAGCATTGATCACAATCACAATTGATTATTGGACTACTTTCTCCATAGCCTTTCGCTGTAAGTTGATCAGGATTAACCCCTTTTTGAATAAGATACTTTACGGCTGACTGTGCACGTTTTTGAGATAATTCGTTGTTATAATCTATTTCACCTCTACAGTCTGTATGAGAAGAAAGCTCAATATTGATATGTGGGTTGAGCATTAGTTTGGATGCAAGAATGTCTAATGTCGGTTGAGCATCTTTTCGTATGGCAGTGTCATCAAAATCATAGTAAATATTATCTAGGATGATCTCTTTGCCTTTGTAAATTTTATCCATAAATAATTCTACATTTATAGTATGTGATTTATCGTCTGAGGATATGTTTAAGTCGTTTGTGTTTAAAGTGATTGAAGCATTAAGATATCCTTGTTTTTTAGCAGTTATAATGTAGGTTTCGTTTTGTTCTACACTAGTAATAAAAAGCCCCCTTTGATTACCTTTTAGTTTAGCGGATTCTTCGCTACTTTGCTTAATTTCTATATGAGGTTTTGGTATTGGAGCTTTGGATGCGATAGGAGAATTGGGATCATCTGGTATCTCAAATAGGTGTTCGAATACCTTTCCTGCTAAGTATATGGTGAAATCAGAAACAGGTTTTTCCTTCTTAATCTCGGGAGTATTAGTTGACGTACTTTTGTATTTTTCAAAATAGAAAATATCATCGTTTCCTGTATTAGATCTATTTGAAGTAAAGTATCCCGAATACTCTAAACTTTTATTCGTATTTTTAGAACGATCTATAGTTAGTCCGAAATCATCACCTCCAGAGTTGTAAGGTGGTTTGACGTTGATCGGTTTTTCCCAACTACCATCCGATCGCAAGAATGTTTTAAATATATCAAGTCCTCCTAAACCAGGTAAATGATCTGATGAGTAATAGAGTGTATCTCCGTCAGAAGTGGGAAAATGTTCGTTACCAGGTGTATTAATATATGAAGGCATTTGTAATGGAGGAGTCCATAGATTATTATCTTTAAAGGAATACCAAAGGTCGTAACCTTGATCTTGACTTTTACAACTAAATACCAAGACACTATCGTTTTCAATTAGTGCAGGTTGGCCATAGTTTTTTTCTTCGCTTACAAAAGGCAATACTTGAGGTTCAGACCAGACTCCTTGGATTCGATTAGATACCATTAGCTTGCAATATTCGTCTCTACCATTGGTGTCGAAACAGCGTGTAAAAAAGACTTGGTCGTAAGTTTTGTTGAAGGCGGTAGTTCCTTCATTATTTTTTGTATTTAGAAGCCCATCAAATTTTCTAATAGCGCCTCCTTTTTTGTTCATAATGAATAAATCGGATTTTCTATTTCCCGTCCAGTCGTATCTCTTGGATCCAGTGGATTCTTCATTGTCAGACGTAAATACAATCCATTCGTTCTCATATATTGAAGGACTGTATTCGGCATATCTAGACGTAGGAAACATGTTGCGTAAAGAGAAAAGGTCATCTGATTTTTCTGTTGACCATCTCAAGGCTTGATTGCAAATAAAAATTTCCCTTTGAAGATTTTGGTTGCCTGGACTTAGTGTTTTTAATTTTTCAAATTGTTCAAGTGCACGATCGTACTTTTCCAAGTTCTTATATGTATTTGCCAAGCCTGATATAGCTTTTGGTCCATAACCGTATTGGTCTGCCATTTGGAACCACTCATTGGCTTTTTGATAATTATTGAGGAATGAATAACTTTTACCTAGGTAATAAGCCTTTTCAGCTCGAATATCTGATCTCTTTGTATTTTGATATTCCTTTTTTAGCAGACCTATAGCCTTGTTGTATTTTTTGTATTCATAGGCCTTTATCCCACTTTTAATGGAATTCGGACTTTGGCATGATAATACCATTAAGCCAATAATTGCTAAAAAGAATAGTTTAAATGACGTCATAAAAAAATCCCTCGCTGTAAGATAACAACGAGGGATCAATAATTTATGTTTTAAATACGTTAATTCATTTTTTTGAATTAAGCATCAACTGTCGCATTTGATTTTGGATTAAAGTCATCCGTTAAATCTCTAACGATAGGACTTGCAATAAAGATGGACGAATAAGTACCTACAATAATTCCTATAAAGATTGCAAAAGCAAATCCTTTAATACTAGCTCCACCAAATACCAATAATACAAATACCACAAAAAGTGTAGTCAACGATGTAACCACTGTTCTAGATACTGTACTATTAATAGCAAGATTAAATACATCGTCTTTCGACTTATTAGTATATATACCTAAATACTCTCTGATTCTATCGAAAACGATCACCGTATCGTTGATCGAATATCCAATCACAGTCAAAATTGCTGCAATAAATGCTTGATCAATTTCTAATGAAAATGGAAGAATTCCTTTTAATAAGGAGAACAATCCAAGCGTAACTAATGTATCGTGGAATAGGGCTGCAACTGCACCCAAAGAGAACTGCCATTTTGAGAATCTTAAGAAGATATATAAGAAGATCAACAACAATGCAAAGAAGCCGGCATAGAATGAACTGGTTTTAATGTCATCCGCAATAGTTGGTCCTACTTTACTGTAAGAGGTTATTCCCATTGCTTCTGCTCCACCTTCATTGGTGACAAAATTAGCTAAGGATACATTATTTCCAGTAAGTGTTTTCAATCCATTGTACAATGCTTCAGAAACCTTTTCATCAACATTGTTAGAGCTATCATCGATTAAGTAAGAAGTCGTAATACTGAAAGCATTTTCAGAATCAACTCTTTTTACCACGGGCTCTCCTTGGAAAACATCAGCTAAAGCTTTAGTAATCGTTTCATTAGTTACAGCACTGCTCTGAGGGAATTGAACGGTATAAGCGTGACCTCCTTTAAAGTCAACACCTAAGTCAAACCCAGAAGTGAAGATCGATCCCAATCCTGCAAGGATGATAACACCACTAATGATGTAAGCTACTTTTCTTTTTCCAATCCAATCAATGCTTAGATCAGACAAGAAGTTCTTCGAAAATCCGCTCCAGAAAGAGATTTCTCTCTTTCCACCATCTACGTACGAATCGATCATCATTTTACCTACAAGTACAGCAGTAAATAAAGATGATATTACACCGATGATCAATACAACAGCGAAACCTTTGATTGGTCCAAGTCCAAAATAAGAAAGGACAATTGCTGTCAAAATAGTAGTTACATTGGCATCTATAATCGCAGAGTAAGAAGCTCTAAATCCGTCTGAAATTGCAGCAAGAAGTGTTTTGCCTTCTCTCAATTCTTCTCTGATTCTTTCAAATATGATTACGTTGGCATCAACCGCCATACCTATAGTCAATACAATACCTGCAATTCCTGGAAGCGTAAGTACAGTACCAAAAGATGAAAGTGCACCAAAAATGAAAAATAAGTTAAGCAATAGTGCCAACACTGAAACGACACCACCACCCATGTAATACAATACCATGAATAGAAGTACAATACCAAATCCTACAACTAGTGAGTTGACAGATTTGCTAATGTTTGCTTTACCCAAAGATGGTCCTACAGTAGAATGTTGAATAATATTCGTTTTAGCTGGTAGCTTTCCAACTTCAAGAATATTCGCTAAATCAACAGTTTCTTGTGTATTGAAACTACCTGATATAGAAGAATTACCACCTGTAATAGCACCATTCAATAGACTTGGAGCTGTAACGATTTCATCATCAAGAGCAATGGCAATTTCTCTTTTGTTTCCTTGAGCATCTCCTTCGAAAGCCTTCTTTGTCATTTCCGCCCATTTCTTAGCACCTTTGGCATTCATCATCAAACTTACCTGAGGCTCACCAGAATTTGGATCTTGAGTTGGACTTGCGTCTATTACTACATCTCCTTCCATTGGTGCTTTGTCTGTATTTGGCAATGTTTTTACCGCATACAGTTCATATTGGTTGGTTATCTCTCTTGTCTCATAATCTTGCGCTGGCTTGTACGACCATAAAAACTTAAGATTATTTGGGAAAAGAGATTTGATGTCTTCTCTATTCAAATATGCCAATACGTCATCTCTTTTGTTTTTATCCGCAACACCAAATACAGTTTGAGGATATTGGTAAGCTCCACCCTCACCATTTAAAGTAAGAAGGTCTAATAAAGGTCCATTACCTGTATTTAGTCCAAGTGAGTCACCTTCTAATGCCTGAGCTCCTTTTAGCCTTCTGTCTGCTTGTCTAATAGCATTCATTATGCCCGCATCCGTCATTCGGTATGCATGCCAGAATTCAAGTTTTGCACTTGCTACAAGCATTTCTTTCATTCGTTGTGTATTGTCTACACCAGGCATTTCTACAAGGATCAATCCTCTATTTGCGTCAAGCGTAACATTAGGTTGAACAACACCCATCTTATCAATACGCTCGCTTAGCATTTTATACGTTAAGTTTACCGTAGCATTTGCTTTTTCTCTAAGTACTTGCTCTACTTCGCCATCTGTTGACTCAAAATTGATATCGTCTCCAAGTGCACCACTAGATTCAAAAATTCTTGCTAGTTTTTTGTTTGGCGCCAATTTTTTAAACTCGGTTACAAACAATGTCACAAAGTCCGATTGGTCATTTTCTTGAGCTACTTTTGCATTAGCAAGAGCATTGACAAAGTCAGGATCCTTTTTGTTTCTGCCAGCAAGATTAGACAATAGCTCTTGAAGGTCAACTTCTAACACAGCACTCATACCACCTTTAAGGTCTAGTCCTAGTCCTAGTTGTTGTCTCTTAAGATCATTGTACGTATAATCCGCTAATCCAGGAATTGTAAAAATTGTTTCAGTCGACATAGAGTCGATGTAGTTTGCCTTTGCAAGCTTATACGCAACTTTTCCTTCTTCTTCTCCAAGATTAGAAGCTATAGATGTAGCATATTGCTCTGCGTCACTTTCCACTTTGTTCGTTGGGAAAAAGTAGAAAACTTGTAATAGACAAACGATTGATGTCAGTATTAAAAATAACTTAATAAGACCCTTTCCTTGCATCTCTTTTTTTATTAACTTTTTGAAAAACTGCGCAAATATAGGTTTTTTACAAATATTATAACACTAATTGGTGCATAGATGTGATAATTGTATTTCATTTTATTTGAAGGAAAAAAAATACTGATTTTTAGCAAGTTAATGAATGAAGTAATTATGGTGGTTGGGTGGAGTAATATTTACTAAATCAGATCCTGAAACAGATTTTATTCTTGAGAATTTCATTCTTCATAAAGATGGAGTGAAATGACATTAATAGTTTATAATTAGTGACTAAAATTTTATACTACGTCATAAGGGTGTTGTTAATTATTTACAGATTATTCGGGATGTTAATAATTCATTATTAAAGGGATAAACGCTTTGGTAAATTAGCATTTATGACGCTTAATTTGTATAATTGCAAGGATTATATTTTTAATTTTTAAAATCAATTTTAACAAATGGGATTATTTTCTTTTTTGAAAAGTGCTGGAGCAAGTATTTTAGGTGGGAAGGCAAAGGAAAACGAAGCAGCAGCAATTGAGGCAGCGGCAGACGCAGCAGCTGCAAAAGCGAACAAAATTAGTTTGTTGTCGTCAATCGTTAACGGATCAGGTATTGAAATCAACGACTTTAGCTTGGATTTGGAGGATGATAAAGTGATCGTGTTCGGTCAGACAACTTCATCATCTGATAAAGAAAAGGTAGTATTGATGTTAGGTAATGTTGAAGGAATTGCTACAGTAGATGATAGAATTTCTGTAGTAGCACCACCATCAGTATTTTATGAAGTTAAAGGTGGTGATAGCCTTTCAAAAATTGCAAAAGAGCATTATGGTGATGCAATGAAGTATAACGTGATCTTTGAAGCTAATAAGCCAATGTTAGAGCACCCAGATAAAATATATCCTGGTCAAATGCTAAGAATTCCTAGATTGGATTAGTCTACCTAATTCGAATAGATATAACGAAAAGAGGTAGTTGTAAAAGGCTACCTCTTTTTTTTTGTTCGAGGTATAGCTTTTTCGATAGACTTGATGGAGTCGAATACAGCTTTTTGCACTTGTTTATTCCAATATGGAGACTGGTATAATAGACTTAAATTGGAATCAATGACACTCATTTCGATATCGTGAATCTCTTCTATATGATAGCGATATACATTTTTAACACTGTCTCGATATCTTAACTTATAATTGAGAACTCCAGCTTCTGCCACTGTAAGGTCAATCATTATTGCCGTCATCTTTTCTATGGGTATAGAAAGAGGGTAGGTTGGTGTGGCTTCCTTTTTATTGCAACCAATAATAAGAAGAGCTATAAACAAAAGCGTTTTATTCCTCATAATTCTAGGCTCATCTTTGGATACAAGAAGTGTTTTAATTCTAACTTGGAAATATCGGTATCTTCCCATGTTGGAGAATTGGATTCTATGATTAAGGCTCCACTAGTTGGGACGTTTTCTATGTTGGCTTCACAAACTACATTGGCGAAGTAGGTGATACCTGGATTGTGTCCGAAGATTAAGACTTCGTTCATGTGTTCACCAATCAAAAAGGTTGAATGTATGATTTCTTCGATGTCACCAAGATATAAAGACTTCTCCTGAATAATCTCGTTGGCATCATAGTCAAACTTTTGTGCAAAAATCTGTGCAGTACTTAATGCTCTAACGGCAGGACTGGTAATCATGAGATCAGGAGAAATTCCATGACTCTTTAATACTTCTGCCATGAATGGTGCGTCTCTTAATCCTCTTTTATTTAGGGGCCTTTCATAATCTTTTAGGGTAGGATTATCCCAAGAAGATTTTGCATGCCTTATGATAATAAGCTTTTTCATTGTCCATCAATTTATAGTTGATTTCCCCTGATTGATGTTGATATTGAAAAAATAATGATTTCGATCTCTTGAAACTTGTTGGTATCAGATTCAAATCACAAACGTCATGAAAAACGATTATAGATTGGATTGTCCTACTATTAACAGATCATGAAGCAATGCGATTTTTCAATAGTTTTGCGAATGTAAAATAATTAATGGATTCTAAATCAAAAATTTATAACAAATTTAGGGAATGGATAATAATGCTATAATTTGTCCAAAATTAGACTTTATCTATCTGTCTAGCATTTCTCTTTTATGAAGTAGCCACAAAGTCTTAATCAAAACGAAATGTGTTATTCTTCAGAGTTAATAATGACCAAAACGAATTGACTTTTGAAACAATAGATATGAAATTGTTGACAAGAAGAGTTATACGAAAAGACTATCCAATTCGGATGGTCTCAAGTTCTTACTTTTTAAAATAAAATCTTTGCGTTAGTATAGTCGAACTCAGGTTATTATATTTGTAATTCAGCCAATAGTTATAGTGTCAGATATATTTTCGATAGAGTTAGAATTCGACGAAGAGCTTTTTAAGAAAGGTGAAGAGTTGTACCATTCAGGTGCTGTTCTTGAAATCATTAAATTGAATAGTTCATTGTTTAGTTTAATGGTGAAAGAAGGGAAAATATACGAAGTTGAGCTACAAAGACCATTAACTAAATCCCAAAAGGCAACGTGTGACTGTACTTTTTTTGAGTCCAACAAGACTTGCCGCCATATTGCTGCAGGATTGCTCTTCTATCAACGATTTGAAGAGCATAAGAAGGATAGAAAGAAGGATCAGGTTAGACAGAAGCGAAAATCAAAGTCGATCTCTATAAAATCTTTATTGAACAATGTAAGTCATGAGGAACTTAAGAGTTTTGTTCAGGCTTATGCCAGTTCAGAAAAAAGATTTTCCGATGCCTTAAAAGTCAGTTTTATCCGAAAAATTGATTTGGTTGATAACGAAAGAAAATACAAAGTCCTCCTTGATAGTCTTATACGACCGGTATCATCTATAGACCAAAAATTGAAACTTTCTGAGCTAAGAAACTTCAAAAATGTAGTCCACGACTTGTTAGAACAGTCACATGATGCCATGGCATTGGGAGAATATGTCGAAGCTTCATTAATCATTAAAACAGTGTTGTCAAAATTGCATTATATACAACACTATTACACTGAACAGTATGGAGAAGTTCAATCTTTAATGATTGATTATTACAAGGGATTAATGGAGACTTTAGAGATTGAAGATTTATCAATTGATTTGCGTGAAGAGATTGTAAGTTACCTCTTTAATCTAGTGAATCGATCTTATTATCACGCCACTCTAAATGTGTATAATGGATTCGAACTAATCATTGGATATTTTGAAGATCATAGAAAAGAGGTATTGCAAATACTAGAGGATAAATTGGAGGATTACAAGGTGATGTCAAAATCTGAGTTAGCCATCCTTTATGGTATTTGTTTCAGACTTAGGGTCTTATTAAATATTGAAAACCCATTTGAACTGCCTACTGATTTGATGCCTATCTCAGAAAGAATAATTTCTGCAATTCTTGAAATGGATGAAATGAATGTAGCACATGATGCAGTGAAGCATTTTAAGAGTCAACATCCTTATGAAATCCTTTACACTACTCTATTGTTGGAGATGTATGTTAAGATGAAGGATCGTCATTCTTTTGTGGAGACTGTATTAACATCATTTGGCAAGTCTAAGGATTTAAGAATAGTAGAGCTTGTTAAGAAATTTGGAAATGAAGAAGTACTGGAAGAAGTCAGGGTGAAAATGCAAGATGCATTGCCTTCCAATATGACTCGTAAAAAAGAAGCGGAGCTGTATTTTAGATTGGAGGATTGGGAAAGTTTAATGAAGCACCTTTACTCGGCTAAAGAGCTTATCCTTCTTAGAAAATATGATCGAAGACTAAAAGAGGAGGGATATGATAAAGAAGTGGAGTATTTATACCTTCATTGCGTAGAAGAATATTTGGGTAATCATTTTGGGCAATCGGCAATGGATTTTGTGCAGGAGTTAAAAATGCACTTAGAGCGTAATAAATTGCATCGAGTCGCTCGTAAAATAGACCAATTAATAGAAGAAAAATTTAATCATAGATCGAGATTGAATGAACATTAACATGGAATCATTTGAACGGTTGGTGGAGTCACAGGATGGCTCACATACTTTAATAAGCGAGCTTTTTGAAGTTCCCTATCATTCGAAGTATGGGGCGATTGATGAAAGTATGACTGTTTTTATTGAGGCTGGATTGAACTACATGCCACTTAGAAATAAAAGACCATTTAAAATTTTTGAAATGGGTTTTGGAACAGGATTAAATGCTTTGCTCTCGATGCAAGTGGCTCAGCAAAATGTTAGAAGCATAGAATACACGGGTATAGAAGCATATCCCGTTGATTCAGAAATGGTTTCTCGCTTGAATTATGCAGATGTATTGGACTGGGAGGAAGGAAAAAGTATTTTAACAGCTATGCATGGTGAAAAGGTAGAAGAATCCATTTTCGATCGATATCTTTCACCTTTATTTAAATTCAGTAAGATTATAGGAAAAATCGAAGATCATCAATTTGATGACAAATATCAAGTAATATATTACGATGCCTTCGCCCCAACATCACAACCCCATCTGTGGGAAGAAGAAATTTTAAACAAGTTTTATAACGCTTTGGAATCAGGAGGCATTCTAGTTACTTACTGCGCTAAGGGTAGTTTCAAGAGAGCTTTAAAATCTGTAGGATTTGACATCGAACCCTTGCCTGGACCAGTTGGAAAACGTGAAATAACTCGTGCGATCAAATCATGAGTGCGCTTAAATACTATTTATTCTACAAGCCTTTTGGTGTGTTGTCTCAATTTACCAGAGAAGTTGAAAGTCATAAGGTATTGGGAGATTATTATAATTTTCCTCCAGATGTATATAGCGTAGGAAGGTTGGATAAAGACAGTGAAGGATTGTTGCTATTGACAAACGACAAAAAGTGTACGGATTATTATCTGAATCCCAAGCACCACAAGTCCAAGACTTATTGGGTACAAATGGAAGGGCAAATAACCAAGCAAGCTATTGAGGAGATGCAAAGAGGTGTATCGATTAAACTTCCAAGTAAAAAGTTGTATCGGACTAAACCATGTCAAGTTGGTCATTTGACCGATGTGAAGATCGCCGAGCGTATTCCTCCGATTCGCTTTCGTCAATCTATACCAACTTCCTGGATAAGTATAACATTGAGTGAAGGTAAGAATAGACAAGTACGAAAGATGTGTGCTAAAGTGGGATTCCCTTGTTTAAGATTGATACGCTATTCTTTTGATAAATTTAAAATAGAAGGAATGAAGACAGGTGAGGTAAAGGAGGTATCTGGGTTTTAAAAGGATAGTAATGAAAGATAGACTGTTTTGGGAATCTACATCTTTTGAAGAAAGGATTGAGACATCGGAATCTAGATTAAGTAGTTGATCAAGTTTTATAATTCTTTGGCTGAGACGAATTACAAGGTTTTGGGTCAGTCGAATTGATGATGAACACGAAATAATTTGGAGTTATACCAAAGAAGAATTGTGGATAGTCGCTTATAGGTATCACTCTTAAAAAGAGCTGCATGCTCCTAAGATCGCATGGATTAGTATTCTATATCGTTGCCCTGAAGCTTTACGACAATCCAGAATAGCTATTTGGGTCAAAGACGAAGACATGCGACAAGGGCAATACAAAGCAGGCATTAGAAGAGAAATGAGTGCTGAGAAATACTTGCGAGCAGACATGACGGATCTAAAAAGTGAAATAAAAAGCATCATCCGTTTACATAGGAAACAAAATAGCAAAGACAAATGTTGTTATTTACGTACTTAATTAATAACTTCGAATTATGAAAGTAGTAAACTATACCGAGCTTAGATTAAACCTAAAACACTGGTTGAACTCTGTCATTGATGACGTTGAGGAGGTGATTATTAAACGCAAAGATCAAAAAGACTTAGTACTTATCTCATTGGAGGAATACAATTCCTTGGTTGAGACGAATTACTTGTTGACTGGCAAGAATCGAGACGTTTTATTAGAGTCGATAGCAGAGGTTAAGAATGGTAATAAGGAATATCAGGATTTATCAGAAGAATGAAATTAGCCTGGTCAAGTAGAGCTTGGAATGATTATTTGTACTGGCAGAAAACAGATAAGAAAAAGCTAAAAAGAATCAATACACTGATCAAAGAGACTCTTCGAGAACCATTTGAAGGTATCGGAAATCCAGAGGCTTTAAAGCACGAATTACAAGGCTTTTGGTCAAGGCGAATTGATAAAGAACATCGATTGGTTTACACTTATACAGAAGAAGAATTATTGATAGTCGCTTGTAGATATCACTATTAAATAGGGTGGTTCGCTCCTTGCGTCGTGGAAATTAGTAGATCTAATGAAACTATATCTATACATTTGATATTGTACCAATACGGTACACTTAAAAATTAAACTATGTTAATAATAAGTAGTCGAGAATTTAGACAAAATCAAAGGATATATTTTGATAAAGTAGATCAAGGAGAACAAATTATAGTTCAGCGTGGAAAGGATAAATCATATTCGTTAACCCCAGTAAATGAGGATGACTTATATTTTAATGAAGAGATGATTAAAAAGATAAAAAGAAGTGTAGAACAAGCGAAGAATGGGCAAGTTACACGAATTACTAGTTCTCAAGAAATTAAGGATTTATTGGGACTATGAGTTATTATGTGGACTTTACGAATGAAGCCCTGTTAGATTTATAAAAGCACAAAAATTCAGGAGATAAGTTAGTGTTAAAAAAGATCGAAAAACTCTTAAATTAACTTCGAGAGCATCCTAAAACTGGAACTGGGCAACCAGAAGTACTTAAACATGATCTACAAGGTTTATACTCAAGAAGGATCAATAAAAAGCATAGACTGATTTATAATATCCAAGAAGAAATCGTAACAGTTTTTGTCATTAGTGCTTATTCTCAATATGGAGATAAAGGCTATGTTAGCAAGCAACTTACAGAAGTGCTTTTTGATAATGGCATACATCTGGTAACAGGGATACGTAAAAACATGAAAAACTCATTGATGCCTTTAATCGATAAGATAATGCTACGCAAACGTAGCATCATTGAAACGATCAACGATCAATTAAAAAACATTTGTATGATAGAACATTCTCGCCATCGTTCATTCCACAATTTTATTAATAATCTCTTAGCTGGATTAATAGCATACTCTTTCTTGCCAAAAAAGCCCACAATCAAATTATATCAGTTTACACCTCAAAATTCTTCCCAATTAGCTCTTTTTTAATATCGAACTCAGGTTAATACATAATAAATATAATTTCTTCTATATGTATTTATCGCGTATTAAATTATGATATAACAAATTTATACCTTATATTTACTATATAGAACCAAGTAAATTGATAACAAAAAACGAAGTCACTTTCACCTAGAACATACTTCTTTTCAAGTAACATCCTATAAAAAGAACTATTGCGAGCTGCAGATCGCATTTTAATGTTTTCGTATAAAGAGTAATTCCTTTTTATATGAATATTTTTTAACCCTAAATATTTTTTCAAATGAAAAGATCATTATTATTACTATTTGCAATTTTTAGTATTGTTTTCTTTTATTATTCTTGTAGTAAAGATTCAAAATCAAATCAATTAATTCCAGAAGAAATCACTATTGAAACTATTTTGGAGAAGACCTTGGAAAGTAATCCAACAATGAAAATGACAAAGACTCTATCAACAAGAGATAATGTTCCTGTCAGTATGGATACACCTTGTTTTCCTCAAGATATACCGTCTGGATATTTTTGCTCTACTAATCATGTAACTGCTACTCGAACTCTTAATGCTAAAAACGTACCAGGACTTGGCATTAGGCCTGCATGTAGTGATATGCAAGTAGAATACGATGTAACCATCTGCTATAATCCTAACGGCGCTCCGCCATATCAATATTATTTCTACAATTTCACTGCAGATATCGGGAACTGCACCGCTCTTGCTAATTGGTATAATAACTTATCAAACTCTGATAAGGCCGAGCAGCAAGATATTTGGGAATATGAATTGTCTATCACAGAGGAACTTTCTGTTGTTCAGGCGGTTTCACAGTTTTTCAATACTAATTGCCCCGAGAGATTTGCTACATCAACTTTCATTAATGAAATTTGCTATAATCGCTGTCTAATCACCTCAGAAGTATTTCCGTACTTTAGATCTGTTAAAGCTAAGTGTGGTGGACAGTGCTGTCTTAGAACAAGAGATGCATGCAAAGGACTATCTGGTGCTGTACTGTTCTCTGAGCCAACTTTTACAACTGAAGGAGATGATTGCCCAAGTGAGCCTGCGGCATGTAAACCAAATTCTATTCCATTAACAAGAAGTTGTGGAGTAGCATGTGGGGCTAAAGGATAAAATATTTTGAATTAAACCTCTGCTAGAAATCATTTCTAGCAGAGGTGCTTTTAAATTAGCGTCATGATTAAAAATCTAATAATATTTTCCATAAATTTAATTATTCTAAATTCATCTATCTGTCAAAATTATGATCCAATAGAATTTAAGACTATTAATGATAATTGGTCTCATTATATTTTACCACAAGGGTTTTTATATGAAAATATAGGGTGTCCAATAATTGAAAACCCTATATTTTTTGATAATGGTTTTTATGTAACGCATTCTATCTGGAATGTAGGAGTAAATCAGGGATTCATTAGTGAAAGAATTGACTTAATTAACGGTAATTTAAAGTGGAGTAATACATATTACTTCGATTCTATTAATACAAGAGAGTACCCGTCAGATCCAAAAGTTGTGAATGACTCTTATAGTCTTCTCTTGAACAAAGAATCACGAACGGTTGATATATTTGGGGATGGAGCTCTGTTTTTGTGGTTTACTTCTGTTTACGGAGAACGTGATTTTAATATTCTAGATGGTACAGTTCAAAGAGATTATTTAACCGATTCCACTTTGGCAGAAAATGACATGGTGCTGCTACCTATATCGTTGGATGGGTCAACAGTGATAAATGAAAGAGATGGCTCTAATATTCTCAGAATTTCTGATAGTGGTTTTAGATTAACGACACAAATAACAGACAATTCTGGACCTCAAATTGATACAATTAATTTATCAAGGCAGATTCCCTATGAATTTGTAAAACAAACATCAACGTTTGAAGAAATTGGAAAAGATAAATACGTAGGAATAGCTTACTTTAAAAATAGAGACACATTAGCACAAAATGACAAACTAGTTATACTTTCAAAATTTAATTCTTATCTATCTTCTTATGAAGAAATAGATATTACAAATTTAGCGGAAGGTTTTGAAAATATAAGAGTGCTAGATTTTCAATCAAATGGAGTTGTATTAGTTATGTTCGAAAGTTTATTTGATTTCAAGCAACCATTAACTTTTAAGAGTATTAATTTAATGGGTATTGTAGAAGAAACGATAACCCTAGAGGGAAGTCTTTCAGACTTTAATGCTGTAAAAATACCTACTGAAGATGGAATGTTAATATATGAAAATCATATTGAAACTGATACCAATTATTTTATATTTCATAAGTCGGATGGCTTTGGTAATATTGAACTTACAAAAGAAGAATCTATAAACTTGCCTAATGACTTCTGTGATATTTCAAATATTTACTTTACTCCTAAAAATGATGTGATCTTACAAATGGGTCAATATAAAAAAACTGATTTAGGAAAGCTAGATAGACCCGTATATAGTTCATATCATCATATTGATGGAGAAACATTTGATCTCAGTACGAAAAATAAAAATATTGGTATAAAGCCTTTTAAGCTATATCCAAATCCAACTACTGGTGAAGTTAATATAGAAGCTGAAATACAAATATATAGCGTTGATTTGGTTGATATTAGTGGTCGGGTGTTTACATTACCAATCAGAACAAATAATACTATGGATGTTTCTTGTTTTCCAACAGGACTATACAAGTTAATTCTAAAAAATGATGACAATTCTATTTATGGAATAACAAGTATTTTGATAACTCATTAAGAACCTGAGTTTGGGATCAAAATAGTAATAGTTGACTGGAGTTGTCGGTTGCAAGATGATAAAGTTTAAGACTAGGCTTAATAGGTAAAAAAGAGTAAGCAATAATACCTTCAAGTGAAATCTGTCGATAATGTTATCGCAGATGTGATTGCCAATAAAAAATGGGATGAGTTAGTGGAATATGGAAATTGGAAAATGAAATTCAAAGCTCCGGCTGATGGATTAGAAATTAAGATGTATCATGCAGAAAATTATTAATTATGCCTAGAGATAAATCATCAATTATAAAAATTGAATGCGTGGAATTGCTTGATTTGAAGAAGTATCCGATAATGAAATCTTTTTTACTTTATGGTGACCCAGTTCTTGACATAAGATATAACTCATATTTTGATGATGATTCGGAAATGACATTTGTTGATATTAGTGAAGAAAAAAGTATATTAATCTGTGGATAACTAAAAATGGATTGTTGCAAGAGATATTTCTAATTACTTACGATTTTAAGATCATTAATAGCAGTTTTGAAGAATATAAGTTGAATTATTTTGAGGGGATTCCAAGGTTTAACTATGTGAAATTAGAAGAAGAGGGAATCAAAAATTATAAACTAAATGAGTGTTTAGTTGAAACAATAAAATATGATAATGCTTTGGTGGTATTATTCTTTGAAGAGGATTTGTCAAAATTGTATTGGATAAAGACAGATAATATATATTATGGATTAGAGAAGAACGCACTTAGAGCAGTAGTATATGATGTTCCTGAAGGAGAAAAACACATAGTTGATAGGCTCTAAAAAGTCCAAAAGAAAATGGCTGCTTTTGCTTAGAGGGCAGCCACATTTTTCATTAAAGAAGTCTACGATCTAAGCCAATTGCTTAGTAAGATTAGCTTTTCGAATAAAGGCAGAAAGTAGATCCACGACGGTTTTTTCTGATCATCATTAAGAGACTTCGTTGTATTAAAAAGATTGAAAAGCTCGCTATCATGAATTTTGATGCGGGCTTTTACTTAGTGCGTCAGGTTTGTAGTTAGTTTCAGCTTCTTTTTTGAATAAATGAGGGATATTCAGAAGTAACGGACATACCACACGCGGTGCAGGTGTTGATTTTTACAATATGGATAAATTTTTACGCTGCTTGAGCTACTGTTTTTGCAATCCGCTTGCCAATATTTAGTGCATTGGAAGTGTGAATACCGAAAAATATCCACAAAATTTCCGTTTGCTTGGTACGGGCTTTAATTTTATTCAGAAGAAAGTACTCTTTGTCTGTTCCGAAGCTTCCCTCCAAACGGCTCGCTCGTTCCTTGGTGATCATTTTGCTGAGCAGACTCTTATGTTCTTTATGTCTTCCTGGTCTACCTTTGCATTTAAAATCTGTCTTTATTGATCGTCTGGTTACATAGCTTCGATTCGCATTGGTTGAATATATTGCATCTGCTCCTAACACTTTAACTTTTTTCTTGGTCATTTTCTGTGCTTTCCAGATCGTCTTTTTTAATCGATTACCTTCATGATATGCATCAAAGCTCACATGCTCGATAAAACTAATACCATCTATTTGTAGCTTGTGAAGTTTTGCTCCAAATTCAACACCTTTGATTTCCTTTCCTCTTACAATTGGACGTATATGAGGCTTGTCTATTGACACAATCGCATTTGGGGGATGTATTTGATTATAGAACTTATCTGATTGTTGTACCAGTATTTTTTTGATCGTACTTCTCCTTTGTAAATAGCGGCGGGTTAACTTTAATGCTCCATATGTCATTTCTAATTCGTCGATAATTCCAATTAACTTTTTTAGCAAGCGTAGTAGCCCTCTTGTAAGACTGATTCTTTTTTGCTTACGCTTCTTTTTCATCTTGCTGTAACTGATCGACCGAGCTGTCCATTTTTTGATCTTTGTCCTAGGTTGACGCAATCCGTATAGCTTACATATTGAACCTATTTGTTCGTAGATCCACTGGACAGAATCATATAGTAGCTTAACTTCTGTTGGGTACTTAATACTACTTTCATAACACGTCGCATCACAAGTTATACTATCTAGATTTTTCATATACGGCTTCCAGTTATTGAAGAGTATTTGTTCACATTTATCAATATCAAGACGTTCTGCAAGTTCACATCTAATTTGACTTACTATCTTGAAGTTCGAAATGAAATCTCCAGGCTCTAAGAGTATATTACAAAAGATCTGGTAATGGATGTTCCCATTTAGCTGTTCGATTAGTTTTTTATCAGAAAGCCCTGAGTAGTTTTTCAAAAACATTAAGGCTATCTTTCCACGTGGACAAAAAATGGATTGAGGCCCTTTACGAAATTTCTTCAACCCAAATTGACGAACCAGATTTCCCCATGGTATGGATGCAAAAATTTGTCCCAATCTTGTTTGCTTAAACCCATTTAAGTGTTTTTGATAGTCTTTATCAAAATTTGGAAAGATAATCCTTGCTTGAAAATCAGAAATACGTCGTACTTTCATCTTAATTCTTTTTAGATTATCCCGTTTTTCCGCTACCAACGTAAAAAACGGGGTTTTCTTTTTTATCAAGATAATACTTAATCTATTGATTTCAAAATACTTACAACACTAAATTTAACTCCTGAATATCCCTAAATGACAAGGTCTATTGCTCCCCTTCTTGACCCATAGTACATTCACTGCTGAAAAGCTTTGGAAATAACCAAAGAAGTAGTGCTCTTAAAGCTTCACTTAATGTACACCGGTAAAAAAAGTAGTTCTTTTGATACAACATTTTAGAAACTTAATGAATCTTAAATATGGAGACCATTAAAAGTTTTGGAATACAATCCGATATACGAAGTATTTAGAGTTAGAATACACTAAACAGCTTTAATCGTCTTATGAATAGGAACAAAAATCAAGTCACAAAAAAGCCCCCTAAAAGAACTTTAGGAGGCCACCCGAACGCTATGAAAAAATTAACTTTTATCGATTTTATATAACAAATATATACCTATGTTTTTACTTAATCAAGTTAGAGCATTAAAAACTTAATATATTTTTAATATTAGGTTTATTTTAATATCACTCCATTTTATCCTGACACAATGATGCAAAAGTGAAGAGCTTGATTCATTTTTTAACGCTCCATATCTATAAAATACCTAAACGGATTGAGTTATCATCTTTTTTGACTTGACCAAGAAAAGAAACAAAAGAGCTCAAGTTTTCACTCTCATCTTTGTCTTGACACAATGATACAAAAGCCAAGAGCTTGATTCATTTTTTAACGTTCACTATCCATAAAAATGTTTAAACGAATTGAGTTATCATCTTTTCTGACTTGACTCAGAAAAGAAGCAAAAGAGCTCAAGTTTTCACTCTCATCTTTGTCTTGATACAAAGATGCAAAAATCAAGAGCTTGATTCATTTCTTAACGTTCAGTATCCATAAAAATGTTTAAACGAATTGAGTTATCATCTTTTCTGACTTGACTCAGAAAAGAAGCAAAAGAACTCAAGACTATAATTCTCATTTAACGGTTTCCTATCCTTTGATTTTACTAAATGAAAAAAACTCGCTTTCAGCTCAAACAGTTTTTCATTCTTCACGCAAAATCAAACGCATAAACCTATTCGAATTAAGGTCGATTAGCATTGAAAGTGTTTTTTTACATGGCTTCTTGCTTTAGAATAGGAATTGAATGCTGTTTAAAAATCTTGAAGCCTTGGAAAGATTTTAGGATTGGATTTTGGTTTTGACTGAAAGGAGAAAAATCTTTGTAAGAAAAACGTTATTGAAACCGTCATAATGATGATTATAGAGGATTATCCTCTTTTCTTTAGATAAGCAAAGAAAATGAAAGAACCTGTAACTTTTAAAGAAAGTAGAGTCCAAACAGATGAATAGGTGTGATAAATCATGCTAATTTTGAATTATAGAAACCTTAAAATTACGATTCATGTTTCCTAGATCTATACTTAACATTGGATTCGGTATATACAATACCCTATATTTGGTATTATTGTTCTCAACTATTGGTTTAGGGCAAGAACATATGATTGAAGGGTATACTTATGAAACAGGGAATAGAGGATATTTGTCTCAAGTAAATATTGAAGCTCTGGATACCAAGACAGGACAATCCTTACTTCATACGATGTCCAATAATGAAGGCTATTTTTCCCTTGATCTTCCTCCAATTAATGAAGTGACACTTAAGTTTTCTAAAGAAATGTTCCAGTCTGTAGATCGTCAGATTAAATTGGATGGTAAAAATCAATTTGTCAAACTAGAAATGGAAAGAACGCCAGGGTATTTATTTGAAATTACCTTGGCTGATAAACGTCTGAACAACGAACAAAGTGTAGATGCTATTACAGGGGCTTTAATCGAAGTGTACAATAATACTACAGAGAAAATTGTAATGCGATTGGAAAATCATCCAAGCCCTGAGTTTAACCTACCGATGCAAAAAGGCAACCATTATACGATATTAGTGCGGAAAGAAGGCTATTTGGCCAAGCAAATGGAAGCTTACGTCAATGTCAATGGATGTATACTTTGCTTCGAAGGTGTTCATGAGATTAAGCCAGGTGTAACGGTTAATTTGACTTCGGGGAATGAGTATGGGTGCATTTTGGCCAATGTAGAAATGGAACGTATTTACTCAGGGAAATCCTTTGAAATCAAAGATCTGTATTATGATCTGAATAGTGCTGCACTTCGAAACAAGAGTAAAATAGAGTTGGATAAAGTAATAGAATTGATGAAGTATAATCCCAATTTAACCATTGAATTGGGATCTCATACAGATGCTAGGGGCGGAGACAAATTCAACTTAGATCTCAGTGAAAGGAGGGCAGCTTCTGCGGTAGAGTACATTAAGGATAAAGGTCATATCCCTTCTTTCAGAATTATAGCAAAAGGATACGGCGAATCGTTATTGAAAAACGAATGCAGCGATGGAGTATATTGTAAAGAAGATAAACACCAGGAAAATAGACGAACAGAAGTGAAGATTTTGGGTGTTGATGAAAAGTGGGTATTCAAACCATTGGAAAATATCAAAAATGAGATAAATTTTGAGAGGGAGTTATTCGAATTGTTACATGGTGATCAAGAAAAATGGACGAATGAAGACTACCACAAACTACAAATGATGGAACGTGAAGCGACTTTACCTTTATCAAAAGAAAAGCCAATATTGATGGATCAAAATGTGAATAAACAAGAAACGTCTCAATCAATTATTCAAGAAGACAATGTCATGGACACCACCGATGTATCTATTAAGGAGGAATCCGTTCGAAGGACAGATGAGAAATCAAAACAGATTGAAGATATGCCAAGTGATGCTATTGTGCCCGCGGGACGCCCCGCTCAAAAGATAAGCGACGGATATAAAATCATTATTCACTATAGTGCAATCCCCTTAGATGAGAGTAATCCATTGTTCAAAAGTCATGCAAACCTTGAGTTGTATATCTCTCCAGAAAATAATTACTATTACATGATTCCTGGCTTTGGAAGTTCTGTAGAGGCAGAACAAATCCTTCAGGAGAAGTATATCAATGATTATCCTAGCGCTTACATTGCTGGGTTTAAATACGGTAGAAGGATTCGTTAATTCATCGTGGAAGCAGAATCTTTTAGAATACTTAGGCTAACTTCGAATACGTATTCGATAATAAGTTTTCTACTTTCAATAAGAGGATAGACAATACATGTTTATTTGAAATATGATGCAATTCCTGCCCGTCTCACTTGTTGAGAAATATATGAAAACCTATCGCTCGTCTTCGTAGTATAACATATAGTATTTCTGCCCATTTTCTAATTCACCCTTGGTGATTTTGCTGTGATCTCCGTGTACATATATATGGAAATTCTTATCCAGTTTTATGACAGATTTGAAAACCTTCGATTGCTTTTTTACGGCATATTCAGATATGCTAAAACTCTCTTGAACAGATTTGTGTTCGCCTCCCCGTTCCGAACGAAATTCTTCAAAAGCACTGGCTACAGAATTGTCTTGAAAAACCTCATCTTTAAAGTTCTCAATTTCAAACTCTTCATTATTTTTGAAATAGGTCTCGGTTTTTTTCAGAATTTCGGACTGTTCTTTTTTATCAATTGGAGCTTCTGCAGGAAGTCGTTTTTTTACAAACTCTGCTGTCATTCTGATCACATCCGTAGTACTGTGATAATCATCACTTCGCCTTTCCAAGATTAAAAAATCATCTCTCCAGTATCTGGCTTCTTTGTATTTGTTGGAGTGGTCAATATTTAAAATCTTAAATCCAATGTCGCGATCTGTATTCAATACAAGACATGCTTTGTCAATTTTGTTGATGTTGATGCCTTCATCGATATTCAACTTAAATGCTCCAGAGCTTCGGTCTATTTGTATAAAAGAATCTTTATTCTCTGCTTTATATATACCAACAGCATCAACCATTTCATCATCTATGAGTAAATCAGAAAAATAAACCATACAAAAATCCCCGTCTTTGATCATGGGACTATTTGACTTTTCGAAGAGCAATCTTGCTACTTTGACACTATGCTCATAAAGACTTTCTGGATCGTCGAAGGTATTCCCAATATAATTGTACAGCGGATTAAGAACGAAATCGCCATCATTAAATGTAAATTGATAAAAGTCTGGCTCTTTATATGAATCCAGGAAATATTTTAGCAGCAGCTGCTGTTGCTCTATACCCAACTCCAATTCCCCATCAGAAAAAGTAATGTCCTCCCCATCATTTTTTTTACCTAAATGATGAAGCACGATTTTTTCGATCCGACCATTGACTCTATTAATCATCTTATACAATTATGCGCACAAATATAACTTATTTTCAAGGCAGATAAGTAGTTGAATGATAATCTATGTTGATTGTTAATGTTATTACTTTTATTGGGCCATCCCTTCGGGTCGCTATGTTTCAGAGCTCACTATGCGTTCGGACCTTCGGTCTTCTTTAACCCGCATCATTCATGGAGTTTATCATAGCATAAATCTTATGCAGTAATATCTTATTTGAGTCGAATCGATGTGCTGAAATTTCTGTCTATTCTTTATTTAGATTTTTGATGTAATATTCGAATGAATCATGCGGATTATGAACTCTTGCACATCGCTTGTCCGATTTGAGACATAAGATCTAGGTATAGCTTAAATGATAGAAACTAGAATTCTGAAAATGTGAATATTGTGTTATACTGAGGTGGAAGAGCAAGAAGAATGGTCTATTCAGTTATTTTTGAAGGAGTTTAGTTTTTTATTCTTCAATAGAGGACATAAAAAAAGCCACCGGGGCATTGGTGGCTTGTGCTAAAGATTTTCTGTGTAGTAGAAAAATTTTGATCTAACCATTAGATACGTCATATGCGTATTTCGTTGCCTGAGATTTATTAAAAAAGTTACTTTTTTTTAATAAAAAGTTAGATTATGTTTGTTTTTCACTGATAATCAGTGATTTGTGCGGTTGATAAAAAATAATTTTTTTTGAAAAAAATAAATAAAATGTACTTGGTAGTATTTGGTAAACATGCTTGGACACTATATCGAGTCATCTTAATGTGTGGATATATTTTGTTTAATTCTGTACTTTTTGGACAGGATATAAATAAAGTGGCACGAGCGGAGAGGATTTCTTCAAAAATTGAAATAGATGGAAAATTAGAAGAGTCTTGTTGGGGAGAAGGATACAAATGCTTGGATTTTATCCAATTCGAACCTAATGTTAATGATGCACCTAATCAGCCATCTGAAATAATGATTCGATACGATGATCATGCAATCTTTATTGGTGCAAAATTGCTTGAAAACGATGGAGGAAGAATATTGAGACAACTGTCCAATAGAGATGAAAGTGAAAATACAGATTTATTTGCCATCATGTTTGATACTTATCAGGATGGGGTAAATGCATTTAGGTTTGAAGTAACAGCTGCGGGAGTTCAGAAAGATGCCAAATATAATAGTCAGGGATTAGATGAATCTTGGAATGCCGTGTGGGAAAGTGCGGTAACTTTAGATGATCAGGGATGGTATGTAGAAATGAAAATTCCATATTTTAATTTGAGATTTAGCAATGAGAGTGATCAAGTATGGGGATTGCAAATAATGCGTGAAATTCGTCGATTGAGAGAAATCAATTTATGGAATAAGACAGATCCCAATATACAAACCTTTGTTGGGCAGTTTGGAAAGTTAGAAGGACTTAAAGATATAAAAACCCCTTTACGTTTTTCGGCCACGCCATATTTATCGGCTTACTATGATAATTCATTCGTTTTAGGAGAGGGAGATTCGTTTTCTGATGCGACATCATATTCTGCTGGAGTAGATATAAAATTGGGTTTGAGCGATGCATTTACCTTAGATATGACTCTAATTCCTGATTTTGGGCAAACCATTTCGGATCAATTGGTGCTGAACCTTTCTCCCTTTGAAGTGTTTTTTGAAGAAAACAGACCATTCTTTACTGAAGGCCTTGAACTATTCAATAAGGGGAGGTTGTTTCACACCCGAAGAGTTGGTGGAAGGCCAATTGGTTATTTTGAGGTGTATGATAAATTAGAATCCGACGAGAACGTAATATCTAACCCTACAGAGACGGAATTGATCAATGCTACTAAAATAAGTGGACGAACAAGTAATGGAACTGGAATTGGTTTTTTTAATGGAATTACTGCTGAACAGCATGCTAGAGTGAGATCATTGGACGGAGAAGAGAGGCGTATTAAAACCAGTCCTTTGGTCAATTATAATGTGGCGGTAATTGATCAAACGCTTAAGAATAACTCATTTGTTACATTGATGAATACCAATGTCACTAGGTTTGGAGATGATTACGATGCCAATGTCACGGGATTGTTTACGGAGTTAAACGACAATGATCAAAGGTTTGGATTTAGAGGATCGGCAGCATACTCCACCCTTTACGGTGCACCAGATTTGGACGATGGTTACACCTATTTTCTAGAAGCTGGAAAATATGGAGGAGTTTATACTTATAATGTTGGTTATGGAGTAGAATCGGAAAATTACAATCCCAATGATTTGGGTTTTTTATTCAGTCCTAACGAAGTCAGTTATACTGCTTCAGCATCGTACAACCAATATTCTCCCAAAAACCCAAAAATGAATTTTATACGACACAGTATCTTTTTAAGATATCAGGAGTTGTTTGATCCAAATGTATTCAATTTTTTTCATGTTAATCTTCGAAGTTTCTTCTTATTCAAGAGCAGAAATGCCTTTGGTGTTAATTTGACACATCGGCCTAAATCTCATGATTATTTCGAACCAAGAACAACAGATTTTAATCGGTATTTAACAATCCCAGCTTGGATTAATGGAGGTGGTTTTTTTAGTTCCGATTACAGGAAGGTATTTGCTTTTGATATTGATCTTTTTTATCGATGGTACAACGAATCTGAGAGAAGTGATTACGAAGTCAGTTTCGAACCACGAATTAGGTTAAACGACAAGTTTTCTATCATTTACGAAATTGGCTATATTCTGAATTTTGGAGATAAAGGATACGTATCCAGCTCGGATATCTCTATTGAGGGATTTACAGAAGAAGATGTCTTAATTGGAATTAGGGATAGGAAGAGACTAGAAAATCAACTATCTGCTAAATATATATTTAACAGTAAAATGGGATTAAATCTGAGATTGAGACACTACTGGGATAAGGTTAAGTATAATGGCTTTGAGGCTCTGAGACCAAATTCAGATCTTGTAAATCTAAACTATGAAGGTGGTGGAAATATTGGAGGCATTGATTTTAATCGGAATTTTAGTGTGCTAAATTTGGATGCTCAACTCCAATGGAGGTTTGCTCCTGGATCAGATTTGTTTTTAGTTTGGAAGTCTCAAATTGCAAATTTTGGACATTCTGTTGATAGACAGTTTTTACAGAGTATTTCAGATCTTTTGGACGAACGGCAGAATCATAGTATTTCTTTGCGAGCGGTATATTTTTTAGATTACAATACGATAGCAAATAAGTATTTCTAATTGATTTTAGATGAAGTGTTGGAGTTACATGTTTTGAAGATGGTACTTATTAAAAAGTATGGATCATCTATATTGGATTTAAGGATGTAAATTCAAGTGTATCAATCAATGCAGTAGAAATGTAAACGCCAAGTATGCACTAATTTGATGGTGAATTAAGTAATGAAATTGATTTGTTGAAAATCAATGAATAGAGTCAGCTATCTTTTATTTCTTGTAATGAGGGACAATAAGTTTTGATCTGTCGTTCAATAAAGAGTATAATTATTACGTTATTCGTCTTGAAAATGTACAGCATGAATAGTAAAACTAATATCCTACTTTTTGTAATCGGTTTATTGTGCCTTTTTGGAAAGATTCAAGCTCAATCAGACCTCCAAATTGGTGAATGGGAATCCCATCTTTCTCATTTTTACTCTAGTTGGCTCACTCAAAGTAAAGATTATATCTACGTAAGTAGTGGGAAAGATCTCATGAAGATAGAAAAGGCGAGTATAGATAACGGAGAGGTGTCCAATGCTACATTTATATCCAAGGTCGAAGGATTATCGGAATCCAATATTGACAAAATGCTGTATGATAATTTTAATAATCAGCTTATTGTGATATATGAATCCAGCAATATTGATATTCTTACTTCAGATGAAATAATCAACATCCCTTTTATTAAGGATAATACAAATATTGTAGGTAGTAGAGCTGTTAATGATTTAATTGTTGTAGATGAGACAAATTGTTTGATCGCTTGTGCATTTGGCGTAATTAATCTTGATCTTAAAAAACTAGAATTTAAGTATACAACATTCACACCATCTGGAGTGAAAAGTGTAACAAGTGATGAAGTAAATTACTATATTGGACTAGATGATGGGATGTATTCAATCCCAGTTAACGATGCGAATCCTATTGATTTTTCTCGTTGGAATTTTCAAGGAAGTGAAGTCTCGTTACCTACCATTTATGATGCAAGCCATGTAGATTATTTCAACAATAAAGTTTATGTCGTTGGAGATGATATTATGTACGCTGGGGACCCAACCGATGGCTTCGAAGTAGTGGATATTAATAAACCAAGTGGGTTTAATATTGAGTGGATGAGTTCTGAAGGGCCTAATCTAATCATTGGATTAACCAATAAAGGAAACAACAAGGCTGAGGTCAGAAGAATAGATAAGAACGGTACCATTGTTGAAGGAGGAGCGGGTTGTATTAACCAATCTCTTTACGGAATTGAGTTGGAAGATAACAGCATTTGGTATGCCGATAATTATAGAAACATAAGATATACCGAAGGTGTAAATTATGGGTGTCGAAGAATTAATTTTAATAGCCCTAGGTCCAACGATTGTAGTCAGATCGAAGTAAAAAAAGATCAAGTGTTTTTTGCTTCTGGTGGAGCTTCTGATAACTTTAACCTATTGTCAAATCGTGAAGGTATTTATATACTAGAAGACAATAATTGGACTAATGTCAATGCTAAGTCCAATCCAGAAATCGACGAATATTTTTTCTTGAATTTTGTTAGTGTAGCGCCTTTCCCCAAAGAGAATAAAGTGGCTATGGCGAGTTTTTATTCTGGACTAGCTACCTATGATCTTGATACAAAAGAGATGGAGTTTTTTGATGCTGAAAATAGTACTCTACAAGGACTATCCGTTGGCGACAAGCAAGCTCGAGTGGCGTACTGCGCATTTGATAAGGATGAAAACTTATGGATGTCAAACTTTGCATCACCTGACCCCATTGTACTAAGAACAAAAGAAGGCGATTGGTTGAATTTTAAAGCTACTGGTGCCAGTGGAAATTTAACTAAAATGGTGGTTGACGATAATGGGTACATTTGGTTTCTAACTACTGGAATAAGTGGAGGTGTACTTGTATATGATCCAGGAGATAAGGTGGTAGATCGAAACGATGATCGCTATCGTTTTTTCAATACTTCAAATAGCGAACTTCCAGCACCTCAGGTTTATAGTATTGGTAAAGATTTAGATGGAGATGTTTGGGTTGGAACGAGTCAGGGACCTGTAGCTTTTGAATGCGATGTTTTTGATGACCAATGCAAAGGATCAAGAAGGAAGGTTCTGCAGGATAGTATTGCTGCCTTTCTTTTAGATACAGAAGAGATATTAGCGATAGAAGTGGACGGCGCAAATCGAAAATGGTTTGGAACAAAAAACGGAATTTTTGTTCAATCCCCTGATGGTGAAGAACAAATTGCACACTATACAGAAGAAAATACACCTTTGTTTAGCAATACAATAAACGATCTTGATTTTGATGGTAAAACAGGTCGAATGTATATATCAACCAATAATGGAATTCAATCTTTGAAGACAGAAACTCTTGAAGCCAGAACAACTCATAGTGGTACCGTATATGCCTATCCCAATCCAGTAAGACCCGATTACGATGGACCAATTGCAATAAAAGGGTTAGGACGAGATGCCAATGTGAAAATAACCGATTTAAATGGAAGATTGGTTTACGAAACTCAGGCATTAGGTGGTCAAGCAATCTGGAATGGTAGAGACTACAATGGATCGAAAGCCGCTTCTGGTGTATATTTAGTATTTAGTTCTTCTAAGGTTAGTTTTGATAGAAGTGATGATTATGTAACTAAGATTCTTATCATTGACTAGTTTTTGATAAACTTAAGTGTTTTTCTTTCACCTGTGTTGGAAAGAATCTCCAATAAGTAGATTCCTTGTGAATAATGAGCGACATTGATGCGGTCACTTGATAGATAATTGATCTTTTTTTGATGTCCTGTAATGTCAAATATTCTTAACTTATCCAGTTGATCAAGACCTTGAATCGTTATAATATCTTGAGTTGGATTAGGGAAAATTTTGATATCATTATTAGATGTTTGCTCGACATCTGTTGTACCATGTATGGCAAGGTTATTCAAAAGGTTTGCATCATAGTCTAGCGGATCAGCGCTTGAAGTGCCTTGATGATTGAAAAAATCGATTTGTATTTCTCCTTTAAAATTATCAGGTAATGGGATATGATGCGATATGGTCTTTCCTTCTTCCTGACCCCAAATAATCTCTTCGGAATCCGTACCGTCAAACCTTGATATGACCCGACATATGGATGTAAAATCATTTATTCCTTCTAGACTAATAGTATCTTTTCGAAATTGGGTTAATTCAAATTGTATAACGTTTTGATTCATTCCTGATAGGTCAACACAGGCAGTGATAGATGCATCACCATAGGTCAATATGTTAAGATTCTCTTCTGGTGAAGAACATGGAAATCGTTCAGAATTTCTGTCTTCTCCAAATATGCCTAGATGAAGATCACCTAGGTATGAAATATTAGAATATATACTTTGCGTTAGCATGTCATCATGTATGGACAGATCATCACAAGTGTTTTCGTATGTGCCTTTAATTTCAGGAGTATATCTTATAGGAGCGGTATGGTCATCATTTTCGAATAGCAAATCTTCTGCTTTGCTAATAATTACACTTACATCTGAATCTTTAGAGTCAGGGATAAAACTGTCTTCGTAAGTTAAAAATTGACCAGGTTCGATGACTTCTTCCAAGAGAATATTATGCTTATGTATCAATGCATTATTTTGATAATATTCAAGTTCTATGTTTTTACCTATCGGCAAATCTACACAACTTGAATTTTGAAGTCTTACAACGGAATTTGCTTTATTTGAAAAACATTTATCAATTGAAAAACTTGGCAAAAAGATCCTTACTTTGGGCACTTTAGATGTAAAGTTTCTGAAATAAGCAGATGAATAATTGTTTGATTGATTTTCATCTTCATTTCTAATAGACAAATTAATAAAATTAAAACCATCTTCAGTAATATGTAAGGCATCTTCAATCTTCACTTCATAACGATCTCCAATATTCAAGTCTCGATCTAACCTTAAGGTTACCAACGAGTCGATCTGATTTGAACTAAATATGTCTACATTAATGATGGTATCTTTGGGGTAGACTTTTTGACCAATGTTCAATAGAGCAAATTCAACGTCAATTTTTTGGTCCTCATAGCACGTCAAGTTGTCTTCCAATTCAAACAAAAGACCTATATCATCCAATTCAATGCCTATTTCTCTTGGAAGCCCACAAGCTCGCCAAGCTTCAGTTATAGACTGCATCATGCCGCTGTTCACACCAAATAATTCTTCACAAGCTGCTATAGTTGATTCGTGTAAGTGTTGGTAGTTTGATGATGGAGTCAAATAAAATCTTTGCACTAAGAATACCAAGTTTAATACATCATTAATGGGTTGTGGTTTTACGTCATAAGATACACCCAATTCATTGTTGTCTTTATCACCATTGGTCATAAGGTAAAACCAATAATTGAAGACTCCACTATTGGTGTGGACCGCTCCTGAAGTTGACCAATATTCGCCTAGATACAATTGGGGACATTCATATTTATTGGGATCAGACATAGATCGAAAAGTCCTTCCATGCATTGTCTTATGAAACTCTGGTCCCAATTCCCAAGAAAATGTAGAAGGAGAGTTGAAATATTCCAAAGATTTCCCAAAGATGTCACTCATAGACTCATTAATAGCTCCAGATTCGTTTGCATAGATTAGATCAGAAGTATAGTCCGTGATGCCATGCATAAACTCATGCCCTACCACAGAATAGGTTGTCAAAGGTCCATTGTGACAATCTCCATTTCCAAATACGGCATTTTCTCCATCCCAAAAAGCATTAATTATTGAGGCTCCTTGGCTCATATGAACAACAGGATTCATTGCTCCTCCATTATTATCTATACCTTTCCATTGGAACTTATCTAACATCATATCATGGAATCTAGAAGTGCAATGATGTGCGTCTAGAGCAATTTCATCTTGATCTGCATTTTGCAGATCCCATGTATTGGAATCCATTTCATACTTCTGGTAAGTGCCTGTTTTAGCTGTATATGTGGTAATATTCCTTTCAGGATCTCTTAATACGAAATGATTAGCTGAAATAGAATCAACGATAAATTCCTGTTCGCCGTAATATCTTGTATTTCCTTTAGCTGGAATACCAATAGAGCAAATTATACTGTGATCATCGATGATTTGTTTTGTTCTGGAGTCAATTATGGCTTCACGAACGTCGAATGGTTGCTGAGTTTTATATTTAATAAGATATGCCCAGCAATACTGACCTGAAGAATTGGGATAGCTTTTGTCTGAGACTATCTTGACCTGATCAATGATGGTTATAGGAGCTTGCGGGAGTTCAAAACCTTGTTTGTAGGTTAAGATCTGAGTAATCTCTTCATTACTTCGTGTTGGGAATTTATGTTCTATATTTATAAAATCTAGATGCCCATCCCACCTAATAACATGGTCATTTAGATAATGTATGTTGATTACATTTCCAATGACAGGAAGACCTTTAAAGGTTCGTTGTAGCTTTTTATGAATAAACCCTTTGGGAGTGAAAAGGCTATCTTTCACCTCAAAATCAGAAAGATTGGTCTGATATTGAGAAGCAAGATGGTTTAAGAAGTTTTCATGTTTAATTCCATCATCAATTCTATGTAAAAGCCGCGATTGAGGCTTTTGAGCAAATAGTGCAGAACATCCAAGACTAAATATCAGTAGAAAAGATAGAGAACGAAACATGAGTGGTCCTATTTTGTTGATGTTGAGAATAATAGCTGTTCAAGGTAGTTATTTTATTAAAACTTTTGAGATCCTAGCTTAATAAATCTTTTATTCAGGTATTGCCCTGAATCGAGTTGCACTTGAATGATGTAAATGCCATTTGGATATTGGGAAACATTGAGCTCTTGTGGTGAATTACGATGAACTCTATATTCTTTCCCAGTAATATCTAATATGCCCAAAACATCAGATGTAGAACATCCATTAAGCCTAAGTTCATCAGATGTTGGATTGGGGTAGATGTTGATATCTTCATTCAAATGGTCCATTGTACTCGTAACACTTTTTATGGATATGTTATTAATTAGGCTAGCATCATAATCTAAATTTGTTGAATCCAAACTGCCTTGATGATTAAAGAATTCGAAAGTGATTTCGCCAAAGAAATGATCAGGAAGTGCAATGGTATGTGAATGTGTAATTCCTTCTTGCTGATCCCATATGATTTTTTCAATTCTTTCTTGATCCGATTCTGCGACTACCTTACACACGGAGGTAAAATCCTTAAATTCAGGTTGGGAAATTTGATCTGTTCGAAACTGTATTAGTTCAAATTCTATAATGTTGTTTTTCATTTCGGAAAGATCAAAGCACCCTTTTATTGTCGCATTTCCAAAAGGTGCACTATTGATGTTTTCCTCGGCTGATAGGCAAGGTGTAGTTCCATAATTGACTCCAAATATTCCTAGTTTGGAATCGTTTTCATAATAATAATTTCTATGGATATTGTTAGTTTCCAAATCTTCTAGAATGGAAAGATCATCGCAAGTATTATGATAACTTCCCTTAATCTCGGGTTTATAATCAACGTCTGTGTATAAAGAAGTCAACCAATAATTAAGTTCTGTGGATTCTCCCTGATCTATAAATATTTCTGATTCTTTGTTGAGTAGGTCTAAACTGTCAATAATTGTAATACCGCTTCCAGGAGCAATACTTCTTTCAAGTATAATAGTTTGTTTATGAATTAATGTTCCTTCTTGATAATAGTCTAATTCTATGGATCCATTTTGAGGTAATTCTTCACAACTTGCATTGAATAAGTATGTTTCGGATACGGCTTTATTGGAAAAGCACTCGTTTACGACGATATAAGGAGGAAATAGTCTGGCTGTTGGAGTAGAATAGGGGAGATTTGCTAGGAAATCATAGGACCTATTATTGGAATTGTTATCATCATCATCTAAGATGGAAATACTAATAAAATATTCCTTTGTCTCATTGATATGTAGCGCCTCTTCAAGGACATAGTTGATGTATTCATTGCCATTTAAATCTTGTTCAAGTGTAATAAAAAATGTGGAGTCAATTAGGTCAGGGGAATATAAGTTGATCTGGATTTGAGAACCAGCTGAATATGTATGATTACCAGAATTTTGAATGGTGAATTCAACATCAAGTTTTTCATTGCCCAAACAAGTGAATGACTGTGCTAATTGATAAGAAATGGCCAGGTCGTTAATGTTTATATTGATCTCACGTGGTATTCCACATGCTTTCCAAGCTTGAATTACAGACTGTTGCATAGTACTATTAGCTCCAAACAATTCTTCGCATGCCTTCAGTGTTGATTGATACAGGTGATTGTAATCAGATGAAGGAAACAAATAGGCTCTTTGAACAAGAAATACAAGTTCTAGGACATCATCAAAAGAATGGGGAAGGACATTGTAGATTGTTCCTAGTTCATTGGTTCCTTGTCCTCCGCTAGTCATGAGATAAAACCAATAATTAAAGACTCCACTATTGGTGTGAACGGCACCTCCATCAGACCAATATTTTCCTTGATATAGTTTAGGGCATCTAGTTTTGTTTGGGTTAGATAAGGACCTTAAAGTTCTTCCATAGTCTGTTTTATGAAATTCTGGTCCTAAATCCCATGAAAATGTAGCTGGTGAGTTGTAATATTCAAGAGCTTTTCCAAAGATATCGCTCATTGATTCGTTTATAGCACCTGATTCATTGGCATATATTAAGTCAGATGAATAGTCGGTAATTCCATGCATGAATTCATGGCCCACAACAGAATATGTTGTTAGAGGTGAATGGTGACAATCACCATTACCAAATACAGCATTCTGTCCATCCCAATAGGCATTTAAGATAGCCGCACCTTGACTCATGTGGACTACAGGATCCATTGCTCCTCCTAAATTATCAATACCTTGCCATTGGAATTTATTTGACATCATATCGTGAAACTTTGAAGTACAATGATGTGCATCAAGAGCTACTTCGTCTTGATCAGGACTTTGGAGATCCCAAGTATTGACATCCATCGTATATAACTTGTCTTGTCCTGTTTTGGCCGAATAAGTGGAAATATTTCTCACTGGATCTCTAAGTACAAAATGATCTGGAGCCAAAGAATCAACGATGAATTCTTGCTCACCATAATACTTTGTTTCTCCTTTGCCTGGAACACCTAGAAAGCACAAGATGCTTCTATCATCGATGATTTTTTTTGTTTCAGCATTGATGATAGCTTCGCGTGAATCAAAAGGATCTGAAGTGTTGTATTTGATAATATACGCCCAACAGTATTCATCGGTAACTAGTGGGTACTGTTTGTCAACAACTATCCTCTCGACTTGTTTGATATTATTTATAGATAAATGAGCTTCTTTTTTATCCAGAATTTGGATCAAACTGTTGTTGTCCAATTCAGGGAATTCATTAGAAAGACCTATAGGACCGATATGTCCATCCCATCCAGTAATCAATCCTTCATCAAAATGCACATTAATTACATTTCCTAGTACAGATAATCCGTTGTATTGTTGTTGCCTTTTTTCATGAATAATTCCCGGTATTTCTGATGTTTTATCTTTTATGATTAGATCATTAATATCTATATCGTATTCTGTGTTTAAGTAAGTTGTAAATTTCTCTGGGGTTAGTTTTTGATCTAATTGACGTGAAAAATCGGAAGTAGATTTCTGACCAAATAGAACTCCTCCAAAAGAACAAATAAATAAAATTAGTGTACAAATTTTAGGCATAGCTAGTTTTGATTTAGAAGTGATTAAAAATGTATTGTCAACTGACTTACATATCATTGAATCTCAACACTTCAACGTTTTCGACTCATAGTTCTGGTTATGAATTTCAAAGAAAGATTCGTCCAGTAAATCCAATATGTTCAACTGATTTTAATATGCATTTTTATTACTTCAATGGTTAAATACAATATTAAATGATCATTTCAAATATACATTGTTGTAAACCGATAAGTGACTATGAAATGATAAGCTGTGTCTTAGAAGACAAGAATTGATGTGAAATAGGGGCAAAAAAAGAGATCGGTCGTTTTCCCCCTGACCGATCTCAAGTAACAATTGCTTAAGTAAAAATCCTTAAATAATCTGAACACCTCAATAATTGCAGATATGATGCCAAACAATAAAAAACGTCTATTTAAAATGGGGTAAAAAATAGATTATGCAAAAACATAATTTGAAAACAATTGGAAAATAGTCTTGTATGTATATAATTTTATTAATATGATGTGTTGTTTGAGATGATGACCCGATTACAATACCAATTGATGGTCAATTTTGCGTTTGGTTTAGATGATGTTTGAACCGATAAGGAATGTAATTGTTAGTCTTGGTATGGAGTGGAATTGGTAGAAAAGAAACCTACAATTTATAGATTGATTGCTACAGCTAGTACATAATTCGTTTCAAAATCAAGGATTCTATAAATAACATATTAATTTTGCCCTTTAGATTTATTTAGATATTTTGATAAAGCATACATTATAAATGAAATTCGGAACTAAAGTTATACATGCGGGAATAAAGCCTGACCCAAGTACTGGAGCTATCATGACTCCAATATATCAGACATCTACATATGTTCAAGACGCGCCAGGAGTCCATAAAGGATTTGAATATGCAAGAACCCAAAATCCTACACGATCTACTCTTGAAGCAAATCTAGCAGCATTGGAAAATGGGAAATACGGCATTTGTTTTGGTTCTGGTCTTGCTGCTATTGACGCTGCCATGAAATTATTGAAACCTGGTGATGAGGTGATTTCGACGAATGATTTATATGGTGGGTCATATCGATTGATGACTCAGATATTTGGCAAATATGGTATCGATTTCAAATTTGTTGACTTGCAAAATATTGACAATTTCAAAAGTCAGATTTCTTCAAGTACTAAAATGATTTGGATTGAGACACCGACAAATCCAATGCTTAATATCATTGACATCAAAAAGGTAGCTGAAGAGGTGTCAGGTAAAGACATAATTGTTGTAGCAGACAACACATTTGCTTCTCCTTTCCTTCAAAATCCTCTGGATTTAGGAGTAGATTTGGTAATGCATTCAGCTACCAAATATATTGGTGGACATTCAGATGTTATTCATGGGGCATTGATAACTAATGATAAAGACTTGGCCGACCAATTGTATTTTATTCAGAATGCTGCAGGTGCTGTTCCTGGTCCACAAGACTGTTTTCTTTTGCTTAGAGGTATAAAAACACTTCATCTACGAGTGCAAAGATCATCAGAAAATGCAGCTAAGATCGCAGAATACTTGAGGACCGTTGACGTGGTAGATAATATATATTATCCAGGTTTCGAATCTCATCCTAATCATGAAGTAGCAAAGAGTCAGATGCGAATGTTTGGAGGAATGGTTTCTTTTGATCTCAAAGGAAATAATCAAGAAGATGCAATTAAAGTATTGAGTAATACTCATCTATTTTCTTTAGCTGAATCATTAGGTGGAGTAGAATCATTGATTGGGCATCCTGCGAGTATGACCCATGCTTCTATTCCTAAGGAGGAAAGAATGAAGGTAGGATTGACAGATTCGTTAATAAGACTAAGTGTCGGAGTAGAAGATGTTGAAGATTTAATCGAAGATCTTAAATCTGCGTTTGAAAAATTGTAACTAATGGGTATAAGTCAAAATATAAAACCAGACTTACATGGAGCGTTTTATAATGGCTATGTTGAATTAGTCGTTGATGATCCAATATCTGAGATGGGTCGGCAGCAGACTATATTAAAAGAATGGCTTTTAAAAAATAAGAGTAAACTATCGTATCGTTATAATGAAGACAAATGGACGATTCGTCAAGTGGTCATGCATATGATTGATGCAGAATTAATATTTGGCTATAGATTATTGAGGATAGGTAGAGGAGATCAAATTCCATTGGAAGGATTTGATCAAAATGATTATATTGATTCTAATGATTTTAAGCACTTGCAAATGGCTGATTTGGTGCAAATTCTTGATCAAACAAGGCAACAAACCTTGGCCATCATTTCTACTTTGGACGAGCGCTCATTTTCAAAGAGGGGAATAGCGAGTGGATATGATGTAAGTGTTGGAAGTTTGATTTATATAATTGCAGGTCATGCAATACATCATACTAACATTTTGCTAGATCGATACGTTTAATACTCATATTTGTGAACATAAAGTGAAGCGTTATTTTTAAATTTCTTAATCATTCAGATTTAATTCTTGCTGACTATAATCGAATTGATCTAAGGGACCTGAAAAAGAATTTTTTAATGGTTCGAAAAGATCAAAAATATGTGGTTGAACAAGATAAACTTCCCAAACTGTATAAGTTTTTAATGAACTCTTATGCACTGTTGGAAGTGGATGGAGAGATACACAACTCTTATGAAACCGATTATTATGATACGAAGGATTTTGACCTGTATCATATGCATCATAATAAGAGGAGAAGTCGTTTTAAACTTAGAGAACGAACCTACGTGAAAAGCAGTACAAAGTTTATTGAGTTTAAAGAAAAGAACAATAAATCTGTTACACACAAAACGAGGAGTGAGTTAAATAGTGATTTGACGAAGGGTCAATTAGATGATTTGGTTGATGCAAAGTACCCGATTGATTATACTACCGTTGATAAGGTTGTAAAAGTATCTTACGAAAGATTAACATTTGTTGGTGACCAAACTAGGATAACAGTAGACCAAGGTCTTACATTCTCAAATGGAGAAAATAGGCATAGTTTGAATAAAACTGCAATTGTCGAATTTAAGTATACGAATAATACTCAATTAAGGGCTTTCCATCGATTTATGTTATCACTTGGAATAAGGCCAATGTCAGTATCTAAATACTGTATTGGGATGACTTATCTTTACGACTTAAAGTCCAATAACTTTAAACGCAAATTACGCGCGATATCTAAAATCGAAAAAAATGAACTTGTTTAGTATTGATTCTACCCAACTTTATGACCTGTCGGTACGTTTAGGTATTGATTTAGTGACCATAATTGGGTTGGTACATTTCATTTATTTTAAGCATAAAAAAGAGCGAGAGTTCGCATTTACATTTTTTTTGTTTAATGTGATTATCTTCTTCGTTTCATTTTTGATGAAGAGTGCTGAGATGTCCATGGGATTCGCTTTTGGTTTGTTTGCAATATTTGGTATCCTTAGATATCGTACGGATACGATGCCCATTAAGGAAATGACCTACCTGCTCGCAGCCATTGCAATTGCTTTGGTAAATACCTTAGTTGATCTTAATTTGATCGCTCTGATTATCAATTTCTTTTTATTGATCTCTACATGGTGGATGGAAAGACTCTGGTTTGGTGATCAGCAAGAGAGTAAAACAATAATGTATGAAAATATTGAGTTAACACATTTAGATCGATACGAAGAGTTATTAGAAGATCTTCAAGGTCGAACGGGTTTAAATATTGATCGAATTCGCATTAAATCACTTAATTATTTGAATGACTCTGCCCAAATAAAAATTTACTATAGAAAGGCAAAGGTGGAAAAGGTGTAAAATCTAATATATGAAAGGTTTTTGGAGAGTAATAGGAATTTTGGTTTTAGTATCCTTGATGCATTTAGTGTCATTTGGTCAAGATAGGCCTATTAATACCGAATACAATATTTGGACTGCTGTGAAACTTCAGAAAAAGATCAATAAGAAGTTTACAGCTTCAATAACTCAAGCTCTTAGGACGGAAGAATATGTTTCTGAAATTAGCCGAATATTTACTCAAGTGGATTTGAAATATGGAATTTTAAAATGGTTAGATGTTAAATCTGGGTATAGATTGGCTTACGGTCATCATGGATACAATCGATTTTTTGGACAATCTACAGTGAAGTTAGGTTACAAAAGGTGGGAGTTAAAGTGGAGAAATAAGTTTGAATTTAATGATCCATCGAGAGAAAAAAGAGACAACACCAGAAGATTAAGAGAGCGGTTAAAGTTAGGGTATAATGTGCCGAAAACTAAAATTGAACCTTCAATATTTGCTGAATGGTTTTACTTATTGGATGAAAAACTTGGTTATGAGGATTTGATGAGAATTCGAGTAGGAATTGATGTGGATATACCCCTTAATAAGAGGCATTACTTATCTGTAGAATTATTAGGCCAAGATACATATAAAAGCAAAAAAATCAATAGAGACATTGTATTGTCTACTTCGTATAAATATAAGTTCTAAGTAAGATATTTTGAACCTTCTCTAATGGTCAGCCTACTTAACTTAGATTTGTTTTCATCTATGAACAATTGCACAGCTTTAGGATCAAATTTGGAGTATTGTCTTAGGGCCCAACCACAGGCTTTCCGAATGAAAAATTCTTCTTCATGTGCAGTGGATAAGATAAGTCTACTGAGAAGATTGAAATCAGTTTTGTCCTTGTATTTTAGTTGAAATAGGAGTGCACTTCTTCGTATCCACATATTTTGTGAATTAATCCATTCATTAGCAATGTCAACTTGATTGGGATGGTCAGAGAGACACTTTCCTAATGTATTGCTTGCCAAAAAATCTACGGTATCCCACCATGACTTTGTTACAATGAGCTGTTTGATGTTTCCCAGATGGTGGTGTGCAATCTTGGATTGAATTAATGATGATATGTCCATTGCAAGATATTGATACTCTCTTTCGGGTAATTGCCAAAGTGCTTCAATTAGAGACCAAGTTTTTTCAAAAGACTTAGATTTAATTTCGGATTTTATCTCACGGAAAATCTCTTTTCGTAACGGCGATTTAATGCCTAAAAAATCAAATTTTTCTTTCATGTAGGCTTTCATGTAATTGGCATTGGATGCGTTGCTGTTTTGTTGACATCGAGTCATTAGTTCTTTTAATATCAATTCCATATGATTGCTAATGAATTTGTTTGAAGCTTCGAAATTATGCAAAATTGTATTTCTAAGTTAGTCATTAAAGTGTCATGTATAAGGTTTTTAAGGTAAATTCTTTGATAATTGATTGTACTGAAATACCTTGCACCGTCTTTTAAAACCATGGATTTTATAATACATTATAATTTCTGGTAAGAATAAAAAATCAAATAGTATGTTGAGTGATTTATTAATCATTAAACCGCATCATATTCCTCCCGCTAAGAAAATTGTTGATATTATATTAAGTGAATTAGAGGATGGACCGAAAAGGTACATTATTTCCATTGGCGGTGAGGCCGGTACAGGCAAGTCCACTATGGCTATGGCAATAAAGCACATACTTAACGATAATGATATTAAGTCCTTTATTTTTCATATGGAAGATTATTATCATTTACCACCAACTTCCAAATACATTGAGCGTCAAAAGAATATTTCTCTTGTTGGACCAGGAGAAGTGAATTTATGTCTTTTGGAGAAGCATATTTGTCAAGTTAAGAAGGGATTATTAGAACTTCAGAAGCCTTTTTCTCATCATAAGGAAAATGAAATTAGGAAGGAAATCGTCGAATTGGATACACAAAAAGTAATCATAGTAGAAGGAATCTATGCGTCTATCTTGAAACATGTAGATAAAAGGGTTTTTATGAACCGAAAATCTCATGGCAATCACATTTTTGTCAATGGATTGGATAGCGATTCGATGTCACAATTGGACCAAGAGGTCATAAGGATTGAACATGAAGAAGTGGTCAATCATCAGAAATTTTGTGACCTAGTATTAAATGAATCATTTGACCTTCATTTTAATACAAATAAGATGGAAGTCGAGGAATATCAATGCATGGGTTCAGACTCTGAGTAAGTAATGAAAATTACAGAAATTGAAGATCAACTAAATCTTCGTATCCCTTCAAGAGTTGATGAAATTTTTCATCCATCATTTCAAACTCAAAATACTAGAGTTTTTGTCAAAAGAGATGATTTGATTCATCCAATGATATCGGGCAACAAGTGGAGAAAATTAAAATACAATATTGAATTTTATTTGAATCAAAACTATCGTGGCATTGTATCTTTTGGCGGAGCATACAGCAATCATTTATATGCTCTAAGCACAGCATGTTATCATCTCAGTATACCTTTTGTCGCTCTTATACGAGGAGATGGTTTTGATCCTGAAAATCAGACTTTGGTTCAGCTCAAAGAACAAGGAACCAAGATGATTTTTGTGTCAAGATCGGCATATCGGGAGAAGGAAAATTCTCTTGAGGTTCAAAAATACTTAAGTCAGTACCAGAACCATTATTTGATCCCAGAAGGTGGCAGTAGCGACTTGGCGATAGCTGGTTTGTTGGAAATGTGTGATGAATTGGATTGGTCCATGATCGATCACTTATTTGTAAGTGCTGGTACAGGTGCAACTGCTGGAGGCATACTAAATTTTATGGATCGGTACAATACGCAAGCAAAATTGCATGTAGTGAGTGCATTGAAGGGCGGATTTATGAAGACAGAAGTTCTGAAGTACGCTGGATTAAGCCATAGTCAATCGTTAATAGTTTATGATGACTTTCATTTCGGTGGATATGCAAAAATGCCAATGGAACTTATTGATTTCTCAAACGAATTTACAGACAAAACAAACTTGCCTTTGGATTTAATATATAATGCAAAAACCATGTATGCTATGAGTACCGTGATTTCGAATGGAGAAATTGGAACAAATTCTAATGTTTTATTCGTTAATACTGGTGGAAGGCGTTAGTGAAAATTCGATTCGAATAATCCTCCAATAATTTAGTTACGTTCAATAAAGAGATGAAAGATGAATTTTGTGAAATGGATTTTGTTAATTGGGCTGCTGTTGTATTTATGTTTTTTATTGGGATTGTATTCATTTCAGGAGCGGATCTTGTTCCTACCTACACCTCTTGAGGAGACCCATGTTTTTAGAGATGGTGAAGAGAGAGAAGTTGAAGTAGAAAGGGGAGTGTTCTTAAATTGCTTGTATTTGCCTAGTAAAGGTAAGAAAGGACTGGTGTTGTATCTGCACGGTAATCGAGGGAATAACCGAAGATGTTTAAATCAGGCGTATCAATTTCAACATAGGGATTATGATTTATTCATGCCAGATTATAGAGGATATGGAAAAAGTGATGATCAGATTGTTTCAGAAGAACAAATTTTAGGAGATATTCAAAAGGTTTTTGATTATGTAAAATCAAATTTTCATCCACAAAAAATTTTAGTGGTGGGTTATTCCATGGGATCGGGAATGGCTTCTTTCCTTGCTCAGAATAACAATATAGATGGATTGGTATTGGTCTCACCATTTACAAGTTTAACAGATGTGAAAGATCGCAAAGGTGTTCCTGTACCTGATTTTGTAATGAAATACGACTTAAATACTAAATCGAGATGGCCTGATATTAATTGTCCCTCGTATCTGTTTCATTCTCCGGATGATCAAGTTGTACCGTATGGTTGTTCGATAGAAATGGTTGAATCTTTCCCCGATAAAATCGATTTTATGACGTTATCAAATAATTCTCATAGAGGAACTATTTTTGATCAAAGGCTGTATCGTAAAGTTCAATCTATTTTGGATGCTCTATAATTGATATAGATCATGTTATAAATGAGTAGTTATTCTTTATTGGGAATAGGATAAGCCTGTTTCTTTTAATCGATTTTTAAGATGGACTTCTATGGATAAAAGATGTTCCTAATGATTTATTTCTTGATAATAGTTTTTTCTCCAATACTTATTATTTGACCTTTAGAAATGGACAAGAAATTCAAAAGTATTTCGTTATAATGTTTTAGTTATTTGGAGAATGAGGCCCTTTGACAATGATCGTTGAGTATAGATGGCAAGGGTTAAGAGTCTGGACGATTTAATTATTTCGTTTGATAGTTTTAGGCCAACAAGACTTGATTTAAACGAATCCTTGGCGGACAATGGTCTACCATGAAATAAGAGAAACAATTTTTTTATGTCGAAAGGTTTAAAAACAATATCTAAAATCTGTCATTAATTAAAACTTAAAACTAACTTTAAAATGCTAATAAGATATCTATTTTTGTTGTTTTCAATTTCAATAATTGGAATTTCTTGTCAAGATAAATCTAAGGAAAACAAAATGACTAATAACAATTCGAGTGAATTGCTCAAGAAAGAAAATATAACTACTCCTAAAGCAGAAATGAATCCTACTGAATTGGAGAAGCATGGTGATGTAAGAGTAGATAATTATTACTGGATGAAGCTTAGTGATGAGCAAAAAAATGCTGAAACACCAGATGAACATACGACCAAAGTTGTGGATTATCTAGAAGCAGAAAACAAGTATCGGGATACCATGATGAGCCATACTAAGGAATTGCAAACTACTTTGTATGACGAAATTGTTGGAAGAATAAAGCAAACGGATCAATCTGTTCCATACAAATACAATGGTTATTGGTATGTTACAAGGTATGAAGAAGGAAAAGAGTATGCGATCAATACAAGGAAAAAGGAATCTCTGGAAGCTAACGAAGAGGTACTCATTAATCAGAATGAGCGTGCCAAAGGGCATGATTATTATGCACTTGGAGGTCTTAGTATTAGTCCTGATAATAAAATTATGGCTTTCGGAGAAGATGTAGTAAGTCGGAGACAGTATACTGTAAGGTTTAAAAATCTAGAATCAGGTGAAATTTATACTGACGAAATATTGAATACAACAGGTGGTGTAACTTGGGCAAATGACAATAAAACGGTGTTTTATGCTCGCAAAGATGCAGCTTTAAGATCTTATAAAATATTTAAGCACATATTAGGTACTCCTGTTTCTGAAGATCAGGAAGTATACCATGAAGAGGACGAGACATTTTCAACCTTCGTTTATAAGACCAAATCGCGCAAATACATAATCATCGGTTCATACGCTACGGTATCCCAAGAATACAGGGTACTGGATGCGGATAATCCAAATGGATCTTTTGCCGTTTTTCAGAAAAGAGAGAGAGACTTAGAATATGGCATCAATCATTACGACGACAAATGGTACATTAGAACGAATAAGGATGGTGCGAAAAATTTTAAATTGATGACCTGTTCACTCGATCAAACGAACAAAGACAATTGGACAGATTTTATCGAACATCGTGAAGATGTATTGTTAGAGGGGGTAGATTTGTTTAAAGATTTTATGGTACTATCTGAACGAATAAAAGGGGTAACACAATTACGCATAAAACCATGGAATGGAGAGGGAGAGCATTATGTTGATTTCGGAGAAGAGTCCTTTTTAACATATGTGTCTACAAATCCAGAATATGACATTAAAGAGTTGAGAATTGGTTTTACCTCGATGACAGTTCCAAATACTACTTACGATTATGATGTGGCTGAAAGGTCTTTAAAAATCATGAAGCAACAAGAGATTGTAGGAGGATATAATTCGGATGATTATCAATCCGAGAGGCTTTATGCCAAGGCAAAAGATGGTACCGAGATTCCTATATCTCTTGTATATAAGAAAGGATATAAGAAAGATGGAAATGGACCATTGTTGTTGTATGCATATGGCTCGTATGGAAACAGTATGGATCCCTATTTTTCTTCAGTTAGATTGAGCTTGTTGGATAGAGGATTTGCTTATGCCATCGCTCACATCCGAGGAGGTGAAGAAATGGGAAGGTATTGGTATGAGGAAGGAAAATTATTGAATAAGAAGAATACTTTTACAGATTTCATTGATTGTGCTGATCATTTAATTGCTCAGGATTATACCAATAAAGAAAAGTTGTTTGCCATGGGGGGAAGTGCTGGAGGACTTTTAATGGGTGCAATAATAAATATGAGACCTGAATTATGGAAGGGTGTAATTGCAGCCGTACCATTTGTTGATGTAGTTACAACTATGTTGGATGAAACCATTCCATTAACAACAGGTGAATATGATGAATGGGGAAATCCTAATGATAAAGAATACTACGACTATATAAAGTCTTATTCTCCTTATGATAATGTAGAAGCAAAGGCTTACCCTTCAATGTTAGTGACTACAGGGTACCATGATTCGCAGGTTCAATATTGGGAACCAGCAAAATGGGTTGCTAAATTAAGGGAATTGAAAACAGACAAAAATCCACTATTGATGTATTGCAACATGGATACTGGACACGGTGGTGCTTCTGGAAGATTTGCTAGGTACAAAGAAACGGCAATGGAATATGCATTCTTTATTGATTTGGCTGGCCTTAATTAAGTGGATTAAAGCATCCCAATTTTTTATAATTTTGCAATAAAATAAGAGGAATATGTTTGATGATTTAATGGGGAAATCAAATGCCATGCAAGAAAAAATGCAGGAAGAATTGCGTTCTATTGCATTGGAACATGAAATGGAAGGAGTTAAAATAATTGGTGACGCCTCTGGAGCTATTACCGACATAAGTATTGATGATAAACTTATGACCGTCGATAATAGAGAAATGTTGGAGGATCTGATATTGACTTGTATTCAATCCTTTAATGATAAAGTAAGTGTTGAGGCTAATAAAATATCTCAAAAAATGATTGGAGATATGTTTTCTGGTGGAATGGGTAATTTGTTTGGTTAATGAGGAATTTAGGGTTAAGCTTGATTGCTTTTATTATAGTTGGGCTGGTTGGTGTAGATGCTCAAGAAATTAAGTACAGTTTTGATCAATGTAATGCGAACTCTACTCCAAGTGGATTCGATGGTGTTATAGATCCTAGTGTGGGCTGTGACTGCGGACTGGAAGGAGAAAGTCTTGTTTTTAATAACGACGGCGGAGTACGATTTTCAAGTGATTTACTTGAGGTGTTTTCTTCAGATTTTACTATTGATTTTTATCTTTCTCTTGGAAATGTATCAAGTGTAACTGATATTATGTCTTACCAATACGAATGTAATTCAGATTCACTAATGAGTCTAAAGTATTTCCCCAACTCCAATGAAATAATATTGGAGTTAGCCAAGAATATTTCAAGTTATGAATCTATTGTGTCCAAATTTCCAGATAATTGTTGGAATAGGATTACCATTACTAGAAAGGCTTTGGCCTATACTTTGTACATCAATAACATTAGAGCAGGAGTAATATTCCCTAATGAGGAAATACCGATGAACCCTAAGGCCTTATTATCATTGTCAAGTGGTCCTTGTCAAGCATTGGGCGAATCTGCTCTAACAGGTCGAATAGATGAGTTTAACATCTATAGAAGGGCATTATCAGAGTCAGAATTGCGGAATTCGTATCTATTTCCTAATGAGATTATTAGCGATGATGCCACTATATTTATCGGAGAGAGTGTGGATATAATGTATGGAGCAACTTGTCAAGGTAATGTGTCGTGGTCTCCAAATAACGGCTTAGATGACCCGACTATTTTAGAACCAGTAGCTTCACCAGAGGAGTCCACTACTTATGCGGTTAATACTTCTGATGATTTTTGTCGTTCTGTGGATAGCATTACAATTTATGTAGTAGATCCAAATGAATTTAATTGTGAAGAACTATTGTTGCCGACCGCATTTACTCCCAATGGTGATCAATTGAATGATGATTTTGGAATAAGTAATACATTTATTGTCGAAGAATTGGAACAATTTTACATCATGGATAAGTGGGGGAATCGAGTTTTTGAAGGAAGCAAGATTGATGACAGATGGGATGGTACTTATACGGGTAAAAAATTGAATCCCGGTACATATACTTATGTCATTTCTTATAAGTGTTTGGGAGAAACTTATACAAAGGTTGGAAGCGTTGTTATTTTAGTATAAAATCAAATGATTACAGAATAAAAAAGGCTAGAAACAAGATTAAACGTTTCTAGCCTTTTTTATCATTAGTTGATGATTACAGATTTTGACTCAATAATTTGATTTCCAATTATAATTTGAACAATATACATTCCTTGTGGAATGTTAGAGGTATTAAAGCTCAATGTGTTTTCTCCAGCTTCGATAAACGAAGAAGAATACAGCTGATCAATTCTCTTTCCTACGTTATCCAATAGGTTGATAGAAATAGCTTCATTTCTAGGAGCATAAAAGTCGATATACAGTCTATCTTCGGCTGGGATTGGATAAATTTTACTGATGTTTTTTTGTGGTTCAATTGCTCCAGTTGGGATTTCTGGACGAAGAAGTTTAGCAACATAGGCAGTATTTCTTCTATTTTGAAGACCGTAGAATCCACTTACCCATATTTCAAGAGGATTGGAATAATTTCTTTGACTTCCAGAGTAGTCTCCCCATCGTTGAACACCTGAAATAATATCGATATAATTTTCTCCTTCACTTATTTCTATAATCTTTGAATAGCCCTCTCCTGGCACACTGTAAAGAGCTGAAGTCCCGGCAAATTTTTGGTCAGAGGAGTGACTAAAACTGATGATGGCATCTCTTTCTGCCAGTCCATCACCGGTATAGGTTATTCCTGGATATCCAATTTCATAATCTGGTCCAATTATATGATTTAAAACGACTTCATCAGGAGCATTAATATCTTCAATAATTCCATGATAAATTCCAGCTTTGTTGTTGGATAGATTTCGGGTATTCCCAACAAATTGAATTTCGTCTTCTAGTCTGAAGGCTTCCAGTACTCGAGCATCATTCGTTTGAAGACTTCCTACTTTTTGAGAGGCATTTGGAGGTGCCCCATATGAAGTAGAGGCTTTGATCATTTTAATATCTATGGCATCTGAAGAGTTACCCTTGCTTGGATCAAGTTTGACCATAAAGAAGGTGTCACTTTCTATAGCAAAATTCTTATTAGAAACAAAAACCATATCATCAAACAATGTCTCAGTAGCACTTTCAGCCGGGCACAAATTTCTAATATTGATGCCGTCAAATGTAATTCCATCCCACTTGTCCATAACAAGATCTTCTCCAGCGTAGGCCTCATCTAACCCGACCTTCCAAATGATGGTTTCTACAAATCCTTCTTGCCAAGAAAAATTATCGCGTAAGAGGTTTATAGTAAGGTAATAGTCGTTGTTCGTTATACTCACCATGGGGTAATCCGTCCATTCATCTTTGTTGTTAGGATTGCCTTCGATTCTGTATATGTTCCATTTCCCTCTTGGGTCATTGGTTTGGGAGAAACAAACAAGGATGTGTGTGTCACTTGATCCAAAACCTGCAAGGAAGGTCATTATGAATCGATCTTTAACTGGATCGTAAATCATTCGTGGATCAAAAGGATGAGCATTAACGCCAGCTGCATTTGCATAAGCCCCTAACGAAAGTTGTTTGAATTCTCCTCCAGTTGCATTATTGATGGAAATGTATGAATTTCCAACATTTACAATGTACTTATCTGCCATGGCTAAGTGATTATCCACAGGAATTCCAGCAGTAACTCCAGACAAGACATAGCCATCTACAAATTCAGGAGGATTGACCGTAGTTCTAGGTTGTGATACTGGGGCATTAGTTTTTGGGAAGTTTGTATTGATTCGTTCTTTTATCTTGGTCAGGTAATTTTTATATTTATTTCCTGACACATAAGGAGCTTCTTTCTTTTGAACCCAAGCTACATAGTCATCTTGAATGGATGAAACATCTACAACAGCAATCTTTTTAATTCCAGATTTTTGAGTGTGGTTATATTGGACTCTTTGTCCATAAAATGAGTGTGTTGCAAGAAAAGCAACAGCAAGAAAAGTGATCTTTAAAATATTTTTTAGCATCATATTACGTTAAATTTGAAGATTGATGATCGAAGATGTTTAATTATGGATAATCTTCAATTGGAAATATCATCAATTCGTTAATTTAAAGTAAAAATAAAGCATAATAGTTAATAATTCACTTTAACTCAATATAAAAGATTGAACCTTAGGTGGATGGTGCGTTATAATTCCGGGTAAAAGATAAAAGAAAAGGCTGCCTCTTTTTGAGACAGCCTCTTTTTATTCATTATTCTACAATAATCAGGGGTTGGGTAATTCGATTATTCTCTTTCATAATACAGAGATAATAGAGTCCTTTTCCATAATTACTTAAATCTAATTCATGAATATCTTCTGGAGAGATTTTAGTTTTAATAAAGATTCTCTCTCCTAGAGAATTAAATATGACGAGGTCGACATGATCAAAAGAACTTTCCATTGATACATGGACTACACCATTACTAGGATTAGGGTATATTTTGAATCTAGTACCACAGTAATAGGCATCAATCATAAGGGGATCGGAAATATCAAAACAACCCCAAAGGTCAGAAACAAATTGATTTCCTATTTCACAACCTGTTAATGACCCATCGTGAGCAAGTCCATAAATATTATGCTTGCCAACTCCCAACTGATCCAGATCAAAAGCAATAAGATTTGAATAATTATCTACGATATGCGTTATTACACTATTAGAATCTACGATTACAAATTTGGTGAATTGTCCAGAAAAACCATCATGATTTACACCTTGAAGGAAGGACGAAACACCATCAAGACAAACATCTACTTGAGTAGAGTCAAACACACCTCCATTAAGTGTTGTAAAGCATTTTTGTTCTATGACGAGGTTATCGATATCCCATGCCGTAACTACACCAGAGTTCCCAATTGGACAATACGGCATTAATTCTAATTTGAAATTGGTCACAGCAGACAATTCAAATTCTGGGCCGTTAAAAGAAAATATTCTCTCGTTCCAATTTTGTTGAGTACTAAGATTCAAGGACTCGTATACCAATGTACCTTCTTTGTACAATCTAACTGCAAATTTAGTAGGCCAATTGTTAACACCTGATGCTCCATCGATCCAGTCAAACATTTCTGGAGCTTTTTCATGGAAGGAAATCTCTTCTAATCTAGAGATTCGATCTGTCGAAGGTGTTAATTGGAAATCAACAACTAGGGATTTTGTTGAGTTTGGATTAAAAGTACAACTCTGATCTGATGATATGCAGATTGCTGTTCCTCCATTTAAGCCTGGAGTACAACTGTGCCCATTGGTGTCGGCATCAACTCTGTAGAAATGATTTCCAATAATGTTGATTTGAGCACAAGAGGAGTCATTGGCCGTAAATGCCGTAAATTCATCGTAAACAATATTACTCATGTCTGAAGCCTTTGATAGGCATTCTTCCATATTGAAAATGGCCATAGAATTGGACATGTCTCCCATATAGATTTGTAAGAATAAGTCTAATGGATTTGACAAAATATGACACTCCGCAATGTCACTTAAATTCTGACCTTTAACAAGGCTAAGGGCGATATCCGAAGTAATTAGATATATAGAATAGTGTCCAGCACCTAAGTTCTCCAAATCAAAAGACTCTAATGCCATTTGACTTGAGAATATCTCTAAAATATTATCGTCCTTATCTGTAATTAACCATTGTTCTACGCTTCCGAAAACCTGACTTACATCTATACCTGTTAGCATATCAGGATTGCCTTCAATACAATAGTCAAAATTGTTTGCAGCAATGATGTTATCTATAACCCTCGAATTGTCGATGATTATAGAATCTGATTTGGTACAACCTATTGAATCGGTAACAGTTACATAGTATTTTCCTGCGGAAAGCATTTCAATCTTACTTGAAGTACTTCCGTTTGACCATGAAAATTCAAAAGGATGATTGCCTTGGGTAACATTTACAACCGCTTCACCATCGTTGTTCAAACAAGAAGCATTGGCAGCGATAATTTGAATTTTGACATCATGACTAAAATTAACAGTGATTGAATCTGTTTTTTCACATCCCAATTTATCGGAAACGGTGACAACATATGTTCCTGTAGTTAAATCTGTTAGGATTGGACCAGTAGAGCCATTAGACCATGATATTGAATAAGGTGGAATTCCACCTTCAATGTTTAAATCTATGCCTCCATTGTTTAATCCACATTGTGTATGTGTTACATTGGCATTGATGTTTAAAGTAGGACTTACTACAACTGTAAAAGAAGTAGATCCTTGACATCCGTGTTCGTTAGTCACTGTAAGAGTATACGATTCTGTTGAGTTAGGGCTAACGGTGATTTGCTTAGTTGTTTCACCATTACTCCAAATGTATGCATCGGCATCAGAAGCGGTAAGTGTAGTCGATGCTCCGATACAAATACTGTCTACTCCAGAAATAGAAGGAGTTGGGTTAGGATTAACATTGACGGTGAAAGAAGTAGATCCTTGACAACCGTGCTCGTTAGTCACCGTAAGAGCATATGATTCTGTTGAGTTAGGGCTAACGGTAATTTGCTTAGTTGTTTCGCCATTGCTCCAATTGTACGCATCAGCATCAGAAGCAGTAAGCGTAGTTGCCTCGCCGCTACAGATTTGATCGTCTCCTGAAATAGAAGGAGTTGGATTGGGATTAACATTGACGGTAAAAGAAGTAGATCCTTGACAACCGTGTTCGTTAGTCACCGTAAGAGCATATGACTCTGTTGAGGTAGGGCTAACAGTAATTTGCTTAGTTGTTTCGCCATTGCTCCAGTTGTACGCATCAGCATCAGAAGCAGTAAGCGTAGTTGCATCACCGCTACAGATTTGATCGTCTCCTGAAATAGAAGGAGTTGGATTGGGATTAACATTGACGGTGAAAGAAGTAGATCCTTGACATCCGTGTTCGTTAGTCACTGTAAGAGTATACGATTCTGTTGAGTTAGGGCTAACGGTGATTTGCTTAGTTGTTTCACCATTACTCCAATTGTATGCATCGGCATCAGAAGCGGTAAGCGTAGTCGATGCTCCGATACAAATACTGTCTACTCCAGAAATAGAAGGAGTTGGGTTAGGATTAACATTGACGGTGAAAGAAGTAGATCCTTGACAACCGTGCTCGTTAGTCACCGTAAGAGCATATGACTCTGTTGAGTTAGGGCTAACAGTAATTTGCTTAGTTGTTTCGCCATTGCTCCAGTTGTACGCATCAGCATCAGAAGCAGTAAGCGTAGTTACATCACCGCTACAGATTTGATCGTCGCCAGATATAGAAGGAGTTGGATTCGGATTTACATTGACTGTAAAAGAAGTAGATCCTTGACAACCGTGTTCGTTAGTCACCGTAAGAGCATATGACTCTGTTGAGTTAGGGCCAACAGTAATTTGCTTAGTTGTTTCGCCATTGCTCCAGTTGTACGCATCAGCATCAGAAGCAGTAAGCGTAGTTGCATCACCGCTACAGATTTGATCGTCTCCTGAAATAGAAGGAGTTGGATTGGGATTAACATTGACGGTGAAAGAAGTAGATCCTTGACAACCGTGCTCGTTAGTCACTGTAAGAGCATACGATTCTGTTGAGTTAGGGCTAACGGTAATTTGCTTAGTTGTTTCACCATTGTTCCAATTGTACGCATCAGCATCAGAAGCAGTAAGTGTAGTTGCTTCACCGCTACAGATTTGATCGTCTCCCGATATAGAAGGAGTTGGATTTGGATTAACATTGACGGTAAAAGAAGTAGATCCTTGACAACCGTGTTCGTTAGTCACCGTAAGAGCATATGACTCTGTTGAGTTAGGGCTAACAGTAATTTGCTTAGTTGTTTCGCCATTGCTCCAGTTGTATGCATCAGCATCAGAAGCAGTAAGCGTAGTTGCATCACCGCTACAGATTTGATCGTCTCCTGAAATAGAAGGAGTTGGATTTGGATTAACATTGACGGTGAAAGAAGTAGATCCTTGACAACCGTGCTCGTTAGTCACCGTAAGAACATACGATTCTGTTGAGTTAGGGCTAACGGTAATTTGCTTAGTTGTTTCACCATTGCTCCAATTGTATGCATCGGCATCAGAAGCAGTAAGTGTAGTTGCATCACCGCTACAGATTTGATCGTCTCCCGATATAGAAGGAGTTGGATTTGGATTAACATTGACGGTAAAAGAAGTAGATCCTTGACAACCGTGTTCGTTAGTCACCGTAAGAGCATATGACTCTGTTGAGTTAGGGCTAACAGTAATTTGCTTAGTTGTTTCACCATTGCTCCAATTGTATGCATCAGCATCAGAAGCGGTAAGCGTAGTTGCATCACCGCTACAGATATGATCGTCTCCTGAAATAGAAGGAGTTGGATTTGGATTAACATTGACGGTGAAAGAAGTAGATCCTTTACAACCGTGTTCGTTAGTCACCGTAAGAGCATATGACTCTGTTGAGTTAGGGCTAACGGTAATTTGCTTAGTTGTTTCGCCATTGCTCCAGTTGTACGCATCGGCATCAGAAGCAGTAAGCGTAGTTGCATCACCGCTACAGATTTGATCGTCTCCTGAAATAGAAGGAGTTGGATTTGGATTAACTTTGACAGTAAAAGAAGTAGATCCTTGACAACCGTGTTCGTTAGTCACCGTAAGAGCATATGACTCTGTTGAGTTAGGGCTAACAGTAATTTGTTTGGTTGTTTCGCCATTGCTCCAATTGTACGCATCAGCATCAGAAGCAGTAAGTGTAGTTGCTTCACCGTTACAGATTTGATCGTCACCTGAAATAGAAGGAGTAGGGTTAGGATTTACATTGACTGTAAAAGAAGTAGATCCTTGACAACCGTGTTCGTTAGTCACCGTAAGAGTATACGATTCTGTTGAGTTTGGGCTAACGATAATTTGCTTAGTTGTTTCACCATTGCTCCAATTGTACGCATCAGCATCAGAAGCAGTAAGTGTAGTTGCTTCACCGTTACAGATTTGATCGTCTCCTGAAATAGAAGGAGTTGGATTTGGATTAACATTGACTGTAAAAGAAGTAGATCCTTGACAACCGTGCTCGTTAGTCACCGTAAGAGTATACGATTCTGTTGAGTTAGGGCTAACGGTAATTTGTTTGGTTGTTTCACCATTGCTCCAATTGTATGCATTGGCATCAGAAGCAGTAAGTGTAGTTGCTTCACCGCTACAGATTTGATCGTCTCCTGAAATAGAAGGAGTTGGATTGGGATTAACATTGACTGTAAAAGAAGTAGATCCTTGACAACCATGCTCGTTAGTCACCGTAAGAGTATACGATTCTGTTGAGTTAGGACTAACGGTAATTTGTTTGGTTGTTTCGCCATTGCTCCAATTGTATGCATCAGCATCAGAAGCAGTAAGCGTAGTTGCTTCACCGTTACAGATTTGATCGTCTCCTGAAATAGAAGGAGTTGGATTGGGATTTACATTGACTGTAAAAGAAGTAGATCCTTGACAACCGTGCTCGTTAGTCACCGTAAGAGTATACGATTCTGTTGAGTTAGGACTAACAGTAATTTGCTTAGTTGTTTCGCCATTGCTCCAATTGTATGCATCAGCATCAGAAGCGGTAAGTGTAGTTGCATCACCGCTACAGATTTGATCGTCTCCTGAAATAGAAGGAGTTGGATTGGGATTTACATTGACTGTAAAAGAAGTAGATCCTTGACAACCGTGTTCGTTAGTCACCGTAAGAGCATATGATTCTGTTGAGTTAGGGCTAACAGTAATTTGCTTAGTTGTTTCACCATTGCTCCAATTGTATGCATCGGCATCAGAAGCAGTAAGCGTAGTTGCTTCACCGCTACAGATTTGATCGTCACCCGAAATAGAAGGAGTTGGATTGGGATTAACATTGACGGTTAAAGAATCTATTGATCGACAATCGTTCGAGTTTGTTACAGTTACAAAATATTTTGTATTAGTTGCTGGTGAAACAGTAATGGATGATGATGTCTCCCCATTACTCCATGAGTATGAATCTCCACCTTCTGCAGTTAATGTTGTGGATTCTCCTACACAAATGGAAGATTCGCCTGTAATTTCAGTATCAGGAAGATCAAATACTTTAACGGTCACTTCTTTTATGTTTACACATCCATTTTGGTCTTGAACTTCAACTACGTATTTAGTGTCGCTCTCAGGGCAAACAATAATGGAGTTTGAATTATTCGATGAATTACACGGTTGACATATAGCATTATCTCCTCTAAAATCATTGGGTAAATTATCTGCAATTAAGCTTAATTCTCCATTTGTCTGATTGATTTGAAATAGTCTACCTCTATCAACTTGCCAGCCATAAAGTGTATCATCCTCAAAATATATTCCTCCAAATTCATCGGTATTTGTTCCTGTAGTACCTACGTATGCAAAATTACTGTTTGGTCCAAAAATACAATTAGAAGAAAGCGTCTCCAATTCAATAGTAAAAAGTACATTTTCAATTCCTAGAAAAGATATGAGTTGGGTGTTGTCTGGATTTAGAGCCCAGTCATGAATTCCGCCACTAGGTTCTTCCATCGTTGGATCTAAAACATAGGCAATAAAAGAACTGATAAAATTATCCATGTAAGATTGACACGAAATATCAGTATTTAATACGTCATAATCTACTTGCAGCCCATTCACTAGTTCGTGAAGATTGATCTTCCCTAGATATATCGTGTAATTCGTTATATTAAGATCTGATGGATCTATTTCGGCAGCAATTGCAGGAAAATAGAAGATACCGTCATGGGAAATATCCCCTACATAAGAAATAATTCCAGTGGTTCCATTGACGCCATAAGGATTTTGGGGCATTGGAATTTCACCATAATTTGACGTAACTCCAGAGTTTGGATCAATTACCATGAAATTTGCCCTTAAAGCATCGGATTGGGAATCTCCCAGTCTTTGCATTCCAAAAATCTCAGTATTCATAGATTCTAGACAATATGATCCTATACCATTAATATTTGGGGATTGAATATTGGTAACCAAGTCTAAGCCATTACTTGAAAAGGTGTAAATATTTTGCAAATCCATTCCTTGTTCTGAACCCACAAAGAATGAACCATTGCAGGAGTTGTTCGCATTAAGCCAAGAATATGAAATACCTCCGGATGCAATGAGTTCAGTACATTCACTTTTACAAATAGACGAATCTCCTGAGATTGTAATTGTTGGTAAAGGATTTACATTGATGTCGATTGATGAAGAGTCTATACAACCATTCGAATTTGTAACAGTAACTCCATAACTTGTTGTGGATGGAGGAGAAACTTTAATGGACGAAGAAGTTGCTCCATTGCTCCATAAGTAGGTAGTGCCTCCTGTAGCTTGTAGTGTTGTAGAGTCGTTTAAACAGATTTCATCATCTCCAGTAATCACTATATTCGGATTACTTAATAGGTTGACAAGTGCAGTGGAGACATCCGTACAGCCGTTTCTATCTGTAAGCGTAACACTATACAAACCAGGTCCGACATTTGATATGGTTTGAGAAGTTGCTCCAGTAGACCAATTGAAAGAATACGGATTGCTGGCTAATACTGGATTAGCAGTTAGTGTTGTTGTTTCATCTGTACAGATGTTAAGTTCTCCCGAAATCTCTACAATTGGTAAATCGTTAATATTGATCTTTATTGGGTTGGAAAAGTCTAAACATCCTACTATGCTATCGATATGAAATCCTGGAATATGATTAGAAAGTAAAGAGTCTGAACTTATGCTCCATATCAAGGCCGAATTAGGAAAGTTTGAAGGATAACTATATGGAAACAATAGGGTGGTATCCAAAATCACAGAATCCAAATTGGTAAGTATAAATTTTTGATGATTCCCAATTGAATTGGTTAAAAGAGGCGATGATATATTAAGATCATCTTTACAAATATTGTTTTCTGCTGTTCCATCTAGAAATGTTAGATTCCCACCATTGACATTGTCTTTATCGTGAGCATAAAGTTTAATGTTCTCCACATCCCATGCTGTAACTGTTGCACCATTATTTATCAAACAATATGGTAGCAATTCGAAGTTGAATACTGTTGTGTTCGATACTTTAAACTCTGGGTTGTCCGAAAAATCGTATTTGAAATATGTGAAATCTCTATTGGTTGGGATATCAATGTCTCTATAGATTTCATTACCATTTTTAGAAACTCTTAGTCCGAAAAGAGTAGGGTAATTGTTAGGCCCAGAAGCCCCATGAATAAAGCCAAACGAATCTTTAGCCGCTTCATAAAACTCAAGTAGAGATAGTCTTCCAAATCCGTCAGGACCTGGAACGACTTGGATGTCAAATCGTATGGCCATATCACTATCAGCTACATAATCACAAGTGTCCTGGGAACTCACACACATTGTAATCGTGCCATCTAATCCCATGGAACAAGAGTGTTTGTTGTCCTGAGGATTTAATCTATAAAGATGGTCTCCCACGACAGACAATGAGCTACTGTTGGACGAATTAATGATTTCGGCCGTGAATTCTGAATAGTCCATTGGTGAATTTAATCCAGAGAATGATTTACATTCATTTAGATCAAAAAGTAAAGTGGAAGATTCATAATTACAATCTTGTGCAAAAAGATTTAGTTGAGCAAAACATAGCAGTATGCCAAATAAAAGGGTTTGTAAAGTTCTATTAATATTCATTATATTTTTGGGTTGATTAAATGCATATAATTGACCACCTACATTGTATGAAATATAGGCAGTTATTTTGACAATTCTAGAGAATCGTATTTAGGTAGATATAGTTATTGGTTAGGTTCTTAAATCTAGATTTTCGATTAGTGACATCTAGATCGCTCTAAGACAAATTTATACATTAAATTTAACAATTAGGTAGAATGTGTGGGTAAATTATCGGGTTTCATCTTGGTGTTATCGGTTGGTATTGTGTGATTAAAGTGTTTTGTAGAGTTATGTTAAATATTATAAAGTGTAAGTGGTTGAATAGGAAAACTTAATACATTTAGATATCACTTACTATATTAATATTTGTATGCTATAAAAAACAAAAAAAGTCGCTACTTAATGCAGCGACTTTTGTATTTTCTATTAAATATATGGTGTTATAAAACCTCCGAAACGTCAGAATAGGGAAGATCAAAGGCATCTGAAACGCCTTTATATACAACTTTTCCATTTACAACATTTAGCCCAAGCTTTAATTCGTTATTTTCATTACATGCTTTTTTCCACCCTTTATTTGCAAGTTGGATGGCATATGGTAATGTTGCATTGGTTAAAGCCAGAGTAGATGTATACGGTACTGCTCCCGGCATGTTAGCAACACAATAGTGTAATACATCATCAATAATGAATGTCGGGTCTTCGTGTGTAGTTGGTTTACATGTTTCAATGCAACCTCCTTGATCTACAGCAACGTCTACTAAAACAGTTCCTTTTTTAAGATCCTTCAACATTTCTCTTGTGATCAAATGTGGCGCTTTAGCCCCAGGAATCAGTACAGCTCCAACAATTAAATCACTTGCTTTTGCTTCCTCAAAGATGTTGTATTCATTAGACATAACAGTTTTGACATTTGCAGCCATGATGTCGTCTAAGTAACGTAATCTTTGTAAGCTAATATCCATTATAGTTACATCAGCTCCTAATCCAGCAGCCATTTTTGCTGCATTTGTACCTACAACTCCACCACCAATAATTAGAACTTTGGCTGGATTTACACCAGGTACACCTCCTAGTAGAATACCTCGTCCACCGCTTGGTTTTTCTAAAAATTTTGCACCTTCTTGAATGGCCATTCTACCTGCAACTTCACTCATGGGAACCAATAGAGGTAAAGATCTGTCTTTTTTCTCGACAGTTTCATAAGCTAAGCAGATGCTTTTACTTTCAATCATAGCATGAGTCAAAGGCTCAGAACTTGCAAAATGAAAATAAGTAAATACCAACTGATCTTCTTTAATTAATTTGTATTCAGGTTCAATTGGTTCTTTTACCTTGATTATCATTTCGGCAATACCATATACATCTTCGATGGTTGGAAGTAGTTGTGCTCCAGCATTGGTGTATTCTTCATCAGAGAATCCACTACCAAGCCCTGCAGTAGATTGAACATAAACAGTATGACCATGTTTAGCAAGTTCTTTTGCACCTGCTGGAGTTAAAGCAACTCTGTTTTCATTGTTTTTTATTTCCTTAGGAACTCCTATTATCATTGTCGTAAAATATTAATGTGTTACTAATTTCATAGCGAAATTATAAAATCATATTCTATAAATTTCCATTATTGAAATATTATTTTTCTACTATTTGGCAAACATTCATTTCCAATAGGATAATGTATTATATAAAATAAAATATGAAGAAAATTATAGCTTATGTTGTCGAGTTTTGGCCTCCCTTTTAGTAAGATCGATTGGTATGGCTGAGATTTATACACATATGAAATCGTATTTTTTGTATTTTTGCACAATACACAAATACATAAGTAAAAGCTGTAGATGAAAAATAGAAGTAATTTAGTTGTTTTAGGATTGATGGGATTAGCATTAACATTGAGGTTGATGAATGTTATTCCAAATTTTTCTCCTGTTGTTGGATTGACTTTATTTGGCGCAGCACTTCTTAGTAGGAAGAGTATGGCGATAATTTTGCCTTTGGTATTTATTTATGCCAGTGATTTTGTCATTAACAATACGATAGCGAGATCGTTTTATCCAGAGGTTACAGGGATTGTTTGGTTTTCTTCATATATGATTTGGACATTGCTCTCTTATGTTTTAATCGCAGGATTGGGAATGTTGTTTCTGAGAACTAAAATGAAAAGTGTCCCAGTAATTCTGGCAACTATAGGATCTTCTGTTATGTTCTTTTTAATTACCAATTTTGGAAGCTGGTTAGATCCTAAGATGATGTACCCTTCGGGATTAGAAGGGTTGTGGTTGTCATATGGTGCGGCCTTGCCATTTTTTAGAACATCATTGATCTCTGATTTGTTGTTTTCAGGAGTTCTTTTTGGTAGTTATGCTTTAATAAATAGTTTCTTTTTGTCCGAGAAAAAGAGCTCCTTAGCATCCTAAGATACTTGTCTTTTATCCATTAAGATTTATCCAAAACATACCTTTAATGTTAGGGTTAATGGATTTTGTGACTTTCTTTATTTAGAATATTTGGCGCCTTAATGGTCGAATGAATCGGTGTCTAGTATAATTAACAAACCTACCATACTTGGATGGGGGCTGAGGTGTTGTATATTGCTAATGTTTATATATGGGCCTTAATGTAATCAATGGTACAATATCTGGCTATGGTTAAACAAAATTCTAGCACACAATATTGAATCTTTATTTTCCTGGTAAAAATTAGTGTTACCATAATGGTAGCTTGAATAACTGATTTAATTGCGGATTGTAGAAGCTGTTAAGTTTGATTAAAATGTTAATATGGTTTCAATAAATTTTAACAAAGAAATATTTTATGTTAATCTGTGATTAAAAATGCATAAAATGCTGTTAGCGGACAGTTGGGTAAAATAAAATAAATATTTGTAATTTTATTTTGTCGCCCAGGCAACGAATTTTGGATTTGTTTTATACTAAAGGTGTTAAACCAATTAAAATATTTAGTATGAAGAAAATTTACACCTTTATTTTTTTGTTTTGCCTCATTTTTATCTTTTCTCATTTTACTGTTGGACCAGGGAATTTTTTCTGTGCGCTTTCAACTAATGCTCCAGGAGATGGTACTTGCCTAAATTGCCATACTGATGGAGGATTGTATACTGGTAATATTGAAATTGATATTGTAGGGAGTCCTACCGAATTTGAAGGAAATACTCAATACGATATGGTGGTAACGATGAATGTAAGTTCGGGATCACCTGTTAACACAGGGTTTCAAATTGTAGCATTGTCTGATGAGGGTGGCAATTTTGTAAATGCCGGAACATGGATAGCCGGACCTGATACTGAGGTTTTTGATCCTGCAAACCCTACCAATACGAGTGGTTGTACGCAGAATGGAAGATTGTATATGGAGAACATACTTCCAGATGCAATTTCAGGGAGTTCTTATTCTTGGAATTTTTCCTGGACTTCTCCAAGTAGTGTTAATGGCGATATTAGCTTTTACGCTGGAGGATTATTGACCAATGGCTCTGGTTTGGCTAATGATACTTACTTTTCGACGGTTAGTGGACCATTTGCGCTTCAATCGGACTCGGACAATGATGGAGTTTTAGACGATGACGATAATTGCCCAGATGATGCTAACCCCAATCAAGAAGATTTTGATAATGATGGTTTCGGAGATGTGTGTGATGACGATGATGATAATGATGGGGTACTTGACATTGATGATTGCGCCCCTTTTGATGCGACCATGTATCCAGGTGCTCCATGTGATGATGGAGATGATTGTACCATTGATGATGAGTTAAATATAAATTGTATTTGTATCGGGGTGATTCAAGATTCAGATAATGATGGAGTATGTGATGCCGAAGATAATTGTATCGACGATCCTAACTCTAATCAAGAAGATTTTGATAACGACGGTCTCGGAGATGTGTGCGATGATGATGATGATAACGACGGGGTGCTTGATGTTGATGATTGTGCTCCTTTTGATGACTCAGCTTTTGAAGGAGCGGTATGCGATGATGGGGATGACTGTACGACAGACGATGAGTATGATGCCCAGTGTAACTGTGTAGGTGTTCTTATTGATTCGGATTCAGATGGAATTTGTGATACTGATGACAATTGCCCCAACATGGCGAATACCGATCAAATGGATACTGATAACGATGGAATGGGAGATGCGTGTGATACAGATGATGATGACGATGGAATTGAAGACAGTATGGATAATTGTCCTTTAGAAGCCAATATGAATCAAGAAGACAATGATAACGATGGAATGGGAGATGTCTGCGATATAGACGATGACAATGACGATGTTGAAGATGTGAATGATAATTGCCCATTAGAATCGAATCCTGACCAAGAGGATCATGATAATGACGGTCTCGGAGATGTGTGTGATGATGACGATGATAATGATGGTGTGTTGGATGGTGATGATTGTGCACCGTTAAATAAAGATGTTTATGTCGGAGCAATATGCGATGATGGAGATGCATGTACCACCGGAGATACAATATCAATGGATTGTATGTGTGTTGGAATATTTGAAGATGATGACAATGATGGAGTATGTAATGCAGATGATGTTTGCCCAGGTGGTCCTGAACCTGGAAGTGCATGCGATGATGGAGATGCAACTACAGTAAATGATCAAATTAATGCAGACTGCATGTGTGTAGGGTCAAATGATCCAAATTATTGTGCTGGATTGGATTTGTTTATCGGAGATGCATGTGATGATGGGGATGACTGTACAATTAATGATGCAGTAGATGCTGATTGTAATTGCGGTGGTGTTATTGCGGATGACGATGAAGATATGATTTGCGATGCAGAGGATAATTGTCCCACAGTGTCCAATCCTGACCAAGAGGATCATGATAATGACGGTTTCGGAGATGTTTGTGATAATGACGATGATAATGACGGTGTGTTGGATGGTGATGATTGCGCACCATTAAACAAAGATGTTTATGTCGGAGCAATATGCGATGATGGAGATGCATGCACCACCGGAGATACAATCTCGATGGATTGTATGTGTGTTGGAATATTTGAAGATGATGACAATGATGGAGTATGTAATGCAGATGATGTTTGTCCAGGTGGTCCTGAACCAGGAAGTGCATGTGATGATGGAGATGCAACTACAGTAAATGATCAAATTAATGCAGACTGCATGTGCGTAGGGTCAAATGATCCAAATTATTGTGCTGGATTGGAGTTGTTTATCGGTGATACATGTAATGACGGAGATAGTTGTACAACCAATGATGTTGTAACCATGGATTGTGCTTGTATAGGTGAGTTGTTGGACAGTGATGAAGACGCAGTCTGTGATTTGATTGACAATTGTCCAAATGAACCCAATCCAGATCAAGCAGATTCGGATGGTGATGGAATAGGCGATGCTTGTGATACCAATTCGACCATAGATGATGATTTCTCATTCTCTATATTCCCAAATCCAGTATACGATGTCTTGCACATTGAATCTTCAGCTACGATTAAAGAATTTCAAATTGTCAATGCTGTTGGAGCAGTAGTACTTCAAGGAAATAGTAGTTTGGTAGATGTCAGTTCAATTCAGAATGGTGTTTACTATGTGTTTGTAGTTTTCGAGGGGCAAAACTATTCAAGGCAGCCCATTATTGTGTTGCACTGATAAGTGAATCGGAAATAACGCTTTCTCGAATGTTGTGAAATTCCATATCAATTAGGGTGACGAAGGAAGGCTATGCCTTCCTTTTTTTTGTAGCGATAAAGTAATAGTCTATGTGAGACGAAAAAAGCATACAATTAAAGGCAATTTGTATCCATTTAATGGATATTGCCTTAATAATTTTGCATTCTATCATGTAATTCTAAAAAAAAGAATGAAAGAAGTCATAAAAATAGAAAAAATAAAGTCCTCCTACAGAAAGATTTATACAGATATCGTTATTAATGCGCCTGCAAGAGAGGTGTGGAATGTACTCAAAGATACTTCATCTTATAAAGAATGGGCAGCATTTATGGTAGCATTGGAAGGGGATTTAAAGGATGGCAATAAAATAACTGCAAAATTTCAGTTGGATCCAGAAAAATCTAAATTCAATAGTATTGAACATACCATAAGTGTGGATGAAGGTAAGGAGTTTTATTGGGCAGAAAAGGGACCAATGGGAATTTGTGATAATCATCATTTTATTGTAAGAGCTATTGATCAAAATACTTCACGATTTATACAAAGTGATGAACTTACGAAGGGAGCAACATGGCTTTTAGGTGGATACCTTTCTAAGGTGTATGCTAAAGGTTACCAAGCTTTTAATAGATGTCTCAAAAAGGAAGTTGAAAAGAGGGTTTCTTCATAATGAAGTGATTTAAAAAAAACTGTGTTCAATAGCGGAATTAACTGCTTGGAAGTCAGATTAATTCGAAAATTCTTTTGCATAGCCAAAGCGACGGAAATTAATTTTTGGGCAGAACTTGGATTTCAATGAGTTGATTCTAGCATTAGGATTTAGTTTTAAATCACTTCAATGTAATTCATTCTAAATTAAAATGATAAGGTGAAATTGATTTCTAAGATTTATCTTAAGCTATTGGTTTTTTGGTCCCTAGTAATGATGGTTTGGGGAGTCTCAGGACTTTTTGAGTATCTAACGGAAATTGTACCACTTATTCCACTTCAAAATAATGCATACCCAAATGGTTTACAATTTTTACATTGGTTATGGATATTACTTGCAGGCGGGATTTTTTTTGTAGGGTATTTTGTCAGATGGAAGAATACTCCTTATGCCATGGTTGTAATGTTTTCGAATTTAGCTACTCTTTGTACTATTGAGACGTTTGATTTTATGTCAGAACAATGGGGAGCTTGGTATTATGTTATTGAAATGCTTTGGTACGTATTTACCTCCGTATTTTTGCTATGTTCAACAGTTTCCAAATCTTGGTTTAATTTAGAACGGTCAAAATAGAATTGTATTGAGACAATCGTTGGTTGAGTTTATAACTCTTAAATGGAAGATGTTGTACTTTCAATAAAAAAGTATTTTATGAAAGATATTATTTATGTGGATAGTATTTCTCAAGTTCATGAATTCTTAGGCCTTGAGCATCCTAAACATCCTTTGATTTCAGTCTTCCCATTTGGAAGAAATCAACAGGAGATGGCAGATGAAGATTTTAGATACTCTTTTGGCCTTTATCAAGTAAGTTTAAAAGGAAATTGTCCATTAATGATATCAAAATATGGTAGGAATTCCTATGATTTCCAGGAATGCTCTATGATATTCACTGCTCCCAACCAAGTTTTGGAGTTTAATACTGATTACAAAACCAATGACGAGGATTGTTGGACGCTGATATTTCACCCAGATTTAATTCGTAAATCAGAATTAGGAAGAAAGATCGATAACTATTCTTTTTTTTCATATGCTTCAAACGAAGCTTTGCACTTATCTTTTGATGAAAGAAAGGTGATAACCGATATTATCGACAAGATAATAAAAGAATATAGTGGTAATATTGATGCCCATAGCCAAACATTGATTCTCTCCAATTTGGAGCTTTTGTTAAATTATGCTGTGAGGTATTATGATCGTCAATTTTATACCAGAACTACCTTTAATCAGGATATTGTTAGTGAATTTGAGGAATTATTAAAGACCTTTTATCAAAAGGAAATGCAACTGGATATAGGTGTTCCTTCAGTTCAATATTGCGCCGAACAAATGAAGATATCTCCAAAATATTTAAGTGATCTTTTACGAAAGGAAACCGGAAGTGGTGCTCAAGAGCATATTCATCATTTTGTTATTGATAAAGCAAAGAGTAGATTGTTGAACTCTAATGAAAGTGCAAGTGAAATAGCATTTGCATTAGGATTTGAGTATTCGCAATATTTTAGCAGAATATTCAAAAAGAAAACAACTATGACCCCAAACGAATACAGGAAAAGAATGAATTAGATATTATGAAAAGGATAATTTGCTTCTAGTAACTTGAATTTGTTTCAGTAATCCTATATGGTAGTCCGTCTAATAAATTAAGTAGTTGTATTCATTTGTTGAGTATATTTTGAGATGGTTTTTCCCACTTTGTTAACTTTGTGCCACTTTTATATTCAAAAATGTAAATATTAAATTCAATGGATTTTAATCATTCGGAGATTGAGCAAAAATGGAAAGAAATTTGGGCTGAAAACAATATATATAAAGTTTCTGACGACACTTCGTTACCCAAATATTACATATTAGATATGTTTCCCTATCCGAGTGGTGCTGGTTTGCATGTTGGGCATCCTCTTGGATATATTGCTTCGGACATTGTGGCCCGTTTCAAAAGGCAACAAGGATATAATGTGCTTCACCCCATGGGTTTTGATGCATTTGGATTGCCAGCAGAACAATATGCTATTCAAACCGGTGTTCATCCTGCACAATCTACGGAAGAGAATATAAAAATGTATAGAGCTCAATTGGATAATATTGGGTTTAATTATGATTGGTCACGACAAGTTATGACATGCGATCCATCGTATTATAAGTGGACCCAATGGATTTTTATTGAGTTGTTCAATCACTACTATGATTTAGATCAAAACAAAGCAGTATCGATAACACATTTGATAGAATCATTCGAGAAATTCGGTAATTCCAATGTCAATGCATGGAATAACCAAGAGGATGGTTTTACGGCTGGAGAATGGAGTACCATGTCTGCAAAGGAGAAAGATGATGTATTGATGAATTACAGATTGGCATATCGAAAAACGGGATATGTTAACTGGTGTGAAGCTTTAGGGACGGTACTGGCCAACGACGAAGTGAAAGATGGGCTTTCTGAGCGTGGTGGTCATCCTGTGGAAAGAAAAGCGATGATGCAATGGTCACTTCGAATTACGGCTTATGCTGAAAGACTGATAAATGATATGAAATCCTTAGACTGGTCAGATGCATTAAAGACCATGCAATCTAATTGGATAGGAAGATCAGAAGGTGCACAACTTTATTTTGAAATTGAAGGGTCGGAGGAGAAAATTGAAGTGTTTACGACTCGTCCAGATACCATATTTGGTGCGACTTATATGGTGTTGGCCCCGGAACATGATTTGGTTAATCAATTGACTACATCAGATCAAAGAGACGTTGTTGACAATTGTTTAGCTGATGTAAAGAATAAATCGGAGCGCGAAAGAATGGCGGATGTGAAAGAGATGAAAGGAGCTTTTACGGGGTCTTACGCCATTAATCCTTTTAATAATGAGAGAATCCCGATTTGGATTGGAGATTATGTCTTGAAAGATTATGGCAGCGGTGCAATAATGGCTGTTCCTAGTGACGATGACAGAGATCATACTTTTGCGACCATTTATAATCTGCCTATAATTCCCGTTGTGGATAAGTCTGCTTATGAGAATGCTGGCAAGAGTGAAAAGGTTGGTAAAATGATCAATTCTTCCTTCCTAGATGGTATGGAAGTAAAGGATGCAATAGAATTAATGTTTGCCAAAATTGAAGAAAAGGGTTTTGGCAATAAGAAGGTGAATTACAAATTAAGAGATGCCAATTTCAGTAGACAAAGATATTGGGGAGAGCCGTTTCCAGTGGAATTTGATGCGGATGGAGTAAGCCAAGTTTTAGATTTTGAAGCACTTCCTTTAGAATTGCCTAAATTGGACGATTTTAAACCCACAGCTGATGGTAAATCACCTCTTGCTAAAGCCGAAGATTGGGTGTCGCATAATGGATTGACTCGAGAAACGGATACCATGCCTGGTTTTGCAGGTTCTAGTTGGTATTTTCTAAGATATATGGATGCGAATAATGAAGAAGCTTTTGCATCTAAAGAAGCGCTTAATTATTGGAAGGATGTCGATTTTTATATTGGAGGTGCAGAACATGCAGTTGGTCACTTAATGTATAGTAGATTTTGGCATAAATTCTTATTTGACAAAGGCCTTGTGCCAACTCAAGAACCATTTAAGAAATTGGTCAATCAGGGAATGATTCAAGGAGTTATCGAAAGCATTTATCTGAAGAAAAATGAGGATGGATCTAATACGTTTGTTTCTGCTTCTAGTGAAGAGGTGAATGAACAATGGGTTAAAATTCCAGTGCATGTAGATTTTGTAAGCAATTATGGTGCGACAGATAGTTACTTGTCTAAAGACGGCATTGGTAATTTTTTGGATTGGAGACCAGATTATAAATCTGCAAACTTCTTGTTAAATGGAAAGGAGTATTCCTATTTGGAGCTTCCTGAAGAAATGGTTTTTGAGACCGTTTCCGAAGTTGGAAAAATGTCAAAGCGTTATTTTAATGTCGTTAATCCAGATGATGTCGTTGAAAAATATGGTGCAGATTGTTTCAGAATGTATGAAATGTTCCTAGGTCCAATCGAACAATCTAAGCCTTGGGATACGAAAGGTATTGACGGTGTGTCTAAATTTTTGAGAAAGCTTTGGAATTTAGTGCATACGAATGGAGAGTTCTCAACTTCTTCTGATGCTCCTTCGAAAAAGGATTTAAAAGTATTACATACCGCCATTAAAAAGGTTTCTGAAGATATTGAGAAGTTGAGTCTCAATACTTGCGTTAGTGCTTTTATGGTTTGTGTTAATGACCTAAAAAAGAACAATTGTAATAATGCTGCTATAATGAAAGGCCTTGTTCAATTGATTGCTCCTTTTGCTCCTTTCATTTCAGAAGAATTATGGCAAAAACTTGGTGGAAAAGGAAGTATTCATCACTCAGAATACCCAAGCTTTGATGCTTCTCTTTTAGTAGAAGATGAAATTACTTATCCAATATGTGTTAATGGTAAGAAAAGAGAATTGATGACTTTTGCTTCTAATGCCAAACCAAATGAGATTGAAGCATTGGTAAGAAGTAATGAGAGCATGTCAAAGTGGATTGGAGATAAGACCATTAGAAAGATTATTGTGGTACCTAATAGAATGGTCAATATCGTAGTGTAACAATGATTGATTCGAAGAGGTTGTATAGTAGTATTTCAGGGGTAATAATTGCGCTGGTTTTAATAAATATTTTGATGCCATCTTGCACACATTCGAATAAAACATTGAAGTTAATCGATCGTGAGAATCTTAAGGTAGTACAGATTTCGAATCATAGTTATGTCCATGTTTCTTATCTCGATACGGATACATGGGGAAAGGTAGGATGTAATGGTTATGTCTATGTTAATGATGGAAAAGCAGTAGTACTTGATACTCCGATTGACGCAAAATCGTCGAGAGAATTAATTGATTGGATTTCCAATAAATTCAATGCGCAGATCATAGCTGTAGTGCCCACACATTTTCATGAAGATTGTCTTGGAGGGCTAGAAGTCTTTCATGAATATGGAATACCCTCGTACGCCCATTATCATACATTACGAATACTTCAAAATAATAATGTTTCTCTAGTTCCTAGTAATGTAATTGATGATAATTATAAAATTGATGTAGGTAATAAATCTGTTGAACTGAGATACTTTGGTCCTGGACATACCTTAGACAACATAGTAGGGTATGTAGAGGATGATGAATTATTATTTGGAGGATGTTTGGTCAAATCATTAAATGCAAGTAAAGGTTTTTTGGGAGATGCGAAAATACCTCAATGGTCAAATACTGTATCTAAGATTATTGATGCTTATCCAAATACGGAGATCGTAATACCGGGACATGGCAAATATGGGGATGCAGAACTTCTGCAATATACCATTGAGCTATTTCGATGAAAATATAAATCACTTCGTTTTAATAGAAATAGATGAGTATGTCTGCTTTATTATATTATAATAATAGAGGTAGTTTTCTTTGTTAGTACTAACTTAGCGTTAGACATTTAATACATAAGAAATAATGAAACTTTTCTCTCCTCAAACATATATTAATCGTAGATCAGAATTGATTGTTAATAGTGATAATGGAATATTATTGTTTATGGGAAATAATGAAGCTCCCATGAATTACACGGATAACGCATATAGATTCAGGCAAGACAGTAATTTTCTGTATTATTTCGGATTAAACATGGCCGGTTTGGCTGCAGTTGTCGATGTAGAATCAAATCAAACGATTGTTTTTGGAGATGAGTGGACGATGGATGACATCATTTGGATTGGGCCTCATCCTTCATTAAAAAGTTTGTGTGTAGATGTAGGAATACATGAATTGAGACCGAAAAGCGAATTAATCGATTATATTCAAAAAGCACGTGCAGCATCAAAGAATATTCATTATTTACCTCCATATAGACATGATAATGTATTGAAGATTTCCAGTCTATTGGCAATGCATCCTGCAGAAGTTAAGGATAGCTTTTCCGTTGATTTCGTTAAAAATGTTGTACAACAAAGAGGTGGAAAATCAGAAGAGGAAATTAAAGAAATGACTTATTCGGTTAACGTGTCAAGAGATATGCACATGGCGGCAATGCAGTATACTAAAGCTGGTATGGGTGAGAATGAAGTAGTGGGACAGATTTTGAATATTGCTAAGCGTCATCATTGTCACCTGTCTTATCAACCCATCTTCTCGATAAATGGCCAAACACTTCATAATCATTATCATAACAATATTATGAAAAGTGGCCAACTAGTCCTTAATGATTCAGGAGCTGAAAATGTTATGGGTTATGCAGGAGACATTACCAGAACATTCCCGGTATCTGGTAAGTTTTCTTCAAAACAAAAAGATATTTACACTATCGTTTTAGAAATGGAGGAAACGTCTATATCAATGATGAAACCAGGAGTGTTGTATCGAGATATTCATATTCATAGTAATCGGATTTTATTGGATGGGTTAAAGAATTTGGGGCTGGTTAGTGGTGACGTTGAAGAGATGTTGCAACTAGGTATAGGAGGGTTGTTTATGCCACATGGACTAGGACATATGATAGGTCTTGATGTTCATGATATGGAAGATTTAGGCGAACAATTTGTCGGTTATAGACCAGGGTTGGAACGTAGTAAGATGTTAGGATTAAAATCTCTAAGGTATGCCAAAGAATTAGAAGTAGATAATGTATTGACCGTTGAACCTGGATTGTATTTTATACCTGAGTTAATCGCAAAATGGAAGGAAGAGGCTATGTTTACGGATATGATTCTATACGACAAACTGGAAGACTATTTGGACTTTGGAGGAGTTAGAATAGAAGATAATGTGAGAGTGACAGAAGATGGTTTTGAAGTACTTGGAAAACATATTCCAAAGACCGTTGAAGAAATAGAAAGTCTTATGGCTTAGTCGTTATTAGAATTGATATTGGAAGATTATCTGTATTTAGTGCATAACTACCAGTAAAATGTGTTAGCATGTAGAGCCACTATCTCGTTTCTTTGTATCTAAATAAAACAAAGTATAATGAGAAAGACGGCATTAATTACAGGAGCTAGCAGTGGAATTGGTAAGTCGCTTGCAAGAATTCATGCAGAAAATGGCGGCAATTTAGTTATAGTAGCACGAAGAGAAGATAAACTAATAGAATTAAAGAAAGAATTAGAATCGACTTATGGGGTTGAAGTCATTGTTTTTGTAAAGGACCTTAGCGCCGTTGACGCTGCGATATCTTTGTACCAAGAAGTTCAAAGCTTGGGCATCAGAATAGATTATCTAATTAATAATGCCGGATTTGGTTTAAGGGGGAAGTTTGATGAATTGCCATGGGATAAGCAATATCAGATGATGCAATTGAATATGATTGCGTTGACCCAACTCACACATTTATTTTTACCAGAATTGTTGAAAAGACCAAGTGCAAAAATATTAAACACTTCGTCAACAGCTTCATTTATGCCAGGTCCACTTCAAGCTGTATATTTTGCAACAAAAGCTTTTGTAACCTTTTTCAGTAATGCTTTGTCAGAGGAGTTAAGAGGGACTTCTGTTACAGTAACGAATCTGATGCCAGGAGCGACAGAGTCAGAGTTTGCTAGTACCTCTGGAATGGATAAAACTCAGCTGTTCAATAAGACGGCTACGTCTCAAAGTGTAGCTAGAGATGGATATAATGCGATGTTGAAAGGAGATATTGATGTTGTGTCGGGGTTGACCTTTTCTCAAAAGATTATGATGTCTATGATTCCTTTTACCCCAAAGAAAATGCTTTTAAAACAAGTTAGAAAAATGCAAGAAGTTAAATAATTTAAAATTTTAAATATGAGTAATACGATATTAATCACTGGTAGTAGCACCGGTATAGGCAAGGCAGCTGCAATAAAATTTCAAGCAGAAGGATGGAATGTTATTGCAACCATGCGAACTCCTGAAAAAGCTACAGATCTTAAGAACTTGGATAATGTCTTGGTCACAAGGCTTGATGTACAAGATTTAGATTCTATAGATCAAGCAATTAAAGAAGGTGTCGATAAGTTTGGGAAAATAGATGTTTTGCTCAATAATGCAGGATATGGATTGATGGGGACATTTGAATCAGCAACTAGAGAAAGTATTCAAAGACAATATGAGGTTAATGTTTTTGGTCTTTTCGATGTGACACGTGCTATTCTTCCACATTTTAGAAGCAATAAAAATGGAAGGTATATTAATGTGTCTTCCATTGGAGGCCGAATGACATTCCCATTAATTTCATTGTATCATTCCACTAAGTTTGCAGTTGAGGGATTCTCAGAGTCTTTACACTATGAATTAGAACCTTTAGGGATCAAGGTCAAAATAGTTGAACCTGGTGCAATTGCAACAGACTTTGGTAGCAGATCTTTGGATTTTCAGCACAATGAAAACTTGACAGATTACAATGAATTTGTAGGTAAAACGATGAAGTCGTTTGAACAATCAATGAATCCGGAAAATATGAGCAAACCTGAATTGGTAGCAGATGTAATATTTAATGCAGCTACGGATGATACCGATCAAATGAGATTTCATGCAGGTCCTGATGCTGAGCAATTGTTAGGTGCACGTAAGGCAATGGGTGACCAACAGTTCTTCTCCATGCTTAAAGGACAGTTAGGATTGGAAGAATAATGTTAAGTGCAATTGGATTGACTATGAGGAAAGTAGGCTTGGTTTTTTATCAAAAGGCAACAGCTCTTTCCTCTTGGTTTCATCTTAGTGTGATAATGAAGTGATTTAAAAACTAAATGCAAATGCAGAATATTGATTCCTAGTAGTGTAAACTATTGCTTTGCTAAGTATTTTTTTATCCTTTTAATCATACTTGGGCCTTCGTAAATGAAGCAGCTATAGACTTGAACTAAACTGGCGCCGAGATCTAGTTTTTCCTGTGCATCTCTACCGTCTTTAATTCCTCCGACACCTATCATTTCAACTTCACCGTTAGTCTTTATTATTAGTTTTTGTAAGACATCGTTGGATTTTTCTTTGACTGGTGATCCACTGAGACCACCTGCACCAATTTGCTCAATCTGTTTTTGATCTGTTTTTAATCCACTTCTATCAACAGTCGTATTGCTAACAATTAATCCATCAATTCCACTATTCATAGCTATGTCAGCAATGTCGTCAATTTGAGGGTCGTTAAGGTCTGGAGCAATTTTGAGTAATATTGGCTTCTGTTGATTCTCCTCATTGTTTAACTTAACTAATTTTGCAATCAATTCAGAAAGAGGTTTTTTATCTTGTAGTGCTCTAAGCCCTGGCGTGTTGGGCGAACTCACATTAATGACAAAATAATCGACATATGGGTGTAGTTTTGAAAAGCAAATCTCATAGTCCTTATAGGCTTCCTCATTGGGAGTGACCTTGTTTTTTCCGATATTCCCACCAATAATGATGTCCTTGTTTTTTACTTTTTTGAGTTGTTCTACAAGGTGATCTACGCCTCGATTGTTAAACCCCATACGGTTGATTAATCCTTGATCCTTGGGAAGTCGAAAAAGGCGTGGTTTGGGATTGCCTTCTTGAGGTAATGGAGTGACCGTGCCAACCTCTATAAATCCAAAACCTAATAGAGCTAGAACATCAATATACCTTCCATCTTTATCAAATCCGGCAGCTAATCCGACAGGGTTTTTAAAAGTTAATCCAAAGGCTTCTTTTTTTAACTTGGATGACTCGTATCCGAACAGCATCTTAACAATCGTTTTGCCAAAGGGAAACTTCATCATCATTGAAAAAGTATTCATTGTTCTATAATGTACTTTTTCAGGGTCCATTTGAAACAGTAATGGCTTAAGTAATGATTTATACATGATGTTGGATAAGTTGATTTTGATTGATAGTTATGAAGCTAAGAATTTTTCTGAAGGCAAATATAAGTGGATGATTCTAATTGATTAAAACAAAATTATGTATCGCTCATTCTTTCATTAAAAGAATAAATAATGTATTCAATTTTGTTGTTTTCAATAAGGGGCAAGTGTCTTGGTCAAGAGGGTAAATTTAAAATAAAGGTATAAAAAGTTGAATAAATATGACAAAAAGCATATATTAGGACGAAAACCACTTTTAAATTACAAAATAACCTATTGAAAACATGACTTCCAACTTATTGAAGTGGGTTGTTGTTTGTATGGCAGGTATTGGTCATTCGCAAATAATAATCTGTCAAGAAGGGGTTGGTGAGGCCGAAATTAGAAAAATTCTTATCGAAGAATCAAAGAAGGAATCAATAGCCTCTCAAGACATTTTTGAATTCTACATTTCGGACCATTATACCTCTCAAGACGTAACGCATATCTATTTACATCAAAGCATTGATGATATACCAATTTATGGGTCTCAAATGAACTTGCATGGCTCAGGCAATCAATGGTTCAGTTATTTTAATATTTATAGAAGCAAAGAACATTGGCAGATAAATGATGCAGAGCCGCACTCCTTGTTGGAATTAGTTCAACAATTGAGCTTGTCGAAAAGCTATGATCTAGAAACGAGTGTTAAGATAACAGAAGAGGCTAAGCCAGGATCAACAGAAATAAAGTTTGTTGCGGAGGCTATTTCCGATGTTCCTGTTATTGGCAGATTGTGTTATTTTGAATATGGAAAATTGCAGTTTAGAAAGGCATGGCAGTTTGTTCTAGAAGAAAAAACTACTGGAAATTGGAAGCAGTATTTGGTCGATGCCATTAATGGAGAATTACTAGAAGAAATAGATCTTACGTTGACGTGTAGCCATGGTCTAGAATGTGGTCATACTCACCATATGGAGAATTCTACCTCGGTAATGACTGATAGTTCATATAATGTACATCATTGGCCATTAGAGAGTCCTCACGATGGAGGAAGACAGATAATGTCCAAGCCTTGGCAAGATAATTCTAGCGCATCTCCAGAAGGGTGGCATAAAATTGGAAATTCTTCTTTTCAACATACAAAAGGGAATAATGTTGATGCTTACGAGGATAGTGATGATTCAAATGGTCCAACAGGTGGAAATATGGCTAGAGCTGATGGAGGAGCTGATTTAAACTTTGATTTTGCTTGGGATCCTAATGGGAATTTGGCTGATTATAAAGACGCGGCGGTTACGAATCTGTTCTATTGGAATAATATATGTCATGATGTGTGGTATAATTATGGATTCGATGAAGCGTCTGGAAATTTTCAAAGCATTAATTATTCGAATAGTGGTGCTGGTGGAGATTTTGTTCGTGCAGAAGCACAAGATGGAGGAGGGACATGCAATGCTAATTTTTCAACTCCTCCAGATGGCGTATTGCCAAGAATGCAAATGTACAATTGTTCAGGAACTGGTTTTGATAGGGATGGATCATTTGATAACCTAGTCATAGTTCATGAATATGGACACGGTATTTCGATTAGATTGACCGGGGGACCGTCGGCAAGTGGTTGTCTTGGAAATGTTGAGCAAATGGGGGAAGGATGGTCTGATTATTTTGGAGCTGTTATGACGATTAAAACAACCGATGTAGGAATGGATTCAAGGGGTGTTGGAAAGTGGCTCTTTGGTCAAGGACCTAATGGTCCTGGAATTCGTCCATATCCGTATAGTACCGATATGACGGTGAATCCAATGACTTATGACGTCATAAAACAAAATGGAATTAGTGTTCCTCATGGCATCGGGAGTGTTTGGGCAACTATGCTTTGGGAAATGACGTGGGAGTTGATTGATGAATACGGATTTGATCCAGACATCTATAATGGATCAGGAGGAAACAATATAGCAATGAAATTGGTGATTGAAGGACTGAAAATTCAGCCATGTTCTCCAGGTTTTGTAGACGGTAGAGATGCTATTCTTGCAGCCGATCAACTATTGTACAATGGGGCTAATCAATGTTTGATTTGGGAAGCATTTGCCAAAAGAGGTTTGGGTTATAGCGCTCATCAAGGTCTTTCAACTTCAAGAATGGATGGCACAGAAGCGTTTGATTTGCCGCCTGAATGCAGCATTGAAACGAGTATGTATTCTGTACAAGATTGGTCTTTCCCTACAGATAAAATTGAATATAGAATCAAGGTTAAAAATCATTTTGATACTGATGTTTTAGGCATTTCATTACAATCGTATGTACCTGATTCAACTTCCTTTTTAATGGCCTATGATGGAGCAATTGAAAATAATGGAGAAATCATTTGGCCCATATTTGATTTGCTGGTTGGTGATTCGATAGAGTATAGTTTTGAAGTTCAGGTAGATTCTTCTAAATCAACAGATCATTACGATATAATGGATGATGTTGAAAATGGAAGCGGCAAATGGGATTTGACACAATCAGGATCAACTGAATTTGTAGTACAAGCCAATCAGGCAAATAGTGGTACTCAAGCCTTCTTTGCTTCAGATGAAAGTACCTCTGGAGAGGCAATGTTAACTCTAAAAGATTCGATTTCTATTGATACGAATACCATTCTAAGTTTTGTCCATTTCTATAATACAGAGTTTACTTGGGATGGCGGAAGAGTATTTTTAACTATCGATGGTGAGAAGGAGTGGATAGATCTTGGGCCCTATTTTATACAGAATGGATACAATAGCATAATTTTTAATTCTATACCTGGTTTTAGTGGTAATAGTGGTGGTTTTATAACAAGCATAGTTGATCTTTCGTCGTTTTCCGGGAAATCTGGCAAAATTAGATTTCAAATGTCTTGTGACGCATATGTTGGTGGTGTTGGATGGTACATTGATGATATTGAGATTCAAAATACACACCATTTTGTGGACAACAAAGCTTTAGTATCTTATGGAACTAATGAATATATTGCCCATGTGGATACTGTTTGTTTTATTAAGAATTTTGATTCTTTAAGTTTAAGTTTTAATGTATTTGATGTGAGTTGTGGAGAAACAAACAATGGAATCGTAGATCTACATGTGTCTGGTGGAACTGGAAATTATGTTTACCAATGGAGTAATGGACAGAATACACAAGATTTAATAGGTGTTGAAGGAGGAACATATATAGTGTCTGTTACAACAGGCATTAGTACTACTATTGATTCTGTACATGTATTGGGTGGGTATGAAAGTATGGTTAAAGATCCTATGGATTATGGAGGTACTGAAAGTCTCCGATTCCTTATAGAAACCAATGCTTGCCCTGGTGATACGATATATTTTGATCACTCCATGATTGGTGATACAATTCAACTGGATCAGAAAATCATTATTTCGAACAATTTCACTTTAAGAGGTCAAGGCAATAATATGGTCATTAATGCTCAAGGCAACAACATTCATTTTGATGTGGAACAAGGTAATGCTCTATACTTAAGCGAGATGAAACTGATCAATGGAGAACAATTGATTAATGGTGGAGCCATTCACAATAAGGGACATCTTGTATTAGACAATATTGTTTTAGAAGGAAATACTGAGAATGGAGTACCTAAGGCTATGACGAACAATGGAACAATAGATGTAAAAGGGAATGTTGAAATCAAATAGAGTTAAATCTGTTTAACTCAGAGGTTTATACGCCACAACCTTTATCTCAATTAATAAATGAGGATGTGGTAATTGGTGTACAGCTACGGTTGTTCTAGTCGGACCATCATAATCAAAGAAGGAAGCATACACTTCATTGTATCCTCCGAAATCGTTCATGTTGACCAGAAATGTTGTCACATCTACAACGTCTTCTAGTCCTGCGTCATATGTGTTTAATATACTGCTTATGTTTTCAAGAACTGCTTTTGTTTGTTTGCGAATATCTAGATTGGTAGTACCCATCTCATCAACTTCTACCCCTTCAAAAGAATTGTCTGCACGTCTACTACTTGTGCCAGATACAAATAGAAAATCACCCACTCTTTTAATGTGAGGGTATTTACCCCTTGGCTTAGCTTTGCCACTAATTACAGTAGATTTGGTTTGATTCTGATTCATCGATTATTAATATATATGGGCCAAAGTACGACAATTATGACAATCGTAAAAGAGTTGGTGTGTTAATGCCGTTTAGCTAGATATTTTTGCAGATGAGGTATTTGTAAGGGGCGATCTGAAAAAAAATGATAATAGGTTCTATGATAGAAATATATGAATAACAATGTAAGGACTGTTTAGTTGATTGGAAATGATTAGAATCTAGAATTGTTAAAATGAGGGATAAAAGAGTGTTACGGTGTTTTTGACGTTCTGGTAGGATATATTTATTTAGTTTTAATCGAATTCAATAATTAAAACTTGATTTGAGATAAAATTTATTCTTTCAAGAATTCAATGAAAATGGTAGTATAAAAGACTTTTTGAAGTTATCAATCAGCTGTAAATGTTGTGAAAATGACGTACTTTGTGCCAAATAATTAAATAGTTAAACTTTTTTTTTGACAAATATGAGATATAGTAATTGGAAATGGCTTGCTTTTAGTTTGGTTTTGTTGGTTAATGGTCAAATATTAATGGGTCAGGGAAATGCTGAAATTGTAGAAATTAGAAACATTCTGCAATCTCAAGCTGAACTCAAGCACATCCCTGCAACAGATATAGAAGATGTTCATATCTCTGATTATTATGTTTCTCAGGGGATTACGCATGCATATTTGAATCAGGCTATTCAAGGAATTCCTGTGTATAATTCTTTCATTAATCTACATGGAAAAAAAGAGAAGTGGTTGAGTCAATTTTTGATTAAAAGAAATCGAGATAACTGGAATGTTGATGATGGAACGTATATGGATTTATTGGAAATAATGCAGAATCTGGCATCCCAGAGGAGTTATGATGAAATAAATAATCTATCACTAATAGACAGTCCAGAATCGAAACCTTCAGAGGTGAGATTTAATGTCGAAGGAATTTCTAATTCTCCTATTATTGGAAGAATGTATTTTGTGGAATATGATAAACTTCATTTTCGAAAGGCATGGCAAGTTATTATTGACGAAGCATCATCCGGAGAATGGAAGCAATATCTTATTGATGCTAAAAATGGAGAAGTTTTAGAAGAAATAAATCTGACAATTTCGTGTGATCATTCTGCGCCTTGTAGTCATTCCCATACTGAGCATAATTATTCCCGTAGTGCTATGGTAGATAGTTCTTATAATGTGTTTCCATGGCCATTAGAAAGCCCCCATGCTGGCGGTAGGCAGGTAGAGGTTAAACCTTGGTTAGATAATGCTGCAGCTTCACCAGATGGTTGGCATAAGATAGGCGCTTCTAATTTCCAGCACACCAGAGGGAACAATGTCGATGCTTATGAAGACAGCAATAACTCTAATGGACCAACTGGAGGAAATGCGGCAAGAGCAGATGGTGGAGCTGATTTAAATTTTGATTTTCCTTGGGATGTTAATGGGCCGCTAAGCAATTTTACGGATGCAGCAGTTACGAATCTATTTTATTGGAATAATGTATGTCATGATGTCTGGCATAATTATGGGTTTGATGAAGCCTCAGGAAATTTTCAAAGTATTAATTTTTCAGGAAATGGATCAGGTGGAGATTTCGTAAGAGCAGAAGCACAAGATGGTGGAGGTTCATGTAACGCTAATTTTGCAACACCACCAGATGGGAATAATCCAAGAATGCAAATGTACAATTGCAATAATAATGGGAACAGTAGGGATGGTTCCTTGGATAACTTGGTCATAGTTCATGAATATGGACACGGCATTTCCATTCGTCTAACAGGTGGACCAGCAACAAGTGGGTGTTTAAACAATACAGAACAAATGGGAGAAGGTTGGTCTGATTATTTTGGACTAATGATGACGATCCAGTCCTCTGATGTTGGTACAGATGCTCGTGGAGTAGGAACTTGGTTGTTTGGTCAAGGACCTAATGGAGCTGGAATTAGACCACATCCATACAGTACAGATTTAGCGATCAATCCAATGACTTATGATATTATCAAACAAAGTTCGATTTCAGTTCCTCATGGTGTAGGAAGTGTATGGGCAACAATGATTTGGGAAATGACTTGGGCTCTAATTGACGAACATGGATTTGATCCAGACATATATAATGGAACTGGAGGGAATAACATCGCAATGAGTTTGGTTATAGAAGGTTTGAAAATTCAACCTTGTTCCCCTGGTTTTGTGGATGGTCGTGATGCCATACTTGCAGCGGATGAATTGTTGTATGGAGGTGCCAATAAATGCATTATATGGGAAGCTTTTGCAAAAAGAGGACTTGGTTACAGTGCTAATCAAGGGCAGTCTTCATCAAGAACAGATGGAACAGAGGCGTTTGATCTTCCACCTGAATGTACGGTAGAAACATCGATGTGGTCAACTCAGAAAGTTTCTTCACCAAACGAAAAAATTGAGTACTTTGTCAAAGTGAAAAATCACCTGAGTACGACAGTAACTAGTGCAACACTTCAATCCTACGTACCGGATTCTACTTCTTTTGTTTCTGCGACTAATGGAGCTTCGCAATCAAACGGAATAATTGATTGGCCATCTGTTGATATATTGTCCGGAGATTCTATCGAATATTCTTTTGAAGTATTGGTCGATCCTTTAAAAGCTTCGAATCACTATAACTTTTTTGATGATGTTGAAAGTGGATCGAATAATTGGAACCTTTCACATTCTGGATCTACGGAATTTGTTGTCCAATCAAATCAAGCAAACAGTGGCAATTTTGCCTTTTTTGCAGATGATGATACTTCTCCAGGAGAAGCACTTTTGATCCTTAAAGACTCCATCGCAATTGATACCAATACGATCTTATCATTTGTACATTTTTACGATACAGAAGATACTTGGGATGGCGGTAGAGTATTTTTGGAATTAGATAATGGTAATGAAGTTGTAGACTTGGGCACACATTTTACGCAAAATGGTTATAACAGTACTGTGTTTAATTCGATTCCTGCTTTTAGTGGAAACAGCGGAGGATTTATCACTAGTATTGTAGATCTATCTTCATTCGCAGGAAGAACAGGAAAGGTTAGATTCCAAATGTCTTGTGATATTACAATTGGAGGCCTAGGTTGGTTTATTGATGACATCCAAATTCAGAATGCACATCATTTCGTGGATAACAAGGTGATGCTAACCACATCTACTGACCAATATGAATCATATGTTGATTCTGTATGTCTTATTAAATCGGATACGCCATTTTCCTTGTCCTTTGATGTTACAGATGTGAGTTGTGGTGCTACAGATGATGGAAGCATAAACCTAACTGTGTCAGGAGGTGCTGGTCCGTTCAATTATAACTGGAGCTCTGGTCAGTCGACAGAAGATATTTCTGGAATTGCAGGTGGAATGTACATTGTAACAGTTAGTTCAGGTAGCAATTCAGCGATTGACTCGGTAAGAGTACTTGGTGGATTTGAAAGTATTGTTACAGACTCTTTAGATAATGGTGGAATGGAGAATCTTAGGTATTTGATGGAAACAAGCCCATGTCCTGGAGATACAATCTATTTTGACGAAACCTTGACCGGTGACACCATTTTACTAAATCAAAGAATTAGAGTAGGTCATAATTTTACGTTGAAAGGACTAGGCGCAAACAATATGTACATCAATGTTCAAGGCATGAGCAATCATTTTGAAATATTCCCAGGAAGAACCCTTGGTATATGGGACATGAATTTGATCAATGCCGAACGTAATCCTAATGGTGGAGCAATATACAATAAAGGCTCTGTTATACTTCGTAACACAATTTTGGAAAACAATACTGAAAACGGAGTCCAGAAGGCCTTTACAAATGATGGAGATGTTGAGATTGAAGGTTCGACCGAGATAAAGGAATAAGGATTTGTTTAACTGGGTATATCTAATGTTGAAGGGTAGTTATAATCTGAAGGTTTAGAAAGGAATGATTTCTGAGTCTCTAAAGAGTATGGTGGAAGCCAAATGGGGTAAGGTAGTTGAAGTCGAATCTGTGAGCGGAGGAGATACCTCTAAGGCTATGCGAATAAAAACAGAGCGCCATGATTTATTCGTTAAGTCCAATAATTCGACCAATGCGCATGGGTTATTTGCTACAGAGATTGAAGGCCTAAATTTATTGAAGAATCGTGGCAAAGTGAAGGTGCCAGAAGTTTTAGGCATGTTTACTTACGATAAAACAACATTTTTGTTTCTGAGATATGAGGCTTCTGTTAATCCTTCTATTGAGCATTATATCCATTTAGCTGAAGAATTGATAAAGTTGCATAGTGTAGAAGAAAAAGGGGCAGGATTAAATAATAACAATTTTATTGGTCAGTTACATCAATCCAATAAAAGGACTACATCATGGGCAGAGTTTTTTGTTAATGAAAGAATCAAACCCCAGTTTGTATTAGCGCAAAGCCATGGATTTTTTAATGACTATGTGCTACGTGATGTTGCATTGAGAGATTACATTGCCTTTTTATCAGACGACGAATTACCTGTTCTGTTGCATGGGGATTTGTGGTCAGGTAACTTTTTAGCTTTAGCCAATGGTAAAACCTTAATGATTGACCCTTGTCCATATTTTGGTCATCGATTGATGGATATTGCTATGACGAAACTTTTTGGAGGTTTTCACCCTGTTTTTTATGAGATATACAATGCAGTTTTTCCAGCAAAGAGTAGTGATCATGAATTAATGGAGTTATTCCAATTGTATTATTTGATGGTGCATTTAAATATGTTTGGGGCATCCTATAGGACTGCTGTGTTTAACATTTTATCACCATTTTTAGAACGTCGCATAACTTAATTGGAAACTATATAGAAATTGGACAAATAATTTTGTCTATTAGATTTTATTTGTGAGTCTTTCAAGAATATCGTTTTTCTTGGACCGACTCATAGGAATTTCGAGGTTTTCTATAAACAAGCTACTATTGTTCCAACTTTTCACTTCATTTAGGTTTACAATAAAACTTCTATGACACTGTATTAGATAGTCGCTTTTTTAAAGTTTCAATAATTGTCTTAATGAATACCGAGCTAGAATGGTTTTAGATGTTCTGAGCATGATTTTAATGTGTATTTAGTCGTGATAAAGTATAACAAAGAATGTAATGTTATGTCTCATCTTGAGCGTTTTGACCTTTCTAATTTTTGCTAAAATGGATCAAATTAACAAGGTTTTAAAAGAAATGTGATTTTTGTCACAGTTGAGGTCGTGATATCTGCATAGTTTTGCATTCGAATTTAAAAACAATGTCTACTATGTTAAATACAAGGATTAAGTTTGGAATACTCTGTTTTTTGCTCTTGGTGTTTTCAAACAACATTTTTGCTCAGCAAGAAGTCGTAGAGTTAACATTGGAAGATGCTATTGCTACAAGCCTCAAAAACAATAAGCAATTAAAACTTTCAGATCTAGAACAAAAATCTGCTCTTTTCGATGTAGAAAAAGTAAAACGCCAGTATATGCCGAATGTGAGTTTGGATGTTACTGGTATGATTACCAATGTCCCTTTGAACTCATTTGGGATCAAATTACAACAAGGACAAATTCAACAAAGTGATTTTAATCCTTCAGAGTTGAATTCTCCTGACATGACGGACAATCTCTTGTCAAAGCTGACCGTAGTCCAACCAATTGTGAACATGGACTTGGTTCAGTACAAAAATGCTGCATCTGCTAAGGTGATGGCTTTGGAAAAGCAACAAGATAAAATCTCCCATTTTTTAAAGAAAAACATCAGTCATAGTTATGCACAGCTCCAATTGCTGTATGATGTGACGGTTGTATTAGAACAAGCTAAAAAGACCGCTGAAGCGAACCAAAAATTGGTTCAGGATAATGTGGATGAAGGGTATTTGCAACAATCTGATCTTATATCGGTAAAACTAAGAATCAGTGAGATTGATAATCAAATACTCGAAGTAGATAATAACATTGATAATATCTCAGATCAAATATCCTTAATGATGGGGGCCGATCTTGGTACAAGATATGTACCTTCTTCTAACTCTACCTACGCTAATGATGAAACGATCGATTCATATGACTTTGATCATAGATCAGACATTCAAGCCAAATCTTTCGAGATTGGAGCAATGAATAGCATGCTTGAAGCTAAGAAGAAAACAAACTATCCTCGGTTAAATGCTATAGCGACTTATGAGCATAATAATGATCTTTCTTTTGGAGAATCTCAACACGGATATGCAGTGATGCTGAATATGTCTTGGAATATTTTTGATGGTAAAAGGAATAAGACTGAGGTGGAAAAAGCAAGAATTGCTCTATCAAAATCAGAGTTAGAATTAGAGCAAATGAAGGATCAATCCAAAATGGAAATCGAGTTTCAAAAACGACAATTGGAATTGGCACAGAATCAAGTGGAAGTAGCAGAAAACTCCATTACTAATGCCAAAGAGAAGCTAAAAATTGTAAAAAATAGGTTTGATGAAGGATTGGAAAAAACATCTGAATTACTCATGGCAGAAACAGAGTTGTCTTCGAGCAAACTGGATTTACAACAAGCCAAATTTATGGTTCAAAAATCCATCATTGAACTTGAGTTTTTAACAGAGCGTAAATAATCATTCGAAAAGCAATAAAATTCTTATATAAAATGAATATCATAAAATCAATAATGGCCGTTTCATCCGTATTTGTGATGATTTTATTGGCATCGTGCAATTCAGAAACGAAGGTGGAATTGGCAAACATTGAATCCAATCCGATTCAAGTTAAGGTTAAGACTGCGGGCGATTGTGAATTCGAAGAAAACATCCAAGTAAGTGGTAAAGTACAATCTAGGCAAAAAAGCATGATTGCAACAAAGCTTATGGGTAATGTATTGAAGACCTTTGTAAAAGTAGGGGATGAGGTAAGATCAGGGCAAATTTTAGCAACCATTGATAACAGCGATTTAAATGCTAAAATGGCTCAAACCAATGCTGCGATTGTAGAAGCTGAAACGGCATTGGCGAATATAAATAAGGATTATTCTAGAATTAGTAATCTTTTTGAAAAGTCTAGTGCTACACAAAAGGAACTGGATGATGTTTCTATGCATAAAGGGATTATGCAAGCTAAATTAGAGCAAGCAAAGGAAATGAAGAACGAAGTGTTGGCGATGATGGATTATGCTCAAATTAAGGCTCCGTCTAGAGGAATAATCACTCAAAAGATGATCAACGAAGGAGACCTGGCAAGTCCAGGAAGACCACTTTTTCAATTAGAATCGAATAAAGATTTTCAGGTAGAATCAATGATTCCAGAAAATATTATCGGTAGCATTAAAGAGGGGGATAAAGTCGGTGTAATTCTAAAATCCAACCAACAAAGGATTGAAGGCAAAGTAAGTGAAAAGAGTACATCTTCTTTCTTGACAGGTGGACAGTATTTGGTCAAAATTGATCTTGAAAACACAAAAAAAATAGACACGGAATTGTATTCAGGAATGTATGTGAATGTGTTGATTCCTACAACGCAACAGAAGGCATCTGAGAAAATCTTAGTGAGTAAATCAGTATTGGTCGAAAATGGACAATTAAATGGCATTTATACCATATCGGATGACAATCAAGCGGTATTAAGGTGGGTTAGATTAGGAAAAGAGTACGGAGATAAAATCGAGATTTTATCTGGACTTAAAAAAGGCGAAAAGTTTATTTCTGATTGGGATGGTCGAATCTTTAATGGTTCTGCTGTTCAAGTAGGGAAGTAAAACATTCTTTAATCAGAATCAATTCAAGTTATGCAACAAGGAATAGCACAACATATAGCAAAATTATTCATTAATAGTAAATTAACTGTACTATTGATGATTGCTTTTCTCTTTGTCGGGATATATAGTTATACCATTATACCGAGAGAAGAAGAGCCTCAGATTGAAGTTCCGATAGCCGATATTTTTGTCGGTTATCCAGGAGCAAGTCCACTAGAAGTGGAATCCAGAATAGCCAAACCTTTGGAGAAAATGCTCTCCAATATCAAGGGAATAGAGCACATCTATTCAACATCGATGAATGAGCAGGCGATGCTTATTGTACAGTTTTATGTAGGTGAAGATATCGAACGATCTCTTGTGAAGCTTTATAACGAGATCATGAAACACATGGATCAAATGCCACAAGGTGTTACTATGCCTTTGGTGAAAACGCGTGCCATTGACGATGTGCCCATGATGAGTTTGACTCTTTGGAGTAAGGAATACGATGATTTTATGATCAAACGAATTGCTCAAGAGGTTGACAATCAAATTAAGAAGATAGAAGATGTTTCTATAACCAAGGTCGTTGGTGGAAGAGCGAGAGAAATGCGTGTAGTAGTGGACAAGGATAAATTGGCAGAAAGTGGCATCGATTTAATGGGCGTTGCCAAGTATATCCAGGCTAATAATCAAGAGTACAGCTCTGGTAATTTTAATAGACACGACAAAGAATTTACGGTTAAGTCCGGTACATTTTTAGAGACTGAAGAAGATTTAAAAGGTCTAATCGTTGGTGTCAAAAATGGAAGTCCTGTCTATTTACATCAAGTTGCGGATGTTATAGATGGACCAGAAAATCCAAAGTCTTATGTATCTTTTGGATATGCGTTGGCTTCAGGAGCAAAAAAGGAAAATTTTCAGTCGGAATATCCAGCAGTTACAATTTCTGTGTCCAAGCGTAAAGGAGCTGATGCTATGGTTATTGCGGATAAAATAATCGATAGAATCGGATTACTTAAAAAAGACATAATTCCAAATGAAGTAATGGTTGAAGTTACTAGGAATTATGGTGAAACGGCTTCTCATAAGGTAGGGGAGTTATTGTTACACTTATTTGGAGCGATAATCGCTGTAACATTTGTAGTCGTCCTGTCTATGGGATGGAGAGGTGGATTGGTTGTATTTCTGTCCGTGCCTATTACATTTGCATTGACCTTATTTGCTTATTACTTCTTAGACTATACGTTGAATAGAATTACACTATTCGCATTGGTATTTGTTACGGGTATTGTGGTCGATGATTCGATCATTATTGCGGAGAATATGCATCGACACTTTAAGATGAATAGGATGCCCTTCAGGAAGGCTGCATTATATGCCATTAATGAAGTAGGTAATCCTACGATTTTAGCAACATTTACGGTAGTTGCAGCAGTATTACCTATGGCATTTGTGTCAGGACTAATGGGGCCATATATGAGCCCAATGCCAATTGGAGCTACAATAGCAATGTTATTTTCATTATTTGTAGCGCTGACCATTACACCTTACCTAGGTTATTACTTGTTGCGAGAGAAGGACGGAAGTGTAAAGAAAGCTTATAACCTTGAGGATTCGTTTATTTATAAGGCTTATTATAAGATGGTAAATCCGATGTTAGAATCGAAGTGGAAGAGAAGGCTTTTCTTGCTCATAAACTTCGTCATTTTGATGGGTGTTATGTATATGTTTGTCAATAAGTCTGTAGCTGTTAAAATGCTTCCATTTGACAACAAAAATGAATTCCAGATTGTAGTGGATATGCCGGAGGGAACAACCTTAGAAAGAACAGCAAATGTAACACGTGAAATAGCTCAATTCGTTGCGAAGCAAGAAGAAGTAGTGCATTATCAATCCTACATCGGGACATCGGCTCCAATTACATTCAATGGATTAGTGCGTCATTATGACCTTAGAGGCGGGTCTAATATGGCAGACATTCAAGTGAATCTCGTTGATAAGACAAAGAGAAAAATTCAGAGTCATGATATCGCTAAAAAATATAGAGCTCCGATTCAGAAGATTGCAGCTAAATATGGGGCTAATGTAAAGGTCGTTGAAGTGCCTCCTGGTCCACCTGTACTTTCTACCCTTGTAGCGGAAGTATATGGACCTGATTATGAAGACCAAATTGTATTAGCAGATAGTGTAAAAGAAATCCTTTTGACCACTCCTGATGTGGTTGATGTAGATTGGATGGTTGAAAATGATCAGACGGAGTACCATTTCGTTGTGGATAAAGAAAAAGCAATGCTTAATGGGATCGCTCCTCAGCAAATTGTTGCTACAATGAATATGGCCATGTCGGATCGACCTATATCTGTATTGAATGCGGAAGCAGATTATAAATCAGTTGGGATCAATCTTCAATTAAGTGAGAGCGAAAGATCCGATATTAATGGAATCTCAGGACTCAAAATGATAAGTGCTACTGGGCAAGCTATACCTATTAGTGAATTTATCAATATAGAAGAAAAGGTTAGAGATAAAAGTATATATCGTAAGAATCAGCGAAGAGTTGTATACGTTATGGCAGATATGGCAGGAAGCCTGGAAAGTCCGGTATATGCCATTTTGGATATGGGGAAAAGGCTAGAAAAATTGGTTATGCCTGAAGGATTTTCTTTGACAGAATTGTATGCGAATCAGCCTTCTTCAGAGAGTGATTTCTCTGTCAAATGGGATGGCGAATGGCAGGTTACATTGGAAGTGTTCAGAGATTTGGGAGCTGCATTTGCCATCGTCTTGTTGGTTATTTACATACTTATCGTAGGGTGGTTCCAAAACTTTAAAGCGCCAATAGTAATGATGGTAGCTATACCATTATCCATGATTGGTATAATACTTGGACACTGGATGATGGGTGCATTTTTTACGGCAACATCAATGATCGGTATGATTGCCTTAGCCGGAATTATGGTAAGAAACTCTGTCCTCCTAATTGACTTTATTAATCTTCGATTGGACGAAGGAGTAGATTTTAAGAAGGCTGTGATTGAAGCTGGTGCAGTGAGAACTACCCCAATTTTATTGACTGCGGGTACGGTAGTAATTGGAGCTTTTGTCATCTTGTTTGATCCAATTTTCCAAGGATTGGCGATCTCGTTGATGGGAGGAACTATTGCCTCTACCATTCTTACTTTACTTGTGGTGCCTCTGGTTTATTACCTTACAGAAAGAAAGAATTACGACAAAAGACAAAAAATACAAGCTGCTCAAAAAGAGCAAAATACTATTGAACAATAATATCTAAAAGTGAGGGAAGGATATTTCACTTCCCTCGCTCACTTTAAAACTATATTTAAAATGAAAGAACGAATCGTACGTGGTACGGCTGGTACCTTTATACTTATAAGTTTGATCTTAGCCATTTATGTGAATATGAATTGGCTTTGGTTTACCGTTTTTGTAGGGACAAATCTTTTACAATCTTCATTTACACAATGGTGTCCGTTGGAGAAAATACTTGAAAAGGCAGGTGTAGAGTAAATATTTATCAGAGTATTAAATGTATAAAGAAAGATAGGGTTTAATGGGAAATCAAAATAGGTAATTGACTTAACCCATTTTATTCATTGGACTTTGCTATGAATGTTGAAAGCAAATAACAAAAGTATTATCGTTAGATTGACATAGTTATCATTTTGTTGATTGGAAGAAAACAATTAAAGATTTTAATTTGAAGTGTTCTCTATTCAGAATAGATTTCCTAACGTACAAGTTTGGGTTAAAGATTATTTGAATAGAGATTAGGCATTCATTGAATGATCTGCGAATTTTCGAACGAATAGCATAGACTTTAGTATTTTTGTAGATTATTTTCAATTAATGAAAATCATTATGAGATATCTATTGCTTTCGTTGAATATCCTGTTTTTCTTTTTGTCTTGTAAATCCAATGCTGTTGAACCCACTTCAACTTTTGCAGAGGATAAGACTTTTTATCATTTTGTGGATAGTGTATCTGCGTCTAAAATGATCGTTGATGCTGACGTCGATGGGTTTTTTGAGCAAATATCCGAAGCGGATATAAGCATACAAATGAAGAACCCTGATGGATTCGAAAGTATTGAAGACGCAAGAAACAAATACAAAGATTTTTTAAGAACACAGGTGTCTGATTTTAGTGAGACGGAGCGTGCTTACATGGATGAAGTTTTTGAGAAGGTTCAGTCTCTTCTGAAAGAATTAAATGATGATCTGATTATACCAAAAATTTCGCTTGTGAAAATCAAGCTAGACCATTATGGCCCTGATGTCTATTATACTCGTGGCAATTGCATTATGATACCGAGCAATTCCTTGAAGCGAACGGACACCAAAGGACAGACGAATGTAATGCTTCATGAAATTTGGCATATTTTAAGTAGAAATAATGTTCAATTAAGAGAGGATGCATACAAGTTGATTGGTTTTGAAAAGCATGGAGTGGACTTGGAGTTACCAGAGCCTCTAAGTTCTCGAGTCTTGACCAATCCTGATGGTACGAGTATGGATTATGCCATTGATTTAGGAGATGGTATTAAGGCGGTGCCATTAATTGTTTCGACTCAAAAAATATACAATCCCAATATTCGTCAGTTCTTTAATTATTTAAGATTTGATTTATATGAAATTTCAGATAATCAAATGCTAAAAGTTACACCAGAGGGTAAGACGACCATTCCAGCAGAAAATAATGCCAAGTTCTTTAAAATGATTAAAGACAATACGCAATATATTATTCATCCTGATGAGATATTGGCAGATAATTTTATGCTTGCAATTAATGCAAATAGCTCTGGCGAGTTAGAAAAGTATTCACCTGAAGGGAGGAAATTATTGGAGGATCTAACCAAAATACTAAAAGAGTTTAATAGGTAATGGCGTCCAAGAAGAAGAAACCTGATATTGAGTTATCACCAACCAAAGAATATTTACACCGGATCATATTTGAAGCAGACACACCTGCTGGGAAGTTCTTTGATGTAGCACTATTGGTATTAATACTTCTTAGTGTTTTGGTTGTGATGATTGAGACAGTGCCTTCATATCAGGAAAAGTATGGATCAATTTTTCTTGTACTAGAATGGATATTTACCATTGTTTTTACGGTAGAATATCTATTGAGACTATATTGTGTTTATAGGCCAATTAAATATGCTACTAGTTTCTATGGAGTAGTTGATTTTGTTTCGATCCTACCAACATACCTGAGTTTTTTCTTAAGCGGATACCATTCTCTTATGGTGGTAAGAGGATTGAGACTCCTTAGAGTATTTCGAATATTTAAATTGACCCAATTCCTTTCTGAAGGACAAATTATTATCTCGGCACTTCGAGCTAGTCGAGCAAAGATTGCTGTATTTATGTTTTTCATCTTAGTCATGGTGAGCATTTTTGGATCATTAATGTATCTGATAGAAGGCAATAGTAATGAGGGATTTGATAGTATACCAAGAAGTATTTATTGGGCTATAGTAACATTGACCACAGTTGGATATGGTGACATTTCACCGTCTACGGCGTTTGGCCAGTTCGTCTCTAGTATTATCATGATAGCAGGTTATGCAGTCATAGCTGTTCCTACTGGAATTGTTTCTGCTGAGGTTATAAAATCATCTAAAACAGAGGAAGAAGAGATACTGACTACTTCATGTAGATATTGTTCTCAAGAAGGACACGATATGGATGCTGATTATTGCAAGTATTGTGGCGAACCTCTACGTGAGGATCACAGTTGATTTGATGCATGGCTGGCATATATATTCATATCCCATTTTGTAAGAAAGCTTGTCATTACTGTAATTTTCATTTTAGTACTTCCCTTAAGTATAAGAATGAGATGATTACAGCTATTCGTAAAGAACTGTTGTTACGGAAAGATGAATTAGAGAAACAGGACATAAGTTCTATATATTTTGGAGGGGGGACTCCGTCTTTACTCGAAGAAAAAGAAATAGATAGTTTTCTTTCAGATATTTCAAAATACTTTACGGTAAAGGATGATGCAGAGATAACTTTAGAAGCTAACCCTGATGATATGACATTGGCGTATCTCAATTCTTTACGACAAACGGGGATCAATAGGCTCTCCGTTGGGATTCAGTCTTTTTTCGATGAAGATTTGAAATACATGAATCGAGCACATTCTAGAGATGAGGGAATCCGAGCATTAGAAGCAGCCTATAAAACAGGTTTTGATGATTTTAGTTTGGACCTGATTTATGGGAGCCATACTACAACCAATAAAATGTGGGTGGAAAATATTGAGACGGCATTGTCATTTACGCCCAATCATATATCTGCTTATTGTTTGACTATCGAACCCCAGACGGTCTTTGGAAATTGGTTAGAAAAGGGGAAACTGAATGAAACAGATGATCTAAAAGCCAATTGGCAGTTTGATTATTTACAAGAACAGTTAATTGCCCATGACTTTATTCATTACGAGATATCCAATTTCGCAGTTGACGGACATATTGCACTGCATAACTCTAGTTATTGGAAGGGAGATCACTATTTAGGATTGGGACCTGGTGCTCATTCATATTATGGTAAGCTAAGAATGTGGAATCTTGCCAATAATGCTCTTTTTATAAAAAGCATTCAGAAGGGAGATTTACCCATCGAAGAAGAGTTTTTAAGTGACGCAGATCAATATAATGAAATGATCATGACCTCCTTGAGGACAATGTGGGGCTTGAAAATTGATCGGGTAAAGCAGCAATTTGGGGAGAAATATGCAATCTATCTTGATAAACAGCTGAATGATTCATGGTTGTCTGATAAAATCATGAGTTCAGATAATACTTTATACTTGACCAAAACAGGGAAAAAATACGCAGATAGGGTGGCATCAATGTTCTTCATGGTGGAATAAATTAAGCAAAATTACTATTATATAATCCATGTTTTGGGTAAGTTTTCATGCTTCTAATGTTAACTGAATGTAAATAAAAGGTGAAGTGTAAGTAAATTTGTTTTATCTTTGTGGTTGAAACATCAGGTTTTAGGCAATTTATTTCATTAATAAAATGATTAAGCGATGAAAAATTACATGTATAAAGATCAGCAAAACTTTACGGATAAATTGGTATTCTTGTTGCTTGCAATTGGTCTTTTCGGAGGATTAGTAGGTCTGTTTTATTCAATATGGAATGCACACATTCCTATTGAAACCACAATGGCATATTTAACCATAGCTATTGTTTCATTGGTATGGATAGTGTGGTTAAGAATGTTGGAACTTAAAGTTTCAATTAATGACAAAAGAATTAAGTTTAAATTATACCCAATTCATAGAAGGTCGCAAAAGATATTCTGGGATGACGTAGAGTCATGTGAAATTGTAACTTCACCGGTAGGTGCTCAATGGCATGGCAGCAATCTTCAATATGCTCGTGAAGCATTGTATTCATTAACTGGTCGAAATGGATTAAGGATTTTATTGGCAGATGGAAGAAGATATTTTATCGGATGTAAAGATGTTGATTTACTGCAAAAGACGCTTTCAGAAGTCCAAAGTTTACGATGATCGTCAAAGATTTAATGCTTTACCGTAAAGAACGGGCTAAGTAATTTGATTACAATTCTTCTTAGCTTTTAGTTAGCCCTATTAAAATGCAAAAAGAATAGCCAGATAAATCCAACTATTCTTAAAAGCATGAAAAAACTATTTTTTTTTAATCAACCTCACTTATAAGACGCATATTAATCAAGTTTTGTTGCGAAATAGCTTGATTAATACGAGAAATGTCGCTTTTTTAACGATTTGATAAGGATTCACAAGGGATTAATAACAGTTGAAAGCTTAATTATTTCTTTTGGTGACAAATTATTAGTCTTCCTATGAAATCGTATTAAATTTGCGCTTCAAATGAAAAGTTACAGATGATAAGCTATTTAAGCGAAACATTATGTATTCAAATTCGTTTGATAATTGGAAAAATCTAAAAAGTCGTTATGTCTAGAGAGGTTAAAGTTGGACTACTTGCAATAATTGCCATATTCTTCGCTATCTGGGGTTATAAATTTGTGCAAGGTCAAAACTTATTTGAAGACAACAATTCTTATTATACAACATTTAGTGATGTAACGGCGCTCGCGGCATCTTCTCCTGTATTATTAAATGGATTCAAAGTTGGACAGGTAACTGCCATCAAATTGAATAAGGACGATGTCAAAAAAATGGATGTTCATTTCATAATAGATGGAGGAATTCCAATTCCTAAGAATGCTAGTGTTGTTATGAAAAGTGAGGGAATTGTCGGTGGTAAAATATTGACCGTCGAATTTGACTCTCCTTGTGAATCTGGTGATTGTGCTCCAACAGGAAGTTTTATTGAAGGTCGTGTTCTAGGTCTTCTTGGCTCTATGGTTGGAACAGATGAAGTAACTGAATACATGTCCGAAGCGTCAGTTGGAATACAGGAAATCATTAAGACTCTGGGCGCAGAAGGTTCTGAAGGTAAGGTTAATGATATAGTTAGAAATTTGGATATAGCCATTGCTAGAATTGCTGACCTTTCTGCTGCTTCAGCAAAGTTAATCTCTTCTTCTAACAGTAGCATAAATGGAATATTGAGGAATTTGGACCAATTGTCAAGTACAATTGCTGACAATAACAAGGAAATCACTAAGATCTTGGCCAATGTTGAGCAAACTACAGAGGGATTATCAAAGGTTGATTATGCTAAAACAACAGATAATGCCAATAAAATGATGCAGGACGCATCATCTACAATGACGGAGATTAAGAATACTCTTACTTCTTTGGAATCAACTATACAGAGTGTTTCTAGCTTAGGATCCAAGATGGATAATGGTGAAGGTACTATGGGCAAACTGATGAACGATAAGGAACTATACGAGAACCTTAACACTACTTCTCGACAATTGTCCTTATTGCTTCAAGATTTAAGATTAAATCCTAAGAGATATGTAAATGTTTCTGTATTCGGAAGAAAACAACAATATGTACACCCAAAGGATGACCCTGCGAATAAGTAATTAATACTTTAAAAGGATTAAATCACATGTTTTCAAAGAGTATGTCAAGGTGGTAATATCTTCTTTCTAACCAATTCTCGATATAGTCTATTTCTGTTTTACTGTAGTTTTGTTCCAATCCTTTAACTAATGTTTCTCTGTGATAGCAACCATTGGTCTCAAGTATATTGTAGTACTTTCTAAATATGTTTTGAACCAAATTCAGATTTAACTGATTTTGTTTAAGGTCATTCCACCTATTAATAACAGCATTTTTAAATACATCATATTTTTTTAGGCGGTCATAGAGATTGTTTGATAGCAATACATCATCTACGTCGATTCGTTCTCCTTGCCAATCATTACCAAAACTACCGTCAAAATCCCATGGGATGAAGCAATACTTACCATTTTCTTCGGCTTTGAAAGTATAGATGTTCTTACCTACATTGTCCATTGCAACCATTATGTTCAAAAAGATAAAGTAGTCCACCAGGTTATCTAAATCTGCCCATTTTTCTATCTCAGAGTTGAAGGAATCGTCATCGGATTCGACGACAAATTTTACAAAATTATGAAGAGGTGACCAATCAATTTTTCGATTCCCTTTTAAGTGTTTCATCTCGTATCCACTCCATTTGTCAGACTTGTTGGAAAAACTTTTGGCAGATTTGAATAATACACCATCGTCCCATGTATATCCCTTATAGAGTTCATAGGTTGCATTAGGATCCTTTATGTTGTCAATGCCCAATTGCTGAGGATCAACGTTTTCTCCTAGGTAGTATATCCCTCTATAGGTGTGATTGATGAAAACTTCACAATACTTTCTTTTGATTCCTGGAGAACCATTGTTTAAGGTTACTGATTCGGCTCTACCAAAAGACAACCATAAGTCATGTGCTACAAAATCTCGAATTCGTAAGGGCTCATTCCATAGTCCATCCATCAACCAATCATCACTTTTAGGCATGGATAATATAGGCTCTTTTTCATCTTCTTCACCTAAATCATCATTCCAAAGCTCAAAGAGATAAGATTTTTTCTCAAAAGTTTGGGAAAATCCGCCACGTACCTCAATACCCATTGTATGTAGAAAAATTGGATTGTCACGTTCTAAAATCTTTAAAACTGCAAAATTCTTAGGTTCGTCTTTAATGTCTTTTCCTCTTGTATCAATGTTTACTATGGGCAAATCAGTGTAATACAATTGGTAGTTTTGATCTTCGAATTCAACATCATAACTGTACCCTTTTATTAAAACCTCATCATCTGTATTTATGGATAACTCAATACCCTCAATGTTGAGTTCATTATTATTTATTTTATATTGTTCTTTTCCTCCATTGTATAAAATGATGCCATGTTCTGAATCAATACTAAAGGGAATATGTTCCCAATCTTTTCTTACCTTGTCTTTCTCACATCCCCAAAGAGTGAATAAGACAATCGTAATCAACCATAGTTTAGTTCTTTTCATGCAATAAATCTAACTCCAAAATCTTAAACGAATCGGAAATTCACAATGTTGTTTGTTGAAAATTAAATAATCAAATAACTTCAATTACTTCAGATTCCTTAAATAGGTGATTACCTCTGATCGAGATCCTACCGAAAGTTTAGAGAATATATTCTTAATGTGAGTTTTTACCGTATTAATGGAGACAAACGATTCTTGACTTATTTGGTTGTTGCTTTTTCCTTCCCATATTTTTTGAATAATATCAAATTCTCTTTGAGTTAAGTTATTACTTAATGTGGAATTAATATGGTCAAGGTTTAGTATGTTTTTTTTGGATTCAGTATCAAATCTAAAAAGGGCTATTTCAATGGTAGAAACGATGTCACGTTCTTTAAAGGGTTTGACAATGTATCCATATGGCAATGTTTCTTTAGCCATTTCCAGTGTAACTTTGTCAGCAAAAGAAGTAATGTAAATGAATGGGATCTCGTACTGTTTTCTAAGTACTCTTCCAATTTCAATACCACTTTGGGACCCTTTCAAGGAAATGTCTAACAAAACCAAGTCGGGGTTATGAGAATGGATCAGATCCAAAGCTTTTGTTGCTGTATGAGCAATGCCTAATACTTTGTATCCCGCTTCTCTAATAGTGAATTCGATATCCGCTGCGATCAGTGGTTCATCCTCTACAATAAGTACTGTTTTCATTCAAGTACACCAAATTAAATTAACTACATTATGATTACATCAATTACATCTTGTAATGAATTACATCCAAAATTAAAGATCATAAATTGAATTTAGATATTTTTCACCCTTAGGGGTGATGGTCTTCATAGTTTAATACAATTATTTTGTTGAAGTGATTTAAAAACTGTGTTTAATAGTGGAATTAACTGCTTGGAAGTCACATCAATCCGAAAACTCTTTTGCATAGCCAAAGCTATGGAAATTAATTTATGGGCAGAGCTTGGATTTCAATGAGTTGGTTCTAGCATTAGGATTTAGTTTTTAAATCACTTCGTTTGTAAATAATGATATATTATCATTAGATAATAGAAAATCTAAGGAATAAGGTATAAATGTCTGAAAGTATAATTAAACCAAAAATTATTCATATTAACTCTGTTAATAAAAAGATTAAAAAGAAAAATGAAGTCTATGTAATGTTAGAAAACAGTTTAAATGAACTCTCTCAAATTGAACATTTGATTGAAGAAAATTTGAACAATGATGAGAAACAAGAAAGTAAGACCTGATCAATACATTTGTGATTTAATATTATTGTGTAATAATGTTGTACTAAGAGTAAAACTTCAATATTGATTGGGTATGAGCTCAACAGTTCCATATTGAGAATCTCTTCAATGTAAATTTTAATTTATGCTGATTTTTAAATTACCTTTCTGCTAAGAAATTCCCTGTCATTAAAAGTCTTCTAAAAATGAATACAAGAGCAACCTTATCTGGAATAATAGTTTTTCTTTTTTCAGGCATTTTAATTGCACAAAATCCTGAAGAATCCAGAGCACGCGATTCTATAGTTGAGCAATGTTTTCTTGCTCTGGTGAAGAGGGATACAATTGTGGTGAACGAATTAGTAGCTGGAATAAACAGAGATGGATTAACATTGGAACAAGCTCAAGTACTTGAATTTGTAGTTACACTAAAGAACTCAAAAAGTGTTTTACCTAAATCGAGCGAATTAGATTCTAGCCGGTGGTCATTAGTTCTAAAAGAAATAAATAGGTTAAGTAAGAAGTCTTTTGCTAATAAAGACTTGTATTATGAAACGCTTCAAAAAGCAGAACAATGGGCATTACATCTTAGACATTATCGTATAGCTATGGAATTCCTATCCAGCCAATCCATATTTGCAGCTATGTCCAAAGATGTTAATCGAATGGCAAACGTTATAAAAAGGATGGACAAATTTCCTTTTAGAAAAGATAGTATGAATTATGGTACGTACTTAAGGCAAAAGGCGATTTATCATCAGATAACATTTGGTGATTCCGTGTTGTTTTATATTCGGCCAGCTATCGAAATCATGAGCAGGCACTTAAAAAGTTACAGCGATACATTGACGGTTAAGAACAGCAATAACATGTATGCAAGTGAATTAATCGAAAGAGGACAAGTTAGAGAAGCTGCAGATATTTTGTTAGAAGCCCAAAGGAAGTATCAAACTTCTAGAAAAGAAACCTTAGGTGATTTGAAGTCTATGATGAATTTAGCTAGCATATATGCATCGTTGATTAATCCTAGTCATGGATTGAAGTATATTGAAAAAGTTGAGGAGATTTGCGATAGAGATGGATTTGCTAAAGTGAAATATGGCATGTGTGGAAATATCAAGGGAGATATCTATCACCAAGTCAAGGAATACGACAAGGCAATACAAAGTTACCTGAAGGCATTTGATGTGTATAACAAAGGGTGGATAAGTAAGTCTGATCCCAAGATGGTTGCATTAAAGCTTTCTAGATCCTATGGTGCTTCAAATGATCTTAAAAATGCTAAAAAATGGACTGCTAAGGCTGATTCATTTGAGTTTTCGTCCGATCATATCCTTCTACTGGAACACTTAACTAAGGCATATGTGAATTATTATCAGAATAATTATTCGAAGGGAATACAAGAAGTCCAAGCTGCATTTGAACTGGCGACTTCGAATAAGTTAATTACCTATCAGGCCGAGTGTTTAGAGCTAATACATTTGCTACAAGAAGGATTGGGTAGGCATAATTCAAGTTTGATTACCTATAGAAGACTTATTTCACTTAAGGATTCTCTTTATAGATCTGGCCAGGATTTGGCGATTTCTGAATTAGAAGCAAATCATCATATTAGCTTAAGAGAAGAAAAAATCAATACTCTTCGCGCTGAAAATATGTTGACAAATGAGAAGTTAAAAGCTCAAAAGAAAATTACGCTTCTTACTTCCATTGGCTTGATATCATTGGTTATGTTAGCTGCTTTTTTATTTGTCATATATCGAAAAATTAAAAATAAGAATATCGAGATCACCAAGATAAACAAGGAAAAGAACATCCTTTTGAAAGAAATTCATCACAGGGTGAAAAATAATCTGCAAGTAATTTCGTCGCTCTTAAAGTTGCAGTCAAAATACATCGTTGATGAAAATGCAGTAAGGGCTATCGCTGATGGCAGGACTCGAGTTCAATCTATGGCGTTGCTGCATCAAAACCTTTATCGAGAGGACAATTTGAAAGGTGTTCAAATGAAGGAATACTTCAACAATTTGGTGCAAGGATTGTTCGATGCGTATAATATAAATGAGGATAAGATTCAGTTGATTATGCGTATTGATGAGTTGGTCTTGGATGTAGATACCGTCATTCCATTGGGATTGATTACCAATGAATTGATCTCGAATGCTCTAAAACATGCCTTTGTAAATCAAGAAAAAGGAGAAGTGAAAATAGAACTCTTCGAAGATAATAATCAATTGATTTTGAGTGTGAGCGATAATGGAGTAGGGAAGTCTGTAAGTCAGGAGCAAATCAAAAAACAAAGTAGCTTTGGGCAAATGTTGATCCAATCGTTAAGTGCAAAATTAGAAGCTGAAATTATTGAATCGAATGCCCAAGGCACCGAAATAAAAATCGTGATTTCCAATTACGAAATCGCAGCCTAGTAAGAAGTAGAAGAACTGTGCTTAAATTTTTGATAGTTAAAGGCAATCTAAAGGTATCACAACTTATGTCAAAACAATTCGTTTAAACCTATTTAATTACTTTTGCGTTTGTATTGAAATGGTGAGGATCTCATCATTCTGTAAATGAAAGTCTATGTTGTCGAAAGTGTTAAATATTCTCTTAGTTGTTCTTATTTTGAGTTATGTAGGATATTATATTTACAAACTTCCTAAATATAACAAAGGTGAATCCGCACCAGAGTTCAGTGCTAAGTTGATCAATGGAGGATCGTTTTCTTTACACTCATTAAGGGGAAAGTACGTACTGTTAGATTTCTGGGGATCATGGTGTGGTCCTTGTAGGACGGAAAACCCAGAATTAGTAAGCTTATATCAAAGTTTCGGACCGACTAATACGCAGACTGATTTTGAAATTGTAAGTGTTGCTATTGAGCGGAATCCTCAGTCCGCTTTAAAAGCAATAGAACGTGATGGCTTAAATTGGCCATATCATATATGTCAGGAAGGAAGATTCAATTCTGAAATTGCAAAGCAGTATGGTGTACGAGAAATTCCTACCAAATACCTAATTGATAGGGAAGGGCAAATCATAGCTACAAACCCATCTTTTGAAGAAATTCGTACGGTTCTAACTGACAATCTGTAATAAATAAAATTCAAATTTTTGACAAAAATTGCTTCGTCTGAATCAGAAGGAGACAAAATGACTTATTTATTGGTATGGCAAGGGAATTGATTAAAAATATTAAAGATAAATTTTTGAAAAAAATGGGAAGCAATAAAGAAGAGCTGGAAAAAGCAACTGACGAAATAAATGAAGAAACTATTGAGGCAGGAGAACAAGAAAATGTTGAAGTTAAAGAGGGAAATTTAGAAATTGAATTAAAAGAAGCGAAAGATAAATACCTTAGGCTGTTTGCGGAGTTTGATAATTTTAAAAAGCGGACAGTGAAGGAAAAACTGGATATGATGAAGACGGCTGCCCAAGACACTATTTCATCTTTACTTCCAGTTATTGATGATTTTGATCGGGCAAAGAAAGCGGCTGATGATGGAAATGAAGGTGAAGGATTCTCAGAGGGAGTTAGCTTAGTTTACCAAAAACTAGTTTCTACACTACAAAACAAAGGACTTATTGCAATGGAAACGAATGGCGAGGTTTTCGATCCAGAAATGCATGAGGCAATTACTGAAATTCCTGCACCTTCTGAGGATATGAAGGGAAAGATCATCGATACAGTAGAGAAAGGCTACACGCTTAATGATAAGATCATTAGATACGCTAAGGTAGTAGTGGGTAAATAAGAAAATTATGGCTAAAAGAGATTATTACGAAATATTAGGTGTAGATCGTGGTGCAGATGAAGGACAAATAAAAAAAGCCTACCGTAAGGTGGCAATGAAGTTTCACCCGGATCGAAATCCAGGTGATAAGGAAGCAGAGGAAAAATTTAAAGAAGCTGCAGAAGCATATGAAATCCTGTCTGATCAAGATAAAAGGGCAAGATATGATCGCTACGGTCATGATGCTGTAAGTGGTAACGCTGGTGGCGGTGGTTTTAGAGGAGGTATGACTATGGAAGATATATTCTCTCAATTTGGAGATGTATTTGGTGGCGGAGGTAGTCCTTTTGACTCGTTTTTTGGCGGTGGCGGAGGACGCAGATCCTCTGGTGGTGGGCAAAAAGGTTCTAATCTGAGGATTAAGGTATCTTTGACACTCAGTGAAATAGCCAAGGGCGTTAAGAAAAAGATCAAGGTTAAGAAAGCAACGACATGTAATACTTGTAATGGCTCTGGAGCAAAAGATGCTTCTTCTGTTAAGACTTGCGGAACTTGTCAGGGATCGGGTTATGTAAGACAGATTAAAAGTACTTTTTTAGGACAGATGCAGACCACTTCTGTTTGTCCTACATGTAATGGAAAAGGAAAGCAAGTAACAGCAAGTTGTGGGACCTGCCGCGGAGACGGTACGACGGTTCAACCAGAAACAATTGAAATAGAAATTCCCTCTGGTGTTCAAGACGGAATGCAATTATCTATGCGTGGTAAGGGTAATGCAGGAAAAAATGGAGGCCCTGCAGGAGATCTATTGATTACAATTGAGGAGAAGGCTCATGAGCATTTCGTTCGTGATGATATGAATATTATCTATGATCTTTACTTAAATTTTGCCGATGCGGCATTAGGGACGCAAGCTGAGATTCCAACATTGGATGGTAAGGTTAAGATAAAAATTCCAAGTGGAACGCAGGCTGGTAAAATATTGCGACTAAAAGGCAAAGGACTACCCTCTGTTCAGTCTTATGGAGTAGGAGATTTATTGATAAATGTTAATGTTTGGACACCTAAGTCATTGAGTAGTCAAGAGCGAGAACTTCTAGAAGAGATGAGAAACATGCCTGGATTTCAACCTAATCCAACAAAGGAGGATAAAGGCTTTTTTGAAAGAATGAAAGACATGTTCCATTGAAATTAGATGTAAGATATTACGTTCTATTTGCATTTGTGCTATTTTTAAGTGCATGTGGTCCAACAGTTCTTTTTGAGGATAAGATTGAAGTTGAAAAGGCTTGGACGTACAATCATTCTATAGATTTTGCCTATGAGGTTTTAGACACTACACAGTCTTATCAAATGATTCTTGAAGTCGAATATGACAAGTCATTCAAGTATCAGAACCTATATACTAAGATGGTTACTGATTTCCCAGGAGGTGAATCAGTTGAGGATATAATATCTCTGGATATAAGAAAAAAGACTGGAGAGTCACAGGGAAATTGTAATAGTGAAAGCTGTACGGTTCCTTTTTTGATTCAAGATGGTGTTCTATTCAAAAAAACAGGAAGGTATGGACTTTCTATATTTCAACATAGTAGGAAAGACTCCTTAATGGGAATCAATTCATTGGTTTTTAAAATTGTTGAAAAAGAATAGTAGATTTGATTATGAATGTTTTGCTAAAATCCACTTGTCTTATTGCTTTTCTTGGCATTTTATCTGCTTGCCATCAGGTGACAAATCGGGATACAGTAGAGTTGGATAATAAATTGTTGACACTTCAGCTGAAAGAAACTTTTGACAAGAAAAATGAATGGTTGATCTCTGATGATAGAGATTCCCTAAAGACATTATTATTCCCACAGATTCAATACGGACATTCGAATTGTTGGATACAGGATTTTAGCGACATGACGATGTATGAATCTTCGGATTCGTTGATTTATAAATCCATAGAGGTTGATAACTTAGAGGTTGATGTTTTAGACAATGTAGGAACTGTGCGTGGAGTTGCCCTGTTTAGTGGAGTATATAAAGGGCATGAATTTGATTTGGATTTATGTTTTACAGAAACATATTACTATAAAAACTCTAGATGGAGGTTACTTTCTAGACAATCGGCTAAAGTTCCCAAATAGAAAATGAATTTATGAAAATAGTATTTATGGGAACCCCGGATTTTGCGGTTCCTTCTTTAGAAATTCTTGTCAATGCGGGATATGAAATTGTCGGTGTAATCACAGCAACGGATAAGTATGGTGGAAGAGGAGGAAAGCAATTGATTGAGTCACCTGTCAAGAGGTATGCCGTGGAAAAGGGGTTGAAAATACTACAACCTAAGAATTTAAAGGCTCCTGAATTTATAGACGAACTAAAGAGCTTAAATGCCGATATTCAGATTGTGGTTGCATTTAGAATGCTGCCAGAGATCGTATGGAATATGCCTGAACTGGGGACATTTAATCTGCATGGTAGTCTATTACCTAAATATAGAGGAGCGGCACCAATCCATTGGGCAGTTATCAATGGTGAAAAGATCACAGGTGTTACGTCTTTTAAATTAAAACATGAAATCGATACGGGGGATGTATTGATTCAAGAGGAGTTACCTATTGGTAATGATGATACGACAGGTGATGTGCACGACAAGATGATGGTACTTGGAGCTGAAGTAGTTTTAAAAACGATAAAGTTGATTGAGTCTGGCTCGTATAAATTTTACCCGCAAGATGCTTCTTTGGTAACGAAGGCCCCAAAGATTTATCGAGAAACTTCAGAAATCAATTTTGATCAAAATTGTCAAAAGGTTCATGATTTTATTAGAGGGATGAGTCCTTTCCCGGGAGCTTATACGTCAATAGATGGAATAGAAACTAAAATTTTGAAAGCCAGATTAAATAGGAGCCTAATAGCTGAAGTCCCTATTGGGCACTATGTAAGTGATAACAAACGATTCTTTAGTCTGAAATGTCAAGAAGGATTTATTGATGTTTTAGAGTTAAAGGTATCTGGTAAAAGAAAAATGAGTGTAGAGCAATGGCTAAATGGATATAACCTGAAAGGCTAAATTACTATTGCATTTCAATCAATGTAAATTCTAGTAATCTACTATCTAAATCAGCTTCATCTAGTCGGATGATAACCTTACTTCCCATTTTTAATTCTTCTCCTGTAACTGATGAAACCGCCTTAAGTCTAGAATTATCTAGGACAAATCCACTTCCCAAGTGATCAAACGGGATCAATCCTTCGGCCTTACTTTCGACAACTTCAACAAAAATTCCTTTATCAATCATTCCTGAAATGACTCCATGGAACTCTTGTCCAATTTTATCCATCATATATTCCACCTGCTTATATTTAATAGATTCCCTTTCGCTATTCATGGCTTTACGCTCTTGATTCGAAATATGCTTGCACTTTAATTCAAGACGATCTTTATCACGCCTTAAAACATCGTTAAGATTTTCAAAGAGAACTCTATGTACTAATACGTCACTGTACCTTCTAATTGGTGAAGTAAAATGAGTATAATAATCGAAAGCAAGACCATAGTGACCAATGTTTTCCGTAGAATACTCAGCCTTAGCCATTGTTCGAATAGCTAAGGGAAGCAACATTTTAAGACTCTCATCTTTTTGAGCAGCTTTGGTAAGTGTATTGAGAGATTTAGCAATATTATCAGGATGATCAAGTTTTATATTGTAACCCAATCCGCGTGCAAAGAGGGCAAAATCAGCGAGTTTGTCTAAATCAGGAAGATCATGTACTCTGTAGACACTTGGTACTTCAGGTTTTGCTTTTTTGAATAAATAAGTGGCAACAGATTGATTAGCAAGTAGCATGAAATCTTCAACAAGTAGATGTGCATCTTTGCGTTCTTTGACAATCACACCGATGGGTTTATTATCTTCGTCTAATTCAAATTTCACTTCGTCACTTTCGAAGTTTATAGCACCTTTTTTTAATCGTTCTTTCCTTATTTTAGCGGCAATTGCATTGACATGTCGCAACTCTTTGGCTAAATCGCCTTCACCTGATTCTAATCTTTCTTGGGCCTCCTCATATGTAAATCTTCGCTTGGAGTGAATGATGGTTTTCCCAAACCACTCGGAAGCTATTTTAAACTTATGATCAAATGTAAAAATTGCTGAGAAGGTATATTTGTCTTCATTCGGATTAAGTGAACAAAGGTCATTAGATAGCCTTTCGGGAAGCATTGGAATAACACGGTCTACTAAATATACAGATGTAGAGCGTCTGAATGCCTCTTTATCCAAGGCACTATTTTCTTTAAGGAAATGTGTTACATCAGCAATGTGGACACCGATTTCTACAAATCCATTTTCAAGGATTTGAAAGGAAATCGCATCATCAAAATCCTTGGCGGTGGTAGGGTCAATGGTAAACGTCAGTACATCTCGAAGATCTCTTCGAAGAGATACCTCTTGAGGTGTAATATTACCATCTATGATCTCTGCTTGTTTAATAACTTCTTCAGGAAATTCTAAGTCAAATCCATTGTTCAGAAGTATGGATTGCATAGCGATGTCATTCTTATTCATCTTATGAAGTACTTGAGATACTTCTCCCCAGATGGTTTTATTTTGACCACTTCCCCAGTCTGTAATTTTGACTAAAACATATTGTTCATTTTCTGCATCATTCATGTGGTCATGATGTACAAAAATGGAAGGGAAATTGTTATTCATTGCAGGAAATACTTCTGCAAAATTTGGGTAGATGTGAAGTTTTCCTATGATATGAGTAACAGATCGTTTGACTATTTCTATGATTTTCCCCTCGGGCTTTCTTCTACCGGATGCCCTAGGAATAGCAATTTTGACCCAATCGCCGTCCATAGCATTAATGGTGTACTTTTTAGGTATGTAGACATCTTGTTCCATGTCTTCCAAAATGATATATGCCGAGCCGGATCTAGTCATATCTACACGTCCTTCATATACTGTAGACGGCATAACATCTTGGGTGTCCTCAAATGTATTGGTTGGGTCCCAATAGACTTTTCCATCTCTTGCTTCTAACAAAAGACCCCTAGATTTTAGTTTTTCCACTGCGCTGGCTACTGAATCGATAGAGTTTTTTACCTTGATTTTTGATTGAATCTGACGAAGTGAATATTGCTTGTCCTGATGTTTTGAAAGTAATTTCAGAATAAAGAATTGCAATTGTTTTGTACCCACTTTGACAGAGGTACTCCTTCTACGACGTCTTTTCTTATTCATTGTTTCTATTTGATTCGTCTATGTGAAAAAGCATATCTCCTGACTCCAAAATTTCTATGCTGTAAGATTGGCTCAAATCAGGAGAATAATCGGAGTCTGCATATTGTGCTCCAGCTTGAATATGTATGATTAAATCTTCATCAATTTTAGCCACAGATTTTTTAATAATATCCCCTTCAATGAGTGTACCACACAATGTTTTCTTTGCAATCATGGTATGGCTTGAATCAAGGGTGACCATAATGTATTCATACTTTAAAAGGCTAGCTTTCCAATAAACTATAGCTGTATACTCAGATGTTGGAGGTAGCGAAAAGCATGGGGTAATTTCCGTAAGTTCATCAATGCTTTCGTCCCATCTTTGGATGAACTCAATAATCATCTCATTTGGAAGAGGTCGGGTCACATCTTTTATATTACTAATGGTATCTTCTGTAATAACCAAAGGGGGAGTAACTTCCTCAAAGTAGGATAGAAAGTCTTGTATAGAGGGAGTGCGTTTTTGCATGTAGTAAATCTATTAAGTATTAGAACTCATATTTCGCAAATTCAACCAATTCAGGATATTCATTCATATGTGATTCCAAATTGTGGGTAGGCCTAAAATTGATAAAAGGCAATATTTCAATCTGAGCGGTTGAATGTTTTTTTATTTCTTCTTTTAGCTTTCTTGCTTCTTGGTATGTCAAAATGTTTCCAACGAAATAATCTAAATTCTGATCATTCTTGATTACAATGCTAGGAAGAGAATGGAATAAATCGGATTTGAACATTTGAACCGTTTGAGCAATCTTTATTCGGAAAACGAGCCCATTTTTTGCTGATGTATATGATTGATATTTCTCAGATTGAAGGTTTTTACCAACGGTTATTTCATCGTCAAAAAATTGTATATGCCTTGCATCGCCTCCTTTAAAAAGAAACTCAATTCTGTTGTGATATTTATGCGCAATTTGACTTTGTGGATTAGATACCAAAGGGTAAGAGTTTCCCGCTGAGATGACATTTATTCGACATTTAACACTTTGACTTAACAAATACTGTTTAACCGTATATCCCCTTTTTTGCCCAAAGAATAAGTTGAATTCAGGGAGATTGTCATTTTGTGTATGGACTATGATGTCGATTTCCAAATTAGGAAACACTTCAAGTAAGTCAACAATTTTGTCCAAATGAACTTTGTTCTTTGAAGAAATAATATCTTCATTAGGTTGATAGTACAAATTGGCATTGAAAAACTCTGTTAGATTTGAATTAGATTCTTCTAAAGCAACAGAATCTTTCACACTTATAGTTTCTTGGTTGAAGCTTATTGGAAGATCCTCTGTATATTTTAATTGATCAAGTACTTGTTCTTTCCAGTAGGTCAAGTATAGATCATGACCACCGTATCCTCCAGGTCTGTTCGAACTAAAAACGGCTTGATTTCCATCTGACGAAATAAAAAAACCTTTATCATCTCTGGGAGAATTTATGGGCATCCCAAGATTGACTGGACTGGTGAAAGTAGAATCTTGGATCTCGGATTGAAATATGTCCAAACCGCCCAAACTTTCTTTTCTATTAGAACTAAAGAAAAGTGCACTCGCCCCTTTGGTTACAAATGGACATTCTTCATCAGCAGAAGTATTTATAGATGGACCTAAGTTTATAGCATTAGACCAATATTCGCCATTTTTTATGCTTACATAGATGTCATAGCCTCCATAACCACCTTCTCTTTTTGATGAAAAAAACATGGTTTCTTCATTAAAGAAATATAGATCTTTGTCTCCTATTTCACCAAAAAATGGTGAATTGTATGTAGAAGGGAATGCTCTTTTATCAGCATCTTGAGAAAAAGTATCTACCAATAGTTTCCCTTCGTTTAATTTATTGGCTTTTATGAAAAACATAGCAGCTCCAGAGGTGTTAAACCCTTGGATGAACTCATGTCTAGAGGTGTTTTGCAATGAATTAAAGGGATATACTGCAGTCCATAATCCATTAGATAATTCTACTGCGAACATATCATAGTAGTAATATCCCGTAAAATCATTCTTCAGTCCATCTCGATCGCGAAGTCCTCCCGTTGCAATATCTCTATTAGAGGAGAAATAAAATTTGTTTTGAGAATTTGGACTTTGAATAGGATTGACTTCATGGTAAGCAGTATTTACAGAAGGTCCCATATTCTCAACAAATGCCAGAGCATTTTTGTGTTGAAGCTTGAGTGCATATTCACATCTTTCTATTAGATACAAGACGTGATTAAGGTTCTCTTTGCCGATTTTGTCCCCTTTGGTCGAAAGGTATCTCTTAAACCATACTGAAGCAGAAGTGTAGTCTTTTAGATCCAATTGGCATAGGCCGATGTAGAAAAGCGCTTTTTTTATTTTCTTATTTCTGTCGTAGACCTTTTTAAAGTTAGACAAACTGTTTTGGGTCTGTCCTAACTCATACTGACATATGGCTCGATGAAAGAGGAGCTCTTCCTTTTTATCAATTTTTTTGATTGAATCATAAAGAGGAAGAGCTCGAACAAAATTGGAGGATTTAAACAATTCTTCGGCCTGCTTTATGGTGTTTTTTTGCGCTTCTCCAATAAAAGGAAAAGAGAAAAACATTAAAGCATAAATTACCTTAGAAAAGTTATTCAATATATTAATTAATTAAATTGCTCTATTTTTATCAAAAGCTTCTAAGTAGTCTGCCACTCTTCTTAAGAATGAGCCACCTAGGAAGCCATCAACCACCCTGTGATCATAGGACAAAGATAAAAACATCTTATGTCTAATGGCAATAACATCACCCATTTCTGTTTCTATAACGGCAGGCTTCTTATTGATGCTTCCTGCAGCCATAATAGCTACCTGTGGTTGGTTAATGATTGGTGTTCCCATTACATTTCCAAATGTACCCACATTGGTAACAGTAAAAGTGCCACCTTGGATTTCTTCTGGTTTTAGCTTGTTCGCTCTAGCCCTTGTAGCTAAGTCATTAACTGATTTTGCTAGACCTACCAAGTTAAGATAGTCAGCATTTTTTATCACAGGTACGATAAGGTTTCCACTTGGAAGTGCTGCTGCCATTCCAACATTGATCGATTTTTTCACCAAAATCTTCGTCCCATCTACGGATACATTGATCATTGGGAAATCTTTTATTGCTTGAACCACAGCCTCCATAATTATTGGAGTATAGGTAATTTTCTCACCATATTTCTTGATAAAAGCATTCTTGTTTTTTGTGCGCCATTCTACCATGTTTGTTACATCGGCCTCAACAAAAGATGTAACGTGTGGAGAAGTATGCTTTGACATTACCATATGATCCGCGATCAATTTACGCATCCTATCCATTTCAACTATTTCGACGTCACCAGAAGCCGAAGGTGTAGAAGCAGCAGGACTTGGAGTAACTGGAGCAGATTTAGGTGCAGTAGGTTTGTTTGCTGCTGGAGCTGCATTCTGAATAGGAGAAGAAGAATTTGATCTGCTCTCTATGTATTGTAACATGTCTTTCTTAGTAACTCTTCCTCCAGCTCCAGAACCATTGATAGATTCAAGTTCAGCTAGATTGATGCCTTCAGCTTTAGCCATGTTTTTAACTAAAGGAGAATAGAATCTAGTACTGCCTTCTGTAGAAGGAGTAGATGAGTTCGCCAACGGTTTTGATACTTCTTCAATTACCTGTGGTGCAGGAGTTGACTCGACTTCCTGAGCCTTAGATGCACTAGATTCTTTGGTTGTTGAATCAGACGCTTGTTCTCCTTCAGTACCTATTATGGCTATAACCTTCCCGATTTCAACAACATCATCTTCTTGAAACATTATTTCTAAAATTGTTCCAGAAGTTGGAGAAGGTATTTCAGAATCTACTTTGTCTGTGGCAATTTCAAGTATGGTTTCATCTTCTTCAACAGCATCACCAGGTTTTTTCAACCATTTAAGAATTGTAGCTTCCATGATGCTTTCGCCCATCTTAGGCATTAATAACTCTACTTTTGCCATTGTATCTTATCGTTTAATTGCTTCAAATTATAAGGCAAAAATACGATTATTCAAGCTATTTATAAATATGATTTTTAAATATAATATTTCGTAATATGTAATAATGCAATAGAATGTTTTTAAGAAGGTGGAAGTGTGTGTTGGGTTGTGAAATTTTATAACGTAATTTTGTGTAAATGTAAAATTTGGTGTTGTTGGAAGGTGGGAGGGTAGAGTATGATTCTAATTTGAGGGTGGGTGAGTAGTAGTAGTAAAATAATCAATACACTACATTAGAACCTGCAAGTCAAGGAGATATTATGCGATTTATTAATAGAGAATCGAGGTAACTCATCTGCAGTTACCTCGATTCTTCGCTTTTATTGTACTTTAATAAACGTTTTGTTGATGTTGTAGTATTGATTTTGGATACTTACGATATAAGTACCCAGAGGCCAATCATTGACATCAAGATAAATGTCCTTATCTGTCGTTTTAAGCTGTTTTATAATTTGACCATCTGTACCCACAATTTTTAGATGATTAGTAAGCTCAGATGTGTTGTCGCTTTTAATAGAGATTCTGATGTTGTCACTTGATGGATTGGGGAATATACTGACATCATTAATGAAGCTATTCCTTTTAACAGAAACACTTTTACTAATGGTAGATCTGCCGTCAAGGTCTACTTGCTTTATGGCGTAAGTATACTTGGAAGCATTTGTAATAGCATAATCATTCAAGAAATAAGACATCTCTATGTTTGGTAGAACATCTCCTATAGAAATAAAGTCCTCTATTGCATCACTCCATCTCAATACTTCGTAATGCGATAAGTTAAGTTCCTGAGATACATTCCATTTTATTCGATTAAAATCGGTGAGTGCATGAGCAGAAACGTCTTCCCAATCTACTGGAAGTATGCTAGAAGACAAACCAACATCAACATGATTGGTATTTGTGCCAGGTGACATCATAAACATATTGGAAGTGTTCGGTCCGTTTTGATGAGTTATATCGCTATCGCGATCATGTGGTCCTCTGTCAGGTGTAGTAAAGGTATATCCTGAAGGTGGAGTTACCATAATGTAGTATTCCATTTTCTGAAGGTAATCGAATTCATAATTTCCATTTTCATCTGTAACAGTTGATTGTACATGGTCATGATTTTCGTCGTAAATAGAAATGGCTACGTTGGAAGCGGGTTCCTCGTCTATGTCCTGCATTCCATTTTGGTTTTGATCGTACCACACCAAGTTACCTATTCGGGCCATTGGATAGTATCCTCCTTTTATATCACATTTGCTGTCATTGTTTAATAGAGTGAATGAGGCTGTAGTTCCAGCACCAAAACTATTCGTTAAATCACTATCTGTATCAGGGTGACCAACATGAGGGCGTACTTGAACCAACCCATATGGAGGCATGATTACTTTGATATAGTATGTACCTGGGTTTGTGCAAAACTCGAAGTAACCATCTTCGCTTCCAGTCCCTGGTTGGTGACCTGTTAAGGTTTCTTCCCATAATTCGTAGGATCCATTAACAAGACGGTACAATCGAACGACTAAGCCGTTGATTCCATTTTCCATGACGTTGCAAATGTCATTTTTGTTTTGATCATACCAAATCGAACCACATATATTGGAACAGATAAAAAATCCAGCGTCTATATCTCTAACCTCATCGCCTGCATTAACTGCAAACGTAGGCGTCGTATTAACCCCATTGCTACCATTAATATCGCTATCAGAATTATTGGTTGAGGTCCTAAATACCGTTGCAGTTAGTTCTGACTGAGCATTAAATTTGATATAATAATTTCCAGGTTCAATGTCCTCGAAGAGATAGAATCCATTTATATCCGTATTTGTATTTGCGATAAGTACACCTGTAGGTGAGTATAAATAAACAGGAATATTATGTATTCCATTTTCTGAGAAATCTTGGTGACCATCACCATCAGCATCCATCCAAACGTAGTCACCAATAGTTGCATTTAACAATACATCAATTAAGTGTTCATCAAAGTCGTCTTCATCTGGAGTGTCATTGGTTGGATCGTCATCTGGTGTACTATCAATATCATCGGGAGAATCTCCATTTTCATCTTCATGATCCGAAATTTCAGCTCTATTTGTAAATGCACTTTGACCAGAACAACTTAATATACGAAGTGTAATGGTTAGATTATAGGTTGCTCCAGGTTGAATTACATCAGTGATTACGGTGTTAACAGTACTGGAGTTTACTGATTGCCATTGGGGATTACTTCCAGGGATGAATTCTAACCCGCAAGGAAGTTGATCACTTATGGTTACATTTGACATTGGAGTGTTTCCTTCATTGGTAACCATTATGGTAAACTGTACCTCTTCGCCTACTTCAAAAGGACCCGTTGGACCCGTTTTTTCTAGCGAAAGATCAACAATTGATAATGGCTCATCATCGATGTCGTCTTCGTCAGGTACGTCATTATCTGGATCATCATCTGGTGTACTATCAAAATCTTCATCTTCTCCATCCTCATCTTCTATACTACTTATCTCAGCTTTGTTTGTCCAGGAATAGATCGTGGGAGTTTGACATTCTACCAGTCGTAGATTAATAGGAATGATTATGGATTGCCCGGCAGCAAGGGTTTGATTATGTGAGTAATAAAGTTCGGAAGTATTAGGATCAAAAGACCAGCCGATATTACTATTTGCAATAAATTCCAACCCACATGGTAAGTAGTCGTGAATGGTGAATTCGTTGACGGCATTTCCTCCATTATTCGTAATTGTAATATTGTACTGAATAATTTGATTGTAGGCAAGTGTGCCGGTATTAATCAATTCTTTTTCAAGTTCTAAATCCGTAACCAAAAAACCAGCTGGATCATGATCGTCCTCATCTGAATTGGTTCCAGGAGGGCCTAAAACAAATATATCATTATCACCTAATTCATTAGGCATTATTGCTATTTCACCACTTTGTTCGCCAAAAGGAAAACTATCTGCATCATCTCCACGGTTAAGACCCAAAGTATCTCTAGGTATGTATACGTAGGATCTCGTTATCCAATCTCTTCGAGCGTTAGACTCCGTTATTTCTAATGTCAAATTAATATCTACTGAATCAGCTGGGTGTAGCCTAGGCTGGTGTTGATATTGAATGGTGGAATCATTGACCATATACCATCCAACATTATTGCCAACCGAAAAGATGTATCCGTCGGGAATGTGGCTTCGAATATCAATATCTTCAGAAATAATGTTCCCTTGATTGATCAACCTGATATTGAAGTCAATGAGTTGACCATAATCATAAGGTGCTGGTGTAGCAATGGTGTTGACTATGGCAAGATCAAAGACATCAACTCTTTCTCGATCGTGATTGTCTTCATCTTCATTGACCAGTGGCCCATTTCCATTTATTTCGTTGTCGTTTTCTAATAGGTTTCCTCCTATATCGTTGGAAAAATTGAAGTCTAATGTTCCATCTATATCGTAATTCATTAGTCCATCTGACGCAACTATGGACTCTACTTCAGCATAATTGTCCCAAGATTCTTCAGGGTTCTTTTGATAACAAGGGTTAACGTCAAATATGAGTTTAGTTGTATCAGAACCAGATGGAACTGGTGGGGTGTTGTCAACGTAACGAACAGAATTGATTGATGCATCGTATACCCATCCTGGGTTAAATGAAGGATCAAAAGCCAAACCACATGGAATGGTATCAACTATAGTAAGAGATGATAATGGAGTATTCCCTTGATTAAAGGTAATGATATCATAAGTGACCTGTTGGGTATAACTATAACTCGTAACTGCAGTAACCTTTTCTTTCTTTAAGGCTATATCGATAACTCTTACTCCTGCTGGATCATGATCATCTTCGTCTTCACCTACTAAAGGACCATTACCATCTATATTGTTGTCGTCAGGATCGCCAGGCTTAACATCGTTTTCTTCGATAGTGTTAGAATTGGGCGTACTGTCTGCTTCAAAATTGTTAACTACATCTCCATTGGTGTCACTAATCTGGAAGATTTCTGCATAATTGTCCCAGGCTCCTGCATCAAACATGTTTGGCAGAAGGACTAGCTTAATCTCAAAAGTAGTACTAGCGCCAACGGCAAGATTTTGAAATCCATACAATGGTTTTGGGGCAGTACCAACCCATCCAAGTGGAGCATTTAAGGTCGGACTGTACTCAAAACCTTCTGTTATATAATCCGTCACAATGACCTGACCTGTTGCTTCATTACCTTGATTGTATACGGTGATTTCATAAGTCAAAGTATCAAAATATTGATAAGGAGGATTTGTGATTAATGCTTTGGTTAATGCTAAGTCATAAACTCGAATGGTCTGAGTATCAAAATCGTCTTCGTTAGCTGAATCATTATTGGGGTTATTATCGGGTGTACTATCAACATCTTGATCTTCTACTTGATTGCCACCATCATCTTGAAAAGCAAACACTTCAGCAGAATTGGTCCATCCATTTGGATCATTCGTAGATTGAACAATAAGATCAATGGTAATTGTCTCTGATTCTCCTGGTGCAAGAGGTCCAGCTATGGTCTTTTCATAGGCATTGGGTACTGATGAAGAAGGAGTCCATACATTGGTCGTTGCGTTGTTGTATACAAACCCACTTGGGATGTAATCTATTACCTGAATATTTTGAATAGGCATGTCTCCATCATTCGTTATTACCATAGTAAATGGAACCGAAACCCCATATTTTATGGGAGAACTGGATATGCTGTTTTTAACTAGAGAAACATCGTAAATAGCCATGGATGGCTCGGAATTGGAGTAATGATCTGTAGGAAATGTTAGGAATCCTACAGCTACGATAATTGTTTTTACAATTGGTATGAGTCTATTTTTCATCATCTTTAAATGTGATTTAAGTATAATGTATAAAACAAAAGTAGTTAAAGATTAACATATTTCAAATTATTGTAATGTATATTTTACTTCTAAGGATCTGCCTATTAATGAGTTGCGTAAATGTAGGATTTGTAAAAGAGATGTGATGAATGGCGATTGTGTCGTGGTTGTGTTAATTTTTTCTTAAAGTACGAATTTTTTCGTACTAAATTTTGAAGTACGAATCGTTTCGTATTATATTTGGCAGTAAATATTGATATTATATGAAACCTACAGATAGTGAACTTGAAATCTTACAAATCTTATGGGAACACCAACCATGTAGTGTAAGACAAGTCAATGAGATGCTTAATCTAAAGAGAAAGATTGGATATACGACTACTTTAAAGCTTATGCAGATCATGTATGAGAAAGGTATTCTAGAACGAGATGATTCTCAGAGAAAACACCTTTATACGTCGAATGTATATGAAGCAGACACTAAGAGAGGTCTTCTTAAAGACTTCATGATGAACACTTTTGGTGGCTCTGTAAAGGAAATGGTTTTGTCTGCCTTGGGTAATGGTGAGGCAAGTGAAGAAGAGATTAAGGAAATTAAAAAAATTATTGCTGATTTAGAAAACAATAAGTAATGGATACATCTATTTATTTTGAAATTATAGGGTCTACACTATTGCACGCCACATGGATAAGTGCTTTATATATCCTTGGGGTTTATATCGTCTTAAAGATGAATCCACGATTTTCTCCAAGTAAGAAATCACACCTATTGCTCTCTGGAATGTTATTGACCATGACCTTAGTATTAGGAATATTTGCGTATCAGCTCTTAACCTATGATGTCAGCCCGATATCTTCTATGAGCGGTGCTGAAGCTATTGTAATTACCGGGAATTCTCCACAAATTGCTGAACCCTCCTTAGTAACTACTCCCGAGTATTACAAGATGATTGTTTACTCATGGATGATAGGTGCGCTGTTGTTTATTTTGAAAAACACAGGGGCTATGTTTATTGTACAATCTACCAAATGGACATCTAGGATGGAGTATGCAAGCGAATATCAGGAGTTAATTGGTGAGGTGAAGCGCAGAATGATGTATACAGGTAGAAAGGTGAGACTGGCTTATTCTCAATACGTAACTAAACCCATTCTGGTTGGTATAATAAAACCTGTTGTACTATTTCCTGTAGGCATATTGACGCAATTGGAAAAATCCGAAGTAGAAGCTATCATAGCCCATGAATTAGCGCATTTGATCAGGAAAGATCAATACATCAATGGGTTAATGATCATCCTTGAAACCATTTTCTACTTCCATCCAGGTATTTGGTGGTTGAATGCGCAAATGCGAAAGGTAAGGGAAGAAGATTGTGATGATAAGGTAATTTCAATATATGGGGATAGGATGATGTACGTAAAGACTTTATTAAAGACCCAAGAGTGGTCATCATCAGAAAAGAGAATACCCGCGTTGGCAATAGATGGAAATTCAAAATCAAATTTTTATAACAGAATTAAAAGATTACTAAATATGGAAACTCAACAATCCAATAGTAGAACACACTTGGTTGCAATGGCAACATTTGCACTCATCGGTTTGTTTTTGTACACGAATGCATTTTCGGCAGATTATAAGAAAAATATAGGTGATTTCACAAGTGAAATTTGTGAGGATACTCCTATGCATCTTACACATGTGAAGAGCACAACGATGTCTATCATTGACACTTTGCCAAAAGCAAAGAAGGCCAAGAAAGCTAAGAAAAAGAAATCAAAAAAAATTACTAAGATTCATACGAAAGAGAATGATAAGGACATGGTTTTAGAAATGGAAAATGGGGAAATTAAAGAACTGATCATTGACGGTAAGGTTATTCCTGAGGAAGACTACGAAAAGGAAATTAGTAGATTAGAATTATCAGAAATGGATGAAATCTTGGAAAGGGATAGAAGAGAATTAATTATAATTGAAGAAGAACTGGCGAGGTCTGAGAAGTTGTTGGAAGAATCAATGCGACACTTGGAAGATGCAGAACATAATTTGAATTTTGAATGGTTGGAAAGTGGAGAAGATGGCGCCATTTTTAACTATGAGATGTTTTCGGATGAGTTTCCTAATATCATGATTTATACCGACTCAATAATGAAGTCGATTGATTTGGATTCATTCATGCGATTCCCAGATGTGATGAAGGACATTCGTATAGAAACTTTCCCCCATGGGAGTTGGAGTTATTCTTTTGGAGATGATGATAGAAGAAGGGAGCGAATAATCGAGAGACGCCACCACAATAGATTATTCCCTAATGAAGAGGAAGGCATCATATTGAGAGAATTTCATCCAAGACATCGAGAAGATGCCAAGTTGGAGGATATCATCGGTAATCAACTTAATAGGGATGGATTTTTACTCCCTGATAAAGAAAATAAAGTCTTGTTGACAGGTAAATACTTGAAGATAAATGGAGAGAAACAACCTTCGAATATTTGGAACAAATACAAGTCTCTTTTTGAAGAAGAAACAGGTGTACCACTGAATAAAAAATCAAGGTTAGAGTTTTCTATAGTTGGTACCAACTCCAACAAAAGATATAAGGCGTTTTAAAGCCTTCATATAAATCATACGGATTCTATCAAATTAGGTATAGGTATACAGAATGGATGAATACCTAAATATCTATAGACAAAGTATTGTCTTAATACAGAGATTACCCCGTTTTTTATCTTCGGATTGAAGAACGGGGTATCAATGAACTTCAGACTTCAATGCGACGATTTCCCCAATTTATGATCTTATGTACATTGCTGTATTGTGGGAATCAGTTTTATAAATATTCAGTATTAATATACTCTGTGTTAAGTCTTGATCGTAGAGCTAAACCTCTTATCGTCTATTAATTTGTGCTATTCTTTACCTAATATTTCAAAGGTAAAACTGCATTGATATTTAGTTAGTATTAATTTTTATTCGAATCACATACTTGTAGGATTCGTCAATAAAGTCTTGTACCATAGGACACAGTGTTCGAATTATGTCTTCTTCATGGCTGATGATAAAATACTTTAAGGTAAGAAACATCAATTGATTTTAATATGGCACATTACAAATAGAAAAATGAAGCAATCAATTATTATCGTATTAATGATCATTAATCTTTCTTGTAAAGGGCAAGTAAAAGATGTAGTAACCTTTACCAATGAAAATTTTGAGACAGAGTTTTTTAGTTATACTCCCACTAATGTAGATCAAAACATATCTATAAAAGATTTTGATTGGGCAAGATTTGTAATCTCTGAAACCCAAAAACAATTAGATAATGATGTCAAAAAATATAATGTGACTCATTATTGGAATATTATTTCGGCTTTTGAAGCTCTTGATCTAGATGAAGAATACCTTAAAATGGTATTCTTAAAATTGGCAAAATCTAAAGGTAGTTGTGCATACATAACCTCTTTTAAAGATAAAGTAGAATTTGATGACACCATTCCCGATTTATACAATAAGTATTACGATGCTTGTAGAAAAGATGAAATTAAAGAAGAAAATTTCAGTTTGATCGATTATATACGTAGGAATAATTTAGACTCAAGTTTAGTAAAAGTAATCCATCAAATTGATGAAGATGACCAAAAGTATAGAAGTGCTGATGATGAAGGATTTAGATTGAAACAGCCAATATTGGACGAACAAAACCAAATACTAATTGACTCATTATTTGTTACCTACAGAAGGTATTTGGGTGAATCTCTTGTTGGAGAAAAGTACAGCCATACTATGTGGTCAGTAATACAACATTCAAATTTAAAAATGATGGAAAAATATTTACCAATTATAGGAGAAGCTGTTGACAATAATGAGTTGGAGGTAACGCCTTTTAAAATGCTAATTGACAGAGTTTATGGATTGAAATATGGCTATCAAGTTTTCGGAAGTCAAAGTGGGTTTGGGTTTGAGATGGCCGATGATAAAACTCGTCAAATGGTAAAATCGAAGTATAATATTGAATAGGTGCTGAACCTAACATTGTGTGAAAATAATAGTGACAGCAATGAAAGACATAGGACAACAAAGGCCAAACTTGTGTGGTCATACTCCAAAAACAATTGCGGTTATTAAAAGCTGCCATTCTATCCCAATAAAACTTAATTAAATGAAACAATTTAATGTTGCGCTTTTGATTATATCGATTTTTACGACTTGTAATGCACAGATTGATAATACTTCTCAAGACTATGAAAAAGGTAAACACATATTATCACAAACAAGAAAAAACATAGAAAACAATAAAGGAGAAAAGAACTATGTTGATTACTGGAATTTGGCTAAAGGAATAGCCTTAACGGAAGGAGATAAAGAAAAAGTACATACTCTTTTATTAAAAAGTTGTAAGGATGATGCCTTTAGTTTTTATGATATAACGCAACTGGATATCTCGTTTGTGGACAATGATATTAAGAACACTACATTTTACAAATTACTAGGTGATGGTTATATAGACATTGTCAAGGACGCACAAATGATGTCTTCAAAAAAAGAAGAGACGGAAGAGAAAGTCGACAATATTATTAATCAAGTAGTGGTGGACGAATTGATCGAAATGATGAAAATCGATCAGAGATATAGGCAATTGGGGAATGCTTATCGGATCAATAAGCTAAAACAAGATTCATTGGATGCGATCAATCAAAAAAGACTAATCGAATTATTCAGTACTTATGGTTATCCAGGAAAGTCGATTACTGGAGATAATAAATATAAAGATTATACTTGTTTAATTGTCGAACATGGTCAAAATTTAACAGATCAAAAAAAGTGGTTATTAATAATAGCTGAAGCATATAGAAATGGAGAATTGAGCGTAGGACCACTTAAGATGCTTTTAGATAGAATACATTGGAAAGAGGTTGGAAAACAATACTTTGGAAGCCACGTAGGTATTCCGTTCGAACCTAATGAAGAAATACAGCGAGTGAAACTAAAATATGGAATTGAATAAGTAAAGTATCAAACTATATATAGCAACATTGAGCAACTATACGGCACCTTCAACACATAATGATTTAAAGATGAAAAACAGTTTAACAGTAATATTAATGCTCATAATTGGAGCTTCTTGTACATCACAAGAATATGTTATGATGACATACGACGATTTTGATCGACAGATTTTAGATTATAATCCTCAGAAAAATGCTGTTTCAGAGGATGCATATTATGATGCACTAAAGTATCTAGCAGAAACTCAGGACCGCATAAAGAAAAATGGAAATATAGACGTGTCGGATTACTGGAATATACTAACGGTATTCAATAATCTCGATGAGTCAAACGCTAACATAGATGTAGCGTTTAAGAAATTTGTAGATGAAGAAAGGAGCTGTGAATACATAGTTTCGTTTGAGCATTATTTTGATAGATATAAGACCTCCATCCAATCTAAGTTAAGGAAGCAACTTGAAATATGTAAGAGTGGGATTGGGTCGAGCAGTAGTGAATCAATAAGTATCGAAAAATATGCACAGGAAAATGGATTTGATAAAGATTTGGTAGAAACAATAAATCGGATAAAAATAGATGATCAGAGAAATAGAGATCATCAAAGGTTACAAGGTAAATATGATACCAATAACCAAAAGAAAATAGATTCCATATATGCAATTCATCAGACCTATATTGGGAAAAGTTTGGTTGGAGATAAATTCGAACATGTAATGTGGGCAGTTATTCAACATTCAAATTTGTCTTACATGGAAAGGTATTTTCCTGTTGTAAATTCAGCGGTAAAAAATGGGGAACTAGGTCAAGGAGCTTTGAAATTTCTTATTGATCGAATGTATTCTATAAAGTATGATTACCAAGTGTTTGGTAGTCAGGAGAATGTAGAAATGGCAGATGATGAAATTCGAAAAGAGACCAAATTAAGATACAATATTGAGTGAATGGTTGATCCTTATGAATGATTCAGGTTATTAGGTGTCTTTAATAAGGAATTGGCTTTTTCGCTCGAAATGTCCAAGAGAATCCTTGTTTTGGAGAGTTTACAAGGGATGAAAGCCTTCTCAAGACGAGAGGGCTTTGTTTTACGGATAATTATTCTAAACGAAACATGTCATTAAAACGGTATATCTCCATCTGTTGGGGTAATGTCAAAGGGATCATTTTGACTTGGAGGGCTACTCGTATTATCCACAGCGTCATTAGCTTTGGAAGGTCTTGTAATGATGCTTCCTGAAGCAAAAGGATTCGGATTAAAATCATCTATAGAAAAGTCATTATCGAATCCACCTTCACCTGGATCTTCGAATTTAACGAATTGTCCTATAAATCGTAGGTTGACAGTGCCAAGTCCACCATTCCTATGTTTAGCGATAATGATTTCTGCTAAATCTTGTGGCACATCGAAATTGCCTTCTTCGACTCCGTAATATCCCGGTCTATATATGAATGTCACAATATCTGCATCTTGCTCGATGGCTCCTGATTCCCTTAGATCCGAAAGCATAGGTCTCTTTTCTCCTCCTCTGGTTTCCACACTCCTAGAAAGCTGAGAAAGTGCAATGACAGGTACACTTAATTCCTTGGCTAAGCCCTTCAATGCTCGGGAAATTGATGATATCTCTTGTTCCCTATTTCCACCTTTGTCATTAGGATTACCTGTCATAAGTTGGAGGTAATCGATGACGATCATATTGATATCATGGTTTTGTTTCAATCGGCGACACTTTGCTCTAAGTTCAAAAATATTGATACCTGGAGTATCGTCAATATAGATCGGAACAGTACTTAATTTTTCTACCGCAGCATGAAGTTTTTTCCATTGCTGTTCGTCCAATTGACCGTTACGCAATACAGTACTGGATATTTCTGCTTCCATGGAAATTAACCTCTGTACCAACTGAACACTCGCCATCTCCAGAGAGAATACAGCAATTGCATTACCATTTTCAGCGGCATTTTTTGCCAGAGATAGAGTAAAGGCTGTTTTCCCCATACCAGGTCTCGCAGCTAGAATGATCAAATCAGAAGGTTGCCAACCATTGGTCATTTTGTCCAACTCTTTGAAGCCCGTTGTAACACCTGTAAGATCACTACCTTTTTCACTTAAAGATTCGATTTGTTTCTGAGTTTGCAGTACCAACGAACTCAAGGATTCATATCCCGTATTAAGGTTTTGATCGGTAATGTTATAAAGGCCTTTTTCTGCTTCATCCAAAATTTCGAGTACGTCCATAGAGTCTTCATAAGCATTCTTTATTACATTGGTTGAAACGTTAATTAATTCTCTTTGGATGAATTTTTGAGCAATGATCCGAGCGTGAAATTCAATATTGGCGGCTGATCCTACTTTATTAGATAATTCAATCAGATACCCTAATCCACCTATCTCATTGAGCTTTTTTTGCTTTTTCAGAGCATCGTGTAACGTAAGTAAGTCTATTGGAATTGATTTCGCAAAGAGTTCGGTCATTTCCTTATAGATGGTGGCATTGGCAGGCTTGTAGAAACTATCTGGACGAAGTACTTCAATGACTGCAGGCATACCATTACGATCGATCATTATGGCTCCAAGGACGGCTTCTTCCAAGTCTAATGCTTGTGGTTGTACACGTCCATCTATTACTGAATCAATGTCTCTTCCAGATTGTTTTCCGAATTTTCCACCCTGTAGAGATTTAAGTTTTTTGCTTGATTCAGCCATTTAGATTACTTAGTTTTGAACATTTTAAAGTGAGGTGTGAAGCATCATTTCTATGCATCGCCAACAAATGTACATATTCTTGAAATATCTCATATTAATTGCCCCTATTCTTAATGTTGGTTCTTTTGTTGAAAAATTAGAAATGATGTGGACAACTAAAAAAAACGCTTACTCTTCGTTAAACATATTCTCGCAAAGATTAATTCCTTCATATTAATAATATCATTTATATAATAAATTTTAATATTAGAATTCAGAGGGTTAGGACCTCGTATTTGGAATTCTAGATCTGAAATTAACCCATCTTAATACAGAAACATACAAATGAACAATTGTGGATAAAAAGTATGTATTATTTTTTTTAAGAAGAAATGGTCTCAAAAGAAATTTATTAATATTTGATTGAACCATTTATAAAATTCGTTATTATCATAATACTATCTTTGAAAACTGTTTTATTGGAGTGAAAAAAGAGCTGAAGTGCAATTGAGGGTCTTTGTATTGGATGAAAAAGTGCTTAGATAAAGTAGGAGAAAGGCAAACTTTAGTGTAAACTAATCATTAATTTAATTAACAACTGGTGAAGGGACGAAATACTCAATGCGGAATTTATTAAAACTCAATAAATATTTTTTCAGATACAAGTGGTATTTGTTGTCAGGGACTTTGTTTGTAGTCCTGTCTAATTATTTTGGAGTACTCATACCTCAAAAGATTGGAGAAGCCTTGGATTTTGTCCAGGTGAAAATTAGCGATTTAAAAACGGCGACCGATAATCAATCTTCATTGTATGATGAATTCAATGAAGTGTTATTGATTTTTGCACTTACGGTCATTGGTTTTATTTTGCTCAAAGGAGGTTTGATGTATTTGATGCGTCAAACGATTATTGTGACCTCCCGACTCATAGAATATGACTTAAGACGTGATATTTTTTCGAAGTTGGAAACACTAGATACGGCATATCTATCTAATTTTAAGACTGGTGACTTGATGGCTAGGATTACCGAAGATGTATCCAAGGTGCGCAATTACTTAGGGCCAGGAATATTGTATGCCATTAACTTGGTTTCATTGTTTGTGATGACCATCTACGCCATGTTTAAGGTCAATAGTGAATTGGCGTTATATACATTGTTGCCGTTACCGTTTTTATCATTTTCGATTTATTGGGTAAGCAGTAGAATTAACTTGCATAGCTCAATCATCCAAAAGCAATTGGGCAAACTCAATAGTGTTGCGCAAGAAGTGTTTTCAGGCATTCGTGTTGTGAAGAGTTATGGGAAGGAAGGAGAGTTCAATACTTATTTTGAAGAGCAAAGTGAAGATTATCGAAAGAAGTCAATGGAATTAGTGAAGATTAATGCTTTTTTCTTCCCATTGATGATTTTGCTTATAAATATTTCAACAATTCTTGTTCTTTTAGTAGGAGGAAGTAAGGTGAGTTCAGGTGAAATAACGTATGGAAATATTGCAGAGTTTATCATCTATGTAAATATGCTTACTTGGCCTGTAACTGCCATAGGGTGGATTGCCTCTATAGTACAACAAGCTGAAGCATCTATGTCACGTATTAATGTACTATTGGATGCGTCACCAACGATGTCTAATACAAATAATGAAGAGTATTTAATAAAAGGGGGAATTGCGTTTGAAGGTGTATCTTTTACTTACCCAGATACAAAAATTGAAGCTTTAAAAGACCTGACTTTTGAAATAAAGGAAGGAGAAAGGGTGGCTGTGATTGGTAAAACTGCATCTGGGAAATCAACATTGGTAGAATTACTGCTAAGGATGTATGATACAACGACAGGAAGAATCCTGATCGATGGAAAGGACATTAAAAATCACAATGTTGAATTACTTCGCCGCGAGATTGGATATGTCCCTCAAGATGTCTTCCTTTTTTCGGATACCGTTGCCTCCAACATCGGTTTTGCAAAGGATGACGTGTCTTTAGAAGAGATCAGAGTAATGGCTGGAAATGCTGCTGTACGAAAAGATATAGAAGATTTGCCTAATGGTTTTGATACCATGGTCGGAGAGCGTGGTGTGTCCTTGTCTGGTGGGCAAAAGCAAAGAGTGTCAATAGCTAGAGCACTTATCAAAAATCCATCTATTGTCATTATGGATGATTCTCTTTCTGCAGTTGATACCGAAACAGAAAAAAGAATTATTAGGTTTTTGGACAAAACTTGTAAGAATAAAACCACGATAATCGTAACTCATAGAGTTAGTGGAATATTTGATTTTGATAAGATCTTAGTTTTGTCAGAGGGAAGGATTGAAGAATTTGGATCTCCTTCAGAACTAGCGTCGAATCCTTCAAGTTATTATGCACAATTATTGGAAGAAGTTATGGTAGAGTAGTAGAGATACCTGTTTGTTCTTAATTGTAATGAAGGTCGTATTATGTCAAGCAGGCAGCTTGTTATGACTCAAGTATTGAGACTTCTATACATAGAGAAATCAATGATATGCAAATCAAACAACAATATGTTTTTAAAACACTTAATTAGTAGAAGTAAAATATAGTAGATAAATCGTCTTCTGAATGCAGAAAATGAGGTAAAAAGTTTGACATTAGAGCATTTCTTGTAATTTTGCTATATAATATTTATTATTTTTTAAATTCTATATTGTGGGTGCAGAATACAATAAGTTTGATAATGTTCACTCTGTAAAAGTTAGAGCTGGAAATAGAAGAACCTATTTTTTTGATGTCAAACAGACTAAAGGAGAGGATTACTACTTATCAATTACCGAAAGTACACGAAAGTTTAACAGTGATCATATAGAAAGACATAAGATCTTTGTATATAAGGAAGATTTTAACAAGTTTGTTAAGTCTCTACAAGATACTGTTGATCATATTAAAAGCTTAATGCCTGATTATGATTTCGAGGAGTTCGATAGAAGAAATCAGGAGTGGGAAGAGAGAAAGGCTGCAGAAGCTAAGGAATATGAAGCTGCACAGGAAGATAAGGGAGATGATGATATGAATTGGTAATCCTATTACCAATTTTTTACATCTTTTCGTTGATCCTGGTATAAGGACGCTAGGATCAACCCTAGAATTTTACTACAATGAATAGATCCATTGATCAAGCAATATTTGCGTTTCTAAAAAATGGACTAAGAGTCCTTCTTATCTTATTTATTACATCTGGTTTTTTAAGCGTGGGAATGGTTAAACTGGTTAAGTTTCCCACCATGGTAGATTATTTTAATGTGTGGAACATACCAATATGGGCTATGCAGTTGATTGGAATACTGGAAATTGTTTTAGCCATTTTAATCTATTATAAACCTACACGTATCAAAGGATTGATGTTGAGTTGTGGACTCATGATCGGAGCAACGAGTGTACATCTATATTTTAAAGAGTATTCTTATGCCATTGTGCCGAGTGTGTTGTTTTTGTTATGTGTGATATTGATAATAATCGAAAAATATAAGGAGAAATGAGTCTTTCCTTGGAAGAAATATTAGATATTGAAGAAGTTTATACAGGTTTGTATAAAGGAAAATCATATGAAGTAGGCAGTAGGCATGTGTTTGGTGGAAATGTACTTGGACAAGCTTTATATGCCGCTGGAAAAACAGTGCCAGAGGATAGATTTTTGCACTCGATGCATAGCTATTTTATTTTGCCTGGAGACAAAAAATTGCCCCTGTTTTATCATGTAGAAGAAGTAAGAGATGGGAGGAGTTTTAATACTAGACGTGTCAGGTGCTCTCAGAATGGAAAGGATATATTTATACTTTCAGCTTCTTATCAAAGAAAAGAAGATGGTCTTAGTCACCAGAAAGATGTCCCGGAGGTGACCCCACCTAATGAGATGGTTAGTATGGATGATCTGAAGAAGATGGTTATGGAAACACAACCGAAAGAAATGCAAAAGTACCTGCTTCCTGAATGGCCAATTGATATTCGTATATCTCTTGATGAACTTTCACTTCCTGGAAGGACATTAGATCCAAACAGGAAGGTGTGGATGAAGCTCAAAGAACCTGTAAGTGAACAAAATGCAGAGTTTCACAAATGTTCGTTGGCTTATGCATCTGATTTCAATCTTCTTACTACAACCTTAATGCCTCACGGGATTATGGTTACGTCAAAGGATTTGATGATGGCAAGTTTAGATCATGCGATGTGGTTTCATCATCCATTTGACTTTAACGAATGGTTACTTTATGAAGTGAATAGTCCAGTTGCTGAAAATGCTAGAGGGTTGTGCTTTGGACATATTTATAATACTCAAGGTGTTTTAGTAGCCAGCGTAGCCCAGGAAGGCTTGATTCGTTACGGTAAGAAATAATCGTTGTAATAGCCACTGCTTGACAAATTGTGTCATGAAATAAATGCCTTATAAAAGAGGTTTGTAATAAAAAAAAAGAAAGGCATAAGAAAAAGGCATGTTCATAAACTACGAACATGCCTTTTTTTATTGTAAAGGAAATAGAGATAATTACAACTTATATAGTGTCTCTACTTTGTTTCCATATCTAATGTAGTACAATCCATTAGGTATTTGAGATACATCAATATTGCTATCCATAGTACCTGAAAGGATTAGTTTTCCACTTGTTGAATAGATTGTAAATGGTTCATTTTCGAACTCTCCATGGAAATGGATTACATCATCAACTAAAGATGGGAAGAAACGAACATCTTTGTTCGTATTAACAGCAGAGATAGGTCCGTAAATTTTGCTATTTCCATCCAAATCGTATTGAACCAATTGATAGTAGTGTGTACCTGAATTTACATCTTCATGTGAAAATGAATATGAATTCAATAATGTACTATTTACTTGCCCTTTAATCATGGATAGTTGATTATAAGACCTCCCATCTAAAGAGTGTTCAAGGACGAAATGCGAGTTATTCACTTCTGAAGTTGTTTCCCAAACTACAAGGTTGGTGTTGTTTTTCTGTGCAACTTTAAAGGATTTAAGCTCTACTGGCAATAAAGTACACCCGTTATCATCTGCCTCTATGGTATGTTTGAATACTACTGCTTCATCTCTTCTGTCAGAATTGATTGTAATACTCAAGTCTACCGCAAATGGCTCGTTATTAAAAAAACATCCAACACCAAATGCAGAAGTAGTACCATCGCCAGAAAATAATGTTGTCGTAATACCTCTATGTGTAGCGGTAACATTTTCACCTGATTCAAGAATGTAGTCCATAGAAGGATCACATCCATTTGCTTGGTTAAAAGTATAATTGATTCGACTTCCAGACGGAATACTTATGGTCAAAGTAGACTCATCTGGTGATGTAGGTGTACATAAAGCAGTAGGACAAGGATCAGTCATCGTACCACAATCGCCTGTACCCACACCAATCCTGGTAATGGTTTGTGCAGTTAATAGATTTGAGCAAACAAAAAGTAGTAATAGTATTCTCATAAAGTTGTTTAAGTTTTTAAATGAGAGCAGGAACTCCTACTCTCTTTGATTAGATTTTAGTTATTAATTGTGAAGTATTTAAGTACTTCAGTATATAAGTCCCTCTTTCCAAACTTGAAAAATCCAATTCAGAAGAAAGTGAACCGATCTCGATCATTTGACCAGAAATACTGAATACTTGATACGTTTCATTTTCGTTGTAGTCACCTTTTATATATAATGTTCCAGAAGTAGTCGTTGGATATACCAATACACCATCTCCTTCAACAAAAGTTTTGATTGGTCCGAAATACTCATAGTTGCCATCGAAGTCAACTTGCTTTATTCTATAGTAATGTGACCCACTTTTCACATTATTATGTGTATAGTTGTAATTGGTATTTGTTCTTGTGTTTCCTTTTCCTTCAATTACAGCAATTTGAGAGAATAATCTTCCGTCTATAGAATGCTCTAATTCGAAATGAGAATTATTTATCTCTTCAGCAGTTTGCCAAGAAATAATATTGGTATAATTTGAATTTTGAATTTTGAATTTCGATAGTATTACAGGCAGCAACTGACAATTAGCAGCAGGTAAAGAAACTCTTGAGTTACTCGTTGTCCAATCTCCTGCATTTTCAGGGTCTCCAGATGCATGATCCGTTAATTGACCATTGTCGTTATTGCCTAAATCAACACCTCTTGATGAAACATTTCCATTTCCATTCATAGAAACCGAAAAACAAATGTCGTCATCTGCAACAGCTCCACTTGGATTGACTCTCGTAACATATATTTCTTCACCACTAGTTGATAAAGTCGGGACTGATGTTCCTCCAGTAGTCCCGCATGAAGCTCCACTGCTATTGAATAATATCGTACTATTTGCAGCTATTCCTTCAGCAGGAACAGTAAACATTACTGTGGTTTCTCCAGAATTAAACGAAGTACCATCCCATTCATTATCAGTTATATAGTATACAGAATTTCCTGCTAAGTCGGCAGTTGCTTTTAATAATACCTCATCCGGGTTATCAGCATTAAAACCTGTTACTACAAGTTCTGTACATTGTGATTTAAGTAAATTGGCCGAAATAAATGAAAGAAAAAGTAAAAATCCTATTCTCATGTTGAATATAGTTTTGGTTATAAGTGAAGGACAAAAATAGAGATTACATAATATAAAATTTTGTTTTTGCAAATGAATTTTATGTTAAGAAGACTTTATTTTAAAGTTTTCAGTTATGAATGAATAAAATTCTGTTATTAAAGTGTAGTGTTAATTGATTATGTTGTGTAGTAAATTACGCGCAATCAATTGGGTGAAGTGTAAGTTTTACATTTTCACGAATATCAAAAGTAGATATTGCAGCGAAATGATGAGACAAACCTACGAAATTTTATTAAGTAATTGTGTTTAAAGTGGAAATTTATGCTGTGTGCCGATGTTTATGTCGCGCGGGAGTTAATATGGTGATTCTAATTTTCCTACATCATGCAAAAGTGATAACTGAGGTCCATAACAAGTATTGATATTGTTATGAGTGAAAACCTTTTCGGTTGGTCCAGCCGCAATTAATCTTTGATTAATAAGAACAGTTTGATTGAAATAATCCACTACGGTGGAAAGGTCATGATGTACAACCAATAGGGTTTTACCTTTGTCAGCAAGTCTTTTCATGGTTTTGACAATCTTTTCTTCCGTGACGACGTCAACCCCAACAAAGGGTTCATCCATTAAAAAGATGTCGGCTTGTTGACTTAGAGCTCGTGCAATAAAAACGCGTTGTTGTTGACCACCTGATAGTTGTCCGATTTGCCTGTTGCCTAAATCTCCAATTTCTAATTCATCCATTGCTTCTTGTGCAATTCGTTTGTCTTGATCATTGAGTCTTTGGAGAATTCTTTTATGTGGGTATCGCCCCATGAGCACAATGTCTTGTACTGTGGCAGGAAATGACCAGTCTACATCATCTTTTTGTGGAATATAAGCAATACTCCTTCGGACTTCTTCAATACTTCTTCCTTCAATGGTAATAGTACCTGTATTGGGTTCGATGAGCCCAAGTATAGATTTGAAGAGGGTAGACTTGCCTGCACCATTTGGTCCAATTATACCATAACTATTCCCTTTATATATGTCCAAATATATATTGGAGAGTACTCTCTTATTCCCATATGATACATTGAGACCTTCTATCGATATCGCTGCATTGTCACTCACAGAACTAGTTTTTGTTGAATTTAAATACCATGAAAATGATCGCAAGTGCCATGATTAATCCAATCGAAAGGTACATTATCCAATTGTTGTTGGACTGGTTAGAGCTGGGTGAACTGGAGGAGTCTGAACTTAAGGCCTTTACTATGACGTCCGTATTGTGTTTTAACATGTCAAAGTAAGAAGGAGCGTCACTATCTTCATCGCCAATTGAATCAGCAAATAATTCACCGCCTATTTCAACATTGTTGTCGCGGGCTACTTGTTCGATCATTTTGGGATTGATGGTGGATTCTATAAATACCGCGGGTACTTGATTTTCTTTAATGGCTTTAGTAATTCTAAGTATATCAGATACTTGAGCTTCGGCATCTGTACTGATTCCCATAATGGCATTGTTGATTAGTCCATATTTCTTGCTGTAATAAGCAAAAGCATCATGGGATGTAATAAGAACCCTTTGTTTTTCGGGTATAGACGCTATTTGTTGCCTAATGTAGTAATCCAGATCTTTTAATTTCCTATAATAATTGTTGTAATTTTCGTTGTAATAGTCTTTGTTTTTAGGATCGGCTTTTACCAAGGCATTCTTTATATTTGAAATATAGATTAGTCCATTTTGCGCATCCATCCATGCATGAGGATCATACGAATTTTTGTATTTGGCAGAAGTGATGGGTGTAATGCCATTGGTAATGGTATGCGTAGTTCCTTTTGTTCCACTGTTGTTGATGAGGTCTTTTACCCATCCTTCAAAACTCAATTCATTAATGAATATTACATCAGCATCCTGAATCAATAAAACATCACTTGGTGTAGGATGGTATGTGTGGGGATCACCTCCAATAGGAACAATGGTCGAGGAAATGATGCGATCTCCTCCGATCTGTTTAGCCATATCTTGAAATATAGACGCAGAGGAAACTACGTTTAGTTTTTCTTCCGTTTGTCCATAAAGTAGGTTGCAAAGCAATAGGGTAACTATAAGTTGTATTGTCTTAATCTTCATATTGAATTATACTCGTTTCATTAATATATTTTGGGCGGTGGTGTGGGACATCATTGCTTTAGTCTTGTCTTGAATGAGTACTTCCATAGACTGATCAAAATCTACAATTCTTTCTACCTGAATTATTGAGCCAATTTTCACATGAAGATCATTCAAATATTGAAGGAATTTTTTGTCTTGAGTACGAACTCCTACCACCTGCGCCTGATGTCCTTTAGGGAGAGATGAAAGGGGAAATTGATTTCGAATGGTGAATTTCCCTTCAGCATTGGGAATAGGATCGCCGTGTGGATCAAATTTTGGATAATCTAAATAAGCATCTAGTCTTGCTACGAGTTCGTCACTTTTTATATGTTCTAACTCCTCAGCGATATCATGAACTTGATCCCAGCTGAATCGGAGCTTTTCTACTAGAAATACTTCCCATAATCGGTGCTTCCGTATGAGATTGGTGGCCAAGGAACTTCCGAGTCCAGTAAGTTGAACTCCTTTATATTTCTGATATAATATGAGTTCTTTTTCTGCCAGTTTTTTAAGCATGTCAGAGACGGATGCAGGCGTCGTATTCAATTGCTTGGAAAGTGCATTGGTACTAGCGGGTTTATTGTTTTTTTCAGATACTTTAAAAATTGCTTTTAAGTAATTCTCCTCAGTCTTCGTGAGATTTGATGCCATACTGACTATTCTTTTGTGGTGTAAAAATAAAAATTTAGACTCATCTAAACTTCGTTTTGACTTTATTTTTTTATATACTCTAATGAGCTCTTTCGTTCTGAAACGATTAATAGCTGCGATCTAGGTATATTTGTAGATGTAAAATGAATCGTATGGCAGGATCTTCTTTTGGAACTATATTTAAGATAACAACTTATGGGGAGTCTCATGGAAAAGGAATTGGAGTAGTTATTGATGGTTGTCCACCAGGAATTGATATTGATTATGAATTTCTTAAACTGGAATGTCAGAGAAGAAGACCGGGGCAGTCTAGGTTAGTAACCCAACGACAAGAGTATGATATTCCACAATTAATCTCTGGTGTTTTTGAAGGGAAAAGTACTGGCACTCCGATTCATATCTTTATTCCAAATAAGGATCAAAAATCTAAGGATTATCAACACATCAAAGATCAATTTAGACCTTCTCATGCTGACTATACCTATGCTGTAAAATATGGTATTCGTGATTATCGAGGAGGAGGACGCTCTTCTGCACGTGAGACGGCAGCAAGGGTAGCAGCAGGTGCAATTGCGAAAATGATTTTGAAAAAAATAGGTGTTGATATCATTGGTTATGTGAAACAAGTCGGGGAAGTATTTTGTGATGTAGACCATAATTTAGTAGATCCAAGTATCATTGAGTCTAATCCTGTACGCTGTGCCGACCTCAATGTAGCACAAAAAATGGAAGAGGTTATCTCGTCTGTTAAAAAGGAAGGGGATACGATAGGTGGTGTGATAGAATGTATTGTTAAGAATTGCCCAAAAGGAATAGGTGAACCTGTATTTGATAAATTGCATGCTGATCTGGCGAAAGCAATGTTAAGTATTAATGCTGTTAAGGGTTTTGAGTATGGAAGTGGATTTGCGGGAACAAGATTAAAAGGGAGCCAACATAATGATGAATTCGTTAGGGGTGACGGAGGTGTTATTACCAGAACAAATTTTAGTGGAGGAATCCAAGGAGGTATTTCTAACGGGATGATGATTGATTTCAGAGTGGCTTTTAAACCTGTGGCAACGATCATGAAGGATCAGACTTCACTAGATGCAGAAGGAGATATCGTTACCATTAAAGGGAAAGGGAGACATGACCCTTGTGTGCTTCCCAGGGCAGTTCCAATAGTAGAAGCTATGGCAGCATTAGTTATCGTAGATCATTATCTGAGACAACGAACCAATCTTATTGGATAATGCACTCTATTTTTATTTGTATCATGAAAGGCCAAAAAAATCAGAATGAATTATTCCGAGATTATTGATCAAGCGTTAGGTTTTTTGAAGGAAAAGGAGCTCAAAGAAGAGTTGTATGAAAATAGTGAAATTCTTGAGTTTAAAAATGGCGATGTTATTGTTCGGGAAGGTCAATATGTGAAAGTTCTGCCCATTGTACTTTCTGGTTCTATACGTGTTTTTCATGCAAATGAAGAAAGAGAGATCTTGTTGTATTATGTTGAGCCAGGGCAAACATGTATGATGTCTTTATCAGCTTGTTTTTATAATAATCAAAGTCCATCTCAAGCTGTGGCTTCGATGGATACTACCATTCTTGCTATTCCTGTGGCATTTATTACAGAGTGGCAAAGGAAATATAAATCTTGGAATGAGTATGTCATCAAAACATTCCGAAATCGATATGATGAACTTTTATATACTTTCGAGGGAGTTGCCTTTAAGCACGTTGATAGTAGAATAATGCAATATCTTCTTTTTAGGAAAGGGAAGGAAGGTAATTCATTGGTAAATATATCGCACCAAAGTCTGGCAAATGAACTTGGCACTACACGCGTAGTCGTGTCTAGAATTTTAAAACAGTTTGAATTAGAAAATAAAGTAAAACTTCATCGTGGTGGAATAGAAGTATTATAATTTTCTTTGGTATTGTATCAAAAGATACCGTTATAGAGCTTCGTGACTTCTGACATTTGTAGCATCGTTAACAATTAAAAAATGTTTAAAATGAATGCAAAACAAATTTTATCAGAATTAGAGCAAGAACTTGTTGCTACCGAGAAACTCGTTCGTGTTGTTCCAGAAAATCAGCTCAAATTTCGACCACATTCCAAAGCTATGACATTAGGGCAATTGGCTTTACACGTGGCTACAATTCCTCATAATAATTTGGAGTTTGCCAAAGATGGAAAGGTAGAGGCTGACGTAATTGTAATTCACCCAGAACCCATATCGAGGATAGAGATACTTAATGGTTTAGAGAAAAGTAAGATCACTATGCGGTCTTTACTCGATGTATCTGCTGAAAATTGGTTGAGTTGTACATGGAAACTTACAAGTAATGGTGAAGTTTTAGCGGAAATGCCAACAACGTCCTTCATCAGGACCTTTGTTCTGAATCATTGGTATCATCATCGAGGGCAATTGTCTACGTATTTGAGATCACTAGATATTACCATTCCGTCTATTTATGGACCTTCTGCGGATGTTAACCCATTTTGTTAATTCTTAAAACATATTCTAATGAAAAATATAATTTTTGCTATTTCAATATTACTATCCATTACAACTTTTGCACAACAAAAAAAGAACGCTGTCCTTCTGATTACTTCTGCTCAGGTAGATCTGTTGTCAGAAAGTGGTAAGGCTTGGGGTTTTACTAAAGAGTCCGAAATGAAAAATAACATGAGGCGGAATCTGAAAAGGGTAATTGCCAAAGCCAGAAAGGCGAATATCCCAATTATTCACTCGCCTGTGGGTTTTGATTATGATAAAATGAAAGGATATCAGCCCATAAATGGAGTGCAACATGTTATTGTCGAAAATCAATTATTGGCAATGAATACCGAAGGAGTTGATTTTATACCTGAAGTAGAACCAAGAAAAAATGAAATCGTTTTGCCTTTTCGTCAAGGGTTTTCATCTTTTTGGGCAAATACTATCCAGAAGTATTTAGAGGGGGAAGGAGCCGATACGATTTATATTATGGGTATGTTGGCTGAAGGTTGTATAGAGTCGCATACCCGCGACGCAGCAGAAAATGGATACAAGACGATCGTTATTTCTGATGCTATTGGCTCAACCAGCTTAGAGTTATTAGAGGCATCTTACAAAACTTTGGCTTTGCATGCTCATGCAATAATTAAGACAGAAGAGTTTTTAGCTTATTAAAAAGCCTTTTATAAGCTCACCTTTATAGTTAGCAATAAGATAAAGGTGAGCTTTATCGATTATTTTTTTTAATGTCAATCTAAATTTGAATTGACCCAAATGTCAAGGATGGATTAGATTTTCTTTTGGTTAATCTGCTTAAGAAGCTCGTCTCTGTAGTTTTTTCCTATTGGGAGAATCTTTACCTGACCTTTATCCAATACTTCAAGGCTATTTCCGTCTAACGCTTTGATTTTAGTCGTATTAACGATGTATGATCTATGGACACGTCTAAAGATTGAAGCAGGTAATTTTTGCTCAAGACTCTTCATTGTTTGAAGGGTTATAATCCTTCCAGTATTTTGTTTGATAATGACGTAATCTTTTAGTCCCTCAATGTATAAAATATCATCAAAGGAGACTTTAACAAGCTTTTTATCCGCTTTAACGAAGAAATAATCCGAATCTTCATCATCAGAACTATGTTTTTGCTCTTTTGAGATGCGTTCACTGGCTTTGTTTACTGCCTTCATGAATCGTTCTATAGAAATGGGTTTGAGTAAGTAGTCGACAATATTGAGTTCAAACCCTTCAACCGCATAATCTGAGAAAGCTGTAGTAAATATAACCGCAGGTGGATTATTCAACGACTTAAGAAATTCAAGTCCGTTAAGTTGCGGCATTTGAATGTCCAAGAACATTAAATCAATCGAATGCGAATTTAGGGCATCATTAGCTTCAAATGCATTTTCACATCTTGCTACAAGTTCTAAGTTGGGCATTTTACTGATGAATGCTTCTAGTATGTCCAATGCTAAGGGTTCGTCGTCTACTATGATGGTTTTAATCATGTTATACAGTTAAGTTTAAGGATAAATGAACTTTATATGTTGTGGGCGATTTCTCTATGTTTAAAGTATACTTGTCGGGGTAAAGCAATTCTAATCTTCTTTTTACATTGATGAGTCCAATTCCACCAGATCTTTTACCTAAGTTATTGGGTAGTGATGGTGTGCGGCTATTTTCAACTGTGATGTCAAGATTCGTATTGTTAATATTCAAAATTATATTGACAAACCCCTCTTCAATTCTATTGCTTATACCATGCTTGAAACAATTCTCAATGAATGGAATGAATAATAGAGGTGCTAGTTTTTGGTCTGCGATTTCACCATTTAGTTGCAATTTAATATCCATTTTCTTCCCATGTCGTAACTTCTCTAACTCTAAGTAATTTGTAATATAGGCTACTTCTTTGCTAAGGTCAACCATTTTTTCATTGCAATCGTAAAGCATGTATCTCATCATTTCGGATAGCTTCAGGACGATCTCAGGTGCTAAGTCAGATTTCTTTAGGGTTAAAGCATATAGACTATTAAGTGTATTAAAAAGGAAATGGGGATTGATTTGTGATTTCAAAAATTTTAATTCAGATTGCAGCGTTTCTTTAGCCAATTCTTGTTTTTCCCTTTGGCTGTTCAACCAGTCCGTCATAATGTAGTAAATCGATGAGCTGAAACCGATGAAAAATGTAGATAAAAATATGAAGTACTGATTATCTACAAAAAATTCTTGGATCCCTGGTGTCGAAGCCGTGAGAAATAATACCAAACTCTTGATCGGAGTCAAAAGAAGTGAGGTGAGCAACAAAAGAATAAGATGTGTAACTAGTTTTTTATTCTTGAGATAAAAGGGGAAAAGGTATAAGTAGTTAATGTATACTATTACAGCATAAAATGTAATGTTGATGAATTCAAGCAGTAGTTTTTGTTTGAAATTCATTCCATCACTTCCGATCACAGCAAGTATTAGAATTAGACTGGACCAAAATAATATGTGAGACCCAAAGGTGCTCCAGGCCAGATGAAGGGATGACTTGCGTTTGTTTAGTCCAATCTGCATATCTACAAATATACGTGATTGTATGTGAATGTAAGCTGGTATTAGACCAATGACCTAGTTTGAGTAGAGATAAGAAAAGGATTTATCTATTATCGAGGTGGCTGACGCAAATTTGCACAGGATTTTCAAGTAAGAGCGAAGCCACTCGTTTTTGATGAACGAATGGCTTCTCTGGGAAATGTTCCAAAAATTGTTTGATCAAAGATCAATTAGATGATTGCGGTCTATCAATTCACTTCAATGATGAAATCGTCTTTTCCATCTTCCGATATTCTTGGAAGTGTGATGGAGAGCAATCCATTTTCATAAGTAGCTTCTATATCAGATGTATTGATGTCTTTGTCTAATGCAAAAGCTCTTTTGAAAGTAGAATAGTTGAACTCACGTCTTTTAAATGTGCGTTCATTTTCTTCTTCGGATGCTGAAACCGAGGCAGAAACGATTAATTGTCCTTGATTTACTTTGATGTCAAAGTCTTCTTTCTTCATGCCTGGTGCGGCAATCTCAATTATGCTTTTACCCTCACTTTTTACAATATTGACTGCAGGTTGCTTAAATGTAAACTCAGTATTCAGTATATCTGAGATGCTCTTGTTGAAAAAGTTATCCATCATTATGTTTAATGCATTGGTATTTCTCATGTCTTAATTATTTTATGTTAATTGAAAATGGCTTTAATTCTTCCTTCCTTGGAAGAGTTATGGTAAGGATACCAGCTTCCATGTTGGCCGTAATTTTCGATTGATCAATATGATCGCTCATTTCAAATGATCTTGAAAAGTTCTCGAAATTGAATTCTCTTTTGTTGTAATCGGTTTGAGTTTGTTCTTTTTCAGTAGATTTTATCTTCAAAGTGTTGTTTTCAATACTCAATGCAATGTCTTCTTTTGAGAATCCAGGAAGAGCTAGTTCGATGATATAATCTTCGTTCTTTTTTAAAATGTTGGCTCTTGGAGTTGTCTGTGTAGGATTTGACAAATTAGACCTTTTAGAGGTGTTACAATGAGCATTGTAATTTCTAGCTGGTCTTCTTCTTGTGCTTAAGGGAGCGAAATTTGTATAATACATAATGAATTATTTTTTATTTGATAAATAGATATGTGTACATTATTGAATGCGATTGAATTAGGTCAAATCCTGTGCCGCTGGAAAAAATATGTAGATTTGTCCGATAATTTTATTTTCAACTGACACTTTGGCGTTTGATGTAGCAATTAAGGTGTCATAATGGCATTATTTCGTAAAATGAGTACTAAAACACATTTAAGTATAGGGGATAAGGCTCCAATGTTTTGTTTGAAAGATCAAAATGGAGAAGATGTTTGCTTGAAGGATTTTGAAGGCCGTAAAGTGGTAATATTCTTTTATCCCAAGGATGATACACCTGGATGTACCAAAGCAGCATGCAGTATTAGGGATCACTACGATGCAATTACTAATGTAAATGCAGTTACCATTGGTATCAGTCCAGACAAGGAAGCAAAACACAAAAAGTTTATAGACAAATATGGACTTAAATCGACTTTGTTGGCAGATACAGAAAAAGAAGTTCTACAGTTGTACGGAGTGTGGGGAGAGAAGAAATTTATGGGTCGAACGTATGATGGAGTAATTCGAACCACTTTCATTATCGATGAAAATGGATTAATCCTGCATATATTCGACAAGGTTAAAACTGCAGTACATGGAGAACAAATTCTAGAAGTACTCAGTCCTGAATAGGAGACTATGGGACGATGAACTTTATTAATTGATCATTCCCAACTTTACAAATGTAGACTCCTGATGATAATTGAGGAAGATCTATATAATTGTAATAATTATTGAAATAAACAGGATCTGTTATTTCTATGATTAGTTGTCCTGATGAATTGAATATTTTAACATCGATTTCAGACTTAGTAATTGATGGTGCGGAAACCAACAATTGAGAAGTCATTGCAAAATAACTGATATAATTCTTGGACTTATGATTATGACTGATGGATATCTGGTTGTCGAGATCATTATTAGTTAGATTTGCTTCTTCTGGGTCTGAATTTCGAGTTGTTAAGATAGCGTGTATTTCATAATCACCAATATCAAGATGTCTTGGTACTACAATATTAAAAGTTCTATAGACAGAGAAATCGTTATACTGAAGTTCCTTTTCAAAGATTTTAATGTTACCGCTATTGGGATTAGATAGAGTAAATTGAATGGCCATTTCTCCTTCGTCGAGTTCACCAAATTTTTCAAGATAACATACGGCTTTGATCGTGTCTAATGGGAAGTAAGGATCATGTGATTCGTGGTCAATTGAAAAGGATTTTAGTGCCAAATCGAAATGGTTGCAATGTAAGGTATATTTATAGTTCTCATTTTTGTTGAAATAATTAATCACTTCGATCTGTTGTGGAGTCATGGTGTCTCTACAATGTTTGCGCGAATAACTCATTAAATTATGAGGATCTGGAAGATACAAATCATTATTCTGATCTCTTTCATTACCAATGTAGAGACAGTTTTCTTTAACAATGGAGGATGATAATTTTGGATCTGCAGCGGTGTCACAGAGTTTGTCGCCTGCATGTTGACAATTGGATCGATTGACCAATTCTTCACCATTGAGCCTAGTATGTGTATGTAGAAGTCCGTAGTAGTGCCCCATTTCGTGAGCAAATGTACTGGTATTGTTGAAGCAGGAGTGACTCACTACTAAACGACGTTTTGAATTGGATTCATCAGGAAATGAAGCTGTACCGCATATTGGAATTATTCCTCTAACCACGGATGGAGCAAGGTAAATGTTGATGACATCTTCATTAAAATGTTCATTCATCAATTCTTCTAGATTCTCGGTAATATATAGGATTTTGTAATTGGGATTATCGATGTTAATTACAGATTCACATAGTTCGAATCGCACATCACTATTTTTGAAGTGATCATTAAGAATGTTCAATCCAGTATTGATTTCTGTTGGAGAAAGTTTAGATCCGGAATTTGAGTCAAAAATATGGTAAATCTGGACGAATGCTACATTTTTCGAACGATTTTGGATGGAGTTGTGATCACGAATGTAATCTAGAGCCTTATCGTAGGTTATTAATTCTTCAAGAGAAGGTGATGCCAAGCATTCATCTTGGGCTTGAATTCTTGAAAAGAAAATCAGAAAAAACGATAAAAGCAATATTCGAGTCATGGTATCTATGTTTTAATCTTCTGGAGTAAGTTCCAAAATTAAAACATTCGATGCATTAATGCTTGATATCCAATAGAGATTTATTGTTGTTAAGGTAGAGTAGAGCTTCCCGGACAAAATCGTCATTTTTATACGAATTGATAACTGCTTCCTTATGCCCTTGTTTAATCGAAGTAAAACTGTAGGTTAAACACTCTTTAATCTTTTCACCAACTTTTGGAGTCAATAAATTCAAATCTAAGTTACTCCCATCTTCTTTGATATAATCAATAAATGAGTCAATAATATTGTCTTGTAGTATATAACTTGTATTATTTGATTTACTGCTTTTTCTTAGGGTTTGATATGCAAATTCATAACACTTAGAAAGATGGTGATTCAACTTTTCGTCGAATTCGTCAGGAGAGGCTGGAACAAAGATATCTGGTTGAACACCATAATTGGAATATATTTTTCTTTGTAGAATTTTAGTTGTAAATGTTGAATTTCCTTCCAAGGTGTCTTTTATGGTCAACATTCCACTATTAAGTCTTTCTTGAAGGTCATAGTTGTAATTTGATTTGGAAGAATAATCTTTCTGAATTGATCTTCCTGACGGTGTATAGTACTCTGCCACTGTTAAGTTAATGGCACCTCCGTTAGAAAGAGGGTAGCGCTCCTGAACCAATCCCTTACCAAATGATCGTCTACCCACGATTACACCTCTATCCCAATCTTGTATAGCTCCGGCAAGAATTTCGGAAGCCGAAGCAGAATTTTCATTGATCAATATGGCTATTTTATCCAATGGAAAAAACACCTTTCCATTTGTTTTGTATTCTACTTTATTACTGTGTTGCCCTTCAGTATAGACAAGTATATTACCTTTTTCTTGAATAATTTGATTCAGTATTTTAGTGACTTGAGGCAATAATCCACCTGGATTATCTCTAACATCAATGATGAGGTTGCGAACATTGGCAGAATCGTACAAGTATTCTACCGCTGACATATAGTCTTGATAGGTTGTTTCGGTAAACTGGGTAAGTTTTATTATTCCTGTTGAATCATTAAGAGTGGCAAATATTTGAGCACTATTTAAATTGATTTTTTCCAGTGGAATGGAAAGTTTGACCAATTCTTTAGTATCATATTTTTTGATGGTAACATTTGTTTTGTGCGACCCTTTGCCACCTTTTAAGAGTTCTCTAATCGCATCGAAATTCATGTTTTGACCTGCTACTGAACTGTCTCCAATCGCTACTATTTGGTCAAATTGTTGTAGTCCAGCTTTGTCAGCAGGACCATCAGGTGTAACACGAACAATGTTGACCGTATCATTTAAAAACAAAGATTCTATACCAATTCCTTTGAAATTGCCATCAATACTTTCATTTAATGCTTCAATTTCAGAAGGGGAAATATAGTAGGAATGCGGATCCAGTGATCTTACCACAGCATTCATTGCAATATCCATTAAAGAATCTGAAGGAACATCTTTTACGTATTTGGAGTCTATAAACCTGAGAACTTCTTCAACTCTCCCAATAGGATAATCGTTTTCGTGATCGATAGCAGTAATGAAACTCATCTCTGCTTTATCATTCATCTTGTAACCAAGAATTATACCCAATGCGACCATTAGTCCAAGTAACAATGGTTGCCAGATTTCGAAGCTTAACCTATTATCTTGATTTTTAATTGTAAATCTATTTTTATGGATTAATTTTTATTTTTCTCTATTGGAGATTTCAAGTACTATATAGCATATATCTTGCCAGTCTAAATTTTGCGTTTAATCAACGTCATTAAACCCTAATTAAGAATATTTTCTTTTGCCCTTAATTTTTCTAATAAAGTACACGATTTTGACGATGGAGAATGATCCATTAAGGTTATTCTTTTTTTGTTTGATTGATCGGTAGGTGAAATTACTAAACCACATTGATCCTTACTTTTGAAGTATTTGTATTGGTGGTTTTTGTCTTTATAATAGACGATATTGTGATCTTGTTCAACATCAAGTACTTTTTGCGGAGCCGTAAATGGATAGAAGAAAGTTTGTTCTTTAAAGATTAGCTCTCCAACTGCATTGCAATTATCGCATGTTTTTAACCACTTAGATTGATCTTGATTGGATGTTGATACACCTGTTATGCTGACTTCATTCCTGTATACATCATATACTTTTTCATCCATTTTTAGTAACCTGAAAAAGTTTGAATAATGGTAACTCTTGAAAGTTGTTTGAAAATAGGAGTATAGGCCAATTGGACCTTTATAAGAATGATGTCCCATATCGTAGTGAATAGTATCAGTTCCATTTATGAATAAACCAACTTTGGAGTCAATGCCCTGTAAAGGGATTTCTTCCCATTGAGAAATATCGGAATGCTCCAATAATTTTGAAATCATCGTTGTCATATTTTGTTCATTGATATTTTTAGAACTTTTGCACGAAAAGTTGATGATAAGGAAGATGTAAATAAAAACTCTAGCTGCCATTACATTTTTATTGTTGTTACGAAGAAGTCAAAACCGTTTTAATGAGTTGATTAAAGTTAATGTTAGCATAACCCATTCGAACTATAATGATATTTTGAGAAGGTAGGATAAATATTCGCTGACCTTGAAAACCATCTGCAAAAATCATGTCTTGAGGTGCATCAGGTAGTGAGAGACCATCATTATGCCAGAATTGAGTACCGTATTCCCCCTTGGATTGAGAATCTGACTCGAAGGTGTAATTTACCCAAGAGGTATCAATAATCTGCTGCCCTTGCCAATTGCCTTTATGCAGATAGAGTAATCCGTATTTAACCCAATCTAAAGCGGATGCCCACATATAAGACGAACCAACAAAATTTCCAGATTCATCGGTTTCTATAAATGCCGTTGATAATCCTAATGGAGCAAAGAGTTTTTTATAAGCCAAGTTGTAGTAGGCTGAATCGGATGAAAACTTGGATCGAAGGATTCCTGCAATCAGATTGGACGACCCAGAACTATATTCAAAATGGGTTCCAATAGGTGCTTCAAAATTTCTTCCTTTTGCATAGTTGACCATGTCCTCTTGGTTAAATAGCATTTCGGTTGCTGGGCTTTGAGTTGTGTAATCTTCGGTCCAACTTAGCCCAGACTTCATGTGTAATAAGTCGGCTAACGTTATTTTATTATGATCATCACTCCATGATTGAAATAGGTGATCGTCTTGTAGGTTTAAACTTCCTTCTTTAGCCAATATTCCTGCTAGAGTGCTCATCACACTTTTGGTCATTGACCAACCAAGTTGAGGAGTACTTTCATCAAATCCGCCACTATGTTTGTTGTAGATAATCGTATCATTCTTAAGAATAATACAAGATCTGGTATTTTTGATTTTGCGATCTCCTTGATCAAATAATATAGTATCTAAGATGTACTCAAACTTAGAAGATAAAGATTGAGCATAGTTCCATTGAAAGGTGTCTAGAATTGTGGGAGGCGAGTATTTGATGTTGTAATCATCTTTTCCTTGCAAGAGGGTACAACCTCTTCCCTGATTGTACTTGGATGTTTTGGGCGAAAGCCCTAATACGTCACACGTGATGGACGAATCTGCTGGATTAACATGTACATTGACATATTTGAAAAACGAAAAATTTAACTCTTCATTCAATATGTCATCGATTGATCTATTCTGTTGAAAATGACATGTACATATCATTTTCGAAGCGTATCCTGTAAGTATTTTTGTTTTAGGAAATTGGGTATAAATCAAAACTCCTAAGACCAATAGAAATACAGGAATGATTATTGTTGTTTTTTTCATTTTGGGTAATTACTTATTTGTTTTCATAAATGATCAAGTTGCCTTTAACTTCTTCATTTTTACATTTTACTTGTAAATCGTATACACCGAAAGGTAAGTAAGATTTGTTATTGTCTTTTACTTGAGATTGTTCCATTTTACCTTCATCTTTTTCGAATGATTTCTTTCGATTTTTAGTGTTGATGTCGAGATTGTAATCTATTTGATTCAATCCAATATTTAGGGTAATGTCTTCATTATATAGTGGTTTTTCTGATGGAAGACCAATGCTCAAATTACACTTTCTTTCTTTTTTAGAATACAGTGATATTTTTAGAACTGGTTCTTGATATTTGCTGTATACATTTCTTCGAGTGCCCCATTTTGCATTGTATTGGATAGAATCCATTGACAATAATTGTAAATCGGAATTAGTTTCAATAGATTTTAAATGTAATAAGTCTAATAAATACAATGATCTACCGTGTGTCCCTAGTATCAAATGGTCGAATTCTTTTTGGATAACGAGGTCATGGATAGGAACATTGGGAAGATTGGTTGCCCATCGTTGAAACGAAATTCCTTGATCTAACGAGAGATACAGTCCATTGTCTGTACCAACATATAGAATGTTAGAATCATTGGGATCTTCTTTAATTACATTAATTGGGTTGTGCGGTAAAGCTTTTGCTATCTGACTCCAAGATGATCCGTTGTCCGTGCTTTTGTAGAGATAAGGCTCAAAATTGTCCCAACGATATCCGTTAAGAGCGACATATATGGTATTAGGGTCGTGCTTGGAAAATTGAACTCTTGAGACCCATAGGTTTTGAGGCAAGTCCTTAGAAATAAGATGCCAGGAATTTCCACCATCTTTAGTCATATGAACTAATCCATCGTCAGAACCTGTTACAATTTTTCCAAAATCAAAGTGGGACTCGTCAATGGAAGTCAAAGTACCAAAAGAGACATCACCTTTTTTACCACCATTGGTAAGGTCCTCAGAGATTAATTGAAAATTTTCACCTTGATCCATTGACCTCAAAAGTTTATTCGAGCCCATATATACAATGTCTTGATTATGTGGAGAGATCAATATAGGCGATTGCCAGTTCCATCTGTATGGGTGGTCTCCAAGTTCATGTTTAGGTGTGATGTAACTTCTTTTACCTGATGCTCTGTCTATTCTAAAATAATGTCCAAATTGAAACCCTGTATAGACTATATTAGCGTTTCTTTCATCTATCTGTACTTGCATTCCATCTCCACCTAAAATAAAGTCGTAAGGATATTTACCAGAAGAGTGCCAAGATATTCCTGCATTGTATTGATGAGATCCTGACCAAACTCCATTGTCTTGAGCGCCGGCATATACATGATAAGGATTTTGATTGTCTACATTGACATAATAAAACTGTCCTACAGAGGGAGAATTGCATTTTATCCAATTTTCACCTTTGTCGTAGGAAATGTTTATTCCACCATCATTTCCATTAATGAGATGATTGGGATTTTGTGGGTTAATCCAGAGTGCATGATGATCTACATGTACATTGCTTCGGTTTATATTAGACCAGTTTTTTCCGCCATCGTCAGACCTTAATATAGGAACACCCATTATGTAAATGATCTTAGGATCATTAGGCTCTACCCTGATTTGACCGAAATAATATCCATAAGAATTATACAAGTGATCAATGTAATCACTGTGTGTTTTTCGAAATGTACTTCCTTCATCGGAAGATACATAAACTTCTGCTCCTATTACATCTGTGTCAAAGAGTAAGGCATTAGAGTCTTCCAAATAATCATATATTACACTAGGTTTGAATTCATCCGACTGTATCTTGTCTTTAAGGAATTCGTAGCTGTATTGCTTGGGAAAATTTGTTTTTTTTAAGAATGAAGCAATACTTTCTGGTTCTAGTTTTAAGAAATCTTCCTTGCTCATCAGTTTAAATTCTCTTTTATTCAATTCGGATGTTTCGGTGCTGGATTGACTAGGTCTTCTGTTATAATTGTCCAGAAGCGCATAGAGATAAGTTTTGTTATTGTCATAAGATAACGCCAATCCAATTCTTCCAACACCATCGCCTGTTGGAAATCCATTTGAAGGAGGTAGTATGGTCCAAGACATTCCTGAATCTACACTCTTGTAAATACCAGATCCAGGACCTGCTTCTTCAAAATTCCAAGATTTTCGATCTCTTTGCCATATCGCAGTATAGAATACATTTGGACTCTGTTGATCTCTGATCAGATCAACGGCTCCTGATTTTTCATTGACATATAATGTTTGATCCCACGATTTTCCACCATTTTTAGAAAAATAAATACCTCTTTCAGGGTTATAAGAATAAAGGTGTCCCAACGCAGCCACCCAAAGCAGATCAGGATTGGAGTTATCTACGATTATTCTTCCTATATGATGAGTTTCTTCTAATCCACAGTGCGTCCAAGATGCTCCGTTGTCTACACTTTTGTAAATACCATTTCCAGCATAAGAAGATCTGCTTGAATTGACTTCTCCTGTCCCGACGTAGATTGTTCTAGTCGGCCAATGTATCGCAATGTCACCAATAGTCATAACATCTTGATCATCAAATATTGGGTGAAATGTGGTCCCGTTGTTTGTAGTGTGCCAAAGCCCTCCTGATGCGTATGCTACATAAAACTCGGTAGGGTCGTCAGGATTTATATCAATGTCAGCAACTCTTCCACTCATTACTGTTGGTCCAATATTGGTCGCAGGGTATTTTCCCCAAGTTGGTAGATCAGTATTTATCTTTCGTTTGTCAAACGGAGTAGGGAGGACGGGGTTTTGGCTAAACAGTTGAATGGATAAAGAGTATAGTAATACTATGATTATTGATGATCGCATAATGAATTGTTATTTTGAGAGAATTTCGTTTTTTAGTTTGAATAGCTTTTCAATTTCTTGCTCAGATTTAGATTTTTTGACTTCTAGTCCGTTTATGATTTGTGTGGATTTATCTCTAGTGGCATTAATGCTACTTAAGGCATTTTTTATCTTATTTTGAATGATCCAATCCGAGATCAAATTGTCAAAAAATACATCTGTAAACATGGAGAATGACTTCAAATTAAGGATTAAGTGATGTCCCATACCAATGTCTTCAAGTTCTTTTTTGAATATTAGTAGAAGAGGTTTAGTTTGGTAAATTTCGTTTGTGGCGCGATCAATGGCGGAATGCTTCATGTAGTCAGGATACCCCCCCTTGCTGAAAAGATCGACCTTGCCCCATTGTTGTGCTTTGAGAAGATGTGAAATGATGCGATCTAGAGCTGAAACTACCTTTTCCCCGATATGAATGGCTTCGATAATTTCTGTATGCCATCGAACCTCTTTATCTTCTTGTTGGATAACCTCCAATAGCTTTGTACTTCTTGGTGAACGAAGCGTTAAAATTTCTTTTTCCCTTACTTGAAGTAATTTGTTAAGTTTCTTCTTTGCATCTGGAAGTTCTTTAAACTTATTTTCAAGTAGTTTAAGTTCAAATTCAGCGGCATCAATATTGTTGTTTAATTCCTTGTATTTTAGGTTTACAGTTAGGTACTCTTGCCTTTCTATTTCTAATTGTTCGTCTTTATTGCCTAGTACTTTATGAAAAAGAGAGGATAGTCCAAGCTTTTCAAGTTTTTTGATGTCATCTAGTTCTTTTTGCATTACCTTTTCAAGACCCTCCAGTTGTCGGATCATGTTTTGGTACATTTCCTGGGTTTCTTTATATCTTATTTCAGCACGTTCTAAAGCAGTAATTTTTTGGATGATTGCTTTGATTTCATCTGCTGTATTCGTCATCAGAGTTGGATATATAGGATGATTGGTAAAAGTATATTTACTCTACTTCGTAAATATAATAAAAGTTGTCATCTGGTTAAAAGATAAGCGATAGTCTTCTTTGTACTGTGATGGCTAAAGATCTAAAGTGGTGAAACTTGATTTACTTTTACAATTGAATGTCTTCAAGACTTGGTTACAAGGATATTGTATACTATCTGATAGTCATATTACATATTGGGTTAAATGAATACGACTATTGAAACCAAAGTATTACTTCGCTGTTATGAATTAATCATAAATTGTGGATCACACTGGAGGTCGTTTTGAGCAAGTCCATCATGGTCACCATGCCAACAAGATCGCCATTTTTTAAGACTGGCAAACAAGCTGTTTTTTTATCTCTCATCATGGTCATGGCTTCTTTTACCGAAAAATCTTCTTCAATGATTAAAGGTTGATCTTCCATAATGTCTCGGACCAAAAAGGTTCGTTTGGAATACCTGTTTTTCAAAAAATGGCTAATCAATCTGGAGGAAGAGACTAGTCCACTAAATTTACCCTTGGAATCTTCAACAGGAACATACCTCAATTTTTTCCATTCCATCATTTCAGCGACAAGATCAACGACATCTGATTCTTGAACGGATAATATATCAGTTGTCATTATCTCTGAAACTCGTAAGTGGTCGGGTTTATATCCTTTGAGTTTATATGCATCAGGAATTTCCCATTGATGAACAAGTTTACCACTAATTTGGTTTTCTATGATGGTAGCAGTGAGAGTAGATAAACTTTGGTCGATTGATGTTTTTGACTTGAGGTCAGTAAAAGATCGTAACATCCATCTAGAACCAGTCAAATAGGCCTTTGTTCTGTCTTCGATGATGCCAAGATATAGATCAATATCATCTGGTCTTATTTTGTGTGCTTCAAGACCACGTCTAGCCATAGGTATTAACTGTTCCAAGATAAGATCTCGTGCAGATATTTTTGAATCATCAAACCAAGTAAATTTGGTATCAAGCCCATATTTAGAAGCTTTAACAAAGTTATCTCTTACATCGTCGAAAGACATGAAATCTCGAATGTCATTTACTTCTAAAGCCATCCCTTCCATTAAACCAATCCAAAAACAAGCATTTGCCACTTCATCCGCTACGGTTGGACCACTTGGAATTACTCTACATTCTATACGCAAATGAGGCTTCCCGTTATCACTAATGCCATAACAGGGACGATTCCATCTATAAACTGTTGAATTATGAACTTGGAGAGCACGTAATTTAGGAATTTTCCCATCTTTCAATAGTTGTCTACTGTCTTCTTGGACATCAGAGCTAATCAAGACTCTATGCCTCATGATATCTTCTTGGTAGATTTCTAGGATGGAGTCATGCAACCAATCTTTTCCAAAAGTTACCCGAGGGCTTCGCTCACGCATGTGGTCATGTGAAGATCTGGTATCTAATGCTTGCTGAAAAAGTGCAATTCGAGATTCGTGCCATAGTCTTTTACCAAAAACAACAGGGGAGTTGGCAGATATGGCTATTATGGGTGCAGTAAGCGCCTGAGCAATATTGTATTTTTTTACAAATTCATCTGAGCTTACTTGCAGGTGAACTTGAAAGCTGGTATTGCAAGCTTCCAATAAGGGAGAATCATGCTTAAGGTTAAGTTCATCAATTCCAGATAACTTGAGTTCGTAAGAAGGACCAATTAATTGTCTATTAATGGATTCCATTAGAGCAAAGTACCGCTTTTTCGGAGTCAGGTAATCCATTGATAAATGATACTTTCTAAGTGTAGGCAAGATGCCCGTAAGGACCAAAGATAGATTCATAGAATCCAAAACTTCTTGGATCTTATTTAATTTTGAACTATTCTCTTCATGAAGAGCACTAAAGCAGTCATTGTTTAGTTTTCGTGGATCCAAATTTGTTTCAAGATTAAATTTGGCAAGTTCGGTTTCAACCCAAGGAAGATCCTTCATCTTTTCAAGGGCTTCCATTGCAAGATCTGCTGGTTTGTAGCTGTCTTTATGCACAAGGACCATTTCTTGTTCTGCGCCAATACGAGTAATGTCATTCTCAAAAAGATTATTTTCAAGCATGTATTCAAGTGCTCGAACATCTGCAAGAAGTGATTTGACAAACTTTTGCATTTGTTTGTCGTCTTTTAATAATGAAACCCTTTGCTCTCCCATTTACATTAAGTATTTATCAGTAAATGTATAAAATTTAGCCCATATTCAGAATGGTAATGCAGTAATGGATTCGTTGCGTATTGTTTGATAATGAATATTAGGACCTGATGATGGTGGTGGAAAGGTCATTCGATAAATAACTCTTTGCAATTGGAAATACTCTAATATTTCAGAAATTGGAGGTATAGTACGTTACTTTTAGTTCTTATATCTGCAATTATAATCATTGTACACAAAAAAAGGGTGTGGAATCTCCACACCCTGTAAAATTTTTCTTAAAAAGGATAGACTAGAACGAGTACTTCATAGTAAAGTTCCAAGTTCTTCCTTTTCCAAATGTAACTTGATTAGATTTGTTGATACCATTCCAGTTGTTGTCTTCATTTTCATCAGCTGCATTTGAAGTTCTAGACTTAGAAATATAAACTTTATCTAATAAGTTATAAACGTTTCCTACAAATCTGATAATATGACCGTTCTCTAAAGGCATAGAGTAAGCAAGATTTAAGTCAAATATCCCATAATCAGGTAATTTGATTCCTCCATTTCTTGCATATAAATCAGCATAGTGGAAATACTGTAATTCTGCCGATAGATTCTTAATAATGTCATATCTAGCACCCAATCCAAAGGATGTTTGAGGAGCACCTCCAACTTTAATGTTATCTCCAGTTGCAGTATATTCCTTAATTACTTTTCTTGGTGTTTCGTCAAGAAGAGATACTTCTCTATCTCCTTCAACTTCCCATTGTCCAATAGAAGCAAATCCTTTTACAGTTAAATCACTAGTAACATTAACTCCTAAATCTAATTCTATTCCCATATGAACTTGATTTTGAAGAACATTTTCGTATGCATCACCATCAAGAAGAACGTATTCCGAGCCATCAGTCAAGTTTACTGTGTCACCAACACTACCATCTAAGAAGTTTTGTAGTATTCTGTCTTCCCACTTAGTATAGTATGCATTGAAGTTAGCATATACATTAGATGTTTGAAATTTATATCCGATCTCTAAACCGGTAATAGTTTCATTACTCAAATTTGCTGTAAGAGTATTTGAATTTCCTTCAAAAATAACATCGTGGAAAGGTTGTCTTGAGTACATACCTGTATTAACAAATACAGTATGCTCATCTGCTATTGTATAACTTAATCCCAGTTTTGCATTGAATCCATTGTTAATTACTTTTTCAGAATCTTCATTTTCTTCAGTTTCCCAGTAATATTCATGTCTAACGTGGTCTTGCGTAGATAGAGCTCCTTGAGCATAAGCAGTAAAATCACCCAGTACGTATTCAACTTGTCCAAATAATCCTGCGTATCTAATAGTCTCAGCATTATTATAGGCAATTCTTTCATCTCTATCAGCAAAATCAAATAAAGCAGACCATGGATTTGCGTTAAATTCTTTATCAGCAACAACACCATCGGGGTATCTTACTGAGAAACTTTGAGTGTAATTATCTCTTCCTAGTAAACCACTAACTTGTCTAAAGTGATCACCATAATATCTTCTTAAATCACCACCAACACTAAAGCTTAAGTTATCGTTAATTTTTCTTTCGTATTTCAATACTGAACCAAACCAGTTATGATTATTAACAGAAGATCTTCTAACGTATCCTGATGTTGTATCAGCTGCGGTAGCATCAAAGTCAATAAGTCCCGATTCTGTTCTTACTTTAGAACCACCGATACCACCAGTTCCCCCACCTCTACCGAATGATCCGTATAGAACCATAGCAAAAGTTGATTTTTCATCAATGTTCCAGTCCCAGTTCACGTTCATAACTGGTTTATGGTAGTAGTTCCTTCTTTCACTGTAATATTTACCATCGTAAATTCCCCAGTTACCATTATATCTTCTGTCGATATTTCCGTTCTCATTAATGTGAGAATAGATGCTCGTCTGGAATTTTTGATCGTGCCATTGTGGTGCCCCAGTTACTAAGAAGTTAATGGAATGCTTATCGTTTGGTTTGTATCCAGCTGAGATAAAGTATGTTTGCCCTTGACCTCTAGTACCATAAGCCCATCCATTTCCTGACCAAGCTGAAGCCAATACTGTAAGAGCAAATCCACTTTTAGTTAACCCAGTAGAGTAAGAAGCTCCTCCTTTTCTGTAGGCATTGTTTCCTATAGTAGAGAAAATAGAACCACCTTGCTCATTGTCAGTAGCTTTCATTACAAAGTTCCAAGTACCACCTACTGAAGAAATAGCCAATTTTGATGCACCTAATCCTCTTTGGATTTGAACCGCACTTGCTACATCTGTTAAACCAGACCAGTTAGACCAATACATTTTTCCGTCTTCCATACCATTAATTGGTTGTCCGTTAAGAAGGAATGCCGTGTTTGACTGATCGAATCCTCTAGTCCAGATTTCAGAATCTCCATATCCACCAGCTTGATTAGCAACGAAAACTGAAGGAGTCGCTTTAGCAACTTCACCAAGTTCAACGTTTCCTACAGTCTTAGCTTGAATCTCTGCTGCAGTAATAGTAGAAACGGCAACAGGAGTTCTTCTATCTTGAACAATATCCATAACACCTGTAACAACCACTTCGTCAAGAACTGACCCAGTAGTTAATTTTATCATACCTAAATCGGTCATTCCATTTTCAACTAGCATTTGCATGGCTTGGTATCCTATGTATGATATCTCAACCGTACATGGGAATTGGTCAGCCTTAAGACTGAACATACCATCAAAGTCGGTCACTGTTCCGATTGATGTGCCCATAACTACTACAGACGCTCCAATCAGAGGCTCTCCCGAATTTGTGTCAATGACCTTACCTTTTATAGTCTGTGCAGATAGACCGATGGTAAGAAAAGACATTAATAAAAATAGTAAACGTTTTTTCATTACTAATAAATTTGTTGATTATTAAATGTTTTACCCGACAAATTTAATTAACAAGACTCTATATTTAAGTTATTTATATAAATAAATTATTAATTTATTATTAATCTATCCTACAGGGATTCATACATATAGATTTTTTAATACGTCATTTTTGAAGTTGGAAATTTATATACTACACCAATCCTATATGCCGAAATTTTGTTGTGGGCGAACGACTCTTTTTGTGGTACTAAAAACGGGTTAGCTTTTAGCATTAAAGAGGGTATATTTTTATACTTCAGCCTTAATTATAATATGTCAACGAATTATCAATTACAAAATACTTGTCTTAGAAAGATAATCATTTCTTGGGTTGGTTTCAAAAGACTCGGTATATCGTCCCATATAGAATAGACCTAAGCATTTTTCGTTGTCCGCTAAGTCGAAAAATAATCTTTCGTTAATTACAAATGAGGGCGAACTCCAATAGGCACCAATTCCCAGAGATCGTGCAGTAAGCCACATGTTTTGTACTGCACATGATACTGCTGCGATTTCTTCCCATTCTGGAATTAGATCTTCTGGACTTTTATGTAAAACTATTGCTACAACGGCACCACTCTGTATTGGTTTGTTGCGCATTTTTTTAAGTTTTATATCAGGAATAACTTTTCCCTTGTTCTGGCTTACCATAGCTTCAACTAGAAAATTGGATAAATTGACTTTGGATTCTTTACTATGATAAGCTATAAATCTCCAAGGCTCTGTTTTTTTATGTGTTGGAGCCCAATTAGCCGATTGCAATATACGATGTAGAGTCTCGTCCTTCAATATATTATCATGGTATTGATGCGGGTATATGGATCTTCTTGTTTTTAGAAGTTGAACAGTTGTGTCGTAAGTCATATTTTTTTGAGGCAAATATATATGTAGAAAAAATAAAACTGAGGTAAACAATAAAGTTTGATGGTGACAAAATGAGATTCATAGAATTTATTTTTTAATATCTTTGTTGTTAATGGAAATGATATAATTGAGTATGACAAATCAAGAAAAAGAACTCTTGGCGCAGAAAGTTGATAAAGCCCTTGATAGTATAAGACCACATCTGAAAATTGATGGGGGTGATATAGAGGTCATACATGTGTCTGATGATTTAGAAGTTGAAATAAAATGGTTGGGGAATTGTGAATTTTGTTCTATGTCGACGATGACTATGAAAGCTGGAGTTGAACAGGCCATTAAAACCATGGTGCCTGAAATAAAATCTGTTAGAGCAATAAACGGTGTGGCTGGATGAACAGACAAGAGCTTTTCAAAAATATCATAGATAAGAAATCATATCTATGTGTAGGCCTTGATCCTGACATAATGAAAATGCCAAAACCTTTTCAACAAAGAAAGGATGGGGTGTTTGAGTTTTGTAAAATGGTTATAGAGGCTACTAAAGATTATTGTGTGGCATATAAACCCAATTTGGCTTTTTTTGAAAGTCTCGGACCACAAGGTTGGACTATTCTTGAACGCATAATGGAAGAGATTCCTGATGATTTATTTACTATCGCAGATGCTAAAAGAGGTGATATAGGCAATACATCGAGTATGTATGCCAAAGCTTTTTTTGAGTACTTTAATTTCGACGCTGTTACAGTGGCTCCTTATATGGGAGAAGATTCCATTAGACCATTTTTGGACTTTGAAGATAAATGGACCATAGTACTTGGTTTAACCTCTAACAAAGGATCAAATGATTTTCAAAAAAGAAATATTAATTCTTGTTTTTTGTACGAGGAAGTCATACAGAAATGCATGGAATGGGGAACTCCTGATCAAATGATGTTTGTAATTGGAGCTACACATCCAGATGAGTTTAAAGCGGTTCGAGAATTGGCAAAAGAATACTTTTTCTTGGTTCCAGGAGTGGGGGCACAAGGAGGTGACTTAGGTGTCGTGTCAAAGTTGGGGATGAATGATTCATGTGGATTGTTGGTCAATTCATCTAGAGGAATAATTTATGCTGGTAATGATGAGAATTATCTGGAGGCAATTAGCGATGCAGCCAAGAAGTTATCTAATCAAATGAAAGAATATTTATAAATACCCTTAAGTTTTATAATGAGATTAATAATACTACAATTCGTACTGTTATCCTTGGTTTTGTTTTCTTGTAAAACCGAAGTTAAATACCCTAATATCAATAATGCTCAGGCAAAGGTGGATCAAGATCGGTCTAGAGAAAATGTGGATAAGCTTATGAAAGCCATTATTGGAGAGTATGAGCGAACGAATGATAAGAAAGAAAAATTATCGTTGTTGGAGATGGGGATGAATGTGGCGAAGGAACACAATTTGGAAGGACAGTTAAATAGTCTTAGACTGGGTGTGATTACGGAAGATCCGAAATCAGAATCAACTGGCAAGATGTTAATAGAAATGGCGACAGATGTTAAGAGTAAGGGCAACTCTGTAATTGCGGATATCATGTTTTGGGGTGTTTCAAAGGAGCATCCATCATTAGCAGAGTCAGCAGCAAAATTGATGACAAACAAAGGATTTGATCCCGATACGCTGATTTTGGAAACTGGGCAGAATATATTTTATAAAGACAAGCCGGGTGAAATTAATAAAGGTGAAGCTCGAAAATTTGTGGATTTATGTGAAGCATATGCGCTTGCCCACCCTTCTTCGGACAATGCAATAGAATACTTATTCAAAGGTGCTGAAATGGCGCGATCATTAAAGTCGTATAAAAAGGCACTTTCTCTATATGATATGATCATTGTGAAATACCCTAAATCTCAGAAAGCAGCATCAGCATTATTCGTTAAGGGATTTATGATGGAAAATGATTTTAGAAATATAGAAGAGGCCAAGAAATTATACTTGAAATTTATAGAAGATTATCCCAATGATGCTTTGGCAAAAGATGTAGAGGTGCTGTTAAATAACCTAGGTAAGTCGGATGAAGAGCTTTATAATAGTGTTGTAAAATAAAGTATTTATGAGACCTTAATATTAGATGAAGTCTGTCAATGATAACTGATTTGAGGTCAAAAAAGAAAAAGCCAAGTAATGGAATTCCATTGCTTGGCTTTTTCTTTTTTGAGTGACTTCTCTTGAAGTCGTTTTTTCTATACCAAAAGTTGAGATCTTTCTGGTCCAACTGAAATCATGGAGATTTTTGTTGATAATAGTTCTTCCAATTTATTGATGTAATCGGCAGCATTTTGTGGTAGCTCTTTTCTGGTATTGACTCCTGAAAGATCATTTTCCCATCCTGGATAATTTGTCCACTTAGGATTTATATTATTATCGTTTAGATCATAAGGAAGAGAAGAAGTCAATTGACCATCAATTTTATATTCCGTAGCAACCGAAATCTGATCAAATTCATTAAGTACATCTAACTTGGTTAGAACAATTTGAGTTACGCCATTAATCATGATGGAGTAATTCAATTGAGGAATGTCTACCCATCCACACCTTCTTGGTCTTCCTGTAGTTGCTCCAAATTCATGCCCTAATTTCTGAAGTTTTACACCGACATCATCGTGTAATTCTGTAGGGAATGGGCCCGATCCTACTCGAGTGCAATAAGCTTTTGCAATCCCAATGACTTCTCTTATTTTGGATGGTGCAACTCCTAATCCAACGCATACACCAGCACTTGTTGTATTAGAAGAAGTTACAAACGGGTATGTGCCGAAATCAATATCTAGCATAGAGCCTTGAGCACCTTCAGCCAATATCTTCTTTCCTTCATTGAGATGTTGATTGACAAAATATTCTCCGTCTACCAATTGCATAGCTCTTAATTCCTCAATGCACTCCATCCATTTTTGTTCTTCTGCTTGAAGATCAAATTCAATTTCAGGATACAATTTAAGCATAGAAATATGCTTTTCCTTCAATGTATTATATTTCGCTTCGAAGGAAGATGAAGTAATGTCTCCTATACGTAACCCATTTCTCCCAGTTTTGTCCATATAAGTCGGACCAATACCTTTTAATGTTGAGCCAATTTTATTCTTCCCTTTAGCGGCTTCTGAAGCTGCATCAAGCATTCTGTGTGAAGGAAGAATTAAATGCGCTTTTCTAGAAATGTATAAGCGATCTTTATAGTCGATTCCAGCAGTATCTAGATTCTTTAATTCTTTGGAAAACGTAATAGGGTCTAGTACAACACCGTTTCCTACGAGATTTTTGATTCCTTTTCTAAATACACCTGAAGGAATGGTATGAAGTACATATTTTTTATCTTCAATTTTAATGGTGTGACCAGCATTGGGGCCTCCTTGAAATCGACAAACCAAATCGTATTGGTCAGCAATGTAATCTACAATTTTTCCTTTCCCTTCATCGCCCCACTGTAGTCCTAGAAGTATATCAACATACATATCCTAAATAGGTTATATTTTGACCCTTAAAATGGATCAAGGTTCTAAAATGATTCATTTTTAATTATGGAAGATTGATTACAAAACAAATCAGCATTAATAATAATATAGATCTTGCTTTGAGTACTTATTCCAACAAAACGTCAAAGATATATTTATTAACATATATAGGATAATTTTATACAATAAATGTAGATATGAAGAAGGATCAAGCTTGTTGATTTTAAGTGCAGTAACTTTAATATAAATACTTGTCTAAATCATGATTGGCCTTAACTAGATCATCGAGCATAGAAGAATTGAACTGCATTATTAAGGATCAATACCTCAGGATGATTCATAAAATATAAGAGAGGATTGATATGTAGTCATCTTAATAATTAATTTTGTGAGCGGATGAAAGCAATGTTCAAAAGGTTTAAGGGAAAACGAATTCTTATTACTCCATTGAATTGGGGGCTAGGACATGGAACACGATGTATTCCTTTGATAAAAATATTGGAGGAAGCAGGAGCGACTATAATAATTGGATCAGATGGCGCTACGCTACAATTATTGAGACGATATTTTCCAGAAAAGACCTTTGAGGAATTGCCTTCATATCACATAAAGTACTGGAGTAACAATATGATGATCAATGCTATATTGTTGGCTCCTTTTGGATTATGGGCTAGGTTTGCAGAAAATGTGGCGATCAAAAGGTTAATAAAGAATCATCAAATTGATGTAATCATAAGTGACAATCGATTTGGGTGTTGGAATAAGAGGGTAGAAAATATTTTCATTACTCATCAGTTAAATCTAGTTTATCGTATAAAATGGTTTGAAGCAGTACTGAATTATTTTAATAAACGGTGGAGACAAAGATTTGAAGAAATTTGGGTGCCAGATTATATGGATTCCATGTTGTCAGGGAAGTTGTCTTCGGAATCAAATGATTCCAATGTACATTTTGTTGGACCTTTAAGTATTCATGAAAAAACAAGTGGTATCAAAGATGTAGATGTCTTGGTATTGTTGTCAGGTCCAGAACCTCAACGAACGAAATTGGAAGGTTTACTCATTAAAATGTTGGAGGGCGTATCAGAATTGAAAGTCGTATTCGTAGCGGGTAGCAATAATGGAGTAGGAGTGGGAACGAAAGAAGTAGAATATCACTACATAATGTATGGAAATGAACTGACTAAAATGCTCAATCGCTCTAAATTGATCATTTGCAGAAGTGGATACAGTACTTTGATGGATGTGTATGATAAAGATATTGCTACAATTTTAATCCCCACACCTGATCAAAGTGAACAAGAGTATTTGGGGGGACGATTTGCCCAAATAAAAAAACATAGCAAGTACATATCTCAGCAGGAGATAGAACTATTGTCTCCTGCTAAATTTCAAACTTTAATGAAGAAATTACTTCGTGAATTAGAGTAGGTTGTTAATGATTTCATTCAAGGAAATACCCTCAGCTTCTGCTTTGTAATTTCTTACAACTCTATGTTGTAAGACATAGTGAGCAATAGCCTTAACATCTTCTATATCTGGCGAGTATTTACCATTAATCGCGGCATGACACTTCGCTCCAAGTACTAAGTATTGAGATGCTCTTGGTCCTGCTCCCCATGAAATGTAATTGTTGACTTCAGCTGTTGCTTTAGGAGTCCCAGGTCGAGTTTTTGCAGCTAAACTAACCGCGTACTCTAAAACATTGTCAGAAATGGGAATCTTTCGAACCAATTGTTGAAAGTAAATTATTTCATCTGCCGAAAGAATACTGTTAAGTGTTGTAGAAGATACTGTCGTCGTGTTTTTAACTACAGCTACTTCTTCTTCATAGCTAGGATAATCCAATGTAATGTTAAACATAAAACGATCCAACTGAGCTTCTGGAAGAGGATAAGTACCTTCTTGTTCTATTGGGTTTTGGGTGGCCAGTACAAAAAATGGTTTAGAAAGTTGATGTCTTACACCATTTACAGTTACCGATTTTTCTTGCATGGCTTCCAATAAAGCAGCTTGAGTTTTAGGAGGAGTTCTGTTGATCTCATCCGCAAGAACTATATTAGAAAATAAAGGACCTTTGTGAAATTTGAAAGATTTGTTCTCGTCTAGAATTTCTGACCCAGTAATATCTGATGGCATTAAATCTGGAGTGAATTGGATCCTCTTAAAATCCAAATCTAAGACTTCAGAAATGGTCGAAACCAATAAGGTTTTTGCCAAACCAGGTACACCTACGAGTAAGCTATGTCCGTTACTGAATAAAGATATTAAAACGGCCTGAACAACATCGTGTTGCCCAATAATGACTTTGCCAATTTCTTGACGAAGTTCCTTATATTTTTTCGCTAAGCCATCAACAGCCTCAACATCAGAACTAAACTTCATAGGTATACAAATATTATTTTCGCAAATTTAAAAATCTACAACTATAAACGCTAATTATTAAGTGTTTGTTTTTATACCCATTAAAGTATGATTTAGTTTGAATAACTAGATCTTAACAAATGTTTTGGAAGTTCGACTTTGTTCATTCTGAATTAGTAAATGATAAGTCCCCCTAGGCAATGAAGATATATCAATCTTATACCCCTTACTGTCTTGTTCAGGAGAAGCTGATATGGATATTTGTTTGCCCTGTGCCGATATCACTTTAAACTGATATTGATGCTCTGTTAATCCACTAACCCAAATGTAATCTGAGGATGGATTAGGGTATGTTTTGACTGATAATTCATCTGGTTCATTTGTAGAAGAAGGCTCTCCTGAAAGAATATTAAAATCCCAGATTCCTCTACCGTATGTGGAATATCTTAATGTAGACGTTTCAGACAAGTATTCAATACTCCAATAGGTTTGATTAGGGGTATGTTCTCCAACAAGACTTTCCCATCTGCTTAAACTGTCAATCCATACAAATGGACCAGCTTCGGAGGCTGTAAATATCATAGATTCATCATCATTACTCACGATTTTAAATGTGGTTGTCTCGGGTATTCCATTGGCGAGTGGAGTCCAATTATCTCCACCGTCCACAGATCGAAACACTGAAGAGCTATTTCCATACCCATTACCTGAAATGTATATAATGTCTTCATCTTTTTTAGAAGGAAGTAGGCAGCTTCCATAAAGATAATGACTGCCTGGTGTGCCAAATTGTTTATTGACAAAGTTTTGCCCCCCATCGACTGATTTGTAAACAGCTCCATTGGTTGTAGCAACCCACCAAAGATCAGGGTTTATAGGCGAAATGGCCATTGAAGCAATAGTCCCTCCAGAAACGGAAAAATCAAATGGTAGCTGAGACGATAAGATCTGTTGTTGCTTATATTCCAATTTGATGATATAAGAACCATTAGAGTTTTGATCTGTACTTCCCCCAGCTACATATATTATGTTTTCTTCCACATTAGCTGAAGTCATTGTTGGTGGAATCCACACAGTTTCATTATTGGAGTTGACTTCATAGCCGGCATCGGGATAGTCGGCGAAAATTGGATCAGCATAAAAACTAATGGATCCTCCAGGATAAACGGCCCATAAATGTTGCTGATTTGTTCCCGTAAATTGGAGATGTCCATAGTCTCCTGAAATCATTTGATCGAAATCAACAGGTGCAGGTTCTTCATCAATCAAACCTCTTTGTAATCCTTGATCTTGCGTTCCTCCGAAAATATAGGAATTCAATTGAGGGTAAGATCTTACATCGTAAAACTGTCCTACATTTAGTCCTTTTTCGCCAATGTTTAAATTAGTTTTTCCATAATCGTAGGTGATGCTTATACCTCCATGATTGCCTATAAGAATAAAGGGTTCTCCCTCTTTGGTGCGATATTCATCAATACACATGATGTCAGCATGAATCTTGTATTCGACATTCGAATAGTATTCCCACCATTCATTTACTAAGGTCCAAATTTGTCCTTGATTAGATGATCTATGGGCATTCACTTCACCATAAATGACTTTTGTGGGATCACTAGGAGCCATAAATATACCTACAGACCAAGGCCTAGATGGTAGATCAGATAGTAAAGTCCAAGTAGATCCTGTGTCTTGAGATGTGAAATACTGATTGTTACCGTCGTAAATAAACAACTGCAATGCGCTACTATCAACTGCGATGAGGTTTGCCCTCCCATCAATAAATGATTTGGTGACGTTATCATTTATTAATTCTAATTGGTCGAGTTCGTTGTTGTATTGATGTAAGAAACTTTTACTTCCATTAATTTGTTCGATCAAATATATATCGTCATTGTGTAGGTTTTTCGTAAGTGAAATGTTTCTCGTGTCGTGAGTGCTAAATGTCGCGATTTCTGTATATTTTTCACCCATCGAACTACTTTTGTATAAACTGATGTTACTCCAATAGCCAGGTTTGTGAAGGAAGAATATATCTTGGTTTTCAGTTATAATTTCATCATATAAATGACCTCCGTTTCCGATAATTCCAGTTGCTTGCTTCCAAGTTAAACCATCGTCATCTGAATAGTGTGGGATATGATTTATGGCAGCTAGTAATCTTTTATTGCCTTCGCCATTTCTTATGATTTGTAAGAGTCCTTGAGAAAATCTGAGGTCATCATTAATCAATTGCCATTGGTCGTCTTGTCTTGTTCCTTTGAAAATAGGACCTCCACCACCTATGCAGTAAATCATGTCCTCGTCTGCATCATATGCTGTGTTGTGAATATTACCAGCTTGGTTATTACTTCCTCTTTCAATCCATTGACCTTTGATATTTCCTCCTGCAACCCACTCTTTCTCTGTTCGTCCTTGATTTTGCAATGCGACTCTTCTTTTAGTATCTAATAAATCAAAAGCATTTTGAGTTTCTATCGCACGCCAATTAATTTCTTCACCTCCATGGACGAGGTCGAAGTATTTTTTTCTGGATAATTTTTTATCACCATCTTCCATGTCCATACGAACAACGGTATGACCATTTGTTGGTTTTGGCATGTTAGAAGTTTCCTCATTACAAGAAGTAAAACATAGTATTGCAATAAAAAATAGTGTAGATAAATGGAGCGTTTTTTGCATTATTCCAGTGCTTTAATTGAATTATGGATTATTGAAGTGATTTGATGCACAATGAAATCTTGGAGTTGGCATTATATCACATTGTACAATATTACCATAAAAATTACCTCTTTAGCAAATGTTTTGTTCTTTTTGAGTGTATAGTGATCACTAAATGATAAGATTTGATTGCTAGCGACAATTAAGCCTGGATTTCCCGAAGAGGAATTGATAAAAGAATAAGTCAAGAACCCTTTACGATCGATAAATAAGTGCATATAGCTTATGCCTTGAAGAGTCTCAATTAAGAACCTTTGCATTTCTTCAATATTTAATTATCTCTTGTATCAGTGAGAAAACGATAAGATCATAAAAAATCCCTTGTTATCTGTAGAGGTAACAAGGGATTCTATTTAGCTATAATCGATTTGTATTAATTTTCGCCTTGATCAATCCATTTCTTCAGATCTATACAATCTTGGTACATTGGATCTATCTTTATATAAGTATTGTTTAGTTTTTCATCCAACCATTTGACATAATACTGTGACTTTTTACTCTCTTTGGCAAAATATGATATCTTATCATAATCTTCTTCCAAATTGGCTCGATGAGGCCTTGATTTAGATTGGAGTTTAACCAATCTGTACATTTTGTCGCCTCTAAATGATTTTACCTCTAAAACTTCACTCACATCATTAACATCGAGATTGTCTATAGCAAAATATGTATCTGGATCCAAGTCTTTAGTCTCAAAGAAATTAGTACCCGTTGCAGGGTTTTTTACTTTACCATTGTTGGAATAACTTGGTAGATCCTTTATAGAAAATCTTTTAACTGCTAGCTCAAAGGAAAGAGAATCTGCGACTAATAATGTTCTGATTGAATCTAATTTTTCCTTGGCCTTAATTTCATCCGCAACAGTTACAAGTGGAGAAATCAATATGTGTCTTGCATTAACACTATTTCCTCTTCGCTTAATCAACTGAATAATATGAAAACCGAATTGAGTTTCGACGATTTCTGATATTTCATTGGGCTCCAGACTAAAGACAGCTGCTTCGAATTCTGGAACATAAGTTCCTCTTCGTGCAAATCCAAGATCACCTCCTCTTTTGGCTGACTCTTTATCATCAGAGTTTTTAAGCGCTAATTCAGCAAAATCACCACCTTCCAATAATAGGGCATATATTTCTTCAGCTTTAACCAAGGCTTTATTCCGTTCTATTGAATTGACTTCTGGTTCTATCATAATCTCTGAAATCTCTACCTCGCTGTTTAAGTAAGGTAAACTATCTCTTGGAATATTATTAAAGAATGTCAGTACTTCTTCAGGAGTAATATCTACTTCTTGAATCAATTGGTATTGCATTTTTTCAGCAAGGATTTTTTGTCTTTGATCATCACGATACCTATCTTTCATCTCATTAACCGTAGCACCATAATATTCTTTAAAGAATACTTCGTCACCATTCATCTGCCTTAACACAGATTCAAATCGAAGGTCAAGTTGTGTTTCCACCTCGGCATCGGTCACTTCAATACTATCCAATTTAGCCTGGTAAATAATAACTTTTTGAGCGATGGCTTCTTGCAAAATTTGACACTTCGCCGACTCATCCATGCTTGGGTCCCCTGACTTTCGATATATATAATCCTCCTCAATATCGGATAAAGAGATGTATTCACTACCTACTCTTGCAATGACCTTGTCCAACAATTGTTTTTGGGCATCCGCGGCAAAGGAGATCAATAAGCCACAAATAATGAGTATATGTTTTGATGAAATATTTGTCATAAAATCTGTTAATTATTGGATTAATCTATATTTATAGTAATCCGTTGACTGTTATAGTTTTGATCATAGAGTTGTTGTTTTTTTCTATTGATCAAAGCTTTCTTTCTATTATTAAGTATGATTTGAGTAATCTTTGCATCTATATAAGATAACGGAGGAATGTTATTTTTTTCAATAAAATCTTCGACCTTAACAAAATATTCAAAGTCCTCGTTGTTCTTTTTGATTACTCCCTTTTTTAGGAAACTTTGTTCACTAAGCAATTCCGAATCAATAAAATTAGAAATATCGGAATAAACCATCCATTTCTCTGGAGTAAGACAAAAAGCACTTGGATTACTCTTACACCAAGAGCTTATTTTGTCAGTATTATTTTGCTGAAATGCTTTTTTTATAGAGGCATCAAAACTAGATTTTGGAACCATTACCAACCAACATTTGAATATTGATTCAGTAAGGATGAACTCGTTTTTAGAAAGTTCATAGAATTCCTTCTTTTGATCTTGTGATACCAATGTATCTAGCAATTCATTTACTAGTTTGTTTTCATAAAAATTCAAAATAAGAGAAGATCTGTATTCATTCACTAATTCTGATATATTGAGATCTTCAGGTAGATTCTTCTCAGCTTCTTCTATCATCAATTGGTCACGAATCCAATTGGATACAAACCCCTTGATTAAGATGTTTTTTTCATCTTCATTAATGTCCCCCTTAAATAGATTGGCTATCTTGGACTGTCTAAGCTCTTTACTGCCCACTTTAGCCACAATGATATCGTTTTTCTCCTGACTATTATTTGAGGCAGGATTACAAGACCATAATGGTAAAACAATTAATATAAATAGAATTTTGTTCAATGTAATCGAAATACTATTTTATCAGCTTTTGAAGAATGTTTTCGTTTAATTTGACACTAAATTCATTTTTTAGCGCCTTGATCCATTCCCGTTCTAAATGATCTTGATAATCTGCGACGATATATCCTCGTGCATCTTTTAAAGCCTTAACAGAAGGTGGATAAGTTTCTAGAATCCTTTTGAATGAATATCTGTTAGCGGTTTTATCAAACTGAGGCTCACTCTTTGCTCCTTTTTCCCAGTTCAATGTTTTAAACTGCTTATTAGATCTCTCTAACTTCTCATCAAAAGTACTGATCAACTCTTCCTTTTTGTTGTATTTTTTAATGGCTTTTTTGACACCCTTTTTGTTGATGTACTTGACCACTTTATTAAGTTTTTCTGTATCAGTTGTATTAATGAAAACCATCTGAAGATCGGCCTGATCTTCGGTCATATAGTTGTTTTTATTCTTTTGATAAAAAGCTTCTAATCCAATCGTATCTTCATTAGCTCTATCCCAAACAGCATCTTTTGTTACTTCGAATAAAAGGATGCCCTCTTCATATTCTCTCATCAAGGATCTGAAATCTTTGTATTTGATTTCTAAGTTTGATTGTTCGTAATCTATAGCTTTTTCATCTACATACATTTCAAATAAAATATCTGCAACCTCTTGCGGTGTTGTAGATGTTTTATCGTACTTCAACCTTGTTCGTGTATTCTTTTTACAAAAAGCGATGAAATCTTTTAGTGAATAGTGCGTATTACCCCCAAATGTAACCAGTGGTTTCATTGCATTAATATCTACTACTTCAGACCATTTGTATGTTAAAAATGATTGATCCAATGTCCTCGCGAATGACATATACAACTCTTCGTTTTTCGTGAAGTTAGCTGCTTTCTTTATATCCTCGATTAGATTTTTACGAGCTATTTGGTATCGTTCATCTTTTTTGATTTTAGGCTCGTATATTTTTTTAAAAGTATTGAAGTCTGGTCTTTCTGTTTTATTAATTCTTTTTAGAATGTGGTATCCAATCTGAGATTGAACAGGCTTGCTTATGTCTCCATCTTTCATTAGACCAAATGCAGCATCTTCAAAAGAGCTTTCATAAGTGTTGATGCCGAATTCCGGTAAAACTCCTTTGATGTTTTTTGTTTTATCGTCTTCGGAGTATTTTTTCACTAAGTCATCCCAAGATTCTCCTGCTTGTAGTTTTTGGTAGATATCTTGAATCATAGATTGAGCCTTCGTATTTGATTTTTTCAATAGGACATGAGCGACAGAGACTTTCCCTCTTGCTGGTCTTACTTCGTCAACTTTGACAATGTGGTATCCAATTCTTGAACTGATAATATCCGAATATTCCCCTTTAGGAGTGCTATACATCGTGTTTTCAAATTCATAAAATCCATTAGGCATCATTACTGTAAAGAACCCAATGCTTCCACTTTTGTCTATACTCGTTTTATCTTCACTGTATTGTTTTACAATAGAATCCCAAGATTCTCCCGCTTTTAGTTTAGCTAAAGCTTCTTCTATTTTTGCCTTGGCGGCATTGTTGGTAGTTGGAGAATTTTTCTTGTCGGTTTTTACATATATGTGACTGATGCTGACATCTTTTTCTGTTCGATCGTAAAGCTGTTTTTGTAGAAAAGACAGAACTTCTTTATCCATTAAATAAGAGTTGGCCAATTGTCTTTTGTACCCATTTAGTTCTTCCATTAACGTTGGAATCGTATCCATCTTAAGCTGCTTGGCTTTGGCAACTTTTAGTTTGAATTTCGTGTATAAATCTAGGTATTCTTGTACGCTATTTTTCGAATAATCGGCGCTTTTACCATTGTTTTTTTCATAGATATATCTAAACTCTTCTACAGTTACAGGATTATCTGCAACATGCATTAATACATCAGAATCTTTTTGGCCTTGTACCGAAAATGAAAGAAGTGTTACAATTCCAGCCAGAATGAAGTGTTTCATACGTGTTTATTTCTTTTTAGCAATTAGTTAGTGTTCGTAAAAAAGTTAATACTCATTTGTTCTAACTATCTCTTTGAGATGAGTATTGTCTATTCAGGATGATTATTGATCCGAATTGCTCATTTTCAATAGATAGAAATAACAATGGGCAAAAATAGAAAACGAACATCATTTTCCTACATCTTGGACAAACAATAATGTTTTCTTAAGCCTTATCGGACGGTATAGAAAGTCAATTGTGGTGCTGAAATTGTGTTTTGGGGATAAAAAAACAAGCTTAATTCTGAAAAATGAAGAACACAAAATTATAGTGCAATACATATTATAATAAAATTTAATGTATATTTGCTTTGTTTACTCCCAATTACCGATTAGTAATATTTTTAATATTTACTAAGGTAATTCACTATGAGACACTACACAAGGCATTCAATCCTTTGCGGATTGTTAGTAATTCTATTTGTACAATTATCATTAGATAGTATTGGTCAAGAGCTGTGTCCTATTTGGACAGCAGAGGAACCTTTAGAGAGCCAAACATCTTCTTTTCATTATGCCGTGGAAGATAAGGCATTGTTCAGAGGACAGGACTGGGAAATTCACCAGTCTGTTAACCTAGTAGATAGTGTAAAGGTATCTCTAGGTAGGTATGACGTAGCCAATGAAATTCGCTTTTCAAATTTAATGCTAAATGTTCCTCCGGCGTCAACGATTCATGGTATTAAGGTAAAATGTCAGGGTTATACTGAAGGAAACGGTGCTGTGAAAGAAGTGATGGTTTCTTTACAGACCAAAACTAAATTTAGTGCCAATTACGAGGGGAAAGGATATAATTCAAAGAATGTTTGGAAAAAACATCAAGAAAGTACTTGGTATTACGGGAGAGATGATGAAAACTGGGGAGTGAACTGGTCTACGCAGGATCTAAATAGCGAAGATTTTACGGTTGCTATGAGATTGAAGAACATAAGAAAGGATAGCATTGATATTTTTATTACCAATGTTCAAGTTGAAGTATTCTATACGCCTGTTCCAACTTTTTGCCCCAATACTTGCCCAACGTTCTATGTAGATCCTATCGATGCAGATTATTACAGTTGGCATGTGCCTAGTGGTTTTAAAGTGATATCAACAGATAATAGACATATCGTTGATTTACATGCGAAGGAAAATACACCTAATGGAGTCTATCAAATTTGTGTTGACGCAATAAAAAATGATGAAGAAGTAGCCAGTTGTTGTAGGCAATTCAGGTTTGTTTCATGTACTCCTGGAAGCATAGGTGATTTTGTATGGAATGATTTAAATAGAAATGGTCTTCAAGATTCAAATGAACCAGGAATTGGAAGTGTAGCAATAAGCTTGTTCGGTGTTTCTGGACAATTAATGGATACTCAAATATCTTCCTCTAACGGTAAGTATGAATTTGAAAACGTAGAGTCAGGGTATTATTACATACGAGCTGCACAATTAGGTGATTACTCATTTACTGATATGATAAATGGTTCTAATGATCTTAATAGTGATGTAAATCAACTAGGGCAATCCTCAATATTTTTTGTGGATTATGGTGAGTTAAAGGAGAATGTTGACATCGGATTGGTTCAATTGGGATCTATTTCGGGAGTGGTATGGGAAGATGATAATGCAGATGGTTTAAGATCTTCTAATGAAATGGGTTTAGCTAATAAGAAAGTTGATCTTTTAGATGCAACTGGAACATTGGTTCAATCCATATTTACGGAAAACGATGGTACTTATCAATTTCAAGGAATCTCTACTGGAGATTATAAGATACAATTACCCAATTTGAATTCTGATTACCAAGTATCTCCTAAAAATGTTGGACAAATGGATGTGGATAGCGATTTTGATTCCATGTTTGAAACGGAAGTTATATCTATTACAACTGCTGGAGTAGACAACATTGATGCGGGAGTGTATAGGTCGGCATCGTTAGGTGATTTAGTATGGATAGATGCAAATTGCAACGGCAATGCAGACGATTCTGAATTGGGACGTTCGGATATTCTACTGTATTTGTGGAATGATATGGGAGTCAAAGTTGATTCCACATCAACGACTAGTGATGGAGGATATCTATGGAATAATTTGACACCAGGTAAGTATGTGGTTGAAGTCGTATCGGATGGATCATTTGTCGCTACTGAGAAGGCGCAATCGATCTTAAATATGATCGGAAATAGATTAATGTCGGACACCATTACATTGACTTCTGGCTTGATATATCTTGAAGCAGATTTAGGTACAATACGAACGACATCTGACATTTGTGGTAAGGTTTGGTTTGATTCCAACTATGATGGAATAAATGATGATGACGAATCTCCTTTGTCCATGATTAAAGTTGAACTTAGAAGTGAGAGCGGAGTTTTAATCAGGGAGACTTCTACAGATGCCGACGGCCATTATTGCTTCGATGAAGTATTGCCATCAAATTATATTATTGCGTTCGAAACTGTAGATAGTATGATTTTTAGCCCTGCCAATGTTGGGGTAGATTCTTTAAGTAGTAGTGTTGTGGATGCAGAAGGTAATACCGCATTGATTACAGCAGAAAGTGGAAAGGTGATTCAACATATCAATGCGGGATATGCAAATAAAGTAAGCATTGGAGATTACGTTTGGAATGATAAAAATGCCAATGGATTGCAAGATGATGATGAACCTGGTATTGCTGGTGTAGATATTGTTCTATATGATTCTAGCGGTAATTTGATGCAGGCGGTTACTTCCAATTCATTTGGTTATTATGAAATTAAAAATATTACCCCTGGCACGTATTTCTTAGAGATAAAAATCGACAATAGGTATAAAGTTGTTTTAAAACAAGGAATGGATAATAGTGTGGATAGTGATGTTACCAATGATTTTGGGCCTAATACTACTTCACTCTATACTTTTCAAGCAAACGAAACTTATGACAATATAGACTTTGGTCTTGAGGATAATGTAGGCAGCATTTGTGGAAGATTATGGTTTGATGAAATTGCAGATGGACTCAGACATCCATCAGAAACTGATGGAATAGAAGGAGTATCTATTGAGGCTGTAAATGAGAATGGGTTTGGCATGGGAATGGCAGTTACAGATGAACTCGGATTTTATTGCATCGATGACTTATTGTTAGGGGATTATAGAATTCGTATTATTGATTTGCCTGTAACTCAGCAGGTAGGTCCTAAAGATTTTGGAACGAATGATGATGTGGATTCAGATTTTGATGAGATAGGTGTCACAGATCTTGTGTCATTAGATCAAAATGGAGTTTTAGATCATATTGATGGAGGTATCTCTAATAAATCAATAGTTGGAAATTATACTTGGTTAGATGCCAATCAAAATGGTCTTCAGGATATGGATGAAATGGGCTTACCAGCAGTAAATGTTGCCTTATATTCTGCCAGCGATGAATTGATCGAAGAAGTTACCTCTGATGCCAATGGGTTTTATCAATTTGTTAATGTGGGATATGGGACATATTATGTGGAGTTTTCGACGTTGGCAACCTATGATTTTACTATGATTACCAATGACATGGATCTAGGGTCAGATGCTACTCCAAATGGTAAGACTGAATTGTTTACAGTAATCGGAAATGAAGATCGCATGGATATCGACGCAGGATATGTTGGAGTGACTGGAGGGATTTCTGGAAGCGCTTGGGAAGATACGAATGAGAATGGAAGACAGGATAATGGTGAGCCATTCCTTAGCAATATAAAGGTGACTTTATATGATGAGTCTAGCATGGAATTAATGACGACGGAGACTAATTTCATGGGAACCTATTCTTTTGCCAATTTGCAAGTAGGTAATTATATCATTGGTTTTGAAGTGAAAGATAAGCAACCTTTTACTTCGGAGTTCGTAGGTGGATCTCAAGGAGACAGTGATGTGTCATCTTCCTCTTTTTATGGGAGTACTGAGGTCATTGCTTTAGGACCCAATGAATTTATTGAATACATTGATGCAGGATATTTGCCTTTGATGGGATCGATAAAAGGTATGGCTTGGATGGATCAAATGGGAGAAGGAATATTTGATCAAGGTGAAATGATGTTTTCTGATTTAGCGGTGGAGTTGTATTCTATTGACTCGGTATTGATAGATGTAGTCGCTACAGATAGTTTGGGTCAATATGAGTTTGAACAAGTAATGAACGGTATGTATTTTGTGAAGTTCAATTTTGATTCTACATGCTTTAAATCAGTTATGCCTTATGAAGGATTAGATACATTAATTGATTCCGATTTGACCAATATATTAGGGGATTTTAGTTCAAGTCAACTAGAGATATCTGGACCTACAAATTGGTGCGGAATCAATGGAGGTGTTGTCGGGTACGGTTCTATTGAAGGAATGTCCTTCATAGATGGAAATGAGAATGGAATTCGTGACGATAACGAGAGTGGATTCGATAAAATTGGAATTTGCTTATTAAATGCTGAAGGAGAAGTTGTTGGTAAGGATACAACAAAGACATCGAACGGAATGACTGGACTCTACGATTTTGGAAAGTTAGTGCCAGGAAAATATGTGGTTCAATTTACCAGACCCTTGAACTACGCCATATCGGATAAAGATGTTGGAAGTAATGACACCATCGATTCTGACGTATTTCTTATAGATGCTTTTAATGCTGTAACGGATACCATAGAGTTAAAATCAAAGGATACCATTTCTACTATTGATTTTGGGCTCTTCTTCAAGCAGGAATTAAAATCTTCCATAAGTGGTGTGGTATGGGAAGAATTAGAAGTGGATGGAATTAGGACGATGGCAGATACGTTAAAAGATGACGTTACTATATTTTTATTTAATGATTCAGATCAACTAATAAAGACTGAAAATACAGATGCTAATGGAGTTTTTCATTTTGATTTGCTTCCTGAGGGATTCTATTATTTAGAGGCAAATTTGGGACAAGATCAAACATCTACACATTATCTTGTAGGAATGGATAGAACGGTCGATAATGATTTTCTAGTTGAAGATGGAGCCATTAGAACTTCGACCTTTTACTTGGGCGTACTTCAAGATACGTCTCATCTCGATCTAGGAATAACTCAAGCTGTTAATATAGGAGATAAGGTATGGGAAGACGAAAACTTTAATGGTATCATAGATCCATCAGAACCTGGTGTAGAAGGAGTTGAAATGACTTTATACAATAATGTAGGCGATGAACTAGCTCGTGATACAACAGATGAAAATGGACGTTATCGATTTCGCAGATTTCCTATTGGGACATATCAAGTGGGCATCACTTTACCTACTGGATTTGCATTGACCAAACTGAATAATGGAATGCCAAATGAGGATAGTGATTTTCATGACGATGGTAAAACAGAGGCATTTACACTTGTTTCAGGAGGAAATATGGATAGCATTGATGCAGGAATAGTTGCCTTTGGTTCGATTGGTGATAAGATGTTTATTGATTTCAATGGAAATGGCATGCAGAATACAGGGGAGCCTGGCATGTCCGGATTTAAAGTGGAATTATATACTGCCGAAGGAGACTTTGTAACAATGGATACGACCAAAGGTGATATGACAATGGGACTCGGTGGATTTTATAAGTTTGAAGACATTAAACCTGGGGACTATTATGTAGTATTTTATACACAGGATGACTACCATTTCACATCAGCCAACAATGCTGCAGATGATATAGATTCCGATGTAACTTCAAGTATTGTTGAAGGTTCTACAGATGTTTTCACCTTGCTTCCAGGCGAATTTAAAAATACGGTGGATGCAGGGATTTATTATCCAAGTACAATAGGTGATTTTGTATGGTTAGATGTGAATAAAGATGGAATACAAGATGCCGACGAAGTCGGTATTGAAGGAGTTCAGGTTGAATTATTGAATGCTGGAGGACAGGTATTAAAAACAGCGCAATCGGATGAAAATGGATATTATGCATTTGAATCTTTGAAGCAAGGGTTATACAGTGTTCGATTTGAAATGTTAATGGATTATTCTATTACCGCTCGTGATAATGCTCCAGATGATATGACAGATAGCGATGCTGATCCGAATACGGGAAGAACATCCTTGGTTTCATTGGCACATGGAGCTACATTTTTAGGAGTGGATTGTGGGTATTATGAGGACTCAGGCTTGCAAGAAATGACAGAAGATAGAGCAATCTTTAGCGCTGAAAAATTGAGTCCAAGACCTAACCCTGCTGTGTTTGAGACAACATTTTCTGTAGAAGATGGAATATATGAATTGTATATCACCAATATGTTGGGTCAAATAATTAAAACAGATAGAGTAGAAGCCATAAATGGTTTAATTCGATACGACGTGAGTGATTTGGATGCAGGGAAGTCTCAATTTGTTCTTAAGAATGAAAGGCGTTCTTATTCAGGTACTTTAATTAGAGTGTATTAATCAAATTGACATTCAATTTGGTCCAAAATTGAAGATGTTGATCAAGTGGATATTTCATAATCTGTTTGGATTGGTTTTATGTGTATGTATATTGTCATCGATAGGTTGTGATACTTCTGATAAAGTAAAGATCAGAGATACTGAAGAAGCATTTGAATCAGTTAGTTTTGAAGGAAGGGTGGAGCAGAACATTGAGCACTTCAATCATATGAGTAAATTAATTGAAGTTGAACTCGATAGCATTTTCTTGTTTAACAAAAGTCATGCAAGTGTTGATAAAAATAAGGTAACCCTATTTGAGAATACGTTAGAGCAAGTATTACCCTTTAGAATTGCAAAGAGTGTAAGATCAATTTGGCAAAATATCCCATCCAATATGATTACAGCAATCACATTGTCTGATGATGGGAATATGGTATTTAGTATTAAGCCAGAAAAGGTAATTTCGAAACCTCAGAACTATAAAATTCATCATAAACTATATTATGGCGACAGACATAATACCAGTAATAGAATAACCAGCGTTTGGGGACATTTAAGTAAATCTAAGAGCGTTGGATATTTCCAATACCTTATAAAGGTCGAACCACAAAATGGTTGGTGATAAGCATGTTGATACAAAGCTGTAGTTCTGGATTAGGTCAAGTTAAAAGTCAAAAATGAATATTTTAAAAGATAAGTACTTTGTTGGAGGAATTGGGTTCATCTTATTGTCCTTGGTTCTATTTTATATTCAAGATCAGCAGTACCATGTCATTGATGGTGTTTTGGTGATTATTGGAGTTTTACTTGTGGGGTTTGGGCTAATGCAAAATTTTGGAAGATTATAGATTTGAAATAATCTGATGCCCTATTTTGCATCTTAAACAATTTTGCAATTTGCAATATGTTTGGTCTAGATGTAATATGGCTTGAGAGTCTAAAGCAGAGGAAAAGGAAAGACCAATTTTCTCCCAGCGTGACACAAGTTTGAGTTTTTCGTAAGAGATTTTTTCTAAGAGGTCAATCGCCTTGTTGGTTATGCGATCATTGTTAATACTTTTACCATAAGCGAATAAGAGAGGTATGATGAAATTAATCATTAATCGATTCTTTACATTTTTGGTTAATCCCGAATTGTGGACTTTGGATTTAATACCAAGCTTATAATGATTAGACCAATAATCATTTAAGTTTATATCAAGAATGTCATAGTAATCTCTTATGTTTTCACTAGTCAAAATGGTGGAGAATAGATGAGGCGTTTTAGATACAAATGCTCCCCATTGCACAAGCCTAATTGGGGGATATCCAGGTGGACGAACACCTCCATAAACCCAAGTATGTGCATGAGAGGCCTTGAGTGTGTATTTTCTTTTTAAATAAGTGTATTCTTGTCTTAATCGATCGATGTACTTGTCATTCTCAGGAGTGTTTAATAATCCAGCTTGACCAAGAATATAAGAGAAAGGAATGATGTCAGATGCAGCATTTTTAATGATCAATTTGCGATCCAGAGTTTGAGCTAATCGTTCAAAATTATCTTTATTCGCTGTACCTCCAAAGCTTCTGGACGATATGATAAATGCAGTTTTTTCCCAGTCTCCATTGCTCTGTTTGTGGATATTATATATGTGTTGAATTTTCACCCAAAGACGTTCAGTAACAAGGTTGAATTTCCATAGGTTGAAATGTTGAAAATGATCAGAGGTTAATATCTTTTCACAAGGCAACCAACTGTCGTTATGGATTAACGATGAGTAGTTATCCAGAATATATTGAGGAATGAGTTGTTTCAATTCTATTGTTGGAATATTCAAATTTGGATCAGATGAATTGAAGGACACAGACTTGTCATGTTCATAAACAACATGTAATATTACAGAGGAATAACTGGGATCATTATGATGGTTGTGTAATGTCCAATCAGAAGATTTTACATGCATTTCAACATGTCCAACCCAGAGTGTATTACCAATCTTAATTTTGGCGTCAAAAAAATCTGGTCCACCAAATGTATTCTTTAATCCAAAAGATTTAATACTAATGCTATGACCATTTACAGTAAGTAGACTGGAGGTGTTAAATTGTTTGGTCTCCCACACATAATGAAGAAGAGATTCGGGTATCTTTTTCATGCAAACAGGGTATTGTTATGGTATACGACTTTGGAGTCTTCATAGCAAATATATGAGATATTAATGTTAAATGCTACCCCTGCATTAAACTAGAAGAATTGCCTGATTATTACTTGTCTGAATTTATTCGTTCGTACTGTTTAAATGAGTAGTCGTAAGGATTTTTTTCATCTTTAAGATGATTCTCCTCAGAGATTAATTTCCATTCTTCCATATTCAATGATGGAAAGAACACATCACCTTCTACATCTATGTCTACTTCTGTGAGATATAATTTGTCCCACAGGGACATGGATTGTTCGTAAATTTTACCTCCACCGATGATGAAAGCTTCCTCTTCGCCATTATCATGAGCAATAGTTAAAGCTTCAGGAATAGAGTGAGTGACCAGGCAGTTGCTGGATATATAATAAGGATCTCTTGTAAGTATTACATTGGTTCTTTTTGGAAGAGGACGACCTATAGATTCATAGCATTTCCTTCCCATAATAATATGGTGGTTGAGGGTTTTTTTCTTAAAGTATTTAAGGTCGGCTGGGAGGTGCCAAGGAATATCATTTCCTTTACCTATTACATTATTTTTTCCTACAGCCACGATACATGAGATGATCATATTATTCAGTTGATTCATTATTAATTAATACGGTGTTGATCATTTTATTTTCAAGGTATTTTCGATACTTCGCAATTTCCTTGTTTAAGTATTTCTCTATGACAAAACTTGCAATTGGAGTGGCAATTTCTCCTCCCCAACCAGCGTTCTCAACATAAACGGCAATGGCAATTTTTGGGTTTTCTTTAGGAGCAAACCCAAAGAAAACAGAGTGATCTTTTCCGAAAGGATTCTGAGATGTTCCTGTCTTTCCACATATATTTAGTCCTGGCACATATCCGTATACCGCAGTTCCCCTATTTACAGCTAATTCCATACCTCGGATTACGGGGGCATAATGTTGTTGATCTATTGGAACATAATGTTTGGATTGATATTTAGGATTTATTTGATTGGTAGAATTTACAAATCCTTTGACTAGATGTGGAATGTAATAGAAACCTCTATTCGCAATGATTGCAGCTAGGTTGGCCATTTGAAGGGTGGTGATTTGAAGTTCACCTTGTCCAATACCAACAGAAAGTATATACGTTGATCGCCACCCATTGACTTCCTTCCTATATATTTTATCATAAAATTTTGAATTGGGAATAAACCCTTTTCCTTCTGAAGTAATATCTGTACCCAATGGGTTGCCCAATCCAAATTTATGGAGATACGATACCAGGGTGTCCAACCCTCTACCTGGGCTTTTGTATCCAAATTGATTGACAAATTCCCTCATTGTTTGGTAGTAGTAGGAGTTACATGAGTGCTCGAGAGCAATACTTACATTGTACGGTGTAGGATGTGGATGACACCTTTGAACCGACTTTCCTTTACTATCCAGCTCATAGACACCATCACACCATATTGTTCGATCAGCTGGAACGATGTTTTCTTGCATAGCAATAAGGGATAATACAGGTTTAAATATAGATCCTGGTGGATAATAAGCCATGCTTGATCGATCTAAAAAGGGGCGGTTAATGGTATCTCTCAATAATGAATCAAACGCTGCACTTCTATTCTTATCTAAAGCAATGAGATTGGGATCAAAACTTGGTGCAGTGACCATTGAAAGTATTTCCCCTGTAGATGGTTCAATGGCTACTACAGCACCTCGTTTGCCCTGCATAAGTTTTTCAGCGTAAGCTTGAAGTTCTAGATCAATGGAAGTTATGATATCCTCACCTGAAAGTGCAGTAGAATCTAAGCTTCCATTGTCATAAGCCCCAACTTCTCTTCCTAGATTGTCTTTAAGGATATATGAAGTCCCTTTTTTCCCTCTAAGAAGAGATTCATAGCTTTTCTCCAAGCCGGAGACGCCAATGTAATCACCTAGGTTATATTTCCCATTAGAGTTGTCGATTTGTCGTTGGTTTACTTCTCCCAAATAGCCTAATACATTTGCCGCATTTCGATGAGGATATGTTCTTATATATTTTAGTTTAGGATAGAATCCAGGAAACTTATACAAATGCTCTTGAAAAATGGAAAAAGTGTGTGGTTTTACTTTTTGTAAAAATATAAATGGTACAGATTTAGAGTATTGTAAGCTTCTCCAATCTTTGTTTAAATTCTTAATAAACGTTTCGGGCGTAATTTTTAATAATTCGCAAAACGTTGAAGTGTCTATTTGCTTAATATTACGATAGATTGCCTCAATATCGTAAAGTGGAGTATTGGTTACAAGTAAAGATTTGTTGCGATCATAAATTAAACCTCTTGAAGGATATATCGTATTTTTGTCGAGTGTCGTTCGCTTAGCTCTTTCCCTATATTTTGTATCGACAATTTGCAATTGAGCGGCTTTGGTTACCAGAATGCATGAAGCCGCTAGAATAAAGTATATGATGTATCGATATGAATACGTTTTTTGATTCATCTAATGCTTTGGTTTGAATAATATCTGAAGCAATAAAATCAGAATCATGGAAGGGATAAATGAAAAAATAGTATTCAGCAGTATATCAAAAAAGTAAATGAAAGAAAAAGCTTCAATACTAAAATAGAAAAGGAGATGACCGAACAATAAAATACTAATATATGAAACGAACCAACTGAATCCCAAATTGGTCATTGTTGGACTAACTCCAGTATTGTATCCCTCATAAGGTTCTAGAAAATTGATCACCATACTTCGCATATACATGGTAAAAACCAAGGCACTGGCATGGACTCCAGGGGAATTGTAAAACATATCTACGAACAAACCAGTGAAGAGTGCAATGACCAAACTGAAAACTTTATTGGTATTAATCGGTAATAACAATAAAGCATAAGGATAGATCAAAAGGTGAACGTATGAAAAATCACCACTAGTTAAGTCTATCCTGCTTAGGCCTAGAACTTGGATAGTCAGTATACTTGCAAATCGAATTATATTTCGGATTAGAACAGGGCTCATAATCTATCATTTTCTTCGATTTCCAATTCTTTTTGTTCGTTAGCTAGATGATTGACTACGACGTAAGTAACATCCCATTTTGTGGGATCATTAAATAGCTCAACTTTAATTTTATAATTGTTGTTTCCCTTTTCCACTTTACTGATGGTTCCTATTTCAATACCTTTTGGAAATATCGTAGAAAATCCTGAAGTGATGATGGTATCTCCAAGTTGCACATCGACATGCTTGGGAATGGCTTCCAATGAAAGCTCTAATGGCGAATGGCCATTCCATTTCAAACTGCCATAGGCATTGTTTCTTTTGATGCCTGCACTTATTCTTGATTGGCTATGTAGTATACTCATTACCTTTGAATAATGCTCACTAACACTTGTTATTTGTCCTAGGACACCATTTTGAGTGATCACACCCATGTTTTTTTCTATGCCATGTTTTTTGCCAGCACATAGAGTTAGGTAGTTGTTTTTTAGATGAAATGTAGCATTACAGATTTTGGTAGAAATCAAATCATATTGTTGACTTTCTAATTGAATAGAGTCTTCTGATACGAGGTTTATCAGATCAGCATTTATAAATCTCTTGATTAATTGAGCATTCTGAGTTTGCAAGCTGTCATTCTCTTCTTCTAGTCTAAGATAATTCTGCCATCGATCTACATTGGTATTTAGCTTTGTGGCCACAATATTTGTCGAATTAACAAATATTTCATTCTGATCCTTATTGTACGTAATGATGAGGTAGAAGCAAAACACTTCAAGGAGTAAGAATAGGAAATGAATCCCATATTTTGCCAATAAGTAAATGATATTTTTCATCGAACGTCAAAGATAAATAAACGCTACAATAATTCTTAATGAAGAATTTAGTAATGATGAAATGTACTTCGTAAATAGATTAAAGTAGGGTATATAATCAATCTAAAACAAAAAGAGGCTTTAAGTCTTACAAATGTTGTTCTCAGGATAGAGATGATTTGTAGTGACCTTGACCGTGAGAGGATGGTGGATCTTGATGTATAGAGAAAAATCTCACAAGAACTGTCTTGAATTTATCAGTCTAATTCTTGTGAGAGTAATAATCACAGTATTTCTTCGAAGATGTTGTTACTTATTGGTAATCCCCTTTTTAGGGTAAATAAATAACCATCCTAGCGTAATACATGCTGCAATGAATAAATTGCCCCACACATCAACAGAACAATCGGTGTTCCTTATAGTACATGTCAAATATTTGAACAGTGATAAGCCTCCAAAGAAAAGTAATAATAAGATGAATCCATCTTTTAGTTTAGTCATTTACTATTAATTAAGGGTTAATCAATGATTTAATTCCGCTTGCAGCTGGCTCATAATATGCAACGGCTACAGCTCCTCTATCATCAGCGACACATGCTCCAATAGCCCCACTCCAAAAACCATCATAAGCCATATTTTTAACGATATCCCAAAACCAACTCCATCTACGTCAGTTGTCAACATATCCAATAGGGATTCCGTTCCATTTATCCTAATAATTTTCCCAGTAACACAAAGAAGTTTTAAGAATATTAAGTGGTTCTTCAATGAAATAATTCATTTTCCCATCTCTAATTATTTGTCTTGCTTTTACCTCAATTTTTTTAATCATGTCATCCATTGTTTCATAGTCACAGTCATATAACAAGTTTCTAATTTTCATTACGGGTTCGAAAACACTTTCTGACAATCCGTTTTGAACTAAGAATGGCTTATTTAGGGGTGAATGATTTGAATCAGGTGTTGTGATAAGGCAAATGAATCAAATGGTTTTAATATCAGCAGTGTATTCTTTAATTGATTAAAATAAAAAAGCATGTGTTTTGTCATGCGTTAGTTTCTATACAGCAAGGCTAATCTACTTCCATTAAAACAGTTAAGGCATTTGTTATTTAAGTATTCGGGATACTCAAACAAAAAGAGGCTGTCTCATATAGAGATGGCCTTTTTTCATTGGGAGATGTGTTGCATGAAGATAGTTAGAGAAAATTTATAATTTGATATTCTTGATTTGAGAATAGCTAGAGTTGATGGTGTTTTCTGTGCTGATTTTAGGTTTTTATCTTAATTCTTAGCCATTTTAGCCAAATTATGGGCTAAAGCTATTAATCCACATTCGATGAGGACATTGTCTTTTCCTCTCAGCATGAAGCGAGTAAAGTTTTTGTTCTGTTTTATGTTACCAAACACCGCTTCCACATCTACAGGCCTCTGTGAGCGGTGTGCAACCCCTTGTTCACTCAATAGTTTTTGGCGAGCTTTGTCTTTTAGACGCTTGAGTTTCGAGTTGATCTGTATTTTCCTATTAGATTTGCTTTTGTGGCACGCTCCTCGCAGTGGACAGCCGCTGCAATTTTGAGCTTCGTAAACACTGTAGCTTTGTTCATATCCCGATTTCGTTTTACGGCGAGCATCATATCTCTTGTTCATTTTTTGACCCATCGGACAGATAAAATGGTCTTGAGTTTTATCGTAATAGAGATGCTCTTGTTTAAAGGCATTTTTGGGTTTGATCTTCCCTTTTGATTTTTGCTCCTTGTGGAAGTAATTGTATTTGACATAAGCTTCTATGCCTCTGGTTTCCAATAGCTCATAGTTCTCCTCTGATCCATAGCCTGAATCCGCTACTACCACATCTGGGTTTTGTTGGTAGAGTGCCTTATATTGATCTAGATGATCAGGCAGTGTGAGGGTGTCTGTAGCATTGGGATAGATGTCGTAATTGAGAATATATTGATTGGAGGTGCTAATCTGCCAGTTATATCCAGCTTTTAGTTGCCCATTTCTCATATGGTCATCTTTCATTCGCATGAAAGTAGCATCTGGATCTGTCTTCGAATACGAATTACGATCACCCAATATACCTTCCTGCTTCTTATACTTCTCCATATTCTGTGGCCAGTTTCGCTTTGCGTAATTCAGCTTTTGTTTTACCTTCTTATCTATTGGTTTATCCTTGATTGCTTCATTGATAATATCTATTGTTTTGTTCACTTGCTCAGCATCTAACTCTGGGTATGTCGTAGGTGCATTATCCATCAACTCTTCTTTGGCAACGCTCTGTGCATATTTCCATAACTCTTCTAATTGTGATTTGATTCGTGCCTTATGTCGTTTTATTGATTTTCCCCATACAAAGGTGTATTTATTTGCATTGGCTTCTAACTTCGTACCATCTACATAGAGCGTTTTGATATCCACTAATCCTTGATCTGACATTAGGGTTACTACTTGAGCAAATACTTCTTTGAGTACGCCCTTCAGTTTATCGTTGCGGAAGCGATTAATCGTATTATGGTCTGGGCGTTGCATCCCTGCCAACCACATAAAATATATATTACTTGACACTGCCTGCTCTATTTTTCGCGACGAGTATATATTTGATAAATATCCAAAAACAATGATTTTCAACATCATCTTAGGATGAAAAGAACTCGCTCCTCCTCCTTTGTACTTTTTGATAATGCTATCTATATTAACCTTATCAATTACTTCACGTACTACTCGTACTACGTGATTCGATGGAATTAATTCATCAAGACTTGGTGGAAGTAAACTGAGTTGATCCGGATTATAAGGCTTGAAGGTCGCCTCTCGTTGTCTTTTGCCCATACTACAAAATACAACTTATTCATTACATTTTATAATAAAAAAAGAGACTGCCCTTATGAGACAGCCCCTTTAGTAGCGTGAGGCGGGCTTGAACCGCCGACCTCGTGATTATGAATCACGCGCTCTAACCAGCTGAGCTACCACGCCATCCTTATTTATTTTTAATTACTCGGCTGCAGCTTCTTCTTTTTCTGCAGCTGCTTTAGCACTCTTAAGTGCTCTTGGTACTTCAACTGTTGCAAGTGGATTAGTACCATTAGCCATAACTTCGATATTATCGTTGATCTCAATGTCCTTAACTCTAAGTACACCATTAAGCTCAAGGTGAGAAATATCAACAACTACTTCGTCAATCAAATGCTCTGGAGTTGTTTTGATGGTAATCTTTCTCATCTGCTGAATCAACTTACCTCCGATTTTCACACCAGGAGAAGCTCCTTTAAATCGTACAGGAATGTCAACCTTTACAGGTACACCATCTTTTAATCTTAAAAAGTCAAGGTGCAATAACTCTTCTGTAACAGGGTGGCATTGATAATCTTTAAGGATGCATTTTTCAACTGCACCTTCTAAATCTATGTCTGCTAACTTGAAGTCAGGAGTGTAAATTAAATGTCTTACTTCACTCTTCTTAACCTTGATTGACTTTGGTTCGTCGTTACCGTAAATCACTGCAGGAATCATTCCTTCAGATCTTACCAATTTAACACCAGTCTTTCCAGTTTTTTCCCTAACTTCTGCTGAAACTGCTACAGTATTCATTTTCTATAAGTTGTATTGTGATATTCCAAAAAGGACCGCAAAGGTAATCTTTTATCCTAATTTTTAAAATAATTAGTAAATATTTTTCTTAAATTTCTATTACTCGTATCTCAACGATTCGATAGGGTCTAATTGTGAAGCTTTAAGTGCAGGATATAAACCAGAAATTATGCCTACGACAATACATACAATCAAACCAAGCATCATCCATGCCCATGGGATAAAAAATTGACCTTTTACCAATACAGTTACCAGCATGCCTATGATAATGCCAAGAATAATTCCAAGTATTCCACCCATGAGACATATAACTACAGCCTCAATCATAAACTGAGTAAGAATGTTTTTTCGAGTAGCTCCAAGAGCTTTCCGTACTCCTATTTCTTTTGTTCTTTCGGTCACGGTTACCAGCATAATATTCATGAGACCTATTGAAGCTCCGAGTAAGGTTAACATAGCAATAATGATTGTACTCCACCTCAATGTAGTTGTCATTTCTTTGAGGGTTTCTAGTATGCTATCGCTCTTACGGATGGCAAAATCATTTTCTTCTCCTGCTTTTAGCCCTCTAATATTTCGAAATATACCAATCGTGTTGTTGATGGCATCATCTGTAAGATCTGGCTTTAGTACGGATATGCTGACATTGTAATTTTTCCTGGCATACCCATATTTTTGCTTGGCGGTTATGAGGGGTATAAAAACCCTTCTATCTTCATTTCCTCCACTTGAAGAACCTCTTTTCTTTAAAGTTCCTACGATTGTAAACTTATCCGAATTGATTCTAATCTCTTTATTAATGGCCTTCTCGGGTTTTTCATTAAACAAGGACTTCACAATATCGTAGCCTACAATGACTTTGCGGGTTTCAGAATTGGTAAAGTTTCTTCCTTTCTCAATTTCGTATGCTGATGTTGCTATATAGTTTTCATCAATTCCCCGAATAATTACGTTAGGGTTAGTTTTTTCATTTTTGAATTTTAGTGTTGCATTACTTTCACAATATGCTTCAACAGATACATTTGCTCCTGAGTATTTATAGGCTTCTTTAAATGAAATTGCCTGATCATAAGTAATGGGCTCACCTCTCTTCTTTTGCTTACCTCTATTTTTAGATTGGATAGTCTGAGAAGCAGGTCTAATGCTGAAGGTATTTGCACCCAATCGATTGAAATTATCACTCATTGCAAATAAAATTCCATCAATTGCTGTTAAGATTCCAACTAGGCACGTTATTCCAACAGCTATGATCAATAACGTCAGCAACGACCGCAAAAAGTTTTGTCTAATTGAATTTAATGCCTCCTTTATGTTTTCTAAAAAATTCAAATATCTGATGTTTGTGATGCGTGTACAAATCTAGATACATAATTGTATTAAATGCTAATTTGTAGAAATAATGCTTTAAAAAATCGACTAAATCATGGGTTTACAATACTGATTCTGCAAATTAGCGTAATATCACGAGGTAGTGAAGGTAGTGTATATTTGTGGAGTCTTTAATAAATCATGAAATCTAATTTTTTATCGATTATTCCGATGGTGTATTCAGCTTAGTGTTTTAAGGCGATAAGAAGGCGTCCAACGATCATTCCATAGATTTTCATATTAAGAATATTTTTTATCAGTGAAATTTATATTTATTAATTACCATAATTGAGGTTATCTTTTAAGAATCTCTCCAATTATATTTGCAGTCTGAACAAGTCTTAAGTATACCCCCTTTTAAATTTTCTGAGCGTAGTACGTTTAGTACTAGTTTAATTTTTTTATAACTAAAACTCATTACCGATGAAGAAGATGTACTATCTTATTCGTGGTAAAGATGCTACGTTCATTCGAAAAGCACTGTCAGCATCTTTGCTCTTTATTTCGTTTTTTGCCTTTGGGCAAGGGAACGGAGGAATGGCTTGTAACGAGCTCATTCAAGTTTCTTTGGATCAACAATGTGAAGCATTAATAGATCCAGATATGATTCTAGAGGGTACTTACCCTGATTATTCCATTTATACTGTTTCAATTTCTGGAGTTGTAGGTGACATTGTTCGCCAACCTGGGAATTATACAGTTACTGTAATTAATACCCTTAATAACAATAGTTGTTGGGGTGAAATCAATGTTGAAGACAAACTTCCTCCTATTGTTGAAGATTGTCCTTGTGCCGAGGATAATGACGATCCAGAGTGCCAGTTTTACTGTACAGATTTGACTGGGATTTTAGAAGGCGATATCGTTGTTCCTACTCCGATTGTAAATGAGAATTGTGGAACTTATACAACATTAATCAGTGATCATGTTGTGGATAGAGGTTGTGATGGAAAGGTGATCGAAAGAACTTACCGATTTACTGACCAATATGGTAATCAAAGCCTTGACTGTACAACCTACTTATACCTTGCATCATTAACTTTAGATGATGTGACACCGCCAAGTAAAACAGTTCATTTGCCATGTGCGAGTGGTACAGATACAGAGGACATATTTAATTATTTTGCACCCTTAGTAGGACCAGCAGATGCACTAGGAAGAGCATACCCTACAGTTAATGGTGAAATGATAGATAATCAAGGTGGATGTAATATTGTTGCAACTCATACTGATTCAGAAACCCTAGTTTGTGGTGACGATTGTCCAAAAAGTAAGAAGGTGTTAAGAACGTGGTCATTGATCGATTGGTGTAATGACGATTCTAGGGATTATGTCCAAATTATTAGTTCGAAAGATGTTGAAGAACCAACCATCGTGGTGGATGACTTTACCAAATCAGTTAATCCATGGAATTGTGAGGCGGATTTCTACTTGCCGGAACCAAAGATTTTACATGATAACTGTGATGACAACCCTACGTATATTGTCAATGGTCCTCTTGGATCGTACATAACTTGGGATGCAGATAAGAAAAGATTTAGAGTTACCGATGTTCCTAAGGGAATACATAACTTTTACTATAGAGGTATCGATTGTTGTGGAAATGAAGGAGTTGATACTGTTGTTGTGAGCATTTTAGATCAATCGAGTCCAGTAGCTGTAGCAAAGGAGTTTGTCGTAGTTTCATTGACCAAGGAGTCTGGTAATGATGGTATCGCAAAAATCTATCCTCAATCTATTGACAATGGATCTCATGATGGATGTACAGATGTTCATTTAGAGATTAGAAGAGAAGGAAACGAATGTGGGCATTTTGGAAATCTAACTTATAATGATGATGGGCATTCTAATGATCATCATAACGATCCTGATGATGGACAATTTGTTAAGTTCTGTTGTGAAGATCTAACAGATGTTTCAGATGATGGAGTCCCTTATGGAAGAGTGAAGGTTTGGTTGAGAGTTTGGGATGATGGAGATATGGATGGTCACTTTGGCTCTGCTGGTGACAATTATAACGAAACTTGGTCTTGGGTACGAGTTGAGGATAAATTATCTCCAACGATTACATGTCCACCAGACATTACCATTGATTGTGATGAAGATTATACAAATCTTGATGTTACTGGTCGTGGTGTAGCAAGCTTTACTTGTACAAATGGTATGGTAGAGTACGAGGATGATTTAGATTTGAATTCTTGTGGTTTTGGTACAGTAAGAAGAAAATGGTACGTTAAAAACAACAAAAACATCTTTTGTTATCAATACATCTATATAGATGGAGACTATTACTTTAATCATAATTCTATTGTTTGGCCTAAAGATGAAACTCTAGATTGTAAAGAAGTCGGAGAGTACGAGGTGACTTGGACGGATGCAGCTTGTTCATTGATTGGTATAAGTGTTGAAAGTGATACTTTCCAATTCGTAGATGATGTATGTTATAAAATATTGAACAGATATACTCTGGTAGATTGGTGTGTATATGATCCAAATTATCCTAATAGTGGAGGAATGTGGTACCATACACAGGTCGTGAAAATAATAGACGAAGATGCTCCAATCATCAATTGTCAGGATACTATGTTCGCAGTTGGGGATCCATCAGATGTTGACAACGATGGAATTACATGCGAATTGAAAAATTTGATGTTGACCAATTCAGCATACGACGAAGGCGACTGTAGCAGTAATTATTTGAGATGGCAAGTATTTGTTGATGTTTGGGGAGATGGAAAGACTGATTATGAATATTCTAGTTATTTACCGTCTACTGACAATAAATTCAATGACACGAATAATAATGGTGTTCCGGATATTTATGTGAAACCAACAAAGGCTCACGAGGAAATCAAAATTACGCTGCCGGATGATATTGAGGGAAGTATGAGTAATCACAAGGTGACTTGGAAAGTTACTGATGGGTGTGGTAACCACAAATCATGTACTTCAATATTTATGGTAGTAGATAAGAAAAAGCCTACTCCTTACTGTATTTCTCTAAGTTCAGCTGTGATGAACGATGGAACAGTGGAATTATGGGCAAGAGATTTTGATCAAGGATCATTTGATAATTGTACGGCTCAGGAAGACTTGTTGTTCACATTTAACAGAGCAAGACCTGTTGCCAATAAGATAAATGTAGAGCATTACTTCAAGGGTGATGGATTGTCTGCAACGGAAGCAGAATATCTTGCAGGTGAAGCACAGAAGTGGGTGCCAGATTTTAATTCTTCGGCAATGGTTTTTGATTGTGATGACATTCCTTCAGTAGAAGTTGAAATGACCGTTTGGGATGAAAAAGGAGAATATGATTTTTGTGTAGTATCTCTTACATTGGTGGATAATCAAGGTGCTTGTGGAGATGGTATGAGAGTAGGAATTACTGGTGCTGTGACCAATAGTTCAGGTGTTGGAATGGGTGATGTAAAAGTAACTTTATATAATAATCAAGTTGTTGGGTTCCCAGTTTCTACCCAAACCAATACCGAGGGTGAATATACTTTCGCTGATCAGCCTGCATACTTGGATTATATCGTTTCTGTAGAAAAGGATGGAGACTACCTTAATGGAGTTTCAACATTAGACCTAGTCTTGATGCAAAGACATATCCTAGGATTGGCTGAATTAAATGATCCTTTCAAAGCGATTGGTGCTGACGTTAATAACGATGGTAAAATCAGATCAAGTGATTTAGTCGAACTAAGAAAGTTGATTTTAGGTGTTACAGATCGATTTGAGCATAATACAAGTTGGAAGTTTTTAGACAAATCTCAAACTTTTGCTGATGCGAATAGTCCATGGCCTATTGAAGAAGTAATGAATATTACTAGTATTGATGCGGATAAAGCAGATGTAAGTTTTGTTGGTCAAAAGATTGGAGATGTAAATGGTGATGCACTTTCTGGATTGACGGAAGGACAATCTGACTCAAGATCAAAGAATGTATTGAATCTTTGGATAGATGATGCAACAGTTGCAGTTCAAGAATTTGGAAGTATTGACGTAATTGCTCCTAATAATGAATCTCTTTTTGGTATGCAGTTTACTTTGAGCGCTCCAAGCTTAGTAATCAAGTCGATCAAGAGTGAATTGTTTGAATTGACTGAAGAAAACTATTCTTTTGATAGAGATGGAAACATTAGAGTGTCTGTTAGTGCTGCAAACCCAATTAAGGTGAAAAAGGGTGAAGCAGTATTTAGCATTGAATATGTCTCTGTTAAAGGAGGACAATTATCTGATTTGATCGATATATCATCTCAATCGATACAAGCGGAAGCATACAATAATGCTTTTGAGGTAGCTGATATACAGTTAGCATTTAGAACTCAAGCACCCCCTGCAATTCATGAGTTCAGAGTGATGCAAAATGAGCCTAATCCATTTTCTGATAAGTCAATGGTGAGTTTCGAATTACCAAAAACTACAGTCGTAGATATAGAAATCTTTGACGTAACAGGTAAAGTTGTTTACACTCAATCATCCGTATATGAAAAAGGACTAAATAGATTTGAAATGCACAAAGGTCTATTCCCCCAGGGTGGAGTGTATTATTGTAAGATTGCTACACAAGAAGCGTCCTCTACAATAAAAATGATCTATCTCAAGTAACAATTTCTTAAGTAAGAATTCCTAGAGATACCATAGAGGGCTTGGTTTAACCAGGCCCTCTATTTTTTTTAACAGAATACTAACTTATAGGCTAAGCACAATTACTCGCAACTGGTCGTTTTAGATTGGGAAATGATTTTTACATTATAGATCTGTAATAATATGGAATGGACTCACTTGACTATTGGGCAAGTAATGACTTATTCTAATTGTAGAAATAAGAAGTTTTATGCCCTTGAATTATTGTCCGGACTAGATGTGATCGTAGTCATTTAATGTAGTGTTTTGATAATTCAATTATTAAGATCAAATGAAAACTTCTGATCTTATCAATTGTTTTGATATTTTTGCACCTTAAAATTTGAATTTTGGAAAGGAAGGTAATATTAGCTGTATTGGTTTTATTCTGTCTTACTACTTTAGGGTATAGCCAGTCGATAGGAATTCGAGCAGGATTAAACTGGTCGAAATTTGATGGTCCTTTAGAAAATGGAGAATCATATGATTACAATCAAGGTTTTCATTTTGGAATCAATTATGGATACAGATTTACCAATAAATTTATGGTGAGGGCTGAGTTGTTATATATTCAAATTGGTTCTAAGAATAAATACTTCGGAGATTCTTACTACAAGATTTACCCACCAAATAAAACTACGGTTTACGAAAAAGGAAATCTAGATCTTAAGTTGGATATATCGAATGCTTATATCAATATACCATTGGTTGCCGCCTACCAAATCAACAGTAAGTTTGAAATCTTTGGAGGAGCTAGTGTTAATTTTTTAGTTAATCCGGTAGGACGAGGACAACTTAGATTTGAATCTTTTGAGAATGCAGATGGAATTGTATTTAGACAATCATTGGATTATCAATATTACAATGATAATGCGCAAGAAGGAAGAGCTGCAAATACAAATATTGCAATTTTAGTGGATGACGAAAGAGTGGATTTGCCTCGATATGCAGGAGCTTATTACCAATATAGTGAAGTGCAAAAAACAGGGTCATTGTTCAATTGGTTTGATGCAAGCTTAGTAGGAGGACTGAATTTCTTTTTTAACCGAGGTTTTTACACTGGAATTACTTTAAATTACGGTCTAACAGACGTTACAAACAATGAGATGGATGTAAGTCGATCGGCGTTGGCTGATGATAATAAATTCATTTATCGAGACGATCGTGATATAAACTTGTCTGCTCAGATTTCTCTAGGTTTTAGATTCTAATCTTTCAGGTTAGGTCATTAAAGTTTTTATAAGCATTCATCTTAAGATTGGTTGTGATAAGTGAGGTCATTAATGCTTGGACAAGGAGTTGCTGAAATTTTAGAAAACTAATATTGTTCAACACTATAATCAAGTAGATTTGCATTGGATTTTGCCTTTTAATTGGGGTGATTTACCCATTAGGTTGAAGGTGACGATGTTTTTATATTTTCAACAAATATTATTTTTGAATCATGACAACACAAGATTTCAAAAACATAGTTGAGACCATCCCTCTACTTCCAGGAGTATATCGGTTTTTGGACCAAGACGGAACCATCTTGTATGTTGGGAAGGCTAAGAATTTAAGAAATCGTCTAAGCAATTACTTCGGTGATAAAAAGAATTTGGCGTACAAAACCAGAGTATTAACAAAAAATGCTTCCAATATTGAATTTACCATAGTGGACTCTGAACATGATGCATTGTTGCTTGAAAATACATTCATCAAAAAGTTTCAGCCCAGGTACAATGTAATGCTTAAAGATGGGAAGTCTTACACCTATATTTGCATCAAAAAAGAACGATTCCCAAGAGTGTTTTTTACAAGACGGGTTATACGGGATGGCTCTATTTATTTTGGTCCATATACATCAAAGTATAGGGTGAATATTATCATGGATTTAATCAAGAAAATGTTCCAACTCAGAACTTGCAATTTGATGCTGTCCAAGGACAATGTTGATAAAGGTAAGTTTAAAGTTTGCTTGGAGTATCACATGAAAAATTGCCTTGGTCCATGTGTGGATTTGGAAACAGAAAAGAATTATCAAAAGAAAATTGATCAGGTTAAAAATATACTAAAGGGAAATTTCAGTCAGGTAAAAGAATTTGTAAAAACTGAAATGCAGGAATATGCTCAAAAAATGGAGTTCGAAAAGGCTCAGGAATGGCTGGATAAATTGAGCGTGTTTGAGGATTATCAATCAAAGTCAACGGTGGTCAGTACAACGGTTAAAGATATTGATGTATTCAGTATAAGATCGGAAGAAAAATGGGCCTTCGTCAATTATCTCAAAGTCGTCAATGGTGCAATCATTAATACAGATACTTTTGAATTTGAAAAGAATTTGGATGAAGATGAAAAAGATATTTTGTCTTATGCTATCCCATTGATTAGGGAGAAGTATAATAGTATCGCTAAGGAGGTAGCCTTGCCATTAGATGTCCCAGTTGAAAAGGAGATAGATGGTTTTATACCTCTAAGAGGTGATAAGAGAAAATTGTTGGAGCTGTCTGCGAAAAATTTAGATTATTTTCTGGCTCAGAGGAGGCGACAAATGATGAATAAAACACAAAAACAAACCAGTGCACAGCGGATTCTGACTACCCTCAAAAATGATCTCCATATGGATGCTATGCCTCTCCATATTGAGTGTTTTGATAATTCTAATATACAAGGAACCAATCCAGTGGCTAGTTGCGTGGTATTCAAAAATGCAAAACCATCTAAGAAGGACTATCGAAGATTCAAGATTAAAACAGTAACTGGACCGGATGATTTTGCTTCAATGAAGGAAGTCGTCTTCCGTCGTTATAGAAGATTATTGGATGAAAATCAATCCCTTCCTCAACTAATCATAATTGATGGAGGAAAGGGGCAATTGTCGAGTTCGGTAGAAAGTCTGCAAAAATTAGGAATTCTTGAGAAAGTCGTAGTAGTCGGAATAGCCAAAAAATTGGAAGAGATTTTCTTTCCTGGAGACTCCATTCCATTGTACATCAATAAGAAATCAGAATCATTAAAGTTGATTCAACATTGCAGAAATGAAGCGCACCGATTTGCGATAACCTTTCACCGTGATTTGAGATCCAAAGGAATGTTGAAAACTGCTTTAACCGATATCCCTGGTATTGGTACAAAAACAGCACAAAAGTTACTAACTGAATTCGGCTCCCTTCATAATATTGCGAAAAAAGACCACGCTACTTTGGCTTCTGCGATTGGAAATTCAGCTGCCAATAAGGTATTTAATTACCTACAAGGTCAGCTAGAAGAAGAATAAGAAAATAAATCCTTAGATTATAGAGCGGAACTCTGCTAGAGAAACCCACAATTCTTCCACATCCATTTGAAGAAAATGTGTAAAACTATTGCATTGGACAAAATTGACTTTTGTCTAACTTCAATATATTTGCCCTTCACATGAGGCTAAAAAGTTTAAAAATAAAAGGTTTTAAAAGTTTCGCGAATGAAACTATACTTCATTTCAATGATGATGTAATTGGAGTAGTAGGACCTAATGGGTCAGGAAAATCAAACATCGTCGATGCAATAAGATGGGTTTTAGGTGAACAAAAAAGTAGGGAACTCCGATTGGAACAAATGTCTGATGTGATATTCAATGGAACCAAAAAGCGGAAAGAAGCACCTACGGCATTTGTCGAGTTGACCTTTGAAAATGATCGTAATGTAATTGGTACCGAGTATTCTACGATTGCTATTTCTAGAACATTATACAGAAGCGGCGAGAGTGAATATCGATTGAATAATGTAGTCTGTAGATTGAAAGACATCACCACTTTGTTTATCGATACAGGTATCGGCTCTAATTCTTATGCTATTATTGCCTTGGGAATGGTTGATGACATTCTTGCTGATAAGGATAATGCACGAAGGAAGATGTTTGAACAAGCAGCCGGAGTCTCGAAATATAAGAAAAGAAAGAAAGAAACACTTCAAAAACTCAAAGCCACAACGGCAGATCTAGATCGGATTAACGATTTGTTATTTGAGATTGAGGGCAATATGAAGACCCTTGAAAAACAAGCTAAAAGGACCAAAAAATATTTTGAAATAAAGGATGAGTACAAAGACCTTTCTGTTCATTTAGCAGCGCGTTCGATCAAAACCCTTAAGGAAGAATACAAAGTAGTTCAACAATCGGTCAATAAGGAAAAAGAGTCTTATCAGGAATTGCAAGGGCGATTGCACAACAAAGAAGCAGAAGTAGAAAAACGTAAAAAGGATAATCTAGATAAAGAAGTAGCTCTTTCCTCTAAGCAGAAAGAATTGAGTAAGTTGGTATCTGAATTGAGGACTGCTGAAAATGACAAAGATCTTCTACAGCAAAAGATTGAATTTAAGCAAAGTAATCTTAAGTCAGTAGATCAGACGATCTTGGACTATAAATCTCAGATAGATAAGATTGGGCAAGAAGCGAAGACTTTGAGTCAGAATATAGAAAACGAGTCACAGCGCCTGGTTGTTTTAAAGGAAGATTTGGAGGTGACTTCTTCGAAACTGGAAGAAGTAAGAGGACAACAAGGCGAAGCTAAGCAATTGAGCGACACTAAGAACGCATTGTTGAAAAAGTTACAGTCTCAAATGTTTGAAATAGATAAGGAGCGAGCAATTTCCAATAATAGTATTGATTCGTTAAAGTCTGAACTAAAAAGGAATGAAGAGCAGATTAAAGAAACAATACAGGAAGAGGAGTCCTTAAAATCCCAACATACTGAAATCCAAAAAGAACTCACTTTAAAGCAAAAAGCACTTGAAGGTGCAAGATTAAAAGAGCAGTCAAGAAAAGAACGCATTGCCAAATTGGAGGAGTTAAAGGAGAAGCTTCAAGATGAAGTAAATAAATACAATCGGATTTTAGATTCTAAACAAAACGAATACGACTTGCTTAAAAGCATGGTTGAAAATTTTGAAGGATTTCCAGAATCGATAAAATATTTATCAAACAATTGGAGAAAGGATGTTCCTATACTTTCAGATTTGTTGGATGTTCAGGAAGCGTATAAATCTGTTATAGAACAATACCTCGAACCATACCTCAATTACTACGTTGTTGATGGTATGGTACAGGCGAAAGAAGCCATACGTATGCTTTCTGGAGCACAAAAAGGAAAGGCTAATTTTTTCTTATTGGATGAGTTGCCAAAGGTTGGAGTTAAACATGATAAGATAGATCAATGTATTCCTGCTTTAGACGTTGTTCAAGTTGATATAGCTTATCAAGGATTGGTCAATGTATTGTTGAAAGATGCCTATATTTTTAATGGGGAAATAGAAGATTTTAAAGTAGATGAAGGGACTGAAGAGAAAACGTTCTTATCCAATGTCGGTACCTTTATAAAGGCAAAAATGTCCATCTCTGGTGGCTCTGTTGGTTTGTTTGAAGGGAAGAAAATTGGTCGTAAAAAGAACCTTGAAAAGATTCTTAAAATCATTCAAAAAAATGAAGACCTTAAGTCTAAATCCTATGCGCAATTGGAGCAAATTAAAAATGACATTAATCTTAGTAAAAAGGAAAATTATAGTGTAAATATTGAACAGATTAATTCTGAACTCAACACCATACATAAGAAACAGGTAAGGATAACTTCGGCACTAGAAAATTTGGTAAAAAGAAATACAGAGAGAACGAATAGAAATAAAGTCTCTGAGAATAAAATTTCTGAGTTAAAGGAGGTTATTGATAAGTTAGATAAGTCCAAAGGCCAATTGGTTAGAGAACAAAAGAATGTCGAAGAGCAATACAATTCTGATGGGGGAGACTTAGATAAATTGAACGAAGCGTTGCGTCAAGCATCAGAGTCTTATAATGCCTCAAATATTGCATTTATCAAGCAACAGAATCTAGTTGAAAACTACAAGAGAGATTTAGAGTATAAAAATACTCGAGTTAAGGAATTAAAAACAAAGGTTACTTTTGAAGAGCATAAAAAAGTACGAGACCAAAATGAACTGATTGAAGGACGAGAGAGTCTAACCAAATTGGATTTGAGGCTTCAAGAATTGTATAAAAACAAAAGTGGTTTTCAAGGCAATTTAAGTGCTGTAGAAAAAGAATACTATGAAGCTAGAAATGCCATTGTTGAGTTAGAAAATGAAGTTAAAAATTTAGGACGTATAGCCAATCAGAAGCAAATCGAAATAAATAATCTAAAAGATAAATTTAATGATATCCGATTTAAGATTTCGTCTGTTGGAGAACGACTTCGTATAGAATTCGAAACCAATATCAATGACATAATTAATCAAGATGTAGATGAGTCAATCTCTATGGAAGATCTAAATACTCAAGTTGAAAAGTTGAAAAAGCGGTTGAATAATTATGGTGAAATCAATCCAATGGCACTTCAAGCATATGATGAAATAAAAGAACGATACGATAATATAATTACGCAGCAAAAAGATATACTTGAAGCCAAGGACTCCTTATTGTCGACTATGAAGGAAATTGAGTCAACAGCTACGTTGAAATTTATGGAGTCGTTTGAAAGTGTTCGTGAGAATTTTATCATGGTATTTAGAAGTCTGTTTACTGAAGATGATAACTGTGATTTGATTTTGTTAGATCCGGAGAATCCTTTGGAATCAGGTATCGAAATTGTCGCCAAACCAAAGGGGAAAAAGCCTAAGTCTTTATCTCAATTATCTGGAGGAGAAAAAACGCTTACGGCAACAGCATTGCTGTTTGCATTGTACTTATTAAAGCCTGCACCATTTTGTATTTTTGATGAAGTTGATGCGCCTTTGGATGACGCAAATATTCAAAAATTCAATAGAATAATTAAGAAGTTTTCTAAAGAGTCACAGTTTATCATCGTTACACACAATAAAGCAACCATGGCAGCAGTAGATGTATTGTATGGGGTGTTTATGAGAGAGATGGGAGTCAGTGGAGTGGCTCCGGTAGATTTTAGATCTCTGAAGGAACAACCGATGTACGAACAGTTAAATTAGTCTATGAATTTCTTAGCACATACGTATTTGTCTTGCGGAAGTGAAGATCTATTAATTGGTAATTTTTTGGCAGATTTTCTTAGAAACAAAGAAATTGAAAACCTTCCAGATTGCTTTTTGAATGGAATCCATTTGCATAGAAAGATAGATACTTTTACGGATAATCACCCAAGAGTTTCCGAAGTCAATAAAATGTTTCATGCCGAGCATGGTAAGTACGCTCCTGTAGTGACTGACGTGCTTTTTGATTATATTCTGGCTAAGAATTGGAGCAAGTATAGTGGTGAGGATATAGACGATTTTATAAGTCGAATTTACGAATTACTAAACAAGAATGTACAGTACTTCCCGGAGCGAAGAAAGGAGTATATTATGAAAATGATTAAAGGTGATTTTTTAACGAATTATACGAAAATCGAAGGCCTGCGATTTACATTTGAGAAAATGGATAGTCAGACGAGATTCCCTTCAAACTTTGTAAGTGCTTTAGGAAATCTAGAGGAAAAAATGCCTTTCCTTGATTTGAAATTTAATGCGTTTTTTCCAGAGCTTATTGAAGAAGTAGATAGCTTTTGTAGTTGTTGAATTATGATGATGAAGCTCTTCAATAGTGCATTACGTTTGAAATAATGTATCCGAAGGTTGGGATAAAACAAAAGAGCCCACCCGGGGCAGGGTAGGCTCACACTCTTTAAATCTCAAATGTTTGTAGTAGAATTATATTGATGAGAATTAATCTTTTATTGAAGTTTTAACCACTTCATCAACACTTGAGTTATATAAACCAATTAAATCAAATTTTCTTTAGCCATTTGAATCGCGATAGCAAGTAATATGATTCCAAATACTTTTCTTAATGTAGCGGTGACCTGAGGTGGTGTATTCTTGGATAACCAATCTGATGATCTAAGAATAGCATATATGATGATCAAATTGATCACTATACCACCAAGGATACTAACGGTGTCGTATTCTGCTTTAAGAGATAAAATGGTGGTCAATGTTCCGGCTCCAGCCAGTAATGGGAACGCAATAGGAACAATACTTCCTGATCCACCTTGTTCGTGTTGATCTCTAAATAAGCGAATCCCCATAATCATTTCTAAAGCGATAAAAAAGATAATTAAGGATCCCGCCAAAGCAAACGACGATACATCTATTCCGAATAATGATAGTATCGCTGTTCCAAATAATAGAAAGCCTACCATAAGTAATCCAGCAGTCGTAGTTGCAATAGAGGGTTTGATTTGTATCCCCTTGTTTTTCATGTCGATGATGATTGGGAGATTGCCAAACATATCAATCACAGAAAATAAAATAGTTGTTACGGATAAAATTGCAGCAATGTTCATGTCTTTAAATTTTACTTTTTAATATCCACTTAATAAGTTTTCATTTATGACGCAAAATTCTATCTTTTGTTTCATATTTTCAATAAATAATCATCTACAGAGTCAAAAATAAAATAATTGCCTTAGATTTGTTTAAAAATAAATGTTTATAATATGATAGGGCTGGATAAAAATCAAATTGACGCTGTTGATATTCGAATAATGTCAGAATTAACAAAAGATGCTGAAGTGCCATTTGTAAAATTGGCAGAAAAACTCAAGGTTTCCAATACATTAATTCATCAAAGAGTTAAAAAACTTAAGGAAAAAGGAATACTGAAGAAGGCAACGTATAAGATTGACCCTTATCTAGTAGGATTTCATACGTCAGCGTATACCCAAATTAGACTGGAGAACAACAAGTACCATACTTTAGTGGAAGCGCAATTAGCTAAAATTCCTGAAATCGTGGAGTGTGTAAATATCTCAGGACCGTATGCCTTAATGGTACGAATTTTGGCGAAAAACAATAGGCACTTAAGAGATATAATCTATGAAAGAATCTTGGAAATCGAAGGTGTAGAAGGTACGAATTCTACCTTTTCATTTGAGACGGCGTTTTCTAGAGGATTACCAGTAGATAGAATCAATCTGGATTAGAAGATTGAAAATTGAACACCATATAATAGAGATCATATCCTTTCGCCCAAAAATCTTTCTTGATTTCTTCAATTCTAAATCCCATTTTTTGATAAAAAGGGAATACAAGTTGGCTCGTACGAACTACTATATAATCCAAATTTTCATCTTTTGATAGCTTATCAATTCTATATTGGGTTAGATGCTTGCCACATCCTTTACTATGATAATCGGGATGTATCATATCCCAAGATAAGCGAGCGTGTTTTTGATCATAGAAGTAATTTATTCCTCCACATCCTATAATGCGGTTGTCATCATACAATACATAATACTCCTCTTTTTCATTGTCCAAGTATGAATTGAATTCTTCAGTTTCCTCTGGATCGAAATAATTAGGTGTATTGCTTTTAATTATTTCTAATAATTTGGGTTTGTTTTCTTCAGAATATTCATAAATGCGATATTGATTTTCTCTTTTTATCATTGGAGCTATTTTGAAATGAATGTGGGACAAGTATATCTATCTTTCGGTATAGAAGGCATAACTCTTTTAGAGCTGTAAAACTCAAATATTACTCTTAGAAAAAGAACAATGTTATAATTCACTTCAATATACTTACAACACCATCGTGTTTAGAAAGTGCCTTATTTTATAATGCCTTGATCTTTAGCTCTTTTTTGCCATTTACTTCTTGCATATTCCTGTAGATCGACTATAGAATCGGTTTCATCAGTAATCTCTAACCCTAAGAGTGTTTCTAGAAGATCTTCCATGGTAAGCACACCTACTAAACTACCATAATTATCTACGACAATGGAGATGTGGCTCTTGTTTTCTGTAAAAACATCAAAGATCTTTGTTAATGCAGTAGAATTCTCAATGATGGGTATCGATCTTTTGATTTTTGTTAAAGGAGTAGTTGAATTGCCATCTAAAAGATGTTGGAGAATTTCATCTTTTAACACAAATCCAGTAATGTGATCATTTTGGTCTTTATATACTGGGATCCTAGAAAATCGCAAAGGAAGAAATTGATCTTTAAACTCCTGCATTGTAATGTCCTCATCAGCAATGGTCAATACGGATCTTGGAGTCATAATATCTTGAGCCGTTAAAGACTCTAGCTGAAGTAAATTTTTGATGATTCTAGACTCTTTTATTTCAAGAGAACCAGATTCTTCTCCTGCTGAAGTCATAGCCAGTAAATCAGCTCTTGAAAATACACTATGGACATCTTCTTTCTTAAATGACTTGGTAATGAACTGTGTAAGCCAGATAAAAGGGTACAACACTTTCATCAATATATTAACAGATCGTACAGTAAAGGGCGCAAGAGATTTCCAATTATTTGCTCCGATGGTTTTAGGTATGATTTCAGAGGCAAATAGTATGGCCAAGGTCATAGCTGCGGCGATAATCGACTCCATGCTCAAGGTTATGCCGAATAATTCAAAACCTAGACTTCCAAATACTTTGCCGGCCTCAGCCCCAACTCCAATGGCACCTACAGTATGTGCTATAGTGTTCAAGGTAAGTATGGCAGAAAGTGGTTTGTCGATGTCTTTTTTGAATTCATCCAAAAGCGCACCTGTAGTCGTTTTCTGTTGGACTTGTGTAGTTACATACGAAGGTGTAATACTTAATAAGACGGCTTCCCAAATTGAACATAAAAATGAAAAAACGATCGAGAGCGAAGCATAAAGCAATAAAGCCATTATATCTTTAGTTTGTTATTCTGGTACAAATATAAGAATTGAAGTGATTTAAAAATGTATGTTAGGATCAGTTGAATATGCTTGAGTTACGAGACAAAATTCTTTTCGAGATTGACAGCCATAGCTATAGTGTGAAAAAAACTGAAGCATTGAAATTCGAAGCTATGCAAATCAATTAACAATATGTTTTTTGATCACATCATGTAGAGGAAACTATTGGAATGTTTATTCAAACTAGGAAATTATGGCTTTTGATCCGATGATTAAAAACTGTAATTCTCTTTGCATCTAAGATATTCTACTCCAATCCTTGGAGTCAGGATTTAAGAAGGACAAGTATTTTTTTATTCTTCGATTTTCTTCTTTTTCAAGGTCAGGATCACCTTTTAAAATTTGCTCGGCGAGATATTTGGCTGCATTCATGATTTTATGATCTTTTGCAAGATTTAGCAATCGAAAGTTTTGCACACCACTTTGTCGGGTACCTTCCAGTTCTCCTGGCCCTCTAATTTGAAGGTCAGCTTCCGCAATTTCAAATCCATTGGAAGTCCTAACCATGGTACCAAGTCTTTCTTTAGCCGTATTACTTAGCTTATTGCTAGACATTAGTATGCAAAACGACTGATCAGCTCCTCGACCAACCCGACCTCTAAGTTGGTGCAATTGCGAAAGTCCGAACCTTTCAGCATTTTCGATGATCATAACACTTGCATTGGGAACATTAACCCCAACCTCAATAACAGTAGTGGCAACCATGATCTGTGTTTTTTTCTGGACAAAACGATCCATTTCGTATTCTTTGTCTTTAGCACTCATTTTCCCATGTACTACACTGATTTGATAATCAGGAAGAGGGAAATATTGAAGTAGCTTTTCATAACCCATTTGTAGATTTTCCAAATCTAATGCAGCGGATTCTTCTATTAGAGGAAAAACAACGTATATCTGTCGTCCTTTACTGATTTCTTTGTGCATGAACTGAATCACTTGAGGGCGATGTATCTCAAATTTATGCATGGTCTGTACTTCCTTTCGGCCTGGAGGAAGTTCGTCGATAATGGAAACATCAAGATCACCGTACATAGTCATTGCTAAGGTTCTAGGAATGGGAGTAGCGGTCATGACCAATATATGTGGCGGCAAATCCGTATTTTTTTTCCATAGTCGTGCTCGTTGAGCGACTCCAAATCGATGTTGCTCGTCAATGACTGAAATGCCAAGATTTTTGAAGACTACACTGGGCTCTAATAATGCATGTGTCCCTACCATTATATGGATGTTTCCTTGACTTAATTCTTCAAGTATTAAAGCACGCTTTTTACCTTTGATACTTCCAGATAAGAAGGAGGTGTTAATAGGTAGACCTTCCAACATGGATTGGATGGATTGAAAGTGTTGAATAGCTAGTATTTCTGTAGGAGCCATAATACAGGCTTGAAATCCGTTGTCTAGAGCTATTAACATAGAAAGCAATGCAACTACGGTTTTTCCACTTCCTACATCTCCCTGTAATAGTCTATTCATCTGATATCCCGCACCGAGGTCATATCTTATCTCCTTAATAACTCTTTTTTGAGCATTGGTTAATTCGAAGGAAAGATTGGTATGATAAAATGATTTGAAAGATTCTCCAATCTTGTCAAACACAATGCCTTTTAGCATTTTTTTTCTTCCCTCCTTTTGAGAAAGCAGTTGGAGCTGAAGGAAGAAAAACTCTTCAAATTTTATTCTATTCGAAGCTAGACTCTTATGGTGCTCATCCTTCGGGAAATGAATCCAGTTAAACGTATCATATCTAGAGGGTAGCCGTAATTGAGATAATATGTGATCACTTAAATTTTCATGAATAGCTTCAGGTGAAACTTGCTCCAAAATTTTTTTGATCAGTTTTCTTCGAGCTTTACTGTCCAACCCACCTTTATCTAACTTCTCAGTGGAATGGTATACAGGATCAAAGACAATCTGAAATTTCTTACTCTCGTCGTATTCTTCAAATTCTGGATGTGATATGGTTTTCTTCCCTCCATAGACACTAACTTTTCCATATACTGTATACGTTTTATGCGGTGAGATAAACTCTTCGATCAGCTTAATTCGTTGAAACCATACCAATTCTATAAATCCACTTCCATCCTTAAAAAGAGCTGAAAGTCGTTGTCTTCTATTCTTTCCTTTGATTCTTTCTTTGGAGACAATTTGTCCTTTTAACATTACAATGTCACCACTTGAACGTATATCTTTTATATGTTGAAATTGGGTTTTGTCGATGTGTCTAAAAGGAAATATGGTTAAAAGGTCCCAGTAAGTATTTACTTGAAGTTCTTTTCTTAGGAGTTTTCCTTTGTTAGGACCAACACCTTTTAAAAATTCGATATCTGTGTTTAATATTGACACTGTAAAGAAAATTAGTGAAGTATTACACTTCTATTTTTTTGTAAAAATAAATAATTTGTAAATTGTTATGAATTCAATAGTTTTTGGATCACATTCTTAACCAGATCTAAAATTTCATGGAAAATACATCTATAAACATCGCCAAACATTTGAGAGAAGTATACTTCGGGGGAAACTGGACATATTCTTGTTTGAAAGATGCTATCACAAATCTGGATTTTAACCTTGCACTTAGGGCTCAAAATAAAACAAATTCTATTGCCATCTTAGTCGAACATTTGAATTATTACACAGTAAAAGTTTCTTCAGCATTGGATGGTCAGAAATTTGATGCAAAGGATGAGCTAAGTTTTAGTCTTCCTAATATAAAAAGTCAAAAAGATTGGGATCAATTTGTGATCAAGGTGTTGGAAGATGGGCGGCGATTTGCTGATCAGCTTGAATCTTTTGATGACAAAAAATTAGGGGATTCTTTCCTCGGATTGAAGAAATATGGTTCTTATTATCGAAATTTTCATGGAATCATTGAGCATGCGCACTATCATTTAGGTCAAATTGTAATTTTGAAGAAGATTTATTCTCAAAATGAAATTAATGAAGTGGGATAATTCAACAATTGGAAGTATTAAATGAATAATATCCATTTGAAGCAAGATTTTTAGCCTAATTTTGAACGTTATTAAGATTAAGAGGGTTTATTAACCAAATCGTAAAACAAGATTTTGATGGAGTCAAAACGTCAATTACAAGTCGGGGAATTAATAAAGAGAAATTTTAGTCAGGTATTACAGGAGAGTGGAAGGAATATTTACGGAAACATATTGGTTTCTGTGACAAATGCATTGGTCTCTCCTGATCTTTCTCAGGTTAAAATCTACGTGAGTGTGTTTGGGACTGAAAATAAGCAAGAGGTCTTATTGATGATGGAAGAAAATGCACACTATTTGAAACAGGCTTTGGTAAAGCGAATTCGCAAACACATAAGAAGAATTCCAGAGGTATATTACTATCTTGATGATACATTGGATGAAATGTATCGTGTGGATGACTTATTTAAAAAGTTGAAATAATCGGATTATTCAACGTTTATTAATCTAGCTAATTCTGCCGAAAGTTGAACTTCCTTGTTATTCGTGCGAATAATGATTTTATCCTCAAGTACATTTTGTATTGAAATTATTGTATTAGGAAGCAATTCCAGTTCCCACAATTCACTTTCAACCCAATTATTGATTTGATTCTGACTTATTTTTGCTTTTACTTTTGGTCTTAATTGCAATAATGGATTTGGAGCGGAGATCTTTTTTTGTGGGATAGGTGAACCGTGTGGATCTTTTTGAGGAAATCCCAGTTTAGAATCAATTTGATCAAGTATCTCAGAAGATAGATGGTGTTCCATTCTTTCTGCATCAGGGTGGAGTTGAGTTTCGTTAAGTCCCAATTTGTCCGCCTGATAGGACTCCCACAATCTATGGGCACGAACAAGTTGGTTCGCAATTTGAATACCTTTGATGCTTAAAGTTGGTTTTAGGTCATTTGTGAGAACGCCTTCTGTTTTTAGCAGTTGTAAACTAGATCTTATCACTGATGTTCGATGATTTAACTCAGTTGCAATGTGTTGAATACCAGTATTGGGCTTTTTTGAGAGAAGTTTGATGATGTCCTCTTGCAGAATTCTTCTTTTTTGCTTTCTAATTTTAATCCAGCGTTGGATGAGGCCCTTTTGAGGCGAAAATAAAATTGCTCCACCATATATAATTGTAGCAACGATTACGATTGCAGGGCCGGGTGGAAGATTGTATATGATGGCCATTATAATCCCTATGATAGATGTTACCAGCCCAATAAATGCAGATAGGATTACAACATTTTTGAGATGATGACTAAGCAATAGTGCTGTTGCTGAAGGTGTTATAAGCATTGCAACTACTAGGATTACTCCTACACTTTGAAGGGCCGAAACTACGGCAAATGATAACATCAACATTAAAAAGTAATGCATCGTTTTGTTAGAAATGCCAAACGTTTCTGCTATGACAGGTTGAAAAGTTGTAATGAAAAAATGTCTGAAAAAGATATAGATAGCCAGTGCGGTAAAAACTAGGACAATTACGCTAAGTACAATATCTTGATTGTTTATGCCCAGTAAGTTTCCAAATAGGAAGTCTTCAAGATCAAGATGGTTGCCTTCCTGATTGTTTAGACTAGAAATTCCAACTACACCAATGGCAAACATCGCAGTGAAAACTATGCCGATTGCAGCATCATTTTTTGTTTTTACATTGGTTTGGAGCCATGTAATTGCAACTGCTGTAATTAATCCGGCGATTACCGATCCCAAGAAAAACCCAACTGTACTGTAACCAACTAAAATGAATGAAAAATAGATCCCTGGAAGAATTGAATGAGACAGTGCATCTCCAATAAGGGACATGTTTTTTAATACGATGAATGTTCCTATTAGTCCACAGGTTATTCCAACGATAGAAGCCGTTATAAGTGCTCTTATTGCCCAAGGATAAGATAGTATTTCTAAAATCTCTTGCATAGGACAAAAATAGTATATTTTAACGAATTAAAATAAATATTTAGATTAATCTAAATATGGACGATGTGAAGCAATAATATCTTTTCATTTTTAAAAGTAATATAGTATCGCAGCTCTAATTCGGGTAAATCTTATTCTTTATTGTAAATTTGATATTATTTATCAAGCTAGAATATTGATAAGTTAAACTTTCGATATGATGTAGTGGTCAAATTGACAGGGAGAATAGCTTGAAAAGAAAGAACATGTACGAAATAATCTTAAGTTTTATTACCTCATTCACTGTGGCATACGTTGTTATTCCATCTATTATTTTGGTGGCTTACAAGAAGAGGTTGATGGATGAGCCAGGTGAGAGAACTTCACATACTCGAAGTACGCCTTCTTTAGGTGGAATTGGGATTTTTGCGGGGATGTTATTCTCCATTATATTGTGGACTCCATTTCAGTACCTGGACGGATTGCAATACATATTATGTGCCTTCATATTGATATTTTTAGTAGGTGTGCGGGATGATTTAGATCCCATTTCTCCGACGAAAAAACTTTTCGGTCAGTTGTTGTCCGCCTTGATTTTGGTGTTTAAAGCTGATGTTAAGTTGCTTAGCTTATATGGTATTTTTGGGGTATATGAATTACACCCAGTGGTAAGTGCTGTATTATCAATATTCAGCATAATTGTAATAATCAATGCCTTCAATTTAATAGATGGAATTAACGGTTTGAGTGGAAGTATTGGCGTTTTAATCGCTACAGTTCTAGGTATTTGGTTCTATAAGGCAGGGCGATTTGATTTAGCCATATTGTCTTTTGCAACTACAGGGGCTTTGGTGGCATTTCTAAAGTACAATTTCACTCCGGCAAGAATCTTTATGGGAGATACTGGATCCCTCTTGGTAGGAATGATGGTAAGTATATTGGCACTAAAATTTGTAGAGTGGCAAGGATTAATTAAGGATGAGTCATTGGTGTATAATTCTGCTCCAGCTTTTGTAATCGCGACATTAATTCTTCCTTTGTTTGACACCCTAAGAGTATTTACCATTCGGATTTATAGAGGTGTTTCCCCATTTCACCCGGATAGAAGGCATATTCACCACTTGTTGATAGATAGTGGATTGACCCACACTAGAGCTACGATTACATTATTTGTGGTCAATTCATTGTTTATTATGTTTGCTTTCTTGATGAAAGATAAGGGTAATTTATTGGTGCTGGCATTTGTGTTATTCTTAGCTACAGTATTGACTTTCTTTTTAAATCGTTATGCAAATAGAGTCAAAGCAAGAAGAGCATGAATTGGTTGATGGTCTTTGTTGGTGGAGGTTTAGGAAGCATGTGCAGATTCGCATTATCGCGCTATAATTATGAATACAATCTTTGGGCAGTCCTAGGTACATTTTTGGCAAACTTTATCAGTTGCTTTATTTTGGGAATGCTTGTCTCATATCATTCTAATTCAGGATTTACCAATAATACTAAGTTATTGCTATTAACAGGTTTTTGTGGAGGATTTAGTACTTTTTCTACTTTTAGTTATGAGTTATTAGATTTCTTACAGAAAGGGCAATTGTTGTATGCTTCTTCTTATCTGCTTGTAAGCATTTTACTCTGTACTCTGGCTTTGTTTTATGGATTGAAGGTTAATATTTAATAAAAGAATTTAAGAACGCACAGTTCTTTGCTGATCCATCGTTTCTTAGGTATGAAGATCAATATGCTGTTATTGGTATTGTCATGCATTATGATGTTAATGACTTTAGAATTAGATTTAGTTAAATCTGATTTGCATAAGGCAATAACATTAAGTGATGAATATGTCAGGTCTCATTATGGCTCACTTGAAATGCTTGAAGAATGGACGAAAAGATCTTCAAGATTGTATGCTGTATTTATGTCTTCATCGGAATGTTTGAAAAATACACCTTTTGATCAGTGTTCGATTGACTTACTAAAGGAGGATTTACCTTTTGTTAAGTATAATCCTCAACTTCCTCATAGCGTTAATTTGGCCCATTTAAATAGAGGAATGGCTGCATACATTAACTCAACAAAGAGTTTTAATCGATTCAAAATTGTTGAAAAAATTTTAGTCGAAAAGGTGTTTTGTGGTAGTGATGAGAAAAGAGTATTCAGAATACGGCCCATGAGAACACTGGTTATCAACCATATAGTTATGGAATGTGATGAGGGAAATATTTTTTGTACTAATCTACCCTGTAAGTCACCAGCTTTAGCACGGTGTAAGATGTTAACTAATATATTAGACTCTTTTAGATATGAACTTATTAACTAGGTTTGGTAGTATTATTATATTTAATATATCATTAATATTAGCCGTCGTACATTATGTAGAGGCAGAAAGAACGTATGAGGAATTAAAGAATTATCATGTTTTTTTCAAAGAAGAGATAGAGTCTTCTATATGCTTAATAAAGGCACAAAAAAGAATAGTTGATTTCGAGTATATTTCTACTTCGGAGTCTATGTATAGTGGATTTGCTGAGCCTAAAAGCTTGTTTTTGAAGAGGTTTCTAAATAAGTGGTATGAAACTGAAAAACTTATCAACAACAACTTGGAAGCTCAAGCTAGAATATTTTATAATCATAGTTGTTTTAGCAATAGCAATGGTTTTGAACTTGTATACGATTTAAGTGACTCACTTTTTTTAGCAGTTTTTGATAGTCCAATAAAAGGAAAATTGAAATACGAATTAGTGTTAAATGGTAAAGAGTGTAGTATCCCAACGAATAATGAATATCCACTTTCGGATTCAATTGCTCACTTTGTGTTTAAAAAGGTTTTTGTAAATGATTATGGTTGCCTAGATTCTTTAGAACTAAATCGAACCATTTTTCATGAATGAAAGTCTAGATACAATCATTATTGTGATTGCGTATGGGAAAGCTAAAGTTTAGGGGTACTCTTTTTTAGCAAGTATAGGTGCTAAGGTTTGAAACGGATACTACTATAAATGAAAAGACTTCACTACTTGGATAACATTGTAGTGAAGTCTTTTTATTTATATTGAATAATAGAATTTAGGGAACTCAATTCTTGTTCCTTAAATTTTTAATTACTTCATATTTTCTGGTTTCAATAAGTCGTAAAACTCATTGAGTTTTGGCATGATGATAATTCTTGTTCTTCTATTTGTCGCTCTGCCTTCAGCGGTTTCATTTGAAGCTAAGGCATTGTATTCTCCTCTTCCGGCAGCAATTAAGCGATTTGGATCAATTTTGAATTTATCTGCTAAAGTTCTTACAACAGCAGTTGATCTTTTTACACTTAAATCCCAGTTGTCTTCTATTCCATCTTTTTTGATCGGAATATTATCAGTATATCCTTCTACCATGATTTCAAACCCTGGCTTAGATTCAAGTATTTTAGCAATTTTTCCGAGTACATTATTCGCCTTACTGCTCAATTTGTAACTACCTGATTTGAATAACATTTTATCTGACAAATTGATAAACACAATGGTTTTGTCCACAGAAATTTCTATGTCTTGATCATTAATGCCATCAGCAAGCGCACCTTTCAAGTTAACTGCGAGTGCCAAATTGATCGAATCTGTTTTGCTTTTTGCTTTTTGAAGAAGTTTAATGTATTCATCCTTAGATTTTAGTTGATCTAAAGTAGCGGAAATGTTTTGGCTAGTTGATTTTGATAAAAATGCCAATTCTTCTACTGTTTTCAATTGATTGTCTCTTGCAATTTGGAGATCTTGGACTTGAGATTTCAAACTCTTAATTTGATCTTCTCTCAACTGTGTATTCTCTTTGTAATTTTTCAATTTCGCATCCAACATTGCTTTTTCCTCTTGACAATCATCGTGCTTTTTTACAAAGGTCGCTAACTCTTTGTCAGATTTCATGAGTTGCTCTTTCGTTGTTTCATGATCCCTTACTAGAGAGGTGTATTTTTTCTTGCTCACACATGAAGTAATCATTAATCCACACCCTAGGATTATCCCAAATTGTTTGATTTTCATCGAATAAGTTTTTATTTAAAATAATATCTGCCTAAAATAGAAAATCTTAGAAAGGTCTATTTGTCCCTAAAATGATGTCTTTTATGGCAGATTACGAAGTTAGTGAAATTGATGAATAATCAAAGATTATGAATAGGAGAATTCCAAAGAAGATGGGGGCTAAAACGCCCCCTAATCAAACCTTCTACTACTAAAAGGCAATATCTTAATTATATGCGATTTAGGTAATAGTCATAAAATTTTAACTAACCGTTAGACTCATTAAAACTTCAATTTGCTGCCTAGGTATCAGACGAATTGTGATTAATTTATTCACTTTATTTCATATGTGTTGATAATCAGCTAACAATGTGGTTTGAAAAGGAGAAATAAGTTTGAATTTGTCCTTATTTCTCCTTTTTTGTGTTTTAAGCGATTAAGAATTGATGGTTACAAGTTTTCATATACAAAACTTATCCAAAACATGTAATCTTATCTATTTAAAGTTTAATAAGTGGTAAGCTCACTATTTTGCTCTGGTTTTGAATCTCGACGTAATAAATTCCTGTAGTCATCTGATCCAGTGAAATATTCAAACTAAGATGATCAGTATTCTTAGAAACTTCTTGAGTGTAAATGGTTCTACCCGAATTGTCAAGTATATTTATTGTTGTTAGCCCTTTCCACGAATTATCCATTTCAATTGTAGTGAATTCTTGGGCTGGATTAGGAAATACACTTAAGTTGTATTTGATGGCATCCTGTATATTGGTTGAATTTAGTTCTAGAGCACCGGAGTCAGGAGTACCATCACGCATATGTCCGTTGAAATCTGTTGTAGGAGCATTCAAAGCTGTTCCATTGTCAACAGCTACACTATTGTTTAATAAGTTGAAATCTTCGTCGAAAGGATCTACTACTACATCATCAGTGTACTCTTTGTAGTCATTTGCTTCGGTTAGATATGGGCTAAAACTTTCATGATAACTGATGTTTCCGCCATTAGAAAGTACTGTCCCCATTCCGTCTTCAACACCATATGCATCAATTTCATCTAAAAGAAGATTGTTTTGCAAAGTTAGAGTGGCAGAAGATTCATTTTCTCCACTAAATTGACTAACGCTTGATCCTATGGATGCAAAATTATCATAGAATGTGTTGTTGATCAAAGTAACACTTGATGATGAACTGTCAGCAGAATTGTTAGAAATCGCTCCACCAGCAATCCCATTATTAATATTTGAATAGAAAATAGAATTTGTAGCAATTACTTCATTGTCAAATACATTTATTGCACCACCCTGTGAGTTTGCTATATTATTGGAAAACGAGCAAGCGTTGATTTCTAAAGGGATTTGATTTGCGCTTGATGTTATCGCGCCCCCAATATCGGATAGGTTTCCTAAGAATTGAGAGTAGCTTATTTTACCACTTGTCCCGGTACCTAAATTTATTGCACCACCTGCATTGGATTCAGCATTGTTTAGGTTAAACTCACAATTCGTTATTTCAACGGCTGTAGTGTCATTTTGAACGCTAATTGCCCCACCAAAATTGGCGATATTTTCTTCAAAGATTGTTCCATCAATTTCAACATTAGCTAAAAATCCCACAATGATTCCACCTCCACTTGTCCCAGCAAAACCTTTAGTGTAAGAACTGTTGGAGATGTAATAATTAGAATGTCCATAGCAACTATGAGTACCTCCAAATGTAGCCCGGTTATTGCTGAATGAATTATTGGTGAAATAGACTTCGCTACTGTCTGTATTGCAGAAAAATGCACCACCTGAGTTGGCGGCAACGTTTCCAACAAATGAACTATTTTGTATGGTAAGTTGTGCTTGCCAAGAATAAATAGTCCCTCCTCCCCAATCTAGGGCTTCATTATCTCGAAACGAACAATTGTCAACCATTAGAACATTAGTGCCCCTTGGTAATTGCTCTGCATTGCTATAAATACAACCCGCATTTCCGGCAGTATTATTGATGAACTCACAATTTTGTACCATAATGTTGGACGACTGCCAATTGAATATTGCACCTCCAAAATTTGTAGTAGCAATAGTCGTATTATTCTCAAATCTTGAGTTAGTTATAGAAATGTTCTCCGAGTTTTGAGGATAAACTGCTCCTCGATTTACAGTATTATCTTTAAATTCACATTGATCAATAGTAAGTCCGTTGATATGTAATGCATAGATTCCTGCACTTTGGCCGGTTGTTCTGTTATTATTGAAGGAAGTATTGGTAAATGTGGAATTATGTGCACCTCCTCCAAAAGAACTTAAATATATTCCAGCACCACTTCCTGCAAAGTTTCCATAGAATTGGCAAGCATTGACATTAACTGGAGAGTAAGCGATAACTCCACCGCCTCTATATAAGTTGTCACTAGGAAGGTTGAAATCATCAGACGTAACACCTCCTGTAATATGTAATCCATCAAAAATTACAGGGGCAGATATTAAACTGTCCACAACAATGACGTGTATTGCATTGTCTTCGATGTGATCAAATGGATTGGAAGGATCGTAATTTTTAGCTAAATCACCACTAAGGATTGTTGGGTTGGATATTGGGTCCCTTTCATCTGCAGTATTTTCAGTGCCAGCAAATCCACCCAAAAGCTTAATGCCTTTGTTGATCGTAAATGCTTGGGAAGTATCCTGTGGATCATCACTTGTGTAATAAGTTCCTTTTGCAATCCAGACCTCATTGCCGTTTGGCAGGGCATCATGAAGATCTGTAAAGGCATCAGCCCATGAACTCCCATCGTTGGATCCAGATGCATCTGAATTGACATAAGTTATTTGAGCCGTAGAATAGTTGGTCAAAAAGCAAACTAAGATCATTGCTTTAAGCGAAAATTGTAGAAATGGTTTCATTTTACGGTATGTTATTGGTTAAAATTAATATTGTGCAAATAAAGTTGCGAAATATTGAGTATATGCGAATATATGTATTAAAATGAATTTGTTATTGTAAAAACTACACTTTTTAATATAGTGTTGCAGAAAGATTAGATTAAAATGTCGCTATGATTTACTCGATATCTCGAAAAGTTGGTATTTTACATAATAAAAATTACATTTGCGCGGCATTCGAGACAACGGCCCGAGTGCTGAAATTGGTAGACAGGCATGGTTGAGGGCCATGTGTTCGTATGGACGTGAGGGTTCGAGTCCCTCCTCGGGCACAAAATGTTGATAGATTTTTCTTCTATTTCTTGATATCTGGAAAGTATTTATATAATTTTTTCCTATATGAAGAAACTAATTATAAGATTCTATCGTTTTAGGAGTAGACGATGTTATGAAAAATGAAAAGATAGGAACCTTAGCACAGCATGTGCTGATCTAAAGACGTAGTTTTCTTATTTTGAGACCTTAGTCGAAAGAGCCTGAGTTTGAAAGTAAACTTGGGCTTTTCGCATTTTATATGTGGAGATAATCATGTAATGCAATATATATTGGAACTATTCAGTTCTTTATTCAATTCTATATTTCTGATTAAAAAATAATTTATGCCTATTAGGATGGCATGAAATATGTAGTAATATGATAAAAATGTTATATATGTTAAAGCCAGTGTTATTTACATTCCTTTTATTTTCGATCACAAACGTTTTTGCGCAATCCAAAAACGCAAAGGCAGTGGAATTTTTCAATGAAGCAATATCTTATTATAAGAAAAAGGACTTTAAGAATGCTGTGGTTTATTACTCCAAGGCTATAAAGGAAGATGATAAATACAGCAAAGCATATTATAACAGAGGTAATGCTAAGTTGAATCTTAAAGACTATGAAAACTCTATAAAAGACTATAGCAGGTGTATTAAGCTTGATCCACAACACGCTAAGGCAAAATTGTATAAAGGTTATGCAGAAATGAAGTTGAATAGAGATAAAGATGCAATTAAATCATTCACACAGGCATTAAAACTCAATGACAAACTTAAATCGGCCTACCTTAACAGAGGTGTGGTACAATTGAAGTACGAAAATTATGAATTGGCTATTGATGATTTCAAGAAGACGCTTAAGATGGACGAAAACAACGAAACGGCTTATTACAACTTAGGAATTTGTTATTATAAGCTGGAGGAGTATGAACAATCTATTGAGGCTTTTTCCTTTGCACTTGATATCAACAGAAAGAAGAGTAAATATTTTGACAATAGGGCCAAGTGTTTCTTAAAATTAGATAGATTTGAAGAGGCTATAGCTGATTATACTTCTTCTTTGAGAATGAACCCTACTTCTGCTGAGAATTTTTACTTGCGAGGATACTGTAAAATGAAACTTGAAGACTTTAATAGTGCCAATATTGACTTCAGAGCTGCTGTTGATATAGATGAAAACCATAAGAATGCATGGATTAACAAGGCAATGACAAACATGCAATTAGAGCAATATGATGCAGCAATAGTTGATTATACCAAGTTGATCTCTTTTGAGTCTAATAATCCATTGTACTTTCATAATAGAGGACTGTCATACTTGCAAACAAGTGAATATGAAAAAGCAATAGTTGATTTTGATGCTTCTATTGGAATAAATCCATCTTTTGCCGAAGCTTATTTCAATAGAGCAGGGGCGTTGGTGAAAGTTAAAAAAATAGATGATGCTTGTACCAATATGAGAAAATCGGCCGAGTTAGGTTACGACCCCGCTTTTGCTCAAATTAATGCACTATGCAATTAATGATTATTTAGTTGCGAATAGTATTCTTGACTTATTTGGTTTCAATGTAGGTTCCTAATCTTGTGGTCCATTGTAAATTACTACGGTAATTCCGAATCCATTGATGTACTCATTTATCGGCCCTTCCGGACCATTGGAAATTATTTCGTCTTGAACACTTGCAATGTTTATAGGGTTCCATTTTGGGATAAAGAAGGGCTTAATACTTATCGCTGTGCTACCACTAGAAGCACTGGTCAGTAAGTAAATCTTAGAAGATAGGAACTGGTCACTAAGTACAGTTTCGCTGCCACTTATGCCTTCAATCTTGGATTTGTATCTCATACGGTTGTATTCAATACTAGCACCAAGTCCAAAATTTTTGTAATATCTTTCAATGCCCAAGTAAAAGCCAGACAATGAGACTTTCCAATCATCGGTGATTACTCCTTGTGTTTTGACTTTTTTAGATTGGGCGTTAAACCAGCCCAATTCAATCCCTGTATTTCCTATGATATATCTTCCGCCAATATCAATTCCATGCAAATACTTAATCTTATCATATTTTAGTCCAGGATTATTGAAATCGTTATATTGAGTTAAAAGGTTGTTTGTTTTGTCTAGGTTTGGAAATAACCCTATATAACCTACTTTAAAATTGAACTGTGAAAAAGCCAATTGGTAGCAAAAGCATAACGTAATTATAAATCCTAACTTTTTCATGAACTGATGCTAATGAATAAAAGAACAAAACTAATATTATCTTTCAATATTAGGATTTATTTATGATAAATGAGTGCACATACTTCTTTTGATTTCGTTATTTTAGTGATCAAGGAAAAATCAATATAATATATACCATTATGAGATTGCAAGTTTCTATATTGCTTTTGTTTTTTTTTAGTACCATTCAATTAAATAGTCAGAGATATCTTTCTGTTCAAACGGTTAACGATCCTAAAACGTTAAAGTATGATACTGGTGATGTTTTAGAGTTTAAGATTGCGGATTCAGATGAATGGTTTAAAGGCGAAATCACCAAAATTATGGTGGAGGAAAATGTAATTATTGTTGATGGCTTGATGGTTAATATTGAAGACATCACCCATATAGGTTTAAGAAGAAAAAAAGTAAATATTGCTAGTAAAATGGCTCAAACTTTTGGATTGGGTTGGTTGGTGTTTGGTGGACTAGGAGCATTGTCAGGAAACTCAGACTTTGATACATCTACCGCAGTAATAGGTGGAGGATCTATTTTGTTGGGATGGCTCTTTAAAAAACTTTTCTATAAAAGAATCATGGTTATTGGAGACCGTTATTCATTAAAGCTGCTAGATTTAAGTCTAGATTGAAGATGGAATGGTGCGATTTTGTGCATTCTCAATGAGTCTTAATGATTGATCGATGTATTTTTTCTTTTTACGTTTAATCTTGTTACGAGCCGCTTTTTTTGCATTACCTACGCCTCCAATAAAATAGCGCATGAGCCAAGGAGAAACACTCAAAAAAGCATCAGCGTAGGATAAATTATTGGCAACACTGAAAAATAGATATATCAAGCCTCCATTTAATAATGTAGAGTTTAGTCCTCCTTTAAAATCTCCTGCAATATATTGTCCCATTCCCGGTATGATTCCGCTAGCAACTTGATACCATTTTAGACTTGTATTTTTATTTTTTTTCAAAGACACTAGTATTTCGTGTAATTGATTCTTATCAATATCATTTAAATAAGAGATTTTTCTTAAATGCTCGAACCCATCTTCATATTTATCATCAAAATAGTCAATGAATCCTCTGTAAAAGTGGTATTTGTCAGAATTTCTTATGGAAGAAGTTGAGATTTGAATGAGCTCGATTTTGGCTTTAGTATATTGTGCATTTTGTGAATACAAATTGGCTTTTTCAAATCTTATGGAATCTTTAATCTCAGACTTTTTAGAGGCAAAGAATCCTATGTCTAGGTATTTTATAGCATTATTTATATCACCATTTTTAGAAAATAATGCTGCGACATTTAGGGCATTTTTTTGTTTGTTTCCAGCATCGAAGAAGTATACCCTTAATTGTTCCTTTAAAGCGAATTCAGAATCTTCAATTTGAGAGGCATACTTAGTCAATTTGAGGTTGTAGAGTTCGCCTTGACTAAAGATATTAAAACTAGTACTGAGAATAATATAGATCCAAATGACTCTTAACCTTTTCATTAAATTTTTGTCTGTGTTTTAAATTATATGCTTTAGCAGATTGAATTGATCCATAAATATTGCCAAGATAAAAGCCCAAACTTACTCCTCCAAAAATCCATCCCGAAGTGCTTTTAATTCCTTTTTTGTTAAATCTACTATATGCTTGATAACTTGTCATTCCTACAAATAATACACTGATGATTCCATTGGCCCAATCATTCGTATAAAACCTACCAGATCCAGGAAGGATAGCGGAGAATAAACCGGCTAAAAAAGGGCTTTTTGACTTAATGCTCGAACCTTCGTCAATGAGCCTCAAATACTGAGGATCACTTATACCGTTCTTGACTATAATATCCTTTGCATTAGACGATTTTCCGTCGAAGAGTGCATAGTCTGCACGCAAATGATGATAAATATCTGGTGCAAGTAGATGATTAAATTGTCTGAGGGCTTGTTGTCCTCGACTATATAAACTATGATCAATAAGACTAAGTTGATACTGTAAAAAACCAATAGATGTTTCATTAGTGAAGAATCGTTTTTCTACTTGGTGTAATTGGCCAGCTAACCTGTAATTGATAAGAATTTTATCAAAATGACCTTCGTTTGGATAGGTGAAGTATATGCGTTCGTATTCTTGAGCGGCAAACTCATACAATTTGCTTTTTTCTAAGAATTGTGCAAATTTAACCATACCTAAGCTATCATTTTGAGATAATAGAGAGGTTGCAGGAATTAAATATAGTATAATGACGGCAAAATGGACAAATCTATTCATTTGGAATTACTGGGTCTAATAAACGTTGTTTTTCGTAATCTTTTTTATAGTTATTGCTATTAAAACCATGACATCTGGTCATTCTGTCAAAGGTTCGTATACTCCCAAAGAGTAATCCATTATGTTTTATACTTTCAATACCATAAACAGAACACGATGGATGAAAAACACAATGGTTAAAGTCCTGGCTAGAAATGAATTTTTTATAAATTAAAAACAGACTGGAAAACAAATAATCCAGTTCACTTTTATTGTTAGAAATTTGTTTCTTATAAATCTCAGAATTGTTGGGTTTTTCTGCCTCCAAATTTTGGGAATAGGATCTTATTTTGACAAAATCTGAAGGTGTTTGCCCAATTAGAAAATGACAAATAAAAAAGAATAATATTGTTACTAAGATTTTATTCGAGACTAACATTTCGCATTTTTAAAACTTTAATAAGAGTCTCATTTTGAGCGTTGAATCTAGAACTAATATGGACAGGTACAGGAAGAGAGTTTACGAACTCATATTTTTCATAGTATGTTTCGTTCATGATAATACCATCCACATCAATAAATACTACTTTTTGAAGCAAATTATTTTTAATAGTGGTTTGAGCTTCTTTAAGGAAATCCTTAGCATTACTTGGTGGCGTCCAGAATATTTGAACACTCCCATCTACTTCCTTAACCTCAGATGTGATGAATCCATATTGGTCTAATCCAAAATTGGTGACATTATAGTTTAGTATAGAGTTAAAAACAAAATTGTCATTAAGTTCTCCAACGGATATGGTAGATATTAGAGAGTCATTTCTGTACTTACTTAACAAAGTGTCTTTTAATTTCCATTGTTGTTCTTCAGGAAATTTAATATCAAAAGTTGCAGTTTTATTAATACTATTGTAATCTATGGATCCAATTGTTAGTCTATTTTCTTTATTGATTTCAGTTTTTTCGATTAGTGTAAAATCTCCTTTCAAGATTGCAAATTCCTGAGAGCAAATACTGTTTAAAAGAAATAATGAAAATAATAGAGATAAAAAAGGTTTCATCCGCAATAGTTTTTACAGTTTGTAAAAGCTTTTGAAAAAAGCAAGATAAATAAGAACTAGAAAAAAAAAGAGGAAACCTATAAGCTAGATTTCCTCATTAATTTTATCAGTATCTTGCTATAAGATGAAGAATAGTGAACCTCCAATAATCAAAAGGTTAACCAAAACCCAGAAAGCTACACTAATAAGACATCCCCAAAGAGCATTCATAACTTGCTCCTTTCTGTCTGATCCAGAGTCCATAGTAAGGTAAACAATTAACATACCTACCCAACCTAAACAAAATCCCCACCAAAATCCTGGGATTCCTAGAGGAGAATCAGAAGCTCTGTCAAAAAGACCTTCTTCCTCTGCTGAAGAGGCAATATTTGCATTTTCGACTAGCGCAGGATATTTATCAGCCAATTCGCTGTAAGTTAATCCTTCGTTTAAGATGATGTTCTCAATCGCTTCTAAATCAGCAATCTCTGTTTTTATAGTCGATTTTCCATCTTCTATATTCACAGGATTGTTATTTGCTGTTACTGCAAATGCAGAAAAGCAAAACATGACAAGTGTCAATAGTCTTGTGATCATACGTTTTAGTTTTATGGTTTAATAATAAATGTAAATATAGTAAATGTAATATTTTATCTATACTGTATTCAGCTCTAAATTATTCCTTTCGTTATATTTTAAGAAAAATTAACAGCATTTTCTTTAAGAATGGTAATAGCAGATTGATAACCTTCCAAGCCTTGTCCAGAAATGGAATTATAGCAAACATCTGTAATGTAAGAATGATGCCTAAATGTTTCACGTGAATGAATATCTGATATGTGTACTTCTACAACAGGAATTTGAATAGCCAATATGGCATCTCTAATCGCAATTGATGTATGCGTATATCCTCCTGGGTTAAGTATGATGCCTTGGGCTCGGTTTATTCCGTAGTGATGAATGAAGTCTATAATTTGCCCTTCATGATTGCTTTGATTATAACTAAGCAAAATATCTAAATTGTTTTCACGCAAGCGAAGGACATAATCATCAAAGGATAAAGAACCATAAATCTTGGGCTCACGTGAGCCCAAGAGATTTAGATTGGGACCATTTATGATTGAAAAGAAAGGTTTGGATTTAGTTGACAATTTCTGACATGAATTTAATTCGAACCAATGACAATTCTTCCATAGTAATATCATCTTCATGAAGATTGTCATAAGCTATATTAATAGCGGCAGATTCGGCTTGATGAAAATAATCGTAAATCTCTTCTGTAATGTCTTCATCAATAGATTCTTCCAAGTAATAATTGATGTCCAATTTGGTTCCTCCATCTACCATCTTGTTCAACTCTTCTAATAGGTCATCCATTGTCAATTCTACTGATTTTGCGATGTCTTCAAAGGGAAGTTTTCGATCTATTGCCTGGATAATAGTGACTTTGTTTTTGCTTTTGTTAGCCACTTGCTTGATTACAATATCTGCAGGTCTTTCAATGTTGTTTTCTTCTACATAATCCTTAATTAGGGATATGAAAGGACGACCAAATTTAGAAGCTTTACCCTGACTTATTCCTGAAATCTGGAGCATGTCTTCCATGCTGATTGGATAGTAAGTGGCCATGTCCTGAAGCGTTGGCTCTTGGAAAAGAATCCAAGGTTGCAAATTGTGTTTTCTAGCCTCTTTTTTTCGGAGATCTAGTAACATTCCCATGAGTACATTGTCTAATGCAGCTCCACCTCCAGAAGATGTATCTATGAAGTCATCGCCTTCTGCGTCAGAAAAATCTCGATTTAATGGAATGAGGAAGGAAGAAGGATTTTCTAGAAATGCCTTTCCTTTAGCTGATATTTTTAAAACACCATATTGCTCAATTTCTTTTCCAATTAAGTTGTTGAGAATGCCTTGACGGATTATGCTATGCCAATATAAATCATCCTTCTCCTTTCCAAGCCCGAACAATTCGTGTTTAACAAACCGAAAATCCTTCATAGTTTTTGTTTGTTTACCACAAATAAATTCTATGATAGTTTTAATGGTGTAGTTCTCATTTGTTGCTAAAATCGCTTTAATGGCTTTAACCATTTCGTCTTTCGCTTCAACCTTTTCTTTTGGATGTTTGCAATTGTCACACATGTTATTGCATTTATCCTCAGAATAACCTTCACCAAAATAGTGTAATAAAAACTCCCTTCTACATGATGAAGTTTCTACATAGGCAATGATTTCTTCCATCAATTGCGCACCCAATTCTCTTTCAGCTACAGGTTTGTCTCTTAAGAATTTTTCAAGTTTCAAAATGTCTTTGTACGAATAGAAAGCTAGACATTTTCCTTCAATTCCATCTCGTCCACCTCTTCCAGTCTCCTGATAATAGTTTTCTATACTTTTGGGAATATCATAATGAATGACAAATCGAACATCTGGCTTGTCTATACCCATTCCAAAAGCAATTGTTGCTACTATGACATCAATTTCTTCCATCAAGAAATCGTCCTGGACTTTGGTCCTTAATTTAGCGTCTAAACCTGCATGATACGCACTTGCGTTAATACCATTAACATTTAATATTTTGGCTATTTCTTCGGTGGTTTTCCTTGCTTGAACATAAATTATTCCTGATTTTCCTGGAACTGTTTTTATGTATTGGACAATTTCTCTTACTGTTTGATCTTTACTGATCTTTGGTCTTATTTCATAAAAGAGATTGTTCCTGTTGAACGAGGAGACATAGGTGTCAACTTCGTCCATATTTAAATTTTTAATAATATCTGACTGTACTTTTGGAGTAGCAGTTGCTGTAAGTGCAATAACAGGAATGTTCTCTCCAATTGAAGAAATCATAGTTTTAATTCTTCTATATTCAGGCCTAAAATCATGACCCCATTCCGAAATACAATGGGCTTCATCAACCGCAACAAATGATATGTTGGATTGCTTAAAAAACTCAATGTTTTCATCCTTTGTAAGAGTCTCGGGAGCCACAAATAACAATTTTGTCTCACCTGATACTATATCTTCCTTTACCTCTCGCATTTGTGTTCTATTCAAAGAGGAATTAAGAAAAGCTGCGACTTTGTCATTTTGGCTATAACCTCGAATACTATCTACCTGGTTTTTCATCAAAGCAATGAGGGGAGATATGACTAATGCCGTTCCTTCCATCAACATCGCTGGGAGTTGGTAACATAGCGACTTGCCTCCTCCTGTTGGCATAATAACAAACGTATTTCTACCATTTAACACACTTCCAATAATCTCTTTTTGATCCCCTTTGAATCCGTCAAACCCAAAATACTTTTTGAGTTCATTATCAAGATTAATACCTTTAGTTACCATTTCTTTTATACTATATATTCGTTCATATTCTTGTCATCAATTAGCTTTGTGTTTTTCGATCTTTACCTTAAAGATAATAGTTTAATCAATTATGGGAAAGATTAAAGAATTTATTTTTTTTGATTTTTAGACCTTAGTAATAGACGCTAAAAAGAAGGAACTCTATTTGGAAATTAGTGTTTTTATGATTCATAGGTGTAAGAAAAATGGATGAATGACAAGTTTAAATTTATATAGGAAAACTTTGCTCGATAATTATCTATTGTTGGATGAAGTTGATCAGGTGTTATTGGATGATATCATTGATGAATTATCTGGTTGCGAAGGTATCATTGTAGTCTTTGGTTCTGGAAAGAGTGCCATTATAGCACAGAAACTGGTGGCGACCTTAAATTCACTTTCAATCTCGGCTAAGTACATTAATTTGGGTGAATCTGTTCATGGAGATATGGGATTTGTGCGAGCTCAAGATGTCGCTATTTTCTTATCTAAAAGTGGACGCAGTGATGAAATGAAATTAGTAAGTTCGGTCCTAAATGGAAAAGGAGTTAGGCAGTGTTTGATAACTCTTTCTAATTCTAAAATTGTAACTGGAGATTTCGACAAAGTTTTGTTTGTTCCTTTTCAATCCGAATTGGATGAGAATGATTTGATACCAACTGTATCCACTTCAATTCAGTTGTTTCTATGTGATGTGCTTGCCTTAGAAGTAGGTAAGAGACGAAAAGTTGGGCAACAGGAGTTTGCGCTCAATCACCCAGGAGGGAATATTGGTAGGTTCCTATTAGGAAAAGTTGAACAATTCATAGATCAAGGCATCCAACCTAAGATTGATATTGAAGCTTCTTTAATTGATGTGTTGTCCGTTATTACTGGACATTCTAAAGGTATTACCGCAGTAATGAATAAGAATGAATTAGTAGGTGTAATAACGGATGGAGATATTCGGAGAATGCTTAGTGAAACGACCGAATTCAAAGATTTAAAAGCAAGGGATATCATGACTTCTAACCCTAAGTATATAGCTCACGATACGCTAGCAAAAAATGCCATTAATGAAATGCGTGAGTATAAAATCACTCAATTATTGGTTATGAAGGATAACTCATATATTGGGGTACTTCATATTCAGGATTTAATGAGTAAAGGGTTTTAAGATCGTATACTTCATTACCACCATATTTCTCCATGTTTACCCGATTCACCAAAATAATTAATGGTTATTTCTTCACCTGCTTTAATGGGTTTAATAGCAATAAAGTCTATAGTTTCATTTTCATAATCCAAAGTGATCTCAGCATTACTGTGTACAGCATGATTGTATAAAGAGCCGTAACCTAAAGCAAGAACACATTCTTCTTCACCCCACAAAAAATAGTAATCATGAATTACAGTTTTATGAATAATAGAAATCTGATCTTTAGGAATTTTAAGAATGGGGCAAATTTCTATAAGATCACCTTGATCTAAATCTTTGGAAGTATATACACCTCTTCCTTTTTCATCGGTATGGAGTATGTATAATCCTGGAGCTTGAGTCATAGTATTATATTATTGGTTTTCTAATCATGGCAATATGTGGGATATCGTCCTCCAAATAAGATTCTCCAGTCTGTTCGAAACCAACTTGTTCATAAAAACTGGTTAAATGAAGTTGTGCTGATATTTTTATTGCGGTATTGCCATAAATGGAGCCTATATTTTCAATTGCAGCATTCATTAAAGTATATCCGAATCCCTGCCCCCTATATTTAGGATTAATTACAACTCGTCCAATATATATATATTCGCTGTAGGATATTCCTTGGTCAATTAATCTGCAATACCCAACTAATTCATTTTGATTATACATGAGTAGGTGGTGACAGGTCAGATCATGTCCATCCATATCTAAATATGGACAGTTTTGTTCAACTACAAAGACGACACTTCTTAATTTTAGAATTTGATATAGCTCTGTAGTGTTGAGATCTTTAAATGATTTAACTTCGATTTCCAAGTCGTTTCCTCTTTGTGAAAGTCAAATGTAGTCATTTATACACCACTAATTGGAAAGATAGGAGAACGTATTTTTTGATGAAGATGATTTAAACTGATAAGTCCCTCTGTATCCGATTTTTTCACCAGATGAATTTGTTATTGCGCCTTCAGACAGACATTCTAACTCGTTCGAAAAGAAAATATGTTCGTAAGGTGGTTTTAAGGATGCTGGAATAATTTCTTTTCTGGAGTTGTTAAGTCTGGTTTGTTCTCTGAAGGATTTAATCTCTTCAGACCAATAAACTGAGTTGTATTCGCCAAAGGCAAAGAGTGGAGTGTCTTTACTTGATTGAATATCATTACTTAATGACTTTAATTGTTGCTGGGCTCTGTTTTTAGACAACTTGTCTAGTACAGGAGTAATGTATGAGGAATATAATAAGAACTTGTCCTTGTAGTCAGAACAAGTAATTTTAAGTTCGGCAAAGTCTTTATGATTAATAGTGTCAACATCCAGAATTGGATATTTACTATATATGATCTTCCCATAAGGGTCAATTCTCAATAATTTGGCGATGTGTTTGTAATCCAAGGGTACAATTGAGTCGAGTATAAGAGACCAATCCGGGGTATATTCTTGTAAGGAAAGTATATCGACATTTAGCTTGTCCAAAGTTGATTTAAATTCAGCAATGCTGTTGATATTAGCCAAGTTAAAATGTGCAATAGCAATTTTGGATTCATTATTAGGATTCGGGAAAATTAGTTCAGTATTGGACTCGTTTTTTAACAGTACGCATAGAATGCCACAAATGCCAAAACTCGTTAGCAATAGTCGAGGTTGATTAAATACTAAAAATGTAAGGCCTAAGAAGAAAAATCCAAACATTATGTGAACTAAGTAGTCTGATAAGATTTTAATCTCAGGTCCCGCTATTATAATTGAAGCCATCCCAACCATCAAGGTAAGAAAGCTAAATTCATAGATTTTGTTATGTCGTTTTTTTTTCATTTTATATAGTCGAGCAAACTTATCGTTTTTTTTATGTTATTAACTTCACCTTTAGTGTTAAAGTACTCTCCGATTAGAAGATATATGCCATTTCTGGCTTTTTGACCATCGTCATTTGTACCGTCCCAAGAGATAAATCCTTGACTACCGATCAATTTATTATTAGCCAAAGTTTTGATCAATTGACCTTCACTGTCATAGATTTTCAAGGTTAAGACGTTGTCAAGATCCAAAAGGCTGTATTCAATACGAACAAAATCCTCAATACCATCTTGATTTGGAGATAAAAAATCTCTGTTTAACGTGAAATTATCATTATTTGATAGTTGAAATTTATTGGAGTTTTCAAATCCAGGTGTACCATAATTATATTGAACAGATGAAGATGACCAATTTCCCTCCAATGAGGCAGATAGCTCATAATTTACTCTTTCCAAGCTAATTCCTTCAGGATCATTAATGAGAGGGTGGTGTTGATCTTCGGAATAATGATATTGTTCAAAAATTTCATCTTCGAACTTGATGCAGGGCGTTCCTTCATCATTGTTAAAAGCGGGAAGTTTTAATAAATTGATGTTGTTTCTTGTAAGAGGTTTATACGTTTCAATTAAATCTGTACTGTCTTCTGTGAAAACAACATAAGATTTGGGGTCTAGTATTGAGAAGCCAACTGCGGAGAATGAATTATTATCTAGATTCCCAATTGAAATTAAGCTTAGATCTAACCACTTATTACTATTGTTGTAGAGTTCGACATAGTCAGACCCATCTCCGATTGGATTGAATAGTATTTCAGATAGCTTTATGTCATTTTCATTGGGTTTGGAGTATACAATAAACGTATGGAGGATGGGGTTAATGATGTTGCCTGAAATATCCATGATTCCCTCGATACTAATGGTATGCTCAATGGTATCTAATAAATCATCACTTAAAGTGATTTCAATATTGGATTGATTTTGAGAGTTGGTGATTAGAGTTAAAATCTCCGCCTCTTGAGATGTGATTTTTACATTGTCAATATCCAATGATTCTGAGTCAATGGCTTCATCCCATTTTAAGGTTAAATTGTCCCTAGAGTTCACAACTATCTCTATTAGTTTAGGGCTTTCTAAATCAGGTTGATATTCCGACAAATTGAAATCGTCAAATTGAAACTTATCCTTCCTACTCTCTGTATAAGTGCAATACAATCCAAAACTAGAAGAGGAGGCAATAGGGAAAAGTGTTGGTTGCCAGTTGAATTCTTCTTCAAATTGATCAGATTCGTCCAATGCAGTTTCAAATTTAATCTGACCTTTTCTTTTAGTAATTCTGATTTTTACATAATTACTACTCGCATTAAATCTACCATCAATCCCTCTTTTAACTAAAGTTGAATTTCCTTGACTGACCTGATAAAGTTCAAGGGCATCTAAATTGCCATTTTCGCCGATACTAAGGTAATAACCATCCGTGATTTGACTTTGTTGAAGCGTGACAGACAATGGTATTCTTATGTTGTTGGTATTACTTGGAGAAAATTCCAATTGAAGATTAAAAGTGAACGAGAAGCTGTCAGGATAGGAAATATTGGTATGTAATAGGCTGTTACCGGCTACTTGAGCCATTAACTGAAGCTTCTTGTCTTCATTAACTACAAAATCGTTAGTATCTCCTTCCCAAGTTGGGTTCAAAGAAAAATTTCCATCCGAAAAGTCCTCAAATAATTGAGCATTAAGGTTGGTATTGCAAAAGAATAGTATGAAGAGGAAATATCTCATTACGTAAAGATAAATCGAAAGCTTTATAAATTAAGATGCCCAGAGAAAAAAATAGATTTTATGGGGCAAATTGTAAGATTTTATAGATTGAACACCAAATGTTGTATGCTTATCCTAAGTAATATATACTTACCAATGGTATGAAATAGTGATTTTGGTTTTCTGTCAAACGATTTCGTAAGTTTCTTTTTATAATAGGACCTTTCACTGAAAGGTTGAGGTGTGATACAATTGGGATATTAAATATGGTCGAAATTAGGGTTAAATGTTTACACCGCAATAGGAGAGGCATTATTAGTTTGATCGAAATGTATATTGATTTGTAAATCAGGAAGACTAAATATTAACATAAATACAATTTAAGATTTCTAAAATCGAAATATATTTGTGAGCTTATAAAAACATTTATGATCAATAACATTAGAATATCATGGTTTTTGAATGTTATAGGTTGGAAACAATTATTAAATAGAAGTAATGAGAATAGCCGTTGTAGGTGTTACTGGTCTTGTTGGAAATGTAATTTGTGAATTACTTGAAAAAAGGAAAATTCAAATTGATGAACTTATACCTGTTGCAAGTGAGAAATCTGTGGGTAAAAAGGTGGAATTTAAAGATGTAGAATACACAATAGTATCGATGGAGGATGCCGTTGCGTTAAAGCCTGATGTAGCAATTTTTTCTGCGGGCGGAAATGTATCGTTAGAGTGGGCACCCAAATTTGAGGAGGTAGGTACGACTGTTGTAGATAATTCTTCAGCTTGGCGAATGGTTCCAGACAAGAAATTAATTGTTCCGGAAATTAATGCGAGTAGCTTATCTTCTGAAGATAAAATAATAGCAAATCCCAATTGTTCAACGATTCAAATGGTGATGGCCTTGGCTCCTTTACACAGAGAGTATGAAATTGAGAGATTGGTGATTTCTACCTATCAATCATTTTCAGGAACAGGTAGTGTTGCAGTAAGACAATACGAAAATGAGGTCAAAGGTGTGAAGTTGACTGAAAGTGAAATGGCTTATCCATATCCCATCTTTGCTAACGCTATTCCTCATTGTGATGTGTTCATGGAAAACGGATATACCAAGGAAGAAATGAAGCTCGTAAACGAGACTAGAAAGATTTTGAATGCTCCTGAGATTAGAATTACTGCAACTGCTGTTCGAATTCCCGTTTTTGGAGGACATTCTGAATCCGTTAATGTAGAATTTAAACGTGATTTTGATATAAATGATGTTGTAGAGACGTTAAATCAAACTCCAGGAGTTGTAGTTAAGGATGATGTGTCGAAAATGATTTATCCAATGCCCTTATATTCTCATCAAAAAGATGATGTATACGTCGGGAGGATTAGAAGAGATGAATCTAACCCTAATTCGTTAAACATGTGGGTGGTTGCAGATAACCTCAGGAAAGGAGCGGCTACAAATGCAATCCAAATTGTTGAATATCTTGTCAGCGAAAAGCTAATTTAGATATTAAAGAAGATGGGAGATTTGTATCGATGAATTTGTAGTAAATTTGTTGAAGTCTTGGTCGTTAGTTGATGTATAAAAGAAAGTACCATAAAATATATAGAACAGAGTTATAATAAAATATAGTAATGAAAAACAAAATTGTAATTTGGGGAGAAAACCAATCTAATGATAAGGTGTTGATCACCCTTGAGTTAAAAGAACTGGATAACAATGTGGAAATAAATGTTTA
>CBDDKR010000002.1:2105000-3195463 GCA_965230345.1 Saprospiraceae bacterium
CCCCAAGCAGACTTCCAAGAAAAGCCTCTAAGCTTCAGATATATGCGGCCCGTACCGCAAACCGACACAGGTAGTCGAGGAGAGTATCCTCAGGCGCTCGAGTGATTCGTGGCTAAGGAACTAGGCAAATTCGACGCGTAACTTCGGGAGAAGCGTCCCTTATTTCGGTAAGGCGCAGTGAAAAGGCCCAGGCGACTGTTTAGCAAAAACATAGGACTCTGCTAATTCGCAAGATGAAGTATAGGGTCTGACACCTGCCCGGTGCTGGAAGGTTAAGGAAGGTAGTTAGCGCAAGCGAAGCTATTGACTGAAGCCCCAGTAAACGGCGGCCGTAACTATAACGGTCCTAAGGTAGCGAAATTCCTTGTCGGGTAAGTTCCGACCTGCACGAATGGTGTAACGATCTGGGCACTGTCTCAGCCACGAGCTCGGTGAAATTGAAGTATCGGTGAAGATGCCGATTACCCGCAATGGGACGAAAAGACCCCGTGAACCTTTACTATAGCTTCACATTGGGCTTGGATATAAAATGTGTAGGATAGGTGGGAGACTATGAAGTTGGCACGCTAGTGTTGATGGAGTCGACGTTGAAATACCACCCTTTTTATATTTAGGTTCTAATCCCATTGAAGATGGGAGACATTGTGTGGTGGGTAGTTTGACTGGGGTGGTCGCCTCCGAAAGAGTAACGGAGGCTTGCAAAGGTACCCTCAGCATGGTTGGTAATCATGCGAAGAGCATATTAGTATAAGGGTGCTTGACTGAGAGAGAGACATCTCGAACAGGAACGAAAGTTGGCTAAAGTGATCCGGTGGTTCCGTATGGAAGGGCCATCGCTCAAAGGATAAAAGGTACTCCGGGGATAACAGGCTGATCTCCCCCAAGAGCTCATATCGACGGGGAGGTTTGGCACCTCGATGTCGGCTCGTCACATCCTGGGGCTGGAGAAGGTCCCAAGGGTTGGGCTGTTCGCCCATTAAAGTGGCACGCGAGCTGGGTTCAGAACGTCGCAAGACAGTTCGGTCTCTATCTATTGTGGGCGTAGGAATATTGAGGAGAGCTGACACTAGTACGAGAGGACCGTGTTGGACGAACCACTAGTGTATCTGTTGTGACGCCAGTTGCATTGCAGAGTAGCTATGTTCGGCATGGATAAGCGCTGAAAGCATCTAAGCACGAAGCCATCTCCAAGATGAGTATTCCATTGAGGGTCGTAGAAGACGACTACGTTGATAGGCTACAAGTGGAAGCGCAGTGATGTGTGGAGCTGAGTAGTACTAATTACCCGATAGCTTCCTTTTTATACTCTTAATAAAGACTAATCAACACTATGTGTTGACACTACAAAATTCTCTTTCTTCTTGTCAATGAAATTTTTTATATAAGAACTGACGCATGAAACCAAAGACATATCTGACTAAATAGTAGTTGGAAAAAGATAATGGTGGTTATAGCGAGGGTGTTCCACCTCTTCCCATTTCGAACAGAGAAGTTAAGCCCCTTAGCGCCGATGGTACTGTCTGCAAAGATGGGAGAGTAGGTCGCCGCCTCTTTTTTTTAAGCCTTGTTAACACAAGGCTTTTTTTTTTGCTCCTATTGTAGTTCCTTTGTGCTATGATTACCAAAGCTCTATTCCGCGATGCAACTATTTTCCTCAATAAAATATTTGAGATTTAGTCAAATGACTAGTCTAGCCTAGACTAATACCTTTTACCTTTTTGTAATACTCTGTAGCGTATCCGTCCGTCATTCCCGCAATGAAATCAATTATACCTATGACTTTAGAATAATATGATTCGCCTTCAAAACGGTATTGAGAAGGTATCAAATGATGAATCTTGCGTTCTAAACTTGATAGATTTGATTTAAGTACAAGTGGGACGAAGGTATTTAACAATTCATATATAATATTATAACCGGCAATTTCGATTTGTATTACACTATGATCATTGTAGATTTTGTCTATTGAACGCATCTTAGCTTCTTTCAGAATATTCGATTTATCTTCAATATTACCGAATAAGGTGTCATTCCACTCTCCGGCTAAGATTGCTGCCTTATTGTCATCAAAAACTTTGGCCGTGGCAGAGACAAGTGCATTGATACATTTTGCTCTGAGGTAGCCTATTCTTTCGTTCTGATCTGAAATTAGATTAAGCGTAGTGAACATGGACTCTTTTTCAGAAGGTGAAATTTCATTCAATATATCTAGAAAAAGAGTTTCGGTATCTGTAGAGTTAAGTATGTTTATTCGATGTGCGTCTTCAATATCAATAATTCGGTAACAAATGTCATCGGCAGCTTCAACCAGATAAACAAAAGGATGCCTTTTAAAGGAAAGATAGGAACTTCCGGTGTCTGGAATCATATTGGTGTTTTCACAAACTTCCTTAAAGGTTGATTCGTTAAACATAAAATATCCATACTTTTTTCGATGCTTCATTGACTTATTCATATCCAAAGAGGCACATGGATATTTCAATATCGCTGAAATAGTGGAACTAGTTAAGGCTAATCCACCCGTAGATTTACCTGGATATCCATGAGTTAGTATATGTAAGGCATTTGCATTTCCTTCAAAGTTAATCAAGTCGTTCCATTCGCTTCTTTCAAAAAGTTCATGAAATGCAACTCCGTTAATTTTCCTAGAGGCGGATTCTTTAAAATAGTTTGAAATAGCGTCTTCACCCGAATGACCGAATGGAGGATTCCCCATATCATGTGCTAGGCAGGCTGCTGCTATTACTGAGGATAAATGAAATAAATAGAACTCTTTAGACTCTTCGGTTAAATAATCTACATCTTTTACGATAAGTTCTCCTATTATAGAGCCGAGCGTTCTTCCTACAGAAGCTACTTCGAGCGAATGTGTAAGTCTGTTATGTACAAAAGTATTGCCGGGTAATGGAAATACTTGAGTTTTGTCCTGTAATCGCCGAAATGATGAAGAAAAGATAATTCGATCATAATCTCTTTGATAATCTGTTCTACTTGATTTACTGTTAGGTCTCCCAATTCGTTTATTTGAAATACAATTATTCCAATTCATATTATAAGCTGGTAGTTCTTTTATCCATTATCGCTTCGTATGCAATACTTTGGATTGTTGTTCTGTAGTTGTTCTTGTTTAATTTGTTGTTGTTCATAGAGGGATAAGTTCGATTACTTAAAAACACATATACCAAATCATATATAGGGTCTATGAATACCGCAGTTCCAGTAAATCCATAATGCCCGTAAGTTCGATCTGATGCTAATTTGGAAATGTTTAAAGTTTTATCTCTATCCAATTCTTTCATGTCAAACCCGATACCTCTTCGTGTAGAAAATGGATGCCTTTGGGTATATCTTTCAATGGTTCTTGGTTTGAAGTATTGTCTTCCTCCGTAATAACCACCATTTAGAAGCATTTGAGCTAGAATTGAAACTTCATAAGCATTAGAAAATAGACCAGCGTGACCACTTACTCCGCCCATCATTGCTGCACCCATATCATGAACTTCACCCTGTAAAGTTTGATTTCGGAAGTAATCGTCTTTTTCACTTGGAATGATCGCTTCTTTAGGAATCTTATTCAAAGGATTAAAGAGTGTTTTGTGTAATCCCAATGGTTTATAGAAAGTGTTATTTACATATCTATCTAAAGAGGATAAGCACTTGTTCTCAACACAGAATCCTGCCAAATAAAAACCTAAATCACTGTAGCGGTAATCGTCTGTTTCTCGTAAATCGGAACCAAGTATTTTGCTTACAATAGTATCGGTATAATCACTTCTTAGGAATAAATGTTCAGCAACGGGGATGCTAAAACTATCTTTTAGGGTCTCACTATAATATGCTGGATTTAGCGAAGTCTTTTTCTTTTTTTTTATAATAGTATTCTCATAAAATGGAATCCATGGTTTTAGCTTTCCATGATGAGCCATCATTGCTTTAAGCGAAATGTCCTTTTTATTGCTGGTATCAGCTACAGGCAGATAGGTTTGTAGTGGTAAATCGATATCAATTTCTGACTCTTCTTCAAGTTTCATGATGGATAAAGTCGAAGCTAGAACTTTTGTTATCGAAGCCAAATCGTATATATGCTCTTTAGAAACTTCTTTTTTATTTTCATAGGTAAAGTGTCCATATGCCTTATGCCAAATAATCTTGCCTTTTCTAGCTAGGAGGACTTGGCAGCCGGGAGCAGCCTTAGTCTTCATTATGGTATCAGCGACAAGATTAATTCGATTTAGGATTGAGCTATTCATACCTACACGTTCTGGAATACTAAACCCTAATCGTCCCAGTGCTGGTGTGGTTATCCCTAAATTGAGGTGATACTTGGGTGACGCTGTAACAGGAAGTTTCCCCAAAAATGGATTAACTCCAAATAGAGATTGCGCAGTAATATCTTGTATTAAGTTATCAGAATCGTAAGCAACAATTACATTATCCAATTGATCAAAGTTTATCAACGCATATGGACTTCCAAAAAGAACGAGAATAGTTGTTTTTTTCCTTGAAATCTCTTGTATGAAATCTAATTCAATTTGACTCAAGCCAAAATTATTTGATGCTTTTTTACCCTTGTTATGAAGGGATATAATGATGACATCCTTTGACTTCGCAGAGTAGATGGTTTTGGCTTTTTGATCTAGCGTTATTCTGGAGTGAGAGATGTGTTGAAACTTACCATAGTCATCTAGTCTTTTCTGAAAAGCTGTCTTTTCAGACGCACCTAAAGCAACACTAAGAAATTTCTGATTTTGATTTTTTATAGGAACAATTTGATCTTCATTGGAAACAAGAGTAAGTGCTTCTTCAATCAGTTTAGATTTTAATGACAAGTAGGTGTTCGAATTTAGCTCTTCACGAAGCCCTACTGCAGGCAATTGGTCATAATTTTTATATCTATACTTAGCTCTAAGAATGCGTCTGACACTTTGGTCAATTTGTTCTTGATTGATTTTACCTTCATGAATATATGCTTTTATTTTAGCTTTAGCTTTAACTACATCCAATGGAAGTAATACTATATCGTTTCCTGCTAATACAGCTTCGGCATCAGCTTGTCCTGATTCAAAGTGTTTGGTAACACCTTTCATTTCCATCGCATCGGTAAATATGAGTCCGTCAAACCTAAGTTGTGTTCTCAATAAGTCATAAACGGTTGGTCTAGAAAGAGTCGTTGCTCTATTTGACCTTTTATCCAAAGCGGGAATATGCAAATGAGCTACCATTATAGAACCAATGCCCAAATTAATTAATGACTTAAATGGGAACAATTCGATATTATTTAATCGATCCATATCATGTTTGATAATAGGTAGATCGTGATGAGAATCTACATCAGTATCTCCATGTCCAGGAAAGTGTTTTGCGGAAGCGAGTACTCCTGCTTCTTGGAGTCCTTGCATATACGCATAAGATTTAGCGGCAACATTGATTTTGTCTTCACCAAAACTTCGATCATTGATCACTGGATTATGAATGTTATTGTTAACATCCGCTACAGGAGCAAAATTGACATTTACTCCGATTCGCTTACATTGTCGTCCAATATCTTTACCCATTTCGTAGATCAGGTTATTGTCTTGAATTGCGCCAAGCATAAGCTGCTTTGGATAGGAAATTGTACTGTCTCTATGCCGCATTCCTAAACCCCATTCACCATCCATCGCTATTAGTAGTGGTGTTTTTGATTTGGATTGATACAAATTGTTAAGTCTAAGTTGTTCATTCGGGCTTCCTTGAAAAAAACAAATTCCACCAACATCTTCTTTTTCAATTAATGCCAATATTTTCTTTTCTTCAGATTTGTCTCCTTTACTGAATGCCCTGATCATCATCATTTGACCAATCTTTTGATCTAAGGTCAGCGTCTCAAAAATGGAGTCTACCCAGGTTTCCTCTTGTCTGTCTAGTGTCTTTTGCGAAACTCCGTTTAAGAATGGAAGGAGTAGAACCAAGACAGTTAATATTGTATGCTTCACCATCGCCTATTGATTTTTTAATACGTTGGGATCTAATGCCAATGCTTTATCTAGCATCTTTTGAGCGTTGTCAAAATCATTATTATGTTTATATGCATTGGATAAATTTAAAAATGCACTAGCATTTTTAGGCGTTAAATAAGTTACCATTTTAAAGTTTTCAATGGCCTCATTATGTCGTCCTTGAATACCCAGTGCCACACCCAGTAAACGAAATGTTTCTGGATCTTTATTGTTAACTTGAATGGATTCGGTAAGCAATTGTTCGGATTTTTTAAGATTATTTTCTCTCTCTCCCGCGATTCGACCATAATCTCTTAATACAATGGCTAGATTCTTCTGAGCTTCCGCATAATTGGGATCAATATTTAGAGCTTGTTTAAAAGATTTAATAGATTCTCCCCATTCCTCTAAATAGAAGTGTGCATTACCCATTATTAAATAGGGATTCTTATATCTTGGATGAATTTCAACGGCCTGGTTTAAATAGTTTACAGCACTTTTTAATTTTTCTTGTTTAACTGAATGGTTGCTTTCATTCGCAAATCTTGTTGTTAGTGACCCACCAGCAGCATTTAGTATTTTTGCACTTCTCTTGGACGTTTGAACATCTGTATGAAATAGCGTAAAATCGTTTTTCCACGTTAAGTTTCTATGAATTGTTTTTATGGTAAGGAGAAGTATAATTATACCGATTATAGCAGAAACAAAAGTATGTCGTTGTTGAATTTTCTGAAGGAATAAAGCTAAAATCAATAGAAGACCCAGTGATGGCATAAACAAAAATCGCTCAGACATATTTGTTCCTACTGGAAAAATAAGATTAGAAACAATACTCAGCGTGATTAAATAATAAAAAACACCAAATGATAATATTGGATTACTCTTGATTTTTTTAATTCCCAACCATAAAAGGAAAAGATTCATAAGTAGACCAATCCAAGGTAAAATCATAGTGAAATTCATGATTTCTATGTGTCTAGGATAATAGTCATGTGTCAATTCAAGAGGGAAGACGATAAGCCGTAAGTAATGAAATAAAGTTGTTGCTATAGTTGCCAATCTTTCTCCTTCAGAAAATGGAACATATTCACTTCCATTCCACTTCAAGAATGGGTTGTTCATGAGCTCGTTAGGTGTCCCTCCAAAATCCATTCCTAAAATGTAAAATCGAATTGCTAAAAAACAAAATGTTCCAACCAACATTGGAGTCATAAGTTTAAGTGATTTAACAACGGATTTTTTGTAGAATAGCAACAAAACTAAAGGAGTAATTGCCAAGAAAGTAATGCTATTTTCCTTCGCCATAAGAGCCAAGAAAAAGACTAGTCCAGAAATAGTTAATTGTAATCTGTTTATTTTAGTTGAACTCCGGATGATGAGAAACAAGGAGAAAAGACTTCCAAGTAATGCTAGTATTTCGTCTCGACCCTTAATGTTTGCGACGACTTCAGTATGTACTGGATGAACAGCAAATAATAAGGTGGTCAGGATTGATAACGAAAGTGCATTATCCTTAGAGAGTAATTGAGAAAGAATTAAGTTTAGACATTGCCATAAGACAAATAATAGCAGTGCGTACCACAAAATGTTGAACAGGTGTCCCCAAAAAGGATTATCTCCAAAAAATTGATATTCAACAGCAAATAGTATAGGTGTCAAAGGTCTATATCTCCCTCCAGAAACCAATTTAGCTTTTCCTTCTTCTTTGAAAAAACCAAAAAAAGTATCATTTCCCAAAAGTCCAGGTATACCCTTTAAACCTTGTTTGGTAAACATATTGTCCGTAATGACAATAGCATCATCTTGCACAAAATCATGGCTGAGAGTATTTCCAAATAGAATTAATGACAATAGAACAAGGCACAAAAAAGACCATGGTTTCGATATGGTATTTAAATAAGTACTCAGTTGCTTCATCATGTCAAATAGATAGAATTTGTCTGTTGTATTAAGGATAAGCCTTGTCAACAAATGTACTAAAAAACGAACGTATCGTTAAATCTCTAATATGAATAAATACGAATTGCTGTTTTATTCATAAAATCTATTGAAGAATTACCATAATTTAGTTATTTGATTAGTGATGTCTATTTTTTCTGTTTTAAAATATCCAGCATTGAGATAACTCAATTAAACTCATTGGTTGAAATGGTGTTATTAATTAAAAAATTGCCTTATGTTTACAGTAAAATTTAATCAATATATTGTTGTCTAAGGAAGAACAGAGCAAAATTTTTGAGGAAGAGTTATTCCCGCATATGGATGCGTTGAAAACTTTTGCATTTCATTTAACATACAATGATGAGGATGCAGAAGACTTAGTGCAAGAGACTTATTTGAAAGCACATAAATTCATAGAAAGGTATATTGCGGGAACTAATGCGAAGGCTTGGTTGTTTAAAATCTTGAAAAATGCTTACATCAATGAGTATAGAAAGAAAAGTAAGCGACCAACTCAAATTGATTTTGAGGAAATAGTAAATTTTCATAACAATGATGATCCTTCTAAATCAGCGTATTTTGACTTAAGAGAAAATCTTTTTAGCAATATGATGGGTGATGAGGTCACTATTGCTATTAATTCAATGCCAATTGATTTTAGAACGGTTGTATTACTGTGCGATATTGAAGGATTTACTTATGAGGAAATTTCAAAAATTATTGATGTTCCAATAGGAACGGTAAGATCTAGATTATTCAGGGCGCGAAATATGCTCAAAGAAAAATTGAAGACTTACGCTGAAAAACTGGGATATAAGGATTACCGTGGAGAAAAGAAAAAAGTGAGAAGAGGTAATAAGGAAGAAGAATAAGATTAATGTAAACGCTTTATAGATAAATGATCTAAAATATAAAAAGATGAGAGAAGGCGAAAATTACCAAGATCTACGTCAAAAAATACACTTGTATTTCGATAATGAATTAGATTGTACTGATTGTGAAGACCTTTTGGAACAAATCAATAAGGATCCTGATTGTCAGAATTTATTTAATCGGGAAAAAAAATTTAGGGATTTCGTAAAATCTAATATTCGCAGACCTTCGGTTTCATCTTCTTTAATCTCTAACATCAAAAGCAGTATCAATATAGAAGAGTGAAGTTTTTAACTCACATATTATATGTAATTGTTTTTATAAATGCATGTATACCTGCCATGGCCATTGCTCATGCGGATGTGTCATTGGAGGAATCAATAATATGCATTGAATTTCCTGAAAATGAAGTTGATTTAGAGCGTTCCCATGACGATCATAAGTCTTGTTGTTCTGCCAATATGGAAGAGAACAATTGCGATGAACAAGATAATAATTGTTGTGGAGATGATTGTTCCTGTTCCTGTTGTGATAGCCTATTAGCTTCAAGTTTACAGTTGCCCACAAGACCTTTAAATGCTAAAGAGTTTTTCATTATTAATATTGAAAAAGAAAATACATTCTCCTATAAATCTACTTTAGGAAGAAATTATACACATTCCCTTCTAGACCCTCCAAGGGTATAATTGTTATTAAAATTAATAAATACCTATACAGAATATTATAGGTAGTAAAAAGTATGACCTATAGAATGCTCTATAAGTCAATTTTTGTCGTATTCAACACAGTCGATAGTAATGAGTTGGGCGACTTAATCAATAACAATTAACTTTTATGAAATATATAATATTCCTATTGACTTTTGTAATAGGAACAACAATAAATGCTCAAGACCTTACGATATCTGTTAAAGGAGAATGTGAAATGTGTAAGGAACGTATTGAGGAAATTGCCATGAATACCATCGGTGTTAACACGGCAGAATATGATTTAGAGGCGAACAAGTTAAAGATAACCTTCACTAAAGGATTATTTGTAGAAACGGAATTACATAATAATATAGCAAATGCTGGTCATGATACAAATAAAGTAAAAGCAAGTTTAGAGTCGTATGATGCATTACCGGGGTGTTGTCAATACTCACGTGTTCCTGATGACATACTTTCAGGAACGGTATATGAAATTGAAAATAACAATTCTGTACCAGTAATAGGAGCCAATGTGTATTGGTTGGATTCCAATGAAGGAACATCTACAGATATAGATGGAAATTTTCAGTTAAACATGAAAAGTACCCCAAATAAATTGGTGATTTCCTATGTGGGATATAATTCGGATACGGTGGAGATTTCTAAAGCTGGAGAAATAGATATTTTACTGGACAATAGCGTCGTATTAAACGAAGTAGAAATTGTCTATAGAAAAAAAGCCACCGAAATATCTTTTATTGATCCTATTAAAACGAAGAAAATTTCAAGAAAAGAATTGACAAAAGCGGCTTGTTGTAATTTGTCAGAAAGTTTTGAAACCAATCCTTCTGTAGATGTTGCATTTACTGATGCTGTTACTGGAACGAAGCAGATTGAGATGTTAGGATTGGCTGGGCCTTATGTACAAATAAATAGAGAAGGAATGCCAGATATCAGAGGGTTAAGTGCTTTAGATGGTTTTACTTTTATACCAGGACCATGGATTGGAGGAATACAAATGAATTTTGGGACTGGATCCGTCATTAATGGATTTGAGAGTGTTGCAGGGCAGATAAATGTAGAATTGAAAAAGCCCTATGATGAAGAAAAATTACACTTGAATGGGTATGCCAATTTGAATGGAAGAATGGAGGCCAATGTTTTTAATAATTTTCAAGTAGCAAGAAAGTGGAGAACCGCAATATTCGCGCATGCCGATGCTAGAACAATAGAAAACGATAGAAATGACGATGATTTCGTAGATAATCCGTTGTCATCTGCCTTGGTTTTTGCCAATCGATGGAAATGGGACAACGGAGAAGGGCATGAAGCACAGCTTGGATTTAAATCGACCCTAACCAACCGCACTTCGGGAACGGTGGAAGCCTTAGATGGAACAAGTAATGAATGGGAGGCAGAAAGTGAAGTGCAAAGGCACGAACTTTGGCTTAAACGAGGTATGGTATTTAAAAATAGGCCATATGCTAGTTTGGGAATGATGGCTTCAGGATTAACACATAATGTAAGTTCTACATACGGAAAAAGGAAATATGACGGGGATCAAAAAATGCTCTACCTGAACTTATTGTATTCTACCATTATTGGAGATACGGATCATAAGATTGTAATGGGGACTAGTTTCCAAGGAGAAAAATACAAGGAATCATTTGGAGAGTTTGAATTTGAAAGAGAGGAATGGGTGCCTGGAGTATTTGCGGAATACAGTTATTCCATTTATGAAAAGTTTGATGCTGTACTAGGGCTTCGAGGAGATTACAACAATTACTTTGGTTTTTTTGCTACTCCTAGAATGCATTTAAGATATGCACCGAATGAAAATCATGTCTTTCGAGCGATAGCAGGAAGAGGGCAACGAACAGCAAATATTTTTGCTGAAAACATCAAGGCTATGGCTACGAATAGAACATGGATACTGAATAATGATAATTCAGATAATCCCTATGGGTTTTCTCCTGAGGTAGCCTGGAACTATGGTGTGAATTATACGTACTTGTTTAATGTTGGTAAGAGATTACAAACTTTACAGTTGGATTATTATTACACCGATTTTAACAATCAAACTGTAGTGGACTATGATAGAAGTTCAACAGAAGTCCATTTTTCTGATTTAGAGGGTAAATCTTTTTCACACAGTATACAAAGTCAATTGGATCTGGATATTATAGAAGGATTACAACTGAGATTGGCTTATAGGTATAATATAGCAAAAACAACGCTTGACGATAAATTGCAATGGAAACCGTTGGCTTCCAAGCATAGGGCTTTTGCTAATATTGGTTATGAAACAAAGAGTGGTTGGAAATTTGACTACACCGTTAATATGATAGGACCGAAGAGGTTGCCCAATACCAGTAATAGTCCAGAAGAATATCAGTTAGACAGCGAATCACCATCGTATTGGGTGCATAATGCGCAAGTCAGTAAGGTGTTCAAACGATTCGAAGTTTATATAGGTGGTGAAAATATTTTTGACTTCAGACAAAAAGATGCAATAGTAGCAGCGGATAATACGCAGAGCGAATATTTTGATGCATCTATGGTCTGGGGACCTATTTTTGGTCGCAATGTATACATAGGCTTTAGGTATAATCTAATGAATGATTTTGAATAAGTAGATAATTATGTAGTAATAGAGAAGTATTTGGTAGCTTAGTTGTTTATTGTTTACATGTGGTGTTGGTTTGAGAGTAAATCAACTGTGTTTGTGTGTTAGTGGCATTTATCCGTTTTTATGGTTGAATTAGGTCTTTTTGTTGTTATATTTGGTTATAATGTTATTTTAACTCCAAAAATATTGAACAATGAACAAAATTAATTTGAAGTGCTTGTATAAGGGATGTTACTTCGTGTTTATGATAGTTGTACTGACATTGACCGTCTGATCTTGTAGTGATGATCCAATTACTGTATCTACTGGATCGGACGAAAATAAAGAAGTGCAATTTAAAAGAGCTGAGACTTCAGAAAGTAGAGCAACCCAAACATCATGCACTGAAGTAAATGAGCCAGGCTCAGATTGTATTGAATACTTTACACCCCCCCCCATATAAGATTGATATTATGGGGTGTGAGTACACTATAATTAGTTCTACTTGGTTTATTTGCCCAGATGAAGTTGTTATAATAAATGTCATTTATTCTAGAGGAAATTCGCCTGGATGCGATTCCTTGGAGCAAAAAATTAGGGAAGAAGGAAGCTTTTTTGCAGATGAGATAGCAACATTGGTTTCTAACATCGCACAGGATAAAATTATGGGAATAATTAAAAATGATAATGCGTTATCTAATAATTACAATTGTGATTCTACACCTTGTGTTCCTAATTCTTATGTGGTAAGATATGTAGAAGCTTATTGTTATTTTAGATGTTCTAAAACGACGTATACTCTGCCTGGTTCAGAAGGGGGGAATAATATAGAAATATCTGATTTGCCCTGTGGAGAATCTTGTTGTCAAAGAGTGACGCCATTCTGTATTGATGGGGAGAGTATATGCTACGGCGAAGTAAGAAAAGTGTCTATTGGTGATTGTGGTGATGTCATTCCTTACGAATGTGATGACTTCATATCTAATAAATTGCAGGACTGTAGTCACCCTTGCAATAGGTTGTAAGAAGAGAAGGTATTAATCTTGGCAGTGTTGAAATGATGTTGACATAAGAGATATGATTGTTGTTTTGACGTTAATTGATGCAATAATCAGTTTTTACAGAACTATGTTTTGTGGCAATTGAACCGTAATTTGAAAAGTGATTTTATCTCTGAGAAATGTCAATGATTGATTTTGTTTTAGCAGAAGAGGGTGTATATAGCCTTCTTCTGCTAAATTCTACTCTTATTACGTGCTTGACCGCTGCTACGAGTGTAGAGTAAGAATAGTATAAGTGGTTTCGTGAATCAACCTAGTTGCGATTATAGTAAATAAAGGGGAGTAATTTAGAAGTCCTATTTTACAATGATTTCATTATGCATGGATTTTTAATGCATAATTCAGATTTAATAAATAGAATATTTTGTGTGTTATGAGTGTTTTTACGAAAGGGATAATAATTGCTGCGATATTTCTTTTTATAGTAATGGATGTTGTAGCTCAAACACTACTCCCTAGAAGACCATATGAGTCCATAAGTTTTGTGGATGTTCATCCAGATTGGTACAAGACATTTTTTGACTCGACTACGATCTCACTCGATACGATGGATGGATACAATATTATGATTAAACCAACTGATATTCCTGATATTATTGATGGAGGTTATATGTATTCCGTTGTTTATTTGAGAAACCTTTATGAAATGATAGGGACGTACATTTGTAAAAGAGACTTATCGACAGGTGAAACCATCTGGTTAACAAGATATGGATTAGTTGATAATCCAAGACAGGAGATTGCGAGAAATATGTTTATTAATCAAAATGGCAATTTGGAAGTGTTTAGTCAGTTGAAGCCTAATCCTTTGGGGACAGAACCTTGGTGGTTGGTAGGTTTCCAGAATTTTAAGCATACCAAGCGAATTTACGATGTGTCGGATGGCAGTTTATTGTTCTATGATCACCCCGATTATAATGATGTGGGGTATTTCGTCTCTAATTTTAATTATTTTAATCGTTCATCGACTTTTTTTAGAGAGGACGAGAAATGGAGATGCATCCAAATGTTTAAAGACTCTACGGATAATTCTAATAACCTAAGTTCGATATTAAAATAGAGCTAATTGCGAAGAATTTTGTGGTGAAAACTGATATAATTTGATTGTGGGCTTTTTTGGCAAGAAAGAGTATGCAATTAATCCAGCTAAGAGATTATTAATAAAATTGTGGAATGAACGATGGCGAGAATGTTCTATCATACAAATGTTTTTTAATTGATCGTTGATCGTTTCAATGATGCTACGTTTGCGTAGCATTATCTTATCGATTAAAGGCATCAAAGAGTTTTTCATGTTTTTACGTATCCCTGTTACCAGATGTATGCCATTATCAAAAAGCACTTCTGTAAGTTGCTTGCTCACATAGCCTTTATCTCCATACAGTTTGCCCCAGATCCTTTTTAACAAATTACCCTTTAACGGTGTACGATCATCAACATTTGCTTGAGTGATCTGAAAATCAATCACTTGGCCATATTCATTAACAACTAAATGAAGTTTAAAGCCAAAGAAATATCCCATTGTGGACTTCCCCCTTGTCGCAATATTCTTAAATACTTTATGATTAAAAATCCGTTTGTTTTTACATACCCTTATGGGAGTAGAGTCAACAAAAGATATACCAGTACAGCTTCCTAAACAACATGTCTTTGCGAACAAGGCCATGGGTAATAATGCTTTTTTCTGAAGTTCTACAAAACGATTATAAGAAACGAGATTGGGAAATTCTGAGGACAAATGTTTGACGAGATATTGATTATAAAACCATTTGAAACATCGTATGCCACTCAATTGAAATAGAATCATTATTGTCATCACCTCGGAAGTGTTTAATTTAGGTTTACGCTTGGGTTTGTTTCCAATACTGTGTTGGTCAAGGTGATTTTCAAATTCGATCACAAATTCATCCACAACACAGAAAATATTAGTAATTTGCTCTTTAAGAATCATAAGGAATAGCTCTGTTAATTAATTGATAGTCAAGTGTTAAGGTACAACTATTCCTTATTTTCTCACAATTAATAAGGGTATTTAACAATATATAAAACCCTTATTATCAGTCAAATATTAATCGAACTCAGGTTAATATCAATTATCTGAGCACATTAATGGATTACGATAGCCAGATTGAAGATTTGACATTTGATACATTGGACATAGAAGATATTGCTTTGAGCGCCCATGCATTAAAATCGAATAATCCATATCGGATTTCGGAAAACGAATTTTTGTTTCTTGAAGCTGATAGGCTCAATAACAGGTTGCTATTTAAATATTCAGATAAGCATATGAAGGTGTCAGAGGAGTACTTTACAGATTCTATAGGGATATCAGTTGATGGAGCGTATTTGTTTCAAGTTTCTAAGGATCATGAAAAGTTTTTGATTGTCAATATTATAAAACCAGTATTTGAGCCGGGACATCTGGAAATTTTAATCTTTGACCGATTTGCAAATATATTGAAAAAGGTAAAGATGCCATTAGGTTATGCTAATTCTTCATTTGAAATCATGGATTGGGATGAAAAAAATCATACAATGAAAATTTTAGCAACAAAGTTTAACTTTGAAGACAATGATCCCAAATCGGTAAGAACAAGTTTAGATGTATTATATGTAAATAGTAATGACGAGGTTACTATTGAGAAAAAAATATTTGCGAGTGATTCTTTGCGATATATAGGACAAATTGTTTGTGAGGAGTATTTAGAAGACAAATATCTGATTAAATTCGAAGAGACTTCTATTTATTTTGATGAATTAGACAAGTTGAAAATTGATTATAGAGCAAAAGCCATTAGTTATATGATGGTTGATAAGTCTTATTTTGATATTGAAGTGAATACCGAAGAGACGCATAGGAAAGATTTCATCCTATACCCAAATCCTTCAAATGGCCAGTTTACTATAGAACTAAGTGGCTGCCCCTCGAATTCTAAAATAATGATTAGTAATCTTCGTGGAGAATTGGTGCATTACGATATTATAAGTTATAGTGACTTCTACACTACTGACTTGGTTGATTTATTACCTGGTATATATACATTTATTGTCTCATTTGATGGCTCTATTTTGTGTTCTGGGAAATGGATCAAAGAATAGAATAAATAGAGCATTTTTTATTTAAGGTGTATTTTAAGAAATTTGTCTAGTTAAGATCGTTTGTTTTACGATTTGAATTGTAGGTTCACTATTCCATAAATTAATCTATAAACTGTACCTTTGTATTTAAATCAATCTCGTAAAAAATAGTGGATATCGACTTTATCGAACGTCTAGAAAGGAAGATGGAAGATGATCTACCTGGAATATCTGCACAACTTTTAATGTCTCCGTCTGGTCGGAGTGATCATTTAGAAAGTCCAGTACATTACAAAGAGGCCTGTGTTTTGGTACTCATTTTCCCAAAGGATGGAGAATGGAATCTAGCATTTATAGAAAGAGCAGAACAAAATGCCAATGACCCACATTCTGGTCAAATCAGCTTTCCAGGTGGGAAGTTAGAAGAAACGGATGATACCTATGCCGATTGTGCTTTAAGAGAAACACAAGAAGAAATAGGAGTTGACTCATCTTCTATTGGAATTATCGGCGAATTAACATCACTATACATCAGTGTAAGTAATTATTTGATTTTTCCTTTTGTTGGTTTTACTTCACAAGAGCCAGATTTTGTACCTCAAGAATCAGAGGTTAGATCTATTTTGGAAATTCCATTGAAAGAAGTCTTTAGCCATCGTAATAAGAAAAGAGTTGATTTGACAGTAAGACAAAATAAGCTCAAAGATGTACCATGTTATATGTTGGATGATCATATTTTATGGGGAGCTTCTGCTATGATTCTCAGCGAATTTGAAGCAGTATTGGATGAGATAATTTAGAAGAATTGAAGAATGATTCAATCATCTAAGATTACAAAATTTTAAATGCAACTAGAATGGATACGACTATATATCAACCTAAGAACAAAATAAGAATTGTAACAGCGGCGTCATTGTTTGACGGGCATGATGCAGCAATAAATATTATGCGAAGAATCATGCAGAAGTCAGGTGCAGAAATTATTCATTTGGGGCACAATCGATCTGCGCTTGAAATTGTTGATACTGCAATTCAGGAAGATGCCCAAGGTATTGCTATTACCTCTTATCAGGGAGGACACAATGAGTATTTTAAGTACATCTATGATTTGCTCAAGGAAAAGGGTGCAGGACAAATAAAGATATTTGGTGGTGGTGGTGGAACAATCCTACCTTCAGAGATTGAAGAGTTACAGTCCTATGGGATAGCAAAAATATATTCTCCCGATGATGGAAGAGAAATGGGACTTCAAGGTATGATTAACGATGTTATTCGAAAATGTGATTTTAGCATTGGTGAAACATTGAATGGAGAACTTGACGAATTGAATACTTCCTATTATGGAAATATTTCTAGAGTAATAACAGCATTTGAAAATTATCAAGATTTACATGAAGACATCATTGATGATATCCATTCAAAGGCCGCTGAAATTAATACCCCTGTATTGGGAATTACGGGTACTGGTGGTGCTGGTAAATCTAGTATGGTGGATGAGTTGGTAAGGCGGTTTCTGTTGTCATATCCTGATAAAAAGATAGCAATTATTTCTGTTGATCCGTCAAAGAGAAAAACAGGAGGCGCACTATTGGGCGATCGAATTCGAATGAATAGTATACGAAATGATCGGGTATTTATGAGATCATTGGCAACAAGACAATCTAATTTGGCCTTGTCTAAACACGTTCAAGGAGCAGTAGATGTTATGAAAGTAGCTGGATTTGATCTTGTGATACTTGAAACTTCTGGTATCGGTCAAAGTGATACTGAGATCGTGGATCATTCTGATGTGTCGTTGTATGTAATGACTCCTGAATATGGAGCAGCATCTCAATTGGAGAAAATTGATATGCTGGATTTTGCAGATATAATAGCTGTTAATAAATTTGACAAAAGAGGAGCACTGGACGCTTTAAAGGATGTCAAAAAGCAATACCAGAGGAACCACGACTTATGGCATGATGATCCAGATGAGATGCCTGTTTATGGTACGATTGCATCACAATTTAATGATCCAGGAACGAATCACTTGTTCATTCATTTGATGACTTTGTTACAAGAGAAGAAAGAGGTGAGTTTTGGCGAGAGTCCATTTGAGAATACTAAGGGAGAAAGTGAAAAGATATATATTATTCCTCCGAATAGAACAAGATATCTATCCGAAATTGCAGAAGATAATAGGAAGTATAATGTATGGGTAGAGAAGCAAGCTGAATTGGCTTCAACCTTACAAGCTCTCCAAAAAGCCTCTGAAATAATTGGTGATCAGCAAGAGCTAAAAGATAAAATTCAGACGCTTCAACAAGACTTGGATGGTGATTGTACCCGAAAGCTAGAAGAATGGCCATCAAAACATGCGAACTACAACTCTGATGAGTTTGTATATAAAGTTAGGAGTAAGGAAATTAAAGTGCCGACTTTTACAAAGTCGTTGTCTAATAGTAGGATTCCAAGAGTTTCACTACCGAAGTATCGAGATCAAGGAGATTTGTTGAAATGGATTCTTCAAGAGAATGTTCCGGGAGAATTCCCATATACTGCAGGGGTATTTCCTTTTAAAAGAAAAGGAGAAGACCCTACAAGAATGTTTGCAGGAGAAGGGGGACCAGAGAGGACCAACAAGAGATTTCATTATGTATCCTTGGGCATGCCAGCCAAACGATTATCTACGGCATTTGATTCTGTAACACTTTATGGTCAAGATCCAGATCATCGTCCCGATATTTATGGAAAAATAGGAAACTCAGGAGTTAGTGTTTGCTGCCTTGATGATGCTAAAAAACTGTATTCAGGATTTGACCTATGTCACCCTGCTACATCTGTATCCATGACGATCAATGGACCAGCAGCAACAGTCTGTGCCTTCTTCATGAATGCAGCCATAGATCAACAATGTGAAAAATACATTAAGGAACATGGTCTGGAATCAAAAGTAGAGGAAGTTAAAAAGGCCAAATATGATGATAAAGGGTTAAGTCGACCAATATACTATGGAGATTTGCCTGAAGGAAATGATGGATTAGGTTTAATGCTGCTTGGGGTGACTGGAGACGAAGTTTTACCCGAAGAAATCTACGCAGAACAAAAAGCCATTGCACTTTCAGCGGTTAGGGGAACGGTACAAGCTGATATTCTGAAAGAAGATCAAGCTCAAAATACTTGCATATTCTCCACCGAGTTTTCACTTAGGCTAATGGGAGATGTACAGGAGTATTTTATCGATCATAATGTGCGAAACTTTTATTCAGTTTCTATATCTGGGTATCATATAGCAGAAGCCGGAGCCAACCCAATTACTCAATTGGCTTTTACACTTGCGAATGGATTTACATTTGTTGAGTATTATTTGTCCAGAGGTATGAATATTGACGATTTTGCTCCTAACCTATCGTTCTTTTTCTCGAATGGAATAGACCCTGAATATGCCGTGATTGGTAGGGTAGCGAGAAGAATATGGGCCAAAGCGATGAAGTCGTTATACCAAGGTTCTTCGAGATCACAAAAGCTCAAGTACCATATACAAACTTCAGGTAGATCTCTTCATGCTCAAGAGATCTCATTTAATGACATAAGGACTACACTACAGGCTTTATATGCAATTTACGATAATTGTAACTCACTGCATACTAATGCCTATGATGAAGCCATAACTACACCTACAGAAGAAAGTGTTAGGCGAGCTATGGCAATACAATTGATTATCAATCATGAGTTGGGATTAGCAAAAAATGAAAACCCATTGCAAGGAGCTTTCATTATTGAGGAGTTGACAGATTTAGTAGAAGAAGCTGTCCTGACAGAATTTGATCGATTGACCGAAAGAGGTGGAGTATTAGGCGCGATGGAAACTATGTATCAAAGAGGAAAAATACAAGAGGAATCCTTGTATTATGAAACATTAAAGCACAATGGAGATCTCCCAATTATTGGAGTAAATACCTTCCTTTCTAAAGATGGATCTCCTACTATATTACCAGATGAAGTGATTCGTGCTGAAAAAGAGGAAAAAGAGAATCAAATTAATACTTTGAATAATCTTAAGAGGACTAACGAAAATACATCTGACAAGTTGATTAAACAATTACAACAATCGGCAATAAACAATGAAAACCTGTTTGATCAACTAATGGAAGTTGTAAAACAATGTTCTTTAGGAGAAGTAACGAATGCGCTTTATGATGTAGGAGGGCAGTATAGGAGAAATATGTAATAGATGGAGGATTGGAAGAAAGATTTTAAATGGCTGCAGGTTCGACATTATGTTGCGCGATCCTTAGGCAAAGAAAAATTGCCTGACCTTCAAGCCATATTGTTTTTGATTGGTATTCAGGAATTGGGTAGGTTTGAAAGGGGGAAGTTTACCAAAGAAGAAAAGCAGGATTTAATGCATGTGGCTATCTGCAGTTTACTCGAACCTGATGGCTATTACGAACATATTGGAAGAGATCAAGATGGTTGGCCACATTATAAGAAAATCAAGAATTTTGATCATTTAGGTGTAGAAAAACAAGAGAATTATTTAATCCAGAAAGTAATCGAGTATTTTAGCCCAAATATTCAAAGTTCACCAGATATTTTGAATTAATTTTGGATATGGTGATCTTTTAGAAGAGATAAGTGTTGTACCAATAATAAATGTAGGTGGTTTATGATTAAGTTCAAGAAAATGTTGCCCAATACTTTGACAATCTTACGGTTGTTACTGGCTGCGTTGTCTACATACTATGCTTATAACATGGATATTCAATCGTTGACCATTTCCTTGATTATATTCTGTATTGCATCAGCGACAGATTATCTCGACGGATATTTTGCAAGAAGGTGGAAGACCGTTTCTTCTTTTGGGAAGCTTATGGATCCTATCGCTGATAAAGTACTTATATTAGGTGTTTTGTCGGCATTTTCTATCCATGGTGTTGTGCCGATTTTACTGGTAGTGGTAATTGCATTTCGAGAAATTTTCTTAACCGTGTTAAGATTGATTATTAGCAAAAAGATTGTATTGGCATCAAGGTATTCGGGCAAAGTGAAAACATTTTCTCAAGTGATTGTTTTAATTGCCATATATATACTACTAATATATAAGAAACCTTTAATTAATTACATAGATCATTCAATGATCTCAAGTATCATCTTGGTATTGGTAAGTTGGGTTACCATTATTTCAGTGTACTCAGCTTTCGATTTTTTATACCACAATAGACGGGTAATGCAGAAAGCATTAAATGGTACATTATCATAGTATTTTGTTGAATTGATTTTTTTTAATCAATGAGACAACCAATTTGGAGATAGGTACATACTATAGACGAGAATTGAAATCTTTCCATGACAGAGGAATTATCCATACAAAGGGCTAAAGAAGGAGATAGGTTTGCTCAAAAGGCACTATTTGACCAATATAAGGTTAAGTGGTATATGACGTGTATGCGTTATATGGGCAATAAAGCAGATGCGGATGATGCTATTCAAAATGGAATGATAAAAATATTCACTAAAATTTCTCAGTTTGATCCACAGTTAGGTAATTTTAATGCGTGGACTTCGAGAATAATGGTAAATGAATGTATCATGCTTTTGAGAAAGCATCAGTCGAAAAGAACTGTAGAAAATTTGGATGCGGTAACCAATTTTTATGACTATTCGGAAACACCAATTGATCGGTTGTCAAAAGAAGAGGTGATGAAATTGGTTCAAAATTTGCCTGATGGTTATAGGATGGTGTTCAATATGTATGTCATTGAAGGATTTTCGCATAAAGAAATTGCAAAACAACTAAATATTTCTGAAGGAACTTCAAAGTCTCAGCTATTTAAGGCCAGGAGAATGTTGAAAGAAGCCATAGAAGTGATGATTTAATACGTAGATGATGGAAGAGAATTACGATAAGTTGGACAAGTTTTTCAAGAAATTCTTGAATGATCATTCCGAGGAAACTTGGAATGTGCCAGATGATCGATTGTTTGAATCTGCGATTAATCAAGTGCCTGAAACGAAAAAAACATGGAAGAGGCGGTTGATACCTTTATGGTGGATTCTCGGAACTTCAATTCTTGGTCTAGTATTGATTGGGTTATTTTTTACTCAATCGATAGCTCATAAGACAAAGTTAAATAGCTTAGAACATAAACTAAGTTCTGTTGAACAAGCATCTAATAAAAATTTAGCATTAGTTGAAGAGTTGATATTGGAAATCGAAGCCTTAAAGCAAGAAAATAGAGAAATATTAGAATCAAACGATCTATTATTAAAGAATGCTTCGAATCAAAAGTTTGGCCATTCTAATGCCAAGGTGAAACTTCCTGTTAATAATGATGTAGTTAGAAATGTAATTTATCAATCGGTTGAAAATGAGGAGCTAGATGGGGGAAATGTTGCTTTCTTAGATGAGAAAGAAGATTTGATTACTAAGAAAGAGATTCTAAATTCTCTTAATCCTGCTAATGGTTTGTTGTTTACTCTGGAAAATAGATCTACGAACGTTGACGAGAAGTTTAAATTGATCGAAGCTCCTAGTTCAAGTTCGGCAAAATCAACTAGAAGTCCATGGTGGATTTCAGCTGGAATTTCGAATAACTGGAATTGGGTAAGTATGACAGAAGGAGAAAGTATTAATAACAGCAGCATAACGGGTTATAAGAAAGCACAACATTCATTAGCACTTTCGCTAGGATTAGACTATGATATTAATTCTAGATGGAGAATTGAGAGTAATGTGTCTTATGGAAGAATAAATATAGAAAGTGAGTCGAGCTATGATATGGCATATCACGAGGATAATTTGGAAATGGTGCAGGGAGAATTACTATATTGTACTCCGATTAATTTAATGAATCCTTTAGGTGAATACAGTTCAGAGGCGCAATTCAGTCTTTCTACGGTAATTCAAGAAAATGATATGATGACAAGTGCCAGTAAGGTAAGGCAGCGTATACATACATTGAGCACATCAATAGGTCCCAGATATTCAATTTTTGAAAATGATTTGTTCTCTTTTGGAGTAAGAGCTGGGTTGTCATACAATGTTAATCTAAGTGCTGAAAATGATTTCCACTCTACTATTGAATATAAGGGAATAGTTCAGTTTGAACAAGATGAATCTGTTCGTAAATTGAAAAAACTGAATTCAGCTTATTTTCAGGCATATTCTGGATTAGATGTTTCTTATAAGGTAAATGAAGATCTCCACATAGGTTTAGATATGACATACAATCGTGGATTGTCATCAATTAGAGATAGTTGGCCCAATAAAACACCAAAGACTTATTTGCATTCTTCTGTAGCTAGGTTTAAAATCTCTAAAAGATTTTAAGAACATGTAAGTTTAAATCTTTTCTAGATATTTCGTTAAAATATAAGAGGTAGTATTATTCAATAATACTACCTCTTATATTTTAATACCATTGTATATAGCGCTGAGCACATTTTAAAAATGTTATAAGTGCCGAATGAGTAGAAATGTTGAAAATATATCAAAAAAATGAAATTATTTTTAGTGTGTAGGCAACCTCAATTGATCTACATACATAATAAAAGCGAATTAACGAAGTTAGCTAATCGATTTAGGAGAACTTATAAGGCCTTTAAGTTTTCATTATTAAGAATAACAAAATAACTTTAAAAAGAGAATAGTATGAAGTTGAGTAAATTATATGTTTTATTGGCTGTGTTAATGTCGTTTGCAATAGTAAGCTGTAGCGATGATGACGATAATAATAAGTTGAAATTGGATATCACAGGATTGGAGAATCTAGGAGATGATTTCCAATATGAAGGTTGGATTATTGTAGATGGAAATGCAGTGACAACTGGTGTGTTTACAGTAGATGATAATGGAAATATGTCAGAAACTTCATTTGAATTAGATGAAGATCAACTTGAGAAGGCAAGCACCTTCGTATTAACTATTGAACCTAAACCAGATTCGGATCCAAGTCCAAGTAATGTTCACATTTTGGCAGGAGATTTTTCAGATGATAAAGCGTCTTTAACGATTGATCATTCAGCAGCATTAGGACACGATTTTTCGACTGCATCTGGAAAGTACATCTTAGCAACGCCTACAGACGGAGGAGCGGATGATAATGAAGAAAGTGGAATTTGGTTTTTAGATAATTCATCTGGAAGCGCACAACCAGGATTGATGTTGCCAACTTTACCTGATGGTTGGATTTACGAAGGGTGGGCCGTAGTAGATGGAACTCCTGTTACAACTGGAACTTTTTCTGCCGCGGATATGGCTGATAATGCAGCACCTTATAGTGGTATGACTGCAGGTCCTCCATTCCCAGGTGAAGACTTATTAAAGGATGCTCCTTCAGGATTAACATTCCCTACTGATCTTAGAGGAGGAAAAGCTGTTATATCAATAGAGCCAGTTCCAGATAATAGTAGTATGCCATTTACTCTTAAGCCATTAGCAGTTGATATAGCTAGTGATGCAATGTTGCATACGGCTTATGAGATAAGTAATAATAATGCAAAAAGTGCTGTAAGTGGTACTGCAAAGAAATAAATCTGAGTTTAACTAAGATTTCATTCTCCAGGCGATGTCTTTTTAAGGCATCGCTTTTTTTGATTAAAATAAAACCCTAATACTAAACCAATTCGATTTTGATCTGTATTATAATTGTATTTTTGTCCTTACTTTTTAGAAGTTGAATTGTAATATCGCAGATGAGTGAAAATAGTTTAGAAACAAAGGGGAATTCGATTGCGGAATCGATCAAGTTATCCAGAATTCTAATTCCGACTTTGTTGGGATTGGGTGTGGTTGGTTATATGATGTATAGTCAATTGGATTTGGATGAGTTAGAAAAAGTGAATTGGTCGTCAAGTACTTCCTTTTGGATATCTATGGCTTTACTAATGTATGTGTTAAGGCACATATTTTATGCCTTTAGATTGCAAGTTATGACATCGAAGGCTTTTAAGTTTTGGAAATCGATGGAATTGATTGTTATATGGGAATTTGCTTCAGCTATTTCACCTACAAGTGTTGGTGGATCAGGTGTAGCCCTTTTACTTTTAGCACAAGAAAAACTATCAGGCGCTAAAACAGTGGCTGTTGTACTCTACTCAATGGTTCTGGATACAATATTTTTTGTTCTTTCTCTCCCATTATTATTCTTTACTGTTGGTGCGATTATAATTAGACCCGACATGACTTCTATTTCAGATTTGGATGGATACGGACTAACTTTTATCCTAGTACTCGTGGCAATGGTAGCTTATGGTGGCATCTTTTTTTATGGGTTGTTTATAAATCCGAATGCCACAAAGAGGTTTCTGTTATTACTCTCAAAAATTCCATTTTTAAAGAGGTTTAAAAAGAATCTGCGAAAAACTGCAATGGATATTGTAATATCTTCAGAAGAATTACAATCTCAAAAATTCTCTTTTCACTTAAAAGCGTTTGCTAATACTGCGGGTGCTTGGATCACAAGGTTTTTAGCGATTAATTTTATTATAATGGCATTTGTTGGAGCGAATGCATTTGGATGGTGGGATCAATTAGTGATGTATGCAAGAGGAGAAACGATGCATGTCATTACGGCATTTAGTCCTACACCAGGTGGTGCAGGTATTGCGGAATATCTGTTTGGAGGATTTTACAGTGATTTTATTCCATTAGGTATTGCTACTTTAATAGCATTGGTATGGAGGTTGATTACCTACTATCCTTACTTAATTCTTGGTGCATTGGTTATTCCGAATTGGATCAGAAAAATCATGGCTAGGAGTTAAAATGACTCTGTGATTAATCCTTCTAGCATTTGTGGTTAAAGTGCATTTACCATCTTAGAATAGTGGATTACAATAGACCTGAAAAGAAGAAAATAGCTTCTTATTCTGCAAGTTTCTTTTTCTTAAACCAATTCAAATTAGAGGAGATACTGAGGTGATTTACAGCTCCTGCTAAATGATGGTACCCAACTCCATAGTCTATACGGAATCGGTTTATTTTGATTCCTGCACCTATACTAAAACCAGCTAGACTTCTGAAGTCAGAGACGGAAAGCTCTTTTCTTCTCAAATGATTGTAACCAATACGTAACCTCAGATTTTCTTTTTTACCTAGTAAAAACTCACCATTGAAGATCAAATGGCGAAAAAGATTGTCCACATTTTTGCTGAAAGTACTTTCTTCATTGGATTCACCAAAAAAGTCATTATTGTCATTTTGAGAGGGATCATCATATCTTATGCTCCATTGTTGAAGCTGGTGTGCAATTATAGAAAATCTAAAAGGGAGGTGCGCAAGTTGATTTGTGAGGCCTATTTGAATGTCCAATGGAGTGGCCTGTATATCCTTATCATAAGGAGTAAGTTGAGATCCCCAATTTTTTATAACGAAAGATAGAGTCGTTTTATCTGACCTTAGAATATAATTCACCCCTAAATCGACGGCAAATCCATTACTGGAATAAGTTTCGAGTTTTCCAAAGATTCCTTTTAAGTTTAGTCCGACGACAATTTTTTCATTAATCTGCTTAGCCGCACCAAGAGTTATAGCATTTTCTCGTCCAGAAAAAGTTCCTAAATCATTTCCATAAATATCCGATTGAGTGAATTCTCCATAAGAAATATAACTTAGTCCAATTTGAGTATGAATACCATATTTTTCTAGCGTCCTTCCATAGGAAACATGTCCATTAGAAATATCTGCAAAATGGAAGTTATGATTAAACGAAATACTATTATGTGTTTTACTATTTAACGCCGCAGGATTAGACATGGCTAGATTTATATCATCGTCCATTACACCGATCACATGTCCACCCAAAGCGGTTAACCTAGACGAAGAAGGAAGACTTAAAAAATCAAAAGTATATCTACCTCCAATTTGTGCTTCAATAGAGTATGAAAACGTGACAAGAATTAGTCCAAGTAAAATTTTATTCATTTTCAGTAGTTTCATTTGATTTCCAAAGCGTTTTACAAATTCTCATACTATCACAATACATAACTTTAGCAAGTGTGCCATTGATATTGTAGTGTTTAATTGTATCGAATTCGTAATCTCCATTTAGGTATTTCCCTTCCCATTTTAGGGCTCCATTTTCATAAAACTCCTTAAACGGACCATTTTCCATATCATTATCAAAAGAAACTTCTTCCAGAAGATTTCCATTTTTATAGAACTTCTTCAAGGTTCCAATAATGCTACTATTTTTATAATCTGAGTCTATTTGTAATTCTCCAGTTTCGTAATAGACCAAATGTTTACCTTCCAGCTTATCATTTATGTAATTACTTTTTGATTCAATATTACCATTTTCATAATAAAGGATTCTTGTACCATCTTCTAATCCATGAGTAAATTGAGATTTTTCAACCAGATTTCCTTTAGGATCGTATCTTTTATACTCTCCGTGCCTTAAACTGTCTTTGTCAATGAAATATTCCTGATATAAATTACCCGATTCATCAAATTCTTTAATTGAATTAGAACAACTCAAAAAAAGAATGGATGAAAATATAATGGCACTAATAAATTTCATAAATGTGAATAAAGATATTTGATACAATAAACGAACAAAATTCGTATTACGTATATTTAGATATAGATAAAATTGGATTAATAAAACTTATTTACTGAATTCGATCATCATGGATTCAATTCAAAAAACAATTCTTGAATAAGTACAGGATTAAAATCTACTAGAATAACAATGATAACTCTAGCGGGTAAGTAGCAAGTTCTCTACAATTGATCCATAATGATTGCTGATTTGAATAGAAATCCAATTGAGATTTTGATTCAATAAAGAAGAAATTAATAACTTTATCGTGTATTTTTTTAAACAAGGGATGATATACAAACCATTTAACTCTGCCATTAAATTATACTTGAATCACAGATTTAAAAGGATTGAGGCGATAAGAAATAAAGGAGCTCAGTTACAGCAAAACTGTCGCAATGAGATTTGGGATAAAATCAAGAATACGAAGTACGTTGAAGATTATGGCGTAAATAAATTGGAAGACTTACCTGTTGTTGAGTATAATGATGTAAAGTCATTTATTGAGCGCATGGTAGAGGGTGATAAAAATGTTTTGTGTCCTGGAAGGGTAGATTGGTATTCCAAATCGAGTGGCACGACTAATGACAGAAGTAAGTATATTCCTGTACCGGATGCCTTGTTTTACAATAATATGATTTCCTCTAGTTGGGACACTACATCTATAATTTACAATAGATGGAAAGAGGCAAACCTTTTTGGCGGCAAAAGTTTAATAATGGGAGGATCTTTATCCCCTATAGGAACAAGGCCAGAAGTGAAAGCTGGGGATGTATCTGCAATTCTGATTAAAAGAATTCCTGCAATTGGGAAGCCTTTTTATACGCCAAGTCCAGATATTGCAACGCTTACAAGTTGGGATGAAAAAATAGCAAAAATCATAGAAACTACATTGGATGAAAATGTAGTTATGTTTGGTGGTGTACCTACTTGGAACATAGTCTTATTTGATAAAATTTTGGACTTTACAGGAAAGAATAATATTCTCGAAGTGTGGCCTAATTTGAATGTTTATATCCACGGAGGTGTAGCTTTTGAGCCGTATAAAGAAAAGTTTAAAGAATACCTTCCGAAACCAGATTTTAAATATGTCGAGGTTTATAATTCTTCTGAGGGATATTATGCAGTGCAAGACCGTGATGATGAAGGCATGTTGTTGTTATTAGATAATTCGATTTATTATGAGTTTATTCCATTTGATAAGATGGATGACCCATATAATCACATTGTTCCGATTGAAGGTGTTGAAAAAGGAAAGATATATACTATGGTGATTTCTACTTCTGGTGGATTAATAAGATATATCTTAGGTGATACTGTTCAGTTTTTATCTACTAATCCGTATAGAATAAAAGTGGCTGGAAGGACAGCTCAATACATCAATACTTTTGGAGAGGAGGTTATGGTTAGTAATACTGACAAAGCCTTAGCCCTAACATGCTCTGAAATGAATGTAAAAGTTTCGGATTATACGGTTGCTCCACGATATTTTGATCAAAACAATAAAGCTGGTCATGAGTGGTTGATAGAATTTGAGGAGAATAGTTATCCAATTGAAAAATTCGAAGCTAGCCTAGACGAAAATCTTCGTAAAATCAATAGCGATTACGACGCCAAAAGATACAATGATATGGCACTAAAACGACTTAATGTAGTCTCTTTACCCCAGGGAACCTTTCACAGATGGTTAGCTTCTAAAGGTAAAATCGGAGGTCAGAATAAGGTGCCAAGATTGTCGAATGATAGAAAGTATTTGGATGCGATATTAAAGTTTGTAAATCATTAATATGTCTGAAAACAAGCTGTTAATTGATGCTTTGGGCCGTGATTTGGAGTTGGAATGTAGATATGATCTATCTGAAGATGAGATTTTAATGGTTTTGATTCGTAGAGTGAAAGAATTGCTTGAGAATGATAGAAATTTATTGTTATCCTATTTGTATCGATTGGATATCGCTCAGGAAAAAATTGCTGCAGTATTACGCGTAACGAATATTATTTCTCCTGAACAGAGCCTAGCGCGACTTATCTTAGATCGACAAATTGAACGCGTTAAAACAAAATTAAAGTATAAACAAGATCCTATTGAAGGATGGGAGTTTTAACCTTGCAAAAGTGGCTGGTATATATTCAACAGAGGGAATGGTGTTAAGATCTTTCAAGTATAAGGAAAGTAGTATCATTTGCGATGTTTACACCAGAGATTATGGACTGAAATCGTATATCGTTAGTGGTGTCCGTTCGAAAAAGAATATTGGTAAAGCAAATCTCTTTCAACCCGCTACAATGGTTAACTTAACGGCATATAATAGTCAAGGAGATAAACTTTCTAGGATAAAGGAGATTTCTTATCTAAATCATTATCAAAATATCAATCAGGATGTATTGGTATCATGTGTGTCCACATTTTTGATTGAAGTATGTAGGAAATCAATTATAGATTCCGATCCCAATGAAGAATTATATCATTTTTTAATTTCTAGGTTTACAGATTTAGATGTAAAGAAGATAAAACTCTCGTTGTTTCACATAAAATTTTTACTCGATTTATCCCAATTTCTTGGATTTGCTCCCTACAATAATTATTCTTTAGAAGATTGTGATGTATTTGATTTGAAGGAGGGGCTTTTTGTCAATAAATTGAGTCAGTCTACCAAGTTTTTGGGGCAAGAAACAAGTAGGGCTTTAGCAGCTATAATGAGTTGTGAATACTCTAATATCAATGATCTTAGTATACCTAAAACTCATCAAAAAGACATTCTTAATGGAATTGTTGATTTCTATAGATTTCATGTTGATGGATTCGGAGAATTGAAATCTTTGGAGGTGATACTTGTTTTGTTGGCTTGAATATTCTTTTTTTCGGTTTTTCATTTTGTATTTTTGACCATAATAAAATCAAGTGACTTATATTGTAACATTGAGTTGTATATAAATTAATATAAAACAATATATTTGTCGCCCATAAAATCAGAATAATCATGAAGGATATTGAGCTATTAAAGAACTTGTGCAATATTCCTGGTGCCCCCGGATATGAACAAAAGATCAGGAAGTTCATTTTAAATAAAATCAAAGAGTTCCAATTGGATGTGACTGTTGATACTCTTGGGAATATAGTTGCCCTGAAAAAGGGGATAACAGATAAGAAAGTAATGTTTGCTGCTCACATGGACGAAATTGCTTTTATTGTTACACACATTGATGATTCTGGATTCATTAGGTTTCATACATTGGGTGGTTTCGACCCAAAAACACTTACAGCTCAACGAGTTTGGGTCCATGGAAAAGAAGATGTAATAGGTGTAATGGGAACAAAACCTATACATTCCATGTCTGTTGAGGATCGAAGAAGAGCTCCAAAGATTTCAGATTATTTCATAGATACAGGCCTTTCTGGAGATAAGGTAAAGGAACTAATTAAAGTAGGTGACGTGATTACTAGGGAACGTGAACTAGTGGTTATGGGAGATTGTGTAAATGCGAAATCATTGGACAATAGAGTTTCTGTATATGCACTAATTCAAATATTAGAGCGTCTTGAAAATGAAACCTTGCCTTATGATTTCTTCGCTGTATTTACGGTTCAAGAAGAAGTAGGATTAAGAGGTGCGATTACTTCTTCTTCAGAAATTAATCCAGATTTTGCAATTGCCTTGGATGTTACAATTTCTTATGATTTGCCAGGAGCAGCAGCTTATGAATCAATCACCAAACTTGGAAAAGGAGCAGCCATTAAAGTCTTAGATGGTGGTACAATATGCGATTATCGAATGGTTAATTTTCTTAAGGAGATATCTGAAAAAAAGGATATTCCTTATCAAATGGAAATATTGCCTTTTGGTAGCACGGATACTGCAGGAATGCAGAGAAGCGGTAAGGGGGGTGCAATTGCAGGTGCGATCTCTTTTCCTACGAGATATTTACATCAAGTTATAGAAATGGTCCATTTTGATGATGTAGAAAATGTAATTGAACTCTCTATTGAGGCTTTGAAGGAAATGGATTCTTACGACTGGTCTTTTGTCTGATAGTAATTTAGGAGTGCACTCTGCAGAAATCTAAATTTCACACGTATAAAATGTAGAAAGAATTGTAAATAAAGGTTAATCTGGCCACCCGTGGTTCGGTCTTTTGCCTTTAATTCCTGAGAAATGATTTGTAATTATTTTAAGGTCGTTTTCATAATTTCCTGTAGGGTGAAATGGGGGAGAAAAATCTACATTCATATTGCCCCAGTCAAACTTGACAAAATAGATGGGTAATTCAGCTTTAACAGTGATCCAATAAAAGCCACTTTTCAGTTGATGTACTTTCTTTCGTGTTCCTTCTGGAGCAATAGATATTGAAATCTTGTCGTATTTTTTAAGAGTATCGACTGTAGCATCAACAAAATTGTTACTCTTCGAACGATCAACGGGTATTCCGCCCAGAGCCTTAAACAACCATGCGATTCCAGGAATGAATAGTGATTTTTTTGCAAGATACTGAACGTCCATATGGTAACCATACTTTAGTAATATGCCAACGGGAAAATCCCAATTGGAGGTATGAGGGATGGTGATGTACAATTTTTTTGCCACATGATTGGGAATGGTTCCGGTTACTTTCCATCCCCATAAGTCCAGAATCTTTCTACAAATCCAACTAATCATGATTTTTTAATGCTAAGTTAAAAAAAAGAAAAGCAAATATTAATTTAATAGATTTCATAGTCATGTACATATTCGCTCTAATATTCAGGGCTATTTTTAAATATGATTAGCTAATATAAATCAGTCGGTATTATTGAAATGAGTTCATGGAAACTAAAGAGTTGCACTGAGACAACTCTTTAGTTAAGCGATGGTTTTGCTAATAATTGTGAAACAGCCTAAATGAACCTTAATCAGAATAACTATTTGAAAATTTTTAATATTTAAATATGGTATTGTCTCATATGCTTAGTTAACAAGTAGTGATTTAGTTTCAAAGTTGTAATTATCGGAGTTCGTTTGGTCATTATTAGCTTTACACTAATTGTTTTTCATTGCGATATTTTATAAGGATTGAAGTGATTCTAATTACTTCAAAACGGAAGGGCAGCCTCTTTTTCTTTAGTCGTTGATGTGTTTTTTGAAGATCTTGTACGCATAAAGTCGTCTACAAGGATTTCCGTTATTTGAATATTGATTCCGTCTTTGTTTTCATATTGTCTGTACTGTAAGCTCCCTTTAACAATTAGTTGATCGCCTTTCTTGCAAGCTTTAGATAGAAGTTCAGCCATTTTACCCCATGCTACCAGATTGTGCCATTGAGTTTGACTTACAATTTCTCCTTTTCCGTTTTTATAATAGTTAGAAGTTGCAAATGTTACTGAAGCTTTTTGGGTGCCACTATCGAATGTCATCGTATTTACATCTTGGCCGGTGTGTCCAATAAGTTGAACATAGTTTCTTAAATTTTTCATTTTAATAGTTTTAAATGTGTTATAATATTATTTATTCAGTGCGGTTGGAATTTCATCAGAATGTTGGGTCGAAGAGTCTTTCTTTGTCTTGAAATATCCATCTAACAATATTTCAGTTATTCTTTTTTTATGACCATCCTTATTTTCGTATTCACGATAATTTATACTACCATGAATGATTAAAGTATCTCCTTTTTGGATGGTCTGATGAAGGGCTTCGGCTTTGGAATTCCAAGCCACAATTTGATGCCACAGTGTTTTTTTGATGAATTCTTCTCCCTTCTTATATCCTTCACTTGTTGCGAATGAGAAGCTGGCCTTTTTCGAACCAGAATCGAATGCTATAAGCTCAACATCTGAACTGACATTACCCAATAATTGTATATAGTTCTTAATTGATTTCATGATAGAAGTGTTTTATAGTTAATGAATGTTTGATGACGATTACAATGCAAATTTGAGTTAGATCCAATGACATATTCGTTTAATTAACGACTGTATACGTTTAATAACGAATGGAAACGAATAGTAACAGTTGTTGTGTCTGTCATGTTCTATCATAGATTTAAGTTTTACATGAAATAGTTGTATATTGTCAAAGCCTCAAATTTCAAATTATGTTAAATCGTTTATACTATCTTTTATTACTCTTGAGCGGTTCACTTTATGCTCAAAATGCTCATGATTTAAAGATTACTGTTCAAACTTGGGTGCAAATCGAAGAGGATTGCTTGCGACTTCATTGGATACAAGAGGATGATGTTGAGAATTATTTTCTTTATAAGAAGGGAATTACTGACCAGTCATGGGGAGCACCTATTGCAGAAATGGATGGGACTCAAAGTAATTTTGTAGACTGTGACGTTGTGAAGGGTGTCAAATATGAGTATCGCATTGTAAAGAAGGGGATAGATTTTGAAGGATATGGATATTTACTTTCAGGTATCGAGATTGCTAGTAATTTTGAAAGTGGGAATCTCCTTATTATTATAGATGTACCGTCTTTTAATAATACATCATCCATTCTTGGACAATACATTAATGTACTTAAATCGGAAGGTTGGGATGTTATAGTGGATACCATTCGTATTAATAATTCTGTTAGTGAGGTTAAAGATATGATAGTAGATAGATACGAATCCCAGAATATTTCATCGATACTTTTACTTGGTGATGTTCCTGTTCCCCATAGTGGAAACTTTAATATTGATGGACACGGCAATCATCAAGGCGCTTGGTCGGCAGATTTGTTTTATGGTGAAATTGATGGAATTTGGACAGATAATTTGATAAACAATGTGACCTCATCCAACGAAAGGAACCACAATATTCCAGGTGATGGGAATTGGGATCAATCCTCCATTCCAAGTGATATTGAGATTCCAGTTGGCAGAATTGATTTTGATGAACTATCAATATTCATTGAAGATAAGTATACTTTGTTACGGGATTACCTCACAAGGAATATCGAATTTAGAACAGGCCAGATGTCAGTAAATAGACAAGCTTTAATAGAAGAAAGGTTTAACAGGGCCGAAGCATTTGGTCATGGAGCAATAAGAAGCTTTTCTCCGATAGTTGGACAATCCAATGTTCATTTTGTAGACTATGATTCAGCTTTTGTTGATACGTATTTATGGACACACGGTTCTGGTGGTGGATCATATACGAGTGCAAGTGGAATTTCCACAAGTTCTAAATTTGCAGATAATGAATTTAAAGGAATATTTAATATCATTTTTGGCTCTTACTTTGGTGATTATGATACCAAAAGTAATTTGATGCGTTCATTATTGGCCTCAGGTGAAGCGCTTTGTACGATGTGGTCAGGACGTCCACATTGGGTTTTGCATCCGATGGGTTTGGGTGCAACGATAGGAGAGTGCACTGTAATGTCGCAGAATAACATTAATACGTATCACACCGGTTTTGGAGCAAGATTGGTGCATACCAACTTATTGGGAGATCCGACGTTGAAATCATTTGTGATCACTCCTCCACAAAATCTAGTTGTGTCAGAAGAGCAGTTTGGATTCTTATTGGAATGGACACCGGGAGATGCAAAAACGAACTTTTATGAAGTTTACAGAAGAGAAGTTGGGGATTCGAAATACGAAAGAATTGGAAGGGTAGAATCAACTTTAAATTATTTTAGAGATTCTTGTTTAACTGTCGATAGAATTTATGAGTATCAGGTAAGAGCTGAAAAACTTGAAATTACTGCAAGCGGATCTTTTTATCACCTTAGTGGTGGTCCATCGTATCAGATTACTAGGACTATTGATCAATCCGTTAATATCGATATCGAATTAACAGTTCAGGAAAATTTTGCTGTTTTGGTTAACCAAAGTTTAAATTCCACTCACATAGTTTGGACACTACCTGATGGCAGTACAATTGAGTCGGATTCTTTTGCTCTTGATCTTAATGTGTACGGGGGGAGCCAAATACAGGTAGAGGTATCCAACGAATGTAACAAAGATTCCTTATGGATCGATATCCCCAATGTCAGTGATGTAGAAGATGTTAAGTTAAAGGAAATCCGTTTGTACCCCAATCCAGCATCTCAAGAAATTACACTTTCCCTTCCTCTATTAGAAGGTGGATTTGCTGTATTTAATATGTTGGGACAAGATGTTTCTTCTTACTGTTATAAGAGTAAGGAAAAGTTGAATATAGAAAACCTGCCACTTGGAATGTACCACTTAGTATGTGATTTTGAGGATAGAATGTACAAATTGAGTTTTGTTAAAGTAGAATAATCATCATTTATCCCCTAATGAGAAATCAAAACTACTGCCATTATAATTAGAGGCGAAAGTAATTGTTCTATTAAAAAAGACTTATACCAACATGAGACCTTTTGTTAAAGCGATTTATTTTTTAGTTATCCTTACGATTCTTGATTTTATATTTAGAAAGGGATTCATTGCTATTATTTTTCCGTTTCAGCTTCCTCACAATCTCACATTTTTATTTTTGTTTTCATTATTTGCCATTTCTAGTTGGTATGTCACCAAATGGTTTTGCCAAAAGGATAAAATAACTTTGAATGATTTGGGGATATCATGTGATTCGAGCAATCGCTTTGAATTTGTTTATGGTTTTTTCGTTGGATTTGCTTTATGGGCAATTGTCTCGGTAATACAATCGATTACTGCGGATTTTTCTTGGGAATTAAGACCAAATATTTCAATTTTGAATATTGCGTACGGTCTCCTATTCATTTTTATTGCCGATTTAGGAACGGAGCTCTTTACAAGAGGATATCCATTGCAAAGATTAAAGGATAGCTTTGGCGCAAATATTGCAATTATTATTATGGTGTTTTATGTGGGCCTTAAAAGTTATTCCTTTGAAGTATCAGGAGAACTGTTAGTCTATAGTATGTTAATTCCTGCTTTACACACTATATTTTTTAGTATTGTTTATTTCAAAACGAAAAGATTGGGCGCTGCATTAGGAATTCATACAGGTGCCAATTTTGTTACAATAAGTGTATTTGATTTACGATTGGAACAACCGAATCAGGCTATTCCATCAGGAATTTTTCAGCCCAATGTAGACTTAGAAACGTTATCTCTTTCTGCCTTACAGTTACCATGGATTTTTATTGCTTTATTATTTAGTGTCGCGACTTACTTCTGGTGGAAAAAGTAATCACTTCTACAGCTATTAGGATTATAAAAACTAAGTAATTGGTTGTTCAAAATTCTTATGGGGCCAATCTTTTACGACTCCAAGTACCATCAGTTTTAGAGTATACTATTCTATCGTGTAATCGAGAGGATCTTCCTTGCCAAAACTCAATTTCCACAGGATCAACCTCATATCCACCCCAATGTGGTGGTAAAGGAATATCCTCTGACTGTTCAAATTTTTTGGTGAATGACATTACCGATTCTTCGAGATTGTCTCTTGAAATTTCACGACTTTGAGGGGATGCCCAAGCACCAATTTGAGATCCTCTTGGACGACTTTGGAAGTATTGTAAGGACTTTTCTTCAGATAGTTTTTGGACGCTCCCTTTGATTCTTATTTGCCTTTCTAAACTGAGCCAAAGAAATACAATAGAACAACGATTATTGTTGTCGATTTGAATAGCTTTATTGCTTTCGTAATTTGAATAAAACACAAAACGTTTATTCCATACTTCTTTAAGTAATAGGGTTCGAGCATCAGGACAACCATTCCGATCTACAGTGCAAAATACCATAGCATTAGGCTCTTCTTCTTTAGATTGCTGTACTTCTTCAAACCATGTAACGAATTGTTGAATGGGATCTTCGCTACATTGATCTAACAACAATTCGTCCTTAAGATAATTTGCTCTTAGATCTGAATAATCTCTATTCATTTTAAAGTGCTTTTGCTTTATCCAATTGAGCCAGGATAGCTTGTTTAGTTTGGAGCCCAGCTTCTCTCCATAACAATTTGCCTTTTTTATAAATCATAAGAGTTGGGATACTATTTACCTTAAGTTTTTGCGAAACGGCTTGATTTTTATCAACATTTATTTTTATTACCCTTACCGTTTCATCTTGTTCATTTTTAATCTCTTGAATGATTGGAGATAGTGTTTTACATGGACCACACCAATCCGCGTAAAAATCAATTAATACGGGTCTTTCATCATTAATGATGTCATTAAATTTCGCCATTGTAATTCTATTTGATTATGATATAATTTAGAACAAACTGATGTTCTATTTAGTTTGCTTTAAGTGAAGTATTTTTAATCCATACATCTCTTTGAGGATATGGGATTTCAATATTATTTTGATTGAAAGCCTTAAAAAGCGCCTTTCGTATATCACTTTTGACTTTTTCGATATAGAAAAACTCATCTGAGAAAAAATACAATTTAAAGAGTAGTGCCGAATCACCGTAATCTATTAAAAACAATGATGAAGCTGGCCTTTCCAATACATCCTTAACATTGCTAATCGTAGTTAAAACGACATTTTCAACAAGATCAATGTCACTATTATACGAAACACTAAAATCTACTTCAAATCGGGCAGGAGACTGTGTATGCGACCAATTGGTAACTAGATTGGTCACAAGATTAGAATTGGGAACAATGATGGATACCATATCCCGTGTTTTAACTTTTGAAGTACGTAAGCCGATTCGTTGAATAACACCAACCATACCATCAATAACAACGATATCTCCGACCTCGACATCTCCTTCTATCAATAAGATAATCCCCGATAGGAAATCATGAAAAGTCTTTTGAATTCCAAAGCCAATACCAACTAGAAGACCTGCAGAGCCAAGAAGTAAAACGGACAATTGTGCACCGAAAGTCTTCAAGATCATAACGATGGCAATAAAGTATAATATGTATTTTATTATGCTTCTTATTGCATAGGATCTTCCGTAGTCAATGTCTCTTCTTTTAAAGTACTTCTTAAGGAATACATTGTTGACAAAAAAGATGGAGAAACGGGTCAAAAACCATATTACAAGTGATATTAAAATACCACCTATGGTCAAATTAAAAGTACCATATTGAAATAAAGAATATGATAAGAACTCTCTCAATACAAATTAATTTTAAGAAGGTTTCTCAAAAATAATAATTATTAGGTTTTATACCCTGTATCGGTCATTGGAACTTTGCTCAATGAGGTAATTTTTATATAGAATGTAGAATTATTGACTGAATCGTATATGTAATTGCGGATGTTTTTATACTCAGGAATAGGTATTGGTCTATAGACGCAATTAAGGCTATTATTTTGGGCATTCTTATTTCGATCTGTAATCCTAGAAAGATTTTGCATTTTTGTGTCTACTTTTGAGGTTTAATATTAATTTAATTAAGGAGTGAAATATGAATGGATATGTCAATTATGAAGATAAAGATGGTTTAAGAACAATCACATTTTATCATCCAGCGCACAATTCTTTACCATCAAATTTGCTTAAGGATTTGGCCGAGAGCATACGAATTGCAGGTGAAGAAGATGGTGTTCAATTGATCGTGTTGAAAAGTGCAGGAGAACGAACATTTTGTGCTGGAGCAAGTTTTACAGAGCTTGCAAGCATAGAAGATTATGAGACGGGCAAAACATTTTTTATGGGTTTTGCAAATGTAATTAATGCCATAAGAAAGTGTCCAAAAATTGTAATCGGAAGACTACAAGGAAAAGCCGTTGGTGGTGGAGTTGGATTAGCTTCAGCATGCGATTATACGATGGCAACGAAGTATGCGTCAATTAGATTAAGTGAGTTGGCAGTTGGGATTGGACCATTTGTTATTGGACCTGCTGTGGAGAGAAAAGTAGGCGTTTCGGCATTTAGTCATATGGCTTTGAATGCTACAGAATGGCAGACGGCTGAATGGGCTAAACAGAAAGGAATGTTTACAGAGGTTTTTGAGACTACCGAACAATTGGATGATTACATCCAGCATTTCAGTAAAATACTACTTGAATCGAATCCTGAGGCTTTAAGTTTGTTGAAGAAGGTATTTTGGGAAGGTACGGATCATTGGAATGATTTATTAGAAGAACGTGCCGCCATGAGTGGTAAATTGGTTCTTTCAGATTTTAGTAAAAATGCGATCAACGGATTCCTTAATTCCTAAGAGTTTGGAGAGAGCATCTTGTTAGATTTTAAATCACTTCGTAAAGACATTGAAATAAAAAGTGAATGAAAAAGAAACTTTTTTGAGAAAATGATGTCCTAATAATACTACTTTAAGATTTCTCTTGAGAGGAGAATAAATATGTCATTCTAATTCGTTTAGAAAAAAGCGATCACGATTAGTTGACGTGATTGTTAAGTGATTAATGAATGGAAACCCATTTTTGAATTGTTTCATTACTAAAAAAAGAAAAACATTTAAATATGAATAAGAAATTTCTAGTTGCATTACTACTACCATTTTTAATAGCCTGTGATCCAACAGCTCTTAATCAATTGATGGAAAGTGGAAGTTCTCCTTTATCCAACCAGCAAATTGCTTCGGGACTTAAGGAAGCATTAAACTTGGGTGTAGATAAAAGTGTAAAGACCTTGTCTGCTACAGATGGTTACTATAAGTCAGCATATAAAGTATTACTTCCAAAAGAAGCAATGCAAGTGACAGATAAGCTCAAAAGTATCCCAGGTTTTGACAAAGTAGAGGATGAGGCCATAAAGCGAATAAATCGTGCTGCTGAAGATGCGGCGAAGAAGGCTGGTCCTATATTTTTAAATGCGATCAAAGGCATGACTATTTCTGATGTAATGGGTGTATTAATGGGAGAGCAGAATGCAGCAACAACCTACCTTCATAGCAAAACGTACAATAAATTGTATAGTGAATTTAAACCTGTAATTGTAAACTCATTGAATAAGTTTGGAGCACTTGATTACTGGGGTGATGCGGTGAAAACGTACAATAAAATACCATTTGTAAAACCCCTTAATCCTGACTTGGCTGACCATGTAGCTGGCAAATCCTTAGAGGGATTGTTTAGTTTGGTTGAGGTAAAAGAAAAAGGGATACGAACAGATATTAATCAGCGAACATCTAATTTGCTTAAGCAAGTATTTGCTAAACAAGACAAAAAGTAAATCTAGAGAATTCTGGATTTAAGAATAGAAGCCAAGTTGTTCGTTCTCAAATTGAAGCGACGTTCTTGATTCGATATCAATACTAAATTTAGAGGTTAGATATTTTGTTTAGAAAAGTCTCTTGCTTAAACAAAAAGGGTTGACATTTTGTACAATGTCAACCCTTTTTTAATTGTTTTTTATATTCTAACTCAATCCTGAGATTTTTCCTTCTAAATCGATATCCATTCCTTCTGATGCAGGAATAGATGGAAGGCCTGGCATCCTCATCATTTGTCCTAAAATAGGAATTACAAATCCAGCACCTGCTGCAAATTCAAATTCCCTAACATGAACGGCAAAACCCGTTGGTCTTGCTCTGAGTGATGCTTTGTCTGAAAGTGATTTTTGTGTCTTGGCCATACAAATAGGAAGACTTTCCATGCCAAGTTCTGCGATCAATTTCAGTTGTTTTAAAGCAGTTGAAGAATATTCAACTTCCTCTGCTCCATAAACAGTTTTGGCGATTACATCGATTTTTTCTTTAATGGATAAATCCCAATCATAAATACGTTTGAAATCATTTGTTCCAGATTCAATTTGTTGAACTACAGCAGCAGCTAAATCTTTTGTTCCTTCACCTCCTTCTGCAAACCCTTTACTCAATACAGCTGTCACTCCATGAGATGCACAGGTTTCAATAATACAATTGATTTCTTCTTCTGAGTCATTTGGAAAATGGTTGATCGCTACGGTAGGAGTTAACCCAAACGATTTACAATTTTCAATATGCTTTTCTAAGTTTTGTATTCCAAGTTTAACCTTGTCCAAGTCGGCGTCATTGTATTCTGCTTTGCGAGCACCTCCGTGATGTCTAAGCGCTCTTACCGTTACTACAAGAACAATCGCATCAGGACCAAAGCCAGCGTATCCACATTTAATATTCATGAATTTTTCGGCCCCCAAATCTGCTCCAAATCCAGCTTCTGTTACGGTATATTCTGACAAAGACATACCCATCTTAGTTGCTATAATTGTGTTGGTTCCTTGTGCAATATTAGCAAATGGACCTCCATGTATGATGGCAGGGTTGCCTTCCAATGTTTGAACTAGGTTTGGCTTAATTGCATCTTTAAGAAGTAATGCCATTGCTCCTTCAGCTTTTAAATCACGAGCAAATATTGGCTTTTTGTCAAAAGTGAACCCAACGAAAATATTCCCTAGTCTTTCTTTAAGGTCTTTTCTATCCTTAGACATGCACAAGATGGCCATAACTTCAGAAGCTGGAGTAATATTAAATCCATCTTCTCTTGGTATACCATTAGCTGTGCCACCAAGCCCAATAGTAATTTGTCTAAGTGCGCGGTCATTCATATCCATGACCCTTTTCCAAACAACAGTACGTGGATCAATATTTAGATTTCTATCCGTTTTGTTTTGAATATTATTATCAATCAAAGCGGCTAATAGATTATTGGCTTTCTCAATGGCTGAAAAGTCGCCTGTAAAATGAAGATTGATGTCTTCCATCGGTATGACTTGAGAATAACCACCACCAGCAGCACCACCTTTGATTCCAAACACAGGACCTAAAGATGGTTCTCTTAATACCACAACAGATTGTTTCCCAATTTTATTTAAACCTTCGTTTAATCCTATAGAAACTGTAGTTTTACCTTCACCAGCTGGTGTTGGGTTTACCGCAGTGACAAGAATTAATTTGTTCTTTTTTACATTGGTTTCATTTATGTATGATAATGGAAGTTTAGCGATATGTCTACCATATGGGTGTAAATCTTCGTTTTGTATATTTAGTTTGTCAGCAATATCCTGTATTGGCTTGAGTTTGGCTGACTGGGCGATTTCTAAATCTGTTGGAAAAGCCATTTCGTTTATGTTTTATTTTGTTATTTAAAGTTGCTAAAATATAAAATTGCAAATAGATATATAATATTGTATAATGTTAAAGATCAAATAAATAATCTTTCCTTAACAAAGTGTATTAAGATTGAATCCTTTCTATTTGTGCACCAATAGCATTTAATCTTTGATCAATGTTTTGATAACCTCTATCTATTTGATTGATGTTATGGATAATTGAAGGTGTTTCGGCAGATAGTGCGGCTATAAGTAGTGATACACCAGCTCTAATATCGGGAGATGTCATTTGAATGCCTCTAAGTTTAGATTTTCGATCGATACCAATGACCGTGGCTCTATGTGGATCACAAAGTATGATTTGTGCGCCCATGTCTATAAGTTTATCTACAAAGAATAATCTTGATTCAAACATTTTTTGATGGATGAGTACGCTTCCTCTGGCTTGAGTAGCAACAACAAGTAAAATACTCATAAGGTCTGGTGTTAATCCAGGCCAAGGAGAATCATATAGGGTTAAGATGGACCCATCAATAAAGGTTTGTATTTCATAATGGTCTTGTTGAGGTACAATGATATCATCATTGTTAAATTCTAACTGAATTCCAAGTTTCTGAAATGTTGAAGGAATTACACCTAAGTTAGGCAAAGAAACATTTTTAATGGTTATATCAGATTGAGTCATGGCTGCTAATCCAATAAAACTTCCAATTTCGATCATGTCGGGAAGAACGGTATGTGAAGTACCTGTAAGCGTATGGACTCCTTCGATGGTTAATAGGTTTGATCCGATACCAGATATTTTAGCTCCCATACGAACCAGCATTTTGCAAAGTTGCTGAAGATAAGGTTCACAAGCTGCATTATATATGGTTGTAACACCTTCTGCCAATACTGCGGCCATAACCACATTAGCTGTTCCTGTTACGGATATTTCATCCATTAAGATGTAAGTCCCTTTTAGTTTGTCACAAGCCAAGTAAAACTTATTGGTTCCTTCTTCATATTGAAATTGAGCACCTAATTTTTGAAATCCAATAAAATGAGTGTCGAGCCTTCTTCTTCCTATTTTATCTCCTCCGGGCTTAGGAAGAAAAGCTTTTCCAAATCTTGCCAATAATGGACCAAGTAACATGACAGAACCTCTTATTTTTTTTGCATCTCTTTGGTACTCTTCCGAAGCGAAATAATCCAAGTCAATTTGGTTGGCTTGAAAGCTATAACTTCCTTCATTTAATTTATTTATTACAACTCCCAGACCTTTTAGTAAATTGATGAGTTTATTGACGTCAACAATATCGGGTAAATTATGAATCGTTACTACTTCATCGGTAAGTAATACAGCACTAAGTATCTGCAAAGCTTCATTTTTAGCACCTTGAGGGTGAAGTTCTCCTGATAACCTCGCATTGCCATGTACTTTAAAAGACTCGTTGCTCATATGTTGTTGTTTTATAAGTGACAAATATATTAAAATAAAATCTAATATGAATTAATCATAACAATTATGAGAGAGTGGAGAGGAGTGTAGGGAATTGATTTAAAAACCCAACTTACTTTATTGAGTAACGCAATAGAAACGGTCATTTATTATGATAGTGTGAGATTTTTTTGATAAATCTATCTAATTATACGGTTGAATTTTGAAATCAATAAAAATTCACATAATTCGTTATCTTAGCAAGCACAAATAATTCCCCAAATGAATATTGTTATATTATCTAGAAACCCCGCTTTATATAGCACAAATTCATTAATGAAAGCATGCCGTCGTAGGAATCATAGCGTTCGTGTTTATGACCATATGTATTGTGATTTGGTAATTGAAAATGGTCAACTAGAGGTGTATTATAATAAACAGAAAGTTATACAAGTTGATGCGATAATACCACGGATCGGAAGTTCTGCTACCAATTACGGTGCTGCAGTTATTAAACAATTTGAAGGTATGGGAGTATTTACCACACTTGATTCTACAGCCTTGATTAATTCAAGGAATAAGATCAGTTGTCTTCAAATGTTGGCTGCTCATGGTATTCGAATTCCTAAGACGACTTTGTCGAATCATGCATACACCTCCGGATTTTTGTTAAACAAACTTGGCGATCCGCCTTATATATTGAAGTTGGCTAATAGTACTCATGGTATGGGAGTGATTTTATCTAGAGATAGACAAAATGCCGAGTCTATAATAGAAGCATTTTCGAAAGATCAAAAATTAATGGCACAAGAGTTTGTAGAAGAGTCTAAAGGAGCAGATATTCGTGCCTTTGTAGTGGATGGTAGAGTAATTGGTGCTATGAAGCGCCAAGCTCGTCCAGGTGAATTTAGGTCAAATCTTCATAAGGGAGGGCAAGCAAAATTGATTGAATTAACCAAAGAAGAAAGAGATATGGCTATATCTGCTAGCGAAATAATGAATTTGCATGTTGCAGGAGTAGACATGTTGCAAACATCTGAAGGGCCATCAGTTTTGGAAGTCAATGCCAGCCCAGGGTTGGAAGGAATAGAAACAACTACAAAAATTGATATCGCTGGAGAAATCATACGATTTATAGAAAGAAGGATGAATAAAAATTTATGGTAAGAAAAAAGGAACGTTTTAATTCCGAGAATGCAATAACGATTGATCAAACTTCTGTAGAACTTGGAGAATCAGCTGTATTGAAGTTGGTCGTAGGAAGAACTCCTTCCGACAATCAAATAACAATAACCACACATATATTTAGATCTGAAATTCCAGGACCTGTAGTCCTGTTATTAGGAGGTGTGCATGGTAATGAAATCAACGGAATCGAAATTGTAAACCAATTGGTATTGGAAAAGGCATTTTCTCATTTAAAGAGAGGTTCTGTAATAGCAATACCATTACTTAATGTTTTCGGATTTAATAATATGAGTAGAGATGTTCCAGATGGGAAGGATGTAAATAGAAGTTTTCCAGGGAGTTCTACAGGTTCATTGGCTAGTCGAATTGCCAATACATTGACCAAAAAAATCATGCCCTTTGTAGACTATGCCGTGGATTGTCATACTGGAGGAAGCGCCCGTTATAATTACCCGCAAATTCGTGTTACTAAGAATGATATTGAAGCTTTAGAATTGGCCAAGGTTTTTGCTTCACCTTATACGATGGAGAAGACAGCTATTGCTAATTCATTTCGAAAGATTGCAAATGAAATGGAAATTCCGACCTTGGTCTATGAAGCAGGTGAATCCATTCGGTTAGACGGATTTTGCATTACATCAGGTAAAAATGGGATCAAAAATGTATTGGGATATTTAGATTTGTTGGAAATCGAAACGAATGAAGAGAGGCAGACAAATATTATTAAGAAATCGAGATGGGTACGTGCATCTCAATCTGGAATCTTTATTTGGTCTAAGTGCTCTGGACAATTTGTCGCTAAAGGAGATACGCTAGGAATAATCAAAAATCCATACGGAACGAAACATATTACGGTATTTAGCAAATTCAATGGACACATTGTTGGACACAACAATGCCTCGGTAGTAAATCAAGGAGATGCTCTATTTCACATAGGATTAACAGAAGATCAAAATGAGGAAGTTTCAGGTTTTTAGTATAATATACCTTTTTGTAATAAGCTGTTCATGGGGGCAATCGACTCTTTCTGAAACTGTAAATCTGATCAGAAAGTCTGCTTCATTAAAACACGCCAATATAGGAGTGTCGGTGTTTGATGCTTCTAATGGAAAGAAAATAGATGGATACAATGAAGAGTATTCTCTTGTGCCAGCGTCTTCATTAAAATTGTTACCCTCCTTAATTGCTCTTGACGAAATAGGTGCAGATTTTAAATACCAAACATTAATTGCGGTAGACAATGAATGGACTAGTGATGGTACCTTGAATGGCAACTTTTATATTGTGGGATCAGGAGATCCTACACTAGGCTCTGAAAGAATTAAGGGAAATCTATCTTTTGACCAATTATTGGAAGATATTTATACTAGGATAAAAGCTCAAGGCATCAGTTGCATAGATGGGAAAATTGTAGTAGATGAATCCATTTTTGATGCATATCCCATTGCACCTTCTTGGCAATGGAATGATTTGGGCAATTATTACGCTGGTGGAGCTTGGGGGCTCAATATTGCCGAGAATGAGTATGACATCTATTTTAAGTCTAATTTTAAAGTAGGAAGAATGACACGATTGCTCTATACAGATCCTAAAATTCCTGATCTTATTTTGCAAAATGAAGTGAGAGTTGGAAAACCAAAGTCTGGTGATAATGCCTATGTTTTTGGAGGCCCTTATGATTTCAAAAAGAGAATAGTAGGAACTATTCCTCAATCGCAAAAGGCTTTTAAAATAAGGGGCGCTATTCCAGATCCCCCCAAATTTTTTGCAAGAAAACTTGAAGAGTATCTTCGTGAAAAAGGCATCAATAGTGATGGATATTATGTGAAGATTAAGCGTAAATCTCCTTATCGCCATACTAAAGTGTTGGATTCGATATCCTCTCCATCGCTAAAGACTATTGTGAAATACACTAACTTTTTTAGCATTAATCAATATTGTGAATCCTTACTCAAGACTCTGGGATATTTTCACAAAAAAGAAGGATCTGGTGGGGCTGGAATAACTTCAATCATTAATTACTTAAAGGAGATGCGTATTAGCACTGCTTCGTTACACATGGAGGATGGAAGTGGGCTTTCGGCTAGAAATATGGTTTCACCTAGATTGATGAGCGAATTCTTAGCCAAGTATTGTATGAAATACGGAGGTGATATTGTTCAGTCGGTTTTACCAAGAGCAGGAAGTTCTGGAACGGTAAGAACTTTGTTGAAAGGTAAACATGCAGCAAGTAATATTTGGGTGAAAAGTGGATCTATGAATCGAATACTGACCTATACGGGATTATGTAAAGCTAGATCTGGAAAATGGGTTACATTCAGTGTTATGATTAATGGATACAATGGTAAGTACATCAACGCTCGTCAACAGGCAGAAAGAATTTTGGATAAAATATATAAAATGCATTAGATATGATGGAGTCAGTTATTCAATATTTCGATCAAATGCCTGCGGGACACCGCTCAGTTGTACTGGTAGGTGGACTTATGTTATTCTCGATTATTGAATCTGTATTTCCGCTGTTTCAAAGAAACTATAATTGGAAGCAGCATGCCTTAATAAATGTATTTTTCACACTTACCACTGTATTGGTAAATCTTCCTTTGGCATTTTTACTTTTATATACTAGTGATTACGTTGTTGTGCATAAAATTGGAATCCTTCAATGGAGTGGTGTGGAGGGCTGGATTTTCTTGATATTAGGGTTACTTATATTGGATTTCATCAGTTCATGGCTCATTCATTACATTGAACATCATGTGAAATGGATGTGGCGATTTCATGCCGTTCATCATTCCGATCAAAACATTGATACTACTTCAGGAAATCGACATCACCCAGGTGAGAGTATCTTACGTTTTTTATTTACCATATTAGCCGTTGCAATTGTTGGTGCACCAATGTGGATGGTATTCTTATATCAGACTTTATCTGTAGTTATGACCCAATTTAACCATTCAAATATAGAATTACCCCAGTTATTGGATAGAATACTGAGCATGGTAATAGTGACTCCAAATATGCATCATGTACATCATCATTATAGAATGCCATACAGCGATATGAATTATGGTAATATTTTTTCGTTTTGGGATCGCTTATTAGGAACATTTATAGAAGTTGACAACCGAAAGCTAAAATATGGACTGGATACTCATATGGAGTTTAAAGAACATCGTACTGTTTTAGGTATGTTGAGGGCACCATTTCAAACATATAGAAAACCAATTGATTACGATAGCGAAGAGATATTGTAATTCCTAATTTAGTATACGAAACACGAATGCAAAGTCGTTTGATTTGATGAATACATCGTTCGATGAAATGCACTTCTATAGACAAAAAACTGCTTCGGCATTGTTTTTGATATATTACAATAATATATAATGTTAGCATAGTTTGAAGGTCAATTCTCCAAGCTATATTGAACATTTGTATTGATGGTAAAGCTCATTGGATGTATAATTCTTAATGAGTGTGAATATGATCATAGGCTAAAGTTTATTTCTGCTATTGCAGAATGGCTTAAGTACAGCAAGTTTTCGATATATGGGTGGGAGTTAAAAGTACGTCTTAAGGTGTGATTTGACCTCTATACTAAGAGTTTATAAAATTGATCAGTCATGAGAGTAATGATTTTATTTTTATTCGTTTCCGTTGGTTTATTGAATGGAAGTAGTCTTCCAGAGAGTTATTTGTCCGCATATGGTCATATTGCTAAAGCTGAAATGCAACGAACGGGCATTCCTGCTAGCATCAAAATGGCTCAAGGAATGCTGGAGTCCGATTTTGGACGAAGCACTATAGCTTCTAAAGCAAATAATCACTTTGGAATTAAGTGTGGTTCATCTTGGAACGGGAAAGGATTCTATAGAAAAGATGATGATTACAACAGGAAGGGCGAATTAATGAAAAGTTGCTTTAGAGTTTTTGATTCAGCAGAGGAATCATTTATAGCTCATTCAGAGTTTATTCGAGATCCCAAAAAATCATATCGATATGGTAAACTGTTTGAATTACCAAAAGGAGACTATAAAGCATGGGCATATGGTCTTAAAAAGGCAGGATATGCGACGGATAAAAAATATCCTCAGAAGCTCATTCAAATTATAGAAAAACATCAATTACATAAGCTAGATGAAGAGGTTTTAAGATTGTCAGATTATACATCTAGGCATGACGAGGATGAGAGCAAAGAAGGTTCGCCTTCATCATCGTCTGTAAAGGATAAAATTGTTCCACCACCACGATATCAATTGGATGAATCCGACAATGTCGATGCAATTCATACTTCTGGTGACAAACGAGTCACTATCGAAGTAATGAACAATTCTAGATACGTTCTTCCAAAGAAAATGGAATTGGCTGAAGATTTGGCAAAGAGGGTAGGTATAAGTATTGATAATATTTTACATTATAATGATCATATTCTCTATCCTGGAGATGAGTTGGCTTTTAATGTACCTGTGTATTTGGAAGAAAAACAGCGCGATTATAAGGGAATGGTTTGGAAGCACAGGGTCAAAAGAGGTCAGTCACTAGAAATCATTTCCCAAATGTATGGTGTGCGTGTTGAAACACTCCGATCGTTAAATCGAATTCGAAAATCAGAAGAACCGAAATTAGGAGAACGTATAAATCTTAGAGAAAAAGTTTCGAAAAGGAAAAAACCTAAGTGCCGTAAGAAAAAGAAACAGATATATATATTCTAGTTTTATTGATGATATTAAGGGGTAAGTTGGGATGGAATGAGTCTAATTTCACCCAATTCAGTCATGGCATTTATCAGGTGAATATATTTGGCATTATACAAGTCAGTTTCTTTCAATGGTCTGATTTGAATGATATTCTTTCGCAAAAGAGAGGCTCTTTTGGTCCCTTTTAATAATGGAGTATCTGGAGTGAGGAGTTGGTTGTCATGCGTTTCTACAACAATATTGTAATAATAGGCATCAGTAATTTTTCCTTTTCTGATGAATATGACTTCATCATATGATGGATATTTTTGACGATAGATATCTAAGGCATGCCTTTCCACATACTTGTGGTTGTAAGAGACATGTCCTGTATGTATAATCTTTACGTTTTGGATACTTCGAATAAGATATGGCTGTATTTCAATAGAATGAATTTCTTTATCATACAGAATACGACACTTGAAAAGATTATTCTGATCAGGTATAAGTGAGGTAATTTGATTTTTTAAATGAATATAATCTTGAGATCCGAACAGGATGTTTCTAGAAGTATTCATCCTATGCTCATGAAGACCGAGCTGAAATATTTTCCCCTTGTTGATTTTGATACTCTCGACTAATTGGCACATAAATCTTATCTAACATTTCTTGATATTCTGAATGACAATTACTCTGATGTGTGATGCCTCCACCACTTCTATAAAAGAATTGGTCATTTTCTTGCTCAATATATCTAATTGCAACACCGCTATCCAAATGATTGCCATCAAAATAACCAAAAACACCAGTGTACATTCCCCTTGGGTGGATTTCGGCTTCATGAATGATTTCTGTTGTTTTGACTTTTGGTGCACCAGAGATGCTTCCTGCTGGCAATAGAGCGTTAAATATACTGCCAAGTTGCTCTAAGTAATGTCCTGGTAGTGTTCCTTCAACCTCCGAACTTACTTGCAATAAGTTCTTGCCATTACTGGTTATTTTATCGATATATCTAAACTTCGGAACATGAACTTGGCGGCTGACTTGACTAAGGTCATTTCTGATCAAATCAACAATGGTATAATGTTCTGCAAGCTCCTTTTTGTCGTTTAAGATGATTTGTTCGGCATTCGGGATATCGGCATCTATAGTACCCTTCATTGGGTAAGACTTAATTTTTCCATTCTTTATGGTTACAAAACATTCTGGAGAAAAAATGACAAATCTATCTCGGTAAAGTAGTTTGTATTTCGCCTCTGAAGTATGAAAGATTTGTTCTAAAGAATAGTTGGTTAGGATGGGTGTCCTGCAAGTATAATTTGTCAAAAAACTATTTCCAAATTTAATATGGTCCAAAACAATATTAAATCCATTGGTATATTGTTGAAGTGAAATCGGAAGTGCTTCAAAGGATAGTAAATCAGGACTCAAAGAGTTGGGAAATGTGTGAGTACCGTTTGGTACCTCAAACTGAATGTCAGTCGAAAACTTGTCAAATGGGATAATGATCGGATTAATGAGGTCAAAATCTAACATGAAAAAGAAGGGAATTCTTTCCTTTCCTAATGTATTCATTTGATCGATCCAGTTGGTATCCTTGGTCAACGTAATGTATCTAAAATCTATATTCTTATGCTGAGAAGCTTGTACCGCACCCGCAAGTATCTGTTGCATTTGGATTAGAAAATGAAAATCCACGATTATTCAACCCTTCAACCCAATCGATCTCCATACCTAATAGGTAAATGGCATGTGCCTTTTCCATAAAGACCCTCATACCTTCAATTTCATGAACTTCGTCTTTGTCTTTTTGTTCGTCAAAACCAAGAATATAGCTGAATCCTGAACATCCACCACCTTTAACTCCAACCCTAAGACCATAGTTTTCTGGAACGTTTTGTTCGTCCATAATCCTTTTCAATTGCTTAATTGCTGTTTCTGTTAATGTTATAGGGTGCGTAACCATAAATTAATACTCTTTAAATTTTGATATGCAAATGTAGTAATTCCACTAGATGCAAAGTATGGAAGAGTGAAAATAAAAATTATTTTTGCTTCCGTAATGAATGTAACGCATGGGGCTTGCATAAAGTTTAATCATTAAATGATTTTTAGAAATGACTACCGTTAATATAATTCTTGAAATAATAAAGTATACCCTTCCATCATTGATTGTTTTTTTTACTGCTTACTATTTAATCAAACAGTATTTGGGACACCAAACGATTATGAAATCAATGGAGATTAAAGGACGAGATGATGCCCAATTGGTAAGCGTTAAATTGCAGGCATACGAGAGACTTACTCTTTTTTTAGAGCGAATCATGCCGTATAATCTTTATCTAAGGCTGAATAGTAAGGAAAGTTCTGCGAAAGGATTGTATACGGCTATGATGATTGCATTACAGCAGGAATATGAGTACAATATGACTCAACAATTGTACGTGTCCAATAATCTGTGGAAAATAGTGAAGTTGGCAAAGGAACAAACTGCGGATATTATTTCTCAATGTGGAGAACATGTATCTGAAACAGATCCTTCGACAGCTTTGATGGATAGAATAGGTGTCGTAATGGGAAGTTTAAAAACCAATCCGATTGAGCAAGCTAAAGCGGCAATTAGAAAAGAAATGGAATTGGTGATTTGATCAGATGTATTTAAAATCACTTCAAAATCTGAAGCTTAATAAACCCAAAGTACGATCCTATGTAATCATGATTAATCCAAGCATCAATTATTGTTTTAGTTATTCTTGGTTGTCACTAATAAGAAGTAGTGCCAACATATATAGAAGGAACGCAAAGGTGTGTCGATTTGACAAAAACACTGACGGCTTTCGATCCTTTTACGAATAAAGAAATTCTCATTGAGCACGTGAGTGAATCATGCATAGAAGGAAGCCTCTTACCCATTTTTTCTGGTGTTACGGTTACTAATGATACCATTTCTACAGAAGATTTAATTGGAAGTATCAGTGTTTTGAATTTTTGGTTTTTAACATGTCTATCTTGTATAGCAAAGATTTCTGGTTTGAATCAAATTCAAAGAGAGTTTGGCTCTATAAGGAGTAAAATTTGTAGCCATAGGAAACGATTCTAAAGAAGATATTTTAAAATACATTGAGTCAAACCCATTTGATTTTAAGTTGATATACAATGGAAAATCAATATACAGGGATTCTTTCCAATCAAGATGGGGATATCCGATGACATTTGTTTCAAACAAACAAGGGAAGATCATTAAGGTATTTGGTGGTGGAACTTCAGATAGTTCAGCTGTAGAAGAGGTCATTCATAACATCAGACCAACCCTTAGTGATTTGTTGAAAACATAAAGGAAATGGTTACTTCTTTTTCCTTAAATCATATTGGATCTTACTGAGATTAATTTTAGTTTAATTCATCATTTCACTAAAGGGGCCAGAAAAATTCTGATTTTGGCAGCGTTTTTTTAGTATCACTCATCTTACTGTAGAATTGATTAAAGTAGGTGTTTAATATTTACAGAGATTAAAGCCATAATTAGATTGAGTTGTTTACTTTTATTGGATGATGAAATTCTAGTAGATCATATCAAAGTAATGCATAGCTTAAGATGTGCAATAAGATTTAGGATTTCAAATTTTTTAAAAGATTCAATTTATTTTCAAAGGGTAATTATTCTAAAGTAAATGAATTTGTACACCTGAAAAGAATTTAGAATGAGAGTATTTATATATATATTTTGTTTAAGCTTGTTGATCACATCTTGTAGAAAAGATGACCAAAGTGAATCGAAGGAAGTCACTACTCAACATGTTCCAGAAGTGTTGGGGGAGAAAAATGGGTCTATACTAGGATTAGTAACTGATGAAGAAAACAATCCTGTCGCTGGAGCTACCATATCATATTATAAGGGGAGTACAACAACAGATGATAGAGGAGTTTTTACCTTTGTAGATGTTGCTTTAGATCCTCATGGGACTTACTTTAGAGTCTTGCATCCCAATTATGTAAGTGCTTCAGACAAAATATTTCCTACATCTGGTACCGCATATTCTAGTATTCAGATGATTGCTTTAAACCAAGCAACAAGTTTTGAAAGCGATGAGGGTGGAGAAATCGGAATCAAGGGAGGAGGATCAGTTACATTTAGTCCAAACTCTATTGTTGATAAATCACAAAATTCTTACAATGGAAGAGTATATGTCACTTCAAAGTATTTGAATCCCAATGATCCCCATTTGGGTGATGTTATGCCTGGAGATCTAACTGCTGATGATGCAAAGGGAAATACAGTGGTATTAGGAACGGCCGGGATGGTTATGGTCGATTTAAGAGATGAAGAAGGAAACGAACTAAATATTGCGCCTGATCGAACCGCTCAACTGTCTGTACCATATGTTTCTTCGGATTATCCTGATGAAATCGATTTGTGGTCGTTTGACGAAGACAAGGGAAGGTGGCAGCACGAGGGTAAAGCGAATAGAGATGGCAATTTTTACAAGGCTGAAGTGAGTCATTTTAGCTTTTGGAATTGTGATGTTCCATTTCATTTGATTAATCTTTGTGGAGCTGTAAAAACGCAGGGTGGTGAAGCCGTTAGAACCAAAATTACCATAAGAACAGATGATTTCGGTACTACATTTGGTTATACTGATTCTGAAGGTAATTTCTGTGGAAAGGTCCCTAAGAATGCGGAACTCGAGATCTTGGTGAGAGATGTTTTTTGTGGTACAACGGCAAAAACAGTTTTAAAAGGTCCATTTCCCAATGATGTAACACTTGATGATATTATAATTGATGATTTATTGCCGAATATACAAGGTGAAGTTCTGTGTTCTGGAGTCATTCATGATGAATCAACAGTTTTGTTGTATTCAGAGGACAGGACATTTGTGGTAAATGATATAAATCAAGGGAAATTTGATGTTAATCTGAATGCCCTATGTGTTGATATTCCTGAGTTGGAGATAAGAGGATATAATAATTTGAACAATCAAGCCAGCAATGTAGAAAGTGTTGATTTAAATAGCCCAGACTATTACGAATTGGAAGTGTGCATTAATCCATGCGAATTTGAGGGTGAATTTGACTATGAATGCGGTAATACGATATTAGGTATCAATCTTATCGGTGGTACTGGAACCTATAGTTATCAATGGTCTAATGGTTCTTCTGGATCGAGTATCACATTGGTACCATATCCTGAGAGTTATTGTGTTACTATAGTTGAGGGCTTGTCGGGGTGTGAAAAAGTATATTGCATGGAAGCATCTGGCGAAATTATCAATATTTCTCTTTCATCTGATGATTGCTATGGTGACATGTATGGTCAAATAAACAATGGAATACCTCCTTATGAAATCTCTACAGACTTCGGAGTCTCAGATGTTACGAACAATAATTATTTTTCGTTCTTCCCAGGAGCTTCGGGGGTATATTGTGTAACAGTAATTGATAAGAATGGTTGTATAGCGGATGGCTGCATTGATGTGAATCATCAGGTTGATCAACCTGGAGCAGGGGGAAGTCCCTATGGATGTGATAAAAATGAGTATTATGTGTTCCAGAATTTTGTTGACTGGGCTGAATTTAATGATGGGCAGGGGAATTTTTATCCTATTCAGGAGATCGATGGTGATAAAATTGTTTTCGATGTTTTTGAAACAGGCTATAACCTAAAATGGTTAGAAGTTTGGGGAGGATCTTGTAGTTACAGTACATCGTTTCAGATGCCATTTTTTAGGGGTATGATTGATTCATTAGCTTACTCAAATACTACTTGTGTAGGTTGTTTGGATGGAAACATAGATTTAACCACTGTCCAAATTGGCGAAGAATGTTTTAATTGCACCTACGGCGGTGTGTTAATTCTGGACAGTGAAAAAAATGACGTGACGGCCAACAATGGTGCATTAGAAGAAGGCATGTATTATGTTGTGGCTTATGATCTTCATACGGAGTGCTATATTGCTCACCAAGTTATTGAGATTAAGTAACGGAATCGCCTTTATGAAGCTTGAAGAACTGATCATAGGATGTAAGAAATACGACGCCAAGTGCCAATCCCAACTGGTACGGAACTATGCACCCATATTGTTGTCAATATGTATGAGGTATTGTGGAGAGCGAAGTATGGCTGATGATGCATTGCAAGAGACCTTTATTAATGTGTTTAAATATATAGGCTCTTATTCTGGTCAAGGAAGCTTCGAGGGCTGGATGAAGCGAATTGCAGTTAATTCTTCGATTCAACTGTTGCGGAAGTATAAACCGTTTGCTTTCAAGGAGGACAGAGAAATGGAAATGGTGTTTGAAGCAGAAGTACCGAGTGTAATGAGTACTCTTGGGAAAAAAGAAATATTGGGGCTCATAGATCAATTACCCAAAAGTCTGCGTACGGTGTTTAACATGTATGTGATTGAAGGGTTTAGCCACAAAGAAATTGGCGAAATGTTGAGTATTACGAGTAGTACATCACGTTCACACTTGACTAAAGCAAGGGTGAAGATGATTGAATTACTGGAAAAACAAAATGAGATTATGCAAAATTCATTAATCAATTAATCTAATGGAATGAAATATTCTGAATTTGAAAAACATATAAAAGTAGAGCTCAAGAATGACGAAATGCCATTAGATACAGATGCATTAATTGCTCGATTAGGCATTAATAAGAAAAAGAAAAGAAGATTCTTACCATTTTGGATATTCTTAAGCGGAGTAGCCATAGCTGGTATGGTATACATAGGAAATCTGAATCCCAACTCGAAATTCTATAATTCGGAAGCTCATTCTAATTTATCTCAATATGATAAAGAAGATGAAATTATTGGCCAATCTCAGGACTTTCCTGCTTCTAGTGATGAGAAAAACACCATTCTGAGTAGTAGTACAATGGTTGAGGAAGAAGAAAATAAAACATCAACACCATCTGAAGTTGAAGCCCAAACATCATATACCAACTCTTCTTACCTTTCTATTATCGAATTAGAAGAAAACACTAAAGTTTTAAATAAAGAAGAAACTCAACAATCCCTTATTATGGGATCCTCAGAATCGAACCAAGGCGAATTAGGAAATGCGGATTTCTTATCTGAAGAAAGGTCTACATCCTCAAAAATTAATGCTATTGAAAATCTAAGTTTCAAATTAGATCAGGAAGCGCCTCAATTTATTATGAATAGGGTAGTGTGTCCAGATTTTAAAGAAAGACGAAGATTCTTTGACGTTGAGGTTTTAGCTGAATTGGGATATTTCTATCCAAATAAAAGTTTTGGTGAAGCGAAAAATGCCGTGGATGAGAAGAGGTTACTTGAAGAGGATTCTAAAGAGGGAATTCACGCTGGAATTTATGCTAAGTTCATAGGTCGTAAGATACCGCTGTATTTGCAAACAGGATTATCCGTAGATTACTTAACCGAGCGCATGTACTTATCGTATAATTATATACAAAGGGACACAAGTCAGGGGATAATCTCAATTACTGAATCTGAAAATGGAGATACCCTAACTGTTATCAAAGGCGATATCGTCACTGAAACCGAAGTTTCTGGATTTAAGAAAAAACACTACAGACTGAGGTCTTTAGATATACCTGTAGTCTTGGGATATCAGTGGAGTTTTAATCGATTTACGGTCGGATTAGAAGGAGGTGTACTGTTAAATTTGCAAATGCGTAGTACGGGGAGTTTGTTAACTGATGAACTGACCTTTGAATCATTGGAAAATGGACAACAATTTAAATCAAACATAGGTATGAGTTATTTAGGAGGAATCTCTGTTGGATTTCACCTTGCTCCTAGACATAAAATTTATGCCAATGCAAAGTTTAGGATGATACCTGACGAAGTAAATGCCGCTCCTGTATTGCTCAGTCAGAAATATGATTTTATTGGAGCCAATATTGGTTATGGATACTTGTTTTAGATCAAAAAAATATTAATGGGAGCCTAGAGCATTATTGACAAACGAGTCAGTAATGCTCTTATTTTTTAATAGACTTTGATACAGAGATTGAATAACCATTAGAATTCTTTTGACCTACTCATATATTGAATCCTAATATATCGATCCAAGAAACCTATATTTGTACTTGAAGATAAAAATGGTCCATGCAATATCTATCTGTAGAAAAAGCTTCAAAATCCTTTGGTGAAAAAACACTTTTCGAAGATGTATCGTTTTCAATATCTAAGGGTGATAAAATAGCCCTAATTGCTAAAAATGGAAGCGGTAAGACGACCTTACTTCGGGTTATAGCTGGAGAAGAAGGGGTAGAAGGTGAAAATGCCAGCATTGAAATCGCTAAACAGATGAGAACGGCTTATCTCAAGCAAGAACCTCATTTTGATTTAGATGATAGTGTGATTGATGCTATTTTTGATTCATCAAATCCTGCATTGAAAGCTGTTCGGATATACGAAAAGGCTATGCTGACTGATGATGCAGAAGCACAGCAAAAGGCATTAATATTAATGGATGATCAGAAAGCTTGGGATACCGAAGCACAGGTAAAGACAGTGCTTGCCAAACTGAGAATTACCGATCATGACAAAAAAATCAAAAACCTTTCAGGTGGTCAAAGAAAGCGAGTGGCTCTAGCTAGAATTCTTTTAGAAGAACCAGATTTTTTAATTTTAGATGAGCCAACCAACCATTTGGATATTGATATGATTGAATGGCTGGAGGAATACTTGAAATCAAGTAACATTACAGTGTTCATGGTTACACACGATCGTTATTTTCTCGAAAATGTGTGTAACGAAATAATGGAGTTGGACCGAGGTCGTATTTATATGTATCGAGGGAATTACTCTCAATTCCTCGAGAAGAAGGAGATGCGCCTTCAGAATGAATCTGCAAATCTTGATAAAACCAGAAAGCTGTTTAAAAGGGAGTTGGAATGGGTGAGGCGTCAACCCCAAGCCAGAGGTACGAAGGCCAAGTCAAGGGTTGACAGCTTCTATGAATTGAAAAAACAATTAAGCGGTATTCAGCAAGATGGAGAAATGTCCATTAATATCGACATGACACGTCTTGGATCTAAAATTGTGGAGGCACACAATATCTCGAAGGCTTTTGGTGATCAAAACCTCTTCGATCATTTTCATTATAAGTTTAAAAAAGGAGAACGAGTTGGTGTAGTTGGTGTAAATGGGGCAGGTAAGAGTACCTTTGTCAAGGTCCTGACCGGTGAATTGACTCCTGATACAGGAAAGGTAATTATTGGTGATACAGTAGTGTTTGGTTATTATGACCAAGAAGGTCTTCAGTTGAAGCAAGACAGAATGGTGATAGATGTCATTAGAGATATAGCTGAATACATTCCTTTGGCCAAGGGATTGAAGTTGTCGGCGGAGTCCTTGTTAGAGCGCTTTATGTTTCCTAGGTCTCAGCAAAGGGTTTATGTTTCACAGTTAAGTGGAGGTGAAAAAAGACGACTGTATTTACTCACTGTATTGATTAAAAATCCGAATTTTTTAATTTTAGATGAGCCCACCAATGATCTTGACATTATTACGTTGAATGTGTTGGAGGATTACTTGATAGACTACCCTGGGTGTTTGTTGATTATATCTCACGATCGATATTTTATGGATAAATTGGTTGATCATATTTTTGTCCTTGAAGGTGATGGAAAGGTAAAAGACTACAATGGTACATATAGTGAGTACCGCAACAATAAGAAACAAGAGAAGAAAGAATCTGTAGTAGCTGTAGAAGTTCCTAACTCAAAAAGCAAAGACGAGTATACGCTGAAGAAAGAGGTGAAATCTGTCGAACAACAAATTAAAAAGTTGGAACAGAAAAAGACTGCAATCATGGAGAAATTTAATGATGTAGCCAATATGACTCAAGATGAAATTACTAAGCTTAGTGTGGAATTGGAAGAGATCAAATCTACAATTGAAGAAAAAGAAATGATTTGGCTTGAATTAGCAGATCAACTTGGGTAATATATGGACTCCGTTTTATCCGAATGATGGGTTAGGGATTTTTTGTGATAATAGGAAATGTCGACTTAGATGCAATTATCAAATTGTCGTGGTTGTAAAAAGCAACCTGACCGGACACCTGATAGAAATTGTAAAGGAATTTTTAATACAATATGGACTTTAAAGACATTGATTACTAATTAAAAATGAAAATGCTTCGAGTTATATTTATTTCAGGAATACTAACAATTCTAATGTTTATGGTATTGTTTTTAATACCTGTCAATTATGATGTAGAGTCATTTAATGCTAGAGCTAATACCAAATTTTGGAATATGACTGATAATTCTAAAATTGGATATTTTAAGATAGAAAGGAGTAATTCATCTTACAAAAGCCCAATCATTTATTTACATGGAGGACCAGGAGGAATAATAACAGATAAAACGATTGAAGATTATAAAAGGCTTAGCCATTTAGGCCACGACATATATTTCTACGATCAAATTGGAAGCGGACATTCAGATCGATTAAATAATATAGAAGAATATACAGTTAAAAGACACAGAAAGGATTTAGAGGAAATCATCAGAAAAATAGAAGCCGACAAAATTATTTTAATTGGGCATTCATGGGGTTCGTGTTTGGCAATGAACTATTTACAACATAATCATCATAAAGTAGAAAAAATGGTGTTGACAGGTCCTGGACCCATTCTTCCGATAAACCAAAAACTTAGAAATAAGAAGGCTCCGGATAGTCTGGAAATAATAGAGCCTCAATTTTCAAATAGAGAAGGAAATAGGAGAGCTTCAAATTGGAAGACTATATTGGTTTCTAAATTTGCATATGCATTCAAAATTAAATTAGCCTCTGATGAAGAAATGGATGACTATTTTACACACTTGAACAAAGAATTGATTAAATCTACAGATTGTACGCCTAGATTAGATACGAAAGTTCTAGGAGGAGGAGGTTACTACAGTCATTTGATGACAGCGCGAGATTTAGACTATGTTGAAGATGGAAGAGGTATTCTAAAAGCTTTGAAAACACCTTTGTTGATCATAAGAGGTCAATGTGATAATCAAAAATGGGGATATACGGAGGAATACACAGATTTGTTGGTAAACTCAGAACTCAAGATATTAAAAGGCCTTGGACATGATGTACTGAATTCAGAAAAAAAAGAGGCTATTAGTATCATTACAGAATTTCTAGAAAGGTAATATGTACTTTCAATAATGTGTATCAAATGTGAAGATTTATGACTAGTTGATACGCTTTACATTCTAACCGTTTAATGGAGCTGGAATGTTTGTGTCCTATTATTGTTGTTTGTAACGATGATTCCAGGCTTCCCTCCAATTGTTATAGATTGCATGTCTTTCACATCTCCTGGAGTGTAGAAACCTGAATCTTTTGGTCCTTTCGCTTGCCATTCATCTTGTTCACCTTGGATAAGTACACAACCTACGGACGCGTCATGCCTTGTCGTTTCTACTTCGGCATTAAATAGATTTCCCGCAAGGGTAATGTCCTTTTTGCCATCTCTATTTACATCGTGAACGATAATGCCTTGCACTGCTGAAAACTGTGCTCGTGCGGGAAAAGGAATAAACTCATATTGCGAACCCTTGAGCTTCAGATATCCACTTCGAAATTCATTGGCGGTATAGGAAGTCGTACTTTCAGGATTGATGTCAATGATGTCGTTGATGTTTGCATGAGCAAAAGCGTTATAGGAAGAAAACTTTTTCTTTAAGTCTGGAATTTGCTCTGACGAACATTGAAAACCCCTTGTGGGAACTTCTCCATATTGAGTCTCCTTAGCCAAAACGATATCTGAAGAATTGTTATGATCAAAATCATCTCCGTAAATCTTCAAAGGCGTCGTGTTAGAAGCATGGAATTTATTATTCATACCAATATTCCCAAGCAAGATCTCTACTTTCCCATCATTGTCTAAATCCTCTATTTTTACATCAAACCACCAGCCAATCAAATCATTTTTCACCCATTTAGAAGTTTTGTCTTCCAGTTTTCCTTGATTATTGATTAAGATCGTTGGATGCATCCATTCTCCCACTAGAATAAGATCTTGCCATCCATCAGAATTTAGATCATGAGCTGCGACATCAGTTATCATACCAAGATTTTGATAAGTAAAGTTAGGGTCTTCTTTTAGGATTCCATCTTTGTTCAATAAGACAACGGAGTTTCCAGGTCTAGGATAGGTATTACCTTCCATTTTTCCTGCTACGAAAAGGTCATTCATCCCATCTTTATTGACATCAATTACCATGACCTTAGAGGCATTGTACCTGGGGAGTTTCATGGGTGATTTGGAGAAATTACCTTTTCCATCATTAATATAAAGTCTGTCTTGGTACAAAGGATCTTTTTTTATGTTTTCTGATCCACCACTGGCTACATAAAGATCCAAATCTCCATCATTATCAAAATCAAATAGACAAGAACCCATATCTTCATATTTAGAATCAGCCTTTATACTGGGGTTAGGATGGTAGGTCATTTCACCATTGTTTCCTTGAAGATAGAATAAACCAAAGTCTTCTTTTGAAGCACCAATAAATATATCTTCCAAACCGTCCTGATTTACATCTCCTATACTTAAAAAAGGTCCATCAGCCGTAACAACATGAGGTCTTAAAATTTGATGTGCAAAGTCATCGTATTTATTTTCGACATGTTGGTATTGTATTTTTGTTTGCTTGGATACATCATTCCAGTAGACTATGGATTTTTTTGATGAATGCTTGAGTTCTTCCGCCTCAGATACATCAAAATGGTATAGTTTATTGACCTTAAGATTTTTTTGAACAATGCTTTTACCAGATGGAAATGTTATGGTGGCTTTGTCAATCATAGAGTGGTTACTTAATCCGAAATGGACCAATGGTTCAGAACAAGATTGATAACCACGAACATTATGTAATTCGGCATACTGAACGTTCTCACCGTATTCTATTTTTACTTGTGCTCCAAAGGCTGTACGATTGTGAGCAGTGAGATCAAATCGTATGAATGCATTGCGGTGATTCATGGTGTTTTCGTAGAGGTGAGCATAATCATTGTTGTTGTTAACAATGAGATCAAGATCACCATCATTGTCCAGATCGGCATAAGATGCTCCATAGCTGAATCCATCAAAATCAAAGCCCCACGATTTACCAATATTTGAGAAATGCAGATGACCAGCATCATTTTTAAACATGAAGTTTTTAACGGGTTCAATTCGTGTTTTTAGAGCTAACTCAAGTAAGTTGGTGCGAGATTTGTTCTTGTTGGATTCCATGAGACGATTGAAGTCATTATCCTTAATGTTACGGTTGATGCCATTCGTAATTAATACATCTTTGTAGCCATCGTTATCCCAATCATTGCATAATATACTCCAACTCCAATCTGTACTTGCTAATCCAGCATATTGTCCTATTTCTGAGTAAAAACCTTTACCATTGTTCAATTGCAACATGTTAGTCATAAACTGAAAGTGGTACCCACTTGCAACGTTTCTCCAAAATTGATCGATATCCATAGATGGCATATTGGTCTTTGAACGAATGTGGTCATTGGATTGCATGTCTAATACCGCAATGTCAATTAATGCGTCGTTATTGATGTCAACCAAATCCATTCCCATGGAAGAATACGAAATGTGCTTTAACTTTTGTTGCAGTTGGTTTTCAAAAGTTCCATCTTTTTTATTGATCAATAAAAGGTCTGGTTTTTCAAAATCATTGGCTACATATATATCCGTCCATCCATCTTGATTAATATCTTGGGTGACCAAACCAAGTCCAAATGCATGTCCATGATCACCTAGGGCGGCGTCAGTTACATCGATAAACTTACCTTGATTATTTAGATAAAGATGGTCTTTGAATTCGTAGGGTATTGAGTCTTGTTTTCGATATTGCAACTTTTGATCGTATCGATGGGAAGGTGCATTCATGACATATAAATCCAATAACCCGTCTTTGTTGTAATCAAAAAAAGAAGATTGTGTAGTATGACCACTGTCATCTATACCGAGTTCTTCAGCTACTTCACTAAACGTAAGGTCACCGTTGTTTATGTACATTCGGTTTTTACGAATGTCAACATCTTTGTGATCAGGATGCCATGACATTTTCGATACATAGATATCGAGGAGGCCATCGTTATTGACATCTGCCATGACAATACCTGATGACCAGTCGTGTTCTGAGATTCCTGATGATTTAGTGATATCTTCAAACTGTAAATTACCTTTATTAAGATAGAGTTTGTCTCCTCCCATATTAGCCGATAAGTAAATGTCTTGAAGTCCGTCATTGTTGATATCACCTACTCCTACACCACCACCGTTATAGATTGATTCCCAAACCAAATGATTGTTTTGTTCTGTTTCTATGATGGTGTTTTTGAATTGGATGCCACTTTCATTAGGTTGTAACAGCTTATATATTTCAATGTCGTTCGTGTTGATTGATGGTTTACGCTCTATTTTGTCGTTGTTACATGACAAAAGAATTGAGGTAAGTATAAGGAAGAATATGTATTTAGTCATAATTAAGATCTCAAGAAGTATGGAAAGTAAAAATAAGGAAGATGATCTAAAGAAAGTAGTTAGAAAACTTTCATTTTATAATTAGTATGCGAAAATGATAAACTTCTTTGCTTGATTTTTACTTTAGTGCATGAGGTCTTAAGATTCAAGAGCAATAGTCGCTTATAAAGCCAACTTACGTGTTAAAAAGGGTTCATTATGTTAAATTTGGTGATCTAATGTTAATACTTACATTTAAATATCATATACCTATAAATTATTGATTAATGAAGATCTCTGTTTTCTTGGTGCTTGTTTTTGCTCTAGCCGCTTGTACAAATCCTAAAAAATCATCTATTCCCCAATCAAAATCTATAAAAACTGAGGCTATTCCCAATAAAATAATGAAGACTTTGGATTGTTCAATTCGTGCATTGGAGGTAGTAAACGATTCGACGTGTTGGTTTGCTGGGAGCAATAATAGGGTTGGATTTACAGAAGATTTTGGACAATCTTGGCACACATTTAAGATTGAAAAAGATTCCTTAGTGTTGGAGTTTCGTTCTTTGGCCATAAGAGATGGGGCTGTATATGTACTTTCTGTTGGTTCCCCAGCTTTATTATTTAAGATTGATGAGAAGTCTTTAAAGTATGAATTGGTCTATGAAGAATCAGGAGATAAGGTGTTTTATGATTCGATGAAGTTTTGGGATGAAAAAAATGGGATAGCCATTGGAGATCCAACACATGGATGTATGAGTATTATTATAACTAAAAATGGGGGAGCGACTTGGAGTAAGATAGATTGCGAGAAAATTCCGAATGCAGCCGATGGTGAAGCCGCTTTTGCCGCAAGTAACACAAATTTAAGTTTAGTTGATCGAAAGGCTATTGTAGTGACTGGGGGTCGAAGTTCGAATGTATTAATTGGTGAAGACTTTGGAACATCATGGAAAAAAGTCAATGTCCCCATAATACAAGGAGGCCAAATGACAGGTGTTTTTACTACCGATTTCGCTGATAGGAATAAGGGAATAATTGCAGGTGGAAACTGGGAAGATATGAGTAATAAAACACGAGCAATGGCCATAACCGAGGATGGAGGATTAAATTGGACACTGGTTGAAGAAAATCCAGGTTTTTTGAGTTGTGTCCAATTTATACCTAATAAAAATGAACTATTTGGGTGCAGTGTCAAAGGTGTATTCAGAAGTCAGGATGGAGGAGAATCTTGGAAGAAAGTTTTGGATGAAGGATTCTATAGCCTTCGCTTTTCAGAAAATGGTCAACGAGTATACTTCTCGGGACAAAACAAATTATTGAGTATGAGTTTAAATTCACTTATAGATCAATGATTAGGTGATTCCTTTTCTTTGCATGTCCAAAGAAAAGAGGATAATCCTCTATAATTATCGATCAAGATATGCACTAAAATGTCTTCTTGCAAAGGAATTTTCTCTCTGTGGTCGAAACCAGAATCCAATACTTAAAATCTTTCCAAGGCTTCAAGATTTTTAAACAGCATTCAATTCCTATTCTAAAGCAAGAAGCCCATTGGGAAAAAATACTTCCAATGCTAATCGAGCCTATTCGTTTTAGTGAGGAATCGATGTGAAATTGACGTAAACAATGAAAAACTGTTTGTATTCATTCATTTTCTTTGCTTGTCCAAAGAAAACGAAACAAAAGAAAAGACCCTTCTTGCAAAGGAATTTTCTCTCTGTGGTCGGAACCAGAATCGAATACCTAAAATCTTTCCAAGGCTTCAAGATTTTTAAACGGCATTGGATTCCTATTCTGAAGCAAGAAGTTCAAAGAAGAATATTACTTCAAATGTTAATCGAGCCTATTAATTTATGGATACCGCACGTTGAAAAATGGATGAAGCTCTTGATTTTTGCTTTTTTGTGTCGAGACAAAGATGTGAAAGATAAAACATCGTACATTTCTTATACTCCATTTATAGACTCCTATCTATATTTGCAGCTCAAAACAATCTTACATGAATATTCTATTAATCGGAAGTGGAGGTAGAGAACACGCTTTGGCAACGAAAATTACACAAAGCAAACATTGTACGTCTTTGTATACTGCTCCTGGCAATCCAGGAACAGCTGAATTGGGGCACAATATATCCTTGGATATTACAGACGACGAAGTGTTGTTTTCTTTTATTCGAGAAAATGAAATTGAGATTGTAGTAGTAGGCCCAGAAGCGCCTCTTGTTGATGGAATATACGATAGAATTAAATCGGAATTTCCAAGTGTCATTGTCGTAGGCCCAAGTGCGAAAGGTGCAGTACTGGAAGGGAGTAAGGCTGCCGCAAAAGAATTTATGATGAGACACAATATTCCAACAGCGGCGTATTTTGAATGCAATGAGCAAAACTTGGAAGAAGCAAATTCCTTCTTAGAAGAGCTTCAGCCACCTTACGTATTGAAGGCGGACGGGTTAGCTGCTGGTAAGGGCGTATTGATCTTGGATGATCTGGATGAAGCCAAGAGTGAACTGGAAGCGATGTTATCAGGAAAATTTGGAGAGGCTTCTAAGAAGATTGTTATTGAGGAATTTTTGGACGGTATTGAATATTCTGTATTTGCACTTACCGATGGAAAAGATTACGTATTGCTTCCTGAAGCGAAGGACTATAAGAGAATTGGCGAAGGAGATACCGGTTTGAATACGGGTGGAATGGGAGCAGTTTCTCCTGTACCTTTTGTGGACGAAACCCTATGGTCGAAAACGATCCAAGAAGTGGTGAAGCCAACTATCGATGGATTACACAATGACGATATCGATTACAAAGGATTTGTTTTTTTTGGCCTTATCAATGTAGGTGGCAGTCCCAAGGTAATTGAATACAATTGTAGAATGGGAGACCCGGAAACGGAAGTTGTGTTGCCACGATTGCAATCAGATTTGGTTGAGGCATTTATTGCGATGGATTCTGGAAATCTTTCTGAGTATATTGTTGAAGTTGATGAAAGATCGGCAGCAACGGTAATGTTGGTTTCAGGTGGATATCCTGAGGCTTATGAGAAGGGGAAGGAGATAACCCATGTTGGCTCTATCGAAAATGGTATTCTGTTTCATGCAGGAACGAAACTTGAAGGAGAGAAGTTACTTACAAATGGCGGCAGAGTCATGGCCATTACTTCTTTTGGCGATAATCATAACGATGCTTTGGCAAATAGTCTAGGCTATGCGGATAAAATTGATTTTGAAGGAAAGAATTACCGCAAGGACATTGGTTTTGATTTGTAGAATATTGGTATTACTACATCTATTATAAAATTACTTACTCCTTAATCTCATTGGGTATTTTAATTAGGAAGGAGACGCCTTCATTAGGTTCACTTTCTAAGGAAATTTGTCCTTTGAGATATTTGATTCGAGATTGGATATTTTCAAGTCCCATACCTCTGGATTTAGGCTCATTTACTTGAAATCCTATGCCATCATCTTCATATTGTAAATAAAGGTCATTTCCTTCTTGATTGAGCTGTATAAGTATCTCACCAGCTTCAGCGTATTTGATAGAATTGGTCAACATTTCTTGAATGATTCGATATACATTAAGGGCCTTCATCTCATCCAATCTTTGTGGAAGATTGTAATGTTGGAAGTATATATCTGGATATTCTTCGCTGTCAAATCGGTTGATCAAATCTTTAATGGCAGGTATCAAACCTAATTTTTTTAGAGCTCCAGGTTGAAGGTTTCTAGAAATCACCCTGACTTCTTCTACTGCAGTATCCAAAAGCTTTGCAGCCTTATTGTATTGAGATCCTGCATCCTGAGAGGTCAGTTGATTTCTTACCTGATCAAATTTTAATTTTACTGTACTCAATAGCCCTCCTAGACTATCGTGAAGATCCTTGGCGATTCGCTCTCTCTCCTTTTCTTGACCAACTATCATGGACTGCATATTGTTGATCTGCATTGTGTCTTCCAACTCTTTGATTTTTTGCTGGTCTATTTTATGTTTTTGTTCATTAATAATGGTTTCATTGCGGATCTTTTGATTGTAGAATCTAATGATTAAATAGAGTGCAATAAGTAATAACCCAAATCCAGCAGCTACAAAATATAGGATATTACGCTGCATCTTGTTTAGTCTAAGCGCTGATTTTTTTTCGATTTCTAGAATTTCAATTTCTTTGCTCTTTTCTTGAGATTGATGTTTGATCGAGAGGTTATTGATGGATGTAATTCGGTCATGGTTCAATATGCTATCATTCAATACGATGTACTTCTGAGCATAGGTATAACTGTTTTCGTACTGATTGTTTTGTGCATAAGCATCGGCCAATAAGGAGTACAACTTTCTTCGATTTTGATCATAGGGTAGGTTGGGTAGGAGCTCCTTACTTTTTTCTAGATATTTTATACTTCGAGGGTAATCCTTTTGAATAAAATTGATGTATCCGATATAGGTCAATGATTTGGACATTTGTGCTCTATTGTCCAAATCAGAACTAATATCAAAACATATCGTACTTGTAATTAGAGCGGAATCTAATTCGGATAATTCAATATATGTACGTACTTTATCTAGTGAGTAGTCTACTAAAAGAGTACTGTCATTTACAAAGTTGTTTAGCGTAATGGCTTGGTTTAGATGTTTAAGACTGAGTTCGGTATCACCTTTTGTACGATAAACCTTGCTCATCAAATAGTGGATTTCGGTTTCTTCTTTGGTCAGATCTGCATCATTATAATATTGAAGGATTTGTTGGTACAGCTCCAATGATTCTTGCAAAAAACCAGATAAAAAGTATCGATTAGCCAGATATTTGTTGATTTCGTGATTTTTGTTTTGATCACCAATTTTGATATAATACTGTTGAGCTCTTATATAGAGCTCTAGAGCCAGTTCTGTGTTGAATTTTTCTTTTTCCTGAATCTTTGCAGTCAGAAAGTAGATATCTGCAAGGTCTTTAGAATTGTTTTCGTTTCGAGCAGTGATCAATTTATCCTGCAATTCCTCTAATGTATAGATCTTATTTAGGTCTATTTGATAGGCATTCCCAAAAGGAAGGAAGAAAACTAGGAATAATATAATGGTGACTATTTTATCCAAAATAATAATTTAAAGATTGAAGATAATAGAATGATCCAAATTGAAAAGTTATGGAAGACTTGAAGAAATGTCTACAAACAAAAAAAGATACACTCAACTTTTTGAGTGTATTCTTTTTCTTTGAATGCAATAGTCAATTCTAAAATAGTATTTATCTTCTGTTTGCAGCTGTTCGAAATTCAAGTAAAGGGAGATCATTGGATCTTATGGTGAGGTATCTGTGACCTCCCTTTTACCTGTTTGATCAATATCTAGCCAACGTTTTGAACTATTGATATTGACACAATTGAAATGCAACAAACCTATATTTTTTATTCATTTAAATAATTGATGATACAAATATCGGAGTAATAAAAAAGCTGTACATCGTAGGAATCACCCAAATTAAAATCAAGGGTTTTCCCTAGTGTAAAATGGTGGTTTTTGTATACGTCTGAATATGAGATGGTAAGGGTAGAATTACTTGGGTATGAGTGCTTAAGGTATTGTTTGACTTGATTTTTAAAGGATATCCCTTATATCTTTGCATCATTATTCTTAAAATAAGTCTAGACTAATGGTATGAGGTTGTCGTACTTTTACGTTAGAATGAATGACAATTGACAAGACTGGGATGTGAATTCTTTGTAATGAAATTAAGGTAAGCAATGAATGTATTAATAGCGGATGATCACACGATGTTTGTAGATGGAATTGAGTCCATTCTTCAAACAGAAGAAGATATAAATACAGTAGGAAGGTGTTACGATGGCAAAAGTGTAATGGGCTTCTTGAAAGATCATGATGTAGATGTTCTTCTTCTTGATGTCAATTTACCAGAAATGAATGGTATAGAAGTATGTAAGGAAGCCTTAAAGGAAGATCCAGAACTAAAGATTTTAGCCATTTCTATGTTTAATGAAGAAAGTTTTGTTTCTGAGATATTGAATAATGGAGCTAAAGGTTATATTCTGAAGAATACTGGAAGAGAAGAGTTGTTGAGAGCAATAAGAAAGGTGTATGATGGCGAATCTTATTTTTCAAAAGAGGTAACCGAAACGATTATGAAGGGATTAATGAATAAAAGAAAGAGTTCGAATGGAAGCCTTCATAATTTTCCCAAAATATCTAGACGAGAAAAGGAGGTTCTAAAACTAATCATGGAAGAATTTACAACGCAAGAAATTGCCAATAAACTGTTTATTAGCCTTAAAACGGTAGAGTCTCACCGTAGTAATCTTTTGTCCAAACTTAATGTTCGTAATACTGCAGGACTAGTGCGAACGACAATTGAAAACAATCTCTTAGAACAGTAGTTTTTACATCACTTCTATTTAATGTTGAACAATATGGAAGGATAAGAATAGTAAATATCGATTTGTTTAAATCTAAATTTAGGATAGTCTAAAAATATATTATATTTGCACTTGAATATAAAGTGTGAAGTCTTGAAATATATTTATACCTTTCTTGTTTTAGTCATTTCTTTGAAAGTTAATGGACAGCAAATTAATGTCGTAGGAACTGTATTGGATCGTGATGGAGCTGTAGCGTTTGCAACTGTATACATTGCGGAGTTGAACAAGGTGACCTCTACAGATAGGACGGGAAGTTTTACGTTCGATGATGTGCCTGAAGGCCAATATTCACTTGAGGTGTCATTAATTGGTTATAAGACATTTTCCAAAGGAATAAATGTTTCGCAGGAATTAGGACAAATTGAAGTGAAGCTCGAAAAAGAGTTGTTATTGATTGATGAAGTTGTCGTTACTGGAACAAAAACGTTTAAGCGTAAGACGAATTCTCCTGTCGTCGTAAATGTAATTGATAGTAAAAATCTTTCTAACGTTCAGGCATGTAATTTATCTGAAGGATTAAAGTTTCAAACGGGATTAAGGGTAGAAACAGATTGTCAAACATGTAATTACAGCCAATTAAGAATGAATGGATTGGCAGGTGGATATTCTCAAATATTGGTCAATGGTCGACCAATTTTTAGTCCGTTAACCAGCCTTTACGGATTGGAACAACTCCCCGTAAATATGATCGATCGTATTGAGGTAGTCAGAGGAGGTGGTTCGTCTCTTTATGGTTCGAGTGCAATAGGTGGAACCGTTAATGTGATTACAAAAATTCCTACGGAAAGTAATGGTGCACTTTCATACACGATGCAGGATATTGGTGGCGAAAAGGATCATCAATTTACAGCCAATACGACGATATTGAATGCAGATAAGACTTTGGGTGCTTCCTTTTTCTTAAATGCTAGAAATAGATCAGCCTATGATCATAACAACGACAATTTTTCAGAACTTCCAGAACTCACAAATAAATCGTTTGGGATGAATATGATGTTCAAGCCTAGTAGCAATCAAAAGTTGGAATGGAGTATCAGCAATCTTAATGAATATAGATATGGAGGAGAGTTAAGTGACAAAACAGCGCATTTGACATTGCAATCTGAAGAGAGAAACCACGATATTTGGATGACCAGTTTGGACTATCAGCGTAATTTCGCCGAGGGAAAGGGATCATTTATCTTTTATGGAGCTGGTCAATATACTGATCGAACACATTATACGGGCATATTCCCCGATGATTCAATGGAAATAAATGTTCATTTATCCAATCCTCCATATGGACAATCTACATCTGTGACTGGTCAAGGTGGAGTACAGTTAAATTACGAATATTCGAATTTTGGACTTGGAAAAAACATATGGACTTTAGGCTCGGAGTATATTGTGGACGATATAGAAGATGAAATTCAAGCATACAACTATCTTGTTGATCAAACTACAAGAAATTTGGGAGTATTCGTACAAAGCGATTGGATGGTCAATTCGAATGTAACCTTACTTTCTGGATTAAGAATGGATCACCATAATTTAGTCGATCGATTGATACTTAGCCCGAGATTATCGTTGATGTATAAGTGGAGGCAGTTCCTTCAATGGAGAATGAGTTTTGCTACGGGGTTTCGTGCTCCCCAAGCCTTTGATACGGATTTGCATATCGCTTTTGCTGGTGGTGGAATATCTCGTGTTCAATTGGATGATGACTTGAGTGAAGAACGATCTAAGAGTTGGAGTACTTCGATCAACTACGATTTTCCTTCGGAGCATTACATTGTAGGTTTTACGGTAGAAGGTTTTTATACAGAACTTGATGATGCATTCTATTTAGATCCAGTTGGAGAAGACGAGTTTGGAGAAGTCTTTGTTAAAAAAAATGGAGCTGGGGCAATAGTAAAAGGCTTGAGTCTAGAAGGCCGAGCAAATTATGATAAAAGAGTGCAACTGGAGTTGGGCGTTACTTACCAAAGAAGTGAATTTAAGGAAGAAGTAGAATACATCGATGAATTGCCAGGAACCAAGTCCTTCATTAGAACTCCAGATTGGTATGGATTTGCTATGTTAAGTATTACGCCAAATGATTCATGGTATGGCAATCTAAATTATGTTTATACTGGAGAAATGTTGGTGCCTCATTTTGCAGGAGCACCCAATCAATTAAAAGATGAAATGATTTCGACAGAATCGTTCTCAGAATTGGATGTAAAATGTGGATACTTAATAGATGTTCAGAAATGGGGATTGGAAGTAGATCTGTATGCAGGAGTTAAGAATGTATTGGATGCTTATCAACCGCGATTTGACATTGGTAAAAATAGAGATAGTAATTTTGTCTATGGTCCTGCAGCTCCTCGTACCTTTTTTGTAGGAACCAAGGTCTCATTTTAATGTTCTAAATTGACGGTTAAATGTTATTATTCGTCGTATTTAAATACAAGGATAAACGTTCATGATTATCTCTTGCAAGAACCAAACTTCAACATTGGACAATCCTTACAGTTTGATTTACCCTTCTTTTTGAACTTTTTACAGCACTTCTTTTTAAAGTTCTTTTTTTGTTTTGACATGAGGTCATGCTTTAATCCTGCAGGGCAAATATATAATTATTTATAAATGGTCTAAATAAAATTATGGTGATATTAATCATAAAAAAATAATCTCAAGATCATTTTTGAGATTTGAAATCTTTTCTACTTTTGCATTTAATAAGATTAAATCTAAATAAAAATTAACTAAAGTAGAATAATGAAAAAGCTATCCATATACGCATTAGCAGTATTTTCAATAGGAATGTTATCATGTTCAGATGATGACAAATCGTTTGACGTTCCCACAAATTATGAATTTCAGAGAAATGGAGAAACCACTGTATCATATGGTGGACAGACTACGAGAATTCAAATGGCAGAAGAATTAATTACTGCAATGAAAGACGAGAATTCTAGTACTGTCTTGTTGAAAGAAATGTTCGCAAATCAGACAGAAAGTGGAGGAGATGCGAATCCTTACTCAAGTCAAGAATTAAACGAATCGACTAAAAGCATTAAGTCTAAAGTGGCAGCATCTAAAGATTTTTTCTCAGCGAATACAGTGGAATCAACTGAAATTAAAGCAGATTTTGAATCTTGGATTCAAGCTCATGTGGATGAAGTATATCCTAATTACTCCAACTTAGCAGAAGCAGGTAAGGCTGGACAGATTGCAGATGGTTCTTCAGTAAGATATGTAAATGCAAAAGGACTAGAATACAATCAAGCAGTAAATAAGTCTTTGATTGGAGCTTTGATGGTAGATCAAATTCTTAACAATTATTTGAGTTCTTCCGTTTTAGACGATGGCGACAACATCAAAAACAATGATGATGAAGTCTTGGCAACGGATAAAAATTATACCACTATGGAACATAAGTGGGATGAAGCTTATGGATATTTATTCGGAACATCAAGTGATGGTGCGTCACCACTTGCTAACTTAGGTGAAGATAGTTTCTTGAACAAATACCTTGCAAGAGTTGAAGGTGATGAAGATTTTGCTGGAATAGCACAAACAATCTTTGATGCTTTCAAAAAAGGAAGGGCAGCAATTGTAGCTCAAGAATATGGTGAAAGAGACAAACAAGTGAAAATCTTACGTGAGGAAATCTCTAAAGTCATTGCAATTAGAGCAGTATACTATTTACAACAAGGAAAAAATGGATTGCCAACTTCTGGAAATGACTATGGTCCATCATTCCATGATTTATCCGAAGGCTTTGGTTTCGTTTATAGCTTAAGATTTACGAGAAAGCCTGATTCTAATGAGTCATACTTCTCACAAAATGAAGTTGATCAATTCGTCTCACAATTGACTACTGGAAATGGATTTTGGGATGTAACTCCTGCAACTTTAGATGCCATTTCTGAAAGTATTGCTTCAAAGTTTGATTTCACTGTTGCCCAGGCTGGTGAATAAAAAATAAATATGAGATTATTATCATACTTCATACTATTATCTGTGTTCTTTGCTTCTTGCAAGGACACAGATAATAAAGGTGGTGAAGCTGATGGCTTTGACCGCGAAAAAATGTTGGTTCACTGGGCTGATAATTTTATTATCCCTTCTTTCGAAAGTTATAACATTTCGTTGGTTGCATTAGAGGAATTATCAAATGCTTTTTTGGCAGATCCTTCTGTGTCTAATTTAGAAGCACTGAGAAGCTCTTGGTTAGATTCATATGAAAAATGGCAATCTGTATCTTTTTATGATATTGGTAAGGCAGAGGAAATAGGCTTAAGAAGATTTACCAATATTTATCCTACAGATACCGCACTTATTAATGTCCATATTGCAACGGGACAATATAATCTTGAGTTGCCATCTACTTTTGATGCTCAAGGTTTTCCTGCATTAGATTTTCTATTGTTCGGCAATGGGGAAAGTGATGATGATATAGTAATGTCATTTTCAAATGCGAATACTAGAGATTATCTCTCAGCATTAGTTGGTCGATTAAATCGACTGACTACAGATGTACTAACAGATTGGAAATCGGGATATCGTGATTTTTTTGTTTCAAATAGCGGATCTTCTGGAACAGCAAGTGTTGATAAATTAGTGAACGATTACCTATTTCACTACGAAAAATACTTGCGAGCTGGTAAAGTGGGAATTCCTGCAGGTGTATTTTCAGGTACAAAAATGGCCAATACTGTTGAAGCTAGATATGCGGAGGTTTATTCCAAGAGGTTTTTTGAAAAAGCTTTCGTTAGTGTGAAGAGTTTTTTCAATGGTGTTGGACAAGTAGAGGGTGAATCTTTGAGTTCATACCTTACGTATAGAGCAAATCAGAATAATACGACTAATGTTGCCGAATCGGTAAATGCTCAATGGAATAAGGTCGATGCTATATTAGCAGAACTTCCTGACAATTTTTACCAATTGGTCTTAGATGATAACAGTAAAATGCTCCAACTATACGACGAATTACAAGTAGCAGTTGTATTGTTAAAGGTAGAAATGATGCAGGCTCTGAATATTCAGGTAGACTATGTTGATGCTGATGGTGATTAATGAAAAGTATTAAGTCCTATATAAAACAACAAACTTTGGCTGCCCCTTTGGCAGCCTTTCGTATTTTATTTGGACTTCTAATGTTTGGCAGCATTGTACGGTTTTGGATCAATGGTTGGATAGAAAAACTGTACATTGAGCCTCAATTTCATTTTCATTATTTAGGATTTGAGATGATAGACGTTCCAGGTGGTTGGACTTATTTGCTATTTGCACTTTGTGGTGTAGCTGCTTTTTTTATGGCGATTGGATATAAGTATCATTTTTCGTCTTTGCTCTTTTTTCTGTCGATTACCTATATCGAATTGATGGATAAAACGACTTATCTTAACCACTACTACTTTATATCAGTATTGAGTTTTATCCTCTTATTTCTACCAGCCAATCGTTATTTTTCAGTTGATGCTTATCAGAACTCTGAATTGCGTACTCAGTTTATTCCTCGTTGGAATATTGATATCATTAAACTTATGTTGGGTATTGTATATTTCTATGCAGGAATTGCTAAATTGAATGCAGATTGGATGTTGGATGCACTTCCACTTTCCATTTGGTTGCCCAGTCATATAGATCTTCCGATAATTGGATCATTTTTAGACAAACGTTGGGTACATTATTTGTTTAGTTGGTCTGGGGCAATATATGATATTGTAATTCCTTTTTTGCTCTTGATTCCAAGGACACGAATTCTGGCATTTGGCTTGGTTGTCGTTTTTCATGTACTGACACGAATATTGTTCCCCATTGGTGTTTTCCCTTTCGTAATGATTTTCAGTACGTTAATTTTTTTTGATGCATCGTTCCATCAAAATTGGTTGAATCGAATAGCTAAGTTATTGAGAATAGATGCTTCAATATTTGACAATTCGAAGGAATATTTATCGGAGTTTAATGCTGGAAGAACAATGATTCTTGGATTTATTATGTTCCTTCAGATAGTCTTACCATGGAGGTATCTTTTATATTCAGGAAATATTTTTTGGAATGAAGAAGGTTACCGATTTTCCTGGCGTGTTATGTTGATGGAAAAAACCGGATATGCTCAGTTTAAGGTGGTTGATGGAGAGACTGGAAAATGGTTTTATGTTCAGAATAGTGATTTTCTAACACCTTTACAGGAAAAACAAATGTCTACACAAGCAGATTTTATTGTGGAATACGCCGCATATTTAGGAAAACACTTCGAATCTCAAGGCCACCAGAACCTAGAAATATATGTGGAAAGTTATGCGGCACTAAACGGTAGATCTCACCAACAATTTATTGATCCAACGATTGACCTTCTAACAATTGAAAATAATTTGTATCATCGCGATTATATAATACCTCTTAAAGATGAATAGTGTCAGGGTTATATTATTTCTATTATTAATGCCTATAGGACTTAAGGCACAAGTAAGCCTTTTGGGAAAAGTTATTGATGTTGAAACCCACCATCCTATAACAGGCATTGAGGTATATGACCCGTCCTCCGGTTTGACTCGAACGACAGATGAGTCTGGATCTTATTTGTTCGAATCGATTGCTACGGGTAAACGTGAATTGATCGCTTTTGGACTTCAATACAATACCAAATATATTGAAGTAAATGTGGAAGGAACAGATACTTTAGATATTTCCTTAGAACCCTTGAATATTTCCCTAAATGCAGTTCAAATTGTAGCACGAAAGAAAGAACTTTTTGCTCTTAAGCGATTAAAAGACGTAGAGGGAACATCAATTTATGCGGGTAAAAAATCAGAAGTTGTTCTATTGGATTTGATTCAAGGGAATCTTGGTAAAAATAATGCTCGTGAAGTCTACGCAAGAGTCGCAGGACTTAATATATATGAAGGAAGTGATGGAGGTGTCCAGCTTGGAATTGGTGGTCGAGGATTAGACCCGAATAGAACTGCAAATTTCAATACAAGACAAAATAGTTATGACATTTCTGCAGACGTACTAGGTTATCCTGAGAGTTACTATACGCCTCCTTCAGAAGCTGTTGAACAGATTCAGATCATTCGAGGAGCAAGTTCACTACAATATGGAACTCAGTTTGGAGGACTAATCAATTTTAAACTAAGAAGGACACCTGTTTCGAAAAAATGGGATTTACATATTCGAAATACAAATGGGTCTTATGGATTATGGAATGCATTTGTTGCTGGTGGTTACAATTCGAAAAAAGTAAGCATAAATTCGTTTTTTCAGTATAAACAGGGAAACGGTTATCGACCAAATTCTGATTATGATGTTTATAATTTTCACGTCAATGGCTTAGTAAGATTAACTTCTAAAACTTCAATTGAAGGAGAAGTGACATTGTACAAATATCTTGGAAAACAAAGTGGAGGTCTTACAGATGACCAGTTTAAAGAAGGTCCAAAATTGTCTACTCGAAGTAGAAACTGGTTTGGTGTAGACTGGAAACTGTACAATATCAAACTATCTCATGATTGGAATCCTTCGAGCAAGTTAAGTATAAGTGCATTTGCTCTAGATGCGCAGCGAAATGCCTTAGGTTTTAGAGGAAATCCCATAGAACTCAATGAAAATCCAATTACAGCATTGGATGAGCAGAACAGTGATGGTTCGTATGTTTATTCAAGAGATTTGATCATTGGAAAGTTCAGAAATGTTGGTGTTGAATCTAGATATCTTCATAAGTTTAACTTCCAATCACAGCAGTATGTTTGGCTTATTGGTAGTAAATTATATAGTGCAAGAAATACATCTAAACAAGGAGAAGGAAGTAAGGATGTAGATGCAGATTTCACCTTTGTCAATAGTGAAGTCTCACAATACCCCAATCAATCAGATTATGTCTTTCCCAATTTCAATTGGGCCATGTTTAGCGAGTTGATTTGGTATGTCAATGACAAGTTAAGTATAACACCAGGAATACGATGGGAGTATATCAATACAGGGGCAAGAGGTTCATATAAACAAGTGATTTTTGATAATGCCGGAAACCCCATAAGTGACAAAATTTTTGAAGAAAATAAGACACTTAGGAGGTCTTTCTTACTACTAGGTCTTGGTGTTGATTATAAGATGACCAATAGTTTAAAATGGTATGCCAATGTGTCTCAGAACTATAGATCTGTTACTTTCAGCGACATACGTGTAGTAAGCCCAACTTTTATTGTTGATCCGAATATAAAAGACGAAAAAGGGTATACATCTGATTTTGGACTTAAGGGAAGGTGGTCCAATGTGTTGTCTTATGATGTAGGAGCTTATTCTGTTTTTTATAATGATCGCATAGGTGTGGTGTTAGATGACCGTGCTAATCGGGTGCGAAAGAATGTCGGAAAAGCTTTAATACTTGGTTTTGAATCGATGGCGGAGATTAACATCAATAAATGGTTGATTCCTTCCAATAGTAATTGGTTGATGAATGCTTTTGTTAATTACTCATCGACTTATGCCAGATATATAGAGTCGGAAATAGCCAATATAGAGGATAAAGTAGTTGAGTTCGTACCATCTACTAATTTAAAGACAGGCCTTAAAATTGGATACAAGAGTTGGATGTTATCAGGGCAATTTACTCATTTGTCCAAGCAATATACCGATGCCCAAAATTCAGAAATTGCTCATTCAGGAGATATTAAAAATGGAATTGTCGGTCCTATACCCAGTTATCATATTGTTGATTTTGCCTTGTCTTGTCAATGGCAAAAATGGAAATTAGAAACGGGGTTGAATAACGCACTAAATAGGCAGTATTTTACACGAAGAGCGACGGGATATCCTGGACCTGGAATTATTCCTTCTGAGGGCCGAGCCTGGTATGTTACCTTAAGCCTTCATATTTAAACTCGAAGAAGAATGGATAGTAGTGTTTTATTGCCTCAACTCCTTTTAAACAAATAATAAAGAAGGATGACCGAACTAAGAAAAAAGCTGAGGTTCATGAGTAATCCACTTATTGCAATGATGTATTTGAACCCTGTCACACCTTCCCATAGAAAATAAATTCCACCGAAGGTAGTCATCAAGGAAATAAAGGGCTCGAGCATAAGAAAATATTTGAGTGTGGGGTGAATAGGGCAGCCATATATAAGGATGGCAAGAATTAAAAATATTACTGAGATGGTTAAAAGGTGGGAATGAATGATGGATAAAATTTCTCTCTTTGATTTTTTAAATACCATTTCATCAGCGTCCTCTTGGTCCTCATTGCCATTGTAATTCACCTCAATACCATCTGGAGTCCCTTTTGTGGTCTCTAAAACAAACCTTGTTCCAGCGGAATAACCAATGGTAAGTACAATTACAAACATCCCCAGACTTATACGTAAAGGTCTAGGAATATTTAGAATAAAGTTGTCAAAGCTCTTATTTAAAAGTGTTTGATTCATTTAAATCATTTAGTGCCATCAAAAAGTTATCAATCGCTACGGTCATACTATTGCACGATATGGTTGCTCCTGATATTCCATCAATATTATCATTAAGCTTGGCGTGATCATTATGGCTTAATCCAATGAATTGTGATAACCACCTTTTATGACCGATCTGCCTTCCGTGTTTTTCACGATAGACTAAAACTTTTGTATTTATTATCTCAAGGTTAGTATCAATTACGATAATGTAATCAAAAACGTCATGTTTGCTATCGGCTTGATCTACATATATGTATCCTAATCGATTATTATTTGATAAAACGACATAGATATCATTGTCTAAAGAATGTTCATCGTTTTTTTGTTTAGTCTTTAATGCTTCCAATTCAAATTGTGACACATCAAACGATCTCTCAACCGTTTGATGTATCTTTTTTTCTAATGTCGTAGACCAAGGCGATTGATTGATCTGAAATAAGAACAGAAAAATGAAAATCATATTTAATTATTGTGTTTGGATTTTGTAAGATTCTATTAATTCTTTGATGGACTTTGAATCCCACTGCTGATCACCAAAGAAAAGGTGTTCATAAAGTCTTTTTTCTTCCAATTTAACGGCCAATTTTAAGTGTTCTGCTGTATTGTAAACACCTTCCCATTCGTCTCTAACCAATTCCCACATTGCTTTATTTTCTTTCCACCATTTTTGCGCAGGCCAACAATCTGACGATGGTTTTCTATTGTAAGTATTATAACCTTTTTCTTGAGCAAGTAACTCATCTGATTCGTCACGAATGATTTTGTTGTTGTCTTGCTCATGCAACCAACCTTCTGGTGTTATCTGAACTCGGTTTCCTCTTTTCATTACGTTGTAATCATCCCTTTTTGAATATTCCCTTCTAGGAAGAGGGCTATCTGTTTTATTATGCCATGATGAAGTTCCATCTACGTGTACCCATGTTGCAGATCCGGCATATCTAGGGCTATCATCTACTTGGTATACCAATTGCGTCCATTTACCTTTTTGTTCATCTCTGTTTAAACTTATGAATTTCCATTCGTTGTCTTTATAGTATGTAAAACTTTTTTCAGCTTCAAAAATCCAGTCCTGTCTCCAGTGTTTGATGATCGTACTATCATTAATAATAAGAAGGTGTTGAATTACAATTTTATCATCTGATTCTTCTACTAATTCAGCCCATTCAAAAGCACCAGAAGTGTAATCGTAATGTTTTTCGTAGTCTATGTGTGGTGAAAATGTTTCGGTGTATTTGAAGTCTACATCGAAGCATCCTGTCATGGCTTTAATTGCTTGTCGATCTAATTGAAGTTTGGAATTTTGAGCATTGATTGTTGAAAAAGAAATAAGCATCATTAAAACGACGCCAATTACATTCTTTACAAGATGTATTTTTTTCATTTTGATTTATTTAAAGACGAATTGTCATAGTTATGTAATATGATGACAAAGGTATTAAAAATTAGTTTATTTAAAATAAGTCTAAATAAAAATTAAAATATATTTGTGCTAGCTTAGATGAAGATCAGCTTTTACTCAATTAAGAGGAAAATGTCTGATTATGGTTAAACAAGAAATATTTAATACGATATAACATGAATAAATTATTTACACTAATATTTGTTTTAGGAATAAGTCAACTGATGGCTCAAATTGAGCAAGTGTCTGTCGGGCCTTCTTATAGTTTACAAGCTTATTATTCTTTAAATAGTGGAGAACATTTTACACTTGAGAATACGGCTTGGGATATTGCATTCTCTAATGTTGGACAGATTGATGGAGGAATTTTCATTAATGAATCATCTTCATTTTCTGGTGAGCCTATAAGAGTCTTCAACACTGATATAACAGAATGGGAAAAAGTTTTTGACTTCACCGATTATGTAAATGAAGATGCACTTCTAAATGCTGAAGAAGATTGGTCTGAAGGAGCGTTTAATACAGTTAAGGATACTACGAATCCTTTTCATTACGGATGGGGAGCATACAATCCTAGTAACCACATGATTACAGGAGATAAGGTATACATCATTCAAAAACGTGATGGTACATACCTCAAATTTATGATGATATCTCTAGCACAAGGGACTTTTAATTTCAGATACGCAAATCTTGATGGAACCAATGAAGTTGAAGGTTCAGTAAGTAAGGATACGGATTCGTCACATCCATATATATTATATTCATTTGATAGTCAATCTGTCGTAGCATTCGAAGATGAGTTCGATTTGATTTTTCAAAGATACAGTACTCCACTTGATGCAGGTGGGGGAGAGCTAATTCCTTATACGGTAACTGGGACTTTGGTATCAAAAGGAGTTGAAGCTGTAGCAGCTATTGGTGTAGATCCAGAGACAATAAATCATGAAGATTATTTGGCGGGTCTTAACGCAAATCCTAAAGAAATTGGTCATGGATGGAAGTTTTTTGATTTGACTACAGGGTGGGCAATATTTCAAGATATTGTATACTTTGTTAAAGACAGAAACAATGAATTGTTCAAATTGACCTTTATTGATTTTGAAGGGTCTTCTACTGGTTTGGCTACACTCAAGAAGGAGTCTTTAGGAATCATTAGCTCGACAGAAGAAGAAAGCCAATTTTCTACAAAAGTAAATGTATATCCCAATCCAGTTGAGGATAGATTGTTTGTTGATATCAAGGATATAAGAGATGTAACGATCAGAGTTTATACAAAAGATGGAAGATTAGTATTAAATAAAAATTTGAATGCTAATGGTTACATTGACGTCCAAAATTTTGATTCAGGATTGTATTATGTAAATATAAATTCTTCAACATATAGTGAATCTTACAAGATTTTAGTAAAGTAGTAGAACCCTGATGAACGTATGTTAAGATGCAACTTTATTGTTTAAATAAGGTTTTGATTCGGATGATGGAGTTTAGTCTCGAGGATAACGAATATAGTTGGTTTTAGATAAGTGTTTTACCAATTTTAGTTATGCTTGAGACTAACTCTTTTTGATTTCATCTTTCTTTTAGAATTGAATATAATGTATAGTAGATTTTTTCTAATAGCAGCGTTGATATTTTTGAGTGTTCTTTTAAGCGCTCAATCTAATGAAGATTCCATTGCGTTTAGTATCGACTTAGAAGACTTTGTTGTTACAGGAAACTTTGAACCCGTACATTACAAAAAAGCCATCCATAAGGTCCAAGTTATTGATAAACAAAACTTAAGTAATCGAGGTGTGCTGAACCTAGGAGAAGCCTTAAATACCATATCTACCATTAGACTCTCGAACGACGCTGCTTTGGGTACCTCAGTTTCATTAAGAGGTATAGGAGCTTCAAATGTCGCTATTTTGATTGATGGTATTCCTGTAATTGGAAGGGAAGGAGGAATGATTGATTTGTCTCAAATTTCATTGCAAAATGTTGAGAGATTAGAAATTGTTGAAGGTCCTTTATCTAATTTGTACGGTTCTAATGCTGCCGGTGGAGTGGTGAATATTATTACTTCGAAAAGCCAAATAAACAAATGGAAGATCCAGTCTAATAACCAGATAGAGTCTTTGGGTATAAACAATCATGATATGTTTGTTGGATACCAAGTAAGCCCCAGATGGCTGGTTGGTGTGAAAGGGCGATATTTCCGATCGAAACAATTCGATACTGATAGTTTCAGGGTCTATGTACCTCGATTATTATCTGATTCGAGTATTACAATGGTAAAAAAATACCCTTTCAACCCTAAAGTTCAATACGGTTTCGGAGGGCACACCAGATATTCGTTTAATGAAGAAGATTACTTGATGGTCAAGTATGATTACAATTTTGAAGAAGTTAGTTCGTACGATCAAGTAAGAAGACCAATTTTTAAGCCTTATAGCAATGATGAGTTTTTTACCACTTTTAGATCGGATTGGGCAGCATCATATAAAAACGTTTTGGATAAAAATCAATCATTTCAAATTGATTTAGCCCGAAATCTATACAGAAGAAGAAAAGATGCGAAGAGATATTACCATGAGGATAAAAGCTATGATTCCGCACTAACAGAATCGGATACTACTTCTTTCATCAATTGGTTTGCCAAAGGTGTACACTCATACAAGCTAAATAATTCCTGGACATTGATTAGTGGATTTAATTTGAATAAAGAGATTGGTTCAGGAGATAAGATTATTCAAAGAGGTAAAGAGGATTCGACTACAGTTGACTTTTCAGAAATCGCTATTTTTTCAGATGTACGATATCGCTTCAATAATAAAATTGAATCTTCTATTTCACTTCGTTTTTTTAATCATAACCTCTATGGAAGTCGGCTTACTCCCAGTATCCAAACCAATTATCAAATCAATTCCCAATGGAACATTAGAGCGGGGCTTTCTCAGGGGTATCGAAGTCCTACGCTTAAAGAATTGTTCTTGGAATTCATTGATGTAAATCATCACGTCTTAGGTAATCAAGACTTAAAACCTGAATACTCATACGATGCTCAAGCAACATTACTATATGAACCCAATAAGAGCCATTTATTTCAGTTGGGTAGTCATTATACCATAATTGATGATCGGATAAATCTGGTTAACTTAGAAGAAAATATGTTTATTTACAGAAATGATGATAAATTTAGTGTCTTTGGTTTAAACCCTACCTATGTGTTTGACTCAAAATGCTTAACATTTAGATCTGATATTAGTCTTAGATGGAGAAATGAAAAAGTTGTAGAAGATCAACCAACTTACGAGATATTTTCTTGGGATGTAAATTCACAAGTAAATATAAAAACTCCAATTAGAAACTTAAGTTTATTGATAAATCATCGTTACGTTGGTGCTGAACCAAGATATCGAATAATAGATGAAGCTGTTATAAAATATACGCAAGAAGATTACCATCGTATAGATTTGAGTCTGACCTATAAAATGTGGTCAGATAAACTTTTATGGAGTATTGGGTGCAAGAATCTCTTAAATAACAAACGACTTAACCTATCCAGTCCAGATACTGCCCATGCATCGTCATCATTCACTAATAGTCAAGGAATTTCTTGGTTTGGAAGATTGTCCATATCCATCTAAAAATGAACTAAACGCTCGTTTGAAAACCTTACTTCATATTAGTAATTTTTTTAATATGTAAATTTGTCTTAAATTTGCCGATTGTGTACAATTTAACAGGCAATGATAGGTTACCTTAAAGGCAAATTAGCTGTAAAAAATCCCACATTTCTCATCGTTGAATGTAATGGTGTAGGGTATCACGTAAACATAAGTTTGAATACCTTTAGTAAAGTGGAACATTTAGATGAATGCATTATACATACACATCTTCATGTGAGAGAAGATGACATGAGTTTGTATGGTTTTTTTGATGCTGAAGAAAAAGATCTTTTCCTAAAGCTGGTTAGTGTAAACGGAATTGGAAATAATACCGCAAGGGTAATCTTATCCTACATGAACGTGGAAGAGGTGAAGTCAGCCATTATGCGCGAAGACGTGGTTGCAATCAGCAAGGTTAAAGGCATAGGTCCAAAGACTGCAAAACGTCTGATTCTTGACTTGAAAGATAAAATCTATAAAGAATCTGGAGGTGATGTTGTTAATATTTCGACTACTAACAATATTGTTAAAGAGGAGGCGTTATCTGCAATGTTAGCTCTTGGATTTCCAAAGGCAAGTATTGAAAAAGTCATTCAAAAAACCCTTGTTAATAATCCTCAAATAAGCAATGTTGAGGAAGTTATTAAGTTGGTTTTAAAAAATATGAGCTAATGCTTCCATTTTTTTTAGTTTTCAAATACATTTTTGTCTAATATATGCGTTATACCCATTTGGTATTAATCCATATTAAAATAGATTAGAGAAGATTCTAGGTAGAAGTATGAAAATTTCAAGATTAATATTCTTTTCAAATTTAGTCGTTTTTATAGCGATAATGGCATCTCGGACATCGGCTACAAATGTTCCGGATATCTTTACAGATGTGCAAGTCGCTGTGACGGATACTATTCCACTGAAAGATCGTACCGGTGATTTTATTAATGATGATATATATAATCCGTTTGATATCATGCCATCTGTAATTACGCAGGAGGTTGAATATGATGCTAAGACAAATAGATATATCCTTATTGAAAAAATAGGGGACGAATATTACCGCCCTCCAACGTATATGACTTTTGATGAGTATATGGAGTGGCAGTCGAAACAACAGGAGAAGGAATATTTCAACAGTTTAGCCGGAATAAAATCAAAAAAAGCGAGCGCAACTGGAAAGATTGATCCGATGGATAAGATTGATGTGAGCAAATCCCTTGTGGATAAGATGTTCGGAGGCTCAGAAGTAACCATAAAACCACAAGGAAAGGTAGATCTTACCTTTGGATTGGTAGAGTACAACAAAACTACAGGTGCTCAACTTTTAGGTCAGCGAGCAGAACAATGGTTTATTCCAGGAGATTTTAGAATAGACCCAAGACTAAATGTTGATGGATCAATCGGTAAAAAACTGAATCTTGGGTTTAATTATGACTCAAATGCAACTTTTGATTTTGATAAAAAGATAAAGTTAGATTATAGTGCGGATGCTTTCAATGAAGATGATATCATCAAAAAGATTGAAGCAGGAAATGTAAGCTTGCCATTGAAAGGAAACCTAATTCAAGGTGCTCAATCTCTCTTTGGATTTAAGACCGAAGTTCAATTTGGACATTTAAGACTGACAGGTATTTTGTCTCAACAAAGGTCTAAACAAAATAACTTGAAGATTGAAAACGGAGCTTCTGTTCAAGAATTTGATATTACTCCTGACCAATACGATGAAAATCGTCACTTTTTCTTATCTCATTTTCATAGAGAAAATTATGAAAGATCATTGGTTAATTTACCTCAGGTAAAGTCTTCTTTTAGAGTAGCTCAAATAGAAGTTTGGGTGACCAATACAAGGACAGAGTTTCAGAATAGAACTACACCTATTGCTGCGATGGCAGACCTTGCAGAAGGTGATAGAGATAAGTATCACAATGAAACCCCTATGGGTTACGAACCTTTTACGTCTCCTGATCCTTCCTTAATTCTTAATGATGGGCAGTTTTTACCAGATAATAGATTAAACCCTTTGTATGGAGATTTATTAGAAAAGAATTCCACGGAAAATATAAATGAGTTGGATAAGATCTCTAACGCACTTCGTACGTATTACAATATGCAGGAGAAAAGGGATTTTGAAGTATTCCAAGGTAGAAGACTGAATCCAAGTGAATTTACTTTTCACCCACAACTAGGATTTATATCACTTAATTTTAAACTAAGACCTAATCAGAGTTTGGCGGTGTCCTATAAATATTTCTATACAGATAAATGTGATGATGTGTATTCTGTAGGTCAATTGATGAGTGAAGGAGGACAATCAAGTGAAGCTTTTGATGATGATCAAGAGCCTGTAGCGAGTAAGGTGATTTATACCAAATTGTTGAAATCATCCAATGAGCAAGTTAGCATTCCAATGTGGGATCTGATGATGAAGAACGTTTATAATCTTCGAACTTCAAATCTGACAAAAGATGGATTTACATTTGATATTTATTTTGAAGATGATGCAAATGACGGTTCGTTAAAGAAATATATTCCTGATAATTCAAGTAAAGAAATAGTTCCGTTACTCAATGTCTTTAATTTGGATACATTGAATAGATTTGGAGATCCACAATCTGATGGAGTCTTTGATTTTGTTCCAGGGATTACTGTTATTGAAAGAACAGGTAGCGTGGTATTTCCAGTCCTTGAACCATTCGGTTCTTCTTTGAAAAAATTGGGGTATCCTGATACTTTAATTTATCAAGAATTATATGATACAACTCAAGCGATAGCTCAAACTTTATTTACGCATAAGAATAAATTTATTATGCGCGCTAGAGTTGAAAATGCAACTTCTGGAGAGATATTGCTTGGACCTGGAATACCAGTGGGTGCTGAAAGGGTTACAGCAGGTGGAAAGACGTTGATCAAAGGTGTAGATTATGAAATTGATTACTCTTTGGGTAGATTACAAATCATCAATCCAGCATACTTGGATCAAGGAACGCCCATCAATGTAACGTATGAAGATAGCGGTGCATTCAGCATTAATACAAAAGTAATGCAAGGGCTCCGGGCCGATTACGAAGTGAGTAAAAAGTTGTCTGTTGGAGCTACTTATTTGAGATTGTCAGAAAGACCATTTACACGTAAGGTAAACCTAGGTAATGACCCGATTAACAATAGGATCTTCGGAGTTGATTTGAACTATAATGATGAGTTGCCTTGGCTTACAAATGCAGTAGACAAATTACCATTCTATAGTACAAAGGCACCATCGTCAATTAATTTTACAGCAGAGGGAGCATATCTTAAGCCGGGACATAATAAAAACATTAACATTAATAGTGAAGATGGTGGGGTAGTGAGTATCGATGACTTTGAAGGCGCTGTAAGTAGCTCTTTATTAGGTACAGGATTTCAACCTAATACATGGACATATGCTAGTACACCTCCAGAAATTAGTGGAGCATTGGATTCAGGATTGGTTAGTGGATATAATAGAGCAGCCATTAACTGGTATGCCATAGATCAAGCGGCAAGAGGAAGTGATAGTGATCCACATAATCCATATACCAGACAAATTGATACTCGAGAACTCTTTGACCGTCAGGCAGATTTGGGACAAAATAGATTACCTGTATTTAACGTAAGTTACTACCCAACGGAAAGAGGAGTATATAATTTTGATCCGGAAAATGGTTCTGCATTTTCTAAAGGATTTGAGAAAGACGATGAAAATAAAATCATACGACTTCGTGATCCTAAAACCAGATGGGGTGGAATTATGAGAGGATTCCAAAATACAGATTTTGAGACGGCCAATTACGAATTCATTGAGTTTTGGGTATTGAATCCATTTATGGATGGCAGTGGAGGTGAAGATCAGCTCACAGGTGAAGAAGGTGATATGGTGTTTCAGTTAGGAAATATTTCTGAAGACATAATTAAAGATAATCTACAGTTCTATGAAAATGGTATTCCAGCAGATCCTACGACATCTTCAGTCCCTGTAAGAAATACGCCATGGGGAAAGGTCGCTTTAAAGATCCCAGTAGTTGATGGCTTTGATCAAGAAACCATTAATGAGCAAGATCTTGGATTGGATGGAATGACGGATGATGAAGAAAAAGAAAAGTATGCTGAATGGCTAAGTGGCATTCCAACAGTTTATCAAGATTATTGGCAAGACCCATCAGGAGATAACTACAAGTTTTATGGAGATACAGAAGTTGTCGAGCAAAATCCAACATTATTAGGACGATTTAAGAAGTTTAATAATCCGCAAGGCAATGCTCCTGGAAATTCTCAAAACACAAGTAGCTTTACACGTGGTAATCCGAAACCAGATAAAGAAGACTTAAATGGCAATAGGGCATTAGACTTAGCCGAATCTTTTTTCGAGTACCGAATTAAGATGCGAAATAGTAATGGCGAAATTGATACCATCAATAGTCCATATTATCGGGAGACTAGAGAAGTTACAAGGCAAGGTGCAAATGGCGCGGTAACAGAAAAATGGTATAGATTTCAAGTTCCATTGAATAAGCCAACTTCTTCATATGGAAACATCACTAATTTTAGATCTATACAGTTCATGCGAATGCACTTAACCAACTTCGAAAAAGCCAAGACTTTTAGAATGGCGGATTTCCAGTTGGTTAGAAGTTTGTGGAGAAAGTCACGTCCAACATGTAGAGGTGCAGATGTTACCATTCCTGAATTTTCTATAGATAAAGTAGGATTGCAAGAAAACTTTTCAAGAAGACCATTCAATTATAGAAGTCCTAAAGGAATACAACAAGAGTCTATCCAGGGTACGGTAAATAATATACTTCAGGATGAAAAGTCTTTAGTAGTTAAGTATGAGAATCTAGGTAATAATTGTGAAATTGGGGTACATAAATTATCTAGACTAAACCTAACGCAATACAAAAAATTGCAGCTGTTTATTCATGGTGAGGATGATCCTATGTCGCCAAATAAAGCAGAATACGGAGACCTTGCTGTATTTGTGCGAGTTGGTAAGGATTTAACCAATAATTACTACGAGTACGAATTGCCCCTAATGATGTCTGATCCAGATGACTATAATGTGGCGTCCAATATTTGGTTGGATACCAACTTCATTGATGTAAAATTGTCCAAGTTTTTGGATGTAAAAAAAGCAAAATTGGCCAATACTGGTGAAGTCATAGAAGGTGGAGTTATACAAATTGATGATCCAGACTTGGTAGGAGCTAAAATTAGAATTAAAGGTGTACCAAGTCTAGGATTGGTTAAGATTATCGAAGTAGGTGTACGACATAAAAGAGATGACAAAAAACTTTACAATGGTCAGATCTGGATCAATGAGTTGAGATGTACTGGATTGAATGAAAAAGGCGGATATGCAGCTCAAGCAAGAATGCAGGTGAAAATGGCAGATTTGGGAGAGGTGAATATGGCGGCTAATTATAGTAGCGTTGGATTTGGTGCATTAGATCAAAAATTGCAGGATCGAAGCCAAGAAGAGGTTATACAATATGACATAGCAACGACTATGCAATTGGGCAAGTTACTTCCGAAGGCGGTAAAACTAAACCTACCATTTTTTGCTCAGTATTCTAAAACGATTACAACTCCAAAATACGATGCATATCAATTGGATCTTACGACTCAAGAAGTATTGGATCATTCTCACGATTCATTACATCAAGACATTAAGGATAGGTCTAAAATTGTCAACACGATCAAAAGTGTCAACTTTACCAATGCAAAATTGGATGTAGGATCAGGAAAAATGCCTTGGGATCCCAAGAATATTAGTGCGACATATTCTTGGACAGAATCAGAATCTTCTACTCCAATATTGTCTTCCGAAAAGGAGACTGAAACGAAGATTGGGCTGGATTATAGATATAGCATTAAGGCACCTTACATACAACCGTTAAAATTTATAAAATCTAAATATTTTAAATTCCTTTCTGAGTTCAATTTTAACTTGGTTCCAAATACCTTTAGTTTTAAATCTGAAGTCAACAGGTATAAAAACATCAAAGTCTTTAGATTGCCTGAGTCTGGAATTTTCCAGTTTGATGATCAGAGATATAAATGGGATAGAGCATACAATTTAGATTGGGACTTAGCAAAGTCGTTGAGATTTACCTATAAAGCTCAGACCTCATCCATAATTGATGAATTAAGGCAGGTAGGGATAGCAGAAACCGTAGAGCAAAGACCTTATGTTGATCCATTCGGAAATAAAACACATATTGTAGATGGGGTTGAAGTACCATACACTGAAGGAGATGTAGACAATTATAGAAGAGAGAGCTTTAGAGAATTTGGTAGATCTAAGTTCTATCAACAAGATGTTGCACTAAGTTATAGGGTGCCATTTAAAAATTTCCCATTCCTACATTGGGTATCTACAACTGCAGACTATAAGGCACAGTATTCATGGAATGGTGGATCCTTGAGAGAATTCGATAATGGTGAGCCGATTGGTAATGTCATTCAGAATAATCAAGTACGAAGCGTTAATACAACCTTTAGCTTTGACAAAATATACAAGAAGTCGAAGTATTTGAAAAAGATTGAAAATGGCAATAGAAAGAGTAGAGGAAGGAGTAGTCGAAAGTCTAGAAACAAAAAGGATGTTGTAAGCAAAGATGCTAATCGTAAGAAAAAGGCGGATAAGAAAGATAAAAGAAAGCAGGATCGAAATGTGACGATGACGGAGAGGGTCTTAATTCGACCACTATTATCGTTGCGATCGGTTAAATTATCCTATAGAGAAGATTTTGGTACGATAATTCCAGGGTTCCAGAGAGAAGCTGACTTATTTGGAATGAATGATTTTACTGCACCAGGATGGGATTTTGCTTTGGGTATCCAACCTAATTTGAATCATAATGACCAAAACAACTGGTTGTATAAAAACCAAGAGTGGTTCAATAGTAGTTCACAGTTTAATGAGCAAATATCTCAAACAGAACAACAAACACTTTCTGCAAAGATCAAACTTGAACCAGTTAAGGATTTTGATATCGACATTGAGTTCAGCAAAAACTATAGAAAGGATCACACGGAGATATTCAAAGTGGTTTCGAAGGACTCGGGAGAAGACTTCATGCAAACTGCACTTTACGACATTGGAAGTTTTGAGGTGACGCATATGGGGTTAAATACTTTATTTAGGGACAATGAAGCATTATTGAGTGAATTCAAGTTTAATAAAATAATTGTTTCCAATCGATTACAGAATCCTTCGAATGGAAGTCATCCATCGAGTGAATTATATGCTGAAGGTTACGGACCATCAAGTTATGCTGTTAACGTTCCTGCGTTCATGGCAGCTTATACAGGACAAAGCGCCAATTCTGTAAGTCTGAATATAGAGGATCAAGTTTCAAAACTTAATTACATTCCGAAACCAAATTGGCAGATTAGATATGATGGATTGTCAAAGATCAAGTCACTCAAGAAGATTTTCAAAAGTGTACAATTGAAGCACGGATATAAGTCTACGATCAAAGTGGCTAGATTTAACAGCAATATCGAATACGATCAAGACAATCCATTTGGTAAGAAGTCTCCAAATGATAACTATTATACAGAGTTAGAGATTCCTGCCATGTCGATCACCGAGCAGTTTAATCCTATTATTGGTGTATCTGTAAAAATGAACAATGACCTAAAGCTTAAGGCGGATTGGAAGAAATCTAGAACATTAAACCTAGATCTTGCTTCACAAAACCTTAATGAAGACCTTAGCAATGAGTTTGTCTTTGGGTTTGGTTATATTATTAAGGATTTCAAAGGCTTTTCTCGTAAGAAAAAGAGAGGACGAAGGGCTAAAAAGAAGGATAAAAAAGGCGATAAAGAGGAAAAGGAAGAAAAAGCGAATAAGAACCTTATGGATATTGCCAAAGGTAGTATCTTGAAAAATGATAAAGGAAGAACACTAACCATCAACTTGGATGTTTCTTTCAGAGATAATGTTAGTAACAATTATCGATTGGCTGAGGCTTCTGGGGAACCAGAACCTACTAGAGGAAGTAAAACATTAAGTATTGAACCATCTTTGGAATATCAGTTGTATAAAAACTTGGCAATAAGATGGTTTGGTAAGTATAATACCAACCAACCAGCAAATACTAGTAATCCGGGTAGGATTAATTTTGCTACTGGTTTGACGGCATCATTCTCTTTTAACTAAGAAGTATGAGTAAAAGGGCGATTTGGATTATTATCATTATAATGACAGTTTCTGTTGTTGGAGTGAGTTTAATTCAATTCTCTTGGATTAGAGAGGCCTTAGAACTCAATAAGCATAATTTTGATCATCGCGTTTATCTTGCAATTAATAAGGTAAAGGAGCGATTAATTGATGATCTGCAAACAGAAGATTTTTTCAATAATTATAAACACCAGCAGAAGTTAAAGGATCAACAGAGTAGAATTAATCTATACAATGAGATTGTAAAAAATCCACAATTTCAAGCTGCGCCTAATTATAAATTTGAGATTTGGAGCAATCTTATGTTAATTGATCCTGAAAGTGTACTGGAAGGGATTGATAATAAGAAGCTAGATAAGTATCTAAACGCAGAATTTCAAAATCAAGGAATTGATTTGAATTACAAGTATGGTGTCTATTCTAATAAGACCAAATCTTTCTTGATATTGAATGGGAACTATGTGGCTGAGATAGGCCAAGCTTCACAAGCAAGTAATATCTTGGATGAAGACGGCTTGAATAAAACGGACTATTCCATTCCTTTATTCGATATACAAAGTGAAGATGAACCGGGATACCTAAATTTGTATTTTCCTCAAAAGTCTGAATTTTTATGGAGGAATCTATTGCCAATTTTGCTTTCTTCTATATTCTTCACAGGATTAATACTCGTTTGTTTTTCGTATACTATATATATCATACTACGTCAAAAAAGATTGTCTATAATTAAGACGGACTTTATCAATAATATGACGCATGAATTTAAGACTCCTATAGCTACAATTTCTTTAGCGTCAGATTCAATTTTAAGCCCTAAAATTATAAGTAGTGCCGAGAAGATTGGTCGATTTGTGGGCATCATCAAAGAAGAAAACCGTCGGATGCTTAATCAAGTGGAGAAAGTCTTGCAAATGGCCCAAATTGACAAACAAGAGTTAACACTTAAATATGTTGATATTGACATTCATAGTTTGATTGAAAAAGCAGTTGCTCATGCTTCTTTGAAAATTGAGGCTAGAGGAGGAAGTATTGAGACGAAGTTGAATGCCACGAATTATAATATCAAAGGAGATCAAACCCACATTTCTAATGTTATATCGAATTTATTGGATAATGCAGAGAAGTATACACAAGCAACTCCAAGTATAGCAGTGCGAAGTGAAAACATAAAAAAAGGCATTCTAATATCTGTTAGTGATAATGGTATAGGTATGTCCAAGGAGGCAACAAGGCACATATTCGAAAAGTTTTATAGAATTCCAACAGGAAATGTTCATAATGTAAAAGGTTTTGGATTGGGATTAGCCTATGTTAAGGCCATTGTAGATGCGCATCGTGGAAAAATTAATGTGGATAGTGAATTAGAAAAGGGAAGTACATTTTCTATTTATTTACCATTTTTTGTAAAAAATGATTGATTTTAACTGACTAAAATGGAAGTTTTAATCGTTACATAAAAAATTAAGACTTAAAACCATCTTATTTTAACTTATGGAAAAGAAAATTTTACTTGTCGAAGACGACAGAAATTTTGGAGACGTTTTGAAATCTTACCTTGAAATGAACGACTTTGAGGTAGAACATGCGAGTGATGGAGAGCAAGGGTTGGAGATGTTTAACAAAGGGACTTTTGATCTATGTATCTTTGATGTAATGATGCCTAAAAAAGATGGATTTACATTAGCTCAAGAAGTACGAGAAACAGACAAAAGCACTCCAATTATTTTTCTTACGGCTAAGAGTTTAAAGGAAGATGTGTTAGAGGGGTTTAAGATTGGTGCGGACGATTATATTACCAAGCCTTTCAATTCTGAAGAATTATTGTATCGGGTTAGGGCAATCTTAAAACGATCGATTAAAGAAGAAGACCCAAAAGAAGATGTAAAAGAATTTAATATTGGTGAATATCATTTCAATTATCCATACAGAATATTGACCTATAGTCCAGATGGCACTTCTGAAAAGTTGTCTCCTAAAGAGGCACATTTACTGAGGTTATTTTGTCTTAGGAAAAATGATGTTTTAGAGCGGTCTGAGGCTCTAACAAAGATATGGGGACAGGATAATTATTTTACGGCACGAAGTATGGATGTGTTTGTTACCAAGTTGAGAAAATATCTCAATAAGGACGAAAGACTAGAAATAGCTAATATTCATGGCAATGGATTCCGTCTTATTGAACAAGAGAAAATTTAACTATGTGTTATGTCTTCTGACGAAACAAATTTTATAAAAGGAAGACATGCAGAGCAGATAGCTATTGAGTTTCTTTTGAAAAAAGGACTCCAGATTTTAGCAGTGAATTGGAGATCACATCGTGCTGAAATTGATATCGTAGCTAAAGACCAAAATGTCCTAGTATTTGTTGAGGTGAAAAGTCGGTCTTCTGATTTTTTTGGAAGTCCGGAGCTTGCAGTAAATAATAAGAAAAAGAAATTGATTGTGGCTGCGGCGACGTCCTATATGTATTCAGTTGGCTATGATGGTGAAATTCGATTCGATATAATTTCAATAATACTAAAATCAGATAAGTACTTTGATCTCAATCATTATGAAGATGCATTCTTTCCAGGTATTTAAAACTAAAAACAGTTAATGTGCTCTTTGTACCAATTTGAATTGGATAAGCCGTCTCGGTTAAGTATTTAATTTGCTCTATTGTAAATGTTTTGTTATATTTGTTTTGCTAAAGATTTTTTGGGGTTATTACATAACCATTCTAGTACAGTAGAGAGGGTCTAACTACACGCATACACACAATTCCCTTCTTGTATAGGATTACTAGATAATTACGAACTTAACATTTATATGATATGCTAAGAAGGGTTTTCTTTTGCATGCTTGCTGTGTGCTTTTACTTTTTAAGCAGAACTCAGACTACACCTGTACCATGTACGAGTCCACCAAGTGGACCTGGATGCTTATGTAGTACAGCGGGATTGCTTTGTACTCCGGATGATTTGGATGGATTTACATTTTCCATGTCAACTGCTACAAATAATGGTGGTTTTGCTGGTGGTGGAGATTTGTGTCCAAATGATCCTCAGTTTGGTGTTCCGAATAATGTAAATTGGTTTTCGTTTATCGCTTGGTGTACTGACCTGAACCTAGATGTTCATATATCCAATTGTTCCCAAGGTGGATTTAATTCATTTGGAATTCAATTAGCATTGTTTTCGGGATGTTCGAGTGGAGGGACGCCGTCAAATGATATTGATTGTTTAGTTGAAAGTACTTGTGAAGGAAGTGCTGCGGCTGTTGTGACTCCTCAGTCATTTTCTATGTCTGGATTGACAATTGGGAATCAATATTATTTTATGCTCGATGGCTGTGCTGGATCGGCGTGTGATATTATGATTGATGTTGTAGGAACTTGTGGAACGGGAGAAATAGACCCTTGGTCTCAACCTGTAATGGGACCTCTTACGACTTGTGTAGGAAATACGGATACCTATACGGTAGAAGATTTGGATGGTGCAGTAGAATTCTACTATTATCTAGAGGGTGTTCTTATAGATGACGGAACAGAACTACTAAGTACTGATATTACTTGGACTACTCCAGGGACTTATGAGTTGTGTGTAGATGTTTCTAACTTGCCATGTATATTGGAGTCTGACGATCCTCCTCAAAATTGTATTACTATTATGGTCTGTGAAGAAGCAGATGCTGGTATGATTACTGTAAATCCACAACCTGCATGTCCAGATGAAATTGTCAATATTTCGGTTACGGGTAATACTTCAGGACCCGATCATGACCAGTACATTATTATAACGGATAATTCAGGAACAATTATAGAGGTGGTCACTGGAACAGCAGCTACATTTACTCATGATGAATGTGAAACATTTCAGGTGTTTAGTTATAATATAAAAGTAGGAAATCCTGTACCTATGGTTGGTCAAACATTTCCTGGTGATTTTCTACCATGTTCGGATGCCTGTTGCGATATAGAAGAAGATCAAATTACTTTTGAAGATAATCAGCCCCCAACTTTTGATAACCCTCCACCAAATACAGAAACGTATACTTGTTTTACAGATTTACCGGCAATGATGGACTTGGCTTGGACGGACAATTGTATGGGAACGGGTTTAGTCTCAGGTAAAGAATCTGGAAGTGCCGATTTATGTAATGGAGGATCGATTACAAGGGAATGGACAGTTACCGATAGCTGTGATAATCAAGCTGTACATACGCAGAATATTACGGTTGCTCCGATGCCACCACCAGTCTTTCTTAATCCTCCGGCTGATGAAACTGTTGATTGTAGCATGATTCCTACTACAGCACCAGATCTGATGTATGACAATGGTGAAATGGGGGGCTGTGCAGTCTCTGGTACGGTATCCCCAACAACTACGGGAAGCGCAGATTTATGTGGAGGCTCAATTGTTAATGAATGGACTCATACCGATATGTGTGGAAGGACCATAACTCACAGTCAAACTATTACCGTTAACCCTGTGCCTGAACCTACATTTACTAGTCTACCAGCGGATATGACGGTAAGTTGTGATGCCATACCAACATCGGCTCCTGATTTAACTTATAGTAATGGTGAAACGGGAGCATGTGAAATAGCTGGAACGGTTACACCTATAGAATCAGGAAGCGCAGATTTATGTGGAGGAAGTATTGTTTATACATGGGAAGTTACTGATCCTTGTGGACGTCAAATTTCGCATACTCAAACGATAACAGTAGATCCAGTCCCACCAGCAACATTTGCCAGTCCACCAGCGGATATGACGGTAAGTTGTGATGCCATACCAACATCGGCTCCCGATCTAACCTATAGTAATGGTGAAACTGGAGCATGCGAAATAGCAGGAACGGTATCCGCGACTCAATCTGGAACAGGTGATATGTGTGGAGGCAGTATTGTATTTACTTGGGATTTTACCGACCAATGTGGAAGAAATATTAATCATATACAAACCATTACGATTGATCCGATGCCACCTGCAATGTTCATTAATCCTCCGGCAGATGTTACGGTGACGTGTAGTAACCAACCTACATCTTCACCTGATCTTTCTTATGAAAATGGGGTGACTGGAGCATGTGAAATTTCTGGAACTGTAGCTCCTGTTGTGCAGGATAATTCATCGGAATGTGGAGGTAATATTGTAAATACATGGGAATTTACGGATCCTTGTAATAGAGTGATTACGCATACACAGACTATAACGATCGATCCCGCTCCACAAGCGAGTTTTATCAATCCACCAACTGATATTACGGTTGATTGTGATGCTATACCAACATCAGCTCCAGATTTAGATTATACCAATAGTGAAACTGGAGCATGTGAAATCTCTGGTACCATAGCGGCGCAACAAAGTGGCAATCCAACTCCTTGTGGCGGTAGTTTCCAATTTCAGTGGATATTTACAGATGACTGTGGTAGACAAATTCAGCATATACAAACCATTACTATTAACCCTTCAGCACCACCAGTTTTTGATCCTGCACCACCTGATATTACAGTAGATTGTGATATGGTGCCTGGAAGTGGAGTTCCATTGGATTATACGAATGGAGAATCTGGATTTTGTGAAATCAGTGGTACAGCGTTTTCAACTAGGGTTGGAGTAAGTGATGAATGTGGTGGAACCTTAGTTGATAATTGGACCTTTACGGATGGATGCGGAAGAACAATTACAGCGTTTAGAAACGTAACGGTTAACCCAGCTCCACCTGCAATGTTCATTAATCCACCAAGTGATGTTACGGTAGATTGTGATCAGGCTGAATCAGTCGGGACTACACTCGGATATTCAAATAATGAACCTGGTGATTGCTTAATTGAAGGGCAAGAAGATGCAATAATATCCTCCAACTATGATGCTTGTGGTGGGCTAATTGTTTATACTTGGACATTTACGGATGATTGTAACCGAACTATTACACATACCCAGAATATAACGGTTAATCCTGCGATTGATCCATATTTTATTGATCCTCCCATGGATTTAACATTAGATTGTGGTGGGTCCTACACGCCTCCACAAACTATTGAAGTTTCTAACGAACAAGTAGGAAATTGTTTAATAATGGATGATGCGATATTAGTATCCTCATCTCCTAGTGGAAATACTACGACCTATGTATGGGAATATACAAATCCATGTAATGGATCTGTATTAACACATAGTCAAGATGTTTTTGATTTGGCTCAGCCAGATATTGTTGTGTCCCCTTTAAACATATTTGTCTGTGAAGGAGATTTTTATGACCTGTCGACTATAACTGTGACAGATAATAATGGGACTAATCCTACCATTACTTTCCATGAATTTTTACCTCCTAATTCGTTTAATGAAATAGGCCCTCTTTTTGAGGTGCTTGGAAATACTTCTATTTATGTATATGCAATTAATTCGGATGGATGTGAAGATTCTGAGGAAATATTAGCTTATACATCCGAGCCTTATTTAGCTGGTGAAGATGTTGAAGTAGAATTGTGTAAAGATGGAAGCACCATTGATCTAAATGTTTACTTGTCTTCTGATGCTTCAAATAATGGATTTTGGGTAGATGCTGAGAGTACAGGAATAGATGTAACCAATTCAACTGCCGTTAATATCAATAACACAAATCCAGGTGTTTACAATCTATATTACATTACTGAAGAGAATGAAGAATGCGCTGGAGATACAGCAATTCTTACATTAACAATTTTGGATGAAATTGATTATGAGATACTAGATATTTCGTGCAGTAGTGACAATCTGTCTTATTCAGTCCAAGTACTTACCAATGGGAATCCAATAACATCTTCAACAGGAACGATTAATACGATTGATGCAAACAATGTTGAAATTGTAGATATCCCGATAGGAGATCAGATCGAGATTACACTTGGAGACTCGAGTTCTGAGTGTTCGGTGGTAAGAGTGATAAATCCTCCAAATTGTGATTGTCCAGATATTCCAGAACCGACCGGCACACCTGATTATAAAATTTGCTCGGATCAGTTACCAATAACTATGACTGTGATGGTAGAATCTGGATTGACGGCAAATTGGTATGACTCCCAATCAAGTATGACTCCTTTAGTCACTGGTATGTTAAACTTTGATCATACCAATCCGATGCCAGGGTTATATTCTTATTATGTTGAAGCCATAGATCCAGTAACAGGATGTGTAAGCCAAAATCGATTGAAAATTGATGTAGAAGTTGTTGCATTACCAGTATTGGAGTCGGTAACTAGCTCACTATGTGATGACAATACGGATGGCTTTGTAGCCTTTGACTTAGAAACGATTAAGACAATGGTAAACCCCAATCCGAACATTTCAATGGAATTTTATGGATCCATGGCTGATGCCACTAGTGGGAATAATGCTTTGAGTTCACCATATACGAATACGTCAAATAATCAAGTGATTTATGTTGTTGGTACGAATTCCAATGATTGCCAAGCCATGACGACCGTTACACTGAATGTATTACCAAAGCCAGATTTTGATATTAATGCAATTGATGAGTCATGTTTAGGTGAAGAGGATGGCTCTTTCGAAATAATCAATGTGACTAGTAATGGTCCAGTGGAATTATCCGTAAATGGAGGATCTTTTGATTCTAAGTTGAAGATTGATAGCTTATCTCCCGGAACTTATACCATTAGGGTTCGTGATGAGGAAGGTTGTGAAACGGATTCTATTGTAGAGATTTTAGAGGGTCTTCAATTATCTGAGGTAGAATTTACCTTAGAATGTGATAATAAAGGAACGTTGACAGACGCATCTGATGATGAATATGTGTTAACGTTTAATTATTCTAATAATAAAGGAAATTCAGGAACATTTGAAGTTTTCATTGATGGAATAAGTATTGGGAATTTTGGATTTAATCAAACACATCAACATACCTTGGATGCAGATGAGAGTAATAAAACTGTATTGATTCAAAGCGTAGAAGGGTGTGAAATTGAAAAACCTATAGGACCGCTTAATCCATGTTCAACAACCTGTGAAATATCTTTTGATGAAGTTATTTACGAATGTGATAATAACGGAACTGAAAACGATCCAACAGATGATTTTTACAATGTCTCCATAACCGTTAGTAGCATTAATGGATCAGTAGGTAATACGTACAATTTACTTGTTGATGGAGTGTTAAGAGGAGTAGGAACGTATAACACGCCGTATGATTTTTCAGTTAACTCAAGTTCGAGCAATGTGTTATTGACTGTTCAAGATAGTGATGATAGTCAATGTCAGTCGATTTATACTCTTACAGATCTTATACCATGTTCTGATGGCTGTGCAGTATTTTTAAATATTCTAGAAGAAAATTGTTTTAATAATGGTACCATTTTGGATAAAACGGATGATTATTATGAGATTGTATTTATAGCAGATGCGATTAATACAGGGTCAAATACATTTGTATTGTCGATAGATGGGGTAGCTGGAAATACATATAATTATGGAGATACCATTCGAATAGAAATTCTTGCTGATGGCAATATACATAATTTAACAGCAGAAGATACAGCTAGACCAGAATGTACCATTACTGTAGATACGAGAGCTCTTATCAATTGCTCCACTGATTGTCAAATTGACGTTGAGATTCTTGACAAAGTCTGTGATAATAATGGCACTAATGATATAGATAGTGATGATCTTTTTAGAGTGACTGTTCGATTTAGCGGTGGAAAAGGAAATGGTTGGTCCATTCCAATACTTGGGGTTCAAGGAAATTATGGAGAACAAATAGAATTGGGACCGTTTCTTATCAGTGATGGAACACAATCTATTACCGTTGAAGATGTGGATTTAGGGGAGTGTATTTTAGAATTTGATGTTGATCCTACTTCACCCTGTTCTGGTTGTATTCAAACAATGAGTATCATGGCTGATGGGGAAATCAATTGTTCGAATCCAGAAGTTAATCTTTCGGCATCAGTCTCAGAACCTGGAGAATATGAATGGTCTTATCAAGGAGGATTTGTCTCCGATCAGTTAAATGCTACAGCTGGAAGTGAAGGATATTATGTGTTCACCGCTATTTTCTCAGATGGCTGTGTATTGGAAGATAGTGTTTTTGTTGAGAGCGATGATGATATTCCAACAGCTAATGCTGGACCTGATGGTGTACTGAATTGCTCTATTGATACTTTTATATTAGATGGTAGTTTGAGTTCTCAAGGTGGTAATTTGAGGTACGAATGGACAGACGCATTGGGGAATGTTATTAGCATGAATATGATTTTGACTGTTGATCAGCCAGGAGAGTATTTTTTACAAGTTTTCGATGATGCTAATAACTGTGCTTCAGCCAAGGATAAGGTTTTGGTAGAAGAGTTTTTAGACCAACCTTCGTCGGCAATTTATGCAAATCCTGGGGATCAATTTGATTGTATAATTGCTGAAATAATACTATCTACGGATAATGAGCCAAATGTGTCCTACTCTTGGATTACACCAGAAGTGATGTTTGATGATGTTCCGACGATTAGTATTAATCAGATTGGAGAGTATATACTAATAGCAACAAATACACAGTCGTTATGTGCAGATACTTCAAGTATAGAAATACTATCTTTCCAAGAATATCCAATTATTGAATTGTCGGCTGATGAAGATCTAGAATGTGATAATAATGAAGTGTTTATTTCAACACTTGGTTCTCAAAATGGAGCTTCGATCACATATTCATGGTATGATATTGATGGTAATTTTATTTCGAATGAAGAGAATGGGTTGCCAGTGCAAGAACCAGGACTCTATGTTTTAGTACTAGAAGACTCTGAGAATGGGTGTACCAATAGCGATACTATAGAGATAAAATCCAATGTTACCGAAGTTGGTATTGAAATTGAAACGGTCATTGAAGTAGTCAAAGGAGAAAAGGTGGTGTTAAGGCCTCAGTTGAGTATCCCTGAAGAGGATATAGCAACTATCGTTTGGACTCCATCCACTAATTTGAGCTGTGTGGATTGCCTTGAACCAACAGTCACGGTAAAGGATGAAACCATTACATATACTGTTGTAGTCACCGATATTTATGGTTGCATTGGTCAGGCATCGATTACCATTAGAGCTAAGATTGATGAAGTTATTAATGTGCCGAACATCATTTACCCTACGAGTAAAGGTGGCAATGATAAGTTTATAGTATTTACGAATGACGAAAATCTTGAAGTCGACCAAGTCATTATTTATGATAGATGGGGGAATAAAGTTTATGCGAGTAACCAGGTTAAACCTAATTCTGCTGAGTTTACTTGGGATGGAAAGTTAAATGGCAAAGATGTAGTTCCTGGAGTATATGTTTATATGGTTAAAGCAAGAACAGGTTTTGGAGAATCAGTAGTACTTTCTGGTGATCTGACGGTTATTAAATAGATAAAAGGAAAAGAATTTTATTCTTGGTTATTGTATAAAATTTCTAGGGGAGTTTTGCTCCCCTATTTTTTTCTTAAAATACAAGAGGATGATTATCTGACAAGGTTGTCAATAGTATTGAGTAAGAAAGATTTACACTAATTTACAATGTGATTTAATCAAATTAGATGTGAAGCAATTAGTTTTGACAAAATATAATATAAATATTTATGTTGCTTACCTTACTCTATTTTATATCTCAGTTACTCTTTTCTGGAAATCTAAATTCTCAAGAAATAATCAATGATGAAGTTAATCCCAAATCAATAGAAATTCGTTTGGTCGATGAACCTTTGTCGATCACTCGTAGGAAGATGATAGAGTCTAGAAGCATTATTGATATATATCCGTATTATAAAAGTTCTTGGGTTGAGAAATACCTCGACGTGAAAATATCCTTTGATGGAACAACCCCAAATATCTTGGCTGTAGGAAAAGATTCTATCTTTAATAACCAACAAAAGGAGCTCTTATCGAGTATAAAAGGGCCTGGAATGTTGTCATTTGAAATTCGTTATATACCAAAAAATACTTTAGAAGCCAAAGAGGAAAAATTACTAACTTTCGAAGTAAAGGTAGCTCCTGATTTAAACGCTGCTGCAAAATCAATGGATGATTACCTCAATAAATCCTTAGATTTTTCGAATTTGAAGTCCTTAATGAATAAAATGAATAAGAATGCATTAGGAATAATTCAATTTACGATTGATACTAATGGAGAAGTAGTAGATCCTTTAGTTATCAGCGATACGGGAAATCAATCGTTAGATCTCGAAATGATGCATCTTGTTTGTTCCATGCCTCATTGGTCTGCTGCACGATTTGGTACGGGTATTTATGTGAAGCAAAAAATGGCTTTGGTAATTGGAAATACAGAGAGTTGTACGATGAATATGTTGAATATGAAGAGTATTTTGTGGTCAGATAATGATTGATTGCAATGAGAATAATTATCATTTCGGATTTGTGGGGAGGGAATGATCCTCCATGGTTGAAATTTTATTACCAGATATTTCCTTCTAATGATGAGGTAGTCTATTATGATATTTGTGATTTGTCTGAAATGAGTGTCGAATTAATCTCTGAAAAGGATCGCCATGACTTTCTTACATCAGGTGGTATTGATACTGCAGTGGATAATTTGATCTATAAAGAATCTGGACAGATCAATATTTTGGGTCTAAGTGTTGGTGGAGTAGTAGGGTGGAAGTTTGGATTGAAATCAGGAAGATTAAGAAAACTTTTCACTATTTCTTCAACTCGATTGCGTTTGGAAAAAGAAAAACCAATTGAAGAAATTACAATGTATTTTGGAGAAAAGGATAAATATGCTCCAAATGTAGATTGGTTATGTAATATGAATGTATCTCACCATTTTAGTGCAGGAGAAGAGCATAATATGTATATGCAAGAACACTTTGTAAAAGAAATTTCTGGTAACATAGTAGATTTTTTTGATACTGGAAATAAGGGAATTAATAAGAAGTTGTGAAGTGTCTACTAGAATTGTGCAATAACTTGAACTTATCCAATAAAAATAAGCATTTTAAATAATGCGAATCCTTGATGGTATTTATGATAGCTTGATTGAACTAATGCCATTTTATTATGTCGTCATCAAATTCCATGTTAACTGGTCTAAATACCTATAAAAATATTATTCCTGTATCTTCAAAACATTTACATTTGCTTCAGAATTTATTAAATAATTGAATAAGGTCTGTTAATTAAATAAAATATGGATACACCAAAGATTCAAAAAAATGCGGCTAAAGTGGACAGATATCAACATCATGACTACTATGGAATGGACGAATTATTAAGTGATGAACACTTGATGGCAAGAGAGGCAGTACGTACATGGGTTAAGCAAGAAGTAAGTCCAATTATTGAAGAGTATAGTGAAAAGGCAGAATGCCCTTACCACTTGTTTAAAGGACTAGCTAGTATCGGTGCTTTTGGACCATCCCTACCTGTGGAGTATGGAGGAGGTGGAATGGATGAAATTTCTTACGGAGTAATCATGCAAGAGCTGGAAAGAGGAGATAGTGGTATTCGTTCTATGGCTTCGGTACAAGGGTCATTGGTCATGTATCCAATATATAGATTTGGGTCTGAAGAGCAAAGAAAGAAATATCTTCCAAAGTTGGGAAGTGGTGAGTATATAGGTTGTTTTGGACTTACTGAACCTGATCATGGATCCAATCCTGGTGGTATGGTGACCAATATCAAAGATGCAGGGGATCATGTTATTTTGAATGGAGCTAAGATGTGGATTACAAATTCACCTGTTGCCGATATTGCAGTAGTCTGGGCAAAGGACGAAGAAGGAGTTATCCGTGGAATGATTGTTGAAAAGGGAATGGAAGGATTTTCAGCTCCAGAAATTCATGGCAAATTATCCTTGCGCGCTTCAATTACAGGAGAGTTGGTTTTTGAAGATGTTAAAGTGCCTAAGGAAAATTTACTTCCAAATGTCAAAGGGCTAAAAGGACCATTGTCCTGTCTAAGCAAAGCTAGATATGGAATCGCTTGGGGAGCAATTGGTGCTGCATTAGACTGTTATGATTCAGCCTTAAGATACTCTCTTGAGCGTGAGCAATTTGGTAAGCCTTTAGCAGGGTTTCAATTGACCCAAAAGAAATTGGCTGAAATGATTACTGAGATTACAAAAGCACAATTACTTACTTGGAGACTTGGTAAATTGGCTAATGAAGGAAAGGCAACTCCTGGACAAATCTCTATGGCAAAAAGAAACAATGTTAATATGGCATTGGAAATAGCTAGAGAGGCAAGACAGATTCATGGAGGTATGGGAATTACTAATGAGTATCCAATAATGCGACATATGATGAATCTCGAAACGGTATTGACTTATGAAGGAACTCACGATATTCATTTGTTAATTACAGGAATGGATGTGACCGGCATAAATGCTTTCAAATAATAGAGCGTTATACTAGTTTAAGATAAGTTGAGGCTGTTAGACTTTGGTTTAACAGCCTTTTCTAATATTAGTACATCAATGATGTTATTGATTAATTTGTTGTATTTTAACAGAATGATTTGTCGAATTAGATAGGGAATTAGAAATACTTATAATGAAATTTAATAATGGACTTTATGTACTACAAGTACATTACAAATCGGATAAAAAAGCCTATGGCAAATTTGTTAAGAGGTAACCCATACCTCTGGTTGGTCCTGCTGCCCATAGCTGGGCTTTTTGGTCAGAGCAAAGCAGACCATACGTGGGTATTGGGCTACGATTACGATAAGCAAGAAGAAGGCTCGGAGGGTGTACAGATCACCTTTGGTCCACCCTTTCGTATAGATACGGTCTCTATAGAAGGGAATAATCTATTAGGATCATCGCTTACGATGCTCTCTAATGATGAAACGGGAGAGTTGCTGTTTTACAGCAATGGCTGTAATGTATTCAATCGTGAGCACGAGATCATGGAGAATGGTACGGGGCTTAATCCAAGCAATATTGCTTCAAGCTATTGCAAGGGCACTAATGCCTATTATCCCAATTCTGGAGGGTTGGTAAGTCTTCCCGATCCAGGGGATTCGGATGGTTATTACTTGATTCATACTACGATCCGAGATGAAGATACATTGTACAGTATACGAGATTCTCTGCGGTATACCTATATAGATATGAGGCTAGATGGAGGCAATGGAGGCGTAGTAGAAAAAAATGTAGTCTTCTACGATCAGTGGTTAGATGGAGGGCTAAAGGCATGTAAGCACACCAATGGTGAAGATTGGTGGCTGCTCAATGCCTTGAATGCCCAGCCTGTCATGGCACGATTTTTATTGGACGAAGAGGGCATATCGTACGTAGATACCCAGTATGTCTACCAATCACCGACAGAGCGTGGCTACCAGGCAGCCTTTAGCCCAGATGGCAGCCAATACGCTTGGTATGGAGGGCATACGACGATGGAGCTGTACGACTTTGATCGATCTACAGGCTTACTGAGCAATCACAGATCGATCTATGTCGCAGATACGATCGATCATGGAGGACTGGCGTTTTCACCGAGTGGTCGATTCGTCTACTGTGTGACGAGTAGGAAGATTTATCAGGTTGACTTACATGATGGAGAAATGAAGTAATGACGGTGGCAAATCTTGAACTGCCACCTCCTGGATCATTTACAGAGTACATTTGAGTCAGTGTCAGCTTGCACCCAATTGTAAGATTTACATTTGCGCATGGAATGGCATCAAATATTTGCATGAGATAGCTTACCCAGATCAAAAAGGGTTGGCATGTGAGGTGCATCAGTATGGTCTGGAGTTGCCTTACCCAAATGATATAGGAGCGATACCGTATTTTCCTCATTTTAGGGTAGACGAAGCACTGCCCTGCACACCGACATCGGTGGTAGATGAGGTGGAGGTAGAGAGGGGACGATTGGAGCTCTACCCCAATCCAGTAAGAGACCTTATTACGATAGTGCATGCTTACCCAGAGCATACGAGGTATCAGGTCTACGATGTACAAGGGCGATTGATGATGGAAGGCCGTATGAAGGACGACACATTGGATGTATCGACATTGAGCAGTGGACTTTATGTACTGCAAGTGCATTACAAATCGGATAAAAAAGCCTTTGGCAAGTTTGTTAAGAGGTAGGATAAATGGAGATCGATTTTAGATAAAAATGAATTTATCACTTCTTTAGTTCAATAGATTGACTTTTAGATGGATATGTATGTTTTTTAATTTTATATTAAAAATTGAAATATTTATTTTTTTTGTATATAATAGCTCTCTATCTTCGCGGTTTAATGCCTTGTGATTAATGAGAGAGTTCAATAGATATCTAGTTACTTCTGCTTTGCCTTATGCAAATGGACCTTTACATATAGGTCATTTAGCAGGAGCATATCTCCCAGCCGATGTCTATGTACGATTTATGCGATTAATGGGGAAAGATATTGCCTTTATTTGTGGTTCGGATGAACATGGAGCAGCAATTACAATGCGAGCCCTAAAAGAAGGTAGTACTCCTCGTAAAGTTGTAGACAAGTACCACACCCTTTTTGAGGATACCTTCAAAAAGATGGGTATTTCATTTGATAAATACCACAGGACCAGTAGTTCGATTCATCATGAAACTTCTCAAGAATTTTTCAAGACATTATTAGAAAAGGATGAGTTTGAGGTCAAAGAAAGCCAACAATACTATGATAGTGAGGTGAAGATGTTTTTGGCAGACCGATACATCAAAGGAACCTGTCCTAAATGTGGGAATGAGGAAGCATATGGAGACCAATGCGAATCATGTGGAAGTAGCTTGAGTCCAACAGAGTTGATCAACCCTACTTCTGTATTAACTGGAAACAAACCTGAACTCAGATCAACCAAACATTGGTTTCTTAAATTGGACAAGTACGAATCTTGGTTGAGGAAATGGATAGAGGAGGGGATAGATGAAGAGAATAAGGTACATTTTCCAGAAGAATGGAAAAATCATGTAATTGGTCAATGTAAGTCTTGGTTGGATGGAGGACTCGTGCCGAGATCGATGACCAGAGATTTGGATTGGGGTGTAGATGTGCCCCAAGATATTGAAGGTAGTGAAGGGAAAAAGTTATACGTCTGGATGGATGCTCCCATAGGCTATATCTCGGCCACCAAGGTTTGGGCAGATGAAAATGGAAAGAATTGGAAGGATTATTGGCAGGCTGAAGATTCAAAGCTCATTCATTTTATTGGAAAGGACAATATTGTTTTCCATTGCTTGATCTTTCCGGTTATACTAAAGGCTCATGGTGATTATATCTTGCCATATAATGTTCCGGCTAATCAATTCATGAATCTAGAAGGTAAGAAAATCTCAACTTCTAGAAATTGGGCTGTTTGGGCACACGAATATGTAGAAGAATTTTCGGATCGGATTGACGAGATGCGGTACTGTATGATTAAAAACATGCCAGAACTCAAGGATAGCGAATTCACATGGAAGAATTTTCAAGATAACAATAACAACGAACTCGTTGCCAATCTAGCCAACTTCTGCAACAGAATGATTGTGTTGGTAAATAAGTATTACGATGGCGTGGTCCCACAAATAGACGAAGAGGTTTCGTTCAAAGGGTCTACAGGTGAGGAATATGAATTTGCCGAGACGGAGTTACTTCATCTACATGATTTGCTTCAGGATTTAGGAGAATTTGTGCGCAATTATGATTTTAGAAGTGGATTGAAAAAGTTGATGGAAATTTCATCGATGGGCAATCAACTTTTACAATACAACGAGCCTTGGAAACTAATCAAAACTGATGAGCATACTGTAGAAACCATTATGGCAATTGGAATGCAGTACGTTGCAGCGCTTAGAGTTGCAATGCATGCATTTATGCCAAATTCTAGTAAAAAAATATCCGATTTACTACAGATGGATTCCATTCAGGAATCTGGAGAATGGATAGATATGGTTAATAAGCTTTGTGAAGGAGAATTAATTGTAAATGGTGGTCATGTAATTTCCAAGCCAAAGCATTTATTCACTCGAATTGAGGATAGTGTTATAGAAGCCCAAGTTGCAAAGCTTGAAGGAGGCATGGAAGTGCAGGAAGAGGAGAACTCGTCTCCTATAAAACCAGAGGTTAAATTTGAAGATTTTACCAAATTGGACTTGCGGACAGCTACTATTATTGAAGCCGAAAAAGTACCAAAAGCTGATAAATTATTGAAATTAACCGTAGATCTAGGTTTTGAAAAAAGAACAGTCGTATCTGGCATTGCGGAACATTATTCGCCGGAAGAAATAATTGGTAAGAAAGTTACTTTATTGGCGAATTTGGCTCCGAGGAAGATTAGAGGTGTACAATCAAAAGGCATGATATTAATGGCGGATGGGAAGGAAGGTCAGTTGAGTTTTGTAAGCTGCCCCGATGACTGGGATAGTGGCATGTCTATTGCTTAGATTTAATACTACACTCCATATGTAACTCAATCAAATCATTCACATTGAAGTGATGGGTATGAGGGATTGGTTTAGTTAACAAATAATCAAATATTGCAAGATGAGAAGAAGTCGCATTCTATGGATATTTTTGGTTAGTATATTTTTTATATACGGCTGTCAGGAAGATGAAAGAGAATCCATTCCAGATGTTAGTCATATTCAAATGGAACTGAATGTGCAAAGATTTGATCAGTCTGTTTTTCAATTGGATACGAATAGTATGGCTGAATCCTTTGATGCATTAGATCAAAAATATCCTCATCTTACTTCTTTATATTTCGATAGAGTACTTGCATTGCCCAGTAAGACTCAGGAAGAAAGATTGTCCAATGCCAAGGCATACATTACTAATGTTAATAGCCGAAATCTTTACGATACGGTCCAATTGGTTTATCCGAAATTAGACAAAATTGAAGATGATTTAGTTAAGGCTTTTAAGTATTTTAAACACTATTTTCCTAGTTTTAATGCACCTCATTTATATGCCATAATATCTGATTTTGGGTATCAAAGATTCATATTCCCAGATGGAGAACAAGATGGTGTTGGTATCGGGTTGGATATGTTTTTAGGTGAGAATTTTCCATATAAGGAATTGGATCCTCAGAACCCTTCATTCTCAGATTATTTGACCAGAGCTTTCAATCAAGATCATGTGGCAAAGAAGGTGATTGAATTGATATTGGATGATCAGATGCCACAATCTCCGGGCATTAGATTATTGGATCAGATGATTACGAATGGGAAAAAACTTTATCTAATGGACAAGATATTGCCTTTCAAAAATGACACAGTGGTGATGGAATATTCATTAAAACAATTGGAGTGGTGTAAAGAGAATGAGTTGCAAATGTGGAGCTTCTTTGTCGATGAAAATTTACTCTATGAGACCAATGGGCAAAAGATTAATAAATATTTAAATCCAGCACCTACATCTCCCAATATGCCAGCAATGGCTCCAGGAAGGACAGCAAATTATCTAGGGTGGCAAATTGTAAAGGCTTACATGCGAAAGTTTCCAGAAACGACAATAATGGAAATGCTTCAGATATCAGATAGTCAAGATTTTTTAGAAAAATCAAGGTACAGACCTAAAAGGTAAATACATCGACAAGAATAAAGATTAAAATACCAATTCCTATTCGGAGTATTTCAGATGTGGATTACCTTCGATGACGAATCCAGCCCAATAATAAGGGTTGGCATAATTTTTTGATTGAAGTAGGTCAATTTTTGCCATTTGAAGGGATTTCCCGACTGAAAACCCATTTTCGAGATAGGAGTAAAAATGCTTCATAAGCAGGTAGGTCGAATGTTCTCCTACAGCCCACAGAGATTTTATCGTAGTCTTAGCTCCATTATTCATAAAATACCTTGATAAAGATAATGCCCCAGTTCCGGGCATGTGAGCACCTGTTCCACTATCACATGAACTTAAAATTACCAAGTCCGCATATACATCGTCCCTCTTTACTTCAAAACCATAATATTTTTTGGCTCGACCATTTTGATCTCTGATATATATATAGTTTTCTAGAAAATTATTGACATTAGAATTACTATGTGTGGATAAATGTAAAACACCTTTTTTAGGACAAGAGATCAAGTTTTTTGTATTGAAGTTTGTACCTGTATGCATAGTTGATTTGGAACCCATTTGATGAATAGATTCTACTTCCTTTAACCCAATTTGCAATTCTGTAACGGATCTTCTTTCTTTCGATGCAATGGTCTCTTCTGATGAAAAGGAAAATAAATGTTGAGCACGACTCAATGCATTATTGCAGATTAATGAGTAATAGCCCGGAATAAAGGTTGGAATAAAGTTCTCTAAGATATATTGATCTTTATATATAAGAGTTTCATAGGGAAAACTGGAAAATTCTAGATCTCCCGTGATATAAACATGTTCTAATTTAGGGTCTAGTATATCTTCCATTATTCTTTCCAATTGAACAATTTGTAAACTCTTTTTACTTCTGATGTCTTGGTTAAACAGACTAAGTTCTTTTAGAATCAAGGAATCGGTGTATTTTTTTATAAAGAATCGATCTGGACGAATGCAAGAAACATACAACAATGAATCCATGATGGTGAAATCGATGTATTGCGCATTTTTTATTCGTAATAAATCTTGAAACTGTTGGGCATCTAATCCCGATTCTATCCCATGTTCTGGAGATACATTGTGTTTGGATTCTAATGCAAGTTTTGCTAAATAAAGGTTTTTTAACTTCTCATGTTGTACGATGAACAGGCCTGTAGTGTCATTGTATAAATTGACTACAAGTTCCAAAGAATCAATTTGATTTATAATAGTCTTGTATTTTTCATTATCTGTCTTTGAATATAAGGTAACTCCTTCATTAATAATTTTGGATTGGGCTATTTTACCTAGATTCATGATCATAAGAAGATCATCCAAAGATAGAGATTGTAGCTTCTGTAATTGAAAGGCATATTCCATCTGTTGTTGATGCGATTCAGCGAAAAAATCCGCATAATGCATTAAACTGATTTGATCCAATTCTTTACAAAACAATTCTTGAGCAGCAATGAGCTGGTTTCTCGCCTCAATCAAATTGGACATCTCATGAGAAATCTTGAATTTTTGGAATTCCAAATTCGAATGTATTCGATGCATATCAAATCGCTTCATTGCATTTAATTGGAGTTCTGGGCATGTCTTGAGAACCTTTAAAAGTGCATTAGCTTCTTTCAATTGCTGTTCATCTATTAATCGAAATATATTATAATATGTTGGCCAATATGTGGTGTTGCATGGATTGTTCAAGGATGGACGAACCAGTTTTTCTTTCAATTTTTGCATGACCTCATCCTGTTCAAAGCATAAATCCAACATAGTCCAGATGGATATATCCGTCTTAGGTGAGTACTGATCGGAGTTAAGAATACTATGGAGAAAATTCGAATCAAGTTGCATCGGATTTTGGACACTTTGAAATGTTGGTGAATAGACATATAGCATTCGCCTCAGGGGGTGGTGAAAGGATGGGGTCAATTCGATGGCTTTGTTTAAGTAATAATATTTTGATTCATTTATGCTTTCTCTTTCTAGATTGCAATAATGAAAAAACAAAATCTTGGATAATGAATTGCTGTCTAATTGGTTTTTGATGCCTTGATCTGCTGCATCTTTAGATAGAGCTAGACCCATCTTCTGATTTCCTTGTCGTAATAGGATATCTGATAGTTTACATTGGATGTCTAGAAACAAATCGGGTGATTTCTTGAAATCAACAATATTGAGCCATTTTTTAATTTGTGAAATGGATTCAGAATTATTCAGTAATCGATATGAATCGGTAAGTGTTTCAATAAATAGTCGGATGAAAGGATCTTCAGTGTCATAATCTTCTATTTCTGAAGAAAGTGGATCTAGAACATTTATAGCCATTTTATAATCTAGGTTTCTATGTGCCCATGTCGCTTGTAATATCTTACTTGCAAATCTAGAAGTATCTAGGGATGAAATTAATGAAGAACAATCTCTGAAATGGTTTAAGGATTCGAGACAATACAATTCTTCAGAGGAGGACTTGATTCCATTTTTCGGATTTGAACAACTGATAATGCTCATGAATATTAAAAAAAAGGACCATCTAATATGTATAAACATTTCATTTTTAGTTATTCAAATGAAATATAAAGAAAAGTTTTCTTTTAAGACAGCTCTAAGGAATTATAATGGGGTATTCTGACTTGCTTGAGGAAGTTTAATATGTTGTAAACAAAAGTTTGGAAGAGATTGGAAGAGTTGGTCTTTTAAACTTTGCGAAATTTGCAATGAAGTGATAGCTTGATTTATTCTATTCCTAAAATACTGGATTTTACGCATAAGGGAAGATTGTGGATAAATGAATTCTATTTCCTCCCAATATTGCTGTCGTAAATGTAGTATTATATAGATTTTGTTCAATTCATATTCTGATAGATGGCTTACATTTCTAGAATTTGATGAATATTTTTGATTGCTATGGCTTCGTGTTGGTATCTTATAGGACTGCATTTTTTCTTGGTCAAATCTAACTAAAAAGTGATCGATGTACTTTTGCAATACACTATCATGAAATCTAAAATCCTTCCATGAATTACATTTAAGTAAATTTTCGTAGTTACTGCTGATCAAAGATTTAGGTAAGCTGTGAACCATTTCTTTTTTACCATTCAATTCCAAATGATTGGAAGTCTGGCTAAATTGATCTCTTTGTTCTTCAGAAATCAAAAAGCTAAAAGGATATAAATTGTCATCAGTCATAAGATTCAAACATCCATAGGGCACTTTAACTTTATATGGATTCTGAGATGGAATGTAATAACCGTCTGAGTGGGTTTTTACATGATTTGCTCTACTCGCCAGGTGAAAAAACTCGTGTAATAATATGGTGGGAGAGAATCCTTCATAATCATTAATTTGAATGATGTGTTCATTGTAATCGGTAAAAGCGAGGACATCAGAGTTACGATTGTCGTAAAATTGGATAAAATGAAAAGAAGATTCTACTGACTTATTTAATCTAGAGATGTACTGAACTTTTTGGTCTTTTATATAAATAGCTGTATCCAGACGAATGCAAAAATCTATCTGTAAAGAATCAAATAGAAGATTGACGCTATGTCCTATTTCTTCAAAATCTAGATGTCCATATTGATCAGAGGAGTTTAAGTGTAAATGAAAAGTGATCAGCTTTTTATCTTGATGAATAGTATTTGGTCTTATGACATCACTACATGCAAAATGCCATAAGACCAAATACGAAACGAATACTTTTCTAATGACCATCAATTTGAATAACATCCTCATGTTTGTGGACCGTATCTATATCCGTGAGAATGTAAGTTTTTTCATCATCGAATTCTACATCTGTTATAAAAACAACCGATAAGTTTTGAGCGTTTGAAGAAAAAGCATGATCGTAAATCAAATTATACTTGGATAGAATAACGTCATAATTAATGATGTATTCTTTTTCATCTGAACCATCTATTCTTGACATTTTAATGGTATAAGTAGTATTAGGACTTAATGTGGGAGTACTAGATGGCACTAATTGAGCATTGGCTTTAAATGTACCAGGAATAATGTGCCTTTTTTTATGAGCATGAGTTTTATTATGAACTGTGAAAATACTGTGTAAATCAAGACCAGTTTTAGGGATTGGACCATATTTTTCTGATGGTTTGGGAGCATTATCTTTCCCTTTTTTGTACACCTCTTTTGCAACAGGAATTCCATTTTCACTTTCTACTTTCAACCATATACTATCATTTAATTTTAGATTTTCTTTCGTAATTTCTTTTCGAATGATGACAACTGAAGATTCTATGTGTGAATTTCCACTATGGATACTTGCCAATGAAATAGAATCTTTTTCATTAGAAGTAAATACAATTCCTTCTACATATTTGTTGTTAAATAATGTTTTATTTTGAGTGGTAGCAGGACTTTGGCTATTGATCATTTGGTATATTACTATTGTTGTCAAGAATGCAATAGCGATATACAAGTAGTTAACATGTTTGAGAGTCATAATGGTAAGTTTTAGTTTTGTTTTAGAAATGTTGTATCTACTTCATCCCACCGTTCGAGTTGGATGTAGTTGAATTGTAACCAGAGTTTTATCTGGTCCAAAGAATCCTTGTTAACGACTGATTTTTGCAACTCTAATAGCTCAATAATGCTTTGATTAAAATCATTTAATTGAGCCGAATATTTGGCTTTTTGAAATGGTGTTAAATGTGCTACATTTTCTGATTTAGTGGATTCCATGTCCACTGGTGGATTATAATTCAGTGCCACCCATTTTTGGTTAGGGTGTTGATTGCCTTCTGTATTTAGTGATTGGTAACCTATCCAAAGTAAGAAAGGAATTAATATAGCCACAACTTGCAGCCATTTCCAAAATTGAGCTTTAAAGACACGAGCATTTTCAAATCCTTCTAGAGTGTTTCGAATATCAATTTCAAGCAACCCTTCACTGATTTTAAGTCCAGTTTCAAAGTCTGAAACAGCTCTCATTAAATCTGGATTTCGATCCATTTCTGATCTAAACAACTCTTCTTGCTCTTCATTTAGCTTACCCAAATGGAAGTCCTCTATGTGATCAAAATATTTCATGTCTGCAATACTTTTTTCAGTTCTGGATTTGTTTCTATTTTTTGCATTAAAAACTTAAAACATTGATGTTTTTTCTTCTTTGCCATTCCTTCACTCTTATAGTTTAAGAATTCCGCTATCTTTTTCATCTTATATCCGTTGGCCCAATACATCAATACTTCTTTGCAATTCTTACCTAAGTCTTTAAGTATAGATTGAATAATATCTACCCTTTCTGCCTTAATTACCAGATCTTCTGGTGTTACATCTAAGCTCTCTTTTACGTGCTCTTGTGGTACTGCTTTATCCTTTTTTTGCTTTCTAAGTTCAGAGTAAAAACTTAGTTTTATTATCCCAGATATGTAGTTGGCAAGAGAATTCTGTAATTCAAAATCGGTGTTTTTAATTACGGTTTTACAAAATTTAATGATAGCATCATTGAAATAACTCTGTTGTTCATCATTAGGTATTCCAAGATAGTTCATGGTGGATTTAGTTTTCGATTTAATCTCTTGATCGAAGTACAATTGTCTTAATACTTTATTACGATCAATGGTGGAAGATCGAATTTGATCGAATATCCGGCTTAACTCTATTTTCAATGGTATATATTAGTGTTTTACGTAATAGATGTCATCGTAGTAAATATACCAAAATGTGCCATTAAACATTATATAATTAGTATATTTTCAATAGAGTTCGGATTAATTTGTTCATAATCGAAAAATAGTTTTGGTGGCCGATTAAAGTAGGTTTAAGTTTTGGTTTTGTAAATTTTGAGAGATCTCCTGCATGAGTTCTTTTTTTCTTCTTCTGGCCACGTATACATACTCTTTTGTATGAGCTAGAGAAATTGACCTTGAACTTTTGTTAAACGCAACAATTTTGCTCAAGTTAATCATATAGCTTTTATGACACCTGAAAAAACTATGCTTGTTTAGGGCATGTTGAATCGATTTTAGGGTATGCATATAAACTTTCTTATTCCCATTTTCGAAGAAGGCAATGGTCATTTGATCGTAGGCTTTAAAGTGAGTTACTTTTGATAGTTGGATCTTGTCGAATCCTGAAATGGATCGTAAGATGACGAAATCGTCTTCAAAAAGCCGCGGGGAAGATGTTGTAACACTTAGCATTTTTAATGTTTTTTCTTTATTACTTGAATTAAACTTTATGAATACCTGCTTTTATTTCTTAGTGTTATTTATAGAAATAAAGGTTACCCTAGAATTGAAGTGATTTTAAAATTATTGTTCAAAAAAGGGATTAACTGATTGAAAGTCAGGTTAATCCGAAAATTCTTTTGCGTAGCAAAGCAATGGAAATTATTTTTTGTGCGGAGCTTGGATTTCAATGAGTTGATTCTAGCATTAGGATTTAAAGCAGCGAATCTCATTTTATTCGGATCTATCGGTAAAAATAAAGATGAAAAATTTGGTTCTAGTTGTATTAATTGGATTTTTCTTTATTCCAAATTTGAATGCTCAATACTACGATGCTCCAGATGTGGGATGGAAGCAAACTTTTACAACTTCTGTATGGACGGGTGTTCAGTTTCAGATAGGATCAAGCACACTTCATCTCGATATGGATACTGTATTAAATGGACAACGATATGTGTCTGATGGTGCATATAGTTTCGTTAGGAATCAATATGGGAAAATATATCAAAATAAATATGATTGGCAGTCACAGAGTTATGATGAAGTGCTTTTATATGACTTCACATTAGATATTGGAGATAAATTTGAAAACTATAGAGTCTTTAATGGTGATTCCTTGCTTGTGGTTGGAAAAGAAAAAGTTGTAAACTTACTTGGTGACTCTGTATATCGGCTACATCTCGAATTTGATCTAAATTGGATAGTTAAGGATACCGCTATTTGGGAGGAAGGAGTTGGTGATACGCAAATTGGATTATTTAGGCCTTCGATTTCTCCAGATGGAGGAGCTTCACTCGGTTGTACGTTGGATGCTACAAATAGGAAGCTTAGTGTGAACTGGGACAATACTGATTACTGTAACTGCCAGTATGTTTATGGGATAGACATGGACAATGATGGGTTTGGTAATTATGTACCAAGAATTGCGGATATCGATCTTGGATATCATATTCAGAATCCAGATGCGATCAAATATTATAAAATGCGAAAGTGCGATACATTACAGATTGTTAGCATTGATTTGGTTGATTTTTCTATTTATTCAGAAAAGAACTGTGGAGGTGACGAAATTTCCTTTGATGAAGTGACCGTTGGTCCTGATCGATCAGAATTTGTAATTTATAATGTTGGGTTATATGATAAAATCTACTTTAGTGAGCAGTGTCAATGGGATTTTGCCGAAATTACACTTCAGGATTGCTTTAATAATGATTGTGATGATTTGGATTCCAGCATTAATGGAGGTGTGCAAGAGATTGCTTATAATGGAATTGATGATGATTGTAATCTCGAGACATTGGATGACGATTTAGATCAAGATGGATATGGAATTTCTGAAGACTGTGATGATCTGAACGCGGAGATATATCCTGGTGCTATTGAAATAGTTAATAATGGAGTTGATGAAGATTGTGATGGATCAGATCTTATTTCGGCCAACATCGAAGTCGTACCATCCCAGTTTAAAGTATTTCCTAATCCGACCTCGCATCAACTTAATTTTGTACTAAATGTTGCATCTGATTTTCAACTGAATATTTATGATATAACCGGAAGGCTATGTCATAATACAAGTGACCATCATACAATAAATGTAGCTGACTGGCAGAAAGGAATCTATTACGTAGAACTAATTGACTTCGGTAAGAATTCTAAAAAATATACTCGTTTTTTAAAGAAATAATACTGATGGCATTGATTACAATCCTGCCTTTGCACTAATTGAAAGCATTTCATCAATACATTTTCGCCCATTTGTAATTACACTCTGCTCCAAAATGATTTCTGGTAACTCATATTTCATACATAAGTAGAGTTTTTCTAATGTATTTCTTTTCATATGAGGACAATCATTACATGCACAAGTATTGTTTGGTGGAGCAGGAATGAATCTTTTATCAGGACAAGCTAATTCCATTTGATGAATGATGCCAGATTCTGTAGCAACAATATAGATATTGGAGGAATCATTTTGAGTGAATTTCAAAAGCTGGCTTGTTGATCCTATAAAATCAGCATGATCTAAGATGTGAGTTTCACATTCTGGATGAGCAATCAGTTTTGCTTCAGGGTATCGAACCATCAATTTGGTTATTTTTTCATGTGAAAAAATCTCATGGACCATACATGCACCATTCCAAAGGACTAAATCACGGCCAGATTTTTTTTGAAGATAAGCACCCAAATTTCGATCTGGTGCAAAAATTATCCCTTTATCATTTGGTATAGAATTGATAATGATTTCGGCGTTAGAAGAAGTACAGCAGATGTCTGTAAGTGTCTTTAATTCTGCTGTACAATTGATGTAACTAACTACGACGTGTTCTGGATATTTTTCCTTGAATTTTTTAAACAAGTGCGGAGGACAAGAATCAGCCAAAGAACACCCTGCTTTTAAGTCAGGTAGAAGTACTTTCTTTGAAGGATTTAACATTTTGGCTGTTTCTGCCATAAAATGAACACCAGCAAAAACAATCATATCTGCGTCAGTAGAAACTGCCTGCTGTGAAAGTCCCAAACTGTCACCTATATAATCTGCAAGATCTTGGATTTCGGATTCTTGGTAGTAATGAGCCAATACAATTGCATTTTTCTCTTTTTTTAGCTTTTCAATTTCTGCTACCAAATCCAATGTTGGATCAACATCTAAATCCAAATATCCGTTTTGAACTAATTTTTGCTTCGCTTCTGAAACTGACATATTGTTATATCTTATAAGTGTTTTGATTGAATCGTTTGACAAAGTTAAGCATTCTATGAATTTTAATTGATCTATTCGAATGAGCTGTGCAAGAATCAGGTTCAATTTGCAATAGAATTTCAAATACCCAATTTGGGCTGAACGCTATTCGATTCTTATTGTGGAGCAAGAAGTCCATTGGAAAATTTACTTCAAATGATAAACGAGCCTATTCATTTTAGAGAAGCATTCATCGTAAAATGACGTTTAGAACGAAAAACTGTTTGAGTCGCAGACGAGTTTTTTCGTTTAGACATTTTATGGGTGCTGAACGTTAAGAAATGAATGAAACTCTTGATTTTTGCATCTTTGTATCAAGACAAAAATGATAAAGAAAACTTGAGTTCTTTTGCTTCTTTTCTGACATGACTCAGAAAAGATGAAGAATTAAAAGCTATTTCATTGTCTCTTTTGGTCTCCTAAAAAAAGAGGATAATAATCTGGAATTATCAAGAAATAATACATTTTCGAATGTCTACTTTGGCTAAGTACTATTTGATTCCTATCTGGGGTAAAAAATGTTAGATGTCAATCGATCAAATTTGAAGGGGACCACTCTATTTATTCCAAATTTGTAGTTTTAAGTGAATTCAAAAACCTTGTGAAGTCGTAATAAAGATTTGCTGTTAAGGTTGTGTTAAAGAGATTAATTGCAAAATCGCACTGAAAATAATTGCGTTTACTATGCAACAAAATCAATCATATACTTGAACTTTTTTAGTATTTTGATGATTAAAGAAATAGAAGTTGTAAGTATCTAATAGTAATCTTTTTATGATATAATTGGATCACTATTCGTAATTACTCTTCTGAGACAAAAGAAAACATTAATCGAATGAAAATCATTGCAAATATAGTCGCTGGTGCAATTGGAGGAGCTTTATGTTTTGGGATTCTTTCCTTTTACAATCCTCATGTTAAGACCGTTATTCATAATGAATCACAACCTGAATCAATCATGGTAGAAGATTCTGGTGCTAATCCATTAGGCAATACTTCTACTTCCTTTGTAAAGGCTTCAGCTAAAGCAACTGGTGCTGTAGTTCATATATATGCTGAAGAAAGTAAAGATTTAGCTCGACAGAGATATGAAGATAGAATGAGAAACCGAAGTTATGGTGATCGGTTTTTTGATGATTTTTTTGGAGGTAATTTTTTCGGAGGTGACTACTTCAGAAGTCAGAATGGAAGCGGATCAGGTGTGATTTATTCGTCGGATGGTTATATCGTAACGAATAATCATGTGGTAGGGTTTGCTGATAATATTACCGTTACTACTCAAGATGGCAAAAAGTATAAAGCCGAAAAAATAGGAACAGATCCTTCAACAGATTTGGCAGTAATCAAAATTGAAGCTGAGGATTTGAAAACGATGGAAATATCCAATTCGGATAAATTACAAGTGGGTGAATGGGTTTTGGCTGTTGGGAATCCGTTTGATTATTTGACTTCTACGGTGACAGCTGGAATAGTAAGTGCAAAAGGTAGAGATTTGAATATAATCGAAAGTGAAAAGCCGATTGAAGAGTTTATTCAAACAGATGCAGCCATAAATCCAGGAAATTCTGGTGGAGCATTAGTGACTTCTGATGGGAAATTGGTTGGAATAAATACGGCCATAGCTACACCAACTGGAGTTTTTGCAGGATATTCATTTGCGATTCCTTCGAATTTGATGAAGCCGATAGTGGATGACATTATAAAGACGGGAGGAGATATTCATAGGGTTAGTCTTGGTGTGGGTGGATATGATGTTGATGATAGTTTGATCAAGGAGTTTGATCTTAAAGTGGACCGAGGGTTTTATGTAGCAGATGTAGAACAAAGAAGTGCCGCTAAACTTGCAGGGATATTGCCTGGAGATGTAATAGTTGCGGTTGACAATAAAGATGTAAATAACTTCGATGACATTGAGAAGAATCTGAAATTTAGCAAAGTAGGAGATAAAATCAAGCTTACAGTGTCACGAAATGGTAAGAAAATGACAGTTGACTCATATTTAAGAAAGGGATTGTAACTTTCTATGCCTGAGTCTTGTTACTAATATTAAAGTTGGTTTTTCGTTTTGTTTTGATAGGTCCGTTTCTGTAGTGATGCGGACCTACCTTTTTATTTGGTAGTTGTTCCATGGTGGAAATAATTATCTTCGTTTTCATTTAATTAAATATTCCAAAAATGAGTAAAGCTTATTTCCAAAAGGATGATTTGAAAAAATTTGCCAATATCCAAGACCTTCAAGAAGAATTGGGTTCAAAATTCTTTGAATGGTACGGAAGTGTATTTAAGGAAGGAGCATTAACAAAAAGAGAAAAAGGATTGATTGCTTTGGCTGTAGCGCATGCCATTTCTTGTCCTTATTGCATGGATGCATATACAAGTACATGTATGAGTAATGGTTGCGATGAAGAAGAAATGATGGAAGCAATTCATGTTGCGGCTGCAATAAAGGGTGGAGCAACTTTAGTCAATAGCGTTCCTATGATGAATACCATTAAAGAAAAGATGATGTAGATGGGAATAAAGCAGAGAACAAAATCATTAAAACGATCCAATAGCCCTTTGTCAGATACTTTTGTTCAATTAGAAGTATTGAGTGATGTAGAAAAAGTTGGAGACGCTATAACCCCTTTTAAGGATCAAGTTGGATACGATATCCGACCATCTGGTGTAGATATATTGCAGATTAATATAGGTAAATTATGCAATCAAACATGTGCACATTGTCATGTAGATGCTGGACCAGATAGAAAGGAGGAAAACATGGATAAGACTACTTTAGAAAAGTGTCTTAAAGTTATTGAGAAATATCAAATTTCTACGGTTGATATCACAGGCGGTGCTCCTGAAATGAATCCTCATTTTAGGTGGTTTGTAGAATCCTGTACAAAACTTGGAGTAAAGGTTATGAATCGATGTAACTTGACCATCTTAATGGCTTCTGAAAAATATAGTGATCTTCCCAAGTTCTTTGCTGAGAATAAAGTAGAGATAATATCTTCCTTACCTTCATTTAGTAAATTGCGTACAGATAATCAGCGAGGTGATGGTGTCTTCGAAGATTCTATTGCAGCATTGAGAAAATTAAATGAAGTAGGTTATGGAATGCCCAATAGTGAATTACAACTGAATTTGGTTTATAATCCCTCAGGAGCATATTTACCTGGAGATCAACAAAGCTTGGAGTTCGAATTTAAGCGACAACTTTCTAGAAAGTATGATATCCATTTTAATCACCTATTTGCAATTACCAATTTACCCGTATCTCGGTTTTTAGATTATTTGTTGGAATCTGGCAACTATGTGTCATATATGAATGATTTGGTTCAAGCATTTAACCCTTCAACAGTAGATGGACTCATGTGTAGGAATACAATTTCAGTAAGTTGGGATGGCTACTTGTATGACTGTGATTTCAATCAAATGTTGGATTTAAAAGTAGCAAGTAAATCAAAGCACTTAGATGATTTTAATTTAGATGATTTATTAAGCCGTTCTGTAGTAGTAAATCAACATTGTTATGGATGTACGGCTGGGGCTGGGAGTAGTTGTGGAGGAGAAGTGGTGTGATTCGAGGCAGATGATTAAATTAAGTCCATTTACCAAACAAGATTTTAATACGTTTAAAGACTGGATTTCCGACCCAGAAGAACTATTTCAATTTGCTGGACCTATGTTTTCATTTCCGATATCGGATGAACAATTAGAAGAATACATCAACATGAAGGACAGAACACCTTTAAAAGTTGTTCTAGAATCTACCAACAAATCCATTGGGCACTGTGAGTTGAATTACGAATCTGGCAGACATAGGTTATCAAGAATATTGATTGGTGATAAGACCTTACGAGGTCAAGGAATCGGTGAATCTGTGGTGAGACAAATGGTCAATTTGTTGTTTGAAAATGCAAAAGTTAATGAAGTGGATCTAAACGTATTTGAATGAAATATAGGAGCTATTAAGTGTTATAGAAGGGTAGGGTTTAGATTGACCGATAAAAAATTGGATGACTTGACCATTGGGAAAAAGAAGTGGAAAAGACTAAACATGTCCATTAATAGAAAAAACTGGAAGGAATAAACTCAAAGTTCAGTAATTCCTGTGACTCGAAAGAAAGGTTCATTAATGTTAGAAAGCCTAAGAGTGAATCTCAATCATATGATCGATGGCTGCATCGAGCATTTCAAAAACCACGTCAAATCCATTAACATAGTAAGGGTCGGGAACTTCTATGCCTTCTCCAGGATATGTGTAGTCCATGATTAGTTTGACCTTAGCTTTTTGACCTTCTGATTGGCACATGCTAAGAATATGTTGATAATTAGATTTGTCCATCACCAGTATCTCATCGTAGTATTCTAAATCTTTGTGTGCGAAAGGTCTCGAATTTTGTTCGGATATATCAATCCCATTTTGAAATGCTTCTTCAATGGATCGGTGGTCAGGAGATTCTCCTTGATGGAAATTGCTTGTACCTGCAGAGTCAACTTCCCAATCCAGGTTGTTTTCTTTTATTTTCGCGTCGAGAATACCATGTGCCAAAGGAGACCTACAGATATTTCCTAAACATACCATCAATACTTTCATATACATCTACTCTTATCTTTAACAAAGATAACATATAATACCCTATAAAGTGTTACTGTACTTTCCAAGATTTAGATAGGTATTTGACAAATATAGTTAGGGGAGTAATCCTATGTTTACTTTGTGTGTGTTAGAAAAGGTGGGGAAAGTTATTTTTGACTTATGTAAGCCTCGACCATTGATGAAATTGTTCTTTCGGAAGGCATATAATTGTGATTAAAGTGTTGGATGGACTTATGGTTGTCGTATTGCAGAGGTAAAGAAGAAGATAACGCTGTGTTTCGAGTTAACAGAGGATTCGAATTGAAAAGTGTACTCCGGACAGATTCTAGTCGCCATCCAATATTAGCCCAAAATTTAGTTAATGGTATTGAGGGCGATTTGCGATTTAGGAGCATTGTGATTTTATCAAATATACTCTTAAAGGTCATATTAAATCCATTGATAATATATCGCTCACCGTCGTACGTTGGATTTAATGATTCTATAGCAATTTGTGCCAAATCCTCTACATCAACAAAACCAGTTGACCCCATGGGATAAAAAGGCGTTCCTTTGTCAAGTTTGGATACCAGTTGTAAAGAAGACCTATGCCAATTTCCACTTCCTAGAATGACTGATGGATTTAGTATGGTCGAATTTAAGCCTTCATAATAAGCACGCCAAACTTGCTGCTCGCCTAAATATTTGGAACGTGCATAGTCTGTATTGTAGTCGCTTTCTACCCATTGACAAGTTTCATCAATAACAGTGGAATTCTTTTTTCTACCAAGTGAAGCGATCGAACTTATATGTACAATTTTGACAATGTTTTGTTGAGAAGCAGAATTAACAACATTGGCAGTTCCTTCTTCATTGACTTGGTACAATTGTTTTTTTCTTTTTGGATCGTAACTCACTAATCCAGCTGTGTGAATGATGTATTCAACATTTCTAAAAATTTCATCCAGAAATTGAAAATCTAAAATATCACCTGTATGTAATGTTATGTTGGGAAGAATATGATTTAACGAAGTAAGATCAGAGGAAGGCCTGACCATGGCATGGATGTTTTGTCCACCGCATTCAATCAAACTTTTAAGTATGTGACTTCCTACTAATCCGTTTGCTCCTGTTACGAGTATGTTGTCCTTTATTATCAATTATACCTTTCCTTTATAAAGTGCACCAGCACATGTAGATCTAACGGATCCAGTGGATTTATGTAATGTGTATCTAGAATCCAGAAGATATTGATATCCCATATAAGCCATAAGTAAAGACTCTTTGAAGTCAATTATTTCATCCGATGGCTTAACGGCAATGATACCATTTTTTCCTAATTCTTGATGAATTTTATCCATCAAATGTTTGTTGTGAACACCTCCTCCAGAGAATAGAACTTTTTCATTTTGTGGAATTAGTTTTGCAAATGCTGCGGAGATCGTTAAGGCAATGAATTGATAGGTTGTAGCAAGTAAGTCCTCAATAGCGAGGTTTGGTAGCTTTTCTATAAATTCTGATTTAACCCATTTGTTGTCAATACTTTTTGGATAAGGTGCGTTAATCAATGGTATAGATAACCATTGATTTAATAACTGTGGAGATATCTTTCCTTTTTGTCCCAATTTTCCGTTTTTATCGAAATCCATTCCTATTTTTTGACTTATAGCATTGGCCAATTGGTTACATGGTCCAACATCATATGCAATCACATTGCTTTCTCCATGAAAACTAATATTTGTTATGCCTCCAAGATTGCAAAAGGCTTGATATTCAGGGAATAGTTGTTCGACAATTGGAGCAAAAGGTGCTCCTTGACCATCTAGTGCGACATCCTGAATTCTAAAGTCAGTGAGAATATTTTCTTTAGTCCAACTAGCGACCAATCCTCCATTGATCATTTGGTATGAAATGAATTCATCAGGCAGATGCCAAACAGTATGACCGTGAATGGCTACAGCATCTAAGGGGACAGATATACTTTTTTTGAACAAATCTATTTGTTGTGATACAAATTTCGAATATGCTGCTTCAAGAATAAGTACATCCTTAATGTCATATTCTCTACAACGAGCAAGATCTTGGACCAAGTTTTTTGGGATAGGAAAAGACTTGTTTCGAATAAATTCAAATCTATTATTGGAGAAAGTTACAAGACTAAAATCGAGTGCATCTATAGAAGATCCAGACATTATGCCCAATATATTTTTGCTTACTTCCACTTTGTAATTTGTGTGTACAAGTGTAAAGATAAAGATCTAACCTTTGTGAAGTAGAAATACTTTACCAATGGATATAAGTATTCTCTTTTTAATGAAAAATTAAAATCGGGGGATGATTTTTTCAACTGAGAAGATGCACAATACTTAATATAATTTGACAATAAAAATTGATTAGAATTAAGAATTGAATGTTACTTATGGATCTGGAATCTCGAATAATAGTTGCAATTAAGGTGTTTAATGTGATTGTTGTGAAATGAAAGAAATGCACTGGTTTATGCTTTTTGTCATGTTAGAGTATGTTATAAAGTGATGAGTAAATGTGTTATGCTAAAAAGGTCACTTAGGTTACACAATATTAAGTCAAATACCATCATATTTGTTAGTGTTAAAACGTTTGAATATATGTTGTTGCAGACAATTGAATGAATAGCTTTTGAGGATTAAATCAAATTGACTTACATTTAATTTCTGTAATTTTTAATCAAATAAAATAAAAAAAATACATGAAGAAATTCCTTCTTTTACTTGCAGTAGCAATAGGATTTGCGTCTTGTAGTGATGATGACAAAACAGCTGATATTGATGTGAACTACAAATTGCTCTATGGTGGCGAGCCATTAGTAATGTTACAGGATTATACTTATCCTACAGGAGAAACGATGCAATTCAACAGATTTAGTTTTTACCTAAATGATTTGTCTTTAAAATATAAAGATGAAGTAAAAGAATTGATGGACATTGACTACTTAAACTTTACAGACAAAAATATTAATAAAGAGGGAGCAGAACAAGGGATTAGTTTTTCATATAAAGATGTTGATCTTGAAGATTTGGAGTCTTTAAACTTTTTTATTGGCGTTGACGCTGAGAATAATGCCAAAACGCCTGTAGATTTTCCTTCATCTAACGTATTGAGCAAAACAGGTGAATATTGGGGAGGGTGGAAGTCCTATGTTTTTTCTAAAACAGAAGGATACATCAATATTAATGATGAAGAAGTAGGATTTAGTCTTCATATTGGCGGAGATGAGGCATATATGGGTGTAGAAATTCCGTTGGCTAATATTTCTGAAGATACGAAAGAAGTAAACGTTTTGATTGATTTGAAGGATTACTTTGGGAAAGATAACGTATACAATATTGAGGAAAATCCTCAATTACACTCTTTAGATCACAAGCCTCAAGTGTTGGAACTTGTAGAGAACATGAAGAGTAGCATTTATTTTAATTTGAAATAGTTAGGTTTAGTAATAATAGAAGTTAATAGATTGAAAATTCTTTTAGGAAGCAGGAGACTGCTTCCTTTTTTTATGCCTAAAACTGAAATTTTAAGTTTTTATTAATAAATGATTGTCCAAACATTATGTAAATGTTAAAGATGGATTTGTGGTCGAATTAGTATATGATTCTAAATTTATTAATAAAACATGTGTTATGTTTTGTTAGTTGGCTGTTTTGTGTTTTGTTAATATTTGGAAAATGATAGAATCTTAAGTGAAATATTTTCTTTATTGCCAATTCTTTCTTTACTTTGTATTGCGGCTCCCATCATTTTTATTAAATAATAGCAAATTTCTGAGGATGAAAAATTTCTACTTATTGCTTTCTGCAATAATGATAGTTTCTTTGTCATTTCACGATGTAACTGGACAAAATGTAAATGGTTACCTGTGGGAAGATACAAATGGAAACGGTGTTCAAGATGGGGGCGAGGCTCCAATTGATGGTGTTACTGTAGAGTTAATAGAGGATGCATCGGGCACTGTTATCGGAACAGATGTAACTGGTTCTGTTAATGCTGGTGAATACAGCATTGCTGGTGCTACAGCAGGTGTTGATTACCGACTTAATTTTACGGACGTTACGGCTTCTGCTGATCCGAATTATGTTCCAACAACCTTTCAAGCGGGTGGAGACATTACTATAGATAGTGATGCAGACCAATCTACCTTTAATTCTTTTGTGTTTACAATGCCTGGAGGTGATCAAGATGATATGGATGCAGGATTTTATGTAACCGTAGAAGTTGGTGACTTGGTTTGGTTGGATGACAATGGTAATGGTCAAGATGATGATGGACCAATATCTCTTAGTGGTGGCGTTGATGTGACCTTGTATAGAGATGATGGAACAGGGACCTTTAATGTTGCTAACGATTTCATGGGTAATCCTTTACCATCGAATCCGATAAATACTACAGATAATTATCTCTTTGATCAATTGGCTCCTGGAAATTATAGAGTAGAGTTTACCGATGGGTCAGGTAGTATGATGTTTTATACATATGAAGATTACTCCGGAGGAAACACTCAGGCCTCAGATGTTGCTGATGATAGTGATGCTCAAAGAGCCAATGGTCAGTCACACGAATTTCAATTGAATTCTGGTGATGGATTGTATGATCAAGTTGATGCTGGTTACATGTCTCCATATAGCATTTCTGGTTATGTATGGCATGATCAAAATGGTGATGGACAAGATAATGAAGGGGCAGCAGCGACGCCTAATCCTGTAGATGTAACTTTAGAGATTGAATCCCCATTTGGTTCAGGAACTTGGGTGACAGCAACTGACGAATATAACAGTGCAGGAACATTGACAAACCCAGTAGCAGGTATTACAGGGAATTACCAATTCTTAAATCTGCCTCCAGGTAATTATAGAGTGTTGTTTTCAGAGCCTGGTGATGCGAACCCAGCAGATATGCACTTAACTATTTCTCATTACAATGACGGTGGAGTTGATGTAGGAGATGATGCTGATGATAGTGATGCTGATCGAGTGGCTGTTGGAGGTAACGGTATCTCTCACGAGATTTTATGTACTAATGCAAGAGGTAGTAATACTGTTGATAATGTGAACGCAGGATATTTCTTGCCGGTTAGAATCGGAGATTTTGTTTTTGAAGATATGAATGGAGATGGTGATCAGACAGGTGATGCTGGATTGCCAAATCCTATAGATATTAGTTTGTTTAGAATGGATTTGGGTGATGTCCCAGCTTTAGATGTTGATGGCAATCCATATGTAGTTCCAATCAATCAAAATGGTGCTGGAATTTATGAATTTTTCCCACTTCCTCCAGGTGAATATCAAGTTCAATTTGATTGGACTGAGCCGGATGTATTCCCTACAGAGATGGATGCTGTTGCGGATGACATAGATAGTGATATCATGGATTGTAACGCTGGTGGTGGACCAGGAACAAGTAGAACACCAACTACAGCTTTCTTATTGTCTGATCAAGAGGATTTGACTATAGACGCAGGATTTTTCCAACCAGTACGAATTAGTGATTTTGTATGGGAAGATTTGAATGCAAATGGACTTCAGGACGGTGGTGAGCCTGGTCTCGATGGTGTGCAAGTAGATCTTTTTGAAGCCATTACTATGGCTGGAATAGATGATGCCATGTGTATTCCTGTTGCCAGTGCAATTACAGCTGGTGGAGGATTGTATGAATTTATAAACCTAAGACCAGGGGATTACGTAGTGCAGTTTACCGCATTGACAGTTCCTGATCAATACTATATATCGGAGCCAGATAGGGTTGGAGCAGCAGGTACTTTTGCTGGAGATAGCGATATAGACTCTGATGCAGATCAAATGACAGGCTTGACTTTTGATATTCCAACGGTGAGTGCGGATGATATAGACATCATTGATTGCGGTATGTTTAGAGCCGCAAGTATTGGAGATTTTTGTTGGCATGATGAAAATGGAAATGGTATTCAAGATGGAGAACCACCATTAGGCGGTGTGACAATATCGATTATTGACGTTAATACTGGAATAGCACCAAATGATCTTACGACAGGTGCTCCTGTGCCCAATGAAGTGTCTGATGGTGCAGGAATGTACTTATTTGATAATATTCCACCAGGAGAATACCAATTGACTTTTACCGAACCAGCTCCAGATTGGTTTGTAACAAGGGTTAATCAATCGGGTGGACCAGATGATGCCACAGATACACCAGATGATTCTGATGCCGATGAAGCCAATGCAAATGCTACGCACAATATTCTATTAGAATCTGGAGAAATGGAAGAAGATATTGATGCTGGTTTCTTTAAAGCTGCCTTTTTAGGAGACCAGGTATGGCACGATGGAAATGCTGATGGTATTAGAGATGCTACAGAGACTAATCCTGTTCCTGCAGGTGTAACGATTACAGTTATAGATTTGATTATGGGTGGTACTGCAATTGATGTAAGTGGAAACCCTGCTGTAATCAATGTACCTCCTTCAGGTTTTTGGCAGTTTACAGGACCTACAGGATTGAAGCCTGGTAATTACGATGTGATGATTACCATACCAGGAATGTGGTTTGTATCTGATCCTGATCAAACTGGTGATGATTTTGATAGTGATTTTATTGTTGGGGCTAATACATTGGTAACTCCTCTTACCTTACTTAGTGAAGATGAAGACTATACGGTTGATGCTGGAATTTATAAAAATATTACAGTCGGTGGTTTTGTATTTAGTGATACAGACGGTGACTGTATGTTTGACCCCACCATTGAAATGGCGTTCCCCAATGATGTAGTATTATCTTTAATCGATGATATTGGTGATTTAGTAGCTCAGACCAATACCGATAATATGGGGATGTATATGTTCATGGATGTAAAGCCAGGTGATTATACTATTGAGTTGGGTGTAGCAAATTGGGATAATACAGCCCCATTGTTCAACCTAATCCCTTGTGGACCGGCCAATGATCCTAATGATGATGTCCCTTTGGATAATAATGGGGATGGACCCAATGGTGGTCCTGTAGTAACCCCAGTGATCGAATTAATTTGTGGGGAAGAACCTGGTGGTGATGGAACAGAGAATAAAACGATCGATTTTGGATTTGAATTTGATTGTAATACAGCCAATAACCCTTATGCGTATTTAACATGTACTGAAGCTGCAGATAATCCTATATGTAACGTAATTGAATTTGAACAAGGATGTGGTACAATGCCGGATTTTGATAATCCAATTGGACCTAATCCATTGTGTCCTGGAGGTGGAGGTATACCTCATAATACTTCATGGTTCTCTTTCATAGCAGGATATGGTGACTATGATATAGAAATTGCACTAAATGGATGTAATCCTGGTACTGGAGGTAGTACTGGTATACAATCTGGATTGTATTTGTACGATCCAGATAATGCGGATTGTTGGGGGAATATAGCGCCATACTGTGAAGATGGATGTAGTGGTGGAGACATTATTCTGCCAGGTGATGATTTGATTCCAGGCCAACAGTATCTAATGTTCTTAGATGGTTGTAATGGTAGTTATTGTGGATACGAAATAAATATCTTGGGAGATTTCCAACCGTTTATAGTTAATCCTGCTGCTGAATTAACCTGTAATGGAAATACGGATTGTGAAGTAATATGCCCAGGCACAGAAATAACGTTTGAGGCTAATGATGTTGATGATACTTATGATGAACTAGAGAATTTATTGTTCGATTGGCAGTTTACAGATCAAGATGGAAATGTGTTTGACTTTAATTCTGATCCTGATGATTGGCAAACGACTGAAAATACCATTTCTTATACTTTTGATGAAGTAGGAACCTATGAAATTTGTTTAGTGCAAATTTCTGATAGATGTGAAAATGTAGTACCTGTTGGACTTTGTCAAACGATCGAAGTTATAGAAATCGTAGATGAAGACTTTGGTATGGTTCATGTGTGTGAGAATTTAATATCTGTATACCAAGGACCGCATTCAGTAAATGATGAAGGCATTGTTACAGATCCTAATATGGATTTGTTTGATGGATGGCAGAACCCAACTACTATTTTCGTGCCAGGGTTTAATCAAACCACTATTACTACACCTTTAGGGTGTGTATATGATCAGCAGGTTTTTGTTGAGCCTTTACTTAATGGTATTGACGGTCTGTTGGATACCGCAGTATGTGGTATGACTGAGTTTCCTATGGATGTTTTAAATACATCTATATCTGGTCCAATTGAAGGATTCTTTTACCAAGAATTTGGAGGAGCAGCGAATGGGTGTGATACTTCTATGACAATTAATGCCTTCTTATTTGATGTTCAAGGTGACGTTGAATTAGTGGGTTGTGTTCCTAATGGATTTGAATTGTTATTTGTTCAAGAATCTATTACGAATACATATAACTCTGGAAATTCGACCTTCCCAACTACATATGAATGGTTTGATGCAGTTGGTGATCCTATTGCAGATGATGGTGATGGAAATCCATTTACAATTGTTGTTCCAGAAGCAGGAAATTATTGTATAGTTGCTTCAATATCATCTGAGTTTTTCAGACCTGATGTTGATGAGATTGTTTGTCCTTTCCAATTCTGTTTTGATTTGAATACGGATAACTTCTTGCCACCTTCTCCAGAAGCAGAAGCTTGGCAAGATCAATTCTGTGAATATGACAATACTGGAGTTTATATTGCGGAATCGGATGAAGACCCTGCAGATGTAACATTTAACTGGACTTATCCAGGTGATGTCGCTAGTGTTACAGGGCAAAATACGGATACCTTAACCATTGATTGGGCTGGTTCAGCTGGTGGTGAAGTTTGTGTAACACTGACCAATGCCTGTGGAACAAGTGAGCCAATTTGTGATACGATTGTCATTGTACCAACTCCTATAGCTGCAATATTGCCTATGGATAGTATCTGTGTAGATAGTCTAACAAATGTAGGATTTTCTGGTACTGATCAAATGGGGTATTCTTATGGATGGAACTTTGGTGGAGGAACACCAGTTGGTACTACCGATGTTCCAGGACCGATAGATGTTTCATGGAGTGAACCAGGAACTAAGACAGTATCTCTTACCGTTACACATGAAGGATGTCAATCTAGTGAAGCAACGTCAGAAATATTAGTTGTGGAACCAGTGGCTCCTCCAGTGATTACTTGTACAAGTACGATTGATCAGGTTATATTTACATGGAATGATCCTGCTGGTCAAACAGGATATACACCAACAATTTTAGGTTCATCTACAAATGTAGGTGACGGAGGTGTATTGTCTGGTAACATGTTTACTATTAGTAATTTGAATGTAGCAGACCAAGTAGATATTACATTGGTTGTTTCAACAAATAGTCCGTGTGGTGATTTAGTAAGTACAGGAACTTGTACAGCTCAAGATTGTCCTGCGAATTTAGTAACACCAACTCCTGTTGATGCAATATGTGTTGATGCAAATACCCAAACAATCAATTTAACAGCAACCTTAGATAATCCAATAAACGGTGATTACAACTGGAGTGGACCTGGTATAACAGATGCTGTTAATGGTGTATTTGATCCTCAACAAGCGATGGAAGGAACGAATACAATAGCTGTGACATTTACGGATGAAAATCAGTGTGTATATAATTCAGTATTAAATATAGAAGTTAACCCGACACCTACTTCAGACTTTATTGCGGATAAAATCACAATTTGTCAAGATAGTTCTTTGTCTGTGGAATACACAGGATCAATTACGACTGGTGGACAGTTTGATTGGACATTTGATGACGTGGCGGCTCCTGGTAATGGTCCTGGACCATTTGACTTATCTTGGTTAACTCCAGGCGATAAGACAATAACACTTTCTGTTACTAAAGCAGGTTGTCCTTCCGAGGAGACTATGATGCCAGTAACTGTTGATCCTCGAATCGAACCATTGGATATCGATTGTGAAGAGCAGTCTACATCTATTGGAATTTCTTGGAATGATTTGGATAATGTAACAGGATATGATTTATATATTGATAATGTCTTGGTAACACCTACACCTACAGATAATTCACATTTATTGGATGGTTTGACACCTTTGACTGAAGTAGATATTTTACTTGTCGCAAATAGTGACAATGCTTGTCCTGGTGTAGAATTAATGGTTACTTGCCAGGCCGTGGATTGTCCTCCAATTGACATTGAATTCAATGTTACTGATACAACTTTATGTCTGGATGCAACAGCATTGCCTTTCCAGTTAGCAGCAAATGTAACTGGTGGACCTGGATTAGGTGGAGAAGTAGAAACATGGAGTGGAACGGGAGTAGATCCTACAACTGGAATATTTGACCCAAGTGCAGCTGGAGTTGGTACCCATACAATCAACTTCTTGTACGAAGAAGCAAATTGTAGTGAGGAGAGTTCGTTGACTGTTACGATAATCAATCAGCCAACTTCTGATATGACTGCACCTCCGGTAATTTGTGTAACTGATGCATTAACGATTGATTATACTGGTACTGCACCTAATTTGCCGTTTGAATGGACTGTTGAAGACGGTACGCTGACTAAAGTTGGAGCAACTCAATATTCTGTACAATGGGCACAGGCTGGTACCTACGATATTAGCTTGCAAGTAGGACAAGGAACTTGTTTGTCTGATGTTTCGATGATTTCAGTTCAGGTTGATCCAGAGATGGTTCCTGTGGATGTTTCTTGTGAGTCAACATTGAATAGCATTACATTTAATTGGAATGATATAGATTGTGCTAGTGAATATGAAGTGGCAATCGATGGAAACGTAGTTGGTACTCAATCAGATTTAACTTATGCTTTAACGGGATTGAATGAAGGTGATATGGCAGAAATTACGATTACTCCAATAGAAGAATGTGAGTGTCCTGCTATTCCGATTTCGTTGGAATGTGAAGCTAGAGCTTGTCCACCTGTACAATTATCATTGTCTAGTCCAGTTACAGAATTTTGTGTTGGAACACAAACTTCTAATATTACTTTGGGTGTAAACATTGCTGGATCAGAGAATCCTGGTACGGGATCATGGAGTGGTGATGGAAATGTAACTGCTGATGGTGTATTTGATCCAAATGGACAGCAACCAGGCTTGTATACATTTACATATGATTACAATGAGTCGGGTTGTGACTTTAGTGAAACAACGACAATTGAAATATTTGAGAATCCAAATGCAACGGCAACTCCTACTGATCCTACTTGTTATTTGGATCAATTTGGAAGCATTAATGTAGAATTTACAGGTGGCAATGGTACTGCTTATGACACGTTGTTGAATGGCAATGCAGTGACATCTGCAAACTTGGCTAGCTTAAGTCCTGGTACATATACTGTTAGTGTTGTGGATGAAGAGGGATGTTCGGATGAAACAAGTGTTACGATTATGAGCGCATTAGAAGCTCAATTACAGATCCAAGGTGCGACGATTATAAAAGCTGGTGAATCTGGTACTTTAACGACAAGTCATTCTAATATTGATGGAGCAATTGATTCTATTGTGTGGACATTGGATGGAACAATGGTGGAATGTGATGACCCAATTTGTAATACTATTCCAATCACGCCACAGAATGAAGTTCAAGAATATTGTGCTACCATATACTATAATGACGGATGTACAGTCGATGAATGTGTAACTATTCGTATCGTAAGATCTGATGTAATTATTCTACCTAATGTGGTTTATCCTAATAGTGGATTTGTCAATAATACTTTCTTTGTACCTGGATACGAGACTATAGTTAGTGTAAAATCCATGTCAATATTTGATAGATGGGGCAACAAGATGTTTAAAATTGAAAATGTTCCTGCAGGAGACCCTGTTTATGGGTGGAATGGAATGGTCAATGGTAAAGCTGCGGCTCAAGGAGTATATGTTTATACCGTTGAATTGGAATTGGAAAATGGTGATCTCTTAACGAAAAGTGGAGATGTAACTGTCCTTGATAAGAAAAAATAGTTTTAAAAGGATAATATGAATGGAAAGGCTGTCTCTGTAGAGATGGCCTTTTTTTATTGGGACTAGTTAAGTGCTAGTAGGAAAGTTATTGTATACCCAGCGTTTTGGCCTTTACTTATTCAAACATTTAAAGTAAGAATTTAAAGAGTGATTCAAGAACGTTTGTGTTTGGTAGTTTAACTGAACATGCTTTTCGTAAAGGCAATATGACAATCGATTTTAAAGATCTTGAACGAGGTATAAATATTGCTTACACCTTTGTATATATTGGACGTCAACAATAAACCTTATTTGCTCTTATGAACAACTGTCTTTATTGCTCAATTTGTAGCACTGGAAATACCATGTTATAGATCTAATGTCATATGGTAAAATGAAGAAAACTTCGAATTAGAGTAGTGATGTAGGTAATCATTTTTTTAGAGGTTATAAAAGTGCCTAAGAAAATGAAGTAATAATTACCTATGATTAGCGCTGTTAGAGCTAAGGCTCTTTGCATCATTTTTTATGTTGTACTGGATTGAAACTAAATAACATTAGATCTAACATTTTGTCAATATATGATGTGGTGAGAGGTGTTTAAAAGGGTGTAAGCGGGGGTATTGTAAAAACGAGTGTAACGGTTTAGAATGATGTAAGACGTCTATATTGGGGTGTAAGAAGGTTATGTGTAGGTGAAAAAAGGATAAAAAGACGATTAAGTGAGATTAAAAACATTAATAAATAGTAAAAAATATTTTATATTATAAAATCTTGTAATATATTTGCCTAAGCATTTCCCAAAACCGATCAGAATCTTATAAAGAGATTTTGATTACACGCTAATTTTATTCTTTATAATTTTCGAAGGTATAAATTCTTTTATACTTACATTTTGGTAAACAAGGTACTAGGTATAACCACCTTTGACGGATGTGTTGAACCTGTTTAATTAATTGTTCAAATTAAATTTAAATGGGACACCTACATTCAAGTACTTTGTTTTATTCACTTTCTAGATTTACTAGAAATATGTTGAGATTAGGCTTAAATCAAAGCCTAAGGAAATCTATTTTATTTCTATTTATAATTTGTGGTTTATTCTATAATTCATCGTATTCACGTGAAATGAATATTGATGAGTTTGATCGCGTAGAATTTAATAGCATTTGGAAAAACTCTAATAATAGTTCGGAATTAGAAACTAACTTAATAATTTTTTCAGATTGGCTACAATCACAAGGAATTAATGTTGATAATTATGATAAAATGGATTGGAAGCAGTCCATAGCTTTTCATAAATTCAATGAGTATCTGGATTCGGAATGTGTCTATGAAAAAAAGAATAGAGAAATTTTTGAAGGTCTTGTAAAGCAATTTGCTTTCATGATGGATACTCAAGAATGCAATACCATAAGTTCTTGTGAAGGTGATGCAACTCAAAATACTTTTACTGGACTTTCTTTATGTGACAATAGTAGCCTGACGATTGGTGCTACTGCTAGTGGAGGAATGCAAGTTGGAATGGTTTTTGGCGGTTGGACAATTCCTGAAAACGCTATAATAACGGATGCCTATATACAGTTTACTGCTAGCTCTGGAAGTTCAGGAGCTGCAGCTTTCCAGGTTTATGGCGAAGCAAGTGATAATGCCAATTTATTCTCTAATATGGAGGATGTTTTTAGTAGAATACAAACTTCAAATAATGTAAACTGGTCCCCTGCAACTTGGGCAAGTGCTGGTGACGCTGGATTAGCTCAAAGAACACCTGATTTGAGCGATATCATCCAAGAGATTATTGACCGTCCCGGATATGTCGAAGGGAATAATATTGGATTAATTATTTCGGGGACTGGTAGACGTGATGCTGAAGCTTTTGATTCGGATGCCACTAGTGCTCCTGAACTTTGTATATCATATGAGTTGCCAGTACAATCACCTAGTACTTGTGCAGAATGTCCAGATATTAGTATTGTATCATTAGATGGAATACCTAATTTCCCTGAGGTTGATTTGTTGAATTTATGTTCTTCACCAGATACATTGACTTTATTGATTTATAATGGTGGAGAGTGTGATATTTTTGATATAGACATGACCATCACCTTTGATGAAGGACTATCTTATGGAGGTTTCATAACACCTAATGCTTTAAACCCAGGCACAGGAACAGTCACCGAGTTTGATTTGTCAGATTTAACTGTTCCAGTATTTAGAATTACACAGATAGACTCAAGTGCGGCCTACATTGTTGATATTGCGATGCAAGCTGATTGTGATGTTAACATAGAAAGTGAAGAAGATATAAACTTAGATGCTTCTGTTTCATTTACATACAATAATGATAATGGTTCTACTCCAACTTGTACAGAAACCATAACAGAAGTAGGAGCTTACAACTCAGGAATTAAGGTGCCTGTTTTGAATGCACTAAGTATTAGTCCGTCTACAAGGAATATCAGTGCTTCCAATACTCCTCAATGTCAAAGAGTAACCATATCTCAAGATGGTATTGACGCGTTGTTGGATGAATTTGTTTTTCAAGTACAAGGGATTGATCAAAGCGTGTATGAGGTGGCAAGTATTGATGTAAATGATATTTTGGTGCCACCAACAGACTACAGTTATGACCCAATGACCCAGCAATTATCGATGACGATTACAAATACTTATTTTACGGGAAACCAAAATGGAAATGGTGATAATTTCTTTGATACAGATGAGCGTTTGTTTGTAGATGTCTGTTATCAAGTAACAGGATGTACGGATCAGGCTAATTTTTTAAACTATGAAGCCTTCTATGGTTGTAATAATAAAATTTGTGGAGACATAACACAAATTGAAGGTGCTGTTGATTTCAAACCTAATTATGGAGCAAGTGTAAACGCAACAAATAACTTGATTCAATATGGAGGTATATGTGGTGACAATTTGATTTTTGAATTTGAAGTAAGTTCGAATAACACTAATCCTCTGGACGGTATTTGGGAAGATATGTTTGTGAAGTTTAATGCATGCATCGGGGGCAATGTGAATTTGGCTGCTTTGACGATGGATGGATTAAATTTGCCTCCAGAAATTGTTAGTACCTCTGGTGCAACTGTTGTAATCGATTTTAGAGAGTTGACATCAGATATAGACGGTGCAGGAGGTTTGAGTGATTTCGATGGAGATGGTCTTTTTGATGACTTACCTGGTGGTGACACCCTAAGGTTTTATGTCGAATTGGAAATAGGTTGTGCGGATAATGCGAACTGTTCGGCATTGAGCTGTTCAATAACCAGTGTAGAGATTAATGGTAAACGAAATTGTGGACAAGACTTCCAAGAGTTCGAAAGCTTCCCTACTCCAATAAGCTATTTCTATGGTGAGCAAGATCAGTTTGATAATGAAATTGATTCAGTTGGAGATTGTTGTGGTAGACCAATTACAGAAGACTTCAGGTTTACAAGATCGGATCCAACATGTTCTTTATGGCATCCAATGAAAGAGGGATTTTATTACAGTTATCTCTTTGGACAAGAAAATATTACACCCTGTGCAGGAGGAGGAGATGTTTATTTAGAAGTAACTGTAACGACCAATGGTACGGATCGTATCCCATTTATTAGATACGAAGAAGGATCTGCAACATATGAAGGCAGTCCTGTACCAGGAGTTACCTGGGAATACGAGACGGTAATGTTGCAAAATGGAGATTTGGATTCTGTAGCTGTAAAAATAAGGATTCCAGCAGGTGACGCAAGTAATATTGATTTTGAAGATTACCATTGGAATTTAGAATTGATGCGAGAGTGTTTCCCAAGTGATTATATGTTTACCAATGTTCGTGTAGTCGAAGAGTGTACAGGCTGTGTGGGTACTGATCCTTGCGAGATCATTAGGTCATGTCACCAGATGTGGTCATATATTAGATGGAGTGGATGTAGTTGTCAATGTTATTTTAGAACGGATGTAGATACCTTGTACCGATTGGATTATGGATATGCTGATGCTTCTTTAACGCAACCATTGACTATTGATGATGTTCCAGAAGTAGATCGTACAAGATTTTTGCCTGGAGATCGAGTATTTGTTCGTAATGAGTACGAGGCCCTTCCAGGATCAGATGAGTTTACTACTAAAGCTGATCATTTATGGCAATTTTTTATGTATCACAATGGATACAATGCTCCATTAATTGCGGATCGACAGTCAATGACGATAGAAGGCATTTATTATGAAGCAGCAGGAGGAACTCGTGAATTGGTAGAATTGCCTGATTGTATGAAGGTGCCTATAGGTAGTGCCGAAGATATAGGTCAATATCATTACAGAAGAATGACTGTATATAATGGAGGGATAGACCGAATGAATCCAAATTGGACTACTCATTATGCAGGAGCTGGTAATAATGATAATTGCCAAAATGATCCGAATGAGAATCCAACTTATTCTACTGATTTCGTTAACTATGCACGACATGATCAGTCTATTCAAGATTGGTACGACTACAATAGAACGTATATAGCTTTATATTGGGAGAATGCAGGACCTTCTTGTGGAACAAATGAATCGTATGATGATGAAGGATGCTTTGAGGAGTGGTATGCGAAATATCCATTTGCACCAGGTGATAAGTTTTATATAGAGTATACGGTGAATATGATGCATAACCCGAATTATGATTTATTGATGATGAATCCAGGTGCGACCAACTATGGTCAATCAGAGACCTTTAGTGGAGCATTTAATTTGTACCAAGCCAATGAAGACCAGTGTACAAATGTTTATTTGGCGGGATCATGCAATTCTACAAGACCATACCAAGGTCATATACCTGGACCTGTGGTTGTGACAGATACGGTTACAGTAGAAGATTGTGATACCGATGTAGAATATACCTTTACGTTGACCAATCCTGTGCCAACTCCAGGAATGGGAGAAACACCGTGGTACGAAAACGAATATCGTCCCTTTATGTATACGGATTATTTAGAACCGAATTTTCCAGCAAATATGGTATACTTAAATGACGGTACTATTGTGATGCCAGATGGTAGTGAAATTCCTATCCCACAACAATATGTAGATGATGATTATGGTAATTTGAATTGTGTTAATGATGGAAGCGGAGGTATATGTTGTGTGGCAGAAGACAGTACACAATTGGCTGCACTAAGGATTAATGATCAGGATTTTTACGATGGTATTAATATATTATACCCAGCAGGACCTGATAGTCCATCGGAGTCAGGTAGTCCTTGTGATGATCGACCATTGATTCATGATAATTTAGACCCTTTCCCAGCATTATTGGTGACAGGAGATAACTTTACCTCGACATATGGATTAAAATATAGTTTATCTTCATTATGTCCAGAAGATATTGAGTCTACGGACTTTGTGATGCGAGCACAATTTAGTGAGCCTTACGTGCCATCTCTTCCAGGTGAAGCTGGAGGACCATTCAGAACATCGGCATTAGCAGGTTGTGGACCAGGATGTTTGTACAATTACCCATATTCTCACATCAATTTATTTCCAAATAACCCATTTACGGAATACAATTTCCCTTGGGATGGAGTAACAGATGGAACAGGGAATAATCCTACGTATTATTACTGGCAGAATATAGTACCCAACCCAGAGGTATCTCAAGGTGATAAGAATCCAATGCGTCAGACTACAAATAAACAGGTTACTCCTGATAATTTTGTGGACAATAGCATGGATTTTCCACCACTTCTACCAGAAATTCAGAATTTGTTGAAAGCAGATTTAGCTGGACAAAATGAGACCAATGTATATACATTATGTGCAGGTGATGCAGTCGGAGGTGGTGCAACCCATCAAAATATTGTAACGAGTGTAGAAGTACCAAATAGTATTGAGTTTATTGGAGCAGAAGATTCGGGAGGGAACCCATTATCATCAAGTTTGGTTTCAACTACACCAACGCATAAAATATATGCTATTGTAGTACCTGGGTTGACTTTGGCACCTGGAGACTGTTACGAGTATACAATTATCACAGAGTTGTTGTTCTGTCCTATTGGCGTTCCAGAATTAGATACGAGAGTATGTGCGACATCAGTAAGTGGGTGTCTAGATCCAGCTAAAGCTGCCGTATTATCTGTAGCAGGAAATGCATGTGACATTGTGGACGCATGTTACGAATACATAAGAGAAGAATCAGATTTGCAAGTAGAGTGGGATCCACAACCAATGGGTGAATACGGATTATGTGACAACATCCCAATGGGTGTTAGATTGAAAAATGTAAAACCAGCCTTACTCATTGAGTTGGATTTGGATTGGTGGTTTCCTGCGGGACTAGACTTTGTTCCAGGATCATGGCAGGTATGTTACCCAGGTGGGCCTACAAACACAGGACCATGTGTAAGTATTCCTGATCCTACAGCGGATCCTACAGACAATAGTATTTTCGGAACGAACTTTGGATACGACGAAGATGCAATCTGGTCAATGGCATTGCCAAACAATGAAATTGATCAGAATGGGTTGAAGGGAATTGGAGTTGAACTTAACTCCGATAGCAATAGGGTGCAGTTTTTATTTGAAGTAAACACCGATTGTGATGAGTTTGTATCAGGCACTAGAGTTTACCACCAAGCTTTTGCAAATGATCCTTGTGAACAGAAGATATCTTCTATGTTTGTAGAGAGCGATCCAATTATAATTGAGAATGCTAATCCTGCGGATTTCGCTCAGTTTTTCGTGTTTGCAGAACCAACTAAAGCAAATTGTGGTGAAGATGCAACGTTAACTCTTTCATATTTAAACATTGCACCATTTGGAGATACAGATGAAACTACGATGTGTGTAGATCTTGAGACAGAGACGTTCGATTATATGCCTGGCGGATTCGAATGGATATCTCCTGTAGGACATAATCCAACGGTTACAGAAGAGACCAATGGTAATATATCTCATGTATGTTTTACTGTTCCAGACGGGATTGGACCAGGAGAATTATTTCAAGTTGGCTTTAATTTTACAGTTCCAGAAGATATTGATTGTGGAGAACAACCATTGAATATTCAAGTACAGAGTGAAATTATGGATCAATCTTGTATGGCACAAGGAGTAGAATGTAGTGTTTATGTATTGAATAGCGTTAATCCTCAAGTAGATATTGAGTTTTTACCGCCGTTGAATGTAGATGCTCAAACTCTAACTTCAGAGTGTCCCAACATTGATCAGACAGTTGATTTGTGTTATACAATTGATTTATCAAATCCAGGACCGAGTTATAATAATGATGTTGAGGTAATCTTAATAAGAGATATTAACCTGAATGGTATATTGGATGAAGTTATTGATGAGCAAATAGCTTCAAATAACCATATGGTAAATTTGAATAATAGTGATAGTACTACTCTGACAAGTTGTTTTACTGTTTCTCTAGCAGAATCATGCCCAGTATTTATGAAAGTAATGCAAACTACTGATTGTGTCTGTGATGCCTTGGATTTTTATTATGATAGCATTGAGCCAAATTTCTTAAATGGTATAGATGAAATTACTTTATGTCCAGATCAATCCTTTGGAATTGAAAATTGTGTGAGTTGGGATTATTCGGTAATGCCAGCTCAGGGAGCGAATATTGTGCCAAGTGTGGATAATGACAGTTTATATATTACATTGAATGATGGTTATGGTGTAAATACTCCAGTTGTTCTTCAAGTTGAGAGTGAAATGGGGTCATGTAGTCCATTCCAGTTTGATTTCGAAATTAATAGTTTAGAAGAATTTAGTTTCGGGCCATTTGAGACTCAAACATTGTGTAACGTAGGATGTAGAGACTTAGAATTAGGAATTGATGAGGACCTACTTAGTAATGCTACAGTATTATGGACTCCTTCAACATATCTTGACGATCCTACAAGTATCTCACCAGAGATTTGTGATCCGTTGGCTGATATTACATATACTATTGAAATTACGTTTGATGCGAATGGAATTATGTGTCAATATTCTGCCATGTACTCAGTTGAGGTTGAAGATCAGCAGATGGTTGATGTTTTTGAAGACGGGTCATTATGTACACTAGAAGAATCTACATTTGCAGCACCTTCAGGGTTTGGTGTTTATAAGTGGACTAAGATAAATCCTGATAATAGTACACAAGTAGTCCAATTCGATGGAAACAATACGTTAATCGCAAGTGAAGAAGGGGATTACTTTGTTGAATTCAGTAATTTAGGAGACGTATGTACAAGAAGAAGTAATATCTTTAGAGTAGTTGAATGTCCTACATTCGAAAAAGAATTGACGTCAATTACTCCGACAGCAAATATTAATGAATATACGGTTGTTTATACTATTGATGTGAGCAGTTCATCGGTTTACGAGGTGACATATGATTTGTATGATTTGCCAGGGTTTGATGATGATATTTCGATATCAAGTGCAGCTTATGTAAGCTCTTTGGGTGCAAATAGTGTATTGTCGTTACCTATGCCAGCTGCACCAGGATGGACTCTAGCAGATGATCAATCTATTATGACTGGAGTCTCTCATACGTATACGATGACTTTTGTTGTGAGTATAGATTTAGAAGATGGAAGTGGCGATGATGTTTATAGTGTTTGTGGTCAAGGAACAGGAGCCAATAATGCTGTTTCGGGAGAAGGATTGTATAATTTGGCAACTCTAGATTTAGATGATGATCCTACAAATCCAGAAGCAACGGATAGCGATTGTGGAGAGCTCCCATATATTATTATGAATAAATCACATATGAGTACTACTTCGACTGGTAAGAATTGTTATGATGTAATTTACCAAATTGATGTTGAAAATATTGGAGGAGCTGAAGACACTTATGACCTTACAGATAATATTGGCTTTGACGATGATTTTGAAGTTAATGATTTGAGTTTTACAACAAATGCAGTTGGATTAATCGGGGGAAGTTTGGATATTTTACAAACGTCTTTTGTATTGGCAGATGACCAGTCCATAAGTGCAGGTAAAGTTGATACTTTTTCAATCATTGCTTCTGTTTGTATAGACCTTGAAGATGATACATCAATTGGTGACGAAGTTTATTCAAATAGTTGTGGAGATATATCAGGTAATGTTTCTGACCCTACTTCAGGAGAAGGTCTGTACAATATTGCTGAATTGGATATAAATAATGATGGAACAATGGATTTAACATCTGAAGCATGTGATGATGTGCCATATTTATTGTTCAACAAAGAATTGACCAGCTCAACAAGATTGGCTGATGGAACTTATGATCTAGTTTACTCAATTGAAGTGGAAAATGTTGGTGGAGCAAGTACGGAGTATGACTTATTTGATTCTGCAGCATTTGATGATGATTTTGAAATTACATCAGCATCTTATACGTACAATGGATCAAGTAATGTTTTAAGTACTACTGTTCCGATGAATGGTTGGATTCTTGCATCAGACCGATTAATAAACGAATTTACAAGTCATACTTATACTGTTGAGATTAATATCGACTATGATTTTAATGATGGTACAGTAGGAGATGATTCTTATTCAGCATGTGGTTCAGGGACAGGAGCTCCAAGCCCTGGTGAGGGATTATATAATGCAGCTTCTATTGATTGGGAAAATGATGGAGATATTGATTCAATGTCAATCTCTTGTGAAGATTTAAGAATAGTTGATGTTGCACTTAGAAAAACGATTGCTACTGCAGCCCCATATTCTTATGATCAAGAAATTACTTTTGAGATTGAAGTCATTAATCAGGGAAGTGAAATATTGACGGATATTGAACTAACGGATTATTTACCATGTGGTTTTGAATATACAGGAGGCTCTCAACCATGGCAGGAGAGTGGCGATAATTATACTACGGTAATTTCAGGACCTATTAATATTGGTTCTTCTGAAATTGTTACACTTACTGCTACTTTAGTTCCTTGTACAAGTGAGGGTAATGCATTCTTCAATCTCGTAGAAGTGAGTGATATGTATGATGAAGATGGAGATAATGTAAATAATGAAGATGTAGATAGTACACCAGACCAAGATCCTAATAATGATTCTGGAGGTAACCCTGATGACTCTACGGATGATGAAGTTGATGGTGATGGCACTGGAGATCATACGGATCCGATAGAAGATGAAGATCCAGACAGAGATGAAGATGATCATGATGGTGCAGAAATTGCAGTATGTGATTTGGCATTGGTTAATATCCTAGAAGTTATTAATGATCCAATTTCGCTTAGCGATACCGCGAAATTTCAAATTGTAATTCGAAATCAGGGAAATAGAACAGCTCAGAATGTTGCCGTAAACTATTATATTCCTAATGGATTGGAGTATTTACCAATGAATGATTCATCAACTCCTAGTTGGACGGAGGTAAATAGTGGATTGGCAAATGTTATTTCAGATGAAGTACTCACACCTGGAATAAGTGACACAATCTGTATTTACTTACGAGTAAATAATCTGCCCACAGACGAGGTTACATCAGAGAGTTGGACAACTGTTGCAGAGATAACTGGATTTGAAGATGGAAATGGACAATCTAAAACTGACGATATTGACAGTACACCGGATAGTGATCCGACGAATGATCCAGGTGGTAATCCAGAAGACGATACGAATGACGAAGAGGATGGCAATGGTAGCGGCGATCCAAATGATCCAGTAGAAGATGGCGATCCAGATAAGGATGAAGATGACCACGATAGTGAGAAAGTAAAGGTATGTGATGCGGCATCGATAGTAGAGTTGGTAAGTACAGGAGAGGTTAGCTATGGCGACACCTTAAAATATATCGTAAAAGTTTATAATCAAGGGAATGACGGCATTACGAATGTATTATTGAACGGTGAGATTGGTAGTGGTTTAGAATATCTACCAGGAATGAATGATGCCTTGGGTTGGAGTGAAATAAGCGAAGGCTCATTGAGTGTAGAATTAACCAATGCGATATTACCAGGAGATTCAAGCGATGTATGCATCTACTTAGAAGTATTACAATCAACGGATAGTGATTACGATACATGGTTGGTTAATACAGAGATCGAGCGATACGAAGATCCGAATGATCCGGGCGTATCGAAGAGTGATATCGATAGTACACCAGATGATGATTTGGATAACGATAGCGGCGGTAATCCAGAAGACGATACTGATGATGAGACGGATGGCGATGGTAGTGGAGATCCAAACGATCCATTAGAAGATGAAGATCCAGACAAAGATGAAGATGATCAGGATGTAGAAGATGTAGCAATCTGTGATGTGTCCTTGGTGAATAAGTTATCAGAGATTGATAGTCCATTGGAGTTAGGAGATACGGTTAAATACATAGTAGTAATAGAGAATCAAGGGAATAGAGACATAGAAGATGTAGAAGTAGTCTATCATATTCCTAATGGCTTCAATTACTTATTGATCAATGAACTTCCGGAGCATGGATGGTCGAGCGATGCATTAGGCTCACGAGTTACGATGGATGGTGTGTTAAGGCCCGGTTCACGAGATACGGTATGTATCTATTTAGAGGTAGAGCACTTAGGGACAGACGAGGTTACAGCAGATAGCTGGACTACGATAGCTGAGGTTACACAGTTTTTGGATGACGAAGGTTTGGTTAAGACGGCAGATGCCGATAGTACACCTGATAATGATCCTACGAATGATCCAGGTGGCAATCCAGAAGACGATACGAATGACGAAGAGGATGGCGATGGTAGTGGAGATCCAAATGATCCAACAGAAGATAGCGATCCAGATAAGGATGAAGACGACCACGATAGTGAGAAAGTAAAGGTATGTGATGCGGCATCGATAGTAGAGTTGGTGAGTACAGGAGAGGTTAGCTATGGCGACACCTTAAAATATATCGTAAAAGTTTATAATCAAGGGAATGACGGCATTACCAATGTATTATTGAACGGTGAGATTGGCAGTGGTTTAGAATATCTACCAGGGATGAATGATGCCTTGGGTTGGAGTGAAGTAAGCGAAGGCTCATTGAGTGTAGAATTAACCAATGCGATATTACCAGGAGATTCAAGCGATGTATGCATCTACTTAGAAGTATTACAATCAACGGATAGTGATTACGATACATGGTTGATTAATACAGAGATCGAGCGATACGAAGATCCAAATGATCCGGGCGTATCGAAGAGTGATATCGATAGTACACCAGATGACGATTTAGATAACGATAGTGGCGGTAATCCAGAAGACGATACAGATGATGAGACGGATGGAGACGGAAGTGGAGATCCAAACGATCCATTAGAAGATGAAGATCCAGACAAAGATGAAGATGATCAGGATGTAGAAGATGTAGCAATCTGTGATGTGTCCTTGGTGAATAAGTTGTCAGAGATTGATAGTCCATTGGAGTTAGGAGATACGGTAAAATACATAGTAGTATTAGAGAATCAAGGGAATAGAGACATAGAAGATGTAGAAGTATTGTACCATATTCCAAATGGCTTCAATTACTTATTGATCAATGAACTTCCGGAGCATGGATGGTCGAGCGATGCATTAGGTTCACGAGTTACGATGGATGGTGTGTTAAGACCAGGTTCACGAGATACGGTATGTATCTATTTAGAGTTAGAGCACTTAGGGACAGACGAAGTTACAGCAGATAGCTGGACTACGATAGCTGAGGTTACACAGTTTTTAGATGATGAAGGTTTAGTTAAGACAGCAGATATCGATAGTGTATCTGATGAAGATCCTACGAATGATCCAGGCGGCAATCCAGAAGACGATACGAATGACGAGGAGGATGGCGATGGTAGCGGCGATCCAAATGATCCATTAGAAGATAGCGATCCAGATAAGGATGAAGACGACCACGATAGTGAGCGAATAGGTGTATGCGATGCGTCGGTGATTGTATATACGGAGGCTTCAGCTCCGCACTATTATGGAGATACGATTAAGTACGTGATCGAAGTATACAATCAAGGTAATGATACGATTACGAATATAAGCTTACAAAACATCAAAGGAGAAGGCTTAGACTTTATCGATCATGTAGACCATACGGCATCAGGCTGGGTGGAGACGAGCGATACGGAGTTGAATGTATTGTTGGAAGAAGAATTAGGTCCTGGAGATACGAGCAGGCTGTGTGTGTATGTAGAAGTTGTAGCAGATGAAGAAGTGGATGTGAACTCATGGGAGATGAACGTAGAGATTACGAGTTTTGAGTTACCATCTTCACCAGGGGTATCGAAGAGTGATATCGATAGTACTCCAGATGAAGACCCAGATAACGATAGTGGCGGTAATGCAGAAGACGATACGAATGATGAGACGGATGGCGACGGAAGTGGCGATCCAAACGATCCATTGGAAGATGAAGATCCAGACAAAGATGAAGATGATCAAGATGTAGAAGAGATTAAGGTATATGATTTGGCATTGATTGTTCAGATTGATAGTATGCCTCCAGTACTGCCAGTGGTTCCAGGAGATGTTATTAAGTTCAGGATAGTATTGGATAACCAAGGAAATACGAGTGCGAGTGGCATAGGCTTGGTGAGTCATATGATGCCAGAGAATTTATCTTTAGCGAGTCATGTAGGGAATAGCGATTGGAGTAGTGTGAGTAGTTCAGAGCATGTGATGACGTATGGAGGGCCCTTAGCGAGTGGGTTACGAGATACGGTATGTGTGTACTACGAGGTAGTAGGCGGCGCGATGGCAGACATCATCATATGGAGTGAGATTACGGGAAGTACGGAGTATGGGCCGGATTGTCAGGATGCGGATTCTGTATACGATAATGACAATACGAATGATAGTGGAGGAAATGCGAACGATGCGACGGATGATGAGTACTACGGAGATGGAAGTGGGGATCCGACTGACCCAGTAGAAGATAGCGATCCAGATAAGGATGAAGACGATCATGATGTTGCGCCATTGGATGCATTTGATTTGGCGTTGAAGTTGTATCACGAGGAGACGACTCCGATCAGTTTGGGACAAGAGATCAAGTATACGTTGGAGTTATACAACCAAGGTAATTTTGGAGCAGACAGCATAGATATCGTATTGTATGTACCGACGGGATTAGAGTTGAGTGGTCATGCGATGAATGCGGGCTGGGAGGAAGTAGGCCCAGGGAAGTTGATGTTGGACTATGATGAGTTATTGGGCGATCACGATAGTACGAGTATGTGTGTGTATATGGAGACGTTGATAGGGAGTTCAGCTGAAGACTACTTGTTGTATGCGGAGGTGAGTTATGCAGAAGATATATTTGATAGAGACATGAGTAATTTGGATATTGATTCTAGTTACGATATGGACAATGGTAATGACAGTGGAGGGCGTCCAAGTTCGGGATATGAGCAAGGGTCAGCCTTGGGTACGAATGGAGAGGACAATCAGATATTTGAAGCGGGGATAATAGATGAGGACGAAGACGATCACGATCCAGCCTGGGTACCAGTAATGGATTTGGCGACGATAATTACGGTACCACAGATACAACCTGTATTGAGTGGAGATGATGTGACGTTCTGTATAGAGGTTCATAACCAAGGGAACTTAGCAGTAGGAACGTATAGATTGGAAGATTATATACCATCAGGGTTTATGTTGAGTCCAGTGGATACGAATGGCTGGGCGCTGGTAGGAGATTCTACGATTAGTTTGGAAGTAGACGATACGTTGCTACCAGGAGATACGTCTCAGCTGAAGTTGCAATTGCGAGTATTGGATAAGGTGACGGTATTGCAATTGGTCGATGAGGTAGAGATTACGTATGTAGAAGATACAACGGGGAGAGATATGACTCTATTGGATATCGATAGTACACCAGATGGAGACGAAGACAATGATGTAGGCGGTAATCCTTACGATGATACGAATGATGAGTTGGAGGAGTCTTCGTTGGATGGAGTAGATGAAGATGATCACGATCCTGCGGCTCCACCGGTATTGGATATTGCGTTGAAGGTGGAGACGCCAACGGATACTCCAGTAGAGATAGGCGATACGGTTAAGTTTACGATAAGCTTGTACAATCAAGGGAATGTAGATGTGACGAATATGGATATTACGAACTACATACCAACAGGATTGAGTTATATAGGTCATGTAGGGAATGCAGGCTGGGCTCATACGGTAGGCGATAGTACGGCAGTGTATACGTATAGCGATACGTTGGGAAGGTTTAGTACAGATACGATATGCTTGTATATGGAGGTTAATGCTACTGCTACGCCCAAGACGGTGGTGAATATGGCAGAGGTAAGCTATATAGAAGATACGCTGGGTAATGACATCAGCGATCGAGACATCGATAGTGAGTCAGACGATAGCAATGGGAATGACAAGGGCAATGACTTGTATTCGGAAGAGGATAATAAGTTGGATGAGTTTGGCCGCTACGGTGAGGATGAAGATGACCACGATCAAGCGTTTGTGAATATGTGTGGAGAGATGGCAGCACATGGACAGGTTAACATCAGTTTGGATGAGACGTGTTCAGGACAGTTGCAAGCATCGGTGTTGTTGATCGGGGATTTGTATCCTAACAAGTTGTATACGTTGGAGATTCGTGATGAGGATGGTAATGTACGTCCTACGGATGTGTTTACGGTATCGGACTTGGGATCTCGTTTTACGGTAGAGGTATGTTTACCGTTGTGTGAGAATATATGCACATGGAGTGAGATAGTGATCGAAGATAAGTTTGCACCATACTTTACGAGTTGCGTTTCAGATACGATATCGTGTGTGTCGCCATTGAGCAGTGCATTGTTACCAGAGGTAGGCGATAATTGTGGAGCGGAATTGGTATTGGTAGATCAGGTATATGAGAAGATCGCATGCGATAGCTTGTTGTTGGGTAAATACATCAGAAAGTACATAGCGGTAGATGGATATGGGAATGTGAGTTTAGATACATGCACTCAAGAGGTAAGTATAAGGAGGACAGATCTGAGTGGGATAGTTTTCCCAGATCAGTACATAGGTGGCAATGCGCTGTCGTGCAATAGTTTTGCGAGCTTGCCGAATGGGGCACCACTGCCAAGTGTTACGGGAGTACCGAGTTTGAATGGTGTGGCGTTGTATCCGTTTAATAATTCTGTGATTTGCAATGGATTTGTGGATTATGAGGATGAAGTGAAGCGGTTCAACAACGACTGTAAGGTGCGTGTTACACGAAGATGGAAGATAGGAGAGTGGCATTGTGATACGATAGCAAGAAGAGAGATTATCCAGTATATAGAGATCGTGGATAAGGAAGGTCCTGTATTGGTATCCCCACCGAATATGGAGGTGAGTGTGAGTGGACATGGTTGTAGCACAGAAGTGATATTGCCAGCCGCAGCGGTTAGCGACAATTGTTCAGAGGTAGTAGAAGTGTATGTATCTACGGGTTCGGGAGTATTGAATAGCAATGGCGGCTTGATAAGCTTAGAGGTGGGCGATCATAATGTGGTTTATACGGCTAAAGATGCTTGTGGTAATATAGGACAGACGGAGATGCGAGTTTTGGTACGAGATGAATTAGAGCCAGTAGCGTTGTGTGAGACCTATACGACGGTGAGCTTACAGAATACAGGAGAAGTTTGGTTGCAAGCGAGCAGTATAGATGATGGAAGTTTTGATGGGTGTGGATCGGTAGAAATATCAATCAGACGGATGGATGACCCATGTGGACTTACGGGAGTGAGTTTTGGCGACGAGGTAGGCTTCTGTTGTAGTGATGCAGGGACGCATCAGATGGTGGTATTGCGTGTTACGGATTCGAGTGGGAATACGAATGAGTGTATGGTAGAAGTAGAGGTACAGGATAAGAATGTACCCCAGGTAGTATGTCCATCGGATATGACGGTGACGTGTGATTATACATACGATAGTGCAGATCCATCGACTTACTTTGGAAGTGCGACGTATGCGAATACAGCATGTCCAGGAAATATAGTAGTAAGAGATGAGGTTACGGAAGAGGATTTGGACAATTGTAGAACAGGAAGTGTATACAGAAGAATAGAGTTTGAATTTAACGGTAGTTTGTTGACGAGTTGTGAACAAGTGATAGAGTTTGAATCTACTACTCCCTTGGATTCCAATACTATAGAATGGCCACTGGACTATACGTCGAGTATAGAGTGTAGCGAGCAGGACTTAGAGCCGGGAGATTTACCATTGGATTATGGATATCCACGAGTGCCAGATGGAGTATGTAATTTGGTAGGAATAGAGAAGCAAGATCAACGTTTTGATTTTGCGGGCAATGGCTCGTGTTTTAAGATCATAAGGACGTGGAGTGTAATAGATTGGTGTGGGAATGTAAACAGTCCGACGATAGCGGAGTATACGCATGAGCAGGTATTGATCGTAAACAACAGTACGCGACCCTTGATTACGAGTGCTGATACATTGGTGAGTATATGTAGTTACGATGCGAACTGTAGTTCAGTACCGATTAAATTGACGGCTTCTGCGACAGATGACTGTACGCCATTAGAAGAATTGCAGTGGGATTATGTTATAACACTGGAAGATGGATCTACGATAAATGGGAATGGGAACGATGCGAGTGGATTGTATCCAATAGGCAGACATTATGTAGAGTATGAGGTGCGCGACAAGTGTGGGAACATAGAGCGAACGGGATATGAGTTTGAGATCAAGAATTGTAAGGCACCGACGGCGTATTGTTTATCAGGGTTGAGTACGGCCTTGGTGGCGATGGATACGCAGGGCGGTGATGGCTTGCCAGATACGGAGATGGCATTGATCGTGCCATCGATGTTTGACAATGGTAGTGTGCATGATTGTGGATACCCAGTGGTGTTGAGTTTTTCATCAGATGTGACGGATACGTTGCGAAGTTTATCGTGTTCAGAATTAGGCATGTATGGAGTAGAGTTATGGGTTACGGATATCAATGGCAATCAGAGTTACTGTTCAACGTTTATCGAGGTTATCGATAGCAATGATTTTGACTTCTGCATACAGCGACAGTCAGAAGTGAGGGGACGAATCAGTACGAGTAGAGGAGAATGGGTATCGGCGAGTACGGTACACCTAGAGGGCAGTGAAGATCGAGTGACGGTTACGGACACATTGGGGCAGTATGGATTTGATCAAGTAGATGAAGATAGTGACTATATGGTGATACCGCACAAGGATGGCGATGATATGAATGGAGTGAGTACATTGGATTTGATATTGATACAGCGTCATATATTGGGGATATCGAAGTTTGACAATCCATACGATATGATAGCGGCGGATGTGAATAGTGATGAGCGAGTGACGGCATCAGATTTGGTAGAGTTGCGTAAGTTGATATTAGGCTTGCACAGTGCGTTTCCTAATAATACATCGTGGCGTTTTGTAGATGAGGGCCATAGTTTTGGAAGTATGACGAATCCATGGGTAGAGGAACTAAAGGAAGACTATGCGATAGCAGCTCTGTCTGGTGATATGGAGGTCGACTTTGTTGGAGTGAAGATAGGCGATGTAAATGGCGATGTGGAGACAGGGTTAAGAGTAGTCGATGAGTTGGAGTCACGAACAAGAGAGACGTATAGCGTACGAGTAGAGGATAGGCTAGTGAAGTCAGGAGAAGAGTTAGAATTGGTATTTGCTGGTTCTACGGAAGGCTTGAGTGGTTATCAGATGGAGATGTTGTTATCGGGATTAGAGGTTAAAGGAGTAAGCAGAGGCGGACAAGAGTTGACAAGGGATAGTTGGTATGTTACGGAAGAGGGCGTATTACGAATGGTATCGGTAGAAGAACCAGGAGAGTCTTGGGAAGAGTTGATCAGAGTAGAAGTGATGGTTGAGGAGAGTGGACGATTAAGCGACAAGGTAAGGCTGGTATCGGATCGCTTGAGCTCAGAGGTGTATGAGATGGAGACATTAGCGAGTTCTTCGATAGAGATAATGTGGGAAGATCAGGAGATAACCCCAGGAATGGAAGTTAGTCAGAATGAGCCGAATCCATGGATAACGACGACGAGTATCGAGATAGGAATGCCAGAGGTTGGGCAAGTTGTATTGCGAGTGAAAGATGTTACGGGTAAGCTGTTATTGTCCAAGGATCTGAAACTGACTAAAGGGAAGAACATGGTGACTATAGATAGAGATGATCTACCGTACAGTGGCATCTTACTCTATGAGGTAGAATACGGAGACCAAGTAGTAACAAAGAAGATGATATCATTAAGATAAAGGTGTTCAGTATTGATTGAAATTAAGGGTGTGATTCACTGAATCGCACCCTTTTTTATGTTCAATAAAATACATTGTCTGAGCGAAACTTATCTTTTTATGATATAACTCATGAATGGGTTAGCGTTAATGGCTTCTGAATAAGTCATCATGGAAAGGTGATTTTTTCTAGCAAGATGATAGGTGGAGTAAAGTAAACATAGTCTTTCTGAATATTAAATTTAATATTCAGAAAGACTTTAAAGTTTAAGGATATAAAAGGTGTCTCTTACCTATTCAATTAAAAGATCTAACAATGTTTATTAGATTTAGTAAGAGATGTCCTTATTCGATTATTTTACCTTGATTGTAAAAATTTGATCCCCTTGTTCTATAGCATTTACGATGCTTTGATCTTCCTCGCTATTTACATTTCCAAAAACTGCATGTTTGTTGTCTAACCAATCAGTAGGGACGTGAGTAATAAAAAACTGACTACCATTTGTGTTAGGTCCAGCATTGGCCATGGATAAAATACCAGGAGTGTCATGTTTTAAGTCTGAATGAAACTCATCTGAAAACTGATATCCTGGACCACCAAATCCCATGCCTTCTGGGCATCCACATTGAATCATGAAATCTGGTATGACTCTGTGAAAAAACAAATTGTCGTAAAAGCCTCGTTCAGCAAGACCTAAAAAATTTGCTACTGTTTTTGGAACCTTAGTGGCAAAAAGAGTAAGATTGATTTTTCCTTTTGTTGTGTCTATTTCTATTTGTACATCTTGATCATAAGAAGCATTGTTCATTAGATCAAGCATTTCATCTTTGTTTATTTGTATTGCCATTTGTTTAAATTTTTGTGCAAATGTATAAAAGAAAGCATTACTTGTCAGACTTAGTACTAATTGTTATAGCTCATATTTAAATCATACAACAATATTAATGGTGAATGACATGACTATTAGAAGAATAAATGTTATTTTTTATTAAATTATCTAAGTAGAAGAATATTATTTGGAATAGGATGTTAATTTTGCATTCTTATAAAAATAAAGATATATATGATACCAAAGTATTTTAACCCTTGGCATGCGGTTTCAGCAGGAGAAGAGGCACCAAAAATAGTAGAAGCAATTATCGAAATTCCAAAGGGTAGCAGGTCTAAGTATGAATTAGATAAAAATACAGGAATGTTGAGATTGGATAGGATTCTTTATTCGTCTGTTTATTACCCAGCAAATTATGGATTTATTCCACAAACATATTGTGACGATGATGACCCATTAGATATTATTGTTTTAACTCAAGCTAAAGTTCTTCCTATGTGCCTAATGCGAGCTAAAGTAATAGGTGTAATGCGTATGATTGATGGAGGTGAGAAAGATGACAAAATTATAGCAGTTTCTCCTGATGATATGAGTATTAACCATATCGAAAAGATAGGTGACTTGCCTGATCATTTATTGAGAGAGCTGAAGGCGTTTTTTGAAGATTATAAAAAGCTAGAGCATAAAACAGTGGAAGTAGAAGATTTTCAGTGTAGAGAAGTTGCATGGGAAATCATTGACAAAGCTTTGGAAGATTACAAAGTATACATGAAGGAAAATTAATACTTCGTAAACTTATTTGTAATTAAGGCATTTTATAATGGATTAGTGATTGCAAAACTTGTATTTTAGCGCACTTAATATAAAATAGAAATTCTAAAGAAAAGGATTAATATGGCAAGCAAAGGATTTTTAAAAAAACTTGGTTTAACTAAAGAAAACCAAGGAACATGGACAGGAAGAAAGTCCATTAATACAAAAGAATATATAGAATCATATTCACCTGTTGATGGAAAATACATTGGAAGTGTAAGTGTTACTACGAAAAAAGAGTACGATAAGGTTATTAAAAAAGCCGAAAGTGCATTTAAAGAGTGGAGAACATGGCCAGCACCAAAAAGAGGTGAAGTAGTTAGACAGTATGGTGAAGTGCTTAGAGAAAATAAAGATGCGTTAGGAAAACTTGTTTCTTATGAAATGGGTAAGTCTTTACAAGAAGGTCTTGGCGAAGTTCAAGAAATGATCGACATCTGTGATTTTGCTGTAGGGTTGTCTAGACAGTTGTATGGATTAACTATTAAATCAGAAAGACCGCTTCACAGAATGATGGAACAATGGCATCCTCTAGGAGTTGTGGGCGTGATTTCAGCTTTTAATTTTCCTGTAGCGGTTTGGTCATGGAATGCAATGATTGCTATGGTATGTGGTGATGTAGTTGTATGGAAAGGAAGTGAGAAAACACCGTTATGTGCTGTGGCATGTCAAAAGTTGTTTGACAAAGTTCTTAAGGAAAATAAAGTACCAGAAGGAGTAAGTAGTATCGTAACTGGAGATTATAAAGTTGGTGAAATGATGACCAACGATAAAAGACTTCCATTGATTTCTGCTACAGGAAGTACGAGAATGGGGAAAATTGTTGCAGAAAAAGTAGGCAAAAGATTGGGTAAGTCATTGTTAGAATTGGGCGGAAATAACGCCATTATTGTTACGCCTTCTGCTGACTTAAATCTAGTAATGACTTCAGCAGTATTTGGTGCTGTTGGAACATGTGGACAGAGATGTACTTCAACAAGAAGATTGATCATTCACGAAAGCATATATAATAAGGTGGCTAAAGCCATAAAGAAAGCTTATGGTCAAATAAGAATTGGTGATCCTCTAGATCAAAATAATCATGTTGGACCTCTTATTGATCAAGATGCGGTGGATACTTACATGAAAGCTATTAAATCTGGAGAAAAAGAAGGAGCCAAATTTCTAGTAAAAGGTGGTGTTCTTAAAGGTAAGGGATATGAAAGTGGCTGCTATGTGCTGCCTTGTGTGGCAGAAGCGAGCAATGATATGGAAATTGTTCAAACAGAAACTTTTGCTCCAATATTATATTTGATGAAGTATTCTGGAGATGTTTCAAATGCAATTGATATCCAAAATGCAGTTCCTCAAGGATTGTCATCTTCAGTGATCACAACCAATATGCGAGAAGCTGAGTTGTTCTTATCTGAGGCAGGTAGTGATTGTGGTATTGCCAATGTTAACATCGGTACAAGTGGTGCTGAAATTGGTGGTGCATTTGGTGGTGAAAAAGAAACTGGTGGCGGGAGAGAATCTGGTTCTGATGCATGGAAGGCATATATGAGAAGACAGACCAATACAGTGAATTATAGTAAAGAGGTTCCTTTAGCTCAAGGAATTAAATTTGATCTATAAATTCAAAACGATAAATAGTAAAAAGCCTTCAGATTTATTTGATCCGAAGGCTTTTTTTATTGATTTTGTAATTCATCATTGCATAGGTTTATTGGTAGAAAAAGGAGTTTAAAGCCTTGTCTTAGGTGTTAGAAGTAGATGATATAAGGAGGGGTAAGTTAATTGAGATTCCATTATTGATTAATGGCACATCAGGGGATTTTTCAACATGTCCCAAAAATCTAAACTTTGAGGGACATCAACGCGAATACCTCGAATAATTAAAAATATTCCAAATGCTAGACTTACATATGGAATGATTTTTCTTAGTGGTTGTCGAAACTTTTGTTGTACGGAGCCAGAACCTAAAATTAGGGCAGTCAATGCAGGCATTGTACCAATACCAAAGATAAACATGTACGTCATGCCACCAATGATACTTCCAGTAGTTAGAGATCCAGCTATTGCTAAATAGACCAAACCACATGGCAAAAAACCATTGGCAATTCCTAAAGAGAATGAACTAAAACCATTGGACCGTTGTAAAATTTTATTTAAGGTCTGGTTCACATGATGATGGAACCGTTTAAATACGTGATTTTGATTTATTCTAAACTCTAAATCAATTGAAAGCAAAAAGGCCAAAATCAAGATAATCCCAAAAATGATGGATGCCCATTGTTGCAAGTTAGTGAGCATTAAAACAGTACCAAATGCCCCGAAAATTGCACCCAGAAAAGAGTAGGTTAGCGCTCTTCCAATATTGTAGGCAAAGGATGATGCGAGATGACTTACCTTAGAATTAGCATGTTTGTTGGTGAATGCAATGGCCAAGGGACCACACATCCCAATACAATGTAGACTACCAAAAAAACCTAAGGTAAAGGCTACATACCACATTAGATGATAATATCCTCTTCATGATAAAAACTCTTATCACCAATCTTCCAATCAACCTTGATTGTCCATCTTCCTTTATCTAAATTACTGTATTCCAAACTAAATTGATTAGAATTGAAGGATTTTGTAAAATCTTTAGATTGATTATTTGGCCTATAGAAAAGTATTTCACCACTTACTGGTTTATCAGTTTTAATACTAAGATTAATATTTTTATTGTTTTTTTCAATAGTTATCAAATCTTCTTTAATGCTATTTAATGATTTGTCGTATTGTTTTTGATAGGCCAAATCCTGAGCATAATAATCGTCTACCACCAGACTATGATCCATTCTTTGTGAAGCAATTAGTGCGGTGGCTAAAGCACCAATAAAAAAAACGAAAAATATAAATATGCCATGTCCCCAATGAAGCTTTTTCATCTGTATATCTATTTTATAGGTCCAAAAAATGTGGTTTCTGCATAATCGATAATTTCATCTCCAGACATTACTTTGATTTTAAGATTTGTCTTCCGACTTTCTAACAGGTTTTTAGGGATTTTAACAAAGATAGCTCCTTCGGCAGTACTGTTAGCAATTGTTGTTGGTGGTTCACCAATGGGTTGAAAAAATACACTGTCTAATCCTTCAGCTACAAAGGTTATGGGCATTATTTTGTCCGTTTTGTTGATGAGTTGATAATTGTAAAGGTTGCTTATGTAGCCGTCTTTATTGTCTTGGAATAACATACCAGGTGTTCGAAGAAAAAGTGTCTCTACATCTGATCTATTCACCAATAGAAATGCTTCCAAACCAAATAGTGCAATCAAAACTGCAGTGTAGGCGGCAATTCTGGTGTTCCATAATTTTCTTACTCCAGACTTTATACCATTGTAACTGTCAATCCTTATAAGTCCTTCAGGTTTTTTAATTTTCACCATGACTTCATCACAAGCATCCATACATGCAGTACAATTGACACATTCAAGCTGAGTACCATTTCTGATGTCTATTCCAGTAGGGCAGACCTGTACACAAAGTCCACAGTCAATACAATCTCCTTTTTTCTCCTCTTCAGTAGTGTCAAACATCTCTTTAAGGATCGCTTCATTAGCATCGCTTTTACGGGCTATTTTCTTCTTCTTTTTAAGCTTTCCTCTTGGTTCGCCTCTTACAAAATCATAGGCTACAGCTAAAGAATTCTCATCTAAAAGTACACCTTGTAGTCTTCCATAAGGACAAATAGTAGTACATACCTGTTCTCTCAATTGTGCAAATACGGCGTAAAATACAATAGTAAAAATGATCATTGCAACCAATCCTCTCCAATGAAGTTCTACCGGATCGGTAACAATTTTATACACCTCGTCTATACCAATAATATAGGCTAAAAAAGTGTGTGCAATGGCAAAGGAAAGGATAAGAAAGATAGCGTGTTTTGCAATCTTCTTTATTGCTTTTTGACTGGTCCAAGGTGCTTTGTTCAATCGCCTTTGAGCATTAGCATCTCCTTCAATCCAGTATTCTATCCTACGAAAAACCATTTCCATGAAAATGGTTTGTGGACATATCCAACCGCAGAAAATACGTCCAAATACTACAGTAAATAAGGTGATAAATAAGATGCTTATAAGCATCCCAATCACAAAAATGTGAAAATCTTGTGGGGAGAAGTAAATGCCAAATAATCGAAAATTACCCTCTATAATATTGAACAGCATGAATGGTTCACCATTGATTTTGATAAATGGTAAGCCAAATAATAAGGCCAGAAGAACGTACGAAAGCCATTTTCGATAATCGTAAAACCTTCCTTTGGGTTTTTTTGGGTAGAGCCAGATTCTCTTACCCCGATCATCCACTGTTGCTATCTTATCTCTATAGAGATCACCTTCTTCAAACAATTCATTGTCATTTACTTCTCCTGCACTCATGTTTTGATTCTTTTGATTGACGTTTTAGGTCATTGGCGAGGAATCACACTATTCCTCTGCCTCTTCTGTAACTTCTTCCTTGTATAATTCGCCCTCTGCAGCTTTAGGATTTGGAGGGTTGGTTCCTTGAAGAGACTTTATATAACTTGCTACTTTTTGGATAGAAGCTGGACGTAACTGAGTCTTCCATGCAATCATACCTTTTTCGGTAACACCGTATTTAATGGTCTTAAAAATGTCATTAATACTTCCGCCATGAATCCAATATTCATCAGTCATATTTGGTCCAATTCCTCCTTCTCCGCCCATTCCATGACAAGTTGCACAATTCGCAACATATATTTCTTTTCCAGAATTCAAAGCAGCGGCATCTGTTAATACTTCTACATTAGTTTCATCAACTGCATTAGCTTGCTGCGCTAGATATGCTAATTGCTCAACTCTGGCTTCCTCCATCGCAATTTCGTATTCTTGATCCTGACTAATAGCATCGTCTCTTATGTGACTTACATAGATATATGCCGCACCCCAAATGATGGTACCATAGAATAAATAAACCCACCAAGGCGGTAATATGTTGTCCAACTCACGAATGCCATCGTAATCATGTCCAAGATCAATGTCACTTTCTTTCTCCATTGGCTGGAGGCTCCAAGCTTTTTCATATAATTTGGTCAGAATAGATTTATTCTTCGCAATTTCTTCAGGCATTTCAACACCATGAGCTTTTAGCCATTCTTTCTGTTGATAGCTAGATAGCCCTGTCATTACATTATACATGACGAAGAATGCCATGATAATTAGAGCTACTCCTATGATGAAGACAATGTTTTGAAGAGACCAAGTCCAAGCACTGGGCTCTTTACTTGCCGCAAAAACGAGGGCCGGGAGCAGCAAAAATATAGATATAATACTCTTTTTCATTTTTAAATACTTAAGATTATTTCAAACCTTTTTGGTTTGTTAACCACACTTCACATTCTAGATAGAAAAGATGAAGTGTGGTTAAAATTATTAATTTGATTTATTGGATTATTGAAATAACTTTTCACCATCTGTCAATGGCAGTTCTTCTAAATGCTTAAGTTGTTTCTTATCTTTTTTGAATATTAGATAAGCACTTAAAGTGAATATGAAGAAGAATGTTATCAAGGCAAATAATGCCATCCAATTAATGTTTCCTGCAGATTCTAATATATACTTGTACATAACTTAATTCTTTTTAGTATTAATTAGATTTTGGTTTAATATCAGTACCTAATCTTTGTAGATAAGCAATTAATGCGACGATTTCTTTGTTCGCCAAATTCTCTTGCTCAATTCCTTGCTCTTTAAGCTCGGCAGCAATTTGTTCAGCTTGAGCTTTAAGGTCATCTACGGCGATTTGATCGTAGCCACTTTCGTAAGGAGTGTTCAGTGTTTGAAGCACTCTTATCTTAGCTGCAGTATAATCTGTATTTATATCATCTTCTAGTAACCAAGGATATGGTGGCATGATAGAATTAGCAGACATAGATTCTGGGTCTAACATGTGATTGTAGTGCCAGCTATGCGAATATTTGCCTCCAATTCTATGTAAGTCTGGACCTGTTCTCTTCGATCCCCATAAGAATGGACGATCATAAATGAACTCTCCTGATTTACTAAATTCACCATACCTTTCGGTTTCAGATCTAAATGGTCTTACCATCTGTGAATGACAGCTGACACATCCTTCTCTGATGTATATATCTCTTCCTTCTATTTCCAAAGGAGTATATGGTTGTACGGATTCAATCTTAGGTACATTTTTGTCTATAAGAAGCATTGGGAATATTTCGATTAATCCACCAATCAATACCAAGATAGTACTCAATATTAACATTTGAATTGGTCTTCTCTCAATCCACCTATGCCAGTACTCTCCTTTGTGAGCTACATATTTTTCTCTAGCAGGAGCACTTGCTTCTGAATTGGCGATAAGCTTTCCAGAAGAAGACGTCTTCATCAAGTTATATACCATTACAATTACACCAACAAAGTAGATCGTACCACCGATCCCTCTTAACATATACATCGGTAAAATTTGAGTAACTGTTTCAAGGAAGTTACCATAAGCAAGGAATCCATCCATTGTGAATTTTTTCCACATCATACTTTGAGTCCATCCTGCCCAGTATAATGGAATGGTATAAAACAATGTTCCTAGTGTTCCTAACCAAAAGTGAGTATTGGCCAGTTTTACGGAATAAAGCTTTGTACCATATAGCCTTGGCCATAACCAGTATATTACACCAAAAGTTAACATACCGTTCCAACCTAATGTACCTACGTGAACGTGTCCTACAGTCCAATCTGTATAGTGACTAATTGCATTGATAGATTTTATACTTAACAATGGTCCTTCTAATGTCGCCATACCGTAAGCAGTCACAGCCACAACCATAAACTTAAGAATAGGATCTTTTCTAACTCTATCCCATGCTCCTCTCAATGTAAGAAGACCATTTAACATACCACCCCAAGATGGCGCAATCAACATCAAGCTAAATACTGACCCCAAAGATTGAGCCCAATCTGGCAATGAAGTATACAACAAGTGGTGAGGACCTGCCCATATATAGATAAATATTAAGGCCCAGAAGTGAATGATCGATAGTTTATAAGAGTAGACTGGTCTATTTGCAGCTTTAGGTAAGAAGTAATACATCAAACCCAGGTATGGTGTGGTCAAGAAAAAGGCAACCGCATTATGACCATACCACCATTGGATTAGAGCATCCTGAACTCCTGCGAATACCGGAATACTTTTCCAAAGTGAAACGGGTATTTGTAGGTTGTTGAAAATGTGTAATACGGTAACAGTTACCCACGTTGCAATGTAAAACCAAATTGCAACATATAGGTGATTTTCTCTTCTCTTGATTATGGTTCCAAACATGTTGATCCCAAAAACGACCCATACTAATGCAATCGCAATATCTATAGGCCACTCAAGCTCAGCATATTCATGTGAACTGGTGATACCCAAAGGTAGCGTTATTGCGGCAGCAACAATGATCAATTGCCATCCCCAAAAATGAACTTTGGATAATAGATCACTAAACATTCTTGCTTTTAACAATCGTTGAAGTGAATAATACACACCCATGAATATTCCATTTCCTACAAAAGCAAAAATCACCGCATTAGTATGCAGTGGTCTTACTCTTCCGAATGTCAACCATGATGTGCTAAAATTTAGTTCAGGCCAAATAAGCTGAAAAGCTATAATCAGGCCGACTAGCATACCTACCACTCCCCATAAGGTGGCAGCTATACCAAAATCTCTTACGATCTTATTGTCGTAATTAAATGTCTCTAACTTCGCCATTTGAATTGTTGTTTAAATATTTTGTTGGTTTAGATTCAAAGTTGTCTTGTTGATTATTAGGTTGCACCATATCATCATCAATGAGAATCCTCATCGCTGGAGTATAATCGTCTTCATACTGTCCGCTTTTGACCGCCCAAAAGAACGAGATCAAAAATCCAACAGCAACAACTAAACTCAATATGATTAAATACAGTACAACTTGCATAAGACTTAATTTAAGATAATGCAAGGTATGAAGGCCGCCATTCGTACTTTATGACAATGATCATTTAATCTGTTGATCTTTGTCAATAAGCAGCTGGTAATGCTTGTAGAATATAGGATGTTACTCATGGCTATACCTTTTGAACAAGTAATGGAATTCATTGAATCGTGATTTCGAATGAAGTTGTCAAAACTGAAAATCAATGATCTTACCTGCTTGAATCGATTTGAAAAGTGTTTTAGATTTTGTTAAAAATATGATAAAATATTCTAATTTTTAAGAAAATGTTAACAGAATTTTGGATTTGTAGCTTGTGAAATATGTGACAAACATCATCCAATGGTACTGCTATTACACAAAGGTATGGTGGAAATAATAGAAGAGTGTAATCTCAGTTACCCAGAATCTAAAGAAAGAATAAGAAACGAATTAGCGGAATTAATTTAGTGTTTAATCATAACAAGCAATAATGGGTTGGTCGGAATTGTATCGGGTTTTCAAAACGATTAGCTTACAATTAGCGATAAGTATTTAGAGAGAAGTAAGTTGGAAAGAAAAGGTCAATAAAAAGAGTATTAACCTTTTCAAATAAATCAATTTACTTTAAACGGCCAATCATGCAACTTACATAAGATTTTGCCGATTGAACTAAAGTTGGATCATCTTCTGGATAGCCCATTGATTCAAGTTTAGTTCTAACCTTATCAATTTCTTTTTCTGTATCAGCATCAAATGAAACGACTCCTTCTTCTATGTCAATTTCAACTTGACTCACTCCTTCAATGGAAGAAATAGATGATTGAATAGAATTCGCACAACCTCCACATTTTATATTATGAACTTTGATTTCTTGTTTGATCATACCTTATTTTATATAGATGTATTATTAAAAAAAAATGGTCTCTTCAAAACAAGTAGTGATGAACTTGTTTTAATCAAATCTGTATCTAAGATCATAAGTTGAAAATCGAATATCTAGTACTTATATACCATGCTACAAATCTGAATTGAAGACCTAATCTATAACATTAGTCTTAGTCTGTTGGTTCAAAAAGATTCTTTCCTAAGCACTATTTTTTTGAGTAAGAAACTCATGAAAACACCATATACTATGACAGTAATAGAGCTAAGCGGCATTAAAATTGCGGCGATGACTGGAGAAAGATTTCCACTTATGGCAAAGTAAAGTCCAATGATGTTGTACAAGAAAGCAAGAACAAATGCTCCGTATATTACATTTCGGGCACTCTTCAAATAATTGATGTACGCATGAATACGGTCAAATGATTTTGCTGTTAATATGGCGTCACAGGCTGGTGAAAAATTATTGTTGGCATCGCTGATGACGATTCCAACATTACTTTGCTTTAGGGCTCCGGCATCATTCAGTCCATCTCCAATCATCATGACTTTTTCTCCATTATCCTGATGAGACTTTATGAAATCTAATTTATGTTTCGGACTCTGGTTGAAAAGTAGTGTGGTTTTGTCAAGAAAAAGTGACTTTAATCGTTGTGATTCTCTTTCATTATCTCCAGATATAACGGATAATTTGAATTTTTTCTGCAATCTAGAAATGATCTCAAAAACACCTGTTCTAAATGCATGTTTGACTTCGAATTTTCCTACATATTGTCCATTAAGCTCAATGTAGATGGCCTTACTATTATCTTCTTTTTGCATTACAAATCGAGAAGAACCTAACTTAAGGCTATTTTCAGAAGATTGAGTAATGATTCCTGAGCCAATCTCTTCTTGAAATTGGACTATTTCTACTTCAGGATAATCATAAAGTTTTGCAGCAAGAGCTTTGCTCAATGGATGACTCGAATGCATACAGCTTGATTTGATAAAAGACCAGTCTTTATCCATAAGTGGTGCTCCATTGTAAGTCATTTCTAACTTATTGTTGTCCGTAAGCGTGCCTGTTTTGTCGAATACGATGTGTTCAATATCTTGTACGTCTTCAATGGTTGAAACATTTCGTAGAAAGAATCCTTCTTCTGCTAGGAGTCTTAAGATGTTACCATAGGTAAATGGAATAGCTAGTGCCAATGCACACGGACATGCAACGATTAAAACTGCTGTAAATGCGTTAAATGCAATGGAGGAATCTTGATACATCCAGAATACTAATGTTCCAAGAGCTATGAGTAATACAATGTAAGTAAAGTATTTGCTGATGTTTTCTACTAACCGAACTGAAGATGATTTGGTCCTGGTCTTAAAGGTATCTTCATTCCACAATTGCGTCAAATAGGACTGGTCTACTGATTTTTCAACCTTAATATGAATATTACTTCCATTGTGTTTCCCTCCTGCCAATACCTTATCTCCGGATTGCTTAGATATCAAATCGGATTCGCCAGTGACAAAGCTGTAGTCAATATTACTATTGCCTTTGATTAAAACTCCATCAGACGGGATTAATTCTTGATTACGAATTAGAATGACATCGTCTTTTTGAATCAAATGGAGTGGGGTAGCAATCCATTTGCCATCCTTTTTTAAGTTGGCAGATATTGGAAAGTAGGATTCATAACTTCTATCAAAATCCAAGGTTTTATAAGTAAACGATTGAAACCATTTACCAATTAAAAGAAAGAAAATAAAGCCAGCAAGACTGTCCAAATATCCTTCACCAGTTTGAGATATAATTTCATAAACACTTCTACCGAACAAGGTGATCATTCCAATAGCAACAGGGACATCTATATTAAGGTGATTTTGTCTTAGACTTACAAAAGCAGATTTTAAGTAATCCTTGCCACCATATAGTAATAATGGAATGGCTAATAATATATTGATGTAGCCAATAGAGAATTTAACTGACGCTTGATGAAATCCCAAATATTCAGGGAAACTTAATAACATGATATTACCAAATACAAAACCAGCCAAACCTATTTGATAAACGATGGTTTTATCGGTTGTGCTTTGTTTTTTGTCTCCCGTTATATGATTGAAATTTAACCGTGGTTCGTATCCAATTTTTGACAACAACTCTACTAAAGTCTGAAGCGTGATTTTTGTATGATCAAATTGAATTGTAGCTTCTTTTTTCATGAAATTGACCCGTGATGATGATATTCCTGGATTCAATTTGTTAATGTTCTCCAACAGCCATAGACATGAACTGCAATGGATTTGCGGTAGGGTGAGCGAAATTTTTGAAGTATTACCTTCTTTAAAAGTAAGAAGCTTTTCTTGAATAATAGAATCGTTTAAATACTCATATGTCTTATTGGATTCAACTCTTTGGTTAATTCCAGGACTTTGTTCGTAGTCATAGTATGCTGTCATCCCATTTTCATCGAGCAACTTATACACCATCATACAGCCATTACAACAAAAACAGTAATTATTGAATGTTATTTCCTCTTTTGGACAATCCTCACCACAGTGATGGCACGTCCTAGCGGTATCAGCTTTATGTCCTGTATTTTGCTCGACCATTGTTTAATTCAAGTTTGTCTTTAACTATGTTACAAACGTATTCCAAATATTTGGCAAAGATACATGCACAACCCTAACTGAATAGAATATGCTAAACTTTAAAAACTTCTTTATTTTATAATTACTGAAACAAGGTTTTTTATAACAAGGTTATGGAACTATTCTAACAAATGGTAAAACGAATAAATTGATCAATGTCAGGTAAACATCTGATAAAAATCATGTAGCTCTAGGTTGGTACGGCATATTTTTGCTTAAAATTTTGGCAAAATGGATAGATTGATAGAGAAGTATAATGTAGCGGTTCCAAGGTATACGAGTTACCCGACAGTACCTCACTGGAGCAGTGTTAATCCGTCAGCAGATAAATGGATTGAACTATTGCAGAAAAACTATGCTATAAATTCATCTCTGAGTTTGTATATCCACTTGCCTTTTTGTGAGGCATTATGTACATATTGCGGTTGCAACAAAAGGATTACCAAAAATCACCAGGTTGAACAACCTTACATTTCGGCTGTTTTGAAGGAGTGGAAAATGTACCTTAATGCTTTGGGTGAACGTCCAAAAGTAAAAGAAATTCACTTAGGTGGAGGAACTCCAACCTTTTTTAGTCCAGAAAATCTTAAAACATTACTAAGTACTATACTAGATTCTGTAGAGATCGAAAAAGATTATGAATTTAGCTTTGAGGCGCATCCTTTCTCTACTTCTAAGGAGCACTTGCAAGAACTTCATGACCTTGGTTTTAGACGAATTAGCATTGGTGTTCAGGATGTATCCCAAGAAATTTTAAAAGCCATTAATCGTCATCAATCCAAGGAACAAGTCCAAGATGTAGTGAATTGGGCTAGAGCAATAGGTTATGATTCGGTAAATTTTGATATTATATACGGATTGCCATTTCAACAAAAGCACCATATTACAGATACCATAAATTTTGTCCGTGAGTTGATGCCTGATAGAATAGCGTTTTATAGTTATGCCCATGTGCCATGGAAAAGTGCATCTCAAAGAGCATTCACCATTAATGATGTCCCTAAGGGAAATGAAAAAAACCAGTTGTTCGAATTGGGAAAGAATATGCTTGAAGAGTCCAAGTATAAAGCAATAGGGATGGATCATTTCTGCAAGGAAGATGAAGCCTTATTCGTATCGTATCAAAACAAAAAAATGCATCGAAACTTTATGGGTTACACGCCTCATTATTCTCGGTGTAGCATTGCATTGGGAGCTTCTAGTATAAGCGATTGTTGGGATATGTTCGTTCAGAATGAAAAGTCGATAGAGAAGTATCAAGAGTTAGTCAATAATGGTGAACTTCCTTTGGTGAAAGGGCATGTTTTGACCGAAGTGGAAGCGACTGTTAGGCAACACATTTTAGAGCTCATGTGTACAGATTCTACAGAATGGGAAAAATCGTCTTTATCAGATGAAATCTTTAGTTCTCGATTGTCAAAGTTGGATGAAATGGTGAATGAAGAGTTGGTGGAGTATACAGATACTTCGATAAAGGTATTGCCTAAAGGGAAGTATTTTATCCGTAATATATGTTCTATGATTGATCCATATATGGAAGTAGAAAGAAACCAGCCCACCTTTAGTAAGGCTATTTAGCTTAACCAAATGGTTGATTAAACTAGGTCTGCTGAAGTCCTAATAATTGTCGTTGTAGGATAAATATTCTTGAGTTGATTATATTTGAATCATATGAAGAATATTAATTTGCCACCATATGATGCTTATCCTTCGATATCCAATAATAGAGTTACACTTCGTGCTGTAAAAGATATTGATTTGAAATGGTTAATGGATATTTCATATTATGATGGAATTCAAGCTTCTTCAATCGAACAAGCTCAAATAATGAATAATCAGATCAATGAGGATTATTCTTTAGGTAAATCAATTCATTGGGTTATTGAAGATAATCTAAGTAAATGTATTGTTGGAACATGTGGTTATTATCGGGGCTTTGGCAATAATGCTGGTGAATTGGGATGTATATTATTACCAAATTTCAGGGGGGAAGGTTTCATGTTTAACGCTTTATCCTTAGCGATTAGTTTTGGTTTTAAAACGATCGGATTTAGTCAAATTTGGGCTTTGACCAACGCAACAAATAGTAAAGCCATAAAGCTCCTTAAGAATTTGAATTTTAAGCGAATTGAATTTATCAACGATAGTGAAGTTAAATTCGAATTGAATTCACCCTTTAATTGAATATTAAGTACAATTTTTTGATCATTTATTCGGCATAAAGTTGAAATGGGGGAACACAAACGCCTTTAGCTGTATATAGTGATGGTTTTGAAGGATTGTCTTCCCATAAGTATCTTACCATTCCTGAAATAGGGTGTTGCGTCGAAACATGAATTTTATTATTGTCTATTATTTTTGCTAAAGCCCAAACATGACCTCCACCTGGAGAGGGAATCGAAAAACCATTGATTCCAGAGTTACTTAAATTTAATAAAGTAGATACTTCAGCGTTAAATAGAATGGTATAACCGTCATTTGTTCGATTGATCTTAGTAGGGTAAATGGAAGGTGGTGATTGATTTTTATTAATGTATTGTTCGATAAAATCAACATACCTTTCTTGTACCTTCTTGAAGGTTTTATTGAAAGATTTTTCTTCCAGATCAATCGTATTAAGATAGTAATTGTGCGGGTGATTTGCTACGTTCCGAAGGACTTCTCTTTGCATAGCTAAACTACTTTTTGTAGGTAATTCTGATTTTATACCTGACTTCATTGGTGAGTGCAAGATAAAAGGTAAATCGATTTGATTGGTATTTGTTCTGATATTGTGAATTAGGTTTTGGACTACTGAAGAATTAGAATAGGATTCCCCATCTATATTTATATCTAAAATGACTGCTTTCAGTTTAACTCCATTTAGAATAGCAGAAATGCTTTTTTGAATGTTCTCTTTAGTCGAGATTTCTATTATTCCTATTGGACTTTTCGAAATTTGAGAAATTCGATTAGCAAGATTTTTAGAGAATGATGATAATCCAGAATTTGTATTGTTATCAAATTTGTGCCATGATTTTGTATGATGGTTTAAAGCAAAGCATTGATTATTTGATGATTGGTCATTATTGTCCGAGTTTTGCAAACTCAATAATTCATTGCCTATAATGAAATAAACATCACCAATAAAAAGATTGTGAATTTCTATACTGGAGCTCCCTTTTATGGATAGAGTATAGGGCCCTCCAATAGGTAAATTATCAATAGCAAAATACCAATTGTTGTCATTGCAATATGTTTGACGAGTTTGTCCTGCAAATTCAACCGAAACCTTTTGTGCTTTAGAATCACTTCCTTCAAGGACAAGAGGAGTTCCACTTTGAATAACCATATTTGAGCCAATGGGCATGTTAAGTGTGGTTTGACCTATGACCACCATAGACCAAATGGTCAATAATAAGAATAAGGAGTATCGCATTTGTCCTGATTTAGTTGTGCAATGTAGAAAATCTATGATATGTACGTCAATTTTCATGCAATTTCTTGAAGCAGAAATATGGAAATTTCTTTCTCAATTTTGAATAAATAAAAGGTCGAAATTATTCATGATATTAGCTCCAATGTATTACATGTCAACTATAAATACATTATAAAATTACTTCATGAAACTCAAATATAATAGATTAAGTTTTAATCACGGTAAAACTACCGATTGTCACGTTATTTTAAATGCAAGATTTGAAACTTATATAAATAGAATCCTATTTATTATTTAAATTTAATCAGTAGAAGATAGTGGCGAAAAGGAATTTATTAAATGTATCAAATGATCTTTAGTGAATCACTTGATAACCTTTTCTAAAGGTATTTAATGAGTTTGGGATAGTGAGCTATCTTAATTTATATCTTTGCAATCTTAATACTTTCACATATTCTTGTTTTATTATGATAAAGCACAAAAGGGTACACCTTCCTTTGCTAAAAGCAATTGTAGGTGTGCTTAATACCGTATTCGTAGATCATAAAATGGCCGATCGTGCCATTCAAAATGAACTGAAATCAGGTAAAAGATGGGGATCGAGAGATCGTGCATTTATTGCAAAATATAGTTATCATATTGTAAGATGGTGGAGGTATTTGCATCATCTAAATGGATCCAATTTTGAAGATTTTACCACTAGTGATATATGGAATGTTCTTGGTGTTACACTTTTAGAGGATGGATATCAATTACCAGAAATTATTGAGTTTGAAAGTTTAAATTCAGCTTCCCTTAAATCAATAAAAATGGAGGCCAATAAAGTCAGAAAAATTAGAGAATCAATTCCAGATTGGTTAGATGAAGTTGGAGAATTAGAATTAGGTGAAGAATGGGATGAACATCTTGAAGCATTAAATAATGAAGCAAGAGTTGGCTTGAGGGTAAATACATTGAAAACCAATGTTGGAACCTTACGAAATGATTTAGCTCAAATTGGTATCGATACAGAGCCGATTGAAGGTGTTGCACAAGGCTTATACCTTAGAGAGAGGAAGAATGTGTTTGGGAGCAAAATGTTTAAAGAAGGTCACTTCGAAGTACAAGATCCAGGAAGTCAGTTAATATCACAAATGTTGGATGTAAAGCCAGGAATGCGGGTTGTTGATGCTTGTGCAGGTGCAGGTGGAAAAACACTTCATTTAAGTGCTTTGATGAACAATAAAGGGACGCTGATCGCTATGGATGTCGAAGAATGGAAACTCAAGGAGTTGAAAAGAAGGGCAAGGAGAAACGGTGTGCATAACATCGATCCAAGGGTAATTACAAATTCAAAAGTGATTAAAAGACAAAGAGAGTCGGCAGACAGATTGTTATTGGATGTCCCATGCAGTGGAACAGGAGTGCTTCGGCGAAACCCTGATGCTAAATGGAAGTTAGATCAAGGTTTTCTTGATAGGGTACAAAAAATACAAGCTGATATCCTCAAAAGCTATCCTTCGATGCTGAAAGTTGGAGGCAAAATGGTGTATGCAACTTGCAGTATACTTCCTTCAGAGAATAGAATGCAATTGGATCAATTTCTTGAAAACAATTCCAACTTCAAACTTATAGCAGAGCGAAGTACTTCTCCATGGAAAGATGGTTTTGATGGATTTTACATGGCCTTATTAGAGCGAATTGGTTGATTTAACAAGTGTATTAGATAAAATGTGATGATTAATTCGACCAGCTAATGTTGACAATTTCGTCAAAATGTATTAATTTTGATGAAATAATCGACATGAAAACATTTTATAAAGGTCGTGGAGCACAACTAAACCCGCATAATCCATTTGAAAAAGAATTAAGATCTCTTGATCCTTTATTGGAATTTGGTGAAGGAGTCGAGCAGATTAAAACCAATGTAGTTGAATCCCAGGCTTCATCAATTGTCAATAAAGTAATCAGTCCTGATGTAGGATTAGAATACAGTATCAATCCTTATCAAGGATGTGAGCATGGATGCGTATATTGTTATGCTAGGAATTCTCACAATTATTGGGGATATAGTGCAGGGACTGATTTTGAAACTAACATTATTGTAAAACTTAATGCTGCTGAATTATTGGATAAAAAGTTGTCGTCTAAATCATGGAATGCAGCACCAATCGTATTATCAGGAAATACGGATTGTTACCAACCTGTTGAAAAGAAATATAAAATTACTAGACAATTGTTAGAAGTGTTTTGGAAGCATAAACACCCTGTAGGAATAGTCACTAAGAACAATCTAATCCTGCGTGATTTGGATATATTGACCAATTTGGCTCAGCATAATTTAGTTAGTGTTGCTATATCATTGAATACCTTAGATGATAAATTTCGACAGAAACTAGAACCACGCGCAAGTAGTGTAAAAACAAGGCTGAACCTCATTGAAAGACTGACAAAAGCAGGAATACATGTATCTGTTTTGGCGGCACCAATTATTCCTGGATTAAATGATGATGAAATTCTTGGATTAGCCAAGGCTGTTTCTAAGGCTGGTGCTAAATCCTTATACCATATCGTGGTTCGGCTTAATGGTGGAGTAAAGGATATATTTATAGATTGGTTGAAGAAGCATTATGGTGATCGGGAATTAAAGGTGATCAATAAGATCAAGGCTCTTCACAATGGAAATTTAGGTTCTTCACAATTCGGTAAAAGAATGAAGGGTGAAGGCGTAATAGCCGATATGATTCATCAACAGTTTAGATTAGCCCGAAAACTATATATGTTAAATAATGAAAAATATAATTACAATACTTCGTTATTTGCTGAAAGTAAACTAGTCCAAGGAGTCTTATTTTAGTGAGAAGATCAATTAAAATGTTAGTCATTTGGAGTCGAAACAAAAGTGAATTTGGATGGTACTGTATAGATAATATTAAAAACTCTTAGGTAATCAATGAGATTAAAGCGGATTAAGCCATGAATTCCCATGCGGATCTATAATTACCTGTTGATTCAATGTGTTCCATAAGTTTTACTAAAGTAGAATGAGAGCTGATTGTTGCGCTGTCACCAATGACGATCAGTTTTCGCTTAGCTCGTGTTAGAGCTACATTTAGTCTTCTATCATCCTTTAAAAAACCGACTTGACCATTTTCATTGGACCGTACAAGACTGATGTAAATTACATCTTTTTCTTGACCTTGAAAACCATCGATTGATTCCACACTTAAATTCAAAGTATTAAGTAAGTCATCTTCTACTACCTCTTTTTTGATGTATTTGACCTGGGCAGCATAAGGAGTAATTATTCCGATGGTTTTGTCCTGTAAATACGAAGATATGGACAAGATGTGTTCTCTAATGACGAAGTATTCGCCTTTGTTGAATTTGCTGAACTCCAGGTTTATCAAATCTTCATCAAATCCTGTTCCGACTGTGTCAATAAATTCTACAGGAGTACGTTCGTCGCCTAAATGAATGGATTTGTTTGAATCATTAGAAAAAAGCCTTCCTTGATAGAAGGTTTGATTAGGAAATGAAAGGATTTCGTCATTCATTCGGTATTGCTCTTTAAGAACATAACTATGCTTAATTTGATCAGTGAGAAGGTCTAATAGAGTAGTGTCAAAGCCTAATTTGAGTGCTTCATTGCTTTTAACAGTGGGTGGAAGTTGTTTGTGGTCTCCCACCAATATGGTTTTATTGGATTTTGTCATAGCGATCCAACATTCTGCTTCTAAAGCTTGAGATGCTTCATCAATTATACAAGTTTCGAAGTGATTGCCCTGAAGATATTCATTGGAAGCACCAACTAGAGTAGTTAAAACCACCTTACTCTCTCTAATCAAATGTTTAGTCAGGCGATACTCCAGCTCTTTTGCCCATTTCCTAATTTCCTTAGCCTCTTTTCTTAACCTTGTTCTTTCTCTTCGCTCTTCTGGTCCAAAAGATCTCTTGTATTTGTTCGCCTTCTTTGAAACTTCATCAGCTTCTATCTTAAGTTGTTTGATTTGGCTCCATTCCTTAGAATTTCGCAATTGTTCATCAAGTGTTAGATCTAAGATCGAGTCATCTATCCTTGTGATGTTTCCCAACCTTACGCAACCAATACCCTTTTTTGCAATACGGTAAGTAAGTAGATCAACCGCATTATTGCTTGATGCACAAACCAAGACTTGTTTTTCTGATTTAAGTATTTGACCGACTAGTCCAACAATCGTAGTGGTTTTGCCAGTACCTGGAGGTCCGTGAACAATGGAAATGTTTGGAGAGGAAAGACACCCTTTTATGGCATCATTTTGAGAATCGTTAAGTTCATTATTGATTTCAAAATCGATATCTGGTATGGAATGGTCAAAAGGTAAGTTTTTCGAAAGCCCTTCTTTTAAGATCTGAATATGAGGCTCATTTGATTGAATGACACCTTCAATCGTTTTTTTCATAACTCTGTATGGTTTTTCATCGTAGATTAATTCCACTCCGAAAATACCTTTTTCAACAATGGAGTTTTGATCCAATACATCTTGATGAAGAATAATCTTCATTTTATGCCTTCTTAGTGAAGATACAGTGCCTTTATATTCTATTTTCTCGTTGTGTAACAATTGAAAGAATGATACACCTGCGCCAACTTTAAATCGATGGCTCTTTTCGGTTAGTTCTTTCCTTTCGATCGAGATTTCAATGTATTCACCAAGAGTATACCTTTTGTGTGTAAGATTGACTGGTTGCCATAATATCCCATTTTCGATTTTCTCTTGTTTTGAATATTTCTCGAGTACATGCTTATAGTACGTCTCCTCATTTTTTCGTTCCAATTCGATACCTTCTAGAATAGAATAAAAACGTTCATTAAAACCCATACTCAATTTACTTTTATTTAAGGATGTCTTATCCAAACAAACAACCGATTTTTATTTGATTCCGATCCTAAGAACACCTCTTTTATTGATATTTTCGAACGAAAATACAATTATTTAGAATGCTTGTAACTATTGAAATAAGGAAATAATGGAGTTGCGAAAAGGTAAAATTAGCAATGAAGAAATGCTTAATGAAATTAGAAGATATGGGTTTCTTTTATCTCTTTAATGATTATCTAAAGTGTTAAGTGTACAGTTCAGAGTAAAAATAACACGGTTTGAGTGACTTTACCAGATTTACATCGATATCTATAGTAGTTAGGCCTATCTTTACCAGCTTGAATGCTGAAATTTTTTATTCACCAAAAGGAAAAAAATAGTGATCCCTTTTTTTAAATCTTTGTTTGACAAAATTTTTGGCTCCAAGGTGGAGCTTTTAGGTTTTGAGGATCGAAGAATATACACTAGTGGATTTCCGATCATTGTTACTTTATTCAATGTGCTCTTTTTTGGGTATTTATTGAAGAATGAAGAGTACGTCTTGTTTGGAGTACATATGCTCCTATCGATGATTTATGCAGGAATGTTTTGGTTGTGTTTTAGAGAGGTATACAGTTATTTTGTAAGGAAATATCCCGGTTACCAAAACAATAGAAAGAGGCTGTGGTCCACTTTGTTGGTTTCCCTATTGTTAACCGTTTTTTGGTTTAAATGGGTGAAAGTTGCTACAAATTGTATGGTGGTCAGGGATATGATTCAGTTTCAAACCCCACACCCTGTCATCGAAATTGTATCTGCCATTATTTTCTTGATGCTACTTATTACGGTATATGAAGCTCTTTATTCTACAAATATGTTAAGAAAGGCATTGATCGAAAAAGAGACATTGGAAAAATCAAACATTAGTTCACAACTAATGGGGCTAAGATCACAAATAAATCCACATTTCTTATTTAATAGTCTAAATACGCTGACATCGCTTATACATACAGATGCAGACAGAGCTGAAAATTTTGCTACCAAATTGGCAAAGGTATATCGGTATATGTTGGAGCATCGTGATGATAATTTGACATCACTTAAAGAAGAAATAAAATGGCTACAATCTTATATACATTTGTTAAAAGAGAGATTTGGAAATAACTTAATTGTCAATGTAGATATAGATCATTTTCAATTGACAAAGTATGTTTTACCATTATGTTTACAAATTACCTTTGAGAATGCAATCAAACACAATGTCATAACAACGGATAGACCTTTAACGATAGATATTGAAACCAACAATGATTATCTCTGTATAAAAAACAACCTACAGCGAAAATCTGCAGTGAGTAATTCGACTAAGTTTGGGTTAGAAAATATAAAAAAGAGGTATAATTTTTTTACCAATTTGAGTGTTCTTGTGGAGGAGAACGAAAATTGTTTTAAGGTGTGTTTACCACTTTTAGATTCGAATAAAATTATTAATTAGCAATAGGTTATGATGGATGAAATGATAAGGATAGTCATAGTAGAAGATGAACAACCTGCTACAGATAGGCTCATCAGATTGTTAAAGCAATTTGGACAAAATGTTGAAATTGTAAAAACATTAGATAGTGTTTTGAGATCTACAGAATATTTCTCTCAAAATGAAACTTATGATCTAATCTTTATGGATATCCAATTGGGTGATGGTTTGAGTCTGGATATTTTTGATCATGTTCCAGTAAACAAGCCAGTCATTTTTGTTACAGCTTATGATGATTATACACTAAAAGCCTTTAAGGTTAATAGTATTGATTATCTTTTAAAACCTATTGATAAAGATGACTTGTTTCATGCATTGAACCAGTTTGTAAAAATGAGAGATGGTTTTGCAAGTACTTCTGTCGAAAACGACCTATTGGAAAAGAAGAAAAAACTTGAGCGTTTTTTAGTAAAAAAAGGCAATGGACTTAAAATTGTTTCCATGGATAATGTAGCCTATTTTTACTCAGAAGATGGTTACCTCCATATTATGGAAAGAGATGGAAAAAAACACATTATTGATAATACGTTGGATAATCTCTTCAAGGACTTGGATCATACCGAATACTTTAGAATTAGTCGTAAAATGATTGTCAGATCATCATCAATTAAGAACATTGGTAAGTATACAAACTCGAGACTTATATTAGATTTGGAACCTGCACCATCTTGGGAAGTTATTGTTTCAAGAGAAAAATGTAAAAGTTTTAAAAACTGGTTGAAGTAGATTCAATATTGCTTTTTGATGCATTCGTCTATTAAGTTTTAAGATTAGTGGTTAAGTGCTCAATTATCTGTAATATTGGGCAAAATATGGATTATGCAATTCTTAAAAACCCTATTAGGCGTTATATTTTTTTTGAGTTTAGGATGTAAATCTTCTCAGCCTATCATCGAAGAATCGTTTACAGAAGAAGTAGTTTTTGATACATTATCAGTGACACCAGAAAGTATCGTATTGGAAGAAAAAGCAGAACCGTTAAACCCTTACAGGCCTTCGGCGCATAGGAAGTTTGATCTTATTCATACCAAATTAAATTTATCTTTTGATTGGAAGAAACAACATGTATTAGGAGAGGCTACTCTTTCGATTCAACCTATTTTTAAACCACTTCAAAAGGTCGTATTAGATGCTCAAGGAATGCTCATTCACTTCGTTAGACTAAATGATAAATATGGTGATTTGCTTCCTTATGAGTATGATGGATCCGAATTGGAAATCAACTTGTCAAGCGAACTGAAAAGAGGAGAAACAGTACATCTTTATATAGATTATACAGCGAGGCCAAATGAAAGCAATGATTTAAGCGGTGGAGCAATAACATCAGATAAAGGATTGTTTTTTATAGATCCTTTGGATCAAGATGAGTATAAGCCAAGTCAGATCTGGACACAAGGTGAAACCGAAAATAATAGTAAGTGGTTCCCAACATTTGATAAGCCCAACGAAAGGTGTAGTCAAGAGATTTTTGTAACGGTTGATGATAAATACACAACATTAAGCAATGGAAAGTTAATTCAATCTACCCAAAATGAAGATGGTACACGTACGGATTATTGGAAACAAGAGCAACCTCATGCACCGTACTTGTTTATGTTGGCTATAGGTGAATTTGCTCAAGTAAATGATACTTGGAATGGTATCCCATTGAATTATTTAGTTGAACCAGAATATAAAGAATCAGCAGCAGCTATTTTCGATCATACTCCTGAAATGTTAGCTTATTTTTCTGAGATTCTGGATTATCCATATCCTTGGGATAAATATGCTCAAGTAGTGACTCGTGATTACGTTTCAGGTGCCATGGAGAATACTTCTGCTGTTATATTCGGCGAATTTGTTCAGAAACATAAAAGAGAGCTGATTGATAACGACAATGATTATATCGTGGCTCATGAGATGTTCCATCATTGGTTTGGTGATCTTGTAACTTGTGAAAGTTGGGCAAATTTAACCTTGAACGAAGGTTTTGCCAATTATTCTGAATATTTATGGGCAGAACATAATAGCGGTCGGATGAGAGCAGATCATCACAGGCTGAATGAAATGGAAGGATATCTTAATAGTATGAATTTTCATCCATTGATTCATTATAGATACAGTGATAAAGAGGATATGTTTGATGCGCATTCATACAATAAGGGTGGATTGGTCCTTCATATGTTGAGAAATTATGTTGGTGATGATGCTTTTTTCGCTTCTTTGAGCAAATACTTAAAAGACAATGCATATTCTGCAGTAGAAGTTGATGAGTTAAGAATGGCATTTGAAGATACAACTGGAGAAGACCTCAATTGGTTTTTTGATCAATGGTATCATAAGGATGGACATCCAATCATCAGCGTAGAGTATAATTATAACCAAACAAATAAAACACTAAGTATCTATACCACTCAAGTGGGGAAACATAACTTCAGAATGCCCTTTAATGTGGCGTTGTATGATGAAGATGGTGGACATTCTACCAAAGAAGTTTGGATAGAACACGAAAAGGATACCATTTTGATTGAAAATGTTGAAGCATTCAACTATGTGTTTGATGGTACGAATACAAACCTTGCTGTTGTTACTGAAGATAATAAAACAGCAGAACAATACCTTCACCAATTCAAGAATTCATCTTTGTTTTTGGATAAATATAAAGCTTTCATAGCTCTAGTTGGTCAGGATGAACAATACGATAAATTGATAAAGAGTGCGCTGTCGGAAGATTACTATTTGTTTAAGGAAATGGCTTTGGAACAATTAATGGAGAGCGGAGATACGACGTCATTGAGTCGTGATGAAGCGGTTATGATGGCGTTGACGGATGATCATTCGCAGATCCGATTAATGGCTTTGCAATATCTTTCTCAGTTTCCTGAAATGACCCTCGAAAAAATGATGCCTCAATTAATGTCAAAAGAACAGGCATATCCAGTACTATCGATGGCATTAATTTTAATGTCGGAAATGGAATCGGAAAGTGCGATGAAATATGCAGATAGACTCAAAGATGAACCTACCAATATGATGGATGAAGGATTGTCTTTTGTTTTTTCGAATTCCAAGGAAAACAAATATCAAAATTGGTACGAACGAAAAATAAAAACTACTCAAATATTTAATGCATTACCCTTGTATTTGGGGTATGCAAATTATGCGCTACAACATTTGCCTAATAAAAATCAGGAATTAATAAAGGATTTAGAAATGGGAGCGCTAAATTTTGATCAAGGAATTTACCAACGATATTTTTCTACTATGATCTTGGCCAATTTAAGAGCACTCTACGATACCAAAGGTAAAGAAGAGCTAAAAACCTTAACCCAGAAGTCAATTGACGAAATTAGAAGTAAGGAAACAGATGAAATGCTTAAGAGCTGGTATATGCATTTATAATGAATCGAACAAGTAAGTTATCTTTATTGAAACAATAGATATGAAATTAGGAGCTTTTTCAGTTAGTTTGACCGTGAAGAATTTAGAAGAATCGAAATCTTTTTATGAAAAATTGGGATTTAAAAAGTTCGGAGGTGATATGTCGATGAATTATCTAATCATGAAAAATGGCAATGCATTGATCGGTTTGTTTCAAGGAATGTTCGAGCAAAATATTCTGACATTCAATCCAGGTTGGGATGAAGATGCCCAAGAATTGAAAGACTATGATGATGTCAGAAAAATTCAAGAACACCTTATTCAGAATGAAGTAAATTTAATAACCCAAGCAGATGATTCTAATAGTGGTCCAGGAAGCATTACGATGACAGATCCTGATGGAAATATAATCCTAATCGATCAACACGTTTAAATGTTCGTTTAGAATATATAGACGTATTGATACTCTTTTTCTTAGAATTTATTCCTTTAGTTTATGAAGCATTCGCTGAAGTGCTTCTCTCCAATGAGCAATTTCTAAGTTAAATGTTGATTTTATTTTTTGTTTGGACATTACACTCCATAAAGGTCTTGGTGCAGGTGCATTAAACTGTTCAGATGTAGTAGGGAAGAGAGAAATTTTTATACCTGAAAGATTAAATATCTCTTGTGCAAAATGATACCAAGTGGTAAGGCCTTCGTTTGCAAAATTATAAGTACCGAAAGTTGATTTCTCTTGATAGTCTAAGTCTATTACATGATTTGATATTTCACATAATGTCTGTGCCAAGTCAGCAGCATATGTTGGTGCGCCAATTTGATCGTCGACTATGTTTAATGTGCTCTTGGAATCTGATAGCCTCAGCATTGTTTTTACGAAATTATTCCCAAAAGAAGAATAAAGCCATGAAGTGCGAATGATGATGTGTTGGTCTAAATTTTCGCGAATGTTTTTTTCACCTTCTAATTTGGATTTGGCATAGACACCTTGAGGAAGACAAGGGTCGGACTCTAAAAGTGGTCCTTTTTTTTCTATATGGTACACATAGTCTGAGGAAATATGAATCAATGTAGCCCTACAATTTTTACAAGCTTGGGCTAAATTTTTGACTGCTTTTGAATTTGTAGCAAAAGCACTAGAATTGTCATTTTCAGCTGTATCCACAGCGGTATAGGCTGCACAATTTATTACAATTTTGGGTAGATGATAGTCTATTAGACTTGTTAGATCTGGATCATTAATATCAATTTCTTTTCGATCTGCAAAGTAAAAAGTGAGGTTTTCATAATATTGATAAACCTCTTTGATTTCCCTACCTAACTGCCCTGAAGATCCTAGTACAAGTACTAAATTACTCATGTTTAAATGCTCTGTGGTTTTTTAATAGAGGTTGTTCAAGGTCTTTTTCCGATAACAATAATTCGTTCTCATCAATCATCCAGTTTATATTCAAGGCTGGGTCATTATACAATATTCCTCCTTCCGCATCTTTGTTGTAGACATTGTCACATTTATATGCAAATATTGCTTCATCCGAGAGAACAACATATCCATGAGCAAAACCTCTTGGCACGAAAAGTTGCTTTTTATTTTCGTCGTTCAATATGATTGAAAAATGTTTGCCGAATGTCTTAGATTGAGGCCTAATATCTACGATGACATCCAATACTTCTCCTACGACAACGCGTACCAACTTAGATTGGTCATATGGAGGAATCTGATAATGTAATCCACGTAATACTCCTTTACAACTCTTGGCCTCATTATCTTGAATGAATGGATGCGTAATCGTAGTTTCTTTTAAGGTTGAAACATTAAAAGATTCCATAAAATAACCTCTATGATCACCCCATACCTTAGGCTCGAAAACGTAGACGTCTTCAAAATCTGTTTTTGTCCAACTCATTTTACTTTTCTCTAAAATGAATAACAATTGGTACACCAGTAAAATCCCAATACTTACGAATTTTGTTTTCCAAGAAATTCTTGTAAGATGGCTTAATGTACTTTGGATGATTGCAGAAAAATGCAAATGCAGGGTAGTGAATTGGTAATTGGGTAATGTATTTTATTTTAATGAATTTACCTCTGTGTGCTGGTGGTGGAAATCTTTCTATTTCTTCTTGTAGTATATCATTTAAAGCAGAAGTCTTAATTTTTCGAGTCCTATTTTCGTATACTTTCATAGCTTTTTCTACTACTTTCAGGATACGTTGTTTTTCGACTACAGATGTAAATATGATAGGAACATCATCAAATGGTGAAAGCTTCCTTTTGAGGTTGGCTTCGAAGTCTCTAGCCGTATTGGTTTCTTTCGTAATCAAATCCCATTTGTTAACTACAATTACGAGACCCTTTTTCCTACGTTGAATAAGAGTCAGGATTGACATATCTTGAGATTCGATACCAACGGTAGCATCAATCATAAGGATACATATATCTGCTTCTTCTATAGCTTTAACAGCTCTAATTACGGAGTAAAATTCCAAATCTTCATGAACTTTATTTTTCTTCCGGATACCCGCTGTATCGATCAAATAAAATTCATGACCAAACTTATTGTATTTTGTATTGATAGAGTCTCTAGTAGTACCAGGAATATCTGTTACTATATTCCTTTCTTCTCCTAGTAGGGCATTCGTTATTGATGATTTACCCACGTTGGGTTGGCCTACGATAGCAATCCTTGGAAGTTCAGAATCTAATTCGTCATCTTTATTATCCAAAAACTCCGTAAGTCTATCTAACATCTCTCCAGTACCACTTCCTGTTATTGACGAAAGAAATATAGTGTCTTCAAAACCCAATGCCCAAAATTCATTGGCCATTAATTCTCTTTGGTGATTATCAACTTTGTTTACCACGCAAATGACAGGTTTGTCTCCTTTTCTTAGCATACTTGCTACCTCATCGTCAAGATCCGTTATCCCTGTCGTAACATCAACCATGTATAAGATGACTTTGGCTTCTTCCATGGCAATTCTAACTTGAGATCTAATGGCTGCTTCAAATACGTCATCAGAACCATGGACAAATCCTCCTGTATCAATGACGGTAAAGCTTTTACCATTCCAATCACTATATCCATAGATACGATCCCTGGTAACTCCACTTACATTATCTATGATTGATTTTCGCTGTCCAATGAGACGATTAAATAGCGTGGATTTTCCAACATTTGGCCTTCCTACAATGGCCACGACATTACTCATAAAGTAAATTTAGATATTTCGCGCAAAGTTAGCTAATTAAACCCAATTTACGCATTGGACTCTATATGGAGAATTGAATCTTCGGTCAATTAGGTGAATTACCATACCTTATTAAGGCATCTGACCAGGATTTCGCATTCCATTCTAAATCAGAGGGTATAGATAAATTTTAATAAAGCTACTTCTTTTGTGCTATATAAAATCCGTAACTATAATAATCTTTGTATTTCATATAAAGATCAATTTCGGCTTTGTGTTCTTCAACAATACGACTTACATCTTTATTGTATTGATGTCGTTTCAAAAATGGTTCGAATTGCTTTTCGAGGTCTTCATAATATTTCAACCAACTTGATTGAGGGAGATAAAAGTAGCCAACTATAGTTAAACCACTTTCCTCCATAATCTTGATTTTATTTGATGCTGTATTTATTTCGGAATAGTGTTTATTCCAATAGTTTTCTATTTCAGAGGGCCTAGATGGTGTGATCCATGTTATTTCGCTTACCGCAAGAAATCCATTTGTTTTGAGTAAGGCACTCCACTCCTTTATTCCTTTTCGAAATCCAATATTGTAAATGGCTCCTTCGGACCAAATTAGATCTTTGGTTGCTTGTTTAAATCCATGATCTTCCATTGATGCAAGCAGTGGGGTTATCTGGCTTAATAGGTTGTTCTTATGTGCTTTTTTTTGCAGTTCGTCTAGGAATTCTTGGGAAAAATCTAGAGCTATAATTTCACCATTTAATTTGTTGGCCAACTGAAAGGTTTGACCTCCTGTGCCACAACCCATGTCCACAATTTCTAAACCTTCCTTATTTTGAAACTTAATAAAATTTAATGCCTTTAAAGTGTCTTTATCGCTTCCAGGTCCTTGCCGGTTGGTATTTCGGTGTAAATCTATAAGATATTCAATCGGAGTCATGTAGTGAATGGATTTAATTGTTAACCATCGTATCCAAAATTACGAAGTTCACGATCTTTGTTTCTCCATCCTTCTTTTATACTCACATATAATTCAAGAAAGACTTTAGTATTAAAGAATTGTTCTATTCCAAGTCGTGACTCTATTCCTAATTTTTTTATTGCTTGCCCTTTCTTACCTATAAGGATGGATTTTTGGGTTTTACGATCCACATAAATTATAGCCCTAATATTGATTATTGGCCCTGATTTTGACTGAGCCTCCTTGAATTCTTCAACGAGTACTTCACAACTATAAGGAACTTCTTGTTTGTACAATTGTAAGATGTTTTCTCGTATTATCTCACTTACGAAGAATCGCTCAGGTTTATCCGTAAGTTGATCTTTGGGGTAATACACTGGTCCTTCCGGCAGATGTTCTTTTATAGCTTTTTCTATTTGATCAATTCCATCCTTATTAAGTGCAGAAATGCAAAAAATATGATTAAAATCTAGTATGGATTTCCATTTGTCAAGAATAGATTGTGTTTTTTCGGATTTGTCCAAATCTATTTTGTTAAGAATAAGAAATTTTGGAGTGCTAGTAGATTTTAATAATTCTATGACTCTCTCATCACCTTCATAATTTTCAAAAAGGTCTATGACAAAAAGTATGATATCTGCGTCTTCAAAACTGGAATATGCGAAGCGATTCATTTTGTGTTGCAATTCATAGGCGGGATCATTAATCAATCCAGGACTATCAGAAAAAATGATTTGTGAATCATCGTCACTCATGATTCCAAGAATTCTATGCCTCGTTGTTTGTGGTTTACTGGTAATAATAGAAAGACGATCTTTCATTAAGGCATTCATCAAAGTTGATTTTCCTACATTTGGGGTGCCCACAATATTTACAAATCCAGATTTATGCATGGTTTGATTTTAATTCACTTAAAAGATTAACTCCATGGTTTTTTCCACTTTTCAATAAGTCGATAAGATTGAGCATCTAATTTGGAGTCTAAAAATACGATGCCTATGTCAAAAATATCAATACTGGTTTTAACCATTTCATGGTTTTTGATGGTTTCCCATGCCTCAGTCATATCTTTACTCCAGTATATGTCATCAAAAAGGATAATGCTGTTTTCATGACAAAGAGGAAGAACTTGACTGAAATAACGTATGGTTGCATCACCTCTATGATTACCATCAATAAAAACAAAGTCTAATCGCTTTAATTGGGATAGAACCTCCGATAATTGCTCATCAAAATTACCAATGTAAGATTTGATGTTATTGGCCTTGTATTGGTTGAATAGTTGATTCGCATAATGCGCAGAATCAGGATTGCCTTCAATGGTGTATAATACATTATCTTTTTTTGCCTTGGCCATGTAAAGTGTAGATAGTCCAAGAGAAGTGCCCAGTTCTAGTGAATAGTTAGGTTGCTGATAATTGATTAAGTTAAAGAGAACTCTGCATTGATTTTTAGAAGACAAAGATGATTTGGCAATAGAAGAAACTTTTCTTTTACCATCTTTTTTCCCAGCTCCTAAATCCACATAATTAATGGTAGAATGATCTTTATACATCCTTTTTCTCAGGTATTCTAATACCGTGAAGTCATGATATGTTTTAGACGTATCTAGAACATTTTTCGCAAAGTCAGAAATGAAAGCATTGCTAGATTTTAATCCAGATATAGCCGATAAATAATAACCAATATAGGATGAAAGCTGATGAGTCAAGCTTATCTTATTTAATCAAATAATTGTAAATGTACGTTCCTCTTACTTCTTATTAAAATGTAATAATACATACTACAGGGAAAAATCAAATTTCTTTTCCTTGCAAAGAGTTCTTAATATTGATGTCTAGAGCCTTGTGCGCTAAAGGTGTGCTGTATTCATTCAATTCATTCATCTTCTTTTGAATCAAATTTTTGTCCTTGTCTGATACGGCATCATCCAAGTCGGTTACAAGAGTCTTAATATGATTTATTTCTTCAATGCTTAATATTTCTGAATTCTGTTCGATGAACTTTTTTGCTGAAAGCGAGACATTATTGGCTTCATTAATAGCTTCAAGTAGGGCTCTTGACTTCATATCTTCTTCAGCATTTTGTATAGAATCCAATAGCATTCTTGCCATGTCTTCTTCAGAGATGCCATAAGTAGATTTTATCTCGATAGTCGCTTCTGTATTGGATCTTAATTCACTGGCTTTTACAGTAAGGATACCATCGGCATCCAAAAGGAATTTAATTTCAATTTTTGGAATACCAGCTGCCATTGGAGGGATGTCACGAAGTATAAATTCACCAAGCTTTCTGTTGTCTTGGACCAATTCTCGTTCCCCTTGATATACTGCTATTTTAAGATTCGTTTGTCCATCCACAGAAGTGGTATATTGACGACCAGCCCTGCTAGGTACCTTGTTGTTTCGTGGGATTATGGTATCCATCAAACCTCCTACAGTTTCAATGCCTAGAGATAATGGCGTAATGTCTAAAAGCAATAAATCTTTACGGTTTCCAGCTAGAATATCTGCTTGGATAGCTGCACCTTGGGCTACAACTTCATCAGGATTTAGATCATCATGGACTTGTTTTTTGAAAAAAGATGAAACGGAGTCTTTTACAAGTGGAACTCTTGTACTTCCTCCTACCATAACAATTTCATCTATCTCAGAAATCTGGATATTAGCGTCTTTTAGAGCCTTACGACAACTTTCAATGGTTGTTTTAATCAAAGGAGCAATCAGATCATTAAATTCTTTAAGGGAAAGTTTGAATTCTAAGCCGTCCTCAAGTTTTTTTTGAAACGATGTCGATGTGGAAAGCGATTTCTTTGCCTCTTCCGCAGTAGTTCTGAAGAGTTGAGTTTTGTTAGGATCATTGAAGAATAAATCTTGATCCAATTGCATTTGTTCTACCCAATGATTTACAATTGCTTGGTCAAAATCATCACCTCCTAGATTTGTATTGCCATGAGTAGAAAGTACTTCAAAGATTCCATCTTCAATGGACAAAATCGAAATATCAAATGTTCCACCTCCCAAATCATACACTGCAACGGTTTGATTATTGCCTTTTTGAATTCCAATGCCATATGCCAATGACGCAGCAGTTGGTTCATTAATAATTCTCAAGACTTCAAGTCCAGCTAACTTTCCAGCATCTCTAGTCGCTTGTCTTTGCGCATCATTAAAGTATGCAGGAACCGTAATAACCGCTTTTTGTATAGCTTTGTTTAAGCTGGATTCAGCATTGGATTTTAACTGTTTTAGAATAATAGCACTGAGCTCAATTGGAGTGAAAAAAGCATCTCCTACTTGGACTTTTACCAATTCATCATTTCCCGTATCTATTACTTTGTATCCAGTGTGTTTATGATTTTCACCAAGGTCATTAAATGATTTTCCCATAAATCGTTTGACACTATAAATGGTGTTATTGGCGTCTTTGATGATGTGGTTTTTAGCACTTTGACCAACGATAGGTTGATGTTCTTTGTTAAAATGAATAACAGAAGGAACAAGAGTGTACTTATTCTCTTGATCTACAATCATTTTAGGTTGGCCTTGATCTATATATGCAATTAAACTATTGGTTGTTCCTAAGTCAATCCCAACGATGATTTCATTTGTTTCATCCTTTTTTAATTCCCCGCTCTTTATATCAATAGGTATTTTCACTTTGGAAACTTTTATTTAAATTGAATCAAAACCACTAACAATTACCAATCAAAGAATGTTTTACTTTCTTTTGTTTTTTGATCGGTTGCTTTTATAATTCTTTTTGTTAGAATATCTTTTCTTAGATGGCCTCCTTTTATGGAGCTGCCAAGTCGGACTTTGACCGATTTCTTCGGGTATGTTTATTTTAGGAATCTCCTTTTCAATCAAGGTCTCAATCTTGTGAAAAGTATCCATGTCATTCTCATTTACTAAAGTAAGTGCGACACCTGTTGTAGAGGCTCTAGCAGTTCGACCGACTCTGTGTACATAATCTTCGGCTTGTTTAGGAACATCATAGTTGATTACAAGGTTAATATCCTTAATGTCGATTCCACGGCTAATGACATCTGTCCCAACTAAAATACGAATTCTCTTTGCTTTAAAAGACCTTAAGACTTCTTCTCTTTGATCTTGTTCATAATCGGAAGAGATTGCACCTACTTTATGACCAGCTTTAGTCAATGTGGAGTAAACCTCCCTGACCTTACTCTTGGTGGAAGTGAAAATGATAATCTTCGATATGTTGGGTTTGTCAGCAATTAGCTTAGTAATTAATCGAGCTTTATGTTCATCATTAACTAAGTATGCAGCCTGAAGTACACCTGCAGCGGGCTTCGAGATGGCTAGATTTATTTGTTTAGGTTCATTCATGATGGTTTTGATCAATTTTCTGATCTTGTCCGGCATCGTGGCACTAAACATTAAGTTTTGTCTGACTTTTGGAAGGAAGTTTGCGATTTTTACAATATCGTCTCTAAATCCCATATCCATCATTCTGTCCGCTTCATCCAATATGAAATGGGTTAGATTATCGAAATTTACATAACCCATGTTCAAATGGGAAATGAGTTTCCCAGGTGTAGCGACAACTATATCTGCCCCTTCTTTTAAAGCTTTCTTTTGTTGCTCCCAATCACTACCATCACCCCCTCCGTAGATCGGAATAGAATAAATTCCCAAAAAATAAGCAAGTCCTTGGATCTGGCGATCTATTTGGATGGCCAATTCTCTAGTAGGACATACGATTAATGCCTTAACTCCTTTAGTATTATTTGATTCAGATATCAAATTTAAAGTTGGCAGTAGGAATGCAGCTGTTTTTCCAGTGCCTGTTTGGGCACATGCGATTAAATCATTCTTGCCCAGTACAATAGGAATGGCTTGAGCCTGAATAGGAGTGGGCTCACTAAAATTCATATGATCTAAAGCTTCAAGTATTTCATCGTTTAATCCTAGGTCTTTAAATGTCAAATCTTTCTAATTTACTTTGCGCAAATATAGTGAAGTGATTTTAATCCATTTGATAATAATATGTTTTGCATTGCATTGATTTTCAATATTTCAATTTTGGGAAGATTTATTGGATAGGTTGTCTTTGATTACGAATGACTTTAGATGTGGTATTATGAATAAGCAGTACTGATAAAACGAAGTAACTTAATGATACAATATTGCATTAAGTCATAATAGAAATATGCTTTTACTTGTAACAATTACCTTAACTATTTATGAAGGTATGGAGGAAGGTGATATTCAAGCATTATGATTGAATCCGATTGCGTAAGAAGATGAGTTGGAGACATTAGGTATTGATCACCTGAAATGCATTAATAGTAATGGATTTGGTTTGTAACGATTCTAAATAACTAACATATGGGAATACTATTGCATTTATAATATTCTGAAAATTAACTATTAGAATAAGGTAATCTTGAGTTTACTATTTTGTGAAGATTTGAAAATAGTAGGTGTGCCTAATTAGCTCTTTTGAAAATGGGTTATTTTGATATATTTGTGAAGTATTGTATGTTGATTATAAAAATAAATTTTGGATATGGACTTTAGATTGTGGAGCGTGCTCATTCTGCTTTTATTGGTTTTGAATTCGTGTCAAAATGAGCTAGAGAAGGAAAAGGGTACATTTTCTTTAATATCTCCATCTGAAAGTGGGTTGGATTTTTCCAATGACCTTAGAGAGCAAGAACTCAGAAGTGTATTCAATTACATTAATGAATATTGTGGCGGCGGAGTGGCTATAGGAGATATCAATAACGATGGCCTTCAAGACGTGTATCTTACAGGTAACATGGTGAGTTCTCGTTTGTTTTTGAATAAGGGGGATATGAAATTTGAAGACATAACTATTCCTTCAAAAACGTCTACTTCCGATTGGTGTACGGCTGTCTCAATGGCGGATGTAAACAATGATGGATGGCTCGACATCTATGTAGCTCGATCATACCATGATAAATTAGACCAACGAAGAAATCTACTATTTATAAATAACAAGGATAATACGTTTACTGAAGAAGCTGCGAAGTGGGGAGTTGATGATCCTAATTACAGTATAGCAACGTCTTTTTTTGACTACGATTTGGATGGAGACCTCGATTTATTTGTAGGGAATCATCCGAGATATAGAGCTTTGAGTTTACAGTTTCATTACAATCATTGGTTGAATCCAGTAGATTATTTTTCGGATAACTTATTTAGAAATGATGGTGGTTCTTTTACCAAGGTAACGGAAGAGGCTGGAATATTGAATTATGGGTTTACTCTAGGTGTTAATACATCGGATATAGATTTAGATGGATATCCAGATATATTCGTAACAGTAGATCATGATGAACCTGATGTAGTGTACAAGAATAATGGAGATGGTACATTTAGAAAGGCAACTAACGAAACCCTTTCCCAAACGAGTTTGAGCTCTATGGGAATAGATGCAGGAGATATTAATCATGATATTTTCCCCGATTTAATGGTAGCGGAAATGCTCTATGATGATCACTACAATGAAAAGGTCAACATGAGCATGAGTAATGTGAAGAGATTTGAATACCTCGTGGATACTCTTGGATACAATTACTATCAGATGCATAACTTTCTTCACCTGAATAATGGTAATGGAAGTTTTAGTGATGTGTCACAATTATCCAAAGTCCATAAAAGTAACTGGAGTTGGTCGATTTTGTTTATGGATTACGATCATGATGGGTGGCAAGATGTATATGTGACCAATGGATTGTATAAAGATGTATATCATAGAGATAGAAAATCTACATTGGATTCAATCATGATCTCATTGAATGGAGATATGTCCAAAATGAACCAATTGGCGAATGATTATTCTCTTAAGTCTAGCCAGACCAAGGTGAAAAATTTGATGTTTAAATCAAATGGACTTTTCGATTTTGAAAAACTATCTAACAGGATTGGTTTTGGTGATAAAACGATATCAACTGGAGCGGCATATGGAGATTTAGATAATGATGGGGACTTGGATTTGGTAGTCAATAATATTGGTGAAAATTCATTTTTATATCAGAATAATCAAAACGATAATCGCTATTTAAGAGTCGGGATAGATCCAAAATCTAGCTTAAAATCAGGACTTAAAGTTTTTGTCTACTCAGGAGATAAGGTGCAGTCTCGAGAAATGATAAATGCACGTGGATTTCAGTCAACTTCAGAACCATATGTTCATTTCGGAATAGGAGATGTTGGATCGTTGGATCGCGTAGAATTGGTTTGGCCTAATAACAAGATGGAAGTTATAAAAAATGTAAATTCAGGAACGCTGATATTGGCCAATTCAAATGATGCAAGTGAAGAATGGAAAAGAAAGTCCGAAAACAGCATTGTTAAAGAAGTGGACTCAGAAAGAATTGGATTGAAATATACTCATAATGAGAATTACTATTTTGATTATGACGACCAAGTATTATTGCCTCACCGAATGAGTGAGTATGGGCCATTTATGTCAGTTGGAGATGTAGATGAGAATGGGATGGATGATCTTATAGTAGGAGGTCCAATTGGTCAAGGTACACAGTTGTTTTTACAATCTAAGGAAGGAACTTTTGTTAATAGACGCATTGAAGCATTCGAAAAAGACAAATCAATGGAAGATGCTCATAGTGCTTTGTTTGATGCTGATGGAGATGGGCATTTAGACCTACTTGTGGCCAGTACAGGATATGAATTTGACGAAGGAAGTAAAATGTATCAACCAAGGCTGTATTTTGGTAATGGAAAGGGTGATTTCATTCGTTCGAAAGAAGCTTTCGAGGGATTTAGTCAGAGTGCTTCTTGTGTGAAAATTGAAGATTTTGATGGAGATGGAGATATGGATGTATTCATAGGAGGTCGTGATAGGCCAAAGAAATATCCTAAACCAGGGCTTTCGACTATATGGAGCAATGATGGTAAAGGGCAATTCACTAATATAACACCTGATATTGCATCGGAACTACAAGAGATTGGAATGGTTAGAGATGCCGAATGGATAGATGTTTCTGGAGATGGAAAATTAGATTTGGTATTAGTAGGAGAGTGGATGCCAATCACCATATTTGAACAAGTTGAGGGAAAGTTGGAGAACCAAACGTCGAAGTATATTCCCGATTCGCCAAAAGGGTGGTGGAATACGCTGAGTGTGAAAGATATGGATAACGATGGTATGTTAGATTTTGTAGTAGGAAATCTTGGATATAATTATAAATATCATGCTTCTAAAGACAAGCCCTTTGTAGTCTATTCTAAGGACTTTGATGAAAGTGGTTCTGAAGATATTGTACTAGGTACATATTATGGAGATGTGATGTACCCTGTAAGAGGAAAGAACTGCAGTAGTGAACAGATTCCTGATCTGGAGAAGAAGTTTCCTACATATGAAGAATATGCTCATGCCGATATTATTGATGTATATGGAGACGATTTAAAAACAGCTGATAAATTTGAGGTTAACGAGTTTGGAAGTGTGATTTTATATCAAGAAAAAGATCGAAAGTTTAAAGCTCAGCTCTTACCGCGAACAGTACAAAAATCTCCGGTCAATAGCATTCTATTTGAAGATTTCAATGGAGATAGCTTACCAGATATGGTTCTCTCAGGAAATTTATATCAATCCGAAATTGAAACAGGAAGGGCAGATGCTGGGATTGGAGTTGTTCTTATTAATAAAGGGAATCGTGAGTTTGAAGCACTTACTCCGCATGCATCGGGATTATTTGTTCAAGGAGATGTAAAGAGCAGTACGAAAGTAAAGTCTAAGGATAAGATGCTCATGGTATTTGGAAAGAATAGAGGGAATCTTCAAGTCGTTGGATATTAAAAATAATAACTTCTAAAATTTATTCTTGATCCATACTGTCTTGAGATTTGCCGTTTTTCTTTTCTGACTTGGTAATGTAATAATGGTGATAAACAGTATTGATAAAACTGAGGATTATGCCTAAGCCTATTACTATGTAGAACATTGTGAAAACCTTCCCTGCGTCGGTTTGAGGTGAAAAGTCTCCGTATCCAATAGTAGTTAATGTAATTACTGAGAAATAGAACGAATCTATCCAGCTCCAACCCTCTAAATAATGGTAAATTACACTTCCCATAGAAAGGATGACAATGGTTGTGAACAAAAGGTCTCTATACTCTGGATCCTTAAGAAATGATATGATCGTTCTGAAAAACAACATGATATCTGCTTGTTTCGTAGAAAATTACATGTTTTAATGTTACCTAATTATTAATACTAGGACTCTTTGAGTTTTTTGTCAATAAAAGCTTTTAAAACCAGTAGTCCATTATCAAAAGATTCATTATTGTTGATGATTAAATCGACATCATCCTGATAGGGTGCGATATATTTTTCATAAGCAGGCATTACATGGTGTTTGTAACGATACAATACGTCATCCAATGGATAATTGCGCTCAACTTGATCTCTTAGAATTCTTCGAATAATCTTGTCCGACGTTTTTGCTTGGATAAGGACTTTTAAATCTAAGATATCCATCATGCCTTTAATATGGAAGACAAAGAGACCTTCTACGATGATAATAGGAGCTGGCTTGAAAACCAATTCTTTGGCCTTTATCTGATCGTTATTAAACGTGTATTCTTGCCTCGTTACAATTTCTCCTGCGTTTAATTTTTTTATATCTCTAACAAATTCTTTTTGATGAATTGACTTAGGGAGATCAAAGTTTATAATACCATTTTTGTCCACTTTTTGTTTCTCTTTAGGCTTGTAATAATCATCTTGAGAAATAAAGGTAATATCTTGCGGTGAAAATGATTTGGAAAGGCTCTTAATAAAAGAGGTTTTACCTGATCCACTTCCACCGGATATTCCAATAATGTAAGACATAGAAAATGCTGATTATAAATTCGCTCAAAAATAGAAGAAAATTGAGAATCTATGTATTCAATTTAAATTTTTGGTAAAAAACTGTAATTTGCATTTTAATTTAATAATCCGCCTTAGAAAAGGAATTCAGATTCGGTTGAAATGATAGATATACTTAGAGGGACTTTAGGAATCGTTATTATGCTTTTGATTTGCTATTTATTCAGCAAAAATAAAGCGAAGATAAACTGGAAGACCGTCGGCGTGGGAATGGGGATGCAGATAGTCTTGGCTCTGTTGATCTTGAAGGTTCCTGGGGTTAGTCTACTCTTTGACTACATCGCAAAAGGTTTTGAAAAAGTACTTAGTTTTAGTGCTTCTGGAGCAGAATTTTTATTTGGGGGATTGGTAATGGATACCAATACCTTTGGGTTTATTTTTGCCTTTCAAGTACTTCCTACGATTGTATTCTTTTCGGCATTGTCGGCCATATTGTATTATTTTGGAATATTGCAAAAAGTGGTGTACGGCATGGCATGGGTGATGAGTAAATTCATGAATTTAAGTGGTCCTGAAAGCCTTGCAGCAGCAGCAAATGTATTTATCGGACAAACCGAAGCACCGTTAGTTGTAAAACCATACCTTGAAAAAATGTCAAGATCAGAAATCATGTGTTTGATGACAGGAGGAATGGCGACAATTGCTGGTGGTGTATTTGCCGCGTACATTGGGTTTTTAGGTGGAGAAGATACTGCTTCAAGGGTTTTCTATGCCAAGCATTTGTTAACAGCTTCCATTATATCAGCCCCAGCGGCAATTGTAGCTGCTAAGATGTTGATTCCAGAGACAGAAAAGAATGATCTGAATAATCATCTTGAAATGGAAAAACAAGACAATTTTAATCTGTTAGATGCAATTTCTCAAGGTACAACTGATGGGTTGAAGTTAGCCATAAATGTTGGTGTGATGTTGATGGTATTTACGGCTTTGGTCGCTTTAGCAAACTATACATTAGAAGGCACTATTGGTCAATTAGGAGGATTAAATGAATATGTTTCAACCTCCACTGAAGGTCGTTTTTCTGGCTTTAATTTCACCTATGTATTAGGTGTAATATTTGCACCAATTGCTTGGGTGTTAGGAACACCATCTGAAGATATATTATCGGTCGGTCAATTGTTAGGACAGAAGACTGTAATCAATGAATTTATTGCATATAAAGAATTGAATGATATCCGCTTGTCCGGAGTTTCTATGCATCCAAAATCTATATTAATAGCAACTTACGCACTTTGTGGCTTTGCAAATTTTGCTTCCATTGGTATTCAAATTGGAGGAATTAGTGCTATTGCTCCTGGACAAAGAAAAAACATAACAGAGCTAGGGTTATTGGCTTTGATTGGTGGCACGATTGCAAGTTTCTTGACAGCCGCAATTGCAGGAATGTTGGTATAGAAAAGTGTGAATATTGAAGTGACTTGAATTCAATGTACAAACCACTTCAATACTTTCTAACTATAATATTCTTCTCTAAGTGCCTTAACTTTATCGTCAGTAAGGTATTCATCAAATGTCATCATTCGGTCGATGAATCCTTTCGGTGTAATTTCTAGTATTCGATTAGCAACAGTTGACATAAATGTATGATCATGAGATGCTAAGATTACAGTACCTGGGAAATTCACTGCACTTTCGTTAAAAGCCTGAATGCTCTCTAGGTCCAAATGGTTCGTTGGCTGATCCATCATGATGAGATTCGGATTTTGTATCATCATTCGACTGATCATACATCTAACTTTTTCTCCTCCACTCAATACATTGGTTTTTTTGTACAGATCGTCACCAGAAAATAGCATTTTTCCTAGGAAACCTCTTAGGTAGACTTCATCTAAATCAGTGACATGATCAGGAACAAATTCTCTCAACCAATCTATGATTGGAAGACCGTCTTCAAACAATTGATCATGTTCCAATGGAAGGTAGGCTTTTGTGATTGTCGTACCCCAATCAACACTTCCTTCGTCCATTTGCAGATCACCATTGATGATTTCAAAAAAGTGAGTAACAGCTAAAGAATCTCTACTGTAAATAGCTATTTTTTCACCTTTATTAATGGTAAGGTCAATGTTTTTAAATAATACTTTGCCATCTACCGACTTACTAAGGTTCTCTACAGATAGAATCTGATCTCCAGCTTCTCGAAGAGGTTGGAAAATGATGCCAGGATATTTTCTGTTACTAGGCTCTATTTCTTCAATAGATAGTTTGTCCAAAGCTTTTTTCCGAGCAGTTGCTTGTCTGGATTTTGATGCATTGGCGGAGAACCTAGATATGAATTCCATCATGGCTTTACGCTTATCTTCTATTTTTTTGTTTTTATCAGCTTGCTGCCTCAATGCAAGTTGTGACGATTCATACCAGAATGTATAATTGCCCGTGAATACCTTTATTTTACCAAAGTCTACATTAGCCACATGGGTGCAAACCGCATCTAAGAAGTGTCTATCGTGACTTACGACTAAGACAATATTTGGATAGTCTGCAAGAAAATCTTCCAACCAAGCAATGGTCTCAATATCCAATCCATTCGTAGGCTCATCCAAAAGCAGAATGTCTGGATTGCCAAATAGGGCTTGGGCAAGAAGTACCCTCACCTTAAGCTCTGTGGAAAGATCAGCCATTTTGGTTTGGTGTAGGTTTTCTTTTATTCCAAGACTGGATAGAAGACTTCCCGCTTCACTTTCTGATTCATAACCTCCCATTTCTCCAAATTGTGCTTCAAGTTCTCCAGCTTTCATCCCATCCTCTTCGGTAAAATTTTCTTTGGCATAAATGGCTGTTCTTTCTTGATTTATTTTCCACAATTCTTCATACCCCATGAGTACAGTATCTAACACAGTATACTCGTCAAACTCAAAATGATTCTGTTTTAAAACTGCCATTCTTTCTCCTGGAGTTATACTAACATCTCCTTTATTGGCATCTATTTCACCACTTAGGATTTTAAGAAACGTTGACTTTCCAGCGCCATTTGCTCCAATGACACCATAGCAATTTCCCTTGGTGAAATTCAATGATACTTCATCAAATAATACTCTTTTACCGTATGCTAGTGTAATGTTATTAGTACTTATCATTTACTCTTAAGTTTAACGAGCGGCAAAGGTAATTATATTCAGCATTCTCATGTCTGAAAATGGATGAATTTGATCTTAATTACGTCATGGAATTGCAATATGACAGGCAAGCACCAGATATTCAACGAAAAAATGAATACGAATAAAATTATCTCGTCGATTGAATATAATCTTTAAGAAGGTTTTGCAGAAAGGTCAAGTAGTCCGAATTGGTGATTTCTAAACCTAATTCATCTGATAGGTGTAATGCCAGTTGTTTTAGAAAATCTCGATTCTCAAGAGTTTGATGATTTTGATATCTAGCAATGGTTTTTTTTATCAATAAAAACTGATCATCATTAAAAGATTTAAGTTTTGAAGATAAAGAGGTGTTATTGGTAGATTTTCTATCTATTATGGCATCGCTAAAGGCCGTGTTTGATTGCTGTGTGATGACAATGGTTTGTCCAAGCTGATCACCGATTCGTTGACGATGATTGTTGGTTATAATATTTGTAATTCCAATGATTCCCATAGAGCCTGTAACGTCAACAAGACGAAATACCCAACGAAGTAAGCTGTCTTCAATGGTGGGCATTCCACCTCGGATAGAAATCACCTTAATGCCCATAATTTTCTTTCCAGGAGTTTGTCCAGAATTGAAGATTTCGAATAAAAAATGATACAGTACTATGGTGGGTATCATCAATAGCCCCAATAGTGTGCTGTTTCCAAACGTGATGGAGCTAAGGATAGAAAAACCAATTGCCGCAAATATAGAATCTAAAATGTAGGCTACAATACGAGTACCAACACTTGCTAGTTCAAAGGTTATTGAAATATTATGGGTTGATCGTATGTCAATGTTTTTCATTTGAAAGGGGTAATAATTCTAAAATATTAGGTTCAATTCTAAATCTTTGTTGATATTCAAATATAGAAAAAGATATTATATTTGGTGAAAAGTATATTTAGTGCTCGAATCGCAATTCATCAGAGAGAATAGTCAAGATTGGAAAGACTTGGAAGTCTTACTGAAAAAGCCACATAGAGATGCTGATAAATTAAATGATCTTTTTGTGAAAGTTTCAAGTGATTTGGCTTACGCAAAAACTCATTTTCCTAAAAGGATGGTCAGAGTTTACCTAAATGATCTGACGAATCAAGTTTTTGCACTCATATATCATTCCAAGAAAAAGAATGAATTAACATCTTTGAAAAAATGGATTCGTACTACGATCCCTTTTGAAATTAAATCGGCTAAATCAGCATTTATCGTGTCATTGTTGGTGTTTGTTGTTTCATTTGCCATTGGCGTATTTTCTGCAGCAAATGATTATGCGTTTGTTGAACAAATGTTAGGTCCAGATTACGTCGAGATGACTGAGACCAATATCGCAAATGGAGACCCTATGGCAGTATATAAACAGAGCGGAAAATCGGATATGTTTTTCGGCATTACAACAAACAATATTCGTGTGGCCTTTTTTGCCTTCTTATTAGGAATACTCGGTGGACTTGGTACGATTTATATTTTGGTTTTTAATGGCATAATGATTGGGGCTTTCCAGTATCTATTCTACAGCAAGGGATTACTCATGACCTCATTCTTTACGATTTGGATTCATGGCACTTTAGAAATCTCTGCCATTATTGTTGCTGGAGCTGCAGGAATCGTATTAGGTAATAGTATTACTATGCCAAAAACCTATAAACGATTTACTTCATTCAAACTTGGGGCTAAAAAATCGTTAAGAATTCTATTGACTACCGTACCGTTATTTATCGTGGCAGGAGGTTTAGAATCATTTGTTACTCGATTGACGGATTTGCCTCTATTGCTTAAAGGATTGATCATTTTAACTTCTTTTTGTATCGTCCTGTTTATATATGTGATATACCCATATTATTTGGCTGAAGAAGAGATTGAGGATAATGAAAAAGATCTGATTTGGTTGGCAAAAGGTGAGCACCTGAGAGAAATTGCTTTTGTGGAACAGAAGAGTATTTCTCAAACTTTTTCAGATGCAATTTCTATGACAAAGAAGTTTTTTGTTGGTAGTTCCTCTAGAAGTTTGATTTATATGATGGTGGGCGCTAGTGTAATTATGTACACGATTTTGCACCTTATGTATGATGGAACTATGATGTATTTTGTATCAGAAGAGTTGGTGAGAATTGTATTGGCGGCATTGATAATCTTTGTATTGCTAACAGCAACAAAGAAGTTGTTTCCAACGGGGAATAATGAAACGCTGTTTAGTCAGAAAAGAATGTTATTATCATTATTGTGTTTGACACCGTATTGGGTAGTGTTTTATGCTTTTCCGATTAAATGGAGCTTATTGATTGCGATTGTAATTCCACCTCAATGGGGAATGATTTTAGCCTATAGGTGGTATAATGGATCAACGTTCAATAATGCTCTCGTATTTTCTACGTTCAAAGAATCTTTTAACAATTGGTTGGTACATTTCATGATGATTTTTCTGTGTTGGCTACTTCTCTTTATTATCCCTAATTTAACCAATACAATAGTTTTTAATCCAGTAGTTCAACTGTTGGATTGGCATGGATTATTTAATAATGCGGATGTGCTCGTTATTTGGTTAAAAGGTATAATGTCGATTTTTATATCACCTGTAATAATTATCCTGATGTATTATCTACACGTATTTATATATACATCTAATAAGTGTAATAAGAGTAGTCTGGATCTTAAAATTGCTTTTAACCATTTGTTTAAATCTTGATGAATTTGATGAAGTATTGGTTAGCAATCATAATGTTTATTCCTATTTTGGCCTTATCACAAAGTGACACAAGTGAGACATCCATTTATGATCCAGTGTTGAAGAAATATAAGTTTGAAAAGACTAGACAATCTTGGGTGCTAAAAGAGTTTGATGTTCCTGAAGAATCAATAGATAAGCCAGATATTCCAAAAAGCACAGAAGGCGTTGGAACCTTTGTGACGGCTTTAGGATATATGGGAGTGATGGCTCTTTTGGTTTTGATCGTGTATATGGCTATTAGATATTCACCACAAAAAAAGAATGAAATACTATTGGATGAAGAACCAGAAGATTTCAATCTTAAGAAGGTAGATGTCGTGTCAATGTACGATATGGCCATCCAGAGTAAAGATTATAGACTTGCTCTTCGTTATCAATTTTTAAGGCTGTTAAAATATTTAGATCTTAAGAATTACATAGTTTGGGAAAAGGACAAAACGAATCGTCAGTACGCTAACGAAATAAAGCAACCTGAACTTAAGGAAAGATTTAATCAGTTGATCTTGGTATTTGAAAAGACATGGTATGGGCAAGGGGCATTGGATGTAGAAGGGTTTGAAAAAGCGAATCATCATTTTGAAGTTTTTTTTAAACTAAATGAGCGATGAACGGAAGGTACATAGTCATTGGTGTTGGAGTTTTATTAGCTGCCTTAGGTGTTTTTTTCTCTGTGTATGAAAACAAGTCCATTCCTGATTATAAGTGGCAAAAAAGCTTGAGTTTTGAAGATGATCAACCTTTGGGGTATAAAGGATTCTATGAGCTTCTTCAAGCAAAATTTGGTGAAGGACAGATTGAATATGAATTGAAGTTGGATCCTGCTTCTTGGAATGGAATGGATTCATTTGGGGTAATTATTTTGGATGATGAGGTCGCATTAAGTAGTCAAATCGTCCAAGATATTACAGAAGCTGGTGGAAGTCTATTGATTGTTTCTGAGGATTTGAATATGGATAATGTAGTTGAAGATGAGTATTCCCTAGAGACTTTGGGTACATATTCTAAAGTAACCTTTGGTATGCTTGATTTTCATTGGCTTGAAAAGGATTCTATAGTTATTGGAAGAGATTCATTCTACGTCGCATCAAAAGAATTTAAACCATTGGAGTTGAATGACTTCAATTTTATATCTGATCCCTACAATAGTTGTGAAACTTTAGTCATGGGAGAAGAATTTGATCCAATATGTGTTAAGCAAGATCGTACTTTGGGGAGCTTTATATGGCATGCAAATCCGATTATGTTTCAAAATTTTGCTCTAAAGCAAGGGTGTTATATTCCTCATTTTGATCATGTGATCGGTCAACTAAAAGGCAATATGATTTTTGTTGGCAATGGAATAATGGGAGCACCTTCAAAAAAATGGAATAGTCCTTTGGAGTACATTTTGCAACATGATGCGCTGATGAGAGCCTATTGGTTATGCATTATTATGATCGTATTATACTATTTTTTTACAGGCGTAAGAAGGCAAAAAGCCGTACCAATAATTATGCCTATAAGAAATACAAGTTTAGAATATGCGGACACATTGACCGAGTTGTATTTGAGTCAAAATCAAAATAGGAAATTGGTTCTTCGCATGCATAGGAATTTTATAAATTATGTGAGATCATCCTATTTGTTGGATGCAAAAGACAATGATAATATTCCCCGATTAGCTCGGAAATCTGGAATAGGTGAAGATGTCTTACGTAGAATTATGACAACGTTTGAAAATGCACAAAATGGACATCCGTTTAACGACAGGCAGTTGTTTGAATTGGATAGACAGTTAGAAAGTTTTTATAAGAAAAAGGAATAGTAATATGGAAAATCAATTTATTGATGAACAGGCTGGATCTGAAGCCAATGAATTTTTCAAAGAGAAGATTGAAGGGTTGATGTCTGAAAGTCAAAAGGTCTTGGTAGGGCAAGATGAACACATTAAATTGGCATTGATTTGTTTGCTTTGTGAAGGGCATGTATTGTTGGAAGGAGCTCCAGGCATTGCCAAGACTTTAACCGCTAGAGTGTTTGCCAAACTTCTAAGCACAGATTTTAAAAGAATTCAATTTACGCCAGATTTGCTTCCAGCTGATATTATTGGAAATTCAGTATTTAATATGGAGTCCTCCAGCTTTAGCTTCAAAAAAGGACCACTGTTCAGTAATGTGGTTCTCATTGATGAAATCAATAGGTCTCCTGCAAAAACGCAATCTGCATTATTTGAAGCAATGGGGGAAAAGCAGATTACAAATGATGGTGTGAGCCATCGGATGAAAGATCCTTTTATCGTAATGGCAACACAAAACCCGATTGAACAAGAAGGAACGTACAGATTGCCCGAAGCACAATTGGATCGATTTTTAATGAAGATTATTCTGGATTACCCATCGGAATCTGATGAGTTGGAGATTCTTAAAAGGTTTAAAAATCATACGGGGTATCTTACGTTGTCTGAAGTGAATGCCGTGCTTAATAATGAAGATATAGATCGTATGAGGGACATGATGAAGAATGTGGTGATCAATGATCAAATTCTAAATTATATTACTAAAATAGTACAAAATACTCGAGATCACGCCAAATTATTCTTAGGAGCTTCGCCCAGAGCCAGTTTGGCTTTGTTGATGACATCGAAGGCCAACGCTTTATTGGAAGGAAGAGAGTTCGTTATTCCAGAAGACATAAAGTATATGGCACCATTTGTATTAAATCACCGGATTATATTGTCTCCAGAATCCGAAATGGAAGGAATTACTTCCTTTAAAGTCATAGAAGAAATCATTCATGATATAGAGGTGCCAAGGTAACTTATGTATTTGTCATTGAGGTTTTATAAGGTTTTGGGAATTGGAGTCATTCTTTATTTGTTAGGTGTGGCGTGGGAGTCCTTTATTTGGACTGGTAATATGTATGTTGTATTTGTCCTGATCATTGCAGCATGGGAATTCCTTATCCTAAAACGAATAATGAAAAGAGTAACTGTTGAACGATTTGTTGCAGATCAGTTGTCGATGGGGGAATGGAATATAATTAAATATCATGTCCGGAATTCTAACTCCAAATCCATCAAGTTACAATTGAACGATGAATTACCTTTTCAACTTCAAAATAGACGAGATTATTTGTTTGAATTCGAAATCAAAGGAAATGCCGAACATAATTCTGAATTTTCATTTAGACCAGTGACTAGGGGAAATTATGAATTTGGGAGTATTTCTCTTTTTGGAATCGGAAGTGTGCTCGGTCTGGTTGAATTTAAAAAGATAATGATTGTCCCGCTTACGATAAAAGTGTTCCCAAATATCGTTCAAATGAGAAAGGCTGAGTTGAATTTTATGTCGAAGGCGAGGCTGATAGATGGCGCTTATAGGACCAAAAGAATAGGGATTAGTGATGAGTTCGAATCCATTCGTTCTTATTTGCCTGGCGATTCGGTTCGATTGGTCAATTGGAAAGCAACTTCTCGTGTAGGAAAGTTGCGTGTGAATAATTATGAAGACAAAAGAAGTCAGGATATTTATATTGCAATAGATAAGGGGAGATCAATGGAAATGCCTTTTGATGGATTGTCCTTGTTAGATCATTCCATTAACGCTGGATTAGCATTGAGTAATATCATTCTAAAGAAAAATGATAATGTGGGATTGATAGGATTTGAAAAAGAGGTAGATACGTTTGTAAAAGCAAATTTAAAGAGTGGACAATTAGAATTGATATTAAATAAGTTGTACCATCAGAAAACGAGCTTTTATGAACCAAATTTTGAATCACTTTACTTCCATGTTCGGAAAAAGTTGCAAAAAAGAACGGTCTTGATCCTTTTTACCAATTTTGAATCATTGGCTGATTTAAAGCGCAATATGAAGTACCTTAAACTACTGAATAGATCACATTTACTTATTTTGTTTATGTTTGAAAATACTGCTTTACGAGAGGCACTGAACCATAGAACCCAGACAAAACATGAAGTATATAGAAAGACTATGATTGGTTCTTTACTGACAGAGAAAAAGCTCATGTCCAATCTTTTAAATAGAAATGGAATTCATACTGTTTTGACTGATTCTACTCGAATTACTCTAGAAGCAATAAATAAATACTTAGAGTTCAAATCACTCAATCGTATTTGAGAAAAGTTTTTAATTGAACCAAAGTATTGGTATTTTGTATAATTACTTCCCAGGGATAGAGTAACCCTGTTTTTGCTGGACAAACTTATATTAACCTAACCAAAATTATATAGGGATTTATGTCACAATTACTTCGGGAAAGAAGTATGTTAATCGTTTAAACTACTTAGCACAATAAACTTGAAGATTAGGTTATCCTTATTTATCTGAAATGGAGGTAAAATTACCAACATATTATTCGGTTTATTGGCTATGATTTGATATTTTGCAGTTTAAACACAATTACCAATCAGATGAAGAAAATAATGATTTGTCTAGTATTAATGATGGGATTTTTACTAGGACGAAATAGTCTATTCTCCCAACATAATCACTCAGAACAACATAGCTTTATATTAGACCCCAATGTCGAATTACAAAAGATCCATAATACTCGAGCAGCAATAGAACTTCGTATTCCTGGATTTAGACAGATAAGTGCTCAATATGTTGAGAATAATGCTTTGTCAGATGAAATGCAACGACAGTTTAATGACATTAAATCTTATGATTTAATAGAGAACAACGTGTTTATTGGTACCTGTACTTGGAGCCCTTATGGTGTTTGGTACTACCTTAAGATAGATGGCGAGTTGATCGCAGTTTACCCAGAATTAGAATCTTCGACGCATAATCATATTGTAGAATTTGGCATTCATCATAAAGAAGACCATCAATGTGATTATGATTTTGTTATGAAAGAAAAAAGAGAAAACCCTGCTTTGTTCAGAGAAATTGAATCCATGGCAGAGCAAATGCAGCAATCTAGGACTTCATTTGGTGAAGAGGTACGAGATTATCGAGTTGCCTTTGTTACTACGGGTGAATTTTATCAATTAAATGGTAATGCTCCTGGTCCTGTAAATGCAGTCATTACCGCTACTATTAATGGATTGACAACGCTATATCTGAATGAATTGTCTGTACGCTTTACTTTAAGTAGATCAAGATTATATACCAACCCAAATACAGATCCCTTTGACCCAGCCTTGAATAATAGGACGGGACAAGCAGCACAAGTCGTTGCGGATAATTGGGGGCCAGCGTTATACGATATTGGCCATGCCATTCATAGGTCTAGTACTGGGGACGGATGGGAATCAGGTGGATTAGCACAACTGAATTCTGTATGTAGAGAAAATGGTCCATCAGGACCTCAGCCTAAGGCCAGTGGTTGGTCAGGGTCATATAATACAAGTGGTTTCTCTTGGATTGCATTAATAGGACACGAATTTGGACACATGTTTGGTGCTGAGCATACCTTTAATGGAATAGGAAGTAGCTGTACGGATGCGATCTCTGAAACAACAGCCTATGAGATTGGTAGTGGTACGACGATAATGTCTTATAATGGAATTTGTGATGATGACCAGAATATTCCAGCTTCTGGTGCTGCGGATAATTACTTCCATGTGAATTCTTTATTGCAAATGAGAAACCATATTTTGGGAATAGGAGATTGTGCTGCCAAAGAGGCGAGTAATAATAATTTGCCAGTAGTAGACCCATCACCTTGTGGTGCAAATTATACCATTCCTAAATCAACGCCGTTTTATTTGGAGGGAATGGCTGAAGATGCAGATGGACATGAATTGACATATTGTTGGGAACAATTTGATGAGGATGGTCCTGGAACACCAACTCAAGGAATGATTGGAACAGCAGCAGCCACTCGATCCAATGCGCCATTATTTAGAAGTTATCCTCCCACAAGTGTACCTTATCGTTATTTCCCTGATGAAGCTACGGTTCGAAATGGAAATCAAACCAATCCATTTGACGCACTACCAGCATTAAGCAGAACAATAAATATGAAACTTACTGTTCGAGATAATCGACCAGATGGTGGAGCATTTACTACGGAAGATTTAGCGCTTAATATTGCAAATACAGGTCCTCTGATTGTACCGAATCAACCCAATTGGAATACGGGTGACAATGTAACGATAAATTGGAATACGGTCGGATCTGATGCACTTTGTGAAAAAGCGGATGTTTTACTATCCGTTGACGGAGGAATAACTTATCCATATGTTTTAGGCGAAGATGTTGACTATGCTTCTGGAAGTTTAAATATTGAGGTTTCGGGATTGTACCCTAATACCACCCAAGCAAGAATAAAAGTCAAGTGTGATGACTATGAGTGTTTTTACTTTTACGATATTACCGATAGAACCTTTAGTATCATATCGGAATGTGATGCACCAACTACTTTTTTGTGTCCTGCTCATGATCAAGAGTTTGATAGAGGGGATTCTGGATTGAACATGACAAATCTTAATATTATTGAGGGTGTTGGGGTAAACTCAGTTACAGCAGATATTTCATTTAGTAATTCAGAAACCGTCGATATTGTAACCTTTGATCAAGATGGAGTCTCATGTAAAACAATCTCGGATAATTATGTAGGAGAATTTTTTATTTTTCAAGTTGATAAAAGCGGAGAATATACCTTTGATATAGAGCCAAGTGCTGATGGGTTTGGGTTTATTTCTTTATTCACAGATGATAATTTTTCAGCAGTAAATGGTTGTCCGTCGTTCGTTAGTTCTTCCGCGTTATGGGCTGGGAATGGTAGTACTGTAAGTGCAAGAACATCATTAGTTGCCCAATTAACAGCTTGTACGAATTACCGTATAGTTTTTTATAATTACCAACCGCCTGCTTCAACTTCATTCGATAATGTAACAGGACCTGGATCTGTAATAGAACAATCAGCTCCAAATGCTGATTTTGGATTGGCATATATGGTTGTTGGGAAAATGGATAATATTATAAAGATGGTTAGCCAGACTGCGGATTTCACAAGTCTTCCTGGTGGCGAATACGTCGTTTATGCTGTTTCAGCAAAAAGTGGAGGAGCAACTCCACCAAATATTACCAATCTTGCCAGCTATGTTGGTGAACAATTTAATGAATTTTATATCGATGGTGATTGCTTTTTAACTTCAGCCAATTCATTTGATTTGACAATAAATGGGAGCTGTAGCATAACTGGTGTTGAAAATGGAGCAACGGGAATGTGTGATCCAATGACGAATTTATTTACACAAGAAGTCATTGTAACCTTTGATAATGTCCCAAGTCAAGGTGAATTATCTGTCAATGGTCAATTATTCCCAATTGGTACGTCACCACAGATGGTCACAGTTAATATACCATCGAATGGTGAAATGGTCATTGGAGATGTTTTCTTTACCGAAGAACCTAATTGTATTTCAAATTTTGAAGTCCAGGCTCCAGAAAATTGCTGTCCATTTGAAGTTAACTTACAAGATAGCTTGACAATTTGTGAAGGGAATATGGAGACATTGGATGCAGGACAAGGTGGATTGAGTGGATCTTATTCTTGGTTTAAAGATGGAGTTGATTTATCTTCTAATACTCCTACGATTGATGTTTCCGAAGCAGGGACATACCTAGTAGAGGTGAGAAACGATACCGAATGTCTTGTTGTGGATCAAATTGTAATAGAAGTATCTGCAGTTCCAACAATTCAGGCTTCTGATGATGTTACGATTTGTGATGGAACGCCGACTACACTTTCCGTTACAACAAATGGTGATTCTATAAGGTGGTCGATCAATGGAGACATATTAAAGGAAGGAATATCGAGCTCTCTAAACGTATCCATGGGAGGTACATATTTGGTAGAAGCCTACTATTCGTCATCTTGTCCAGCGTCAGACAATATTGTTGTCACAGCTAAATCGTCTCCCTCTCCGGATTTAGGCGGAGATCAATTCATTTGCGAGGGTGAATCTGTAATATTGGATGCTACAACTCCCGATGGTGTAGTATATAATTGGTTTATGGATGGAAGTCCTATTATGAATAATTCATCTATGTTAGAAGTAAACACCAATTCAACAATTCGAGTAGAAGTTGGAAATGATGGAGATTGTTTTGGAATGGATGAAGTCGTAGTAAGTGTTGAAGGATTTCCAACATTGAATGTTTCTTCAGATGTAACGATATGTGATGGTGAAGAGACTATATTGGAAGCAATGACCAACGCTTCATTAATTAAATGGTACGTTAATGGTACGTTGATGCAAAGTGGACCAATGACAACATTCACTACAAATATGGGAGGTGATGTCAGAGTCGAGGCTGGTAATTCTGATAATTGTCAGGTAGCCCAAAATATTATTGTAACAGCAAAAGACTCACCAAAACCTAATTTAGGATTTGATGTTCGAATGTGTGAGGGAGAGCAAGCTAGGCTAAGCAGTAATACTGATGGGGTCAAATATGTGTGGTATAAGGATGGGGTAGAAATCCCTATGGAAACGGATTCGTTCATTCTAGTGGATCAATCGGGGATTTACAAGTTTGAAGTCACAAATGATGGTGATTGTATGGGCGAAGATGAAATCCAAGTTGACTTTTTTGCTCTTCCCGTAATTGAGGCTGGTGATGATTTAACTTTTTGTTCAGGAACAGAAGCTCAAGTAAATGCGATGTCTTCTTCGGATGATTTCGAATGGTTTAAAGATGGAGCTCCTTATGCTGTTACTGATCTTCAGTTTAATACAATGGAGCCGGGTCAGTATGTTTTAGAAGCTAAAAATGAAGCAGATTGCTCTGTATTTGATACCTTAAATATTGAAGAAATCATAAGTCCAGTAGTAGATTTAGGGGATGACCAATTAGCATGTGATGGAGATGATGTAACTTTAGAAGGCCCGAATGGGAATTACAATTACGAATGGTTCGTAGGAGGTATGTCGACTTCTTCAGATCCATCATTAACTGTAAATTCGGATGCTCTTGTAGTCCTTATTGTTACAGACCAGAATGATTGTTCAGGTGAAGATAATGTAGAAATTGACTTCGAACCTGGCCCAAGTCTTATGGTAAATGAGACAAATGTTGAACTTTGTGAAGGTCAGAGTTTTAATTTGGAATTAACTACCAATGCAACATCTATTAAATGGTTTAAAGATGACCAAGAATTATCTGGACAAACGACAACAATGTTGCAAGTAACTGAGGCAGGAGTTTATAAAGCACAGGGTCAAGGAAATGGTGATTGTGTGGTGGAAGAACAAATTAATGTCGTTGTTAATTCTGTACCAGTGATGGATTTGGAAGATTCGTATATGGCTTGTGAAGGAGAACCTGCTGAATTGTCAACGAGTGCTCAAGGAGATTCGTACGAATGGACTTTTAATGGAAATGTAGTTGGCAATATGTCTAGTTATTCTGCGACCATGGCAGGAACATATACTTTAACAGTCACCAATGAATTTGATTGTTCTTCAATGGACATGACAGAGGTGTCTTTTGTAGCCCAACCAACAATAGATGGATTACCGACTTCATCAAACTATTGTGAAGGAAGTACACTAGAACTGAGTGCGAATTCGAATGCTTCTTCTTTTCAGTGGTTGTTAAACGGTAATGATCTTACCGGTGAGAATAGTTCTATGATTGAAATTAGTATGCCTGGAAATTATACACTTCAGGCGATTGGTCAAGGCGATTGCACCAATTCTTTTGATGTAATAGTAAATGAAGTTGCGGCTCCAAAGGTTGATCTAGGTGATGACCAAGAGTTATGTCCTGGACAAAACATTCAGCTCGATGCTGGTACTGGAAATGGGTTGTCTTATGTATGGAGCGGTGGAGAAAATTCTTCTTCGATTGTTGTAATGAATAATAATGTTACAACACAGTCCAACGAACTGCATACTGTCGTTGTGACGAATTCGGATGATTGTTCAAGTAGAGATAGTATTACTATTACATTGTTACCGGTAGTTGAGGCCTTGATAACATCTAATTCTAATGGAGTATGTTTAGGTGATTCTATGTTATTAACAGCATCTGGTGGTACAAGTTATACATGGAATGGTCCATCAAATTCATTTGAAGTTATTAGTGGAAACACTATTTTGGTTTATCCAGAAGTTGATGCAACTTTTAGCGTAGAAGTGTCAGATAATTGTCCCGGTAACCAAGACGATACTTCACAATTGGTATTGGTGCATGAATTAATGGATGCTTCCGCAGGAATGGATACATGTATAATCGTAGGGAAAACGATTCAGTTAAATGCCAGTGGTGGAGTGAGTTATATATGGGAAGATAACCCCACAATTGTTGGAAATTCAAATATTGCCAATCCAGAAGTTAATCCAGAAGAAGAAACAACTTATGTCGTAAATATTACGGATGCGAATGGTTGTAGTTCAACGGATTCTGTGGTAATATGCGTTGTGACGGATCCATTATCCATATTTAAATCAGTAACTGCCATTACTCCTAATGGAGATGGTAAAAATGATAACTTACAGTTCCCTGGCTTGGAGGCTTTTGAAAAAAACAAGCTAGTGATCTATAATCGTTGGGGAAACATTGTTTTTGAAAAAGAAAACTATCAGATCAGCGGTGAGTTGTTTGAAGGATTGAAAAACGGAGAGGAATTACCAGCCGATACATATTATTATATATTGACATTTGATGATTTTACCATCAAGGAGACCTTAACAATATTAAAGAATAAAGAGTAATTGTTAAGGAAATCGAAGTCTCATAAATTCATCAATTCAATAAATTAAAAACTAATGAAAAACTTATTTATATATATCGCCCTTTTAACCAGTTTAACAATTAGTGCTCAGCAAACAAGTCAGACAACTTTTTTTAATGAGTCTAGGGCTTTTTGGAATCCAGCTTATACTGGGTTTGATAATAAAGTCTCATACAATGGATTTATTCGTCAGCAATGGCTGGGATTTGGGTTAAATGCACCTAGATCTGTATTTGCGGATTTTCAATATCCATTTGTAGATTATAATATGGCAGCTTCTGGAGGGTTGCAATATGATCAAACAGGACCTGTAAGTAAAAGAGGTGTTGTCTTAAATTATGCTTACCATTTAAAAGACCTCAATGATAATGAGGCATCACTTAGTCTGGGTATAACTGCGGGTGGATTCCAATATGTTTACAATCCTTCAAAAGAAGTAGTGTTACATGAAGATGATCCATCGTTATTATCTGGAACGAAATCTGGATTTTATCCAAGTATTGGTGGTGGATTGTTTTACCAAAGTAGTTCCAGAGCTTTTAAAGGGAATAGTGTTTTTTACTTTGGTGGAAGTTTTATCCAAGGGTATCAAACAAATGTCTTAGTAGAAGAGTTTAACCAAAAGAGGGTTTCACATCTGACTTTTGAGGCAGGAACAAAGATATATGGATATGATTATTTTTGGCAACCTTCAATAAGTGTGAATTACACTTCACCTGATATAATGGATGTACTTGCTGGTGTTGTTTTTGAGATGCGTGACAAGTTTTGGGCCGGTGCTGGATATTCGTCTGTTCGAGAATTGTCTGTACAAGGAGGATATATCATAAATGAAATAGGAGGAAGAGATACAAGATTGAGAATAGGAGTACTGGGCAATATTGGGTTAGGAGATAAGTTAGAAAATTTTGGTCCAGGTGCAGAGTTATTCGCAAGATATGAACTAGATTTGTAGGCTTAACAATAGATTAAGTTGGTGTAGATGTACGAATTTCATAAAAACAAAGACCATTATTTCTCGATGCAAAAATGGGTCACAAAAGAGTATGTGATCCCATTTGTATTTGATCAAAGAGAGACGGGCGAACTTGATGTGCTTGAGATAGGTTGCGCAGAAGCTGGTGTTTTGGCGGCATTCTTAGAAGCTGGTCATCGTGGGGTAGGAATAGAATTGAGTCCTTCACGTTCAGAAAAAGCTAGATCTTATCTTAAAGCAGCCATTGATGAAGGTAAAGCTTCAATTATTAATAGTAATATCTATGATATAGATGCAGCATCTCGTACCGAATTACGATTCGATCTTATCGTATTAAAAGATGTTATTGAGCATATTCCTAATCAGGAAAAGTTTATTCCTGTATTAAAGGCTTTTTTAAAACCGAATGGTAAGGTGTTTTTTGGATACCCTCCTTGGTGGATGCCTTTTGGAGGACACCAACAAATTTGTAGTAATAAATTGTTATCGGTAATGCCGTGGTTCCATTTGTTTCCTACACCGATTTATAAGATGATTTTAAGAATTTTTGGGGAGTCAAGTAAAACAATTGATGAGTTAATAGAAATCAAGGAAACTGGAATAAACATCGAAAGGATGTATAGTATATTAGCTAATTCGGGATATCAAATTGAAAAGGAAAAACTGTGGTTTATTAATCCTATTTATAAGAAAAAATTTGGACTAACACCGAGGACGAGTTTTGTAAGAATTCCATTTCTCAGGAATGTTTTTTCAACTTGCCACTATATTTTGTTTTTGCCAAAGTAAATTGGTGTTAATTGCTTCAATAATTATTTGATAGTTTTTTATTAAGCCATTAGATTTAAATAAATTTAGATTAACTTTTTATTAAGTTGATCATCCTTAATTTTGTAAGATATTTGTGAAATAAAAACATACTTATGAATCGATTGTTAATATTTGTTGGGCTTTGTACATTTTTGAGCTTTGGACTTTACGCCCAAAAAGTAGAAGGAATTAGTATGACCTTCAAAAATGAACACCTTGATATTGGAAAAATAAAGAAAGGAGAAAAAAGAACTTTTGATTTTGAGTTTACCAATACAGGCACCGAAGATTTGCGAATTGCCATTGTTTCTGGCTGCGACTGTACTACCTTGGATTGGCCAAGAAGGGCTATTAAGCCTGGAGATTCAGCGATGATTAATGTGATTTTCGATAGTACCGAAAAAGAAGAATCCGAAACAGTAGATGTGGATATATATCTTAAGAATTTAGATCCCAAAACAGGTGAGCAGTATCTAAAAATTGTTGACTACAAGTTTGAATTAATAGAATAATTGATTAAGTAATCCGCTGATGTATTACTAATTGAGAATTATAAAATAAATGATATGTCACGACTAGTAATGGTTTTATCGATATGTTCAATTTTTATAGCTTCCCATGCTCAAGGTGATTTTAGGGTAGAGTATAATCGAGATACGGTTTATTTGGGAAATACTGTAACGATAAGTTTCGTAGCAGAAAATATTGATGGTGAGTTTGAGTCTCCACATAATTTTGAAGAATTACCGGTAGTTTTTGGTCCCAATACAAGTAGGTCCATGTCTATTGTAAATGGTGTAGCTGAAAGCAAGTCAACATATTCTTATACCTTAAATCCAGCTGAACCAGGGATTTTGGTCATTGAACCTGCATATATTATTACACAAGACTCGACCCATGAGACTGAGTTTTTGAATATTGTAGTCCTCGAAAATCCTGAGGGAATTATCCAAAAGGATAAAAGAACTACTGATTTTGGTTCGTTTTTTAATTTTGGACCATCCAAATCAAAACCCAGACATAAGAAAAAACAAGAGTCTAAGTCAAAACGCAAAATTAAACGAATTTGAGGTTTAAGTTAATACTAGTCATTCTACTGGGAATAACATTTAGTGGCGTAGCACAATCCGTAAATTGGTATACGAGTGTATCTGGCAAGGTTGAAGCGAATAAAATTTTCGAAATTGAGTTTGTTTTAGAAAATGCAAAAGGTAAAGATTTTAATCCTCCTGCATTTGATGGGATTCGAGTTGTTTCAGGGCCTTCTTTTAGTAGTAGCACACAAATAATAAATGGAAGTTCTAGTAGTAAATTGTCTTATGTTTATTCAGCTGTAGTCGAAGAAAAAGGTAAGTATACGATTGGGTCTGCATCAATTTCCGTTGAAGGGAAACAAGTTCGAACTTCTCCTTATTCTTTTTCTGCAAGCTCTGGAGATGCCCCTGTAACTGTAGATTCTGATTTTTCAGGAGAAAACTACTTTGTTAGAATGGAGGTATCAGATACAACCATTTGCTTAGGGCAACAAGTATCCATTAATTATGTTTTGTATTACAACACAAGTCTTAAGAGTGGAGGAGATTTTATCTCAGAGCATGATTATAGTGGACTATTTGCAAGGGCAATAGCTGGATCAAGTAGGGCCTCTACCAAACTTGTTAACAGTAACTCATTTAAATCAAGATTGCTTAAGACAATTGTGATTTTTCCTCAAGAAAAAGGAATTACTGAAATTTCTCCTTTTGAATTGAAGGTGAGTATTCCAACTGGAAAAAGACGTATGGGGTTTGTAGTTATGCAAGATTATGATCATAAAATATTGAAATCTAACGGCATTTCATTTAAAGTGGTGGATTTGCCTAAAATTTCTGATGGTTTTGTTAGTGAAGGGTTTTGTGGAGCTGTTGGAAATCGTTTTAATGTTTCGACTCAGTTAAATAGAACATCCACTACTACGGATGACGCCATCGCTTTACATTTGACGGTAAGAGGAGATGGTGATGTGAGAAAAGTTAATGCTCCAAAATTAAGAACAACTGATGATTGGGAAATTTACGAACCTACACTAGTAGATGAAAGAGAATTTGCCAAGGATGAATCGATAGAATTTATTAAATCTTTTGAGTATTTGTTATTACCCAATAAAACTGGAATGCTCAAAATTGAGCCGTTATTTACCTATTTTGATACAGATTCTAATGCTTATATTCAGCAAGTCGTAAAACCTCTTTATATTGATGTGAAGCAAGGGAAACGAGAAGTTTTGAATAGAAATTCCAATCTATATTCTGAAAAGGAAATAGTAGGACTCAAATCAGAATCGGTATCCTTTACAGGGCTAGATGAAAACCCATTTTTATCTAGTTGGTACTTGGGCAGTGTATTGGTATTGTTATCTGGTTTTGGAGGATTGTTTTGGTATAAACAAAAAATCGAGGCTTTCGATCAACTGGGGGTCGCTGATAAAAAACAACAAAGAGCTTTGAAGTTGGCAAAAATGAAATTAAAAAATGCTTCTTTATTCTTAGAACAAAATGAATTGAAGCCTTTTTATTCAGAGTTGTCATCAGCTCTTAACGGATATATTGCGGATAAGTATAAAATTTCCTTTGCGGAAATTTCTAAATCTAAAGTGTTGGAGGTTCTAGCTCAAAATGTAGGTGATCATGACATTGTCTCAAATTATAGTGACTTGCTGAATTCATGTGAAATGGCTCTATTTGCTGGGCAATCGTTAGTCAATTCTGATGAGACGTATAAAAAAGCGCTTGATCTAATTGTTCGAATTGAACAAGCACAAAAGACTAAATAGTATTATTGGATTCTCGTGAAGTACTCAATAGCTAAATGTCAAGCATTATGCAGGTGTATAGAATTGAAATTATGGATGTCAAAGATTTTGTCAGATGGAATCATTATATAAAATAATAGGTTAGACGTAAAGATTTTTCCAATTACTCTATGAATAGAAAATAAAAAAGCCCTGATTCTTAGATTTGAGAATCAAGGCTTTTTTATAGTAAAAACAACTCTTTTAATCCATAATGAATGGATAATCTTGTTGTAGATAATTATCGTCATACAGCTCAGAGCCTAGAGGGTAGTCAGATTCTTCTGCAAATTGCATAGCATCAGCAACCTCATCATCAATCATTTTTTTAATTTGATCGATTTCGTCTTGACTAGCTATTTTTTCTTTAACTATTCGTTGTTCCGTCATTAAGACAGGATCTTGATCTTTATATTCTTGCAATTCTTCTTTTGTTCTGTATTTGGCAGGATCAGAAACTGAATGACCTCGGTATCTATATGTTTTAATTTCCAAGAAGTAAGGCCCTTTACCAGAACGAATATGATTGGCAGCTCTTTCAAGAGCTTCATGAACAGATTCTGGACTCATACCATCAACAGCTTCACTTGGCATATCGTACGAAAGTCCCATCTTATACATATCGGTAACATTACTTGTTCGACTTACCGAAGTACCCATAGCATATTGATTGTTCTCACATATATAAAGAACAGGAAGTTTCCATGTCATAGCCATATTCCAAGCTTCGTGTAAAGCACCTTGCCTTGCAGCACCATCCCCAAACATACAAACTGCTAAATTATCAGTTCCTTTGTATTGTTCAGCCAAAGCCATTCCTGTGCCAATAGGAATTTGCGCACCAACGATTCCATTTCCTCCGAAGTAGTTGTGCTCGGCTGAGAAGAAATGCATACTTCCTCCTTTACCTTTTACACAGCCCGTTCTTTTGCCATACAACTCAGCCATGCAAGATCTAGAAGAAAGACCTCTTGCTAACGCAACACCGTGTTGTCTATATGCGGTGACGACTTTGTCGTCTTTTTTTATCCCTGTAACCAAGCCTGCAGCAATTGCTTCTTGACCAATATAAACGTGACAAAATCCTCTTATTTTCTGTTGAGAATATGCAAAAAGAGTTTTCTCTTCAAATTTACGTACTCTATACATGGTTTCGTACCACGATAGATACATCTCTTTAGAGTATTTATTCTGCTTCTTTTTGGTCGTTATCTTTTTAGTAGTTGTCGCCATACGAACTTAATAATTAAATGTGCCTGCAAAATTAATAAACTAAGGCTTATTCTTTTGAATAGATCAAAATTTAATAAAAATTAATTGCCTTTTAACACGGATTACATTTAACAATCCTTGATATGAATGCTGAAAGTATCATAAAATAAGCATTTTTATGATATCAACTTAGTCACTATTAAGGTGATTATAAATTAAAGGAACTTAAAAGTTATTTTTGAAGTGATTTGAGGATGGAATATACTGTCTTAAGCATAGAAGTGATTTAAAAACTGTGTTCAATGGCGGAATTAACTGCTTGGAAGTCAGATTAATCCGGAAATTCTTTTGCATAGCCAAAGCTATGGAAATTAATTTTTGGGCAGAGATTGGATTTCAATGAGTTGATTCTAGCATTAGGATTTAGTTTTTAAATCACTTCATAATGTGAATTTACTATCCCTTTAGCATTTCATTGTGATAAATAGATTGTCAAATTCAATGAAGTGGGGTCTTTGTTGGGGGTGGTGTGTTGGTTTTAGTGTGATTTATTTTGATTTGGTGGGGTAAAAATAGGGGGTTCGCTATTGAAAAATGTGTTTTTGTGTATATTTGCCCCTGTTAAAATCTCTTTCTAACTAAAATGTTCAGATAATGCCATCGTTAAGGTTAAATGCAATTAAAGTTTCGGATTCAAGACAACCACTGAAAGTCGAAGAGTTGAGTCCAAGAAGATCAGACTTGTTTTGTAAAAAAGTATTTACACAAGAAGATTTAAGGCACTACATGACTAAGGATGCCTATAAGTCAATGTTAGCCTCTATAGATCAAGGAACCAAAATATCCAGAGAGATAGCAGACCAAGTTGCAGCTGGAATGAAGGCGTGGTCATTAGAAAATGGTGCGACACATTATACGCATTGGTTTCAACCCTTGACAGGAAGTACTGCGGAAAAACACGACGCTTTCTTTGAACCAATAGAACACGGACAGGCTATTGAGAAATTTGGAGCTCCACAATTGGTCCAACAAGAACCGGATGCGTCTAGTTTTCCTAATGGAGGAATTAGAAATACATTTGAAGCGAGAGGATATACTGCTTGGGATCCAAGTTCACCAGCTTTTATTATTGGTACAACCTTATGCATACCTACTGTTTTTGTTTCGTATACGGGTGAAGCATTAGATAATAAAACACCTTTATTAAAGGCGATTCATTCTATTGATGAATCTGCGACTGCGGTTTGTCAATACTTCGATAGAAATGTGAAAAAGGTGATAACTACATTAGGATGGGAACAAGAATTCTTTTTAGTGGATAGCACATTAGCTAAAACAAGACCAGATCTAGAATTAGCAGGAAGAACATTGCTTGGGCATTCATCGGCCAAAGGACAGCAATTGGATGATCACTACTTTGGTTCTATACCAAGCAGGGCTATGGCTTATTTAAGAGACTTAGAAATTGAGTGTATACAATTGGGTATACCTGTTAAAACTAGGCACAATGAAGTTGCTCCAAATCAATTTGAAATAGCACCATTATTTGAAGAGGCTAATTTAGCAGTTGATCATAACTCCTTGTTGATGGATGTTATGGAGAAAGTGGCAATTAGGCATCAGTTAAAGGTACTTTTTCACGAGAAACCATTTGCAGGTGTTAATGGGTCCGGTAAGCACAATAACTGGTCATTAGCAACAGATACGGGTGTGAATTTATTGGCTCCAGGTAAAACCCCAATGAGTAATTTGCAGTTTTTAACCTTCTTTATCAATACGATCATGGCAGTTCACGATCATGCTGATTTACTTAGAGCGTCAATTGCTAGTGCAGGTAATGATCATAGATTAGGAGCAAATGAAGCACCGCCAGCGATAGTTTCAGTTTTCATTGGTGAACAATTGACAAAAGCACTCGATGAGTTAGAACATGTATCTAAAGGAAAGCTGTCCCCTGAAGAAAAAACAGATTTGAAACTGAATGTCGTTGGGAAAATACCTTATGTCTTACTTGATAATACCGACCGAAATAGGACATCTCCATTTGCTTTTACTGGGAATAAGTTTGAATTTAGAGCTGTGGGAAGTACGGCAAACTGTGCAGTCCCAATGACTGTTCTTAATACTATAGTTTCGGAACAGTTGAGAAAATTTAAAATCGAAGTAGATGCTTTGATTAAGGAAAAAGACATGAAAAAGGATGATGCCATTTTTAATATCTTACGTGAATACATAAAGTGTTCAAAGAAAATAAGATTTGAAGGAGACGGGTACGGAGATGAATGGGTCATAGAGGCTGAGAAAAGAGGATTAAGCAACTTAAAAACGACCCCTGAGGCATTAAAGGCTAAGGTAAGTGAACAATCTATAAAATTATTTTCGGATCATGATGTGATGAATAAAGTGGAAATCGAGGCTAGGTATGAGATTGAATTGGAGAAATATGTCAAGAAAATTCAAATAGAGGGGAGAGTATTGGGTGAAATGGTTACTAATGCAGTGCTTCCTGCTGCAATAAAATACCAAAATGTACTTTTGAAGAATGTTTTAAATTTAAAGCAAGTATTTGAAAAAGAGTATGAATCTCACGCCGAAGCAACTTTAGATTTACTCCAAAGAATGTCTAAACACATAAATGCTCTAAAGAAGAATGTTGACGAGATGATCGAAGGAAGAAAAGTCTCCAACAAAATTGAGCGAATTGATGAGAAAGCAACATCATACTGCGATAAGGTGAAACCTTATTTTAATGAAATTAGATATCATAGTGATAAATTAGAACTGTTGGTGGATGATAGAGATTGGCCTCTAGTTAAATATCGCGAATTGCTATTTACCAAATAGGGTTTGGTCTTAGTAGACTTGGTGTTGATAAAACGAAAAACTTTTACCAAAGCTAGGATGAGAATATCCTAGCTTTTTTTTATGTTATTCTGCCACGTAATGATATCTATAAACATATTGAATTAGAAGTGGTTTGATCAGCATTATGCAGTAAGCTATAATATTTTGAGGATAAGTTGTACTAAATCAACAATCTATCTTTTGGTATGAAAGAATTTGTACTCATGATGGATTATTACTCCTAATGCTGAGATGACAAATTTAAGTAAGGATAACATAGGTAAGAAGAGATTAGATTCCATTACATTTTTTTGATAATTTATGTCATGGAAATAGAGTATTAAGATGCTGGAGTACAGTGATTAATTGACTAATTACGATGTGATTAGTCTTTATTAATTAAAGTAAATGGTCGCGAAGTATGATTTTTGCGTTTTTTCTTTCAAATTATCAATAACTAAAGGAATAATGAAGCAATTTTGATCGTTTTGTACTCTTAATAGTGAATGAAGTAATTAACTATTGATTATCAGGCACCATCATCATTTAAAAATGATTGGAGCAATAGGAACTCAAAGTTGTTTAAATGGATAGATATATCTTGATTTAATGATTATTTCTTATTGAAATGATGCAAAAGAAATTACGGATATGGTAGAATGTATGATATATTATTGGATTTCTCGTTTGAATTGCCAAATTGGTTGTTAAAAGTGAGAAAATGAACCTGCTATTTATGTTAAAAAATTATAATATATTAATTTTGCCCTTTAGAATAGATATCGATATAATGAAAAATAAAATGAAAGGACTATTTACGTTTTTGTTATTTATAGTCATAAGTAACTTAAGTGCACAGGGAGATACGGTCCAATTCAATGTTGGGTGTGTTACAGATGAAGTTGGTTCATCACATTGTGTCGATGTCACTGTGGCAAACTTTACGGATATTACAAACTATCAGTATTCGATTAGTTTTGATGCGACGGTGATTGAGTTCGAATCTATTGACCTAAGCAGTACTTGCTTGTCGGGATTGAGTCTTGGAGAATTCAATGATGGACCAAGTAGCTTGGGCTGGATAAATACAATATGGTCAACACCTGATGGAGTTCCCCATTCTTGTCCTGATGGATCTGTATTATTCTCTATGTGTTATAAGCTTATTGGAGATCCTGGTGATTGTGCATCTATTGTATTAGATGATACAGGAATAGAAATGTACATCGAAAATGATAGTGGTGAGGTGCCATTTGAAATAAATACATGTGATAATTGTGTCGTGACAAGCGACTTAACCATTGTTGCTGATTATTGTGAAAATGACTTAGTAAATAGTGGAGGGTCGATAAAGTTTTATGCTACTGGGGGGACGGGACCATACAGTTTCTCTGTAGATCATGCGTCTAATAGTAATGTAGACTCTGGCGTATTGAGTGACGGTCAAGTTTGGAGTATGGATGGATTGCCACAAGGAATATATACCATTTCCGTGACTGATGCTGATGGGAATATGACAAGTATAAATATCAATATTACACAAAACTTCCCTATTGAGTATACATTGGATGTGGTACAACCAAGATGTTTCAAAAGGCACGATGGAGTCGTCGCTATCAATGGCCTGACTGGTGGACAAAATCCATATTCGATCGCGTGGTCAAATAATAAGTTTAATGTAATGGATATTGATGATTTATCTGCTGGGTTCTATACTGTTACAGTTACAGATTTAACAGGTTGCGAAGCGATAAAAACAGTTCAATTGTCGGTTGATACCTTGAAAGTAGAAGTGGAGGTCATAGATTCTTTCCATTGTAAAGGTGGACGTGCTGAGGTGCTTTTTAGAGGAGTCAATGGTTACCCTAAAGATGGGACAGATTACGCATTCAACGTAAATGGCATACCATATCCGTACCAACCTAACTTGACATTAATGGATAATTTATTACCTGTCAATACGGTTTATGTTACGGATGATGCTAATCCTGATTGTGCGTCTGATGTAGTAGAATTTTCTATTCCGACCAAACATGAAATGACGATCAATGAAGAGTATTTTGAAGATGTTGCATGTAAAGGTGATGTGTCTGGGCGAATACGAATAAATGCAGAAATCGAAGGAGAAACAAATTTCATCTTTCAACATGTAGAATTACCGTCAATGAATATTGTTCCGGGGACAGCTGGACCAAATGTATATTTTAACGATAATATGGGGGCCGGATCATATGCTATCTATATTCAGTCAATTAATAATTCGTGTAAGGATACCTTATTGTTTGATATTACTGAGCCCGATGAGTTTTTTACGATTGATTCTATGGTTACTTATCCTACTTGTTCAGGCAATGATGGTCGAATCGAAATACTTGCAAATGGTGGGGAGCCAGATTATACCTACGATTGGGGGATTCCATCGGAGACAACGAACGTCTTGGATAATCTAAATGGTGGAGACTTTAAGGTTGTTGTCGAAGATGAGGCAGGGTGTAAGGATTCTTTAGAATTTAATATGCCAATGGGAGGTGATTTATTTGTGGATGCAGCTATCTTGAATGCCATTACTTGTTTTGGTGGGAATAATGGTTCTGTGATCGCAAATGTTAGTCCCCCTGGAACTTATACCTATGAGTGGACGGATGAAGATGGGATGGTGATTGGTGATATGCTTAGTGTTGAGAATTTGAGCGAGGGAATGTATTATGTGGAAGTAAGTCAATCAGGATGTACAGCTATGGATAGTGTATTTTTATCTCAACCTAGTCCTATATTAGTAGATGATATCGTAATTACTGATCCGGAATGTGCTGGAGAAACGGGATCGATTGGTGTTGTAGTGTCGGGAGGCTTTCCTGGATATGATTATATATGGACAGAAGTAGGTGAAACCACCGTATTGGGTGTTAACTCTGTACTGCTTAATGTAGGTGAAGGTTCTTACCAAGTAGTTATTACTGATCAAGAAGGGTGTAGTCTAGATACATTTGGTCAGATTAAGGATGCCCCAAAAATTGATTTAGATGTTTCTTCTTTGGTGGGAGTAGGTTGTTCTGGTGACGCGACTGGACAAGCTACAGCAACAGCAAGTGGTGGCTCTCAAGGAGCTACAATGTTTAATTATTTGTGGAGTAGTGGAGAAATGGGCGATATGGCTTCTAATCTTCCAGCAGGCAAAAATTGGGTCATCGCAGCAGATAATCGATGTGTTTCAGATACCGTATTCTTTACAATACCAGATGCATCGCCAGTTGGAGCTTTGGAGCAAATTACTTCACCCGATTGTGTGGGTGATTGCAATGGGATGGTGACACTCATACCTTCCGGAGGAACAATGACAGGCTTTGTGGCTACATGGCCATCCCTGGGTCAAAATGGATTAACCATTAATAATTTATGCGCAGGTAGTTACGATTATGTGCTCTCAGATAGTGAAGGATGTATGGCAAATGGAACCGTAGTTATTACAGAACCAGATACATTAAAACTGGCAATTGATGAAACGATTACACAAGGTATTTCATGCAAAACAGGCACTGGTCAAATTGGTGTAAAAGCAACAGGAGGAAATGGAGGATATTCTTATACTTGGGATGGTTCTTCTTCAACGACCTTTATTGCAGAACAGCTTGCCCCTGGAACGTATACCGTAACAGTTACTGATGCTAAAGGATGTGAAGAATCCATTGGTTATACGCTAGATCCATTAGTCCCAATTACTGCTGTTATAAATCCTCCAGTAGAACCCAATTGTTTTGGTGGTTTGACCTGCATTCGAATAGTATCTGCATCGGGTGGTGTTGGAGGACCATACTCGTTTCAGATAAATTCAGGAATAAAATATTCGTTGGATACTTGTGTGAGTGTTTTTGCTGGTCAGTATTTGATTAATGTTTTTGATGCAGCAGGGTGTTCTTTTGAGACAACAATCAGTATTGATCAACCAAATCCAATTGTCGTAAACATTGGAGATGATATTGAGGTTGATTTAGGTGCTGAACCAGAAATTATTATGGCAAATATTGATCATGATTTCCCTATTGATTCTCTTTTATGGACAACATTGGATCCATATTCTTGTGATGGCTCAGATTGTGAGACGATTTCTATTTCTCCAGTGGAAGACCAAGAAGTTACCTTGTACGTGGAGGATGTTAATGGGTGTCACGATTCGGATGAATTATTGATCACTGTTAATGATGTAAGACATGTGTATTTCCCGAATGTATTCTCTCCTAATGGAGATGGGGCCAATGAAGCTTTTCAAGTGGTGATTGGACCAGGTGTTGAGATGGTAAATGAATTCTTGATTTACGATAGATGGGGTAATAAAATGTATGAACAGAGTAATTTTGTACCATCAGGTGACCCTTCAGAAGGCTGGAATGGCCAATTCAATGGAGATTATGTGCCTCCAGGAGTATATGTGTATATGGTGAAAGTGACATTTATTGATGGCCGAGTCCTAGATTATGCTGGAGATGTAACCGTTCTTAGGTAGACTATATTAGGATTCGTTATAAAATTACTTCATGGAAAAATTGCTTTTAGGAAGTATTTGTATGGATTATTAGATGGAGAACGATTTGCCAAATTTTAGGATTTTATTGTGCTTTTTGATGAATCCAATTAGTTTGATCAAGATTATTCAAGTCAAATTGGTTTAGTAATATTGTGCTTTATTCGGCAAAAGTGAATTGAGATTTGGACCTTGCCAAATGGATACTTGCTTTGTTCGATGAATCAATATATATTTATATCATGCTTTATGCTAGAATAATTCGGTTGAATTATGAATGAACGCTATCAAAATATCAATGAAATACTAAAATCTGTATTTGGTTACGACTCGTTTCGTCCTAATCAAGAGTCTATTATTCAAGATGTAATTTCTGGGAAAGATGTAATGGTGATTATGCCAACTGGAGGGGGAAAGTCGCTTTGTTATCAAGTGCCTGCTATTTTTATGTCTGGTGTAGCGATAGTAGTTTCTCCTCTGATCGCACTAATGAATGATCAGGTTGAATCACTAAAGGCTAATGGAATTTCGGCTGAATCACTTGCGGGTGATGTAAGCGATGAAAAGTGGAATGAAATAAGATCGCTCGCAACAAGAGATGAATTGAAATTGCTATATGTTTCACCCGAAAAATTGATGTCCAAAGTATTTCAACATTTTCTGCATCATCATAAAATAAGCTTGTTTGCGGTAGATGAGTCTCACTGTGTTTCTATTTGGGGTAATGACTTTAGACCAGACTATAGAAGTATTGGGATTACCAGAAAAGCATTTCCAAATGTTCCATTTATTGCGCTCACTGCAACCGCAGATAAGGTGACTCAAAAAGATATAATTGCTCAATTATTTCTAAATAACCCATTGGTTTATATTTCTAGTTTTGAACGAAGTAATATTATGACCTTTGCAGAGCCAGGCCAGGATAGAATTAAGCAAATATTGGATTTTATTACTCTTAATAAGGGGGCTGGAATTGTTTATTGTCTTTCGAGAAAAGGGACTGAGTCCGTTGCAGGAAAATTAGAAAAGCATGGAGTAAATGCAGCATATTATCATGCAGGAATGTCTGCAAGAGAAAGGGCCCTTGTCCAACAAGAATTTGTTAATGATCAAACCGATGTAATTTGTGCGACCATAGCTTTTGGAATGGGAATAGATAAAAGCAATATTAAATGGGTGATTCATTACAACTTGCCCAAGAATTTAGAAAACTATTATCAAGAAATTGGAAGATCTGGACGAGATGGAAGTCAAGCTACGGCATTGCTTTTTTATAGTTTTTATGATTTGGAAATGCTTCGGACTTTGATTTTAGAAGGACAATCTGAAGAAAGATTTCAAAAATTGCAATTGGCAAAATTAGACAGGATGTGGGATTTTGCCATTACACACGATTGTAGAACCAATATAGTATTGAATTATTTTGGTGAGTTTCGAAGTAAACCTTGTGGGCATTGTGATAATTGTATTTCTCCTTCAAAAAGCGTAGATGGAACAACTTTAGGCCAAATGGCTATTTCTGCAATATATCGATGTGGAGAACAGTTGAATATCGATTTGCTAATTGGGGTATTGAAAGGCTCATATCGTAAGGATATTCAAATGCTCGGATTTGATAAAGTGAAAACGTTCGGGGTAGGTAGAAATCGAAGTGCTTTTGAATGGAAATCTTATATTACACAACTGATTAATAAAGGTTTGGTATATATTGATTATTCTGATCATTCCAGGCTGAAAGTTTCCCCATTAGGACTTGATTTGATCAAAGGAAATGCTAGGTTGACGTTAGTTGAATACAAGAAAAAGACCATTAAAAAATCCACCTCAAGTAAAGCTGTTGCACAATTTGTGATGGATGAAAAGCTTTTTGAGAAATTAAAAACATGGAGAAAGCAGGAGGCAATACGCCTGAAAAAAGCACCATACATTATTCTTCAAGATAAAACATTGAAAGAAATTGCGGCCCGAAAGCCTCAAGACTTGGATACGGTGGAAGGAATTAGTGGCATTGGTAAGATTAAGTTGAAAAAGTATGGTCAAATTATCTTAGACCTTGTTAATGATGGGAATGATAAGATTATCAAAAATTCAACATTGAATAGTTCCAAGTCTCAAATTAAGCAAGACGTAAAATCTAGAGTTTATCAACTCTTAAAGGAAGGTAAATCTCCCGAAGAGATTAAATCTATTACTAAGAAAGACTTAATATTTATATATCAAAGAATCTCTGAATTGGTAGTTGAGATGAAAGATTTTGATATTACAAATTATGTTCACGCTACTGAGATTCACAAGGTGAAGAACATACTCCGTCAGAATGATCTTGCCAATGCTGAAATGTTTAAATTGTTTAAAGGCACTATACCTTACTACAAAATTCCACTACTAAAAATTATAGCAGAAAAAGAGAAATAGACACTTTATGAGCACACCCGACACTTTGAAATATTGGAATCCTGAAGATCAACCTAGAGAAAAGCTATTATTAAAAGGAGTAGCTGTGCTATCCAATGTAGAATTGATAGCCATCATTTTGGGGTCAGGAACCAGAGATAAAACAGCTATTGAATTGGCTAGAGAGATACTATCATCTTGTGGCGATAAATTAGGAACTCTAGCAAAAATGACAGTATCCGATTTTACCAAATTTAGTGGAGTAGGCAAGGTGAAGGCGGTAACTTTAGTTGCAGCCATGGAACTAATTAGACGACGAATGTCTGAAAGTGAAACAGCCATAGTCGTAATAAAATCCAGTAATGATGCTTACCAGATCGTTGGGTCGAAAATGATGGACCTTCCTCATGAGGAATTCAGACTCTTATTGTTAAATAAAGGTATGAGATTAATAAAATCAATAGTTATTGGAAAGGGTGGGCTTGGAGGAGTGATTGCTGACCGTCAATTGATTTTCAAATATGCCTTAGAGCATAATGCCAGCAATATTATTTTAGTCCATAATCATCCATCCGGCAGAGCCGTTCCAAGTAAGCAAGATGATTCCATTACCAATGAAATTACAGAGGCGGGTAAACTTCTTGGAATAAAAGTTTGTGATCATCTGATTATAGCGGGCAGTACCTATTATAGCTACTTAGATAGTGGACGATTAAGTTGATGGTTAATGCGGGATTGAAACCGTATTATGAGATGGCGTTTTGTTATTTGGATATTGAGGTAATAATACTTTGTCTTTTTTATATTCTACTGAATCTATTCTTCTACTGAATCTAATTCTGAAATTGAAGTGTATACAAGCTCACTACTAAAGCTGAATCTATTTGTGGGTATTTGTTTAGGTGTAAAGAATTATTGTTTTAAATCGTATTAGTCATTAGATGATTTTCTGTTTTAAGTTTAGAACTTTCTTGAATAAAGCAACAGTATGAATGGCTGATCCATTGAGGTGTTAGATCTGTTTCACAAAGGTTTACTGGTGTTTTTCCTACAATATTTTTTGTTTTTATCCTCCATTTGTGTCAATTGGATACAAAATGAAGAGTATATATATTATTTTTTGGTAATGTGATTATGTATTATATTAATTTATAATGTATAAATTTGATTATATTGATATGCAGATTATCAATGATTTATATATGTTGTAGTTGCTATATATTATAAGATTGTCATTTGTAATCGTAGTTATGTTTTGAGTTGTTCTAAAAATATAGCATAAATGTAATTAAAATAGATACATAAATGCTTTAAAAAGATTACGAGCAATACAAATTATGAAAAATCATAATATTTTTTGATGCTTTTGGTTGGAAAATGGGATAATATGTAACTTCTGTGTATGTTTGTGTTATCAAATGGGAAAAGAAACTAACCGATGATTTCACTTACAGGTGAATATGAGTGCAAGATGGATGATCGGGGAAGGGTAAAGCTTCCTCAGAAACTCATATCTATGCTTGGAAACAAGCGCACATTTGACTTTATAGTGAATCGGGGTTTCGAGAAGAATTTGATAATTTATCCCAAGGAAGTTTGGGAAGAAAAGACGAAAGAAATAAACCAGCTCAATATCTATGACAAAAAACAGAGAGAGGTAATTCGGTATTTTTACCGAGGGGCTACTGAGGTGACTAATGATAGTGCTGATCGAGTATTGTTGCCAAAGCATTTGTGTGCTTATGCTAATATTTCGAAAGAAGTTGTATTGTTTGCTTATCTTAATTTCGTAGAAGTGTGGTCGAAAGAAAATTATGAAGCCATGATTCAGCGAGAGCCCGAAGAGTTTTCAAGTTTGGTAGATGGAGTTTTTAATCAACAAGCTTCAGTTCAAGTAAATGAAAACGAATTATAATTACCACGTCCCTGTTCTACTCAGTCAATGTATTGAAGCATTAAAAATTAAACAAGATCACCATGTAGTGGATGTAACATTTGGTGCTGGTGGTCACTCAAAGCCGATTTTAGAATTGTTGAATGCCAAAGGGCATTTGTACGCTTTTGATCAGGATGTAGATGCGTTAGGGAATGCATATGAAGTTTCTAATTTTTCTCTTTATCATTCAAATTACAGATATATATCTGATTTTTTGAGATTGGATGGAGTTGAGAAGGTGGACGGAATTCTTGCTGATTTAGGGATTTCATCATTTCAGGTGGATGAACCAAGTAGGGGGTTTTCCTTTCGGTTTGATGCGGATTTGGATATGCGAATGAATGAGGGTGGCGAAAAGTCGGCTATTGATGTGTTAAACGATTATGAAGAAGGTCATTTAGTGCATGTATTTAGTTTGTACGGTGAAGTTCGAAACGCAAAAACTCTTGCAAAAGCAATTTTAAAGGCTAGAAAATCTAAAAAGATTTGCACAACTTCTCAGTTGAACTTTATTCTTGATGAGGTTAAAATGGGTCCAATGAATAAGTATGCGGCTCAAGTTTATCAATCGTTAAGAATAGAGGTGAATGATGAAATGGAGGCGTTAAAGGGGTTCTTGAATCAATGTGTGGAATTGCTGAAACCTGGTGGTCGATTGGTGGTGATTTCGTATCATTCGTTGGAGGATCGCTTGGTTAAGAATTTGATCAAGGCAGGTAATGTGGATGGAGTTCTTGAAAAAGATGAATATGGTAACATATTTCGACCATTTAAGAATGTGAGTAAGGGGGTTATGCTTCCTGATCATGATGAGGTGAAGAGGAATCCTAGGGCGAGAAGTGCAAAGCTTAGAGTAGCCGAAAGAAGAGAGTAACTATTTAATTATAAATGTCTGATATCCAAAATAAGAAAACTACAACTTTTATCAGATCTAAGTGGGCGGAGTGGATTTACGTTAATCTACCGTTTGTGTGCTATCTTGCTTTGTTAGCAATAGTTTATATCTACAATGCGCATTCGTCAGAACGTGCACTGCGTAAGATGGATGCCTTGAAAAAGGAGGTTAAAGACTATCGTTGGCAGTATATGAACCTAAAGCAGGAGCTGATGTATGGTAGCACACAATCTCAGCTCACAGAAAGTTTAAAAGAGTTGGGTTTGCAGCCACTCGGCAAGATGCCGGTGAAGTTGGTTGATGAGGGTGAAGACAAGTGATTTTGATTTTGAAGTAGATGGACAGAAGGACTGAATTACTTGCTCGTGCTTATTTCGTGGTGATTGTCTTTGCGATAATCGCCCTGGTAATCGCGTACCGTGTAATCGATATTTCTATCATCAACGGAGATAAATGGCGGCAAAAAGGTGCAGCTAATGTGAAGTGGATGGAGGTGAGTGTCGATCGGGGTAATATCTACTCTGATGATGAAAGTCTCTTAGCTACTTCGATTCAGTTCTTTGAGGTTCGAATGGATATGACTGTGGCAAGCAGTAAAGTTTTTAATGAAGGCGTTGATTCGTTGGCTTATTTGTTAAGTACAACTATTCGCCAAGATAAAACTAAACAAGAGTGGAAGCAGGCGTTGATTTCTGCAAGAAACAAACCCAATAGGTATTTCTTTATTAAAAAGAATCTTGATATTGAAGAACTTACTTCGGTTAAGAAAATGCCTATTCTAAGGTTAAATAGATATGCAGGTGGTTGTATAGTGAATCGGTACAGTAAGCGTGCGAAACCCTATCGTGAATTTGCTTCACGTACTATTGGTACAGATCGTGAAAATGCTCAGAAGGTTGGGCTTGAAGGTTATTTTGATAAATTTTTAAAAGGACCTACGGATAAACGATTGATGAAGAAGGTGTCTAAAACCGAAGAAGTGTGGATTCCTTTATACGATCCTTCTGAGTTTAATATTCGAAGGGGAAGTGATATTAAAACCACGCTGAATATGCACTTGCAAGATGTGATGCATACTGAATTGGTGAAAGCAATGGATAAAACGGAAGCTCAAAAAGGAGTGGCTGTTTTGATGGAAGTGAAGACGGGTGCAATAAAGGCGATTTCCAATCTGACTAATCTTGATGGTCGATATAAAGAAGTGCGGAATATTGCTATTGGTAACAGCAGTGAACCTGGGTCTACTTTTAAATTGGCAACAATGTTGGCTTTGTTTCAAGATAGTCTGGCGGATTTGGACACCAAAGTAGATCTGAATGGTGGCCGATACAAATTTTACGATCGTGTGATGAAGGATAGTGAGCGTCATGGAAGAGGTGAAGTGACCCTTAAAAAGGCTTTTTCAATATCATCCAATGTTGGGGTGGCAAGATTAGCGCATAGATATTACAATAATAGTACAGAATCTAAGAAGAAATTTGTTGATCGCTTAAAGGATTTTGGGTTGTCAAATCCTCTAAATGTAGAAATTGAGGGAGAAGGAAAGCCTTTTATCAAAGATCCTATTGTGGATAAGAATAAATGGTATGGTACAACAATTCCGTGGATGTCTCATGGTTATGAAATTAGTTTGACCCCACTTCAGATGTTGAATTTTTACAATTCTGTTGCAAATAATGGAAAGATGGTGAGGCCTTATTTGGTTAGTGAAATAATCAAAGAGGATGGCAGTGTAAAAGAGATAAAGCCTCAAATATTGAGTGAGTCGATAGCACGACCTGAAGCAATAAGTAAAGCTCAGGAGTTATTAAGAGATGTAGTTTTAAATGGTACTGCTCGAAACATTAACTCCAAAACGGTGACAATTTCGGGTAAAACGGGAACGACAAGGGTTAACTATGCGAATAAATCAGAATATGCGAAGTACAATGCATCTTTCGCTGGATATTTCCCTGCTGAGAATCCTAAGTACTCCATGATTGTAGTATTGTATTCTCCTAAGGGGGCTTACTACGGAAGTGCAGTTGCAGCACCTGTTTTTAAAGCTATAGCAGAGAAAACAATGGCATGGAGGCATGAGATGACTCCAGCAATTAATACAGAACATCATTTTGTAGATAATAATACTCCTGAGAGTACTGCAGGATACAAACAAGACTTTGAGCAAATATTTGATTACATAGGTCTTGATTATAAAGATAAGACTGAAAAGCCTTGGGTGAAGGTGGATCCATTTGAATCAAAAATGTTGATTGAAGATAAAAAGTTGAAAGATGAAATGGTGCCTGATGTGAGGGGAATGGGAGCTAGAGATGCTATGTATGTCTTAGAAAACCTTGGATTGCAAGTAGCTCTTCATGGAAGAGGGAAAGTGATAAAGCAAACGATACGTCCAGGAACTAAATTAAAAAATCAAAGTATAGAAATATACTTAGACTAAATACTGAGTTGCGTGGTGAATGCACAAAAGTTGTTTGAAATATTGGATTATAATGAGGTAGTAGATTATTCTATTTCCGAAGATAATGAACTGATTTCTATCGAAACAGATTCGAGAAAGTGTACGCCTAATAGTGTCTTTGTGGCAGTCCAAGGGTATAGTGTCGATGGACATGATTTTATTAATCAAGCCATAAATAACGGTGCTAGCTTGGTGATCTGTGATCGACCAATTAGCACTATAAATGTGGACTTTATTCAAGTGGAGAAAGTTCGTAAGGTATTAGGGCAGATAGCGCATGGTTTTTATGGGAATGATAATACCCTGAAAATTGTGGGTATTACTGGGACGAATGGGAAGTCGACAGTTGCTACTCTTTTGTATCAATTATTCATGACCTTAGGGCATAAAGTAGGATTGATAAGTACTGTAGAGATTAAGATTGGAACATCAAGAATCCCAAGTACACATACGACTCCAGATGCGGTTTCGTTGGCTAAAATTTTAGCGAAGATGAGGGCTGAAAACTGTACACATATTTTTATGGAAGTGAGTTCTCATGGGATTGTGCAAGGTAGAATTGATGCGATACCTTTTACAGGAGGTGTGTTCACAAATATAACACATGATCATTTAGATTTTCATGGTAATATGTTGAATTACATCAATGCCAAGAAAATGTTCTTTGATCAATTGGATTCGGAGTCTTTTGCATTGGTTAACTCTGATGATCGCAATGGGTCAGTAATGATTCAAGAATGCTTGGCTAAAAAATACAGTTATGCTCTCAAAACCATGTCTGATTATAAAGTAAGAATCATTCAGGATAGTTTGATGGGACTGCATATTAAACTCAATGAACAAGAAATCTACTGTCGATTGTCAGGAGAATTTAATGCTTACAATATTGCTGCAGTTTATGGTGTGGCGAGGTTGTTGGACCAAGATGCAGAGGAAAGCTTAAAAGGCATTAGTCAGTTGGATGGAGCAGAGGGAAGAATGCAAAAGGTTATGATTGAAGGTGTTTCTAAAATAGGAATTGTCGATTATGCTCATACACCAGATGCTTTGAAAAATGTATTACAGACACTGAATAAGACAAAGAGGGATGCTCAGAATGTAGTTACAGTAATTGGGTGTGGTGGAGATCGCGATGTCGAAAAAAGACCTAAAATGGCAAAAATTGCCGTTTTATTGAGTCAGACTGTGATTCTAACTTCGGATAATCCAAGGTCAGAAGACCCTGAAAAGATTTTGGATGATATGGAAAATGGAATAGAAAAAAAGGAGAGGGTCAATGTGATTCGAATCACAGACCGCAAGTCCGCAATAAGAACAGCTGTGAAATTAGCTAATGAAAACGATGTAATACTCGTTGCTGGAAAAGGCCATGAAAAATATCAAGAAATTAAGGGAAGTAAACTTCCTTTCGAAGATAAAAAGATACTTCTTGAATCACTTCAAGAAAGTATCTAAAGATAGGTTCTATTATCATTCTCAGGTTGGTTTAGCAGTTGGAGAGGTATCTCTGTGAATAAAGATTCAACAAATATCTGTCCACTGCTTCTTTAAGACAATGATACTTACATAACGTAAAGTTGTCTTAAATAGTTTAAAATGAAGAAAAAACGTATTGATTTTTTATCAAAATGAATACGCTCAAAGGTATTTCTTTGGCTGTGGTGGCCAAAGATAAAGATAGGTTCTATTATCATTCTCAGGTTGGTTTAGCAGTTGGAGAGGTGTCTCTGTGAATAAAGATTCAACAAATATCTGTCCACTGCTTCTTTTAAAGGATGATAGACTCATTATAATCTGATTATTAAGCTCCATAGGAGTTAAAGATATACGGGTTGATGGCAAGAGAATGTGTCATTGTAGGTTGAGAGACTAACCCAAAGGAACATTTACTACAGGTTGGAAAGGTAGTAAATAAAGATAGGTTCTATTATCATTCTCAGGTTGGTTTAGCAGTTGGAGGGATATCCCTGTGGATAAAGATTCAACAAATATCTGTCCACTGCTACTTTTTGAAAAAAATACTCCGTAGGAGTTGAGATATACGGGTTGATGGCAAGAGAATGTGTCATTGTAGGTTGAGAGACTAACCCAAAGGAACATTTACTACAGGTTGGAAAGGTAGTAAATAAAGATAGGTTCTATTATCATTCTCAGGTTGGTTTAGCAGTTGGAGGGATATCCCTGTGAATAAAGATTCGACAAATGTCTGTCCACTGCTTATTTTATTGAAAAGAGAAATATTCCGTTTATACGGCATTATATTTTAGATAGATGTTATACTATTTATTTGAGTATTTACAGAATGAATTTAATGTGCCAGGCGCAGGTTTGTTTCAGTACATAACCTTTAGATCTGGTGCAGCGGTCGTGCTTTCATTGATTATTTCAATGGTTTATGGAGGTAAGATCATACGTTCTTTGAAAAAAATGCAAGTAGGTGAGACAGTTAGAGATTTAAATCTTGCTGGACAAAAAGAAAAGGAAGGTACACCGACAATGGGTGGCTTCATTATTATTTTGTCCATACTAATTCCTTGTTTGTTATTTGCTAAGTTGGACAATATTTACATCATAGTGATGTTAATTTCGACCATTTGGTTGATGCTTATTGGGTTTGCCGATGATTATATAAAAGTTTTTAAAAAGAATAAGGCAGGCTTAAAAAGTGGAGCCAAGGTAATTGGGCAAATTGGACTTGGAGTATTTGTAGGAATAATTATGTTGGTAAACGATGATATCACGATAAGAATGCCATTATCCGAAGCTGAAGCAGGAAATTATGAAGTGATTAAATCATATAAAACAACTTTACCAACGTTAAATTCGAGTCCAATTGAAAAGGAATATGCTTATGTCAAAACTACAATGACAAATGTTCCATTTTTCAAAGGGAATCAATTTGATTACAGAGATTTGGTGCAATTTGCTGGAGATAATTATAAGATATTATTACATATTCTATTTGTAATAATGGTGATTTTTGTCGTTACAGCGGTTTCTAATGCAGCCAATCTAACAGACGGATTAGATGGTTTAGCAGCTGGTGTCTCAGCAATAATTGGTGCGACTTTAGGAATCTTGGCTTATGTCAGTGGTAATAATATAATTGCAGATTATCTGAATATCTATTACATTCCTAATTCATCAGAGCTAGTAATTTATGCAGCTTGTTTTCTTGGAGGATGTATTGGTTTCTTATGGTATAATTCTTTTCCTGCCAAAGTTTTTATGGGAGATACTGGAAGTTTAACAATTGGTGGAGTAATTGCTGTTATGGCTATCCTTTTAAGAAAAGAGCTTTTGTTGCCCATTCTTTGTGGAATTTTTGTTTTGGAGAACCTATCAGTCATGATTCAGGTATCGTACTTCAAGTATACGAAAAAGAAATATGGTGAAGGAAGGAGAATTTTCAAAATGTCTCCATTGCATCACCACTACCAAAAACTAGGAATGCATGAAGCAAAGATCGCTGTTAGATTTTGGATAGTTGGAATAGTCCTAGCCATTATCACCATCATTACTTTAAAAGTAAGATAGATGGAGTACAAGGTTGTAGTCATAGGAGGCGGAGAGAGCGGAATAGGTGCGGCACTGCTTGCAACAAAAATGAATTATGAAGTCTTCTTGACCGATTCTGGAGAGATATCGGAACAAATGAAGACAGAATTACATAAGAATAACATTCCTTTTGAAGAAAAGGGACATGATTTTGAAAGATTGAGTTTTGCAAATTTGGTAGTCAAAAGCCCCGGAGTTCCCCAAAATGCTTCTGTAGTAAAGTTTTTTGCGGACTCCATGGTAGATATCATCAGTGAGATCGAATTCGGATATCTACACTACTCAGGTTTAGTTCTTGCAGTTACGGGTAGTAATGGGAAAACAACAACTTCGGGACTTTTGTACCATATCATGCAAAATGCTAAATATGATGTTCAAATTGGAGGAAACTACGGCATTAGTTTTTCTCGAATATTGAGCAAAGAGAATCCAGCCTACATGGTATTGGAAGTGAGCAGTTTTCAATTAGATCAGTGCTTTACTTTTAAACCACATGTGGCGACGATTCTCAATATTACACCTGATCATTTGGATCGGTATGACTATAGTTTTGATGCCTATGTTGCATCGAAATATAGAATTGCTCAGGTCCAAAATTCTGAGGATTGGTTGATTATTAATGGAGATGATGAAGGAAGTAACTCTGGAAAACATTGGATTAATGATCAGGTTAATGTTCTATCCTTAGAAAGTATGGACTGGGAAAACGGAATTTCCTCAAAGGAGGAAGTGCAATTTGAAATACCATTATCTGGAAAGCATAATCTGTTCAATTCGGCAATAGCTGTTGAGATGTGTCGAAAAATAGGATTGACTGATGCGCAAATAGCTGAAGGCGTCAAGTCTTTTACAAATCTTCCGCATCGATTTCAGACTGTGGCCATGATTAATGAAATTCGATTCATTAATGACAGTAAAGCAACCAACGTTGATTCGACGTACTATGCTTTGGATGCGGTAAAAGACGGAAAGGTTATATGGATAGTTGGTGGGGTAGATAAAGGCAATAATTATTCTTCTCTACTGCCCTTGGTGGAAGAGAATGTAAAAGGGATTATATGTCTTGGAAAGGATAACACTAAGATCATCGATTTTTTCTCCAATAAAGTGGATTTAATCGAAGAATCGATGGATGTAAATAAAGTCGTTGAAAAGGCTTGGGATTGGGCGAATGAAGGTGATACTATATTACTTTCTCCGGCATGCGCCAGTTTTGATCTTTTCAATAATTATATAGATAGAGGAAATAGCTTTGTAGAAGCTGTTGAGCAATTAAAAAACAAAATAAGACAGAAATAATTTGTCACAAGTAATAAAACTATATCAAGATTTAAGAGGCGACAGAGCTGTATGGCTCATAGTAGCATTGCTATCTATGATGTCTATTCTTGCAGTGTATAGTTCTGCTGGTAGTATGGCCTTTAAAATGCGAGATGGCAATACGGAGTTTTATCTTATCCAGCAATTGATTTTTGTAGTAACAGGATTCGTCCTAATGGTCATGTGTTATAAGTTGGATTATACCTTTTATGCGAAACTGGCCCCTTGGATGATGGTTATAACAGTACCTCTTTTGGTTTATACTATGGCATTCGGTACAGAAGTTAATGATGCAAGAAGGTGGATTACAATACCTTGGATTGATAAAACATTTCAGACGTCGGATTTTGCAAAAATTGCTCTAATTGTGTTTGTTGCGAGATCACTTGCGACGAAGCAAGAATATATAAAGGATTTCAGGAGTGCATTTCTACCGATTATTTTTCCGGTAGTCATTGTATGTGGACTGATTGCTCCTGCAGATTTATCAACAGCTGCGCTTTTATTTTTGACTTGCTTAACGATGATGTTTGTTGGAAGAATATCGTTGAAGTATGTTTTCTTGCTGTTGTTACTCGGGGCAGTTGTAGGAGCTTTGATATTTGCTATAGGATTAAGTTTCCCCGAATATGTTAGGGTGGATACCTGGATTTCTAGGGTTGAAAACTTTTTGAATCCAACTGAAGTCGAATCTCAAATTCAACAAGCCAAAATTGCCATCGCTGAGGGTGGAATATTTGGAGTTGGTCCTGGGAATAGTATCCAGCGAAATCACTTGGCTTATGCTTATGCAGATTGTATTTATGCCATAATATGTGAAGAATATGGATTATTTGGAGGCTTTATAGTATTGGGGTTATACCTCACATTACTGATACGATGTATAAATATTGTTACTAAGAGCCCTAAAGCTTTTGGTGCGATTTTGGCGATGGGCTTATGCTTAAATATTGTAGTTCAAGCATTTGCCAATATCAGTGTTTCAGTACAGCTTGTGCCAGCAACTGGATTGACTTTGCCTCTGATTAGTATGGGAGGAACATCGCTTTGGGCTACTTGTATTTCGTTAGGAATTATTTTAAGTGTAAGTAGATATGTAGAACAAGCGGAGATAGAGAAAAAAGAATTGGTAGCGATAGAAATGAGGGAGAATGAAGATAATAATTAGTGGTGGTGGAACGGGAGGTCATATTTTCCCTGCAATTGCTATTGCGGATGCTCTGAAAGCAGAACATCCAAATGTTGAAATATTATTTGTTGGAGCGAAGGGTAAAATGGAAATGGAAAAGGTCCCAAGAGCAGGATACACCATTAAAGGATTGCCCATTGCAGGATTCCATAGACAACGAATTTGGAGAAACTGGAGTTTTCCTTTTAAGTTGGTTGCCAGTTTGTGGTCTGCATATTCGATTGTGAAGTCTTTTAAACCTAATGGAGCAGTTGGAGTAGGGGGATATGCGAGTGGACCTTTATTAAAGATGGCTTCATGGTTAGGGGTTAAAACGTTTATCCAAGAGCAAAATTCTTTTGCAGGAGTGACCAATAAATTATTGGCTCAAAAAGCAGAACAGATTTTTGTGGCGTATGAGAATATGGATCGTTTTTTTACCAGTGACAAGATCATTCTCAGTGGAAATCCTGTGAGAAGTGACATCTGTGAGAATAGATGGAGTTATCATTCGGCTAAAAAAGCAATGAATTTGAACAAGGAACAAAAAGTGGTTTTGATCCTTGGTGGAAGTTTAGGTGCTCGTACATTAAATGAAGCTATTGATCATCATTTAAAGACGATTGCCGAAAGGCAAGATGTACTTTTTTATTGGCAAGTTGGCAAGTTGTATGAAGAGGAGTTTAAGAGTAAAAAGATTGCTCAACTTGACAATGTTAAAATGGTCTCATTTATAGAAGATATGGCTCAAGCTTATGCGATGGCTGACGTTGTGGTAGCAAGAGCAGGAGCTTTGACAATTTCTGAATTGATGGTGGTTTCAAAGTCTTCGATTTTGGTTCCTTCTCCTAATGTAGCAGAGGATCATCAGACACATAATGCTATGGCATTGGTCAACCGAGGAGCTGCACTTATGATTAAGGATAATGAAGCTAGAAAATCATTGATCGCCACTACTTTGGAGTTGCTCGATGACAACAAAAAGCAATCAGAATTGGTAACTGAAATAAATAAAATGAAAAAAACTGATGCCGCGCAAGTAATTGCTAAATCAATTGTTAAACGGCTTGGTTTGAAGAATTAGAAATGAATATAGAAAACCTAAAACATGTATTTTTTATTGGAATTGGAGGCATAGGAATGAGCGCCTTAGCAAGATATTTCAATGAAAGAAATGTTGCGGTTTCTGGTTATGATAAAACGAAAACAACACTAACCGAAAAGTTGGTTAGTGAAGGGATTGAAGTTCATTATGAAGATGATATTTCTTTGATTCCTGAATTTATTGAATTAGTGGTATATACACCAGCAATTCCTGATAGCAATAAACAGCTCAGAAAATTAAAAAGGTCTGATCATATTCAGGTGCTAAAAAGAAGTGAGGTACTTGGATTAATATCTAGATCTTCAGATGCGATAGCTGTGGCGGGGACTCATGGGAAAACGACGACTTCAGCCATGTTGGCTCATATGTTGCGGTATAGTGGGGTAGATATAAGTGCTTTTGTAGGAGGTATTATGTCAGACTATGACTCTAACTATTTCTCGGGTAAAAGCAATTGGGTCGTCCTGGAGGCGGATGAGTACGATCGATCATTCCTTCATCTGTATCCTGAGGTTTCTATTTTGCAATCTATGGATGCAGATCATTTAGATATCTACCAAGATCATAGTGACTTGGTGGGTGCTTTTGAATCTTTTGTCTGCAACACTGAGTTCGGAGGAAAACTGATCATCAATCATCAACTGAAGGGGCAATTTTCTGACGAAAAATGGTTGGATCTTAAATCCAAATACAAAATTGTTACTTATGGATTTGATCGTAATGCAGATGCTGTTATAACATCATGCACGGTTGATGGCGGAATGTCAAAGTTTGAGTTGAAGGTTGATGGTTCATTGTACGAGGTAGCGTTAATGTTACCCGGAGATCACAATCGAATGAATGCATGCGCAGCCATTTTAGCAGCAAGAGAAGCAGGTTGTTCTATAGAAAGTGCAGTTTCTGCATTAGCAGTATTCAAAGGCATTAAACGCAGATTTGAATATGTGATAAGGAGAGATGTGACCTACGTCGATGATTATGCGCATCATCCTTCTGAAATTGATGCTGTACTGAAGGCTGTACAAGAAGTTTATAAGGGAAAAAAAGTATTGGGTATTTTTCAACCCCATCTATATTCCAGAACAAAAGACTTTTATAAAGAATTTGCTCAGTCATTAGAATCATTGGATGAAGTAATTCTAATGGATATATACCCAGCAAGAGAACTACCTATTAAAGGTGTAGATAGTAATCTTATTTTAAAACATATAAAAAACAAACAAAAGAACTTACTCACAAGTGATGAAATTCTTGAAAGAGTAAAAGAAAAAGATTTCGACATTGTAATGACGCTTGGTGCAGGTGATATTGATTTGCTTGTACCAAAAATCAAAGAGATTATTGCCAGACATGGATAAAACGAAATTACAAAATATAAAAACTAAGGTTCTTTGGACATTTGCCATGGCAATGATAGCCATCCTTATGGTAGCTTCAGTGCAACGTAAGATGAATGCAGATGTTGAGAAGGTCGTAATCGCTATAAAAGAGATAAGAGGAGATAAAGATTTAATCAATAAGAAAGATGTTCAATTGTTCTTCAGAGAATATCTTGGATATGACTTGAACTCTGCTGAAATCAAGGATTTGGATTTGAGGGAAATGGAATCCATGCTCAATGAAGATGAACGAGTCAAGATTTCTCAGATTTTTATTGATGCAAACAATAGATTGAATATTTGGGTAATTCAAAAACAGCCTATTGTAAGAATAATGGATGGAGCGAGGGCAAGTTATTATTTAGATGAAGATGGAAATCCATTGGCAGTTAGGCCTAATAAAGCAATTCGGGTTCCAATTGCTACAGGTAACATCGAATTGTACAGGAAAGAATTGCTTTCTGGGAAAAAGGAATCAAGACTAAGAGAGGTTTTTGAAATTGCAAAGCATGTACAAAAGGACGATATTTTAAGACCATTAATTGAGCAAATCGATGTAGATGCTAATAATGAGATAACCTTAATTCCTAAGATTGGAAGACATGAATTAACTCTTGGAGATGCAAGAGATTTGGAAGATAAATTTGACAACTTAAAAGTAATGTACCGAGAGGGATTACCCAGAGTTGGCTGGAGAAAGTATAGTATTTTAAAATTAAATTGGAAAGGACAAGTCGCTGCTAAGAAAAAGTAAATCGAACTGAAATGTCATGAACTACAATAAAATTTTTTCGGATATGAAAAGTAAAGACAACAACAACACCATTGCGGTTGCATTGGATATCGGAACAACGAAGATCTGTGCTATTGCTGGAAGACTTAATGAGTATGGCCGATTAGAGGTTTTAGCCTTTGGAACGGTAAAATCAGAAGGTGTAGCCAGAGGGGTAGTGTCTAATATTGATAAGACGGTTAAAGCTATTCGGGAAGCGGTTAATATTGCTGAACGAACAGCAGGTGTTACGTTTAAGAAGGTTCATGTTGGAATAGCGGGTCAACACATAAAGAGTCATCACCATATGGGATATTTGACTCGAGCTGATCATAATGCCGAGATCACCAAAGATGATGTTCAAAAGTTGATCGATAATATGCATCGTATTGCACTTCCAGCTGGTGATAAGATACTTCATATCATTCCTCAAGAATTTACGGTAGATGACGAAAAGGATATTGTAGATCCAATTGGAATGAGTGGATATAAACTAGAAGCTAATTTTCATATCATTACGGGGCAAGTTTCAGCATCGCAAAACATCATGAGATGTATTGAGAAAGCTGGATTAGATATAGCGGATCTGACATTAGAACCTATTGCTTCTTCAGCTGCAGTTCTTAGTGATGAAGAAAAAGAAGCTGGTGTTGCTTTAGTTGATATTGGAGGAGGTACGACGGATATTACAATTTTCAAGGACAACATCATTCGTCATACGGCTGTTATTCCATTTGGTGGTAACATCATTACTGAAGACATCAAAATGGGTTGTACAGTATTGCATGATCAAGCAGAAAGGTTAAAGACCAAATTTGGTTCAGCCTTAGCTGATGAAATCATTGACAATAGAAATATCATTATTAAAGGAATGCGTGGTAGAGAAGCAAAATCTATTTCTGAAAAAAATCTATCTCGTATCATTCAAGCAAGAGTTGAAGAGATATTCGATTATGTATTGTGGGAAATCAAAAGATCTGGTTACGATAGAAAACTATTAGCAGGAATTGTTCTTTCCGGTGGAGGAGCATTGCTTAAAAACATAGATGCTTTGGTTCAATACCATACAGGTATGCATGCAAGGACAGGCGAGCCTATAGAGCATTTAGCCCATGGTTATGCTAAAGAATTGGCATCACCAATTTATTCTACTGCTGTTGGGTTGTTGAAATACACGATTGATACGATGGCTGATGATAGTTTTACTTACGTAGATGAATTACCAAGCACGGCTTCTACTCCTAGGACTACGCAATCTCATCTTGCAATCGGTGAAACCATCGTTCCAGATGAACCAATAAATCAAGAGTCTAATTCTGTAGAGGATCTTATTCACGAAGATGAAGACGATTCTACTATGGAGCATAAATTCTTAAATTTTGTGAGAAAGGTTAAGTCTTATACGAAGGACTTTTTTGAACCAACACCAGATCACGAATTATAATCAACATATTCATTTTCAATAATTAAGAAAAGTAACAATTATGAATTTCGACATGTCTAAAGAAGAAAAATCAATCATAAAAGTAATCGGAGTTGGAGGTGGAGGCGGAAATGCCGTTGGTAATATGTTTAGTAAGGGAATTATTGGAGTAGACTTCGCTATCTGTAATACAGATAATCAAGCTATGATCAATAATCCTGTTACGACAAAAATTACACTTGGACCAAGTTTAACAGATGGACGAGGTGCAGGTTCTAAACCAGAAGTTGGTAAGGAAGCATGTATCGAATCTATAGACGATGTGCGTGTATTTTTGGATGACGGTACCAAAATGTTGTTTATTACTGCTGGTATGGGTGGTGGAACCGGCACTGGTGCTGCGCCGATCATTGCTAAGGCTGCAAAAGAAATGGGTATCTTAACTGTGGCTATTGTAACCTTGCCTTTCAATTTTGAAGGAATGCGTAGGAAGAGAAATGCCTTGGAAGGTTTAGAAAATCTTAAAAAGAATGTAGATGCAATCCTCGTTATTTCTAACGACAAAATGAGAGAAATACATGGGAATTTGGGATTGTCTGAAGCGTTTGAAAATGCAGACGATGTATTAACTACAGCTGCAAAAGCCATAGCCGAAATTATTACAGTTCCTGGTTACATCAATGTGGATTTTGAAGATGTTAATTATGTGATGAGGGAAAGTGGGGTAGCATTAATGGGTAATGGTACAGCAGAAGGAGAAGATCGTGCAAGAAAGGCAATTAATCAAGCTTTAAACTCTCCACTTTTGGAAGAGAACGATATTCGAGGTGCCAAACACATACTATTGAATATATCTTCAGGGACGAAAGAAGTAACCATGGATGAAATTGGTGAAATAACTGATTTTGTTCAGGAGGAAGCAGGATATGGAACAGATCTGATTTGGGGGAATTGTTCGGATGAAAATTTAGGAGAAGCATTAAACATTACACTAATTGCCACAGGATTTGAAGCAGGAGCTTCTAAAAAGGAAAAAGTGAAGGTCGAGCCTAAAAAAGTTGCCCTAGATGACGATTTTGAAATGGTGTCTGATTCGGATACATTTGAAATAATGAATACGGATTCATCACATGCCAATACAGTTGATTTCGGACAAGAAGAAGTAGTGAAAACGATGCAATCTTTGGGGATTCAGGATGCACAAATTCAGAAAGATCCTATTCAATTACGTCGTGAAATGGAAGAACGAAATAAGAGAATTGAAACAGAAAATGCTCGTAGAGAATATCTTAGAAAAAGTACAACAATACCATTGGATAGTGCTCAGGCACTTGAAAATGCAGAAAAAACTCCGGCGTATTTGAGAAGGGGAATCAAGCTTGAAGATGAAAAAGAAAAATCAAGCACCCCTTCTGGTCCATCTTCAATTTATGTAGATGAGGAAGGAACGGTTATACAAAACGAAAACTCTTACCTGAGAGAGATATCGGACTAAGAATCGTCTTTTTTTTATTCCTATCTTAAATTTATTTGAGATGGTTTATTTCGCCCGGGAGTTTTCCGGGCTTTTTTTGTTTATAGACCCTTTATATACTGGATTTATTATAGTGATCTGGCTATTTATTGATAATTAGATAAGGTGTCCTTTATTAGAATCTAGTCTAAATTATAATATGCTTTGAAATTGAAAGCATAAATGATATCTTTGGATAGAAATTTAAGTGTTAGAAATTTTGTGAATGTTTAGTTTACTAAAGATTCATGGGGGTAGATTCTGTCTACCCTCGCTTTATTTTGAGCCCAACGTGTTGGTGGTGTGGGTTACTCTAAGTTCCCGGCTTGTAGAATCAAAAGTATCAATCCAGACCAAATAAGAATAGAAAGGATGACAAGTACAATTTGTCTGGGAGATAACCCTGATTCTTCTTTTCTCTTTGTTGAATCATCGTGATCAATAGCAAAATTGAGTGCTTTTACAGGAGGAATGTAAAATAGTATGGCTAAAAATCCCATCGGTGCCAATTCTGGAGCAAACCTATCTGAAACATTACATAGTAATATCCCTATGAAGAGTAGAATTGAAGGAATCTTACTTCCATATCCTTTTTGCAGAGCATCTTCATTTATTTTTTCAAATAAAGGAATAATCCAGATGATGGCAAATATTGCTCTTGCAGCCGGCATTATGTCTAAGTTTTCTTTGATTTGGTAATATCTCCAACCTTTGTAAACCCACCATACTGGGTATAATCCAATAGATAATACTGAAAATAGTAGAAATAAATTATGACTTGAAAACTCAAACTCTAATTTGGAGTGATCTTCTTGATTAATATCGTCTATTACTTCAAAATTCATACTTTTTCTCTTTTTTACAGAGTTTAAATGTGGTCCAATCATGCATCCAAAACCTAAACTTTCAGAATGAAATTTAATGAATAGTTGGTTTACAATGTTATACATGATAGGAGTAATATGTTTTTAAATTACGTCTTAATTTTTATCTTGTATACAAAAGTAAAAATACTCTAATGTCTGATATTGCAAAATTGGTTGTCGATCAAAGAAATTTTAGTCGCGAACAAGGCATTAAACGACTAGAAGATCGAAGGAAAATACTGAGGAAATTATTCAGTGTTCTAAAGGACAATGAAAAGTTGCTGGAAGAAGCCATTCAAAAAGATTTTTCCAAGTCAGCTTTTGAAGTGAAAACTACCGAATTATTTTTAGTCTATGATGAATTAACTACGGCACTGAAAAAGTTAAAGGTGTGGGCTAAACCCAAGCGAGTAAAGACTAATCTGCCTAATTTACCTGCTTCAAGTTTTATTGTACCTGAACCGTTGGGCCATGTTTTAATCATAGGTGCATGGAATTATCCTTACCAATTGAGTTTGATACCTGCAATTTCGGCATTGTGTGCGGGAAATTCTGTGATTATTAAACCAAGTGAATTACCTCAAGCAACTTCGGAAATACTAAAAAGAATAATCAATGAAAATTTTGATTCTAGAGTATTTACAGTAGTCGAAGGAGGAGTTGAAGAAACTACCGAATTGCTGAAGCAAAGATTTGATAAAATATTTTTTACTGGAAGTACGACAGTTGGTAAAATTGTATACCAAGCGGCAGCTCAAACATTGACACCGGTAACATTAGAATTGGGTGGAAAGAGCCCCGCTATTATTTCTGAAACAGCAGATTTAAAGTTAACGGTTCAGAGATTGGTTTGGGCGAAATACTTAAATGCTGGTCAGACTTGTATAGCACCTGATTACGTATTAGTAAATGAGGTGATTTATGAAGAGTTTATTGATGCAATTATAAAGGAAATAAAAAAGCGCTCCTATAAATTAGAAAGTGGGAATTTTGTACAGATTATTAACGATCGAAATTTAGAGAGATTAAGTAAATTAATAGATTTGGATAAAGTTGTTTTAGGAGGAAAAATTGACAAATTCAATCGATTAGTCGAACCTACGGTGATGAAGGATATTGTTCTTGAAGATAAAATAATGAAGGAAGAGATATTTGGGCCTATTATGCCTATAATAAAATATTCTTCGTGGCAAGAAATGTTGGATATCGTGGGATCTTTTGAAAAACCTTTGGCAGCTTATTTATTTTCTAGATCTAAGATGGAACATGAATCGTTTATAAAGAATATTTCTTTTGGTGGAGGAACAATTAACGATGCTGTAATGCATATAAGCAATCCTCATCTCCCATTTGGTGGTGTAGGACATAGTGGTTTCGGCAATTACCATAATGAAGCTGGATTCAAATGTTTTTCTCATTACAAGAGTATTTTGAAACGATCAAACTTGATTGAATTTTCGTTAAAATATGCTCCATATTCTAAACGAAAATTGAATTGGATTAAATGGTTTTTGGGAGTTTAAAATGAAAGAGTATGATCATTAATAAAGAGATTAAGAGACTTATGAATCAGAGTGTCTTGTGTTGGTTGGCAACTTGTGACATTGATTTAGTACCGAATGTTTCACCTAAAGAAATCTTTGCTTTATTCAAGGACGATGAAGTAATCATTGCCAATATCGCCTCGCCACAGACGATCAAAAATATTAGGAATAATCCTCTAGTAGCAGTAAGCTTTGTGGATGTACTGGTGCAAAAGGGATTTCAATTGAAAGGAAATGGACGGATTATAGATCATGATTCTCTTGATTTTAGGCCGAGGGCTGAAGTTTTGGAGGAAATGACCGAAGGTTTATTTACCATAAGATCTATTGTATCAGTTCAAGTTTTAAAATGTAAACCAATCATTGCGCCTAGGTACCTTTTTTACCCTGACACAACGGAAGAAGACCAGGTTAAAAATGCAAAAAAAAGATACAATTTGAATGACTAAAATTAACTATCATAACAAGAGATTTCAGGTTAAAGGAAATTCAGAAAATGGAGAAGTTGACGAATTGTTAATCTTTAAATATATGCAGAAGAATAATGTCTTGACATGCACATATAGTGGAGGACAAATCGTAGAAGGTCACATATTGGGGTTGGTGCGTTCAGACGGAAGTTTAGAATTTTCATATCATCAAATAAATGCAAAAGGTGAAATTCGTACAGGCATTTGTCAATCTAAACCTGAAATTATGGAAAATGGATTATTGAGGCTGCATGAATCATGGAAATGGACTTCAGGAGATGGCTCGAGTGGAGAGTCAATTTTGGAAGAAATATGAATAGTTTGGTGTAACGAAGTGTTTATTCGGACATAGAAGGCGAATATTTCTGGATTTGTGCTAATTAAATTGTAATTTAATGATCTAACATTATTCCCTATTTCCCAATGAAAAGATATATTCTAGTTTTGTTCACTGCATTTTTCCACTCATATTGCATTGCTCAAGATTATACTCCATTTATCAATAACAATTCCATATGGATAATGGATTACGCTGCTGAAGATTATACCGAACATAATTATTTTGCCTTAGTCTTTGGTGAGGAATATGTAGTGTCGGATACAACTTATGTGGAATTACTCAAATACAATATCTCAGAATTAAGTAAATCAGCTGAAATCAGTTATGCAGGTACAGAATCTCTCATAAGAGAAGATGAGATGAATAGGAAGGTGTATAGTAGAGGATTAAATTCATACTGGCATTGCGATTATATTCATGATTCTGAAGAAAAATTGCTCTATGATTTTAGCTTAACAATTGGTGATTCGACACACTTATGTAAGGAGGATTATTTTGAAGGAATAGTTGAAGAAGGGATATCCTCTTTTTTTGGATACGAAAGACGGTATTTAAAACTTAGACCTGAAGATTTAGGTTATTCCATTATAGAAGGTATTGGATATCGTAATGGAATCTTTGGTTCATTAATTATTCACGCTGCTGAAGGATTCTTTCTAGTAAACTATTGTAATGGAGGAACGATTCGTGATTGCATACAAACCGTTTCTAGTTCGGAAATTATTGTCCCCAATATCACTGTTTTTCCAAATCCAGTTGATGATATTATTTATGTGGAAGGAATAGAAGGACGATTTAATTTTCAAATATTCAATATGCTTGGAGAATTGGTGAGCCATGGTGATATGGATAGGAATACCATCTTGGTTGGAGGAATCCCTATAGGACAATACTTTGTTCGATTAAATGATAGTGATAAAAGCTTTACACTAAGTTTTGTTAAAGAATAGATATAATCTCAAAAATATATGAAGGAGAACCCAGGGCATTGCTACTAAATCATTACCAATGAAAAACACATACTTCTTATTGTTTCTTTTGGGAACTGCAGTTGGAGAAGCTCAGTCCTACACACCATTTATCAACCATGAATCGATTTGGATTGTAAGAGAGTACAATAGAGATTCTACGGAGTTGAACTATTTAGCCTTTCGATTTGGAGAAGAGGTAGAAATTGACTGCCAACCCGAAGTATTTACAACATTAGATCGATATAAAGTTGATAAATTGAGCAGTGATGCTATTATAGAATTGGATAGTCATCCTGAAGTTTTTCTGAGGGAGGATTTAGAAGAGCGTAAGGTATATAGCACAGAACCTCACCCTCTCTGTGAGACTCCTCCTTGGCCAGTTTTTGTTCTCTTCGATTTTGGCTTAACAATTGGTGATAGTGTATATATTGGATCAACGGAAAATGAAATTGTCGACGATCGATTTTCGACCTTTTTTGGATATCAAAGACGGTATCTAAGAACAACGGATCCAGATGAAGATTTTGGTGTTTATATAGAAGGAATTGGATCATTAAGTGGTTATTTGTCTAAGTATAAGATTTATGGCTCCAAGGGTAGAAAATTGATAAACTATTGTGAAGGTGGAACGATAAGGGAATGTTTGAAAGGAATAGTTGATCGATCAATGATTATTTCTTCTACATCTTCAGAATACTCTGATATTTCTATGTATCCCAATCCAGTATCAAGTATTCTTCGATTCGAAGGAGTAGAAGATCAGAATTTTGCGATTTTTGATAATCTTGGACGAAAATGCATGGAGGGAATGATGCTAAATGAAGAAATTGATGTTGGTAAATTGAGTAAAGGTCAATATTTTATCACCCTGAGTTCTAATTTAAAGGGAAACTTTATTAAAAAATAGTGGTAATGATGAGAATATTTTATCTAATATCTATAATCCTAGTTTTATCAAAGTCTATTGATGCTCAGTCTTACACACCATTGATTAACCATGATTTCATATGGATCGTACAGGAATTTAATGAAGATAGTTCTAACGTTAAATATTTTGCCTTAAAATTTGATACGGTTACTACTAAGAATTCATTTTTCGAACCTTATACATTTCTAAGTAGGTATAATCTATCGGATTTAAGTGAAAATGCAGTAATTGAGCATCATTTTCATGAAGCAGTACTAAGAGAAGACATGGAGGATCAAAGGGTGTACAGTGTGGAACCTCAATTTTTTTGTTTTACTCCTCCATGGCCAGAGTTCTTGGTTTTTGATTTTAAGCTTTCTAAAGGAGATACTTTAAAGTTGGCGGATAGATTCAATGAAGTTATAAAAGATTCAGTTGATACATTTTTTGATGTAGAAAGAGCATATATTAAAACATCAGAGGATAATGAAAATCTTAGCTTCTTAGTTGAAGGAATAGGATCATTAACTGGAGAATTTACAAATGACAAATTTTCAAAAACCATTGTAAGAGAATTGCTCCATTATTGTGAATCGGGCACTATTGTGGAATGCTTGAAAGCTTATGGTAGAAGAGTTGTATCTTCTACTCAATTTGATGCTCATGAGAAAAGTAAGATATATCCAAATCCAGTTGCAGATGTTTTAAAAGTGAATATGGAAGAGTTCAAGAGATATAATATATTCAATCACTTGGGACAACTGATTTGCCATGGAAGCATTCAAAATGCTGAGGTAGAGGTAGGTCATTTAAATCGCGGGAATTACTTTATCCAATTTTCACATGACAAAGGTCAGAGAATTTTTCGCTTTGTAAAATTATAAATCGAACTACACATATCAAGAAGGAAGTACATGTCCACTTCCTCCAACAATTCTAATGTGATCTCCTTTGATTTGCCAGATTCTAAGGTACTTATATTGACCACTAATATCGATCCCATCATAGATTCCTTCCAACATGACAATTGAATTGCTTAAGGCAATACGCTGTTCTAGTATTCTTATCTCAAGATCTTTTATCCAAGCCGAAATCAATTTCATTTTATTGGATTTTAAATTGCTTAGGTCTTGATGTTTGGTCACTGTTAGACCATTAGGCAGTGTAAAGATCAAATCATCATCCATCAATCGATCCAGTGATGATATATCTTTTAAGACCATGAATTTCAATAGGTCTTTTTCCAGTAATTCAATTTGTTTTTCAGATAGTATGAGCATAGTTGGCAGAGTTTAGGAATATGGAGAAGAATAGCCTTGTCTTTCAAGGACTTTTATAATTCGAACTCGATTATGTCGTTGCAACAAAATAGGATATACATTGATAAGTAAAAAAATGAATACCACAAAAACTTTGTCAAATGTCGTATATACCTCCTTAATATATATACCAACAATAATAAATATAAAAAGACCCAACCAATGACGAATTTCATAAACTCGGGTTGAACGTTCTAGATCAATCAAGGATTTTACATTCTGATTGGAAGAGTGCCTAATACTCTTTACATTTCTAATCGATCTTGAAATATCACCATGTGTTGGCAAATATTTTTTGAAGAATTTTATGCCCAATATTTGATATATACTCTGTCTTCCAATAAACTCAAATCTTTTGGGTTTAAGATAGAATTCTAAGTATGCTAGGTATCCTTTTTCTGAAAGTTTAATCGCCAATTAATAGTATAATCTAGGATTTATTCTTTAAAGCGTAATTACCTCCTAACCAAGCCATAGGTGTATAGGCAAAAACCAAATCAACGACCTTAAACCATAAAGGTCCACCAATAGTTAAGATCGCCTGAATTCCTCCAAAGAGAAAGAAAAAACCTATTACAAATGCTAATCTCATGTGGTGAGATGCTCCAATTTTAACAGCAGTAAATGCTCCAACAAGTGTTCCAAGTGCATGAGCTAAAAAGGGGAAGATAAAATGTTTGAATTCAAATAAATGGATAGAATTACTCATACCATTGGGATCCATTATATTTACGCCTTCTGGAGGCGGGACAAGGGAGAATCCCAACATCACAATACTCATGTTTACAATACTTCCTACGATTATTCCAGCTAGAATGGCCAAGAAGTTTTTTAACATTGGATTCATAATAAAAAGTTTTCAAGGTGACAGAACGCAATTTATTCTCAATATAGTCATTTGATGTAATGTGAACAAATGCACTGAGGTATAGAATCCTTCGAAATGCTATAGTCTTAAGTTAAAATGCCATTTGTTCGCAATAAAAGGTTATTTGTTCACAAGAGTAAAAAGTGTTTGGGAATACAGCTTATCTTTAACTCAATGTTTCGATTTCTAATCATAGTTTTAATCAATTTTGTATTGTTCTCTTCATTATATGGGGCAAGAGATAGTACAGTATTTTTCGAAGTCCTTGAAGAGGGCGTTTTTAAGAAAAATATACTTAGTATTAGTTCTTATGGGAATCATAATTTGGCCTTTCTTTTTCAGGATTTAGATCAAAAAAAAGTACTTGTTAAAAGATTTAATCGTTATGAAGAATTTGAAATTAATGGAGCAGTCAATCACATCTATTTTGAAGATTTAGATAATCTACTTCTGCTGAACAATGGAAAAATTCTTTACCAATGGAGTCTTTTGAATAATGAATTATCTGAACGGAATGATTCTCTTTATGTAGAGAATAGTGCCCACAGTTTTCCTAAAAATGCTTTTTCAGCAGATGGGTATATTAACCAATCAAACCTGCTTTTTAATCCAAAGGAATCTCAGTGGTATGCCTTTTACAATCACAAAATTTATAGGGAGTCGAGAGGTGTAAATTCTTATTTTGATTATGTAACGGTAAATCTTCCTCAGTTTGCTCAAAGTCGATTTGCCAAAAGAATTAAAAATAACTCATGGATTATTGGTTTTGATAGAGCCAGAAGTATTTATGTTGTTGAGAAGGATAGTACATTTAATATTTTTGATCTACCCGTAAATGAAGAATTGAAGAAAAAAAGACTTTTCTTCTATCAAATGGCTTTAAGAGGCAATTCTATTTATTTGACGGGAAACGATTTTAAAATTTATAAGGCAAATTTGAGTGACTACGCCATTCATGTATTGAAAGAACATCCTAATATACGGTTTAAGAATATCGAAGAAGATTCTCGTGGAAATATTGTTGTTGGAAGTAAAGAAGGTGATGTTTTCTTGATAGATCAATTGGATGTGATTACCAAAATCATCGATCAAAGAACTACCTTGAAATCGGATACTTACAGATTTTTTGAGGATAGAGAGGGTTGGCAATGGTGGGGATTCTCGAATGGATTATGTGTATATGTACCCGAAAGGAAGAAGACATTTTGTTTCAATGGATATTGTAGTGCTTTATTCGCCAATGAATCGGTAAGTGCTTTTGCTATTTTAGGGAAAGACTTCTACATCGGTACTTATGATTTGGGATTGTTTAAAACGGATTATAAAGAGTTGAAAAAATCAATTTTTAAGTCTTTAACGAATGGTCAAATGGATTGTGATTCGATCGATTTTTTACCTGTTCAAGGTTTTGCTGATTACAATATTCGAGACATTCAATACTTAATGTCTATAGAAGATAAGTATCTCATGATTCGTACATATGAAAGGCTTTGGATGTTATATGATTCGGGAATATTTAGAATTACGCCAAATCAGGGATTCCGATCGTATATGTCAAATTTCTTCTCAGAAACTTTGGACAATGGAATTACCCATTCTATGGAGAATGGTGTTTGTATATTTTATCCTAACGATTATGTAAAAGGCAAAACGGAAAATGACCTTTACATTAGTGAAGTTTACATGGGGCATCAAAACATGGATTTTTCACAAGTAAAGGATTTCGTAGACCTTGGTGAAATATCGGAGACTTATTCTTTTATTCAGTTAAAAGTTAAAAGCACATATAGTGAAGCATATGATGCAAACCTCGAATTTAGTAGTGATGGAAAGAATTGGCAAGAGTCTTTTGGAGACTTCGTAGTAGTAGCAAATAGATCCATAGGAGAGCATAAAATAAAGATACGATCCAAGATGGATGGCGGGTATGCTAAGCCATTAGAAGTGAGATTTGAAGTGTACAGAGAGTGGTACAATCTTTTGTGGTTCCAATTACTAGTCGCTGTACTTGTGGTTGGGGTAATTATTTATCTGGTATGGCTTAATGTAAGACGGAAATCTACGGAAAGGAAGCTTAAGTTGGTAAAATTAGAATCTTTAAGGTCTTATATGAACCCTCATTTTATATCCAATAGTCTTAATGCTGTGAATTATTACGTCTTAAGAAATGATAAAGATACAGCATCAAAATATCTGGTAAAGTTTTCTAAGTTGATGAGGAAAACACTGCATTATGCTTCGAGTGAATTCATTTCTTTAAAGGAAGAAATGAATGGGTTGACGAATTATATAGAAATCGAGCAGATGAGATTCAAGGACAAATTTGAATACCAGGTGAAATTGGATGATAATGTCAATTTAGAAGATCGGTTTGCTTCGTTTATACTCCAGCCTCTTGTTGAAAATGCCATATGGCATGGGTTGGTTCAGAAGACCGAAAATGGTAATTTGTTGATAGAGATCAAAAGGATCGAAAATCAATACCATATACAAATCAAAGATGATGGGATTGGGATTGAAGCATCTAGGGCACTAAAATCCAAATCTGCTCAAAAGAGGAAGTCTTTTGGAATAGACATGATTCGTCATAGATTAGAATTATTGAATGAGATTTATGATTATAATCAGAAAATTGAATTGGTCTCTTTAAATGATAAAAAAGGAACCATTGTAAATGTATTTTTAAACATTCATTAATAACATGACTAAGATCAAATGCATTATTATTGACGATGAAATCCACAGTATTGGAGTAACGACCATTCTTTTGGAAGAGCATTGTCCGATGGTAGAGTTAAAGGCCACTTTTACCGACAGTATTGATGCATATACCTTTCTTAAAGAAAATGAGATTGACTTGGTGTTTATCGATATAGAGATGCCAAGGTTAAATGGGTTTGAATTGTTAGAAAAGTTGGAAAACTACTCCTTCAAACCAGTTATCCTTAGTGCATACGACGAATTCGGGATAAAAGCGGTCAAACATCAGATCTTTGACTATTTGGTAAAGCCAATTGATCCAAATGAATTGAAAGCGACAATTGAAAAATATATTGAGTCAACAGAGGGAAATCAAAGCGTCTCCAAATTAGAAGATCGAATTCTTCTACCTCAAAGTAATCGAGTTGATTTTGTCAGAATTGAAGATATTGTTCGGTGCGAATCAGAAAAGAATTATACTACTGTATTTTTGAATAACGGTACTTCTATCTTGGTAAGCAAAACGATGAAATCAATAGAAGATGTTTTACCTAACGCGCTTTTTTTAAGAGTTCATAACAAGCATTTGATTAATGCTAGTTATATACGAACATATCATAAAACAGATGGGGGCTATTTTGAAATGTATGATGGCTTTAGTGTACCATTGTCGAGGTATAAAAAAGATATGGTTCTTCGAAAATTGGGGTTAAGGATATAGAAGTGATTTAAAAACTAAATCCTAATGCTAGAATCAACTCATTGAAATCCAACCTCTGCCCCATAATTAATTTCCATAGCTTTGGCTATGCAAAAATAATTTTCGTATTTATTTGATTTTCAAATGGTTAATTTCGCTGTTGAACACGGTTTTTAAACCATTTCATAGATTATTCGTGCTTTTACGAATGTATTAATCTTTGTTTTTAATAATTCAATGAGGTGTACAGTCCTTATAAATACACTCAGCATTTATCAGAAATATTATAGTTTTCAAGAAAAAAACGAAGAAAAAACACATTGATATATTGTAATTCATGTAGATGTATAAAAAGGCTATTCAACCATTTATTCATTCAAATATGCTAGTCATTCATCGGTGTGAATAAATACTGAGTGATAGAGCTAAGTTTGGAAAAAATAAAATACCAATGTATACAAAACAATTTATTCGTTTACTCTTAATTGGAGTGAGTATGGTTTCTTTCTCATCTTGTTCGAAAGACGATGATACTGGAGGAGGAAGTGGAGGTGGAGATAAAAATACTCCTACAGAATTGACGAGAGCTGATTTTGAAAGTGACCTTATCTTGGAGGACAGAAATGAGGGTGTTGATTACAGAGTGATTGAAAATATCGACATAAGTAATGCCTTTGAGATTAGACCAGGTGTAGTTATAGAATTCGATGAAGGCACAGGATTGGACGTCCGAGAAACTGGAACGATTACCGCTGTTGGACTTGAAGATAAACCAATCGTATTTACTGGGAGTATCAAGAGCAAAGGTGCTTGGCTTGGTGTGATTGTAGAATCTCAGAGTTTGAAAAATCAATTTAAATATTGTCAGTTTTCTTATGCTGGTGGAGAAACTTGGGGAAACGAAATTCAAGGTGGATTGACGACGTGGGCAAGGGCAAGTTTAAATATTGATGATTGTACATTTAGAGATAATAAGGTGTACGGAGTACAGTTTTACGATTCGAGGGAAAATGATATCAGATCATTTGAAAATAATTCATTTGAAAACAATGATAAAGCCATTTTAGTGCACTCTGCTAATGTGCATCAATTAGGAAGAGGAAACTCTTTTGTAGGAAATGACCCAACAATTGATATCTACGCTGGAGCAACCTTTGAATTTCTTTCAAGTGGTGCATCATTGACTTGGAAGACCCATGATATTGCCTATAGAGTATTAGGAAGAGTGGATATCGATGGAAATAATGTTACGCTGGAAAAAGGGATAAGAATGTTGTTTGACGAAAGTGCATATCTATACGTCCGAGATAAAGGGAGTTTGACCGCTATAGGAACAGTAGATGAGCCTATTTATTTCGGTGGTGTAATTAATACATCTGGAAGTTGGCCAGGTGTGGCATACAGAGGCACTGAGAGTATTAAAAATGAATTAAGCCATGTGATAATTGAGCATGGAGGGAACGGGAATGATGACTTTGAAAAAGGTGTAATTTGGATGTGGGCAGATCCTGTATTAAAAGTGTCTAATTGTACCTTTAAAAATATACCAACTTGCATCTTTAATCATGCATCAAGTGGATCAGAAAACCCTAATTTAACTCAAGAAAACAATGAATACCAAAATACTGGAGATGAGCATTGCATATAATGCTTGGTCTTAATCAACTTTTAACCAATTGGTAAACTTGGGATGGTTTTAAGGGGCCATCCCTTTTTGTTTTTACGTAATTAGACTTCTTTCTCTAGGCAATAGAAGAAATGTTTTCGCCCTTCAAAGTAGGTTGTGCCTCTTATTTTGTAGTCTCGATTTTGGTACATTCTTAGTGCTCCAACATTTCTAGAATAGGTATCCAATCGAATAACTGAATAGTCGTTTTTAACGGCATAATCCTCAACGAAGGCCATAATAAGATGTCCATATCCATGACCTTGATACACCGGATCAACAACGAGACGATGTACTACCAAAACCCTTGTTGAATTTGCTTCCCAAGATATACCTTCATATTGTTCTGGTTGATTTTCATTAAGGGCAACGGCTCCCAATAAGCCATTACCAAACCTTAAGATATAAAGATCACGATTAGTGATATCTTTTTCTATTATGGATTTGGAAGGATAAGAAGCTGTCCATTGGTGAATATTCTTCGCATCAAGATTTTGCTTGCACCTGATATAAATTGGAATAACCTTTGATAGATCAGTGATCGTTGATAATTCAATTCGTTGATGAAATATCTCTGTTGTAGAAGATTCAGTATTAAAAACTAAAAGTCCTTGATCTGTAGTGTTGAGTTTGCCTGTCAATGACCCAGACTTATCCCAAACTGCACTTTGTCCATTGGCAAGAAAACCATCATTATATCCAATACAATTGCTCATTAGAATAGGTAAATTGAATTCTTTAGAGACTATCGGGAAATAAGAAAATGCATTATCAATGTTTTTTTGTGATTTGGCTACGCTAGCAATATAGATTTCAGCTCCTTGTTGATGGGCGTATTCAATGTGATTTCGCTGAAGTGATTCGAAACATATACCAAAAGCAATCTTAATGTTATTAGTATAGATAAAAGAAGTTGTATTTCCTGATACGAAATAGGGCAGTTCATCAGAGTGCAGAATTTGTTTGGAGTAGGTTTTTCTATCTTTTAAAGGTTGGAAAATGATCATACTAATACATATGCCCTCTTCGCATTTTGTAGGCACTCCAATAGCAATTGAAACATTATATTCGTCAGATATCATTTGAAAAGGACGAAGAATTGCATCATTTGGATATATAGCTGTTTTTTGAGCTTGTTTAGGTTCGTATCCAGATAATGATAGCTCAGGGAATACGATGAGATCCGATTTTAATCGAATAGCCTGATGAATTAAATTTAAGTGATTTTTGATGTTTAAGCGAATGTTTCCTCTTGATTCTGATTGTATTATACAAATTCTCATAAGTGTCGCTTGGGTAAATTATTGATTTGTAGATGAATCGATTAATTGCTTTTGAATATGTGTATGCAATTTATTTAGATATGTTTTATTAGAAACCAACTTAGATCCTGTGGTTTTTGCCGTTTTTATCATTTTTAGATCAGGAAATTTGAGTTTTCCATGACTCATTGAATACATCCATAATAGATCTAAATAGTTGAAAAAAAGATTGACTTTTTCGAAAGATCCACTTGGGTGAATTTCAAAACTTAATCGCTGAGCGGTTTGTTTGCTAAAGAAATACGATGTTCCTCTAATAGTTAATGATTCTGGTAACTCATCATTTTCAATCCTTCTAATTATTTCCAGAAGCCCTTCTATGTAATAACCCAAAATTGTCAAACGCCATATTCTCCCTTTAACTTTACGCATCACAAATAAGTAATCGAAAGAAGTCCCATTATGTAAATCATATACCTTTTTATTTGCACCAAAAACCAAAAGCATTGGAGAGAGGTATTGATACGTTTTTATCAGTCGAAAAAAAGGAGTTGCAGTAAATTGAAATATGGGCACAATGATAAACCATGAAAGAAACCATAGAAAGAGATTCATTTGATCCATAGTCCATGTAATCAAAAAGAAGGAAAGTAGAAACATTGAAGCGGCACAACTCCATTGGAGCCAAACAGGTAATCGATAGAACGAATTCATTTTCCTTTTCCTTTAATCAATACAAGTACAGTGTAGATTAGAATTTTAAAATCAAGTCCAATACTCATATTTTCGATATATAGGATATCAAATTTCAATCGTTGGATCATTTCATCTACATTGGAGGCGTAGCCATATTTTACTTGTCCCCAAGATGTAATGCCTGGGCGGACCTTAAGTAGGTGTTTATAATGTGGAGCCCTGGCTGAAATTAGATCAATGTAATGTTGGCGTTCAGGACGTGGTCCAACTAAGGACATATCACCAACTAGAACATTCCAAAATTGGGGGAGTTCGTCCAATCTGTATTTTCGCATTATTCGCCCCCATGGTGTAACTCTAGGGTCGTCGTCTTTTGATAGTTGTGGTCCCGCTTCTTCAGCATCAATGTACATAGAGCGAAATTTAATTATATCAAACTCCTTACCATGAAGCCCAATTCTTTTTTGCATGAAGAATATTGGACCTTTGGATGAAAGTCGAACTTTTATTATAATAAATAAATAGAGTGGCAACAATAGAATAAGGGCTATGATGCTCACGACAAGGTCAATAGTTCTTTTAATGGTCTTAACATATTGGGGCATTAATTCCTGCTCTACTTCTATTAAAACAGCACCATATATGTGATTCATTTTAACATTTCCTAGTATGATATCATACATATCTGGAATGACCTTGATAAGTAGCTGATTGTTGTAGTCAAAAAGTGTGTCGAAAAGCCCTTTTAGTTTGGAATGTTCTGATGTTTCGATGGCAATGATGACTTCCTGGATTTGATATTTATTGATGATTTCTTTGATGTCTTTAATCTTGCCAAGATTAGTTAAGTGCCGATCGAGAAGATTTTGACTATTTCCATTACTATCAATAAAACCAACAAATTGATGACCAAGACTGTAGGGTTTACTCATAATGTCCTCATACAACTCAAGTCCATTTTTGTCGCCTCCAATAATTAGCGTATTGTATCCAACTTTTCCAGCTCTTAATCTCTTATTTGCAATGGTTAAGATGAGCATTCGAACCGTTACTGTGATACCAAAATGAATAACAAACAACCTGAAGAATGAATAAAAATAATCTTGATATCCTTGAATGATATCATCTAAAAGAAGAACGAAATATAGGAAAAGCGTTCCGGTAAATGTAAGAATGAATGTATTGCGAAATACATTGATACGACTGTATCGGTAGATATCCTTATACTTGTCAAACAAATGATATAATACGGACCAGAATAGGGGGACAATAACAATTCCTGTCTGAATATTTTTATCATTAATCAAAGCGTCCCAATCCACATACCCTAGCTCATTGTATTTACGATATACAACAAAAACAGACCATGCTAGAAGTGCGGCAAGATAATCTGTGACGCGATATAATATTACACCGTAACGAGTAGTTCTTTTCAATTAGAAATGTAGCAGTTTTATATTATCCAAAAAGATTTGATTGTTTTTCCCATTTCCATTGTACGAAGCTGCAAATTTGATTTTATACGAAATTACACTTGAATTGGTAAAGTAATTGGTGAAATCAATATAGACACGAGTCCATTCTTCCTTAGGTACAAAAATAGCTTCTATTTGTTCTACCGGACCATTTGAAGTTTCCAGAATATAACCGACATACAATTCCGAATCACTTTTAAAGTCAAACTCAAGAAAAGTTGCACCTCCTGCATTTTCTTCTCTTAGAAAGCTAATATCCGTAGTAACTTCTAAATCTGGTTTTGAAGCATCTAGTTCAATTAATCCTGAAAAGGATCCACCATTATTATCTTCTTTACTTCTTATTAATAAAGTCTCGCTGTTGCCGTCCAAATCAATATTGAAAAAAGGGCTATTTTCAAAATCTTCTATAAGGTCAAACTTTGTTTCTTCTTGATATTCAAAGGTTGGCTTGTAGTTGAATTCTTCTTCAGGTTGAAAGTTTCTTTCGAATGTGACAGGACCATAGAATGCATAACTTATAGATTCATTTTTAGATCCATTGGGTTTAACACCTGCATTGATCCGAACACTCATATTTGCACCCGTTGGAATAATTGGAATTCGAGCGGGAAGGGTGAAAACGCCAAGAATTTGTTCATTGGCTACAACCCATACATCTTCAATTTGATGAACAGGAATGCCTTGACCAGAAGTAGTCGTAAAATTTACATTGTCGATAACAAGAAATGCTGGAGTAAAATCATCACTATCAGTCAAATCGCAACTGGAAAAGAAAAAAATGGATAATGCTAAAAATATATATTTCAAATTATTCTAAGTTTTAGTCATAAATAAAACGAATTACTCCATAAAAGAGCTGATCGTAATTCTATAAAAAATGTCGTAACGACTTAATAAACTATTATTGTTAGATCTTGTCTAAGCCTTAAAATTCTATTGGTAATACGCTAAAATACCACCAACAATAGCAATTAAGATGATCAACAAAATTGCCAAAAATACAGATGTTCTAATATGATTGGCAAATGCTAAAATATCTTCCGCATGCGCTTTGTGCATTGGAATTACCTCTTCTTCTAGTCTTGTTTTATTAAACAACTGTTTGACTTCAAAATTTACGCGGTTTTTAACTAACCTTTTGTAAATTCCAAAAACCTTTATTCTAAAGTACAAATTCAAAAAAAGAAGAGCTAAGAAAAAACCAATAATGGTATAAATTAGTAGTGTATACATTTTACTAAATTAGAGGTCGTAAAGAAACAAAAAAATAATAGAATATGGCAAAACTACTATGGAGATTGGCTTGTGTTTTATCATTAATACTTGCATTGGAAATAGGTCTTAGAGGTCAGGAGAATGATTTGTCGTATTATTTACCAAATGTAGATTATGTCGATGATATTACTACGCCGAAGGAATACTTTGGATTTGATGTTGGGGATTGGCATCTTTCTCACGATCAGCTATTGGCTTATTGCAAACTACTTGCCTTCCAGAGTGAGCGAATTGAAATTGAATTAACTGGAAAGACTCACGAAGATCGGCAATTGTGCATCTTACATATATCATCAGGAGAAAACCTCTCTCAAAAAGATGAAATAAGAAAAGAACATCTGAAATTGACCGATGTTAGTGTTAGCGAAAATCTAAATGTAGATCTTTTACCTTTGGTATTGTATCAAGGTTATTCCATTCATGGTAATGAATCAAGTGGAGCGAATGCCGTTCCCTTAGTATTATATTATTTAGCAGCCGCTCAAGGAGGTTATATAGAGGATTTATTGACAAATGTTTATATCCTGTTGGATCCATGTTATAATCCAGATGGTCTGCAAAGATTTAGCAATTGGGTTAATGGCCATAAATCTCAACATTTAGTAAGTGATCCACAATCAAGAGAATTTAATGAAGTATGGCCTGGAGGTAGGACAAATCATTATTGGTTTGATTTGAATCGGGACTGGTTATTACTTTCTCAACCTGAGAGTCGGAGCCGAATGAAGACCTTTCATGCATGGAAACCTAATATTTTGACTGATCATCATGAAATGGGAACCAATTCGACATTTTTTTTTCAACCCGGTGTGCCGTCAAGAACGAATCCAAACACTCCATGGGAAAATCAGGATTTGACAGAACAAATAGGCACCTTTCACGCACATGCTTTGGATAGTATTGGATCTCAATATTTTAGTAAAAAGAGATACGATGATTTCTATTATGGAAAAGGATCAACATACCCAGATATTCATGGTAGTATTGGGATATTGTTCGAACAAGCAAGTGCGCGAGGACACATACAAGAAAGTGAAAATGGATTGTTGACATTTCCTTTTACCATTCGAAATCAAGTGGTGACCTCACTATCTACTCAAAGAGCGGCACTAAAAATGAGAACCGAAATATTGGATTATCAGCGAAGATTTTATTTGGATAAAATGAAAGAATCCGAAAAGTCAAAGATTGGTGGATATCGATATTCTGATATGGATAAATCCAAATTAGCATCTTTTACTTCGTTGTTGTTACAACACGATATTCAAGTCTTTAAGTCTAAAAGCAACTCGAACGAATATTACGTTCCATCACTACAAAAACAAACCGGACTGGTAAATACGATATTTGAAACCGTTACTTCTTTCAAGGATAGTATTTTTTATGATGTCTCAACATGGACCATTCCTTTGGCTTACGACCTAAACTTTAGCCATGTAGATAAGAAATCATGGAAAAGTTTGGATATGGTACAGATTAAAGCCTTCGATGATTCAACTGCTTCACTTGATCCTTTTAGTCCCAATACATATGCTTGGATCTTTGATTGGACTCAATCTGATGCACCTGTAATCTTAGAAAAAATCCTAAACGCTGGGTTGGAAGTTAAGGTGGCGACGGAAGCATTTAAAGTAAAAATAAATGAGGAAGAACGTTCATTTGGTCCTGGAAGCATTATTGTCCCATATGCTCAAAATGCGCAAATTGATCTTCTTGATTTCAAGCAAATTATGAATAACTTAAGTCCGAAGTTTACCACAATTTATTCATTAAAAAGTGGCTATGGATCAGGAGACGTTCATCTTGGAAGCCCTTCATTTAAGAAAATCAATCAGAGAAAATTTTGTATGCTAATAGGCGAGGGAATTAGAGCTTATGATGCTGGAGAAGTATGGCATTACATGGATAAAGAGGTGAGGACTGCAATATCACAAATAGATGTGATGGACTTTAATGCTATGGATCTGAATCGGTATACTACGATGATTTTAGTAGATGGTACATATGGTGAGTTGGACGAGTCGGGTAAAGCTAAATTGAAGAAGTGGATCTTTAACGGCGGTGAAGTAATTGCCATGAGGAGATCCGTGGAGTTTCTTGATAAATTAGGAGTTGTCCAATTGACAAATGCGGATAATAAGAAAGAAAGCTTGCATGTGGTAAGACAATACCAAATGCGCCAAAATCAACAAGGAGCAAAAGTCCTTGGAGGGGCAATATTCAAAGCAGAGATTGATCTTAATCATCCTTTGGGGTTTGGATATGCTGACAATGAAATTCCAATGTTTAGAAAAGGTGTTCGATTTTATGAAAAACAAGGAGGAGACTGGAGTTATCCTTTGAATTATATAGAATCTCCGTTAATGTCTGGTTATGTGCCTAGAGGAGCTGTTGAGAGTGCTGGAAATACACCTGCTTCGTCCGTTCACAAACATGGGAAAGGACGAATTATTTGTTTTAGTGACAACTTACTTTTTAGGGGATATTGGAAGGGGACGTTTAAACTATTCAGTAATGCTTTGTATTTTAATCAAATAATTGATGATAATACAAGAATGAATAAATAGAAGACAAATTACCAAATATTAACTTCTGGATCTAGCTCTATTTCAAAAGTCTCATATACTTTATTTTGAATTTCAAGTGCAAAATTCAAAATCTCTTCACCCGTTGCATTGCCGTGGTTAACAATGACTAATGCCTGTTTGTCAAAAGTACCTGTATTACCGTGTACTATTCCTTTAAATCCACATTGTTCAATGAGCCAAGCTGCTGGAATTTTTACCTGAGTTTGATCAATCGGATATATCGGGAGTTCCGGATATACTTCTTTAAGTTGACTTGCCTTAGATAAAGAAACAATAGGGTTTTTAAAGAAACTACCAGCATTTCCGATTACTTTTGGATCTGGAAGTTTTTTACTTCGAATATCTATTACTGCTGAGGCAATTTCCTTTACACTTGGATTTGAAATGTTATGTATTTCAAGATATTTTTGAATGTCTTTATATGTAGTATTTGGAATGTGATTCTTTTTTAATAAGTAGGTGACATCCGCTATAAAGTATTGATCCTTGGCGATATGCTTAAATATACTTTCCCTATATCCAAATCGACAGTCCTTTTTGAAGAATGTCTTAGTAACTCCAGACTCCATATCTACCACAGTAGCCGAGTGAAATGAGGAATCTTGTTCTACTCCATATGCTCCAATATTTTGAATAGGTGCAGCACCGACAGTCCCCGGAATAAAAGCAAGGTTTTCCAAACCACCTAGATCATGAAAAACTGCCCACATAACAAAGTTGTGCCAGTTTTCTCCACCTCCAACTTTTACCAGACAAGAATTCGCATTTTCATCTATGATTTCAATCCCCTTTATTTCATTTTTGAGGAGCGTTTCTTCAACATCGTTTGAAATAACAATATTACTTCCACTACCTAATATTTTAAATGGCGCTTGATAAGAAGTCAATGCCAGGAGTATATCGTTAATGGTATGAATTTGAATCAGCCTATGGGCTGTTACTTCAATACCAAACGAGTTGTACTGTTTTAGGGAGTGGTGGTGTAGTATATTCACTTTTAAGTAGCTTTAGAGTTGACTTGCAGGATCAATTCTATTCTTATAGGTATGATGATTCATGTCAACTTGAAAGCCCAAAGATAATGTTTTTGCAGAATTGTCTGGATTAAAGCCATACCTTAAAAACAAGGCTCCTGATTCGCCATTTAGACCAAATCCGTAAGCTGCATGTATGAGGTAAGTTCTAAACAGTTTTCTTTCTACACCATCTCGTTTGTATTTGTTACTCAGACCATAAAGTTCAGTTTTACTAAATTGAATTCCCCCTCCAATACTGAAGCCAGGACGTAATTCATTATCAAATCCGGATAATCCATTAAAATTGAGATTTACTAGCATCGGAAAAGAAGCCATGCCCATACCTTTGTAATCTTTTAGCGCTAGACCTAAAAAATTGATCTGAGCTGAAGCTTCAGCAGATATTGAAAAATCTCTATTGCCTAACCATAATTTTGGACCGACACCAAAGTTTAATATAGCACTTCCAGCAGATTCATATGCTACGTCATCGGAAGGATTAGTGTATCTATCGTATAGGCTCCAAGTCCCTGTAAATCCATAACCGAATTGGGCATTGATTGCAGTGCTGGATAGAATGAATATTAGTAGACTAAAAAGCAGTGATCTCATCATTTCGTTTTATTCTTTAGACGTTGAAAGAACTTAATATTGTTACAGTCCAAGTTGATTAATTTGATCTTCTAATGTGATTTGAATTGAGGATTGTTTGGATTCCAATGAGTTAAGTGTATTTTCTTCGGTTAGTAAGTGTTGGTCAAAGTTTACAAAATTGTCATTAATTCTATTTTTGATCCTATTGGTATAACTGTTTAGGATTAGTTCGATGTCTTCACTTAACTTGATCTTGCCCTTTTGTACTTCTTCTCTAAATCGATTCATGATTTTCCTTCGATTTAGTCCAAGAGATATACTGGCAAAAAATATACCTATGGTCGTAAGTATTCCTCCTGTGATGTCAAATACCGCACCATTCACAACTGTAGTTAATATAACCCCTACGATAGCAATTCCACCACCAGTGGCCAAGTTTGGTGCCATTTTAGAAGATTCTTCTACCAACGATTGATCGTAGAAATTTTCAGATTTAGATAAGAAATGCTCAAAACTTTGGTGCAGGTCTTTCAGAACATTTGCTCTTTTTTCTGCTATATCAGAGAATATTTCGTCAGAATCTGTTAATACAGTTGTACTGTTTTTAATTTTCGAGTCAACAATCTTGCCCATCATCTGTATGTTGTCAGCTACATCCATAATACCTTCATGAAGTCGATCTTTTAGAGCTCGATTTAGATTAATTTCCAAATCGTTGGTTTGCCCTTTTAACCATTCGTTTATGGTTCCTTTGCCGGATGAAAAAATACCACTAATGGATTTTTTCAAGACTTTGGCAAGAGATAACCCTTTCTGGAGTTCTTTTTCTTTTTCTGCAGTGATGGCAACGTAATTGGCAATTAGATTTTCTACTAATAGTCCAATATGTTTGGTCGTTTTTGTATGTTGCTTTTCAAGCGTTTCTTTAATGTCTTTTCTGAATATTACATCCAATTCGTATTGTTCCCTTCGTAATGCTAGGCTGTTTTTTATAGTGGTATTTATGCTGAGGGCAGTATTGATGGTGTTTTGGAGTTTTAAGTATGGTGCTTGGCCACCAGTGATGTTCTCTTTTATAAATGACCTTAATGGAGCGTAACCACTTTCTTCCTTTAGATTTTCTATTTCTTGTTTGGCAGAAACAGCAAAAACTCTTGGCGAAGGAATTCCCTTTTTAGTCGCATGCTCAATTACACCATTAATGTTTATAGTTAGATCATCTGGAGACATCAAGTCTTTTTGTTGTAGGACAAACAAGACCTTTCTATGCCACTGTTCATGTATGTAATCAAAGAATTCCCATGCTGATTGGCGATATGGGTTTTTTGCCTCAAAGACAAAAACAATAAGATCAGAAAATGGTATAAATCGTTCAGTGATTTCTTGGTGATGATCGACTATAGTATTGGTGCCGGGTGTATCGACAATTGCTATTTCTTGGAGAATGTCGATGGGCTGCGTAATCTTTTTTAGAAAGGGATTAATATGGATTTCAGATTCGTTCTTTCCATATACGATTTGCTGTATGGTATCTGTCATGGGAGAAGGTGCAACCCTGCATATTTCTTTATTCGCGTCCAAAAGGGCATTGATAAAACTACTTTTGCCTGCCTTTACCTCGCCCACAATTACAAATGTAAACGGAGATTCTAGTTGATCATAAAGTTGTTGAATGGTGTTTTTGAGATCCTCATTATTGACGTGATCGGTAAGCGTTACTATGTCCTGAAAACAGTGGCGTAAGTTTTGGGTAATTTGTATTATTTTAGGATCAATGCTGTTTTTCATGTATTCAATATCCTCTGATGATGATTATCAAAGATAAAGAATTGCTTCAGGTCCAGTACAAAATAATAGATCTAAAATGCAACAATCAGAAATGAAGCCATTTTGATATTCAAATACTTGTTCGTATTCCATATCCAACTTTAGATGGTCTAAACTCGCACTTTGTCCAAGATATTCTTTTGTAAAATCAAATGATGTACTCAGTTTAAGTTGAGCTTTAATCATTTCCATTGATGCTAGATTAAAATCGAAAAGAAAGCCGTACTTTTTTTGATAGATGCTATTGATCTTATCAAAGTAATGGTCAAAATATGGCGCCTTTTTATAAGCGGATTTTAAAGCCGTTAAATGTTTGTTTGTCCAGTTTTCATCATATGAAATGGCGACATCTTTAATGTTGGTTCGATTGTTTTTCCCTTTTTTGAGCGGAATTGATAAAACGTGCAAACCATTGGTAGTAGCAATGGCGTACCTATTCCTTGAAGACCGCTTTTGATAATTTTCACAAGCTTCTATAAGGACTTTATCGGTGTCTTTAATGTCTTTGTAAAAAGAAATTTCACCCCAAACTCTTGAGTGATATACCTTCATAGGATATAAAGACTAATGGTATGGATAAATTGAATTAGTGCGAGTGCGTATGGAAATAAGCATCGTCAAACATCTCTACAGCCTGCTTCAATTTAGCGATGTTTTCCATGTCTGTTCCTTGCTTGGTTTTCATACTATATACCAATATGTGATGAAGATGTGTTAATAATTTATGGTATTTCTTAACTGCCTTTTTATTGGAAGAGTCTACTATCTTAATTCGTTGATGTAAGAAATATTGACTTACAATTTGCTGAATCTCCTCTGCATGTTTTTCTTTATTATTGATCCAACGAACCAACTGATTGTAGTTAGGTCTATCTTCATTAGATAGCTCATTGATCTTATTTGTCGCTTTTTCAATCGTACGTATATGCTCATCAATTAGAGCAATTCGAAGCGAATCTCCGTAGATGCCGCAAGGAACTTCACAGTGATCTTCTGGGCCATCCAAAGCCGCAATAGATTGTTGTAAAACTAAGATTCTGGAAGAATCTATAGATGTATTGGCTAAGCAAACTACTGAAACAAAGGTTAAGATTGAAAGGATTGCTATTCTCATGATCTTTATGTTAAAATGCAATTTTAGATAGTTCTTGAAAAGTAAATTTATAAAAGAAATCGCTTTAAAATAAATTATTGTAAGCATTTTGGTGAAAAAGGATTCATATGAATCCTTTTGTATAATGTTAATCTGATAATTTGTCTAGGATTTTATTAACGAGCCAAGGTTTGTTGATGATTTCTGGATTGTCCTGAACATTATTTAATAACTTTTTAAGCTTTTCTTTTTCGAATTCAGGTGTATAAACAAGCTTTTTTACTGATTTAATTAATTCTAAGAATCTGTTTTTTAGATGTTTGGACAAAGATTTTTCACGAGTAACCCAGGCTTTGAAAGATTGTAATAATGATTCCAATGGAGCCCATTCTTCCAATTCATAATAAGAAACCAATAGTAATGAACGGACATTAATATTGTAAAAGGAATCATTCATTATTATTTGATTTAAGTAATCTATTACTTTACTGTAGTCCTTCCTATAAAACTCTAATCTGGCAAAACTGAAGTTTTTAGCATTACTCCTGTATTCTTCTTTAATTTTGTCGTGATATTCGGAAATGAACTTTTCCGCCCAATCATATCTCTTAGCTCTCAAAGCATAAAATGCAATATTTCTGAATGCAATTGGACTTAAAAAGCCATTATCAAAAATAATCTCATTTTTTAAACCTTTAGTATAGAGTTCGAGAACTTCATTTAAGAATAATGTAATTCCTTGATTATTTTTAACTACACAATAACTAATTGCAGCTTCCATGATTTCTCTAGCTTCACTTGGAGGGAAAAGGTGTATGTATTCCTCAATGAGATTCTTTAATAGATAATAATGTTCGGTATTTTCTGATTCAGTAATGGTTCTAGATATAGTGAAGTAGATTTTTACAGGTGGATATTCACTAAACATAGGGATTTGGGCGAGTTTTAAGATGAACTCGATACCTGCTATCTTTTTATCCACCTTATAACTCCTCTTCCAACTAAGTATAGTACAATAATATTTTAGTTTTTCGGCAATGTAAAAGACATCTAGATTCTGTGAAATCTCTTCAATGTTTAAGAATTTAACGGGATCTTTACTTTTGCTCTTACGATCCGCGTCAGATTGCAAACTAAATATGCTTTTTTCAATGTTGAAAAGATCTAGATAATAATCGGCTGATCTGTTTTGTTGAGCTTTTTTAGCGTTGTTGATATGGCTAATCAGTCCTGGGTATAGTTTTGACATTTTTTTTTCTCTAAAAGCTCTGATCTTTAAATTGTTGGAGAGGGTAATGTCATTTTCTAATTCACTGATAGCCATGAACTTTTCAAACAGTTTGGAGATGTCTGAATTGAGTTTTCTGAATTTTGCATCGTTGTATGAGTTATTCTCCATTACCTCCGACCAAACATCTTGATTTTTCAAGTCTGCTAATGGCAGTTTAGCTTTGATTTGACGTTCTAATACGATAAAATACCTTAGTATTTTTTCATTTTGATTGAAGTAAGGTGAATGTAAGAATTTCTTAAAACTATTGATTTCATGGATGTTCAAGTACTCGAGCGCTAGATGGATTTTCTTACTCTTCATAGAGCAAAATTAAGTAAAAAAGTAGAATGCAGTATGCGGATGTTTGGTGAGTAAATTCCAATGGTTAAAGATTGCCTATAGGTTAGTTTTTACATTGTGTATATGTTAATGTGTAATATGCTTATATTTAATTAGTTACAAATTTGTTTATTTTTTATTTTAATTATTTATATTTGGTTGAGTTGAATTGAAATTGTACCTTTGTAGTATTATTAACCATTGCTTATTTTAGAAATTCGATGAAGGACCCGATATACCCCCTAAATAGAGTCCTGCTGTTTTTGGCATTTGTGCTGATGACGGCATTGAAAGTTGATGCTCAATCTAATCCCAATCAAAAGCATTTTACCATTTTGACAAATACGGTATTAACTGATACTGTACAATCTCTGGATGCTTTTGGTCCTACATTGGTTGTAGTTCCTGGATTTGATTATCAATTAGAAGTTTTTTCTCTAGGTGCCAATTCATGGCAAATTGAAATTTCTTTTGATCAAGTTGATTTTGTTGGACACAGAGATGTTGTTGTTGAGTATTGGAAGTTTGAAGGATTCATTCCTATGCCAGGATATATTTCTTACTCTATTGATGTAGTCCCTTCTCTGGTGACGGCCCAAGATGATGTAATTACAAAAGGTAATACAGATACCTTGGTAATTTATCCTATGACTAATGATTATTCTAGTACGGATGTATACAATCTTTATTCCGTTAATGATGTGTTGTACGGAGAAGCTGAAATTGAAGGTGATAGTATTATTTATGTTGGTTCATCAGATGATGATATCATATTATATAGTTTAAGAGATTCGCTTGCCTCAACAGATCAAGGAGTAATCTTTATAAGATCAAGTTTCCCTAATCATGTGGGAAACGATACATTGATGTATTCCCTTGTTAATACTTCCACTCAATATTTAATGTTACCTAATGAATCCTTCGAAAGGACGATTGATGGTACCTTGGGTGAAGTAAAAGAAGTTCACAGTTTAGTTGGACATTATATACCTGAAGCTGATAATGTTGGTGTGGATACGGTGATTTATACTGACGACCAAGGGAATAGTCGGATGTTTATTTTAACCATATTGGACCCAAATTTGGATGAAGGATATGTGAAGGACGATGTGTTCTTTACAGGTGTAGACGAGACGGTGAGTTTTAATGTTTTTTCCAATGATTTGATTTCTGGTGGAATTTTACTTAGTTATTCTCCGGAATTACTTTATGTCGGAAATGGTGTGTTTGAATATACTCCGCCCAATGGGTTTCAGGGTGAAAAGAGTTTTTATTACGAAAAGGATTTTGGACTTCATGTAGAAATCGGCGAAATCAAGATGGTCGTTGGGAATATGAAACCCACTAAAACGATTTCATACGAACTGAATGCTTTAATGAATAAGTCTTATTTAGTGGATTATGATATTCCTTTAGATGGTTATTCTTTTAATATTGTGAACTCACCATTAAACGGTCAGGCTGAAATAATAAATATTGAAGATACTACTACAATAAATTGTGATGTAGTTACAAATAAGATCGGAGTAAGTTATACGCCTAATCTTGATTTCATAGGACAGGATGAATTTGATGTAGAGTATTGTTTGAATGGGATTTGTGAATTTTACAAACTACGTTTTAATGTTGTTCAACCTCAAATAGATACAACTTGTAATTGTGTTGCGGATTGTATTTGGAGTGGTGATGCCAATGGTGATGGAAGAGTATCCGTTACTGATGTATTAAGTATCGGAAGGTATATGGGTGAAGGTGGTCCTGTTAGAGACGAGGTTAATCAAGGATCTTGGAGTAGTCAATACCTGACAAGCTGGAATCAAAATCAAATATCTGGAGTTGATGTAAGTCATGTTGATACGGATAATAATGGGGTAGTCACTTCTACTGATACTAGTGCAGTTACTGCAAATTATGGTAAGGTTCATACCTTGGTCCCTGAAGAAATTTTAGTCATAAAGGATTATCCATTTTATTTGATTCCTCAAAGTTCAGAAGTCGATTCTGGTGACTTATTGGTTATTGATATGGTACTTGGTAATGCCAATTACCCTGTATTGGATGCACATGGATTTACATTTAGTTTAAATATTCCTCCAAATTTGATTGATTCAAGTAGTTTTGATATCCAATTTGATGATAACTCATGGTTTGCGAACAATTCTATTATTTTAGACTACGCTATTCATAAATCTGAAGGAAAAATTGACGTTGCCTTTTCTAGAACTACAGGTGTTGGAATTTCGGGACTTGGTAAATTAGGACAATTGTCTTTCATTGTTGAAGAAGATGCTCATGGAATAAAGACCAATGATCTTTTACAAAAATTGACATACCAGATTTCTGCTACGAATATTGTGGTAGAAGATAGTTATGGTTCAAGAGCAGGACTGAATGATGCCGTTACAAGCGTTGATGTAATTCTGAATAAGGCGCAAGAGGAAAAAGCGGAATTAATTCTTTATCCTAATCCAGCAGAGGATTATATGATTGTTCATCTTAATGGCAATCAAACTATGCAAAAAATGAGTGTTGTAAATATTCAAGGTGTGGTTTTAGAGTTTAGAGACTTGTCTTCAAGAGCTTTTGAATTAGATTTAACAAGTTATAATGAAGGTATGTATTTTATTCAAGTAGAATCTGAAGGAGGAACATATAGCAAAAAGTTTTTTGTGAAAGAGTAGAGATTTGAAGAATAAATAAAGAATATATAGAGCCAATCTCATCGGGAGATTGGCTTTTTTGTTTAAGTGAAAAAATGTAGTGTCCTTAGAAAATAACATTTAGCTGAAGATGAATAAGACCAAAGAATCATGGAATAAGATTGCAGCCAAATACGATTCAATATTTACAGGATTGGATATCTATAACGAGTCTTACGAATTTGTATTAAGTAGATTAAGTGATAAGGCTAAGATTCTCGATTTAGGTTGTGGACCTGCAAATATTTCTAAATATTTCTCTGAAGTACAACCTAATCTTAAAATTAGTGGTATTGATTACTCTACTGCGATGCTTGAGATTGCCAAAAGAAATGTTCCAAATGGGAAATTTTATAATGATGATATAGTTAATGTAAATTGCTTCAATGAAAAATATGATGCTGTTTTGTGTGGTTTCGCGATCCCATATATAGCCATAAATAGACTTATTAAAATGTTTCAAAACTTAAATCAAGTTACTTCATCTAAGAGTATTTTGTACTTAAGTTATGTCGAGGGAGACGAATATACCTCCAAGAAAATTTCGGATTCAGATGGAAATGAGATGTTGTTCTATTATTACAATATGGATCAGCTAGCTCAAATTCTGAATACCAACGAATGGAAACCTATGTGGAAATCAAAGGTGATGTATCATCGCTCATCAGGCATTCAGGAGGAGCATCAAATTATTGTTGCAGAGAAGTCTTAGTTGGAGAAGGGAACTCTGGAAAAGAATCTAAGAATTCGTAACTTTCTGAATGTTTATCGATAGAACACAAGAAATTGAATTGACCATTGCTTACCCATAGGTAAGGTGCATTACTTTCAATATTGTACATTGCGATTTGATCAAATACAACTTGCGAAACTTTTACTTTGAAAGATTTACATTCAACTAAAAGAAAGGGTTTTAGTTGATAATCATAGACGATAATGTCGTAGCGCCTTGGAGTATTTTCAACAATAATCGATCGTTCAACTTGAATCCTTGCGATAGGGTAGTTTAATTCTTTTGTTAGATATTGAATACACAATTGACGAATCATCTCCTCTGGAAGAGCCCGAACATTTTTCTTTCTAATAGGGTCAAAAAAAAGCCGTTGCCCCTTATTGTTGTAGGAGACTTTAAGTTCGTTTTGATATTTTAATAATTCAATCGGAATCATTCGGAGTGTTGGATTATTCGTTGGATCACATGGTTTATAAAATTGGGTTGATCCAAGATTTGGTTAGTAAATAGAGATTTTATTTGAAATCCGAGTTTCTCCATCTGAGTCAGAATCAATAACTGTTGGTTAAAAGATTGAGAAGAATAATCAATAATTGAATCAAAAATTAAACAATGAGAAGGACGATCTGTACTTAATAAAAAGTCGGTAAGATTGTCTTGAATACTAAGATCAAAGAATTTACCTCCTTCATTTATAATGGATGAAGAAATGAGATTATCCCATGGTTCTGGAAGAGATACCATAATGTTACAAGACTTCAATTGGAATCCCTTAAGTCTACCACTAAAGGGCTTCAGATTAGAAGACAATTGCTTAGCAATGCTTAGTTGATGGCTAGAAGGTAATTCCTTTAGCGTGTTTTGTAAATTAAGTTTAGATGGTATATCTGACTCTGATTCATCTAGGATAAATGCAGTATCATAAGTTGTATCCGATGAGCCTCCAATATAGACCATTGAATAGGATTCTGGAATTAGATCTTTCTTACTTAAAGGTACTAACAATATCGGAGCATCTATTTTTTTAGACTTTAGAAGAGGGAATATTAAGTTGCTCGATTTTAAAGCCTTAAGAATAGGTTTATCCGATTTAATGATTTCTCGAAATTGGTTCCATTTGGAATTAATAATAGAGTTAATAATAGAATTATTAATTAAGCCGTAATAATTTTGCCACTCAGAATTTATCTTGGTTTCGAATTGTAGAGATAATGAATGATGATCCAACCATTTATTCAAATAGGAATACTCAAATTGATCGACCCATTCATCCATTGGGATAGACTTAAGTTGTGATATCATATTCAAAAATGAATTAGAATAATGATCTTTTAGATGAATCCACGCTATGGCATCTTTTATGTCATTACATTTCAATAGTACTTCTAAGTCTTCGATTATTCCATCGATAATTGGAATTTTTTTGATGAAGTTTTTGGTATTGCATTCCACTTTGTTTTTGAATATACCAAATTGATTGATTTGATCTAGAATATCATTTAATGCTCGAGCCGCAGACAATAGGTCTTGATCTTGAGTGTTTAGTTCATTCAGGCCTTTATAACTTGACTCTAATTCTGTCCGTTTCTGTTGGTACGAAAGTTTGACATTGTCCTTTTTTCTTTGAAGCTGATTGATAGCCTCTAAAGGATTGTTTGTTTCCACCCTTAATAAAGACCATTTAGCATACTTAGTTTTCTTTTTGGTATCAAAACTTAACATACCAGGTTTCTCTACTCGTGAATCACCAAATTCTAAAATGAAAGAAGTTAAACTTGATTCTTCTTTATGGATATCTAATAATGTATTATTCGTTTCTTCTTTTAATAGTTTTAACTGGTCGAGTTCTGTTTGTTTAGTCCCTTCAAGTATACGAAGTTTAACTTGCATCAAGGCAGTTGTAATCTCTGTCGTGAAGTGTAGTATTTCTTCAAATGAAGATTTGGATATTTTTTTGTCGCTATAAGTAGATAGAACTTTAACTTTTAATGGATCGGACGTATATATAGTATAGTACGCTTTGTAAAGTTCAATAGCCCTTATAAAACTATTTCGTTCTTCCTGTGTAAAGGAAAATGAAGATGTCTCCAATACAAGAGGATAGGGCTTGATTTTTTGTTGTAAAATGAATAATTGATAGAAAATAGATGAGGCTTTAAAGTCTCGTGAATTTTCAGCGTATATGGATTGTAAATATTTCAACCAAGATTTATGATCGTGGATCTTATTAATTCCATTTTCATCTGTATCAATCGCAGTTAATTTATGATTTATAGATTGTGTTAATGGACCGACATGTTCAATCTGATTATTGATCAATAGTTGAGTGACTTCATTGATCAAACTCTCGGACGATACAATGGCGATATTGTTATTTCTAAGTTTACTCGCTAAATAAGGTTTTAATACCCAATCAATATCATTTAGTGTTTTATAATAATATTCTAATCTGGCATTAGGACCAATGATTGGGAACAAATCTAGTGATGTCATAGAGTTAATATATAGATTACAAATATATGAATGCTATGTAATAGACACTTCCTAATATTTGATTATTGTCAAAATCTTCATTTTAAACTCGAAACATTTTCAAATTAGAATTGATACCCAAAAGTTACAAAGGTTAAATATTAAAGAAATTCATATTTGGTACAATGTTTGCAAAATATATGTAAGACAGTACGATGATTTTGATTGAATTGTTCTAAGTCGTTGAAAATCAGATTTGTTTTTGATTAAGGCGATAAGAAGTAAAAACAGAAAGTTATCAAAAAGAGTGGTGTTGTTGAGAAAAAGTAAACATGAGAGAAAAAAATAATTTAAAGAATAAAAAAAATTATCTCGGTAAAAACTTATCACCGGATAAGGAACATTTTGAATTAATCCAAATATCTACATTCATGAGAAACCGGTTACTTATAACTAATCACAATTTCCAATTTAAACAGGGTATTGTTCTATTACAGACAATACTATTTGTATTTATTGGAATGCAATTGAATAGTCAATGTGTTAATGATGGTACATCACCAACATTTTTTGGCTGTTCGGACAAGGTAATTCAATTAAATCCAGGTCAATGTTCTGTATTTATGCAGCCTAATGTATATGCAACTGATAATTGCAACGGCGCTGAGTTTATTCAGACACATAATTCTGACGCATCTATGGATGGTCGTTTTGGTTGTGACTCGGGAGAAACACATTATTATCAAGTATTTTCACTTGCGAGTAGTACTCCAGTACGAATTGCAGAGGTGGAATTCGGCCATTTAAATGTTACGGGGACTTATGATGTCGATGTCAATGTTTATATTACCGATGGTACGAACAATACGGACAACTGGACACAAATAGGATCGGGGACAGCTAATAATGTAACCGGAACAGGTTATTCTTCAGCATTTACAACAACATCCTTGGTTAATACCAATCAATGGTTTGCTGTGGAAGTTATTACTCCATCATCCATTACTGGTGATTCTATTATGGCCTTTAATACTATGGCTCAAGCCTTTCCAACTTTTGTTACAGCTCCAGCTTGTGGTATTGATGTTCTGATGGACTTAGGTACATTAACGAGTCCAAATGCAGGAGCATTGATTAATGTCAGAACGGTAGCTGAGTCTGTAGATATCATACCAACCAATATGACGGTTAAAATGCCTAATGATGAATTTGAAGAGGGTATATATAACTTGTCTTATCAAGCAGTGGATGCTGCAGGTAATTCATCTAATTGTGCATTTACACTAGAAGTTGTTGCTGTGGCTAATCCAGTGACGTCAATCAGTTGTAATGATCTTGTAAACATTTCACTAGATGAAGAGTGTATGGCTACAGTTTCTCCAGATGATGTTTTAGAAGGAGGACCATATTCGTGTTATGATAATTACACGGTTACAATATTCGACGAGACAAACAAACCCTTTGGTGATGTTGTAGATGCATCACATATTGGATTAAGATTACGAGTTGAAGTTGAAGATGAAAATTCGAATAAATGTTGGGGAGAAATTATGGTCGAGGATAAACATCCACCAGTTATGGATTGTTTCCCAGTATATACATCATGCTCGTCTGATTTGACTCCAGGAGAATTGATGTCAAGAAATATAACTTATGATGCAGAAATAACTTCAGCGAAAATTGGTGGATTTGATCCTAGTAGTAATGTTTATGAAGTGGATGTGTTTGGAGTACCAAATGCAACATTGGAAGATATTGCCGTAATAATTGATGTATCTCATAATGACGTTAGTCAATTATCTGCAACATTAGAGGCTCCAAATGGTGATCTAATTACTTTATTCTCAGGTCTTTCTTGTACAAACCAAGATATGTATTTGACGCTGGATGATTATGCAGCTAATTCATATGTAGATTTAGTGAATGAATGTGGTGCGACAAGCCCAGCTGTTATGGGACATTTTAGACCTGAAGAGGCTTTAGCATCTTTAGTATCTCCTAGTGATTGGCATGGAACTTGGAAAATCACCATTAATGATCACGTAGATGGTGATGGTGGAGAAGTTAACAAACTATCTATCGTTTTCAAACAATCTGGTGCTATTATGCCTTTCCCGTCTCACGATATTACACATTATAGTAATACAGGAACGAGTACATACTTAGTAGAAGGATTAGATGCTTGTGGTCCAGCGACAATGTCGTATACTGACGAAGTAGTAGAAATGGATTGTGATAGTAGGTACAGCAAAATAATTGATCGTACATGGAATGCGGTAGATGCATATGGCAATACAGCAATCCCATGTATACAAAGAATATATGTATATAGAAATGGATTAGGAACATTGATGTTCCCACCTGATTATGATGGAGTAGAAGAACCATCGTTTTCATGTAGCGAATATGGTATGCAAGTTCCACCTCCTACAGATGCTGGAGCAGGATACCCATACGGAGATTTTTGTGACAATATCCAGATTTTTGAGCCGGAAGATACTCGAATCGACATTTGTACAAAGTCATACAAGATTTTGAGAAACTGGAAAGTTGTAGAATGGTGTAGTGGACAAGTGATTGAGCATACTCAAATAATCAAAGTAGAGGATAAGACTAGTCCTAGAATTATTTGCCCTGAAGATGTAACGATTTCTACGGATCCTTTAGAGTGTACTAGAGATTATACTACTCCAGATCCGGAAATATATGATTTCGGTTGTACTGATCCTGACGATGTCGTTGTGGCAAGATCTTATTATTATTCTGTTGATGGAACAGTTCCACCAGATGCTATATTCACTTATATAACGGGAAAAACAATAAATGATTTACCACAAGGATTGACGTTTGTAAAGTACGAAGCAACTGATGATTGTGGAAATACATCTGAATGTATACAGTTGGTTACGGTTGTTGATGAAGTACCACCAGTTGCAGTATGTGATCAATTCACGAATGTGTCTTTAGGATCTGATGGTTATGCTTGGGTAGATGCAATCACATTTGATGACTTATCTCACGATAACTGTGAATTGGTAGATTATAAGGTTAGAAAAATGACCAATGAATGTGATGGACACGGCAGTCAGACTACATTTAGAGATAAGATCTTATTCTGTTGTGAAGAAATGGGAACTTCAATTATGGTTGCGCTGCAAGTAACGGATAAAAGTGGAAATCAGAATACATGTATGGTTGAGGCAAAGATTGAAGACAAGTTGCCACCATATGTTGAATGTCCCGATAATATTACCATAGATTGTTACGAAGACTACAATGATTTAGATTTAACTGGTGAAGCAAAGGGATTTGACAATTGTGCTGTAGTAAGTTTAGAGCATAAAGATACTGGTGATTTAAATAATTGTGGTGAGGGGACGATTAGAAGAACTTGGACAGTAAAGGATAAGAATTATGCTAATTCGTGTGTTCAAAGAATAGAATTGATTGATTCGGATCCGTTCGATTATAATGACATCACTTGGCCAAGGGATTACACTGCAAAACAGTGTGAATTTGAGCTTCACCCAGATAACCTAAGTCTTTTATTCTCATATCCAAGATTCAGAGATAAGAACTGTAGTTTATTGTCTTATGAATACAAAGATCAAGTATTTACTTTTGTGGATGGTGCATGTGAGAAAATCTTAAGAACATGGACTGTAATTGATTGGTGTACGTATGATGTAAATGATCCCAATAATCCATATGATGATGAAGGGATTTATACGGATCTTCAGATTCTAAAGTTGACCAATGAAGAAGCACCTCAATTCGTATCTTGTGATGATAGAATGGCGGAAGTATATGGAGACTGTGAAGGAAATGTGATTCAAGGAATTGCTGCAGAAGATGACTGTACCCCAGATTCTTTACTAAAGTATGACTACGTAATTGATGTATATAATGATGAAAAAGGACCTCATTTAACAGGTGTTACGGATACATTCAATCGTATCCTTCCTATTGGGAAGCACAAGGTAACATGGACTGTTGAAGACCAATGTGGAAACATTGAGACTTGTTCTTATATCTTAATGGTGGTAGACGGTAAAAAACCAACACCTTATTGTTTGACTACAGTTACCACAGTTGTGATGCCTTCTTCAGGATCAATCGAATTATGGGCTAGCGATTTTGACTATGGAAGTTTCGATAATTGTACGGCTCAGGAGGATTTAGTATTTACATTCTCAACGGATATTAAGGATAGCAATAAGACATTTACGTGTGCGGACATTCCAGATGGAATAGAAATGTATGTTCCTATTACAATGTATGTACATGATGCCGCTGGTAATTACGATTTCTGTAGCGTAGGTCTAATACTTCAAGATGGTATTGGAAATGTATGTGATGACGTTACAAGACATGGTATTGCGGGTAGAGTAACAAATGAAGCCAATGATGCAATAGAAAATGTTCAAGTTATGGCAATTACTCAAGGAGCTGAAGTAATGGTGTCTAGTCAAATGACGGCCCAGAATGGAGACTTTAGTGTGCTTGTTGGAGAAGGAACGAATATTAATATTCAGAATGATAAAGAAGATGATATCATGAATGGTATTTCTACTCTTGACCTTGTTTTAATGCAAAGACACATTTTGGAGATTAATGAGTTTAACTCTCCGTATAAAGTAATTGCTGCAGATGTGAATAATGACTCTAAAGTTTCCGCGTCTGATTTGGTAGCTCTAAGAAAAGTAATCCTAGGATTGGAAATGGAATTTCCTAATGGTCAGAAAGAATGGAGGTTTGTAGATAAAGCACAAGTATTTACAGATTATAATCAACCATTCCCTTTCAATGAGAAGATTGATTTTTCTAATGTTGAAAGTGCTCAGTATGATGTTGACTTCATAGGTATGAAAATAGGTGATGTAAATATTTCTGCATTGACTAACCTTCGTGATACAGAAACAGATAATAGAAGTACTGAGAGATTGGACTTGACATATACTGTTGCACAGGAAGGAGATTACGCTTATATTGATGTGTACAGTGTTGATGGTGAAATGATCTTAGGACTACAGACAGAGTTGAAAACTTCCCTAAATTCAGAAATTATTGGAATTGAATCTGGAGCGATTGATTTTAAGCCAAGTGATTTTTACATCAATAACAACTCGGTAAGAATGAGTTTTGCTTCAATGTCTGAAGTTACCCTAGATTCGAATCAACCATTATTTAGCATGATAGTTAAGAAAAATGGAGATCTTAGTAATTTGAAAATGGCTAATACGAGATTTGAGAATGAAGCTTATAGTACTTCAATGGAAGTAATGGATGTCACATTAGCTCCAAGAACAAGTAATGACAATGGAATATTCGAATTGTTACAGAATAAGCCAAATCCTTTTGCAGAATCTTCAATGATTGAATTTTCTATCCCAGATGATGGAGATGTGACATTGGAAGTTTATGATGTGACAGGAAAACTACTTCATAACGAAACAAAAGCTTGTGCTAAAGGGCAAAATCAATTCGTTGTAAACAGCGAAGATTTGAAGTATGCTGGTATTATGTACTACCAGATTACATTTGGAGAAAATAAGGCCATCAAGAAAATGGTTAGAGTGAAATAATTCTTATTTATTAAGATATTTTAGAAACCAGACAAAAGGGTTTGACGTTATACTGTCAAACCCTTTTGTGGTATATGCGAATGTATGTTATATGTTTAGTGAATACTTGTGAACTGGAGCAAATTGCGTATAAGTCCAAAAAAAATATTCATGTTTAGGAATTAAATGGCTCGGTCGTGATGTGAAAAGAAGACTTATTTTTTAATATATATAATGCATTCAAATAATTCATTAGTCCAATTTATCCTAGAATTAATAGGAATTTAGGGCGTCTTTGATGAATTGGATGTAAATTTGTTCAACTATATTTTCAATGTATATTTTGGACAGTCAATAGATTGACTATTTCTTCAAAGGATTGAAATAATTAGTTCGAGTTAAATAAATAGATATTAAGAGTAAATGAAAATAGATATAAGAGATTTATTTGAAGGTGAAGAAGGGTTGAATCAAAACATGGTAAATGTAATCCTCAAAGCAATCAAAGAGAATTACCAATCCGATTTTGATTATTTGAAATTTAAGCAGTCCGTTATTAATTTGCAAAAAATGGATATGGACGAACCTACAAGTATCAAGTCAGCTTTCGCAACTATGAGTACTGTTGGAGTGGATAAGAGAAAGATTCTTGAAAGCATTAGACATTATACGAGCATTGTAAGCAGGGAAAAGGAAAAATTTGCTGTCGCTCTTAAAAATCAAATTACCAATCAAATTGATCGCCCTAAATTGGAAGCTGAGAAATTTGATGAAATGATAGCTCAAAAAGAACAGCAGATCAAACAATTGCAAAATGAAATAGCTCAAATTAAAGCTAGAAAAGAAACAATTGGCGACGAATTAGCCAAGGCTGAAGAAAAGATCAATACAACTAGAGATCAATTCAGAGCTGTATATGAATTTTTTGCCAAGACATTGGATAACGATAAGGTATTGATCGATCGACTTATTAATTAGGTTTTGACAGTACCCAAAAGACTTTCATTCACATTATTTTTTATTTTTGTTAGAATTAAAACGAAATTTCAACTACTATGACTGATTTTAATACACCAAGTAAGCCGAAATCTTTTTGGTCTAGACCTGAGGGTAAGACTGGAGCTTTATTCCTAGCTGCAATTTTAGGTGGTTTGGGCTGGGTCTTATATACTTACGGAGCTACATTGTTAGGCATAGTTTCAACAACTATTGGTCTAGTCGTGAGTCTAGCAGTACTTGGATTGATCATTTTTATGGCATTTGACCCTAAAGTAAGAGCTGTTGTAGGATATATGTACAAATCAGTGATGAGGGCTATTACGGGCGTTTTTGTAACCATTGACCCTATTGGAATATTAAAGAATTATATTTCCGATTTAGAAGACAATTTGGCTAAAATGAGCAAGCAAATTGGAAGCATCAAAGGGCAAATGAGAAAGCTTAAAAACATAGTATCTAGTAATTCTAAAGACATAGAGAATAATATGTTGTTGGCTAAAAAGGCAAAAGAACAAGGCAATCAAAAAGCAATGTTGCTTTCGAGTCGTAAAGCAGCACGATTAAAAGATAGTAATGCAAAGTATTTAGCACTTCACAGTAAGATGTCGGTCCTTTATAAGGTGTTGACTAAAATGTATAGCAACTCTGAAATCTTATTAGAAGATACAAGAGATCAAGTTAAGGTGAAAGAGCAAGAATATAAGGCGATTAAAGCTTCGCATGGTGCTATGAGATCTGCTATGAGTATCATTAAAGGCGATGCTGATAAAAAAGCAATGTTTGATCAAGCACTGGAGTATGTCGCTGATGATGTTGCGAATAAAGTTGGAGAGATGGAGCAGTTTATGGAAATGTCTTCAGATTTTATGAATTCCATCGATCTTCAAAATGGTGTTTTCGAAGAGCAAGGATTGAAAATGCTAGAGGAATACGAGAAAAAGTCAACGTTGTTATTGCTCGGAGGGAAAGAAGATAATGATGATGTATTAGATCTAAAAGTTCCTGATTCTGAATTGAGGTCCAACAACAACAGCTCATCATCGGAATACGATGGCCTTTTTGATTAGTGGAAGAATTATAATGTGTTGAGGTGTTTTGTTTTTTTATTGTGTACGATATTTGCTCATAAGAGTGCTGTTTCTCAGTCCATTTATAGAGAAATAGAACGTATCATAATTCATGACACTGATATAACATATGACCTGACTCCAGGCATTATTATTGGAATAATCGATGGCGACTCAACATATATAGAGTCATTTGGTGGGGTAGTAGGAAATAGAAGACAAAAAATTGTATCAACTGATTTGTTTGAGGTAGGAAGTCTTACCAAACTGATCACTTCAAGAATTGTAGATGTGGCAGTTTGCAATAAATTACTGTCTTATGATGCTGAGGTGAATTCGTTTCTTCCTCAAGAGTATAGAAATCCTAGATTGAGTGACTTAACCATTGAAGATTTGGTAGACCATCAATCTGGACTACCCAAAAGACCTTATGGTTTTGGTTCGAAAGAAGTAGATCCGCAAAATCCATATGCTTATTATTCTAACAAAGATCTTTTGGAAGCATATACTCGATATGTCCCAGAGGAGGAAGAGTTTGTCTACTCTCATATGAATTATGCATTGTTGGAGATAATCATTGAAAATATTTATAATCAACCGTTTGAAGAAGTGGCGCAAGATTTGGTTTTACGGCCATTGGTGATGAAGCATTCTTTTTTACATTTCAAAGAGGATAAACACACCCTTACATTAGGTCAAGATCGTAGTGCTCAGCAAGTTAATCCAAGAACATATTCTTCATTTCTTGCATCAGAAGGATTGAAAAGTAATATGAATGACTTGCTTTTATTCTTAAGAGCTCATTTGAATAGGGAAGAAACGGTGGAGAGTTGTTGGCAGTCTTTGTTTTCCAAAGAAAAGAGTTCTTTTAACGATAAGCTATCTACAGCCAATGGTTGGCAAATCTATAATATAAATAAGCGTTTTAAGGCAGCTTTGCATACGGGAAGAACGTCAGGACATAGTGCGTTTATGGGAATGGTAGATCATACCAAAACCGGAGTCGTCGTTTTGTCAAACTCTGAATATGGCACAAGGGATTTGGGCTTATTAATTCTGAGAATGATCAATCACAATTGGAAAAGAAAATCGAATTAGTATGGGTAAAAAGGAACAAACATCTTTAAACTGGGATGATTTTATCAAGCTAGGTAATCCTGAAAATGCACCAGACTTACCTGAAGAAGTCGAGGAAGTGGATAGATCAAAAATGCAAATAAGACTGCATTATGAGAAAAAAGGAAGAGGAGGCAAAGAAGCCGTAATAATAAGAGGCATCGAAGAGTCTGATATTGGGATTAAAGATATTTGCAAGACCTTAAAGACAAAATTAGGTGTAGGAGGAAATGCAAAAAATGGAGAAATTGTAATACAAGGTAAGAATAGGGATAAGATGATTGACATTTTGAAGAATCTTGGATTTGTTGATGTCAAGAAAAGTGGAGGCTAATGAATAATTCATCTGCATCGAGACATAAAATGCTGAGTTTTCTAACAAAACCTTGGAAATTTGGACTCTTAATAGCCCTTTTATTAGCATTGAGTAATTTGATAAGTTGGGCTTCCAATTGCTGTTCATCCAATTCGTATTGGACAAATACCATTGCATTCTTATTTGTTTTTGTTTTATTTAATGTTCTGCTTAGCCTTAAAGCGAAGCATGATCCATCATATTGGTGGCAATCTATCTTAACTTATGTTGTGTTGATTGGGTTTGGTTCTGTGATGGCATACATTATCTCAGGTTTAGGTATAGATGAAGCAGGATCATATCGCTGGATTATATTGGTGGTAACCATGGGATATGTAATCCTTATTGGTATGATTAGGACAATTCAGTATTTGGTTGGAATTGCTGAAGATCCCAATCACAAGATTAATAATAAACGATAGTATGTTATTTGAGGTGGTAAGGAAGTCATCAAGCAAGAAGAGTTATTTGTTTGGTACGATGCATGCACGAAGTGAGCGGGCTTACACATTTTACAATGAAGCCAAGGATTTACTTTCAGAAGTTAATGTGTTTGCGGCAGAAATCAATTTTAGTGATCCTGCATTGTCGACCTTAAACGAACTCTTTTTATTGCCAGATAATCAAATGTTATCAGATTATTTATCGCCTCAAAAGTTAGAAAAATATCGTAAGGGATTCCTGAAATATTTTGAATTGGATTTAGATAAATATCTTAAAATTCAGCCACTTTATTTGATGAATCAAGCTGTACTCAATCGATTAAGTCAAGACCATGCTTCTCCATTAGATTTCCAACTTTATTCAGACGCTTTGAAGTTGGGTCTTGAAATTGACGGATTAGAAAGCATAGAAGATCAAAAAAATATTGTAAGCCAATTAGAACTGGGAGCCCAATTTAAACAATTGGATGATTTGATTAGAAAACCATCTTTAAGAACGAAACAACTTGCAAAGGTGGAAAGGGCTTATTCCGTTGGAGACATCAAATCCATTTATCATCTGGGGAAGAGATCTATTGGACCTCTACGAAGGGTATTGCTTAAACAACGAAATGTTAAAATGGCCAAATCTTTTGTACGAATTACAGAAGAAAAATCTGTATTTGCAGCTGTGGGTGCTGCACATTTATATGGAAAAAAAGGCTTAATTAAATTGATTAAAGATCAAGGAGGACGTGTGAATAGAATTGATGTTTAATTGTTGGATTATCTCTTGTTTGTTGTTGATGTTCTTATTATATTTGGGATATCTTATTTGAAAGCTTAATAAAAATTTGTTATGAAAAAAATTGTAGTATTTATTACTGTACTCTTCTCAATTCATTTCGTATATGGACAATGTGGATTTGATTCTTTATCTAATTATCTGAACGCAGAAGATGAAAACTATAACATTGGTGTTGACGAACTCAATCAATTAATCTATGATATCGTCAGTACCGATTCCGAATTTAGACAACGTGTAAATTCAGATGATACATATATGATTCCTGTAGTGGTTCATGTTTTGCATAAAGATAACGAACCAATTGGTGTAGGTAGTAATATCAGTGACGATATGATTTTTAATGCTATCCAAAGATTGAATGATGATTTTAGTAATGTTAATGGAAGTGGAATTGATATCAATATGAAGTTCTGTCTTGCTCAGAGAGATCCAGATGGAAATTCAACGAATGGGATTAATCGAATTAATGCATCTCAATGTGCCTGTGATTATGATTCAGAAGGAATCATTACTATTAAAGAACCCAATTCAAATGAAGCTGAGTTGAAAGCAATGTCCATTTGGCCTAAGGAGGATTATATTAATATATGGACTGTTTCAGAGATTGATGGAAATAATGCAGGTGCAGGTTTTCAGGGGTTTGCTTATTTACCCCCGGTAAATAGAGTTTTAGATGGTGTTGTTAGTCTTGCTAGTGGTATGACGCCTCAAAATACAATTTTAACCCATGAAATAGCTCATTTTTTTGGTGTATACCACACATTTGAAGGCGATTGTATGGGGACTTGTTGCCCGAATTCGTTAAATACTTTAGATCAAGGTGATAGATGTGAAGATACTCCTCCTCATCAAAGACCTAATTCAACTATTACTTGTACAGATGCAGGAACAAATGTTTGTTACAGTATTCCTCATCAGGATTATGTACATAATTACATGAGTTATTCTGATCAATCTTGTCACTCTGAATTTTCTAATGATCAAAGACGAAGAATGAGAACAACATTAATGACTGAAAGAAAGTCATTAATGTTTAGTACTGGGTGCCTAGAAGTTTGTGATGAGGTAGAGTCGTTGTTTGATCCCAGTGATAGGGTAGCAACTATTGGTGCTTCCATAACCTTTGATGATTTAGGTACACCAAATTATGATCAAAAATGGTATGTTGATGGAGAAGAGATAAATACAGGTTTTATTGATTTGACCTATACATTTAATGACTATGGCGAATATTTCGTTTGTTTGGAGGTGATAGGAAATAATTGTAGTGATATGTATTGTGAAAAAATCACTATTGTAGATCATGAATGTGTTCCAACAGGGTACAATTTTTATAATGGCGATTTTGAAGATTATGTTGGCCCACCCCCAACACAAACCACAGGATTTCATGGTAGAGCTTTTATCAATGATCAGCTCTTTTCGTGGAGTAGTCTGAAATATACTCCTGATTTTTTGGTCTCAGAAGGGAGTAGAACTAATCTTGTCAAGTTGACTAATGGATTTTTAGGCAGTAATGAAGGTGTTTTCTCTTGTTATGATTTTGAAGAAGGAAAAAGATATGCCCTTTGTATGGATATTAAAGGCCTGGGACGAAGAAGAGATTTTTACGCAGAATCCAACGCAAGGTTTCAAGTTTACCTTGCAAATGATATAGTGGTTAATAATGGCCCTGATGTAGGGGAACAATTGATCCTCTCCGTTGAAAACTGGGACTTCCCTAATGTTTGGGGAAGCACAGGGGTAGTGTACTTTATACCTGATAAAGATTATGAAAACGTCATGTTTATTAATAGATATGAGTTGGATAGGCTGCAAATGACCGAAATTTTAATTGATAACATACAGATTTACCCGACTGATGGCTCAGGATTTGGAGTTTCAGATGGAGGAGCAATATGCGAAGGAGAGTCATTGATTCTTAATGCATTTGGTGGAACCTATTATTCTTGGAGTCCAACTACAGGATTGTCATGTACAGATTGTCCTAGTCCATTAGCCAACCCAACGATTCCAACGAATTATGAAGTAGAAATAACGTATGGAAATAGTTGTCCTATTTCGAAGAGTTTACAAGTTTTTGTTGATGTAGATTGTAGTGATTGTCAGTCGGAGCCGAGCATTGATGTGGCGCAGGTTGATGATTGCAGATATCGTTTTACTGGATTGAATACTGGTGATCCTGGGATTATGTACTGGGATGTAGAGAGTGGACCGACAGATTATGTAGGAGAATATATAGAATATGAGTTTGCACTGCCAGGGAGTTATGACGTGTGTTTAAATATAGCCTGTGACGAATATAGTGTAGTCCAAAGTTGTGTGACGGTAAATGTAGACGATAGCGATTGTACGGATTGTACAGATGGTGTGTTTGGCGGGGGAATGCCTCAGGGCGTAGCTATGAAATGTCCGAATGGAGATACATATCAGTCGAATGTACAGTTGATTGTTGATGCTGGTTATTATCCATGTGGGAATGGTGAGATTTATATAGAGGGTTCGGATATAATCAGCAATAGTTATGTGTTTAATTCGGTGACAGGAATACTGGATATTGAGATGGAGTTCAGTACCACACCATCAGGGATATATAGGTTGGTCTTGTGTGGTCCTGATGGTACATCTAAGTGTATGTTGTTTGGGATTACGAATGTGACGGATTGCGATGAGTGCATAGATTTAAATACGACAGTGGTGGCCGAATGTGTAGATGCGACATCGGGAGACGGCGTATATGAGTATGCCGGAGAAATAGAGATAATTCTAACTAGTTATGAGGGATTATGTGGAGTAGCATCAGACCTAGCGGGTATAAACATAGATGAGAGTATGGTGACGACGAATCAGGGCGTCTATACGATACCGTTTACGATGCATAGTAACAGTCTAGGCCCACAGCAGGGAAGTGTGACTTTATGCATAATTGATGGTTTTGGGCAAAGAGTATGTTATAATCTTAATGTAAGCATAGAGACACCATGTGATCCTGACGACGGATGTGAACATGAGATAGTGCAATCGCTTGAATGTGATAGGGTCGAGAGCGATGTGGCTTACTTTGATTTTGATCATATACTGTTTATAGAAGACAAATTTGAGGAAGGATACGAATTGTGCGATCCAGATGAGATAGCCATAGATGGAGGGAGTACGGACTTACAAGAAGAATGGGTGGTATTGTCAGAAGGCGGATACTATACGGGAATAACGATTAGCATCGATTGTGAAGAAATGGAGTTGCTGAACAATGTGGTTACGATGACCTTAGAATTTTGCAATGCAGAAGGAGAGACATTTTGTGTAGATGTAGTATTGAATTTAGACTGTGAAGATTGCGATACGCGAAGGATTGAAGGACGGAGTAGTGAAGAAGATGTATCGAAGAGCAGGTATGACATATATCCCAATCCGACTTCTGGTAAAATAACAGTGATGTATACTGGCAAAGAAAAAGAGCAAACCATCAAATTATTTGATGTTTATGGCCATAATGTGGGAGATTATAAACTGATGAAAGGGCATAATAGCATTGATATATCTAATCTGAATAATGGGTTGTACATTTGGACTGTTTTATCGGACGTCAGCGCTTTTGGAACAATAATAAAGGTGAATTGATGAAGGAATGAAGTATGTATTAGGCCTCATATTGTCTCTAGTTATAGTAGTAATGGTAGAAAGCGAGATGCTTTTACAGGCTGAAATATGTACGAATGAAATCGACGACGATGGAGATGGATTTGTAGATGCTTACGATATGGATTGTGATTGCGTAAATGCATTTAACACATTGTGTATTCCAGCATGCGAGGGCACAAAAGACAGTATATACCCGATAGCACTGAGAGAGCGGTGGCAGTCCGAGATGTATGTAGCACATAAGTACAGATCTATAAGCAATATTGTAGTAGGTGATACGAACATATATACGGTAGGATCTTCATATCGCAAGGATTCCGTCATTCACCAAATAAGCGTATTTGATGTTGACGGAACTATCGTCGATACGATCAAGATTGACACGACCGAACATCATTATGCTAGTTATGTTAGGAATTTGGCTATAGCAAAGGTAAATGGAGAAAAAAGGATATTTACAAACAAAAATCGGAATAAATTACTTGGGGTATCGTTAGATGGTGTGGCGGAAATCATTCACGATGACTTTGCTTCGATAGAATCCATATCTAGAACACCTAAGTTAGCAGATTTCAATGGAGATGGCAATCCAGAAGTATATATGGGCAATAAGGTAATTAGCACTGTCACTGGCAATACACTGATTGACGGTATGGGTAATGTAGGTTGTAATGCAACAACGTTATTTATTGCCTGTCCTTTTGGACCAATATCTATAGCCGGTGATTTTACAGATAGTCCTGGATTAGAACTGGCTTGTGGAGACGTAGTCTACGAATTGGACATCCAAAACCCAATAGACATATCAGGCAATTCATATCGCACGATAGATGCTCCGTCTGGAGTACTGGAAGGGTATTCGGCAATGGCAGACGTCAATGGTGATGGACTGCTTGATGTCATTGTCGTGCGAGGAAATATTCGGGCAGATGGAGGGCTGTGGGTATGGACACCACAGACAGGAGAATTGGTAGCAGATATCCCTAATCTAATATCAAATGGATACAAAGGGGGGGTGCCAGTTGTATGCGATTTGAACAATGACTGCTTGATGGAAATTATAGTGGCATTTGGCCGTGACATAAGGGTGTATACATTTGATGGTACAATGGAGTTGAAGTTGATGTATACCATACCGACAAATGACCCATCTGGTGTAACATCTCCTACTGCATTTGATCTGAACAACGATGGTCGCGTAGAGATCATATACCGAGATACAGAGACCTTGTACATCATCGATGGTCCCTCAGGTGCTGTGGTATGGCAGCGCACATTATTCAGTGGTACTCTTCTTGAATCTCCTGTAGTTTCCGATGTGGACGACGATGGTCATGCCGAAATATTGATCCATGGCGGAATTACAGGTCATGATTCGGTACGTCTATTCTGCTTTGAGTCTGCTAATGAACCTTGGGCACCAGCACGAAAGGTATGGAATCAGGTAGGTTATCATGTGACTAATGTCAATGATGATCTGACTATCCCAATGCATCAACAACCTCTGACGAGCTTATTTCCTACAGAAAGTTGTCTACAACCTACCTGTCCACAGGTATACAATACCTTTATGATGCAAGCGACCTATAGGACTCAAGCAGGATGTAAGATTGAAACCCCGAGGGATGATCTAACCCTTACGGCTACATACGAATGTGGAGGTGATAGTGTAGAGATATGTGCTTATTTGGAGGGATTGGATAGTGTGCGCTATGAGTCAGGTATTCCAGCTTGGTGTGGTGCGACATTAGATCATAGATGGTATCAAGGACTAGAGGTATTAGATACCTTTATGATATTGGATACTTTTTGTTTTAAATTACCATCGTATGCTTTGGATGATAGCATCTTTATCTCGGTCAATGATCCGATGTTTGGATATCCTTATCCAAGCGACCTCTTGTTAGAAGAGGATTGCGACAGAATAGATAATACGGTATTTTTACATAGAGCAATAGAGGATGAATTAATAACAACTATAGATACGAGTATTTGTATGGGGTCAGCATTAGTTATAACTGCTGATAGTACGAAGTATCATACATTCAGTTGGAATACAGGTGAAATGACAGCTACCAAGGTTATAGACAGTGGGGGTATATATGTAGTAGGCTACAAGGATGAATGCAATAGATCCTATGGTGATACGATACGAGTCGAATCTATAGAACTTTTGGATTTATTGCCATCGGATTCTATTCAATCGTGTTATGGTGATACCATATTTTTGGGCATTCCTGAAGATGTAAATGCCATTTATTGGCAGTCGGCATTGGCGAATTTATCGTGTGATACCTGTCAGGAAGTTTGGTCGGTGGTAGATACAAGTTACCTGTTGTCGTTATCCGGGAATTATTTAGGGTGCACGGTGAAGGATTCTCTCTGGATAGAAGCGAGTGATGGGTATGCAACGTATGACACGATATACTTTTGTGAGGGAGATAGTATATTCATCCATGAAGCCTGGATCAATGATTTTGGAGACTATACTTTCAGGTATTCGGATAGCAGAGGTTGCGATAGTATAGTGTATTTAAATACATTAGAATTGAAATCTTATGATATAGGAGATACGGTGACAATATGCGAAGGTGATTCGATAATGCTAGGAGTAACATGGATCAAAAGAGATACCACACTTCTTTTGGAGTACGTAAGCGGCGAAGGATGTGATAGTGTGATCAACCACACAGTAGTAGTAAATCCCGTTGACCATAAATATGATAGCCTAACGGTATGTGAAGGGGATAGTATATGGATCAAAGATTCATGGTATTACGAAGAGACGACAGTAAAGGATACGGTGTTCATTGACGCATGCCAGCAAATCACACAAACGAAAATCAAGATTATAGAAAGCAGTCAAGATACAACGATGTTTACACTGTGCCCACTGGATTCAATATTAATAGGTGGTCAATGGTATGATAAGGGTGGAGAGTATAGGCTTCATATGGTAAATCATTTAGGATGTGATTCTGTACAAACGGTTTATATAGATGAAGTATTAGGACCAGGTGAGGTAGAAAAGATTCCGGATTGTACCAATGGAGGATATATAACATACATAGAAGAGATGGAAGGTTGGAGTATGATTTGGGATACAGGAGTTGAGGGAAGTAGTGCGACTTATGAAAACGATATATCTAGCGGAAAGGTTACGTTGATACATGAGGATGGTTGTACAGAAGAGATAGATTTTGATCTACCTGTGATTGAAGAGATAAATAATACAATCTTTGGGGATACTGTAGTAGAGGAAGGGAGTATGTTGGAGTATTACCTACAACTAGATTGGAAGGATTGGGATATTGATTGGCAGAGTGAAGCAGATATATTACTGGTGGAATCTTCATTAATAGTGCATTGTTCAGAAGACAGTTGCGAAGTATTGTTGGAATTAATCAATACCTTAACAGGTTGCAGTTATGAAGTTTTATGGCGTATAATTGTCCGACCACATAAGGATTTGATAATCCCGAATGCTTTCAGTCCCAATGATGATGGAATCAATGATGTATGGGAAGTGAATATGACTGAATATCGTCAAAACAGCTTAAGGGTATACGATCGATGGGGAAATGTAATGTATTCGGATGCTGACAAAGAGTACTTATCTTGGAATGGAAAAACTAATGGAACCATGGCTCAAAATGGTGTTTATGTCTATATAATCACATATGTAGATGGTGATGGGAGGACTGCAAAAAAAGCAGGAGATGTGCTTTTGATGAAATAAAAATCTAAACTCGATTGAAAAAAGTTTACATATTAGATAAATACTAATATTAATAAAAAACGTCGTACTTTCGCGTCAAATAGATGAAGATTGATTGAAGTTGTATTGCACCTAGGATCAAATGTCGGTGATCGTATAAAAATGTTGGAAAAGGGTATTGACCTGATTCAAACACATATTGGATTAATGGTGCATCGGTCGAAGTATTATGAGACTGAACCTTGGGGAGTCACGGAACAAGACAATTTTATCAATATTGCAATAAATGTAAGGACTGCCCTTAACCCTGAAGCAATATTAAAAGCAATTAAATCTATTGAAATTGAAGTCGGAAGAGAAAAAATAGTCCACTGGGGACCTAGAGTTTTGGACATTGATATTTTATTCTATGGAGATGAGATCTATCAAGCGGAAGGTTTGATCATCCCACATAAAGAAATTCAAAATAGAAATTTTGTTTTAATTCCTTTGTTGGAGAATAATGCAGAACTCATACACCCCAAATTGGATAAATCTATTGAAGAACTTTACTTGGAAAGCAAAGATTCATGTGAGGTTTGGCTTTTTGAAAACGAATTAAAAGATTAAGGTATTAAAGTAAATTTTCCATATCGTTATATCTGTGTAGAAGGTAACATTGGAGCAGGAAAGACCTCCTTTTGTGAACTCATTAAATCGGAATACAATTGCAAATTGATATTAGAAGAATTTGCGGATAATCCTTTTTTACCGATGTTCTATGAGGATCCTGAACGGTTTTCCTTCACTGTAGAGTTGTTTTTCATGACGGAGCGGTATAAGCAGCTCCAAAAAGAACTAACACTTGATTTGTTTTATGATTTTACCATTGCGGATTATTCGTTTATAAAAACGTTATTGTTTGCCAAGCATAATCTAAATGAGGATGAGTTTAGGATGTTTCAAAAAATGTTTGTGGTATTAGCACAAAATTTTCCTCAACCAGATTTGTTGGTTTATTTTCATCGTAATACACCCCAATTGCAGAGCAATATTAAGGTGAGAGGCCGAAGTTATGAATCTATGATTACCGATGGCTATTTGGAAAAAGTTCAAAATTCATATTTTGAATATTTTAGAAATGTATTGAAATTTCCAGTGTTAATACTTGATGTGAATGATGTTGATTTTGTGCACAATCCAAGGCATTATGAGGAAATAAAAAATCTTCTTTCTAGAGAGTACAGACCTGGAGTCCATCGAGTTTCCCTCTTTTTATAGTGTCCAAGCGGACATAATATTTGGATGAGTATTCATTTATTCTGAGTAGTCTACATTTGGTGATATATTGTAGGTATAATTTTGTTTGTATCAATCAATTATAATCATGAAAAAGTTTTCCCTACTATTTTTGTTAAGTTTTGTTGTTTTTTCACTTCAAGCACAATTAAAAATTGAACCAGGAATCATTGAATTTCATAAGTCCAAAACAGAATCGTTCTTTGATATTAAGGTGGAGGTGACAAATGAAACGGATAAAGATCAATTATTTACTTGGAAATTAGTTAAAGGCGCGGATTTCCCAGAAGAATGGACGGTGATGGTTTGTGACGTTGATAAATGTTATCCTTCGGGAATTTGGGAAATATGTAAAAATGGAAATGTTCTCATGGCCAATTCATCTTTTGAGTTCAAGATGACATTCAATACATCTGGAGTAAAGGCGGAGACATCCCTTCAATTACAATTATTCGAAGGAGAGGGATGCGAAAATGAAAAATTGATTGTTGAAAGCGATGAAACTGGATTGCTTAAAGTGGGAGGAACAACTGACGTTTTAGATGTAGTAGATCAAGCCTCTTTTTTATTCCCCAATCCATGTGCAGATGTTTTTCAAATTAAAGAATTAAAAGATACAGATCGAGTAAGAGTTCTAAATATGCAAGGGCAGTTGGTGTTAGAACCATCTGTTTTAAATGAATATATCGAAGTTGGCAACCTGACTTCTGGAAGTTATATTGTGCAAATTATCGATAAAATAGGATCATCAAAGGATCACGTATTGATGAAGAGATAGTTCTTGGTTTTAAGTACTACTACTATTTATAGTTGAAAAATTGGTTAGTTGACAAACCAATAATAGGAGTATAGGATGATACCTGTATATAAACCAGCTATTACATCGTCGAGTAGAACACCGTGAGTTGTTTTCAAATTGTCAAAATATTTAATTCCTAGGATTTTAGATATATCAAATACTCTGAATAATATGAAGGCTGAGATGTAGTATTCCCATTGTGGTGGGATGAAAATCATGGCAAACCATAGACCGCAAAACTCATCAATGACAATTTTAGATGGATCTTGTCCCCAAATCGGAGTTAATTTTTTAATGCTAAAGTATCCTTTAAAATAAGCCCCTAGAGCTAGAATAATATGAATGAAATTGGGAAATGGATCGTCAAACAATTGGATAACAATAAGACTTATCAAAAGAGCTCCAAGACTTCCAACTGTTCCTGGTGCTTTGGGCGCGTATCCTAAGCCAAGTCCTGTCGCGATTATTTTAGACAATCTTTCAGAAAATATTTCCATTTTGAATCTATACGGTCAACAATACGTACAAATATATGTTTTTTAGTGAGGTAGTAAATACTACCTTTGCGTAAACGACGATCAAAATAGAGTATGTCAAGACGAATTAAAGTTGATCCAGATAAAAAGAGCAAGATTACCAAGGCAGGACTTCGTTCTACTTTATCTATATTTAAATATATAAAACCTTACTTAGGGTATTTCGTAGGAGGAATGTTGTTTCTTGTGTTGGGGTCATTAATATTTATGATTTTCCCTGGTGCTGCTGGAGAAATGGCAAATCTTGCAACGGGACAGGATAAATATGACTTGGGGTTGAAAGTATCGGACTTTTGGTGGGTATTCTTATTGATATTAGCGAGTCAAGGCCTGTTGTCCTATTTTAGAACGGTATTTTTTGCGATTGTATCGGAGAAGGGTATGGCTGATTTGCGTAAAGATCTTTACAATAAAATAATTAGTCAAAACATGCATTTCTTTGAAGAAAGGCGTGTAGGCGAATTGACGAGTCGAGTAACTACAGATGTTGAGCAATTGCAATCGGCATTTTCTATCTCGTTGGCAGAGTTTATTAGACAGATTGTGACGATTATTGCGGGTATATTTATTATTGCCTATGTAGCCCCAAGGTTATCTCTTGTGATGTTGGCAACCTTCCCAATTATTGTATTAGCAGCTGTATTTTTCGGTCGTTACATAAAGAAATTATCCAAAAGGCGTCAGGATAAATTGGCTGAAACAAATACTATTGTAGAAGAAACTTTTCAGTCTTTTAGCATTGTAAAAGCTTTTGCAAATGAGTGGTATGAAAGTATTAGATACAGTAAGAGTATTGATGAAGTAGTTAATGTTTCGTTGAAATTTGCGAAAGTAAGAGGTGTATTTTTCATATTCATTATTACCATCTTATTTGGAGGAATATTCTTCATTTTATGGAGAGGAGCTTTAATGGTGGAAGCTGGAGTAATGGAAGTGGGAGATTTATTTAGCTTTATCATCTATACAGGAATTATTGGAGGTGCTATTGCAAGTATCGGAACATTATATGCCGCCATTGCTCAAGCAATTGGTGCAACCGAAAGAATCCAAGAGATTCTGCAGTCAGAAACAGAAGTCCAATTTGCACAAAGTGGTGAAGTCGAAGACATTCGATTGAAAGGTGATATAGAATTCAAAGATGTTCGATTTACCTACCCAACTCGAACTGAGATGGAAATTCTTAAAGGAATAAATATTAAAGTTAATTCTGGAGAAAAGATTGCTTTGGTTGGACAAAGTGGTAGTGGAAAATCTACCATTGTACAATTGCTTATGGGGTTTTATGAAATTGATGGTGGCTCATTGCAAATAGATGGGAAGAGCATAGAGCATTATGATCTATTATCCTTACGGAATAAAATGGCTATAGTGCCGCAGGAAGTAATCTTGTTTGGAGGGACTATTGAAGAGAATGTGCGATATGGAAACCCAGATGCCAGCCATGAGGAAATAATGGATGCGATTCGCAAAAGTAATTCGCTTGAGTTTATTGAAAAGTTTCCAGAAGGCATTCACACTATAGTTGGTGATAGAGGAATCAAATTATCTGGTGGACAACGACAACGAATAGCCATAGCACGTGCTATACTAAGAAATCCTAAGATTTTAATCCTAGATGAGGCCACATCGTCATTGGATACTGGCTCGGAAAAAATTGTTCAAGATGCATTGGATCGATTAATGGAAGGACGAACTTCTATCATTATTGCTCATAGATTAGCTACGATTAAGAATGTCGATCGAATTTATGTATTGGATGATGGTCATATCGTAGAAGAAGGAGATCATAATGCATTGAGTAATGATGTGAATGGGGTATATTATAATCTGGCAAAACTTCAATTCGAAATGAAGTAATATGAAGACTTGGATATTCACTTTGGTTTTATTTTTCAGTTTGGTAATCTCTGTTTACTTTCTTGTAATCGAATTTGAATATCTATCTTTAATACATCGATCGTTTTATTTACTTTTGAGTTCAGTAGTTCCTGCTACAATCTTAACTTATGTGGGATACCACTATGTGAAAAAATATCATTTTGGTACCGAACGTCTTAGATATACTGGAATGATTTTCGTTTATCTTCTTTTTGTTTCTGCTGGCCTATTGCTTACAATAAATCGGAAGACATCTAATAATTGCTCAACAGAGTCGTGTGATATAATTTCCTTTAAAGGGCAATTTGTTTCACCTAGAGGAATGGTAGATGAGAGTGCAGTGGCGAATAGGTTTGAAATGGTATTGAGGACTTCTGAAGGAAAGATTGAAACATATGTATTGAGGCAAAATCCTTTTGGATCAGTGGTGTCCAAATCATTAAATGTGACATTTTGTACATCTATACTCGGATATAAAATGCTAGATGTAAATAGTCTAAATTGAGTATGAAAAAACTAAAAATACCTTGCTCTTTAATGGTGTAACGACTTGGATATATTGTGCGTTTAAATACAACACAATTAGTATCGGTTAATGAGAAATGTATATTTAGGTGTGGTATTGGTGCTTTTGGCAAACGTTTGTAAGGCACAAAATAGGAATAGCACTGACATCTTTCGGACGCTAAAGCAAATGGATAGCTTACTTTTCAATATTGGATTTAACTCATGTGATACAGTTCAATTGGCTCAATTGGTATCCGATGACTTTGAGTTTTATCATGATCAGAGTGGAATGATAGAATCAAAGGACTCATTTTTGAGAAGTATTCCTTCACTATGTCAGTTGAGTTATAAACCCAGCAGAAAATTGATGGAAAATTCGCTTATGGTTTACCTACTATATAAAGAGGACCATTTGTATGGTGCTTTACAAATAGGGCAACACGAATTTTACGCTGAAGAAGTTGGTAGGTCGAAATATCTAACAAGTACAGCAAGTTTTAGCCATCTTTGGATTATTGAAAATGGATATTGGAAGCTGAAACGTGGAATTAGCTATGATCACATCTCCCCCAAGGAGTTGCAAAAATAAAAGATCAAATATCGACGACTCTAGTTTACGATGCTATTAATGGTTTTTTTGAAATCTTCAGCTGCTTTATATCCTTTAATAATCTGTATTGGGGCTTTGTCTTTATCCAAGACAACAAAAGAAGGATAGGATAACCTACCTTTTAATAGGTCAACAGCGAGTTCATTAACACCATTTCTTCCTCCTGGTTTCCATTTGTATTCTTTATTATTAAAATTTGCCGCTTCCTTTTGTTCGGCATCAAACTTTACGGAATGAAAGTGCTGGTTCATTAGAGCAATTACGGTGGGGTCCGAAAAAGTCTTTTTATCCATTACCTTACACCAACCACACCAATCCGTATACATGTCGATGAAGTACATCTTACCTTCTTTATTGGATAAATCTTCTGCCTGATTAATGGTTAACCAAGTCATTTCACCTTCTTTAATCTCATATTCATTTTTAGACATATTACATGATAGAAGAGAAAAAGATAGTAGGCTAAGGAAAAATAAATGTTTCATTATGATATATACTTTTGCATCTATGGCAAATGTATGAAATTGAATTTGGACGATGGCAGTTAGTAAGTTCTTTTAATTTTTATATAACATAAATCGACTTGGATATTAGTTGTGATGTTTAATATATATTATTTAATTGGATAACGATCATTTTGTTAAGATGAACGATTTATTACTAGGTTAATAATTCAATGATATAGAAATCAATTAACTAATATGATGTTAAATCACTTTATTGTTGAACTTTAACCTCCTATTGCTGTCATACTTCTATTATTGTTGTGCAAATTTGGATCTTCAAGTTTTTTTAAGGTGTCCATTCCGCCTCGCACCTTAAATTTGTGCATAATAGCTTTTTGAATTATTGGCGTGATGTCTTCACCCTTTCTTAGAGGAAGAAGTAAATCTGATTCAGAGGAAGAGAACAAACAATTTTTAATACGACCATTAGCTGTTAATCGAATACGATTACATGTATCACAAAATGGGTTGGTTACTGAGGTAATTATAGCAAAATTTCCTTTGTATCCATTAATTTTATAATTCTTGGATGTATCGTTTGGAGCATCTTGTATTTTTATTACCTCAGATGTCGAATAGTGCGTGTGAACGAGTTGCATAATCTCGTTATAAGAAACCAATTTTCCCATATTCCATTTATTGCCATCAAAAGGCATAAATTCTATGAATCTCATCGAGATGGGCATATGTTTTGTTAAACCAATAAAATCTACAATTTCATCTTCATTAAACCCTTTTATCAAAACAGCATTTACTTTCACATTAAACCCTTCTGAGATAAGGAGATGAATATTTTTTAATACTATTTCGTACTCATCTCTTCTTGTAATGGTTTCAAATTTATCAGCTCTTAGAGTGTCTAAACTGACATTGATATTACGGATATTGCACTGCTTCATGATTTTGATAAATCGATCGACCAAAACCGCATTGGTGGTTAGGGAAAGTTCAACGGGAAGAGCTGCCAATTTTTGAAAAACAACTTCAATGTCTTTTCGAACCAAAGGTTCTCCACCAGTAAGCCTTATCTTGGTCACTCCATGTTCTACAAAGGTTTTGGCGATCGTATATACTTCCTCAGCATTCATGATGTTGCATCGTGGCGATAGGTGGACTCCTTCTTCAGGCATACAATATGTACAACGAAGGTTACACAATTCGGTCAAGGAAATCCTCAGGTACGTATGATGTCGCCCATGCGTGTCGATCAATATATTATTGTTATGATTCATTAATTGTGTCTTGCTCCCTTTAATCCAACTAATACATAAAAAACTGATGGAAAGATAGCTTGCATTGACTCTCTGGTTTCGTTTGTAGAGTCAGGTAAGGCAAATACTAAGTTCTTTTTTATGGTCCCTACTACGCTTCTTAATAACATGGTATACGATGTTCTATTATATCCATATACTCTCATGGCCACAATGGTTTTAAATATGGCCTGTACAGTTGCTATTCTGAGAGTATTGTTAGTATGAGTTTTGACCATGTTTTGGATTATTGATACCATGAGAAAACACTACTATCACGTATTTACCTTCCATTGGTGAGAGTTGTCCTCAAAAATTTCCTTACCAAATACAGGTACATTAGCCTTTATTTCTTCTACCACATATTCCATCGCTGGAAATACTTCTTTTCGTCTGGGAGAAGATACAAATACAAATAAACACACCTCGCCAACATTGACCTTCCCAAGACTATGATAGATGTGCATGCAGGTCAAATTGTATTTATCAAAAGTAGCTTCTCTTATTTCATGAATTTTATGGTTTGCCATTTCTTCATAGGCAGTATACTCTATAGCCCTAACAGTTTGGTGATCTACTAGATCCGCTCTGACTTGTCCCAAGAAAATATTATGCGCACCAATGCTAGTCTTGGTTTGATGTTTAGCAATTGAATTTGCAATAAATTCTGATGAGATCGGACCTTTCAGAAAAACGTTTTTTACTTTCCTTTTTTCTTTCATTCTCTGATAAATTCTTCTTTATATTTTATCAAATTTGTTATTCCGCCGGTTAGACTATAACTATTGCTTACCCCATGTTGGCGTAATGTTTTTACTCCCTCAAGACTTCTTTTGCCACTCTGACAAAAAAGGACAACTGTTCTATCATTTGAAATTTGATTAAGATTATTTTGTAATGTGTTTAATGGTAAATGAAGACAATCTTTATGTTGAATAAGAGGGTGTTCATGAAGCTCTCTTACATCGATGAATTGTACATTTTGTTGAGTTATCCTAGAAACATCCATTTCTAAATTTGGATAACAATGGATGTCATATTTTGTAGTTAAAAACCGTTCTTTATCTAAAACCCTAGGTTGTTTTTGAATTTTAAGACTGTAACCTTTGTTCGTTTTTGCATCAAAACAATATAATTTTCCAGATAATATTTCACCATAACCTAGAATCAATTTCAAGACTTCATTGGCTTGTAATGTGCCTATTATTCCAGGTAAAACACCTAAGACGCCTATTTCACTGCAGTTGGCATATGCATTTTGCTTAGGAGCTTGAGGGAAAACACATCGATAGGTTGGTCCCGCCTTATAATTAAACACCGAGACTTGTCCTTCAAATTTATAAATGGCACCATAGACTACAGGCTTATTAGTTAATACTCCTACATCATTAATGAGATATCTCGTCGCAAAATTGTCTGTGCAGTCCACAATAATATCATATTGTTCGAACAAAAATTCAGCATTTGACTTGGTCAATCCCTCTGGGTAGACTTTGATTGTAACAAGGGGGTTTAAATCCGTTAATCGGTCTTTAGCCGCTACGGCCTTATTTATTCCTATTGACGAAGTCCCAAAAAGTATTTGTCTTTGAAGATTACTTTCTTCTACAATGTCAAAATCAACAATACCTACGTGCCCTACGCCAGCTGATACTATATATTGAAGTACTGGACAACCTAATCCACCAGCACCAATGACCAAAACTTTTGCTTGATCAATTAGTGACTGACCTCGTTTTCCAATCTCCGAGAGACTTATATGTCTGCTATATCTGTTATTCATTTTTTTGATTATCCCCCAGCGAAAGGTGGAAGTAAGGCTATTTCAGAAGAAGATATGATTTTGTCATTAGATACTAATTCTAGATTTTCAGCAACCTTAAATTCTTTATGGAGTAATTCTGGATATAATTCGTACAGTTGCTCTATCAATTGTGCGATTGTACTTCCTGTAAACTCTATGATCTGTTCACTACAATCTGTTATTTCTGCCAAGAGACCAAAGTATTTTATTTGTAATTGCATATGAATAATCTGTTTATGTGTGTAGCTGTATTAAGACTTTTGTTTTTTATAATAATTACTTTTCCCCTAAGTGAGATTGAAGTTGCTCTTCTAAGAATTCCCAACAATTTTTATTGATGGAGTCAAATATGTTAATAAGTTTAGTTCCATATTCGGTCAGTGTGGCACCACCTCCACCTCGTCCCCCAATACTGGTTGTGACGATTGGTTCCTTCGATCGGTTATTCATTACATCTATCAAAGTCCAAGCCTTTTTGTATGACATGTTTAGTGATTTGGCAGCCTTGGATAACGACCCTGTTTGGGCGATCGCCTTGAGCAATTTAACTCGTCCTTCTCCTATGAAGACCTCCCCATTGGTCTCAATCCATATCTTACTCTTTATTTTGTGATTCATAGCTTATGTTTTTGCATCTCTACAATATCCCCCTTTTTTAATCTGTTTTCCCACAGGTATAATACTGGCGGTTGTTGATACTGCTTTTTTGTAATTAGTTGTGCTTTTGGTGTTGTTACATGCTCTTGGATAATGATAGAATTTGTTGTGTCTGGCACTGGAGCTCCAGTAAATATACGATCAGCTTCTACCGGTTTTATGGTAGGTTGATGATGGTCATCAGGTTTAACTTCATTGATGACATATCTATCCACTGAGGGTTGTTGGAATGAAGGAATGCTAACCATTGAAAAAACATCCTCTGCAAGCTCCCGACCTAGGCCTTTTTGTAGAGGAATAAATATATTACGACCTATATTTCTTGTACTTGTATTAACACAAGTAATCGTATTTTCTATAGTAAGCATATTACTCGTTATGTATTTGCAAACATAGCGATTTGGCAGATGATAATCCTAGAATTCATTTAAAATAGATTTATTCCAAATAAGGAAAACCTGCTTTATATCACATAATTATGTAGGCTAACATGCAGATAGCAGCAGTAATTTGGAGGATTATTAAATAATCGATCTTATGCCAATTAAAAGTTATTTGGTACACCCCATAGAAGGGGAGAGGGACAAATTGATAGAAACTCTATCATCTATTGATGAATGTGAGGTGACAAGTGCAGAAAATAAAGATCTGTTGATACTGGTTACTGAAACATTTGATGAAAATCAAGAATCCATGTTGAAACAAAAATTGGATGCTCTAACTAATATCAAAGTTATAACATTAGTATCTGGTTTTAACACACCTATTAAAAGCTAATCATATGTGTAAATCTATTTCAAGTCGAAGAGTCTTTTTGAAGAACATGGCAAAAGCCTCTGCTGTTGCTGCTGCTGTTGCTATGTTCCCTGGAATCATATTTGCGGAACAACAAGAAAAGGAATTGCCAGAAGGTAACTTTGACTGGAAGAAAGGACCTTGTCGTTTTTGTGGAGTCGGTTGTGGGATATTAGTAGGTGTTGAGAATGGGAAGGCTGTGGCCGTAAAGGGAGATCCTAATTGCTCTGTAAATAAAGGATTATTGTGTGTTAAAGGTTATCATCAAACCATGTGTATCCAATCTGGAGATCGGTTAGAATATGCTTTGGTTAAAAAGAATGGTAAGTATGTAGAAACGCCATTAAATGAAGCTTTGGACATTGTTGCTAATAAAATGAAATCTACGATTGAGGCACATGGAAAAGATTCAGTTGCAATGTATACTTCGGGACAATCTACCATTCCTGAAGGGTATGTGGCTTCTAAATTTATGAAAGGGGCCATTGGTACCAATAATCTTGACTGTAATGCAAGACTTTGTATGGCGAGCGCAGTTGCAGGATTTTTAACCACTTTTGGGGCAGATGAACCGATGGGATGTTATGAAGATATCGAACATGCAGACTACTTTATAACATGGGGTAATAATATGGCTGAGATGCATCCAGTTTTGTTTTCTAGAATGCTAGAACAAAAAAATAACAGAGGTGCAAAAATTATAGATTTTGCAACTCGGACGACGAGGTCAAGTACGGCCTCTGATAAGTCCATTCTTTTCGAGCCACAGACTGATCTGGCTGTGGCAAATGCGATTTGTTATGAGATAATAAATAATGGATGGATGAATAGGAAATTTGTTGAAGAACACATCAACTTCAGCAAGGGTCTTACCAATTTGGGTTATGGAATGGAAGACAAATTTAAGTTTAAGGATAAGCCTTCCGAGATAACATTTGAAGAATATAAAGCCTTCTTGGAGGATTATACGCCTGAAAAAGTTGCCAAATATTCAAAGGTTTCCGTCAAGGATATAAAATACCTGGCAGAAATCTATGGTAATCCTAACAAGAAGGTGGTGTCCTATTGGTGTATGGGCATGAACCAACACACAAGAGGTACATGGATGAATAATCTTGTCTATAACATACACTTGTTGACTGGGAAAATATCTCAACCAGGGAATGGCCCTTTCTCTCTTACTGGACAACCATCTGCCTGCGGTACTGCACGTGAAGTAGGGACTTTTACGCATAAGCTACCAAAGGGTGTAGTGATGAATGAAAAGCATCGAAAGCTAGCGGCTAAGATTTGGAAGGTTCCATACGAAAGAATTCCTGCAAAGCCGACCTACCATGCAACTGAAATGTTTAGAGCTGTAGATCGTGGAGATATTAAGTTTATTTGGACCCAAGTGACGAATCCATTGGTATCATTACCTAAGACTAGTAGGTATCGTCCAGGGATGGAAAAGGACTCTTGCTTCGTCGTGGTTTCGGATGTTTTTCCAACTCCAACGTCGGATGTGGCTGATGTTATTCTTCCAGCGTCATGGCATATAGAAAAGAGTGGTTTGTACGGAAATTCTGAACGAAGAACTCAACATTGGGAACAAATGGTAGAAGGACCAGGTGATACTACTCCTGATGCTTGGATGACGATCGAGGTGGCTAAACGTATGGGCTATGGTGATTTATTTCCATATTCTAAAGAAAATCATGTAGAAGAAATCTACAATGAGTACAGACAGTTTCACGCTGGAGCAAAACACGAAATGGCACCATTAGAAGTTCTTAAAAAAGAATCAGGTGTAATATGGCCATATGTTGAGGGGAAATCAACGCAATGGAGATTTAATGCTAAATATGACCCAGCATGCGACAATGGTAAAGATTTTCACTTTTATGGAAAACCAGATGGCAAAGCAATAATATGGCAACGTCCTTATGAACCTGCTGCAGAATCTCCAGATAATGAATACCCATTTTGGCTAAATACTGGACGTGTCATCGAACATTGGCATACTGGATCTATGACTAGACGAATCCCTGTTTTGCATAAGGCAATGCCAAATGCCTATCTGGAAATACATCCAGACGATGCAAGAAAAATGGGGATTAGAAATGGCGAAAAAGTAAAAGTTTCATCTAGGCGAGGATCATGTGTTTTACCTGCATCTATTAATGAGAGAGGGCTGCCAACTAAAGGACAGGTATTCGCTCCATTTTTTGATGAACATATGATGATTAACGATGTAACATTGGATGCTTTTTGCCCAATATCTAAAGAGCCTGACTATAAAAAATGTGCGGTTAAAGTAGAAAAGATATAATGTATGAAACGATTAGGAATAATATCATTATTCACATTGCTTTTCATAGCATTTATTGCAGTGTGGAATCTAAGCTATCAACAAGGTCACGAAAGTGCCTCTACTCCTGATGAAGATGTTTCAACAATATACGCCTTGCCCACCGAAAAGGGAGTGTTTAAGAGATCAGAACATGCCATTGAATATTCGAAAATGCCAAAGGATTTCAAACATCAAAGATCCTTAGAATCCTATTATGACAATAGAGCATTTTATGGAGCTCCTCCTAGTATACCACATCCAGTAGACGAAATTCAAAATATTGGACAAAATAGTTGTTTAAAGTGCCATGAAAATGGAGGTTTTGTAGATAAATATAAGGCATATACACCTGTAACTCCTCATCCTGAATTGGTCAATTGTATGCAGTGCCATGTAGAGCAGAATTCCAAAACTCTCTTCAAAAATGGAGATTTCGCAAAATTTGAATCACCTGAAATTGGAGTCAATCAAGCATTATTAACCAGTCCTCCTGCAATTCCGCATCAGATTCAATTGAGAGAGAACTGCTTGTCTTGTCATGCAGGGCCAAGTGCTCCCAAAGAGATCAGGGTTTCTCATCCTGAAAGAGTGAATTGTATGCAATGTCATGTTCCAGCAACTGACGAGCTACAAGTAATTAATCCATTTTCAAGAAAAGCAAATGAATAGACTAAATAAATATGCCATTTGGTTAATAGTGTTGGTTGTTTTCATCAGCATGACTTCCTGCGATCATCATGGGCATCAACACCATAATCTGATAGATAGGATCAATGAGAAAAGTATTGAGTTTGAAGGAAGTTCCATTTCTTCTGATAAACACATTAGTCATTTGAAAACAATTGAGGTGACAGAAAACGAAATTACATTTAGAATTCCAGAAAGGAAGGGGGAGATCGTTTCTTATTCATGTACAGATTGCCATAATAAACCATTGACACAAATGGGGGGCGAAGAAATTAAAAAGGCACACTGGAATATAGAACTAAACCACGCCAATAGTTCTACTTTGAACTGTACTTCTTGTCACAATGGTGAGAATATGGATCACTTGAAAAGTTTGACAGGTGAGTCCATAGATTTTAATAACAGCTACAAATTGTGTGCTCAATGCCATCAACAGGAGTATAAAGACTGGGCCGGAGGAGCGCATGGCAAACGTATAGAAAGTTGGGCTTCTCCTCGAGTCTCGATGACTTGTGTGCAATGTCATAATCCACATGAACCCCATATAAAATCAAAGTGGCCGGTAAGATTTAATACACAAAAAGTTAAAGAAAGAAATTAGGTATGAGCAACAAAAAGAAAACATGGTTTCCTCTAGACCTAAGTAAGAAGATGAATACTCCAAAGCACTCTTGTAGTTGTGGAGGTAGTAAGAATAGATCATGCAAATCAAAAAAAAATAATCTTAATAAAGAAGATTTTTTTGAAGCAGCAGTTGAGGCTTCTGTAGGAAATGATGTTCCAAATGATGGAATACAACAAGTTTTTGAAGCACAGGTCGATAGACGAACAGCTTTTAAAAAACTCACGGCAAGCTTACTAATTGGTGCTGGAGCACTCCAAAGTTCTTGTAGTATTACCTCTAGTGATGATGCTAAAGAACAGGCACAAATTAATTGGGAAGAACAATTTAAGGGCAATTATCAATTGATGACAGATGAAGAAAAAAAGCATACTGTCGAAAGACTGGTACGTTCGTATCAGCTTAAAACAGGTAAGACAGTTAGTATGTCTTCAAAAGGACCAGATGAAAACGTCCTATTCGGCTATGCCTTCAATATTTCGAAATGTCAAGGATACATGGATTGTGTCAATGCTTGTGTAGAAGAGAACAATCAAGACAGAAAATCCGAAATGCAATACATCCGAATTCATGAGATGGCTGACGGGAAAGGATTTAATTTTAATGAGGCGGACGATAACTATTATCACGAAGTACCAGCAGAAGGTCATTTTTATATGGGGACGCAGTGCTTTCATTGTGATAATCCACCATGTGTAGATGTTTGTCCTGTAAAGGCAACATGGAAAGAAGAAGATGGAATAGTAGTAATAGATTATGACTGGTGTATAGGCTGTAGATATTGTATGGCAGCTTGTCCGTATGATGGAAGGAGATTTAATTGGAGTAAACCTGAAGTGCCAGAGGCAGAAGTAAATAAGGATCAACACTATTTGGGCAATCGATTGCGTAAAAAAGGTGTGATGGAAAAATGTACTTTTTGTATACAGCGCTCTAGAGATGGAGAAAATCCGGCTTGCGTCGAAGCATGTCCAACAGGTGCTCGAATATTTGGGAACTTATTGGATCCTAACAGTACAATAAGATGGGTATTGGAGAATAAAAAAGTATTTCGTTTAAAAGAAGACCTTGGAACCGAACCAAAATTTTGGTATTTCATGGATTAAAATAGATAACATGGGTCTAAAAGTTTTAATAAGTTTAGTAAAAGATAGCATTGGAACAATCACTCATGGTACAAAGAGCTACCATTTGTGGATGGGCTTCTTGACTTTTGTAATGCTCGTTGGTATGTATTGTTACTCGATTCAACTTGAAGAGGGGTTGAGTGTAACAGGGATGACTGATCGAGTAAGTTGGGGATTATATATTTCCAATTTTACATTTCTAGTAGGAGTGGCAGCAGCAGCTGTTATGCTTGTAATGCCAACATATGTACTAAAAGATGTCGATTTTAAACAAGCAGTATTGATTGGTGAAGGTCTTGCTGTAGCGGCTTTAATCATGTGTATCGCATTTGTTATAGCGGATATGGGCGGACCTTCTGTTTTGTGGCACATGATTCCAGGAATCGGGGTGTTTAATTTTCCAGATTCCATGTTGGCTTGGGATATGATCGTGTTAAATGGCTATCTATTTTTAAATATTACGATTCCATTGTACATATTGGTGAGACACTACCAAGGTAAAGAAGCGAAAAAAAGTGTTTACGTGCCAGGCGCCTTATTGTCTGTTTTTTGGGCTATTGCAATACACTTAGTGACTGCCTTTTTATATCAAGGACTGCAAGCTAGACCATTTTGGAATAATGCCTTATTGGGTCCTCGATTTTTAGCATCTGCATTTGCTGCAGGACCAGCTTTAATCATACTTGTATTAGCTGTTATTAGATCATTCTCATCATTTAGAATAGAAGATAAAACCATTAAAAAATTGGCTATGGTCATTGCCGTTGCAGCTCAGATTAATTTAATAATGCTGGTTTCAGAATTATTTAAAGAATTTTATGCGCCAACCCATCATAGTGAAAGTGCTTATTATTTATTCTTCGGATTGGATGGAAAGGCCGCATTATTGCCTTGGATATGGACTTCGATAGGACTCAATGTTTTGGCAACAATTATGTTGACATTTCACAAATTAAGAAACAATTTCAAAATCTTATATTTTGCCTGCGCCATTCTCTTTGTAGCTATTTGGATTGAAAAGGGATTTGGTCTTATCGTTCCAGGGTTCATACCTGGTCCTTATGGAAAGATCGCTGAGTATACCCCAACGGGTATTGAAATAGGAGTTACTCTAGGGATTTGGGCTTTAGGAGCTTTCATATTTACTGTTCTTGCCAAGACGGCAATTGCTATAGAGCTTAGAAAAATTAGATATAAGGATTAATTGAGGTGGTGTAAATTGAGTCTTGATTAGCATTGAATTTGTGTCATATTTAAATCTGCATTTGCATTAGAAAATGTTTTCCGTGCTGGAATTACTTCAAATAAGGCTTTTAGTTTGTTTTCATTCAACCATTATAAAATTGGACTATGCTGATTTATGAAAATACTCAGTATTTTACTTTCTGCATTCATAGCAAAGTCTCTATGATAAAAGCCTTTATTCGATTAATAGTCACTACTTAGAGGTTGATGTAATGTTATCCTGTGTGATCAGTGGAATATCGTAGATGGACTGTTTGTTGTATTAAAAGAGGAGGATAAATGAATTGGATGAGATTCTTTACCTTCACCTAAAATGTCTATAGGATGAAGGATATAAAGTGGATCATGTTTGATATTGATAATACTTTACTTGATTTTGATAATTCGAGTAAGCTGGCATTAAAATCGACCTTTGAAAAGTATGATGTGAAATTTGATGATACAGTTTACAATACCTATAAGAAGTACAATCATGCTGTATGGACTCAATTCGAAAATGGACAAATTGACACCAAGACACTTAGAGTAAAAAGGTTTGACGATACATTCAAAGCATTAAATATAAGTCCTGCATCACCTGCTCAGTTTAATAAATTGTACTTGAATAATTTAGTAGAAGAAGGAATTGTATATACTGGAGTTCGCTCCATGTTGGAGAATCTTAGATCTAGGTATCGTATCAGTGCGATCACAAATGGTCTTAAAGAGGTACAAAGACCAAGATTGGAATTCTTAAATATGACGCACTACTTCGATCAAATAGTAGTATCAGATGAAATTGGATATGCCAAACCAGATCAAAATTTCTTTGATTTTGCGTTTATGCCTTTCGCAAATGAGTATAAAAATGGTGAGGTGTTGGTAGTTGGCGATAGTTTAAAATCTGATATTTTAGGAGGGAATAATTATGGAATGAAGACATGTTGGATTTCGCATGACCGCCAAAATAATGATGATATTATTCCAAATTTTGAATTATCTCATATTGAGCAGTTCTCTTCCTTGATAAAATAGGTATTGATTTTGATCATGAGGTGTATTGATTTGTCTCATGGCTAAAGTGCTGATTGTAAATTAATTTTGAAATCAATAAATCTTCATTACAATGAACACCAGTGATAATATAAAGACAATTATGAGTACCAAACTCATTACATTGCACCCTAAGGACATGGTTAATAGAGCCAGGGAGATTTTTAATACATATCATATTCATCATATTCCCGTTGTGGTAATGGATAAGGTGGTAGGTATTTTGAGTCAAGGGGATATATTGTTTTTAGAAGGTATTATCAATAATGGATTTGACAAATTTGTTCGAGACCAAAAAATTGCTTCAACTTACGTAGAAGATGTAATGACTAAAAAAGTGGCATGCGTTGATGTTTCTAGTAGTATTAAGGATGTTATAAAGATTTTAGTCGAGTATAAGATTAATTCTGTACCAGTTTTAGAAAAGAATGAATTGATCGGAATGGTTACAACCAATGATATACTAAATGCACTGGTTGAAAATTAGAAGTTTCACTTAGAAATGGGGTACACTCATAAAATGATCGTCATTTTATGAGAACATTAATCCTAGTAGTAGTGAACATAAATGATTAGTAGAATAACATATCTTTAAATATTAGAGGCTTTCTTGTCAACAAGAAAGCCTCTTTCATTTGTAGTGAATGGCGTGTAATACGTTCATTCTTATATTTTACGAATATCCTTATTCGTTTTAGCTGTTTTTGAAACGTTTTATCGCTTCAGTTAGTTTTGGAACAACATCAAATAAATCTCCAACGACACCGTAATCTGCTGCTTTGAAAAATGGGGCATCTGGGTCTTTGTTTATTACAACAATAGTTTTACTATTGTTAACCCCAGCTAGGTGCTGAATTGCTCCAGAAATTCCAGCTGCGATATAAAGATTGGGTCTGATTGCTACACCTGTTTGACCCACGTGTTCATGGTGAGGTCGCCATCCTGTATCTGCAACAGGTCTAGAACAAGCTGTAGTAGCTCCAAGAACTTCGGCAAGATCTTCTATTATTCCCCAGTTTTCTGGTCCTTTCATTCCTCTTCCTGCTGAAACCACAAGTTCTGCTTCTGGAAGAGGGACTGTTCCCGATACGGTCTTTCTTTCAATAACATTTACCTTACTAGCTTCAATATCAAAAGATACATTGTCTATGGCTGTAGCACTACCTGTTTCTTCAGGTTGTATCGAGTTGCCCATTAAGGTAAGTACCTTGTTGTCTGTAGTGAATTGGTATTCAACAAAAGCTTTCCCAGAATAAACACCTTTCTTGACCTTAAATCCATTCGAATTATCAGGAAGAGCATTCACCCCTGAAACAGATCCTGCATCCAATCGAATGGCAAGTCTTCCTACCAAAGCTTTACCTTGGCTGCTGTGCCTTAAAATCACCGTATTTGCACCTGATTTTTGAGCAGCTTGTTGAATCGCTTTCGTGTATGTTTGACTATCAAAACTTCCTAAATTGGCATCTGTTGAATGCATAATTGAAGCTAATCCATATTTAGATAAATCACCTAAGTTGTCACATGCTCCAATTACTAAGGCATCACACTTCGTTCCAAGTGCTTCTGCTGTTTTCCTTCCGTATGTGGCTACTTCAAAACCACCTTTGTTTATTTTATTATTTGTAGTTTCTATATATACTAAAACTGACATATTATTCTAATTTGATTAATTGAAATATGAAGAGATACTTAGATTACTTTAGCTTCTTCGTGCAATTTTTTTACTAACTCATCCATGTTGTCTGGATCAATCAATTGTACTCCTCCTTTCTCTTCAGGTAAAGTGTGTGTGATTACATTAATGACATCATTAACATCAATTGCATTCACAACATTAAGAGGCTTCCTTTTCGATTGCATGATTCCCATCATATTTGCAATTCTTTGTTCAGCAAGTCCTTTAGCTGCAGATATTACCATTGAGCCAGAACACTCAGAAATTTCAACTCCTCCCTCAATATCACAAGTTACAGTTGCCTTAGTGCCGTCATGATCTAAATGTGATACATATGAGAAATAAGGAATGTCTAGTAATTCTGCCACCATTCCACCAACTTCTGAGCCGTTGTAATCGATGGTTTCTTTTCCAACAAAAACCATATCGTATGCATTAGCTTTTGCCTGTTCTGCAATCTGTTTAGCAGTAAAAAGAGCACTAGTTGGTTTTGCATTTACTCTAATGGCATCATCTGCTCCGATGGCCAATGCTTTTCTAACTATGATATCACTATCTGCTTCTCCAACATGTAAGACTGTTACAGAACCACCATGCTGTTCTTTTAGTTCAATAGCACGTACAAGAGCATACCATTCATCATATGGATTCATAATATAATTGATCCCATCTGAATTAAACTCTTTGCCATCACCAGAAAAACTGATACGCGAAGTTGTATCTGGAGTTTTACTTATACAAACTAATAATTTCATTTGTTATGACTGTTTTTTATTGTTGTAAATGTGGAGTTTCGCTTAAAATATTAAACCGTTAATCTGTTGGGATTGGGAATTTAAAGTTGTTTTCTTGAAGATTTTTAAACCTACATATTGAAATAGTGGGTTTGTCCAAATCATAATATTTTACAGCATTTTATTGCTCCATTTCTTAAAGCTTAAAAGTACGTGATTTTTCTAAAATTTCTAAATTTTGAAGGCAATTGCAGAGAGACAAGCAGTATCATTTACCTATTGTAAAAGCAGGCTCTTATCCAACATTTTCTAGTTGTAGATCCAGATAATTGGATAAAATTTTATATCCTAAAGGCGTCATTATAGATTCAGGATGAAATTGAACACCATATACTTTGTAATTTTTATGTTCAAGAGCCATTATATGTCCTTGCTCATCTCTTGCAGTAACTTCTAATTCAGAAAAAGAGGATTCCGAATTTACAGTCCAGGAATGATACCTGCCTGCATGAAATGATGTTGGCATATCTTTAAATAAGTAACTATCCATAGATGTCCGATGTATTAAGGATTTTTCACCATGAAAAACTTGGCACAGATTTGATAGTTGACCACCATAGACCATGCCTATAGCTTGCATGCCAAGACAGATGCCGAGTATTTTTTTAGAGGGACCAAATGACCTGACCACATCTAGCAATAGACCAGCATCTTCGGGTAAACCAGGACCTGGAGATAGAATAAGATATTCATACTTTTCCAATTCATTCAAAACAAATTGATCATTTTTTAAAACATCAATTTTGGTATCAATCAATTCCTCAATAAGATGAACCAAATTATAAGTAAATGAATCGTAATTGTCTATAATGGCAATTTTATTTACATAATCCATAATGAAGTTAATTCTTAAATTATTATTACTCTAGAATGGTGTGGTCGAAGGTAATACTTATTAAATAAGGGTGTGTATGTAAGTGAAGAGATGAATTGAAAAGGAGTAGATTAGTCTTCCTCATTTTGATACTCGAGAATATCTCCAGGTTGACAATCTAGTGCCTTACAAATGGCATCAAGAGTCGAAAATCGAATTGCTTTTGCTTTTCCTGTTTTTAAGATCGAAAGATTCGCAGGTGTAATACCCAGAATTTGGACCAACTCTTTGGATTGCATTTTCCTTTTGGCAAGCATGACATCTAGATTAACAATTATGGCCATAATTATATAGTTAGTTCGTTTTCTTCTTGAAGAGATATCCCCTTATTAAATATATGAGCTAAAAAGAACATCAAATAACCGAGAATAATAAACACGATTAGTTCTGTTGATAATAGATCTATTAGTTTGTTCGAACTTTGTATCCAAGCTAAAACAATAATATCAATTACCAGTGTTCCAAATGCAAAAGTAAGAAATGCTTTTCCTGTATTCTTGAACGCTACGCTAACTTCTTTTTGAAAAATCTTTTTTTCTGTAAATAATTTGGTTGTTTTATTGAGTTGGTATAGCCCCAAAAATATTATCCCAAAAACTAGAGTATAAGCAATTGCAAAAACCAAATAGGCTGTTATGGACAAGTTTGATTCCGCACCCAACATATTTACTTTGGAGAAAAAAGGTTCTTCTGGTAATTCCCATTTTCTTATTAATTGAAAAGTCCATTGCAGATAGTCTAATAATTTCATTGTCGCAAAAACAACTCCAATAATGAAAATGGTGTTGAAAGCTTCAATCCCTTTATCTGTTTTTTGTGTTTTCTTTTTCATGTTATAATTTATTTGTTATTGCAAATGTATAAATAATTATCGAAAAACAATAATAAAATATTTTAAAAGGGTAATATTTGTTTTGTGATATTCGCCGAATCCCGTTGTTTAATTCAATTCAAGATTCTCATGATAATGATAGAAATTGAGAAAAACTTTAATATATTTTTTTGATTTAAAAATAAGCATCTATATTTGCACTCGCTTTTGAAAAGCACGTTGCGGGTGTGATGAAATTGGTAGACATGCTAGACTTAGGATCTAGTGCTTCACGGCGTGGGGGTTCGAGTCCCTCCACCCGCACATTAAAATCCAGAACGAATTTCCAGTATCTTATTAATCGCTTTAATATCCATTTCAGAATTAAATGTATCTGTTATGTGTTGAAACTCGTCTTTTTTAACATTTTTAACGATCGTCGAATTATCTAAGACTAATAACTGATCACAAAATTCTTTTAGTGTGGATAAAAGATGTGATGAGATTAGGATGGTGTGCCCTTTTGATCTAAGTTTTTTAAGAATATAGATTATTAGTTCGTTACTTTCAATATCTACTCCATTAAATGGTTCGTCTAGAACAAGTATGGTTGGGTTCTGAATCAAAAGTCCAGTGAGAGCTAATTTCTTCTTCATTCCGGTGGAGTAATGAGATGCATATTGACCTAGAGGTAAATCGAATATATTGATTTCGGCTAATTCAATAGAGGGAAGTCTATTAGCATGAATAATAAGGTCCAGATATTCGCTTCCTGTCATATAACTTAAAAAGTATGGCATGGTCGGCAAATATTTTAACTGATCTGAAAGATTGACATCATCAAATTCAATTTCACCTTGAAAAGAATGTTCATTATTTAAACATTTAAAGAAGGTTGTTTTACCAGCACCATTTTTTCCAATAATACCATAAATTTTTCCCTTTTCAAATCGCGCGTTAATGTTGTTTAGAATGCACTTGTTTCCAAAGTACTTAGAAAGGTTTATTATGTTTATCATAGCAAAACTGTTTTTAGGTTTTCAGAAGCTTTCTTGAATGCGAAAGGCATCATAAGTATTAATAGTGGTGGAAACCAAATGCTGATAAGGATTAACAATACATCAGGTATTTGAATTTCCTTAGGCCACTTACTGTACATTAAAAAGATCCAATATGTTCCATGCAACATCACTAGTATAATCACTACGACAAACCATATCCACTCATGAGGAAACAGAAGAAGTAATAGTGCAATTATTGGGCCTGGCCATCGGATAAAATGAATCCATAGATTTTTGACCTGTTGCCATAAAAATTGATTACTATTCCTAGAATGAATTTGAATATAAGTTCTTGGTTCAATTAGAAATGCACCAAGTTGAATTACAATTTGTATGGATATTACAGAAAACAATGCAAGTCGAAAGTTGTGGTATTTATAGGCTGGAATTATGAGGAATAAAAGAGCCAATTGCAGAAAAAAATACTTTCTGAAGCTGATATTGTGCTTGTATGAAAAGGTTGGAAAGGGGCTTGGTATGCTCCCATTTGTTATGGAAAATGTATTTAATCTTTCCGGAATTAAAGTGACAAGAGTTAAAACTCCTAAAACGTGGAGCCATTGTCCATAATACATCAGAATTCCTAAAAAAGGTAATGCATATAGGACCATTTTACACCGTTTAAAAAATAGATAGTTCTTTTCTTGTAAAATGCTTTTATAGAATTGATTTTCTTTCACTCCCATCGCTGATTGAATCAATAGATAGGACAAGATTGAAAATAAAATGAAAGATTTTTTAGCTAATATAGTTAATAGAATAAGAGCTATGAACAACGTCAAAATGATTAATTCTTTAGCAAGACCCCAATCTTTTAGCCTTCTATTTAACCTTTTCCATTCTAGCTTTAAAGCAAAATGTATTTCGTCGAATGAATTCATACCACAAATTGAATATTGACACTAAATCTACATAATTCAATCTATAGAATATTTAACTTATTGGATAAACGATCGATTTAATCAAGAATCTAGGTTAAATTTCAATCCATCTTTAAAAATATGCTTAAGCTGTTTGTTGTTTTTGGTCTGTGTTTTAAATTCCTCGTTCCAGTATAGAAATATAGGATCAATCGATCCAATGGCTTTTCTTAGAGCAGTAATAGATATGTCAGATGGTGTCTTAGTGAAGTATAGAGCTCTATCCATAAGTTGCTGAAGTTCTGCAAATGAAAAGAATTTAGTTTTTCTTAATATCTCTTCTTCATGTTTGAATAAAACATTATGGAGTATGTATTCGTATGTTCTAAAAAACTGGGATCTTTCAATTTGATTTGGGGGTGGGGTGAATACAACATCTTCAATTCGACCATATCTAAATATATCTGTATGAATAAGCCAAGGCTTATTACTGCTTGCCACGATTCCCGTTTGCCATAAATCAGTTTGAAAGCTGTCGAAAGCTTGAAGGGTTTTATAGGTCATTACATCGTCAATAGATCCTTTCTGAGCAAAGTACTCTATATTTTCTATGAATATCGTAGCAGGCTTAATAAGGTTGAAGTTACTGAAAAGTTTGGCTAAGTAGTTTTCACTAGACATACTAATTGTGGAGTCTAAATGTGCTACATCAACGGGGACAACTGGACAAAGGAACTTATTGACAAAAGCCTTCATAATTAAGGTTTTCCCATTTCCAGGAGCACCGTACATGAGCATGGATGAACGTGGAGGCCTTCCTGCAGCAGAAATCGGATTATTATCAGTAATGAAAAAGCTAAACTTATGCTTCATCATTTTTTTTACTTCCGATAGTCCAATGACATGTTCAAATTCATATTCGCTATCTCTTACAATTGATGTATGGTATAAAAATTCATTAATTGGATCTTCTAATGAATTACTTATATGAGCTTCTTGTTTTGAATAAGGTTCGTCTTCATCACCTTCTTCATAATCAGAACCATAGTAGGCTTCATCTTCTTCAAAAAAAGAATCATCTTCATCGAAAACATCCATTAATTCTTCGTCAAATAGAAATGGATTTTGATTTAGCAGTTTTTGATAAATCTGTCTTGCTTCGTCAAATGAATCTTGGTGTAGTAATGATTTTATATGATATATTGTAGTGTTCTCGTTCGATTGTTTTTTTTGGGATAATTCTTCGGCAATTACTATGACAGTAGAATGATTTCCTTTAAGAAAATATACTTCTAGTAATCCCCTTTTTGCTTGAACATTATCTGGATGATCTTTCAGTATTTGGTGAAAGACTTGTTCACTTTCAATTAGCTGATCAGATTTTAGCAAAGCTTTGGCATACCTTAATAAAAGACCTAAATTATTGGGGTTGTTTTTTAACTGTTCTTCAAGATTCGATAAGTCATCCTTTCTCATGATACCTAGTTTATATTAAACTTAATAGTATTTAGGCAAATATAACTTGTATTTTGGTGATTTAGTTCAGTATTTATTGTCTCAATAAGTATCGGGAAATTTTAATCTTAAACTTTTTGTAACCGATCTTTAAATAGTTTGAATCAAACAAGATTCAATCAGAAGTTAAAATTGGAGTGGTTGACAAAATTGTACTGTATTTGGTTAGTTTGAATTCCGAGAGTTTTATCAAATCATGATTGTCAAGTTGGGACAAAATCAATGATTTTGTTTGATCTATTGCTTCAGTCGTTTTACTATGAATTTGCTCTTGAAGGTAGTTTTGTGGTTGAAGAAATCTTTGTTTTGATCTAGAGTAGATATCATCTATAAAGTTCATAAATATTTCTTTAGTGTTGTTCTTACCATACTGTAGGATAGAGATCAAAAACCGATTGCCATTAATGGTTTCTAAGTCTTCTATTACGTCTTCGACGTCATCATTGATTTCTGTTATAAGATCGAAGTATCTCCAATCCGCATGAGTGGCCAATGAACGGAGAGAAGAAACTTGATGATAGATCAGCTTTCTCAATAGTTTTACATCGCACGACTTGTAAAAGTAAAAATACTCCATGCTCAGCCTTGTAGGCAAGAAGTCTTGACGGAGTTCTAGTTCATGTTTTTCGTATTTTTTAATGTGACTGACCAATTGTTCAGCCTTTTCTTTTTTGATATTGAATTTCGTGATTGCCCTTATGATTTTATCCCAATAAGATTGCATGGCCGATTGATCTGTTTCCCAATTGGCTTCTAAATGAGCGTCAAGGTAGTAGATTTCACTTTGGAGATTAATCAGTTTTTGATTTAAGTCTTCCTTTTGTTGGTTGTTAAAATTAGAGTGATCCAATAATTGAGGAAACAGCCGATAGTTGAAAAGATCGATTATTTTGGAGTATAAATGTTGATTATGCATAGGTAAGGTGAATGCTTAATAATTGGATGTTTTATTGCAATGCTTGAACATTGAACATTAATAATGGTGGAGACTACAGGAATCGAACCTGCGACCTTTTGACTGCCAGTCAAACGCTCTAGCCAACTGAGCTAAGTCCCCAATATCACTACTTAAAATACAAATATAATGAGTAAATTAATTTAATTCATATTGGTTTTGATCACAATTGAGGACTCGTACTTTTCTATTCTGAATATGGAATATTCTTATCTGTTAGCGAATGTAGAAAGTTCAATAAATCTTCTTTTTGCTGAACGGTAAAGTTTAAAGGCTCGATCATTAAAGTATCCATGTTGATTGGATTTTTGATGAAATCATATGGGTTGCTGTAAAAATCTATGACTTCTTCTAATGTAGTAAACATTCCATTGTGCATATATGGTGCTGTTAATGCAACATTTCGTAATCCAGGAACTTTAAATTTGCCCAAATCGCTAGAATCTTTTGTGATCACGAAGCGACCTTGATCCAAAAGTGACTGTCCATCAAACAATCCAATGTTTCTGAATTCGTCACCTGTGAAGTCTGGTCCAAAATGGCATTCAAAGCATTTGAATTCATCCCCAATAAATATATCTCTTCCTCTTTGTTGGGAAGCCGTCAAAGCATTGTCGTCTTCACCATTCATCCATTGATCATGTGGAGCACTTCCATCGCTTTCTAAACTTCGTTGAAATTCAGCAAGTGCATGTGCAATTGAAAATGAATCTGGCTTTGATCGATATATAAATCTAAATAAAGAATCATACTGTGGATTATTTTGTACACGTTCCACTGCGATATGATACTTTAGGTTCATTTCCACTGGATTTTCAATAGGCTGAATGGCTTGTTCTTCCAATGATGCAGCTCGACCATCGTAGAAGAAATAGGGTCTGCTAGCCATATTCATTACTGATGGTGTATTCCTATTTCCTATACTATCTCCAACACCTAAAGAAAATGCCTTGTTGTCGGCATATCCAAATTTGGGGTTGTGGCAGCTTGCGCATGAGATGTTTTGATCTAGCGAAAGAATGGGATCAAAAAAAAGCTTTTTCCCGAGATCAACTTTGGTTTGTATCGGAGGATCTTGAGCAGGAAAATGTGTGGTTAACGATGTTAAACTACTGAGACCAATGAGTATTAATGAAATAATGATAAATTGTTTCATTCTTAAGTGTTTAGTATTCGATAGAGACTTTTTGTTCTAAGTAGTGGGTATATTTAGCTAAGTATTGATTAATTCAATATGATTGAAAAAAATGAAAGGCAAAGATAGAAAATACTTCGCAGCAAAAGGACGATATTTATCATATGATCGTCATTGGTGATTTTCAATTAAGTAATGGAAATCAGATCGCGAGTTTCATAGCGATTCTTCATTTACTGAATAACTAATTGATTTTAATTCTGCTAGCAATGATTCCACTTGAAATAGCGACATTTAAAGATTCGGCGCCTTTAGAATGATGTCCAGGAATTCTAATTTTACGGCTTACCAAAGATTGAATTTTTGGAGATATTCCCTGTCCTTCACTTCCAAGTACATAGATGCCTGGATTCAATTCATCTTGTGTAGAAATGTCTTCTCCATCCAACATAAGTCCATAGGAAGGGGTGTCATTGAATAATGCAGCTATTGATTCGCCCTTAAGGCGTATGCATTTTACATGGCAGATTGAACCCATTGTACTCTGGATAACTTTGGGGTTGTACCAATCGGCTGTATTTTCATTGGCAAAAATGTTTTTAATGCCAAACCAGTCTGCTGTTCTAATGATAGTGCCTACATTTCCAGGATCTTGAACACCATCTAGAAAAAAAGAGGCTTCATTATGTTTTAGGTTAATCTTAACGGTTTCTTCGGGTTTGTTTAAGAGTAAAAAAACTGATGAAGGCGTTTTTAGATTGGTTATTTGTCGCATTGATTTTTCATTAACTTCCGTAATGGGTAAGTCCTTCTTGTATAGAATCGAAGTGTTATCCTCTATCCATGATGGATATGCGAAAATCATTTCAATTTGAAAGGCAGAAGTCTTTATAAATTCTAAAGCCAATTTATCTCCTTCGGCAACGAATTTGTTATACTTTTGTCTGAATTTTGAAGTAGAAAGTGATTTTAAATACTTAATTTGATTCTTTGATATCACAGAGTACAATTTTGAGTAAAGGTAGATTGAAAATAGGTAGGTTACAAAATCTTTTGCCAACAACATTGTTGTTATTGGTACTGGTCATCATATCGTCTTGTGGTGTTGGTAAATTTTTACAGAAAGACGAATGGTTAATAGAGGATTTTGAGATTAGTTTTGATGAAGAGTTATCCAAAAAGGAAAAGTGGATCGAAAACGGATTGCGATATTGGATTCAACAAAAGAGAAATGGTCGTGTGCTTTGGATTCCCAAGGAGTACATATTCCTTTCTCATAGCGAAAAACATGACACTAGCAAGTACGATGAGGTAATGCGAAATGTTATGGGAGAAGAACCTGCATTGTATAATAAAGATAGAACACTAGAAGCCATCTCAAGGATGGAGTCGTGGCTAAAGTTTAATAAAGGATATTACCATGCAAGAGTCGGACATCACCTAGATACCATTTCGTCGTATAAAGTAGATGTAGTTTTTGATGTTCATTTAGGAGAACGATTCAAATATGGTAGTTTGGAATTCCTATCTAAGGATACAAGTATATTAAATAAGGTGAAAAACTTATGGGCCCAAGGAAAGGTGAAGGCTGGTAGCTATGTAGATAGTGATGCCTTTGGTCGTGAGAAAAATCGTATTACAGAAATTCTTCAAAATGATGGTTACGCAAATTTTGCTTCAAAATATTTTGGAATAAAAGGCGATAGTACGAGAGTACCTAATACTATAGATGCAATAATTGAGGTGTATTTGCCAGAGAATGAGGCGGCACATACTCAATACGATATTGGTGCAATTAGTGTGTTTACAGATTATCATGCAAAACAAGATACTTTTGGTATGATTAAAGACACTGTAGAAAATATTACCTACTACAGTGGATCGAGCAAATTTCTGGTTAAACCTAAAGTGTTGGACAAGGTGATCTCCTTCCGTGAAGGAGAAATGGCCATTAAGGAAAAACGACTTCAAACTTTTACCAAATTGTCCAATTTAAGTACCTATCGATTTACTGCAATAAATCCTTATGTTGACAGCCTCGATTCTACAAAGATTAACTATAATATTCTTCTGACACCACATACTAAGAAATGGATTGGAGACTATGGAGGTGATATATTGTTTTCAAGACTTGGTGGATCAGCGGATCAGTCTGGACAGAATAGAAATGTTTTTGGAGCTTCATTGAATAGCCAATTGGTCAATCGAAATTTTCTTGGTGGAAGCGAGCGATTTGCTATAACAGGAGAAGTCGGCGGACAGATAGAAATAGGAGATAAGGTTAATTTTAGGTCGTTTAACTATGGTATTTCTAACTATTTGGAATACCCTATATTTAAAGATCATTTTAGGCAAATATCCTCTCTTCATCAGCTTGGTTTTTTAAGAAAATCGACATATGATTTATTGAAGGAAAAGGCTCAGTCAACTATAAATGCATCGATAAATCTTACGGATGTTAGATCATTCTATAGAATACTGATCTTAAACACATCTTATGGGTACAAGTTGCAGTATAGAAAAGACCGTTCTCTGAGTATAAATACCCTTGGGGTGACACTTAATAATTACGAACTTCGAGAGAAGTTTCTGGAAAGAGTAGGGGATAATCCACTAATCCTTAATACGTTTAATGATAATCTATTTTCAGGTTTTTTATTTAGGAACTTATTTTATACGAGGAATGGATATCTTAATGATAAATCATGGCAATGGGCGTACTACCTCAATGCAGAATTATCTGGATTAGAAGTGCTAGCAGCAAACGAATTGTACAATCAACTGTCTGGTGAAAACAACAAGTGGACGGTCGGAAAAGATAGATTTAAATTTGCCAAATTTGGCAAAATAGAGGTTGACTTAAGGTTGTACAAAGACTTGGGTAAAAAGTACGTCATTGCAAGTCGATTTAATACGGGTATAATAAATCCTTTTGCGGATAGTGAAACGTCTCCTTTTATCAAGCAATTCGAAGTTGGTGGCCCTAATAGTTTGAGAGGTTGGGGAGCAAGGGAATTAGGCCCAGGTGCAACACAAGTAGAATTGACAAATGATGTATTGCCCTTCCAAAAAGGTGATATTAAAATAGAGGCTAATCTAGAATACCGTTTCCCGATTTGGTGGTTGTTTCAAGGTGGACTTTTTGTTGATGCTGGTAATATTTGGCGTCTTAAACAGGATGAAAATGGTGAAGGTAAATTTACCAAAGACTTCATCGATGAGATTGCTGTAGCCGCTGGTTGGGGATTAAGATTTGATGTGGATTATTTCATCATACGTATGGATTTTGGATATCGAGTTAGAAATCCTTACCCTTCTACAGAGGTAGGAAGAATTGGGAAGCATTGGCGTACTTGGGAAAACATTAGAAGTCAAGGAATTGGCAATTTTCAAGTAAATGTTAGTCATGCGTTCTAAATCTATAGACTCCGCAAATTAGTTGTAGTACCCAATGCTTGATAACGCTGTATTGCGGCATAATTTCAGTTTTTAAAATTTTGATCGAACGGTGCCTAGTTTTAATTTAGAGCATCATTTAAATCAATTCATTACATATATGAGATTTTAGTTATATATTTACCTGTTGTTTCAAATTATTACTACTATGATCATCATCGACCTACGCTTCCCAATTTCGAAACTGTCAAAGTTATTGGATCAGGCTTTGGATGATGCATTCGGAAATGATTTTTTTGAAGTGCATGGCATCAAAATGAAGATAAGGCGTACCGGGTCCAGTAGGTTAAAATTTGAAAATAAGTCCATCTCTGTTCAAGTTAATAGTGCTGTCAAATTAATAAAGGGAAGTGGTTTGTTTTCGGCCGAAGTTAATGGAAGCATAACCTTGGACTTGTCTATTGATTATGATATTGATCAATTATGGAACGTATCTTCAATAACGGAGTTACAGGGTTATAATTGGAATGAAAAACCCAAGTTGGAAATTGGTTTTTTGAAATTGCCTATTGAAACCATTACTGATATGGCAATTGATCATTATAAAGGAATTATAACGGCAAAAATTGATGACTTTCTCCAAAATAAAATTGATATAAAGGAATATGTATCCTCAAGTCTATTAAGGATATATAATAAAGTAGAGGAAAACGTTTATTACGATCACTCTCCAAGTTTGGTTGTACGTGATGTTCAATTGCTTAAACCTGTTGCTCAAGATCGTAATTTATTTGTTCGAGCAGGATTGGTAGTCTCTATTCATTTTGATCAACTTTGCCATGATAATTCAGTTTTACCTATGCTGAATTGGTGTACTAAATTAGATCAAAATAACATTTCATTAGCTCAAATCGAGATTACTGAAAGTCTCATTTTGGCATTGATAAAGGAGCAACTACAAGATCGTGAAATTGGAGGTAAACCTTTGATTCTTGAACAAGAAGCCATTTGTATCAAAGATGGCACAGTAATTTTTACAGCTCTAATGTCAAGTCCAATACAAGCAGGTGTGGAAATCAAACTTGGTTTGAACTACAACGAACACCTACAAGCTTTAGAATTACTGGATAATGATGTTCAAATAAAACCTTCAAGCATTTTATATAAATTGTCAACCCCAATTGTCAATAGATTTGTTGAAGGGTTTATTGATGATTTATTCCCAATTATGATTACGGAAAAGCTAAAAGATTTTTACGAAGAGTTTAATGGTAAAGAATTGATGCTTGAAAATGGTATGAAGGCAAGTGGGAATATCGAAAAAGTAGTTATCTCTAAGCTGGCATTAAATGCCAACGTAGTTTCCGGGGTTGTTAAATTGATGAATTCTTCAATATCTCTTGTACAAGCATAAATGGATTTATAGAATTGATTAAAATAAAAAAGAAGCACTTTATAATTAAAATGCTTCTTTCGTAAATGGAGCCTACAAGTAATTAATATTACCTCTAGTAGTATGTATTTTTATACGGTATTGAGTATGTTATGCTGAAATTAATTTGATCGGGTCCACCTTCTAGTTTTGATTTCGCCTTATTCAAAAAGATGTGATCGCCAAAAGAGTTAAAAGATCCTTCATATCTTAAGTCAATGCTAATAGGGTAGAAATCAAACCCTACAGATCCAGTGAATCCCGTGACCCATCGAGATAGTCTGGACTCATAAGTAGGTGTTCCTTTTAATCCATCTTCGAAGTCCATAATTATGTGAAAGGCAGGACCAAATCCAACTCTAAAATTGTCCGAGTGCACACCCGCAGTGCAATAGATATCTAAATTCTTATACTTTTCAGTAGCCTTAGTGACACCTTTATAAGCATCTTGAAAGGCCTCTACTTCATATTTTACAGAATACTGACTGTATTGAATGCTTGGCTGCATAAACATCCAACCTATCTTATTTTGATAAGTAAATCCTATGTTGAATGGTGTATTCCCACCCATATATCTTACTTCATGAGTCGCATAATCACTCACATTGCCAATATAAACACTTTCGGGTCTAGCAGTCATAATACTTGATCCAACTGTCAGTCCAAATCTCGATTGAGAATTTCCATAAGATAGAAATAATAGGAGGGCTAAAAAAGTTGTTATCGTTTGTTTCATTTTCATATAATTTTAACTAGCGTAAGTTTGTCTTAAAGATAAGCATATGAACTAAAACGCTACAATTTTATATATATTTTGTTTTCGTTAAATATTCTATTTCATTTTTCTCGTTAAATGTGTGATTTAGTAAATGAGTGAAATAAAATACTGCTGGTATCTATATCATGAACAGTTTGGAATAGAGTTTCCCCTATAAACACATTAAAAATAATAAAAATATCTAGCTCTACTTACTCATCCGTTTGATTTCGTAATAAGTACTAACTACTTATTGATATTTAAACAATTCCAGTATAAGTAATACTCAGCAAAATCAAAATTCGTTGCATCGGAGTATTGGAAATCTGAAAAGTTTAAATATTATTGTTTAAATAAAGCTATTTTTTTTAGGTTGTCAATAGGATTGTGGAAATTAAGTTTTGAAATGAATTCTAGAAGACATAGATTATATCATCCTTCAAATTAATCAAGATGCGCTACCAAAAATTATTGTTTGAAAGACTTAAAGCTAGGCCAAATAAGAAACTACTTATTGAAAAAGTGATGTCCGTTCTCGGTTTAAAGAAAAGTACAGCTTACAAAAGAATGAACTGTTCAAGCTTGATGTCTGTAGACGAGTTAGTCATATTATCACAGGCATTAAACTTTTCGATGGATGATGTATTCCTTAAGGATTCTTCAATTTCGTTTAAACACCCATTTATCAATGAGGAAGAAAGTATGCGTAACTTCATTCACCAGTTTGATTTTTACCTAAAACCAATGGATAGACAAGATGGTAAGTCTTTAACCTATATGGCGAATGAATTGCCATTGTTTTATTATTTTAGTTATCCACATCTATTCCATTTTATGGTATCCGTATGGGATCATTTGCATTGGAGTGATTCCAGATTAGTGATAGATGGGTCGCTAAAGTATGACAAAGAGTTGAAGGAGTTTCGAGAGGTTACACGTCAACGAATATCAAATATAGATTTGATCGAAGTGTGGAATTCGAATATGCTGAATAATTTGTTTCAGCAAATTGTATTTACAATAACGATTCGCGGTTTTAAATCCACAACTTATATTTCTAGTTTGATCGATGATATTTCCTTGTTGATTCAACACCTTAAAGAAGTAACTGGTAAAAGAAAAGACAATCTGAAGATATATCTAAATGAATTTGGCAATTACCTTAACTTGGTTACCTACAATTCTACTTCTATGAAGGCAACTTTTGTTGGTTTTGATTACCCCAAATTTATTGTTTCGGAGAATGATCAGTTCTACGAATTTTCCGAGAGCTGGATTGAGAAGATCAAAAGAAGGTCTGTGTTGATTAGTGGAGAAGGTTATCAATATCAAGAACTGTTCTTTAGAAAGATGGAATCTGATTTTGAAAATTTCAAGAACAAAGTGGATAAGCTGGTTGCTATATATTATGAATAATTTGAGCTAGTCCGCGTCCAAAGAAAATATGAATTATGACCAAAAATAAAACAGTCAAAAATCAAGGTAATGCTCAAGAGTTTTTGAAAAATGTTGAGATCGAACAACGAAGATCTGACGCATTAAAATTGTTTGAATTGATGAATCGAGTAATTCCTGAAGAACCCAAAATGTGGGGTAATTCTATCATTGGTTATGGGCAGTATCACTATAAATATGATAGTGGAAGAGAAGGTGATTTTTTCAAAGTGGGCTTTTCTCCAAGGAAACAAAATATGGTTGTTTATATTATGCCAAGCTTTGATAGATTTAGTCAAATAATGGATGAATTGGGAAACTATAAAACTGGAAAATCGTGTTTGTACATAAAAAAACTAAGTGATGTCGACTTCAAGCAATTGGAAGAATTGATCGTTAGTGCATATCAATATATGACAGGTAAGTATGGATAAATTACATTATCATAAGGTTCGTTTACGTACTTGGGATTCAAGTGATGTCGAAAGGTTAACACAGCTTGCCAATAACATCAATATTGCGAAATATTTAACCAATGGATTTCCTCATCCCTATGCTGAATCCGATGCGAAGAAATTTATCGAAATGTCGAACGACCAAAATATGGTGAGGGCAATATTGGCGGATGAAGAATTGGTAGGCGGGATTGGCTTGCATAAACAATCCGATATTCATGAAAAATGTGCTGAATTGGGCTACTGGGTAGGTGAACCATTTTGGGGTAAGGGAATAGCAACTAGAGCGATTCCGTTGATTGTGGATGAAGGTTTTCGAGATTTAGGAATAAACAGAATATATGCTAGAACGTTTTCCAATAATCCAGGGTCGTCAAGAGTGTTGGAGAAAGTCGGCTTTCAATATGAAGGAAAATTGAAGGCTGCTGTTTACAAAGGGAATGAGTTTTTGGACCTTAACCTTTTTGCAATATTAAACCCATTGTTTGATTATGAAAGGAGTAGAGATTGATTAGGAAAATGAACTTTTACGAGCAAGAAATTCTAAGGATTAAAAATGATTGTTACTCAAACCAAGGGCAAATTGATACTGCTATTGGATTAAGGAGTTATCTCGATAACAATTTTAATGAAAAGTTGAATTTGAATCTTTTTTCTCGAATCCGATTTGTTTCAAAGTTTCACCTTTTAAGGATTTTCAAAAGATACTATGGCCAAACTCCAAATCAATATTTGATCAACAAGAGAATTGAAAAGGCCTAAGATTATTTAAGGAGTGGGATGTCCATATCAGAGACTTGTTATGAAGTTGGATTTGAAAGCTTAAGTTCTTTCAGCTCTTTATTCAAGAGAAAAACAGGTCTATCGCCTAGACGATTTCAAAAGAGCAATTTTCGATAAATTTGTTTGATTCCGATTTTGAACCTTTGAAATCTTTAAATCACTTCATAACATAAAAATTAAAACGGATGAAAATAAAACTAATTAGTATCCCTGTATCAAATCAAGACGAAGCGCTAGAGTTTTATACGAAAAAGTTAAATTTTGTAAAGAAAATAGATATTCCAGTTGGTGATGGCAATAGATGGTTAACGTTGGTTTCAGGTGAGGAGCAAGATGGTCCTGAGTTGTTACTCGAGCCAGCTCCTGTAAATTTTGAACCTTCCAAGGTTTACCAGAAGGCGCTTTTTGATGCAGGCATACCTTATACTCAATTTGATGTTTCCAATGTAGAAAAAGAATACAACAGATTATTAGATTTAGGAGTAGAATTTAGTGTGAAGCCAACCCAAATGGGAACTGTTAAACTTGCCGTTTTTAATGATACATGTGGTAACCACATTCAAATTATAGAGGTTTTATAGATAGTTGTTATTATTTATTGGTTAACAACTGGATGATTGAGAGACAAAGAAGTCTCATGTTATATTAACGGATTGAAATTTCTAAAACCGAAAGAGATACATTGTCTTTATAAATTAATACAGTTGCGTATTTAAATACAAATGTCTACTATTGCATTCGAATAACTAAAAAATAGATTAATGTCAGCAGTATCTAAAGATGCCAAACGGATAACGGTTCATACCTTAATGGAGATGAAAGACGCTGGAGAAAAAATATCTATGGTTACGGCCTATGACTACAGTATGGCTAAAATCATTGATGATGCTAATATTGATGTCATACTCGTAGGAGATAGTGCTTCAAACGTTATGGCTGGTCATGAGACGACCTTGCCAATTACGCTAGATCAGATGATATATCATGCGCAGTCAGTCGTTCGAGCAGTTAAAAAATCATTAATCGTTGTTGATCTGCCTTTTGGTTATTATCAGAGCAATCCTAAGAAGGCCTTGGAGTCTGCAATTCGTATTATGAAAGAATCAGGTGCTCATGCTGTTAAATTAGAAGGAGGCGAAGAGGTGAAGGAATCAATTAAGAGAATCATAGCTTCTGGAATTCCGGTAATGGGACACTTAGGTTTAATGCCGCAGAGCATATATAAATATGGAACGTATTCCGTAAGAGCAAAGGAAGAAGCTGAGGCGGAAAAATTGAAGAAAGATGCAAAACTCTTGGAGAAATTAGGGTGTTTTAGTTTGGTATTGGAGAAAATTCCTGCACCACTTGGTACCAAAATTGCCGAAACGGTACGAATTCCAGTAATAGGCATTGGTGCTGGAGGTGGAGTTGATGGGCAAGTACTTGTAAGTCATGATTTGTTAGGAATTACCAAAGATTTTCATCCGAGATTCTTGAGAAGATATGCGGATTTGTATGGAGATATTAAAGCTGCAGTAGAAGCTTATATTAAGGATGTCAAGAGTGGCGATTTCCCTAATAGTAAAGAACAGTATAAGTAAGACCTATTATGCTGAAGAAAATATTGATCTTTATAGTTGTACTGGTTATTATAGCTGCATTCATTGGATTCTATTTTAAAGGTGTAATCTTAGATCCAAATGTTTCTGAAGATAAAGATGGATATGAATTGTACATTGTTCCAGGATCGAGCTTTGAACAAGTAGTTGGTCAATTAGAAGCTGATCAAGTGTTGAAAGATGTAAAATCTTTTGAATTAGTAGCTTCATTAATGAATTATAAAAAAGGAGAAGTCCCATCAGGAAGGTATATCATTAAAGGTGGTTGGTCCAATAGAGCATTGATTGGGAAGTTAAGGTTAGGTGCTCAAGATGGAGTAAAAGTTACGTACAATAATCTTCGGACTATTGAAGAACTAGCGGGTAAACTAAGTAGAAATATCTTATTGGATTCTGTTTCAATTCTTGAGGAGTTGAGTGATGACGACTTTTTGCAGCGTAATAATAGAACCATTGATAATGTTATGAGCTTATTCATTCCCAATACTTATGAAGTTTATTGGGATGTTAATACGGACGAATTATTGACTCGATTGATCCAAGAACAATCGGCTTTTTGGACAGATTCTCGTAGAGCACAATTGCAAGAGTTAAGTATGACAGAGGAAGAGGTATATATCTTAGCTTCCATTGTAGAAAAGGAGTCTAATCTAAAATCAGAGCGTCCAACAGTAGCTGGTGTTTATCTTAATCGAATTAGACAAGAAATTCCTCTTCAAGCGGACCCAACCGTAGTCTTTGCTCATGGTGATTTTGGGATAAGACGTGTTTTAAATAGGCATTTAGAAATTGATTCTCCTTATAATACATATAAAAATACGGGTTTACCTCCTGGGCCTATATGCATGCCGTCTATCAATAGTATAGATGCTGTGTTGAAAAATGAAGAACATCCATATTTGTTTTTTTGTGCTAAACCTGGGTATAATGCTGGTCATTTGTTTGCAAAGACAAATGCTCAACATGCGGCAAATGCTAGAAAATATCATAGATGGTTGTCAAGTCAAAACATTAGATAGTTCCAACCTATTTATTGAGATGAAGAATGAATTTGATTTGCTATTAATGCTTCAATTACTCCAAATTCTTATTAAATAGGTAAAAACAAGGCATTAATAATATGCACTTTTACTATTTTTCTGCTTTCTCTGTTTACTCCGTTGATTTTATCATTTTTTTATTGTTTTGTTGCTGTTTTAGCAATTAGTAAATTATTATATCCCTGTTTATTGCTGAAATAGCAACACTTTTCTGCAAGTGTTTAGATTTCTACGAGTTTTCCTCTTTACCTTTGCTTTATAGCTATTCAGTTAAGATCTTTTCTCGTTTGCTTTGGTAGTTCTCACTACCCATACGCTTTTTATGCCCTACGTGACTCTTTTTGTGCGTGTGCTGTATAGACGTATGACCTATTTTTTAACTAATTTTTTTATAACTATGAAAAAGTATAACATTTTGCTGCTCTTTTTCCTTGCAGTCCTCTTTGCTTCTTGCAACAAAGACATTAATGACAATTTGTCTTCCAATTTATCCGATAACGCTAGCTACTTAAGAAGTTCCGCACAACCTATGCAGATTTCCTATGAACTCCGTACTCTTTCTAAAATTACTCCTGACAATGGTAATTTTGAAGATATGTGCGTCGGCGACATTCGTATGCTCCAAAACATGTCTAAATGGTATCAGGTCAATACACGTATCGATGCTTATGGTAATCCTTGCATCAATGTCGTGCAAAAGTCCGAAGTGCTTTCTGATTACAGAAACTTGGAAGGTAATAATCCTGCTCAGGTCAATTACCATGACGAAGCCACTACTTCATTTTGCAATGGTGTCATGACTCACACTACTCAAGATACTACCATTACTGAAAATGTGTCCGTTAACGAAACCGTTTGGATTTCTGCTGTCCAAGCTTATCTTATGTCTGACGTAGAAATCAAACAAGCTTTTGTCCAGCTCTTGGATACCCTTCAGCAGCAAGGCGCTGCTATTGTGCACGAGCAACACTCTGTTACCATTACTGAAAACTTGCCTAACGGTGAGCAGTTAATTTCTGTCTATTCCAAAGAGTCTATGCTCCTTTATCAAATCCAACACTTGGATGCTGCTGGTAACATCATCAAGACGTTCTTGTATGATTATGCCTGTACCGATGATGGTAAGGTCGTGCCTAAATCTATTTTGATTACTTCTAAAAACAATTCTCCTGTTTGTGACCAACCTTTTACTAAACAGAAATGGTTGATTTTCGATAACTATAACATCAATTTTAATGCTTAATACTATGAAATATTACATCTTTTTATTCGCTTTTATTTTATCCGCTTCTTCTGCGCTGCTCGCTCAGAAAAGTGTGCACTTGGTTCATGGACTCGCTGGTAGTACCGCTTCTTGGTCCGCTCTCAATACTCGTATCAATACACTATGCCCTAGTGTGCCTACTACCAATGGTACGTACACTTCTAATGAAGGCATTGCCGCTTTCTCTACTTCTTTGGCTACTGCTCTTACTGCCAGTGGTGCTTCCAATGAAGACATCGCCATTGGGCATAGTATGGGTGGGCTTGCTCTGCGTTCTTTAGATGCCGCAGGTGCTAATCTATATGGTGGATACATTACTGTCGCTTCGCCTCATGGGGGCGCTAGACTTGCCAACTCTATCATCGATGGCTCTATGGAAAATTACATCAATAGTGGCTGTAAAGAAGTCGTCGATGGGCCTGTCCAATCCGTGACCACTTCTTTAATTTTGGGCGTGCCTTTTCCCATTTTACAATCTACTTCTGGTGTCGTTAAACTTTTGACTTATTTAGTCTGTGACAATTTGTTTTCCATTGCTCTTGCAGCTGAAGGTTGGATGGGATCGCCTTTTACAGGAACGGCTGGTCTTTCTACCATTGATCTTGCTGTTGGTGGTGCTGCTGCTGCTTTACCGCCTAGCTCTCTACCTTCTATTACCATTACTGGTCAGATCAATGCAGACTCCGGTCCTCATATCCCCGTGCATTGGGCTACCCTTAGCGATGTGTCGGATAAGGATATCGCTGCCGATGTTAGAGATGTTTCTAATAGACTTAAGTCCTCTAGAAATATTGTGGTTGGTATTGCAGGTGCTTTACCTGTTTATTGGTTGGTTCCTAGTACTTGGGTCAATAAAATTTTCAAAACCAGACTCTATGACCTCGCTGACGAACTTGACGATGGTATTGATTGGTTGGACAGAAGTGAAGACGGTTGGGTATCTATGATTGGCGCTGCTGCTTCGGGAGGAACTGTTGTAATGGTACCGCATGAAGTGCCGTTGTATCAACCTTGTAATGGTCCTGGTGAGTGCAGTCCTGATGACGTTTGCATCAAAAATCAGTGCGTCCCTAAGGGTACTAAACCGTGTGAGGTAGAATACAATATGACGACGACCATTTTGATTCCTACTTTTGTGCCTAATACGGACTTACACAACGACGGCATTGTGCCTGTCCCTTCACAAGTCCTGCCTGGTTCGATCAGACAAGAAGGGGTGGATGGAGTTTCACACTTCGCTGAAACAAGAAGCCGTGATGTGTGGAGAGCAATTAATAGACAAACGGATTCGGAGATATCAGATGAAGATGTTTTCTGGCTTGAGGGTTGTTCTTTTTAATACATTAGTTTAATTTGACGGATTACCCTTTTTCATTTATATTTGGATTAGGGTAATCCTTCTTAAAATCTTTTTCGCATGAAATATATTCTCTTTTATTCGATCTTATCCCTTTGTGTTGCTTGCACTAAATCTGAAAAGAAAACATTTCCACCTGTTTCAGATATCCCTTACCTAGTCGATACCCTTACCTTGGATAGCGGTGCATATTGTTTTCTAGAAAATCCCATCTTCTATGAGGACTATGTTATTCTTTTTATCGAAAACTACGATTTAGCCAAAGGTTGGATCGAATGTAGAGACAAACATACCCTCGATCTTATTTGGTCTTGGCAAGACGCGTACGATCAGTTTGGATTTGGAGCCAAAGGCTTTGGTACATTTAGTTACGCTTACGATGATATCCTTGCCATCGCTCAAAACAATCTTTCCTACGGCATTGATGTGCATACAGGCAAAACCATTTGGTTCAATAGGGATGCTACTGGACGTTCCTATATTCGTGGTGATCGTCATACCATTGTCAGTACGACATACGATGTATTTAAATCTGATGCTTCCGTTAGAATTGCAGATATTAGAGACGGTCGATGGTCTTACCCTTTTAGGGTTGACCAAATCGATTCCTTTAATGTAGCTATTAATACTTGTTTACCTTTTACTTGGAAGGGGAACCAATTCGTTACTTTTACTTCTTCCAAAATAATTTCTTCTTCTCAAAAAAGATACTCTTGGTTACATCTATATGATGTCGAACAGAATAAAATGGTATGGACCTCTGATACTATCCCTGTTCAGTTTCCGCTTAGCGGTATCCCTGGTGTTCAACCTGTTTTTGAAGATGGACAAATCCTTCTGGCTAACGATGCCATCTACTCTTACAATATTGAAGATGGCTCTCTAGAGTGGTGGAAATGGTTTGGTAATTCCTTTACTTTCTCTGCTCACTTGACCGCTGCCGATAGCAAAGTCTTTGCCAACAATGGTGACCAATATTTTATTGCACTTGACGTGCATACAGGTAGCGAAATATTTAGAACAAACTCTGGTGGTTCTCCTAGTAGAATAAAATTTCACGATAATACCTGCTATATGTCTGGTCTTACTACTGGTGGGCCCAATCACCTTATGGCTTTTGATGCCAATTCAGGCATTGTCAAATACGATGTAACCGCTCCGTTTTATCATTACGTTGGTCCTGAAAAAGATTGGTTTTTTGATAGAGTTTGTTCTGTTGATCCAGAGACAGGAAGGGTATTTACTGCTGATCATCGCAGACTACTCGTCTATCATTTTGTGGATTAGTTTTTACTTTGTTTCGCATGAAATATGTTCTCTTTTATTCGCTATTATCTCTATGTATTGCTTGCACTAAATCTGAAAGGAAAACATTTCCTCCTGTTTCAGATATACCTTACCTAGTCGATACCCTTACCTTGGATAGCGGTGCATATTGTTTTCTAGAAAATCCCATCTTCTATGAGGACTATGTTATTCTTTTTATCGAAAACTACGATTTAGCCAAAGGTTGGATCGAATGTAGAGACAAACATACCCTCGATCTTATTTGGTCTTGGCAAGACGCGTACGATCAGTTTGGTACTGGTGCCAAGGGCTTTGGCAATGCCAGTTACATTTACGATGATATCCTTGCCATCGCTCAAAGCAATCTTTCCTACGGTATTGATGTGCATACAGGCAAAACCATTTGGTTCAATAGAGATAACAATGGGTATTCCTATATCAGAGGAAATGGACATACCATTGTCAGTACAACATACGATGTGTTTAATTACGACGCCTCCATTAGAATTGCAGATATCAGAAATGGTCAATGGTCTTACCCCTTTAGAGTTGATAAAAACGATTCGTTGAAAGTCTCCATTAAAGTTGGACACCCTTTTGATTGGAAGGGAAACCAATACGTTACCTTTGTTTCTTCCAAATGGGGCGTGAATCCCCAACAATATTATTATTGGTTACATCTGTATAATGTTACAGAAGATAAGATGGAGTGGACTACCGATACCATCCCTTTGCAATTTCCGCTTAGTGGCATCCCTGGTGGTATCCCTGCTTTTGAAGATGGTCAAATTCTTCTGGCTAACGATGCCATATACTCTTATAATATGGAAGACGGCTCTTTAGAGTGGTGGAAGTGGTTTGGTAACTTTTTTACTTTTTCACATCTAACAGCCGCCGATGGCAAAGTCTTTGCCAATAATGAGTATAAATATTTTATTGGACTGGATGTTCATACAGGTAACGAAATATTTAGAACCAACTCTGGTGGTTCAGCTAGTAATATAAAGTTTCACGATAATACTTGCTATATGTCTGCTCTTACTACTGGTGGGCCCAATCACCTTATGGCTTTTGATGCCAATTCAGGCATTGTCAAATACGATGTAACCGCTCCGTTTTATCATTACGTTGGTCCTGAAAAAGATTGGTTTTTTGATAGAGTTTGTTCTGTTGATCCAGAGACAGGAAGGGTATTTACTGCTGATCATCGCAGACTACTCGTCTATCATTTTGTGGATTAGTTTTTACTTTGTTTCGCATGAAATATGTTCTCTTTTATTCTGATTAAATCCGCAGACTTCAATCAAGCATTTCAAAGTATTGTAGTTCTAAGTGTCTCTTAGTTACGGATTACCTTACCGTTTATTCTTTTCCGTACCTCCTCAATGAAAGTTAACAAAGCATTACTAGCTTCGTAACATTATTTAACACATACAATTCGGTTTAATAGTAAAGTGATTGTAATAATATCGGTCATTTGGATGTATTTAGAATTGGCATCCCTAAGAGAGGTGATTTACTAGGTTGTACTCCATCTATTTACTCCACGGCATTATATAATAGAATAAATTGAGACGAAGGCTAGCCCTTTGTAACTCAACATTAATCAACAAAAATATTAGATTATGAAAAGAGTGCTTTACTTGTTGTTGCTTGTTGTCTTAAGCATTACTGTTGTTAATGCAAATCACCAATATGATATAGAAGGTGTTTTTTCAAATTATTCTTCCTCACATATTATTAAGGTAAGGTCTTTTAGAAAGGGAATTAAGGTAAAGGTCTTAGATCACCATCATCATGGATGGAGAAGGTATTATCAAGTTGGTCCACGCACTTTCGAAAGCAACTGCGGAAGTAGAATACGTGTTAAACATAATCGAAAAGGATTAAAGTTAAAAATTAGATATGCAGATGGAAGTAGAGAAACGTATCGTAGGCATAGTTTTTACCAAAATGAGTGTTATTCAAATGATTGGGGAGGTGATTGGAATACTTATGATGATTTCCCACCACAATATTCCTTTCGACACTCATCTGTAGAAGGAACCTATAAGGATCGTGAAGGAAATAGGATTGCAATTTTAGAGACCAGAGAAGGATTTAAAGCAAAATTTGTTGGAGATAGAAAGTGGAAAAATTATCGGTTAATGGGGAGAATTTATCAAGACAAAAGAGGGAATAAGTATGAAGTATTGGGAAATGGTGTGTTAGAATGGCAAGGTGCAAAGTCAAGAAAGAGAATAAGAATTCAAAAGATTAGTGATGTTGTAGAATATTAAACCCTTAGTCAAGGGTAAACATTTTGAAATGTTTTGTAGTTGGGGTGATTTATGAACCAGGGTTATTTGATCCTGGTTTTTTTTATCATATTAATTCATGGTTATTGTTCCATTTAGTCTTTAAGCTTCCGGTTTACTATCGGTCAAATGCTTTAATGATCTAGTATTAATGAATAGGAATGAAGCATAGAAAAATGATTCAATATAAGAATAGAAATTTCTTGTTATTTAGATCTGGTACAAATAATGCCCCCTGGAGTGTAGTGGTCAGGTTAAATTTGCTGGTTTCGTTGTAATGCAAATAATTAAATTGTTGAAATTTTGGGTGTCGATATTAAATATTATTTGATTAGGAGTGGTAATATGTTATTTAGCACCTTCTTCTAAGTTGAAAATAAAATATCATTTACGTGTCGTAAATTAGAATTTGGAAATAATTAACATTTCATTAAGAAGTGTTGATTGATCCAATATTAACTAATTGGTAAAATAAAGATCAATGAAAAATCTACTAATTTACTTAGCGACTACCCTAATAACTATGTCATTTTTACCCATGAATGCTCAAAATGGTGACCTGACAGTAGGTGTTCAACTTAGACCACGGGCAGAATACAGAAATGGTTTTAAAACATTAAGTTCTAAAGATTCTGATGCAGCTTTCTTTACGGAACAAAGAACAAGACTTTGGGCAGATTACAATGCGGATAAGTTCCGAATCCATATCAATATGCAGGATGTTCGAATATGGGGAACTACAAATCAAATCTACAAAGAGGACAATTCATTACAGAATTTATATGAAGCCTATGCTGAGTTGAAATTTTCTCCACAATTTTCTGCTAAGATGGGACGGATGGCATTAAATTATAATAATGCACGTTTTTTTGGCAACCTTGATTGGGCTGCCCAAGGTAGGAGTCATGACGCCTTACTTTTGAAGTATAGAGTTAATGACCTTAAGTTGGATGCTGGATTTGCTTTTAATCAGAATGGATTTGAGCCTGGTAAATTGTCTGGTACATTTTACGGTGCGAATAATTATAAGAGCATGCAGTTTTTATGGATGAATAAAAGTTTTGGAGATTTAAATGTGTCTGCTTTAGTTCAAAATGATGGTAGACAAGTTCTTGGCGAAGAAGAGACTGCATATAGACAAACGTATGCTATAATTCCTACCTACAAGAAGGGTAAGTGGGTTGTTGGAGCTGAAGCTTACTACCAAGGAGGTGAAAATGCAAAAGAGGCTGATGTTAGCGCATATTTGTTATCAGCAATAATTACTTATAAGACAAGTTTTGCTCCATTTACCTTGGGTATGGACATGGTAAGTGGTACAGATGCAGATGATCACATCGATGGAAATGATGGGTCTTTTGCCCCTTTGTATGGAACGAATCATAAATTTTACGGATTTATGGATTATTTTTATGTCGGAAATCCTTTCGGTGGTGTAGGCTTAAATGATATTTATCTTAAAACAGCTATTAAGTTAAATGAAAAATCAAAACTGGGCATTCATTTACACCATTTTATGACTAATGTTGAAGTTGTCGATGCAATTACTAATGAAGAGTTAGATCCTTCTATGGGTACGGAGATAGATCTGCTGTATAAGTACGCTGTTTCTAAAGACATAAACATAGCTGTTGGATACTCCCATATGATTGCAACGGAGACGATGGAGTATTTGAAGAATGGAGACAGTGGTGAGACGAGTAATTGGTTTTTTGTTCAGTTCAACTTTGCACCAACTATTTTTAAAAAAATGAGAGAACCTAATAAATAATATCCTCATAAGAGGAGCAGATTGCTCGAAAACTCAATAGTTTGAAATTAAAAAGAGGATTATGGCATTTTTAAAAAAGATAAAACCTCCAAAGGCGTGGAGAAAATCTGTATCCATTTTATTAGGCATAGGAATGGGATTAGGATTCTTTATGATGAAGGAAGCTAATGTGGTGTCTTATTTATCTGATGAGCCAACAGCTTGCATCAATTGTCACGTGATGAATGCTCAATATATAACATGGGACCATAGCTCGCATAGGGAAGTGGCTACATGTAACGATTGTCATGTGCCTCATGATAATGTTTTTAAGAAATATTTCTTCAAAGCAAAAGACGGGCTTTATCATGCATCAATTTTCACATTGCGCCAGGAACCTGAAGCAATAGTTATGCATGAGGCTGGTCAAGAGGTAGTACATAATAATTGTATTCGTTGTCACAAAGATCAAGTCACAGACCCTAAGTCCATATCATGGATTGCTAGTCATTCTGCCGATCGATTAGATCGCCAATGTTGGGAATGTCACCGTGAAGTCCCCCATGGTAGAGTGCGGAGTTTATCTTCATCAGGATATCAAATTGCACCGATTCCAATAAAGGAAAAGCAGAAGTTATTTGTTCCGGAATGGATAAAGGAGAATTCAGATAAATAAAATTAATAGATGTGTCATAGTAAAGTGACACTAAATGAACAAACAAAAATTAAAATCTAAAGATCATGAAAAACTGGATGATATTTTTACTAACGGCCATAGTAGTATTTGGACTTGGTATGTTGGCATCTAGCATTGTTAATAGGAAGGCAGAAGCACAGTTCGCCTACACTCCTAATGTCAATATTGCAGAAAATGAACCACGAAACGATGTGTGGGGAGAGCATTTCCCACGACAATATCAATCGTTCAAACAAACGGCAGATACAACGTTCAGAAGTTTACATGGAACATCTGGACATATGGATATGTTGGAAGAAAATCCAAGAATGGTGATACTATGGGCAGGGTATGGATTTGCAAAAGGTTATAATGCACCTAAAGGCCACGAGCATGCCATTGATGACCTTCGTGAAATTGCAAGGACTGGAGCTCCCACAGGACCAGGTACAGGGCCAATGCCAAGTACATGTTGGACATGTAAGTCTCCTGATGTTCCAAGGCTGATGAACGAACATGGTATTGCTGAATTTTATAAGGGTAAATGGGCCGATAAAGGGTCTGAAGTTGTAAACCCTATTGGGTGTGCAGATTGTCACGATTCTGAGTCTATGGCACTAAGGATATCTCGGCCAGCATTGGTGGAAGGATTTGAGTCTATGGGTGAAGATATCAATAACGCTTCTCATCAAGAAATGAGATCTCTTGTGTGTGCTCAATGTCATGTTGAGTATTATTTTAATAAAAACAAAGAAGGAGCGGAAGGAGTGCCATATCTTACTCTACCTTGGGCAGAAGGGATGAGTGTAGAAGATGTAGAAAGATATTATGATAATATTGATTTTAAGGATTGGACACATAAGATTAGTAAGGCTCCAATGTTAAAAGCACAACACCCAGGGTATGAGATATACAAAACTTCTGTTCATTACAAAAGAGGAGTGTCATGTGCCGATTGTCATATGCCTTATAAAACGGAAGGTGGTCAGAAATTTACAGATCATCATATTCAGTCTCCTTTGGCTAATACAGCCAATGCCTGTCAAGTTTGTCATAGAGAAGAAACGGACAATTTGTTGACAGATGTTTATGAAAGACAAAATAAGGTAAAAGAACAAATGAAGTCCTTGGAGGAATTTTTAGTTCGATCACATGTAGAAGCGGGCAAGTGTTGGGAGCTTGGTGCAACAGAAGAGCAAATGAAGGACATCCTTCAAGATATTAGACATGCGCAGTGGAGATGGGATTACGCAGCCGCGGCGCATGGAACGACTTTTCACTCACCTGTAGAAGCGAGTAGAATCGTATCATCAGGATTGAAGATTGTACATGAATGTAGATTGAAACTTTCAAGACTACTTTATTCTTTAGGAGTAAAAGAGGAATTACCTTACCCTCCAATAGCCAATAAACATGAGGCTCAGATTTTTATTGGACTTGATCCAGAAAAGATGGCAGCAGATAAGAAAGTATTTATGGATGAGATTGTACCTAATTGGGTAAAGGAGGCAGAAGCTCGTGAAGCAAAAATGCCACGTTCTACAAAATAATTAGATTTAAATTGATTAGGAAGGGGCCAAATTGATGCCTCTTCCTATGTATTGTATAGAAAATAATTATATGTCCTTGTACAACATTCTCAAATCATTTTTTTTCTCTGGGAAAACAACTCTGCTACTCTTAGTTGTTTATGCAACCACAATGGCATTGGCCACATTCCTAGAAAACGATTATGGTACTCCAGCGGTTTGGGCTGTGGTCTATGACGCTTGGTGGTTCGAACTAATACAAGCTCTCCTGGCTATTAATTTTATTGGAAATATTTGGAAGTATAATCTCCTTTCCTGGAAGAAGTGGATGGTATTTACATTTCACATTGGTTTTGTGGTCACATTAGTCGGTGCATTCGTAACTCGGTATTCTGGAGTAGAAGGAACGATGTCTATTAGAGAAGGTGAGACAGTAGATTATATGATTTCCAATGAGATGTATTTTCAAACGCTGTCGATCATCGAAGGTTCAACAATCAGAAAGGAAAAGAAACTGAAATTGTCAGCTTTGACGGCGCCTGATTTTCGAATGAATATTGGATCTTCTAAAAATCCAGTTATAGCAACTTGCTTGTCATATACGCCTAATGCGGAAAAAGTATTAATAGAAGGAGAAAATAATGCAATTGCTCTTGCAATTACTAATGGAAGAAATAGAGAAGACATCTTTTTGACTGATGGTGAAAGGTTCGAAACAGGTGCCACTCCGATTGGATTTAATACCCAATTAAAGGGTGGAATTAATATTTTTAGTGAGGGTGATTCTTTATTTATTCAACATTCGGATTCGATTTCTTATCTAATTATGGAATCTCAACTGGCTGGTTCCGTAGAAGCGAATAAGAAGTTTTGCGTCAAGCCAAGAATATTGTACAATACTAGCGATGTATCTTTTGTGATAAAAGAAGTACATCAAAATGTGAAACAATCATATGTAACTGCAAGTGATAAAAATAAGGCAGCAAATCTGCTGGATCACTTTTTAATTCAAATTGAATGTAGAGGCGAGAAAACAATTCATGATTTATTCGTAAGAAAAGGTGTTCTTGCCAGGCCTATTCTATATCAAAATGATCAAATTGAATCTCAATTTTTAGTTGGACCAAAGGTGACTGAACTACCTTTTCAGATCCATTTACGAGATTTTCAATTAGAACGTTACCCAGGATCAAGAAGTCCTTCATCCTATGCAAGTGAAGTGACGGTGATAGACGAGGGATATAATGAAGATTATCGTATTTTCATGAACAATGTATTGGATTACAAAGGTTATCGGTTTTTTCAAGCTTCTTATGATACTGACGAATTAGGTACTGTTCTTTCTGTCAATAAGGATTCTTTGGGAACGAATATTACTTATATCGGGTATACACTGTTGACATTAGGCATGTTCTTTTCTTTATTTGGGAGAAATACAAGGTTCCAGTTTCTAAATCGACAATTGGATGTATTGAAAAAAAAGAAAATGAATTTACCCTTAGTTTTTGTTCCTCTGTTTTTAATTTTTGGTTCGACCTTTAGTTCTGCGCAACATTCTAGTCAGGTAGATTCTTTAGGTGAATATTACCCTGTACCGATTGAGTATTCTTCAAAGTTCGGTAGGTTAATGGTCCAAGATATGGATGGTCGGATCAAACCTCTAAATACATTGGCATCAGAGCTGTGCCGCAAGTTATTCCGAGCTACGACCTTTTCATTAGAAAATTCAACACAAGAATTTGATGTAAATCAGTTGGTTTTGGGTCTCAACAAAGACCCCCAATTTTGGCAACACGTACCTTTAGTAAAAGTAGATCCAGAAAAGTTGAATGGTGTATTGGTGCATATTGGTAAAATTGACGCCGAACGAATAGCATTTAGTGACTTTTTTGACGAAGGTGAACTTTATATTTTATCAGATGAAGTTGAGGCAGCGAATGCTAAAAAACCCGCCGAGCGAAATGCTTTTGATAAAGAAATATTAGCTGTAGATGAGCGGTTTAATTTACTATATCAAGCTCTAACTGGAGATTTCCTTAGGATTTTTCCTAAACGGGGTGATACGAATAATACTTGGTTTTCTCATCGTGTACAACATGCCAATTTCCCGACAGAAGATTCCCTTTTTGTCTCAGGAATTTTGAATGAATATTTCCATGATATTAATAATGCTCAAGTTACTGGAGACTGGGAAAAGGTCGATCAGACATATCGTTACATTAAGACCTATCAAGATGTACTGGGTAAGGATGTAATGCCTAGTACTGCACGGGTTGAAGCAGAACTTAAGTATAATGCCCTCGGCCTTTTTAATAAACTTTTTCCAATATACTGGATGTTAGGGCTTGTTTTATTGATATTGGCCATGATGAAAATCTTTTTACCTACCAACAAGGTGGTCAAATCTACGTACTTGGTTATTGGTATATTAGTAATAGTGGCATTTTTTGCACAAACGTATAATATGGGCCTAAGGTGGTACGCCGGTGATTATCCTCCATGGTCCAATGGGTACGAAATGATCATTTTGGTTGCGTGGTTTTTGGTTTTGTTTGGATTGGCCTTCGCTAAGAAAACGGATTTCGCATTGCCTTTGGCAACACTTTTTGCGGGGACACTGCTTTTTGTTGCATTTTTGGATTGGTTGAATCCTGAAATAACCAATCTTGTACCAGTTTTGAAGTCGTATTGGTTGAAAATACATGTGGCAATAATAGTGGCAAGTTATGCACCTTTGGGTCTATGTGCATTGTTAGGTTTAATGTCCTTAGTATTGATAATTTTGAATGGTCAACAACACAATCGAATGAGTATCTCCATTAAGGAGATGACTATACTTAATGAAATATCTATGACAATGGGCTTGTATTTGCTAACCATTGGTACTTTTCTCGGTGGTGTTTGGGCGAACGAGTCATGGGGTCGATATTGGGCATGGGATCCCAAAGAAACATGGGCTTTAATATCCATAATTGTATATGCTATTGTTACACATATGCGACTTGTTCCTAAATTACAGGGCGATTATATTTTTAGTATTGCTAGTGTAGTAGCTTTTTTCTCGATTATAATGACTTCTTTCGGTGTGAATTATTATTTGTCTGGATTACACTCTTATGCTCAAGGTGATCCTGTGCCAATACCAATGTATATTTATGTTATTGTAATGATAGTTGCAATAATTGGTTGTTGGGCTTATTGGAAGAATAAAAAATATTTGGAGTCGGTAAAATAGATATTGAATCTATTTCAATTAGTAGATAAGGTTGATCGTAAAATGAAATATATTTTTTCGTTTATAAGTTGAAGTGATTTTTTACTATTAGCTCTCTTAATGACTAAGGTAGATTTAGTCATAGCCATATTTACGTTTTTTTTATTTCAATTTGGATTCAATCATTTTTTTGATTGTTTATGTTTTCTGATTTTAATAAGATATTTCAATTCGTGATTATGTATTATATGAATTTGATCTATACTGAGTGTATTTATCGTGTAATATAGGTTGGGATGATTTTGTTTTTTATACAATTTGTAGAAAATTAAGATTGTTTTATATGATATTATTTAATAACCATATCATCTGGATCTGATATTTGTATTATAAATATAACTCATTAGAAAGATAGTCGCGTAATGCATAAAGATGAATATTGCACTAACTCGAATTCAAAAATGTATGATTCAATTGTTAAAATTGATCCATTTTAAGCTCACAGAAAATTTTCTAATACGTTAAGGTAGTTATATTATATAGTTGATCGTTTGGATTAGAAATGTTGACCTTTTGAAAAATGTACTTAACGCTATGCAGTATGCTCCAATTATACTAGAAATTTAATCGAACTAGGCCACCAAATAAGACATTTGTTCTAAAGAGATCCAACTAATGGAATCAAGATTGATATCCATAAATTGTATCAACGATTAACTCTAAAGGGGAAGGATCTAAAATGATCTTTCTCCTTTTTTATGACATCTGTCCCGTCCTAGTATAGCGTTACACAAAAGAGAGATGAAATGTCTAAAGAATTGAGAACGAATTATGTAAAGCGAACACAGAAAAATTACAGTTTATCCTTAAAGTTACAGATTGTGTCGGAAATTGAGCGAGGAGAACTGTCGGTAACAGGAGCTAAACTCAAGTATGGGATACAAGGACAAAGTACAGTAGTTAATTGGCTACGGAAATATGGTACATTTGATTGGGAGAACCAAACACCATGCAATATGCCAAAGACAGCCGAACAACGGATAATGGAATTAGAGGCAAAAGTGCAGCTGCTTGAAAAGCAGAAGAAGCACTTAGAAAAGCAAGCCGAGCGAGCAGATCATAAGACTATTCTCTTTGATATGATGATAGAATTAGCGGAGAAGGAGTACAATATTCCAATAAGAAAAAACTCCTTACCCGAACAGTTGATCACGTCAAAAAAGAACAAGAGATGAGTATTACATACGCCTGTAACTTGTTCGGGTATAATCGGCAGGTATATTATAGATCAAAGTCACGAGTTAAACGCCATCAGAACAGAGCGCAGCAAGTGTTAGAAATGGTTACTCAAATAAGGTTAAAGATGCCACGAATAGGAGGCAAGAAGCTGTATCATATGCTCAAGGCTGACTTGAGACAGATAGGCGTAGGACGGGATAAGTTATTCGATATATTACGAGCTAACCACATGTTAATCAAACCAAAGCGTCAATACCACAAAACGACCAACTCACATCACAGATTCCGCAAGCACAAGAATTTAATAGAAGAAATACAGGTAAAGAAACCAGAGCAAATATGGGTCAGCGATATTACTTACATCGGAGACAGGACACATCCTCAGTACTTAGCCTTGATTACGGACAAGTATTCAAAAAAAATAGTTGGATATGACGTATCAGAAAGTTTATCAACAAAAGGCTCAATTAGAGCTTTAAAGATGGCGATTAAGAATAGGAAATATAAGTCTCACAAGCTTATACATCATTCGGATAGAGGACTCCAATACTGTAGTGATGCTTATCAAGAACTACTTGGTAAGCACAAAATTAAATGTAGCATGACCGAACAATATGATCCCTATCAAAATGCGGTAGCCGAAAGGATAAACGGCATACTGAAACAGGAGTTTATTCTTGGTATAAAAATTAAGGATATAGAACTAATGCGATGTTTAGTAAACCAAAGTATTGAAATATATAACAATGACAGGCCACACTTATCTTGCCATATGCATACACCAGAATATATGCATAATCAAGATAAGCTAAGCCCCAAAACATATAAAACAAAAAACCATCTGTGGATTTAAATCCACAGATGGTTCATTAATAGTATTTTTAAACCCGTAACACTATTTTAGGACGGGACAATCAATTGATAAGTTATAAATGACCCAACATAAGCTAGAATACCCATGAATAAAAACTGTATAGTAGGCCATTTCCAGGAGTTTGTTTCCCGTTTTGTGACGGCAAGTGTACTCATGCATTGCATAGCAAAAACATAAAAAATCAATAATGATAAAGCTGTAGCTGGTGAGTAGACTTTCAGGCTTGTTCCAGGAATCATTTCATTGCGCATTTTTTCACGCAAACTGTCTTCGTTATCCTCAGATCCAATACTATATATAGTGGCCATTGTTCCTACGAAAACTTCTCTAGCAGCAAAGGACGTGATCAATGCAATACCCATTTTCCAATCCATTCCTAGAGGTTTGATGGCAGGTTCTATAAATTTACCAATATGACCAGCATAACTTGCTTCAATTTTATTGGATGCTAAAACATTCTCATATTCACTTTCTGAAAGATTAAGGTTTTGTGCGACTTGAAGCGCCTCTTTCTCTGCTCTATGCATGGCGTCTTTAGGTCCATAAGATGCCAGCAACCAAAGAAGTATTGATATCAGAAGAATAATCTTTCCTGCTCCGATGATAAAGGATGATACTTTACGTTTTACTTCGATTAGAACATTGGATACCTTTGGTTTTTTATAAGTAGGCAATTCTAACATCAAAAAGGAAGGTTGAGAACTCTTAAGTACAAACTTAAATACAATAGCAGAAATCAATGCGCCTAGAATACCTAACAAGTATAATCCCATAAATACCAATCCTTGCAGATTAAATGGGCCTATGTGCTCATTTGGGACAACAAACCCCACAAGGATGGCATAAACCGGAATTCTTGCAGAACAACTGATAAGGGGTGAAACCATAATGGTAATTAGTCTTTCTTTCCAATTACTTATGGTTCGTGTCGACATAATAGCTGGAATCGCACAAGCACCACTCGAAATCAATGCTACCATACTTCTTCCGTTTAGTCCAAAACGTCGCATGAAAGGATCAAATAGATATACGGCTCTAGACATATATCCTGATTCTTCAAGAATTGCTATGAGCAAAAATAGTATGGTGATTTGAGGAATAAATACAAGGACTCCTCCCAATCCGGCGATTAGTCCATCAACGATTAAATCCGTTACCCACGACTCAGGAAAGTTGGATGTTACAATATTGCCTAGCCATCCAAAGCCATCTTCAATCCATGTCATTGGTGCTTCAGACCATGCGTATATGGATTGAAACATAAATAACATTACCAATAGAAATATAACAGGACCGATAATAGGGTGAGTCAATATTTTGTCAATACGATTTGTGAAATCTTTGTTTTCACTAACATCGTTTTTTAGTTTATTGGTTATTACACTTAGTTTTTCGAATCGTGTAAGCGTCTCATTGATTTGTTCTTTTGTGGATTCAAAACCATTATCTCCAGTAATTGTGCTTAGTGCTTTACTTTGCTGATCACTTAAATGATCTAACCAAGGGTAATGGTGGAGGATCAAGAGATTTGCGTAATCATTGGATAGTCCTGTTGCCTGAGATACTTTTGGTAAGAAATGTTTGATTGATGGAGGTATAGAGAAAAACGATTTTCCCGTTTTTCTTGTTAGATCTAATGAAGAAATCTTCTCCTTTAGTAATGGTAATTGATCAGATGTGTTAGACGAAAAAGCCAAGGTTGGAATGTGTAGTTGGTCTTCGACTAATTGAGCTATGTTTTGTACAGACATGTTCCCATTGTACAAATCTGCCATATTTAGTAACAACAACATTGGAATACCTAAATCTTTGAGTTGAGAAGCAAGAAGTAGGTGTCGATCCAATTGATTGATATCACAAATATTAAGAACAATATCTGGAAAGGCTTCGTTTGATGGATTGGTAAGAATCTGAGACGTAATTCTTTCATCATTACTATTAGGATACAAAGAGTAAGTACCTGGCAAGTCGACGATTTCAAAATCCTTACCATTTATATTGGCTGTTCCTGAATTTTTCTCTACGGTAACTCCTGGGAAATTAGAAACTTTTTGATGAAGTCCAGTTAGAAGGTTAAAGACAGTTGACTTTCCTGCATTTGGATTGCCCACTAAACAAATCTTACGCATAATTTTTGGTTATTGTCAGATAGTAACTTCAACGAAGTCTAATTCTTCTTTTCTTAATGCAATGTGGTGATTACCCACCTGTACATAGAAGGAAGATCCTAGTAACGATTTTCTAATAATTCTAATCGATCGACCCTCTAAAAAACCCATTGTAATAAGTTTATGTGTCAATGGATTATCCTCTAATCTATACAAGGTGGCACTTTTACCTATTGGGAGTTCTGAAAGCTTCATTATCGCTATTTAGATTAATTCTACAAAAATAAGATTTGAATTACTCTTGAAGAAAAATTAATAATAATTTAATTTTTATTGATTTGGAGTAGGGGATATGTCGACAAAATGCATCTATATAAATGTAGGTGTTCGAAATAGTTGATTCTGATACTTGTGTAAATTCAATAATTAAATTTAGAAATTATGGTAAATCAAGAAATTCTTAAACAATATGAAATCTTTCAAAATTTGTCTGATTTAGAATTGACTAGACTGAGTGAAGCTTCTAAATTTATTAATATAAGTAAGAAACAAAGAGTGTATGACATCAAAGACGAGGTCAAATCGGTTTATTTGGTTCATAAGGGATCCATTAAGCTTGGTTCTGATGTCGAAAAAGAAAAATCATTGGTAAAGCACATCGCGTATGAATCGGATGTCTTTGGCGAAAACATCTTCGCAGGATCAACCAGAAACGAATACGCTGAGGCGATAAATTCGAGTGTTATAATCGAAATTGAGATTAAATGGTTTGAATCTGTAATTAAAGAAAATCATTCTTTTGCAAATAGAATTACCGAGGTCATTATCGAACGCATCAACACCCTTGAGCAGCGAATGAAAAATTTCATTTTTATGAAAGCGCAACAGAGAATCTCTCACTTTCTGAAGCAAACAGGTTTGAAAAGAGGAATTAAAATTGGAATGGATGAAATTCTGATTAATCATGGGATGTCGCATAAGGACATATCCTTTTTGACGGATACGTCTCGACAGACCGTCACTCGTGTATTATCTGAGTTGAAGTCTTCTAATTTAATTCATTTTTCTGCCAGAAAACCGAATAAAATCTTAATTAGAAACATAGCAGCTTTGTAATCGAAACCCCGAAGTACGAAAGGTTATAATTCTACTAATAATTTGGTTTTACTTGATGCACTCTCTTGAGAGTGCTTTTTTTTGTGCTGAAAATTCTGTTTTATAACATGAATTATACTTGTTATAAATGTCTTATTTCTCATGCGACGAAAATTATTTAATTACTTGGTTACTTGGAAAATACATCGTTGAATGTCAGTATAGTTTTTGTAAAAAGAAAAAGAGATTGCTCACAAATTTGAACAATCTCTTTTATAATTCTTAATTCAAAGAAGATGATGATTACATCATGCCAGGCATTCCGCCACCGCCCATTGGAGGCATTGCATGTCCTCCGTGGTTTTCTTCTTTTATGTCGTTGATAACACACTCAGTAGTTAGTACCATACTTGCAATTGAACTTGCATTCATGACTGCTACTCTAGTTACCTTAGTTGGATCAATTACACCTGATTTTTTCAAATCTTCGTATACACCAGTTCTTGCGTTATATCCATTAGCCCCTTTTGCTTTAAGAACATCTTGAAGTACTACACTTCCATCAACCCCAGCATTTTGTGCAATTATTCTGATAGGAGATTCTAATGCTTTTTTTACGATTTGGATTCCCATTTCTTCATCATCATTAGTTCCCTTCATGTCATTCAAGCTGTCTATAGCTCTAACCAAAGCAACTCCTCCTCCAGGAACGATTCCTTCAGCAACAGCTGCTCTTGTTGCATGTAAAGCATCATCAACTCTATCTTTCTTTTCTTTCATTTCTACCTCAGTGGCAGCACCTACATATAATACTGCAACTCCACCAGCCAATTTAGCTAGTCTTTCTTGAAGTTTTTCTCTGTCATAGTCAGAAGTCGTTGTTTCAATCTGGCTCTTAATCTGTGCAATTCTAGCCTGAATATCTATATCTTGTCCTTTACCATTTACAATTGTTGTGTTGTCCTTGTCAATGGTGATTTTTTCAGTTTGACCAAGATCAGTAAGTTCTGTGTTTTCTAACTTATATCCCTTTTCTTCCGAGATGACAGTTCCTCCTGTTAAGATAGCAATGTCTTCAAGCATAGCTTTTCTTCTATCTCCAAATCCTGGAGCTTTAACTGCAACTACTTTTAATCCTGCTCTAAGTCTGTTTACTACTAAAACACCCAATGCTTGGCTGTCTACATCTTCAGCGATGATTAAAAGAGGTCTTCCCGCCTGTGAAGCTTTTTCAAGTACAGGAACGATTTCTTGTACATTTGATATTTTCTTATCATGAATAAGAATCAAAGGATTATCGTATTCAGTCAACATGTTTTCCGTGTCGGTAACAAAGTATGGAGATAAATATCCTCTATCAAATTGCATTCCCACTACTTCTTCAACGTAAGTGTCAGTCACCTTTGCTTCTTCTACGGTAATAACTCCATCCTTAGAAACTTTTTTCATTGCATCAGCAATCAAAGTTCCAATTTCTTCATCATTGTTCGCTGAGATTGCAGCAACTTGTTGTACTTTTTCAAAATCGTTACCGACATTTTCACTTTGGCTTTTTAGATTCTCGATTACAGCATTCGTTGCTTTGTCGATTCCTCTTTTTAAGTCCATAGGATTAGCTCCAGCAGCTACATACTTCATGCCTGAAGCTACCATTGCTTGTGCCAATACAGTAGCCGTAGTTGTACCATCACCGGCTAGATCAGCCGTCTTTGATGCAACTTCTTTTACCATTTGAGCACCCATATTTTGTACTGGATCTTCCAGCTCAATTTCTTTTGCTACAGATACACCATCTTTTGTAATTGTTGGTGCACCAAAACTCTTTTGGATGACCACATTTCTTCCTTTTGGTCCTAGAGTAACTTTTACTGCATCCGCTAATGCATCGATTCCTGCTTTTAAATCTGCTCTTGCAGAAGTATCAAAGCTGATTTGTTTAGCCATCTTTATATTATGTTTTAATTGATGTTATTGAATATTCATTAAAAATTAAAGTATGACAAGTATGTCATCTTCTCTCATGATCAAGTAATCTTTTCCTTCAAAATTGATCTCTTGTCCAGCATATTTTCCATAAAGGACAGTATCTCCTTTTTTAACGGTCATTTTCACACCGTCTTTACCTGGACCTACAGCAATTATTTCTCCTTTTTGAGGCTTTTCTTTTGCTGTATCTGGTATGATAATTCCACCTGCAGTCTTTTCTTCAGCTTCAGCTGGCTGAACAACAACTCTATCATTAATAGGCTTCATGTTTTACTTATTTTTTTATGGTTAACTAAATTTGATAAAAACAATACAATGCTAGGTGTACATTAAATGTGCCAATAAGTTCTATGCTGACAAATTAGCAGATGTTCTGACATGGAGAGCGCAAAATAGTCTCATGCATTAAGCTGAGATGGACACATTGTCATAATGTGTTCTAAATGACGGCTTTGAGTGAAAAGGTATGAATGACAAAAATAAAATGTCCCCTGAAATAAAATCTTTGCGTGGTACCCAAATAAATATTATTTTGTGGCAAAATCAATATTATAAATACTTTAATATCAATAGAATGGGAATATTTAGCTCTTTAAAAAAACTTCTATTTGTTACTGAATCAGTAGCGAAATCATCGGCGAAGAAGTCGAAAGATTATGTAGTTGAACAAGCAGAGGAATTCGGTGAAAAAACGAAAGAAGCATTTTCCGAGGCTACAGAAACAGTAAAAGAGAAAACAAGTGGGTTGAGGGATTCCATTATGGATGCTGCTGAAGAAGGAATGGAAAAAGCAAAAGACTTCGCGTCTAATGCTGTTGATAAAGCCAAGGAAGTAGTTGAAAATGTTGAAGAGGTCGTTGAAGAAAAAATGGAAGATTTATCCAAGAATGAAACCGTTCAAAAGGTTATGGACAAAACAGAAGAAGTGGGCAAGGTCGTAATAGAAAAATCGGGTCAGGTTATGGAGAAAGTACAAGGGTTTACGGAATCTGTTGGAGAGAAAGTACTTGAAAGTACTGAGTCTTCGAGAGCTAAGGCAGCAGAAGTTACTGAAAATATTGGGAAAAAAGTACTGGAAAAAACTGACGGCGTAGTCGATCAGGTGCAAGATTTTACAGAGAAAATGGGAGCGAATGTTTTGGATAAGATGGGGTTAAATACCGAACCGGAACTGAGTTCGTCTGAGGATGTTGAGTCAACAATGGAACCATCTGAACCTTCGGCTAGTGAAAAACTAGGAGAAAAAATCAGTGAAACCGTTCATAATGTTAAAGAATCATTGGCAGAAAAAGCGTTAGAGGCTACAGAAAAATTGGAAGAAAAGGTCGAAGAATTGACCCAAAAGGCCATTGAATTTGAAAAAGAAGAAGCTTTAAAACCTAAAGGTGAATTCTCTGAAGAGACATTAGACACAGGAGGATCATTACTGGACGGAACAAGTGATTTTTTCGAAAAGGCCAAGAATTGGGCAGAAGGAAATTATTCTGAGTCGACGGCTCCAGCAGAGGAAAAGATGGAAGATGAAATCATTTCACCAGTGGAACTTCCAGATGATGATGAATAAAAAGTAGATATTTAGAAAATTTCAAGCAGCGTTTTAAACTTTTATAGTGTCTATTATATGAACATAAAGTTATTGAGAATTAAATTTTATGGGCTCATTTACATAGAATGTTAATTTAATATTCAAATAGATACAGTTAATCAATGTCTCCATTAATGGCTAACAGCTTAAACTTGAATCAGATCATAGACCTTTGTCTAAAGGGTGATAGGGAAGCTCAGCACAAGCTGTTTAAGACCTACTCTGGTTTGATGTTTAGTATTTGTAGGAGATATACTAATAATATCCATGAAGCTGAAGATATGTTGCAAGAGGGATTTATTAGAGTGTTTAACTATCTTCATTCCTTTGAGAAAAGTGGTTCGTTTGAAGGGTGGATGAAGAAAATTTTTATAAATAACGCATTGCGCTCAATCTCGAAAAAATCATTTAGTCATGAAATGAATGGATATGAACAGCTACCAGATGAAGCTGTAGAACCTTCTATTATTTCTAGACTTTCTGAAGAAAAAATACTAGAACTTATTGCGAAGTTACCTGAAGGATATAGGATGGTGTTTAACCTATATGCTCTAGAAGGGTATTCACATAAGGAAATTGCCGAAATGCTAGGAACAAAAGAGAGTACTTCTAGATCACAATTGGTGAAAGCTAGGAGAATGTTACAAGATATGTTTTTGGAATTGCAAAAAGTTGCCGTATGAGTGAATTCGACAAGGAAATACTGAAAAAATTAAGTGGTTACGAATCGCAGGTAAATTCGGATATGTGGAATAAGATATCTGATAAGCTTCCCGACCCTGAAGACTCATCTCCAAAAACATGGTGGCTACCAGCGATGTCTGTAATATTTTTGCTAGGATCAATGATGGTTGCATATCTATTGTATGATAATAGCAATAATACAATAATGGAATCCAATGTTTCCATAGAGAATAAGGAGAGTAGCGCAAAGCAAAATGCAAACTTGTCTGCAAAAGTCGATCAAAATGATGCAGCTGATCATAAAGAAATAAAGAGTGCTGTAGAAAGTACTACAGTTTTAGACAATACAACAAGTAACAGATTGCAGAGTGAAGAAAATAGCATAACTTCTTCTATTATTGAGAATAGGGTAACTTCTGAGAATAAGGTGATTTCTCATTTAAACGATAAACCAATTGCCGAGATTAAAAGCGATTTGAATGATTCAAAGATTGTTAAAAACGATAATAAATCAATCCTTTCGAATAATACAAAAGTTTTGAACGACAATGAGGCTATCAGTTTAGCTATGGATCCCGAACAAATAACCGAATCTGAACTTGATTTGAATGCATCTTCTTCAAGTTTGTATGAGCAATATGGAACAATTTTCAAAAGAGCTCGAATGATGCAAGAGAATGCTGGAGAAATGATTGAAGAAAGGAAAGAGTCCGTTACTATAGGTTTGCTCCCAACTCTTGATGGTGAGATTGTCACAGAAAGTGAGGAAATTGAATTAATGGGGGAAAGATTGATATGTCCTTCTTTTAAGAATATGAGATTTGGTATTTTTGCCGAAGCTTATTTTAGTCCTGAACTGGCACACAGAGAGTTTGGATATAAAAGTGCTATAAGCGAGTCCGATTATTTAAATAAGCGTGAAGCAACCGAAGTTAGTCAGGTTTCGTTTTCATCAGGAGTTAGAATTGGATTTATGACAAAATCTGGTTTGGGATTGAAATCAGGGTTCAATTACTCTCAGATTAATGAATCGTTCGAATATGTAGACCCAGAGCATAGTAAGAAGAAAACAATAGTTATAACTGAATATATCTGGGAAAACAATGAAGTGATTGATAGTACCCAGACGATAAAAGAAATTGATGTTGAAGGAGAGTACAAGATACGTAAGAAGAATACCTACAAAACTTTAGATATTCCAGTATTGTTTACTTACGAATGGGGTTACAAAAATAGATTGTACTATGGAGTAACTGCAGGACCAATGATAAATCTCAAATTCTCTCAATCTGGAATGATGTTAGAAGAAGAAACGCTAACTCCAATAGAAATTGAAGATACAAAAGTCTATAATACCAATGTAGGAACTAGTTTGTACTTGTCGTTTTCGGCAAATTATCAATTAGGACAAGGAGTTGACTTGTTTGTAGAGCCTAACTTAAGACATATATTTAAGGATACGACAAACGATGGTTTTAGCTTAAGCCAAAAGTATACAACTTGGGGATTAGGTTTTGGAGTGAAGTGTAAATTATAAGAAAACCGATAATAGTAGATAATAATGAAATTAAGATATATATACTTTTTGTTAATTCTTGGAGTTTCTGTCTTTTCGTGTAAAAAAGACTTGGAAGAATTTGTTCCGAACAACGACACAGGGCTTGTTGAGAATTTAATTAAAAAAATAAATAATAATACTCAGGCCTTCGTTTTTAATAGTAACGAAGCTGAAGTTATTGTTGGAAAAGATGGATTAGTTCTTGAATTTGATGCAGAGACATTTGTTACAAAGGATGAAGAACTCTACGAAGGATCAGTCAAAGTAAAAGTAATTGAATCAAATAAGTTGTCATCTTTGGCTTCCATTCCAGGAACTACATCTGTTGATGGAGAATTGTTTTCTGCCACCAGTTTATTAAAAATTAATTTCGAAGACTTAGAGGGGAACGATTTAATGCCTATTAAAAATTATGTTGTAAGACATCCATTAGACAAAAGTCAAGCTTATGGCTTCAGAATGTTTGTTGTAAATCAACAACGAAATAACAATGATTGGGTAGAGATCAGTGATGCCAAAAACAAAAATGATCTTAAGTATGAAAGTTGGGAAATAGATACGAATGTTGGTCCGATTTTTGGAGAAGGATATACGTACAGTTCTAGTTTTACAGGTTGGATTGCTGTGGGTGAATTTAGAAACATTGACGGTGTGTCAGGGAAAGAGTTTTGTGTAGATTTGCCAAAATTATTCAATTCTGATAATACTAAAGTGTATTTTGTTTTTAAAGATTATATAAGTATTGTAGATTTGCAATCCTCAAAACAAAATACTTTTTGTGAAGAGCTTTTGAAGCCAAAATCTGGAGAAGAAACCATTGTTTTTTCACTGTCGGCTACAGAAGATGGAGAATATTATTTGGATGCACGTATGAATCCTGATCTCGATGAAAATATTGTTTTAAATCCTGAAAAAATGAAAATCGAAGAAATAGTTGCTTTCTTACAAGCTAATTAAGCAGCAGAAGTAGAATAACTGTATTTTTATTCGTAAATGGGAGCCGCCTGTCTGAAATTAAAGTATTTTGGGCAGGCTTTTTTTATTTTAATAAATCAATAATGAACACACTTATAGCAGAAATCGGATCTTCTAAATCGGATTGGTTTTTCGTAGGTAGTGATGGAGTTGTTGATAAGAAAACCGGTATAGGATTTAATCCGGTATTGTCTTCAATTCCCCCAGATGATTTTGTTCCAATTGAAATTTTAGACAGACTAACCGAAGTTGAGGAGCTGTTCTATTATGGTGCTGGAGCATTGGATCATACCAGAGGAATTATAGAAAAAATATTTGATCCCATTTATTCTGGGCAATTACATATAGAATCTGATATGTTGGCTGCTTCAAGGGCATGTTGTTATAGTGCTGAAGGCTATGTAGGTATCCTAGGAACAGGCACCAATACATGTTATTATGATGGAAAGAATAATCATCCCTTGTTACCATCATTGGGTTATGTCCTTGGAGATTTTGGAAGTGGCTCTTATATCGGAAGGAAAATTCTTCAAGATTTTTTTTATCTAAGAATGCCAAAAGAGGTACACGAACAATTTGATGAGGAATATTGCTTGACTGCTGATAAGGTAATTGCCGAACTTTATGGACATGATTTCCCATCTCAATACCTTGGAAATTATGCTAGGTTTTTAAGTGAAATTAATCATGAATGGAAGGATACACTGCTGCAAAATGTATTTGAAGAATTTGCAGATGTCTATTATGCTCCTCATAGAATAAATAATAAGATGAAATTTAATTTTGTGGGGTCTATTGCATATGTATATAAAGAAATTCTTGAAAAAGTCATGTCAGAAAAGGGCCTTGAAATTGGAGTAGTTCTAAGAGCTCCAGCTGATAACCTGATTGATTATCATTTATCAATGAAATAATTCCTTGAGAAAATGAAATGTTCTTGCTCTTTTTTATGAGTTGTATGTAAATAGGATTTAGTTTTTAAATCACTTCAGTATCATAAATTAGTTTTTAAACTATATTTGATATAAATCTAAGCCATGACTAATATTAGAAGAGTCGCAGTATTTTCAAGTGGAGGCGATAGTCCAGGAATGAATGCCGCCATCAGAGCAGTGGTAAGAACAGCATTGTATCATGATCTACATGTATTCGGTATTGAGCGAGGATATGAAGGAATGATAGATGGTCGTATCAAAAGAATTGAACGTTTCGATGTAGCAAATATCATTCATCGGGGAGGAACAATTTTAAGGACTGCAAGAAGCAAACGATTCATGACTAAAGAGGGGAGAAAGGCCGCTTATGAAGTACTTCGGGCAAATAGTATTGATGCTTGTATAGCAATAGGTGGTAATGGTACATATACAGGTGCTAAGGTGTTTATGGAGGAATTTGATTTTCCAATAATTGGTGTGCCAGGTACGATCGATAATGATATAGCAGGAACTGATTTTACCATTGGGTTTGACACCGCAATTAATACGGCAATTGAATCTGTAGATAAAATTCGAGATACAGCGGACTCACATAATCGTCTTTTTTTTATTGAGGTAATGGGTCGGCATTCTGGATATATAGGATTGCATAGTGGGTTAGGGTCAGGTGCATCTTGCATATTTGTTCCAGAAACTGCTGTTAAAATTGATAAGCTTGTGGAGGAAATAAAGCTAGCACAGCATAGAAAAAAAATGTTTCATTTGGTTGTTGTCGCTGAGGGGAACCAAAACGGTAATGCAACTGAAATTGCGATGAAGGTTAAAGAAATAATGCCTGATTTGGATTCGAAGGTTACAATAATTGGTCATTTGCAAAGAGGAGGATCACCAACATGTGCGGATCGAGTACTGGCCAGTCAGTTGGGGTACGGAGCTGTAAAAGGTTTGCTTGAAGGGCGCAGTGGATGTGCCGTAGGTGTAATGAGTAATGAAATTGTTTTTACACCTTTTGAACGTGCCATTGTGGATTTGAAACCTTTGCCACAAGAATTATTGAATATGGCAAGAATTTTATCAATGTAGTTTTATGATGAAAGATAAACTAATCGTTGTTTATTCAACTTTTCCTAATATTAGAGAAGCAAAAAGGATTTTAGAAGAAGTAGTTAAGGGTAAGCTTGCGGCTTGTGGTAATATAAGTAACATCGATTCGGGATATATGTGGGATGGAAACTACCAATGTGAACATGAGGTGGCTCTAAAATTAAAGACACTTTATAAGAAGAAGGAATTATTGATTAATCACCTTAATGCTGCTCATCCGTATGATGTTCCTTGTATCCTGTCTTGGAATACTGACGTCAATAAGGCTTATTACGAATGGGTATGCGAGGCGCTTGATGTGGAGTTATAACCTACTTGTTTTCTAATTTGTTTACATATTCCAAACTGCCAAGTCTAAACCTAACATTGATATTTGAGGTCTTAGATATTTTATATTCATTTTTACAAAAGAAAGGCAATTGGTCTTGATCAAAACCGATTGGGCGCTTCCAAGAAGACTCACCATAAGGAAAAACAAAATTGGTAATGCGCGGCTTTAGAGTGAAATGAATATTTTGAAAGTACAAGGAATCCTTATTTGTACCTGTTACTTGTGCCAAAGCTGAAGATGTTGCTATAAAAAAAATGAATAATGGGATACTAATTTTTACTCCCCTCATAAATTTCGTATTTATATAAGAAAGCCTCTAATGGTCCATTCTTAAGGTTAATTTTTTTATCGGGTTTTAATCCTATTGATTTTATCGCATCATGATTTCCGCTAAAAATCCATGCATCAGTATTCAGGCATTTTTGCTTGAGATGATCTCCTATCTGTTGATACATCTTTGTAATGTTGTCATGCTTTAGTCTTTCGTCATAAGGCGGATTTGTTAGAATAAATAGATCAGACCTTTGTTCGGTTCTAAAAAAATCTTCTCTTTTTATTTCTATAGATTGACTCAGTTCTGCTTCTTGAATATTGATTGTCGCAGCATTGACAGCTTGCAAGCTTTTGTCTGATGCATAAATGGGTGGAATATTTTTGTAGTTGTCGGAGTTGTAAACTTCTTCTACTATCTTATTAAATAGAACAGAGTCGTAGTTTTTCCAATTCTGAAAGTTATATCTTCTTGATCTTTTTTGAGGCGGAATATTACCGGCAATCTTTGCTGCTTCTATTACCAGGGTGCCAGATCCACACATAGGATCCCAGAATGATTTAGTTCCATCCCAATTACTAAGCAATAAAACTCCCGCGGCCAAGACTTCATTCATTGGTGCTTCTACTGGGTTGATTCTATATCCTCTCTTATATAAAAGTTCCCCTGTACTGTCCAATGAAATGGTCATAATGTTACCTCGTATATTGATATCTATGATAAATTGAGGTTGAACTGGGTTGACATTAGGGCGTTGATTGAATACTCTTCTGAATTTATCGACGATTGCATCCTTGGATTTTAGAGCGACGTATTTGGAGTGAGTAAATACGTCTGAGGATACGGTGGCTTTGACAGCGAATGTCTGTTCTAATGAGAAAATTTTATGCCAAGGCAAGGAGTAAATTTCCTTATATAAATGTTCTTCGTCTTCAATTTTAACCTCAGAAATTGGCGAAATTATATTTAAGGCTGTTCTGCACTGTATATTCGCTCGATACAATGTTTCTAATTCTCCTTCAAATGAAACAGCTCTGGTCAGTATTTTAATTTCATTTGCTCCGCATAATTCTAATTCTTTTGCCAAAGCAGGTTCTAAGCCTTCAAATGTTTTCGCAATAAATCTCACCGATGAAAAGTTTAATAGATTAATGAATAGGGAAATATCAAATTTGATTGTACAAAGTAGGTTGTTGTGCCATATTTTATTTCAAAAAAGTTAGTCATTTATGTAAATAAATAAACAATTGTTTATCTTAGCATACAATTAATGAAATGCAATATGTTAGTTTTAGCTATAGGTGGAATATTCCTATTTGTAGGAATGGTATATTCACTTACACAAAATAGATCTTTTAGATTATGATGTTTTGACCTCTGGCATCTTACAATCTTCTTCAGGCTTTTTCCCACAAACCGTACATTCTCCAAGTTGATTTTTAATCATTGGATTATTAGAAGCACACGTTCCTCTAAATTCGTTTCCAGTGAAAATATGTCTAATGTTTATCAGTATAAATGATAATCCAAAGACAACGAATATGATCAATAAGATATATAAAAACTCTTTCATCCTTTATATTTAATGATGTTATATGTCCACTCTAAAACGATAGTTTGAGTTGACCGAACAAAGATATGTAATGTGCTCAAATCTCAATGGAACTCAGACTACAGATTAAGAGATTATTGTTGAATTAAACAAGAATAACTTGTTTTGGTTGAGATTTGAATGATAGATTCTGTGAAAATGTATTTTGGTTTGATTTGTTGTTCTATGCGAAAAATATTCTGTCATCTGATGAATACCGATCTATAGCATTACTTCTACTTAATATTATGTCATGTGAATCAATTGATTTTAATAACTCTTAAGAATTGCTTTTAAATACAGGTCTGACTGAAGCCAAAGGATTGAAGTGATAATTCTCAATTGGAACAATGCCAGAAATCATTTTTTCGTTCGTCCATCAAATTTGGAGGTGTTCTATGAAAAAATTAATAAATTTGAATGGATGATTATCCTATTGAACTAAGTTAACGATTTGCATGTCATTTGATGAAGAGTATTTAAAGGCAGGATTTTCTGTAGATAATGTGATATTTGGCTTTCATGAAAAGGCTTTGAAAGTATTATTGATAAAAAGGGGAGCCGAACCATTTATCAATTATTGGGGACTTCCTGGGGCCTTGGTTAATCCAGATGAAGATTTGGATAATGCTCCTGTGCGTATCTTGGATGAATTAACTGGGATTAATGATGTATACTTAGAACAAGTCGCAACGTTTGGTAAGGTGAATCGTCACCCAATGGGAAGGGTAATGACGGTTGCATATTACAGTTTGGTAAATGTGGAAAAACTACAACCTCGTCCGAATTCCTTCGCTACAGAGGTTTCTTGGTCTAAGGTAGATAATATAGAAGACTTAGCCTTTGATCACCTAGAGATTTTAACGAAGTGTTTGCAAAGGTTACAGGATAGACTACGCAACAAACCTATAGGATTTGAATTGCTTCCAGAAAAATTTACGCTGAGCGACTTACAAAGTTTGTATGAAGCTGTATTGGGTAAATCTTTGGATAAGAGAAATTTTAGAAAAAAGATATTGTCTATGAAATTGTTGTTTGATCACAACGAATTTCAAAAAGGGGTAGCTCATAGACCAGCTAAATTATATTCCTTTGATCGTGATCAATATGATAATTTATTATCTAAAGGATTCGTATTTGAGTTATAGCGTTTCGCCTTTGTAATTTGTAATAGAGTGATTTTCAATTTCTAGATCGTTTATCATTTCAGCCCATTGAGATTGTACTAAATTCCAATCTTCATATTTGAAAAATACCGAAACGTTTGATGTAGAAGTCAGTTCGTTGTATTTGTATGCAATGGTAGTTCCAAGATGTTCAAAAAGACCATAATTTCCTGGTTCAAGAATAATTTTGTTTACATTGAAAGATTCAAACAATTGATTTATTTTTTCCAATTCAGATGATGTGATTTCTCTCTTGAAGCTAATCGATCCAAATGCTGTATTTGACGGAATTCGTAGAATCTCAGATTCTAAAATCTCAGTTCCCATTTGAATACTTGGAGTGAGGTGATAGTAGTGATCGTAAGTTTTAATATTTGCCTCTGTTGTGAAATTAGAATTCAAATGAACGGTTAGAGTCTGATCAATGTCAAATGGATGGCACTGTACGGTAGTTGAGGCAATTCCTTTATTTCCATCACACTCACCCACTTGTACCAAGTCGATGATGTTTAATGAAAGGGAATTTTCGACTTGGATGAGATTGTAACTGTATTCAAAATTGGAGCAATTAAAAACAGATTTTGAAGAGATAATTAGAGTAGGGTAAGGTCCTGAAGGTCCAATTCCTTGACTCAATTCAATTTGTATATCATCGGATAAATCTAAAATTGTCTTTTCCTGTAAATCCGAACTACAGCCTATTAAAAGAAATATACTAAAAACGCAGAGCGTAAGGACTTTTGTAAATGTATTATTTTGAATCACGCTTGATTTGTTTATTCGACTAACTATCCAACGAATTGAAGAGCCAAAATGTAGACAGGATTAATGTAAAAAGAAAATGGTGTCGATCGCTCAACACCATTTTTATTTTATTGAACCGCTATAATTATGGGAAAATTCCTAAGGTTAAATAATCGCTTGCGACTTTGTCAAGCGCACAAATGAATGCTGCTGTCCTTAAATCGTGAACATTGTCCTTAGAGTTATAGATTTCCATTATTTGATCAAAAGAATTAACCATAGTTTCTTCTAACCCAGATCTAACTAAATCTACTTCGTCTGCACCCCTTGCCATAAATGATTTTTGTTGTGGAGACAGAGATTTACCTGTTAGTTCTTCTACAGTTGAAAGAATGTTATTGTAAGTGTTTTGGTTAAATCTCTTTTCCATTCTACCAAATCTCATGTGAGATAAGTTCTTAAGCCATTCGAAGTAAGAAACCGTTACCCCTCCGGCGTTAATATACATGTCTGGAACAATTACTACTCCCATATTAAGAAGAATCTCTTCAGCATCAGCAGTTACAGGACCATTGGCTGCTTCACCAATAATCTTAGCTTTTACTTTATGCGCATTGTCTTTATGTACAGTAGCTTCCAAAGCCGCAGGAATCAAAATGTCACATTCTATACTAATCCACTCTTCTCTTTCGATTTGAGTAGAACCAGGGAATCCAATGATAGATCCTGTTTCTTTTCTAAATGCTAATAACTCTTTAATATTAATCCCCTTAGGATTAACAATTGTACCTTCATACTCAGATACACCAACAATGACCAAATCCCCTTCTTCTTGTGAAATTGTTCCAGCATAAGAACCAACATTTCCAAGACCCTGAATTACAGCTGTTTTACCTGCAATGCCAAGATCCAATCCAATTTTTTTCATGATTGAAGGATTGTCACAAGTCTCACGTAATCCATAAAAAACGCCTCTTCCTGTAGCTTCAGTTCTACCGGCTATACCATTTTGAGCCACTGGTTTTCCTGTAACACATCCTGTAGAATCAATTTCACTTCCAGATTTAAAAGTCTGATAAGTGTCTAGAATCCAAGCCATTTCTCTCTCTCCAGTACCATAATCAGGTGCAGGAACATCTACAGATGGACCTATGAAATTCTTGCGTAATAGCTCAACTGTATATCTTCTCGTAACTCTTTCTAATTCTTCCGTGGTGTATTTTTTTGGATTGATTTTTACACCACCTTTTGCCCCACCAAAAGGAACATCCACAATGGCACATTTATAAGTCATTAGAGCTGCAAGCGCCATAACTTCTTCCTGATCTACCATGTTAGAAAATCTAATTCCACCCTTGGTAGGCATCCTATGATGACTGTGCTGTACTCTATATGCTTCAATTACTTGATATTCGTCTCCAACTTTAACAGGGAAATTTACCTGATAAATTGCATTACATGCTTTAATCTGATCTAACAATCCTTTTGGATGTTGCGATACAGCTGCTGCTTTGTCGAAATTTTTTGAAACACTTTCAAAAAATCGAGCTTGTTTGCTACTCATCTTTAATGTGATTTTCTAATTTACTAAGTTTTTTATCTATTTTCCATAGGTATATTGCCAATCCTATGAAAATAACGACAACGACGGCAACGACACTGTAAATTTTACCAGTACTTCGTAAAAAGTCCAGCCCATTTGCCATAGACACATTTGGTGTCACAAATAGTGCAAAAACGATAAGCAACGTAACCTTGAATAAAATCTTTGCCATTTTAACGTTGTTTTGTAAAGACAAATGTGGTGTTTTTTTTTATATCTGTAAATAAAATTGTAGAAAAAAATACTCAATTGGAAGTGGTTTTTTTCCGATCTAAATAAGTCGTGCCACTTGAGTATAATGCTTGAAGTAAATCTTGTTTTGCTATCGTTTGAATATCAGTGCTTTAAGGTTTGGGTCCTGTGGTGAGAAAATCTTCGACCTCGTTTTTCGGATAAGAACAAAGTAAGACTAACCGAAAAGGTTATAGTTTGTTTAACTAATGACTATTAGTTTGCCGTGCTTTAAATTATATTAAATATAGTTGCAATCTTGACTAATAGTCATTAGTTTTGTGCATAAGGAGATGCTAAAACTAATGTTGGTCTGGACTTTTCGATTGAACGACATTAAATGATTTAGTTGAAGCTCCTTTGTGTAAAAAACAAAATATCATAAATGAAGGAGATTGTTGTTAAAGATATTATTAAGTCCACAAAAGACTGTAGTATCGTTACATTAGGTATTCCTCAGGAAGAAAAACAAAACTATCAATTTAGTGCTGGTCAATACCTTACATTAGAAGCAGATATTAATGGAGAGTCTGTGAGGAGATCATATTCTCTTTGCAGTAGCCCGAATGATGAAGAGTGGAAGGTGGGAATAAAACAAATTCCTGATGGTAAGTTCTCAACATACGCTAATGAAGTGTTACGTAAAGGTGATACACTTCGTGTTGGGTTGCCAGAAGGTAAGTTTTGTATACCTATTGATGCAAATTCAGATCGTCACTATGTATTTGTAGCAGCAGGAAGTGGTATAACTCCAATTGTATCACTTATCAAAACACACCTAGAAGAAGAGCCACAGTCTTCTATCCAATTGTTTTACGCGAATAAAACAGTGTCTTCTATTATTTTAAAAGAAGAACTTGAAGGATTGAAGAATGTCTATATGGGAAGGTTGGAGATCACTTACTTTTTGACCAGACAAAGTAGAAGTATCCCTTTACTCGATGGCAGAGTAAATAAAGAAAAATTAGAGAAGTTGGCTCAAAATGGATTGTTGGACTTGCAGCATACGGATCATTTCTTTGCTTGTGGTCCCCAACAAATGGTTTTTGATTTTAAAGAATTTCTATTTGATCAAGGTGTCTCAGAAGATAGAGTGCACTACGAACTGTTTCACACTTCTGGACCATCACAAGAGCAATTGTCAAGGATTGAATCTACAAAGAATGGAGAATCATCTAGGATTGAAATAAAGGAAAATGATAAGACCATGTCTTTTGATCTTGAAATAGGATCGAATAATATTCTAGATGCGGCTCTTGCCAATGATGCCGATCTTCCTTTTGCATGTAAAGGAGGCGTTTGTTGTACTTGCCGAGCTAAAGTAATAGAAGGAGAAGTTGAAATGCTGTTGTCTTATGGATTGGAGCAAGATGAAATTGATGCTGGATACGTTTTGACTTGCCAAACGTTTCCTATGAGTGAAAAAGTTGTATTGGATTTCGATGCATAAATTATATTATCTACCATAATTGATGAAATCATGGATATTAAAAAGTTAGAAGAAGAATTTCAGGCGCGGATTGATAGAGAAGAGAAAATTGAACCTAAAGATTGGATGCCAGAGAAATATAGAAAGACGCATATTCGTCAGATTTCTCAGCATGCACATTCTGAGATTGTAGGCATGCTACCAGAAGGGAATTGGATAACACGTACACCTACATTAAGAAGGAAAGTAGCTTTATTGGCAAAGGTTCAAGACGAAGGTGGACATGGTCTTTACTTGTATAGCGCGGCTGAAAGCCTGGGGATATCTAGAGATGAGATGATCGAACAATTGCATAGTGGTAAGGCTAAATATTCGAGTATATTTAATTATCCTACATTGACTTGGGCAGACATTGGAGCCATTGGATGGTTGGTAGATGGTGCTGCAATTATGAATCAGGTTATGCTAACTAGAACATCTTATGGGCCGTATGCACGAGCTATGGTAAGAATATGTAAGGAAGAGAGCTTTCATCAAAGACAGGGATATGAAATATTGTTATCGCTTGCTCAAGGAGCACCAGAACAAAAAGCTATGGCTCAGGATGCCCTTAATAGATTCTGGTGGCCATCGCTGATGATGTTTGGCCCAAGAGATGAAGATTCTCCCAATACAGAGCTTTCTATGAAGTGGAAGATCAAACGAAAGAGTAACGATGAGTTGCGTCAACAGTTTGTAGATGTAACAGTTCCTCAAGCAGAGTATCTGGGATTAACTATTCCGGATCCTGACTTAAAATGGAACGAAGAAAAAGGACATTATGATTTTGGTGAAATAGATTGGGACGAATTTTGGAATGTGGTGAAAGGTAATGGACCTTGCAATAAAGAAAGAATGAGTGCAAGAGTCAATGCATGGAGTGAAGGGCAATGGGTTAGAGAGGCTGCTGTTGCATATGCCGAAAAGCAGAATTCTAAGGTTTCGATGTCTCAAGCAATTTAATTTATAACACAGTAAAAACAGTCAAATGGATAATAAAGAATGGCCAATCTGGGAAGTATTTATTAGATCTAAAAATGGTTTGGAACATCGTCATGTAGGGAGTTTGCACGCGACGGATAGCGTTATGGCCTTACAAAATGCAAGAGATGTATATACAAGAAGACAAGAAGGCGTAAGTATATGGGTCGTAGAGTCCAAGAATATTGCTGCATCAAACCCGGAAGAAAGTGGTGAAATGTTTGAACCAGCAATGTCAAAAGTATATAGACATCCTACTTTTTATAATCTACCAAGTGAAGTGAAGAACATATGACAACCAACGAAGTTTTATATAAGTACGTCTTGCATGTAGGAGATAATGCAATGATCTTAGGGCATCGATTATCTGAGCTGTGTGGGCATGGTCCAAGTTTAGAAACTGATATTGCACTTACGAACATTTCATTGGATTTTTTTGGACAAGTAAGGAGTTATTTTCAGTATGCTGCCCAACTAAAAGGAGAAGGGTTAAACGAAGACAAAATTGCCTATTTTAGGAATGAACGTGAATTCCATAATGTCATTTTAGTTGAGCAACCCAATACAGATTTTGCATACGTCATTGGGAGACAATTTCTATTTGATGCCTTCCATCTCCCATTTTTGGAAGCTTTACAAAGTAGCAATGATGATCAATTGTCAGCAATTGCATCTAAATCCATTAAAGAGGCGCGATACCATCTGGCTTTTTCATCAGAATGGGTAAAACGATTGGGTAATGGAACAGATGAATCCAAGATGCGCATGCAAAATGCAATCAATGATTTATACCCTTTTACTGAAGAGTTATTTGTTCCTTCAGAAATTGAGACTCAAGCATTATCGAATGGATTTGGAGTTGACTTAGAAAGGATTAAACCTGTGTATCAAGATAAGGTTAGTTCCATTATTGAAAGCGCAGAATTGAAATTCCCTGAAGGAGCGCCTCGATTTGCTAAAGGGAAAAAGGGATATCATTCTGAACATTTGGGACCACTGCTTAGTGTTTTTCAATCTACCCAAAGGGCATATCCTGATTTAGAATGGTAGTTGAACATGTCTCAGATTCCAAGGTGTTGGAGATTTTATATTCGGTAAAAGATCCTGAAATACCAGTTTTATCCATTGTAGATATGGGTGTAGTACGCGATGTTGAGATAGATGGTAAACAGATTTTCATTAAAATTACGCCCACTTATTCAGGGTGTCCTGCTATGGATACAATAAGTGATGATATAATTGAGGCATTTGAGAAAAATGGATGGCAAGCTAAGGTAGACTTAGTTTTATCACCGGCATGGTCAACAGATTGGATTACAGATCAAGGAAGAAAACATTTAGAAGATTACGGCATAGCTTCTCCATTAGATGATGTTGCTGATAAAATGGTTTTGCTAGGCGGTGCGAAATTAGTACCTTGCCCAAGATGCAAATCTACAAATACGACCATGACGAGTCAATTTGGATCGACCGCTTGTAAGGCTTTATTTAAGTGCAATGATTGTTTAGAGCCTTTCGATTATTTTAAATGTTTAAAGTGAAAATATGTCCATAAAGTTTGAAAAGGAAAACGGTATTGCCAGAATTGTTTTGGCAAGACCTAATGTTTTTAATAGTGTGAATGCAGAGTTGGCAGGGGAATTTGTCCAAGCCTTGAAAGACTGTGAACAAGATGAAGAAATTAGAGTTGTTTGTGTGTCTGGTGAGGGGAAGGCATTTTGTGCTGGACAAGATTTAAAAGAGGCAACAAGCCCAGATTTAATGCCGGGCTTTCGAAATTTATTAGATAAACATTACCGCCCTATAATATCGGCTATCATTAAATTAAGCAAGCCTGTTGTTATGGCAGTAAATGGCGTTGCTGCAGGAGCTGGAGCGAATATCGCATTGGCTGGTGACGTGATCGTTGCAAAAGAAAGTGCGAGTTTTATTCAGGCCTTTTCTGGGATAGGACTGGTGCCTGATAGTGGAGGTACTTTCCATTTACCAAGAAAAGTAGGTAGAGCAAAAGCTATGGCGTATGCATTGTTAGGAGATAAGATTAATGCAGTGGAGGCCGAACGGGTAGGGATGATTTATAAATACTTTCCCGACGATTCTTTTGAGGATGAAGTGGAGAAAATATTGAACAAAATGGTGACTATGCCTACAAGGGCTTTGGGTATGACTAAGGAATTGATAAATAATACTTGGTCCTATAATTTGACAACCCAATTTGACTTGGAAACAGAAGCCCAGCTGGACGCAAGTAGAACAGAAGATTATCAAGAAGGTGTTCAGGCGTTTCTTGAGAAAAGAAAACCAATTTTTAAAGGCAAATAAGACAACATGTTAGAAAATTATGTACTTGGTCAGTGGACGCAAGGAAAAGGAGAGGGAACTCCGCTTTTTGATGCAGTAACTGGTGACGTAATAACTCATGCAAGCACTGAAGGATTAGATTTTGGTGATATTTTGCATTATGGTCGGATAAAAGGAAGTACGGCATTGCGAAAGATGACCTTTTTTGAAAGAGGCATGATGCTCAAAAAACTTGCTTTATACTTGACAAAGCGCAAGGATCAATTCTATGAAATAAGTTATCGTACTGGAGCTACGAGGTTGGATAGTTGGATTGATATTGAAGGGGGATTTGGTAACTTATTTGCAAATGCATCCTTAAGGAAGAATTTTCCGAATCAAACGTATCATGTTGATGGAGATCCTATTGATCTTTCAAGAGGAGGAAGCTTCATGGGGCATCATATAATGGTCCCGAAAACAGGAGTAGCAATTCATATCAATGCATTCAACTTTCCAGTTTGGGGAATGTTGGAGAAATGTGCAGTGAATTGGATGGCTGGAGTAGCGGCAGTAGTCAAACCAGCAACGGCTACCTCATATTTGACGGAAGCAGTAGTAAAGGAAATAATCAATTCTAATATCCTTCCAGAAGGAGCGCTTCAGCTAATTTGTGGATCAGCAAGAACTATTCTCGATACTGTAGAATCACAGGATGTAGTTACCTTTACAGGTTCTGCGAGTACGGGTAGAATGCTCAAGTCTCACACGAGAGTAATTAATGAGGCAGTGCCGTTTAATATGGAAGCAGATAGTTTGAATTGTTCTGTATTGGGAGAGAGTGTTGAAATAGGAAGCCCAGAATTTAAGATATTTATAAAAGAGGTCAAAAAGGAAATGACCGTTAAGTGTGGTCAAAAATGTACCGCGATCAGAAGGGTTATTGTGCCAAATGATAAAGTTGAAGCTGTCCAAGAGGCTCTTTCTAAGGAATTGGCAAGAGTATCTATCGGTAATCCATTAGCTGAAGGAGTTAGAATGGGAGCACTTGCTTCTAAAGATCAGGTGAAGGAAGTTAGAGAAAGGGTAGCGGAGTTAACTAAGACATCTGATATGGTATTTGGAGACTTGGAACATGTAGATCTAGTCGATGCAGATGTAAGTAAAGGTGCTTTTATTAGTCCGATTTTATTAGTGGAAAAGGATCCTTTAAAAAATAGAGCAGTTCATGAAGTTGAAGCATTTGGTCCGGTAAGTACGATCATGCCGTATAATTCAATAGAAGAGGCGGTAGAATTGTCGCATCTTGGAAAAGGGTCGTTAGTGGCTTCAATTGCTACATATGACAATGATGAAGCAAGAGATTTTGTGGTAGGTGCAGCTTCTCATCATGGAAGGATATTGGTCATGAATCGTGAAAATGCTAAACAAAGTACGGGGCACGGATCCCCATTGCCTACCTTAGTCCATGGTGGACCAGGAAGAGCTGGAGGAGGAGAAGAGATGGGAGGAATGCGAGGAATTAAGCATTATCTACAAAGATGCGCAGTACAAGGAACCCCAACTACCATTTCTGCGATTACTGGAATTTATCAACAAGGAGGAGAAGTGATTGAAACTCCACGACATCCGTTTAGGTATCATTTTGAAGACATTCAACCAGGAATGTCGATCCTTACGCATAAGAGAACGATAACGGATTCTGATATTCAGAATTTTGCTAATCTATCATGGGATGTGTTCTATGCACATACGGATATAACTTCCTTGGATGGATCTATATTTGAGAAAAGAGCGGCGCATGGATATTTTATATTGGCGGCAGCAGCAGGGTTGTTTGTCAGTCCATCTAAGGGCCCAGTTGGTGCAAATTATGGTTTGGATGAATGCAGGTTTTTGCGCCCTGTGTACCATGGAGATACCATTCAAGTTAGATTAACTTGTAGTGAAAAGGTAGAACGTGATAGTCGTGGAAAGGAGCATCCTTCTGGAGTTGTAAAATGGTTGGTGGAAGTTTATGATCAGGAAATGGAAAAAGTGGCGATTGCTACAGTGTTGACGCTAGTTCAGAAGAAGAATCCTTTTACCAATTATACATCAGAGAAAGTAAGGAAATTGCTTCTAGGTTTATCGGAAGAAAGCCAACCAAAGTGGGGAATCCTGACTGCACAGCATATGGTTGAGCATTTGCAATATTTTTATGATACTGGATTTGGAGACATTTCGTGTGAAATAGTGACTCCGGAGAAGTATTTGGATAAATATCAAGATTCTTTGTGGACGTATGATAAAATGCCACGGAATTTTGAACATCCACTATTAAAAAAAGGAGAAAGAGAAGAATTGCGTTTTGACGACTTGGAAAAAGCGAAGGAAGCATTAATTGCAGGTTTTGAAAAGGCGAATAGTTTTTTCAAGAATAATCCAAATGGTACCTTGAAAAATGCTGTTTTTGGAAATCTCGGTAAGTACGAATGGACGTTATACATCAATAAGCACTTTGATCACCATTTTGAACAATTTGGATTGATATAAGATTATTCAGAAAAGTATGTAAAGGTGGTCATAGAATAGGACCACCTTTGTTTGTAGTTGTTGCTTAATTAAGCCTCATTTAGAATTAGTAATCCCAATGATTTATTATATCAAATATGAAAATGATCAATATTGGAGAAGAGAGGTGTCAAGATTTAATAAACCGTGTAGATACACCTTCGATGCGCAATACATAAATTCCAGCTTGGATATTGGGTATAGAAATCATATTCGCTGATAAAATTCCTGATTGTGTTAATACACCTTGGATATCATATATGTGGTATTGTTTCCCTTCATACCGATCCATTCCCGATAAATATAGCAATTCATTACTTGGATTAGGGTATAACATTAGACGTTCTTGGGTAAGGGTTTCGATCGTTGAAACAGTCGTGTCAGCCTTTAAATCGTAATTAGGAAAATAGGGCATCGTATACGCATTCCAAGTACGAAGGGGAAATCCACGCTGTTTGAAATTACATTCTTTTCCCAAACTATTAGGACGATCAATCACATGCCAAACCTTTGTTCCATTTAAACAACTCATATAAATTTTGTCATTTGGCGCAAGTTGCATTTGGTAAAAATTAGCACTAAAAAATTCGCTAGTATCAATTTGAAACTCTTCAATTAATTGGAGAGAACCCAAAACATCCGAAGCCGACAAATCAAATTGAAATAAGGCAAGATTATGGTTGACGTAGAGTTTTTTAGAATCAGGTGAAAACTCAAGACCATCGCCAAGCTTATTATCTCCGATAGATTCCCAAAAAGGCAAATGCATAGGATTGCTAAACCTTCCTGAAGAGCGATCAAAATCATAGATTTCTACACCCGTGAGCAAATGAAAGCGAGCATAATACCTTCCATTTTGTGAAAACCTTGCGGGAAAGCCTATTCTCGGATAATTTAACATCACACCAATCTCTTGATGATGTGAGTGATGAATGCCAGTTTCATCCAAAAGAAAAAACTGGTAGTGATTTGCAGTTAAGACTGGTAGTACGATCCACCATCGCTTTCCATCTGCGTGGCGAACAGCAGATATACTGCCCGCAGTTTGCAATTCCTCTAATAGCAACACCCTTTTTTGCGAAACGATTAGGCCATCTTCTTTATGTTTTATAACAGAATAATACAGTTCTGCCAAAAATGGGTACCCTTCATCGTCTTCACCTGTCTCTTGGTGTATCAAAAAATACTCACTGCTGTCATATGGGTTGGGCAAGATCACTACACCCTGTGGATATGTATGACCTCTCGGACAAAGAAACTCACTCGTCCAATAATTATCCAACAAAGTTAGACTATCTCCATTTTCTAAAATTTCATTGTTGGCACCATATACAGCACATCCGTTGGTATAGAATAATAAATTACCCTCTTCATCGCACATGCTTCCGGAAGTTAAATCAAAATTAGCTTCTCTATTAACATAGGACACTTTTGGAGGATCATATCGGAAATCAATATTCTGACCTCCAAAATCAGTTGTGTCTGGATTGCTTTCATAACCCATACACCAAATATTATCGTACTTCTGTGCCCATGAATTTGATGTAGATAAAAAACATATCATCAGCCATAATAATATGATGTATGAATTATGATTGCGCATATCTTTGTTTTATTTGGTTAAGATAATGCTAATTGCATGTAAAACCTATATGAGGTTGAAAATCAATGAAATTTAGTGTGTTTTCTAACAAATATTTTCATCTATTGATTGATTTAGAGAATAAAGTAATTATTCATACAGTTTCATAATGATTTAAGCACTTAATTAAGAACACATATTAACCTGAGTTCGATTAATATTTGACTGATAATAAGGGTTTTATATATCGTTAAATACCCTTATTGATTATGAAATAATAAGGAATAGTTGTACCTTAATAGTTGACTATCAATTAATTAACAGAGCTATTCCTTATGATTCTTAAAGAGCGAATTACTGATATTTTCTGTGTTGTGGATGAATTTGTGATCGAATTTGAAAATCACCTTGACCAACACAGTATTGGAAACAAACCCAAGCGTAAACCTAAATTAAACACTTCCGAGGTGATGACAATAATGATTCTATTTCAATTGAGTGGCATACGATGTTTCAAATGGTTTTATAATCAATATCTCGTCAAACATTTGTCCTCAGAATTTCCCAATCACGTTTCTTATAATCGTTTTGTAGAACTTCAGAAAAAAGCATTATTACCCATGGCCTTGTTCGCAAAGACATGTTGTTTAGGAAGCTGTACTGGTATATCTTTTGTTGACTCTACTCCCATAAGGGTATGTAAAAACAAACGGATTTTTAATCATAAAGTATTTAAGAATATTGCGACAAGGGGGAAGTCCACAATGGGATATTTCTTTGGCTTTAAACTTCATTTAGTTGTTAATGAATATGGCCAAGTGATTGATTTTCAGATCACTCAAACAAATGTTGATGATCGTACACCGTTAAAGGGTAATTTGTTAAAAAGGATCTGGGGCAAACTGTATGGAGATAAAGGCTATGTTAGCAAGCAACTTACAGAAGTGCTTTTTGATAATGGCATACATCTGGTAACAGGGATACGTAAAAACATGAAAAACTCATTGATGCCTTTAATCGATAAGATAATGCTACGCAAACGTAGCATCATTGAAACGATCAACGATCAATTAAAAAACATTTGTATGATAGAACATTCTCGCCATCGTTCATTCCACAATTTTATTAATAATCTCTTAGCTGGATTAATTGCATACTTTTTTTTGCCAAAAAAGCCCACAATCAAATTATATCAGTTTACACCACAAAATTCTTCGCAATTAGCTCTTTTTTAATATCGAACTCAGGTTAATACTTTAATCAATCGCCAACCCTTACCCACAAGGAATGATTTTTTGCGAGATATAGTGTCTAAATTAGTAGAAAGACGGCATACACTTAGATTAACTCAAGAACATGTCGATCAATTAATGGGAAATTCTGATCGTCTTTTCTCAAAATGGGAATGTGGCTTAAGCACCCCTACAGCCTTTAATCTATATTGTTGGGCTAAAACACTTGAGTGTTCTATGGAAATCATAGATGGAGCTTTATAATTAGTCAGATATCACATCAAGATTTAATAAACCGTGTAGATACACCTTCGATGCGCAATACATAAATTCCAGCTTGGATATTAGGTATAGAAATCATATTTGCTGATAAAATTCCTGATTGTGTTAATACACCTTGGATATCATATATGTGGTATTGTTTCCCCTCATACAGATCCATTCCCGATAAATACAGCATTTCATTACTTGGATTAGGGTATATCATTAGACGTTCTTGGGTAATGATTTCAATCGTTGAAACAGTCGTATCAGCCTTTAAATCGTAATTAGGAAAATAGGGCATGGTCAATGCATTGAAAGTACGAAGGGGAAATCCACGCTGTTCAAAATCACATTCGCCTCCTAGAGCATTAGGATTATGAATCACGTGTAATACTTTTGTTCCATTTAAACAGCTCATATAAATTTTATCATTGGGTGCAAGTTGCATTTGATAAAACACTGGAGGAAGAAAACCAGAGGAATCAACCTCAAACTCTTCAATTAATTGGAGAGAACCCAAAACATCCGAAGCCGACAAATCAAATTGATATAAGGCAAGATTATGGTTGACGTAGAGTTTTTTAGAATCAGGTGAAAACTCAAGACCATCACCCAGCTTATCTCCGATAGATTCCCAAAAAGGCAAATGCATAGGATTGCTAAACCTTCCTGAAGAGCGATCAAAATCATAGATTTCTACACCCGTGAGCAAATGAAAGCGAGCATAATACTTTCCATTTTGTGAAAACCTTGCGGGAAAGCCTATTCTCGGATAATTTAACATCACACCAATCTCTTGATGATGTGTGTGATGAATGCCAGTTTCATCCAAAAGAAAAAACTGGTAGTGATTTGCAGTTAAGACTGGTAGTACGATCCACCATCGCTTTCCATCTGCGTGGCGAACAGCAGATATACTGCCCGCAGTTTGCAATTCCTCTAATAGCAACACCCTTTTTTGCGAAACGATTAGGCCATCTTCTTTATGTTTTATAACAGAATAATACAGTTCTGCCACGAATGGATATCCTTCATCGTCTTCACCTGTCTCTTGGTGTATCAAAAAATACTCACTGCTGTCATATGGGTTGGGCAAGATCACTACACCCTGTGGATATGTATGACCTCTCGGACAAAGAAACTCACTCGTCCAATAATTATCCAACAAAGTTAGACTATCTCCATTTTCTAAAATTTCATTGTTGGCACCATATACAGCACATCCGTTGGTATAGAATAATAAATTACCCTCTTCATCGCACATACTTCCGGATGTTGTATCAAAATTAGCTTCTCTATTAACATAGGACACTTTTGGAGGATCATATCGAAAATCAATATTCTGACCTCCAAAATCAGTTGTGTCTGGATTGCTTTCATAACCCATACACCAAATATTATCGTACTTCTGTGCCCATGAATTTGATGTAGATAAAAAGCATATCATCAGCCATAATAATATGATGTATGAATTATGATTGCGCATATCTTTGTTTTATTTGGTTAAGATAATGCTAATTGCATGTAAAACCTATATGAGGTTGAAAATCAATGAAATTTAGTGTGTTTTCTAACAAATATTTTCATCTATTGATTGATTTAGAGAATAAAGTAATTATTCATACAGTTTCATAATGATTTAAGCACTTGATTAAGAACACATATTACGAATTCGTGAATTGAGAATCTGGCAACTTATTACTATTTTGAATAAAATCGACTGCAAAAATGAGATGACCATTTAAATTCAATTGATGTTTTTTATATAAATGTGAACAAATATTTGACTTGATACGATGATTAATCGTAATATTGCAATAAATAAATTAAAGATGGGGGTAACAAAATCAAATATATATTCAGATCATCAAAATGAGCTGGCAAATTGGATCAAAGCTTTGGGCCATCCTGCTAGGATTGCAATTGTACAATATTTATTCAAGTTAAACTCTTGTGTATGTGGAGATTTGGTTAAGGAAATAGGACTAGCTCAACCGACTATTTCGCAACACCTTAAAGAGTTGAAACGAATTGGACTCATTAAAGGAACTATAGAAGGGACCAGCATTTGTTATTGCATCGATCAGGATAAATGGGCTATAATGAAACAGAAAATATGGAATTTTATAAACCAAAGCTCCGACCACAATCAATGTTGTTAAGTAGTCCAAATATGATTAATCTGAATAATATGTACTTGATTTGCCATCTTAATATTCATTAATAAAACAAATAGGAACAAATGAACCTTACAGAACTTAAGACGTTTTTAACTCAGCAAGAAAAATTGGAAGTTGAATTGCCAACTGGAGAATTGGTGCCTAGTCATTTTCATTTGACAGAGATAGGCCAGATTTCTAAAAGATATATCGATTGTGGAGGAACCTTCCGATTTGAAGAGGTTATTAGCTTACAATTATGGACGGCTGATGATTATGAACATAGATTAACCCCACAAAAGTTTTTGTCCATTATCGAAATGGCAGAGGAAAAACTGAGTATAGGAAATCTGGAATTGGAAGTTGAATATCAAGGGAACACCATTCAGAAATTTGGTTTACAATCCAAGGCAAATAAATTGGTTCTTACTACAACTTTAACGGATTGTTTGGCTAAGGATAAATGTGGAGTTCCAGAAGTGAAAACCAAAGTTAATCTTAAGGATCTTCCGATGTCTTCAAACGCTTGTACTCCCGGTGGAAATTGTTGTTAATCTGTCATGAGTACAAATAATTTATTGCAACATGTCAAGGAGGAAATTGAAAGCTTTGATGTTGCATTAATCAGTCGAAAAAGAAGAAACCTTTTAGAAGTTTTAGCTAAGGAGATTGCAAAATCTATAGAGGAGGATAAAAATATAGCTTTGAATTTCATATGCACACACAATTCCAGAAGAAGTCATTTGGCACAAATTTGGGCTAAAACCATTTCGGTGTATCTTGGATTATACCATATTGATTGTTTTTCTGGAGGAACAGCAACCACATCTACCGCAGGTCCTATAATCAGAACTTTACAGAATCAAGGATTCGAAATTAAGCAACTTTCAAAAGATTCCAATGCTGTTCATGCAGTACGATTTTCCAAAAAAAATGAAGCTATATATAGTTTTTCGAAAAAAGTTGACGACCTTTCAAATCCTAGTGAATCGTTCATCGCAATTATGACTTGTAGTAGTGCGGATAAGGATTGCCCTGTCGTATTTGGTGCTAAAAAACGATATGCTCTTACCTATGACGATCCAAAAATATTCGATGGTACGAATATGGAGGAAGAGAAGTATTTAGAACGAAGTCGGCAAATTGGATCAGAGATGCTCTATTTAATGCAAGAAGTTAAAGATTATATGGGATGAAAAAAATGAGTTTTTTAGACAAATACCTTACGCTTTGGATATTTGTCGCCATGTTCATCGGTGTTTTTATGGGAGTGTATTTCCCATCTATCCCAGAACTAATTCAAGGAATGGGAGAGGGGAGTGTTAATATCCCATTGGCCGTTGGGCTCATTCTGATGATGTATCCTCCATTAGCCAAAGTGAATTATTCGTTGTTACCTAAAGTCTTTAGGGATGTAAAGATATTGACTACTTCGATCCTATTAAATTGGGTTATTGGTCCGGTGCTCATGTTTATTTTAGCTATGGTGTTTTTGCATGATTACCCAGAATACATGGTGGGCTTAATTTTAATAGGTTTGGCCCGATGCATAGCCATGGTATTGGTTTGGAATGATCTAGCTGAAGGAAATTCAGAGTATGGAGCAGGTTTGGTAGCAATAAATAGTTTGTTTCAAGTTGTGGCTTATAGCTTTTATGCATGGGTATTTATCACAATACTTCCGCCTTGGTTTGGACTGGAAGGCATGTTTGTAGATATACCAATTTCCGAGATAGCTAAGAGTGTTTTGATCTACTTAGGGATCCCGTTTCTGCTTGGAATACTAAGTCGACTCTTGCTAGTCAAGCTATACTCAAAAGAATGGTATGAAGAAGTGTTTATACCAAGGATTTCTCCACTGACATTAATCTCATTGCTCTTTACGATCGTAATTATGTTTTCTTTAAAAGGTGACTTAATCGTTGAGCTTCCAATGGATGTAGCTTTGATTGCGGTTCCTTTGATTATTTACTTTGTTATTATGTATTTGTTGGCATTTATTACCTCAAGAATAATAGGTGCGACACACGACAAAACCGTTTCAATTGCTTTTACAGCAGCAGGCAATAATTTCGAATTGGCCATTGCAGTAGGTATCGCAGTATTTGGCATCAATTCAGGACAAGCATTTACTGGAGTTATAGGTCCATTGGTTGAAGTTCCAGTATTGATTTTATTGGTGAAGGCCACTGTTTGGTACAAAAACAAGTATCTTAAGGAATCAATTTAATTATTTCACGAGTATACGAAATGAGTAAAGATAGAAGTGAATATAAAATAGGAGCAATGGATTATTTATCTAGTGTTTTGAAGCAATTTCAATATTACAAATCATTAGGTGAAAAATCAATGGACCAATTGAGGGATGACCAGTTGTTTGAGTATGAAAGAGGAACAAATAGTATTGCCATTATAGTAAATCACTTGCACGGAAATATGATGTCACGATGGACAGATTTTTTGAATAGTGATGGTGAGAAAACATGGCGAAATCGTGATCAAGAATTTGAAGGTAGGATTAAGAATAAAGAGGAGCTACTTAGGAAATGGAATGAAGGTTGGCAATGTTTGTTCGATGCTTTGGACTCCATTAATGAAGAAAATTTTGGGACCATAGTTTATATTCGAAATCATGGACACACCATCATAGAAGCTATCAATAGACAGTTGTGCCATTATTCATATCACGTTGGCCAGATGGTTCATATTGCGAAGGTTTTTAAAGGTGATCATTGGAATTCATTATCTATTCCAAAAGGAAAATCAACAGAGTATAACAAGGAGAAATTTTCCAAAGAAAAATCACGAACTCATTTTACAGATGATCTTTAATCTGCAAAATCTTGGGTTGGTTATCGGCATAATTAGGCTTGATTTACTTAGATTCGTCTTTGCAATAGTAATTTAGAGTATGATCATAATTGATAGTGTAGCAGAACTCAAGGAATACTTGAATGAGAGAAAGGGGAAAATAGGATTTGTTCCTACAATGGGAGCCTTGCATGATGGACATCTATCATTGGTGAAAACAGCAATGAAAAAGTCAGATGTTGTTGTGGTGTCTGTTTTCGTAAATCCCACTCAGTTTAATGATAAAGGTGATCTGGATAAATATCCTAGAACTTTAGATAAAGATGCAGGATTGCTTTCTTCTATTGGTACCAATGTATTATTTGCTCCTACAGAAAAAGAAGTTTACCCTCCTGGATTAAGCACTAAGGTGAAGATTGATTTAGGGCAATTGGACAAAGTCATGGAAGGGCAGTTTCGTCCTGGACATTTTGAAGGCGTTCTAGAAGTTGTAAATCGATTATTGACTATTGTAGATCCCGACTACCTATTTATGGGACAGAAAGATTTTCAACAGTTCACAATCATTCATCATATGATCAATGTTTTAAATATTAAAACACAATTGGTCGTTTGCCCCATTAAAAGAGAAGCTAATGGATTGGCTCGAAGCTCTAGAAATGAGAGACTAAGTCCTGAGAGTAGAAATACAGCAGGGCAAATTTACAAAGCGCTGAAAAGCATAAAGCGTAGGCGAAAGATCAGGACTTTTGATGAACTTACGATTTATGCAGAAAAGAAATTCAACAGACCTCCATTTAAAATGGAGTATATCGCATTTGTAGATGGATATACCTTGCAACCTGTATTATCAATATTGGATTCAACCTATATCGTTGTTTGTATTGTGGTATGGGTAGATGATGTAAGGTTAATAGATAATATAATTTTGAAAAAGGAAGATTGATTTTTGTGTAGAGAATATTCAGTCCGATGTATAATATCGTAAAATCACTTCAATAAATAAAGGAGAAATACCCTGAGAAAATAGACTGATTTCTTAGATTTGCCTTTCATAAATACAGTCCTAGATGAACAAAGTAGTTATTGCCAATAGAGGAGAAATTGCATGTAGAGTTATAAAGACATTGCAAAAAATGGGAATTAAATCGGTAGCGGTATATTCTGCCGCTGATCGAGACGCGATGCATGTTAGAATGGCTGATGAAGCTTATTTTATAGGAGAAGCTCCTTCATCAGAATCCTATCTGGTGCAAGATAAATTGGTAGAAGTTGTAAAACAAAGTGGTGCGGATGCTATTCATCCAGGATATGGATTCTTAAGTGAAAATCCAAGTTTTGCGAGAAGACTAGAGAAAGAAGGAATAGTATTGATAGGTCCTTCCGCAGAATCAATGGAAGTAATGGGAAGCAAATTGGCTGCTAAAGATGCGGTTAAACAATTTGATATTCCTATGGTTCCTGGTACTGATACGGCACTAAAAGATGCAGAGGAGGCCAAAGAGGTTGCTAAAAATATTGGATTCCCAATTTTAATTAAAGCAAGTGCCGGGGGAGGAGGAAAAGGAATGAGAGTGGTAAGCCATGATGAAGAATTGGAAGAACAGATTAGGTTAGCAATGAGTGAAGCTCAATCTGCGTTTGGAGATAGTTCAGTATTTATAGAAAAGTATGTTCAAAAACCAAGACATATTGAATTCCAAATTCTGGCGGATAATCATGGGAATGTCATTCATCTATTTGAAAGAGAGTGTAGTGTTCAAAGGAGACATCAGAAGGTCGTAGAAGAGGCTCCAAGTGCTGTTTTGACAGAAGATTTAAGGAATAGAATGGGGCAGGCAGCAATCATGGTAGCCAAATCATGCAATTATTCAGGTGCAGGCACAGTTGAATTTTTATTGGATGACCAACTCAATTTTTATTTCCTTGAAATGAATACTCGGTTACAAGTTGAGCATCCTGTGACTGAAATGATTACAGGTATAGATCTGGTAGAGCAACAAGTAAGAATAGCGCGAAATGAGGTGATGTCCATTAAACAGGAAGATTTACAAATTAATGGTCATAGTATAGAATTAAGAGTATATGCAGAGGATCCATTAAATAATTTCCTTCCATCTATCAATACCTTAGAGCGTTATGAGATTCCTGAAGGAGAAGGAATACGCGTTGATCATGGCTTTGAGGAAGGTATGGAAATCCCCATCTTTTATGACCCTATGATTGCCAAGTTGGTAACTTATGGTGATAGTAGAGAAGCTGCGATAAATCGAATGAAAGAAGCGATATCTAACTATTACATTAAAGGAATTGAAACGACATTGGACTTTGGCACATTTGTTATGAATCACGAAGATTTTGTTTCTGGTAACTTTGATACTCATTTTGTTAAGAACAACTTTAGTGGAGATTCATTGGTTGAAGAACAAAAAGAGAAGTCTGAGGCCGCCGCAGCCTTTATCAATCAATTGAGAAAGGTAGAGAAAGAGATCTTAGTACCTTGATATGACTTACGATGCCATCCTAAAAGATTTAAAAGCTAAAAATTTTGCACCAGTTTATTTCTTCTATGGTGCGGAGTCTTTTTATATAGACAAGTTGGTTGAGTATTGTGAGAAAAATATACTCGACGCAGGATTGCAAGCCTTCAATCAAGCCACGTTGTACGGCAAAGAAACATCTCCTCAAAATGTTATTGATCAGTTGGCGCAATTTCCCATGATGGCACCTCATAGAGTAATCATTCTTAAGGAAGCCCAAGAAATGAAGAACTTTGGAGCCTTATTGCCTATTATTGAAAAACCGGTACCTCATGGAATTTTGGTGATCTCCTATAAGAATCCCAAGGTGGATAAACGTACCAAATTGGGAAAGGTTATACTTCAAAAATCAGTAGTCTTAGAGTCAAAGCCACTGTATGATAATCAAATATCTGGGTGGATAAAGGATTATTCCGCAAAAATGGGACTTAAAGTAGACTTCAATGTCGCTCAGTTAATGGCTGAGTACTTAGGGAATGATTTACAAAAGATCAGCAATGAACTTGAAAAGTTAAAATTAAATGCCGGAAGTGCAGGGCAGGTTACCTTGAAATTGGCTCAAGATCAGATAGGAATTAGTAAGGAGTATAATGTCTTTGAGCTACAAAATGCACTGTCTAAAAGAGATGTCAAAAAAGCTGTTCAAATTATTAAATATTTTAGTCGTAACCCTAAATCCAACCCGATACAAATGGTATTGGCTAACTTATATTCTTATTTCACCAAGGTATATATATGTGCACAGAATATAAGGGAGCAAGATCAATCATTAATGCGTAAACTTGGACTTGGCTCTCCTTTTTTTGTGAAGGATTATAAGGCAGCTGCGAGACAGTATAGTATTCAGAGAATTCGTTCTGTATTGGTTAAGATTCGTGAGTCAGATTTACAATCTAAAGGCGTTGGAAATAGATCTAAGGATTCCGAAGATATCTTGAGTGAACTGATATATCATATAATGTATTAGATTGCCTTTCGCTCAATTATAGATGTTAGCGAAATTAACTATGTTAGTATAGGAATAATTATTTCTTGAAAAGTTGATGGACCGTTAAGTTTTAATGGATTTATTTGATTACCTGATCCTAATGGATCTAGTATAAAACTTTCCTCCACTATCCAGTCTTATCAAATAAGTTCCCGATGCCAAATGCCACTTCTGTGGATTGAGGTCGAAAATGAAGCTTCCTCTTTCATGAAATTGATTAACCAATGTTCTTTTCTCTTGACCAGAAAGTGTGAAAATTCGAAGTTTGGTTTCGCCTCGATCAGATAGAGAATATCTGATTTCTAGATTGCCGTTCTCAACAGTTTGATATCCCAAAAGTGCATCTTGGCCATTAAATCCAATATGCGGTTGTATAGTGGGAACAAGATCATTGATTTTGGGTTTCTCGTGAAGCACATGATTCACAATTTCATCTGGCATACCCAACCAATCTCCTAAAATGGAACCATAAATAGATCTAAAATCAACATCAAAATAAGGGTCACCATATTGATCCGTATTTACTAAGTCCGGTACGTCTCCAACAAAACCTGAACCTAGGTTGCTACCTCCAAAAATCAGTGTTGGAGTACCCGTACCATGATCTGTTCCTTCAGAAGCATTTTCAAAAATGGTTCTACCAAATTCAGAAAAGGTCATGGATAAAACTTGATTACTGCGTTGACCTTTGTCCAAATCTTCGTAGAATGCTGATACGGCTTCACTTAGCTCTGTAAGTAATCTTGGATGAAGATCCGATTGATTGGAATGAGTGTCAAATCCACCAATCCGCACCATATATACCTTGGTTCCTAAATTGCCCTTAATTAATCTCGCAACAATCGCTAGTTGTTCTGCAATATTTGTCTTTTGGTATTCTGCCTCATTGCTTCCTTTACGGTAAGCTGATTGAACTGATTCCGAATACCTAAAAGCGTTGTTAGCGGTTTGTCGTACAAATTTTAACTCTTTGCCATTTGGACATCCTTCAAAAATATCTGTATCATACAGTTGTCCTTGTTGAGCTATACGGTAGAACTCCGTAGGATTATTGATGGATAATGCAAGATTGGCATTTTCTCCTTGGAAAACCATGCTACTTTGTATACCAATTTGAATAGCAGGAGGCACTGTTGGTGGTGTGATTTGATAACTTGGAAATTCTATATCTAGTGCTCTTCCAATCCATCCTGTTTGAACAAATTCATCACTATCAGATCCAGAAGCTAGTATGTCGGTAGATCGGAAATGACTATAGTTGGGCTGGGGATATCCTACATTATGAATGACCTTCATCCGTCCATCTTTCCAAAGAGGTTCCAGAGATATTGTGGTATTTGGCATGCCAATTTCATCACTGAGATTCCACATGTTTTCTTCCGTAATAGCAATCGATGGTCTGATTTTATAATATTCGTCGTTTCCTCGTTGTACTATTGTATTTAAACCATCATTACCGCCATCAAGACGAATTAAAACCAAGATTCTATCTTCGTTTTCACTATTTGATAAAGCTCTAAGAATTTTGTTATCTGCAAAAGAAGATATTGCTTTTCCTTGTAGCGAAAAGGAGGCTCCAATTGTCGTTAGTCCGAGAGATCTTAGGAAATTTCGTCTCGACCAATATTCGTGCATTTCAACATGCGACTTTCCATGTGATTTTTGACTCCCTAGTTTTTTAGCTTTTTTTGAGTAAATATATGTCATGGTTATGCGAGTTGAAATTCTGGTAATTGTATGAAATATGAAAGCAAGTTGATGATTTGATCTGGTGCTTCACTCCAGTAAAGATTCCAAGATCCATCTAAAAAGTAATTTTCTGGAATACCTTCCTTTAAATGGAGAATACCAATTTCAAGAAGTTCATTATCCAATTCAGAACTCAAAAAGAATTGCGCTAATTTGGATACAATTATAGCAGGATCATTGGACTCTTCTGATTGTGAGAGGGCAAGAGATCGAAGCTTTTCTTTACCATTATCGTTGAGATACCCTCGTATTAATGTGGTAGAAAATGTCCATCTAAAAGTTAGAGCATTTTCACTTAACCAAGTGCGATGTCCAGGCCAACCAGCGACATTTGGAGGATTGAAGATAGACATTCCCATTCGTCTTGAAGCGTATTCAATATATGAGATAAAATCCTCTTCGACATCATTTTCTAAATCCAAGTTAATAGGTCTCAATAGATTGAGTAAAGTCTCAAGTGGATTTTTAATCTGAGATCCAAAAAACGATTTATCAAAGAAATGCTCACTTTTTAGAAGTTTCTTTAAGACCGGAATAATCTCCCAATTACTATCAATAAACGTCTGAGCTAATTCTTGTACAACATTTTGATTGGGCGTGAAGTATACAAATTGTTGATACAATTTTTGACATATGTATGTAGCAGTTTCGGATTTTCGAAGTGTGAATATTAGTTCATGGACATCAGCGTAATTAAAATTGCCCGTTTGATTAAAAATTACCTTACTGTTTTGATCATGATAATCGTTGTCAAAATAGGGAACGGTACATTGATACATGTTGGCACGATAGCCCGTTAGCGCCCTTGCCATTTCTTCTATGTCTGTTTGTGTGTAACCATTACCTTCACCCATAGTGAATAATTCCATCAGCTCTCGAGCATAGTTTTCATTTGGTTCTTCTGCGATATTACTATTGCCGTTAAGGTACGATAACATGGCCCCTGATAAACCCATATTTTCTACAAACGATCGAAAATTACCAAGAGCATTCGTTTGAATCAAATTAAAGTATTGCCACAAATAATTATTGCATCTATATACGTCATATTCGGTAGAAAAATGGTCATGCCAAAAAATGCTGATCTTGGTCAATAATGGTGATGAAAATGACCGTTCTATCCATCCATCTCTTAGACTTTCGAAATGCTCAAACTGCAAATCTTCATTAGGGTCGTTCTCATAGTCTTCCCTTGTCCAGTTAGACCAAGTTGGTTCGTCTACTAAAATCTGTCCATTTGCAGTGTCTATCAAAGAATCAATAAAGGCTTCAGGAGATGACAGTAGTGCATTAGAAATTTCAGTTTCAGTTCCTCCATACCCAATTTTTCTCAGTAAATGTCTGATTTCTACTTCAGTCCAGTTTCCTTGATATGGAGCCAACGATTCAGTAGCACAATTATTATTTGGCATAACAGTGGTATTTAAGATGATCAAATTTAATGAATTTGTAGGTATTTATAGTCGGGTTTGTATTGGTAAATCAAATGATTTTATAATTATTGTTTGATTTTGGTCAGTACGTTGGGTTTTTGTGTGGTTTATGGTTTGTGTGGCTGAATATTGTATGTTTATCTTGTGGGTGTTTGGTTTGCAATGCTTAAATTTGATGTAATCTTCATTTGAAATCATAGATTCATTTATTCTAGTTGATACTATTTTTATTATGCGCCATAAAATCTTAACACTATCTGCCTTAATCTTTTTCTTACAGTTTGGGTATACTCAAGAAGTCCTATTTGAAGAAAATTTCAATACTTGTTCGGTTCCTGAAGGATGGCAAGTGCAAACAACCAATAGTGAGGTAGGAGGCATTCATTTTGGCTATCCGATTAATCCGAAATCTGACAGTTTATCGATTGATGGGACTTGCATGCTAATATTTGATGATGATATCATTGGAGATGGACAGCCTTACTTTAGAGGTGAGGTGACTACACCAAAATTTAATATATCTGGTTATTCAACAGTGAATTTGAGCATAGATGTTCATTTTCGTCAGTACAGTACTTCTAAATTTGAAATATTGGTAGAAAGCGATGCTGGAAGAAAACGGATGGCGTTGTTTACGGATGGTAATCAAACAGGAACAAGTTTTTCCGAATCGCAAAATTATTCTTTTGATTTGAGGTTTTTTACCGATGCAGATGAAGTATCATTGGTCTTTGTTTATGATGATGTTGAAATGTATGCATGGTGGGCAGGAATTGATAACATTAAGGTTATTGGAGAAGATGCAGGTGAAATTCTACTTTTGGAACAATTTGACGATTGTGAAGATAACGGCTGGTCCACCGAAATAATTAGAGGTGATAACGACTGGACACTTGGGTATGTAGAAAATGAGAATGCTTCATCAAATTCAATGAATGGAACTTGCTTCTATTTCTTCGATGATGACGGAATAGGAAAAGAAGCAGCATATAGTACTGCAGTATTGAGATCACCAGTATTCGATGGGAGAACATTTGCTAATTACAAACTGTACTTCGATCTTATTTTTCGAAAATTTAGTGATTTTGAAAACATTAGTGTCTATGTGAATAATGGAGAAACGAGACAGTTGGTGCAAACTTATTTGGAAGCTGTGGGAGGAAATCAGTTTCATGAGTATGAACGTATGATTTTGGATTTATCTGCTTTTAGATCAGAACACATGCAGATTGAGTTTCAGTATGAAGATGGTGAATCTTGGGGGTGGTGGGTAGGATTAGATAACATCAAAGTAATCGGGCAAGGTTCGATTAACGATATATGCTCTAAGGCGATTTCCATCTCAATAGGAGATCCTTGTGTCCAAGTAAATAATGAAACCGCAATTTTTGATGGACCCGAAGCGTTTTGTGTGCCAAATCTTGAAAAGTCTTTATGGTATAGGGTAACTCCTGATAGGGATGGATTGGTTCAAATTAATAACAAAAGTAATTTTAATGATGTGATCAATGTTTATCTCGGAACGTGTACGGATTTAGAGGAAGTTAATTGCCTGAATTTGGACGAGCATGGATTCGAAGGTGAAGTTGCGGAGTTGAACCTTTTAAATGGAAATGAATACTTTGTTAGAATTGCAACGAATAGGAGTAAATTTGGGGCATCAAAGGGGCAGTCTTGTTTGGAAGTAAACTGGGTTGCACAAACTTCCTCTCCTCCTCCAAACGATATTTTAGATAATGCAATTGCACTAGATGTAGACGCCGATTGCATCATTGTTGATAATGAATATGCCAGTACGGATTTGCAAGGAGTATCTAAAAATGATCATTCTAGAGCGGATATTTGGTTTTCCTTTCTACCCAATTCGAATGGAAGTTATAAGTTTTTATCCGACGCCGATTTTTCAGATGTACTTACTTGTTTCGAAATAAAAGATGATGAATTGCTTGAGGTTTATAGCAATGAATACGGATATGGTTTGGAAATGAATGATCTTTCTAAGGATAAACAATATTTGATTCACCTGTCTAGTGTTTTCTCAACAATTAACGGTATTGGCTGTGTTCGGATGGTAAGTTTGAATAAAGAGGATGTGGATAATGATGATTGTTTTGATGCCATTACATTAGAATTGGATAAGGAGTTTGAGGTGACCAATCAATCGGCATCTAATTCACCAATTACTTCTTCCTGTGCGGTCTATACATCAAATGACGTCTGGTATTTGTTTAATGCTGAAGACTATGATTCTTATTATCTTCAGATTGACGCAGAATATCAACATGTTGCGAGTTTATATTACGGCGATTGCGATGATTTAGAAGAAATATGGTGTAGTACCAATGGCTCGAAGTGCGATGGACCTATGAAAATTACAGGATTAAATCCAGGTGCTGTTTATTATTTACGAATCGCATCTAATTATACAGGTCTGGAGGAGAATTCAGGACTTGTAAAGTTTACCTTATCAACTGAAGAAGAAGACTTCGAACCGCTTTCAATATCAATTTTGGAGGAATGTATAGATAATTATTCTGCTCTGATTACCGCAAGTTACAGTGGAGGAATAGGAGATGTTCATCTAGTGAGTGGAAAGATGGTTGATACTATTCTTTCAGGAAATGATTATTTGGTAATTGTTCAAGATAGTATGGGCTGTGAAGTTGCTGCTAGTTCAACCGTTAATTGTCAAAATGCCAATTGTAATTTGGATATTGTTCCTCAAATGATCAGTCCTTCGTGCCATACAACAACTGATGGATTGATCAATATAGAGATAAATAATGGGCTGGGACCATTTGATATACAATGGTCAAATGGTGAAGCAGGGATAGGGAAAATTGTTGATTTAGGGGCAGGAGTTTATTCTGTTCAGGTGATTGACGCCAATAATTGTTATCATGAATTAGAAGTGGAATTGGCGAGTCCTAAACCCTTAAGCCTTAAACTGGATAAGTGGGATGAGACTTCGGGAATGGCCAATGATGGAATGGCAGAAATAGGGGTGTCAGGAGGAACCTTTCCTTATTCGATTGATTGGAGTAATGGAGAAAATATAACAGCAATTAAGGATTTAATTCCTGGGATGTATTCAGTGGTTGTAGAAGATTTTAAAGGATGTAAGGACTCTCTTGAATTTAGTATTTTATCGTTTGATTGTTCATTTGATGTCCTTGCAGATATAACAGTGCCTTTATGTCATAATGGGTCTGATGGTGTGATAAATCTGGATTCTGATGTGGAAATCGAAACGGCTATTTGGGATTTCGGAGGAAGTGGCACAGAAGTGACTGGCTTGGTGCCTGGAGAGTATGTTGTAACAGTAACTACATCTGATAATTGTCAAGATGTCTTTAGTTATGAAATTACGAATCCTGCATCGATAGAAATTGGTTATCAATTGATTGATTCAGTGTCGTGTCATGATTCAAATGATGGGTCGATTGATATAGGTGCAATTGGAGGGAATGGGAACTTAACTTACCTCTGGCAGGATGGAGATACTTCTAATATGCGTAACGAGCTAGCTGCTGGTGTTTGGATGGTGACAGTTACTGATGAGAATAACTGTATGCAATCTTTTGATTTTATGGTGCCGAGTCCCGATGTATTGGAAGAAGCTTCTGTCATGATTGTAGATTTAACATGTCATGACTCTGATAATGGAGAGATCTGTGTATTTGTAGAAGGAGGAACAACTCCATATGATTTTGATTGGGGAGATCATCAGCCAGCTTGGTCAAAACTAGAAAACTTACCACAAGGTATGTATAGTTTGACTGTTACAGATTCTAAACAGTGTACTTTAGTGAGGGATTATGAAGTCAAAGCTCCAGAACAAATTGGTATTGTTGTAGAAGGTCTTATTCCCGATAGTTTGGAGTCCAATGATGGGGCCATCAATATATTGCCTTTTGGCGGTACACCTCCATATGAATTCACATGGTATTCGAATGGAGAAGTCGTAGGAAATCAAGAAGACTTATCCAATATTCTTAACGGTGTCTATCAAGTTTCCGTATTAGATAGTAACGGCTGTGTTTTTACAAGTGAAAATATCTCATTGATGTCGACTAATAATGATGAGGTAGAATTTATTATGGTTTCTGTTTCACCGAATCCAGCACAAGATTACGTTGAGGTTATGCTGGAAAATAATAATTATTCTAAAGCAAGAATAAGTATAATTGATGTTTCGGGTCGGATTAAATACACTATTGATATAAGACATGGAGATGATCTTTTAATTGATATTGAAGATTTCCCTTCTGGATCGTATTATTTGATTTGGAAGAATAATGAAAGAGTTCAAAGTTTTCCTTTTGTAAAAGTGAAATAAAATGATAAGTGTTATGTATAGGTTTGTAATCTTTGTATTTGTGATGTCTTTTTCATCATTCTGTTGGGCTCAAGATACCTTTTCTATTGTGGCTGTTGACCCTGAGACTGGTGAAGTTGGAAGTGCAGGTGCGTCTTGCGTAGACTTAGATCAATTTGGACTTACCCATGATGATTTTTTGGGTCAACTAATCCCGGGAGTTGGAGCGATTAACACACAAGCATATTATGATGAAAAGAATCAGGAAAATGCAACCTACAGGATGGTTTTAGGTGAGTCTCCAACCGAAATAATTGATTGGTTAGTACAAAATGATATACAGACTAGTCCTCAATACAGACAATATGGAATTGCAGCTATAATAAATGGAGAAGCACAAACTGCTGCTCATACTGGAGAAGCTACGGATGATTATAAGAATCATGTTTTAGGATCTAATTATACCATTCAAGGAAATATATTACTTGGACAAAAGGTATTAGATTCGATGGAAGCCAGGTTTCTCAATGAGAAGGGCGATTTAGCTTGCAAATTAATGGCAGCACTACAAGGAGCTAATATGGTTGGAGCAGATACAAGATGTGAACCTTTTGGTACATCTTCGTTATTCGCATTTGTAAAGGTATCTCAACCTCATGATGTAATTGGACAACCTTCTTTAAATGTATCAGTCAGAACTTCACAAAATGATGGTATAGAACCCATAGATGCTTTACAAACAAAGTTTGACGAGGTGCATGGATGCATGCTGTCTAATGTGAAAGGTGTTACTGAAGATGATATAAAAGGATATTCTGTTTATCCTAATCCTGTATCTGATTATTTGAAAATACAAGCATTAGAAGACAAGAATTGTAAATATTTCATCTATGATGGAACGGGTAGATTAGTCGTGGAAGACGAATTGTCTCAAACTCAATCGATTGATGTTCGTCATTGGAATAAAGGTGAATACTTATTGAAAATCATTGGGCTTTCTAGTAGCTTTTCGAAGGTGATCATTGTCGAATAGGAACTTCATATCATCATATTTTAGATGTAAAGCACTTTTTTCTTTGATTAATAATGGTTGTTAGGAACAATTCAAAAAGAATAGTATTATTTTTAAGTACTATTTTAGCAGATCATATTTAAAATGAAGTGATTTGAAAATTGTGTTCAATAGTGAAATTAACTGCTTGGAAGTTAGATCAATTCGAAAATTCTTTTACCTAGCGATAGCTATGGAAATTAATTTTTTGACAGAGCTTGGATTTCAATGAGTTGATTCTAGCATTAGGATTTAGTCTTTAAATCACTTCAATGTTTAACACTTTCTATTTAGACTAATGTTAGCATTATAATCTCTCAAAATCGATTGTAATTTCTAAAGACTCTTTTTAATAGAGTTAGTGGAATATCATATTATTGCAAAGAATGAAAGAATATAGGTGAAGTAAGTCGTAGGCTCTTTGACCCTAATCGTTATTTAAATGAATAGTTTTATGAATATTACAAGGATATTGTTGAGTATATGTTTGATTAAATTGAGCTTTTTAATCTCATTTGGTCAATTTAATGGTACGGATTATCATTCTAATGATTTGTTCAAAGCAGTTCCGATCATTGATACTAGTACTCCTGAATGGGCTCAGAAAATGTATGCAGATCCTTATGATTTTGTAGGAATTCATGAAGCTTATAAGGTGTTTTATCAAAACACGCCATTTGAGAAAAATCTTCATACCCAAAATTTTAAATATTGGAATCGCAAAGTATCTGCATATGTAAATGATGATGGACGGGTTGAATTGTTGGCTCCAGGAGTTGAATTTCAAACTATAGAAAGACTAAAACAGAATGCTAATAGATCAAAGGCCAGAATGAATACTTGGACAAGTATGGGACCTAGTGTTACCTATAAAAATAATGGAACATTGGAAAGGCGCCCAACCCAAGCAAATGTTTATTGTATTGCAGTTGCACCGTCCAATACAAATGTTATTTATGCAGGAATGGAGACAGGTGGAGTGTTTAAATCAATAGATAAAGGGATCAGTTGGAATCCTATTTCATATGATTATGCTATCGGTTCCCCTCAAGAGATCAAAGTAGATCCATTAAATGAAAATATCGTTTATGTTGGTAGAGGAAAAGAATTATTCAAATCGACGGATGGAGGAACTACATGGAATCTTATTTATACCAGTTCTGGAACTTTGGAACAATTTAAAATACATTCTACTCAAACGAACATAATTTATTGTGCAACAGCTGATGGCATCCTTAAGAGTACAGATAGTGGATCTTCATGGACGTCTTTATTAACTGGAAGGTTTTATGATATAGAGTCAAAACCGGGAAATGATGATGTCTTGTATGTTGCTAAAGAAAATACTGCAATGATCCGTCCAGAAATATGGAAGTCAACAGATGCTGGTATGAATTGGGTGCTTAAGGATAATCAGTTTTATGTGCCTTCTGATGCTGCCAATTCTACGGTGTATGGATGCAAGATTGGAGTAACTCCGGCTGACCCTGATCGTATATATGCTGGGATTATTGCTAGTGGAAAAAAAGGAGACAACGGTTGGATCGGAGTATATCATAGTTTGGATGAAGGAGATACATGGGTGAATGAAAGCGGAGTAGATGGAGCAACAATATTTGATGCTGCAACCAATTCTTGGTCATATCCTTCAGGAAGCGATGCAAACACAAATTGGTATGTTGCAGGATATTCTTCTGGGTACCACCAAGGGTTTTATAATTTCGACATTGACGTATCTCATAATGATGCCGATCGTATTTGGATTGGTACAATTTGGTTTTGTGAATCGGGGAATAAAGGTGGTAATGTAGAGTACATTAGAGGAACAAGAAGTCTTGAGATGCATGCAGATATTCAGGATATTGACGTGGTCGGAAATGATATTTGGGTAGTGTCTGATGGTGGTATAAATTATTCGAATGACGAATGCCAATCAGTCGAAGTTAGAATGGATGGAATTACTGCGAGTGATTTTTGGGGATTTGGTCATGGTTGGAATGAAGATGTTTGGTGTGGAGGAAGATATCATAATGGAGATGCTTCATACTATTCAAATTATGGTTTGGGCAATACTGTCTTTCTAGGAGGAGCAGAAACGGCAACAGGATATGTCAACCCTTTGTTTAATAAGAGAAATTATTTTTCTGATATAGGGGACAAGAAAATTCCGGACTCGCTTAATCACCCATCCCAAAACATTGTCAATCTTGGCTTATATCCGGATCAGAGCTATTTTATTTTTTCCTATAGCGAGGTAGAATGGCACCCAAACTATGCCAATCATGTTTATGTGGGGAAAGAAAAAGCATTGCACAAATCTGAAGATGGAGGGTTTACATTTAATAAAATTAGTGACCTTCCAGGAGATATTAGAAGGTTTGAAATAAGTCGTAATGATCCCAATTATATTTATGCCATTGTAAATATAAGTTATTGGGATTGGAGAGTCTATAAATCTGTTGATGGTGGACTAACCTTTAGTCAAATTGCTACACCGCCATATAGTAGTGGTTCATGGAGAAATCTTAGTTTAACATTGAATCCCAATAATAAAGATGAGGTTTGGTTGGCTTCAAACTCTTCCAATAATGGCAATAAAGTTTTTAGATCATTAGATGGCGGAAGTACTTGGTCAAATATGTATTCTTCTGTTATAATGGATCAAAGTCCAATTGATATGATCTTTCAGCCTTATGGCAGTGGTGGGATAGTCTATATGCTGTCTAACAATGGATTCTTCTATTTTAATATTGATGAAGGGCAATGGATTAGTTATAGTGAAGGATTACCTGTGCAGCATGGTGGATTTAAACTGTTGCCTTTTTTTGCTAAGAATAAATTGCGCTTTGCATCGAATAAAGGAATTTGGGAGGCCCCAATGGTAGTTAATTCTAAGCCTCAAGCAATGCCAATGGTGGAGCAATCATTTTCTTATTGTGTTAGAGATACTGTAATATTTGACAGCTACTCCATTGCTGGTATAGATGGTGCGACTTGGGATTGGAATATCACTCCTCAACCGTCATTTGTAAGCGATACCGCTGCAAGAAGAATTAAGGTGGTTTTTGGTCAGCCAGGAATTTACGATGTTGAATTATTGGTAAATCAGGCGGATGGACAGTCTGACTTTAAGAGTGTGGCATCAATGATTGAGATTCAACAAAAATGTGATGCCATAGAAGTCCCAAGTCTGGCGATGCATAGTTCTTCAGATTCAGAATATTTTGTAGCCAATGAAGTCAATTGGGATAATTTGACTCATTTTACTGTGACAGGCTGGTGGAAACCAGATTCTCTAAATGCTTTTGGAGCATTGTTTTCTAGTGGAGATTGGTGTGCGCACTGCGATTATACAGAAGCTTTAATGATAGATTATTGGGGCTCTCGAGTTTGGTATAAATGGCCAGGTGCAGGAAGTTGGGGTAGCAACAGTGGTATGAATATCCCAATAGATGAATGGAGTTATGTGGCTCTTGTCATTGAACCTACAAAGGCAACAATGTATTTAAATGAAGATAAGTTTGAACACAATGTAAGTTTAAACCCTGGGTCAATTACAAATTTTCATATTGGTAGAGGACATTACAATAATTCATTTTGGGGAACCATAGATGACGTAAGTGTATGGAGTAGAGCATTGGATGAAAATGAAATTCGACTATTAAGACATTTGACAAAACATGACGTTAGTATATCAGGACCTGATTTACTGGCTTATTACCAATTCAATGAATTGATAGGAGGGTCTCAAGTGTTAGACAATGCAGGAATAAATCACGGAACAATAACTACTGGAGCGGAATTGGTTAAAAGTAGTGCTCCTATCGGAGGTGGAACAAGTGAGTCTTTTGTCATTACTGCTGGTGGGATCTATACTTCTACTCAAACAGGTGTTGAGCTTGAATTCCCTAATTCGGGTACTTATCCGAATGGAGAAATTGTCATTTCTAGACTTAATTTACAGCCCAATGAAAGTCCGAATAAAAATCCTATGTCTAAAAGTTATTGGATTATAAATAATTATGGTACGAATTCGACTTTTACCAGTCTGACATCTATAAAGTTTGAAGATATTGGTAACATGGTTCCTACAAATGTTGCTGGAGAGTTTTATCTTCATGATAGATCCGACAATGAGCATTTGGATAATTGGGAAATAGAGTCTAGAGCTAGTGTTTTAGATTCTGCAACAATGAGTATTACTTTTAATCAGAATATGTCATTAGATGAATTTGGTCAATTTGTTATTGAAAATTCAAAAGCTAAAGGATGGATTGGTGTCATAAGTACGGAATGGGATAATCCACTTAATTGGGGCGAAGGTGTTGTACCAGGTTCAGATGCACATGTGGTGATTCCGAAGGATGCTCCATTTCAACCAATAGTTAATATCAATACTTCGATAAAGAGTATTACCATTATGGAAGGCGCAAGTTTGGGAGTGTTGGATGGAATTCAGTTTGAAATCAAACAGTAACTTACTTATGAACAAGTTTTAAGCTTATTCTCTTTCGCGTAAAATCTATATCTATTATTTCAACGTTGACTTTTTGATCTAAGGATAGAATTTCCATAGGATTATTAATCCGGCGATCGGACATTTGTGATATATGAATCAACCCATTTTCTTTAATTCCTATATCAACGAAAGCTCCAAAATTAGTGAGATTAGATACAATGCCTGGGATTGTCATGCCTCGATATAAATCATCAAGACTTTTGATGTTTTTGTCAAAATCAAAGGCCTCTGCTATTCCTCTTGGATCGTGTCCCGGTTTTAAAAGTTCACTTTTAATATCGTTCAAGGTTTCCAAACCAACTGTGTTAGAAGTGAATTTGTGTAAATCTAGATGCTCAATGATTTCTTTATTCTGAATTAGAGTTTTGATATCTGAATTAGTATCACGGGCAATTCGTTCAACAATGTGGTAACTTTCTGGATGAATACCTGTGTTGTCTAGAGGATGAATGCCATTTCGTATTCTGAGAAATCCAGCAGCTTGTTCAAAAGCCTTAGGACCTAATCTTGGTACTTTTTTTAATTGTTCTATGGATTGAAATTTTCCCAATTTAGATCTGTATTCCAATATGTTCTTTGCCAAAGTTGGTCCTAATCCACTAACGTAACTTAAAAGATGTGAACTAGTCGTATTAATATCAATGCCAACTCTGTTAACACAAGAGATGACGGTATGATCCAAGGAATGTTTAAGCTTTGATTGGTTGACGTCGTGTTGATATTGTCCAACTCCGATGGATTTAGGATCAACTTTGATCAATTCGGATAGTGGGTCAAGTAGTCTTCTGGCTAGTGAAATGGCACCTCTTATGGTAAGGTCAAGATTCGGGAATTCCTTTCTCGCCAATTCTGAGGCAGAATAAATAGACGCTCCACTTTCAGATATCACAAAGATCTCAACCCCATGGATGCAATCCAATTGATCAATCCATGTTTTGGTTTCTCTAGAAGCTGTACCATTTCCAATTGCAATTGCTTTAATTTTATGTTTTTCAATAAAGTCAGAAATGATTTTACGACTTTGTTCTGTCTTGTTTTGTGGTGGATGTGGATAGATCACACCATGTGACAAGAAATTACCCGCTTGATCTATACAAGCAATTTTACAACCTGTCCTAAATCCTGGATCTATAGCTAATACTGGTTTGCTTTCCAATGGTGGAGCCAATAATAGTTGCTCGAGATTATTAGAAAACACCTTGATTGCTTCTTCGTCTGCTTTTTCTTTAAATTCTTTTTTAATTTGATTTTCAAGACTTGGTAGTAAGTATTCTTTTAAGGCACTCTTGCATGTGTCAATGATGAGCTCTGTAAGTGAACTTTGTCGTTTTAAATGTTTTTTTGCTAAGTATTCTAATGCTCTTTCTTCATCTATTTTTATTTTAACTCGGAGGAGGCCTTCTGATTCACCTCGCATTATCGCTAGGAATCGATGTGAAGGGCAATAAGCAATCTTTTCGGAGTGGTCGAAGTAATCCTTATAGATAGAGGCTTCAGCTGTTTTTGATTTGACTACTTTTGAATGGATTATACTATACCTTCTAAATGTTTCTCTAAATCGCTCACGTGTATATTCATTTTCAGAAATCCATTCTTTGACAATATGAAGTGCCGAATCAATAACCTCTTGAGAAGTTTTGTATTCTGAAGATAAAAACCGCTTGGCGTTTGAATGAATATCAGAGGTGTTTTGCGCCATAATAATTTTGGCTAAGGGCTCTAAACCATTTTCTCTAGCCAAAGTAGCCTTGGTTTTCTTTTTCTTCTTAAAAGGAAGATAGATGTCTTCAAGTTTGACATCATCAAAACACTTTTTAATCTTATCCTGAAGTTCTGGGGTTAGTTTATTTTGACTCTTTATTTGGTCAAGTACAAATTCTTTCCTTTTTTGAAGGTCTTTAAAGTAATTGGCTTGGTCAATAATACTTTTAATCGCAACTTCATCTAGACCTCCTGTTCTTTCCTTTCGATATCTTGCAATAAAAGGGATTGTATTACCTTCTTCATGCAAGGATAGAACTTGCGCTATAGAGGAAGTGGGTAATCCTAAAACGGAGGATATTTTGTCAGTTGGCAACATGTTTGTTACAGGTTATTAGTTAATTCGATCAGGATTTTCTGCGAAAGCTTTAAAGCTTAGCAATCGCTTTTTAACTTGTTTTTTTAGTAAGGAGGGCCACAACCCAAATAGAAGCTTAAGAGATGTACTGTTAAACTTAAAATAATCTGTAATGGTTATTATTTTCGTTTGATCAGATTCCAATTCTTCAAAACGAACTTCAAAATTGTTGGACATATGAGTATGTTCGTAAAGACCTATTATTTTGTTGGGCAATTCGGAACAAAGTATTGTCTCTTTTAGATCGAATTTATTTTTACCTTGAGCATATTTGAGTTCAGCAGTAGCACCTTCTTGATGTTTTTGTCCAGAAAGTAAGGTGTATGAACTAAAACCTTCATGCCATTTATCCCATTGATCGTCATCCAGCCAAAATTGAATTGTTGTTTCTAATGGTAAGTCAACTATAATCTCATTCCTAAATTTCATGAGTCAATGTCTTATTCAAGTTTTAAGACGTCTAGAAACGCTTTTTGAGGAACCTCTACATTTCCAACCTGTCTCATTTTCTTCTTACCCTTTTTCTGCTTTTCTAAAAGTTTCCTTTTTCGTGTGATATCTCCACCATAACATTTGGCGGTAACATCTTTTCTTAATGCAGAAATGGTTTCTCTGGCAATAATTTTCATTCCTATAGAAGCTTGAATAGCAATCATAAACTGCTGCCTTGGCAACAACTCTTTGAGTCGCTTACATATTTTTCTTCCAAAAGCTTCTGCCTTATCACGGTGTACAAGAGATGAAAGTGCATCTACAGGTTCAGAATTTAGTCTAATATCAAGTTTTACCAAATCAGAAGCTCGGTAATCAATTGGACTATAGTCGAATGATGCATACCCCCTTGAAATAGACTTTAACCTGTCGTAGAAATCAAATACGATCTCAGCCAATGGAAGCTCAAATGTAAGCTCCACTCTTTCTTGAGTAAGATAAATTTGTTTAGTCATCATACCTCTTTTTTCCATGCAGAGGGTCATGATGGTTCCAATATACTCCGGTTTAGTAATGATTTGAGCTCGAATATAAGGTTCTTCAACACGATCCAATAGTGTTGGGTCAGGAAGGTCATTTGGAGTATTGATGAGTAGCTCTTCACCTTTTTTAGTATACGCCATATACGATACGTTAGGTACCGTTGTGATAACTTCTTGATCAAATTCCCTAGAAAGTCTTTCTTGAATGATTTCTAAATGAAGCATTCCTAAAAATCCACATCTGAATCCAAACCCTAGGGCAATGGACGTCTCTGGTTCAAAGACCAATGATGCATCATTAAGTTGCAATTTATCCAGACTGTCTCGTAAATCCTCGAAGTCATCGTTGTCTATTGGGTAGATACCTGCAAATACCATTGGTTTTACGTCTTCGAATCCTTCAATTCCTGAGTCGCAAGGATTGCTGACACTTGTGATAGTATCTCCGACCTTTATTTCTTTACTTTCTTTAATGCCTGTTATCATGTACCCTACATTACCTGCCTGAAGTTCTGTTTTAGGTACTTGATTCAATTGTAAGATTCCAATCTCTTCAGCCGAGTAATCTTTTCCTGTATTAACGAAACGAACTGCCTCTCCTTTTTTCATTACTCCATTCATAATTCTGAAATAGGCAATGACTCCTCTAAATTGATTAAATACACTATCAAAAATTAAGGCTTGTAGAGGAGCTTCAGGGCTTCCTTTTGGAGCAGGAACTCTATCAACTACAGCTTTCATTATGTCTGGAATCCCAATCCCTGTTTTACCAGAAGCCATAATAATTTCCTCTTGATCACAACCAATTAATTCTATGACTTGATCGGAAACTTCTTCTACCATTGCGGATTCCATATCTACCTTGTTCAATACAGGAATGATCTCTAAGTCATGCTCAATGGCCAGATACAGATTGGAAATTGTTTGAGCCTGAATGCCTTGACTAGCATCTACCAATAATAGGGCTCCTTCGCAAGCTGCAATTGATCTAGAAACTTCATATGAAAAATCTACGTGACCCGGAGTGTCAATAAGATTAAAAGTATACGTTTCGCCATCATCATGGTTGTAGTACATTTGTATGGCATGACTCTTTATAGTAATTCCACGCTCTCTCTCCAAGTCCATGTTGTCCAAAGCTTGGTCCTTCATTTTACGCTCTGAAATCGTTTTGGTAAACTCCAATAATCGATCTGAAAGTGTACTTTTACCGTGGTCAATGTGCGCAATTACACAGAAATTTCTAATATTCTTCATAAGAGGCAAATATACTGCGTTTATATTTTTTTGATCTTACTTTTAGTAAAAATATGAAGTGTGTAAGTTTAAGTCAACGATTAATTGAAGTAATATTTAATCAATTATTAATGTAAATGATTTTAGGTTGTAAATGTTAGGTTATAATGGCGTAAGCTGATGACATCTTAAACATTGGGGTATTTTGAAGTAGACCTGAATTAACTTTGAGCTAAAATGTTGCCCGATTTAGTGATTGATGAATGTAAAGTAAACTTGGACTTTGTATGTGTGAATTATAGATTACGATATTTTGATGATGAATTGAGAAATAGTGTAAAGTAGAAGTAATTTAATATGGTAAGTTGGGCGTTAAGATGTCGTTTGTAACACTTATTTGCTGGTTAAAGTGTTTGACTTGGTATTTGTAATTGTATATATTTGTGTGAAATTTGAAATTAAGATTATTCAATATTTGTGTGGGAGGTGATAAATCAGCCATTGATATGTCCCTCCCTTTTTTATTTATACCAGTCCTAAGAAGAGTAAAAAATCTTTAATTTTTACATCAATGTAAGATGTTGTTTGATTTTTATAGAATCCGACATGCCCTCCATATTTAGTATATATTTTGAAGATTTGATCGAATTCTTTATTTGGAAAAGAAGGAGGTGCTAAAAAGGGGTCGTCATATGCATTGATTAGAAGAGTAGGCATTGTAATAGAGGATAAAAATTGCTTTGCACTAACTTTTTTATAATAGTCTATGGCGTCTTCAAACCCATGTAGTGTACTGGTTACAATATCATCAAATTGTACCAGGGTTTTTATACTTTTAATTTTAGAATAATCAAGGATTTTGGGAAATTGTTGTTGCTTGCGTAAAGCTTTGATTTTTAGTGTAGAAAGGAAATTGTTTTCATAGATTTTATTCAATCCTTTGGTGATCTTTCTGCTTGTGCTTTCTAAGTCCAAAGGGACTGATATACAGCAAGCAGCCTTGATTTTATTCGTTATATCGTTATGCTTACCAAAATAATTTATAATTATACTTCCTCCCATACTGTATCCAATGAGGATGATTTGATCGTATATAGAATCAAGATGATTTACCAAAAGATCTAAATCTTTAGTAAACCCAGAATGGTACATGGTAGAAGTTTTGTTGATCTCACCACTACATGATCTATGATTTAGTGCTGCAATATTAATTCCTGATCTAAAAAGTGTAAGAGCTATTCCCTCAATATATTGAGAAGATGAGGATCCTTCCAATCCATGGAGTAAAATTGCAATCGTACTTTGGTTTGAGTTTAATCTTAAGTAATCAACATCTATAAAATCACCATCTGGAGTTGACATTCTTTCTCTTTCATATACTGGTTTTTTATTCTTTCTAAATACATATGTAAATAGTGTATTGGTATGTCCATTTCTCAATAATGGAGAAGGGGAATAATCATCCATATTTTGAAACAGAGGTCGCGTCATGTAATTTTTGAATAGATTTGTTAAATCAAGTTTAGAGTGCAATATTAGTGTTTCTTGGGTGATTGTTACAGAGAAAAAACAATTTATACTTCAATGACCATATCAGATGGATGATCCAGGTTACACCTGTGTAATCCGATATGCCAAGCTTTTAATCAAATAGAGTTTTTAAGAAAAAAATAATCTCAATTATTAATTGTACTGTGTTTTTTTAAAGTACATTTAGCTATTCTAAAACATGTGAGTATGATGAATCGATTACACAAGTTTCTTAGTGTATTTTTATTGTTAACAGCTTTGATGTTTTCGAGCTGCTCGAAAAAAGTACTTCATTTATCCTCGGTTGATTCGAGGTCTTATCGAATGGATGAATCACATGATTCAGAAGATAAAGATATCGATGCTATGATATCTCCATATAGAAAAGATCTCGCAAAGGTAATGCAAGTGAAAATAGCGACGTGTTCCGAAGAAATTCGAAAAGAAAAGCCTAATTCCCCACTACTCAACTTTGTTGCAGATGCTTTACTGACAGCTGCTAGAGATTGGAGTAAGTCTGAAGTAGATATTGCTATTCAAAATTATGGGGGGATTCGTGTTAGTTCATTGCCGAAAGGTGATATAACAGTAGGACACATCTATGAGCTAATGCCTTTTGAGAATACCTTGGTTATTCTTAAGTTAAAAGGAAAGGAGTTAAAAAGAATGTTGGATCGAATGGCGGATTATGGTGGATGGCCTATTAGCTCAGGATCATCTTTCAAAATTAGTGACTCTGAAACCGCAGAGAATATTATAATTAATGGAAAATCTTTTGACTCTAATAAGGTATATTCAGTTGCATTGCCAGATTATGTTGCCAACGGAGGCGATAATACGGGAAATTTGGTGGAGGAAGAAAGAATAGAATCAGGAGTCCTCATACGAGATTTAATCATTGAACAGCTTAAAAAAAGTGGGAAGATCGAAGTTAACCATGAAGTGAGAATCTTTACTACGGAGAATGAAAAGAAGAAATAATATGAAAGGAAGAAGAAGATTTATACTCGATATAGCTGCAGGATCTACTGTGGCACTTTTAGGAAAGTTTCCAACCAATATATTAGAACACGACCCTGATTTAACAAGGTTGACGATATTGCACACAAATGATGTTCATAGCAGAATTGATCCATTTCCAATGGATGGTTCCAGAAATCAAGGGCTTGGAGGTGCAGCAAAAAGGGCTGCTTTGATCGATAAGGTTAGGTCTCGTGAAAAAAATGTTTTGTTGTTTGATTCTGGTGATATATTTCAGGGGACTCCATATTTTAATTTTTATGGAGGAGAGTTAGAGATGAAACTTATGTCTAAAATGAAGTATGATGCAGCTACGATCGGAAACCATGACTTTGATGGAGGAATTGATGGGTTAGAAAAACAACTAGTACATGCTAACTTTCCTTTCATTATTTCTAATTATAACATGGATAATACTTGTATGAAGGGTAAAACATTACCATACAAAGTGTTTGACAAAGGAGGAATTAAGGTAGGTGTTTATGGATTGGGGATAGAACTTGATGGTTTAGTACCCAAGGCGCTGTATAAAGATACCGAGTATCAAGACCCAATCTCTAATGCATTAAAAACAGAATCTATTCTTAAAGATTTAAAGTGTGATTATATAGTTTGCTTGTCCCATTTGGGATATAAATATGGACATTCTAAGATTTCTGATCATACTCTCGCCAATAAAACGCATTATACTGATTTAATTCTTGGTGGACATACGCACACATTTTTGAAGGAACCAACTAAGATTAAAAACCAAAAAGGTAACCTTGTTGTGATTAATCAAGCAGGCTTTGCAGGAATTCTATTGGGTAGGCTTGATATTTTCTTTGAAAAGAATAAAAAAGGAGAGTGTATTACGTGCAAAAACATAAGAATAAATTAAATGGAATAAAATTTTTTATTCTTGAAAATATTGATTAAATCTGTCAATTTATAAAATTATATATCTGTAACTTATTGATGTGTAATAAATTTTAGATTTATTCAATTGTAATATAATATATTTATATGTGTACCGAATAGCCGAATAATATTTTTAGGAAAAAAGGGTTTGTAAGTTTTAAATTACAAGGATTTTTTTAGATTTTTGTCCTCACATAATTTTGAAATCGCAATCTGTTTCAACACAGTTTTAAACCTCAGAATGTGTGTTTCTCTCAAAACCATTTTAACAATGTTAGAAAATCACTCGCTTAGTTTAGCTGACTATTTATGCGATTGAAATTATTAATGTGAAATATAGAACCCTAAATGATAAAAGATCATAGCGAAGTTTGGAATAGTTGTCTGGAAATTATCAGGAAAGAGGTAAGTTCTCAGAGTTTTAGAACTTGGTTTGAACCTATCAGATCGATGCGTTTCAGTAATAGAGTTCTTACTATTCAAGTGCCAAACAAATTTTTCTATGAATGGTTGGAGGAGAATTATGTTTCAACTTTAAGAAAGGCTATAAAGTTGATTATTGGAGAAGGGGGAAGTTTAGAATACCAAATATTGATGGATAAAAATAGTCCTACTTCAAGGAAGTCCGTTTCCAAAGATTCTAACATTGGGATGTTTAGTCAAGAAGAAATCAAAAATCCTTTTATCATCCCAGGGATAAAAAAGGTGAAAATTGATTCACAAATAAATCCAAAATATACATTTGAAACTTTCGTTGAGGGCGAATGCAATAAATTAGCTCGATCTGCAGGAATGGAGATTGCAGCAAAACCTGGGAATACTCCGTTCAATCCATTGATAATTTTTGGTGATACCGGACTGGGCAAAACTCACCTTTCACATGCTATTGGTAATGAGATTATGAATCGTCACCAAAAAAAGCAGGTGCTTTATGTTACAACGGAGCAATTCACAAATCAGGTAATAAAATCGATTAAAAATGGGTCGGTCAATGACTTCATGAATTTCTATCAAATGATTGATGTGTTGATTGTTGATGATATTCAGTTTTTGGCCAATAGACCTAAGACACAAGAAATATTCTTTAATATTTTCAACCTTTTACATCAATCTGGTAAGCAGATTATTCTTACTTCGGATAGGGCACCCAAAGATCTGGTAGATGTTGAGAAACGATTAATATCAAGGTTTAAATGGGGATTAAATGCTGACGTGAGTTTACCTGAATATGATACTCGTGTTGATATTCTAAATAAAAAAATGCTCAATGAGGGCATCAATCTTTCAGATGAGACAATTGAATACATTTGTCATCATATAAAGAATAATATCAGAGAACTAGAAGGTGTTTTAATCTCTTTAATAGCTCGAGCATCTTTGAATAAGAAAGAGATTGATCTTAACTTGGTAAGAGAAGTCGTCGATCAATTTGTTACTCATGAAAGTAGAGAAATTTCTGTGGCAAACATTAAGAAATTGGTAGCGGATCATTTTGAGCTGTCCTTGGAAAAACTTCAGAGTACTACGCGTAAAAGAAATGTGGTAATTGCACGCCAGCTTTCAATGTATTTGGCCAAACACTACACTCAAAGTTCGTTAAAATCAATAGGTCATGAGTTCGGAGGAAAGGATCATAGTACCGTGATTTATAGTATTAAAGCTGTTGAAGACTTAATGCACACGGATCTCTTATTTAAAGATACCGTAGATCAACTTGAAAAGAAGGTACAGCTAAGCTTCCATGCTTAACCATTAATTGTATTTTAAGTTTTTACTTCCTTTCGGCGGGTTAATAATCTAACGGCAACTCTGATTTAAACATGAGTGTTGTTTGAAGTGCTTTTCCATGTATTATTACTACACCTAATCATTATCAAATGTAATCTCGGGTTATTTAATGTGTTTTACTTTTTAAGTCTCTCATATAGGGACAATAAAAAAATGCCACTTAGATACGAAATCCAAGTGGCACATTTTATTCTAAAAGTTGAATTTAGTGTGACTGTAAGTAATCAGCAACACCAGTTCTATCTGCAGTCATTGCATCTTTACCTTCTTGCCAGTTTGCTGGACAAACTTCTCCATGCTTTTGTACATGAGAATAAGCATCAATCATTCTTAAGAATTCGCTTACATTTCTACCTATAGGCATGTGGTTGATCCCTTCATGAAATACAGTTCCTTCTTCATCGATTAAGTATGTTGCTCTGTAAGTAACATTGTCTCCATCAACCATGTAAGATCCAGTTTCCTCATCAACTCTTTCATTTGTAACATCTAGAATACCTAGCCTATTAGCAAGATTTCTATTAGAGTCAGCAAGGATAGGGTAGGTAACACCTTCTATTCCACCTTTGTTTTTAGGTGTATTTAACCATGCAAAATGTACTTCTGCCGTGTCACATGATGCACCAATTACAATTGTATTTCTTTTTTCAAAATCAGCCAATGCAGCTTGAAAAGCGTGAAGCTCTGTTGGACAAACAAAAGTAAAGTCTTTCGGGTACCAAAATAAAAGAACCTTTTTGTTGTTGTTTTTAGCTTCGGCTAAAACATTCAACATAAAAGTTTCGCCCATTTTATTCATTGCTGGGACTTCAAAATCAGGAAATTTTTTACCTACTAATGTCATGTTAATTTTTGTTCTAATTTTAATAAATGTGATCAGAATAATCCAGTGATTATCAAGGATCAATTCAATCCTCAAAATTACAATTAATTAACCTTTCTGATGATCATTTAGTTTTTAAAAAGCGAGAAAAAGATAATTATAATACTCTCGAAATGGATCAGTTGTCTTGAATGTGATTTTGGGTGAATGGTAGATGTAAGTATAACGTGTTGTGAATTGTTTTATGTGTGGTTGGTTATTTGGAGTTTGTTGGGTTTGGCAAGGATTTGTACTGATGTGTAAAATTGTGTTATGCTAATCTAGTATTTGAAGTTCTACACCATTTTCAATATTGATTGAAGCATTTGACATAATCAATAGACTTTTAATTATGAAATTTTGGTCTACACTGGGAGTATGGATGTATTGAGATGGAATGACAACATTTTTGGTATGGTTTGGAATAGTATAGGTATCCCAGTTGCAAGGAGTACTCCAATTAGAATTTTTCTCTCCGTTCCAAAATAACAAATTAGAGCATTCGGGTGGCCTCTTATTGTCTATTAGTGCTTGATATTTTTTTGCAGTAACTGAAAATGGGGGTTGAACATCGATGGAGCCTAGGGCACCCCATGAACCATAGATGGAATTATTGTGAGATGCTAAATTAAAATGCACAGCCGCCAAGCAACCCCAGTTTCTCATGGAGTCCAATACTTCCATGTACAGATCATACATCTCGTCAGTGTTTTGTGCGTCCCAAATTGCGTTTTGGTAAGGATCTCCATTTCCAACGTAATGCTGACCTCCTTCATAAGTCAACATCTTTTTGCCATACATGTGAATATTATGAAAGTCAATTTTGTAATTTGGTATTCGACTTCTCCATGTATTTAAACCATTCGTCATGACATCTTGTGCAGAACTACTAGCCGCTAAAACGGGATTTCCAGAATTAGACTCGTCTAGATGGAAGTAAAAAGTTGGAGATCCAATATCCCAATCTTCAGGATCAAGTTGAGCTAATATCTGGGCATTGAAAAGGTTGTTTCTACTTTGCATTCCCAGTACTCTCTGAACTCTACATTCTTCATCTTGAAATATTCCGTGCCATATATCAAAAACATGTTTTGATCTTTCCGCATAAGCTCGACCTCGTTGCAGATTGTATGGTTTATTTTGGTAATTGTAGTGGGCTTGACTAAATCCCCAGTTCCACACCTCGTTGCTGTATTCAAGATAAATTGTAATTGAACTATCCAGTTGATCATGGTAAAGATTGGCCATTTGTTCAATATAATTATCATCTGCAAGATGAGGAACACATATCCATACATCTTTTTGTGTGTAATTCGCAAGATTAATGATTTCCTCATGAGGAACACCAGTATCTCCACTATAGGTAAAATATCCTGACTCTCTTCTTTCGTCCCATTCGATAATTGGGTTGTTATTTGTAGATTGCCAATCCATAAATCTAAGGATTTCAAAAGGAGAAATCTTATCTAAAAACATAGAATAATATGGGTGCAATTCTAAGTCATCAAACTCATCTTGAATTCTTAATAATCGTATGTTTTGAATAGGGTCATTGATATCAGATGCCCAAATGTTTAAAGCGATGGTAGATGAGTTGTTCGGGATGAATTCTAACCTGCCATTGGTAGATGATATTACATTAATCGAACCAAAAAGACTGATTGTTCCTGTTCCATCGTAAAGGATAACATAAGTACTATCGGCTTGTAGATTGCCTCCACTAGCAGATAAAAAGTATCTTACGTAAGTGGTGCCTTCAGAAGTAGTCTGTGGAATAGAGGTTGGGTATCCTTCTGGAGTTAAATCCAATTCGTCTTCAATGTATAGATTCCAACAACTACATTCATTGGTAAAAGTGATGATGTTGTCTCTTATATGTTTCATCCTATTTTTCATAGGTCTTTCTACAGCCCAATCTTCCACAGCTGCTAGATTCGTACCTAATTCCATTCGACAAAGTGGTGCCGTCCAGTTCGAACAACTTGAACTGTCTGTTGTGATTTGGATACTCATTGTGTCAGTGCATTGAGAATCACTATCCGATACAGAAAGCTGATAGTATCCCGGGATAAGATTGTTGTATTCGTTTGTATTTTGAATAGGGATTAAAGTGTTGTTTTGATCAAATAGTTCATAATTGTCGCCGTCTCCATAGACTCGGATATCACCTCCATTTCCTTGACAGTCCGCCATACTTAGACAGTTGATTGTGGTGTGACATGGAAAGGTGTTGTTGTCGTCCCAAATCGTAATCCAATGTTGAGTCGTAGAGGATAAACCTGCGGCATCAATTACTGTTAATTGTATTGGTGTATTTCCTAAGTGATTGAAGGTATGTGTAATGGTTTGACCCGTGTCTGTGGAACTTCCGTCTCCAAAATTCCAAATGTATTGATCAATCATTCCTTCAGGATCATTAGAACTTGATGCATCAAATGATATTGTAAATGGTGCGTTGCCTTGTGAAGCTGACATTGTGAAATCAGCGGTCGGAGGTAGTTCAATGTTGGTGGTTGAGTTAGGCGCTACACATTCATATGTGGAGGCAAATCGAATTTCATCAATTGATCCTTGATCTGTATCGTTGCCCAATCTCATATTGCATTGATATAACCAAAAATTTAGTGCTGTATCAACCTCAATTTCTGCTGTTGCAGGAGGAGATATAGATCCAAGATTCATGGGGTCAACAAATAGCGAAATACGGGTTGTATCTGTTTCGAATACTAGTCTTAAGATCAATAAACTTTCCTCGTCGATCTGGATCTCATTATTCGAAAGGTAATACTCACCATTGATCCGAATACTCCATCTTTTTTCATTATTTATTTCAGATGCAGTTCCATAATACCCCATTCCTATGCGTTGAGATCCACATGCATTACAATCGGGATTACCTCCATTGTGTAATTCGAAGTGTAATGGCTCTTGATTGTTGTCCTCTTTTCTCATAATAGTACTGAGCCAGAGTGTATCTTGTCTGGAAGTACCAATAGCTTGAAAATTGGGTGTTACGTAATCAGAAAATGGACCATTGTATGCTGTGTTTAGTGTTCGCCCTGAAGTAAGAAAACCTATTCCGCCCTCGGCATAATTGCCAAGGACTGGAAGGTCTAAATAATCTAAGTTGGTTTCGTTTTCAATTTGGTAACCAGGAACAAAGTCTACATCACCTTGGACTATCCACGGCGAAGACCAGCCATTACCTCCAATAAGATTATGCAGTGGTAAATCGTCTGTATATTGAAATGCTTCGTAAGCTAAATACGTACACTGTGTTATTCCTCTTTTTGCAACTATCAAACATAGTATCGCAATGAAGTAAATGAGATTTAACTTGACTAGTTTAACGTACATAAAACCTGGTTTTGAAGATAATTCAATGCAATCATCGTATACTTTAAAAATTAATGCTTGCTCTATTCTTTTATTATGAATAGATCTACAAATCTTGAACTAACTTCAACTTGGATATTACTTGAAATTAAAAGAGAACATTGTAATTCAAACTCTTTATTCTCACCTTAATAAGATATCCTAATTTGTAATTTTATCTAAGGTATGAATTCGTATACCTTGAGATTTTTCAAGTTAGTAATCTGTCTGATTTGTTTAAGAAACAAACGGTTTGAATTGATATTTGACATTTTCTTATCTCAAGTGACTTTGCAGGACGAATAATCCAATAGAGTATATAGAAATTAACGTTTGCTCAATGATTTTGAGCAAAAACTCAATGGCTCTAATCATGTAGGCTTTATTTATTAATTTTAGATTATGAAATGGCTTATGGTTACGGTATTTGTTTTATTTGGGCAGTTTACATCCGTAAATGCACAATACGAGTACTACCATTTTAATGCCTTTAATAAAGAAGAAACCCATCTTTCATCTGCAATTAAAGATATTTATGAAGATGAAAAAGGTTACTTGTGGTTTTCCGGTTTTGATGGAATTTCGCGATTTGATGGGCATCAATTTAAGCGAATTGAAGAGTTATATCCCGAGTATTCTTCTATCCCTTTAAAAAATACAGGACAAACCATTACCGATCAGTATAATAATATTTGGATTCGGACGAATGGAAGAGGAATCTACAGAATTTCATCAAATGGAGAATTAGCATCAATTCAATCGATTTCTGGAGCAAATGGACAATACAAAGATGCTCGTGTGATACAATCCTGTTTAGACCACCTAATTATATTGGATAAAGGGCAGATATATATTTATAGAATTGATGCGAATGGAATGATTACAAGCATTCAGTTGCCAAACGTTTTATTGGAATCAAAGGCTGTTAGAATAAAGATTATTGGACATTACTTGTGGGTTTCCTTCGATTCGTATGTTATAAAGTATGGAATTTTGGATAAGACCTCTAAAAAATACGATATAGAATCAGCCAAGATATATCAAAGTATTGAAGGGAAATACTGGGCATTATCGAATAATGGTAAGAATTTATTTTATTTTTTGGATGAATCGAACGATGTATTTGTTAAGAATGAATATCAACCATTTGAAGAAGTAAAAAGGAACTTGGAGTTGTGTTGGGTAAAGGGAAATAAGGTGTGGGTCAGTAATTTTGGGTTTGGAATTTCTCTTGTTGATTTAACTCAACAACGTATTCTCATTCATCCTGAAATGAACAATAATCCGATTTCAAAGCAAACATTTGTAAGTTCTCCTTTCTATGATTCGAAAGGGTATTTTTGGGTATTTGCAGACCATCTTTATAGCTATCCACCAGAGCTTGGATTTGATAACATAAAACCAATAGAGACGTTTGGAAAAGCAATCACCGATGTTTGGATTGAGAAGGATACGATTCTTTATTCGGTGCATAACAATGGTTTTTACTTGCAAGATGCTTCGATGCAATTGGACTATGTATCCTTAGGTAATGAAGAGGTTGTTAAGTATTGTACAAGGACACATAAATCAAAGGATCAATATGTGGTCTGCGGATTTGGTTATGTATATGTCTTTGATTTGAATAATAAAATGCTACTTAAACTAAAAACTTCTGGAATAGTCAGATCTATATTTGAAGATGATAAGGAATATTGGGTTGCTGGATTTAATGAGTTGATCAGTATCAATAAAAAATCCTTCGAAAATAAAATATACAGTATCAAGAAATTTGAGGGGTGGGGTAATATTATTATCAATGAAATAGAAAAAATAGACAATAATAGATTTTGGCTAGCGACGAATTGGGCAGGAGTTGTAGAGTTTGATATACAAAATGAAGAATTTAAGCGAATACCCATTCTAACTAATGTTCCTAACGGAGATATTCGGATTAATAGAACCATTGATATGGATTACAATAAGGAATCCAAAACTCTAGCTATTGCTTCAGATCATGGATTGTATTTGTATGGGCTGGGAGATCATCAATTAAAGGAAGTAGCATCTATAAAAAACTTTGTTTTATCGGTTTTATTTAAAGATGACCATACCATTTGGTGTGCAAGTGAAAATGGGTTATTCAGATACAATATTCAGGAAGATCAGCTGAGAAAATTTACAGTTGAAGATGGATTGATAAACCATTCTTATTATTCTCGATCTAAATACAAAGACACAGAAGGAAATCTTTATTTTGGTGGAACCCCAGGAGTAGTCAAAATCGATCAAGTTAATGATTTAATCTTGGATGATTTGGCCATTAATATTCATCAGGTTATTGTCAACCAAAGTGATACGATGTTTTCTATTTTCAATGACTTTGAAGTTGGTCCGCCAGTTGAAGTATTAGAATGGGTAATTGACGTTGCGTACCCAAATCAAGAAGTGCTGAAGATGGAGTATCAATTAAATGATGCTCATTGGATTCCTCTTGATTACAAGGATCCATTAGTGATTTTTAATCCAAGTCTAGGGCGAAAATCACTTCATTTAAGGGTGAAGAATAAGTGGTCCAATAAAATCTTGGATGATTTAGTCGTAGATTTTACCATTAAAGGGTATTGGTATCAATCTACCTGGGCAAAGGGCTTGGGTATTGCTTCTTTGTTTTTGATTGGGTATTTAAGTCTACAGTATAGAAATAAAAAAGAAAAGCAAGCCATTAAGGAAAAAGCAGAATTGAAAAATGAAATCTCTGTTTACAAACTTAAAGCCTTGAATGCACAGATGAATCCACATTTTGTATTCAATGCATTGAGTTCTATTCAAAATATGATTTATGATGACGATCACCAGACGGCCAATGATTATTTGGTTAAGTTTTCAAGATTGTTAAGGCATGTGATTCAGTATTCTTCTAATGATTGGGTATTGTTGGAGGAGGAACTGGAATTTGTCAAAAATTATCTGGACTTGGAAAAAATGCGATTCAATGATGAAATTCATTACCATATTAAGATTGATACATCCATAGCAATTGATTCATATCTGATCCCTACATTTTTTATTCAACCACAATTGGAAAATGCAATAAAACATGGTATCATGAATAGCGAGAGGAAGGGGGAAATTGATTTGATATTAAATTGGGAGAATGAATTGATCAATATTGAAATTATTGACAATGGAATCGGTCGTGAGCGTGCTTCTAAAATTTCAAGTGTTCATGTCCAAGGAACCAAAAAAGGGATTGAACTTACACAAAAGAGAATTGAACATCTAAATTCGATAGGTACACAAGCTTCCTACGAAATAGATGATGTTTTGAAAGATGGAGATGTAGTTGGTACAAAAGTTAAACTAAGATTTCAGCCTCAAAGGGCTAATTAATAAGTGAAAAATGAAGGATTATTCTGTAGTAATAATAGAAGATGAAATTCGCAATCAAAAGAATTTGAAGCGAATCATAGAAGATAATTGTCCCGATTTGAAAATCGTGGGAATGGCTGAATCTGTTAAAAGTGGTTTGGAAGTGATTAAAAACTGTAAACCAGATTTGGTGTTTTTAGATATACAACTAAAGGATGGAACTGGGTTTGATATACTTAGTAAACAGGAAAAAATCAATTTTGGATTGATTTTCACAACTGCATATGACCAATATGCCATAAAAGCGTTTAAATTTTCAGCCACAGACTATCTTTTGAAACCAATAAGTAGTACTGAATTGGTACAGGCTGTTGAACGATTCAAAGGGGAATACGAAGGGAATGAATTGACTGATTATTCATCGTTGCTTAATAATATTAAAAATAGTGAAGATCCCCTTATTTCTATTTCTGCCATTCATAAAATTGATTTTGTGAAAGTTAGTAATATTATTCGAATCGAAGGCTTAGGTGCTTACAGTAATATCTTCACCGCTCAAGGACAAAAATACACGGTAAGTAAGGTGCTTAAAGAATACGAAGATATGTTGTCTGATTATCCATTTACACGTGTCCATCAATCCCACTTAATCAATTTAAAATGCGTCAAGCAATATATCAAAAGGGATCAAACTATCGTCTTAATGGATGAGACGGAAATCCCTGTTTCAAGGCAACGAAAAGAAGAGTTTATGAAGAAAATGGAAAAAATGATTATTTCATAAGTTATTGTTATCATAAATGGCTGGAGATGCAATGTCTTGAAGTATAATCGTTATATCTTTGATATAAGTATATAGCCATAATGCATAGCAATGAATAAAACATTGAGTATATTTTTTCTATTGTTCACGTTTGGGACGATCCAATCACAAATAAGGATAGATACCATCGGTCAACAAGTTTTTAAGACGATTGATAAGGATGAAGTAATAGAATTTGTTCCGGAATCGAGGGTGCAATTGGAAGACGAACATTTAAATGCAATAAAAGAAGTTTTTAGGACTTTTGATTTCGAAGGAAAAGAAGCCTATTTTACAAAGGTTATGTGGAGTGAGAGGAATAGCCTTTTAAAAGTCCTAAATCGATTCTCAAAATCTTTTGAGAAAAGCGAGAAGGTAGGTTTTTTTGAACATGGTAATACTTCAAAGACAGAAAGAAGTATAGTTGGGATTGCACGTTTCCATGCCAAAGAGGCTGATATCGGAATACTAAGGATTATGTATACTTACCATAATAGTGGAGGTCATTGGCAGGTTAGTAGTGTGGTACTGAGTCATAATGGGGAGATTATTGATGAATACCCAAAACTGTTTGGAGAGTTAAGCATCAAGCTAAAGCATTTGGATGAAGTAGAGGCCAATGGCTCGTTAGAGGACAAAATAGTTTTTTACAATATATTCTTACCCTATTTAGAATCTAAGTTGCATCTTGTGGATGGATACCTTAAGCAACCTAAGAATTCTATTTCTGGGTTTTATGGAAGTTTATCATGGTATAATAATGTGCAAGGAGATGGAGTGTCCGCTGTAAGAAACAGTACTTTAGGTTTAAAGCATGACCCAACCAATGTATGGATTAATACGAATTTGGCTTTAGGGTATTTACATCAAGGGAAACTTGACCAGGCTAAGGAAATTTATACTAAGTGTAAGGACATCCCCTTTAGAGGCAAAACATTGAAATCAATGATGTTGGACGATCTTAACGAAATGGACTCCAAGGGGTTTGTCTTGTTTGGAAAAGAAGAAATTTATAACATTCTTCAAGAGTAATGTTCGTTAATTCCAATAAGATTTTTCTAATACAAGTGTGAGTATGCAGTCCGTACCAATTTCTGTGATTTTTAATTCGATGGGGAGTTGATTGTAGGTAATGCCGCGGTATGGAGATTTCGAAATTTCACCATCGCTCCAGATAAAATTAAAATCATCAGAGCTGAAAGGTTGTCCATTAATGTATCCCATAATAGGAAATTCTTTATCGGGATTATACTTAGGATTAAAACTACATACTGGTGATAAATTAGGATTTTCTCCTTCTATTTCACAGGGCAAATTATTTTCAATAGGTGGGACGTTATTCGTATCCTTCGAGCAACTCATAATTAAAAACAGAATTGGCAAGAGTAAGCAAATCTTTTCAGTGAATTTCATAATTTTGTTTTCAATATAGATGGCGGAATACGAATTTGTGCTGCTATTATTATCAAATTAAAATGAACATGGTCATGGATAAAACTCTAGTGGTACAAAATTTTTATCAAGCTTTTTCCGATTTGGATGCTGAGAAAATGGTTGGATTTTATCATGATGAAGTGCGATTTGAAGATCCAGCATTTGGGCCCTTAGAAGGAGAAGATGCGAGGGATATGTGGCGATTTTTAGTGATGCGAGGTAAGGATTCTCTTGAAATTAGATATGGCAATATTGAAGAGGTTGATGGTAAGGTGAGGGCCGAATGGGTAGCCAGCTATTTATATGGTCCTGTGAAAAGACGTGTAATCAATTTTGTGAATGCAACATTTGAAATAGATGATAGTGGCAAAATATTATCTCATAAGGATAAATTTAGTCTTTGGAAGTGGAGTAGACAAGCATTAGGATTTCATGGTTTGTTATTGGGTTGGACTCCATGGTTGCATGGACAAATTAGGGCACAGTCTCTACGATTTTTACAAATATTTCAATCGAAAAAATCCAAGTGATTAAAGGTGTTGAATGGTTGAGATGTCCGCTATGTCAGTCCAATTTTTCATTGAATGATCGTAAATCTATTCGTTGCTCTAATGGGCATAGTTTTGACTTAGCTAAGGAAGGATATGTAAACTTACTACCTGTACAAAAGAAAAATTCCAAAACTCCAGGAGACAGTAAAGAGATGCTCATTGCACGGCGCCAGTTTCTCGAAGCAGGGTTTTATGACCCTTTGGTTGAAAAAATCAATTTGATACTAAATAGGGAAGAAGTTGATGTTGATAGAGCACTGGATGTAGGATGTGGCGAAGGATTTTATGGAATACAGATCCTCAGTAATCGATGTAAAACAATTATAGGGACTGATATTTCTAAAGAAGCCGTCAAAATGTGTTCAAAACGAGGAGTGGGGTTTTATTTCGTGGCTTCGATTTATGATTTACCTATAAGGTCAAAATCGATGGACCTGATCACCTCTATATTCACTCCTGTTGATCTTGATGAATTTAAAAGAGTACTTTCTTCTAATGGTCATGTGTTAACAGTCACGGCAGGAGCTAGACATATGAAAGAGTTTGCGGAGTTAATATATCAAGAGGTTCGAGCTCATACTTATGACCCATATGAACGGTTTCAATCTGATTTCGATCGGGTTTTGGAGGAAGAAGTTAAGTTTACAATTGCTTTAAATAAGCAAGAAGATATCGAGAATTGTCTTATGATGACACCTTATTATTGGAAGTTTCTCAAAACGAATAAGGCATTGCCTTTGTCATTAGACCTTACTTGTCATTTTCGAATATCACTTTTTAAGAAAAATGATAGAATTGATGATGATCATATGACGTGATAATAGATCGAATATAGTTCTCTTCTTGGGGAGAACTCACAGCTACAAGAATTTGGGCTCCTTCAAAATCTGAAAAGACAGAAAGGTCCTTAAGAATGGTGCCGTAAATATTATGTCCAATTTTTTGAGGGTTGTTGCAAGCCCATATAAAATCGACATTGTTTTTATTAAGATTTTTAGCAATTTGTTTTCCCTTTTTACCAGCTCCCCAAAGAATTAGAGAAGCATTTACATCCTTATCCTGGCGAAGGAAATGGTGCACTTTTAAATCGGTAAATCTATTGTCACTGTAGTGCTCATTTGTACGGGAAGTCCTAGTATTATAGTCTCTCCAGTAATGAATCTCTTTCAACACTGGTTGAACTCTTAATCCTAAAGCTTTGAATCGGAAAGCCAAATCATAGTCTTCAGGATAAATCTTATGGGTAAACCCACCTGCTTTTTCAAAAACGGTCCTACTTACCATCCAACATGGTGATGGAATCGTACACTCTTTATATATATCCTTAAAATTTGTCCCACTTGATGTAAGTCGATTTAACCAATCGGCATACTTTTTATAGCCTTGACCAAGTGGTTGCGCACTAAAATAGGAAACCAACCCAATCGCTATGGTGCTCTCTTGATCAATTTTTGTAGCTTCATACAATAATTGCAATTTGTCTTTGGACATTACATCATCCGAATCCATGCGATGAATAAATTGTCCTGATGAGTATTGGTATCCCGTTTGCAAAGCATCAATAATCCCTCTCCCGTTATTAGAATAAGTAGATATTCGATCGTCCAGACGACTGTATTGGTTCAAGATTTGAGCGCTGTCATCATCAGAATGATCGTCGATAGCTATGAGTTCCCAATGCTTATATGTTTGCGTTAATAAAGAATCCAAACACTCTGCGAGATAGAGAGCTGTATTCTTAACAGGCATAATGACACTAATCTTATCCAAAATTCTAAGTATTTTTCCTTATTGTTTTATAAATACTTGTCTTAGTGTTCTTGAAGAGTTTAGATCAAGTTCAATTACATAAACTCCTTGAGCTAAAAAGGATATATCTATGACCTCTTCTATTATTTCAGATTCTACTCTTAAAACCTCTTGTCCTTGCATGTTTTTTATTCGAATTGAACTGATGTCATCACCATTTTTGTATTGCAAATGAAGTACACCTGAACTTGGATTTGGATAACAATTAAACTGCGTTATTTCTTCAATAGGAGTTGAAGTTTTCAGTTTAAACTTAAAATCTACAACAACAGGAATATGATCCGAATTAACAATGACATCATTAGAAAGAAGTCCATGTGTTAATAATGAATCTGAAGGTAAACCTGGAGTGAATAGGCTATATGCATTGACTTTATCTAACACTGAACCAGAATAAATATTAAAATCCAATCTTCCCGGATTAAAACTACTGCCTTCGTCATACCAAGTGAATACCATAGGAAGACCTGTTGTCATTGGCTTCGAATCAATAAGATTTTCACCATTCCAATCTGGCTCATAATCTTGACCATAAGATGCATTATCCAAGATGTTGCCTGTGATAAAGGTTTCGAGTTGATGATTATCTCCCACGAGATTCATATCTCCGACAATGATAATAGGAGAATTGTAATTGAGTTGCATAGGACCATCGCCAAGCTTAGCGTCACGAATAAATGCCATAATAGCATCAATTTCTTCTTGTCTATCTTCATTCTTATCACAACATGGAGGATGAGCAACAATAAGTAGTATATGTTCGTCCAAGTCCGGGTGATCAATTAAAAATGCCCCATTTCCTGTTCCGAAATTTGATGCCTGAATTTTTTCAGATTGAATGATCGGATACTTGGAAATGGCATGAATATCTGGATCAACTTTTGAATGGTACCATTGCTGGTTGTTCTCTAAAGGAATGAAATCGTCCATTAGTTGGGCAACTTGATTGGATGAATGATCATAGATTTCCTGAAATCCAATGATGTCTGGTGCAATGGCTTTCAGTACTCTTTTGAACGAAGATTGAACATTCGTGTCAAACAAATTATCAAATAAGACATTGTAAGAAAGTACTCTTAAATCTGATGTTTTGGGTCTACCTATTTCATAAGTTGATGACGATGATTGGTAGTTGGAAAATGAGTAGGTAAAAACCTCACCTTGATTCGGAATAAAGTCCTGACCACCACTCTTGAGTGCGATATTGATGTCATTGTCCAAGGTGGTGTTATTATTAGCAACCGATATGGTTCTTTTAATTGCGATCTCGAATTTTTTACTTGAGACTGTTGGCGCTGTAATAAGACCAATATTAGGATGTCGAATGGTGTAAGTAGATGACTGATTTTTGAATAAACCTTTTCGATCACCAAAAGTATAAACTATTTCGGCTCCAATTCCACCATGTGAAATACCTGTGGTTGAATTTTGATCAATGTCAATCCCAATTTCTAAATTGTTATTGTCTTGAAGATTTATTTCTTCTGTTACCTCAATATATAAGTACAAATAATCTTCATCGTTAGCAACACTTAATTGGTAAAGGTCAAGTCCCCAAGAATTATTGTCATTAAGGTCGTCTTGGTAAGATGTAGTAGTGGACTCCCAATCACTGAAATCTTCATCAATTGCAATTTGTGCATTGATGGTAGACGGAAAGAAAAAACAAATCATCGCAATGCAACTCCAGAGAAATCCAACTTGCTTCATATAATATTTCATATTTGAAATTCAAAAGTAGAACAAAAATTCAGTAGTTATTTATTTTAACCAAGGAAGCTTAGGTGAATTGTGTGATTTTGTTTTTAGCGGACGAAGATTATTGTTTTTGGCATCTATATAAAGCCGTTCTACCTTCTCTCTTGCCCAAGGGTGACGCCTTAAGAAGTATAAACTTGATTTTAATGAAGGGTTACTTTTAAAACAATTGATCGAAACGCGTTGGGACATTTCATCCCATCCTACATGCTCGATGAGGTATTCTAGAATGTCTTTTAACTTGACACCATGTAAGATGTTATTTGGTTGTGGTTCGATATCTTTTGAATTTTAGGCTAAGGTAGAGAATTAATATTTATATCAGATTAATAGCCATCAGTCAGTTCGATAGTCGTGCATCAACATATGCATACACACACACATAAAAATGCTAAGAGTGAGAGCGACTGGAGTCTTCCTATTTTACTTGTTCAAGAAAAGAAGATAATCCTCAATAATCATCATTCATGGTGTGTCCAAAGATGTTTTCTTGAAAATAAACTTTCTCCTTTCAGTTCGAAACCAGAATCAAATACTTAAAATCTTTCCAAGGCTTCAAGATTTTTAAACAGCATTCAATTCCTATTCTAAAGCTAGAAGCCCATTGGGAAAAAACTTCAAATGATAATCGACCTTAATTCGAATAGGTTTATGCGTTTGATTTTACGTGAAGAATGAAAAACTGTTTGAGCTGTAAGCGAGTTTTTTTCATTTAGTAAAATCAAAGAATAGGAAACCGTTAAATGAGAATTATAGTCTTGAGTTCTTTTGCTTCTTTTCTGAGTCAAGTCAGAAAAGATGATGACTAATTTCGTTTAGACATTTTATGGATTCCGAACGTTAAGAAATGGATGAAGCTCTTGAGTTTTACATCTTGGTGTCAAGACAAAGAATGAAGAAAACAATTCTAAATTGGAATCTAGGTGATTCAATAAACTACTGAGGAGTGATATTGACGACATGAATTTGTGAATTATCGGGTGTAATGTCAATTATTAAGGAATTATGTGTAATTTAATGCAGAATAACGCTGAAAAACACTTGATATGAAAAAGCTATTCGTTTTTGCCTTACTATTTTTACAATGTCTACTTTCAGGTCAAAATTGTGCCCCCTTTGTTTCGTCCAAGACCACTTCTGGTAAATTTATCGTCAAATCGGATAGTGTGCCTACAAGGATTTTTTTTAATCTAGATGAAGCTGACCGAAGTACATGGTTTAATTCTGATCTACACGAAATTGTTCATTCATTTGATCTTGTACTGCATGGGATGATTCGAGCAGGCCTTACCTATAATCTAGGATATGGAGATGATCCATGGATTAGCGGACCTGATTCTCAAAATGATCTCTATGCAGATAGCTTATTAAAATATTGTTCTTTCTGGAATAGGACATTTGACGTTTCTGATCAAGAGGTGTTTAAAGCAATTGAAGAAATCTACAATACAGATTTAACTCTTAGTACAATGATTGATGAAGATAGTATACCCAAAAGCGTATTGCTTTGGCCAGCTAAAGAAAATCCTTATTTCAAAAAGGAATATGGTATTCAACTTCATGATACACACAAATTGGCTTTTTTCTACGATCATGATCAAGATGGAATATACGATCCTCTCAAAGGAGATTTACCCATGCCTGAAAAACAGATATTTGCCGATATGGGGCAATTGATAGCCTGTATACCAGAAAATATGACTTATTGGATTCGAACACTAGATTATGGTATACAACTTGCGGGACATTTATATAGCTATAGAGGTGAGCGTTTGGACAATGTTTATTTCTTAGATTACTATTTATATGCGGGAAGAATGATAGAGGAGTTTTTTGGGTTTACAGCCTCATTGTTAATGGATGTCAATTTAGGGAACAAGGAAAATGACTATTTCGGAATTATTCCAGAGGAAGAATTTGCTTTTGTATACAATAGGACAGGGAGTGAGGACGACTTTTCTGATCGCAATCCTGCACTAGCTATATATATGATCAAGGGATTGAGCGAATACGATATGTATGTTGATACATTATATTGGAATCAGGGGATGACGAGCGCCTTGGTTTTAGAAAATTGTCAGGATGAAGATCAAATGCCTCCTTGTGTATTGGATACCATGGATTTATATTTTCTAGCCCAAGGACAGAAAAACGTAGAAAAGGATTCATTTTTAAATGTGAAAGGAGAGAAAACACCCTTTATGTTTGCTGGTGATCCGAATGATTCCACTTCATCATCAATGATTGCGCATGGTTTGGAGGGGTTTGATGGCAGAGTATTAATGAACTCTTCGATCAATAAATACCATCCTGGCGAATGGAATAAGATGCAATTTGCCATATATGTAACGGATCAGGAAGCTGAAAAGGAAATAGAAGTGAATCACTTTAAAGATAAGTTAAAAACAATTAAAGAAAGTGTATTATCAAATGCACCTCTAATTGAAGGCCCTTCAGCTCCTGAGTTAAAAGCAGAATCTTTTGTGGATAAATTGGAGCTTTCTTTTGCATTTGACGAAGATTGGAGTAACAATAAGAATAAAGCATACCACGAGTGTGTTTTGGATCCTTATCCAGATTCTGCATATGTATTCGAAGGAGTGAAGTTGTATCAAGTATCTTCTCCAGCATTTGATCCCAAATTTTTAGATGAAACGGATAAGGCTGTTTTAATTTACCAGGGAGACCTAAAAAATGAAGTGTCTTCAATTTCAAACTGGGAAAAAAAGTATATTAATAGTCAGGCGTTCTGGGAAAAAGAGTTGAAAGTTGACGGTGAGAATATTGGAATCGCGGAGATCATTACATTTGATTATGACGTGTTGAACGATAGAGCATTGGATCGCCAGAGTCAATACCATTTTATAGCTGTTTCTTATGGTTACATAGAAGGTGAGTTGTTTGATACGACAACCCTCATCGGTAATCCAATACCTTACATTGAAGGAAGACATTTGGCGCGAGTATATTCATTCGGATTGAATGATCAAGGTGAAATGCTAGGTGCTCAAATTACTAGACTTTCAGGAATGGGTAATATGAATGACCTTAGGTTAACAGAGGCATCTCGAAAGAATGTTATAGAGCAATTTGAAGGAGAGTTGACTTATGAAATCGGTCATGGTCCTTTTGATGTTGTTGTCTTGGAAGCTTCTAAGATTAGTGATGATATGAAATTGAGATTAGAGGTAGATGGTGATGTAAGTCCAAGTGATTGTGCCTATGCATTGGGATCGACCAATTGGATATTGACAGAGCTTAATAGTGGAACAGTTATTACTTCGGATTTTTCCTTGGCGGAAATGAATGCGCAATTGGTAGAAGAATATGGTTTTATAATTGATGTTCGAAATCAAAACTATGAAAATTTAACAGAGCATCCAGAAAGAAGTATAAATTCTACGGTAAGTAGTTCTTCGAATTGGTTGACCCAAGAAAAAGTGCTAAAGGCTATAATGCCTATTGGCTCTCCACTACATATGTATGGTGACTTTGATCCCTATAATCTATTTGTTGAAAATAATGAATCAAATTTTTATCCAGTCTTTTCTTTTAATCCTGAAGGAGATAAGTTCTCCATTTCTCCTATTCAAAATCGTTTTTCAGATGGTCTGTTTTCTGATTTAAAGGCATATGAAAACTTAAATAATGTAAATATTGTATTGACTGAAGATAAGTCGAAATGGAGTAGATGTATAGTTGTAGAATCTGCACACAACTCGTACCAAGAAGCTGGATTCGATTCTCAAGGAGAACAAAACCAAATAAACCTGAGAGATTCCGAGGCAATTGATAAAAATGGGAAGCCTGATGGCTCGGGAAGAAATGGTATGTCTTGGTTTCCTGGATTTGCTTATGATGTAGAAACAGGAAGACGATTGAATATCTTTTTTGGGGAGAATTCAGCTTTGTATGCGAATAAAAATATGTTTGAGCCCAACATTTGTCGAGATTTGATTTTTAACCCATCTGGTGAAACCATCATCGATGCAAAGGATTATCATCATTTACTCAAGACAGTCATGGGTGGACAACATTACGTCTTTGTTACTCGACAAGATTATGATGGATGCGAAAAATTGTACCAAAGCTTAAATAATCCATCTGTAAGTGAGAAAATTAAAGGAGTGACTTGGATTGGATTGCCTCTCGTTTCTAAGGGGAATTCGTGGAATTCGATAAGTGAAGGATTGATTCCATACGAAACAACGATTAGGTTACGCGCTAGGAATAATTTTTCGCCTACTAGATATCAAGATGAATTAAGTTTTGATTCACCGTGCAAAATGCTTAATGATAATCCAGTATATAATTTCAATTTTGTTCCACTACCGAGTAAAGTAAATGAATCTAATAATGTATACTTTGAGGTAAAGACGGGGTTGAATTATTTTGAGATTAAGAATACAAGCGAAGAGTTGAATTTAGAATTGTACGATTCGAATGGAAGATTGGTGCAAAGAAGAAATGTCCCTAAAGGAAGCCATGCTTATCAATACAATTTGAATGATGTATGCTCAAACGGTATTTACTTCATGCGAGTTATCGAAAAAAGTAGCAATAGAAGTAAAAGCTTCAAAATCCCTGTGGTATTATAAATTGTATTTGCTCGAACCATTTAATGCATTGATGGCAGAATAATTATCGAAGTATTACGGAAATAGGGAATATGGAGGAAAGAATGCGGCAGCACTATTAATTGTTTGATAAAGAATATTCCTTAATATTGTGGTAAATAAATTGGTGTTTTTAGCATTGATACAACAGGTGTTTGAGTATAGAATTATAAAACCTAAATTCACTTATGAACAACAACGATATTATACGGAGGGTGAGGTATACCTTTGATTTGAACGATGATACGATGATCAAAATATTTGGTTTAGCTGGATATGAGACGGATAGGACTCAGATCAGTAATTGGTTGAAGAAAGATGACGATGAGGATTTTCAACCGATATATGATCAATATTTATCTACCTTTCTAAATGGTTTTATAGTATTAAAGCGAGGTAAGAAAAATGAGGATGAAGAAATAGTCAATGAAAAAAGACTGAACAATAATCAAATAGTACGAAAGTTAAAGATTGCTCTCCAGCTAAAGGATGTAGATATAATGAAACTCTTTGAACTGGCAAAATTCAACATTAGTAAGCATGAAATCAGCGCTATCTTTAGAAATCCATCTCAGAAACAGTACAGAGAGTGTAAAGATCAGTTTTTAAGGAATTTTTTGCATGGCATGCAAATTAAGTACCGAAGAGAATAGATGCTCTTACCAACTTGAAAATGCATCATTGAATACGGCTTCTGTAATTTGATCGAAGATTTCATCGATTAACTCATCCTCAATATCACTCAGGTTTTCGTTACTGGCATAAGTCCTAAACTTGTTGTAAGTTTTGTTCCACTTGTCCTTCTCTATGACATTACTTTGGTATTCTACTTTTACTGTAATGGTAAGCTTGCCAAGATCAACGGTAGTTCCTTCATCCGGTGCCTCATAATCGATGTGGTATTTGGAGATGCTGCCTTCGAATTGGATATCGGGATCTATTTCGCTGTATTTTAATCTAGATTCATTTCTTATTTTATCTCTTAATGCCTCAGAAAACCTATTTTCTATATCTATAGGTGCTGCAGGGTCACTTTTTATGAAATCCAATACAACATATGTCTTAGCCTCAGGTGGAATCGAAGTTCCCTTGAAACTATAACATCCTGAAAGGACGGATAGAGCAAGCAATAGATAAAGAATATTCAATCTCATAAGATGTTTGTTAATCTTCGATTTCGTATTGTTTAATTTTTCTATAAAGCGTTCGTTCGCTGATGCCGAGTTCTTCTGCAGCCTCTTTTCTGCGTCCATTATATCGCTTGAGGGCCTTTTTTATCATTTCTTTTTCCATGGCCTCTAAAGAAAGACTTTCTTCGATGACTTCACTATTGTTGTAATCCTCTACTTTTTGAGGATCAAGAATGATTGGTTTACTATCGTAAGCTTCATTCTCATATACGGTTGGGGTAGGGTAGAAAGGTGTATCTGTATTGGGGGTAGATCTTCCTCCATATTTAGATTCTAGACTGCTAAGTTGACCAACATCTGGTAGATCTAAATCATTCGTCTTGATTAGATTATATACTAAGTTTTTGAGATCAGATAAATCTTCTTTCATTTCAAGGAGAAACTTGAACAGAATTTCTCTTTCTTGAAAATTATCATTGGACTTAGGTTCAATGGTTGCAGGTAAATTTCTTCGATCAATGTTTTTAACAATTTCACGAATAGAATCTGCAGAAATGGTCTTATCTTCTGATAAAACAGAGAGTTGTTCGACTACGTTTTTGAGTTCACGCACATTTCCAGGCCATCTATAGTTTTCTAAAAGATATCTGGCATCTTCAGTTAATTTAATGCTTGAAGTCCTATATTTTTCACTGAAGTCAACTGCAAACTTCCTAAATAGCATATAGATATCTTCCTTTCTTTCATATAGAGAAGGAACATAAATGGGGACGGTATTTAGTCTATAGTAAAGATCTTCTCGAAACTTTCCTTTCTTAATTTGATTTTCAAGATTGATATGAGTAGCAGCAATCACTCGTACATCTGTAGTCTGCACCTTCGAACTACCAACTCGAATAAACTCTCCTGACTCCAATACTCGTAGTAAAAAGGCCTGCGTGTCCAAAGGCATTTCACCAATTTCATCTAGAAAGATTGTACCTCCGTTTACTGTCTCAAAGTATCCTTTTCGTTCCGATGTGGCACCCGTAAATGCTCCTTTTTCGTGTCCGAATAATTCCGAGTTAATCGTGCCTTCCGGAAGAGCACCAGTATTAATGGCAATAAACTTGTTGTGTTTTCGCTTACTTAATTCATGAATGATTCTGCTGAATATTTCCTTTCCGACTCCACTCTCTCCTCGGATTAACACAGTTAGATCAGTATTAGCAACTCGCATTGCAGTATTAATTGCCCTATCCAGACCTTCTGATCTTCCTATTATCCCGAATCGCTGTTTTATTGAGTTTATTTCCAAATCAATTGATCGTTTTATTGGGCTATTTTCCCTTTAAGTGTTGCACTTGTAACATCTTCAATGATTACTTCGACATATTGACATTTGTCGTGTAAACAATTGCCTGATTCATCGTATAATTTAGGGAAAATGCACATTTTGTTTTGAGAGTTCCTTCCTTTCCAGTGTTGGTCAGATTTTTTAGAATTCCCTTCAATTAATACTTTGAATGTCTTCCCAATTTCATTTTGATTATGTTCCAAAGACTTTTTGGTCTGGAGTGCTATGATTTCGTTTAGACGACGCTTTTTCACCTCTAATGGAACGTCATCTTCATACTTTTTAGCAGCAAGTGTTCCTGGCCTTTCCGAATAGAAAAACATATAGGACATACTATAATTGGAATATTCGATAATGGATAGTGTATCCTTGTGTTCTTCCTCAGTTTCTGTACAGAATCCAGCGATAATATCTGATGAAATGGCACAATCTGGCATAATGCGATAGATGCTATCTACACGTTCTTTATACCATTCGCGATCATAAGTTCGATTCATTAAATCAAGTACACGAGAATTTCCAGATTGAACTGGAAGGTGAATGTACTTACATATGTTTTCGTATTTTTTCATGGTGTACAACACCTCATCCGTAATATCCTTCGGATGTGATGTGCTGAAACGTACTCTTAGATCGGGATTCACTTTAGCCACTGCTTCTAGCAAATTGGCAAAGTTTACAATTTCTTCAGTCTCGGGATTGGTCCATTTATATGAGTCTACATTTTGACCCAATAAGGTTACTTCGCGATAACCTTTGTCAAACATGTCTTGAGCTTCAACAATAATAGAGAAGACATCTCTACTCCTTTCTCTACCTCTGGTAAATGGCACAACACAAAATGAACACATATTGTCACATCCACGCATAATAGATATAAACCCAGTAACACCATTGGTGTCTAATCTCATTGGAGAAATGTCCGCATAAGTTTCTTCTCTTGAAAGAAAAACATTAATGCCTTTTTCGCCATCTTCCGCTGTTGCTATAAGTGAAGGAAGATCACGATATGCATCTGGACCAACGACGAGGTCAACGATTTTTTCTTCTTCGAGAAATTTTTTCTTCAATCTTTCCGCCATACAACCAAGTACGCCCACGAGCATAGAAGGCTTCTTTTTCTTGGCTTCATTGTATATTTTAAGTCTTTTACGGACAGTGTCTTCTGCTTTTTCTCTAATGGAACAAGTATTGACCAGTACCAAGTCTGCTTGTTCTAAATCTCTTGTAGAACCAAACCCTTCTTTGTGCAATATCGATGCTACAATTTCAGAATCAGAAAAATTCATTGCACAACCATAGCTTTCAATATAGAACTTTTTGCCTTGTTGATTTTCATCAATGGTTCCTTGGTATGCTTGTCCTTGCTTCGCCTCATCAATTTCTTTGTTCAGATTGAACAAAGTTGGATTGTTGTCATACATATACTTAACTATGGATTTATTTGTAATTGCTGTGCAAAGATAAGTATTAATGCTGGTTATTGTGTCAAAATGTCATGAGTTCTATGATTAGTAAGTCGGAAGAAATTAAACTAATATGTCTTGAAGTGGCGTTTAATACCTCGAAAAGGGAGTATATTTGCCCCTAGAAAATTGACATGATGCAAATTGTTTACAATAGATTCAGAACCATTTTTTTACTTATAGGAGGCATCATTCTCTTTATGAGTTTTACTTCGTTTAATAGAGTAATAGGTGAAGTCTTGGATCAGTATAATGGAGTAAATGTTTATTACAATGGGGATAATTTTAAACACGTTGTAGGACGGCATATGTCCAAAGATGGATATAATCTTGGGCTTAAGTATCAATGTGTTGAATTTGTGAAGCGGTATTATTATAATGTATACGATCACAAAATGCCCAATTCGTATGGTCATGCAAAAGATTTTTTTGACGACAACCTCGGAGATTACGGATTTAATGAACAAAGGGGAATGCATCAATTCAAGAATGTAAGAGAATTTCCACCTAAGGTTGACGATATTTTAGTATATGGACCACATGCTAATAATCCATTCGGCCATGTAGCAATTATTTCTGAAGTGGGTGATGATTATGTCGAAATCGTGCATCAGAATAAGAAAGACAAACCACGTCTAAGAATTAAGCTAGTGAAATTTATGGATTACTATACCATAGCAGATTTCAATATTAAAGGCTGGCTAAGGCACGATAAAAATATGAACTAAATGTTTTTGCAAGAATTAATACATATTTTTGAAAGGGATTTAGATAAACTTTCGAAAGAAATTTCATCGTACAAGAACGATGATAATATTTGGATTCATGAAGGAACTATAAACAATACTGGAGGGAACTTATGCATCCATTTAGTTGGTAATCTGAGACATTTTATTGGTCATGTCATAGGTCATACAAGTTATGAAAGAGACAGACCTTATGAGTTCTCTGCTCGAAATATTGAAGTCTCAATTATGTTGAAATGGATTGAATCGGGCAAAGAAGAAGTCATTGAAGCTTTAAATAAGATGGATGTTGAATTACTTGATAAAGAGTATCCTATTGAAGTGTTTGGGAAGCCAATGACCTATAGATTTTTTCTTATACATTTATCTACACATTTGAGTTATCACTTAGGTCAAATTAACTATCATCGTAGAATCATTGATGGTCGATCATAATAGGGTAATACATTATAAATCTTTCAGAATTCCTATTATTTATCAGGATGATGATTTAATAGCCATTAATAAACCTCATGGATTAGCTGTACATCGGAGCAAGATGGTGGGAAATACCGATGAATTTGCCTTGCAAGCAGTTCGGGACGCCATTGAGAAAAAAGTGTTTTTATGCCATAGATTGGACAGGAAAACGTCAGGTGTATTGTTATTTGCGCTAAGCAGTGATAAAAATGCGGAAGTCCAAAACTATTTTCAGAATAGACAAGTCCAGAAGAAGTATTCAGCATTGGTAAGAGGATATGTAGATGATCAAGGAACGATAGATTATGAAATAGAACATCCAACCAAAGGATTTCAAAATGCCGTTACTCAATATAAGTGTTTGGAAAGATTTGAGATGCCTTGGCCTCAGGGTAAATTTTTAACATCTCGATATAGTTTGCTGGAATTGAGCCCGTTAACTGGAAGATTTCATCAAATTCGAAAACATATGAATCATATCCGTCATCCTATCATTGGAGATCGTCCGCATGGTTGTAATAAGCAAAATCGATTATGGAAGAGGGAGTTGGGTTTGAACGAAATGTTGCTTCATGCAGAGGAGCTTTGTTTTGTTGACCAAAGTTTGGAATTGACGCTGAAAGCTTCAAAATCTTCAATTTTTAATCGGGTTTTATCTTTTCTTAAGTGTTCTAAGAATAGATGAGAATTTCTTGATTAATACTTCTCAGGAAGTTGCTTTTTAGACTGAATTCCCAAGTCTTTTAATTTTTTTGCTTGACTGATGAGATTGCCCTGACCTGTTGATAGTTTCTTCATGGCATCATTATATTTTTCGGATGTTTTACGTATCGATCTATCAATCTCCTCCATATCATGTACAAAACTCACAAATTTATCATACAACTTTTCACCTCTTTGGGCAATGAGTTGAGCATTTTGATTTTGGAATTCTCGTTTCCAAATATCAGCTACCAATTTTAATGCAGCGATAAGATTGGTTGGACTAATAAGTAAAATTCGCTTTTGATATGCGTAATTCCACAGATTTGGATCACTTTTCAAGGCAAGAAGATAGGCAGGCTCAATCGGGACAAAGAGCATGACGAAATCGAGTGATTTGTCGAATTGATCATAGTCCTTTGAGGACAAGGTATCAATATGATTTTTGAAGGAGACTAGATGCTGAGCAAGAAATTGTTCTTGTTCTGATTTTTCATCGGTAGAATTGAATCTTTCATAAGCGATCAATGACACTTTAGAGTCTATAATAATATACCTCTGATCAGGGTATTTTAGAAGAATATCCGGTTGCTTTAACTTTCCCTTTTCGTCTTTAAATGGCTTTTGGACAAAGTACTCTCTGTCTTTAACCAATCCAGAATGCTCCAATATACTTTCTAGAATCATTTCTCCCCAGTCACCTTGAGTTTTTGACGACCCTTTTAATGCTTTGGTTAGATTATTCGCTTCTTGACTAATACGATGATTGAGTTCTACTAATTCTTTAATTCTTCCTTCAAGAGAAAATCGCTGTTTGGACTCTTTGTCGTAAGTTTCTTCTACTTTTTTCTTAAAATCTTTGATGTTCTCTCTTAAAGGTGAGAGAATTTCTTCTAAGTTTGATTTACTGTCTTGAGAAAACTTTTGTGTCTTTTCTTCAAATAGTTTATTTGCAATATTCTCAAATTCAATCAATGATTTTTTACGGGATTCCTCAAAGTCGGTATTTTGTTGCTCTACTTTTTCTTCCAGTACTTGTTTTATAGCCTCTAACCTCGAAAGTTCAGTTTTTAACTCTAGTATAAGCTTTTGATTAAGTTCAAACTGATTTTGCAATGAAGCGTTACGCTGTGTCTCAGTATGGAGCAATTGAAGTTTTGCATTGAGTTCACTTTTGGTATTAGATAATTCCTGCCTGTATTGCTCTAGTTTATTCTTCTCTTGAAGAAGCTGATGTTGAATCTGTTGTAAAACTATGTCCTTTTGATTCAGTTCTTGACTGGTAAGTACTATTTTTCTCGATAAATAGAGTCTAGTAACCCAGTATGTAATAACAATACAGGTAAATCCAACTAAAATCAATAGGTTAATATCATTCATTGTCATTAGTTTAATGCATTTACAGAATGTGAGTTTGGATTATTAACCTTGAGAACTTTAACCGTAATTGGTATATTCTACAGCATTCTACAACGTATTTAAGATGTCATCATCGACCAAATTAGGAAGAGTTACTTTTAAGTTGGGTGTTCTATCCATTTCTCTTTTAATTGCAAATAGAGCTTCTTCGTTTCTTGCCCAACCTCGTCTTGCTATTCCATTATTTACATCAAAAAACAACATGTTTCTAATCCTTTCGGCTGTTGCATCACTACCATCTAATAACATTCCAAATCCACCATTAATGACTTCTCCCCATCCGACGCCACCACCATTGTGTATTGACACCCAAGAAGCACCTCTGAAACTATCTCCTATAACATTGTGTATGGCCATATCTGCAGTAAATTTACTCCCATCATAGATGTTGCTGGTTTCACGATAAGGAGAATCTGTACCACTTACGTCGTGATGATCTCGACCAAGTATAATTGGAGCGTCAATAAATCCAGATTGAATGGCATCATTGAATGCAAGAGCTATTTTAGTACGACCTTCAGCATCTGCATAGAGAATTCGGGCTTGCGAACCAACAACCAACTTGTTTTCTTTGGCTTCCTCTATCCATTTAATGTTGTCAGACATTTGTTGTTTGATCTCTTGAGGAGCACTTTCCATGATTTCATTCATTACCCTTAGGGCAATTTGATCACTTTTATCTAAGTCTTCAGGATTACCTGACGTACAAACCCATCTAAACGGTCCAAATCCATAGTCAAAGCACATAGGTCCAAGAATATCTTGCACGTAGGATGGGTAAATGAAATCCTCTCCATTTTCAGCCATAATATCTGCTCCTGCCCTTGAAGCCTCAAGCAAGAAGGCATTACCATAATCGAAAAAATAGGTTCCCTTTTGGGTATGTCGCTTTATTGCATTTGCATGACGTACCAGAGATTGTTGAACTAGTGTTTTGAATTTATCGGGTTCTTCCGCGATTAGTCTGTTGGATTCTTCAAATGAGACACCTACGGGATAATATCCTCCAGACCAAGGATTATGTAAAGACGTTTGATCTGATCCAACATCAATTTTTATGTTATGTTGATCAAACTCTTCCCATATTTCAACTATGTTTCCTATGTATGCAATAGAAACGATTTCTTTGGCATTTTGTGCTTTTCGAACTCGACTAACGAGTTGGTCCATGTCTTCTACCAAAACATCGACCCATCCTTGTTCGTGTCTTTTCTTAGCAGCATCGGCATTGACTTCGGCACATACAGTTATGCAACCAGCAATGTTTCCAGCCTTAGGTTGAGCTCCACTCATTCCACCTAATCCAGCTGTGACAAATACTTTCCCTTTAATGGAATCACCATGGTCCAACTTTTTTCTAAAAGCATTCATAACGGTAATGGTAGTACCATGAACGATGCCTTGTGGTCCAATATACATATATGATCCAGCAGTCATTTGGCCATACTGACTCACACCCAGAGCATTAAATTTTTCCCAATCATCAGGTTTGCTGTAATTAGGAATGACCATCCCATTAGTAACAATGACTCTTGGAGCGTTTTTCGATGAAGGGAATAATCCCATTGGATGGCCAGAATACATATGTAAGGTCTGCGTTTCAGACATTGTCGCTAAGTATTGCATGGTCAATAGGTACTGTGCCCAATTTTGAAATACTGCCCCATTACCACCATAAGTGATCAATTCATTTGGATGTTGAGCCACTTTCGGGTCCAAGTTATTCTGGATCATGAGCATAATCCCAGCAGCTTCCTTAGACTTTGCTGGATACTCATGAATCGGACGAGCATACATTTCGTAATCAGGTTGAAATCTATACATGTAGATTCGTCCATAATTTTGTAATTCCTCCCAAAACTCTGGTGCTAATTCGTTGTGCCATTCTTTGGGAAAATACCTTAAAGCATTGCGAACCGCTAGTTTTTTTTCTTCAATATTAAGTATATCTTTCCTCTTTGGTGCTCTAGAATATAGATTGGTTGATCCATCTTTTTTAGGAGGAAGTGTTTGCGGTATTCCTTGAATGATTTGCTCTTGAAAAGTCATTTTACTCTAGTTTTCTGAATGAACAATTTTACCATTTATCAATACCAAATTGGGTCTCAATTGGCCTTGGTGGTATAAAATGTTTTGGTAATTGTCTGTTGGATATATAGTAAGATTTGCTTTCTTACCAATTTCCAATTTGCCACGATCATTTTTGCCCAATGCCGCTGCGGCTCTAAAGGTTATTCCACTAAGAACTTCTGCATTACTTAACTTTTCAAATGATCCAAGTATAGCTGCTTGGGTCAATAGATCACCCATTGGAGCGGAACCAGGATTGTAATCTGAAGCAATAGCAAGTGAAGTTCCAGCATCTAAAAGCTTTCGTGCAGGAGTGAAGGGACACCCGAGACCAAGACTGGCCCCTGGTAATGCCACAGGAATAACATCACTTTTACTCAGGGTTTCAATTTCTTTATCGGTGGATGCTTCTAGATGATCAGCACTAATAGCACCATAGTGCACAGCTAATTCAGAACCTCCAGTATGAAATTGATCGGCATGAATAGTGATATCCATACCCAATTGTTTAGCGGATTCGAAGTAAGGCTTAATTATGGTAGCATCATATGCTTCTTCTTCTACAAAGGCATCTACCCGACCTGCAAGATTTTCTTCTCTCAATACAGGAAATAGTTTGTTGACCACCAGTTCGATATATCCTGCAGGATTAGACTTGAATTCTTTTGGCACAATATGAGCAGCTAGGCATGTAGGAATTAAATCTACAGATAAGCTGTGTTGGGCAGATTTGATGGCTCTAAGCATTTTGAGTTCTTCATCTACAGTTAGACCATACCCGCTTTTGACTTCGATTGTTGTAATACCATTTTTAACAAGCCTTTCAGCTCTTTCAATGATTCCTGAAGTCAATTCTTCCAAAGATGATTTTCTAGTTTGAGTTACAGTATCCCATATACCTCCACCAGCTGCGGCAATTTCTAAATAACTACTTCCACTGTTTCGAAGTGCATAATCTCTTGCACGATTTCCTCCAAAACAGATATGTGTATGAGCATCAATTAATCCTGGTATCGCAACGTGCTTTCCTTTAAGTTCGCGAATTACAATTTTTTGAGCTTTGGCCTCTTTCGACAAATCATAAAATGATCCAATTCCAATGATGGTATCGTCATCTAAAAGGATACCTCCATTTTTGATTATTCTAATATTTTCATCTTTTACACTTCCTCTGAGTGGAACATCATCCAAAGGAACGATTTGGTCAAACGGACCAATAAGCATTTTCTTAGAAATATTAAGCATACTAAAAGGTGTCAAAAATTTCGTTATGTAAAACAGTATTCTCCGAGAAGAATAACCTCTCTATTTGAACGACTGTACCAGAAGATATCAATTCTATTGCTGATTCAATATGTGGATATAAAACTTCATCTTTCTCTAAATGTGGAATTTTTGTTCTCACTTCTTCATGAATTTTATCTAAGACATTGCTTGATTTTAATGGACGATGAAAATCAATAGCTTGACACGCAGATAACAGCTCTATTCCGAGAATTTTTTCAACATTTTGAACTACTTGCAGTGCTTTCCTTCCACTAATAGAACCCATACTGACATGGTCTTCTTGCCCCAAAGAAGTAGGAATACTATCTGCACTGGCAGGATGACATAATGATTTATTCTCGCTAGCCAAAGCAGCCGATGTGTATTGAGGAATCATAAATCCAGAATTTGAACCCAAGTCTTTCATGAGAAGCTTTGGAACACCGTCAACCTTACCTTCCAAAGCTAAATAAGATCTTCTATCCGAAATATTGCCCAGTTCAGAGGCCGCGAGACAAGCATAATCCAAGGCCATCGCTAATGGTTGTCCATGAAAATTACCTCCACTTACAGTATGATCAGAGTCAAATACAATAGGATTGTCTGTGACAGAATTGATCTCAATCTCAACCAATTCTTTCAAATGCAACCAAGCAGTTCTAGAAGCTCCATGCACTTGTGGAATACATCTTAAGGAGTAGGGATCTTGAACTCGATCACAATCTTTATGCGAATCATTAATCTCAGAGTTTTCCAAAAGGCGACTCATTCTACCAGCCACAAATTGATTCCCTTTGAAAGGTCTAATTTGATGCAGTTCTTGAAGATAAGGAGAAGTTGATCCTTTCAATCCTTCAACCATCAATGCTCCACAGATATCAGCGGCTTGTAAGACATTGTGAAGTTTAGAAACGACTAATATGGCGTGGGCTGCAATAAATTGAGTTCCATTAATCAAACCAAGTCCTTCTTTCGGACCTAGTTGTAATGGAGATTTTCCTAGCTTATTAAGTGCATCGATAGAATTCATTCGGCTCCCCTGAAACCAAACTTCTCCTTCGCCAATCAAAGGAAGAAATAGATGGGATAATGGGGCAAGATCACCTGAGGCACCAACGGATCCTTTTTCTGGAACGACAGGAGTCAAATCACTTTCTATCATCCATTTGATGCGTTCTATGACAACAAGTCGTACACCTGAGAATCCTTGAGCTAATGCTTGAACCTTTATGATCATCATGAGCTTTGCAAGGATAGGAGCAATTGGATTGCCTACACCAACAGCATGGCTTTTAAGTAAGTTTTCTTGTAATAATGCGGTCTCTTCTGGTGAAATTTGAGTTGTACAAAGAGGTCCAAATCCTGTGTTTATTCCATAAACAGCTTTATTGCCATTAGCAATGGTTGAAACATGATCAGAAGATTTATTTATTTTTTCTTTTATTTCATTTGTGAGGCTTAAGATCATTTTATTGTGTGCAATGTCTAGAGCTTTAGAAACGGTTAGGGTATCTTGTCCAAAATGAAATGTTTCCATTAAAAATTAGTTTAGTGCACAAATATAAAGTGCAGTCAGGAAGGAAGGTTATTAAATGACATTTTTTATATAATGCAAGGCTAATTGTTCTCTTCTTGCATATGATCCGTCTATTATTTTAAAATCGCACTTGTTTTCAATTAACTCTTCTAGGTATAGTTGATATAGCCGATCACGATCGTTAGGATTTTCTCTTTGTTCGTCAAATTCCCAAGGTATATCCGGTTTACACAATAGATAATATCTATTCTCAAAATTTAGATTTTGGATGTGGTTCAGAACGGAAGGCGCCACTTCGTTATATTTTTCCTGGGACCAGATTTTAATAGTAAGCAAATCGGTATCTAATAGAATAGGGACGTCATAAGTCTCTCTAAACGATTGTTCCTTGGTTACATGTATTTGAGCAATATTGTTTAAGTCGTCATAAGTGTAATTGGTCCCATTTGACTCAAGATAAAGTCGAGATTGTTCTGGGAGCATGGGTAGACCAATCTTTTTACTTATGAAATGACTTAAATAGGTCTTTCCCGAAGATTCGGGACCTGTTAATATTATGAGCCGTTTAATGTGTTTGTTTTTTTAACAACTCAGGAAACTTAGCTTGAAATTTTTTAAGACGTGGAATACTTACAGCCCTAACATAACCTTGGTTGGGATTTAATCTTTCATAGTTTTGATGGTAATCTTCTGCAGGATAAAAAGCTTCTAAAGAAACAATTTCAGTAGTAATGGAGCCTAAGTCGAATGTGCCTTGATTGTAAAGTTGTTTAACATAATTTTGAGCAAACATTTTTTCTTCATCATTCGAATAAAAAATGGCAGATCTATACTGTCGTCCCGCATCTGGGCCTTGACGATTTAAAGTGGTAGGGTCGTGACTTCCAAAGAATACTTTTAACAAAGTTATGTAAGATACTTTTTTAGGATCGTAATATACCTCTACACTTTCTGCATGGTCTGTTAACCCAGCACTAACTTTTGAGTAATTCGCATCTTTAGCAGTTCCACCACTATATCCCGATATGACTTCTTCAACTCCTTCTACTGATTCAAATATTGCTTCAACACACCAAAAACATCCACTTGCAAAGTAGGCTTTTTTATATTTGGATAAATCTTTAGACTGTTCACTATGACTTGGACTTCCGAGTTGTTTTTCATTTTGAAAATTACAAGAACTCAAGGAAGAAGCAAGAATTAACAAAGAAATTAAAAAAGGCATATTCCGATTTTTTAGTTGTGGGTGAGTTATCAAACTTTACTAGCATTGAATAAGTTTGATAAGCATTGTTAACTTAATTATATTTGATTAACTAGAATTGCAATCAACTTGTTCTATGAATAGAAAAATAATTGGTCGTAATCCGACAATTGGCTAATTAATCAATCCTTATTTTGTAGAGTTAAACTAGTGCTTAATTAGATTCAGGATATGAGCTAACTGTTGTTCTTTGGTTAAATTGGAATTGTCAATTACCACAGCATCTGCTGCCTTCTTTAAGGGAGAGTGAGCCCTAGATGAATCAATTTCATCTCTTTTGGTAAGATTAGATTTGACTTCTTCAATGGTGATATCAATTCCTTTGCTTTGCAATTCTAATAACCTACGATTAGCTCTTGTTTCAATATTGGAAGTAATGAAAAACTTATACTCGGCTTCAGGAAATACAACCGTTCCGATATCTCTTCCATCCATTACAAGTCCTTTACAGTTGGATGCCATGGCTTGTTGCAACGAAACTAGATTTTCTCTAATTATAGCAATGGTTGCAACGGGACTTACTAAATCAGAAACCGCTTTTCCTCTAATTTCTTGTTCGACATTAACATCATTAAGAAAGGTGGTGTTTTGACCATCAATTCTTGAAAATTTGATACTAATTTCGGACAACATTTTGTTGATAGAAGGTGTATCTTCTAATGCAATATTATGCTGAATCATATATAATGTCACAGCACGATACATAGCTCCAGTATCTACATATGCAAAATCTAACTGCATTGCTAGGTCCTTTGCCAGAGTTGATTTTCCAGTAGAAGAATATCCGTCGATTGCTATTACCATACGCCTAAAACAAACCACTAAAAAAGGCTTCTATTGAAGCCCTTATGTTATGTTAATATTCATCTTCGTTAAATAGGAAATCATCTTTCCTTGGATAATCTGGCCAAATATCCTCCATAGTTTCGTAAATCTCCCCTTCGTCTTCCAAAGCGTTTAAGTTTTCAATTACCTCCAAAGGAGCTCCAGATCGAATCGCATAATCAATGAGTTCATCTCTGGTTGCAGGCCAAGGCGCGTCTTCTAAATGGTGCGCTAATTCTAATGTCCAATACATTGTCTTTAAAAATTTATCTTGTTAAAAAGTGATAGGGTAGTTGCCCTCAAAACCTTCTATATAAGCCACAAAAGTAATTTTTTTTCTGAATTACAATTTTTTTTTTGCTTAAAATATTAAATAATGTTTCAATTTGTTGAATATCAAAAATATATGTATTCAATAAATGTATAACTTTACCTTGTAGTAAAGTATAATTTTCATATAGAGATACATTAACTACAAGAAAAAGATTCCCATTGAAGCGATTTTTTTTTACGTTTTTTTAATTGATATGCCAACTTGTTGATAATCAGTGTGAACGGCTATGCTTTTTTAAGAAGAATCAAAAGTTTAGAAATATAGTTTGTGGGATGTATAAATACTCTTTGGAATAGAGAAAATGCGGATATAGGAGAATTTGTACAATAAGCTTTTGATTCCAATAGATTTTTATGAAATATCCAGCAGTCTTTAACAGATGTTAAAAATTTGTTTATAGATTGAATGGTTAGTTCTAACAATTCATATTATTTGGTTCCAGATTTTATCAGATTTATGACAACCTATCTATATTTATTCTTGTTATAATTTTAAATTATTTCAAAGTTTACCATAATAGATTTATCTTAATGAAATCATTAAATATTCCTGAATCTAATCAAGAAAGAATTGTAATCGTAGGAGCAGGATTCGGTGGATTAATATTGGCCAATAAATTAGCCAAAAGCAATTTTCAGGTGGTGTTGATTGACAAGAATAACTTTCACCAATTCCAGCCCTTATATTATCAAGTAGCAATGGCAGGACTAGAGCCGAGTTCGATTGTGTTTCCCCTAAGAAAACTTTACCAGCATTGCAACAATGTTCATATCAGAGTGGCTACTTTTGAAGAAATTGAAGCGAATAGTAAGCTGATTCATACTTCTGAAGGAAGTTGTTCTTATGACAAAGTGGTTTTTGCTATGGGAGCAAAGACCAATTTTTATGGGAATAAGGAAATTGAAAAAAATGCATATTCTTTAAAAACGATTGGTGAATCATTGGCTTTGCGAAATGCAATACTTGATGATTATGAAAAGGCTCTAATCGAAAGAGATTATGATAAACGTCAGTCTTTGATTGATATTGTCATTGTTGGAGGTGGCCCAACGGGTGTCGAGTTGGCAGGATCCTTGGCTGAGATGAAAGAGTACATCTTACCGAAAGATTATAAGGAACTCAACAATAAAGAAGTTGATATTTATTTAGTTCAATCTGGAGATCAACTGTTGGCAGGAATGAGCGAAAATGCTGGGGTGAAGGCAGAAGAATTCCTTCACAAATTGGGTGTTAAAGTGATTAAAAATACTCGTGTGGATTCTATTGAAGGTGATCATGTTATTTTGTCTGATGGCAGTAGTATTCAAGCTGGAAAAGTGATTTGGGCGGCAGGAATTATTGCAAATTCAGTAAATGGATTGGATAAGTGTACCGTAGTTCGCGGAAGAAGAATAGCTGTCAATAGTAGATGTGAAGTGATTGGTTACAACGATGTATATGCCATAGGAGATATTGCTTATATGGAAGACGAATCTTATCCAAATGGTCACCCTCAAGTTGCTCAAGTAGCCATTCAGATGGGTAAATTTTTAGCAAAACAATTTAAGAAGGACTCAGAGAAACTTTTTAAATACAAAGATAAAGGATCGATGGCTACAATTGGTCGAAATAAAGCTGTTGTTGATCTTCCATCGTATAGATTCAGTGGTTTTATGGCTTGGATTGTTTGGTTGTTCGTTCATTTGGCTGCTTTAATAGGAACGAGAAACAAAGTGATTGTAATGATCAATTGGGTGTGGAATTACATTACGTATGATCAATCCTTACGATTGATTATAAAAGCTGATAAGCCCAAGGACAAATAGGAATTTATAAGAATGCACTACTCAACTATATACATAGAAGGGTCAACTCATCTGTGGTAATTGTATTGCTTTGATTCCCAGCATCATCAATCATATAAATGTCCAAGGTGAATTTATTTTGCTCTTGAGGAAAGGAAGTACAATTAGGTTTGTCATTAAATAAACAACACCCCGTAAATAATTTGATATACATTGTTCCTTTTACACCATTGTGTGCTCCATCTTGCGGAATTTTAGGCAATTTGATATTGTCGTATATTTCATTGTTTCTGTTGTCTATGATAGTCAAATTAACTTTACCATTTTGAGCCGAAGATCCGACATCTCCATCCCCATCTTCAAATTTTAAGATAAGGGTGGTACTATCATTATTCAAATCACCTTGATTCATTGCCGCTTTGGAAAATTCTACAAATTCTATTTTTGGTGTATCGCCAAATTCAGGAGCTGATACACAACTAAGGGTTGTTAATACGAAAAGAGCAAGAAAAAGCTTAATTGAAAGTTTTAGCATACTAAAATAAAAAGTAGTGATTACCATTCAAATATACATGAATTCGTAGATATTTGCACTTCCCAAGGTTGAGTCTATTCAAACTTTGTCGGCATTGAACAAGTCATATTTAAATGTTAGAAGAAGAAAGGAAGAGAATTATTGATTTGGTGACAGGGATATCGCCTGATACTTTTGATTTCGTCTTAGAAGAAGTGTGGAAGTATCAGTACCAAAATAACCCCTTGTATCGGTCATTTACAAAGCAAATAAACATGGCTGGCGAAAATCGCAATAAGATTTGTTTTTTACCGATATCAGCATTTAAACAACACGATATTAAGGCCGGTGATTGGGCCTATGAATCGATTTTCGAATCTAGTGGAACGACAGGCTCAATTCCATCTAGGCATTACGTACGTGATACATCATGGTATTTAGAATCATGTGTGAAAGGGTGGGAGAGTGTATATGGCAATGTATCGGAGTATTCTTTTCTATGTCTATTACCTGGGTACTTAGAACGTAAAGGATCCTCTTTGGTTAAAATGATGGATCATTTTGTTAAATTGTCTAATTTTTCAAGCGGGTTTTATCTGAACAATCATCGTGAATTGTACCAGCAATTATTGGAGAATAAATCGAAACAGATTCCTACGGTATTGCTTGGAGTAAGCTTTGGATTACTGGATTTCGTGGAGAAATACACATTAAAGATGCCAAATCTAATTGTTGTTGAAACTGGTGGAATGAAGGGACGTAGAGAGGAAATGACCAAGGAAGAGTTGCATGCTCTTCTTAAAAGTTCATTTAATACGACAACGATTCACTCAGAATATGGTATGACCGAACTTTTTAGTCAAGCTTATTCTAAGGCTGATGGATTATTTCAACCTACACCTACCCTAAAAATTGTTATCACAGAAATTACGGATCCTTTATCACCTGAAAAATTGGGTAAAACGGGAGTGGTTAATGTCATAGATTTGAGCAATATAGACAGTTGCTCTTTTATTCAAACCCAAGATTTAGGAATCCTGTATGAAGATGGTTCATTCAGAATAATGGGACGATTGGATGAGGCTGATATCAGAGGTTGTAATTTGATGGTATTATAATAAATATTACAAATCAAATTTATATGGAAATCTTCCTGGATAATTCTCATAAAAGCCTTCTAAAATCACCGATCCTCTTCTATCTGTAAGAAAGTTTACTATTGAATTTACATCTCGAATAGCCTTATCATTAATTTCTGTAATGATATATCCGGGTTCAATTCTTGCCTCACTGATTTTAGAGTTTTTGTATACAGAAACGACCATGACACCTTCAGTGTCGTACTTGGTTTTTTCGTACGAATCCAAATTACGCAACTCAAATCCAATATCGGTGAGAATTTTATCCTTTCTTACTGCAACGAAATCCGTTGAGTTGAGCTGATTTCTTAAAGTTACCCAAGCCTTATTTTTATGCCCATTTCTATAGTATTCAATCTTGGTTTTATCACCTGGGCGCATTTGCCCAATTTTTTCCATAAAATGAGGTAGTGACTCTACTTTTTCTCCATCTAATTTGGTTAAAATATCGCCTGGAATAAGCCCAGCATCATCTGCTGCACCATTTTTATTGACCGCAGCTATATATACACCCATGATTTCAGACATGTTTTGTCGACTTGCCTTTTGATCATCTACTTCTTGTAATTGTACTCCAAGCCAACCGCGTTGAACAGCCCCATATTGTCTTAGATCAGAAATGACCTTCTTAGCAAGATTTGCAGGTATGGCAAAAGAAAAGCCTTCGTATTTCCCAGATTGGCTCAAGATGGCAGCATTGATACCTACTAAATCACCTTTAGTATTTATTAATGCACCTCCACTATTGCCTGGATTTACCGCAGCATCAGTCTGGATAAAGGATTCAATTCCTCGTTCTTCAAGAATATTAATGTTTCTGGCTTTAGCACTCACAATTCCTGCGGTAACGGTAGATTGTAATCTGAAAGGGTTGCCTATGGCTAAAACCCATTCCCCTATACGTAGGCTATCAGAATTTCCGAAAACTAGGAAGGAAAGAGATTCTGCTTCAATTTTTAATAAGGCAAGATCCGTATTGACATCAAAACCAATTAATTTGGCTTGGTACTCTTTATTATTATTCAACATAATCTCAATTTCTTCGGCACCTTCTATTACATGATGGTTGGTTACAATATAACCGTCTCTACTTATGACTACACCAGATCCTGTACTTGAAGTATATGTGTCAGAAAAATAACCTTGATCAGATTCATCTTTTTGAAGCGCTCTAATAAATACTACTGCTTCTACGCTATTTTCTGCCGCATCTATAAAATCGGTAGGAGAGCTGCTTTTGAACATTCCGTTTAACCGTTGAGACAGGAGTAGTTCTCGCTCAGCTATCTTTTGAGCACGCAGGGACTCCTCGATGTAAATCTTTTTCACTGGATTTACAAGTGTAGTATAAATAAATACCGATGTAAATGATGAAGTTATTAATAAAACAACGATGAAGAGTATAGACTTTATGTTAAAACGCATGCTACCTTGATAATTATACACAAATATATTACAAAAATAATTAATATGTGATGCCTTTTATATTGTTGTAATATAAAGTAAACGAATTTATTATTCATTTAGTTGTACGATTATCCTTAGTTGATCAAGTTGTCTGAAAATCACTTGTTAATAAGCACCAGGAACATCTTGTCCATTGGACTCTAACTATTATTATTCAATGGTTTTGGCTATATAAAGAAAGGTGAACCTGGTCAATAAACACAAGCTTTTGAGTGCTTTAAAAATAGGAATACTAGACAACTCCAATGAATTCACAATTCGATTAAAACCTAAAGGTGTTGATTAATGCAATATTTTAGCTGTGACTCATGAAAGACGAAACCAAAGGTGGTGGATGCAACGAAAGTCTAGATATTTATGACTTAATAAGCTCAACTAAGAACTTAATGACTATCTGAGTCTGTCCATAGACCGAACCAAGTTGTCATCTTTTTTAATACTACGAAATGCAAGGAATCCAAAAATGGTTGAAAGAACAGGCATGAAAATACCCATACCATCATCTATCTGTGTAGTCTGATCATTGAAAGCTGTTCCTTCATTATAAATAAGTAGAAATGCAACTAGTGGAATGAAAATGGAACAGATAATAACAACAATTGACATTTTCTGTTGTAGTTTTCTATTGTTGAACAAAAATATTGCTACCAAAGCAATTAATGCACCAATGATGGTAAGTGCCAATAGAATTGGACTATCCTGAATATTGTAGATCATGTCTTCTAAAAGGTGGGGTACGGCTTGAGAGCTTGTTGCAAACGGAAACATAAAAAGTCCTCCAAAACCAAGAGAAGCCAGTAGTAAATATATAGATTGAATTCTTTGAATCATTGCTGCAAGTTTGTCATTTATATAAAACAAAAAAGCTAATGAGCTATCACCAGCTTTCGATAAAGGCAAAAATAGTAATCCAAATAGTAATACAGAAGTGAATTAAGAACATATTGCTCATTCTTCAAATCCACAATATAGAATAGTAAGTCTTATTTTAACCATGGTTTTAATCAATCATCAAAACAAAAAACGAGGTTGCCAACTTTTTTAGCAACCTCGTTTAAATCTTTGGTAAAAATGATTAGTGTTTGATCATTCTCTTAAGTATTCTGTGACCATCAAAGTTGATCTCCATTAAATATATACCTGCCGGCTGATCAAGCATATCAATGATATAAGTATCATTCGAAGAGTTAGTTGCATTTACTTTTTTATTTATTCGTTGTCCCAGTTTGTTCAATAGTTGGATCGAAAGTTCTCTTTCTTTAAGGTTTTCGATCTTCAAGGTAATTTGATTATTGAACGGATTAGGATAGACATTTAATCCTAACGCTTTTTCAATTTCCGTAGAAGATGATATTGTTACACTAATTGTTTTTTCAACTTTAGTTTCTCCACACTCATTACTTGTGGTCAATACAACCGTATATGTACCTGACTCAGAATAAGTATGAATAGGATTTTGCTCAGAACTACTATTGCCATCACCGAAATCCCAAGAATAAGATTGAGTATTTGTACTACTAGTAGAATTGAACGTAACTTCTCCGCTATTACTGCTATGATCAAAATCACTTTGAGGTACGTCGTTAACAATGATGATGTCAGTTTGAGTAAGACTAGAAGTTCCAGCTGCATTCATCATTTCTACAGTTACAGAATAGGTGCCCTCACTTTCATAAGTAACCAATGGATTTGCTTCTGTTGACATTGAGGGGCTTCCACCTTCAAATGTCCAATTGTACGAAGTCGGATTGTTGCCAGACATATCTGTAAATTGAACTTGTAATGGAGCACAACCTGAATCAATTGACATATCGTATTGGATAGAAGGCACCAACACTACTACAGAGATGGATTGTTTAAATGTATCCGATCCACATTCATTTGACGAGATTAGTGTGATTTCGTAATCACCATCATTTTGATATTGATATGTAGGGTTTTCTTCTGTACTGGTGTCGCCATTGCCAAAATCCCATAAATAGCTATTTGCATACTGACTATTGTTGGTTGTAGATAACGCTATTCCATCATAATTTGCTGTGAATGTAGCCTCTGGAAGATCTTCAACTTCAATATAATCTACAAATTCTACTGTATCACTTCCTAGAGGATTAGTAACAACGAGTTTAACAGTGTATAAACCTCTTGCTGTATACATTATTTCAGGGTTTTGTTCCATTGAAACGGAAGGTGACCCTCCAGGAAAATCCCATGAAAATGTAGCTTGATCTACATCAGCAGTTGCAAATTGAACATTAAAATTAGCACAACCCGAATTCATGTCTGATGTAAATTGAGCATTTGGGTACGCATTAATAGAAGTACTAATTATGGTGTCAAGGGAACCACATTGATTAGAAACATGTAAAGCGAAATCATAAAAACCATTTTCTGGAACGGTATAATTTGCATTGGCTGCATTGATTATATTTCCGTCTGGGAGCTCCCAAGCAATTGAATCATAATATCCTCCAGTATATGAATGCTCTATAGATGCAAGATCTACAATAGAATTTGTCATGTTTGAAGGTGTTGATATCGTGGTAATTTCATTAACCAATTCTATTGTATCAAAGCCCTCACCATTTCCGACTATAAGCGTAACGTCAAAAACTCCAATTGAATCGTACATTACTAATGGATTAGCATTACTGGATTCCATTGGATTTCCTCCTTCAAATGACCATTTCCAACTTGTAACCGTATTTTGGGAAGCATCATTGTATTGTACAGATGTTCCTACACATATGGTGTCTTGATCGACAGAAATATTAGCTATTGGTAAAAGAACAGTAGTGACTTGTTGGTTGACTTCGAAAGAACCACATTCGTTTTCACCAGTTAGTTTGACATCCCATGTTCCTTCTGCCATATAATTATGGATTGGGTTCACATCAGTACTAGAATTCCCATCTCCAAATTCCCAAAGATATGAAGACGCATTCGTTGTAGTATTGGTAAAAGACACAATGCCATTAGATGATTGATGAGTATAACTGACATCAGGTATGGTATTCACAATGATCAAATCAGTCATGGTCACCGTATCTGAACCTATTGAATTGGTCGTAATCAAAGTTACATCATAGGTGCCTGGAGTAGGATATGAAATCATGGGGTTTTCTTCATTGGAAGTGCCAGGACTACCTCCTTCGAATGTCCATTGCCATTGCGTTGGCGCACTTGTTGAGTTGTCTTCAAATTGTACATCAAATGTAGCGCAACCTTCCGTATTCCCATTGATTCCGATGATAGCTTGAGGTTCTAACGTTAGACTTATGGTGTCATTTTTCGTATGGTCTGGACAGTTGGGGTTTGAAGCAGTTAATACCACGATATAATCTCCTGCGCTAGAATATGTATGTGTGGGTGATTCTTCTGAACTTGTTGATCCATCACCGAATTGCCACGAATAAGTATCAGATCCACTAGAAGTATTGGTGAAAGTTACCTCAGTCCCATTGGAGATATAGGTGAAATTGGCCATAGGTGATTCATGAATTGTAATCATGTCAATGACTTCCATTTCATCTTCACCTTGAGGGTTACTCACAGTTAGCTTAACATTGAAAGTCCCAGGTTGAGTATACAATACAGCTGGATTTTCACTACTACTTGTTGCAGGAGATCCGCCTTCAAATTCCCAGAAATAATCCGTTGTATTATTTGAAGAAGTACTAGTAAAGTTAATTACTTGAGGATTGCAACCCTCTGTTGGACTAACCGTGAAATTGGCAGTTGGAGGAGTTGCAATTGTAATGTTAAAACTAGTGAAATCAGTTCCACACACACTAAAAACTGTTAGAGTGACAAAATAATCACCATCATCAACATATGTATGCGTAGGGTTTTCTTCGGTACTAGTATTTCCATCACCAAAATCCCATTCATAAGCTGTAGCATGTTCAGAGAGGTTGGTGAAATTAACTACATTGCCATTGTCGATATAATCAAAATCAGCTACAGGAAGATCAAATATTTCAACAAAATCATTTAACGTTAATTCATCACTTAGAGCTCCATTAAATACCCTTAAAGTAACATCATAAACTCCAGCATTGTCGTATGTGACCGTAGGAAATTGATCCGTTGAGGTTGATGGATTTCCACCTGGAAAGTCCCATTCCCAAGCTGTAACTGTACCAGTAGATAAATCATTGAAATCGACTTCTCCAGGTACACATTGTGAGATATAATCTAAATCGAAATCTGCAACAGGTGCAGTAGAATTGGAGCAAGCATCCAAACACCATCTACTTAGATAGTGATTCTCTATTTGAGATTCCGATTGTGAACTCCATAAATTTGTATTGTTAACTGAAGGAGCCATAATTGTCGGAGAACCAGAACCGTCATGCGTAGCATCAAAATTGTGTCCGATTTCATGAGCAACCATTACTCTTTTTAAACTGGCGTTATTGGACCAATCTTGAAGACAATTATATCTACTTCCTGTACAAACAACACCTACCCATGCAATACCAATTGTACTTCCGTTGAAATTTCTATCCGTCCAAAGCGATCCAATATCATGAGAAAAAGAAAAACCACTGGGTCCCCAATTCGTAAAGCTATTTAATAATACACCAGCTTCTGTATTACTCGTCCAAGGGTCACAAGAAGAGCAATCAGAAACAAATTGTTCTGAAATGAAAAACTGTAATTCATCAGCAAATTCATTGTCATAATTGGTTTGAATATTGTTGGCTACTCCAATATTGTGATTTTCAACCCCAGCGATACTCCCATGAGATTGAAACATTAAAAAATCCGAAGCGATGGCCCATTCAACTTCAAAACACTGTCCTGGCATTCTTTCTGTATTTCCATGGTTATGGTCATGATTATGAATGTCTCGAGTTCTTTCTTGCACCTCTGTAACTCCACATGTCTTTGGAGCATCTTTTTTTACATCAGTTGAATTATAAACTACAAAAAGATCATTCGATGTGTTCTCTTGATAGTATTCTAATGGTTCTATAAAAAAAGTCTGATCTCCATCTTCAATAAATCCATAAATGAATCCATCGTTAAAAGTGAGACTTACTCTTCCACCAGTACTAGTTGTACCTTCCATCGGAATAGGTAATGCTCTACGTGATGTAAGGAACTCGTTAGTGGATGCGAGTTTGACTTTATAATTTGGACTAATAATATTAGAATTGAACAATTGTAGGTCATATCCTAGTATGTTCGTTTTGTATATGTCCGATCTGTTTTGTCTAATATTCTGAGAATATTGACTAGAATTGATTTGGACAATGTCATATTTTTCAAATTGAGCTTCGAGTGTACGATTTTGTGCGTTGGTAACCCAACTTAAGCAGCAAGAGAATAATAAAAGTAAAAGTTTTAGCTTCATTTAAAAGGTTTGAATAAATTAGACAAAGAACATTTTTATGCGTTGCGAATGTACGTAATTTTTGTTTTTAAAATTAGGGGAATTCCCTAGATTTAGGAAGTTGAATGACAATTGTAATGGAATTAATGAACATGTGAATAATATTTTACCAATATGGAGTTATTATGGTTTACCATTGATTAAAGATTTAAGACACTCTGCATAAGGTATTTTGGCGAAATTTGATCCAACATTGTTTATATTCCTTAGATTTGTAATGAATTGAGTTTGTAGTTCAATTCAATTGGCTTCCCATATGTTTTACATTTATATGCAGTGCAACTAATTTTGGTTGCATGTATGGTTGAAAAATATAATTTTATATTGAAGTAGTTGGGTTTTATTTATTAAGAATTCTTATTGGTGATTGAATGGACAAAAGCGCCATTGTTTAGTTCTTGATTAGGAGCCGTTGAGCGTTGAGTTCTGTAAATGATAATCGTTAGAAAGAATAAATGATGAATTCGATTACTATTAGTGAAATGAAAACAATGAAGTGATTTAAAAACTGTGTTCAATAGCGGAATTAACTGCTTGGAGGTCAGATTAATCCGAAAATTCTTTTGCATAGCCAAAGCTATGGAAATTAATTTTTGGGCAAAGCTTGGATTTCAATGAGTTGATTCTAGCATTAGGATTTAGTTTTTAAATTACTTCAATAGTGGACTTAATATCAAAAGAGTGGGATTGATAAAGAACTTGTGCTTTGCTTTTCTTTTGTTTTTATCGGCTTATGAGAGCCTGAACTCTCAGTGTACTTTGATACCCAATATTCCGATAGAGGACAATTTGTCTTCTTCTCATGAAATAGTTATTTCTGGTGCAATTAATGATGATTTTAATACGAATGGGATATGCGCGGTAAGATTAAAATTTAAACATACGATCATAGGGGAGGTAAAAATGATTCTTACTTCACCAGCTGGAGAACAGATAGAATTGATTGGTCCTGGAGCCCTTATAAGCAATATTACATCGTTTTCTACTTGGGATATATTTATATTACCAAATTCGTTTCCTGCGTCCCCGGATTTTGGATTTTCCGCTCAGTTTAATAATTTAGAACCTTGGGGCCAATTTGGCTCTTTTACAGGTAGTTATTATCCATCCAATGGCGATTTAGATCAATTGTCAATAGGTTCTATTAATGGTACTTGGACTTTAGAAATTACGGATTTAAGTCTTTTTAATGAAGGTGTTTTAGAATACTTTGAGCTTATTTTTTGCGATGATAGCGGGATTGATTGTAGTCCATGTGATCCTTTGGATGCTACCATTTTAAACCAAGACTCTACTTATTGTTTAGGTAGTACTGATTTGGCGTTGGATATTGATATTACAATCAATAATTCAGCCCCAAATTATGAAAGATATGATTCGACTTTTATAATATTTGATGAGCAAAACTCTATGATGTATGAGGATATGCCCGATTTGACCAATTATCCTCCAGGAAATTATCAAATTTGTTTTTTCTCATTTGAATCTGCGTTGAAAGACTCTTTACCCTCGGATACGGCTTCGTTTACGATACCTACCTTTGTTGATAGTTTGAGTACTTTAGGTATTTGTTCTAAGATAGAAGAAGAGGATTGCTTGATGGTTTCGATTAGTGAGCCAGAAGGAGAAATAGAACTAAACTACAACCTTTGTCCAGGTGATTCGGTCATCATCCACGGAAATGTATTTAAAGATGAGGGCTCATACAGTTTGGACGTACCAGGAATCGTTTGCGATACTTTGTACAGGATTAATTTGGAAAAATCAGACTTTGATTTTGATATTCTTCCTTCTTCATCATTGGTATGCGACTCAGATACTATTCGATTAAGAGCCGATCATCCTATCTCAGGTACACAGGTCCGATATCATTGGACAACACTAGGTGGAATTATAATTAGTAATGATACTTTGCAAGAAATTGACATTGCAAAAAGTGGACTTTATAAGGTTATGATTCAAGTTGATGGTTGTGTTTTTGAAGATTCAATTGAAGTAAGTTCATTATGGGAAGAAATAGAGATTAGTCTTACTGCGGATGATTTGAATTGTAATCAAGACACTGTAAAAATAATGCTCCTTTCAAATACAGGAATTGCAAATACAACTTGGACGGGTCCTGAAATAGTAGAATCCAATTTATTGGAAGCTACAGTAACAAAAGAGGGAGTATACTTTGCATTGGTTGAAGATACTCATGGGTGTCGTTCTCTTGATAGTATTGAGGTATTTAGTGATTTTGATTTACCTGATTTTTCTATCGGTGTAGATCATATTGATTGCCGAAATGATTCTGCAATGATTCAAATTCTAGATCTGGATGTAAATGAAACGATAGAATGGACTAACCCAATTGGATTTCCGTCTCAAAGTACATCCTTCAAAACAGATTATTTGGGACCATTATATCTAGAGTCATTTGGAGAAAATGGATGTATACGATTGGATACGGTTCTGATTAAAGATAATAGTTATGAGATAGATGTGAGTGTTGAAGTTGATTCGATTTTATGTTCTAGAAGAGTTGTGGTTCCTACTACAATGTTAAATAAGGCTGAAGGAGACATAGATTATGAATGGTGGTATAACTCGACTCAATATTCCAACATTGAATCACCTCAGATTGTGGATTCGGGATCATTTATTTTGCATGTTGTAGATAGTAATGATTGTGTGGGTAGTGATACGTTTGAAGTTCGCTTGGATACCTTATCTCCTTTAGTAATGGTTGAAGATACCATCATTACATGTATTGAAGATTCGGTTCAGATAGAAATATTAAATCATCAATCAGATTTTTCCTACGAATGGAATGGCCCAATCCTTTTTGAGTCAACGAGTGCGAAACCATATATTTATGATGATGGGACATATAATATTACTGTAACCAATAAAAATGGTTGTTCTTCTACAGCACAAATTGAAGTAGTTGAAGGAGTTGATCTCCCTAAATCAACATTTACTATTCAACCTATAGATTGTTTCCATGATACTGCGACTATTGTATCTGATTCCATAAATGGGTTATCCTTTTTATGGTTTGGTGATCACGTAATTTCAAATCCATCATTAGATCATGTACAATTAGATTCTGCAGGTAAATGTTTTGTAACCATTACAAATCTAGAAGACAATTGTCGAAATCGCTATGAGTTTGATATTGAAGACTTAAGAACTTCGATTGATATTGAAATTAATGTAGATGACTTGAATTGTAAAACAGATAGTGTTATTCCTGACGTCATATTGTCAGAAACTCCATCTTCTTTAGCCTGGTCCAGTGATCAACCCATTAAAAATACATTAGATTTAGAACCTACATTTTTTAATATAGGTAAGTATTATCTCTCTTTGATAGATGAGAATGGATGTATATCGGAAGACTCAATAGAAGTATTAGATGATTATGAGATTCCTGATTTAATTGTTAAAGTAGATACCATAACATGTGATATACCTATTCCTAGTCAAGTAGCCATAAGTTTAAATGCTAATAAGTTTACATGGTATCAGAATGATCTTCCAATTCATTTTAGAGATAGTTTATGGACAGATGAATCTGGTGTTTATAAAGTGGTTGTGGAAGGGAGCAATGGGTGTAAAGATAGTACGGAAATAAATGTCCAAATTGATACGATTGCTCCTCAGATTGAATTCAATGAGGTTCAAGAGATTACGTGTATAGATTCTTTGGTGTGGATATCATTAAAAGAAACCAATGATTTTGATAAAGTCTGGATGGGGACGGATATATTGACAGATTTGGGAGACTCTATTTTAGTACGAAATGGCGGACTTTACACTGTAGAAATCAAAGGAGATAATGGCTGTCTTAGTGTAGATTCTGTAAGTGTTTCTGATCTACGAGTATTTCCAATTTATACCTTAGAATCAACAATGATTAATTGTTATGGTGATGGTTGGATTGGACTGAGCGATACGATTAATGCTTATAATGTAACTTGGGATGGTCCACAGAACGTTAGTCCCAATACAACAGAAACCAATATTCAAATTGAAGGAAAATATAAATTGAAAATAGAAAGCAAAGAAGGTTGCTTTTTAGAGGAATCAATTGATATACTTAAAGATACTTTAATACCGCAAATCATTGACGTGGTATTTGATTCTATTACGTGTTTACGGTCAGAAACGAATATTGAGGTGGTATCATCTAGTATACTTGATAGTATTGTTTGGTCTGGACCTTGGGGAGAAATAACTACTATAGGAAAAAAATTAGAATCAGATAATGGAGGGCAGCACGATATCCTTTTAATTGGAAATAATGGTTGTATAAAAGATACGATGATTGCAATACCAGTAGATACCATCAAACCAGTAGTGGAAATTCTTGGAGATTCCATTACATGTTTACAATCAAAGGTGGTCTTGAAGGTGGCTGATACTACTGGAATTAAATCGTTTATTTGGTCGGGGGGCGGTTTGCATAGCGATTCTTCAAGTATATTTACCCATAAGGCAGGTGAATATGAGCTCAAGGTAGTAGGATATAATAATTGTGAAAATAAATTTATCTATGAGCTTATAGAAGATGTGGAAACTCCTGTTTTTGCATTAAAGGATACATTTTACCTCCCATGTAATGGTGATTCATTAGGATTAAATATTGAGGCAGAAGGTGATATTTTATTCTATCGATGGCTCGGTGACAATTATTTATCTTTGGACAGTATGCCTAAAGTTATCTCTGAAGGAAGGTATGAAGTCTTTGTAGCAGGTTCTAATGGGTGTTATGGGAAAGATAGTACCTATGTGAAGCAAGATGATCGTCCGATTGGCTTCTCATTACAATATGATAGTATTACATGTGTTGAACCTGTGGCATTTTGCGAGATTATGACGGATCATGCTACGGATAAAATAATTTGGAAATTGGAAGACGGTACGCTAATTGAAGACGTGTTTTCTATAAGCACTTCTGATGGAGGTATTCATACGGTGATCGTGGAGAATGAAAATACCTGCAAGGATTCTTTACAATTTGAAGTTGTCGTGGATACTTTAAAACCAGAAATAGGTTTGATTTATGAAGATCACTTTATTTGTGATCATACTCTAGTTGATATTGGAGTAAATACGACCCATCATCTTGATTCTTTAATCTTGGTTTGGAAAACTGATGATGGACAGATAGTTGAAGAATCTAGTGACGGAATATCTGTAAATAAAGAAGGGAAATACGTACTGGAATCAATGTTTAAAAGCAACGGATGTTCTACTTCGGAAAGTATAACGATAGAAGAAGAGCCTTCTTCTTTGGATAGTCTAGATGTTTACTCTAATGGTCCATTGTGTCTTGGTGAAGAGAATGGAATGATTCAATTGGATTCAATTTATGGCGGTTTTGGTGCATTAAATGTTCTAATTAATGAGGAAGTAATTGCTTCTCCTTTTATGCTCGATGGTTTAGGGTCGGGCTTTTTTAATGTTACCGTAATTGATAGCTTTGGATGTCGATTAGATACTACGATTATATTAAATGATGGCGAAGATTTTTCTATTGAACTTGCAGGAGATTCTACCTTAGTCTTAGGTGATCAAACGTGGCTAACTTATACTATATCGGATCCAACAATGTTGGTTAATGACGTAGTATTTTATACTCTAGATGAAGTATTATGCAGTGATTGTGATAGTGTAAGTGTTTCTCCTGAAGAGCTGACTCAGTATTACGTTCAGATTGTGTCAGATGATGGATGTATTGCATTGGATAGCCTATTAATTATGGTGCAATCGTACGATTTATTGCAATTGCCAGATGTAATAAAAATAGGTTCGAATAGCGGTAATGGATTTTTTAAGGTGCCGAGCCATTCAGCCATTGAAGAAGTAGTTTTATGTTCTATCTATGATCGATGGGGAAATATCGTTTACAATAAATCACGTTATAAACCAGATGAAGTACTCGAAGGGTGGGATGGGAGATTAAATGGTACTGCCGTAACACCTGGTGTATATGTCGTAGTATTAGAACTGAATTTGGAAAATGGAAATGAGTTGAGATTAATTGCCGATTTAACTGTGTTGCACTAGAATCATTCCTTCAAATTTTAAATCTTCCCCTGTCTTGAATAAAGAGAATATCGATCAAATCAATAGATTAAACAATGTTTTAGATTATATTGATAAAAATTTGAAAGACGTCATAAGTTTAGATGATTTAGCCCAAATAGCGCATTTATCCAAGTTTCATTTTTTGCGAGTATTTAAAAGGCACATTCAGCTTAGACCGATTGAATATATTACCCATAAAAGATTGGAAAGAGCTGCGTCTATACTTGAAAAAGATGGTAACAAAAATATTGCTCAAATAGGTTATGATGTCGGTTTTACGGATCCCTCTATCTTTTCAAGAAATTTTAAGAAGTACTACCATTGTTCACCCATGGATTTTAGACTTAAATCTTCCCAAAAGAGCAAGATAAGTCAAGTCAAGAGCAATGAAGGTCAAGCTGTGTCTAAACCTCTCCCATACTTTTGTGTCAAATCAAAATCAATGAAGTGGATGAGCAATTTAGAACATGTTAAAGAAATCGAGGTAAAAAGGATGAAAGGCTTTCCTGTAGCCTATGTGAGAAGTATTGGAAAGTATGAAGGGAACAATGCAAAATACCAACAGGATAGAAATGAGCTTTTATCATGGTCAGCTATGAATGGATTAATGAACAATCCTTCATTTAGATACCTGATACTTTATCATGATAATCCCAATGTAGCGTTGTCTGATTATCAAAAAATGAGCATTTGTGTGACAACTTTTTCGGATATAAAAGTTGAAGGAAAAATTGGCAAAACTTATGTAGAAGAAGGTATATACGCTATTTTTAGATGTGAATTAAGGCGGTCTGATTTTCCAACTGTTTGGAAGTGGATTTTTGATGATTGGATGATCCATTCAAATTATAATCCTGAGGAAAAACCTTATTTTGAAATGTATCCAGAACAACCTAACGGTGAACTATTTAAGGTAGATTTTTATATTCCTGTTCAATCTGAAATTGAAGGATAAAGAAAAAGGAGCAACAAATCATTAGGCATTTGTTGCTCCTTTTGTATTGCTTACCAATTTGTGTTCTATGAATAGAATGACAAAAACTTAAGCCATGTTGGTATAAAAATTCTGCACGTCTTCGTCATCTTCAAATTTGTCTAACATTTTTTGAATGTCTACCATTTGGTCGTCCGAGAATTCTACAGGAGATGTTGGGATTCTCTCTAGTTGAGCTTTTTCCATCTCAATGCCTTGTTTTTCGAAAGCTTCTACTAAGGAACCAAAATCTTTATAACCCCCATATGCATATATGGTTTCGTCATCCATGATCAATTCTTCTAATCCGAAATCAATGAATTCCAATTCAAACTCATCAGAATCAAAATTTTCTGGTTTTTTGAATTCGATGACTGTTTTACGATCAAATAAAAACTCAAGAGACCCTGTCGGAGAAATTGAGCCGCCAGCCTTATTGAAATAAGATTTTACATTAGCTACGGTACGAGTCGTATTGTCAGTAGCACATTCTACAAATACGAGAATACCATGAGGCCCTTTCCCTTCATAGTTTACTTCTGTAAAGTTTGCTGCATCCTTACCTTCAGCACGTTTGATGGCCTTGAGGATGTTATCTTTTGGCATGTTGGCTGCCTTTGCGGCATTGATGGCCAATCTTAATTTTGCGTTCATATCTGGATCACCACCACCTTCTTTAGCTGCTACGGTAATGGCTTTACCCAATTTAGGAAATACCCTAGACATGTTTGCCCATCTTTTTTCTTTGGCAGCTCTTCTATATTCAAACGCTCTTCCCATTATCTATGATTTTTTTTGCAAAAATATAGGATGAATCCAATTTTGCAATAATCTTTTAAGATTTCTACCAATTTATGGGTTGTTGAGCGAGAAATAAGTGAAAATAGAGGGTTCGTAAATGCGGTGTTAATGCGTTGTTAATCGAAAGAAGATAGTGGATTTAGATTAGGGCGTGGTCTATATTTGTGTCATCATTTAACTAAATATCTTTTTTAATCATGAAGAAAATTTTTGCGTTATTACTTGTTGCAGGACTATTTACATTTACTTCTTGTAAGAATGAAGGAACTGCTGCTGCTAAAGATGAAGCTAAAGAAAGCTTAGCAACAACTGAAGCTCCAGCTGCTAACAACGATTTAGCTACTAGTGCTCCTAGTGCAGCTAAACCTGCTGAGGCAGTTCCTGCTGGTCCAACTACTACTATTGAGTTTGCAGAGACTACTTTTGACTATGGTACAATTACTGAAGGGGAAAAAGTTACTCACGCTTACAAATTTACAAACACTGGATCTGAGCCATTGTTAATTTCTAATGCTAAAGGTAGCTGTGGATGTACTGTTCCTGATTGGCCAAGAACTCCAATTGCTCCAGGTGAGTCTAGTGAGATTAAAGTACAGTTCGATTCTAAAGGTAAGGGATCTGTTGATGGTCAGTCTCAAGCTAAGAGAGTTACTATTACAGCGAATACTGATCCTGTAAATACTTACTTGAACATCAAAGGTATTGTAAAGAAAGCTGACGCGGCTAACTAATCAAGACGTCGTTCGACAAGTTATCGTTTTAAGATAAATAAAGAAGCTCTTAACTATTCGTAGTTAGGAGCTTTTGTCGTTTTTGTACTCAAGATTCAATTGATATTATAATACAAGTGGAATCTAAGTTGATTTATTTCAATTCTATGAGATTAGCTTTTTGATCCTTTTCAACATGGTCAAATTCTCTCCAAAATTCCTCCTTGGCCATTTTGATCCCGGCATGACCTCAATCAAGGTTTTTGTTTCTAATGGAGATTCATCGACTCTTTGTTGCGAAATTATAATTCTAGAACTCCTACCTGAAATGGTGTTGTAATTCCATTTCGTTTTGATGTTAATAGTATCGTTGGTCGATTCTATATTTATAATTCGAATGGAAGACTGTTGAATGATTTTAACCATCTCTGGAATGGAGTATGGAGAAGAGATGTATTCGCTTCTATTGGGTTTGAAATCATATTGACTCCAAGTAAGACCGTTGTCTTCTAAAATATAGGATATATGTGCTACGTTGACTGCAGATAAAAATATAGCGAATAGAATAGATTGAATTATCCTGCCATTAAGATCTTCAAAATTACCATCTAATAGACTTAAGATAAGAAAATATAATGTACCAGTTATAGCTACATCTTTGATGTAGTACTTTATTTTTTTCATAGAAATGGAGATGCAATTTTCCTACTTTGAAGAAGTGTTTTTCATTTTTTGAAAAGCGATCCTTTGCTCTGAAGAAAGAATTCCATTAATTCTTGATTCGTATTTTTCGTTAAACACTTTGACAGCTTCGGCATATTCGTGTTTATGAATACCAGATTGGATCAATTCCTTTTTTTCTTTATTGATGTCTAGAAAGACTTTTTCCAGTTTTACCAATTGATTCTTAGAAAATGTTGCATCTGGTGCAACTTTTTGAATTGCATCTTGAAATGTTTTTAAATTGTTTTCACTCTGATTTTTTACATCAAACATTTCTTGAGCATTAACATTAGATCCTAGCAAAGCAAATACTACAAAAGCAAAAATTCTTACAATCATTAGAGTAAATTTATTAACATATAAGTGCAATAATACTATATTTTCCTAATTCTTCGAACGATTACATGGGTTTTCTTTGCATTTTCCATATAAGTTTAAAGAATGATGTGCAATTTCAAAGTTTAATAGGTCCCCGACCATTCCTTTTATTTGTTGAATTCGAGGATCACAAAATTCCATTACTTGACCACAATCCATACAAATGATGTGATCATGTTGTTTGAAACTATAGGCTTTTTCGTACTGAGCAAGATTTTTCCCAAACTGGTGTTTGGTTACCAAATCACAGGCTACCAATAATTCTAACGTATTGTATACAGTCGCTCTACTAACTCTATAGTTCTGATTTTTCATATGTATATAAAGCGCTTCTGCATCGAAATGATCGTTCCTTCGGTAGATTTCTTCAAGAATAGCAAATCGTTCAGGAGTCTTTCTAAGGCCATTTTTCTCACTATATCGAGTGAAGATGTTTTTGACCTCTTCAATGATTTGATCTAACTTTTCTGTAGTAGTATTCATGATTCGTTTTTCTTTTCAATCCTTGTTACTGAACTAATTCCCTCTAATTTACTAATATTCTTAAGTACAAGATTTAATTGATCTTTATTAATTACAAAAACGCTGATTCTTCCTTCGAAGTAACCTTCATTTCCTTCCATGGAAAATGATCGGATATTTATGCCCATTTTTGTTGAGATTTCACTGGTTAGTTTTTGGATTACTCCAATTCCACTATCTATACCTTTTATTAATAAATCAACAACAAAAGATTGAGTTGGGTTGTCATCCCAGTCTACTTTAAGAACTCTATAACCATAATTTGCTAGTAAATCGGTAGCATTTTGACAATTAACCCTGTGGATTTTTAATCCTTGGGAAGAGGTAACAAAACCAAAGATATCATCTCCTTGTACAGGATTACAACAGGCTGCAAAACTTAACTCGTATACATCGCCGGGTTCTCCATTAACTAGGATTTTTGATTTGTTGGTTGTTGGAACCTTATTCTTACTACTGACTTTGGACCTAGAAGTACTGGGTTTCTTAATCTCTTTTCTTTTGACAAATTTATTGTTGTCAATTTCAAAGGCTTTTAAATCAGTGAGCTTAATGACTTCATTGTAAATTGCAAAGTAAAGATCAGGTCTTGAATTGTAGCCATAGTATTTAACCAGAAAATCTACGTTTTCTTCAAAGTTAAGCTTCATGTTTCGCAGCTTCCTTTCGAGTGCCTCCTTACCGTATTCTCCTTGTTTACGGCGCTCCTCCTTCATGCTCGATCTGATCTTTGATCGTGCTTTACCAGTAACCACCATTTTTAGCCATTCTTCATTTGGCTTTTGATTTTTGGAAGTCGTAACATGTACCTGATCTCCATTACTGAGTTTATATCCCATTGGGACCAGCTTGTTATTGACTTTTAAGGCTACAGCGCGATATCCCACATCGGTGTGAATATCAAATGCAAAATCTAGTGCAGTGGCACCTTTTGGAAGTATACGCATGTCACCCTTTGGTGTATAGACATATATTTCTTCGCTAAATAGATTTGTTTTGAAGTCATTGATGAATTCCAACGCATTTGAGTGTTGAACATCCAATAAGTCACGAACATTATCAAGCCATGCATCAAATACATTATCTTGAGATTTAACACCTTTATATTTCCAATGCGCCGCAAAGCCTCGCTCGGCGATCTCATCCATTCTTTCTGAACGAATTTGAACTTCTACGTATCTTCCTTTGGGGCCAATTACAGTAGTATGAAGAGATTCATAACCATTACCTTTTGGTGTAGTAACCCAATCTTTCAACCTTTCTGGTATAGGTTTGAAAACATCCGTTATGATGGAGTAAATCTGCCAACACGTACTTTTCTCTTTCTGTATAGGAACATCTACGATGATTCGAACAGCAAAGAGGTCATATATTTCTTCAAAGGCTACACCATTCTTTAAAATCTTATTTTGGATAGAACTTATAGCTTTTGGACGTCCTAAGACCCTGTAAGGTATTTCTAATTTATCGAATTCTACCTTTAGTGGATTTATGAACTCTGTAATATACTTAGATCTTTCGGCTTCGGTTTGTTGCAGTTTGTTTTTGATCTCATTATAGACTTCTGTATTTTGAATTTTCATACAGATGTCTTGAAATTCAGTTTTGATTTGGTACAATCCAAGTCGATGTGCCAAAGGTGCATAAATGTACATCGTTTCAGCAGCAATTTTTAACTGCTTATGCTTGGGCATGGCACCAATTGTCCTCATATTGTGTAATCGATCTGCCATCTTTATCAAAACTACACGCACATCTTCCACTAAGGTACTGAGTACTTTCTTGAAATTTTCAGCTTGTGCACTATCGACATGGTACAAACCATCCAGTTTGGTCAGACCATCAACAATCTTGGTTATTTTAGTTCCGAATTGATCTTGAATATCTTCTAGCGTAACATCAGTATCCTCTACTACATCATGTAGCAGCGCACAAATAACTGCCGTTGGCCCAAGTCCAATTTCTTCAAAGCAAATTCTCGCTACTTCGATGGGATGAAATATATAGGGTTCTCCTGATTTTCTTCGCTGGAATTTATGGGCTTCAACCGCTAGAGTATACGCTGAGTTGAGGTTTACTCGATCTTCGTCGTTCATGGATTTTTCCATGCGATTCATTAATCGTGTAAAAGCTCTTTTTACATCTTTTCGTTCTTGTTCATTTATCTCTGTTCCTTTCGGCATATCTTACTATTTCTCCTCTTGACGAAACAATTAATATCCTAATAATCCGGATATTTTTGGCAAACTACAAAAATACAACAAATTCGATCAATAAATCGGGTGAATAGGTAAAGTAAGGGGATATTTAAAATGGATTCAAATTAGACCTAGATCAAGAATATGAAGAAATAAGAGTGCTAATCAATCATGTAACAATCTTTTACTTTAAGTGCTTGAATTTTAAATAAAGAAGACCTTATTTAAGAGCTTGTAGCAATAATTGAGCAGTATGCAATGGCATTTTTTGAGTTTTATCCAATATTTGGTGTCGGCAGCTGTGTCCTGAAGCTACAAGAGTATAATCTTGATGATTGGCTATAAAAGGATATAGTTTAAGATTACCTATTTTTTGAGAAATCTCGTAATTCTCATTTTGATACCCATATGATCCAGCCATCCCACAACATCCAGACGGAATCTCTATAGCTTCATAATTTTTAGGAAAATTAAGTATTTCCAAGGATGGATTATTATTTGAAAGAGCCTTTTGGTGACAATGGCTATGAAATATTATTTTTTTCGGCGCATCTGTAAATTGCGATTTATGAATATTGTTATTCTTAATTTCATGCTGAAGGAATTCTTCAATAGTATAAGATCTATGACTAATAGCTAATGCCAGTTTTCTCTTTTCTGGAGGAACTAATGAAGGATACTCATCTCTAAAAGTTAGAATTGCTGAGGGTTCCATTCCTATGATAGGGTAGGGATTAATATTTTGTAATAGACCAATGTTATGATTTGCTACTTTTTTAGCATAATCCAAGTCACCAACAGATATGGCTCCACGGCCACTTTCTTCGAATGGATGAATCATAACTTGATAACCTAATCTGTTTAGTAAATCATAAGTTGAAATTCCAATGTCGTAATCAAAAGACTCGGTAAATTCATCTAAGAATAGATATACTTTTCTTCCACCTTTAGAAACATTTGCTGCGTTGTTAAGATGAGATTTGATGGATTTGGACAGCAATGGTAGGTTCCGACGAGGGTGGATGTTTAAGACCTTTTTAATGATTTTGGAAGTATAAGTAGTGGTCATTAATTTGTTGATTCCCTTTCTCAATATGAATGACTTTGGAATGGTATTGGTGAATCGAGCAAAAATTTTAGAAGATAAATTCATTCCGTACTTTTTATTCCAAGCATACAGGAATTCAGCTTTTATCTTCGATAAGTCGACATTAGATGGACATTCAGCCTTACACCCTTTACAGGAAAGACAGTGTTGAAGTATTTTTTTTACTTCGGTTTCAGGTATGGTGTTAATATCTTTTTTTTGAGTATAAAACTCTCGGACTAAGTTTGCTCTAGCTCTGGTGGTATAATACTCATCTAATGAAGCATGATAACTTGGGCACATGGTCCCATTTTGCATTGATGTTTTTCGGCAATCGCCAGAACCATTGCATTTAGATGCCATGGACAACATACTTGAATCATCTTCCCAATACATCACAGAAGGAGGATGCTGGATGTCGATTAAAGAATGTTCCCTTAGATGAGAATCGATTGGAAGGGCTGAGGTGATAATGTTGGGATTTAGAATACTGTCAGGATCCCAAGTGTTTTTTATTTGCTCCAAAAATTTATAACACTCAGAACCAATGACCATTTTTATAAATGGAGACCGAACTCTTCCATCTCCATGTTCTCCACTTAAAGATCCTTTATATTTTTTAACCAATAATGCGACTTTATTTGTGATTGATTTAAAGTCTTCCAAATCCTTGTCATCTTTTAAGTCAAGAACAGGTCTAAGATGGAGTTCTCCAGCACCGATATGAGCATAATACACACTCTTTTGACCATGTTTTTCCATTAAAAGATCAAATTCGTGCAAATAATCTTCAAGATCTTCTAAATCAACAGCAGTGTCCTCAATGCATGCAATGGCTCTTTTAGTCTTAGACAAATTTGCCAATAACCCCAGACCAGCACTCCTCAATTGCCATAGTTTGTTTGCGTCTTTTTGATCAATGATAGAACAGTCATATGACAATTGATGATCATCTAATTCATTCTGAATACTCTTAATTTTGGAATCTAAGTCTTCATGATTGTCGGCTCGACATTCAATTGCAATTACGGCTTCAGGACTGCCCTGGATAAACCATCGATAATCTTTATATGTAGGATGTTTCTTTGTGCAAACGAGAATGTTTTTGTCCATCATTTCACAAGCAAATGGAGACTGCTTCATGATTATGGGTGCCGCTTTGAAACAATGACGCAAATTATTGAAATGAGCAATAAGAATCTTTCCCATTTTTGGAGGAAGAGGATCTAATTTGATTTTAATTGCGGTGAAGACGGAAAGAGTCCCTTCCGATCCACTTAATAAGTCACAAAGGTTGATTTGATGATTTTCTTTGTCAAAGAAATTTGATCGGACCAAAGAATCCAGAGCGTATCCAGTATTTCTTCGATGGATGGTGTGTTTAGGAAAGTTCTCTAAAATAACTTTACGATTTTCTCCTAAGGATAATAATTCGGAAATTTTTCGATAAATCATCCCTTCTAAATTGGATTGATTCATCTTAGATTCAAACTCTTGATGATTTAGAGATTTAAAATTTGCCAAACTTCCATCGGATAAAACAGTGGACAATTCCAATACCTTGTCTCTCGTTACACCGTACTTTATGGAAGTGGTGCCAGAAGAATTATTTCCTACCATGCCTCCAATCATGGCTCTGTTCGAAGTAGATGTAATGGGACTAAAGAATAAGCCGTGTTTTTTTAGAAGTGCGTTTAAATCGTCTCGAATTACTCCAGGTTGAACCCAGGCAAAACGTTCCTTTACATTTATTTCAAGGATTTGATTCATGTATCTGGAAGTGTCCATGACAATACCTTTACCGACACTTTGACCTGCTAAGGAAGTTCCAGCCGTACGAGGAATTATGGAAAGATTATTGCGTTTTGCAAATAGCAGGATGTTTTGAATATCTTGCTCATCCTTAGGATAAATGACTGCGACTGGTAGTATTCTATATTCCGATGCATCCGTAGCAAATAAGCTTCTACTGATAATGTCGTCAAGCACATCGCCTTTTAAGTCTTGCCTTAACGTCGAAAAGAGTATAGATTCATTGCGAACCATCGATGCGATTAAAGTTTCTTAAGTATTTGATCAAAAACGTCTACAAAGTAAGCAGCATTTTCCATTGTAAAGGAAAGTGGCCCCTTAATTTTTAAAGTTTCATTATAGCGCCCATCTGTACTGGTTAAAATATGATTTGCCTTGAATTCTTCTTTTACTTTTTTTGCTACGCTACTTCGGTCCATATTCCTGTCAGACTGGAATTCGACTCCAAGGAAGAATCCTGACCCTCGAACATCGGCGATGCATGGATGCTCTTTTTGAAGCTGAAGAAAGGAATCCATAAGAAAGTCACCTAGCCTTGTAGCATGATTTTGGAGATCTTCGTTTCGTATAGTTCTTAATACGGCTCTTCCCACTTCTGTTGCCAATTGGTTTCCACCAAAAGAAGAAAAGAACTCCATTCCATTGTCAAAAGAGCTCGCAATTGATTTTTTTGTAACAACAGCTCCTATTGGAAACCCATTTCCCATTGGCTTCCCCAAAACGACAATGTCAGGAATAACATCGTGCATTTCATATCCCCAAAAATACCTTCCCAGTCGTCCAAAACCAACTTGAACCTCATCAGAGATGGTCACGATGTTTTGCTCATTGCAATATCCGAAAATCTCCTTTAGATAATTCTTGGGAAATTCTACTTGCCCCCCACATCCGGATATAGGCTCAACAATGATAGACGAGTAATGATGTCCATGTCTGTTTATAGACTCATTGATCAAGTTTATGGCATGGTCTGAATGGGACTGGTCAGGAGAGGAATTGTTCTTTTTAACAAGAGGTAACTCTAGGGTGTTATCGGGTTTCCCATTTCCTCCAGGTCCACTGTATTTGTAAGAACTTATATCAATGCAAGAATTGGAGTGTCCATGATAAGATAATTCTAAATTGATCCTCTTGTTCTTTTTGGTATGGGCTTTTGCAATTCTATAGGCTAATTCATTGGCTTCCGTTCCGCTATTTACAAAAAAAATGGTATCCAATTCGTCAGGGAAGAATTGAAGTAGTTCTTCGGCATAGTTTACATAAGAATCGTTTAAGTACCTAGAGTTCGTATAAAGTGACTTAGATTGTTTGGCAATAGCATCTGAAATGTTGGGATGTGCATGCCCGACAATTGGAATGTTATTATAAGCATCTAAAAAGGCATTTCCATGGATGTCATACATGTACTGAAATGCAGCACTCTTCATATAGATGGGCGTAGAATACGATAATTTTAGAGCACTTCCTATATGTTGAGTTCTTCTTTGCGTTATGCTCTTTTCGTATTCCTTGGAGTTATTAAATTTTAATGAAAAACATGATGAAAATTCATTTATGATATATTGAGGATTCCATTGATGCCATCTCCCTAATAAATTCCAAGCAGGCTGAGAACTCACTTGTAAGTACTCTGAATTGGGGTGCTCTTTTAATGATTTAGCAGCATGTAAGACACTTACACATAATCGTGTAGCAATTAGGTTCGGCAGTATTTTCACTTCTTCATTGGATAGATTGATGGTAGAAGAAATACCTTTTAAGAATGCTTTAGCTGAACGAATAGGTTGATCAGAAAGCATCATTATGTAGGCAAGAGCTATGGCAATCTCACTAATTCTTGGTCCAAAAGACATATCACCAAAATCAATAAAACCAGTAACTTCTTCATCTTCGTACAATACATTGAATTCATTGAGATCTCCATGAATCATTTGGAAGGGAAGCTTTCTTAAGGCTGGAAGGGAAAATTCTTCAAATTGTGCCAAATGATATTGCACAATTTTCCTTTTGGATCCTTTATCAATGTTATGAATGTATTCCCTGCTTAAAAGAGCATGCAGAAGGTCCCAATCGTGAAATGAACTTTGATAAAACGAGTTTTTTACGGGTAGCATCAGATCCATGAGCTGGGATGTCTTTTTCCCAAATGATTCTAATAGCTTTTCGCTAGGCATATTCCTGCCCAATACATTTCCATGTACGAAGTAAAGTACACGTGAAAATCCTTTTTCAAGGAGCTTGACACCCTGTTTCGGATAAGGAAGGTGTAACTCTTTTACCTTGTCAGATTGGCTCATTTGAGATAGGACATCATCCTCTGCTTGAACCCTCATAAAAAGGCTAAGATCATCGTAATATTTAAGGATGAATTGTTCTCCTGTTGGATTTTGCACTATAAAATTCATGTTGGCATATCCATCGAGCTCTTTGACGAGTTCATATGGCTCTCCTAGTTCTTTTAATATTTGCGACAAATGCATTGATATCTTAGTGTTTTAAATACAATAACAAGGTAGTGAGAATTATGGTTAAACAAAATCTCAATGGATCGAAATTAAAGATTTTATCTTTATATATCTATTTGGGAGATTCGCTGATGAAATAAGATTTGGTGTGAATTCTAGCTTATAAAAGCATCGTAATCGGGAACTTCACCTGGGTATTTATGTCTAAATGAGTTGATTACTTTTCCTTTGTCGATCAAGAAGATTCCAGGCATTTGATTTCGATCACCATCGTTTTTACTAATGATAGGAATCCCTTTACCAAGATTAACGCTAACTGCTCGGATCATGTTTTTAAAACCGAACAACTGAGTCATACTTGCTTTACCTAGTTCGAATGCACTATAATAGGAACATTTAGGATCTGAAACGTGCTGAACTCCTCCAAGATTGAAAGCTCTAAAGAACATTTCGGCTTGTTCATTGTCTGTCATATGAACGAAAACTAGAGTAATGCCTTTTTTGTGGTATTCATCTTTTCTTAAGGACAAATCTTTAAGGGCTTCTCTACAGAATACACATGCAAATTGTCTAAGAAATACAAGTAAAACTTTGTTGTCAAATGATAACTCCGTAACGCTGGCCCTTGTGTTTGTGACCAACCCTGCAAGTCTACTGTCAGAGGTGATTTGTTTGGCTTCCATCTTAATTGATTAATTCTCAAAAAGAGGAGGATTTTGCATGTTAATTTTATTTCTCAAACCATGATTGAGAGATAATACGCTACTCCTTATACAAAGATAAAAATAATGAGGACTTGAATGGAATTAGAAGTCGTAAAACTCGTTGATTATGACACTAAGTTGACTTTTGATTACCCAAAGATTCTGCAAGTTTTATAAAAGTCGATACATTGGGTGTTCTTACTAAACTTTTTTGATGAAAAATAGAGCTATCAAAGCTATAATCAATAAAAGCGTAGCGATGACAAAGAAAGATCTTGGTCTAGGAGAATGAGGGTTTTGATTGTCTGAAGTAGGTAAGGTGTTATCTTGCGATTCTTCCAGCAGAGCAAATATATGCTCACATTCTGGGCATCGAATAAGTTCAGTTAAAGAATCATAAGATTCCTCAGGGACATCATTTCCACAATTAGGACAAACTAAGTTCTTAGGATCGAATCGTTGATCCATTGGACGATACTGTGGATTGCTCTTTTTCATGTTTGTTATTTTAGTGTACTTACTTGATATTCCATCTTTTCAAAGATATAACTTAGGCATAAATAATCTATATTTGCCGGTCAAAATATTAAACCTTTTCAAATGCAACTTATAGACGGAAAATATTTCATTAATGGTGTTGATCCTTTAGATTTAGTTAATCAATTTGGGTGTCCTCTTTATGTATACGATTCGTCTATAATAAAACGTCAATATGATCGCTTGATTGATGCATTTAAATACGATCGCTTTAAGGTGAATTATGCATGTAAAGCATTAACCAATATAAGTATTTTGAAATACATGAAGACCTTAGGTGCTCATTTGGATACCGTTTCTCTTCAAGAAGTGAGGATCGGACTTAAAGCTGGATTTTCACCTAAGGAAATAACTTATACTCCAAATTGTGTAGGAATAGAAGAACTTGTCGAAGGTAAGAGATTAGGAGTTAAAATCAATATTGACAATTTATCCATATTAGAACAGTTTGGAACCCAATTTCCGGATTATCCTGTCTGCATACGAATCAATCCGCATATTATGGCTGGAGGGAATAGTAAGATCAGTACAGGACACATAGATTCTAAGTTTGGTATATCCATGCATCAGGTTCCTTTGGTGAAAAGAATCGTTGAAGCTACAGGACTAAAAATCGAAGGAGTTCATATGCATACTGGATCTGAAATCCTGGATTCAGAAGTGTTTTTACAAGGTGCGGAGATTTTGTTAAATATTGCGAAAGAGTTTCCGAATCTAGAGTATGTTGATTTTGGGAGTGGATTTAAAGTCCCATATCGCAGAGACGACGTTGAAACAGATATCGAAGATTTAGGAATGAGGATTACGGAACGGTTTAACTCCTTTTGCAAGGAATATGGTAAAGAGCTTGATCTAGTATTTGAACCGGGTAAGTTCTTAGTTAGTGAATCTGGATACTTTTTAGTTCGAACGAATGTTATTAAGCAAACGACAAGTACAGTTTTTGCTGGAATAGATTCTGGGCTGAATCATTTGATTAGACCAATGTTTTATGACTCTTACCATAAAATTGTGAATTTGAGTAAAACATCTGGTAGGGAGAGGATTTATACTGTTGTCGGCTATATTTGTGAAACGGATACTTTTGGTGTGAATAGGAAGATGCATGAAATAACAGAAGGAGACGTATTGGCTTTTCACAATGCTGGGGCTTATTGCATGATGATGGCTTCTAATTACAATTCGAGGTATCGACCAGCTGAAGTCTTAGTTCATAATGGTGAGGCGCATTTGATACGAAAGAGGGAAACGATGGATGATATTTACAGAAATCAAATAGAAGTGGAGATATGAAGTGGTATTTCATTGTGATGGTAATTTTTGTACTGGGCTGTAAAATGGATCAGACCATTGATAGTACATCCTCTTTAAGTGGTAAATATATTGATGGTATCAAACATTATAAAATTCACCTTAAAGATGGGAATAGCTATGACATGAATGAAAAAGATACTCGAAAGGTCTATTATATCATGCGTCACGCGGAAAAAGATTCTATCCCTAAAGGGAATCCCCAACTTAGTGAGGTCGGATTGGAGAGGGCAAATAGATTGGCAGATATTCTAAGCGAAACATCGGTTGATGCTATTTATTCTACAATGACGACACGAACACTGTTTACAGTAGATTCATTGGCTGATTTAAAAGGCCTAACGATCCTACCATATGAGGCATCAAATTTTAAGAATATTTACAATGAATTAAACCAATCTTTGGATATTCACAGAGCCGTTATTGTTGGACACTCGAATACTGTTCCAGTGATGGCTAATCATATATTAGGAAAGGAATATTTCGACCGTTCTTTCGAAGAAAATCAATACGATGACTTAATCATTATCGTTGAAGACAATAATAATCAAAAGAAACTTCTTGCATTAAAATATAAATAATGGAATTATCAACTAAATATAATCCCGAACAGGTAGAGCAAAAATGGTATGATGAGTGGATGGAGAAAAAGTGTTTTTCTTCAGTACCTAATGAAAAGGAAGCTTATAGTATAATCATTCCACCTCCCAATGTGACAGGAGTCTTACATATGGGGCACATGTTGAATAATACCATTCAAGACGTCTTGATAAGAAAGGCCAGACAAGAAGGTAAAAATGCTTGTTGGGTGCCAGGTACTGACCACGCATCCATAGCTACAGAAGCGAAGGTGGTTAAAATGTTAAGAGAGAAAGGCATTAAAAAGTCTGATTTAACCCGTGAGGAATTCCTAGAGTATGCATGGCAATGGAAAGAAGAATACGGAGGAATTATTCTCAATCAATTGAAAAAACTTGGAGCTTCTTGCGATTGGGATCGAACAGCTTTTACAATGGACGAACAACGTTCAGATGCTGTTATAAAAGTTTTTGTTGATTTATACAATAAGGGAAAACTCTATCGAAAGAAGCGAATGGTCAATTGGGATCCTGAGGCTAAAACTGTACTGAGTAATGAAGAAGTATTGTACGCACATGAACACTCTAAATTGTATCAAGTAAGATACCAAATTGAAGGAAGTGATGAGTATTTAACCATTGCGACTACAAGACCTGAAACAATTCCTGGAGATACGGCAATAGCTGTTAACCCCAGTGATGAAAGATATGCACACCTTAAAGGTAAAAAAGCGATTGTTCCGATTATTGGTAGAGTTATACCGATCATTTTTGACGATTACGTAGATATGGAGTTTGGTACTGGTGCATTGAAGGTGACACCAGCCCATGATACCAATGATTTTGAAATAGGGGAGAGGCATAATCTTGAAGTCATTGATATCTTCAATGAAGACGCTACATTAAATGAGGCAGCTGGAGTATACCTTGGTGAAGGAAGATTTGTGGTAAGGAAAAAGTTTGCGAATGACTTGGAGGAAGCAGGACATTTGGTAGAGGTCGAAAATTATCAGAATAATGTAGGAAGGTCAGAGAGAACAAATGCCGTTGTAGAGCCAAGGTTATCATTGCAATGGTATGTTGATATGCAGTCTTTGGCAGAACCAGCTCTGAAATCAGTAATGGAAGATGAGGTAGAGTTTTTTCCAAAGAACCAAAAGAATGTATATCGTCATTGGATGGAGAACATTCGCGATTGGTGTATCTCAAGACAATTGTGGTGGGGCCATCGGATCCCTGCATATTATTACAATGATGAGGTGTTCGTAGCTGTAACACCTGAAGAAGCATTGAAGTTGGTTCATGAGAGATTTGAAGATCAATCCATAAAATTGTCTGACTTGAAGCAAGATGAAGATGTCTTGGACACTTGGTTTTCTTCCTGGTTGTGGCCTTTAAGTGTATTTGATGGATTTACTACTAAGGAGGAATTATCTTATTATTATCCTACAAGTGTTTTGGTGACGGGTTGGGATATTATCTTCCTTTGGGTCGCTAGGATGGTAATGGCTGGATATGAGTGGGAAGGTAAAAGGCCGTTCAAGCATGTTTACTTCACGGGGATGGTAAGAGATAAACAGCGTCGTAAGATGAGTAAATCCTTGGGTAATTCACCAGATGCTTTAAAGCTAATATCAGATTTTGGAGCAGATGGAGTACGTTTTGGAATGCTTTCATGTTCTCCAGCAGGAGGAGACTTGTTGTTTGATGAAAAGTTGGTTGAGACAGGGCGTAATTTTAGCAATAAAATTTGGAATGCTTTACGCCTTATTAAAACTCTGGAGATAGAAGAAAAGCCATTGTCTGAATTAGACAAGCTTGCAGTTAGTTGGATGAATAATAAGTTCAACAAAATTGCTAAAGAAATTGAATCAGATTTTAATGAGTATAAGCTGTCGGAAGCATTGATGAAAATGTACAGCTTCATTTGGAGTGACTTTTGTTCATGGTATTTAGAATTGATCAAGCCACCATTTGGTGAAAAAATTGGAAGCGCAATATATGATGAGACCATTGGATTATTTACCAAAATTACTTCACTTCTGCATCCTTTCATGCCTTTCTTAACTGAAGAAGTTTATCACCAATTGGCTGATAGAGAAGCAGGTGATTTTTGTATGTTTTCGGCTTATCCGAAAGGAGGTATATACGATGATGAATTGATTGATATGATATCAATGGCTCAGGACATAGTATCCAATGTAAGGGATATAAGAAATAAGAACAATCTTAAGATGAAGGATCCTTTGGATTTGATTGTCATAAAGTCAGATCTGTCTTCTAAATTCATGAGCCATGCTGGGATGAAGGATTTCTGTGTAAAAATGGGGATTTTATCTAGTTTTGAAATTGTAGAAAATGAAGGAACTGATTCTCAAGTTGGATTCATCGTCGGAGCAGAAAACCTATTTGTTAAATTGGAACAGGACATTGATGTCGAGGCAGAATTAGAATCGTTGGCCAAAGATTTGAAGTATCAAGAAGGCTTTGTCAAAAGCATTCAAGGTAAACTTAATAACGAAAAATTTGTCAATGGAGCTCCAGCAGTTGTTGTTGATCGTGAACGTAAGAAACTTAAAGATGGATTGGATCGAATCAAAATCATCGAACAAGATATTGAACGATTGAAGTCGATGCAATAGAGTTAAGAGTGATTAAATTCAAAAACATTTTTTCGGTTTGATGGGGTGTTCGTAAAAGGTTAAATGCTTTTCATGTAATAGGTGAAAGTTTCATTCTTGTGATTTAGAATGGTCAATTGAATCGAATCGGGTAGAGTGTTAATAAGCGATATGTAGTCGCAATAATCATCAATTGATTTACATTCTTTATTGTTGATTGAAATAACTTTGTCTAAGGGGCTTACTTCGTTTGTGTGTCCTGTTGAATTGGAGACGATAGATTGAACGAAAATACCATTACCTTCATTAAATCCTAGTTTTAGATTGTATCCCAATGTGCATTTACGATCTTTTGCGAATAATGGTTTAAAATGAATTTTCTTCTTATCCCAGTCGATTTTTAGATCAAAATTAGTCAGTAACCCATTACCAATATTGGCGTTAGATATAGTGGTTTTTGTTTGGCGGATTACTTGCTCACCCAGGTAGAAATTAGACAAGCAATACCAATTTCTATTCGTTTCAACCTTTTTCCCAATTAGGCCACTGTTTTTCATGCCGATTTCGTTTCCTATTTGGTCAAAGTATCCTTTGAAATGAGAATTCGCTACAATTGATGTAGGAAGGCTGAGCATGCCGTTTGACCCCATATCGATTATGATGGGACAAATTGTCTTACCATTTATTTGAATAGACGTCCAAAGATTATATTGATCGTCTGTTTGAAAATCAATAGATGACCATGTCGTTGAATCCAAGGAAATTGGTAAATCCGAAAAAGTGATTTGATTATTGAGAGGTGAAATCTCCCAATTGCATTCTTTCATAAGATTTGATCCTATAATTCCATCAATTTCCATGCACCTAATCAGCGGGTTAGCAGAAAAATCAGCCGTAAAAGCAGATATACCTTTAAAATGTGTTTTACCGATACGAATAGAATCAAGTTTGACATACTCTACAAGTTGGCGGTTCCCATCACTATCTTTGATCTTCCCTTGTGTCAAAGTGTTAAAATTGAATGCATCCTGAAGCTCAAGAGAAATGCTTGTCGGGGCACCTGTGTCAAATAAAAATTGATATTTTGAACCGTTGATGTAGACTGGAACAATGATCAATTTATTTACCAATCGATATTTTGTGCTATCCTCAAAATGATGTTTTTCAATCTTGCCATATTTCATGGTATCCGCCCAATTCTTGGAACAGCCCAAACTGAAAAAAAAGAATAATATGGATAAAACAATTAGATTTGAAACTCTCATGGGCATCAATTATTGGAGTAAGTTAAGGATTATTCGTATGTATTGAAAGAGCTATGTTATAATGCAATAATAGTATTTAAATCACTTCATTGGTCTAATAATTCTCCCATCCAAAACAAGAGTTGTATTTCTATTAATTTGGTATTGGTTTTAAGATCGTTCAATTGAAGTTCTGCATTCAATAAGTTTAACTGAGATTGTCTAAATTCTACCGATGAAATCTGCCCCGAATCAAATTGTTGTTTTGATCTTTCAAAATTGAGTTTATTGGTTTCAATATTCATTTTTTGAACATTCATTAGAGCAAGGTTTGTGCCGAGATTATCCAAAGTGTTTTGAATGTCTATACTAACATCATTTATGATTTTTTCCTTATTCAATTTATTGTTGTCCAATGCTATGCGAAGGTTTTGTCTTTGAATTTTTTGACGCCCACCATCGAAGACGTTCCAAGTCAAATTAAGTCCAGTATTTAACCCATGATTATTGGATTGGGCAAGAAAGGATGTAGCAGGGTTACGACTGAAGTTCCAAGCGTATGAAGAATTGATACTAACCTGTGGTAACAAACTGGCCTTACTCTTTTTTATATCTAAATGACTGATTTTTTCTCTCAGACTTAGCGTTTTTAAGTTGAGATTATGGTCCAATGTTTTTGCAAAAACTTGGTCAAACGTATACGAATCCTCTAGTTGTACAGGAAGTGTGGCAGAAAGAGGACGGGTGACTTCAAAGCCAATAATCTTCCCCAAATTTCTTTTAGAGTTATTGTATTCCTGAATTCTAATGATGTAATTCAAGCTGTCGTTTTTGTAGTCTACTTCTGCATTTAGAATATCCAGTCTTGTGGCTTGTCCATATTTAGCTTGAGCTTGAAGACGTTTTAACCTTTCGGATGACAAGACCATGGTTTGATTTAATAGTTCTAAATTGTTAGCTAATTGAGCGGTACGAAAGTATTGATTGTATAATTCGAATATTGCACTTTCGATGACTAATTGAGCTTCTGCTTTACTCAAGGATTCCGATTCCATGAGTTGTTCAATGTTATATTTTCTACCAAATCCATCGAAGATGACGTAATTTACATTAACAGAAGCATTTACCGATTTAGTTTCTGCCCCATTAACATTTATTTGGTTTCCATCTTGAGTTTTAATGTTTTGATTACTCCTATTATACGTACCTCCAGAGTTGAAATTGGCAGTTGGTAGTTGTCCCGTGTTATAAATTGAACGATTATTTGAGGCCGTCGAAACAGTATTTTTTGCTATCCTAATATCGTAATTGAAATTAAGGGTATGCTCTATTGCTTCTTGAATTGTAAGTGTATCTTGTCCTACTAAGGAAGAAGAAATTAAGAGTAGTGCAAAAATACCCGTATATGTATATTTAATGTAATTCATCTGATTCAAATTTTGATTCAACAATAGCTCGTTCTACTTCTTCTTTGCTAATATTTCCACCTACGAGTAACCATTTAACGGCTACTTTTATGTGGTTAGATATGGCAATGAGAATTGGTAACATAACCAATGTTAATACTGTAGCAATAGCGATGCCATAGGATATTGAAATGGCCATAGGAATAAGAAATTGAGCTTGTCTACTTGTCTCCAACATTAAAGGCGCTAGTCCAGCAATAGTTGTCAAAGAGGTAAGAAAAATGGCTCTAAATCTGGATTTTCCTGCAAGAATTAGGGCTTCATCAAATTTTACTCCATCTTTAAGAAATGAGTTGAATTTTCCTATTAATACAAGCCCATCGTTGACCATAATCCCAATTAGGGCGATAATACCTAACCAGGATAAGATGTTGATATGGAAATGATGAATGTAATGTCCCCATACCACCCCGATTAAGCTAAAAGGAATCATTAACATCAAAATTAAGGGTTGGGTGTACGTCCTAAATGTAAAACTTATGATGATGTATATGAGTATCAGGATTATTGGTCCAACGACTCCAACAGATCCAATGGTTTTGGCTGCTTGTCTGTTTTGTCCCTCATATGAAACAGCAATAGATGGATGCTTCTGAAGAACTTCCTTTAGCTCGTTTTGCTTTATCAATTCCAAGAGATCTGAAGCGCTGTCCTCAGTTGATTTCAAATCAGCATTGACCTGAATTTCTCTTCTCCCTGATAAGTGATTAATGGCTATTTCACCTCTTTGTATTTCGTATGTGGCGATTTCAGATAAAGAAACTCGTTCTCCTGACGAGGTAAGGATTTTCATGTCTCCTAATTGTTTGACCGATGCTCGATCGGCTTTGTCATACCTCACCCATATCTTGATTTCATCTTGCCCTCTTTGAAATCTCTGTGCTTGAAATCCAAAAAATCCCGACCGCACTTGATTCATAACTTCATTTAAATTCAGTCCTAAACTGTAAGCTGTATTCTTAAGTGTTAGCCTGATTTCCTTTATTCCTTCAGGATCATTGTCAGAAATATCCTTTAACTGAGGATTTTGAGACAACAATTGTTTTAACTCCTTTTTGGCTGATTTCAATTCCTTGACATTGTTACTCAATAGTGAAATGGATATTGGGCTTCCTCCAAAATTTGAATTAGATCCAAAGGTTAAACTTTCGGCTTCTGGTATGACTCCTACGGCTTCTCTTAGCGCTTGATTGATTGTAGATGAAGCAAAGTCTCTATACTCACCAGGAAGAAGGTTGATCGTAAGAGAAGCGTTAGCACTTCCTGGTCCGATTCGTTTGATGATGTTTTCTACTACAGAATTTTGGCCAGTTTGTTTTTCAGTAAAATGATCATTTATCTCCCAAGCTTTAGTCTCAATAAATGATATTAAAGAATCTGTTATTGATTCGTGAGTGCCTTGGGTCATTTTTAAATCCACTGAGATTCGATCACTTGCAATTCTGGGAAAGAATGAAGTCGAAACGATTCCGCTTCTAATCGCTCCAAAACTAAATATTAACAGTGAGAATGGAATGGCAATTCCAAGAACTTTGTTCTTAAGAAAAAAAGTGAGAAATGGAAGATACAATCGATCTCTCAACCAAACAAGTAGTTGATCCGCCTTACTATTAATTCCTCTGAAAAATCGTCCAATTGGATTTATTTTGTCTGCTTTCTGTAAAGCTTTGGAGTGCGCAATATGGGCTGGAAGTATGATCAGGGCTTCAACAAGTGAAACTGTCAAAGTCAGGGTAACAACGGTGGCCACTTCGCTAAAAAAGTTTCCTATTCTTCCGTCTAAAAAGAAAAAGGTCGAAAAGGCTATCATCGTAGTGAGTAGAGCAGAAATGACAGGTGGAATTACTTCTATTGTCCCGTCTATAGCAGCTTTAATAGGTGATTTCCCCATTTCGTAATGGTGGAAGATGTTTTCTCCAATTACAATTCCATCATCTACTAATATACCAATGACGATAATCATTCCGAACAATGAAAGTACATTGATGGTAATACCGAGTTGGGCAGCAAACATAAACATTCCGAAGAAGGCAATTGGTAAACCTGCTGCTACCCAAAATGCCAATCGAACATTGAGAAACAAGGCGAGAAAGAATAATACCAAAAGAATTCCTATTATCGCATTTTCCGTCAATAATGCGGTCCGTTGAGTAAGAGTAATCGAAGCATCACTTGCCACATTTAACGAAAGGTTGAGATGCTTTTGATTGAAATCATCTATATAATCTTTGACTTTTTCCGAAGTAGAAATTAAGTCCTCGCTATTTGTATTGTTGACTGTGATATTGATAGCGGGTTGATCATTATAATAAATTCTATCCGGATTTTCAGACCATGCATCTTGCACAGATGCCACATCTTTCAATCTTACAATTCCTCCTTGTGCATTGGACCGAACAACAATGTTTAATAAGTCCTTGGCATAATAATTTTTGTGTTGAGCTCGGATCAAATATTCTTCATCTGAGGTTTTAATATTCCCTCCAGAAACCAAAAGGTTATTGTTCGAGACTGCATTGGCAACCTCTCTAAACGAAAGATTATATGCATTTAAATCAGATGACCTGACGTGAATGGCAATTTCCTCATCAGGGTATCCAGAGATGATTACTTGAGAAATTCCTTCTATACCCCTTAAGTCATTTTCGATGTCTAAAGCATACTTTTTAAGTTGGAGTAGGGAAGTGTTTTGACCACTTAGAGTAAAACTTATCGTAGAACGTATGGATTCCACTTTATATATAATTGGAGGCTCCATACCAGAGGGAAATGTCGGTACACGATCTACGGCATTCTTAACATCTGCTAGAATTACATCAATATTTTGTCCTTTTTCAGTTTCTACCGTTATAGAAGCTGAATTTTCTCTGGATACAGAAGTAACTCGATCTATTCCAACAAGTCCTTTAAGATTATCTTCTATTTTTAATACAATGCCCTCTTCCATCTCTGAAGGTGAGGCTCCTGGGTAAGTCGTTTCAATACGTATAACTTCGGAATCCGTCAATGGGAAAAATGAAGATTTCATGGTCTTCATGCCCATATACCCGAATATGGCAAAGGCAAAAATTAAAACATTAACAGCAACGGGGAACTTTATAAAATAACTAATTAGTTTCTTCATGTCAAATTATTGCTGCTGAAATACTGGTTTAACTTTTAATCCATTGTACATACCTGGAATCATCTTGCTTAATAGAATTGCTTCATCAGGAATTCCTTGTACGACTACGGTTTTTTCATTCTCAAAAACAGGTTGTACAATTATGCTTTCCAAGATAGAGTCTTTTACTATAAATATTTTATTATCATTTAGTAATAACTCTCTTGGAATCTCAATGGCATCAGATATTGTTGATGAAGCTAGGGATGCATTCATGTACATACCTTCTTTTAGCCCTCTTCCTGAAACACTTACATAGACAGAACTGCTTTGAGTATTTGGATCTATTACATTTCCAAACCGGACAATTTTACCAGATAAAAATTTGGAATCATTCTGATAGATTTTCACCAAATCGCCCTTTTTAATTTTATTGATATGATTCTGATCCACCTGTAATTCTAATTCAAAAGAATTGGCTTTAATAAATTCTCCTAGTTTTTGACCTGGTCGAATCAATGTCCCAAGAGTTGCACTTGTATTTGTTAATGATCCATCGAATGGGGCATATATTGTATGTTTTGAGAGTTTTACCTCCATACTTTTTAAGTTGTAATACGACTCGATGATGCCTTTGCTGGTGATGAAGTACTTTTCTTGTGGGTCGTTAATATCTGGTAATGGTTGAATGGCTTCATCTATGTTAATTTTCGAAGTATAATTCTCCCATGTTTCGAATGAACTGGCATAATCAAATTGGATGTCGGGTAGAATGGTGACAAGCAATTTTTGAAAGCTACTTCTTGAAACTTTGATTGAACTCATTAACTCATCGCTATTAATAGTTATGATAGGTTCCCCCTTTTTATAATATGTACCATTTTTAAATGGTCTAGGAGATTTGTCAAAAATACCTTGTACTTCAGAAAATAAATCAATTCTGTCTTTGGCATAAAGGATACCATTGGCAGAAATGGACAAGGCAATGTCAGCATTTTTTGCCTGATATACTTCAACTATTTTGGTTTCAATCGATTGTTTTTGTTTGGGCTTCTCTTTGTCTGCAACCATTGATTTGGTAAGTGCAAATGTGCCTATAATTAGCCCTATTCCTAGAATGGATGTTATGATTCGTCTCATTTGATCGTATTATTCTCTTTTTTTGCTGCAATAAGATTGTTCTGAATTCTTTTTATCATATCGATAAAACATTCTTTTTCTTCTTTTTCAAAATCGTTCTCAATATCTAAAATCATTGATTTCATAATCCTTTTAGACTCCTTTAATATGTCATTCCCTTTATCACTTAAATAGACATTTTTTTCTCTTTTATCCTTAGAATTAATTATTCTGAGTATCAAGTCTTTTTTTTCCATAGAGATGATTAACCTAGTTAATGAAGACTTATCTCTAAACGTCTTTTCAGCTAACTCACTTTGAGTAATTCCATTAAACTCGGAAAGCTTAATTAAGATAATCACCTGCTCTTTGGTAATTGGAATACCTGCTGATTTAAAACGATTATTTAATTCGTATTCAATCATTTTAATGGTCTTTCCCATCCATGGAGCGAGAGACTCTTCAAATTTTATTTCATGATCAATATTCATAAAACTCACATTTGTTTCAAAAATTAATTGCATATGCAACTAAATGACAAATCTACAACATTAGATTCTAGAAAAGGTTGAGAAAAATCACTTTATAATTTTCATCACAATTAAAAAAAAGGAAGATATTGAAGTAAGGATTAATCGTAATCACATACACACCTTTAGTTCATTAAATGAAATGGAGAAAAGAGACTTAATAGTAATTTGATTATATTAAAAATGATAGACCAATCCTATTTGCGTTGAAGGGTAGGGAGTAGGTATTTGTATTGGTCGAATAGAAAGATCTTCACTAATGTCAAAGTCCATCATGTGTCGGTCAACATAAGCATCAAAAACATTATACAGGTGCGCTAAAATCATGAAAACCCAAGCATATTCAGACTGTTTTCTAAATTTATCTCTCTTAGGCTTGACATCCGAAGGCATATTAAAAGGGTCATTAGGATTATTGTCGACACCTTTGACCAAGTCCTTAAATATTTTGTTGTATTTTCTATATTCTGAAGTGTTGTAAATTAACCAAGCCGCCGCACCTCCTTCGATGGCATAAGTTATAGGGAGTTTCAGCCATTTCTTATTGTAAATCTGACCACCACCTGGAAGAATCAAACTGTAGAATGCAGCTCTTCCTGGTTTGCCATGAAATATTTCTTTGAAAGCATTTCGTTTGGTCTTTTGAGTTGTACTATCCGAAAGTGCAATGGTATCTTGAGCAGAACTCTGACCAATAATACTGACATTGGGAAGGAATGCCATCAGTATTATAAATACTAAGACTCTATGTACCCTGAGTATAGGATTCAGATAATTAGGGTATGAATCGATTTTAGTAAGTTTCCGCAAGAATTTTATTGTTAGTAATAATCTAAACGATGCACCTGGTTAGTTTGTTTTGTTAAGACTCCTTGAGTAGATCGAATAATGTGTTAAACTCTTGATCGTTTTTAAACTTAAGGATAAATTGCCCTTTACCCTTGACATCTCGCTTGATTTGAACCTTAGTCCCAAATTTTTCACTTAAAGCCTTGGTAATGTTATCTAACATTATATCGTCTCCAGTCTGTGGTTTTGAGGTTTTATTTGAAGGTTTAGTGCTTAAACTTCTCAAGTAAGTTTCTAGCGCTCTTACAGACCAGCCAGCATCAATGCATTTGTGAAAGGTGTCCATTTGAAGAACGATATTGGAAATACCAGCCAAAGATCGAGCATGTCCCATGGTAAGCGATCCATTTTTTATGGCATTTTGAATTTCTGGTGGAAGTTTTAAGAGTCGCACATAATTTGTAATGGTACTCCTATTCTTTCCAATCCGATCCGATAATAATTCATGAGTAAGGTCGCATTCATCCATTAATCTTTGGTACGATATGGCAACTTCAAGAGCATTAAGGTCAGCCCTTTGAATGTTTTCAATCAATGCGAGCTCCAACATTTCTTGATCGTTTGCCAAGCGAATGTAAGCGGGGACTTCAGTTAATCCAGCCATTTTACTTGCTCTCATTCTTCTTTCTCCAGAAATAAGTTGGTACTTCTGGTCTCCCATGTTTCGGACGGTAAGAGGTTGGATCAAACCATGGACTTTGATGGATTTGGCTAAGTCCATCAATTCTTCTTCATCAAACTCCACTCGTGGTTGATAAGGATTGACTTCTATCAAATCTAACCTTATTTGGGCATAATTTGAAGATAATTCCTTTACCAATTCAACCTTCTCTGTAGTGTTGCTTGTATTCTCTATATTGGAGAGTAAGGCTCTTAATCCTTTACCTAGTTCTTTCTTTTTCTTATTCATAAGAATGGAAATGATATTCAGTTAATAATCTTCTTGAAGAAAGCCTATAAAGAAGATACAGTTTCGTTAATTTTTAAAAATTCCTGGCCCAAATTCAAAAAGTTGATTGCCCCCTTACTGGCAGCATCGTATGTGATGACTGGTTGTCCCATACTTGGCGCTTCACCAATCTTAGAATTTCGATGAATGATGGTTTCAAATACTCGATCCGAAATAATATCTCTAACCTGTTCAACTACAATGTTAGCCATTCTAAGTCTCTTGTCATACATGGATAAGACAACTCCTTCGATGCTCAAGATTGGATTTAGGCTTTCTTTGACTAGGTTAAAGGTCTCCTTTAGCTTACCATAGCCCTCTAAAGAAAAATATTCACATTGGATTGGAACAATCAAACTGTCAGCGCCAACGAGTGCATTAATGGTTATGAGTCCTAAGGAAGGTAAACAGTCGATGAAGATGTAATCATAATCGTCTTTAACCTTATTAATCAGATTTTTCATCTGGTATTCACGCCCCTCGACATTCACTAATTCAATCTCAGCACCTACCAAGTGAATAGAAGATGGCAGAACAAAAAGATTTGGTATGTCATGTTTTAAGATAGCATCGTGAGGATCTTGTCCATCAACTAAACAATCGTATAGATCGTGTTCGACTTCGGCTAAATTATACCCCAATCCAGTAGTAGCATTAGCTTGAGGATCTGAATCAATAAGTAAAACCTTTTTTTCGAGTACAGCAATAGTCGCGGCCAAGTTAATAGCCGTTGTCGTTTTTCCAACTCCTCCCTTCTGATTTACAATAGCAACAACCTTACCCATGATTACAATTCTAAGATTTCTCCAATTTTTGGTAGTAACAATTTTTTATTCTTTGCTTCAAAAGCTTTTAAGGCTTCTGAAGAATCTATTTTTATATAGCCAAAAGTATCGTAATGGCAACCGATGTTAATATCACACTCGACAAACTCAGAGGCAATTGCTGCATCTTCATAACCCATGGTAAAATTATCACCAATTGGCAAAATACTGAAATCAAGCGGAGGACAAGTTAGGGGTATGAGCTTCATGTCCATTGTTAATGCAGTATCTCCAGCATAGTAGAAAGTCTTCTCACCTCCCCATATCACAAATCCACCAGGATTCCCACCAGTACTGCCGTCCAACATTGTACTGCTGTGAACAGCCGCTACATATTTTACGGTCCCAAAATCAAACTTCCATTTACCGCCTTGATTCATGGGGTGAATTGGAATGTTTTTATGCTCATTAAACCATGTGGCTACTTCGTAATTCGAAATAATAGTTGCTCCACTTTTAAGAGCTATCTTTTCTGCATCAGCAACATGATCTCCGTGACTATGTGAAAGAAGGATATAATCTGGATTTAAACTGTCTAAATCAAACGATTCAATTAGCGGGTTCCCAGAAATAAAAGGATCAAAAAGAAGGACTTTACCATTGTATGTTATCTCGAAACATGCATGACCTAAAAATCTGATTTTCATAGATTATAAATGTTTAAATTACTTCTTGTTATACAAAATCTATTCATAATATCACTAAATGTTAGAAAAGTATTCCCTCTGTGCTTATACAGATATACTTATCATAATAGAGGACAAATATACTCGAAATTAGTATAAGCCCAATCAATATATTAGGACATATTCTTGATCGAATTTAGATTTGACTTGAACAATGACAACTTAACAATCTGGTATTTTAATTGTTATAGATTTGAAACGTGCAAATAAGATTGTGAAATTCAATGTAGGATTTTTACTATCTATGTATGGGATTTTATAAGCTTCCCGAGTTAAAAGTAAAAGTATAAATATGATTACAGTTATTAGTGGAACGAACAGGAAAAAGAGTAAAACAAGCAATGTTAGCGATTATATCGTAGATAGATTAAAATCAGGAAATGTTGATGTGCAAAAACTGGACCTGATTAATGTTGCATCGAAGATTTCTTTCGATGATATGTACCTTGGTACGGAAATGAATAGTGATTTAGTTGAAGTTCAAGAACAATTAATTATTAAAGCCAGTAAATTAATTGTTGTAGCTCCAGAGTATAATGGTTCATTTCCTGGTGTGTTAAAAACATTTATTGACGCCATGTCCGTCCGTAAATACAAGGAAAACTTTTATGGAAAAAAAATAGGCCTTGTTGGTGTGGCATCTGGAAGAGCAGGAAACTTAAGAGGAATGGAGCACTTAACAGGTATCTTTAATTATCTAGGAGCAACTATAATGCCTAATAGATTGCCAATTTCTCAAATAGAGACTTATTATGATAATGAAGTAATGCAGGTGGATAAACTTGAAGCACTTGATCAATTTATTAATGAATTTGTGAGATTTTAAGAGAAGAGAATGTATGGCTAATTGCTTCAGGCAATAATTTGAAATTCTCAATAGTTAATACTCCATAGATCTGTGAAAAAAGTATATTGACAGAGCACAACAATTCATGTGATAAACCAGACTTTTCATTTTATTTTTTGGCAGTAAATTGAAATAAAATATTAAATTCGCTCCCTCCTAAAAACTATTATTATGGATAGTACAATTTCAAATGCATTATTATTAATGCTGATTGGCATGGTGAGTGTTAGTTTGGTCCTTACTATAGTGGTAGTTGGAGGATCAATTCTTATAAAATTTGTAAACACTTATTTCCCTGAATTAACGAAGCAAGAATCTCAAAGAACTGTTGTTGGGCCTTCTAGAGTACTAGATGCCAAAACTATTGCAGTACTGTCTGGAGTGGTATCCTCAATTACCAATGGAAAGGGAAGAATAGTTGAAATTACAAAAGATTCAAACAGAAACAAATGAGACGTAAAGAGATAAAGTTAGCATTAGTATATCGAGATATGTGGCAGGCGGCAGGAAAATATGTGCCACGTGTGGATCAGTTGGTTCGCGTAGCCGAACCAATAGTAGCAATGGGGTGCTTCGCTAGAGTAGAAACCAATGGAGGTGGATTTGAACAAGTAAATTTATTGTATGGTGAAAATCCAAATATTTCTGTGAGAAAATGGACACAACCATTCAATGATGCTGGAATTCAGACCCAAATGTTGGAAAGAGGGTTGAATGCGCTGAGAATGAGTCCGGTTTCTTTAGATGTAAGACGTATGATGTTTGCCTTAAAGAAAAAACAAGGTACGGACATCTCAAGAACATTTGATGGACTCAATAATCCACAAAATTTGGCAAAATCATTTGAATATGCCAAAGAAGGAGGAATGATAGCTCAGGGAGCATTGAGTATTACTGTTTCGCCAGTCCATACAGTTGATTATTACATAGAACTTGCTGATAAATATATTGATTTAGGGGCTGAAGAAATCTGTCTTAAAGATATGGCTGGGATTGGTAGACCCGCATCTATAGGAAGAATTACCAAGGGAATTAGATCAAGGCATCCTAATATTATTATACAATATCATGGTCATTCGACACCTGGCTTTAGTATAGCATCTTCGTTAGAAGCCGCTAGAAATGGTGCGGATATAATTGATGTTGGGATGGAACCATTAAGTTGGGGAACTGGACATGCAGATCTCCTTGCTGTTCATGAAATGTTGAAAGATGATGGATTTACCTTGCCAGACATAAATATGGAGGCATATATGGAAGCTAGAAGCCTTAGTCAGGAATTTATTGATGACTTCTTAGGTGAGTATATAGCTCCAAGCAATAGAATGAATAACTCCCTTTTGATTGGACCTGGCCTACCCGGCGGAATGATGGGATCCCTGATGGCTGATTTAGAAAATAATCTGGCTTCTGTCAATAAATGGTTGAAAAAGAATGGTAAAAGTGAATTGAATAAAGATCAATTGCTTATAAAATTGTTTAATGAAGTACAATATGCATGGCCTAAATTGGGATATCCACCTTTGGTTACCCCGTTTTCACAATATGTTAAAAATGCATCTCTGATGAATGCGATTCAGACCATTAAAGGAAAAGACAGATGGTCTATGTTAGATGAAAATACTTGGGGGATGATATTGGGTAAATCTGGACAACTTCCGGGGAATATTCATGAGGAATTGACAGCTTTAGCACAACAGCAAAATAGAGAATTCTATTCTGGAAATCCACAAGATCTATACCCAGATGTATTGGACGATTATCGTGCGAAAATGAAAGATAAAGGGTGGAGTTTTGGAGAAGATGATGAAGAGTTGTTTGAATATGCTATGCATCCTACTCAATATGAAGATTTTAAGTCAGGAGTAGCTAAGGAGCGATTTTTAAAGGATCTGCAAAAGAGAAAGGAAGAGGTTGGCGGATTTTCTGCTAACTCGACTACATCAATACAACCCACGTTACCGGCCCAGCCAACACATATGAATATCGAGGTCGACGGAGAGTCGTATTCTGTTAAGGTATCTTATGTAAATGAGGATGCCCAGAGTAAAACAAAAAAGGAAGTCGATTCTAATGTGTCTCAACAAGATAAGGCTTCTCAAAATGGACAAGGACGATATATTGATAGTCCATTAGAGGGTAAGTTTTTTCTGACAAAGTCACCAGGTGAACGTGGCCTTAAAATTGGTGATGTAATTAAGAAAGGTGATACCATTGCCTATGTTGAAGCTATGAAGGTGATCAATGCTATAACGGCTGATCAGGATGGTAAAGTGGTTGACATTTTAGTAAATCATGGCGAGGATGTGGAAGAAGACGATCATTTGATCAAACTTAGCTAGAAATGGATGTTTTAAGCAAGTTGTATGAAATGACAGCATTTGGTGAGCTGGTTCAGCAACCCTCTAGTCTTGTTATGATATTAATTGGATTTGGATTGCTGTATTTAGGTATTGCCAAAAGATTTGAGCCATTATTATTGGTGCCAATTGCTTTTGGAGTTCTGTTAGCGAATTTTCCTGGAGGTGGAATGGCTGTAATTCCTGAAAATGATATAAATAATATAAGTAAACTGTCCATTATTCAGATTGCCAAGGAGTATGGCATCATGAATATGCTGTACTATACATTAATTAAAACAGGACTTTTACCACCCCTAATATTTATGGGAGTTGGTGCTATGACTGATTTTGGACCCATGCTGAGGAATCTTAGATTGGCTTATTTTGGAGCTGCTGCACAAATTGGAATATTTACGGTGATTCTAGGTGCGATAGCGTTGGGTTTTAATCTGAAAGAAGCAGCAGCTCTTGGAATCATAGGTGGTGCTGATGGACCAACTGCTATTTATACTGCTATAGTTTTGGCACCACACTTGTTGGGGCCGATTGCGATTGCGGCTTATTCGTACATGGCCTTGGTGCCAGTTATTATTCCTTTGGTCGCTAAAGTTACGATGTCGGAAAGCGAGTTGAAAATTAATATGAAAGAACAAGATAAACTGTTCCCTTCATCAACGAAGATTAAAAATTTAAAGTTGGTAAAACTTATCTTCCCTATTGCACTTGGAACGATCATTTCATTTATTGTTCCATCTTCTGTTCCACTGATTGGGTTTCTACTATTTGGCAACTTGATTAAAGAGATTGGATCCGATACCAATCGATTAATGGAAGCGGCATCTACTACAATTATGAATACAGCAACAATATTTTTAGGTCTTACAGTGGGTGCAACGATGAGTGCTTCGACCTTTTTAGATCAGCAGACCCTTATGATTATCGTTGGAGGATTTTTGGCATTTGTAATTTCCGTTGCTGGAGGAATCATGGCGGTAAAACTTTATAATGTATTTAGTAAGAAGAAAATTAATCCTTTGATTGGTGCTACTGGATTAAGTGCTGTACCTATGGCATCTAGAGTAGCCAATGATATGGCTCTAAAGTATGACTCTAAAAATCATATTTTACAATATGCTATGTCCAGTAATATCAGTGGTGTTATTGGAAGTGCTGTTGCTGCTGGAGTACTCATCTCTTTTTTGAGTTAGTCTTATGCTATTGGTTAAAATAGATGTGTCTTTCAAATTGATTTAAAAAGGCTTATCTTTACATTAAGGTATACATGAATTTGTGCTGAATAAAAGTATTACATATAACGCAATAACTAATGATATTTCTGTCAGTGTAGTTTCTACTTTTGAACCTGATCATTCTGAAATTCTGGAAAAGTATTTTGTATTTAGTTATGAAGTTCAGGTTAAGAATCTGTCTGAACACGCGGTACAGCTTCTAAGACGGGAGTGGTGGATCACCGATCTCTTAAATGGGAAAAATTATGTTGAAGGAGAAGGTGTAATTGGACAAACACCGGTGATTCAACCGAATGAATCTTATTCTTATTCTTCCTGGTGTCCGATCACATCTTCGATAGGTTATATGGAGGGCTTTTATGAGTTTGTTGACCTTGTTACTAAGGGACAATTTAAAGTAGAAGTACCTAGATTTGATCTTTTTGCAGGTTATAAAAAAAATTAAAGATGACTATTGAGGAGGTAATGCTGGAGTTAGAGTCTTATGCTAATGAATCCACTAAGCAAATTTTTCTGAATCACGGAGCCAAAGAGCCCTTATTTGGTGTGAAAGTAGGGGATATGAAAAAAATCGTCAAGAAGGTTAAGGATAATCATGAATTGGCGTTACAACTTTTTGATACGGGCAATGGCGATGCCATGTATTTGGCGGGTTTAGTCGCTGATAAGAAAAAAATTACAAAAGATATTTTACAAGATTGGGTGGAGAAAGCTGATTGGTATATGATTTCCGAGTATACAGTTCCTTGGATTGCCGTGGACAGTGGACTTGGATTAACCATGGGGATGGAATGGATAAAATCTTCGGAGGAATCTATTTGTAGTGCAGGTTGGGCTACCTTAAGCTCTTTATTGACAGTTGATGCTTCTGAAACATTAACAGATGATCAGTTGAAATCTTTATTGGAAGTTGTTAGAAAGAATATTGGTCAATCATCCAATAGAGTAAAATATACAATGAACGGTTTTTTAATTGCTGCAGGTGCTCTGAGTAATGACTGGGCAAGTCACGCTATAAAAATCGCCGATGAAATAGGTGATGTGAAGGTTAATATGGGAGATACTGCTTGTAAAGTACCTAAAGCTCAGGTGTATATTCAAAAGATTATTGATAAAGGTCGTTTAGGAAAGAAGAAAAAAAAAGCAAGATGCTAACAAGAAAACCTTTTGGAGTTGTTGGATTGCTTTTGATTATTTTAGTTTTCTTAGCGTTTAAGTTACCCGAGAAAAATGAAGATTGGGGTTTCTTCGGTCATAGAATGATCAACAGATATGCAGTGTTTACTTTACCCCAAGAAATGTTACCACTTTATAAATCCAATGTGGATTATCTAGAAGAACATGCCGTAGATCCTGATAAAAGAAGATATGCTACTAAGTTTGAAGCGATCAGACATTATATTGATATCGATCATTGGGGAACTTACCCATTTGATAATGTACCAAGAGATTTTGGAATAGCTGTAACAAAGTTTTCTTCTTGGAAGCTTGTAGATGAAAGGGGAGATTCCACCTTGATTCAAAAGACCTTTAGGGCTGATAGTATTGATCTGATAGTAAATGGTAGTGAAGTCCTGTCATCTTCTTTATCCAAGTTTAACTGGTTTTTTAATAAGAATATTTTACCCAAATACTATGATGAAGAAATTGTACTTTCTTCCAGCGCTCTGGACATTTTTTTTAATGTAAATGTCTTTTCTAATTCATACAAATCTCTTGTCATTGATGATGAATTCTCTGAGTATGGAGTGCTGCCATATCATCTGGTGAAAATGCAAAAGGACTTAACAAATGCCTTTGTGAATGAGGATTGGCAAAAGGTTATTCGATTGTCTGCTGATTTTGGTCATTATATTGGAGATGCTCATGTTCCACTTCATACTACGGTAAACTATAATGGTCAGTTGACCGATCAGATAGGTATTCATGCATTTTGGGAAAGTAGAATTCCTGAGTTGTTCGCAGTAGATTCATACGATCTTTTTGCTGGGAAAGCAGAATATATAAACGACAAACAATCTTACTACTGGGATATCGTTTTGACGTCTCACAGCTTGTTGTCTGACGTACTTGATGTAGAGAAAGAATTGAGTAAATCATTTCCTCCTGATCAGCAATATTGTTATGATGATCGTTTAGGAAGAACGGTTCGAATACAATGTGAAGAATATGCCAAGGCTTATTCAAGGGCTATGCAGGGAATGGTGGAAGATAGATTTAGGAGTTCGATTAAAGCGATTGGAGATGCGTGGTATACGGCATGGGTAGATGCAGGCCAACCTTCGTTAGATTTCGGACAACTCAAAATAAAGAAAGAAAAAATTAAGGTTGATAAATCAATCAAAACTAGAAGTCACGAAAATTAAATTTGATAAGTGGATAAACTGACGTTAGCATTAAAAGGTGCTGCTATGGGAATAGCCGAAGTAATACCGGGGGTCTCTGGTGGAACTATTGCTTTTATTACAGGAATTTATGAAAGATTGTTGGAAGCAATAAAGTCTGTTGGTCCTCAACTCATTACGACTTTTAAAAAGGAGGGTACAGTTGGGTTGTGGAAAGCTATTGATGGATCGTTTTTGTTGTTGTTAATGATTGGGATGGCACTAGGGTTTGGAGTTGGAGTCATTTTGATAACCGATTTGATTGAGACACAACCGGAGATGTTATGGGGATTTTTCTTTGGATTAATCCTTGCCAGTTGTTTTTTGATAGGTGCAGAAGTAAAGCATTGGAGTATTAACAAAATAATGGTTTTGATAGGTGGTGCTTTACTGGCTTATTGGATCACAGTAGTTTCTCCAGCTGAAGGTAGTTTAAATTATGCATATGTATTCTTATCGGGTGTACTAGCTATATCTGCATTGATTTTGCCTGGAATATCTGGAAGTTTTGTACTTCTAATTTTAGGTATGTATACTATAATCTATCCCTTGATAAAGGAAACGATGGTTTCTTTTGAGATGTCCAATCTCATAATACTTTCGATTTTTGGTTTGGGTTGTTTGACTGGATTGGCCGTTTTTAGTCGTGTGTTAACTTGGTTGTTTAAAAAATATAAAGAACTAAGTTTTGCATTGTTGACCGGCTTTATGATTGGCTCGTTAAACAAGATTTGGCCTTGGCGAAATGTAAAGGAATATTTGGTGAAAGAGACTGGAGAAGTGGAGGTAATGAGTAATGTGTCTACCTTTCTTAGTTTGCCCAAGGATTCAATCAAATTATTGTCAGAAATTAATGTGCTCCCAGATAATTATGTCATGGGAGATCCAAATACAATAAAGGTCCTTATTGCCCTTGTCGTAGGATTCATTGTTGTATTTTTGCTTTCAAAATTTAATAAGAATTAACAATGGAATCAAATATTATCATTGAGGAAAAAGATGGAATTGCCACTTTAACCATTAATAGGCCCAAAGCATTAAATGCCATCAATACGGCTGTAATGAGAGAATTGAATGACTTTTTTAGTAGTAATGCTGATAATAAATCTCTGGTTGGAGTTATCATTACTGGTGAAGGAGGAAGAGCTTTTGTCGCAGGTGCTGACATTAAGGAATTTGAAGGCCTTTCAGTAGAAGAGGGGAGTGCAATGTCCAAATATGGTCATGACACTTATTTTTTAATTGAGAATTTTCATGTCCCTGTAATCGCAGCGGTTGGTGGCTTCGCACTCGGTGGAGGCTGTGAATTGGCTATGGCATGTCATATGAGAGTCGCAAGTGAAAAGTCTAAATTTGGACAACCTGAGGTTAATTTAGGATTAGTACCAGGTTATGGAGGAACACAAAGATTAATACAGTACATTGGTAAGGGGAAGGCCCTGGAGTTGCTACTTACCGCAGATATGCTTACTGCAGATGAAGCATTAAAGCTTGGTTTAGTTAATCATGTAGTCCCTCATGGTGAAGAGGTTGCCAAGTCTAGGGAAATTCTGGAGAAGATTGGAACAAAAGGTCCAAATGCAGTTGCTAGTGTAATTGAAATAGTAAATCAATGTTTCAGCAATCATGATGGATTTACTAAAGAGGTGGAGAATTTCGGAATTGCAATAGGATCTGACGAATCCACTGAAGGAGCAAATGCTTTTGTTGAGAAACGAAAAGCAAACTTTAAGCGAGGGTAACAGTTCGTATTGGATTGATGATAGAGTGTTGAAATGTCGGGTATAGAAAGTTTTAGGGAAATGTTGATCAATATTGGTGAAGAGCGAATTTGCAGAAGCCATAAGATGTTGATTGGATATGGGGAAAGAGCGAATAGTCTCTTTTTGGTTAAATCTGGAGGGCTAGTACTTAATCATATTCATGAGCAAACTGGAAAAGAAAGGGCGATTAACTTTTTTATTCCTGAATTTCATCCCATAGCGACGATTTCTCATTCTTATGTTTTGGAAGAGCCTTCAAAGTATACATTAAAGGCTTTTACCAAATCCACACTTATTGAAGTTACCAAATCCAATTTGAATCGTGCATTGCAGGACTCTAACTTTGCGAATGGCTTTCAAGAATATGGGGTTAAGTCGTTAATTGATAAAAACGAATTAAGGGCGAATCTTATAAGTTTAACAAGCTTAGAAATGTTGAAACATTTGAGTGAGTCTTACCCCATGATATTGCGTGATGTTCCTTCAAAATTTATCGCGGATTTCTTAGGTGTGACTCCACAATGGCTTAGTAAGTTGAAGCACAAGTTGTAAAAAATCATTTCTGAAATTAGTTTCAGAAATGCAAATAGAAGTACGTCTAAATTTGCACTTTTGAGATAAGTGTCTAGAGATGAAATATAAAGCATGTATTTTAGGAGCTACAGGTTTGATTGGTTCATTTTTGGTTGAGGTATTGGTCGAAGACAATAGTTGTACCGAAGTGATATGTTTGGTGAGGAGACATTCAGAATTGATCCATTCTAAAGTAAGGCAAGTAGTCATTGATTTTGATGATAAGCAGTGCTATTTAGATCATGTCCATGGAGATGTGTTATTCTCTTGTTTTGGTACAACTCGTGTTAAGGCGGGAAATGAGGAAAACCACCGTCGTGTGGATTATTATTACCAGTACTTAGCTGCTTGGGCTGCTTCGGAAAATGATGTCAAGAATTATGTCGTAGTATCTTCACCTTGGAAAAACATCAATTCGAAAAATTATTATAGAAAAATGAAAGCTGAGCTTGAAATAGATGTTGAAAAACTTCCCTTCAATAATATTTCTATACTCAGACCAAATGGATTAATTGGGAATAGAAAACAACCAAGGTTTGGGGAAGGCTACATAATTCATGCTTTTAAATATTTGGCAAAATACATATCATTTTTAAAAAGACATGAACCCATAAGAGCATCCGAAGTGGCAAGATTAATGCACTTTGCTTATCTCAAAAATTTAAATCTAAAAGAAAAGACTTACGCCATAGAACGAGCTGAGTTGAATAATCTTATAGGTGAATTAGATAAAAGGCCCAACCGAAAAATCAGTTGGACCCTTTAGTAGTAGCTCTTAAATACCACAAACGGGATTAGAGCTTTTGTGCTTGATAAGCAAAAACGAGGACCTCTAATTTTCTATTAGTGTGAGTTTAACTATAGGATTTGATAATTGCTAAAAGAGTATTAGAGGCTAAAACTATATTTATTCTAATACTACAACCTTTGTAGTTGGGCTGTTTGTAATTTGCAAGTAATAAGTTCCTGGAAGTAAGTCTGAAATGTCAAGAGGAGAAGCATCAAGCTCGCCTTTCTTTACAATTGTTCCAATCGAATTGAAGATAGAGTAATTGTTACTAGTGGATCCATTTACAAACAATCGACCGTTACGTACAGGATTTGGAAAAACTTTTAATCCTTTAGAATTGGTTTCAATCGAAACTATTGAAGATAAAGAACTCCCTCCATCAAAATCAATTTGCTTAAGTCTGTAATAATTTATTCCTGTAAAAGGATCATCATCCAAAAAGCTATATTTTGAAGTGACTTCACTGGTTCCCATTCCAGCCAATGTGGCTATGGAATACCAGTTTTCACCATCCTGAGACCTCAATAGGCTAAACTCTTTGTTATTGGTTTCTTGTTTGGTTTCCCAGTTTAACAATACATCCTTATCAACTGCATTTGCAGTAAATGAAACAAGTTGAACTGGAAGTAGGGCGTTAGAAATTACTCTGAAGTAATCAAAGGCAATTTCTTCACTTCCCCCGTCCATGTGGACTTCTATTCTCAGATTTAATGCTGAACCATTTGGTATGTTAAAAGAGAACTCCTGAAATGTTTCAGACAGCATGGTGCCATCCGATCCGTCTCCATCGCAATTTGGGTCGTAAACCAATGGATTATTATAGGCACTTCCATTCTGACAATTATCAATACTATTGAAGCACATTCCTAGAACTTCTGGTCCACCATCAATGCTATAGAATAATTTAATATAATCTGTAGGGTCATATGTGCTTTGACCACAAAGGTCATTTTCTCCTCTGGCAAAAAGTCCTTTAAACTCGAGTTCGGATTTGCCTGAAATGTCTATCGGTGCAAAATTGACAACTTTGATGTCGCTTCCGTCAGCATTTCCTATTCTAGGAAGGTTAGTGTTGTCTAGATCTTCTCCAGCATAGTAGTAGTCGCCATGTTGTCCTTGGTAATCAGAAACGGCATCTGCCTTTTTTCCTGATGAAGAATTGGTGAGGTAATATTCTTTAGTAGTTGCGTTTACTCTTCCCCAATAATCATGAACAGTATTCATTCTAAAGAATTCATATTCAGAAGTATATCGAGAGTCATTACAGTTGACAGTGTTTCCACAAGTTTCAAAATCTTCTTCCCAAATAGTTTGCTGGCTATACGAGAGAGAAGCAAATAAGATTAATGTGAAAAATAGAAAAGGTCGAAGTGAGTTAGTGTAAGGTCTATTCATATTCATTTTAAGTTTTGGTTATTGTGTGTAAATTTTGCATAGACATTCCAGTCCAACTAAAGAGACTATCTTTTGATGGAAGTGTTTTTGTTTAACCAGTCGAGTAATGTTTTCTTATTTTAATCCTAAAAATCCAGGATAATTGAAGTTTTGAAGTATGATTTAGGTTAGTTTTAAAATGCTTTATTGTGTTATGGAGGACAAATTACAATGTAAAATTAAAAGTGACAAATATTTTGCATAAAATATCATTTGGTTGCTTAAAGTTTCGATAATGGATGGTAGGTGTTTTAATAGTTTGATAATGTGTGAAATGTGGATTAATGATTTGGAAATAGTTGTAAATTTATTGTTAAGCAGGATTTACGGAAAGGGTAAATAATAATTTTCTGAATGAATTTTAATCTAAACTAAGCATAGAATTAAATAGTATCATTCTATGATAGAGGAAATTAAAGTTTTTCAACTTATGTAAATCTAAAAACTTAATTAAATGGAGATTTGGAGCAATAATAAAGTTCAACTATATTTAGTGTTTTTCTTACATTAAGTAGGTCCAAAATTATCTCATATGACCATAATTACCTTTGTTATTATTACGGCTTTAATTGCTTTTGTTTCCTTTAAGTTAACCGGAAAGGTAAAAGAGTCTGAGGATGGTTACTTCTTAGGTGGTAGGAGTCTGACCGCCGGAGTAATTGCGGGATCATTGCTTTTGACTAATCTAAGTACGGAGCAAATAGTTGGACTCAACGGACAGGCATTTCGTGAAGGAATCTTAGTGATGTGTTGGGAAGTTTTGGCTGCTTTAGCTATGGTTATTACAGCGGTATATTTATTGCCGAAGTATTTGAAAGAAGGAATATCAACAATTCCTCAGTTTTTAGAAACCAGATACGATAAGGTTACTAAAACCATTGCATCTGCATTGTTTTTATTGGGTTACGTTGTAGTGTTACTGCCCATTGTATTGTATTCTGGAGCAATCGCCTTAATGACGATCTTTGATGTAGCCGAGGTGTTTAATATTTCAGAATCTCAAGCTTTATGGGTCAGTGTATGGAGTATTGGAATCATTGGATCTGTCTATGCTATCTACGGAGGATTAAGGGCAGTAGCCATTTCGGATACCTTAAACGCTGTCGGATTATTAATTGGTGGGATGATCCTTACTTATCTGGGATTGTCATTTATAGGTGACGGATCTGTAACTCGTGGACTGTCCAATTTGTATCAATTTGCACCTGAACGATTTAATGCACTTGGAGGCTCGACAGCATCGGTTCCGTTTTCGACATTATTTACAGGTATGATGTTGGTTCAATTGTTTTACTGGGGCACAAATCAAGCCATTATTCAAAGAGCTTTGGCTGCTAAAAATCTAGCGGAAGGGCAGAAGGGGTTATTAATTGCGGCAGGGTTTAAAATACTTGGACCACTAATATTAGTGATACCTGGTATGATCGCTTATTTTATTTTTCGCGATGAATTAACTATTCCAGATCAGGCATACCCTTTATTGGTGAAAAAAGTTTTACCTGTGGGAATGATTGGTTTTTTTGCAGCTGTACTTTTTGGTGCGATTCTGAGTTCATTTAATTCTGCGTTGAACAGTTCAGTAACATTGTTTGGCTTGGATATTTATAAAGCACATATCAATCCGAATGCTGAGGATAAAAAAGTAGTTAAAACAGGAAAGCAGTTTGGACTTATTTTGGCCTTTTTTGCGATGCTTATTGCACCTTTGATTGCTCATGCTCCTGATGGGTTATTTGGGTATCTTCAAGAGGTTAACGGGTGTTATAGTATACCAATTTTGACCGTTATTGTTGTAGGATATGCAACCAAATATGTTCCTGCTATAGCTGCAAAAATTGCCATTTTATCTGGTTCTATTTTGTACAGTATTAGTCAATTCATATTGAAGCCATATTTTGTTGATCGTGCAGTATCAAGAGCAAAGTTGGAGGGAATTACAAATGAATTGTTGTTGGAAGATGTTGAAAAATTAGCTTATCCACATTTCTTACATGTAATGGCCATTCTGTTTGCAATTAATGTTGTTTTAATGTTAGTCATTGGTAAGATTTATCCCAGGACAAGTGCCTTTGAATTGCCCAATAATGAAAAAATAGATTTACAGCCTTATTCATGGGTAAAATGGGTTGGTGTATTGATATTTGTTATCGTACTATCGATTTATTTTTCATTGTCTTGATGATATTGAGTCTGTATTAGAAGGACCATCCATATTGTAATCCAAATGATGGTAGAAATAGATAAGGATCAGGTTCATTGTGCTTATCCAATAAAATAATAGGAGTTAATGAAAGGCTCCAATATCTATTTTTGTTTTTGGAATATATTCTGCGCTCAATCCTTGTAATCAAAAAATTGAACTTGGAGCAACATGAGTTTGAATACTCATCGTCATAGAAAAAAAGGTATGTATAACCTATTCCGAATAGTAAGGATTTTCTATTTCTTATAATTTCCATCTTGGATTCAATATTGTAGCCAATTGACTTGTTTGATACGATGGACAAAGAAAATGGTTTGTAATGAAAACCAGCAGAAAGTTTGAATGCAAGGGATTTTCGTCTCCATACGGATCTTTCATAATGTAATGAATAAAAGATTAAACTGGACCCTAAGAATTCAAGGTGCATACCATTATTATTGAACGTATCTATTTTGGACTGACTGCGAAGAGTTGCTGTAAGACTTGTTGCTATTATTAATACAAAAATTTTGAAATTGGTCAGCATATGGATGTTATACATAATAAAGTGACTATAGTCTGAGCTTGTGAGTTATGTCGTATTATTTGATCAGTTGATATGAAATGCCAAGACCTAAGTAATGTCTGAATGATTTGATATGCCCTTGGATGTTTTTGAATTCTTCAGTAATTCCTAAGAAGACTTGGTAGTGTGGTATGAGTTTTATTTTATCGTAAATTTTAAATGGATACCTTATTCTGCCTGAAAGGCCAAAGTTAAAGGTACGATTGAATTCCGGATTTTTGGTATCGACCATATCTTCCCATTCAATAGGTGGATTGCCCATGATAAATCCGCTAAGATTTAAGCTGTTTTTATTGAATAGATATAAGGAGGTAGAAATACCAAAATCAAAATCAAACATGCGTTTGAAACGTAAAACATATACATCTAAGGAAAGTACTGTTTTATTAATGCTGCCTGTCATAGCGGTACGTCCTCCTAGACCACCGTCAGCCACATCTATTCGACCGCTATACGTGGAGTATGCCAATTGAAAAATCGGATAGCGTAATTGTCCAAAATCATATCCGATACCTATATAGTGTCCAAATTGACTTGAAAAGGATTTTTTATATTGATAATCATAAGCATCAAAAAACTTGTTGTATGAAACTCCAGTATTAACTTCAATTCTCTGTGCGAGAGATGAACTACTCTGAAACAAAAATGTAAGTAATAGGATTACATAGAAACTTCTGTTAGAGCACAAGTTTCTTTGTTGCTGGTAGAATAATTTTTTCATACGTAGGAAGGATTAATGCGATTATAAATTATTGTGATAGAGCCTTTCGGAATAGGACGCCCATTGGCTTATTTGACCTTTAAACGATTTAAACGAATTATATACTTTCTTAGAGAAATCATCGGATGCCGCAATGTCTTGAAGCACTTGATCTGTAATCTTTCTAAGACCATCTAAGACATCTTTAGAAAAGGTTTTTACAGTTACCCCTTCTGCTATTAGTTTTTGGAGATATTCATTGTTTTTGGCTTCAAATTCTGATATAGAGTAAAGGTTGAATCTTGCGGATGCAGTTTCTAATATGGCTTGAAGATGTTGAGGTAAGTTGTTGAAGGCTCTTTTATTGATCATAAATTCTAAAGTAGAGCCTGTTTCATGCCAACCTGGAGCATAATAATATTTAGCTATTTGATGGAATCCCATGATGTAATCATGGTAAGGTCCGATCCATTCAGTTGCATCAATTACACCTCGTTCGAGATTGGTATAAATTTCAGAACCCGCACTTAATACTGGGGTTCCACCCGCCTTCTCAAGAACCTTGGCTCCTATGCCAGGAATTCTCATTTTTAAACCCTTGAAATCATCAATGGTGTTAATCTCTTTATTAAACCATCCAGCCATCTGAACACCAGTATTGCCTGCTGGTAAAGGTTTTAGGCCGAATCGATCATAAAGTTCTTCCCATAGTTTTAACCCCTCGCCAAAATACAACCAAGCATTCATCTGTTGAGCATTCATGCCGAAAGGAACTGTAGTGAAGAATGCCGATGCTGGATGCCTGCCAGACCAATAGTAACTGGCACCATTTGCCATCTCTACGGCACCACCAGATACGGCATCAAAGCATTGTAATGCAGGAATTAATTCGCCCCCGCCGTACACTTTAATTTCAAGTTGTCCAGCTGACATCTCATAGACCCATTCTGCAAAAGTAGAACAGCCTTCCCCCAAAACAGGAAAATTTGGAGGCCAAGTTGTAGCCATCTTCCATTTGAATTTTTTAGAAGTATTGACATTAAATGATTCAACCTTGTCTCCTTCAATATGAGGTTTACAACTGTGGGCTGTAAGTAATCCAGAAGCTAGAATTGCTCCTTTTTTAAGAAACGACTTCCGGTTAATCTTCTTGGTCATCCTAGTCTACAATTTTTTTCTACTAGACTGTAAGATAGACAAAAAGATAAACATGATAACTGTCAATGGAATAGCCAATTTGTTATCGATAAGCAAGAGTAGAATAAAAACAGCCAACAAGACAATTTGATATCTGTTTTTAATAAATGGTTTCTCCAAGCCTTTTAATGAAAACATTCTTAAAGAGGAAATCATCAATAAACTGAATACAACAGGCACAATAAAATATACTGCTGGAATAGCTATTAGGTTTGAAATAAGATCATTTTCATAATGAACGGCAAGGAACAACCCAATCAAAAAGAAAGCATTTGCTGGAGTTGGTAATCCTTGGAAATAGTCATAACTGGGCAAAAGATTGAACTTTGCCAATCTCAACCCACTAGCTACAACAATGATTGCTGAAGGAATTGCATACCAAAGTTCTGGCCCCGGAGCCATTAAATAATAAGCATATGCTGGCGCTACACCAAAGCTTACTAAATCGGCCAAAGAATCTAACTCCTTACCAAGATCGGATGATGCATTTAGTTTACGAGCCAAATATCCATCTAAGACATCGAAGAGCATGCTGAAAAGCAATAATACAGAACAGTGGTAAAAATTAACATTATCCGAGCCTACTTCATTAAGTACGATAATGGCCACAAAACCAAAAGCAAGATTTAAAGAAGTGAAGAAGCTTGGTATATACTTGACAATATTCAAAGTGCCTGATTATTTTATTGCAAGATAGATGTTAGTTCATTAATAAAATGAAAAAACAACTCTTTTTTCATGAATAACGTAAATAAAAAACCTCCCACAGCACCATAAAAGTGGGCATCGTGATCAATAAAGTCAGCCTGCTTTTTACTAGCCCAACTTGAATACCAAAGGTATAGCACACCAAAAATGATAGCCGGTATTGGAATGAAAAAATAGAGTTGAAGCATGCTCCATGGATTGAATACGATGTAAGAGAATACTATGGCCGAAGTGGCGCCTGATGCCCCAATACTGCTGTACATGGGGTTGTTTTGATGCTTGACTAGATTGGGCAAGTTGGCCAAAACAATCATGAAGAGGTAGAACGAAACGAAGAGTATTTTTCCAGGAATATCGCCATGAATTATGGAAAACTGTTTTTCTATGTATTCCCCAAAAACATAGAGGACAAACATATTGACAAAAAGATGAAAAAGATCTCCATGCAAGAATCCTGACGTGAGCAATCGGTAATATTGTTTTTGTCTAACTTCCAAATATGGAGCATTTGAAAAGGATCGTATGACTTGAGGTTGATTGAATCCCCAAGCCGATATCAATACAGTTACCAATATAATGATGACAGTAATACTCATTCGTTATGGTATTTTTCGTTTCGTAAAATGGTGAAAGCACGATAAACCTGTTCGTAGAAAAACACGCGTATCATTTGATGTGAGAAAGTCATTTTTGATAGCGAGAGCATCAGATTAGAGCGTTGATACAATTCTTTGCTAAATCCAAAGGCTCCACCAATGATAAAAATAAGGCTTTTAGTTCCAACGTTTTGATGATGTTCGAAAAAGTTACTAAACTCTATGGATGTTTTTTGCTTTCCTTTTTCATCCAATAGAACGACAAAGTCTGAAGGCTGAATCTGTTCTAAAAACGCTTGCCCTTCCTTGATTTTTAGATCTTCTTTTGTCGAAAACTTTTTTACATCCTTTATTTCATGGGTAGAAATGGTGCAATAATGTTTTAATCTTTTAAGATAAATCTCTATGCCTTCTTTCAAATATTTTTCATTCGTTTTTCCAATCCACATTAATTTAATTTTCATGGAAGAACTATTTATTTATGGTTTTAGCACTGAGGTTGAATTTCCATGGTGCTAGGATGTAAGTTTCCCCTTCGTTATAAGTAAAAGAGGTTTGGTCAAATAAATCTTTATCTCCTTCAAGAGTGGAAGAAAACGTTACCTTTTGATCTTGCCCGCTCAAATTCATGACAAGGGTAACTTCATTGCCTTCATATTTCCTTTTAACCGCGATGACATTTGGATTGTTTGAAAAATACGCAGCATCTCCACCATAAGTGCCATTCCATAATGCAGGGTTCGCCTCAATAAATGGTAATATGGTTTTGAAGAAATGAGTAGAGAACATTTCTCCAAACTCAAAAGGATCGTGTCTATTGATTGTATAAGTTCTGGCTATTGGAATCTCTTGCCCACCCTGAATCATCGTAATTCCAGGAAGTATCATACCTGCTACTAACGGAGTTAGGTGCTTTGCTCCAAATCTATGTTGTGTAGAACCTCGCCATGCATTGGAATAGGTTGAACTGGTATGATGGATGAGCCTATTGTTCATAGAATCCGTCATGTTTAAGTAGTCTAGAGCTTGGGCTTTGTCTAGATATATTTGATCCAATTGATCTAAGGATTTTTCCGTTAAAATCAAATTAAATTTTGGGTTTATATTGTGAGATATATCATCGCAATGTGCAACAAATAGAGCTTCAGGATTGGTCTGATTCAAAACATCCAAACAAAGGTTCCAAAAACTTGATGGTACTTGACAAGCTTGATTGAAGAAATATCCATCCAATTCAAAAGTTTTCATCCAATTCACAAGAATTTCAATCATTTCTTTGCCTAATTCAGGATTTTGGTAATTGAGCGAGTATACATCCTTCCATTCATCAGGATTACCATAGTCATGGTAACTAGGTGTGATAGGTTGACCTTGTGATTCCGAAAGATAATATTCTTTTTTCTCTTTAATCCAAGGATGATCTTGCCCCGAATAGGCAGGATGCCAGTCCAAGATAATCTTCATTTTGTAAGCATGAATTTTATCGATAAGATTTTTTAAATCTTGATTGTTACCAATAGATGGATCAATGTTGTCAAAATTAGATATAGCATAGATGTTACCTATTTCTCCAATTCTACCTTTCCTACTGATTGGTAATATGGAATTTAATCTAATGATGTCAAAACCAAGATCTTTTATTCTAGGAATATGGTCTGAAAATGTATTGATATCACCAGCATTGGAGAAGTTTCTAATATTAACTTCATAAATAGCAGATTTCTCTGCCCACTTCGGTATGTTGTGAATTACCTCTTGCAAATTATCTGATGTTTCCGTCGTTTCGGGAAATTTGTTTTCCTTATTTGACTTGCAACTCAATATTGAACAAATAATAAGAACAAACAGAACGGTACGAATTTTAATCTTCATTTTGGATATTGCTTAAATTGTATGCAAAAATAAGGTTTGCCTTGATAAATCAATTATTCTTAATCAAAAGTCGATCTTGTTGTCGTTTAGTTAATTCTTTTCAATAAGAAAATTAAATGGAAGCTGTCGAAGATAGATTTATAATTGGATCAATGATTGAAAAAGTAAAGTATTATTTTATTAGTTTCGTCTTAGTAAATCACTTCAATGAAAAAGCAAAAGGCTAATATTCTTAATAGCGCCTCAAGGTTGTTTAGACTTAAAGGATTTAAAACTACGACATTGCAAGAAATTGCAAAAGAGCTCAATATGGAAGCTCCGAGCTTGTATAACCATATTCGATCAAAACAAGACATTTTGAGAGAGTTGCTGCTGACGGTTGCTCAGGAGTTTATAAAGGGTATTGAACAAATTGTACAGTCAAAATCTTCTTCGATAGAAAAGTTAAAAGAGGTTATAGCTCTGCATATTGAGTTGTCATATTGTTATACCGATACAATGTCATTGATGTTACATGAGTACATTCACCTAAGGCAGGAAGATGTAGAAGAATTTGTTCATTTAAGATCACAATATGAAGCTCATTTTAAGCATATATTACAACAATGTATTGGTGATCATATGCTGAAAGCTGCTGATATTGAGTTGATGACTTTTACATTATTATCAACATTGAGATCGGTATATGCTTGGATAGCCAAGTACAAAGAGTACGACAAGAAAGAGTTAGAAGATCACCTAATTAAGTATTTACTTGAAGGATTGTTGGAGTAAGGTAATTACTTTATTTGCTAACAATGCTTATATTTATTGTCATTCTAGATCTATTTTACTTTGATCAATAATTGGATGCCCATGACAAAAAGAAAACGAAAACCCCAACAAGAAAAACATTCTAGTAACAAGTCTACATCGATTTGGAGGACTGATTTGTATTTTATTTTGGGATTATTGTTGTTGACATTTGCAGTATTCTATAATACGACCAATAATGGTTTTGTTAATTGGGATGATGACAAAAATTTCTATGAAAATATTCATATTACAAGTCTAGGTTCGGAGAGCTTTTGGGTGTTGACAAAGGAAATTTTTTCTTCTACGGTAATCGGTAATTACAATCCATTGTCAATTTGGAGTTTTTTAATTGATATGAAGCTGTTTGGCTTAGAGGATCCAGCAGGTTGGCATTTGATCAATATATTACTCCATTTAATAGGAGTACTCTTGGTGTATCTTATTGGTAGAAAACTAAAATTGGATTCCATTCCATCTTTATTCTTTGCTTTATTGTTTGCGATTCATCCCATGCGTGTGGAGAGTGTGGCTTGGGTGACGGAGCGAAAAGATGTACTTTTTGGTGCTTTCTATCTTGGAGCCTTGTATCATTATTTGAAGTACAAAATTGATAAAAACAAGAAGTCATTAAAATGGATTTATCTTCTTTTTGTGCTGTCTTTGTTGTCCAAGATACAAGCGGTAGCTTTACCGCTATCCATGATTGCAATTGATTATTATTTGGATGGTAGGTTTGATTTGAAGAGCATTCTGAAAAAATGGCCATTCTTTTTACTCTCCTTAATAACTGGTTTGGTAGGTGTGTTTTTATTGAAAGAACAAGGAAGTATTGATTCTAATTCGGGTAATTTTGATTGGTGGCAGCGCATTTTCATAGGATCATATAGTTATGTTGTATACGTGATTAAATCGATATTTCCCTATCGCATGAGCCCAATGTATCCCTATCCGAGTCAAATTCCTACGTTGTTTTATGTGAGTTTTCTTATTGTCCCATTGCTAGCTTGGATTATGTTGAAATGGTATCAAAAAGGGTATAGAAGTCTTGTATTTGGAACCTTATTCTTTACATTTAATATCGTTTTCTTATTACAGGTGCTTGGAGCTGGGCAAGGGTTTTTAGCGGACCGATTCAGTTATATTTCTTACATAGGTTTGAACTTTGTATTGGCTTTTTATTTCCAAAGGATAATAGAGAATTCTAAATTTAGAAAAATAGGTTTGGCTTTGGCGTTTATCATGATTGTTGTGTATTCTGGTATGTCTTATGCACAAAACCAAATATGGAAGAATAGCGGTACACTTTGGAGTCATGTGTTGAAGTATTATACTAAGACAAAACTTCCTTATGGAAATAGGGCTAACTATTATAGAGACGAAGGTAGGTTGAAAGATGCATTGTCAGATTATAACAATGCTATTTCTATAGGAGAAAAAAGTAATGATTTAAGCGGATTATCTCAAACCTTCAATAGCAGAGCAAGATTGTATTTTGATAGCAGCAGTCGGCGAGATACTTTACAGCTCGCTCTTAAAGATTATACAAAGGCTATAGAGCTAAATCCTGAAACAGCAGAGTTTTATTCGAACAGGGGAGCGACTTATGCAAGACTGGGAGATATGCAAAATGCCTTATCTGACTTAACTAAATCTATAGAAATTGATCCCAATCGAAGTGTAAGTTATATGAATAGAAGCCTGATCTATCAATCATTTAGTCAATGGGATATGGTTGTTGAAGATTTAGAATCTTATGTGAGACTTAATCCATACAATGCCAATATCTGGTATGAATTGGGTAAAGCTAGACTGAATGTTAATAACGCCATAGATGGTTTGAAGGCTTTTGATAAAGCAATTGAAATAAACTCTAATAATGGTTTGTTTTATTATATGCGTGCAAAAAACAGGGCTGTTTTAAATAATAGAAGTGGAGCGGCAGAAGATGTTCGAATGTCTGAGTCCCTCGGTTTTAAAAATGTGGAGCCGGCTTTTAAAGCGGATTTAGGAATGTAGGTAAGAAGAAAAGATAGGTGGCAGGGAGCTGCCTGATGTGTTCCGGAACACTTAAATACATCAAAAAGGGAATAACAGATAAATCTCCATTATTCCCTATTAAACCCAATTAAACCAACTGTATGTATTTTGTATAACGTCTATGCAATTAATTAGTTCATTCAATTACTCGTTCGTGACCAATTATTACATAAAGCGGACAATTTTAGTGTTTTGTTAACTTACTAACTCTGGTTGACGTAGTACAATGGTGTCATCAAATACATCAATTAATACCTTTGTATTAGTTGAAAGTTTATTAAGCAATATTTGTTTGGATAACTCATGTAGAAGTTTCTTCTTAATCACCCTTTTTAGAGGTCTTGCGCCAAATTCTGGATCGAACCCCTTTTCTGCTAACCAATTCTTTAATTCATCGGTAAAGTCTACTTCAATATTTTGTTCCAATAACAAGTTTTGCAAGTCATGCAATTGGATATCCAATATTCCTTTGATGTCTTTTTTGCTTAGCGGTTTAAACATAATGACTTCATCAATTCTATTGAGAAATTCAGGTCTGACCGTTTGCTTTAATATGTTAAACACCAATGCACTTGTTTGGTCAGCTACATGTGAGATCTCATTCTCTTGCACGCCTTCGAAACGCTCTCTAATGATTTCAGAACCGATATTGGACGTCATGATGATAATGGTATTTTTGAAATTGGCAACTCGACCTTTATTGTCTGTAAGTCTTCCATCTTCAAGAACTTGCAGCAAAACATTAAAGGTGTCAGGGTGTGCTTTTTCAATTTCATCTAGTAAAACGACACTATAGGGCTTCCTACGAACGGCTTCAGTTAGCTGTCCACCTTCATCGTATCCAACATATCCGGGAGGAGCTCCTACCAATCTAGAAACGCTATGTTTTTCTTGGTATTCACTCATGTCAATTCTAGTCATCAAACTTTCGTCATTAAACAACAGTTCTGCTAAAGCTTTTGCCAATTCGGTTTTCCCTACACCAGTCGTACCTAAGAATAAAAAAGAACCTATTGGTTTATCCTGACTTGATAAGCCTGTTCGGCTTAATCTGATGGCATTTGAAACAGCTTCTACAGCTTCAGTTTGTCCTACAACTCTTTGTGCTAATTCTTCTTCAAGATGAACCAATTTTTCCCGCTCACTCTGCAACATTTTGGTTACTGGAATTCCAGTCCATTTGTTTACAATCTCAGCGATGTCCTCGGCGCCTACTTCTTCTTTTACTAGCATAGAACCGCCTTCTTGCATGCTTTTTATTTCATCCATCAATACTTTTAATTTGCTTTGAATCTCTGGAGTTTTACCATACCGAATTTCTGCTGCTAAGCTAAAGTTACCTTCTCTTTCGGCTCTAGCACCATCTGTTTTTAGTTGATCAAGCGATTCTTTTAATCTTTGGACTTTTAAAACGATTCCTTTTTCGTTTTCCCATTGAGCCTTTAGGACATTTCTCTTTTCTTCTAGATTGGCCAATTCAACGTTTATCTTTTGAATTTTAATTTTGTCCTCTTCTCGTTTCATGGCCTCTCTTTCGATCTCTAACTGTCTGATCTTACGCTCCAACTCATCCAATTCCTCAGGCATACTATTCATTTCTAACCTGAGTTTAGCAGCAGCTTCATCAATTAGATCAATAGCCTTATCAGGAAGTTGTCTATCAGAAATGTACCTTGATGAGAGCTGAACTGCTGCAACAACGGCATCATCTGTAATATTGATTTTATGGTGAGTCTCGTACCGATCTTTTAATCCTCTTAGTATAGAGATCGCATCTTCTTCACTTGGTTCGTCTGCCACAACCAGTTGAAATCGTCTTTCTAGTGCTTTATCTTTTTCAAAGTATTTTTGATATTCATCTAAAGTAGTGGCCCCAATTGCTCTTAGTTCTCCTCTTGCCAAAGCAGGTTTGAGAATATTTGCAGCATCCATTGCCCCTGAGGACTTACCTGCTCCAACCAATAAATGTATTTCATCAATGAATAGGAATATGTCGCCATCCGCTGAAATGACTTCGTTGATTACAGACTTCAATCGCTCTTCAAACTCACCTTGATATTTTGCACCTGCAATTAAGGCGCCCATGTCCAAAGAGTATATTTGTTTTGATTTCAAATCTGTAGGAACATCACCACTTACAATTCGGTGAGCTAACCCTTCCACTATAGCTGTCTTACCAACGCCAGGTTCTCCTATTAATAAAGGATTGTTTTTTGTCCTACGCGCAAGAATATGTAATAATCTTCGAATCTCTTCTTCCCTTCCTATTACCGGATCTAATTTTCCTGAATTTGCCTTTTCATTAAGATTAACTGCGTATTTATTGAGTGCATTATAGGTGTTTTCTGCACTTTGGGAATTTACATTGTTCCCTTTACGCATTTCTAGAATAGCTGATTTTAAATTTGCCGATGTTATCCCATTGTCTTTAAGCATCTGTGATACCTGATCACGAATGTCAATCAATGCTAAAAATAGGTGTTCAACTGCAATGAATTCATCGTTCCAATCTTTAATAAGAATATTAGATTTTTGAAATAATTCAGCAGAAGTCCTAGAAAATACGGTATTCTCTCCATTACCTTTCGCATAGGATCGGAGTATATTCTCATTAACCGTTCGAATTACGGAAGGATTTATACCTAGTTTTTTGATTAGATAATATGCTATACTATCATCACGGTCTAGCAAAGCCTTTAGAATATGACCAAGTTCAACAGAAGCATAATTGCCTTCAATAGCGTACTGTTGAGCTCTTTGCAACGTTTCCTGAGACTTTATGGTTAAATTGTTTAAATTCATATTGATATATAAGTTTCAGTAATTCATTAAAATAATCTTGTAACACATATCGTACTAATAATTGAGGAAAGTTGGTCGAAATAGAAACAAATATTCTGGAGAAATCAATACGGTATTGATTAGAATAGGATTTCATATTTCATCAACAATTCACATGATGTTACGATTTTTATACGATCAAAAATGCATCCATTTGAGAAATCATGACAGATGTTCATGTTTGGTTTTATTTGGTGTGTTAAAATGTCATAGTGTTTTGATTTTCAATGACATAATGTCTTGATTGCGAATGGTGAAGAAAAAACATATAGTACTCCTGGTTATATTCGGAATATTGATTTGGTATTATAAATCCTTACCTGGTCAACTATTTAATGAATCATATAGTATTGTTGTCTTTGATCGAGATAGTACGTTGTTAAGTGCTCAAGTAGCGAAGGATGGACAATGGCGATTTCCACCTGTCAGCAGAGTGAGTAAAGAGTTTGAAAAGTGTATTTTGACTTTTGAAGACCAGAGGTTTTACTCTCATTTAGGTGTTGATCCCATAAGTGTTTTTCAAGCCTTCTTTCAAAATATTAATGAGGGAAAGATTGTTAGAGGAGCAAGTACAATCAATATGCAGATTATGAGGATGTCTATGAAGAATCATGATCGATCTTGGTGGAACAAAATAATCGAAAGTATATTAGCTACTAGAATTGACTTTTCTTATTCCAAAGAGGAACTGTTGGCCCTTTATGCATCTCACGCTCCGTTTGGAGGTAATGTAGTTGGAGTTGAGGCTGCAAGTTGGAGATACTTTAAAAAACCTTCCAATTTGTTGAGTTGGGCAGAAAACGCTACGCTTGCTGTTTTACCTAATGCTCCAGGTTTAATTCATCCAGGACGAAATAAAGAAGCACTTAAAAAGAAAAGAGATTTCCTCCTGAAGAAGCTTTTGTCAGAGTCCATTATAGACAGTATGGAATACCGACTAGCCATTTTGGAATCAATACCAGAAAAACCTTATCCAATAGACCAATTGGCGCCTCATTTGATGCATAGATCAGGTCAATCAAATAACATAACGACAATTGACATCGAAACACAATCTCTAGTGAATCGGATCTCTGAACAGCATCGCATAAGTTTGCATCCTAGCGGAGTTGATAATATGGCGGTAATCGTTTTAGATACAAAAACAAAGGAGGTGCTAGCTTACTTTGGTAACCACTCAGGAAGCAGAAACGGTTGTCAAATTGATATGATACGAAGAAAGAGAAGTACGGGAAGTCTGCTCAAGCCATTATTATATGCGAGTTGTTTAGATGGCGGACTAATTAACCCGAAGGAGTTGTTAAAAGATATACCGACTTATATAGATGGGTTTCACCCAGAGAACTATCATAAGACCTATTATGGAGCGGTGCCTGCTAACCAAGCATTGATCGAATCTTTAAATGTTCCATTTGTACATTTGTTGAGGAGGTATGGAATCCAGCGTTTCATTCATAAACTCAACGCAATAGGAATCCAAGATATAAATCGAAGTAGTGAATTTTATGGGTTATCTTTAATCTTGGGTGGAGGAGAAGCTTCCTTGTGGCAACTTACCAATGCATTCGCCAGTATGGGAAAAGTTCTGCTGGATTTTAATGAACACCAAGGAAAGTATGACTCGAAAGCTTTTGACCCACCTACATTGTATCAAAAGAGTGAGAAGGGAAATCCTGTTTCTTGGTCATTTAATCAAAATGAAATAAGTGTAGGTGCTGTTCACCATACTCTTGAGACGTTGTCTGAACTTAATCGTCCAGATCAAGAAGGCCAATGGTTAAGCTTCAGCTCTAGTAAGAAAATGGCATGGAAGACGGGCACTAGTTTTGGTCATCGAGATGCCTGGGCAATAGGCGTCGCTCCTAATTATACCATTGGGGTCTGGGTCGGAAATGCAGACAACAAACCAGTGTATGGTCTCACAGGTATTAAAGTTGCAGCACCAATTTTGTTTGATATTGCAAATTCTTTGCCTAATGTGAGTTGGTTTGATATTCCCTTCGATGATTTAAAACTTAAGGTTAACTGTGGACGAAGCGGATTAATTGCATCCGACTATTGTCCCAGACTGGATACGACTTGGACAGCAACAAATGTCGAGTCAAGGATTTGTGAATATCATAAGAATGTAAATCTGGATGAGGACGAGAAAATGAGAGTGAATCACACCTGTTACAGTATTAATGGAATGAAGCAGAAAGTTTTCTTCGTGATGCCGAGCGAGCAAGCTGTTTATTATCGAAAGTATCATTCCGATTTTGAAGCAATTCCTGAGTTTAAGCCCGATTGTAAATTTGATGGAGATCAAGGCATTAGCATTATTTATCCACCTCAAAATGCCAATATATTTGTTCCAAGAGGATTGGATAATAAGCGCGAAGATGTTGTGTTTAAAGGTGATCATGTCAATCCTAAGATGCCTCTTCACTGGTATATTGATGAACAGTACATAGGAAAGACGCTATTGTTTCATTCCATAAAGGTAAAGACGAATCGAGGAATTCACATATTAAAAGTTGTTGACGGGAATGGTCAAAGTGTTGTAAGAGAATTTACTGTGAAATATGATTAAACGGGGAATTACTCTCGAAAGAATATCGTTTGATTAGTAGAACTGAAAAATTGATATGATTTTAAATCCAACAATTAAAGCTTGTTTTCTCAGTGCACTTTGTATAATTTTTATAGGAATTGGGTGCACTAAGAATTGTATGGAAAAGCGAATTGGTGAAGTGCATTTTAGTGAAAGGACACAATCTTATTTTCCAAAGGACGATTCTATAACTTTTATCCTTGAATCGGGAGAAACTGAAGCGCTTAATTTGAAGAAAGATTCAAATACATATCATTTATGTGTCAACGTGATTTGTGAGACTTTGGACCCGTATAAGGATGATATTTGTGAATATATAGAAACTGATTCTAAGTATTATACGTATTGGGATGATAAAAAACAACCGATTCTACATTTGAAAGCTTATTTTGAGAAAGAGAGTGATAGCTCTTCAGATCTTGCTGAAATTATTGAGCTTGGTTTGAGTCATGGGAATGGCTATCACTCGGGTCAGCTGATAATAAATGATGCAAATGGAGTGAATATAAATCCGTTGACTTTTCAGACAGATATAGATATCCATAGTCATTCAGGGCTAAAAATTAAAAGTTATCGTAATGTTTACCATTTGAAAAGCGAAGATGGTGAAGTGATGTTGAAAGAGGGAACTGGAGTTGTGGCGTTCAAAACATCTGGGGTGTGGAGAATAATGGAATAAGATAGATGGTCTTGTTTGAGGATAATTTAGGCAAATTATTTTCATTGGTTATAAATAAGAATTGATTTAAAGAACGAATGGCAGCAATCTAGTATATTTGCAAGATTACAAATAGTACAGATGCAGCAAATTGTTTTTATTCTTATACTTTTAGCAGTAGTTTACTTTTCTTATAAAGCGTACAGCAAGATTTGGCGAAATATCCAGTTCGGTGGTGATATCAAGTATACGCTAGATAAAAATCAATCATGGCGAAATGTATTGTTGGTGGCTTTTGGACAGAAAAAAATGTTCAAGAGATGGATTCCAGCGCTTTTGCATGGATTCATTTATGTAGCATTTCTATTGACTCAAATTGAATTGATCGAAATAATAGTGGATGGAATAACCGGTAGTCATAGGATATTTGCACAACCATTAGGTTTTCTTTATACGTTGATTATTTCTTTGATTGAAATTCTATCTTTTCTAGCATTGATTGCGACTATTGCATTCCTTTGGAGAAGAAACTTACTGAAGTTGCCAAGATTTGTGAAAAGTGAAATGAATGGTTGGCCTAAGTTGGATGCCAACCTTATATTGCTTGGAGAGTTCCTTTTAGTACTTGGTATTTTTACCATGAATGGTGCCGATTCTGTACTGCAAAATCTTGATCCAGAACATTATCCCTCGACAGGAACACTCCCCATTAGTGGTATACTTGGACCAATGATCTTTGAAGGGCTTGATCAATCTGTCCTTGTTGTTTTAGAAAGAGCTGGATGGTGGTTACACATATTGGTGGTTTTCGGATTTATATTGTACTTGCCGATAAGTAAACATTTACATATTTTCCTTGCCTTTCCAAACACCTTTTTTGCTCGACAGAATTCAAGGGGAGAAATGGAAAATATGCCGGCAATTATGAATGAAGTGAAATCTATGTTTGGTCTTAGTGTGGATCAAGAGATGGACATGAATGCTGAATTGCCAACTTTTGGTGCCAGTGATGTAAAAGATCTATCATGGAAGAATCTATTAGACGCATATACATGTACTGAATGTGGAAGATGTACAGATCAATGCCCTGCGAACCAAACTGGGAAAAAACTTTCTCCTCGAAAGGTAATGATGGATGTTAGAGATCGAGCAACTGAAATTGGTGAGAATATAGATCAAAATTTGGTAGAATTGATTGATCCTTCCTCTTCAGATAAAGAATCGCTCTCTATAGAAAATTATCAGGATGGAAAATCTCTTTTCGATAGAATTGCTAAAGAAGAGATTCATGCTTGTACAAGTTGTAATGCTTGTGTAGAAGCATGTCCTGTCATGATTAATCCACTAGATATAATACTTCAATTGAGAAGATATGAAATATTGACGGAGTCTGCTGGTCCTGCGGATTGGATGCCAATGTTTACTTCTCTTGAAAATCAAGGTAGTGTATGGCAGATACCAGAACCACGTGATAATTGGAGAAATAACTAATCAAGATTTTCAAGGACAAATTGTATTGATAATAAAGATAATATGAAGGTCAAAACTATAGCAGAATTGCAAGCGGCAGGAGAATCACCAGAAATTCTATTTTGGGTTGGGTGTGCAGGAAGTTATGATGCCCGTGCACAGAGGGTTACTAGAGCAATGTGTACTATTTTGGATCAAATTGATGTGAAATATGCTATTCTTGGTACTGAAGAAAAATGTAGTGGCGATCCTGCTCGACGTGCAGGAAATGAATTTTTGTTTCAAATGTTGGCTATCCAAAATATTGAAACATTAAATATGTACGGGGTAAAGAAGATCGTTGCTGCCTGTCCTCATTGTTTCAACACATTAAAAAATGAATATCCTGCTTTAGGAGGAAATTACGATGTAGTTCATCATACACAGTTTTTAAATGATTTACTTAAAGAAGGAAAACTGAAAATAGAAGGAGGAGCGTTTAACGGAAAGAAAATTACCTATCACGATTCATGCTATTTAGGAAGAATTAATGGCGAATATGAGGCACCTCGTACACTATTAAATTCATTGGACTCTGATCTTGTTGAATTGAAAAGAAGTAGGACTACTGGATTGTGTTGTGGAGCTGGTGGAGCACAAATGTTTAAGGAAGATGAAGCTGGAGATAAAAGAATAAATGTCGAAAGAGCTGAGGAAGTTATTGGCTCAGGAGCTCAAGTTGTTGCGGCAAATTGTCCGTTTTGTATTACGATGTTAAGCGATGGACTAAAAGCGAAAGAGAAGCAAGATGATATAATGGTCTACGATTTGAGTGAAATGATTGTTGACGCAAATAATTGGAACAATGATTAGGGAGCTCATTGCTCTAGAAAATACTTCAAAAGTTTGGATATATCCTGCTGATCGAATCCTTGGTAATCATGAAGTGTTAGAAATGAAAAGTCTTTTGTATACTTTTCTAGAGAGTTGGACAAGTCATACACAAGAGCTGAAGGTGTATGGAAATATTTTTCACCATCAGTTCCTCGGGATATTCGTCGATGAATCAGCGACTGCTGCAAGTGGATGTTCTATCGATGCTTCGGTAGCTTTTGTTGAACAACTGGGAAGACGCTTTGAAGTGGATTTCTTTAATCGATTGAATTTTCATTATTTGAAGAAAGACGAAGTGTGCTCGATAAGCTCAAAAGACCTTAGTTCTAGTTATCATAAAGGTGAAGTGGATGATTCGGTATTGTTTTTTGACCATTTAGTCAAAACTAAGGACGAATTTTTGAGGCGATGGTTGGTACCACTCGAAAGTTCATGGCATAAAAAGTTCATCAAATAACAAAACAATGTTTATAGTGTAATGTTATAGACAAAATGCAAAGCAAGATGTTAGACAATAATAAGGTGCTTAGTGCCTTGAAGAAAGTAATTGATCCTAAAACAGGACAAAATATAATACAGGCAAAAAGGGTAGAAAATTTTGTTGTATCTGGTAATCATGTGAGTTTTACTATTGTTATAAATGAAAATGATTCCAATATTAAATCTGAGTTGAATTTTAAATGCATTGAAGAGATTCAGAAGGTATACCCTAATGCTGAAGTTAACATTCATCTTAAACAAGTAGAAAACAAAAAAAGCAATCCAATAAGTCATATAGACAATGTGATTGCAGTTGCATCAGGCAAGGGTGGAGTAGGAAAGTCAACGGTATCGGTTAACCTAGCAGTTACTTTGGCTAAAAAGGGCTACAAAGTTGGATTGTTGGATGCTGACGTTTATGGTCCTTCAATCCCAACAATGATGGGTTTAGTAGGGGAGCGTCCTAAGGTGGAACAGTTGTATGGAAAGCATAAAATTCGTCCACTTGAGGCACATGGAATTCATGTAATGTCTATTGGGTTTATTGTTGATCCAGAGCAGGCAATAGTTCTACGTGGCCCTAGACTTGGTGGAATCATAAAGCAATTCTTAGAAGATTGTCTGTGGCCGGAATTGGATTACCTAGTCATTGACCTTCCTCCAGGAACAGGCGATGTGCAATTGACATTGGTACAAACAATTCCGATTACTGGTGCTGTCATGGTGACGACTCCACAGGAAGTAGCAGTTATTGATGCAGTTAAAGCAATGAATATGTTTTTATTGCCAAATATCAATGTGCCTATTCTGGGGATTGTTGAAAATATGTCTTGGTTTACTCCAGAGGAATTGCCAGAGAATAAATACTTTATTTTTGGTGAGGGTGGAGGACATAGACTTGCTGAAAGATCAGAAACTACTTTACTTGGACAAATCCCTATTGTAAAAGGAATTAGAGAAGGAGGAGATAGTGGAAGCCCAATAGGTCTTCAAGAAAATGATATGATTAATGCTTCATTGTCTCAGATTGTAGATTCCTTTGAAAATGAAATGAGTAAAAGGAAGCAAAAACCCCCTACCCAGAGAGTAGAGGTGACGAAATAATCTATTTTGATTTAAGCAATTAGTTAGCCGTTTTTAGATATAGGAATTGTTTATTGAGTCGATCTAGATGGTTTTGTTAAAGAATTTGTGCTACTTCTTCGTAGAGCGATGTTAGCAGAGTAGTCAAATGATTTTTGTGGTAGATTTAAACATGTTTTACAATAGGTTGGAGGCAAACTATAGAAAGGTGAAATAGTCAAAAAAAATGCTTTTAGCAATTCAATCATAAAACCAACTGGGATGAAACCAATAATTTACTTAGGATTTGTTTTTATACTTATGTTCAGTTGTACTCCTGGTGAGTATGCTGATTTAATTGTTTATAATGGAGAAGTTTATACAGTAGATTCCACAAATAAATGGGTTGGTGCTTTTGCAGTAAAGAATGGTCGAATCCTTGAGTTGAGTTCTGATTTAGGGGGCTTGGAGCATTTGAAGAACGACCAAACAAATTTGGTGAATGCTGAAGGGAATTTTGTTATGCCTGGGTTTATAGAAGGTCATGGACATTTTTTAGGATTAGGTAAAAGTCTGGTCAATGTAAACCTTTTAGATGCTAAGAGTTGGGAAGAAGTGGTAAGCAGGGTTGAAGCGCGTGTAAGAGATTTGGAGCCGGGTGATTGGCTTGAAGGACGTGGATGGCACCAAGAGAAGTGGGATAGTATTCCTTATCCTAATGTACATGGTTACCCATTTCATGACCAATTAAGTGCCGTTACACCTAACAATCCAGTAGTTTTGTTTCATGCTAGTGGCCATAGTTTGTTTGCGAATGAAATGGCTATGTCTAAGTTGAAACTTTCTAGCGAAAATGATCAACCTATAGGCGGAGAAATTGTGAAAGATTCCAATGGTGATCCGATAGGGGTTTTTGAAGAAAGAGCGATGGACCCAATTGTAGAAGGATATCAATCATATATCGCCGAATTACCAGTTGAAAAGGTAGAGGCTTCATGGAAACAAGCCATAAGAAAGGCTCAAAAGGAATGTCTACGAAAAGGAGTGACGTCTTTTCAAGATGCAGGATCAAAACTGAAGGATATCTTGCGCTATCGCGAATTGTCTGAACAGGATAGCCTTGACGTAAGATTATGGGTTATGGCACGTGATTCTTTTGGAGCCTTAGAAAAAGATATCGATAAGATGCAATATAGAAATCCGGCCAACTTTTATTTTACTTGCAATGCAATAAAGTCTGAAGTAGATGGTGCATTAGGTGCTTTTGGCGCTTGGCTTCTTAAGCCATATTCGGATAAACCAGGATTCTATGGGCAGAACACAACAGATATATATGATGTGAAAAAGATTGCTGATTTGGCATTGAAAAATGAAATGCAACTTTGTGTTCATGCTATTGGCGATAGGGCCAATCGAGTCGTTCTAGATATCTATGAAGGTGTACTAGGAGAAGAATCTAGAGAAAAAAGATGGAGAATCGAACATGCCCAACACTTAGATACAATGGATATTCCTCGATTTGCTGAAAATGGAATTATTGCAAGTATGCAAGGAGTACATTGTACATCGGATGCACCTTTTGTTGAAAAGAGATTGGGAAAAGAGAGAGCACAGTTGGGAGCATATGCTTGGAGATCACTATTGGATGAAGGTGTAGTAGTAGCCAATGGTACTGATGCACCAGTAGAAGATGTCGATCCGCTTAAGAGCTTTTATGCATCTGTTACTAGAACAAGGTCTGATAATGGATTTGTGTTTTACAGAGATCAATCTATGTCTAGGGAAGAAGCTGTTTATTCCTATACTTTAGGCAATGCCTTTGCCAGTTTTCAAGAAGATTACAAGGGGATGATTAAGGAAGGATACCTTGCTGACTTTGTAATACTTAGTGAAAACCTTGTTAATTGTTCTGACGAAAAAATTCTAGATACAAAGGTGCTCTCGACCTTTGTTGATGGTCAGTTGAAGTATAATCGTTAATCTTACAAGACACACACACACACACACACATTAATAAAGTTGGTTTTCTCAATACAATGCATGCAAAACGAAAGTGCATGTACTACCAGCAAATGCGGCATGTCAAAGGTGTGATATTCTGGTAATTATTGTCCTAATAATGATGAGGTTATTGAATTTGTAGGGTAGCTTTTACGCTTAATTTGTATTTCCCGAACGATAATAGACAAGTAATAGAATTTAAGATATTCAGGAAGTAGGAATACAGATTGAAGAAAATCTCAATATTTCGAGCGAAGAAAATGTAAAGAAGGACACTCCTTTGAGCTGTCCTCTTTACGCATTTATATGAATAAAATAGACTTTACATAGTTTAAATATTCTTCCAAAGCGTAGTGCAAATTTCAATAAATTCTCTTATAAAAATACATAAAGACACTTTATAGAATGTAAAATATCTTACAAAAAATATTTTTTTAATATGGGCTTAACCTAAGCTTAATTTAATATTATGAATTATTGTAATATGATAATTAAGTAAGGTGAAATACCTTCTTTGGTTGGAATGATGAAATATAGTGTTGAGGTGGAGTGGGTTTGCTTTGTATTAATTTTGCAATAGAGCGGGGCTTTGATTGGTGAAAACAGAAATAAATCAATTCATAGCCGTAAAAAATATTTTGTCGGCCAAAAATATATTACTACTTTCGCTGTCGAATAAATTAGAAAGGTAAAGAAGATACTCCTTTGAGCTACCTTCTTTACGTATTTAAATGAATAAAATAGACTTCTAATCCTTGAGATTAAAAGGAGGGTGGGACTAACCACCACTCCACACAAATATTGAATAAAATAGTAAGAATCTTTTGGGGTACCTGATATTTGCCTTTCCAAAATTCTGCTTTCGCAGACCAAATTAGTGATTCTTAATTCTTTACTACTTCAAGAACTCGATTCCTAAATTAAGTCATATAGTATATCTTGCATAGGTTTCATTATCAATGAAGCCTATTTGTTTATATCGTATCTAACTGTTGTATGTACTAGTTGTTGATCTTCTTAATCTCTTAAAGAACTTCAATGTCCTCTCCGATTAAATAGTTGATTATGATGATGATCGCTTCCATTTGTTTGATATTTAATTGTGTATTTGAATTATACCACAAAGTAAAAGCGAAAGCACTGTACAACTAGTTTCGTTAAATTACCTTTAACGACAAAGAAAATAATTGTTTATTCTTTGTATTTATACATAACTATAAGTAATTCAAGTACTTTTACCTAAATCTTAATTATTTTATTGTGACAATAAGCTTGTTTTTAATTTCTATTACAAATGTAAAATAGAATTATATTCAAGTTTTAATTCTTGAAGGGATTATTGCGACAGTGATAATAACTAAAAATTTGGTTAAAATAATATGTAATTTACTGAAATTTAACCTTAAACGATGTAGGAATGATAGAACTAGGTACCGTAATATATAAACTAGTCAAGATAATTTGTAAAAACAAATTACATATTGAACTTCCATGGAAGACTAAAAGTAAATATAATGAATACTTTGAATTGATCAAAAACAATGACAAGATAGATGATAATGAAATAGCAAAAGTTTTAGGGTATTCCAGCAAGAGGGATAAATCATTTATCAGATTACAGCAAAGGTTCGAGAATAAGTTGTCTTATTTGCTTTTTACCATTGATTTAGAGTATGAAGAAAGTACAGATTTGGCGAAGCAAGTTATGTCGATAGCATTAAATTATACTCAAGGGAAGATGCTAGTGCATAAAGGGCACAGAGCAGCAGGAATGTACTATCTCAATAAAGCTGCTAATTACAATAGAAATAGTGTTTCTACAGAATATGGATTATTATTGAATTGGGACTTGTATAAGTATTATAGCTCTATGGATTTGGATGTTAAGAAGAAATCCTCTTATTATTCAGAACTGCAACAGTCATTGGAAATATTACAAGTTGAATTAAAGCTTCGCTCTTATGAGAGTGAATTGGTGCAAATGGTATCAAAAAATTTGAACTTTGAACGATTAAAGGAAAGATCTGATGAAATTGCGAATTATTGTTTTCAGGTTTTGGATAAATATTTTTCATTGAATATATTCAATACCACTTTAATGATAATAATTTTTAATTACAATTTACAGAAAAAGTATTCAGAAATTCATGGTTTTTGTGATAGATCATTAGATCTTTTAAAGAGTAAAAATCTTTTAAATACTGGAGCGACTTATATATTAGATCAGGCATATATTAATGCATATATATCTAATAAAGAATATGAAAATGCGCTTGGGTATATTAATTCTCATGAAACTGGAACTAATCCTGGTTCACATCGATATTTTACGAGAATGAATCAAAGATTTAGGGTGTTGGTGAGATTAGGAAAATATACTGAAACCTGTGAAATGGTAACAGAAAACTTGAACACAAAAGCAATCAAAGTTTTCCCAAAGTTTTATGAACAATGGTTGATTAAAAAGGGCTATCTGCACTTATTGGTAGAGCTTGGAGCTATCGAAAATCCTACAGAAGAATTTGAAAGCATCACCAATTATAGGTTTAAGAAGCTTCTTGAAAAGATTGAAATCTATTCTAAGGATAAAACAGGATTAAATGCTTCCCTCCGAATTTTTGAAATGTGTTACTACATCGCAAGGAAGCAATATGATTTAGTGATTGATCGGATGGAACCTGTAAAGTTGTATGCATATAAGTATCTAAAAAATGATGAGCATCTTAGATTGAGAGTTTTCCTTAGGTTCATCGATGTGTGTATTAAACAAAACTTCAACACTAAAGCCATACGACGACATGCAAAACCTCTTCATAAAAAGTTGATGGAAAATGAACAAGAATTACATGATTCTATAATTGAAGCTGAAGTGATTCCATTGGAATTCCTTTGGGATCAAATACTGGAATTCTTGGAGCAGAATAATTGACTTTACTAGTAAGTCTTATTTAGAATTACGGGATTGATAATCATTGTGAAGTATAAAAGAAAAGATGCATTGCAGCAATTTTGAGTTGACGAACAGCTGAAAGTGAATGCTAAGAAATGTAGGGTAATTATAGACTGACTTATTTGTGAAAATCAAAATTTAGTCGTCCAGAGTAATTAAAAGGTAGCATGTATAACTTTAGTAACACTTTTAGAAAAGATTAATTCTATCTTTATCGTTTTAATGTAATCATTGAGAAATGAGTTACATATTTAGTTCATAGACTTATAGGTATTATTATGCATATAGTATTATATAAGAATAGGAATGGCGTCAATCAATTTTATTAATTATTAAGAATAGTTTAGATGAAAAAGATCTTTGTTTTCATTTTAAGTGTTTTGTTTATTGGGTTTGGTATTCATGCTCAGGATGCAGCAAAAATATATGATATCGATGTCTATCAAGATGGAAAACTATTGAGTAGTCCTTTTACTGGTGGACTGAAGGCAGGGCAGTTTTCTAAGGTGGATATGGATAATGATGGACGAAAAGATCTTTTTGTTTTTGATCGCAATAGTGAGGTGGTACTTACATACTTAAATAAAGGTGATGAAGGTGAGATTAAATATGTTTATGCGCCTGAATATGCCTCAATTTTTCCTAAGCCAAGAACTTTTGGGCTCTTGGTAGACTTTAATAATGATGGTATTGAAGATTTGTTTAAAGATCCTCAAATTGGAGGAGTAGCTGGTATAGAAGTGTGGAGAGGTAAACGAGATTCGGAAGGACTATACTACGAATTGGTAAGAAATCGAGACGACTATTTTAATATACTCTATTATATACACAACAATAGCCCGATTAATGTCTATTGTGCTTCAACTGATATTCCTGGCATTGCTGACGTAGATGGCGATGGAGATATTGATATTTTGTCATTTGAATTGGATGGCTCTTATTTGAATTACTACCGGAACTATGCGGTGGAGAAAGGTCTAGGTGTTGATACCTTTGATATGAAGTATGAAGAATTATGCTTTGGTGGATTTGCGGAAACAATGTTTTCGTCCGAAGTGATTTTAAATTCTGAGATGGACGGATGTGCGCATGAAGTTACTTCAGGGGGAGGTGGTGGTCCACGACATGCAGGGTCTACGGTTACTGTTTTCGATGGTGATTGTGATGGTGATGTGGACGTATTGTTGGGAGATCTGTTGACATCGACTTTGGTTTATTTAGAAAATGGTGGCTCACCTATAAAAGGTTGGATGGTTGATCAGGATTCAAGATTTCCTATATATGATGAAAGTGCGATGATGGACGTATTTTTGTCGACATTTTATGTAGATATAAATAATGATGGTAAGCGGGATTTAATTGTAACTCCGAATGAAGAAGATGTAAGTCGAAACCAGAACCATGTTTGGTTGTACTTGAATGAAGGAACGGATTGTGGCCCTGTATTTAAATTGCACAAAAAGGATTTTTTGATTGATGAGATACTTCATTTTAATAGACAGTCTCATCCGCAATTTTTAGATTTTAATCAAGATGGCTTGACGGATATTTTAATTGGTAATGGTGGTGAGATTATAAGTGGAAATGAAGTGAAAAAAAAGTTGTTTTTATTGGAAAACATCGGTACAAAAGATAAACCAGCCTTTGAAGTTTTAAATGAAGATTATCTTGACTTTGGAGAGGTAGTTGATGAGATTTCAAGAATTGCTCCTGATCTAGCAGACATTGATGGAGATGGAGATCAGGATTTGTTCTTAGGGAATAATGTGGGTGATATTTTCTTTTATGAAAACATAGCTGGTCCAGGTAAGGAGTTTGAGTTTAACTCACCTATTTCCTACTGGAAGAATATTTTTGTAGGACAAAACTCTTCTCCTGATTTCTTTGATTTTAATGGTGATGGATTGTTGGATCTTGCTGTAGGTGAAGTAAATAATGAGTTTTCGTACTTTGAGAATATTGGTACGGTTGATGTTCCTAAGTTTAATTCGGATTTATCTGTTGGGGCTAATACAAAACAGTTAGGGAATATTTATACCGGTAATGATTCTAAATCACGTTATGGTAGTCCTGTATTTTTTAAAGCAAAGAATGATACTTATTTATTGCAAGGTGTCAGAGATGGGCGTATCCGATTCTATAATAAGATTTCAAGCAGTAAAGTAGACACTTTTAATTTAATTAAGGAGTACTTTGGAGATATTTATGAAGGTGAGAGGGTAACCATTGATATAGCTGATATTGATAATGATAATCTATATGAATTGGCCATAGGAAATGATAGAGGTGGTATTGGGTTGTATTCCACATCAATAGAAGTGAATGAAATGGTTGGTACACATGATTTAAGCACCAATTCGTTAGACGTAGATATGTATCCCAGTGTAGTAAGAGATGAATTGCATTTAGCTGGAGATTTAAATGAAGCATATGTGTCAGTCTATTCGCTTCAAGGGGTATTACTGCATTCATTTGTAAGTTCGTCCGACAATCATCTGATTGATGTTAGTAATTATCACGGAGGTTATTATGTGATTCGGATATTGAAGGGCAATAAGTCCTATACTCAAAGATTTGTAAAAATATAATTAGCCGCCATTCGAGTTTAACATGGTTTTGTTGGAGATGATTGATTTGACCTGAATAGAAACGCCTCATGTATTATAAAAAAATAAATATATATTTCTTTAAAAGACTTTGTGTGTTTTAGAAAAAATTATATCTTTGCACTCTCTTTTTGGAAATGACACTTAAGAGGGAGAAGAATTTGAAGGCTCCGTAGCTCAACTGGATAGAGTACCTGACTACGGATCAGGAGGTTGAAGGTTCGAACCCTTCCGGGGTCACAAAGGAATATTAATTAAAACGTAAAAGAAGATAGAGATGTCTAGAGTATGTCAGTTGTCTGGTAAGAGACCAATAAGTGGAAATAATGTGTCTCACTCTAATAGAAAGACAAAGAGAAGATTTTTACCTAATCTTTTTACCAAAAGATTTTACATTCCAGAATTGGACAAATGGGTGAAAATCAAAGTTTCAGCTTATGCTTTAAGAAACATTAATAAGCACGGTATTTATGCTTATTTAAAAGATCTTGAAGAGTCTGGTGTTGATACAGGCGTGAAACTTTAATTAACTAATCGGAAAAATTGATCAGTAATGGCAAAGAAATCTAAAGGTAACAGACAACAAATAATATTAGAATGTACAGAGCATAAATCTTCAGGAATGCCTGGTACTTCAAGATATATTACTCAAAAAAATAGGAAGAATACTCCTGATAGAATTGAATTGAAAAAGTACAATCCTATCTTAAAAAAATATACTATTCACAAAGAAATAAAATAAGATCTCATGGCTAAAGTATCTAAAAACGCAAGGGTAGCTCAAAGAGCACAAAATGCTGGATCTGGTAGAGACTATGTAAAAGTTGTCAAAAGTGTTAAAGATCCTGTTACTGGGAAATATTCTTACAAAGAATTAATGATTCATAAAGACAAAGTAAAAGAGTTTTTTGCTGAAAATAAATAAATTGAAAAGGGCTAGACTTACTAGTCCTTTTTTTTTGCTCTTATTAAAATGGAGCATTGTTTACTCGAACGAACTTTTTGATGTAGTATAATCTTCGGACTACATTTCAATAAATGCATCTAAGAAGATAATAATAACTTCCTAAAGATTATATTTGCTGATATAGTCATAGAATAATATTGTAGTATATGGGTTTCTTTTCTAAATTTTTTACCAAGGATAAAGAGAAAGAGCTGGATCAAGGATTGGAAAAAACAAAACAAAGTTTTTTCTCCAAAGTGACAAAAGCTATTGCCGGAAAATCTGAAGTAGACGAAGAGTTTTTGGATGAATTGGAAGGTATATTAATCGCTTCTGATGTAGGACTAGATACTACTGTTAAGATTATCGAACGATTAGAGGAAAAAGTTTCAAAGGATAAGTATATCAATACATCTGAACTTAATCAGCATCTCAAACAGGTAATTGTCGACATCCTTTCTGAAAACAATACAAAGGACATTGAAGACTTTACTTACCCAGATAGTGAAAAACCTCATGTTCTTCTTGTTGTTGGAGTTAATGGTGTAGGAAAAACAACCACCATTGGGAAGTTATCCCACCAGTACAAAGAAAGAGGGAAATCTGTAGTCCTCGGTGCTGGAGATACGTTCCGTGCTGCTGCAGTAGATCAATTGGGTATTTGGGCAGAAAGGACTGGTGCGAAGTTTTTCGACAAAGGAATGCACGCTGATCCAGCAGCTGTGGCTTATGAAGCTGTTGATTTCACGGTTGGTTCAGATGCAGATGTGGCAATTATTGATACTGCTGGACGGTTACACACCAAAAAACACTTAATGGCCGAGTTGACTAAGATCAAAAAGTCTATTGACAAAAGATTGCCAGGGGCACCTCACGAAGTCTTGTTGGTTTTAGATGCAACTACGGGACAAAATGCTATAGAGCAAGCTCGTAGATTTACTGAAGCTACCGATGTGACTGCCATCGCACTTACTAAGCTTGACGGTTCGGCCAAAGGTGGTGTTGTATTGGGTATATCGGATCAATTCAAAATTCCTATCAAATACATTGGAGTAGGTGAGGGGATTGACCAATTGCAAGTGTTCAATAAAATGGCATTTGTGGAGTCTCTTTTCAAATCATAAACTGGATGAAAAGAAGATCGTGGTATGCAAGTATTGTTCAAACGAAAAGATAATAAACATGTTGAAGCTTCTAATCTCAAAGAAGCGACATGGGTGAACTTGTACCCGCCTTTTGAACATGGTGAGTTAAATAGAGTAGCCGAAGATCTAAGTGTTCCACTTGATTTTTTAACGGATTCGTTGGATATTGATGAGCGTTCGAGGTATGAAAAGGATGAGAGCGTTCGTTTTATATTGGTCAACACGCCAATCCTTAATGATGACGATCGCGAAAGTGAAGCAATTTATATTACCATTCCGATTGGGGTTGTTCTTATTCCTGGAAAAATCATTACCATAAGTTCGAGAGAAAATCCTGTCATTGATAAATTCATAGATCAGAAAGTTAAGGGGTTTGATGTGGATGATCGACAGATGTTTGTTTTACAGATATTTGAGCAGAATGTATTTAGGTTTTTGGATTGTTTGAAAAAACTTAATCTAAAAAGAAATTTGATTGAGCAAGAGTTGTACCATAGTAGTAGAAATTCTGAGTTGCAACAGTTATTGCGTATCGAAAAGAGTTTGGTCTATTTTGTGAATTCTCTTAGTACCAACGATTTGCTCAAACTTAAAATGAAGCGGACCGATTTTTTGCAAATTGCGGACTTTGAATACTACACAGATTTATTTGAAGATATTATCATTGACAATGGACAAGCTTTAGAAATGTCTAATGTATATACCAATATCTTGTCTGGAACCATGGAAGCATACGCATCTATCGTTTCCAATAATATGAATCAGTTTATTAATAGACTGACAATAATTACTATCGTTTTAATGGTGCCGACCTTGGTTGCCTCATTCTATGGAATGAATTTAAAACATATACCGTTTAGCGAGTCCGCGTACGCTTTCTATATTATTATATTTATTTCATTGTTGTTAGGTTTTGGTCTAATGTTTTTCTTTAGAGGAAGAAATAAATAGGAAGTTTTTTCGAATAATTTTTGTCGTTATCTTTTGGGATTTGAATGTCAAAGAATTAGACATTCTCAGGTTACCTCAGTTTTAATTATCTGTAAATATTCTTTTTCAACTTATTTATATGTTCTTGTATTTCAGTGATTTGTTGAAGTAATCCACATTTTCCACATATAGAGCATTTGTTTAATATATTGAGTAACAGTTGTTTGTGTTTTTTATCCACATGGTGTGGATAACTTTGAGGAAAAAAATACGATTCATAAATTAAAACTTTTTTTAATTTGTACTATCAATCACGCACGGGTGATGTAAGAGTACAGCCCGACTGATTTGGGGGTAGAACACAACACAAAACATTCTTTTATAGGTAATTAAGTATTATGGTTTTATTTATTCAAGATAAAGTCATGATATTTTTTGCGCTCTCAATTGGAGTGTTAATTTTGTGGCCCCTTGAAAAATACCAACTTGTTTTTGTACAGTTATTAACATTTTTACTCTAAGTATTAACACTATAAAGCGCCACTAGTTATGAGCCATAATATGGAACCTATTTTGGTCGATAATCCAGGGAGATTCGTGCTTTTTCCAATTGAACACGATGACATTTGGGAATTTTACAAGCAATCTCAAGCCTGTATTTGGACAGCCGAAGAAATCGATTTACAACCAGACTTGGTAGATTGGGAAAAGAAGCTTAATAATGACGAACGTCATTTTATCAAACATGTTTTGGCATTTTTTGCAGCTAGTGATGGAATTGTCAATGAAAATTTGGCAGAAAACATGGTTAACGAAGTTCAGTATACAGAAGCGAAGTTTTTCTATGGATTTCAGATCATGATGGAGAATATCCATTCTGAGACTTATTCTCTTTTGATCGATACATATATCAATGACGAAAAGGAAAAGGACTACTTGTTTAATGCTATAGAGAACTTAGAATGCGTGCGTAAAAAGGCGGATTGGGCATTAAGATGGATAGATCAAGGATCATTTGTAGAACGACTTATTTCGTTTGCGGCAGTTGAAGGAATTTTCTTCTCAGGATCATTCTGTTCTATTTTCTGGTTGAAGAAAAGAGGATTAATGCCAGGGCTAACCTTTTCAAATGAATTGATCAGTCGAGATGAAGGTATGCATTGTGATTTTGCATGTCTACTATACAATGATCACATTAAAAACAAACTTCCTAAATCAACAGTTGAAAAGATCATTGTTGATGCAGTAACGATTGAAAAAGAATTTGTGAGTGATGCTCTACCGGTGAGTTTAATCGGGATGAATGCAGAACTTATGTGCCAATACATCGAATTTGTAGCGGATAGACTTTTGGAATCCTTAGGGAATAGTAAGGTATACAATGTCGAAAATCCTTTCCCTTGGATGGATATGATTTCAATTCAAGGAAAAACAAACTTTTTCGAAAAACGTGTTGGTGATTATCAGAAAGCAGGTGTAATGGCGGAAAAGGACAAGCAAATTTTCTCGCTAGAAGAAGACTTTTAGATTTTATTAAATAACCCTATGACAGCATTGTGCTGTTGATCTAATTAAATTATAATTCTCTCATGAAGGTAGTTAAGAGAAGCGGAAAACTTGAACCTGTAAGTTTTGATAAAATTACAGCAAGAATTAATAAACTATGTTATGGTTTAAATCAGAAATTTGTATCCCCTATAGAAATTTCTAAAAAAGTAATTCAAGGGTTATATGATGGTGTAAGTACCACAGAACTTGATAATCTGGCGGCTGAAACTGCGGCTTCAATGGCCATAGTGCATCCAGATTATGCATTATTGGCAGCTCGAGTTGCTGTTAGTAATTTACATAAAAATACAAGCAAGTCATTTTCAGGTACAGTCGATAAATTGTACCACTACATTGATCCAAAAACAAATGCCCAGGCAGGATTGATTGGTGATAGTACGTATAAGGTTGTAATGGACAACGCAGACCGTCTGAATAGTGCCATTATCTATGATAGAGATTTCACCTTCGACTACTTCGGGTTTAAGACATTGGAAAAGTCATACTTGATGAGGTTGGATGGTAATGTAGTGGAAAGACCGCAACATATGTTGATGAGGGCAGCAATAGGAATCCATGGTGAAGATGTTGATTCTGCTATTGAGACCTATAATTTGATGTCTGAGAAGTGGTTTATCCATGCTACGCCTACGTTGTTTAATGCTGGTACGCCGAAACCTCAGTTAAGTTCGTGCTTTTTACTATCTACTACGGAAGATAGTATAAGTGGGATCTTTGAAACATTGAATCGATGTGCTAAGATCTCCCAATCCGCTGGAGGAATTGGGTTGTCAATCCATAATGTTAGAGCTAAAGGGTCCTATATTAAAGGAACTGGAGGAACTTCTAATGGTATCGTTCCGATGCTAAAGGTGTTTAATGATACTGCAAGGTATGTAGATCAAGGAGGTGGAAAAAGAAAAGGAGCTTTTGCTATTTATTTAGAACCTTGGCATGCAGATATCAAAGACTTCCTAGACCTGAAGAAAAATCACGGTAAAGAAGAAATGCGGGCAAGAGATTTATTCTATGCACTATGGATTTCTGATCTCTTTATGAAGAGGGTTAAAGAAAACTCTGATTGGTCTTTGTTCTGTCCTAATGAAGCTCCAGGGTTGCACGATGCTTATGGTGAAGAATTTGAAGCTTTGTATACCAAATACGAACAAGAAGGTAAAGCTAGAAAAACAGTTAAGGCGCAAGAATTATGGTTTGCCATATTAGATAGCCAGATTGAAACTGGAACACCATATATATTGTATAAGGACGCAGCCAATATCAAATCAAATCAAAAGAATCTTGGTACAATTAAATCAAGTAATCTGTGTACTGAAATTATGGAGTATACTTCTCCAGATGAAGTTGCGGTTTGTAACTTGGCATCGATAAGTTTACCTAGATTTGTTGATACAGCGACGCAATCGTTTGATTTTGAAAAATTACATGAAATAACAAGAGTTGTTACCCGAAATCTTAATAAAGTAATTGATATCAACTACTATCCTGTGCCTGAAGCGGCGAATAGTAACTTGAGACATAGACCAATAGGTATTGGTGTTCAAGGATTGGCTGATGCCTTTATGATGTTAAGAATGCCTTTTGATGGAGAAAAGGCAAAACAATTGAATAAAGATATATTTGAAACGATATACCACGCATCATTAGTTGAATCTAATGCGATCGCTGAGAAAGAAGGGGCATATGAATCGTTTGCAGGATCTCCTGCAAGCCAGGGCTTGTTGCAATTTGATCTTTGGAATGTTAAACCTTCAGAACGTTATGATTGGGATGGTCTAAAAGAGAAAATTAAGGATAAAGGAATCCGTAATAGCCTTTTATTAGCACCGATGCCAACAGCAAGTACAAGTCAGATACTAGGTAATAATGAGTGTTTTGAACCGTATACTTCTAATTTGTATACTAGAAGGACGTTATCTGGTGAGTACATTGTAATCAATAAACATTTGTTGAAAGATCTAATTTCAAATGGCCTTTGGAATGAAGAAATGAAGCAAATATTGATGGCAAGTAATGGAAGTATCCAAAATATTGATGGAGTTCCTGATGATCTTAAAGAACTGTATAAGACCGTATACGAATTGAGCCAAAAGGTAATCATTGATATGGCAGCAGACAGAGGTGCATTTATTTGCCAAAGTCAGTCACTTAATTTGTTCGTAGAAAGTCCAAATTATGGTAAGTTGACCTCTATGCATTTCTATGCTTGGCAAAAAGGATTAAAGACGGGAATGTATTACCTTAGAAGTAAGGCAGCCGTTGATCCTATCAAATTTACATTGAGTAATAAGCATCAAAGAATTCAGGCTAAAACTGAAATCACAGATGAAATGGAAAAGGAGGTGATGAACATCACTCCTGAGGAAGTACCAGAAGGTATGACTTGTACTATGGAGGAAGGATGTTTGATGTGTGGAAGTTAGTATGATCTATTAGATTAATCAGAATATAAGTAAAGAGGGTAATTAACGTTACCCTCTTTTTTTATGACATCCCTACATAGAAGTAGCTCTTTTAACGTATTTTTGTTGAAATTTTGAAGTAAGAAAATAATATAAGGATGAATTTTATAGATGAGTTAGAATGGAGAGGAATGCTTCACGATATGACACCTGGAGCAGAAAAATATCTTAAAAATGGAAATTGTGTTGGTTATATAGGATTTGATCCTACAGCACCGTCTATGACTATCGGAAACTTTGTTCAGATTCAACTTCTAAAATTGTTTCAACAATCTGGAAACACACCTATTGTACTTATGGGAGGTGCTACAGGAAGAATTGGTGACCCCTCGGGTAAGGACAAAGAGAGGCAGTTAAAAACTGGTGAAGAGTTGGATAGGAACCTGAATTTTCAATTGGAGCAAGTGAAGAAATTCTTAGATTTCGAAGGTGAAAATGCTGCGATAATTGTCAATAATTTAGACTTTTATAAGGAGATGAACATTTTGGAATTCTTGCGAAATGTTGGAAAAACATTGACAGTGAATTACATGATGTCCAAGGACAGTGTAAAGAATAGGTTAGAAACTGGATTGTCATTTACAGAGTTTAGTTACCAATTATTACAGGCCTACGATTTTCAGTGTTTGTATGAAAAACACAGTTGTCGAATACAAATGGGAGGATCTGATCAATGGGGTAATATTACTTCAGGGACAGAATTCATTCGAAGAAACTTGACCGATGCAAAAGCTTATGCCGTAACTACTCCTCTATTAACCAAAAGCGATGGAAAGAAATTTGGCAAATCGGAGGAAGGAAATATTTGGCTTGACCCAAGCTTGACTTCTGCCTATAAATTTTATCAGTTTTGGATTAATGCAGATGATGCTGATGTGTCAAAGTTTTTAAGATACTTTACTCTTCGATCCAAAGAAGAAGTAGAAGGACTTGAGGAAAAATATGCTGAAGATCCAAGAGGGTTAAAACAAGAATTAGCAAATGAGTTAACAGCCAGAGTACACGGTGAGAGTAGTTTACAAGCGGTAAGTGAAGTTTCGCAGATCTTATTCAACAAAAAACTAAACAATGAGGAGTTGAAAAAAATGACTGTGGATGCTCTAGAGACAGTGAAAGGTGAAATTCCTACATTCAAGTTAAATAAAGCAAATATCGAAAGTGGAGACAATATTTTAAATGTATTGACAACCCATTGCCCAATATTTAACTCTAAAAGTGAGGGTAAGAGAGCAATTAAGAATAACGCTGTTTCCATCAATAAGATTAAAATAACTAACGAGGAGAGCACAATTTCTATAGATGATTTATTACAAAATCAATACATTTTTGTTGAAAATGGCAAAAAGAACAAGTTTATAATTGAAGTGGTGTAAGAAGATCACAATAGTCAATAAATAACAAAAGGTAGGTACATCTTGTACCTACCTTTTGTTGTTTATATTCTATGTGGCTTAAAATATTGTTAATGTAGCGTTATATTTCTTTTCTCGTGCGGTATTTAGTTATATTTGGAATGATATATGTTAATGCCCAATGTTGAAAAATAATAATAGTGAAATATTCTCAATTCTTCTTATTACTGCTAACCATTACTCTGTTTAATGTGAACACCATTTTTGGTCAAGTATGGGTACAAGCCAGCATCCATACTAAGCCGAATACTATTCTTTTGGGAGGCAATCAGGACATAGTCCACTTATCTTATAATGAAGATGCTGGAAACTACGGTTTAATAGATCGAACATATTGGGAATTTGACATTGGGTACAAAAACTTTTATATAGGGTATGGTCGTTTTGGTCAGATGTATGAGCAGGCTGGGTTTTATGATATGCATGAAGCAGATTGGGCAGACTTGGATTATTGGCGTAGATATGTTCATTATAAAGATTATCGCATAGGCTTTACTCATCAGTTGGATTGGTTTTCCTATGACATCTATTTTGATATTTCTAAGTTTAGTGAAAATCGAAGATACATCTATTACTGGGGTCAAAGCCCTAAAATAGGCTATTCTAGTTATGAGGGGAGGGGGTACGGCTATGGTGCTAAATTGAGTATTCGATTGATCGAAAATCTTCATGTCGGGATGAATGGTAACTATGTATATTATAAAGATTTTTACGGAAAGGATATCGTGCGTCTTAATGCATTTGTCAAATACAAATATACATTCAATTGGAAAAAATAATCATGTTATGCTTACTTTGCTGCACGACTTTTGGCTGGGGTCAAAGCGATGACCTTTTAAAGCGAAAGTATACCTATTCTTTTGCTGTTGGTTTGACAACCAATTATCCAATTGGTAAGGGGAAATATTGGGTATTGGTTAGAGGAATGAAAAATTTCTCAGTATTTGAAAATAAATATCATCCTTTTAACCAAATATTTAGCTACAAATTTGGAATAGAGAATAAAAATTATAAGGTAGAACTAGGATATTTTAAATTCAGTAATGATAATGTTCGAAAGGCCCAATCTGGTAAATTATTTAGTCAAACTGCACAAGGACTTGAGTTGAATTTCTCGTCTAAGAGACTACGTTACAGTTGGTCACGAAAGTTATATATAGAACCAATGTTGTCTTACGCCATAGATGTTGGATTAGGGTATGTCAACCAACGATTTTTAGAGGGTACCAACAAACATAGATATGGTTTAGGGGCTCATTTGAAGTATCATTTTTATCCCAATTTATATATTCAGAACACAACATCTGTGAGTTACCATTCACATGGATTACCCACGTATTTATTATCTCAATTTTATATCGGTATCCATTTTTGAAAAGATAGATTTAATACTGAATAAGTGTTTTGTTTGATAAAGGGAGGAACATAATAGCATTTTTCAATGGAGAAAGATTATTTAAATTAAAATCATCCGTAATATTTCTCTTTTTTTATAAAAATGTTACTTTTGCACCCTGTGAGGGCGGAACGGCCAGCTCCTCTTGAACTCCCCCAGGGTAGAGATGCAGCAAGGGTAGAGAGTTGAGCGGTTAGGTTCTTGTCCTCACTTTTATTTTCACCAAATCTTACTTTCCATGTTATTTTTTGTAGACACTGCTAATTTAGACCAGATTAAAGAAGCTCAGGATTTAGGAATCCTAGATGGCGTTACAACCAATCCTTCATTAATGGCTAAAGAAGGCATAAGTGGACAGGAAAATGTAATCAATCATTATAAAGCAATTTGTGAAATTGTAGACGGTCCTGTTAGTGCTGAAGTAATTAGCACGAATTACGAAGGAATGATTGAAGAAGGTATGAAATTGGCAGAAATTGATGAAAACATTGTAATTAAAGTTCCAATGATTAAAGATGGTGTTAAAGCCATTTCTTATTTTACAGAACAAGGCATACCAACCAATTGTACATTAGTATTTTCATCGGGCCAAGCTATTCTTGCTGCAAAAGCTGGAGCTACATTTTTGAGCCCATTCATTGGTAGAGTCGATGATTTAAATTGGGATGGTATGAGTTTGATTGCAGATATTGCCGAAATCTATGCCATGCAAGGATACAGCACTCAGATTTTGGCAGCTTCAATTAGAAACAGCAAACACATCGTTGATGCCGCAAGAGCTGGTGCCGATGTGGTGACATGTCCGTTAAGTGCAATGCTCGGATTATTGAAACATCCCCTTACAGATATCGGTCTTGAGAAATTTTTAGCTGATCACCATAAAGCCAATCAATAAGACTAAGGGATACGCGTACAATAAATATCCTCAATCTTTCCATAATTAGGTTTTTAATATCTAATTCATTCTATATATTTGCAGCATCTTTGGTAACACATTGATGTTTTAATAGGGAATCCAGTTAGAATCTGGAACAGTCCCCGCTGCTGTATTTCTCAGATACACTGTAAATAAAATACCACTGCATTTTCATGTGGGAAGGTTGTTTACTTTAGAGATAAGTCAGAAGACCTGCCATAGATACATAATCATCATCAGAGTTGAGAAGCTTTGACATTTGTAAACTTTCGGAGGAAAGGTTGGTGACATCTTTAGGGAAGCAATTCTTGTTGCTATCGGTCTTCCATATTCGATCATGTATTGAAGTATTTCACACTTCTGTTTGTATTACTAAATCTACCATGTACTGGGCAGTACTTGGATTCTATTATTGCAATAGAAGAAGTTACAATTAGAGATAGCTTAAAGCGAGGTGAAGATCAATTGAAGGCTATAACTGGAGTTGATTTTACAAGGGCACTTGCTAGAGAGTCATCTGTTTTTGTAAAGAATTATGGTCCGTCGTCTATTGCTACCTTATCTTATTTAGGAAGCAATGCAAGTCAGGTTTCGATATTGTGGAATGGAATTCCGATCAATAATCCTATGTTGGGATTAAATGATGTGTCATTGGTAAATACCTTCTTTTTTAATAATTTCAAATTTAATCAGGCTGATGTCCATTCCATTGCTGCAGGACTGGAATTGTCGAATGAGAAAGAAGATTTTCAATTCTTGCAAGTGTTTAATTCTGTAGGTTCTTTCCGGTCTCGAAAACATGGCGTTAAGGCAAAACTCTCGAATAAGTTTGTTCAATCTCGTATCGGCATTTATCGCGAGAATTCACTAAATGATTTTTCTTATCGATCCAGTTCTCAAGGGAAAAGGAAAACTGAAAACGCAGCTAAAAAGCAAAATGCAATTCATATACAAAGTTTACTTAAATGGTCTAATAGGATTAATTCCTACATAGAATATTGGTGGCAAGATACGTATAGAGAAATACCTAAAACAACCGTGCAAACCATAAGTGAAGCAAATCAAAAGGATGAGAGCCATAGATTATTTATATCTACGAAATTGGACTATAAAATGTGGAAATGGAAGGTTTCATCTGGTTTCATAAGAGAACGGGTTTTGTATAAAGATCCAATCATTGATCTAACGTCTGATGGCGTTTTTAAATCTTGGTTGATTAAAAAAGAAGTAGAACGAATACTAGAAAATGGATTACTTAAGTGGTCCACGTCTTATACCCTAACAGAAGGGCAAATTAATGCCTATGGAAATGATCGAAAGATATACCCATTGAATTCACAATTGATGGGATTTTGGAATATTGGTAATCTAAGCGTAAACCCACAAATTGGAATGAAGTCCAATACTTGGGAACAAATAAGATGGGTGGGGGGAAGTAAAGCCACATATTCATTTGGAATGATGACATTACAGGCTCATTTGTTACGAAAAGTACGCTTCCCATCAATGAACGATCTATATTGGATACCTGGGGGGAACCCAAAGCTGAATGAAGAAAAGGGCTGGTCACAAGGATTGAAAATAACAACTACCCAATCAAATTATTCTGTGAATTTGGATTTTTTTCATCGCTACATTAAAGATTGGATATTATGGGCTAGACTGCCAGATCAAGTATTTTTTTCAGCATCTAATGTTGCTGTAGTTCAAAGTTATGGAATGTTAGTAGGTGGAAGCTATAAACATTGTTTCAATGATATTTCGATGGAATTGGTTGGGAAATATGTCATTACACAATCACGTAATAGGGTAGAAGTGGCACTTCCAAAGATAGAAAAGGGGGAACAGTTGTTGTATACACCTCAGTTTAAGAGTGACAATAACTTAACGATTGATTGGAACGCTTTCTCTTTCAGATGTGATCACTCCTATGTAAGCAGTTCGGAAGGAATCTTGTACAAGCTTGATGGTTATCATCTTTTCGATATAAGTTTAGCATGGAAGAGAAAATGGAAAGATTTCGCTCCAACTTTTAGATTGGATTTAAATAATTTACTTCATACTAATTATCAAATCATCGAAAATCGTCCGATGCCTGGACGACACTTTGCTTTTAATTTTATAATCAATATATAAGAAGTCATATGACAAGAATATTTACATTTTTAGTTTGTTTTTTTACAGTGATTAACTTGAATGCACAACTTATTGCGGATTGGGAAGATTACAGTTTGGGTTCGAATGAAGCCATCAAAGATGCTGGAGATGAGGGTGGATTCAATTCTAAAGGGATATTTGTGAATAATGAGTTTTTCGAAACACCTTCCTTTTCTTATTGGTCAGGATGGATATTATCTTCAGGAACAGACACAACAACCCCTGGATTTATGAATGAGCACAGCGTGATTTCGGGAATAGGTAATGATAATTCGAGTAATTATGCTGTGAGTTATGCTCCAAGCCAAACAGTGATGAAGTTTACAAATTATCCAAAGAGTTTGATGATTGATGGCTTTTATATTAACAATTCGACTTATGCCTATTTAAGTATGCAAAATGGTGATTCTCATGCTAAAAAGTTTGGTGGAGAAGACGGTGATGATCCTGATTTTTTTTCCATTACGATTAAGGGTATGTTGGATGGAAATGTGACTAAGGATTCCGTTTTATTCTACTTAGCAGATTATCGTTCGTCTAATAATGACGAGGATTATATCGTGAAAGACTGGACTTATCTTGATGTTAGTAAGTTGGGAATTTGTGATAGCTTATTAATGACCCTTAATTCTTCTGATGTTGGAGAGTTTGGTATGAATACTCCTGCTTATTTTTGCATAGATGATGTCCATACTTCTCATTTGGTAAATACGACTGCCATTAACGATGAAAGTAAGTTTACTATATTGCTTAACCAGGGAGAGTTATATGTTAATTCTTCTTTGGCTGGAAGCCTCAATATATTTGATCTAAGTGGGAAATTAATATCAACTTTTGAAGTTCAAGAAGGCGGTAATTCTTTTACTTGGATTAATTCATACGATCAAATATTGGTGGCAAGGCTAGCTTCATCGAAAGGAATAGTGAAATCTACATTGATTTATAATAAGTAGGATATCCATTTTATCCTTGTACAAAAGTCTAAACATAAAAAAAGCCCTCCTGGTGTACTTGGAGGGCTTAAGTGATGAAGCAATTATCAATCACCTATAGAAAAACTCTCACATTTATATTCTTCTAAGTTGTATCGGTAAGGTATAGATTTTGTTGTGTTCAAAATCATTTGCAGAAACAGTACGATGATTCAATGCATTTCTTACTTGTTTACTCGCAATATTCTTACTAGTCGATACAATAACAATTTCATTTTGTGAATTCACTAAAAAGTTAATGATGATTCTTTCATCATTTTGCACGTCAATGTTTGCTTTTTCAATAAATGTTTTCATTTCTTCTCTTAGTTCGATGACTTCTGGACCATTTGTCGCAAAAGCAGAAACTGAAAGGAATAATGAAAAGACAGCAGCAAAAAGAAGTTTTGTAATTCTCATGATTTTAATAATGTTAAGTTTTGTAATGTAATTGTATTGGTATAACGGGAATAAAGTGAATTAGGTTATACCACTTCAGACTAAAGTCACGGAATTTATCTACGTATGGTTGTTTTTTTCCTACGAAAGTATTTTTGATGTTTGCAGAATATAAATCCGTAATCAGTGTGAATGGCTTGCTGGTACAAAACATCATGTATGATTATTAACTTTGAGTAAATATTAATTTTAAGATTAAGTTAAATTTAGGTTGGTTATTAGAACTTGACAACACCTTTAGAATGGCTTTATCATATAAGGGATTTGAACACCTTACCAGCGATGTTTATTTGGATAGACTAGATTAAGATTTTACCTTTGGAATCTTAGAAAAAACGGTAGATGAAGATTTTACAATTGTGTAAAAAGTTTCCTTATCCATTAAAGGATGGAGAATCGATAGCAGTAACTTACTTGACTAAGGCAATGGTTTCTCATGGTTGTGACGTCACTTTGCTGTCTATGAATACCGTCAAGCATGAGGTCGATTTGGATAAGTTGCCAAAATCGTATGACCACTACTCATCTATTCACTGCGTTCATATTGACAATCGAGTGAAACCAATTAATGCATTTGTTAATCTATTCTCATCAAAGAGTTATCACATTCAACGCTTCGTAAATGAAAAGTTTAGAACAAAACTAACAGATTTACTGCGAAGCAGGCAGTATGATGTTATTCAATTAGAGACATTATATTTAGTGCCTTATATTCAGACAATAAGAGAACATAGTGCAGCAATGATTGTGTTAAGATCGCATAATGTCGAATTTGAAATTTGGGAGAGAATTACTTCAAATACAAAATGGGGCATTAAAAAATGGTACTTAAATCACCTAACCCAAAAACTGAAGAAATTTGAATTAAATACACTAAACGACATTGACTTTTTAATCGCGATTTCAAATAGAGACTTGAATCAATTTAGAAAGATGGGGCTTAAAAAGGAGGGGATGTCTATACCTATTGGATTAGAAATTGATAAGTATATTCCTAAGCCTGTTGAAGAAGATAATAGTAAATCAGTGTCATTCATTGGTTCATTAGATTGGATGCCAAATCTAGAAGGAGTAAGATGGTTTTTGAAAAATGTATGGCCCAAATTTTACGAAAGAAATCCGGATTACACATTTCACATAGCTGGTAGAAATGCACCAAAAGAGTTGATGGAAGAAAGTGGTAATGGAGTCGTTGTCCATGGGGAAGTTGATAGTGCAATCGACTTTATTAATAGTTATCCTTTAATGGTTGTTCCATTATTCTCAGGAAGTGGTACTCGGGTTAAAATACTTGAAGGAATGGCATTGAAAAAAGGCATCGTTACGACTACAGTAGGTGTAGAAGGGATTGAAGTAGGGTCGGGAAAACAATTATGGATAGCTGATAGTGCATTGGATTTCATCGATGCTATGGAAGCAGCCTTTCGAAGCATCGATCACTTAGAGCAAATTGGATGTAATGCTCGTGACTTTATCGACTTAAATTACAATCATAAATCAGTAGCTTCTAAATTGGTGGAGAAGTATAAAGACTTAGTCTAAAGAACTAGGAATTGATTATGGGCCATTTATTTTGAATTCTTAAAGTTCGTTCGATTATTTCTCTAGCACAACCATGTCCACCAGCAATTGGACTAATATATTCTGCGTGAGATAAGAGATCAAATGAAGCATCATTGGGGCAAGTTGTAATCCCTACATATGGAAATACTGCTAAGTCAGGAATGTCGTCTCCCATATAGAGTATTTGTTCTTGAGATAGATTGAGCTCTTTTATTATAGCTTTAATAGCCGTGGTTTTATCTACTTGAGCATCATAAATATGTTTTATTCCTAGACCTTCTAAGCGAATTCGTACACCCTTACTATTGCCCTTGGTAATTATCGCTACATGATACCCATGCTCTAGGGCTGTTTTAATTGCTTGACCATCACGAACATTCATTTTTCGCAATAATTCTCCACTTTCGGTTACCAATATTTCACTATTGGTCAATACGCCATCTACGTCAAAAATAAAGGTAGATATGGTTGCAAACTTTTGGTGATTCATCATTGATTATCTCTCCATTCGTGAACCCACATGGCTTGAATTTGCTCCAAATAACCTTCGTTACAATCTTCTCTTTTACCTACAAAGTGATCTAGATCTAACACCCAGTCAATAAGATCAGTAAACCTAATTCTATAAATTTTACTTTCGCTAAACTCGTCACCAAATTTATCGTAAAGTTTAATTGCTATATCTTCATGATCCGTCCATTCTATAGGAAGATCATCCATATGATGTATTGCCATTTTCTTTTAATTAATGTTCGTGACCAATAATTTGATTCTGATCTGGAATTTCTACAACGATCTCAGCATCATCCTTCAGAATAACACATTGACAACCTAATCTAGATTCCAATTTAGGATTTATAGCTCGATCTATAAAATCTTCTTCTTTATCCGAAATTTCTTCTAAAAACTCTTCGCCTTCATGCACATAAATATGGCAAGTGGAGCAAGCGCAGACTCCACCGCAATTATGATTTAGATGTACATCGTGATCCTCAGTAACTTCCAAGATAGAGTAGCCTGCCTCTGTCTCTATAGTTTTCTCCGGAATTAATTTGTCTTCAAATTTAAAAGTGACTTTTGCCATTTAGTATGATTTGTATTACCCTAACATGCATTAAGTCAAAGTAGTTGCAAGAAATCAATAATATATATATGTGATTTTTTACTAATCGTACTTTGTAGAGGCAAAATTACGGAATTGATCAAGTTTTATAGCCTTTTTTCTAATATTTGGAACTTTTTTTAGTACAGTTTTGTCTATTTCTTTGTGTAATTAACTGAAAACCATTAATTTTGCAGTCCTTTTGAGAGGATTGACCTCTAAGAAGGATTGTTTAATAGATTGAATAAAAGTTAAATTTTAGTAATTAATAATATAATATGTTAATAATCAACATTAAAGAAGACGAGTCAATTGATAGAGCATTAAAGAGATACAAAAGAAAGCATAGAAATGTTGGTATCATTAAAGAACTAAGAGCTCGTAAACATTTTGTTAAGAAATCTGTTAGAAGAAGAAATGAAATACTTGACGCTGCATACAGATTAGAAAAGTTTGGAAGTTAAGCTGATCGAGTACTATTTTTTATAATTAAAACACGTATCGATGGCAAAGAAATTTGACTATGGTGAAGGAATCTATTACTTCAATATTAGAACAACTGGACAAAACAGTATCACCATAAAAAGAAAAGATAAGAATCAAGCTATACAGAGCTTCTTGGATTACAGAGATGTTGGAAAAGATGTAGAATGGCTTGGCAAATGGGATGGAAAGAAGTTTCAAGAAACGTCTACTCCCAAATAGAATATAATAAGATATAAAAAAAGAGGCTGTCTCATATAGAGATGGCCTTTTTTCATTGGGAGATGTGTTGCATGAAGATAGTTAGAGAAAATTTATAATTTGATATTCTTGATTTGAGAATAGCTAGAGTTGATGGTGTTTTCTGTGCTGATTTTAGGTTTTTATCTTAATTCTTAGCCATTTTAGCCAAATTATGGGCTAAAGCTATTAATCCACATTCGATGAGGACATTGTCTTTTCCTCTCAGCATGAAGCGAGTAAAGTTTTTGTTCTGTTTTATGTTACCAAACACCGCTTCCACATCTACAGGCCTCTGTGAGCGGTGTGCAACCCCTTGTTCACTCAATAGTTTTTGGCGAGCTTTGTCTTTTAGACGCTTGAGTTTCGAGTTGATCTGTATTTTCCTATTAGATTTGCTTTTGTGGCACGCTCCTCGCAGTGGACAGCCGCTGCAATTTTGAGCTTCGTAAACACTGTAGCTTTGTTCATATCCCGATTTCGTTTTACGGCGAGCATCATATCTCTTGTTCATTTTTTGACCCATCGGACAGATAAAATGGTCTTGAGTTTTATCGTAATAGAGATGCTCTTGTTTAAAGGCATTTTTGGGTTTGATCTTCCCTTTTGATTTTTGCTCCTTGTGGAAGTAATTGTATTTGACATAAGCTTCTATGCCTCTGGTTTCCAATAGCTCATAGTTCTCCTCTGATCCATAGCCTGAATCCGCTACTACCACATCTGGGTTTTGTTGGTAGAGTGCCTTATATTGATCTAGATGATCAGGCAGTGTGAGGGTGTCTGTAGCATTGGGATAGATGTCGTAATTGAGAATATATTGATTGGAGGTGCTAATCTGCCAGTTATATCCAGCTTTTAGTTGCCCATTTCTCATATGGTCATCTTTCATTCGCATGAAAGTAGCATCTGGATCTGTCTTCGAATACGAATTACGATCACCCAATATACCTTCCTGCTTCTTATACTTCTCCATATTCTGTGGCCAGTTTCGCTTTGCGTAATTCAGCTTTTGTTTTACCTTCTTATCTATTGGTTTATCCTTGATTGCTTCATTGATAATATCTATTGTTTTGTTCACTTGCTCAGCATCTAACTCTGGGTATGTCGTAGGTGCATTATCCATCAACTCTTCTTTGGCAACGCTCTGTGCATATTTCCATAACTCTTCTAATTGTGATTTGATTCGTGCCTTATGTCGTTTTATTGATTTTCCCCATACAAAGGTGTATTTATTTGCATTGGCTTCTAACTTCGTACCATCTACATAGAGCGTTTTGATATCCACTAATCCTTGATCTGACATTAGGGTTACTACTTGAGCAAATACTTCTTTGAGTACGCCCTTCAGTTTATCGTTGCGGAAGCGATTAATCGTATTATGGTCTGGGCGTTGCATCCCTGCCAACCACATAAAATATATATTACTTGACACTGCCTGCTCTATTTTTCGCGACGAGTATATATTTGATAAATATCCAAAAACAATGATTTTCAACATCATCTTAGGATGAAAAGAACTCGCTCCTCCTCCTTTGTACTTTTTGATAATGCTATCTATATTAACCTTATCAATTACTTCACGTACTACTCGTACTACGTGATTCGATGGAATTAATTCATCAAGACTTGGTGGAAGTAAACTGAGTTGATCCGGATTATAAGGCTTGAAGGTCGCCTCTCGTTGTCTTTTGCCCATACTACAAAATACAACTTATTCATTACATTTTATAATAAAAAAAGAGACTGCCCTTATGAGACAGCCCCTTTTTTGTTTTAACAACGTTTTATTGCGATTGTAATTATTAATTCTTAAAGGAGCAATGAAATGTTTCGATAATATTTATAGAATAAGAGAATAAACTTTTCTATAAAACGGTAATATCCCCTGCATAATCGATTATTACACCATCAATAAAAAGTACTCGAGCATACCATACATATACACCAGGATTCACTTTTTTTCCATTGAATTGACCATTCCACCCAGTATTTTGATCATTGACAGGTACATTTTTTTCTTGGAATATTTTGTTCCCCCACCTATCGTAAATGGATAAAGTTTCTATTGTGGAAATTGCCCTATTTCCAAAAACATTGAAAAAATCATTGAGTCCATCATTATTTGCAGATATGACATTAGGTGCATGAATCTCTCGTACATCATCTGTCCTTATAATAACTTCATCACTGCCCTGACATCCGTTTTCATCCGATACTGTTAAAGTGTATTGAGTGGTGCCAAATGGAAAAACCTCCGGATCTAAAATGGATATATCAGAAACCCCACTCTCGGGAGACCAAACTATATTGTAATTGTTGTTGGGAGAATAACCACCATCCAATGTATAGGTTTCGCCCAATTTTACTGTTGCATCTTCTCCAGCATCAACAAGGATTGTATCTGGTTGGATCAGTTCCACTTGAATGGAATCGGTACACCCCTTTATGTCTACTGTATTTATTTGATAGTTACCTCCAAGGAGTTGCTGAAATAGAGGTGTTGGTAAAAAGGGACCTCCATTAATACTATATTGAAATTCACTATGCGAACCATAGCTGTTGACCTCAATAATTCCATCTGAGCTATCCCAACAAGTTGGGTCTTCAGAGTTGATGAGGTCTATATTTATAACATCAGCAGAAGCACAACAACTATCTACTTGAAGTGCTTTAACAGCAGTTACTTCACACCCTTTATCTGAAGTTATGCTGAGTACTATATATTTTTCACCAAAACTTTCGTATGTGACATTATGTGGTCCGAAAGAATTCGAATTCGCAGGAATGGCACGATCACCAAAATCCCATTCGTAACTAACAATATTTCCTTGAGCATAAGAGGATAGGTTTGTTATCGTAAATTCTTGATCACAAGCGATTCCGACTTCTGGGTCGATAGAAAAATCAGCAGTAGGACCTACAAATTCGCCATCACCGCCGAACTCTATGAGAAATCCGATAGAGCTGTTAGAAAAGTTATTAATTAAAAGCCCATAACTCTGTCCTTGCACCATATCTATGAACTTGACAAATCCATCTTCTCCTGGGTCACAGTTTAAATCTTCAACAAGATCTGTTGAAGCAAAGTCCAGTCCTGTTGGGCCAGAACACGCGGTAGCCATACATCGAATAGGATTCAACGCACCACAATCATCGATATTATCTAATTCAAATAAGGCAAAATCAATATCATCTCTTTCAAGAAGAGGAGTAATGGTAAAAGTTAGACTTCCATTGTTTGCAGCTGTCCATTTTAACCATGTAGATTGATCTTCTGAATCTCCAAATCCATCTAAACAAGTACCGCTACCTTCATCTGGAAATGCACCTCCACCAGTTAATACCTGCACTACAAATGGTGATTTATCACATAATATGGCACCTGTATGGCAGTCCTGTCCAGGTTCTACCGGAGGATTGTAATTATTGGTACAAATACTGAATGTGCCAGTGTTGTTATTTCGTCCGCTTACACGTATATAATACGTTTCTCCAATATTTAGTCCATTTTCTAAAATACTAATAGCTCCATTATTGGTAATATCAGAAGCACAAGCTAATTCTGATATTTGTGATGTGCAATCACCAGAATACATGGCAACTTGTATGTTATTCAATGTATTTCCTTGGTCACGTCCTATGACAACGACATTCATGGCTTTAGCAAATGCTTTAAAACTAAACCACAAATCGTTTCCCTGGCTATCAAAACATGTAGCTGGTCCGAATCCAGAAGGAGTTGCATTGCTATTCGAAAATTGCATTGGATCGGAGCACCAATCTATCGGATCCAGTATTTTATAAGCATCTATACATTCGTCATGTTCTGTTTGAGTGTTTCCCAAGAACGCATGACATAATAATATAGATATCGCGATGAATCTACGCATAGAAAAAAAATTCAATTTATTGATTAAAATAGGGAGCAGAAAATCAGTTAATATGTGAACAATTCATCCAAGTAACCCTCACGATTCGAACCAAAGTATTCAAAAATGCATAATCCTTTATAGCTATGCATAATACTTTCACATCTTCCACTAGAGTCTATATCGTCTCTATGGTCACGATCCAGGATGCAATGACCCAATTCATGGAATACGACAAATTCTTTAGTCTCGTCGTCAAAAGTATTCCAATGATGGAAATCAATTTCTACATTATTGGGTGCTTTTGGATTATATCTACATTGTCCTAAGACTTGGCTTGATGGAATATCGGTGAAATGCATGGTAACATTGGTCGCTTCAGGTGATAGAGTGACTGACCTTTTATTGGCTTCTTCGATAAACAAATCATAGTATTCCTGTAAATTAGGATCAATAGAAATATGATCCGCTTTTGTACAGCTATAAATGCAAAATACGATTAATATGTATATGACGTTTTTCACCTTCAGTGTTATTATTCTACAAATATAAGGCGATTTGAAGTCAAAATGTTGCCCGGATGAGTTATAAAATTAAGTTAAGGTCGTTTAGAACTTATATAGTTGATATTAGTAACAACATATCTAATCGAATAATGGAGGAATTGTTAATCTCCATAAATTCTTTCTTGTTTTTGGTAAATAAATTGGTAATCCTTCCTTGGGTTTTATGCTCCTCATTATTGATTGCATAGGTAATGTGTAAATTTGTCTTTTTTAGAGCCCATAATTCGAGATAGTCATAATCCCCACAGTCAATGGGGGTGTACTCTGTTGAAGAATGAATTGCACATGTATTATCTTGTCGAAAGTCTATCGTCATAAGTATAATAGGTTAAACTAGTCAAACCCATTGGTTTTACCTTTGTTTTTATAAACTTCAGAAAGGGCAACAATGTTTTTCAGAGAATACATTGTATTGGTATTATCGTCTACATTTATTTCTTCTAGCTGAACAGGCTTCTGGTGAATGTTGTACGAAAATAGATTGGCTTGCTTAGGACCGAAGTAGTTTTGAAAGACGAATATCGTACCTAGAAATAAAACAAAACTTGCTGCAATAGAATAGATCAGCCATCTCTTTTTATATAGAGGTGTAACCTCCGTTTCTTGGTTTAAAGAGTGTTCAATTCTGTCCCAAATTTGTGGTCTAGGAGATTCAGTATAACTTTCAATAATTGTTTTAATCTTATCGTTTTCCATGTTTAAGCAGCATTTATTCCATATTTGGTATGTAATATTTCCTTTAACTTTTTCTTTGCTAATATCAATTGAGATTTTGAAGTGTTGATGCTTATTCCTATTAATTCTGCAATTTCTCTATGTTTATAACCTTCAATTATGTATAGATTTAAAACGGTGCGGTATCCAGGAGGTAATTCCTGAATAGCTTTATGAACCAATTGGGCATCAATTTTTTCGTCATGTTTGGGTTGTTGAGCCAAGAAGACAAATTCTAAATCTGAAGCTTGATGAAGTACATCGTTTTTACGCAAATACATCAGGCACTGATTGACAATTATTCTCTTCATCCAACCCTCAAAACTTCCATTTCCTTGATAGTCTTTTAAATGTTTAAAGATTTTGACCATTCCTTCTGCAAATACATCTTCGGCTCTATCGTATTGACTGATATATCTTCGACAAATTGTGAATAACAAAGACTTATATCGGTCATATAGGGCCTTTTGGCTCTTTCTGTCACCATTCTTGCATTTTTCTAATATGTTATTAAGATCAAACAGAATAATAAGTTTTTCCAATGTATAACCTAAGATGCAATTTATAACATAAAGGTTGTGTTATAATAGTAAATTCAAGTTTTTTGGTTGTTTTCAACAAATGACTTTAGATGAATTTTATACTTTTGTTTTAATTCACTTCATAGAAATTGAATACATTCTGTAATGATTAAGCATTTATTACTTATTGTACTTTTGGGATTAACTCATGTAGTTTGGGGGCAACTAAATGGTGGCAATATTACAGGTAGACCTGATTCAATTTCTCCTCAGACGGACTCCATAATAAGGCGTCCTCCATTAAGACATTTTTATACGACTTATGATCAATTATCTCGACAAAGATTATTTGCAGACACATCATTACAGTCTGAATATGAAGTGGTAGATCCTTCAAATAATAGCCAGAAAAATCATATCCACCTTGGATATATTGGATCTTCATCGTCTTCATTAGAATACAACTTTCGTCCCTCGTTAGGATTCAACTATGGTTTTACACAGTACGATTTGTATAAGACGACTAAGGACTCATTCAGAGTATACAGGGCGAATCGAACCATAGCAGATCTAGCTTTTTATCAAATAAATGGTAATCAGAATAATTTTATTGCTAAAGCAGATTACAGCCAAAAATTTAGTGAAGGCATACAGTTGGATTTAAATTATAAGAGGTATAATTTTGAACATGCGTATAAAAATGCGGATAACCAATCTACGTCCTTGGGAATTTTGTTTTCGTACGAATCTCCAAAAAAAAGGTGGAAGTCTTCAATACTATACCTGGCTAATAGGAATAATGAGGCATATAATGGTGGCATCATTAATTATGCTTCTATATTAGCACCCAACGGGCTTTTTAGATCTACAATTCCAGTACATTTGTCAGAAGCTCAAAATAGACACAGTGAGCAATTGATCGAATGGAAGTGGTCCAGTCCTATACGGAGCGACCGGCTGAACCTCCATTATACTACAAATTATAAGTGGAATAATTATCTCTATTATGATAAGAAGACAAGTTCAAGTTCAGATACACTGGTTTATGGATCATATTTAAATGATGATAGAGGAATACGGTTTGAAGTCGGTGGTAGGAGTTGGCAGAATAGATTGAGATTTGATGCTGATCTATTGGACAATCTTTCTTTAAACCTTGGGGTAAATCAAGAATCATTTTGGATAGACAATTCTGTTCGTACCGATTTTAGAAATGATGTTAATGTATTTGTTGCATCTCATTTTTCTCCTTTTAGAAATTTAAATTTTGAAGGAAATGCAAATTATGGGCTTGGAGAAAATAATGGTAATTATCATTTAGGTATTGCAGGGGAATTAGGTATAAATGCATGGGTGTCACTTCAGGCTGAACTCAAAAGCTTTCGTGCTGAATCAAGTCTAATAGCTAGAGAAGTACTTGTAAATTTTGACGAAATTTACAGTTTTAATTGGAACAAAATACTCGGAAATACCATCAATGTGAAATTGGCTTCGAAGAAGCTAGGACTTTCTTTATTTTGGAAACAACATATACACGAAAATTTGATTTTTTGGAATTCTAAAGGTCTTCCAGATCAATATACAGATACCTATTTTCATCATTCAATGGGTATTTCTACCAGACATAAATTGTGGAAATTTGGATTGGAAAACTCTTTAACATACCAATCATATAACAAAAATTTATTTCACTTGCCAGAATGGTTTTCTACACACAAATTCTACTTTGAATCTCCCATGTTTCGAAGGAATCTTTTGTTAAATATGGGAGTTAAAGCTCGAATAATTCCTGAATACAATATTCCTGGATTTACTCCTATCGTTGGACAGTTTTCGCAAAACGGAATGGATGAATCTTTTTTTCCTGAAATCAGTGGATACATTACGGGAAAGGTGAAAAGCTTCAGAATCGTATTTCAATATGATAACATATTTTATTGGTTTACGAATAATGTAAATTCTAACGTTGCATATGCACCAATGCTTGACGCAAATCTTAGATTTGGAATCAGATGGCTTTTACTGGACTAAATATTTTAAACTCTTCGTATTACAAAACTTATGATAACGTGGGAGTTATTTTAATTTTGCATTTTCTGAATAGAAAATAATCTTATTGGGACCTAGTAGATGATAGAATTTCAAGATTGATTATTGGAGTCCATCGTCGTAGGGCAAGGTTTACATTATTAATTGATTTGTAAAAGTAAGAGTAATAGAAAGATGAATAATTCTGGGAGCATTAATGTGTTTAAATTTGGTGGAGCTTCAGTAAAAGACGCACAGGGGATAATAAACGTTGGTGAAATTCTAAAGAATTTTAAAGATGAAAAGATTGCTGTAGTTGTTTCTGCAACTGGAAAGACAACGAATCATTTGGAGAGAGTGGTTGATGCCTATGTAAATAAGAAGGATAATCTAAATCAACTTCTTGATGAGGTAAAGTCAAACCATCTTTCAATTGTTAAACAGAGTGGGATAGAAAGTCAGGAAGTCATTGATGATTTATTGGATACTTTTGTAGAAATAGAGTGGCTTATAGAAGATGAGCCTCACGATTCGTATGATTACATTTACGATCAAATCGTGTCAGTAGGTGAGCTAATTTCTTCCAAAATACTATGTTATTATCTCAATTCTATTGATATTAAATCGGCTTGGTTGGATGTACGAGGCGTATTGTTTACAGATGAGATTTACAGAGAGGCAAAAGTAGATTGGGCCTATTCTTCTCCTTTGATAGCTAAGAGATATGAAGAATTACTTCAAAAGAATGATTTTGTGGTTACACAAGGATTTATTGGTAGTACTCTGGATAATAATACGACAACACTTGGACGTGAAGGTTCTGATTATACTGCGGCGATTCTAAGTTATTGTCTTGATGCAGCAGGTATGCATATTTGGAAGGATGTACCCGGAGTATTAACTGGTGATCCTAGAATATTTGAACATGTCACAAAATTGGAACGTCTTACCTATAAAGAAGCTATAGAGATGACTTATTATGGGGCCAAAGTAATACATCCTAAAACTATAAAACCATTACAAAACAAAAGTATTCCTCTATTTGTGCGCCCATTTGATGATGTGACAAGTCTTGGAACAAAAGTCTCTGATGTTGGTGAAGATACATATCCCCCTATTATAGTAATCGAACCCAATCAATCATTGATTCATATTTCTGTAAATGATTTTTCATTTGTTGCAGAGCAACACCTTTCCAATATTTTTAAAATTTTGGCGGAGTTGAGATTGAAGGTAAATATGATGAGAAATTCTGCCATTAGTTTTACGATATGTGTACCATTTATCAAGGACAAAATAGAAATCCTGAAAGAAAAACTACAAGACGATTTTAGCATTGTAGTAAATGATGGTTTAGAGTTGGTTACCATTCGACATTACAATAAGGAGAGTATTGCGGAAATGACTCAAGGCAAATTGTTACTGTTTGAAGAAAGGTTAAATGACAATATTCAAATGGTAATAAAAGATATTCCCATCATGAAACGAAAATGATGAATACCAAGAAACATAAATTAATTCGGAATCTCACATCAAATTTTAGATTTGCAATTTTTGCAATAATGAAACTTCCGAGTTTGTTTTTCTGGGGTGTTCGGGTAAGATCATTGAATATGGAATCTTGCTCTATTGCACTGCCATATAATTGGAGATCTAAGAATCCATTTAAATCCATATATTTTTCAGCATTGCTAGGTGCGGCAGAACTCTCAACAGGTCTATTGGTGCTGCTTCATTTATCAGATGATAATGAATGGTCGTTTTTAGTTTTAGAGACAAATGCTCGATTTGTGAAAAAAGCTAAATCGACTGTGGTGTTCAGTTGTGAAGATGGGCAGAAACTGCAGGAAAAGATTGCCAATCATGATCCTAGAAATGGTACTAAGATTGTAATGAAAACTGTTGGCATAGATCAATCAGGTCAGATTGTGGCAGAAGTAGAAATTCACTGGTCTATAAAGAAAAAACACACTAAATAGTATTTTTTTTACGTTATCTGTTTATAAAATGGGAATTATATATTAAATATTTTGTTAATATATATATAACTGATATTTTTGTATTCATATACCAAATTCCGATTTATAATGGCTAAAATTATATCTACAATTTTCGCTTGGCTAATCTTATGTACTCCTTCAAAGATTATAGCCAAAGATCCATATTATTTTACTGTGACAGCTCAGAAAGGTCAAGGCATTTGGACTTTATTGGATAAGTACGAATTGGATGATTTCGATTGCAATATTCAATTGTTTTTAGAATTGAATCAGTTGGAAAGAAACGATCATTTGATGATAGATAAGGAGTACATTCTTCCTGTTAAAATTTACAAATACAATGGTAAGAGTATTCGATCAACTTTGAATATATCGGATTACAAAAGAGCTCTTCGTATTCAAAAGTACAATGAGAGAATATTGGCAAAAGGGGCAAGGAGTACTCATTTCAGAGATAGTAAAATATTGTGGGTCCCTCATCACGAAATGGAGTGTCGCGTAAATAATGTCAATACAGATCGAACATTGGTAGAAGACAAGGAAGAAAATAAGAAGGATGAAATAACTAAATTGGTTTCTACCTCCAAAGAAAGCATTAGAAAAAATCCATTATTTGGATCTAAATATGAAGAATTAAAGCTTGAAGATCGATCATTAGAGAATCAGGTATTTTATTTAGTTAGTGGTCATGGTGGACCTGATCCTGGTGCCATGTGTAAAAGTTGTTCTGAGCAAATGTGTGAGGATGAATATGCTTATGATGTGACGTTACGTTTAGCTCGAAACTTAATGCAACATGGAGCTATTGTACATATGATCATTGAAGACGAAAATGATGGAATTAGAGATGAAGAATTTTTGAAATGTGATAGAGATGAGCAACTTTATACAGGTAAACCTCTTCCTCGTCGACAATTGGATCGATTAAAGCAAAGAGCTGATGCAGTAAACAAGCTGTATTACAAGTACAAAAAGAAGAAAGTTAAGTCTCAGAAACTAATTATGGTGCATGTAGATTCTAGGGCAAAAAACAAAAGGCAAGATGTATTTTTCTACTACTACGGCACGAATCCTCAAAGCAAAGACATGGCTTATAATTTATGCAGTACATTTAAATCAAAATATGAAAAATACCAAAAGGATAGAGGATATAAAGGATATGTAGACAAACGAGGCTTATATATGTTGAGAAAAACAATTCCTAGTTCAGTTTATGTAGAATTAGCCAATATTAGAAATAAATCGGATCATAAGCGGTTGATTCTTAAAGAAAATAGACAAGCATTGGCAAATTGGCTTTATGAAGGAATTACAAAGTAAGTAATATAAATAAGTTAGTTGTTTGATAAATTCTTTCAATGTTTTATCATTGAAGTGATTAATGAGATGGCTAGGGATATGCGGATTCAAGTTATATAGTTAGGTAGATAGAAGTGCTTTTACTAAATCAATTGGGCATATTATTAACTCGTTGATTATTGGTTCATTCGATTTTAATTTATCCGTATTAAAGTATTTTTCGAATGGATGAGTTAATTAAAGGCGCATTCAAAAATCCTAGGAAAATATAAATCCTTCCCTGATTTATCGCCATAAATATACGTCTTATGGAAACTAGAAATGCAGTACTAAATCTCAAGAATAATTCTCATTAAACTCCCCAATAAATCAAAATCAAGTGTATTAAATGCTATTGTAGTATTGGGAAGATTACTCTAGTTTATTCTTTTAGTTTGATTGGTGAAAGTTGTACTGAATTTTTATTAATGAGTGAATGGTGAACTCAAAGTTGCATTTTCAACATGAAGCAAAATTCATATCAGTGTTAACGGCGGAATAGAAGTAAAGTCTGTCTTGAGTAACATTATTAGTTTATAGTTTTCGAATAGAACAGTCTCATACCCCATTTCATTGATTTTTTCATTTTATAGAGTTCGTACTTAGTGATAAGGAATGGAAGAAGTGATTTAGTACATTAAATGAAGTTTACTTTGAAATATCATCGAGATAGAATGCTAATCTTAGCGAATATTGTCATAAACGAAAAGAGGCTATCTCGAATACGAGATAGCCTCTTTCTGTTTATGACTTTAGAATAGATTCTATCGTATTAGTGTAATGTCTGCGGAGAAGGTTTCTACCTCTTTTTCATCTCCAATATAGGTGAGTTCAATTAGATAGACATAAACTCCTTGTGCAACATCCTTTCCGTTGAATTTACCATTCCAACCGTAAGTAGGGTCGTTTGGTGGTACATTCTCCAGGGCAAAAACTTTATTACCCCATCGATCGAAAATGAAGAATTTATTTACCAATGCTACATCATTATCTTGAACAAAGAATACATTATTGACTCCATCATCATTTGGAGTAAATATTTGAGGGAAAGTTATATCTCGTACTCTGATTACATTGATAGTAACACAGTCAGATATTGTACATCCATTCTCATCTGACATCTCGACACAAATTGTTGCATTTTCTTTTGCTTTATGTACATAAGTTAAGCATGGTATTGATACTTCATTACATAGTACAGAATCTCCACTTTCAGTAGTGATGGTCCAAGTTAAATTCGTGATTCTATCTAAATCAACAAATTGAGTAATATCTAGACTTATTTCTTCATCTAGTTTTACAACTTGATTTGTACCAAGCTCTAAAGCAAGGGCAGCAGGTTGAATTAGCTCAACAGTTCCCAATTCAATTACACAACCACCTGCATCTTGAAGGACCATTTGGTAGCTTCCAGGTGATAAATTGGTAAATATAGGACTGGACTGGAATGTTGCTCCACCATTATTCGAGTATTCATAAGGTGTAGTTCCACCAGTCATATTGATAACTGTGATCGTTCCATCTGCATCGCCAAAACATGTAATATTGGTAGATTCTACTTCTGCAACAGGTCTGTCTGTTGAAACATCTATAGTAACTTGATCTGAAGAAGTACATCCAGTTTCTTTATTGGTAACCGTTAATGTAAATACTCCTGGGAAGTTAACCGATGTTTGTGCTTGATCTGCATTTGGAACAGTTTGTCCACCGTCATGTGTCCATGCGTAAGTAAAGGCATCGTTGGCTGGTGTACCTCCAATATTAGCACTTAGTAAATCACAATCTAAGGTCTGAGCTTCACCAGCATCAACAGGTGGTATATTTTGTATGGTTACTCTTACCTGTGAACTGACGTCTGGACAAGGACTATTATTGGTGAATGCATACTCAAATGTATACGAACCAACTGCTTGCCCAGTAGTATTAAATGTTCCTGCTGTAGGATCAAAAGCTCCAGATGAAGAAGGTTGGTTTGACGTTTCAGTCCATACTCCTCCTACATCTTCTCCTTCCAATAGATCAAATAATGAGATAACATCATCATCACCAACACATAAAGACGTCTCCTCAGCAATTCCTGGATTCATTTCTCTAATTACCGTCATTACGAAACTGTTTCGATCTGGACAATTTGGATCAGGACTATCGATAACATAATCAATGTTGAAATTGCCATTAAGCATTGAAACATCAACCATATTCTGACTTACAATGGTGACATCTGTTGACTCGAAATGTCCTGGTTTATTGGCGTCACCGTATGGTGTTAAATCTATAGTTCCTTGATCTGAACAAATCTCAAAATCCATAACCTGAATTGGCGGACAAGTACAATCCAATATTTCTACAACTACTGGATATGTAATATCCATACAAGGAGCTTCACTACTAACCACATAAGTAATGTTAACCATATCTCCAGGGTTATACTGTTGGAAATCAGCGAAATTTGGAATAGTTATTTCTGCTCCACTTTCGTCATACCACTTACCACTAGTATCTCCATCTGTTACCAATTCGAATAAATCAATAACATTTCCATTATTGCCATCATCTTCACTACAAGCTTGAGCACTCATAAGCACTGTAGCACTGTTTTGTTCTTCTACTCTTAGTACTTGAGTAGTATCAAGCTGACAGGATCCACCTGGTGCTGGATCTAAGGTGTAAGTTAGATTATAATCCCCAGCAGGAATATCCATAACCGTTAATACCGTTCCTGTTAATGGTACATTTCCACTTGGACCTGTCACGGACCAAGAACCACTACCAATCATTGGCCCTTCCAATGTAGATAAATCCAATTCAGCCATGGTGTTACACATAGGTTGTACAGGATTGATGTCGATATTTGGACAATTACAATCTACAACCAATACATTGACTGGTACCATAATATCTGTACAAGGTGGAGTTGCAACATTAGTTGTATAGGTAAATTCAAATGAAGAGTTAATTGGTTGACCATCAAATTCTACGGTTCCATCTGCTTGAATCGTAAGCATTGGGCTTCCTCCCGTTTGACTCCATGTTCCTGCAGAAGGGTTAGCATCCAATAGATCGAAAAGATTTACAGAAGTTGGATCATTTCCAGATACATTTGTATTACATGGTGATCCAGAACCAATTGCAACAGCATTAGGTTGGCGACTAATTAACACAGTTTGAGTAAACTCTCTTTGACATCCAGCACCTGGATCATCTGTCAATGTATAAGTGACCGTATATTGTCCAGAAAGTAACCCTTCTGGGTCAAGAATACTTCCCGATATTGGGGAAGGTGTAATGTTAATCGACCATGTTCCTAATAATCCTGATGGATCAGTTGTAATGTAATCGTCTAGATTAATAGTTCCACCGCTATTACATAAATCAGGTAAATCTGCAATGGTCACAAACGGACAGCTACAATCTCTTACTGTGATTTCAACATCTATCTCAATGTCTTCACAAGGTGCTTGTGCAGTGTTGGTAGTATAAGTAAATACCAATACTTCACCAGCAGTAAGTCCAGTTGCGTTAACCATTGGTAATCCAGTTACTGAAGTACCGGACTTTTGAGACCATGTACCTGTAGATGAACCTGATACTAAGAAGGTATTTAAATCAACACTTACTGGACCTTGACCAGTGTCTTCGTTACAAAGTGTCTTAGGACCTGAAACAATCTCAGCAAATGGAGCTTCGAATACCTCAATAGTCTGATCTGAAGACTCAGGACAGTTTCCTGCTACATTATCAATCGTCCACCTTACTGTATATGTTCCAGCTGCCGCCGAACTTAAATCCAAATTGTCACTATTTACTGTCAATGTAGTTGGACCACTAATGAAAGACCATGATCCAATCTGAACAGTAGGATTGGTTAAATAATCATTTAAGTTGACTACATTTCCTGGATTATTACATTGATCAGGAATAGGAAGGGTGGCAACAGAAGGACATGGACATCTTATTACAATTACTTCCATTACATAAGATACATCTTCACATGTACCCATTGCAGTATTAGTCGTAAACGTAAATGAATAAGTATCTCGAGCAATTCCCTCAAAGGAAACACTAGATAAATCACTTAAGTCGACTCCAGATAAATCTGTATCTCCCCAAACACCCATAGAACCACTAACTTGATCATTAAAGTTAATTGTTACAGGACCAATTCCGGTGTTCTCTCTACAGACTTCAATTGTATCTGTAACCATAGCCGCTGGAGAATTAAAGTTTTGAATCATTACGGTATCAGAACCAAAACACCCTGTGACATCTGTTATTGTTACCGAATAACTTCCTTCTTGTGAAACTTCAATAAATGAAGTGTCTTCCCCTACAATCACATTGTTATTGAATGCCCATTCATATTGAGCAAATCCATCACCGGCAAAAATGGTGTCAGGATTGTTATCACATAAGATTGGGCTGTTTAGGTTGACATTAAGATTAGTATCCTCTGTTACAACTACTGTAGAATCACTTACGCATCCATCAATATTTACTTCAACAGTGTATGATCCTGCATTTGTAATCATAACTGAACCTGTATTTGATATAACCGTATTACTAGCATCAGTCCATGTAAATGAGGCACCTGAACCCGATGTCACAACCAAAGAAGTTGAACTTCCTGTACAGAAAGATGTAGGTCCAGATATACTGATAACTGGAAGTGGATTTACAACTACCTCAAATGAAGCAATATCACTACATCCTGCTCCATCTGTAACTGTTACAATGTAAGTAGTTGTAACATCTGGGCTAACCGTAATTGTAGATGTATTCAACGTATTATCCCATTCGAATGTTGGATTGACAAAACTTGAAGCATTCGTAACTGAAATAGTAGCATTTTGCCCAATACAGATGGTAGAGTCACCATCTACTATTGCTTCTTCACCCGTTGTTATTGGTGCATGTAGTGTATCCACATCAGAACAACCTACAATATTATAAGTTACTAGTACAAAACAATCGTTGTCTTCTAAATCAAGATCTTCGAATGTACCAGGATCCGAAGAAGTAAGTTCTATGAAGTTTCCTTCACAGTCATATAATTCAAATCGATCTAATCCATTAACTGAAGACCCTTGGTCAAAGCTTGCAACTAAGTTAGTTATCGTCTGTCCACAAACCAATGGACTTTCTAACTCAAGTGATCCATTTGGCGCTCCTTGTATGGTTACCTCTAAGCATGATGTATCAGCACAACCAAACATGTCAACAATTTCAACACAGACTTCATAAGGACCAGTAAATGATTCAAATGATTCCTCAGCTTCAACTTGATAACTATCTCCATTAAAGAAAATATAATCATTTGATTGACTGCCTTCAAGACCAAATGGTGAAAAGGACCAATCAAAGAAATAATTTGGCGATCCATCATCAATTGTAACTGTGATTAGATCATCGTTTCCTTCGATTCCATCTTGACAGAAAAGCACTTCTTCTGGATCAAAGAAAGATTTAACTTTAGGCTTAACATCTACTTCAATTTCACCGGTTCCTGAACATCCGTGATCGTCCGTAACCGTAAGTACATATGTCGTTGGCACAGTAGGACAAACATTAATGGTTGAAGTTCCAGTTTCTCCAGTACTCCATTCATACGAAGTATAATTTCCAGTACCACCAGTTATACTGTTCGGTGCAATATCTGCACATTGAAATTCACAAACATATAAATCATCAAATTCTATTAATAATTCAGGATAAATTGTTACTTCCAATGTGTCTGTTGGACCAGGACATGTAATAGTTGGGTCCAAAGCCTTCATGATATAAAGAACTGTCTGAACACTTCCTGAATTATTGACCAGTACATCATTGATGGTTCCAGATCCAAAGAATGTATGATCATTTTCACCATCTACATTTGGATTGTCTTCTACTATGATTTCTATTTCTAAATTACTACCATCTTCCGTTGTAACATCAACGTTAATATCCTCCCCTGTACAGATAATTTTAGGGTTAGGGGTTGCGATTACTGCTGGAGGAAGTTCACATTCGATAGGGTAGGAGATAATTTGGTTTACATCTTTCAAACATTCTCCCTGAGGATCTTCCCAACATCCTGTTACACCATCAGAGAAGGTTTGTAATGCAAAACTAAATTTGTCAGCAAATGCATTACATTCTGCCTCATCATTATATTCTTTAACTTGAAGTTGAAGATCAAATTCTACATTTACTTGAGTTCCACCAGGTATTCCATACATAGTTTGTGGTGTGCCATCATTAGCACATCCGCCACCTCCGTTTGTTACCCAGAACCATCCACCAGGTAGTGGCGATCCTGCAGTTAGTGGTCCTGTACATGGACATGCTTGACATAGTGCATTACAAAGTACAAGATTACCATTTGCATCAGTATATGTACATAAGTTAGGAACATTTTCATTCACCTGAGGCACACCTTCTGCAAACCATTGTGCACCTCCTGGAGATACTGCAATCATACTTGGATCAAAAGATGTTTGATCTACTGCTTCACCAAATAATGGCACAATACCTTGCAACCAATCGTTTCCTGTTGCTGAAGCATCATAGAAAAATTCGAAGTGCAAATCAAGAATTTCTCCTGGACAGAAAGGACCCTCTAAAGGTAATCCTAAAGATCCATCTGGATCATTAGATCTGCTGGTTATTTCAAATGTAGCTGCAGGATTACAAGTGTGATTCTGATAATCTGGTGGAATTCCTCCTAAACAAGCCACTGTTCCAATAGCTGTAGCCGCACAAATATTAAATGTTGGGTCATCAACCACACCATCAGCACCAACGGCTATATAATAAGTTTGTATTGGATTACCATCAACATCTGTCTGGATACCTACGTTAGAAACATCAGGAGTAGAATCATCCGTATTACAGTTTATGGGTTCTGCTATTGTACCTCCTGGAACTAATGTTAATCCTGAACAATCGCCCTGATAAATAGCAAATATTGGAGTCCAAGTTCCAGCAGTTGTAATGTTTATATATAATTGTTGCGCATCTAAGTCAGTATCTACCTGAAACCACACAGTGGGAATCTGGTCAAACATACAATCACTTACTGCTGTTTCAGGACAAGCATACTCTAAACATCCTGTAGTACATGCATTATATACGATTGTACCGTCTGCTGGGGTTTCTGGTGTTAATACGTCTACGACATCATCACATTCATCGGCATATTCACATGAAGGACCATCATTACTAACGCTAATATTGAATTGACCTTGCTCCTCTCCATTAGATGGGTCTCCATCATCGGAATCAGTAGATACCTTTACATATATAGATGTAATGGACGGGTCTAAACATTTTACAGGAATTACTAATTCTTTGTCACCTGCTGTACAATCCACAACAGGAGCACCTTCTACGATTGCTGGGGCCAAAGCACACGGACCAGTAGCGTAATACGCACCTGCACCATAATTTCCAGCACCTGTAAATGAAGTAACATCAATTGTTATGGCTGTCATGTCAGCTGTTATAGGAATTTCATACCATACGTCAGAGTTGTTCATAGCTTGAGCACATACAGGTAAAGTAAAGTCATTTGAAAACGTTGCACATTCTGTTGTTCCCATTTCACTAGATCCCACACCAAGAACTATTGCATTTTGACATAGATCATTTCCAGGAGGAGCAATGATTTTTATATCTAATTCGAATGTTCCAGGCATATCATTTCCTGTGCCAACAGCGATTAAGTATGTACTTCCTGGAGTAATTGGAACATTTGAAACCAATTCACCAGATTGCCCACACCCTGCTCCAGCAATTGGAGATAAAGGATCACAACTGTTATCAAAAACAGACATCATCCCTTGACCTTGGGTCACATCAGTAAGATTCAAATCCATCAATGCAATAGCAGGATCATTCGGAATAGTCAACTGATACCATACTGTAGGACCATTATTGAAATCACAAGATCCACTTACAACATCATCTGGACAAGCGTCAATAGTAGTACCAGGTGTAGTTACCCATTGACAGAATTGACTTGGATCAATCACTATCACTTCAGCTTGACTACAAAGGTCATTAGGCACTAAAGGTGCTTGTGCCGTAGCGGTAATCTCAAATGTACCTGCATCCATAGCGGTTGCAGAACCTACTTGGATGTAGTATTCTGTGTTTTCTTCTAAACAAGGGATTGTCAATCGAGTATATCCAGTACTACAATCATCGTCAATCGGAGGATTCTGATTAGAACAACCCGGTGAACCAGCTACATATTCTCCCACCATTAATGAGTAGTTTCCAGTGAAAGTAACATTGTCAACTTCAACTATAAGTGTTGAAGTACCGGCTGGCATTGTAAATTTATACCAAACTGTGTTTATATCACTACCTGTACAGTTTGGATTCATTAAATCAGGTGTACAGTTTTCTGTTGAGGCTGGATTAGATAAAGTAACACCATCTGTAAGTTGAACGGCATCACATGGATCATCGTTTACACATCCTCCAATTATTTCAATACAAAGATCAAAATCTCCACCATCATTTCCATTTGATCCAACAGCGATATAGTAATTCTCGCCAGCGATAGGTGGATTATTCGGATCAATATCTATTGGTCCTGTTGATGCATTCCCTCCAGCTCCATTTGTACATGGCCCGATTTGAGTTAATCCACTACAATCATTCCCTACAAATACTCCTACCACTGGATCAGTAAAAGTAGCATTGGAAACTTCTACAGAAATGAAGTCACCCATACCATCATTTTGTACCGTATACCATACTACATTATTTACAGGCATGCCACCGTTACAACTTCCAACTACATCAGGACATGCATCTTCATTACAATCCGATAAAACAGTACAATTGGCATCTGTTGTTAATTGTCCTAAATCTTGAGCATTAGCACAATCATCGTTGTCAATACAGCTTGCTTGTGGAACAATTGGAGTTAATGTAATGTCAAATGTTCCTGCGTTGGCAGTTGATGTTCCAACTTCTATATGAATTGTTTGTCCAGCAGGGAGACAAACAGCTTTTACTACTTCTGTTTCTCCAGCACAAGAAGATGCATTTGGGAATATAGTTGGTGCACTTGTACAATCACCATTTTGATCAACAATTGCAACTCCAAAATTTCCTCCAGCTGTACCGCTTACCACCTCTACTTCTACGCCAGTTTCACCAGCACCAAGAGTATATTCATACCAAACAGAATTTTCATAATTGGTTTGACATGCAGGATCGAAAAAGTCAGGGTTAGTACATTCCGTAGTTCCCATTAAGGTTCCACCTCCTCCGGCAAATATCTCTGGATTACAAGGATCATCATTAGGTGGTGTGTTATTAATCTGAACATCTAAATTGTGTCCTCCTCCATCATCACCTTGAGAACCAAAAGCTACCCATATTGAAGTACCTGCTTGAGCTGAGATATCTAAGTTGACACCTGCATTTGCTGGATCACCAGCACTAATATTACCATAACAAGACCCATCTAATCCTGTTCCACTACAATCCGTAAATACTTGGAAAAATGGAGTTCCAGCTCCAACGTAATTATTAATACCAAGATCCATAGATGTTGCATCAGCAGGTAAGTCTATCTGATACCAAACTACTTCTTCCATATCTAATCCACATCCTCCTGCAAAAGTTTCTGGACAAGCAAATTCATTGCTTCCTACAGGAGCAAGCAAAGGAGTACAGTTACTTGTAATCGGAATATTTGTAGCATTAGTACAATCGTCGTTTGCAGGCACTATAGCCTGTGTCTCTGTTATTTCTATATCAAAACTACCTTCTTCTGCTTGGGTAGATGAAACAGCAAAAAATATAGTTGTTCCAGCAGTTGGACAATCTATATCCAACATTATAGCATTACCACATTGTTCGTTATTATTATCATTGTTATAATATGTAGAAGACCCACAACCGTCCCATGCAGCAACATTGATAGTACCCGTAGAAAAGTTGGTTATGCTTAGCGTTAAAGTCTTCGTATCAGCACCGACATCATGTGAATACCAAACCAAATTTTCTGGACTTGCATCACACGATGCAGCATTTTCTCCAACAAAAGTTGCACATTCAGTTGTTCCAGCAATTGAAGTTGAAAGGGCCAAACTAACCGCATTGGCACAATCATCATTGGCTGGTGGAACTTTAGTTCTTAATTCGAAGTCAAATGCCGCTCCAGAATTGGTTACTGAGATAAGATAAGTATTTCCACCCGTAAGTGCGATAAATGAATCTCCAGATTGACACCCTTGAGGGTTACTTGGTCCTACTGCTGGGTCAGCACAATCATTGTCAAATACTTCTATATTAGCATTGTTTACATTTCTAATATCTATTCCAACAGCATTTGCTGGAAGTGTAATAGAATACCATGTGGTTGGGTCATTTGTTTGATTACATCCTGCATTAAATGATTCAGGACATGCATCTGTATTGTCACCATTCACTGTCTCCCAAGAACAGTCTGCAGCAGGAGAAATATCGATAGGCGCACTACATAAATCATTAGCTGGTATACCCGTATTGTCAGCTGTGATTGTTAATGTAAAGTCTCCTTCACTATTGTTAACAGATCCAACCGCGATAAATATAGTAGAACCTGGAGCTACACAGTTTAGGACATCTCCTGAACTATTACATGAAGTCATTAATGAAGTCCCTCCACAAGCATCAAAAATGTTAAGACCTAAGTCAGTAGCAGGAGCAGCTCCAGCACCGGCATAGGTGAAAGTTAAGTTAGCACTTGTAGCTAATGCTGGTACAGTGTAACTATACCAAACAACATGATCATTTGCTCCATTTGCATTACAAAATCCAGCTGTAGGCGCCAATCCACATGTTGTGGTTCCCGTTACTGCTACAGCATCTGTGGCAACTTCAGCAACAGAACATGCTTCATTTGCTGGAATACCCGGATTGGCTGTAGCACTAAAGTTTCCAGAAGTAGTGCCATCGTCAAATACTAAAACGTAGTATCTCGTACCAGATACATCTACGTCTATTGAAGCTAAGGACGCATCTCCCGCACAACCTAGTGAAGTCAAACTTCCACAAGTCCCTGTAAATACTTGAAAATTACTTCCAGTTATTTCAAATGTCTTTACAGCTATGGATACATCAAATAAGTGCCATACCCCTGGAGAGCCAGTACCTGCACATGAACCATCATCTTCTGGATCTGGACAAGTATTGCTATTCCCCGATCCACTTATGATTCCAGCACAATTAAGTATGGTAGGATTTGCAGGTAAGTCAGCACAATCATCATGCAATTCTGCATTGTCACTTTCCGTTACTTCTAAGTCAAACATGCCATAATTAGTAGCACTACCTGCTTCAATATGAATAACTTCACCTGGAGCCAAACAGCTGGTGTTTGTAATGGTTGTTGAACAATCAGATAATAACATTTGAGCTACCGAAAATCCTGCTGTAGGTGTAGTGACGTCCACATGGTCACCAGTGGTAACAGTATATTCGAACCAAACCATTCCATCTGTTGAACATGTATTGTCCAATCCTGTATTGGTTCCATTTGCTAGAACAGGTAAGGTCCCTGAACAATCTTCGTTGGCCGGTGAATTGGCAGTTGTAGCATTGACATTTATAGAATAAGTTCCTTCGTTCCCAGCATCGGTTGCTACCTGAACACGGTATGTCCCAGCAGGAAGGCAAGCATTGATAGGACCAGATGCAGTTACCGTTTGCTCAAAAAAAGATGTTGTAGGAAGACACATATCGTCATAAATAGAAATGACAGGATCTGTAATTCCTGTCAATGTGAAATCTATAGTGACTGTAGTGTTTGGAGCTGCTGTGGTAATGGTATACCAAACAGATGATATTGGTGAAGTAAGACCAGTCGGAATTGGTTCACCAGCTTCCTGTGTAGATCCAGAGTTGTCACCGTTATCGGTTACAGATCCATCTGTGGCCAGTGCAACAGCAGAAGCACAATCGTCAGTCTCAATAGTCAGAAGAGCATTTGAGATGAAATTTTCCAATGTTACGGTCTCCATTTGACCAGTATCATTATAACATAGATCAAATGTTATACTATTAGGGTCAGTATTTGCAATTATTGTTCCCAATAACAGAAAACACAAGCACGCAGTGTGTACGACTTTACGCATGATAAATAGAAATTTTTATACTAATTTTTAATATTACCAAAGAACTGTAATATTATATTCGATAGGAGGAGCCGCTTGTCAGCGAAATGTTAATTTATTGTAAATGTAATACAATGATACAATAAAAATTAAGAAGCTGGAAATTTTCACAAAATATGTTTAACTAATTTCTCGTATTTTGTAATATCATCTTCGGTGTCAATCCCAAAGTTGTTTAGTTTTGTAACAATACACTTAATCTCTAATCCATTGTCTAACCACCTCAATTGCTCCAGTTTTTCAATTGTTTCTAGCGACGATAACGGCAATGACTTGATCTCATTCAAAACATCATTTTTGAATCCATAAATCCCAATGTGTTTATAATATTCTCCTAACTTTATCCAGTTTTTGTAAGGTTCTTCCCTGAAACTGGGAATCGCTTGTCTAGAAAAATAAAGTGCTTGACAGTCCTTTCTAAATATACATTTGACGGTATTGTAATCGAATAGTTCTGTAGCATCGTTAATCTTTTTACATGTCGTAACTATATTGATCAAACTATTAGCAATACTTTTTATAAAATCATCAATTTGTGTGGCCTTAATCAATGGCTCATCTCCTTGAACATTTACTACGATATCTGAATTGTGTTTAGAATAATATTCTATTACTCGATCTGTACCGCTAGAATGATGAGGTGACGTCATCATTACGTCGAGTTGATATTCTTGTACTACTTTTTGAATTCGTTCATCATCTGTGAGCACGACCACTTTATCGGCGTATATGGATTGACTCATGTTTTGAGCAACTCTTACAATCATAGGAATCCCATCTAGTTTAATCAAAGGTTTACCAGGCAGTCTTTCTGATTCATACCTTGCTGGAATACAAATGGTCACCGATTGATTGTCGATCATAAGTTATTCAGATGGATTTTGTTAAGAATTGTTTAAAAATTATTGATCCATGCGAATCTAGTGAAAAACTTTGTTCTAAGAGATATATGTAGTTATTTTGCACTTCTAAATTTTGTAATTATTGCTAAGATATTTGACTTTGGCAATTAAACGATTATAATATTATATATGAAATATTTGTTTTCTTTCTTAATTTTTATGAGTGTTATTAGTCTTCAAGCTCAGGTGGATGGCTATGATATAAATTTCAATATTAAGAATTACGACAACGATACCTTGATCGTAGGTTTCTATTATGGTGATAGACAATTGGTAAAGGACACGTTGTTTGCAGAAGCTAAGGGGAAATTCAGTTTTAAGGGCGAAGAGAAAATGGATGGTGGTATGTACCTGTTATTGTTTAAGCCCAAAAATGATATACTTCAATTCTTAATGCCTGAAGAAGATCAAACATTTGATTTGGAGTGTGATTATAAAGATCTTAGTTTAGCTAAGGTTAGTGGAGAAACGGACAATGAAGCTTTTTTCAATTATTTGGCTTACCTCAAAGACATGAGAAGTAAGGCAGATCCTCTTCGAGCAGAAATAGAAAAACTCAAAGAAGAAGGAAAGAATGTAAGCAAAGAGAAAGCCGAGTTGGACTTGTTAGATGAGCAAGTGGTGTCTTATAGATTGGAAGTAATTAAGAATAATCCTAATTCGGTTACGGGTCAGCTTCTTGGATCAAATGTAGAAGTTGAAATCCCTGAATTTGAAGGAAAAGAGGATGAAGTACAGATGAAAAGATATCGATTTTATAAGAAGCATTTTTTCGATAATATTGACTTTTCATATCCTTCATTAATACGAACACCATACTTTTTCCCTAAAGTGGATAATTATATTGAAAAGTTGACTCCTCAGGCTCCAGATAGTTTGAAGGAATCATTGGATTATATTTTGAATAAGCTTAAAGGCAATGAGGACGCCTATCGATTTTGCTTAAGCAACTTCTTGAACAAATATGCCAAGAACAAATTTATAGGAATGGATGCACTGTATGTTCATTTGGTTGACAAGTATTATGCAAAGGGGGAAGCTGATTGGGTAGATGAGGAGACCTTAGAAAAGATGAAAGAAAATGCAAATAACTTGAGACCAATTCTAATTGGTGAAACCTTTCCCAATATTACAGTATATAAAGAAGATGAAAGCCCTTTAATGATTCATAATGTTGAGTCGCCTTATACGCTGGTAATCTTTTGGGCACCAGATTGTGGACATTGCAAAAAATCAATGCCTAAAATCATCGATTTCTACGAGAAGTTCAAGGATAAAGGATTAAAAGTTGTCTCGGTATGTACTAAATCAGGGAAGAAGTTTGATAATTGCTGGAAATATATTGAAGAAAAAGGGATGGAGAATTTCATAAATACTGGCGATCGGAATCAAAGGTATAGGCGTTATGTTTATATACCATCAACACCAAAAATGTTTATGCTGGACAAGGACAAAGAAATTCTTATCAAAGATATTCCTGCTGATGAATTGGAGAATCTGATGAATGACCTGCTTAAGGAGGATACTAAAAAATCCGAATAAAAATATTGTCCTTTCTTTCGTGAAAGTTTGATCTCTTTTTTTATACTTTAATTGGATTGTTTTCTTGTAATGAAATCCCAAGAAGGAAAAGTGTTGTTATGAATTCATAACCTTCAGTTGATGTTGTGGGGCTAAGTAACATAAAATTACTCTTTTGTGTTAGGGTGAGGATATTGAATGATTCTTATTTGTTACGATAAGAATTCAGCTCCATTCGTATCAGTTACATATTACACTTTATTTTCATATAAATTCAAAAAATATTCTTTACTTTGTATAATTGTTTAATATGTTATACATAATGGGGAAAAGCATGTGTATATCGTTAGATATAATAATTTAAAGTTGGAATTGGATGAAAAAACTTATAGTTATACTTCTTGTATTAAGTTCAAGCACTTGGGTAACAGCTCAGAGTACTACACACGATTGGGGTATATCGTTTAAAAATCTCTTTTTGGACTATCAATCTCAAAATGGTGGTAGTGTTGATGCTATAAGAAATTATCATCATGGATTTGAAATCGGTGTGCAACGTAGATTACAGGAAAATGTGTTTTTATCTGTTCCATTGTCTTATGGAAAAGTAAATGCTGGTGATAATTATTCAAAGGATAGATTACATAAGGATATAATCGGTTTGGATGGACAAATACAGTACCAGTTTTTAAAAGATAGTTCTATGATTATCCCTTATTTTATGGGAGGGATTGGAGCTGTAATGGAAATAGAAGGTGACTTTAATATTCAAGCACCTATTGGAGTAGGTGCATATTTTAAAGCTGGTGAAAGAATGTATGTAAATTGGCAGTCAGAATATAGATTTTCATTTTCTCCAGATCGTAATAATCTTCACCACGCCATAGGATTTGTATATATGTTAGGTCCTAAAGGTGAAAAAGAGGAAAAACCTGAACCTGTAGAAGAAGGTGTAAACGATATGGATGGAGATGGTATTGAAGATGACATGGATTTATGCCCTAAATTCCCTGGTTCAAAAGAATTAAATGGTTGCCCTGATAGTGATGGAGATGGTATCGCTGATTTTCAGGATAAATGTCCGAATGAGAAGGGACCGAAAATCATGATGGGCTGTCCTGACAGTGATGGAGATGGTGTAGATGATAGTAAGGATAAGTGTCCGGATGAAATTGGAACTCCAGAAAATGATGGTTGTCCCATAAAAGATAGCGATGGAGATGGTGTAACGGATGACAAAGACAAGTGTCCTGATATCGTAGGATTAGCTACAAATGATGGGTGCCCAAACAATGACAACGATAATGATGGCATCTCCAATGATATGGATGAATGCCCTGATGTTGCAGGAAGCTCTTATACCAAAGGATGTCCAGATACGGACGGTGATGGTATAGCGGATAAAGATGACAAGTGTCCTGAACTTGCAGGACCTCGAGTGTATGGCGGATGTCCTGATACAGATGGAGATGGATTAGATGATAGCATCGATAGATGTCCTAATTCGCCTGGAACGGTTGCAGGCAATGGCTGTCCTGAGATCAAAAAAGAAGATAGAGAAACTTTGGATATTGCAATGAGAGCAGTTCAGTTTGATACTGGAAGAAATACACTGAAATCAGAATCGTACCAAATTTTAAAACAGATTGCCAATATATTGTCCAGATATCCAGATTACAATTTATCTATTGCAGGACATACAGATAATGTTGGCAATGCTGTAGCCAATCAAACACTTTCAGAAAGAAGGGCAAAAGCTTGTTATGATTACTTGATTTCTCAAGGAATATCTTCGAATAGAATGAGTCATACTGGCTACGGAGAGTCAAGACCAATATCAGATAACAATACACTCAATGGAAAGAGGCTAAACAGAAGGGTAGAGTTTAACTTAATTCCAAGGTAGTTAAAAGAGTAATAAAGTAATTTAAAGGGGAGCTAGAAGGCTCCCTTTTTTGTTTGTGTTGTAACTGGTAAATTGATTTCTAAATCTTCCCTTTTAGAGATGGATGTACAATGATTTTTAAAGAATGGGGAATGATGGAATATATGACTTTGTCGTCTTTTAGTTTTAAACCCTCACCATCGACATGGAGATAGTTTCGCTCCATTAGACTTACCTCAAGTTTTTTTGTTTTTATCGTCTTAATATGTGGACTTTTATGCAACTTACTGGTTATGAATTTGGGAAGATGAATTAAGTATTTAGGAATACTAGCATGTTCAAGAAGGACAACGTCCAAAAATCCATCGGTCAATGAAGCCAATGGAGCAATTTTGAAATTGAATCCATACAAGGATGCATTTGCTACTACAATTCCTTTAAAACGACCAACATGACATTGATCATCCGTGCATATCTCAGCATCGAAAGAATTAAAATTTAGAAGATTTTTAAGACTTGATGAGAGATATTGTTTTAGTCCTCTATGTTTGTTTTTCTTGGTATCATAAGCAATTCGAGCATCAAATCCAATGCCGGATAAGTTGACAAATGGAATGTCGTTGGCTCTGCAAGAATCAATACGAATCTCGTTTCCTTGTAAAATGAGCTTTAATGTTTTCTCAAGTTTGTGATGCATTCCAATATGCCGAGCAAAACCGTTACCACTTCCTTTAGAAATAATACCTAAGGCTATATCGGAGTGAATGAGTTCACCAGCTACTTCATTGATTGTTCCATCTCCACCTACTGCAATTACGAGGTCTGCATTATCTTCGATTGCATGTCGACACAATTCGCTGGCATGTTTTGGGCCTTGGGTAAAGCAGATGGTTGCGTCAACATTATATGATTTAAAAACAGAACGTATTTTTTTTTGAATTCCTTTTTTCGAGTGTGTTCCAGAAAAAGGATTTATTATAATATGAATATTACTATAAGGCGTTCTCATAATTAAGTTCGTCTCCAAAAATTTTTGACAATTGATTATTAAGTGCCTTGAAGTCTTTGGGAAGTGGTGCTTTAAATTCCATTGGTTCTTCTGTAATTGGATGATTGAACCCAATTAGGTAAGAATGCAAAGTCAATCTATTAATAAAAGGTCTTTCTTCTTTGCCTTTTGAAAGTCTGTACTTTCTTCCCTTTAATTCTGATAAGAATAAATGGTCTCGGTTACCATATTTGGGATCAATAAATAATGGATGACCTATATGTTTCATATGAACCCTTATCTGATGTGTTCTTCCCGTAAATAATTCAATATCTACAAGACTGATATGATTAAACTTCGATAGGGTACGATAGTGTGTTAAAGAAGGTTTCCCTTTCTTATGAACAACCATTTTACCAGCCACATAAGGAGATTCAGCAATTGGTTCTTCAATGACGCCATGCTCTCCCGGATATCCTTCGACAAAGGCGTAGTATTTTTTTTGAACCTTTTTTTGTTCAAATTGCATAGAAAGGACTCGATGGGCTTCTTCCGTTTTGGCAAATACGATACAACCACTAGTATCTTTATCCAATCTGTGTACGGTCAGAATTTTTTCATATTTTTTTCTCAATTGAGCAAGTAAACTTGGAATATTAAAGGTGAATCGGTCACCGATACTTAAGATTCCCGGAGGCTTATTAATGACAATGATGTCGTCGTCTTCAAAAAGAATATCTAACTTCATAGGATTACTTCATATAGTTTTTGATGTGCTTGGAAATGTATTTGCCCAAGATGTCAAATTCAATATTAACAAGATCTCCTGGATTTAAGTTTTTGAAACTTGTGTGTTCAAAAGTATATGGAATAATCGCTACTTTAAAGAAATTTTGATCTTCCTCAGGTTGAATAACAGTTAGGCTTGTTCCATTTATAGCTATACTTCCTTTGTGTACAATTAGGGTTTTGTTGGTTTTATCCAATTGAAAAGTGAAATACCAACTACCATCAACTTCTTGAACAGCTGTACATTTTGTAATGCTATCGACATGACCTTGTACAAAATGTCCATCTAATCTAGTATTAGGTAACATGGCTCTTTCTAAATTTACTATGGTGTCGACCTTCCAATTTTTTAAATTGGTTACATCAAGTGTTTCCTTAATAGCGGTTACAACATATGATTGTGTCTCAGGTATGATCTTTACTACGGTTAGACATACTCCATTATGACTAATAGACTGATCTATATAGGTATCTTTGGTAAGTTCTGATTCTACTTCAAAATGAATATTATCCCCTTCCCAATTTATACTTTTTATCCTTCCTGTGGATTCTATTATTCCCGTGAACATTGTAATTCTTTGATTAAAAATTATAGTATTGCTCTTAATATTTGTAGTAGAAAAGAGCTAATACGCCGCAAATTTATGAAATAATAGCAGCCTGCGTACCCAATAGTCTGAAATTATATGAATGTCAGGAAAACCTCATTAGGTTTAACTATGGTGAGTGATTTTACTTCAAAGTGCGTATCGAAATAAACAAATGAACTCGCATTATGTTTTATTTCTTTCAGGACATTTAATTGCTTGAAATTGAATGTCTTTTCAAAATTCTTTATTTTCGCACAAATTTTAAATAAACATAAATTATAAATACTACGAAATGGCTAAAGTAACAGTGATCGGTGCCGGTAATGTCGGGGCAACAGTGGCAAATGTATTGGCACATAAAGATATCGTAAATGAAGTTGTTCTTCTTGATATCAAAGGTGATTTTGCAAGAGGAAAAGCGTTAGACTCTTGGCAACAAGCACCTATTGATTATTACAGTACAAAAATCACAGGAACAGATGATTATAAAGATACTGCGAATTCTGATATTGTGGTAATTACAGCTGGAATTCCAAGGAAACCTGGAATGAGTAGAGATGACTTAATTACAACCAATGCGGGGATCGTTGTTTCATGTGTAAAATCTATTACGGAACATAGTAATGAACCAATTATTATTATCGTATCAAATCCATTAGATGTAATGACGTATGCTGCTTTTAAAGCTGCTGGTTACAATTCTAATAAGATTTTTGGAATGGCTGGTATTCTTGACACTGCTAGGTACAGAGCTTTCTTAGCCACTGAATTAAAAGTATCTCCAAAAGATATTCAAGCTGTATTGATGGGTGGTCACGGAGACACCATGGTACCACTCCCAAGATATACCACCGTAGCAGGAATTCCTGTAACAGAAATGATAGATGCTGACGTTTTGAATGGAATAGTAGAAAGAACGAAAAAGGGTGGTGGAGAACTAGTAGGATTAATGGGAACTTCGGCATGGTATGCTCCTGGAGCGGCAGCTGCACAAATGGTTGAAGCAATTGTTAAAGACGAAAGAAGAATATTCCCAGTTTGTGCTAAGACATCTGGTAAATATGGTATGGATATGTACCTAGGAGTACCAGTACAATTGGGTAAAAATGGTATAGAAGAAATCATTGAATTACAATTGAATGAAGAAGAGCAGAAAGATTTAGCTACTTCTGCAAGTGCTGTAAAAGGAGTTTTAGATGCTTTTGAAGACATGAATTTGGTTTAATCCAATATTTATACAATAAAAAAGGGCTTCTTTCGTCTTGGAGGGAGCTCTTTTCTTTTAAAAATTAACCTAGATTAAACGATGTATAAAGCTATTCTTTTAAATTTATTGATGGTAGGATTGATGGTCCAAGTTTCAGCGCAAAAGTCCACCAAAAGAAATGCACATCTAGCCACCTACGAAGAGTTGGTTAACCTGAATGAAAATGGAATTCTTGTGATAAGAATAGAGGATTATCATAAGGCCATAATTAAACTTGAAGACCTAGGTAAAATCAGTCAAGCCGAAATTCAAAAAGACATTGCAGATAAGAATAAGACAGAATTAATATCTGCCTTTGATCAAAACTATACCTTTTCTAAGTATACGTTTTATCATGCCAAAGATGCTGATAAATTAATTAAGGAAGGCGATTTTTCTGTGACTTTTGGAGGAAATGCCGACCTTAACAATGCGGACTTGATCAATGTCTATTTAACACAATATAATAGACTACATTATACAGGTATGTCTAATGGAAAGGCATTTTATTTCTATAAAATCTTCAACAACAATATTCACGAAATTGGTCACAAATTTCCTCAAGGAAAAAGAAAACCTTTTTTCAAACGATTATTTTCTCCTGATACTTATGATGAAAAAGTGAAATTTATTAATGGTTATTTAAATGATTATAAGAATAAATTGGCTTCCAAATTATTGAAGTGATTTAAAAACTGTGTTCAATAGTGGAATTAACTGCTTGGAAGTTAGATCAATATGATTTTTTTTGCATAGCCAAAGCTATGGAGATTAATTTACTTTATTTAGAAATTAAAATCTTCGATGAAGAACAATGTAGAGTTCTTTAATCTCTTCTTCATCGTATAATTGCATACCATAATTGTATCCCAGTCCTAAGGAAAGGGACTTAGAAATATTTGCTCTTTGCTCTATTCCTGCTCTCGCTGTCATGAAATCATCATAATTTGTGATGTTCATGTACCCAGCACCTATATTCAAATGAGTCTCAAATTTACCTTGTCCTAGACTTAGGACAAATATGTCCAATAAGGCTTCTATCCTAAAGGCACTAAAGTTGGTCTCATAAATCTCAAAATTGCCATCGAATCCTTTAATCCAGTATTCATCTTTACTCTTGGTCATTAACGTCGCGTCAAGTCCTACAGAAAATATATTATTGAGGGAGTGTGACATTCCTGCATTTATGCCCATTTGTGAGATTTTTTTGTATTCGTATTGATTTACTCCGATATGGACTTCAGATGCTCTTTGAGCATAGCTGATAGAAAAACTTAACAGAACAAAAACTAGAGCTAGAATATTTCTCATGAATTCTTTTTTAGATTATTAAGATCACTAATTTAAGAAAAAAGATGAAGAGATTAAGTTGATATTCGGTTTTTGTGGTGTTGATTTTCATAATGATTCAATTCTCCACAGCAATCTATTTGAACAGTGCAAGGTGTTAAGAAATAAATAATAAGCTTTAACCCTTCAAATTAGAAACTATCCCAATCATGTTTATTATTTCATAGTAGTACAGAAATTTTCGATTTAAAGTTGTTGATTGATTTGAAAAGCGAAGTAGAAAGTATGGTTGGATATTCCTATCGTAATAGGAAGTATTATGATTATATGGGGTTAAAAGATAAATTGTCAGGGAGCCGATCATATAAATCTGATTTTTAACTTTGCGATTAATAATATCCAATGAAACTATTGATTGTATGAAACCATCAGATGCGAATTCGGGTAATGAATCCGAGAAGAATACTCAATCTATCGACTTTAAGGCTTGGCTTGAAAAGCTTCAACAAGAGTCTTGGCAGTTGGAGTTGTTGATTTCTGGATTCGCACTTTATGGAATTTATGCAGCCAAACCTTTCATCAATGAGCTGAGATTTATTGGGGATAATTTGGAAGGCACACAACGCGCTTTTTTTAGTCTTTTCGGATTGGTCATAGAAGGTGCATGGATGGTGTTTTTTACCAATTTGATCATTCATGTCGTGCTGAGAGGATTGTGGATTGGTGCAATCGGACTCAGGTATGTATCGGCAGATATTGATTACAAAGAATTGAAATATTCGGACTACTTTGTCAATTATCTAAAGAAAAAAATTGGAAGTTATGATGATTATATAGGTAGACTGGAGCGTGTTTGTAGTATTATTTTTGCGTATACTTTTCTGCTGGTAATGCTATTTTTATCCTTGATTTTGTTTATTGGTCAAATTGGCTTTTTAAACAATATCATCATGAAAGTTTCGCATAATGAAATGATGGTTGGGCTAAGTACAATTATCTATTTTTCTTTGGGGATGATTGTGTTTTTCGATTTTATTACACTAGGAATGCTGAAAACAATCAATGAGGGCAGAATCCAACGCATTTACATGTACATATATCGGTATTTTTCTTGGACGACGCTTTCATTTCTATATCGACCTTTATTGTACAATTTTATAGACAATTCTTACACGAAAAAGTTGTTTTATTTTTCAGTTCCATATTTATTCCTGATGCTTTCTGGAGAAGGAATGTTCAAGATACACCCTCATCCTTATGTCGAGTCATACGCTGAACTTCGAGAAGACGGATTAATTATAGAGGATAGGTATTATGATGATTTACGAATTGATAAGCTCAATGAGTTTCCTAATGAAGAACGAAGAACCCAGAGATCAAAGTTGCCTGAAGTGACGCTTTCCAACTTTAATCACACAACGAACAGTTTTTCATATTTTGTCCGTATTCGAAATAATATGGACGAATTGATCAATCATAAATTTGGGTTGCATCCAAAGGTAAAGAAAGGACTTAATATAGCTTGGTTTGGATTGGATAAAACCAAGGATCCAAGATTGGAGATTCTAGAAGATACCATGAGTCAGGACTACTCAAAACTATTTAAAGAATATCGAAAACTGAGAAACGATGACCGTAAGGGAAAAGAAATATCTGAGACCAGATTTAAAACCCTAAAGGACTCTTTAAATTATATTAGAACGACGAAGAAAAAACTTATTGATGATTATGAATCTAAGTACAAGACTAAGGTTTTCGATGCATACAAAAGTACATTCACGGCTAAAATAGATGGAATCGAACTTGATAAAAAGTCTTGTTATTACTTTACCCATTCCAATTATGGGGAAATAGGATTAAAATGCTTCTACAATCTGGATTCATTGAAAGCGGGAATGCATACTTTTGAATTTGAGAAAGAATATTTAGAGTCTGACACTATAGATGTAGAAATAACTGTACTACCTTTTTTGGTGGAATAGAGTTATTTTGGTGGACAGTACAATTTATAAGTACTGGAAGAATATCCTCCCCAAATTCCTAGAGCACCATTTAGATTTCCAGTAATACGTGTATAACTGGAAAATGGACCATTGTTATTGGATGAAAAATCTCGTGTATTCCAAAAATCAAAGTGTGCCTTGTCTATGTTCATCCATTTGATTTCTACACTGTCACCTCTTGTATAAAGTCCGAATGTGTTGAAATCGATATCATCTTCAGGATATTCTGCTTTATTCAATGGAAATTCAAAATCTTGTCCATCAAAGAATATATCATTAGTTGTACTTTGAAATGGAGCAACAAGTCTTCTATCTCCTGTTGCAGTCAAGTATCGATAGTAATCTTCACCTTCTTTATCCGCAATGGAAACCATAAGCTGAGCTAAACTGTCATTGGGTTCTCCTGGAGGATCTTCCCAAATTAGGTCAAATAATGGATTGTGCCTTACGATACTTGTAGTTCCAGTTATTTCATGATCACCGATTGTAATGGATAAATCATAAGTCCTCCCAATTTCTCTAGTTACATTATCAAAAATGTCTACATAAACACAAATATTTGAAGACATATCGTCTATACTTATACCTAAAAAATCTGCAATAGCTTCCTTAATAAAATCAGGCAATGAAGGATCTTGAGTACATAATTTTGTCAATTGAGTGGTCATTAGTCCATCATATACGAAGACTTCCGCAGTATCTATGAATAAACTTTCAAACGTCGATTGATCTATCTCAGAAATAAATGGGATGCTCTTAGTAATAATGACGTATGCCGGTGCAGCATCATTGCCCGCTTCTACAAAGCCTTCGACTACAAATTGTTGGTCCTCTTCAAAAGTATTGGGAACATAAGGTTCTGAACAAGATTGGATGAAAATAATGCCTAGAATGGTAATGTATGTATATAATGCGATCTTCATCTTTAGTTCCATTTAAAGTTATAGGTAATCGATGGTATAATAGGGAAAATGGTAATCTTACTTCCTTCAATGGAGGTTACACCAGTGTCATAATCAACTTCAGTTTCGAAATTTATGAAGAATGGATTCTTTCTATTATAAATGTTGTAAACTGAAAAGGTCCAGGATCCTCTCCATTTTTTCTTAGAACCTGGATTGGGCGTATAGGTAGCAGATAAATCAATCCGATGATAAGGATCCAATCTAGCGCTATTTCGAGGTCCATAAAAGAGGTTGATTTGTTGATCAATAAAGAAAAAACCATTAGTAGGTGTAAAGAGCTTTCCTGTACCATAGATAAAGGCTCCACCCAATTCCCATTTTCTGCTAAGCTGATAGTTTGCAACTACGGATAAATCATGAGTTCTATCATATCCAGCTGGATACCAGCGGCCGTTTTCTATGTCGGGAAAACTTCTTTCTGTCCTAGATAGAGTATACCCGATCCAGCCATTTAGTTTACCAGTGGATTTTTTTACAAAGAGTTCTAATCCATATGCTCGACCTTTCCCAAATACAAATGATCGCTCCACTTCGACACTTATATCATCTACATAATTGTCGGCATAATCTATTTGATTTTTTAAATCCTTATAATATACTTCAATGGATGTCTCATATTGATCATTATCGAAATTTTTAAACCATCCCAAAGCGTATTGAATTCCAATTTGTGGTTTGACCAATTCTGAACTTGGTACCCATACATCAGCGGGTAGAGTAGAAGAGCTGTTACTGACAAGGTGCAGGAATTGAAGTGCTCTATTAACACCTCCTTTTATGCTCATAGAAGGTGAAAGACTCCATTTAAAGCTGGCTCTAGGTTCAAAACCAGAGTATGTCTTTACGATCTCTCCCTTACCATACTCTTTACCATCTATAAAGGATTCGTAAGGTCCTACTTGCCCAAAAATAGAATACCTCAATCCAATGTTCAAACTAAAGGTTTTAGAAAAGCGGATATCATCTAATAGATAGAAACCAATATCATGTGCTCTTTTGGGATCAAAGTCGGTTGAAAAGTCAACTTCTCCATTGGTAGCAGAAGCAGTACTTGGCCTTAGAGTGTGATAGATGTAGTTTAGTCCAAATTTTAGGCTATGTTTATTGTTTAAATAGTAATCAAAATCGACTTTTGCGTTCCAATCTTCAACTCCAGATTTCAACTTAAATACAAAGTCTTCTTGTTTTCCATTAAAGGCAAATTTATAATCGTTGTAAATCAAACTAATATTGGAGAATAGTTTATCCGAAAATAGGTGATTCCACCTTAAAGTAGCCGTCGCATTCCCATAAGGAAGATCAAAGCTAAAATCGCGTTTGGGTTGTGCAAATTTTAGAACATCTCTTCCAAAATAGGTGCTCAAAAATATTCGATCCTTTTTGCTAAAGGTATAGTTCCATTTGGTATTGAGGTCGTAGAAATAATAATTTGTTCCTTCAAAGTCACCGCCTTTGAGAGCAGGTTGTGCCAGGTCTAAAGCATAAGTCCGCCTGCCCGAAATGATAAAAGAACTTTTGTCTTTTACAATTGGACCTTCAAATGTAAGCCTAGACGATATCAGTCCAATTCCACCTTCAGCTTTAAACTTTTTATTGTTTCCTTCTTTCATTTGAATGTCGAGTACTGAAGATACTCTACCCCCATAATTCGCTGGCATACCACCTTTTATTAAGCTTGTGTTTTTTATGGCATCGGAATTGAATACAGAGAAAAACCCCAACATGTGCCCAGAATTATAAACGACAGCTTCATCCAATAGAACAAGGTTCTGATCAGGTCCACCTCCTCTTACGTAAAAACCAGAAGCTCCTTCTCCACTAGATAAGACTCCAGGAAGCAATTGGATGGTTTTGAGGATGTCTACTTCTCCAAATAGAGCAGGTAATTTTTTTATGTTTTCAACTGGAAGATCAATTTTACCCATTTGGGTACTCTCTACATTGTTTTTTCGCTTTTGACGTTCAGATGATATAATGATTTCATCTATTTCGATGCCTTCTTTTAGAGAAAAATCATAGGAAATATCTTTGGTAAGATCAATTTCAATTTTCTCTGTTTGAAATCCTAGGTAGGAAACTTCAATCATATGTACGCCTTTCTCCAGGCTTAATGAATAAAAACCATATGCATTGGAAGTCGTTCCAACTTCATTTTGATCGAGTGTTATAATATTTGCACCTATTAGTGTCTCACCAGAATTGGCATCTTTAACATAACCGCTTAATGTGTATTCTTGAGCGTATAGATTAAAACTTAGTAAGGCTAAAAGAAATAACCATAAGGATTTACTCATACTGGGGTTCAGTTTCATTTGTAAAATGATTATTTGAAGGCATTTGGTGTTAGAGATAAATTTCCAATTCTATATTTCATACTTATTACCTATTTTAGAAACAGAAAATACTCTTTATCGAAAATACACTGTACGCAACAAAGTGAGTAAAAATACTTCAATTAATAGATGGATTGTTGAAATCTTTAGATCAAATTATTTAATACAAGATAATAACGTCGGGATGGTTGATAGTGTGACTTGGTAAGGATATTTTTGTCTAGTAATTAAAATCAATATAATCTATGAAAATATTACATCTAATATTGTTTGTTACAATCTCTTTGCTTTGTCAATCTTGTATTTCTAATAAGGTGACAACGATCTGGATAAATGGAAGTAAGTCCAAAGACTCTATGGATGATGCTTCGTGTTTTGAAATTTATGAGGGGAAAGAATTGAAAGATGCAGAATGGAAAAATTATTGTGGAGAGGTGACTAATTTTACGTTTGAAGAGGGGATTGTGAAAAGGGTAAAAGGAAAGTATAAAAAAGATGGTAATGTACAGTCTTTTCTGGTATTGGAAGAACTGGTTAGACTAGATAGAATTCCTAAAAATATTTCAGGCGAATGGAAATTAGTCGAATGGAATGGAAAAAACCATAAAGATTTAAGAAACATGCCTTCCTTACGAATTGACTTGAAAATGAAGACTGTTTCTGGACATGGAGGTTGTAATAACTATTCAGGCAAGATATTGGATGTGACAGGCACAGACATTACATTAGGACCGTTGGTAAGTACAAAAATGGCTTGTTTAGATCATAATATAGAACAACAATTTTTTGAGGTTTTATCTATGAAATTAAAGTATGTTCATTTGGAGGATGCCCTGACCCTGAAAAATGATCAAAAAGGAGTATCACTAAGATTTATCAAAACACCCAAACAACAACTTATTTTGGACGGAACATGGGTCTGTATGCGAATTTTTGAAATAGGTGTGCCGAATGGTTTTATGGGGCAATTAAATATTGATTCACCTAACAAAAGTTTAAATGGTTTTGATGGATGTAATGACTATGCTGGAGAGTATCGCATGGGAGAAAATAGAAAGTTTTCTATTGTGAATATGGCTAGTACAAATAAGTACTGCTTAGATATGAAAACATCAAATGATTATAATAGAGCTTTGAGATCTGCTACGAAATACCAAATAAACAGAGATTTTTTAATCTTACTGGATAAAGACAATTTGGAAGTTTTAAAATTTGTAAAGCGTAAAATATAATGTAAATTTCTCTGAAGATTAGAAATGCTTCATATTATCTAATTAAGTGCTTTAAAAACTGTATTCAATAGCGGAATTATCTGCATGGAAGTTAGATCAATCCGAAAATTCTTTTGCATAGCCGAATCTATGGAAATTAATTTTTTGGCAGAGCACGGATTTCAATGAGTTGAATATAGCATTAGTATTTTAATCACTTCTACAAGATATGGAAGATAATGTTTATGATATAAAAGAGATTTTTTTTATTAAAACCAAGTGGAATAATAAGTTGATTTATGAAGTATTTAAATTTTTTATTTTTAGTTTTTGCACCATTTTATGCATCGGCTCAAAGTCCTTTTTTTATCGAAAAAACTCCTACAGAATCTGAACTCTTTATAGTTGAAACTGAAGATGGCAGAATGGGGGTTATTGACAGCAATGATCACTTTATTATACCGCTTGATACTGTTGTTTTATCTCAATGGTTCCCTCCTGAATGTAGTTTTTTTGTGAGTAAAAGGCAGACAGGATTGAAGTTTAATCAAAGTTTGTTTGATTTAAATGGTAAGCTACTGTTTACCGATGTAAATGTCGGCTATGTAGGATTAGGACCGCATATGGCAAGAGATGACAAATCGTATCGTGATTTCTTTGTTATAGAACAAAAAGGAGTACAGAGTAAGCTTTTATTTCATAAAAATAGAGGTCAAATAATGATTGACTCAATTTTTAATATTGAATATGGTGGATATAATAGTTTCTTTTTAGTCAAACAATGGCAAAAAACATCTACTCCTAAAGTAATATCAGTCTTTGATTTAGAAGGTAATAAATTATTCGCTGTGCCTCCAGAAGTTCATGTGATGCATTCAGGACATCCAAATTTATTAATAGCAACGAAATTTAATCCGTATAAAAATGGTCTTATTGATATTAATAAGGGGATCGATAGTATTTCTTTTAAATATGATGCATTGAGAAAAATGCGGACGGGTTGGTTTGTTTATTCGATCGATAAGCGTAAACATTTTGGCTTACTTGATTCTAATGGAAGACCTTGTTTAAAAGCTGATTTCATAAAACTTGGAGAACCGAATAGAGCAGAAATTGCTATTTTTAGTAAAAAGTTTGGTAGTCTTCCTATTGCTACTGCAGTTCGTGCTGGGATGGAAAATTCAACTTGGATAGGAATTGATAGTTTAGGAAATGAACATTTTTTTTCAGATAATACTCAACCAGAAACAATAGGACAAATGGAAGATCGTTTAGAGCATGAAAATTCTAAAAAGGTTCTGCGAAAGTTAAAAGATGGAAATGAACTTGAAAATCCTCCTTCATTTCCAGGAGGAGAATCAGCAATGAATGAGTTCCTTTTATCAAATTTACGCTACCCGAAAATTGCTCAAGAAAATGGAGTATATGGCACTGTATTCGTACAATTGGTGGTTGAAGAAGACGGTAGTTTATCCCATATTTCGGTCAAAAAAGACATAGGAAATGGCTGTGGTTTGGCGGCGATCCAATGTATGAAAAAAATGCCCCGATGGCAGCCAGCAGTTTATAAAGGAAAAACGATTGCGTCAAGACTAATAATTCCTGTTCAATTCAGTTTAAACAAATGAATAGAATTAATAAGTAATATCTAAGATCATGAAGTCTCTGTAAATGAACATGCTTGTTTTTGCTTAATTCGCTCCATATCACAGAACCATTGAATGTGGCATACATGATTGATTAGAATACATGATGCTGGTCCAAAAGAATAGTAGATTAAACAATTGTAACGTTGCAAACGTTAATTGATGTGTTGCATTTAAATCGACATCAAATTTTATTTAACTGCGAAATTCAACCCATCGTAAAAGAAAATTGTTGAAAAACAAATAACTCTAAAATTCTAAAATATATGTATACTAAAAAGGTATTTAAAACTTGGGATATGGTCAAATGGACCAGATATGAGACTTTTCTCTTTTTGGGCATTGGACTTTTGGTCGTTTCTCTTTACTATTTTTTTGATTTACACTGGTTGAAAATCCCTTGGACTCCCTTGGCTTTAATCGGTACAGCAGTTGCGTTTGTAATTGGATTTCAAAACAATTCCGCATATGGTAGGATATGGGAAGCACGGAAGATTTGGGGCGGAATAGTCAATACATCAAGGACATTTGGAATGTATGTACAAGATATGGTTTCGAATGAATACACCACTGAAAAGAAGCCTAAGGAATACCTCGAAAATCAGATTAAAATTCTGACATACAGACACATCGCCTGGATGACAGCCTTGCGTCACTCTATGAGGACTTCAAAACCATGGGAAACCATATTGCAAGAAAAATCCAATCAAGATTGGGTGGAAATTGTAAAACCACCTGAATGGAAGTCAACGTTGGAAGAAGACTTAAAACCCTATTTAAACAACGAAGATATGCGTTATACTTTGGGCAAATCAAATAAGCAAACCGCTTTACTATATCTACAATCAAAGCATTTGAAGAAATTAAAGGAAGAAGGTACAATTTGGGAATTTTCGTTCTTACAATTGGAGAGTGTTTTACAAGAATTATTTACTCTTCAAGGCAAATCAGAACGAATTAAAAATTTTCCTTATCCTAGACATTTTGCTTCTTTGAATCATTATTTCATGTGGATATTTGTTGTTGTATTACCATTTGCAATGGTTCCACAATTTGGTGAGATTGGTGCTGATATAGGCGCACAGTATCCATTGTTTGGGAGTTTGTTTATTTGGCTGGCAGTGCCATTTTATGCTGTGGTAGCTTGGATTTTTCATACGATGGAACGCATTGGACGTACGGGAGAGAACCCATTCGAAGGATCAGCTAATGATGTTCCTATATCGACTATTTCGAGAGGAATTGAGATTGATTTAAGAGAAAATCTAGGTGAGAAAAAGGAAGAGATTCCTGCACAATTTCCAAGTGTTTATGATACCCAGTTATAAATAGTAGGAGAGTGACTTCATAAGTGAAATCTTAATTGAGTTATTCATTACTTGTAATATTGTCTAAATCGGTTTCGATTTCACGTAGTCTACTTCTGCAAGTTTCGCTAAGTTCCTTAGCTTTCTTGACGTATTTACTTATTTTTTCAATATTTAAATCTTCTTCTTGGAGAAGGTTTAGGATTTTTTGTAATTCTTGGTATGCTCTGTCGTAGTTGGTTGTGGCCATTTTAATGATTATTATGAGATAACTGCGTTATGCGTTCCGTCGCCAAATTCGATTTGAACTTGGTCTTGTTCTTTTAATTCCTTATGAGAGGGAATATACTTTTTTTTGTGTTTTATCAATGCAAATCCTTTATTCAATATAACTTGAGGATCGTTGGCACTGATTACCTTAGTTGCGTTGTTTACTTGAATTTTGCTTGTTGAGATTTTATATCGTGCGGCATCAATAATGTTTTTCCAAATTTGATCTTGTTTGAAGTGTTCTTTAGATACTGTATGTCCGCATGTGTAGTTGATTGTAGAAATCAATTGCTGCAATCTAGATTCTTCTTGCTTGATAATGGACTTACCAGTGGACTGAATCTGAAGAGCAAGAGACATGATTTTTTCTTCGTATTCAGCATTGTTCTCAACGATGAAATCTGCTACTGCTGTAGGTGTTTTAAGATTTATATAAGCGGTTAAGTCTGCCACGGATTGATCTACATCGTGACCAATACCAGTTAGGACTGGTAGGGGAGAGTTGGCGATATGATGTCCAATATTGTAGTTGTCGAAAAAGGAAAGATCTAATTTTGAACCTCCACCTCTAATAATTACAATTATATCATAGGATTTCTTCTTAGCACGAATTTCAAGTAGGGCATTACAAACTTCGGATTCTGTATTCTGTCCTTGCATCGCAGCAGGATACAAATCTAATGTAAAGGCATACTGGTATCGATTGTTTTTGCAGTGCTGTACAAAGTCCTGATATCCAGCTGCGGTTGCAGAAGATATAATAGCGATACGTTGTATTACCTTTGGAAAAGAGAGACCTTTGTTTTTCTCAAGCAAATTTGCCTTTGTCAATCGTTCTATAATTAGTTGCCTCTTTATTTCTAATTGCCCCATGGTATAACTAGGGTCAATGTCTTCAATAAGTAGCTTTAATCCATATTTTTCATTGAATTGGACAGAAACTTTGATTTGGATATGTCTTCCAGGTTGAAGTAAGTTCTGAGTGAGTTCACCCAATTTGTTTTTTATAAACAAAAAGTTCTTATACCAAATCATTGCCGATATCTTGGCTTTGATATTTTGATCATCGTCTTGCTCTACCAGTTCAAGGTAGTAATTGCCTCGGACATTTGAAACTTGGCTAATCTCACAGTTTATCCATATCGGTTCTGCAAAATTAAGTGCTATGACTCGATTTATATATTCATTGAGTTCATATAGAGAATAGGATTGTTTCAAGATAAGGTATTTATTGTAAGAGTTAAGATAGAAAGAAAATTGGATAGTAGTAACGGATTATGAGAAGGTTTTTGAACTACTTTACACTGGATAAACAGTTTTAATTGACTGAAAATAGGATCTTCTTCGGCTTTGACGTTCATATGTAACTAAACCTAATATCATAAAAAAAGCCGCCCATTAGAGCAGCTTTTTATCTTTATTGCTTTGTTTCAATTATCCAGAAACAACTTCTTTTACTTTGTCTGCGGCTTCTTGTAGTAAGATAGCAGAATGAACCTCAAGTCCACTTTCATCAATTATCTTTTTGGCTAAATCAGCATTTGTTCCTTGAAGTCTTACAATAATAGGAACGTTTATATTACCCATATTTTTGTAAGCGTCAACAACACCTTGTGCAACACGATCACAACGAACAATTCCTCCAAAAATGTTGATTAGAATAGCCTTTACATTGTCATCTCTTAGTATAATTCTGAATGCCTGTTCAACTCTAGCTGCGTCAGCAGTACCACCTACATCAAGGAAGTTTGCTGGAGATCCTCCTGATAGCTTTATGATGTCCATAGTAGCCATAGCAAGTCCTGCACCATTCACCATACATCCTACATTACCATCTAACTTGACATAGTTTAATCCATATTCTTTGGCTTCAACCTCTGTCGGATCTTCCTCATCCGTATCACGTAATGCTTCCAAATCTTTGTGCCTATAAAGAGCATTTTCATCAAGGGAAACTTTACAGTCTACTGCAATGATTCGATCATCACCAGTTTTTAAACAAGGATTAATCTCAAACAATGAAGCATCAGAGCTTACAAAAGCCTGATAAAGCGCAGAAATGAATTTAACCATTTCTTTCATGGCCTTTCCTTTAAGTCCCAAATTGAAAGCAACTTTTCTTGCTTCAAATGGTTGAAGACCTAATAGAGGATTGATGTACTCTTTATGGACGAGGTGTGGTGTTTCTTCCGCAACCTTTTCAATGTCCATTCCACCTTGAGTACTATAGATGATAACGTTTTTCTTACTTTCTCTATCCATTAGAATGGACACATAAAACTCTTTACACGCATCAAAATCTGGAACATAACTGTCTTCAGCAATCAATACTTTTCGTACCAATTTCCCTGGACCTTCCATTCCTCCTGGAGTTTGAGGTGTTTTAAGCATCATGCCAAGTATATTACTTGCGTGTTCTTTTAAAGTGTCTAAATCCTTAGCCAGCTTTACTCCACCACCTTTTCCTCTACCACCAGCATGGATTTGAGCTTTAACAACAGCAAAACTACTACCTGAGTCGTCCGCAATCTTATTATAAGCATCTACAGCTTCTTCAACAGTAGTTGCAACTATACCTTTTTGTATGGCAACTCCAAAACTTGAGAGTAATTCTTTACCCTGATATTCGTGTAAATTCATTGAGTCTTTAGTTTACTTGCTTGCAAAAATAATATTAAACTTTATATATTATTTGGTCACTGTAAATTTTTCTGTAATCTGGCCTTCAGTAGTCTTGATTTGGAGGATGTGTATGCCTGATTTACAATCAGTTAAGTCAATATTAATTTTATTATTTCCTTTGTTGATTATGGCATCAGAAGAGTACGACAACTTACCGTCTAACGAGTATACTCTTAACTCATAATTTTGAGTTGATTCGCTGTCTATGGTAACAAATAGTTCATCTTTTGCTGGATTTGGCGCTAGATTGAATGCATTGAAAATAGACAATTCGTCCGTTGAAGTAACTGTACTTCCAGTATCAAAAAAGACCGCAGAAGATCCTGTTACACAATGGTAACCATCGTTAAATGGAGTAACTTTAGCTGTATACTTAGTATTCTTATCTAAATTTTTAATAAAGATTGCATTAACATCAGAGTAGTATGCTCTATACGTAGCATCAAATCCATTTAATTCTATTAAATAGTGATCCGCTTCTGGAATTTCTGTCCATTCTATTGATACTCCATTATATGTCTCAATTTCGTCATTGTTTGAAGGTGAAGTAATAGATGGAGCACTTGTGATTTCAGTTTCATTTGGTACGTAGGTTGATTTCAAGAAATCACGAGATGCATTATTATAGTTGTTTAAAAAACGATCAATCTGTTGAGCTGTAAAAAAGTATTCTGGACATGTTTGAAAATAGCTCATCTGGTTGTTTGCCATTGTTTCAACGCTTACTCCTTTTGGATCTTTTACATCGATTGTCAATGCACAACCATTGGAATAAGCACTTAACCCAAAGTTGTAATCAGGTGGTGTGTCACAGATTTGATCTGCTGCTACATCACAGTTACTTCCATCCATGTTCTCCACTGCCACTTGATCAAAACATGGTACTACGTTTGACTCCACTGGATTACCATGGGCACTTTGGTCATATGGACAACCTTCCCATCCAAAAAATGTATGTCTCAAAGAGAAAAAGTGACCCAACTCATGACTCATAGTAGTAGAAGCTTGCTGGAATTCAGCAATTTTACAAACAACTAAATCATTTGTAGGACTATAGTATCCCAAAACTGTTCCTGTTCCAGCTCCTGATTCTCCAATATCACCAACGATAAAAACGTTAAGAGCATTGTCAACTTTCTTAGCTCTAAGCTGATTCTCATTCGTCCTAGGGTCAGTGTATAACGTTGAGTTTTTGATTACTGGGTAGTTCCCTTTATGGATAGGGTAGAATACGATGTCCCATTCAGCATAATCATTATTAAGTCGACATAATTGTTTCAAAATGTCACTATGTTTTACACCTCCTTTTCCATTGCCTTGAGTAACAATATGAAAGGCCACAGGTATATAAACGCTTTCTCTCATTTGAACATGATTAAGCTTAGAAGGACCAGCAAGTCTAAACATTGCTTCCGCTTTTAGTTGGTCTTGGATTGTTGTACCACAGACATGTTCTTGAGCCTGCGCTGACAACATAAAGATTCCTAAAAGCAAAGTGAATATGTATTTCATATGTATTTAAAATTTATAATTCATTTGATGATAATATAAATGCAGTAGCAACCCGAATGGTTTAGCTTACAACATTTTAAATGTGCCGTAAATGTAAGAGTATTTTAATTTTAAAACCAAAATAGAAAAAGGGAATATCGCTCAGGATACAAAAAATAGGAATAAACGTTGCTTTAAATGTCTTTTTATATGGGGTTGTGAAGGCCCTGTTTCCTAAGTTGTTTAAGAATTTGACTACTTTTGCACCCTTTTTAATAAAAAAATGATTTTATGAGTTTTTATGAACGGTCCAAGGAGTTGCATAAATGGCATCAGGGGAAGATTAGGATTAATGCGAAGATGGAAGTTCGTACGACGGATGATTTGTCATTGGTCTATTCACCAGGTGTAGCTGGGCCATCTCAGGCTATTGCTGATGATCCTGCATCAGTTTGGGATTATACGATCAAAGGCAATACGGTAGCTGTAGTTAGTGATGGGTCGGCTGTTTTAGGCTTGGGAAACATTGGACCCCATGCAGCAATTCCCGTGATGGAAGGTAAGGCAATGTTATTCAAAAAGTTTGCGGGTGTAGATGCATTCCCAATCTGTTTGGATACTCAAGATACGGAAGAAATCATTTCCACCATTCGAATTTTAAAGCCTGTATTTGGAGGAATAAATCTAGAAGATATTTCTTCACCAAGATGTTTTGAGATTGAGGATCGATTACAAGATATAGGCATTCCTGTCTTTCATGATGATCAACATGGAACGGCCATTGTTGTATTGGCTGGATTAATTAATGCAGTAAAAGTAGTTGGTAAAGAACTGAAAGATATGAAGGTCGTAATCAATGGTTCTGGAGCTGCAGGGATCGCAATCGCTCGATTATTAAGATGTGTTGACCATTCAAATGAAAGTGTTTGTATTCCTGTCAAGGAAATACTGATGTGCGATAGAAAAGGAGTGATCAATCGAAAAAGAGATGATCTAACGACCGTTAAGAAGAATCTGCTTGCTTATACAAATCCAGAGGATAAATCGGGTGATGTTTATGAAGCGATTAAAGGTGCAGATGTTTTTATTGGTGTTAGTCAAGGTGATCTTCTAAAGCCTGAGCATATTGAAACTATGGAAAAAGATGCAATTGTATTTGCATTGGCAAACCCTCAACCTGAGATTTTACCAGATGATGCCATCAAGGGAGGAGCAGCTATTGTAGCGACCGGTCGGAGTGATTATCCTAATCAAGTGAATAATGTTCTTGGGTTTCCAGGGATATTTAGAGGGGCTTTAGATGCAAAAGCCAAAAGAATTACACCAATGATGAAGTTGGCTGCAGTCCACGCCATTGCTGGAATGATTAAATACCCTAGAACAGATTTGATTATTCCTCCATCATTAAATATAAGTGTAGCATCAGCAGTAGCTAAAGCTGTACAGAAGGCTGCAATTGAAGAAATGAGTTAAATTTATTTTGTATAACTATCGAAATAAAAAAGGATCGAATTGAGCATTGCCCAGTTCGATCCTTTTTATTTTATCCTTGACTGTGATTAAAATGGTCTTGTGCCAGACGTGTTAATCCAAGAAATACTCGTACGGTCTAAATATATTACCTATAACTCTTTGTTGTACCAATAGCATTTCTCCAGTATCTGTTTCAGCAAAATACTTGTTGTCTGGATGAATGTCTCTAGGTGATTTCGTTTCGTAATTTACTGAAAGATCAGCATAGGAAAAGTAATTGATAATGCTCTTATTACGCTCTGTTTCGACGGTAACTCTTGCGAATCGCTGTGAAGAATTGATTTCATTTCTACGGTGATTTTCAGAATCATTATACTCCGCTTCTATGTAAGAAAAATTACTTAGGTATGCTTCAACTGATTTTTGATTTGTAGTGCCAAATGAATTGCCTTTAGCATCTAAAACCTTGAATTGGTTATCTTCTTTTATAATTTTAAAGGAATCGCCCTCCGATCTATCGTACTCAACAGTTATTGATTTAATGGTATTGGGCTTAATGTTATAGACAATCTTATTTTCCCATTCATTCATCAAATGATGAATTCTGGATCGTATAGAACCTGTAAATCCTGGTATACGCATCATATAAGGTTGATCATATCCTTTGACCATCATTGGTAGGCTAAGGCTGGAACCCATCTCAGATCCTGCAACTAAATCTCTTATCAAATTACCTTCAAGATCATAGATCTTAATCTCGATACCGTTTTTTTCAAAACTTTGTTTTATCGTTTTATTCATTGCTTGAGTAGGAATGTAGTCAATGTCAATCTTACTCATTAGATTTAAAAATCCTTTAACTAAATCGGCATTGGCTTTTTTTCCTGTATTGAGGAGCCAAGTATTTGATTTTTTAGTCAATACAATTGCAGGGTATTTAGGTTGCTTAATCTCGAATTTTCCAATTTGATCTACATCATCTATTGAAAACTCTCGATCAGCATATTTTGTCAAAGATGTCTTTTTAGGCGCCTTTTCATAAAGTGAATACGCAATGAATCCGATAACACTTAACAGTACAATAGCTATAATTCCTTTTTTCATAAAATCTTTTTTACTTAATTGATTTTTTACCATATCTCCTCGTTCGGAAAAAATTGAAAAGCAATCCAAAAAGAAGTACAAATATCAAGGGAAGTACTATGTTGATGATTTGCCATTTAGATCTATCATTTTTGGTTTTCACCCCATCCAACAATCTAAGCTTGATTTCTTTTGATCGTGCTTGTAAAACTCCACTTTCATCGAGCATGTATTCAATGGCATTATTAATGAAGTTTTTGTTTCCATTAAAATATCGTACCTCCCATTTATTGAATCCAATTTGTTCGGCCTTATCGTTTCTTGGATTTACAAGGTTTTGAGCAAAATCAACATCGGAAACAAACAATTGTTTTGTAGGTGCACTTTTTTCTTTAAAAGTTAAATCCATAGATGCCAATGTCTCTCTAAAATTACTTGAAACTCTGTTTTTATAAGCCGATTCGAATTCTCCTTCTACCAATACCGCTACAGGTTTTTTCCCATCATTGAATTTTTCTTGAAGGAATGGAGTCTTAAGAATTTCGAAATTTAAGCGAACTGGATTGTATTGTAACCTAGAGTAAGGCGAACTCTCAAGTAGTACAGTCTTTTTGACGTTCGTGGCTGTTTTAAGGGTATCTATACTGGATGGAAAAAACAAATTGATTCGATCCAAGTTTTTAACAATAGGATGGTGGGAAGTAGGAGCAATCGCAGGGTGATAAGGCCATGGGAAAAGTTGCATCTGTTGCTTGTCTCCCTGCATGCCTACGACTTGAGGAATTCTTGTACATTCCAAATCCATGATGAGGTTAGGTTCAATACGTATACCATATTTGAAAAACAAGTCATCCAACCCTGTTGGAATATCTCTTGGAACATAGAATTTATGCATATTGATGCTGTCCAAATTGGCATCAAGTTTTTCGATCAACCAAATCACCTTACCTCCATTCATAATGTACTGATCGATCTTAAATTTGTTCTTGTCGCTCACTGTAGTAGTAGGCGCCGCAACAATTAAAAGGTCTAAATCTTTGTCAATATGGACTACTGAATCCAAATTAAGCCTTCCTGTATTGTGAAATTTTCTAAGATTTCTCTCTAAAGAAAAGGTGTACCTAGGTGGCAATTCTCCATTCCCTTCAGTGAACATAATGTTTTTAGGATCACCAGATTGAAGTTTCTGCAAAGCATCAGCAAATTTGTATTCCAACAAACTTACACTGTTGTTTAAGACTATATTTTCGTCTACTCCAGGAGCTTGCTCTTCCAGTAAGGAGACAGCAACTTTTCTGGCTCCCAAGTTGATAAGAGCAAAGGGATAAATTGGTTTGGTGACTGTCTGTGTTCCATCATAATATTGTAATGATGTTGGGACTAGACCAAGTTTGGACAATTGATCCCTTTTGTCCGTTTTTTCTTGTCGAGTTCCACTAGTAGGATCCTCAAAAATGTAGTGAATATTTGGATTGAGAGATCTAAATTCTTCTAGTAAATCTTTGGTTGCTGTCTGCAATCTCTTAAACCCAGAAGGGAATTCACCATCTAACATTACTTTTATGTAAATGGCATCTTCAAAACTGGAGACAACCTCTTTTGTGGGTTCAGTTATAGAAAATCTTTTGTCTTCAGTAAGGTCTATATATGAATTGACATAATTAGATATGATGTTGATTCCAATCAAAAGGACCAACACAAAAATTATATTGAATGTGATGTTGCTTCCTTTGATCATAATTTTCGATATTGTAAAGTGCAGTAAGTCAAATAATTAAAAAAGAATAATACGCTTAAAAAGTAGATGATATCTCTACTGTCCAAAGCTCCTCTACTTATGGATACGTAGTGGTGACTCATTCCTATATTCTGAATAATACTATCTAGAGACCCTATAAATATCGGCATGTTAGCAAGGTACGAAAAGGCCCAATACATTATAAAACAGAAAAAGGCTCCCAATATGAAGGCCACCACTTGATTATTGGTTACAGATGAAGCAAAGGTCCCTATCGCCACAAAAGAGCCTGCCAAAAGAAATAGACCGATATAGGATCCGATGACTTCACCATTGTCAATGTTTCCAGGAGGTGAACCCAATTGCACAATACTAAAGTAGTATATAATGGTTGGTAAAAGAGCAAAAGCCACAAGTAGATAATTTGCCAAAAATTTCCCCATTATAATTTGCCAATCGGTTAATGGCTTAGTTGATAAGAATTCAATGGTGCCTTGTGCTTTTTCTTCAGCAAAAGCACGCATGGTTATAGCAGGAATGAGAAACAAAAAAACCATTGGTGCAATAGAAAATAATTGCTCCATCGTGGCAAAATTGTATTCCAATACACTCGTACCAGTAAATACCCACATAAAAGCTCCAGTAACAATAAGAAAAACGGATATAACCAGATATGCAGTTATTGAGCTGAAAAATGAAATGAGTTCTTTCTTAAATATACTCAACATAATTAATTCGTTAATTTTTGGAATACATTTTCGACATCAATATTGACTTGTTGCATAGATAGAATCGGTGCATTTTTAGATACGCAAAGTTGAAATATCTCTTTACGTAATTCCTGATTATTTGGGTAGTAAATGTGATATATTCCATTCTTCAATTCAGCCTGACTAACACCAGAAATTTCAGTGAAGTTGATCGGAGATTTTTGATCAACTTCTAATAGTATTTCAGTCTGACCTTGAACTTTACTTGCCAATAAGTCTATAGATTCATCTATGACTAATTTTCCTTGATTTATAATTACTACTCGATCACAAAGCGCATTGACTTCTTGCATGATGTGGGTAGAAAAAATAACCGTTTTTTCTTTCCCAAGATTACGAATGAGTCTTCGAATATCTTGCAATTGATTCATGTCCAATCCGGAAGTGGGCTCGTCCAGAATAAGAATTTCTGGGTCGTGAATGAGAGCTTGAGCTAATCCTACTCGTTGGCGATATCCTTTGGATAACGTTCCAATTTTTTTATGCTGTTCGATTTCCAGACCAACCATTTCGATGAGTTCATTTGATCTCTTTTTTTTATTGGAAATCTTATGAATTTCACAAACGAATTGAAGGTATTCCTTGACATACATATCCAAATAGAGTGGATTGTGTTCTGGAAGATAACCAATGTGTTTTCTGGTTTCCAAAGTTTCTTTCTGTGTATCCTTACCCAATACTCTGATATTACCCTCAGTAGGAGTTAAGTACGAGGTAATCATCTTCATAGTAGTAGATTTTCCTGCACCATTTGGTCCAAGAAAACCAAGGATTTGTCCTTTATCTACATTAAATGATATTGAGTCAACAGCACGTTGTTCGCCAAAAACTTTGGATAAATTATCAATTTCGATGGTCATACGAAGTCACTACTTTATTGACAAACGACAAAAGTACATATATTCATTAAAAAGGGTGTCATCACCATGGAGGAATACGTTCTTTTGTCTTGGAGAAGTTTGATTAATACTGGTTGTTCTTAAATAAAATTTTGTTGAGCAACAAAGGCTTAGTAATGAAATGTATTATTTCATTTTGTTTCGTTTTACCAAGTAGTTTTGAAGTATTGGCTGAAATCCTGCATTAATATCGGCTTCAATAAAGTCTATTTTATATTGAAGACATTTTAATTTAAGGGCTTTATAAAAAGAATCTATTTTCTCAGTATAATACTCCTTTACTTGATGGCTTTGGACCCTGATCTTTTCACCTGATTCTAAATCATGAAATTCATAAGGGCGATTTTCAAATTCGAAACTCAACTCTTTCTTGTTGTCCGAAACATGAAATAATAGTACTTCATGCTTAGCATATTTAAGATGTTGTAATGCAGAAAATAAGTCATCCATCGACTCCCCGCTATCAAACATGTCTGAAAAAATAACAACCAGCGATCTTTTATGAATGCTATCTGCCAATTGGTGTAATGCAGTGGCAGCACTTGTAGTTTTTAGCTTGGTTTGATCATTAATAACCTGATTAAGGTAAGTTAATAATAATTGAAAGTGGGAAAAAGAAGACTTACATTTAGTGTGTTGCGTAATGGTGTGATCAAATAGACTTAACCCAAAAGCATCTCTCTGTCTTCTTAATAATTGCATTAGACTGGCAGCAGCTACTGCTGAAAACTGAAGTTTGTTAAGACCACTACTGTTTTCTGGATAGTACATCGATGACGAAGTATCAATAATAATTTGACACCTCAGATTAGTCTCTTCTTCGTATTTTTTAACAAACATTTTGTCCGTACGTGCAAAGACTTTCCAATCAATATTTTTAGTGGATTCTCCTTGGTTGTATAGACGATGCTCGGCAAATTCTACTGAAAATCCATGAAAAGGACTCTTGTGCAGACCAATGATAAATCCCTCAACTACCTGTTTCGCCAGTAGTTCTAAATTTTCTATTTGCTTGAGGTCTAAATTCTTAAAAAAATCCATTCATCGATTTTATTTAATCCTCTTCAAAGGTATAACATTAAAAATGATTTTAAAACACAATGTAAATTTGTTTATTGATCCCTTGGTTCTCATTATTTCAGCATTTAAGAGTTCATAACTTGTATCGTTCATTATGGAAGAGAACCTCATGTTGGCATTTTATAATTTATCAGGTCTTTATAATTCACTCGTACTTTGGATTCTTGCTATATCAATGTATTCGAAATAAATCCTAATTTTTGAGGTAAAATAATCGTTTATTATATATTTGCCGACGCAGAAATGAAAAGTTATTTCCGTTGTAATGAATCAAAAGAATTGTGGAGATGAATATTGTTTTATCTCCAAAAATTTGAAGAGCAATGAAGCTTTTCGGATTACATAACAAAAAATAAAGCAAATGAAAGTTAAAGTTTTTATAGCAGGTGCAGGTGGAATAGGACAAGCAGCTGGATTGATTCTTGCTGAATCTAAAAACGTTGAAGTTGAATTGTTTCTTGGAGATATAAGTGAAAAAGCCCTTGAAGCTTCTTCAACATTTATTAGCCAAGGTGCCACAAAGGATGTGAAAGTCCATAAAGTGATGATGCCTTTAGAAGGTAGCAGTGACGCAATGAATGAAGCCTTGGCGCAATCTGATGTTGTAATGGATTGTCTTCCCGGTGCTCAGGCACCAAGATTGGCTCAGTTGGCACTAGATAATGATTGCCACTACGCTAATTTGACAGAATATGTTGCAGAAACCAACCAAATTATGGAATTGGCGAAAGATGCACAAAAAGGTGTAACCCTACAAACAGGTCTTGCACCTGGATTTATAAATGTATTGGCGTGTAGACTTTACGAGGATTTCAAAAGGTTATACAATGCTGATCAACTAGATGAAATGACAATGAAAGTTGGAGCTTTATCTGACCATGCTCCTTCGCCGCATTTTTATGCTTTTACATGGAGCCCAATTGGTGTGGCGACAGAGTATATAAAGGATGCTGTAGTTGTAAAAGATTACAAGACTTCTGATATCCCTTCTCTATCTGGGACGGAGCAAATTGTTATAGATGGACAATTGTATGAAGACAATTTTACCTCGGGAGGGGCAGCAGATCTGCCTCAAGCTTTTGATGGTAAAGTAAAAGATCTTCATTACAAAACATTAAGGCACCCAGGACACTATGATTGGGTAAAGTCGGTAATTGATGGAATTGAGGACAATTCTGACAAAATCAATACCTTGGAAAAAACAATGTTGTCTAAAATAGGCTCTGTAGAGAATGACAATGTCATTGTTTATGCAAGTGTTTTAGGAAAGGATGAATTTGGTAAGTTGAGAAGACTTGAAAAATCGTATAAGGTATTTCCTAAGCAGGTTGGGAACAAAATGTTGAGAGCTATCCAAACTACTACCGCTGCACCTTTGGTTGAAATGGCCTTAATGATGGTAAGAAAAAATATGAAAGGAGTAATTCTCCAAAGTGATGTGCCTACCAAAGAATTTATGGATGGCGAATTTGTAAAAGGAATCTATGGTGCGTATTAGAAGAATGCAGTTGTAATCTTTGAGTACCACATTTAAAGAATAAAGAAGGAGCGATACATAACAGTCTCGCTCCTTTTTGTATTACTGTACCTTAAAAGTTAAGGATTTCTTTGTATACTCGATGTATCGGAAGACCCATGACATTAGCATAACTTCCTTCTATTTTACAAACCTTACAAAACCCAATCCAGTCTTGAATTCCATACGCTCCAGCTTTGTCGAATGGCTTATATTGGTCAATATAAAAATCTATTTCTTCAGGAGTCATGATTTCTATGGTGACTTTTGTTATATCTGTAAATGAAACTCTTTTCTGCGAAGAAAGGAGGCTTACTCCTGTGTAGACTAAATGTGTGTTGCCTTGGATCTCGTTGATAATGTTAAATGCATCTTTTCTGTCCTTAGGTTTTCCGTAAATTTTCTGATCTAATACTACAATGCTATCTGCGGTAAGGACTAATTGATCTGACGATAGATCATGTTCAAATTCCTTGGATTTTTGACATGCCAAAAATTCAGCGACTTCTTCAACCGGCATTTGAGGATCAAAAACTTCCTCAGTAGGGCGTATGTCAATCTGGAATTTAAATCCAGCTTCTTTCATTAAATAATGTCTTCGAGGGGATTGAGACCCTACGATGATCTTAAATTTATCGTATAATTTCATGAAATTAAGGTTTGAGATGATAAAAAAAGACTGATTATTCCAAAGAGCAATATTCTTTTGTAAAACACAGAAATAGCGTGGAAATCTGTTTTATTCTCCGCTTTAAATAGCTTAAATGCGGTGAGTCCAATTGGCGCAAGAATAAAGAGTAGATTAAAATAAAAAAGTCTACTATCTACGGGTAAAATTATTAGAATAGACCATAACAGTACACCGCTAAACGTCAACAATAAAGTGATGTATTGAATCCTCTTGGCGGTACTAATTCCGTATACAATTGGAATTGATTTAGACCCATGGGATCGATCTCCATCCAAATCTTCAATATCTTTTACAATTTCTCTTGCAAAATTAATTGCTACAGCAAATAAACTAAACGCGAGAATAAACAGCTTTGTAGTATACAATACTCCAGAAGTCGAATGATAAATATCGGGTTCAGCTACCAGAATTATGGATGTGACAAGACCAGTACATAAAGCCACAATAATATTTCCAATGAGGCCTTCAATCTTAAGTTTTTTACTGTAAAAGAAAAGCAAAGAAACAATCAATGGGTATATTGTTAAAAGGTGCCAAGCTTTAATTTTATGTGCGATCAATGCTGATAGAATCAATCCAATCACAGAGACGGCTACATAGGTTCTTTTTAAAGTTGTGGTCTTAACATTTTTGGAAACTTCATTAACGCGATCTATTTCGATATCAAAATAATCGTTAATTAGATAGCCTCCAGCAGTAATGATAATTGTAACAACAATAAACAATAAAAACCAATATCCTTCAAGCCTAGGTTGGATTTGTTCCAAGTGAAAAGAAGGAAGTACCCAAATACGATATAAAATGTATTGGGTTAGCGCAACTAGAATTAAATTTAGAGGTCTAAAAGACCGAAATAAATTCATTTAAAGAGTATCAATAAATTATTGAGGTCGTTGCATTACTTTTTGGAGTTTTCCCTGCTTTCCATTGTCTCTATATTCGGAAGAACCAGAAAATGCCATGATGTCACCAGCAAATTTTAATTTATATTGAATGGGCTTGATCGTATTACTGTTGTTGACCATTAAGACCTCTCCTGAATCTGGAGAGTAATGATATTTCCCTGATCCTTTTACTTCATTCTTGTACCCATATTCGTAAGTTCGATCTGCTTTAAAATCGATCCAATGTCCAGCATATTCTCCTACTTCAGACATTTTACCATTCTCAAATAAGAACTCATATTCCCAAATACCGTGTTCAATAATTGCCCAAGACTCTTGAGTATCATTTTGAATCCTATGCTTCAGAATTGATTGAGCACTATTGTTCATTTGCTTAATTTCTTCTGGTCCAACTTCCTTGGATTCAATTAGGGTATAACCTTCATCTATCAAGGTTTCCGTTTCAATTGTTCTGGATTGAGGACTGTCTTTTTGTGTCGTTTTACCTTGACAAGCAAAAATACTTAGTAAAAAGCCCAATGATATAGAATAAATGATTGATTTTTGCATAATTAGAATCTTTCATATTACAAAAGAAACAAATGTATAAAAATGCTCTCTCTTTTTAAACAAGACTTATTAAAAAAGAACATAACTGTTGAGAAAGATAAATTACTTCTGGCCGTATCTGGGGGTATGGACTCTATGGTTATGCTGCATTTGTTTCTAAGGCTAAAGTACAATGTTGGTGTCGCTCATGTCGACCATTCCACGCGTGACGGGCAGAGTTCTGAAGATGCAGATTTTGTGAAAAATTATTGTGATCAAAATGGAATTGAGTTTTATACCATAAAGTTAGATAAGGTGTCTTTTGAGCAGGGGAATTTCCATGATACTGCCAGAAAAAGAAGATACGATTTTTTCCATTCTATTGCGGAGAATATTGGATACACTAAGATTTGCACAGCACACCATAAAGACGATGAAGTTGAAACTTTTTTTATCAATTTAAAAAGGGCTAGTGGGTTAAGAGGACTCAGTGGTATCCTAAGAAATTACGACAAAGTCTATCGTCCATTATTATCGATCAATCGAAAGATGATTGAAGATTATCAACACTTGAATGAAGTCCAGTTTGTACATGATCAGTCGAATGATGAAGATGTTTATTTAAGAAATAAAATTCGCCACAATTTGATTCCAGTGTTGAGCTCAATTGATGTTCAGTATACAAGTTCGATTAGTAATTCTATTAATCATTTAAATGCATCTCAGACTGTATTGGATGAAATACTAAGACTTCATTATATGGCATCATTAGGAAGAGAAGGATTTCTGATTAAATTTGATGAACTTATACACCTAAAGAATGGAATTGAGGCATTGTATTCCTTGCTAAGCCCTTTGGGATTTAACTATATTCAAGCAGTAGATTTATGGAATTCAAGACAATCTGGAAAGCAGGTGACTTCTTCAGAATTTATTGCCATAAAAAGTAGAGGTAGTATTTTTGTTTTATCCATTCGAAATTCTTCAAATCATGTTAAGATAAAGAACGTTGGAAGTTACGAATTGCAAGATGGACGAAGATTACTTGTAGAATCTTCAAATAATAAGGATGCTATTTTTTTTGATGAAAATCCATTCCCATTAATAATAAGGTCAAGAAAAGATGGAGATAAATTCAAACCTGAAGGTATGGAAGGCAAGACAAAGTCCTTAAAGAAATTCATTGTTGATGAAAAATTAAATCCTTTGCATAAACGTAATTTGCTGATAGTCGAGAAAGACAAAAAGATTGTTTCTGTTTTGGGATACCGCAATGGAATAAATACAGACCGCAATGATCACCGTAAGTATGGCTATCTTATAAAGGTGGACGTCGATACTTAGTAAAACTAGAATTGTTGTTGTATTCAGAGAGTCTATTAAAGAATCCACTGGGATTTCGTCTCCACCAAAATTCGGCCTAATCTAAATAGAATGTTGATTTATGCCTCTTGCACCATGTTGGCTACAGCCTCAATCCAAAGTGGATCGGTATTCAAACTAGGAACTAAGTCTAAATTCTGACCGCCCCATTTGTGAAAATCTTCCTGATATTCTACTCCGATTTCAATAGTGGTTTCCAAACAATCCGCAACAAATGCAGGTGAAAATACGAGTACATTTTTACTGCCGCTCTGTACTAGTGATTCCAATACCTCACTAGTATAGGGTTTTGTCCAGGGGTCTCGTCCTAATCTGGATTGGAAACATACCGTATAATCGGTTTCGACTATGTTTAGTTTCTTGGCAATTAAACCAGCAGTATGGTAGGACTGTGCAGAATAACAAAGTTTGTTTTTTTCATTCAAAGATTGACAGCAATCTTCTGACTTTAGACAATGGTTTTGAGAAACATCGCTTTTTACCAATTGTCTTTGTGGAAGTCCATGAAATGAAAACAAGAAGTGGTCGTATTGCTTGAGGTCAAAATTTTGCGCATTTCTAACAAAAATATCTATCATGGCTTCATTAGTGTGAAACGAATTCATCATCTTGATGGACGGAATAGTCCACATTTTTGAAAGGCATCTCATGACTTCTTCCATTACGGATCCAGAAGTTGCACTTGCGTATTGAGGAAACAATGGTATAATAATAAGTTCTTCGATTAAGTCTTGATGAATCAACTTAGTAAGCTTGGATTCGATGGATGGAGATTGATATCTCATGGCCAATTCAACAATGTATCGATCACCCAATTTTTGTTGGACTCCTTTTTCTAGTTCAAAACCATAATGTTTTATTGGACTGCCATCTTTTGTCCACAATTGTTGATACAGTTTAGCAGAACTTCCAGATCGAAAAGGAGCAATAATGCCTCTTACCAAAGCATTTCGAGATATGGCATTGATATCTATTACTCTTCTATCCAATAGGAACTGCTTTAAATATCGATAAACAGCACTCCTCGTAGGTTCGTCAGGGGTTCCTAAGTTGACAAGTAAAACACCAATTTTTGACATACACAGACAATTGTTAATTTACAGTTTCAATATGAAGTAGAAACAGATATAGTAAGGTATTGTTTTCTATTATTTAATCTCAAAGTTCATATTATTATCATGCATTACCATATCTTCGACCTAATATTTTTTAAAATTCTTTTATGAGTAAGAAACGTCCCATAATACTAGTTACGAATGATGACGGTATTGTAGCTCCTGGAATAAAGGCATTGATAGAAGTGGCTCAAGAGTTCGGAAGGGTAGTTGTAATAGCTCCAGACAAACCACAATCTGGTCAGGGGCATGCCATCACCTTAAACAACCCTTTAAGATTGAGAAAAGTCGATTTGTTTGGTGATATTGAAGCCTACGAATGTTCGGGGACGCCAGTTGATTGTGTTAAACTGGGGAAACATGTACTTCTTAAAGAAGAAGAAGTTGCTTTGTGTGTAAGTGGAGTCAATCATGGTTCAAATGCCAGTATTAATATAATTTATTCTGGAACGATGTCTGCTGCTATGGAGGCAAGCTTAGAAGGAATTGATTCGATTGGATTCTCATTATTGGATTTTTCTTTTGATGCAGATTTTGAGCCTGCAAAACACTTTGCTAGAATCATTATAAGAAAGGTTCTTGAAAATGGTATGATGGGGTGTAAATTGCTCAATGTAAATATACCCGCCGTGTCAAAAGAGGAAATTAAAGGTGTAAAGGTTTGCAAGCAAGCTGAAGGAATATGGGTGGAAGAGTTTAAAGAAGCTCAAGATCCTAGAGGAGAATCATATTTTTGGTTGACGGGAGAGTTCCGTCATGATGATGACAGCCAAGAATCAGATATACTATGGCTCAAGGAAAATTACGTAACAATAGTCCCATCACACCATGATTTAACACATTATGGTGCAATGAAGGATATGGACTGGTTAAACGAATAGTAGAATGGAGAAAGATTCAATTTTTACAGGAATAATTTTGGGTATACTTGTACCGGTTGTCGGGTATGTTATAATTGAACAGATTTTTGCTGTTCTAATGTCCATGGGATTAATGGAGCAAGTGAGTGGAGAAGCAGTTGGTCGAAGACTAAGAACATTGAGTTTATTAGCCATATGTGTTAATCTAATACCATTCAATATTGCTAAAAGGAATCGTTGGGACCAAACCCTTCGTGGTGTTGTATTTCCTACGATCGTATATGTTGGTGCGTGGGTACTGAAGTTTAAAGACGTACTTTTTGGTTGATCGAAAACCAATAAAACTTTTCATTGTAGCAGGTGAGAAATCTGGTGATAATCACGGTGCTCGACTGATTCAATCTTTAAAAAAGTTGAATAAAGATTGTCAAGTGGCTGCTGTTGGTGGTGACCATATTGCCGAGGTGTCGGATTCTTTTGTCATGGACTACAAAGAGATCAATGTGATGGGGGTGACTGAAGTCATATCAAAATTACCCTCGTTATACAAAAAAATGCAATTAATCAAGAGTTCTATAGTTCATTATGAGCCTGATGTATTGGTGTTGGTTGATTTCGGAGGAATGAATCTTCGTTTGGCTAAATGGGCTAAATCAAGAGGGATCAAAGTGGCTTATTATATCTTACCTAAAGCTTGGGCCTGGAATTCAAGTAGAATCCAAAAGATCAAAAAATATGTTGATTTGCCATTGTCTATTCTCCCATTTGAAGTGGATTATTTCTCCAGAAAGGGATTGAAAGTTCACTATGTTGGAAATCCATCAGCCGAAAGTATTCAGCAGTATCTTCAAAAGAATGAATCGTCCTTTGTTCAAGGTAAAGTGGCGATTGTGCCAGGAAGCCGAAGGCAGGAGGTAAAGAAAATTCTTCCAATCCTATTAGCTTCAATAAGGGCTTGTGAAGTCTCCAATTATGTAATTACTAAAGCCCCCAATTTACCTATCGAATTATATACCGATTTAGGTGCTTCAAAAGAACGGATTACTAGTGATTTTTATCTTCAATTACAGACATCTCAAGTGGCATTGGTGACTTCAGGAACTGCAACGTTAGAAACTGCTTTACTTGGTGTACCTCAGGCAGTCGTTTACAAAACATCTCCTTTAACATATTGGTTGGCAAAACGCTTGATTCAAGTTCCTTTTATATCTCTGGTAAACTTAATTGCAGGAAAAAAGGTGGTTGAAGAATTGATTCAAAGCAATTGTACAACGAAGAGTATTTCTAAGAATCTTTCGACTCTATTAAAGTTGAATGAAAAACAGCGAAAGGCTTTTTACTCGTCCATGCATGACCAATTACAACCCAATGAAAATGCTCCAAGTGCAGCAAATTTGATCCTTGATCTAACTAAGCAACATTAAGCTGTCTAAAAATATGAAGAGCTTTTGACATCCTTTTTTCAATCGCTTTTACAGACAGATCTAATGATTTTGCAATTTCTACATACGTCATGTCATTCAGTTTATTCATAACAAATACTTCTCTGGATTTGATTGGCATACTTTGTATGTTTTCTTGAACTTTAATTTCTTGTTCTTTCATACGAAGTAGATATTCTGGTGTGTTGTTTTCACTGACGAAATTGATGCTTGATAGGTATGTTCTTCTTACTTTGGTTTTCCTTGTTTTATCAATAAAAAGGTTATTTGCAATGGTAAATAAGAATGAAGACTCTCTGCCTTTTTCAACTTTATGTCTATTCTTCCAAAATTTAAAGAATGCTTCCTGAGCTAAATCCTCAGATTCTGTCATACAACCACACTTCTTAACTAAGTAATGGGTTAGTTTTTGAAAATTTTGAGAATAAATGTTATTAAATACGTGTTCTGTGCAGTAAATGTCTTGCATGATAGTTGAAATGTTTAACGTTTAATTAAATCATAATCCAAAAAATGAATTGATAAATACTATCTTCAAGATTGCCTTGCATTCTATTGGAGAAACAAATGTTTAATCCAGTTGACAATCCAAAATTATGTCAAGAATTTTAAAGAATAAAGAGGTCGCTGAAAATTCAATGTATCTACCCATTTTATAGTATGACAATAATCAGGGTTTTCTCTAGTCTTAATTAATCCTTCTGCATTCTAATATTGTCTAGAGAATCCAAACGTTGCAACTTGTGATGATTTTTTTATTTTTCTATCGGATTATTTATTTCAATAGGATTTCTGTAGATTTATTCATTGAAGTGATTTAAAAACTGTGTTCAATAGAGGAATTAACTGCTTGGAAGTAAGATTAATTCGAAATTCTTTTGAATAGCCAAAGCTATGGAGATTAATTTTAGAGCAGAGCTTGGGTTTCAATGTGTTGATTCTAGCATTAGGATTTAGTTTTTAAATCGCATCATTATATATCAAATCAAAAATACATGAAGCGAAACATTGTTTTATTATTCGTCTTATGGGGATTGTTGGGGCCATTGAATGCTCAAGAATTCAAGAACATCGGTTATGTCCCTTATTATAGATTGTCTTATCTAGATCAGATGAATTTTAATCAAGTGACTCATGTAAATATTGCCTTTGCTAATCCAACCGATGAAGGTGTTGTAACTGTGGGAAACAAAGATATTACACCAATCATTGATAAGGCCTATGAATACGATGTAGAAGTATATTTGTCTTTGGCAGGAGGAGCACTTTCAGCTGAAGCAGAAAATGCTTGGGACAAATGGTTGGAGGAAGATATGAGATCGGAATGGATCCATACTTTAATGATCTATGCTCTTGAATATGGTCTTCATGGTATAGATGTAGATCTTGAATGGAGTCACGTTGATGATCGGTATAGTGATTTTATTCTTGAATTACGAGACTCTGTTGATGTTTATGATCTTGGACTTACGGCTGCTCTTCCTGGAACCTATCGATATCCTGAGATTACTGACGAAGCAATGCTATCATTTGATTGGATAAATATGATGGTTTACGATTTGAGAGGATCTTGGGACCCATCAAATGTTGGTCCTCATTCACCATACTCTTTTGCCGTCTCTTCGATTAATTATTGGTCTAACAAAGGCATGCCAAAAGAGAGGTTGACCCTAGGATTACCATTCTATGGTTATGATTTTATCGATGCGAATACGGTTAAGGCTAGAACCTATAGATACATTGTCGATCAAAATGAACAAAATGCCTTTAAGGATCAATATCAAAAGATATATTATAATGGTATTCCTACCATAAAGAAGAAAACGGAACTAGCAATGGAGGAATTAGGAGGTGTCATGGTATGGGAATTGGGGCATGATCATTATAGCGAGTATTCCTTATTGAATGCTATTAACGAAACGATTCATGGAATTAGTTCTGTTGAAAATATTGAAAGTGATTTTAATCCCTTAATTTTTCCAAATCCTTTTACCAATATGCTTTCGATTGAAATGAATAAGAAGATCGAAAGAGTTAATTTGTTTGATACCAATGGTGGGTTGGTGAATACTTGGAATGATATTAATACGGAGACGATCTCTTTGGGTGTGCAAACCATTCCAAGAGGAGTATATTATGTTGAAGTATGGACTAATAAAAGTTCAAAGCGAGAAAAAGTTATCAAAATTTAATTTTCACTCAATCAATTGCGAGCATTGGAATTATATGAGCGCTGGAAGTAGAATAAAGTGAGTATTTTCGTGAAATTAAAATAGTCACCAATATAGTGATTGAAGGAAGCCATTGGTCTTATATTGAGGAAATTTCGGCATGGAATAAATTTCTAATACCGAATACAGGTCAAAAGCTGCTATGAATTTCTAATATTTATTTTGAGAACCGCAAGGTTGGCATGGAGTGATTTATTATTTTTGCGCCTTAAATTAGAATTTCATGACAAGGAGAATAAAAATCAAACACTTATTAGAGGGTGATTATATAGGAAAAGAAGTTGTTGTAAAAGGATGGGTAAGAACATTTAGAAATAATCAGTTTGTAGCTTTAAATGATGGGTCAACATTAAAGACCCTTCAAGTAGTTGTTGATTTTGAAAATGAGTCTCCTGATCTTCTGAAAAGGATTACCACTGGCGCTGCAATAGCCTGCAAAGGAATCGTAGTAGAATCGCAAGGAAGAGGGCAGAGTATTGAGATTACTGCAACGGAAGTGGAAATTCTAGGAGATTCGGATCCTGAAAAGTATCCGTTACAACCCAAAAGACATAGTTTGGAGTTTTTACGTGAAATTGCACACTTGAGATTTAGAACGAATACATTTGGAGCAATATTTAGAATAAGACACCAAATTGCTTTCAGTATTCATGAATTTTTTCATAACAAAGGATTTGTCTATATACATTCTCCAATTGTAACTGGAAGTGATGCCGAAGGTGCAGGTGAAATGTTTAGAGTAACAACTCTTCCACTAGAGAATATTCCGATGGATGAAAATGGAAAAGTCAATGAAAAGATGGACTTTTTTGGTAAAGCAACCAATTTGACTGTAAGTGGTCAGTTGGAAGCAGAGTTAGGGGCAATGGCGTTGGGAGAAGTTTATACTTTTGGCCCTACATTTAGAGCCGAAAACTCGAATACCAGTCGTCACCTTGCAGAGTTTTGGATGATCGAACCAGAAGTTGCTTTTGCGGATTTGGTAGACAATATGGACTTGGCAGAGGAAATGCTCAAATACGTAATTAAAAGTTGTGTTAATCATTGTAAAGACGATTTGGAATTCTTACAGAATAGACTTATTCAAGAAGAAAAGTCTAAGCCAGAGAAAGACCGTTCTCCGATGCCTTTGGTTGAAAAATTGGAGTTTGTTTTAAACAATGATTTTGAAAGAATTACTTATACAGAAGCTGTTCAAATTCTAAGAAATAGTAAGCCGAATAAGAAGAAGAAATTCCAATATTTGGTAGAGGATTGGGGTGTGGATCTTCAGAGTGAGCATGAAAGATATTTAGTAGAAAAACACTTCAAAAAGCCTGTGATTCTGACGGATTATCCCAAGGATATCAAAGCATTTTATATGCGTATGAATGATGATGGAAAAACGGTTCGTGCTATGGATATCCTGTTCCCGGGAATTGGTGAAATTGTTGGAGGATCTCAAAGAGAAGAACGATTGAGTGTCTTAAAAGGTAGAATGACCGAAATGGACATCCCTCATGAAGAGATGGATTGGTATTTGGATACCAGACGTTTTGGAACAAATCCACATGCTGGCTTTGGATTGGGATTTGAAAGGTTAGTATTGTTTATTACAGGAATGAGTAATATTAGAGATGTAATTCCATTTCCACGTTACCCTGGAAGTGCTGAGTTCTAGTTGTCCTAGAAAATGTGAAATTTGTATCAAAAAGGTTGAATTTTAATTAAAGTGCTGAATTAAAAGCATTTACTTATTACAAAAAGTTATTATATTTGCGGTCGTAATAGAGTTGATGCTTTTATGAAGAGGTCTTTATATGTAGTTTTGTTACTGTGCTTTGCGGTATTCACTTATGCTCAGAGTAATTCTGATTATAAGGTTAATTTGGTCGTAATAGATGCTGGTCATGGAGGTCATGATCCTGGGACTCACGGGAAAACATATAAAGAGAAGGACATTGCCTTGAAGATTGCTATGAAATTGGGTGAATACATCAAAATGAATCATCCCAAGGTCAAAATTCTATTTACAAGAACAAAGGATGAATTTGTGCCTCTTTTCAAAAGGATTGCTATAGCTAACCAAGCTAATGCGGATTTATTTGTATCTATTCACTGTAACAGCTCAAAGAAGAAAAAGGTTAAAGGGACAGAGACTTACGTAATGGGACTACATAGGGCAGAGGAGAATTTAGAAGTTGCCCAAAGAGAAAATGAAGTAATTCTTTTGGAAAACGACTACGAGGATAATTATGAGGGATTTGATCCCAATAGTCCAGTTGGTCATATATTACTGTCTTCCTTTCAAGATGCTTATTTGAATCAAAGTCTTGAAGTGGCATCTCAGATTGAAAAAGAATTGCAGGCTCAGGGTTATTCGACTTCAAGAGGTGTAAAACAAGCAGGTTTCGCCGTTTTGCGCAGGGCTACGATGCCAAGTGTTTTAATTGAAACAGGTTTTTTGAGTAATGCCAAAGAGGAGAAATACCTTGGCTCTAAAAAAGGACAGCAAGAAGTTGGTCATTCTATATATCGGGCATTAAGTCACTTTCTGAACCCTGTAATAGGATCGTCTACTTATTCATCAAAAACCAATAAGGTTATTGAACCCGTTAAATCTAAGAATGAAAAGCTGTTTATTGTTCAATTTGCAGCATTGTCTAAAGCCTTAGACAAAGATCGTATGAGCAAGATTATGTCTATTGGAGAAGTCCAAATCTTAGAACAAGGAGGTTTAAAAAAATATCGTGTAGTAAATGTTCATGGCTTAGAAAAAGCCAAAGAAGTTAAAGCCAAACTTGTTTCTCTTGGGTTCAATGGTAGTTTTTTAATCGCTCAGACCAACAGGTTATAATCCCCTTCATTTATTCAAATCCTTATCGTACTTAAATTTTAGTCCCTAGTTTTTATATTTTTGCATGATTAAATAAATCAAGTGTGATATTTAGTATAACGACCGAGGAAAGAAAAATCTTTAATTTGATTGGTAGCGCTGCCGAATCATTAGGTTATCCAGCTTATGTGGTAGGTGGATATGTCCGAGATAGGTTACTTGGGCGTCCAAGTAAGGATATCGATATAGTGTGTGTTGGGAGTGGTATTAATTTGGCCAACAAAGTAGCAGACCAATTGAGACCTCGTCCGTGGGTATCCGTCTTCGAGAGATTTGGAACAGCCATGATTAAATATGGTGACATAGAGATCGAATTTGTTGGAGCTCGCAAAGAGTCGTATCAAATTCATTCAAGAAAACCAACCGTTGAAAATGGTAGCTTAGAAGATGATCAAAATAGAAGAGATTTCACGATCAATGCCTTAGCTGTAAGCTTAAATGAACACAATTTTGGAGAAATCATTGATTCGTTCGGAGGATTGAGTCACCTTGAACAAAAAATGATCAAAACACCGCTCGAACCAGGAAAGACCTTTTCTGACGATCCTTTAAGAATGCTACGTGCTATTCGATTTAGTACACAGTTAGGGTTTGAAATAGAACAGGAGTCTTTAGATGGTATAATTAAGCATCGAGATAGAATAAAGATCATTTCTAAAGAACGCATTATAAGCGAACTCGAAAAGATACTTGCCAGTCCAACACCATCTATTGGATTTAAGTTACTTTATGATACTGGTCTTCTCCATATCATATTTCCGGAAATGGCAGAACTACAAGGTGTAGAAGTTAGAAATGATGTTTCCCATAAGGATAATTTTTATCACACATTAGAGGTTGTAGATAATATATCTCAACACACCAAGAATATTTGGTTGAGATGGGCGGCTGTCTTTCATGATATAGCTAAACCACAAACCAAAAGATTTAGTAAAGGAATTGGTTGGACATTTCATGGTCATGAAGCATTGGGTGCTGCTATGGTCCCTAGGATTTTTAAACGCCTTAAACTTCCGCTTGATACTAAGATGAAGTATGTCCAGAAATTGGTAAGGTTACATCTAAGACCAATTAGCCTTACTAAAGAAGAAATAACGGATTCAGCTGTTAGAAGGTTGCTTTTTGAAGCTGGTGATGACCTTGAAGATTTGATGATGCTTTGTAAAGCAGATATCACGTCGAAAAATCCCAACAAAGTAGAGCGTTATTTGAAAAATTACGCAATTCTAGAAATAAAGCTGAAAGAGATTGAAGAAAAAGATCACTTAAGGAATTGGCAGCCACCTATTTCTGGAGAAATCATAATGGATACCTTTAAGATGTCTCCGTCTCGAGATGTGGGAGTTATAAAAAAAGCAATTCGTGAGGCTATATTAGAAGGTGAAATTGATAATTCTTATGATGCCGCTCACCATTATATGATGAGAATTGGTGAAGAAATGGGCTATCAGGTGAAGAGTTAATACCCTTCATTTTATTTTAAGATAATTCGTGTCTTTTTAGAAGAATTGATCTCCACAGATTTTAGGTATGTTAACGTAATAATGTAAATTGTATTTAATACAAAGATTAATCATGCATTAAGAGTGGGAATGTATTGTTAAAATAATTGTAGTAACCTTAAGCTACACATTACTAGTAGTTTACATATGATGAAGTACTTTGTACTTATAAAATGTAAACATTGAGAAAGCGAAAATTAGAAATTGTAGTTATCAGTGATGTTCATCTTGGAACATCCGGAGCTAATGCTGAAGACTTGTTGTCTTACCTTAAAAGAATTGACCCTAAAATATTAATCATCAATGGCGATTTCATTGATGGATGGAATTTTAAGAAGCGATTTTTCCCCCAAGCACATTTTGAAGTCATACGAAGGATTATCAAAATGATGAATAAGGGAACAATGGTATATTATATAACGGGCAATCACGATGAGTTTTTAAGAAAGTACGACGGTCTGATTTTTGGCCACTTTCAAATCGTTGATCAATTAGTGTTGAACGTAAATGGAAAGAAAGCTTGGTTTTTCCATGGTGATATTTTTGATACATCTATACAAGGCAAGATGAAATACCTTGCCAAATTGGGTGGAAAAGCTTATGATTTCTTGATATGGACTAATCGCATGGTGAATCAGGTGTTGATGCTGATGGGACGTGAAAGGATGAGCTTTTCCAAGCGTGTAAAGCAATCGGTTAAACTGGCCGTCAAATGGGTCAATGATTTTGAACAAATCGCTTCAGATATTGCCATTGAAAATGGCTACTCATACATCTGTTGTGGACATATTCATACTCCAGGAATTAAGATTTATAATAACGAACACGGTCAAGTCACTTATTTGAATAGCGGTGACTGGATAGAAAATAATTCTAGTCTTGAATTAAAAGATGGCAAATGGTCCATTGCATCTCATTGGAAGTTTAAAGAAGAAAAGAAGGCCGCCCATGAAAAAATTATGGATAGAGAAATCTCTATGTTGTTAAGCGAAGACTATGATTAATGATACAAGATCATTTCTAATTTTTTAAAGAAACATCTAAATGCGAATATTTTATGCAGTTCAAGCTACTGGAAATGGACACATCAGTAGAGCGATACAATTGTTACCATATTTAAAACAATTTGGCGAAGTAGATATATTTTTGAGTGGTTCGAATTCGTCACTTTCTCTCAATCATCCCATAAAGTATCGAAGCAAAGGCTTAAGTCTATATTTCAAAGAGTGTGGTGAAATTGACATTTTTAAATCGATTAGAAAAGCGGATTATTTCCGAATAATAAAGGAATCGAAGAGTCTTCCTGTCGATCAGTACGATTTAGTAATAAATGACTTTGAACATATTACTGCGAAGGCGTGTCAATACAGAGGAGTTCCATCTGTCCAGTTTGGTCATCAGGCTAGTTTTATGTCTAAAAAAACTCCTAGGGCATCCAAAAGAAGCATTCCTGGAGAATATGTTTTAGCTAATTACGCTAGAGCCACATCATACGTTGGATTACACTTTAAGAAGTACGATGATTTTATCTTCGAACCCATTATTAAGGAGCGAATCATCAATGCGACTCCCAGAGATAGAGGGCATGTGACGGTATATTTACCATCATATTTAGACCATTGCATAAGAAATGCAATGTGGAGTATACCAGAAGTTGAATTTCATTGGTTCGTGCCTGGAATTAAGGAGATTCATAAGGAAAAGAATATCAAGTTTTTCCCCATAGACAATCATTTGTTTTCTCTTAGTATGAAAGACTGTCACGGCATCATTACTGGTGGAGGGTTTGAGACCCCATCAGAGGCCTTGTATCTTGAAAAAAAGTTGCTGAGTATTCCTATTAAAAATCATTATGAGCAGTTATGCAATGCAGCAGCATTAAAGGAGATGGGAGTACCTGTCATTGATAACTTGAAAGAAGAAAAATTTGAGCAGGACATAAGAGATTGGTTAGATATGGGGCGACCAAATATTACAATTAGACCAAATGTTATTCGAGAAACATTAGAATACATAGTGGAAAATTATTCAGTACGGAAAAACTTGGCCTCGTGAGAAGCATTCTCTTAATCTATGGTTTACATTATAACATGTTGTTAGTCAGTGTCATGCGTCAGAACTTAATATTTAGGTAATAAACGGTTTAAATCAATGTTAATAACTGCTAATTACTTCGACTTTTCGATAACAAAGACTTAATGTCGAATTAATTTTCACAATATCTTACAAAATTACATTTGCATCATATTTAAAAATTTTAATATTCAATTACAAAATCATGAATCAAAAACTATTGTTATTGTTAGCGCTATTTGCGTTTGTAAACATCTTTTCATCTTGTAAGGATGATGATGATTGCGATTCTTGCGAAGCAGGTTTCGAATGCGTAGATGGAGAGTGTGTTCAAGTTGACCCTTGTGCAGGTATTACTTGTGATCCAGGTGAAATTTGTGAAAACGGAAATTGTGTTGAGCTTGTTTGTGAAGAAGAAGAAGTATCAGGAAGTATTACTGCTGATGTTACTTGGAAAAAAGATGTTGTATACATCCTTAAAGGTAAAGTTAGTGTAGAGTCTGGTGCAACATTGACTATCGAACCAGGTACAATTATTAAAGGAGCTGAGGGAGTTGAAACTGAAGCGTCTGCATTAGTAATAGCAAGAGGATCAAAGATTCATGCTGAAGGAACTAAAGATGAGCCAATTATCTTTACTACAGTTTTAGATAACATCAAGTGTGGAACAAAATCAGGAACCAATTTAGCTGAGTATGACTTTGGTAAATGGGGAGGACTTATTGTTCTTGGAAATGCAACAATTTCTGCGAAAGATGGTGACGGTGAATCTCAAATCGAAGGTCTTCCAGGTAACGAAGAGTATGGGAAATACGGAGGAAATGATGACGCTGATAACTCTGGTGTAATCAAATACGTATCTATCAGACACGGAGGTGCTTTGATCGGTGATGGTAACGAAATCAACGGATTAACTCTTGGTGGAGTTGGAACTGGAACTGTAATCGAAAACGTAGAAGTATTAGGAAACTTAGATGATGGTATCGAGTTTTTCGGAGGATCTGTAAATGTTAAGAATGCTATCGTAGGTTTCCAAGGTGACGATGCAATCGATATCGACCAGAACTACTCGGGTACAGTTTCTAATTTTTACGTTATCCAAGGTGGTGATGATACAGATGAAGCTCTAGAAATTGACGGTCCTGAAGGAACTTTATCTGAAGGATTATTCACTTTAGAAAATGGAACTTGTATCGCAGTAGATATTACTAAATCTTCTCCAGCTGATTTGAAATCTAAAGCTCAAGGTACAATCAATAATGTAGCGTTCAATGGTTACGACTCTAAAGCTCTTAAAGTAAGAGTAAGTGTTGTAGCAGAAGATTGTTCTGATAAGACGGATACATGGACTTATGTTGAAAACGGAAGATTAGTAATCAGTAATTCAACTTACGTTGGAAATGTAACTGCAGCAGGTGCTATGAAGACTTATGTTAATGCTAAAGATACAGAGCCTGATTATCAACAAAAAGTAGATTGTTTCGAGAACAATTCTGCTAAATACGAAAATGTTGTAGACGAAGTATTCAACGGAAATGGTAACGCTATCTCATCTACAAATGTAGCTGGAGCGGACAATACAGCTTTCGAAGGATGGTCTTGGTTATCAATCAATAATAAAATTCAATAATAGAATTTTCTAAATAATAAGGAAGAGCAACTTTCCCAAATTCAAGTTGCTCTTCCTCTTTTTCTTTTTATAAAAATTTCAATCAGAATGAAACTTTCAATCCAATCAATTTTAACCCTAATTTTTGTTTTATGTACCGGGTTTCTAGTTGCACAAACGGGAACCATTAGAGGAACAATGATTGATGACGCTACTGGAGAACCTATAATGTTTGCCAATGTTTTAGTAGAGCAAACTCAAAGTGGTACAACTTCGGACCTTGATGGAAAATATGAATTAGAACTTCCTGTTGGGACTTATACCTTTGTCTTTTCATACCTTGGATATACTGATTTGCCAGTGACGGATATCGTGGTAAAGGATGGTCAGGTAGAGGTTTTAGATGTTCGAATGGTCGAAGAAAGCGAAATGCTTGAGCAAGTTGTGGTTACAGCCAAGCAAATCAGAAATACAGAGGCGGCATTAGCTACTATCAAGAGAAAATCGATCAATCTTGTAGATGGGCTATCTTCTCAGTCTTTCAAAAAGACTGGTGATGGTGATGCTGGAGAAGCCTTACAAAGAGTAACTGGAGTTTCTGTAGAAGGAGGAAAGCACGTTGTAGTAAGAGGTCTAGGTGATCGATATACAAAAACCATCTTAAACAACGTGGAAATTCCTGGTTTAGATCCTGATAAAAACAGTGTTCAAATGGACCTGTTCCCAACCAATTTGATTGATAATATATTGGTATATAAAACCTTCTCTCCTAATCTTCCTGGTGACTTTACAGGAGGAGCAGTAGATATTATTACAAAAGATTTTCCCGAGAGACAAACATTTAGTGTTGGCGCATCGATTGGCTACAATCCGGATATGCATTTCAGAGATGATTTCTTGTCTTATGATGGTGGATCAACTGATTTAATTGGATATGATGATGGAACAAGAGAACTAGGATTTAGTAAGAATTCTAATATTCCGGACGTTACTAAAAAGAGTATCGCCACACAAAAATTTACAGAGAGTTTTAATCCAACAATGGCCTCTACTCCACAGTCAAATAATGTCGATAAATCTATATCTATTTCTACAGGTAATCAACTGTCATTGGGTAAAGGGAAATTTGGATACATTGCTGCATTAAATTATGGTCACAGTTACACGCATTATGATAATGTCGAATTCAATGAATATTTGCAAAATGTAGGTGAAGAAGACTATGACCAGATAAAGAGATCAACTGGTATAACCAGTACAGAAAATGTACAGTGGAGTGCACTTGGTGGAGTATCTTATAAATTAAAAAATCATAAGTTCGGAGTTCAGGTTTTTAAAGTACAAGATGCTGATAAAATTGGGGGTAAATTCCTTCAAGCTGATTTAGAATTTAATGATTCTAAGATTCAAAGAGATAATGTTGAATATTACCAAAGATCCATTACCAATGTAGCAGTAACTGGAGGTCATGTATTTGGTAAAGATGCTAATTTGAAGATTGATTGGAAATTTGCACCATCATTTGTTGACCTATCTGAACCAGACATTAGAACTACAGGATTTGATGTTACTGAAGAAGGAGAAGAGCCTGCAATTTTCCCTAGTATTGGTGCGGATATCACTAGAATTTGGAGAAATCTTCAAGAGACCAATTACAATGGAAGGGCTGATGTGACGTATGAGTTTAAAATGAACAATGGAGATGCGAAAATCAAAGCTGGTATATATACAACTGTTAAAGAAAGAGACTTTGAGATTTTGAACTACTTGTTTAGAGTTAAGAATCAGTTTAGTTTTGGCTTTAAAGGAGATCCTAACAATATCTTGAAGCCAGAAAATATTTGGACTCCAGAATCCCATCCATCTGGTGTTTACGTAATTGGTAATTATCAGGCTGCAAATACATTTAATGCAACGCAACAGGTTTTAGCTGCATATGTAATGAGTGAAATGCCTATTACCAAAAAACTTAAAGCAACTTATGGAGTAAGAGTTGAAAAAGCGGATAATACATATACGGGAACAAACAACCAAGGAACTGTCTCTTACGATAAAGAGAAGGTATTGGATGAGCTTAACCTATTGCCATCGGTAAACCTGATCTATGAGGTTGCGGACAAAACCAATATCAGATTATCAGCTAATAGAACAGTAGCAAGACCTACATTTAAAGAAGCTTCAATTGCTCAGATTCAAGACAGAATCTCTGGAAGAACATTCTTAGGAAACATTGATATAGAACAATCTACGATTAACAATTTTGACTTAAGGTTCGAAAAATTCTTTGCAGGTGCGGATATTGCTTCAATAAGTCTTTTCTATAAGCAATTCTTTAATCCTATACAGTTGGTGGTATTTAGTCCTACAACTCCAAGTAACTACCAGCCTAAAAATCTTGACGATACAGACGTTTACGGTTTTGAGGTCGAAGGAGCTAAATCACTAGGATTTATTGATCAAAAATTCAGCAACTTTACCGTTAATGCAAACTTCACTTATGTGAATTCTACTATGCCATTAATTGGGTTGTCTCCTTCGATTTTTAATGGAGGACTTTCGTACAATGGTAGAGAAAATGGCTGGAATGCATCATTAGTGTATAATGTTCAGGGAAGAAGATTATCTATTGTTGGGGTGAATAGAGTAGCAGATGTCTACGATGTTCCTTTCAAGAGTTTAAATCTTAAGGTAGGAAAGAACTTTGGAAGTAATAAAGCATACAGTGTTTCTTTTGCAGCTGAAAATTTATTGGATTCAGCTAGACAAAGAGATTATGATACCAACAATGAGCAATTGGCAATATTTGATAGATTCGAACCTGGACGTAAATTCACTTTGTCATTTGGATATACATTGAAGTAATTAGAATTAGGGCTTGCAGTCCTAATATACTATAATAAAGTTTCATACATTTTGAAAGAAGGAACTACAGTTAGGGAAGCTGTGGTTCTTTTCTTTTTCGGTATTATAGAAGAGCCAATGTATTTTTTATTCATGTAACTGGTTAGTAGGTATTGTGTTGATTGCAAGTGGATTATATGGTTACTTGAAATTGGTTTGTAAAATAATTCATGGAAATAGTTTACATGAAAACTAAAAATATATACCTTTGTATTATAATTACACCTATGGTTAAGATTGATGAAGCAGTTAAGACTAAATTTCGAAACAATAAACATCGATTTATTGCGAACTTGGTTTATACCGCAAATTGGTTTCAAAACAGGGTAGTCGAATACCTGAAACCTTATGGGATTTCATTTCAGCAGTTCAATATTTTACGCATTCTTAAAGGGGCTGGAGATTGGGTTTCTATGAATGATATAAAGGCTTTAATGATTGAAAAATCACCGAATACGACAAGGCTGGCTGATAAACTTTTAGATAAAGGAGTTGTAGATCGAAGGAGAAGTAATGAGGATAGAAGGGTAGTTTACTTGATGATTACAGAGAAGGGGCTAGACTTATTGAAAACAATTGATGATAATCCTGGGGATTATTTGGATTTTATGCAAAAGATAAATGAGGAAGAGGCAAGCGTGATGAGTAGTATCTTGGATAAGATTAGAAGTTAAAATTTTTTACTCATAAATATTCCATGGAAAATAATAACATGGAATTAAAATAAAAATACTTATGAATTTTTTAGAATCTTTAAATTGGAGATCAGCCATTAAGAAATTTGATGTTTCCAAGAAGATAAGTCAAAAAGACTTGGAAGACTTATTGACAGCAGGCAATTTGACCCCTACATCAGGCGGATTACAACCTTTTAAGATTGTTGTAGTAAGCAATGATAAGCTTAAGGAACAATTGGTTGCGGCATCTTACAATCAGGCTCAAGTAGCGGAAGCATCTCATCTATTGGTTTTTGCTGTAGAGCAGGATATAGATGAAGGACTTGTTGACAGGTATATTGATCGCGCGGCACAAGTTCGAGGGAAGGATAAAGAGTCCTTGATTGGGTATTCACAATCTATGAAACAGTATATAAGTAGTATGGATACGTCGTCAAGGTTTAATTGGGCAAAGAGTCAGGCTTATATAGGTCTAGGTTTTGTTATGGCAGCTGCAGCAGAAATGAGAATTGATTCATGTCCAATGGAAGGAATTGTACCAGACAAATATCAAGAAATTCTTGGGTTGGCAGCACAAAATTTACTACCCGTTCTTGCTTTACCTATTGGATATAGATCAGACTTAGATGTTCATTCGAAAGAAGATAAAATACGAAAGACAAAGGAAAATTTTGTAATAGAAATTAAATAGAAATGGAAAAGAAAGATTTAATCATTTATAGAGTGGTGACAGTTTTGCTCACTCTTTTAGTTCTAATGGGAGCAAGCCAATACTTTTTTAATCATGAAGTAGTCAAAGAAATGTTTATTCAGATAAAATTTCCCACTTATCTGATTTATCCCATGGGGATCGCAAAACTTCTAGGGTTAATAGCTATTTGGACTCGGAGATCAAAGACTTTGACAGAATGGGCTTATGCCGGATTTGTTTTTAACTTTCTCTTGGCAATTTCTGCTCATTTAAATGTAAACGATGGGGAGTACTTCGGAGGAATAATTGCGCTAATACTTGCATTATCTTCGTATTATTTTTACAGAAAAACATTGAGATAAGACCAAATCATAGATTGACCAAGTATTGTTTAACGCTATCGCAATTACATTAACTTATTTGTCTTCATTGAATGTATAAGAATTCGTGTAGAAGTTGATAAATTGAATGAATGAAACTTGTGACATTATAAATGAATTGGAGGTATAATTCACTTCATGAGTTTAGACTTTCTTACTAATTTAGGATGCAATTTATTAATTCAATGTTTTAGTTTAGACAACGTTCAATTAACCTAACGCTCTTACTTTTGGAGTATTAAATCTTAGTATTTAATAAAATCATTTCAGCTTCATTTTTCTATGTTTGTACAGAGTAGTATCTGTATGCTTTAAGGGAGATGATCTTAAAGAAGATCATCTCCCTTAAACGTTTTATTCTTAAATAGATAAACTCCCGAAACGACTACTTTATCGAAAGTCGTTTATACTAGGATATTTATTAATTGTCTAGGAAATGCTATTGAAAAGCATCAATAGTAGAAGTAAAATGATTACAGTTATGGCTAATCCTATTCCTAGAAACTTTTTGCCCATTCCACTATTTTCCTTGTTTCTTTTTCTTTTAGTTGACATATTAAGATGTTAATTGTTAGAAAATAAAATCAAATACTTTGGAATAGTTACTCACAGTACATATTCCCTTGCTCATGCAAGTAAAGCGAATGTTAAGATACGAATTTTCCGAGGTAAACTATAATTATAAAAGAAGATAATTAACACTATTAATACGATTCAATTATGTAGCCCGAATTCATGGGTAAGTCACATCTCCATAAATAGTAATAATTCAATACTACAAGAGAATAATAAGGTGTTCTTGTCTGAATTCAAACATTATATTTCTTGACTGATTTTGGACCTATGCAAATTAAATTTTTATGAAGACTTAAAAGCGAATTGGAAATGTTGTAAATTGGTCCTTTTGTACAATTAGTTGCTCTTGAGAATTATAGATAAAATCATTGCATTTATTGGTAAGTCTTCATCTTGGTTGAATTTAATACTTGTATTATTAATAGTATTAGATGTAATATTGAGATATCTATTTTCCAATACCAAAAATTGGGTTTTAGAATTAGAATGGCATCTGTATGCGACTATTTTTCTTATTGGAGCATCGTATGCCATGCAGAAGGATGAACACGTAAGAGTTGATTTATTTTATCAAAAATTTTCTGAAAGAGGTAAAGCAATTCTGAATTTCATTGGACATCTTTTCTTATTGTTGCCTTGGGCTTATGTTGTATTATCAACTTCTTACAATTTTGCCTTAAACTCTTTTTCGTTTCAAGAAGGTTCTCCCAATCCTGGAGGATTGCCATATCGATACATCATCAAGTTTATGATTGTCTTTGGGTTTGTATTAATTACAATTCAAGCTGTTTCTCAGATGATTGTATATGGTAAATTAATATTAAAAAAGTCGTAGGAAATGGAGTTGATTGCGATAGTCCTCTTTGTTGTTATATTGTTTAGTCTTTTGATGGGTTACCCTGTGGCATTTACACTTGGAGGTATATCCATAATTTTCGGACTAATTTATGTACCAGATTTTTTAGACTTACTTCCACTTCGTATCATGGGTGTGATGGAAAACAGTGTATTGATGGCTGTTCCACTATTTGTATTTATGGGATTGATGTTAGAAAAATCGGGTCTGGCCGAACGACTGCTTGAAACAATGGCCATGCTTTTTGGGAAGTTAAATGGTGGATTGGCTATTTCAGTTGTAGTAGTAGGGGCAATGTTGGCTGCTTCTACGGGAATTGTTGGAGCAACGGTTATTACGATGGGATTAATAAGTTTACCAGTAATGCTTAAACGAGGATATCAACCGGAATTGGCTACTGGAATAATTTCATCCTCAGGTACATTAGGACAAATCATTCCACCTTCTATTGTTCTGGTTTTGTTGGGTAGTGTAATGAATGTTTCGGTTGGGAGCTTGTTTAAAGCAGCATTTGTACCTGGGTTTTTAATCGTTGCAGCATATATAGTCTATATATTGATTGTATCTTACATTTATCCTGAAAAAGCACCCGCACTTCCTGAGGAAGAGGTAGAAGCCTTTAAATCCGAGAATTTTATCGGCAAGGTCATATCAGCTTTTGTATTGCCTTTTTTATTGATAGTTGCAGTATTGGGATCAATCTTTGCAGGTGTAGCTTCTCCAACTGAAGCAGCAGCAGTTGGTGCATTAGGAGCCATAATTCTTACCATTGCTCAAGGGAAATTTACGTTAGAAATACTAAAGGATGTATGTGTCAAGACGTCTCATTTGACGAGTATGGTATTTCTTATTTTATTGGGAGCAACTACTTTTTCTTTGGTATTCAGAGGTTTGGGTGGAGAACATTTTTTAGTAGAACTCATTTCAGAATCAAATTTAGGACCGTATGCCTTTTTGTTTTTAGTAATGTTGGTGATTTTTATATGCGGTTTTTTTATTGATTTTATTGAGATTGTTTTCATCATAGTTCCAGTTGTAACACCTCTTTTCGCTGCTTATGATATGGATTTAATTTGGGTTGGGATTCTTATTGCACTCAATTTACAGACATCTTTCCTGTCCCCGCCCTTTGGATTCGCACTTTTTTATTTAAAAGGTGTAGCACCTGAGGGTATTTCAACTGGAGTATTGTACCGTGGTGTTATTCCTTTTCTTTTATTGCAATTGATCGTACTTATACTAGTTATTCTGTTTCCCGGGATGTTGTTGAAATAAGAGAACTTCATTTTAAGAAACTAATAATCTCATTAATGTTGTTTTGTCGATGTCAATAAATTCTAAAAGTTTGAATTTTTATATCAATAAAAAGGCCAGTATTAATTAATATTAAGTTAATATTGGGATGTCTTTTTACTCACAATAAAATGATTTCTTTGCCTCAAATTGATTTTTTAAATTTAATTTTTTGAGTTGGATATATCAACTATTGTAATGTATTTGGGGTTCATTCTTGCTTCTTACTCTGTAGTAGGTAATGATACCATTCAAACTTTAGGAACTTTTCTTAGCTCGAATGAAAGAAAGAAATGGTGGGTATTGTGGTTGTTTTCTGCATCCATATTGACATTTACTTTGGTTTATGGTTGGGTAGAGTATCAGGGCGATGTATCTTACGGTAGGTTAGAAAAATATCCGCTTCCTGTTGATATGGAGTGGTACTATATCTTACCACCTCTCATTTTATTACTCTTGACTAGAACGGGAATACCTGTTAGTACGTCTTTTCTAATATTAACCTTCTTTAATGAGAAGAATTTAGGAGAAATGGTGTCCAAGTCTCTTAAAGGGTACTGTGTGGCCTTTGCCGTAGGACTCTTGGTATATCTGATCATCACAAAGTCGATTGAACAGCGATTTCTGAAGAATAAGATAAAATCGAGTGAAGAGAAATTATGGACAGTTCTTCAGTGGTCAAGTACTGGATTCTTATGGTCTCAGTGGTTGATTCAGGATTTTGCAAATATCTATGTGTATTTACCTAGAGATCTTTCCCTTGAATTATTGGTTGTTTCGTTAGTAATCATATTGAGCCTTTTGGCATATATTATGGCTAAAAAAGGTGGCGCGATACAAAAAATAGTGAAGGCAAAGACCAATACTATTGATGTTCGATCAGCAACGATTATTGATGCTACATATGGAATAATATTATACTACTTTAAAGAGTTGAGTAATATTCCAATGAGTACGACATGGGTGTTTATAGGTCTTCTTGCAGGTCGTGAAATTGGAATCAATTTGATGATGAATTACAAAGAGGGGCGAAAGCAAATGTTTAAAATGTTGGGTATGGATTTACTCAAAATCTCTTTTGGTTTGATCATAAGTATTGTTTTGGTTTACGTCGTGAAGTGGTTAGCTGGGGGGTATTAAGATCATATGAGTGGATGGAGTAAATCATCTATTATTAATAAAGATGTGATTATCTTTCATATAAACAATTGTCATGAAAAAGATTCTATTTCCAACGGATTTCTCAGAATTATCAATTAATGCATTTACATATGCCTTGGACTGGGCACATCGATTAAATGCTTCTGTTGATGTAATTCATATCAAGGATTTGACCTTTGACTACAAAGTGGAATTGGAACAGGATATTGCAAATTTTGAGAATAATGTTTCTAAGTTTGATAAATTTGACCAATTCGTGAAGGAAAGAAATATGGATCATTTGAACATCCATTATTCTATATTCAACCAAGACTTTTTAGAAACTATAGTAGATGAAATTTCTTCCAATGACTATTTTATGGTAGTCATGGGTACAGAAGGTGTATATGGTTTAAAAGAAGTATTTGTTCAGACCAATACGGTAAAAGTATTGAAGTCGATTGACACATTTTTATGTGCGGTTCCGAATGAAGCCATGTTTGATGGAGAACTCAATAAGATCCTCTTTTTGACTGAATTTGGAATGGAAGAGGATGCTCAGGCACTTGATCAAATTGCTGAATTGGCAAGTGATATTAATGCTCAAATTGACGTAGTTCATTTTGATACAGCGCATACAGATGGAATTACTAAAAACAAGGAAAAATTCGAACAAGCATTTGTCAATTCGCACAATGTGGAGATCAAATTTGACAGTGTTAATAGTTTGGATTTGGAAAAATCAATCGCTCAATATTGTGAAAAGGAAGAGATAGATGTCGTCTATGTGGTCAATCATAAAAGGAACTACTTCCAAAGGTTATTCCATTACAATTTAGCCATTGCTCTTATCAACCATTCAGAGACACCTGTACTGACATATACAGTTGACTAAGCAATATTTGCAGGAATTCAATACACATATCTTTTTAAAAGATAAATTTTACTTCATACCTTTCCTACCGTAGATTTTGCAAATAGGGCATTCGGCGGGGTTATGTCCTCGAGCAGGACAGTATTCTCTACCGAAGAATATGATCTGTAGGTGTAGTTTGTTCCATATATCTTTTGGGAAGAGTTTTTTTAGGTCTTCTTCGGTTTTTTGAACATTTTTCCCTGTACTTAGGCACCATCTATAGGCTAAGCGATGAATATGAGTGTCGACAGGAAATGCAGGAACTCCAAATGCTTGAGACATAACAACTGAAGCTGTTTTGTGCCCAACACCAGGCAATGATTCAAGTGCTTCGAATGAGTCAGGAACTTCACCATTATACTGATCCAAAAGGATATTGGACAAATCAAAAATGGCCTTAGACTTTCTAGGAGATAATCCGCAAGGACGTATGATTTCTCTTATTTCATCGACATCGAGTTTTATCATTTCCTGAGGAGTATCTGCTTTGGCAAATAATAACGGAGTGATTTTATTTACCCTTTCATCTGTACATTGGGCAGAAAGTAATACAGCAATCAACAATGTATATGGATCTTTATGGTCTAGAGGTATAGGTGTGGTAGGGTAGAGTTTATCCAATATAATGGCAATTGATTTTGCCCTTTCTGTTCTGTTTGGTGTCAGCGCCATAATGGATTAGTTTAATGAAGTTAAAAATTGCATGGTATCAACTCCATCTGAATAATCAGATAAACCAGGCTTTTGAGCTTCACCCAGAGCTACATGATCGATTCCCAAATTTGGAAGATTAGACGTAATGCATTGAATTTTGCTAGAATTATCCTTTAAATCATTTATTACTTCATCTACATCATTGTAAAACTCATAATGACATGCTGCTATCCTAGACGCGAAGGATTCCTCTTCTCTTAGGATAATACTTCCATTATTTCTAAAATCAATCTTGTTTAAAAGAAACAAGGCCATATTGTAATCATAATTGTTTTTGTATTTATGATGATGAATTATATCATTGAACTTATGTAATTCTTCAAGTATGTTCGAAAGGTCATAATTCTTAGGAATATATATCTTGGATACGTTTCTACATCCTAATCCAAAATAGGAAAAGATATCTTCACCCAGTAAAGCCAATTCTTCTTTTGATTCACTTCCTCCAAGTATACCAACGCTATTTCTACTCTTTCGAATGATATGAGGGTAAGCTCCAAAGTATTTTTTGAAGTACGTGGACGTATTATTGCTTCCTGTTGCTAATACGGCGTCAAAATTTTCCAATCGCTGAACAACAGAAAAGTAGGACTCGGTAGAAGAGGAAATGTCTTTTAATTCATCCATTAGATATGGAAGAAGTATATTGTCTTTATCAGATAATTTGATGAGGGAGTGATGCCCACTTATAAAGCTACAAAGGAAATCATGAAATCCAACCAAGGGAATATTTCCTGCCATGACCATACCGATGTTTTTTATTGAATCATCGGTGATCTCATACTTTGATGTCCATGATATTAGTTTTTCTTCATTTAAAAAAGAATGAACAATGGCCTGAATACTCTTGTCAATATTTTTGATGGTAAACCAAGGGTTCAATAACGATGCTCTTTGCTTTAATGATTGGAGTTGATCTGAATTTTGTGAGAGTCGTACTCCTAGTTCAAGAACTGCGTTTATTCTATCTGATAATGTCATTTTCATGATGCAAAAGTACAACTCTTAATGATTTTTATATGAAATGGAAAAGCAACAAAAGGTCTATTTCGATCTAAGTCGCGATTTTGATACAATGAATAGGACTATGTTTTTATATTGTCAAATAGATGCAATAAATAGAGTGTGATATCATCTTGCTAAGGTCAATTTAGTATATTCGCACTTGATTAAAAATCATAAGCATTACAACCATGAGTAGAAAGGGTAAATTACCCGGAGACGCTGAAGAACTAAAACAACGGATTACAGAAGCTCTTAAATCTGTAAAAAAGTTTCAGACCCCCAACCATACTAAAGCAATCATACAAATACTAAATTCATTCGGTCCTTTTATACTGATTTGGATTCTGATGTATTATTTATGGGATAAGAATATGGCTGCAGTAGTTGGGTTAGGATTTTTAAATTCCTTGTTTTTAGTCCGAATTTTTATTATCCAACACGATTGTGGACACCAGTCATTCGTAAAGTCAAAATTTGTTCGAGATGTAATCGGTTTTGTATGTAGTTTATTTAGTTCGATTCCATACGCTTATTGGGCAAAATCACATCATTTTCATCATGCTCATAATGGTATGTTGGAGGTTCGAGATATTGGAGATATTGATACGCTGACTGTCAATGAATTTAAAAACTTGAGCAGATGGAAAAGGTTTTGGTACAGAGTCTACCGATCATATATTGTGATGTTCATATTAGGACCTATATACTATATTTTAATTCACAACAGGTTGCCTTTAATTAGTTTACCAGGTTTCGAAAAGGTAAAACCAAAACTTCATGTAAATAACCTTGTGATCATTGGTGTATTTGCCTTGTTCATTTATTGGATTGGAGTGAAATTTATAGCAATTCAGTTGATAATCCTTGGATTTTTTGCGATAACAGCGATATGGTTCTTTTATATCCAACATCAGCACGAGCATGGATATAAAAGGTGGAAGAATAAGTGGGAATACTTGGTCGCAGCGATTAGAGGTAGTAGTTATTATAAATTACCTGGTTGGATGAATTGGTTTACTGGAAATATTGCTATTCACCACATCCATCACTTAAACCCTGCAATTCCAAACTACAACTTAAAGAAATGCGTTGAAGAGATTCCATGGTTTAACAAATTTACTACGGAAATTACTTTCTGGGAAAGCCTAAAGTTGGCTAAGAATAAATTATGGGATGAGGCTACGCAAAGGATGATTACACTCAAGGAGTATTATTATATGGAAAAGATGGGAATCGTATAATTAATCAAGTAGCATATGAAGTTATCAATTATAGAAACTGGAAAATTTAAATTGGATGGTGGTGCCATGTTTGGAGTAGTACCAAAATCCATGTGGAAGAGGTTAAATGAGCCAGATGATAACAATATGTGTACATGGTCGATGCGTTGCCTATTGATCGAATATGAGAACAAAAAGATTCTGATTGATACTGGACTTGGAGATAAACAAGATGCTAAGTTTAGAAGCCATTTTCATCCTCATGGTGAAGACTCATTAAGCAAATCTCTTAAAAATCAAGGTGTCAACTTTGAAGAAATTACGGATGTAATTCTTACACATTTGCATTTTGACCATGTTGGTGGTGCCGTGGGAAGATCAGAAAATGGTCATTTGTTTCCAGTCTTTCCTAATGCAACATATTATACCAATGATTATCATTATAAATGGGCTCTAGATCCCAATGCAAGAGAGCGTGCATCTTTCCTAAAAGAAAATTTTGTTCCTCTAAAGGATTCAGGAAAACTTCAATTCATTGATGTAGAGCAAGATGTTCGTTTCAATGATGTGATTTCATTTCAATTTGTATATGGCCATACTGGTGCGATGATGATTCCATTTATCAAACTTGATGAAAAAAACACATTGGTCTTTTGTGCAGACTTATTACCGAGCCATTGTCATGTGGGTATGCCTTATGTGATGAGTTATGATGTGCAGCCGCTGAAAACCTTAGAAGAAAAAAGTGCTTTTTATGAAAGGGTGGCAAATGAAAATCATTTTCTCTTTTTGGAACACGATAAAGACTATTCTACGATACAAGTGGGAAAAAATGATAGAGGTAGATACGCAATGGTTTCCGAAGGAGATCAGTGGGAAAAGGTTCAAAGAATACTTTAGTCATTATAAATGTCCATTAGCTTAAATAAGTTTATAAGCTCTACAGGACATTGTTCGCGTAGAGAGGCCGATAGATTAATTGAATCAGGCAAGGTTACGATCAATGGCATAGTAGCAAAAAAAGGCAATAGAGTAGAGGATAATGACATAGTACGTATCGGAAAGAAGAGAATTGTTAGTTCAACTCCTTCAGTCTACATTGCTTTTAATAAACCACCAGGAATTACTTGTACGACAGATAGGCGAGATAAATCTAATATTATAGATTTCCTCAAATTCAAAGAAAGAATTTTTCCTATAGGAAGGTTGGATAAACCATCTACGGGGTTGATACTCCTTACAAATGATGGAGATATTGTTAATCATGTGTTGAGAGAAGAAAACAACCATCAGAAGGAATATTTAGTAACGGTAAATAAGAGCATAACGTCTTCTTTTGTTAAATCTATGCAAAACGGAATTCCAATACTAGGTACAAAAACCAAACGTTGTCGAGTTTTTAAAATCTCTGATACAACATTTAAAATTGTGCTAACCCAAGGATTGAATCGTCAAATTAGGCGAATGTGTGAGTATTTGGATTATAGAGTCGTATCACTTAAAAGAATCCGAATTATGCATATTAAACTTGGGCAATTAAAAGTAGGAGAGTGGCGTAATCTATCCAAAGAGGAATTAAAAAAACTTAAGCCTTAACGGGGTAGAATTGATCTTTTTTCGGTTTACTTGAGCGATAATAGATCAAAAAAAAATCCCGATCTACAAAGTAAACCGGGATAAAATCAAAAGAATTACAAAACTTATCTTATATATATTTTTCGATATAAAATTTCACTTCCTGATGCAATTTTAATAATATATAATGAGGATTCTAAATTTTTAACTGAAAAAGTATGTTTATTTTCACTTTTAGAAAACTCATTTTTACCTAAATATAGTATGGATTTACCTTGAAGATCGAATAAACTTAATTCAATTGTCTTCTTGGATTCTAAATCGAATTCCACATGAACAAGATCGTTACTAGGATTAGGATATATATTTACTCCTCTATCAAAGAACAAATCCGTTGTATTGGTTGGTATACTAAGTTCACCATCAAAAGTACAACCATTAGCGTCCATTATTGAATAAGTATGTGCCCCTCCATCTTCATTGTTAAATATATTCGATTCAGAGAAAGCACTTCCATCAAGACTGTACTCATACGGTGGAGTCCCGCCATTAGCTATAAGTTCTATTTTGTTTTCACCTACATAAGTTCCTATGTCTATTGACGTACTTCCTAACAATTCACTTGGCTCATGTATATTGATTTGACTTTCTAATAAACAGTTCTGTCCTTCATCAAATACGGATACAACATGGTTTCCTGGAGCCAGGTTAGAGAATACATTGTTTGAAGAAGATTCAGAATCAACTGTATAAGTGTAAGGTCCTGTTCCTCCGACTATTTCAATAGTTATCTCACCATCATTTTCTCCAAAGCAACTGATGTCTGTAGCAACCACTTGTGTGATTTGAAATCCATTGGCATCGGTTGGAATCGAAATGTTCAATTGAAATTCACAATCGTTGGCATCTGTTCCCACGATAGTATGAATTCCTGCACTTAATCCGTCGAAAGCCCCATTAGTATTAGTCGCTCCATTTAATTCGTATTCATATGGAGCTGTTCCTCCAGACATGCTTACTTCTACACTACCCAAAGTAGTTCCATCACAACTTGCAGGTGTTTCATTTAAGACCTGTATATCAAGTGCTTCATTTAATGAGATATCAATAGCTTGCTCCATAACACAACCTTGAGCGTCATGGAGTGTGATCATCCCGTTGTGATTTCCACTTGAATTTATGGTGATTTCTTCTCCATTATTAGATATTTCAGAGCTGTTATTGACCATAATATTATGAGGAAAAGTTCCTCCATTTGGTGTAATCATAATGCTCCATTCATCCGATAATCCACAAGGGTCTGACTCAACAACATAAGCTATAACAAGGCTATCGGGTTGTGTAAGGTCAACATTATCAGAAGTGGTACAATCGTTTTCATCTATTGTGACAATAGTGTAATTCCCAGCTTCAAGGTTAGAAAATACATTATTTGATGTCAAGGCTCCACCATTAATCTGATATTGATAAGTTCCATTTCCTTGTGTAGCAACTGTAATTTGCCCATTGGTTGCAGCATAACAAGTTGGGGTGTCTGACGTAACAGTATTACTAAATGTCGAACTAGATTCAATTTCTACTTCGATTATGGCAGAACACATGTTGCCATCTATTACTTCGACATCATAGTTGCCAGCGTCCAAATTGTTAAATACACCAGTGGAATTGGTCTCTCCATTTACAGAATATTCATAATTTCCTACACCTCCATTCGCGCTAACAGTGAAGAATCCTTCACCGGATGTACAAATTGGGGGAGACAAATTAGTAACCATAACATTTAGTGCTGTAGGCTCTGATAGTTGTAGCGTATCCAAAGTATTACATCCGTTCGTGTCCAAGGTGTTGATAAAGTACATTCCTGCAATAATGCTATCTAATACATTATTTTCTAAAGTATCATTATTGACGATGTAAGTATAACTATTGGCACCGCCTTGGGACGTAAATGTAACATTCGCTATTTCACCATTACAAAGTATTGGGGATGCCATAACTACAGTTGTTATTTCAGATGGCTGATCAATATCCACTGTATCTACTTTTAAACATCCTTTCATATCCTTACTAGTCACAATATATTGACCTCCAGATAAACCATCAAAAAGTTCTAACTCTTGAAAATCACCTCCAATTGAATAGGTGAATTCACCTGAACCTCCAGCTGCTACGATTTCAAAACTCCCTACAGAATCTCCAAAACAACTATTGTGATTTATGTTCTGAAGGGTACTGGTTATCTCATCTGGTGAATCAATGGTGATACTCAATGATGCAGTACATTGATTGTCATCTAATACGGTGAGCATATAAGTTCCATTAGGTAGATCTTCGAAGGTCCCACTTGATTGGGGATCATTGTCATTTAACTGGAATTCATAATTACCAGAAAAAGAAGTTCCTCCTTCACCATAAACATCAATTAAACCTTCCGTTCCACCAAAGCAATCATTGTCATAATGAAAGTTTTCAAAAATGAATAATTCTTCTGGATCAATTAAGTCAATATCAATTTCTATCGTTCCATTACCGTCATCAACGATTACGGTATAAAAACCAGCAGTCATATCATAGAAGGTTCCGGTACTATTTGTAATCCCATTGATCTCATATGTATAACTTCCAGATCCACCAGAAGCTTCAACAATAATAAACCCATCATCTTTTAGATAACAAGTAGGATTAGACGTTTCTACTATTTCTAAAGCTAATGGATCTACTGCTGCACATGCAAAAGATGCAGATCCTGCAAGAGATGATCTTGAAGTACTTAATATTGTATTCATGTAGTCTCCTTGGTCTACAGAAAATGCATTCATGCAGTCATCGTTCACATAATCCATATAATTCATGAACATATCTCCAGAATTTCCACAACTCGGAGATGGGTGAGAAGGACATCCAAAGTTTTCATCATCTTGAAGTGGTGTATCTGCAATACCATCATCAGCACCACAACCTCCGTTTCTCCACACATGTCTAAGTCCAAGGTAGTGACCAATTTCGTGTGTAACCGTTCTACCTAAGTCATAAGGTGATCCCCAAGCAAATCCAGGACCACCAAAATTAGGTGTATTACATACTACACCATCTAGCACTGGATTAGGAAGACTACTTGTAGTCGGTAAATAGGCATATCCCAATAGACCACCTAATGGAGCAACCCAAATATTTAAGTAGTTGTCCCTTGGCCATCCTGTTGCATTTTTAATGGTGAATTCATTGGCATCAAAATCCATTGTTGTGGCATACCTAGTAATACCATCAGTTGCATTACCATTTGGATCGGCTGTTGCAAGACAAAATTCAATACCTGTATCACCAACATTAAAATCTGGGGGTGTATTACCCGCATCAGAATTGGTTCGACTGAAATCCGCGTTTATAGCTTCGATTTGAGAAAGGACATGATCGTAAGATAAGTTGTTGCCGCTTCCAACTGGTGTGCCAGGAGGGTGGACAATAATTACATGTACTGGAATCAAAACAAATTGTTGTTTCCTTTTTATCAGTTGGTTTTTGTTTTGATTAAATTGACGAAATCCTTCGTCCATTTCTTTCAATAATTCGGGGTTTTCTTGATAAATTTTTTCCATTTTTTGATCCGAATAACAACGATGAAATTGTTCTTGCCCAAAGATCAAATTAGTGGCGAATAGGGTGAAGATTAAAATAATATTTTTTAAGCCCATAACACAGAAAATTTTTGATTCGCCAAAATAGATAAAATAACCCTTAATTCATGGATGAATATTTTATTTTGTAACAAAAAAATAAAATTAAAGACACTTTCACTTCATATCTTTGATTCGGATGCAATAAATTGTGCTATGAGGTAATGAAGTGATGTGCGAATCAATTAACAATATGTTTTTTAATTGCTTCATTTCTTATTTGAAGAGCGAATTATTTAAAGTCCTTGAAAAATTGATAAAAAAATAGAGACTAATGAGAAAAATATACCACCTCAAAACATGTTCTACTAATGTTAGAATATTGAAAGAGTTGAATTTAGAAGGTGTAGATCTTGTAAATATTAAAGAAGAAGAAATCTTAAAAGAGGATATAGAGTTTGCCATTGAAAAACTTGGAGGCGTCGATGCTGTTTTTTCCAAGAGAGCTATGAAATATAGACAACTTGGCTTGAATCAAAAAGATTTAACAGAGGAAGAAATGAAAGACTGGATACTCAAAGAGTATACCTTTCTAAAAAGACCTTTGATTATCTTAGATGATTTTGTGTCAGCTGGATCAGCAAAAAAGGATATTGAAAAAGTAAAATCTATATTAAATGAATAAGCATTTGGTATCACAATGGTTTCAATCACTTCAGGATGACATATGTAGAGGCTTGGAGGAATGCGATGGTACAGCTAGGTTTGAAGAAGAAAAATGGAATAGGCCAGGTGGTGGAGGTGGAAGAACTAGGATCATCCAGGGAAAGCATATTGAAAAAGGTGGAGTTAACTTTTCAGCTGTAGAAGGAGAACTTTCTTCAGAGATTGCAAAGAAGTTACAATTGGATGATGATAATTTTTTTGCCACAGGAGTATCTATTGTTTTGCACCCGTCCAATCCATTGGTGCCAATAATTCATATGAATGTTCGTTACTTTGAAACTGGTGAAAATACATGGTGGTTTGGCGGCGGAATAGATGTGACTCCACATTATATTGATCTTGATGATGCTCACTTTTTTCATAGTCAATTAAAATCTGTTTGTGATAAGCACGATGAAAATTATTATTCCAAATTTAAGAAGTGGGCGGATGACTATTTCTTCATAAGACACAGAAATGAAACTCGTGGCATAGGTGGTATTTTTTATGATAAACTGGGAAGTGCCTCCCAAGAATCCTTTGAGAGTGTTTTTGCTTTTACTAAAGATGTAGGACAAGCATTTGTACCTATATATAGCAAGTTGTTTTTAAGGCATTTTCAAAGAAGTTTTACTGAAAAGCAGAAGGAGTGGCAATTGATAAGACGTGGAAGATATGTTGAGTTCAACTTGGTATGGGATAGAGGAACGAAGTTTGGATTAGAAACGAATGGTCGTACCGAATCTATATTGATGTCTTTACCTAAAGAAGCTAATTGGTTTTACAATCACAATCCTGAAGAGGGAACTCCAGAATACCAAACACAACAGTTGCTGGTCAAAGGAAAAGATTGGATTACGAAATAAGATAGTATTGACTTTGTGTACACGATAATTCCAGTTTTAATAGTCTGAATTGAATCAATTGAATATTAGTTGTACACCAAAGATAATTGAATTATCATTGGTCGGTAAGCTGCCAACTGTAGTTGTTGCTGTTTAAGATAAAGAAATATCGCGAAAAAGTAGAGATAAATTGAAGAAAAAGTTATTGTGGATAGTCAAAGTGTTTGTGCTTGTTGACAAGAGTTGTCTTTTGAAGATACTCTTTCTAGTATTATTGTCTTTCCCTTTCATAGGATTTAGCCAAGCATCTGTTTTGAAAATGGATTCAATCGTTTCCTCGAAATTCAATAATGGACCTGCCATAAGCGCACTTGTTTCGAAAGAATTCAACCCCATATACTCAAAGATCAAGGGATATAGCAATCTTGAGCTAAAGGTGAAAGCGAATGAATCTACCAAATTCAGAATGGGGTCTAATACGAAGCAATTTACTGCTATTGCTATTCTTAAGTTAATGGAAGATGGTAAACTTAATTTGAGAGATACCATTCAGAGATTTCTACCTAAATTTCCAATAAAAGATAATCCGATTACTATTGAACATTTACTAACTCATACTTCAGGATTGGTAGAAATAACAGAATTGGATGTTTTTTACGCTCATTTAATGAAAAATGGAAGCAAACCAGATTCTTTAATTAGATATTTTCAGGACTTGCCATTAAATTTTCCACCTGGTTCTCGTTTTAGCTATAATAATTCAGGTTATCATTTATTAGGACTAATAATTGAGCGAGCTTCGGGCATGAGGTATGATGAATACATTGAGGAAAACTTGTTATCCGTAGCGGAAATGAATAGTACATTGCCCGATAATAATGCATCAATCATATTGAACCGAGCAAGTGGTTACGAAGAAATTTTTGCGACAATCAGAAATGCAGTTTATATAGATATGTCCATTCCATATTCTGGTGGAAATCTACTTTCTACTGCAGAGGATATGAATAAATGGTATAAGGCATTGTTCGCGAACAAAATAGTTTCAGCGAATACGCTAAAAATGGCGCATAACTCTTTTCGCCTCAATGACGGTACACATACAAACTATGGGTATGGTTGGTTTATTGATAGCTTACAGGGTGAAAAAATTATAACCCACGAGGGAGGAATTAACGGCTTTCTATCCAGTATAAAATACGTGCCTTCTTCAGAAATACTGACAGTTCTTTTGTCAAATTGCACTTGCAATCCAACGGTTAAAACGGCAGAAAAGTTAACAGCTATAGCTTTTGGGAAGCCATTAATAGAACCCAAGAGGGTGAAACTTACCGAGGAAATTCTGCAAGCATATGTGGGTACCTATTTAATGGATGGTGAAGAGTGGAGGATTTCAATTAAGGAAAAAGAACTGTATTTCCAATTTTCGAATGGAAATGGACATTGGATATTTCCATTGTCAGAAAGTGAGTTTTTTGCCGAGGATTGGGATTCCGAATTTAGGTTCTATGAAACTAATGGAGAGATAGTGTTTCACTTTAATTATTTAGGAGAAGAGATTAAAGGAAAAAAAGTAAAACTTATTAGGTAGTAAAACCTATAGACAATAGTTTTTTTGACTTCTTAACTGATGGGTAATGAATTATTCGTCCGTCTCCCAGAATATATGATACCTCAATTGATTAAAAGATTGTCTAAGTCCAATTTCCAATCATATTGCGAATAATTCCATTGTTGTATTTCAAAGGGAAAAATAAGAGACTTATTCAAAATATTTTTTATGCCTTTATCTCCACCAAAATCTCCTTTGAACCATAAAAATAAAGGAGATATTGTGACCAGATCGGAATTTGGTAATTGTTCAGAGGAGATACGAATGAAGTGCTTTTCTGATTGATCCAATATATAATCTATGGACTCTAACTCTACAATTCTAATCGGTGGACAACTCTTAGCTCCACAATTTAAAACAAAATGAATACGATAGTCTTTTTTAGAAAGCCGTAATTCTTTCTCTAGTTTTGATGGAAACCATTTGGATATATAACCGAAACCATACCTGTTTTGAGACCTGCGAAGAATGGAATGTTCGATGAAATTAAAAGAAAATTTATGATCGAATATGCATATATCATTTTCGTCAAAAAAATGACTCTTATCAGAGTATAATTCAGGCTTTTCGCGGAGTCGGAATTGGATAAATCCATTGTAAATGTTAATCCAAAAACATTTTTTAGCATCATCAGAAGTCAATTGGCTTTTAACTTCGTCCAAGGGAATGTTACAAAGTAAGGTTTGCCAGTGCAAACGATCTTGATTAGTTAGGCTTGCTTGTAAAAATTGTTGAGACAAATGTATCAAGTTCGTATAGGGGGTATGGTTCGCAAATGAGATGTGCGAAAGGAAAGAACTGAAGACGATAACAAAGTATTTTTTGAATCTCATTTAATCTAGAAACGTTCAGATGAACGGAATTTTTGACAAAATCATCACAAAATGATGATTTTAAGTTTCTTGTTTTGATCTCTTTTGTAAGAAAATATACAATATTTTACCTTGATAATCATAAAAATATGATTTTTTATATTATGAATTTAAGCAATATTTTTTACTTTTGCAGTCGATTTATTCTTTGAATAGAAGAACAAGTTATAATTATCCCATGAGAATACAATTAATAATTGTTGTACTATCAACTATGCTGATTTCTTCTTGTACGGAAGACAAGATGCCTACACTGATCGAGTTAGATATGGAGCTTAGAGGGCTTATCGAAGAAGCGTCGCCAACTAAGACTTCAGAATTCTATATCCTCCCTGATCCTAGTGATTTGTCATCTCTTCCACAACAAGATTATAATATTCTAACTCCTGAAAAAGTGGAGTTAGGGAAGATGCTATTTTTCGAAACTGGATTAGCAAGAGACGCTGTAAAATCTGAAGGAATGCAGACTTATAGCTGTTCCACATGTCATATTCCTGAAGCGGGGTTTAAATCTGGAAATTTTCAGGGTATTGCTGATGGAGGTATAGGGTTCGGAATCAATGGAACGTCTCGATTGCGAAATACGAGTTATGATGAATCAGAATTGGATGTTCAATCGGCTCGACCATTATCTATGGTAAATGTAGGTTTTGTGCACAATACCTCATGGAATGGATCATTTGGAGCTACTCATGTTAATGTTGGTACGGAGGAGTACTGGGTAGAAGAAGGAGGACTGGATATGAATCATATGGGGATGCAAGGACTGGAAACCCAAAATATTGAAGGGATTCATTTACACAGATTGACGTATACACCTGAAGTAATTGAGGAATTAGGATATAAAGAAATGTTTGATAAAGCATTCCCTGAGTTTTCTGAAGAAGAAAGGTATTCACCAGTGACAGGTTCATTTGCTCTTTCTGCATATTTGAGAACATTAATGTCTACGAAAGCACCTTTTCAAGATTGGCTAAAAGGAAACTTAAATGCATTATCATACTCAGAAAAAAGAGGAGGTATTTTGTTCTTCGGAAAGGCAAAGTGTTCTACATGTCATTATAGAGAGAATCTTGGTTCTTTAGAGTTTCATGCATTAGGTGTGAAAGATCTTTATCAAGGAGCTTCATATACCCCTGATCCAAATGACCCTAGAACACTCGGCAGAGGAGGTTTTACAGGATTAGATGAAGATTTGTATAAATTTAAAGTGCCTGGATTGTATAATGTAGGAGATACTGAATTCTACTTCCACGGCTCGAGTCATACAAGTCTCAAATCATTAATTGATTATAAAGACAAGGCTGTTTCTGAAAATCCAAATATTTCCAATGAGATGTTGTCGGATAAGTTTGAAACACTTAATTTAACTGAAGATGAGAAGCATCATTTGGTTGAATTTTTGGAGAAATCATTAAGAGATCCAGATCTTAATAGATACAAGCCTCAAGACATTTTATCAGGTAATTGTTTCCCAAATAATGACCCGCAGTCTAAAACAGATATTGGATGTGAATAAGTCCATGGTGTATTTGTTCTTGTTTATTGGTCTTTTTCACTTTCATGGTATTGGTCAGTCTGGACTTAAAGTTGATGAGTCTTCGGTAACAAAGATTTTTAATGATGCTGGAGTTCAAGTTAATAATATTAAGATCAGTAAGTCGAACTCCAACAAAGATACCAATGTAGAAATCTTGTTGAACGGTGATATTGCTATTGCGGTTAATGTAAAGAAGAATTACAACTACACTACGTTTCCTAAGTTGTTTAACCAAAAGATGGACCGATTAGTAACGGTTGGCGAAAAGAAAAATAAACTCAAACCCCAAGCTGGATTTAGGAAGTTTATCTCAATTCCAGGTACTCAGAATAGGAGATGTATCCATAAAGAGGGGAGTTATGTCAAACTCTATGGTATTGAAGATGGTAAAGAGTTGGTTTCAATTTCTTGTCAAAACTCGAATGAAAAAATTGAATCCGGTATATTGAAATTGATTTCGATGTTCCTGCGTGCTTAGTTATAATTTATTGTACTTATCTTAATTGAGCAAATTCGTTAAATAACATATTGAATGTAGAATATTAGGATGCAATAATTCTGGTTTAGGAATTTTCACATTATTGTATAAGATAGATCCATAGCACTTCTAAATCGAATGCTACAGTTAGTATAATAGACTTGTTTGTTTAATTTTTAGGTTTAAGATGAAGCGTGTGAACATTAGGCATTGAAATATTGCATATGGGACTAATATTAGAATGGTGAATATGACAGTATTTTCACTACGATTGTATAATTTTGTCTTTTGTAACCAATAGGGATCAAAATGCCGAATGGGTATTAGCGTGCATTCTCCCTAAATAAATCTCGTAGAATGATCCAATTCTTTAAGCAAGGTGACATTTACTTCGCCTGTCAAATTGTAAAAGAACTCGATTCCAATGATATTTCTAAATTAAAATGGTTGTTTGCCGATGCTGATGTGATTTCTAGTTCAGAGATCAATGAAGCATGTGTAGGACCCCGAGCAAGCATGGTTTCTCCTTGGAGTACGAATGCTGTAGAAATAACTCAGAATATGGGAATTTCGGGTATAGAAAGAATTGAAAAATTCATAGTTTTCAACGATTCGGTTGAATATGATCCAATGTTATTTCAAAAATATGAATCCTTGAAACAGAGTATTTTTGATGTAGATGTTGTTCCATCGAAGATCATTGATATCGAAAGCATAGCTGAATATAACCAAACAGAAGGGTTGGCGCTTAGTGATGAAGAGGTTCAATATTTGGAAGAGCTTTCCAGTCGAATTGGAAGGAAGCTTACGGATTCTGAAGTCTTTGGATTTTCACAAGTGAATAGTGAACATTGTCGACACAAGATTTTCAACGGTACATTTATAATCGATGGTCAAGAACAAGACCTTTCGTTATTTAAAATGATCAAAGAAACTTCTGCACAAAACCCTAATAAAATTGTTTCAGCATATAAGGACAATGTAGCCTTTGTGGAAGGTCCTAAGGTGGAACAATTTTCACCTAAAGATCCTAGTAAGCCTTCTTTCTATGGAATAAAGGACTTTGAATCGGTTCTTTCACTTAAAGCGGAAACCCATAATTTTCCGACTACTGTTGAACCATTTAATGGTGCCGCTACAGGATCAGGAGGAGAGATTAGAGATCGATTAGCAGGAGGACAAGGTGCTCTGCCTTTAGCTGGTACAGCCGTGTATATGACCTCGTATTCTAGACTAAAGGAAAATCGCCCTTGGGAGCAGAAGATCGAAGCGCGAAAATGGCTTTACCAAACACCCATGGATATTTTAATTAAAGCGAGTAATGGAGCTTCTGATTTTGGGAATAAATTCGGACAACCTTTGATTAGTGGGTCATTATTGACTTTTGAGCATCAGGAAGAGGCTGAGTTGATTGGATTTGATAAAGTCATCATGCTTGCAGGTGGAGTAGGAATTGGAAAAAAAGAACAGGCTCTAAAAAATCAACCCGAAAAAGGAGATAAAATTGTTATTCTGGGTGGCGACAATTATAGAATAGGAATGGGTGGTGCTGCAGTAAGTAGTGCGGATACTGGTGAATTTGGTTCTGGTATAGAATTAAACGCGATACAAAGATCTAATCCAGAGATGCAAAAGAGAACGGCCAATACAATAAGAGCTATGGTCGAATTAGACAATAATCCAATTGTATCGATTCATGACCATGGTGCTGGAGGACATTTGAATTGTTTATCCGAATTGGTCGAAGAAACAGGAGGAGTTATTGAAGTCGATAAATTACCAATAGGTGATAAAACGTTATCGAATAAAGAGATTATTGGCAACGAATCTCAAGAAAGAATGGGGTTGGTCATCAAATCAGAAGATGTCGAATTGCTTCGAGAAATTGCTGCTCGTGAACGTTCCCCAATGTACGTTGTTGGTGAAGTGACCGATGATAAAAGGTTTGTTTTTGAAAACAAAGATGATCGTAACCCAATGGATTTATCTCTTCACGATATGTTTGGGTCGTCTCCGAAAACAATTTTGAATGACACAACGAAATCTAAGCGTTTTAAGAACATAAATTATCAAAACGAAAAGATTGTCGAATACATTTCCAATGTACTAAGATTAGAGGCGGTTGCGTGCAAGGATTGGTTAACCAATAAAGTCGACAGATGTGTTGGTGGTTTGGTGGCAAAACAACAATGTGTTGGACCATTGCAACTTCCGTTGAATAACTGTGGTGTAATGGCATTGGATTATCACAATCATCAGGGAGTTGCTACGGCTATTGGACATGCTCCTGTTGCATCTTTGGTTGACGAAGAAGCCGGTGCACGGCTTTCTATTGCTGAAGCACTTACTAATATCGTCTGGGCACCTATGCAGGATGGGCTAGAATCAATATCATTATCGGCCAATTGGATGTGGCCTTGTAAAAATGATGGAGAGGATGCACGTTTGTATAAAGCTGTCAAGGCAGTTTCGGACATGGCCATCCAATTAGGTATAAATATTCCTACTGGTAAGGACTCTTTATCTATGGCCCAAAAATATTCGGATAAGACCGTCCTTGCTCCTGGAACTGTTATCATTTCATCTGCAGGGCATTGTAAGGATATTAGAAAAGTAGTTGAACCTGTTTTTCAGATAGATCAAGAGTCTTCAATTTACTATATCAATTTGAGTCAAGACACTTTTAAACTTGGAGGGTCTTCATTTGCTCAAACACTTAATTCTATAGGAGAAGAAGTGCCTGATGTGAAAGATATAAATTTCCTGAAGAACGCTTTCAATACATTACAAGAGTGCATTAATGGAGGTCGAATTTTAGCAGGCCATGATATCTCTTCTGGAGGATTGGTAACATGTCTATTAGAAATGTGTTTCAGTAATCCAGGTATTGGTGCGGATATTAATTTAACCGAATTGAGTGAATCCGATTTCGTTAAAGTTTTGTTTGCAGAAAATAGCGGGGTTATCGTTCAAGCTGATGGTACATTCGAAGATGTTTGTAAGGAAAATGGAATTGAACTTTTTAATATTGGAAAAGTCAATCAAGAGGGAATTCTTTCTATAGAAAACAGAAGTGATCAAATTGCGCTTGAAGTTTCTAAATACCGAGATGATTGGTATGAAACATCGCATTTATTAGACCAGAAACAATGTGCGAACAACAAAGCAGATGAAAGATTTACTAATTATAAAGAACAACCATTAGAATATGACTTTCCAGTTGACTTTGATGGTCGGCTACCAGAAATTCTTGTTAAAAACAAACCAATTGCAGCAATAATACGAGAGAAGGGTAGTAACTCTGAGCGAGAGATGGCGAATGCAATGTATAGAGCAGGTTTTGATGTTAAGGATGTACACATGACAGATTTAATTCAAGGAAGAGAAGACCTGTCCGATGTGCAATTCTTAGGTGCTGTTGGAGGTTTTTCTAATAGTGATGTTCTTGGATCCGCCAAGGGATGGGCAGGTGCATTTTTGTACAATGAAAGAGCGAACAAGGTAATTACGGATTATTTTAATCGGAAGGATACGCTTTCTGTAGGAATTTGTAATGGATGTCAACTGTTTACCGAATTAGAATTGATATATCCCCAAATGGATATTCATCCAAAAATGTTGCATAACGATTCGCATAAGCATGAAAGTGCGTTTACTTCGGTAGAGATTCTAGAGAATAATTCGGTTATGTTGTCTTCCATGAGTGGTGCAAAGTTGGGAATTTGGATATCACATGGCGAGGGTAAATTCCAGTTGTCAAAAGACGAATCTGCATATAATATAATTGCAAAGTATGGTTATGAAGCATATCCTTCTAACCCCAATGGAAGTGATTACAATGCGGCAATGATATCCAGTATTGATGGTAGACATTTAGCTACTATGCCACATTTAGAAAGATCACTATATCCCTGGAATTGGGCACATTATCCAAGGAATAGAAAATCAGATGAAGTCAGTCCATGGATTGAGGCTTTTGTGAATGCATATAAATGGTTAAAATAAATTGAACACATATGAGAATTAATGGTCATTCACATCTTTTACCTTATCCTAAGGATATTCCTTCTTTTATGAAGGAAAAACAAATATTCTGGATTGACGAAAAGATGCAATATATGTTGCAAAAAGGGTGGAAAAGACCTGTTACACATTCTAGTTTTTTTCTAAATGAAAAATTAGAATGGATGGATGAGAATAAAATTGATCATGCTGTGGTCTTAAACTTATCTCAACTTTATGGCAATGGATTGCGAATGGAGGAGATGAAGAAGGTATTGAGATTCCAAAACGACTTTAATGCCAAAGTACAACAGGAGTATCCAGATAAATTCACATGTGGTTTTGTTATCCATGCTGGTTATATACAATCTGCTTTGTGGGAAATTGAGCGATGCGTAGAAGATTTGAATCTAAGGGTTTTATGTCTTCCCGCTCAATTTAAAGATACAGATGGCGAATGGAAAACCATTTTTGATGAAGTGGTTGAACCTATTTTTGAATTGGCTAATAGGTATAAGCTTGCTGTAGAAATTCATCCGTATGATGGAGACAAATTTATTAAACTGGAAAATCAAGCATGGCGATTTCATCTTGTATGGATGCTGGCTCAATGCGCAGATGCTTATCATTTTTATACTTTAAATGGATACTACGATAAGTATCCAAATATGAGAGTTTGTTTTGCCCATGGCGGTCAATTGGCTCAGATGAATCTTGGTAGAAGAATCATGGGGTTTGATGGAAGACCAGATTTATTCAAAGGAAAACATCATCCTAGAAAGGCCATTGGAAAATCCAATATCTTTTTTGATACCTTGGTACACGATTGTGATTCATTGGCTCTAATGTTAAAGCGTCAAGGAGTAAGTCAAATTATTATGGGATTAGATGATCCATATCCTTTAGGGGAAATGCAAGACGAAAAGCAGTCCTCCTATCCAGGGAAATTGCTGGACTTGGCCTTGGAGCGTGATATCATTACCAAAGAAGAACATCAGTTAATCTGGAAAGATAACGTCATGAATTGGCTAGGAATAGAGCACGATAAGGAACTAAAGAATCGAATTCTTGGTTCTTCAAGTGAATAATTACAATTAAAAAATTAAAAGAACTACTTAACGCAAAAGATAGATTATTGGACACCTTAAATAAAAAGGCGATTAGCCAGATTGTGTTAAACTTAGAATCTGTAGATCCATATGAGATTTATGGAGAAAAGAATACAAAACTACAACTTCTTAAGGATCACTTTCCTGAATTACAAATCATCAGCAGAGGGACATCAGTTAAAATCAACGGTGAAAAAGCTCTGGCTCAAAAGGCAAAGGCAATTCTGGAATTGTTTATAGAGGTAGTGAAGTCAAAACGTGAGTTGACTCAACAAACAGTTCAAGATATTTTGTCGGGTGAAAATCCGATGATAACACGAATTGGTGGTAGTGATAGAAAGAGTGTTATCGTATACGGGAAGAATGGCAAACCTATAAAGGCTAAAACTCGTAATCAGAAGAAATTGATTGAGTTGTCGCGGGACAATGATATTGTTTTTGCCATCGGACCAGCTGGCACAGGAAAGACCTATACTGCTGTGGCTTTAGCAGTTGCCGCTCTTAAGAACAAAATTGTTAAAAAGATTATTCTTACTAGACCTGCTGTAGAGGCAGGTGAAAGCTTGGGCTTTTTGCCAGGAGATCTAAAGGATAAGATTGACCCATATCTAAGACCACTCTATGATGCTTTAGATGACTTATTCCCTGGAGAAAAGTTGAAGTACTTCATGGAAAACAGAACAATCGAAGTTGCTCCTTTAGCATTTATGAGAGGTCGTACTCTAGATAATGCTTTTATTATTTTAGACGAAGCTCAAAACTGTACATCTCCACAAATCAAAATGTTCTTAACAAGATTGGGCCCTTCAGCCAAATGTATCATTACTGGTGATATGTCGCAAATTGATTTGCCTCATAAACAAACTTCAGGATTATACAAGGCCCTAGATATACTTAAGCCCGTAAAAGGCATAGGTCAATTGTATTTGGATGAAGAAGACGTTGTAAGACATAGATTGGTAAAAGAAATCATCAAACGATACAATAAATCTACTTCAGATGATGACAAATACCGTCAGTCATTTAAAGCAAAACGGAATTTTAAAAGTAAAGACAAAAACGAAGAAGAATGACATCTAAAGTGATCTATACTGGAGATTTATCCACGACCATGACACATCTTAAATCTTCAAATGAAGTCATTACGGATGCTCCCCTAGATAATAATGGACGAGGAGAAGCGTTTTCACCCACAGATATTATGGCTACATCATTGGCCTCGTGTATGTTAACCATTATGGGAATATCAGCAAGAAATCATGAAATTGATATGGTAGACTCAAAGGCTGATGTAACTAAAATAATGAGCAATGAGGGGCCTCGACGAATTAAGGAAATTATCGTGAACATTTTCATGCCTGCAAAGAATTATTCTGATAAAGAAAAGAAGGTTCTTTTAAAGGCTGCTGAAGCATGTCCAGTAGGTAGAAGCCTTCATCCTGATGTTAAACAAACCATCAATATTCATTGGTCTTAATGTTTTAATTTGTGAATACTTTACAAATCCAGCAAAGGAAAAATCCAATTAAAGGAAGTCTTAAACTTTCGGGATCAAAAAGTATTTCTAATAGGGTCTTGATAATTCGTGCACTGTGCAATTATGATTTCGAAATCAAAAACCTTTCTACTAGTAAGGACACTGTTATTCTAGAAAAGGCATTAGGAGATCTAAGTAATGATGTTATTAATGTAGGTCATGCTGGCACCTCCTATAGATTCCTTACTGCTTTATTGGCGATTTCTGATGGTGAAACCCTATTAACTGGTTCAACTCGAATGCACGAAAGACCCATTGGACCATTAGTTAATGCACTTAACACTATAGGGGCAAGTATATCTTATATAGAAAAGGAAGGATATCCTCCTTTAAGGATAGGTCCATATAAAGAGGTGAATATTTCAAGAGTGAAAATAGATGGAAGCATTAGCTCACAATTTTTATCTGCTCTTGTTTTGATAGCACCAAAACTGAAAAATGGTTTGGAAATAGAAATCGTTGGGAAATTAGTCTCCGAACCATATCTAAGAATGACTCTATCGATTTTGAAATATTTTGGAGTGAAAACCGAGTGGAATAATAATAGAATTTTCATTCCACATCAAGAGTATGAAGCAAAAGACTTTAGTGTTGAAGGTGATTGGTCTTCGGCTTCATATTTATACAATTTGGTTGCATTGCTTCCTGGTTCTAAACTAACAATAAGGGGACTCTTCAATAAAAGTTATCAAGGCGATTCTGTAATTGTGGAAATTCTTGAAGAATTCGGGGTGAAAACGGAATACTTTGAAGGAGGCATTTGCATTACTTCAAATGGTAATTATCCTAAATTCTTTGAATATGATTTCAACCTTTGTCCAGATTTAGCGCAATCCTTATTGGTCCTATGTAGTGCGGTTAATGCTAAGGCTTTGTTTTCTGGTTTGGAAACACTACCAAGAAAAGAGACTGATCGAATTGATGCAATGAAGAATGAGTTGGCCAAAGTCGGCATTCAATTCTTTAAATTACCAGAGCGATTTTCTAAAAATAAAGAGAAAGTCTATTTCATGCTGGATGGAGAATTGAAAATTCCAGAAATGATAACTTTTGAAGATTATAAAGATCATCGGATGATTATGTCCTTGTCAACTTTGTCCTGTTTGCATGAGGTAATTCTAACCAATCCAGATGTAGTTGAGAAGTCTTATGTTGATTATTGGAAGGATTTAAGTAATTTAGGATTTAAACTGATCCTTAAACAAAATTAGTGAAGCAGTGAAAAAGGAGAGAAAGGAAGATTCATTTTTGAAAAAACCATGGTATAAGGGAGGAAATAAAGCCCTTCAACAAGTAATTTATGGACAGCTAGAATATCCCCAAGAAGCTTTAAAAGAAAAAATTGAAGGTGTAGTCCGATTACGGTTGGATATTGATTATACAGGCAAAGTTGTTGGAGCTAAAACGATACAAGGCTTGGGATTTGGATGTGATGAAGAAGCGATAAGAGTAGCTAAGAAACTAGAATTTGAAGTTGCAAAATCTCCAAGGAAACTAAAAGTTACTTTTCATAAAAATTTGAATATTCAGTTTACACTTCCTAAGGGAAAAACCAAATCTATTTCTCCAAAACCCAGCTTGAATTATAATTATACCATTAAATCACCTAAGAAAAAGGAAAGCCAAAAGATTTATACCTACCAAGTAAATTGGCCGCCTTCAAATAACAACTCAAAGTAGCATCCCATGAATAAAACGAATCTCTTAGAATCGTTGAGCAAAGTTGAAGAGTTAGCAGGTACTTCCAAAGTCAAAAGGTTTTTAAACAATCCTTATAAATATGCCAAGGCTATTTTGCATAGGGAATTTATTTATCCCAAAAAGAAGAACGAGGTATCCGACGTTTCACAGACATTTTTCGGAAAGAAAATGCATTTATTGTTGCCTGCGAGTACCGATATTTATTTGACAGGTGGAAAATCACATGATAGTGAAATTCGGTTAGCGAAATATTTAATAAGAAGTGTAAAGCCGGGAAGCACTTTTTGGGATATAGGAGCTCATTACGGTTATTTTTCATCCCTAGCTTCTCGATTGGCAAGCGATACAGGCACTATCTTAGCTTTTGAGCCGTCACCTACAAGTTTTAAGATTTTAGATAAAAATGCACAAGAGGATAATAATTTACACGTACACAACATGGCCGTAGGAATGGAAAGTGGAATGTTAACATTTTATGAATTTTCCAATTTATACTCTGAATACAATTCATTTAATATTGATCAATATAAAAAAGAAAAATGGTTTGATAAGAATAGACCTAAAGAGATTAAAATAGAAACCATTACACTAGATCAAATCATGGACAGGTTTGAATCAAAACAATTTCCTGAATTTATAAAAATAGATGTTGAAGGTGCAGAATTTGAAGTCCTCTCAGGAGGAAAAAAGATATTGAAAAATAATGATTCTACAATTCTCATGGAGTATCTTTCAAAGCAAAGGGGTAATGAATCTCATAGAAAAACGGAAGCATTGTTAAAAGAGTTAGGCTTTGGCGCCTTCATAATTTCTTCAGATGGAGGCCTAGAGAAGGTTGTTGATGTGGCAAAATCTTTAGAAGACAGAGGGTTGGATTCGGATAATGTGGTCTTTAAGAAAAGTTAGGTTTACGAGAGTCTAATTCGAAAAGGGTATAATTTAATTGCGATAAAAAAGGAAGCAGACATAAAAAAAGTGATTTTTAAATTTGTCATACACCAACAATTGCTATTTTTACATCTATAAAGTACAAGAGATAGTATACTTAACCTTTAATTATATTTAATTTTTCATGAGAATATTAGCTAATATCGTTTTGATTGCTTTAATAGGTTTTTTAACTTATATGTTGTATTCATCTATTAAAGAACCTATTGCGTTTCAAGCTGTTAAATCGGTTAGAAAAGAAGCCGTTGCAAATAAATTGGATCAAATTAGAACAGCTCAGGAGATATATAGAGCAGTAAGAGGTAGTTATGCTGGTCATTTTGATACCCTTTCTTTGGTTTTAAGAAGAGATAGTATTCCTTTTGAAAAGATTCTTGGAGATCCTGATGATCCTACTAATGCGGACAAATTTATTAGAGAAATTAGCTATATGCCTGCTATTGATTCTATCAATACACTAGGATTGAATTTGGATTCATTGAGATATATTCCATTTACCAATGGAAAAATGTTTAATATTCAGGCTGATACTATAGAATATCAAAGTACTAAGGTTAACGTTGTAGAGGTTAGTACAAAGTGGAAAGAATTCATGGGTGAATATGGTGATAAAAGATTTGCCAAATATGACAAATCATACGACCCTGAAAAGATGTTTAAATTTGGAGATATGAACAGCCCTAGTTTAAGTGGTAATTGGGAATGATTAATTTAAGATTCCAACCCATATCTTCTTCAGATAAAGAAGTAAAATTGTCTGCCATTTTCAAGGCGGACAATTTTGTTTATACGACCTTTGATGAAAATGATAACTTGCTTTCATACCATGATGCTGTAAATTTTGATCAATTTTCCTTCATTCAAGAAAGGTATCCTCTTTTAAAAACGGTTAAGGTTGCTGTTAAAACTCCTTTTTTTGGACACTTCGGTGATATAAATAGAATACCATTTGACCAGAATAAAATGCTTATTGATAAACTTACAGGGAGTGAAATATGGTGTGCTTATGAATCACCATTTACCCTTGAGGAAATGGAAGTTAAGCATTTTTCAACATTGGTACACCACCATTTTTATAGATCTAATCAAGATGTATTTTTTATTCATTTCGATCCCGATCAAATGCATTTTTATGTGCAGAAAGAAGGACAAATTGTTTTGTACAATTCTTATCCTTTTGAAAAGGTAGATGATTTACTCTATTACCACTCATTTATTGCTCAAAGTTTAGACGTTGATACACAGAATATACCTCTTCATTTTAGCGGACATATTGAGTTTAATTCGATAGCATTTTCTAAACTTTCACCATTTCATAATGTAATAAAGTTTATAGAAGCTTCTAAGGACACTAGCATCGTATCTACTAGAAGCGATCTCAATTTACATCATTTTTTTGATCATATTGCCAATATTAAATGCGTATAATCGGAGGAGAATTTGCTGGTAAGAGATTTGCACCTAAGGGTAAAAAATGGCCAACAAGACCGACAACTGATTTTGCTAAGGAAGCTTTATATAATATACTTCAAAACCGTATAGATTTTGAAGAAGTGTCGATGTTGGATTTATTTGGAGGTTTTGGCAATCACACATTAGAATTTATTTCAAGGGGTGCAGAGAAGGTATGTTATGTTGATAATTATAGAGGTTGTACAGATTTTGTACGTTCTATTGGAGTTGAACTAGGAGTAATGGATAGGGTGGAGGTATATAAAGCCAATGCCTTTTCATATATTAAGACATGTTCAGAAAAGTTTGATGTTGTATTCTGCGACCCACCTTATGATCATCCAAAAATGCCCCAAATTCCAGCCTTAATCTTTGATAATGAAATACTCAAGGCCAATGGATTACTCATTGTAGAACATAGAAAAACGGACTCTTTTTCTACTCACCCTAACTTTGCAGAAGTTCGAAGTTATGGGGGGTGTTCATTTTCTTTTTTTAATTATTCATGATAGGGAAGTGTATTATCTTTTAGATCTTACCAATTACTGCTTCTGAGATATTAATGGTGTGATCACCTACTTTTTCTAGCGAAGAGAAAATATTATTATAAACCATTGCTGAATTAATTAGATAATCTTCATCTCCAAGCCTAGACAGGTTATGGATCCTAAATTGGTCCCGAAGGGCATTGATATCACTTTCAATCTTATTCGCTTCATCAATTGTTACATTTTCGTAATTCGAATTGAGATTTGAATTCATTATATCAAAGGCTTCTGTTAGTTTATCTAACATGGCATTCAAATTATTCCTCTGGTCAGGTGTGAAATAGTACCTGTTGTCGATCTTATTTTCCATACTTTTGGAAACCTGATAATAAATATCACCGATTCGCTCGAGATCATTGCATATATTTAATATTGCTCTTAGCCTTAAGCTGGTTTGTGGAGTAACTTCTTCATTAGATAATTTGGTAATATACTCTGTAATTTCTATTTCCATATTATCGGTAATCTTCTCATACTTCTTCAGCTTTTTAAGCAGAACTTTTTGCTCTTTCGGCTTGGTCGTATTGATCAGGGATTGAGTAAAAAGATTCATGCGCGAAGTAACATCACCAAAATGAGCTGTTTCTTTTTGCAATTCGATCAATGACAATTCTGGAGTTCTTGAAGTCGATTTGATAAATTTTAATCGAGATTCTTCCTCTTCTTCAGGTTTAGAAGAAATGGTTTTCTTAGATAATTTTACTAAGTGATGCACAAATCCAATCAATAGAAGAACATTGAGTGTGTTAAATGCTGTATGGAATGCAGATAGAGCAATGGGCATATCAACTGAACTCTCATATGGGTTTAAAATGCCAAATAAGGATGTTAGGACTCCTGAGAGCAGTGGAAGAAAATACGGCATTAGTATGACCATCCAAGCAACACCTATTAGATTGAACATAGAGTGTATTCTTGCTGCACGTCGTGCATTGGTATTACCAACTAGAGACGCCACTTCTGCTGTGATAGTGGTTCCAATATTTTCACCTAATATCATAGAGGCCGCTACCTCAAATGGCAACCAACCTTGGGCACATAAGGTTAAGGTAATGGCCATAGCGGCTGAGGAAGATTGAACTATGATTGTAATCAATGCCCCGACAATAACAAATAGAATTCTAGAAAATAATCCCCATTCCGTAAAAGAACTTAGGAAGTCTAAGACTTCTGTATTGTTTTTAAGATCAGGAACGGCATCTTTAAGATATGCTAGACCTAAAAGTAATATAGAAAAACCGATAATAAATTCACCCCAATACTTTAATTTACTTCGGTTACTAAATAACATAGGAACACCAAATGCAAAAAGTGGAATAGAATAGGTATGGAGACTAATTTTGAATCCTAATACAGAAATCAACCATCCCGTAATTGTCGTTCCAATATTTGCACCCATCATTACTCCTGCGGATTCGACAAGTGTAAGAAGCCCTGCATTGGCAAAACTTACCGTCATTACAGTGGTAGCTGAAGAAGATTGAACCAGTGCAGTACTTAAAAAACCAGTAAATACTCCGAGAAAACGATTCTTGGTCATTTTCTGTAAAATATTCCTTAATTGACTTCCTGCAGCACGTTGGATACCATCACTCATGATTTTCATCCCATAGATGAAAAATGCTAGAGCACCTACAATGGCTAATATGTTTCCTATCAAATCTCCCATCAATCTAACATATTCTAGGGTCAAATATTTTGAATCTAGATAAGCCTACAAATGTAGGAGGTTTAGTATTAACCTAATGTTAATTCGTTGAAAGGGTAGAGGAGGGAGTTATTCTACTACGAATTTCAAATTTTTAGTGGTTGCATTACCATCTTGTATTTTAATGAAATAGTGTCCACTACTTAATGAAGAGATATCAATTAATCCATCTTCATTAAAATATCCTTCTGATACTTCTTTACCCGAAGAATTATATATAGTCCAATTCGTATTGCTTTTTGGACTTTCTATTCCTTTAATAAATAGAAAGTCTTGTGCGGGATTAGGGTATATATTTACGTCGTTTTGAGTCAATGAATAATTAAGTGAACTTGGTAGGTTCTTACTTACTCTAGCCACTACATTCACTTGTCCTCCACCAATAGTATCAGGAAGTTGGATCTCAGTAAATTCAATTAATGAGGTCTTGCTATCGTTTGTGAGAAACTTGTAAGTCGTAGAGGTTTGATTTAGCATTTCAAAGAAATCTTGCAAAAACAACGAAGCATCCAACCATGTGAATTGTCCAAATACTTCGAATCCTACTTCGATTGTAGACGATGTAATGTCATCTTGTTTTACTTTTAAAACATCGTATTCATTCCCTTCAAGATTTAATGTACCCCAAGCTGTACCTTCTTCTACTTTATGTATGGTTGTAGTTGATCGAATCGAGTCGATTTGCACATTTATTCCGGGGATGGTAAGCGTATCGATACCTGGAATAAGGTCTGATCCAAATGTTAATTGGAACTGATAGCTGTCTTCGATAATATCTCCATAACCGAATGGAGTAGATCGAAGTGTAAAGGGCTCATCAAAAATAACATTCGAGTTTACAGGAATTCCAGCAAATTCTGGGATGTCCAATCCTAAAATTTCTATGGATTGTGTCATCCTATTTGCCGCGGCATCAAAACCAAAAACATTCAAAACCATATTTGCATTAGGAAACTTATCTTGTAAATTATGCCCATTTATGTCTTCGTAGTTTTCAGTTTGATCATTTAAAAGATTTAGATTTGAGTATTCCCATGTTAAATTTTCTCCTTGATTCTTATAGTCATTTATAGATGAGTCAACATTGAAATTTGTATAGATTAATTGATCACCAATTTCAGGAAGCGTACTGTCATTAATTGTGGTCTGAGTATAACTCAATCCTGCAAATAATAGGGTGAAGGATAACGAAAGAAGTAAGTTTTTCATTGAAATAAGTGATTTAGATTATACTTTGTTCTCAAAAATAATAGAAAACTGTTGATCTACCAAAAGAGCGTTAGTAAAGTTTATAAAGTGAATTATTCAGTATATTAGGAATCTATACATTATGTTTATTTATATGTAAAATATAATGTAACAAATGAATGGTTTGGCATAATTATAGTAATTTACTTAGCGAAAAATAAATTGTTTCGTGGCGATCGATATTGCACTAATACTGAAGAAAATACTTTTAGAAGAGGGTGAAGTTATTCTACCTGGTGTTGGTCTTTTTGTGTTAAAAAGAAGTGCTGCAGTTTACGATAATCTTAAAAATAAAATAGATCCTCCTAGTTCAAAATTACTATTTGATGCTTCGAAAATTGAAGGAGGAAAACTACATGCTTATACCAAGGCATATTATAAGCTTTCCGATTCATCCGCAGATTCTGCTATTAATTCTTATATTGATGATATAACATCAAAATTGTCGAGTGGCGATAAATCGTTTTCTATTCAAGGCATTGGAAGGTTGTATATGGATAACGAATCGGTAAGGTTTGAAGAAAGCAATCATCTATCGTCTTGGTACACCAAAGGATTGTTGCCTGTAGTGCCAGTAATTGTAACAAAGACTGAGGGTAAACAATCTGTGTATCAAACTACAGAAGCTAAAGATCAAAATTGGAGATGGCTCCCTTTTTTGATATTGCTATGTTTATTGACTTTTACTTACAAATATTACACTGAGATCAATACGTCTTCAAATACTCAGAAAGAAGAGGTTGAAATCGTAGAAAAAGATTTAAAAGTTGTTGAAATTGATACGACCAAAATAAGTCAGGACACAAGCATCGAGTGTATCGTAATTACAGGATATTTTACAAGGGCAAAGAATGTGCTCAAAATGGTTAATAAAATTGAGGCATTAGGGTATGAAGTGTTCAATGAAGAAATTGCTGATGGAACGCGAGTAGGAATAAAGTTTGATTGTACGAATTTAAACTTACGAGAAAAAATCTTCGAACTAAGAGAACAAATATCTATGGATGCCTGGTATCTACAACCACCAATCACGATCGATTAATTTAATCCATTAGAATATATAATCCACAAATCAAGAGAATCTTTTCTTCTTCTGGTGAAATATCCTTATAAAGTTGAAATGCCCTCGTCGTGATGGAATCATCTTTTGAGGGATTGATGACATGACCGATTCCTTTATCATTTACTGAAATTTCTGAATACTCATTACCTAGTTGAAAATTGACGTTTCCAACAATCTTAAAATTTGGAGCAATGAGATCGCCATTAGCGTTAAAATGCCCAAATCGTTCACCATCCCTAAATACCTGAATGTCATTGTGAAAATCAAGAAACTTGTATTCGTGATTTAGACTTTTGATGAGTATAGCTCTATAACCTGAAGATGCTAAGGTGATTTGACCATATTTTAGCAAGGGTTCTGAATAAATCGTATTAAAAACTCCAATTTCCTGGTTGGAGAAAGAATTCATAGCAATACGTTTTGCTGATAGTATTTGTATCTCATCATTTTCTTCTGGAATGAGGTCAACATCCATTGAATCCAACTTTTCCAGAATTTCATCTATTTCTTTTTCTAACCTTGATTTTCCATTATTTATATCAATAAGAAATTTGGATATCTGGTATACAATAAATCCTATCGCACCAAATATTACTCCATAAATTATAAGAGATTTAATCATTTAAGAACCGATATTTTAACCAAAACTACAAGAAAGATTTCATAAGCGATCTATCCATAGTTCTTTTTAATCTACGAATAGCACGATCTCTTATTTGTCTGACTCTTTCCCTGGTAAGACCAAAATTATCTCCGATTTCTTCTAAGGTCATCGAACTCTTTCCATTAAAACCATAATAGGCAGTCAATACTTCTGCTTCTCTGGGTGACAAGCTCTGTAATCCAAAGGCAACCTCTTTTTTCAAGGACTCTTTCATTAGTGAAATGTCTGGACTTCCATCATCATTCATTGATAGTTTATCCAAAATGGTCATGGTACTACTTTCTTCACCAAGTGGAGCATCGGTCGAAACATGTTTGCCGGCTCCCTGCAATATATTGCCTACATCCTTAGGTGCCATTTCGAGAAGTTCACCTAATTCTTCAAGGGTTGGTTCTCTTTCGAATTGCTGAATGAAATTAATATTGGCTTGATTGACTTTGGAATACATGTTAACTTTGTTTACAGGTAATCGAACAAGTCTTGAGTATTCAACAATTGACGCTAAAATCGATTGACGGATCCACCATACTGCGTAGGATATAAACTTAAATCCTTTAGTTTCGTCAAATCGTTTCGCGGCTTTGATCAATCCAACATTGCCTTCATTGATTAGATCACTTAAAGAAATACCATGGTTTTGATATTGTTTTGCTACAGAGATTACAAAACGTAAATTAGCTCGAGTTAGTCTCTCTAAAGCTTCATTGTCACCATTCCGAATTCTCCTAGCTAAATCTGCTTCTTCATCTACGGTTAGAAGGTCAATTTTACTTATTTCATTGAGGTACTTATCGAGAGCAAGGCTCTCTCGATTAGTTATTTTATTAGTTATTTTTAGTTGACGCATGGTGGCAGTATTTTGTCTTTAGCTTTGCCGAGATAAAAACTCGACATGGTATGATATCTTCTAAACGATATACAATTCATATAGTTCAAAAGAGATTGAATAGCTCAAGATGAAAGAAAAAATCAGACAGCTCGAGTGAAGAATGCTTAACCTAATATTCCAAGATCTGAATAGATAATTGAATTATTAAGTTCTCTATTGATACAAACGTAAGATGTCGACAAAAAGTTTCTGCATTGGATTGCGAAATATGTAATAGGTTGTTAATCTCCGAGGATTGTTTCATTTTTCTTGAAAACTCAATTCAATATCCTTGAAAATCATTTTTGTTCCTTCTTTTTTTACGTGGTTATTATGCTTGGGTTTAGTTGTGAAGAGAAGAATTTGTTTTTCACTTTCTTAGATTCTGTTTATAGAGCCAAATGGGCTTGTCTTCAATTTGCAAATTATTTCAATCTACTACGGAATGGTATTATTTTTCTCAATAATAAGTTGAAATCACTATGTTGCATTTCATTATTACTATAGCTTATTGTAGCTAGTTTATATTTATGAATCACGAAGTAATTATTAATGGAAAGAATCATTTCAAATAAATTAGCTTTAATTTGCAGAAATTTTAACTAAGAATTGAAAGTTAAATTTTATCTGTTATCAATAAAATGAATGTTAACTTATGAAAGCTTATGTTTTTCCTGGGCAAGGAGCCCAATTCGAAGGAATGGGATCAGAATTGTATAAAGAAAATGCTGCTGCTAAAAAGGTTTTTGATCTAGCTGATGAGATATTAGGATATTCCTTGTCTTCTATAATGTTTGAAGGCAGTAACGAAGACCTTAAACAGACAAAGGTTACTCAACCTGCATTATTTGTTCATTCCATGGCTAAGGTTGCCGTACTAGGTGATGATTTCGCACCTGAAGCAGTTGCGGGGCATTCTTTAGGTGAATTTTCTGCTTTGGCAGCCTCTGGTGCGCTATCATTTGAGTCGGCATTGAAGTTGGTTTACGAAAGAGCTATGGCCATGCAGGATGCTTGTGATAAGGTAGAAGGAACAATGGCAGCAATATTAGGTTTGAGTGATGAAGTTGTTGAAGAAACATGTCAAAGTATAAATGAGGTAGTCGTAGCTGCCAATTATAATTGTCCTGGACAATTGGTAATCAGTGGATCAATACCTGGTGTAAACCAAGCAGTCGAAGTATTAAAGGAAGCTGGAGCAAGAAGAGCATTATTGTTGCCAGTTGGAGGTGCATTTCATAGTCCACTAATGGAACCAGCAAGAGAAAGATTGGAAAAGGCCATATTAAATACTTCATTCGCTGCACCAAAATGTCCTGTATATCAAAATGTAGATGCCAAACCAAATTTAGATCCAGAATCAATTAAGTCTAATTTGATCGCCCAATTGACTGGCGCAGTTAGATGGACTCAAACTGTTCAAAATATGGTTGCAGATGGAGTAAACTCTTTTGTTGAGTGTGGTGGAAATGGAAAAGTTTTAGCTGGACTAATACGTAAAGTTGACAGGTCATTATCTGTAGAACCAGCATAAAACGTACTTTTTTACTGTTTTGTAGGTATAATATGGTTTATGAATAAGGATATAAAACAAGGGAATGTAATTGCTGCCGAACCTTTTATGACAGGTGGACCATTCAAAAAATCAGTAGTATTTATTTGTGAACACTCCAGAGATGAAGGATCTTTAGGATTTATTGTCAACCGAGGAACGAATATGACAATAAGTGAATTATTATCTGATCTAGAAGGTTGTGATAATGCTGTGTTTTATGGTGGCCCAGTGGCAAACGATACGATACATTATCTACATAGAGTTGGTGATTTATTGCCAAATAGCAAAGAGGTGATTCCAGGTGTATTTTGGGGAGGAGATTTCGATCGATTAAAAGTTTTACTATCAAATGGGGTAATAAACCCTTTTGATATTAAGTTTTTTATTGGATATTCTGGATGGTCTCCAGGACAAATATATGATGAGCTTAATGAAGGATCGTGGATCGTAGCAGAATCAGATATCAATTATGTGTTTAACTCGAAACCTAGCACGTGGGCAGATGTAATAGAGACAAAAGGCGAGAGTTTTAAGGTGATGGCAGAAATGTCGGATAAAATAAGTATGAATTAATATGTTTTATGTCAGTGGAGTAAATCTGAATTTTGGAGATAGGCAACTGTTGAAGAATGTTGAATTCATGTTGACCAAGAAGGAGAGATGTGGATTGATTGGAAAGAATGGTGCAGGAAAGTCTACGTTATTCAAAATAATATCCAAACAAATCAGTCCTGATGAAGGGAAGATTGAATATCCTAATGGGTTTACAGTAGGTTTACTTAAACAAGATCTTGATTTTAATCTTGAAAGAACTGTTATTGATGAAACAAAGTTGGCGTTTCAAGAAGTGGTATCCCTACAGGAGAAATTAGATAAGCTGACATCTGAATTAGAAATTCGAACAGATTATGAATCTGCTTCATATATGAAGTTGGTAGAAGATTTGACTGAAATAAACAATAGACTTGATTTACTTGGTGCAGAACAAATTGATGCTCAATGTGAAAGAGTTCTAAAGGGGCTTGGATTTGAAAATAGCGATTTCAATAGAACTATTGGAACGTTTAGTGGAGGCTGGCAAATGAGGGTTGAATTGGCCAAGTTATTATTGACTAATCCTGATTTATTGATGTTGGATGAGCCGACCAACCACTTGGATATTGAATCCATCATTTGGTTGGAGGAGTATTTGAAATCGTATCAGGGTATTGTCTTGATAATTTCTCACGATATTCAATTCTTGAATAATGTATGTAACAGAATTATAGAGCTGGAATTAGGAAAGGCCAATTCTTATGTAGGAAATTATTCTAAATATAAGATACTAAAGGCTCAGCAAAGGGAAATTTTGATAGCAGCTTATGCCAATCAACAAAAGGAAATTGCTGAAAAAGAGAGGACGATAAGTCGATTTATGGCTAAAGCTACGAAAACTTCGATGGCTCAATCTATGCAAAAACAACTGGATAAGATTGAACGTATCGAAATTCCTGTTGAAGACAATAAGAGTTTTAACATTAGTTTTGGTGAAGCTCAACGGTCGGGTAGGATCGTCTTAGATATAAAAGGGGTTAAAAAGTCGTTTGATGAAAAACTCGTGTTGAATGGAATAAATATTCATGTAGAGCGGGGAGATAAGATTGCATTTGTAGGACAGAATGGACAAGGGAAATCGACACTTGCAAAAATTATAGTAAAACAACTGGCGACATCTGAGGGACATGTAGATTATGGGACCAATGTATTCCTTTCTTATTACGCACAGAATCAGTCTGAACTGTTGGATACTTCACTTACGGTGATGGAATTAATGGAAGAGGTTTCTCCAGCTGAGATGAGACCTAAGATTAGGACAATCTTAGGGACATTTTTATTCAGTGGCGAAGATGTAGATAAAAAAATAAGTGTATTGTCCGGAGGCGAACGAGCTCGTTTAGCAATGGCAGCCATGATATTAAGACCTGCAAACCTGATAATAATGGATGAGCCTACAAATCATTTAGACATCCAATCTAAAGAAGTATTAAAAAAAGCTTTGCTTCAGTATGACGGGACTTTAATTGTAGTCTCTCACGATAGGGACTTTCTAGAAGGCTTGAGTAGTAAGGTGTATGAATTTGCCAACCATAACATTAAAGAATATCTAGGTGATATCAATTATTTCTTGGATAAGAAGAAGATGTCTGATATGCGGGCGTTGGAACTTCAAAAAGATACGACCAAGACGGAGGTTCGTATTCCCGAAAAAACACTGGACCAAAACACTGAAAGACAACTTAAAAAGAGGCTTAAAAGTGTTGAGAAAACCATTTCAAGATTGGAACAGAAAATGGAAGAAATTGAAGGTATAATGGCAGATCCTGCCTTTTATCAATCTCCTGATTTTGATGCGAAAAATTCCGAATACTTAGACAGTAAGAAAAAGTACGAAGAAGTCATGAAAGAATGGGAAGAAATTGTTGATCAACTAGGGTAGTTACTTCCTATTGAAGGTAATTCTTTTTCCAACCCCTTGATTTCTAAATTCTCCTTGGTTATAGACCAATTGACCATTGATTAAAGTGTAGTTTACCTTACCTTTAAATCTCTTTTCTTCCAATGGTGACCATCCACATTTATAGTGAATGTTTGCTTTATGAACTACCCAGGGCTGTGTAGGGTGAATAATCGCAATATCTGCGAACATTCCTTCTTCTAGATATCCTCTATTTTCTATTTGAAAACACTCTGCAGGAGCATGGCACATTTTTTCAACTATTTTCTCCATGCTTATCTTGTTTTTCCAGAACAAATCTAGCATTATATTAAGACTGTGTTGAACCAATGGTAGACCAGATGGAGCACTGGTATATGGATTTTTCTTTTCCTCCATTGTATGAGGTGCGTGATCCGTTGCAATAATATCAATCGTGTCGTCTAATACGGCATTCAAAATAGCATCTCTATGCTGACTCTCTTTGATTGCAGGATTGCACTTGATCAAGTTTCCTTTTTGAGCATAATCATTGGCAGAAAAGTAGAGATGATGAACACATGCTTCAGAAGTTATTCTTTTTTGACCTAAAGGAATTTCATTTGTAAACAATGCCAATTCATCTTTGGTAGAAATATGCAGAATATGTAGCCTTGTGTTGTGTTTTTTCGCAAGATCTACAGCATACGACGAAGATTTTAAACAACCTTCAACATTTCGAATTTGTGGATGATGATGGGCTGTTAAACTGCTTCCATATTTGTTAGTAAACAGTTCAAGATTATCTTTGATGGTTTGCTCATCTTCGCAATGCGTAGCGATAAGCATATCAACATTACTGAAAATGTTCTCTAAGACCTTTTCATTGTCGACCAACATGTTTCCAGTACTGCTTCCCATAAATACCTTAACACCACAAACGTTAGAAGCATTTGTTTTCAAAACTTCTTCTAAATTGTCATTTGAAGCCCCCATGAAGAAGGAGTAATTCGTCCAAGCACGTTCGTTGGCAATATCGTATTTAGCTTGTAATAGTTCTTGAGTTAAGGTTGCTGGTTTGACATTTGGCATTTCCATGAAGGTAGTCACACCACCACTTACAGCTGCTTTTGATTCTGATTCAATATCTGCCTTATAAGTCAATCCAGGTTCTCTAAAGTGGACTTGATCGTCAATAATCCCTGGAATAACCCACATAGAATCGGCATCTATTATTTCTGCATTGGGATGAGAAATATCTTTCTCAATTTTCTCAATTTTTTCGTCCTTAATTAGAATATCTGCTTGAAAAGACTTTCCTCTGTTGAATAATAGACCATTTTTTATTAGAGTATATCCCATGCTGTACTTTATTGAAGTGTATTTCTACAAAATCAAATGAAATCCTGACTTTGCTTATCTTATCATGTAATAATGTATGGTAAAGATAGGAATAGTTTTAGTATTCCAAATATTATTTTGATGTCATGTGCGTCGTTTATAGAATACCACAACATTAGCATTTAGGGGACATAGAATTTTTCTGACATAGAAGTGGATTTTCCAACTATTCGTACGACATATACACCCGTTAAATAATGTGCGAGATCTTTATAAGTAGTATGATTGAAGTTCCATTGGTCTACAAGGCGTCCACTCATGTCGTAGATGTGGGCTGCAAGCATTTCATCTGAAGTAGGAGTAAGTAACAATGTTCGATCCATTACTTGAACATCTACCATAGAAGAATTTTCCAATATTTCTGAATTATCATTCCTATAATTAACCTCATAAACCTCTTCATTAATATATATTTCTGAGGGCCAAATCTGTTGTGTAGAAGGAATAATATCTTTTCCGTTAATCTCAAAGAGTATTTCTCCTTCAGATATTTCTACATGGTAAGGAAGATAGCAAATGATTTTTACTACATCATTCTGATAACTATATTCCACATGATCTTTTATACTAGTATGGAATGTTAAATTGTGCAACTCTGAAGCATCAATACTAAGTTGAAATCCATCTAAAACCCAGTCCTCTGTGGCAATGATTTCAGTGTGACTGTCACTTTTGTGAATTATATCTAAAAGGGTAGTAGACCTATTTTCAGAACTTATGCCATTAGAAAATTTAGAGTAGCTTCCATTAACATCTCCAGTTTTTATACCAATAAAATTGGCTTGGTTATCATTGGTGATATCACTAAGACTTATTTCATTGGTAATACTCCAAGGTCTTTGCGGATCCTCAATTTCATAGCTGGCATCATAAAACTGCCAATTAGGAACATTATTTGGAAATTGGTTTTCTAAGCCAAGAATAACTTTTCTAATTGCAACTAAATCACTAACGGATAGTTTGTTCGATCCGTTGGCATCACCAGCTAGGTATTGGTATGGTGAGTTTAGTTCTTGTATCTTAAGAATGTGTCTTTGAAGGATGATTAGGTCAAATGTAGACACTCCTTCAATAGCCTCTTCTTCTTTAAGAGATGATATTGTGTAATTCAAATTACTAGGTAAGTCACTAAATGTGAATTGACCAACGGAATTAGTTAGTTTTGATTGATCGTATGTGATGATATCCGATGTAAGGTTAACTTCAACAGATTTTACTGATTTCCCATTCCACGTAGTAACTATTCCTTCGATGGTTTTAAATGTCGTTTCATCTTCGCATACATCATTGTTATCTTGAAGAAGTAATTCTACTGCACAGAAATCATAATTGTCGTTTTGGTCGAATACATATAGTTTTAATGGAATTACTTGAGATATGCCATCTGAAATGTCTTCGCAAGTTAGAAGCATTGTACTATCTGCCTTGTTTTCACTGAAAGAAAACTTTAATTCTTCAGATGATGTACAATTGTCAAAACTATTAAGATCAAAGCCTTCTGCAGCAATTGTTAGTTCTTTAGAGCTAGGCATGATTACCGTAGTTATACTTGAAGCACAATATGGAGTAGGATTTTTACAATCTCTTGCTTCCAAGTCATATTCACAAGAAGATTCGTTACCACATTGATCAAATACCCTGACAGTTATATGATAGTTCCCAGGACCTATGTTTGCCTTTATGGAATCACTTGTTCCTTGAAATTCAATAATACCATCATGATTTTGATCTATACTCCAATTCCAACTTAATTTGTCTGTTGGAGTACAGTCGTCAATAGCATTTAAATGAATCAAGTACAGTTCTTCACCGCAATCGGGGGAGAATTGACAAAATACAGTATCTGAACAAGCTGTCGTAATCTCAGGAGCAACAGTATTATTAAGTTTTATGATTTGAACATATTGATACAAACCATCACCTGTATTACTATCAAAAGAACACCAGTCAATGACTGACCAATATCTAAGTATTTTGACACATGCTTCATTGGTATTTATAAAAAACTGATCTTCATATGTAGATTCTACGTTAGCACAAAATTCGTTGTCGAATAGAGGCTTTTTGGTTAAAGCAATATCTACAATAGAAGAAGTGTCACATCCATCAAGTTCAACATCTGAAGGCCACGTTATATTTGTCTGATCAAAAGGGTGCAGATTTACCACATGGATTGTTTGTTGGCAGCTTGTTTCGTTACCAAAATAATCCGAAGCTGTGAATACCCGAGTAATAAGCCCAACATTACATTCTAGATTAGCTGTATATGAAGAATCCAAAACTACACCACAATTATCTGTTGCTAAACCGTTACTTCCAGCTACACCCATATTATACTCATCTTCAAGATAAATAATATCAATAGAATCTGGATGAAGAGAAATTGTACCGAAATCACTAATGTCAAAATTATAATCACAGCTTATCGTTAAATTAGATGGACAAGAAAGTGTTGGTGCTTCCTTATCTTCTATAGTTACTTGGCTCATACATGTATTGTTGTTACCATATATGTCCGTTACACGTAATGCAACCATAATTGGAGCCTGAGTTTCCAGACAGCAAAAGTCTACATGGGGCCCAAATTCATTGATCGTTCCTCCACAAGAATCCTCCATTTTGGCAACCTCAAAATAGTCTATGGCACAATTATCAACACTATTGTCGTCGATAGACTCCGCAAATAGTCGTGCAAAACCATTATTTGTAATAGAAACCTTAGTAAACTGATCACAAATAGGAAAAGGAGCCTTATCGTCATATACTTCGATGTATAGTGAGTTGGTATCTTTATTTGCACATTCATCTATTAAAATGTAAGAACCGATGTACGTCCCTACAGGTAAAGAGTCTATATAGAAGGAATCATTTAGAAGTTTTACATGGTCGGAATAACTAATTCCGAAAGTATCGTGAAGGACGAAGAAAGTGTCCACCTCTGAACAATCGATTATGTTTGTTACAGATGGCAACTTGGTCAAATCAGAAAAACAATTATAGGCATTGCTTCCAATTTTTAAACTATCGATAATTGTGAATTGAGGAGCTTTAACATCATCAATCTTTATTACTTGATTGAATTCTGTTGTTTCGTTGCTGCACCAATCTATGACAAGCCATTTTCGTAATAATTTATATGATCCTCCACATAATTCGAATGGTAAATCAGTATAAGTACTTTCTACTTTTTTACAACCATCGATAAGAGGGCTTCCTGTATAATCGGGATGAGGGTATCCATTGGCTAACTTAGGCCAATTTTCATCACAATGAAGAGAAGGCTTTTCGACATCATTGTAATGAGGAGGGAAGATGACATCATCTAAGCCCAAGGTTCTAATACTTATCACCTGAGTGCAGCTATTCGTGTTATTGGATTCATCACTTGTACTCCAAGTCCTAATGATTCTTCCCTGGAGTCCATTTAGACAATTCATATCTTGATAAATATCAGTATATGTGATCTCTGCTGGTCCGCAGGCATCTAGGTTGTAGGCCAAGTAGTTTTGGTCATTTATATGCTCCAAAGTAACCAAATCATTGATAGGAAAACTTAAGGAGTCTGGAGTTGTCGATTCTGTACAATCTATAGTGTGATTTGCACACTGCAAAATAGGAGGGTTTTTATCTTGAGCTAGTATTGTGCCAGAACAAGTGCTATTTCCACAAGAATGACCTACAGTAAAAGTGATGTATTCATCTAAATGATCAACATTTATAATGTTATCTGGAATGGTATTTCCATTTTGATCGATCAGTTCAATAATATAATGAGAAAATGGTGGTGTAGGATTAGTTAATAACATCTCCGCTGTAATGTATTCCTCACAATTGTTATTTAGAGAAACATTAAGTTGATTATGGCATGCCAGTGGAGGACTAGTAGAAAGCGTAATTCTTACGGTATCATTGACTTGGATGCCAGGGCCATTCCCATCTGGATCCAAACTAGATAGAATAAGGTCTACATATCCTTGAACAATATCATTTGGTCCAGGATAGTAGGTCTGTCCAATCGAGAATAGAACATTGTTACCAGCTCCCGGATTAAAGAATCCATCACCTAAGGTAAACCAATATCCATCGTTGACCAATCCTGAAATATAGGCATTTAACTCATTAAGATCAAGAGAAGAGCTTTGGCATATGCTTGTATCAGCTCCAGCATATACTTCAATATCCTGTCCCTTGACCATAAGACTGAAGAGTGAAATGGTCGAAACAAGAAAAAGCTTGTAAAGTGTTGATATATTATGTTTTACACTCAAATATTACTGATTATTAGTAAAAACTCTATATATTATAGATATGTTTAATACAATAATCGTACCATTTCCATTAGGCAATATTTGTTGAGTACTAATGAATAATCAAAAACGTCAACATTGAGATTTTCAGCATCTAATGGGAAAATGAAATGCTGAGAGAAGGAGTATTTATATTGAGTTGCTTGTTGATTTTTGGATGTCAGGACACCATTTCAGAATCGAATATTGGATTAGGAAAACAATATACCCCTGACGATGCTTTGATTTATGATGAAGAATTGGAGTTAGAACCTCCCCGTATAGCTATACCTCCACCACCTCCTATGGTTGAGGAGGTCTCAGAAGAAGGGTATGCCTATGGAAAGGGGAGCAAAATTGTCAAAAGTGGGAGAATGAAATTCAAAGTTCATGAACTGGATTCTGTTAAGGGAAGAGTTGATTCAATTCTGAAAATCTACCATGGATACTATGAAAATGAGCAATTCAATACAAATGGAAATAGCAATTCATTCGTACTTAAAATAAGGATTCCTAATGTATATTTTGATTCAATAATACTCTTATTCGAAAATGGAATAGGGAAACTAGAATCAAAATATTTAAGGACTATAGATGTAACGGAGGAATTTGTTGATTTAAACATAAGACTTGATAATAAACTTGCATATTTAAATCAGTATAAACAAATATTACAAAAGGCTAAATCCGTAAAAGATATATTAGAAATCCAAGAAAAAATTAGAAGAATAGAGGAGGAAATTGATAGTAATAATGGGCGATTAAAGTATCTCAACGATAAGGTGAAATACTCAACATTAGACCTTGAAATATCCAATAGAGTTAGTAGTAAAGTAGCAAGTAAACCAAGTTTTGCTAGTAGAATTACTAGTGCTTTTTACAATGGCTTTCAAGGCTTTTTTAATATTATAATCAAATTGGTAGGTGTATGGCCATTTGTATTATTCATGATCTTATTATTCTTGGTTAGAAGGCCTCTGGTGCGAAGAGTAAGAGGTGAAACCCAAAACAAATAGGTGAGTAGATTGTCTTTCTACAACTATTTCAACCAACCTTTCTCCCTATACCATTGAGTTGTTTCTGAAATACCTTGCTCCAAGGAGTATTTAGGAGAATATTGGAGAGAAGAATTATTTTCTGTATCGCATTTCCAACTTCTTGCTTTTATTTCATTGTACTTATCTCGGTTGAGGGGAGGGTAGGAGTTGGTAAGATTTCCAACCCATTCAGAAACTACCGCAATAAATTTAATAACGGCTAAAGGAAGGGAAATTCTAAATGTTCTTTTTTTAAGAGTAGTTCGAATTAATTGGTTTAGGTGTTTGTTGGTATAAGTTTGACCATCGGTTATAAAATAAGCTGCATTATCTTTCCCTTTTGTCAAGGCATTGGTAATATAGACAACTAAATCCTTGACATAGATAAAAGTCAATTCTTGGTTTGTGACTTTCACAGATGTTTCTATTCCACTATTTATCATTTCCCAGATGGTAAATAAGTCTTTTTCCTTGGGGCCGAAGACCGCAGTTGGTCTAATAATTACAAATGGTTGCTCTTTTTGAGTAAAAAGAATTTCTTCACCTTTTAACTTACTTTTTCCATACATTGTTACAGGATGAGGCTTAGTATCATTTGTAACGACTCCCTGAGTTGTGAAATCTGCAGGACCAAATGCAGCTAAACTGCTTATATGTACTAACCTATAAATGGTTCTTTTAGATTTTTTTATTCCATTTAAGAGATGAGTAACATAATCTGCATTTACCTTATTTAGTATTTGCTGAGATTTAGATCTGGTTAAACCCGCATTATTGATGATAAAATCAATTTGATATTGATCTATAACCTCAGCAATGGCATCAGGATTTTCAAAATCTAAAACGATAGAATCGACTCCAATATTATCGAGATGACTTGTGTCACTTGATGGTCTAACTGCTGCATAAACGCGGTAGTTTTGAGCTAAAACTTGTTCGACTAAAAATCCACCAATAAAGCCTGTAGCTCCCGTAATTAATACTCTTTTACTCAATTGGAAAGAGTTTTAGTATAGATTCTGTAGGTTTTATATTTTGTGCCATTAAGGTTTTCAGCTGCCTGCCTCATCATAACATTATTTTCTAATATCCATGAGGCTTCTGCAAAATCAATTTTCATTTCTATTCCAGCCTCAATAAACCGAGCAAAGAATACAGCTTCAATACCTTTTTTACGGAATTCCTCCTTAACGCCTAGTAAAACGATTCTTAATGACTTGGTTTTGTTTTTTCCCAACAACAGTTTAAATATCCCAGTTGGAAATAATCTTCCTTTTTTGTTGTTTATTAATATTTCATTAATATTCGGCAGACCTACTGCAAAGGCAACCATTTCACCGTTTTCCTCGGCAATATATGTTGTTTTTTCATTGACAATCATTTTGAGTCCTTCAGCTAAAAAATCGAATTCTTTTTCAGTAGGTGGAACAAATCCCCAATTCTTTTCCCAAGCAGCATTATAAATCTTTCGAATATTAGCGGCTTCTTGGTCGAATTTTTTCATGTTGACATTTCGAATTGTAATGCCTTGTTTTTTCAACCTTTCTTGGATCATTCCGGTCAATCTAAGAGCTTTCTTATTGACATTTTCAGTATGCAATTTATAGGCATATAGATCCATGTCTTTTACATATCCTAATTGTTCTAACAAGTCAACATAGTAAGGCTTATTATATGTCATTTGCACTACGGGGGGACGATCAAACCCTTCAACCAATATTCCCGCAGTATCGTTTGTTGTTAAATTAGTTGGACCTAATATGGCAGAGATGGACTGAGCTTTTAGAATTTCTTCAGCTTTTGACAATAGAGCCGAGGCTACATGGATGTCGTTGATTACATCGAAGAATCCAAAAAAACCAACGTTACTTCCATGGTATTCGTTGTACCTGTTGTTTACAGTAACCGCTATTCTGCCAACAATAGAATCTCCTTGATAAGCCAAGAATAGCTGAACTTTCGAGTGAAGAAAATAAGGGTTCTTTTTCTCACTTAAATGTTCCTTAACTGCAATATGCAATTCCGGAACATAATTGGGGTCTCCTTTATATAAAGTGTGTGGAAAATCTATAAATTTCTTTAAATCCTTCTTAGAAGAGACTTCTAGAATGTTGATTTTCATACCTTTTGTTTAATTGGCTCTAGTATTTTTAGTTTGATTGCAATTTTTTCAATTTTATCCACTGCTTCCAGAATTTGATCTTCTGTATGGGTAGCCATCAATGAAAATCGAATTAATGATGATGTACTTGCCACAGCTGGAGAAACTACAGGGTTTACAAAGACACCTTCTTCAAGTAACATTTTTGTAAGTTGAAAAGTCTTTGAATCATCTCTGATATAAATTGGAATAATTGGAGTTTCAGTATGGCCAGTGTCAAAGCCAGCTTGCTTTAATTTGCTTAATGCCAATCTGGTATTACTCCAAAGTTTATCAAGTCTTTCAGGTTCTTGCTCCATTATATCTAAGGCCGCAATTACACTTGCAGCGTTGGCAGGAGCTATACTTGCGCTGAAGATTAAAGATCTTGCATTGTGCTTCAAATAATTAATAGTATTATTTGACCCTGCTATAAAACCACCGATTGAAGCAAGAGATTTAGAAAATGTTCCCATGATCAAATCTACATTGTCTGTAAGACCATAGTGATCTGCTGTTCCTCTACCGTTTTTCCCCAATACACCTAGTCCATGGGCATCATCGACCATTATATTGGCGTTATATTTTTTCGCAAGTTCAACGATCTGAGGAAGCTTGGCAATGTCTCCTTCCATCGAGAATACACCGTCAACTACGATCAATTTAATTTTATCCTTTTCGGTTTTTGATAATGCTCTCTCAAGGTCTGCCATATCATTATGACGATACTTTAAAGTCTTGGCAAACGATAACCTCGCACCATCAATAATACAAGCATGATCTAAGTCATCTAATATAATGTAATCATGCCTACCCGGAATACTAGAAATTACTCCTAAGTTTACTTGAAATCCTGTACTAAATACTAGGGCTCCTTCCTTCCCAACAAATTTTGCCAACTTTTCTTCAAGTTCTAAATGCAAATCCAATGTTCCATTTAAAAATCTTGAACCTGCACACCCCGAACCGTATTTGTCGATAGCTCTTTTCGATGCTTCTTTTAGCTTAGGATGATTGGTCAATCCTAAGTAGCTATTAGATCCAAACATTAATACGTCTTTACCTTGTATTTTAACAACAGTATCTTGTTCTGATTCTATTGTTCTAAAATACGGATACAACCCCAAAGCTTCTATCTTTTGAGGTATATCATAGGCTTGCATCTTTTTCTGTAACATATTTCGTTTTGTCTTACTTGTCAGGCAAAATTAAATTCTAGTGATTCCTTACTTACAATTAAATAAGCTCCTAATTCGCAAATATAAAACCTTAAATCTTATTGTAACTAGAAATTTTTAATTAAAATAAACGTTACATTAAGTTAATATATCGAAGGATAAACATTCAACGTTCAAATATCGCATTTTGCCGCTTTTAATCTTTGAAAAATTATATGGAATGTGTAATTTATTAGATGAGTTGCTTAGAAAATTGTTGAAACTAATGTCTAATCTATCTTGTTTTTACTCGATTACAAGTTTTTCGTATACCTTATTCATGCCATCCAATGAATTTCCGTATAACTCGATAAACTTAACATCTGGGAAAATTCCATTCTCTTCGGCATATATGTAGGCGTGAGTGAAAAATGACTTTTGATCATTTATTTGAGTACAAACTCTATACGTTCCATCATTTTGTTTAGCTAAGAAAAATCGTTTTGGATAGGAAACAAATTCAAAGGAAATTAATTCGTTGGTAATGACATCAAATGAGTAACCGTAGGCAAGTTTTTTTTGCATGTAATTTAGGTCAACAAAAACTCCGCCGCCACCATATTTTAACCAAAAAACCTTAATGGGTTCATTAAGATTTATTAAGCCATTTCTATCAAAATTTAACTGATATATAATAGTATCAGTATTGTAATTTCGTTGAATGAAAAACAACATATCCTCGACATCCGGAATTGGATAATTCTCAGGTCTTGAATTGGGCTCAAATTCTTTATGAAGAAAAGGCTTTGCGTAAAAAGACTTAATTTTTTTCAACATATCGCTATGAATATTTTCTTCAGCACGCTGTGTAACAAAGTTAACATAATTATGGAATAAATGTTGGGTTTAGTGAAGTACTCCATGAAATTTAATGATAAATTGTCTGGAATATTATGTTGAATATAAGAATTTTATCTCTTAAGTGTAGTTTTTATTTAATGACTATGAATACCGTTTTAATCTTGATCAATGTAATCTTACGGAAGTAATAATTCAAATTTGTTTGATATTAAGAGTATTGGACTTAAAGAGCTTTACTCTTGAGAAAGTGAATTTAAATTTATGGGAAGTCATATATTTGCCTTGTAAATTTAAAGATGACCAAGATAGCTTTAGTTTCCTACTTAAATACCATCCCATTTTTACATGGATTAGAGGAGGTAGATGATGGGGATTGTGATTTTGAAATTATGAAGGAGGTTCCTTCTAAATGTGCAAGTGCATTTAGGGATGGACTCGTTGATGTAGCTCTTTTACCTGTTGGAGCTTTACCCAATATTGGACCTTATGACATTATAACGGATTATTGCATTGGATGTGATGGTGAAGTTCAAACGGTAGTGCTTTTTTCTCATCAAAAACTTAGTACAATTAAAAGGATATACTTGGATGAGGATAGCAGAACTTCGTATAATCTTATCAAAGTGATCTTAGGTGATTTCATGAAGCAAACTGTTGAATTCATAAATGGTATTCCAAAGGACCCAACCAATATTTCGGAAGATGAAGGTGTCTTGATGATAGGTGATAAAGTGTTCCCGTACTTAGCTGTATTTAATCATGCGATGGATCTTGGAAAGATGTGGAAGCTTTATACCAATTTGCCATTCGCTTTTGCAGTATGGGTAAAGAAACACTATGTTGACGATGGTGTGGTTGGAGAGTTGAATAGAAGATTGAAAATGGGAGTGGATCATATAGATTTAGGACGATTTAAATCGACTAATCCTAAAATTGATTTGGATACTTATCTAAGTAAGTATATTTCATATTCATTTGATCAAGCTAAGCAAGAAGCTTTGATTAAGTATTTGGGTTTAGCAAAAAAATATATCAAGCATGAGGCGACTTTATGATGAAGAGCTGGAAGAACTATCTGAAACATTTATTACCTATTTGATTACTCAAGGTGTAGATGCTGATTATTGGAAAGAGTTGAAAAGTTCTGATCCTGATAAAGCCAATAAGATTGTAGATGAATTTAGTCATCATTACTTCAATATAATGTTGTCAGGCATTCACTATTTGAAATTTGAGGATGAGAAAGTTTTACATTGTATCCATTTTACGGAAACTCTTAAGCGTGAAATCATCTATTCTCGATCAGATGATAATATTGGATTCAAAGAGTCGAACTATACAAATGATGTTCAGTTGGAAAAATTTAATACTTTGGAAAAAGGATATAAACCTGACGATGGAAGTACCTATAAAAGAATGGTGCTTTTATACGCTGAATCCAAGATGTCATTATTCAACATCGATTTAGGATATAATTACTAAGATGTTATAAGAGCTTCTGCAGCATGAATTGCACTTTGAGGTGGAGGATCACCACTAATCATTTTAGCAATTTCTAGCACTCTGTCTTTGGGGTTTAATTCCTTTATTTTTGAAATTGTTCTTTCATCAGTATCTTCTTTAAAAACGAATAAGTGCTGGTTAGCCTTTGCCGCAATTTGAGCTGCATGAGTAATGCATACAACTTGTTGATTTTTACTGATTTCTTGAAGTATAAGTCCCATTTTATTGGCAATTTCTCCTGATACACCGCTGTCTATTTCATCAAATACCATAGTAGGAATAGTAGACTTATTCGCAATTATTGACTTTAAACACAATGCTAAGCGAGAGGTTTCTCCTCCTGATGCAACTCCTTTTAATGGAGATAGGTTTCCTCCTTTATTAGCATTAAATAAGAATTGAATAGCGTACAGTCCATATTTATTTGGATATTCTAATGCAAGAGCTTCAAGGTCTATTCTAGCATTCTCCATGCCTAATTGACCAAGTAGGTTTTGGATTCTAGATTGAAGTGCTGGAAACGATTGAACTCTATGGTTATGGAGAATTTGTCCTTTTTTATCTACATTCAATGAAGCAATTTTAATGGCATTTTTTGTAGCAGAAATTTCAGATTGAACAGAATTAAAATTTTCAACTTTCGAAGCGATTGAATTTCGTAATTCGATCAATTGACTTAAGTCTTGTGCACCATGCTTATTTTGGATTTTATACAATTTGCCAAGAATGTCTTCTAGTTCATAAACTCTTTGATCATCGCCGTGAATGCTATCATTTAATCGGTTGGATTCATGGGCAATATCTTTTAATTCTTCGCTGACGCTTGAGATACGACTTGATATATCAGCAAATTCAGCGTTTATTTCTGAAAAAGGAATTAACTCAGCATTGATTTCGCTAATAAAGTTGATGATGGGTTGATCTCCTTCAACTAGAATGTGTTGAATTTTATGAAGAATATTTTTAGATCCTTCAGCATTTTGTAGTAATGTTAATTCCTCTTCTAATTTTTTTTGTTCGAGATTGTCCAAATCTATTTCTTCGAGTTCCTTTAATTGAAATTCGAGGTAGTCTTTTTCTTGTAAAGCCTGTTGTTCAAGAGATTCAAGTGTCTTTAACTTTTTACGTAATTTTTGAAGTTCGTTAAATGAGGAGGTGTAGTTTTCTCTTAAGGCTTTGCTGTCAGCATGTATATCGAGTATTTTTAATTGAAAATCTGGATTCTGAATCTCTTGACTGTCAAATTGTTGGTGAATGTTTATTAGGTTTTGACACAATTCTTGTAAGATGTTGAGGGTACATGGAGTGTCATTGATAAATGCTCTCGATTTGCCAGAAGGAGTTAATTCTCTTCGAATGATTAGCTCGTTTTGAAAATCCAGATCATTCTGATCAAAAAAATCGTTTAATTGATAATTACCTATATTAAAAGTTGCCTCTACAATACACTTTTTTTCTTTATCAAAAAGCGCCTTTTTATCGGCTCGATTGCCCATAATTAATCCTAGAGCACCCAATAGGATGGATTTTCCAGCTCCAGTTTCTCCAGTAATTATACTTAAGTCTTTACTGAAATCAATGGTAGTGCTCTCGATAAGAGCATAATTTTGTATTTCTATAGAGGTAATCATAACAGCAAAGTTAAAATTAGGATTATAGACTTAGCGATAAAGACGTGAAAATTATAGTAATAAATTTAGAATTTATTGAATTTGAACAGTGGCAAAAAAACCATTTTCACCAATAACATAATACTGATCATTATAAAAAGCTATGTCTAAGAGATTGGTTTTATTGATCCGAAAATGTTCCCATTTATCTTGCTCAATATTATATCGAATTATCTTGCCGTTATGACCAGTAATGTAGAGGAAGTCGTTAATAATTCGTGAACGAGTAGCAAATAAATTAGATATTTTCTTGATCTTTTTCCAGTTTGAATCCTTAGATTTTTTGTATACATTACCTTGTTGCCCAATAATAAATGCTGCCTTATCGTTTTTGCAAAAATCTATAAAAAAGTCTCCATTTAAATCTTCTTTTGTCCAATTGCTCTGTCCGGTCAATGAAGAAAGTACATGTCCATATCCGATAGCGTAAAATGCATTATTGAAGTGGTCAATATCTCTCAATTCGAACTCAAATAATTGTAAATGACCGTTATTTTCTTTGTCAAAAGTTTGTATATGGCCTAGTCTGAAAGATTTGCCACCGACAATTATTCTCATAGTGTCAGAAATGTAAGCGGCTCTATTGATTCTATTTTGTTGAGGTGCAGAAAAATTAGAGGAGTTTGATGAATGAAACAATAAGCCATTCATGCCAACTAAGTAATATTGGTCATTTACTATATTTGATGCATTGAGTATTGCTAAATTGCTAAGGTTAACAATTTTTAAGGTGTCTATCGAATAATCAGCAATTATTCCACTTTCCCAAGCATATCCACCTACAATCGTTAATTTGTTTTCTAAGGGGATTAGTTTATAAAGATGATCCTCTGTGTCAATAGGTATAGTATTGAAATCTAATTCTTGCTTCGAGCATCCAAAGGCTAAGAGTATTAAGAAAAGAGTTATATGTCTAATGAAGATCTAGTTTTGGTCAGCTAGATCAAAATTAGAAATTATTGGAAAACTCGCACTACCATAATGGGCATAACTTTGGTCAAATGCTATTTGCGTCGGTGCTTCTTGGATGAATAAGGTAAATAATGACTTAAGTTGGTGGTAGTCTAATTTTTTGGAATTGTGTTTTGGATGAAATACAATGTTTTCGATGTTCCCATCTTTGTTCCAGAATACATTGATCCATAGTTTAGTGCCTCTAATATCCATATGTTTTTCGAAACAGAAAGTCTCTAATTCCTTCATAAGCTTAGTCCAATTCTCGTAACTGGCACTCATGGAGTTGTCCGATGCTTCAAGAAGACTTGATCGATGATTACTTGTGAGTTGGTGATAGTAAGACTCGTGGTCACCAATGAAAAAAGCAGATTTTTCGTATGACTCTCCTTGAGCAATAACACATAATTGTGTTACCAATAGAGCAAAAATGGTTACTATAGGTCGTTTCATTCCGAAGTTGTATTGAAGTAGGTTAACGTAAAGTTAATAATATTTCAATATTAATGTCATTTTTTTTACATAAATAAAATTTGCTCCTTGGTGGAGTAGGGGGAATTAAGGTTAAGATTGTGTGGTGAGCAGTTCTATAAATTGTGTTATTGTCGAGTATTGGGAAATTTATAGTCATCAGAGATCGAGGGCTCTGATTGAATAATCTAATTACTTATTTAACATGAATTGATTTTCTAAATGGAAGATTATCTTTGCACTTTATATATACTAATATAGAAGGTTTGGGAGTGCATAAATTCCTTAATCTAAAAAATAGATTAAATGAAATTATCAAAGAATTGGCTCAATAGGTATCTAAAAACTTCATATTCCGATGAAAAATTGGCCGAGATGTTGACGGCGATAGGTCTTGAGGTAGAAGGTCAAGAATTTGTAGAGTCAATTAAAGGCGGTCTGATTGGTGTGGTAGTTGGAGAGGTATTAGAATGTGGCAAACATCCAGATGCGGATAAGTTATCCATAACTAAAGTAAGTATTGGAGCTGATGAAAATTTACCGATCGTATGTGGTGCACCAAATGTAGCTGCAGGACAAAAAGTTTTAGTGGCCACGGTAGGTACAACCTTATATCCTGATGGAGGATCGTTTAAAATTAAGAAGGCCAAAATCAGAGGTGTTGAGTCTATAGGTATGATTTGTGCCGAAGACGAATTAGGTTTAGGAAATGATCATGTGGGCATTATGGTTTTAGATTCTGATGCCCAAGTTGGGATGCCAGCGGCAGAATTATTTGACCTAAGTACAGATACTGTTTTTGATATTGGTTTGACTCCTAATAGAAGTGATGCAACAAGTCAATTTGGTGTAGCAAGAGATTTACACGCTTATATTAAAGTTAATTTGGACAAAGAAATTACTTTGACAGAACCGATAAGTGAGAAGTTTCATATTAATGATACATCTGAGCGAATTGATATTGAAGTTGAGGACTATGAAAAATGTCCAAGGTATTCAGGTTTGATTCTCAATAATGTGAAAGTTGGACCATCTCCTGAATGGATGCAAAAGCTGTTAAGATCTGTAGACGTCAAGCCGATCAATAATATTGTCGATGTAACCAACTTCATTTTACATGAAATGGGGCAGCCATTACATGCTTTTGATGCCAATAAGATCAACGACGATAAGGTAATTGTAAAATGTGTAGAGGAAGGAACGAAGTTTTTGACATTAGATGATCGTGAAGTGGAACTATCTTCGGAGGATTTGATGATTTGCGATGGTGACGGAAAAGGAATGTGTATTGGTGGTGTATTTGGAGGGAAGAGCTCAGGGGTTACTGAGACGACGACAAAGGTGTTTTTGGAGTCTGCTTACTTTAATTCTTCATCTATTCGTCGGACAAGTATGAGGCATAATTTGAGAACAGATGCCGCAAAGATTTATGAAAAAGGAGGAGACCCTAATATTACCGTGTTGGCTTTGAAAAGAGCTGCATCTATGATCTGCGAATTTTCAGGTGCAGTGGTTAGTTCGGAGATAACAGATATTTATCCTAAGAAGATAGAGTCTGTTGAACTTAGGTTACGCTATTCAAGAGTTCGTGATGTAATAGGTCATACTATTGATGAGGATACAATCCACACGATACTTAATGCATTGGATATTGAGATTTCTCCTTTAGATGAGGGAAGCATCAAGGTGAAGATACCAACAAACAAATTTGACGTAACTAGAGAAATTGATGTTATTGAAGAAATCTTGAGGATTTATGGATTTAATGAAGTTCCTATTCCACAAGTGGTAAAGAGTAATATCAATTATTCTGAATATCCAGATAAAAATCAGTTTAAGAATAAAATTGGTAATGGATTGGCAAGTATTGGATTCAATGAAATGATGGGTATGTCATTGATTGAATCAAAGTATTGTCAAGATTTATTAGGTATTGCAGATGAGAAGTTGGTTTTTGTGAATAATACATCTAATATTCATTTAGATGTAATGAGACCTGATATGTTGATCAGCGGGGCTCTTTCTATTGTACACAATATGAATAGAAAGCAATTTGATCTAAAAACATTTGAGTTTGGAAAAACATACCAGAAAAATGGCGATGATTTTGAAGAAAAGGAATTTGTAAGCCTTTTTGTGACTGGCAAAGATTCTGTTCAAAGTTGGAATAGTATTGCAGAGGAGGTTGACTATTATCATTTGAAGAAATATGTACACTTTGTGCTGGATATGATTGGTGCAAGGGGGTATCAAATGAGAACATCAGAAGATGAAAGATTTGTTTACGGCTTAGAGTATTTCAGAGGTCCGATGTCTGTAGTGACATTTGGACAAGTACACCCTAAAATTGCTAAAGATATTGGAGTGAAAAGTAACCTATTCTACGCAGAGTTTAATCTGTTGAATTTGATGAATATGGTCAGAAAACAAAATGTGAGTGTAACTGAAATAAGTAAATATCCAAGTGTAAAGAGGGATCTAGCATTAGTTCTTGATAAAGATGTTTCATTTGATAAGGTTGAAATGATTGCGAGGAAAACACTGAAATCAAATTTGGTAGACTTTAATTTGTTTGATGTGTATGAAAATGCAGAACAATTGGGGGAGTCTAAAAAGAGTTATGCAATTAGTATGACTTTATCAAGTCTTGAAAATACATTGAAGGATAAAGAGATCGAAAAAATGATGCAAACATTGATCAAGAAATACGAAGGCAAATTAGGGGCCTTGATTCGTCAATGATTTGGTAAACATTAGATTAGTTTAATTGGGTTAAAAACATATTATTGCTATTGAGAATATGACAATTTTGAATTGTTGTGTATCTTTATGATTGATTTTAATCTTAATTGATCTTTTTTGATTTAGTGATTAAATCATATGAAGTGACAGGTAGAATTAGTGGAGGTTATATTTGATTTGAAGACAAAGTAGATAAATCTGAAGTAATCAGAATAAATAATAAACTGTGAACTTTTGGTGTTCAAAATCTAAGTGCAGGGAGTAATGAGAGTAATGATGATTAGCACGAAATATATATAGTCACGGTTGAATGCATTGGATGATGAGTATAATAATGAAATAGAACGTAAGAGCTGATTGGTAGTGGTGTTCGTTTCATTGTGTTACTTTTTAAAGACAAATTCAAATCGAAGATTTCCACTTATTTTTTAATTATATAAAATATAAAGAATAATGGAAGGAGTTTTAGGCGTCATAGGTGGTGCCGTATTAGGAGCGATAATTGCTTTTTTTGGACTAAAAAAAGTATCTTCAGGAAAGATTTCTGAAGCAAATGATAAGGCTGATTTAACACTAAAAGAAGCCGAAATTTCCGCTAAAAGAATAGTTTCGGATGCTGAAATGAAGGCTGAAAAAATGGTTTCTAAATCCGAAAGAACCAATGAGTCCATCAAGCAAAAGAAAATTCAAGAAGCAAAGGATAAGTATGCAAAATTGAAGATGGATTACGAATCCTATAAATCTGAGCATAAAGTTCAAATGAAGGAACGTGAGATGCAATTGGTGTCTCAAGAAAAAGACTTAAAGCTAAAATATAAAGAGCTTGACCAAAAGGCTGAAAATATAGAGCAAAAGGAAAGTGAAGTTGGTGCAATAAAGAAAAATCTAGACCTCCAACTTAAGGTTATAGCTAAGAAGAAAGATGAATTAGAAAATTCAACGGAGAAGATAATTAAGAGGTTAGAATCTATTTCCAAATTGACCGAAGCAGAAGCTAAAGATCAACTGATCGATTCGTTAAGGGCTAAAACAGAATCAGAGGCTTTATCTTTACAAAAAGACATCATAGCCAACGCTAAAATGCATGGTAATAAGGAAGCCAAAAAAATCATTATCCAAACGATCCAAAGAATGGCTGCCGAGTATACAATTGAAAATAGTGTTTCGGTTTTTAATCTTGATTCTGATGACGTAAAAGGCCAAATTATTGGAAGAGAAGGCCGAAATATTAGAGCTTTGGAGGCAGCTACTGGAGCTGAAATTGTTGTTGATGATACACCAGAAGCAATCATAATATCTAGTTTCGACCCTATTCGTAGAGAAGTTTGTAGACTGTCGCTTAAAAGGCTGGTAGCAGATGGACGAATTCATCCTGCGAAAATTGAAGAAACTGTAGCAAAAGTTCAAAAACAACTAAATGATCAAATCGTAGAAATTGGTGAGAGAGCAATTATTGACTTAGATATTCACGGCTTGAATCCTTACTTGATCAGAATGGTTGGTCGAATGAGGTTTAGGTCATCTTACGGTCAAAACTTGTTGAAGCACTCTTTAGAAACTGCTAATTTGTGTGCAGTTATGGCAGCAGAATTGGGTCTAAGTCCTAAACAAGTGAAAATGGCAAAAAGAGCTGGTCTTCTACACGATATTGGAAAGGTTGCAGAAGAAGAATCTGAATTGTCACACGCGTTACTGGGAATGCAAATGTGTGAAAAGCACGGTGAACATGCTGTAGTTCTTAATGCCGTTGGTGCCCACCACGATGAAATCGAAATGAACAACATCATTTCTCCAATCATTCAAGCTTGTGATGCTATTTCTGGAGCGAGACCAGGTGCACGTAGAGAAATTCTTGAAAGCTACGTGAAACGTATCGGTGAGATGGAAGAATTGGCTATGTCTCATGAAGGTGTTCAGAAGGCATATGCTATGCAAGCTGGTAGGGAGTTAAGAGTCATTGTAGAAAGTGAAAAAGTTACAGATCAATATACTGATGATCTTGCATTTATGATATCTCAAAAGATTCAAGACGAAATGCAATATCCTGGTCAAGTTAAGGTTACTGTAATTCGTGAAAAAAGAGCAACATCGTTCGCTAGATAACTAGGATTTTCTAATGAAAAAGAATACGACAAGATTTGACGAACCTTCTGGACTTAATGATGTAGCAGAGTTTCATAGAATTTTTGATTTGCCTGTTATTGATGAGCCTAAAATTCCTGGAGAGGATAGGTGTCAATTGAGAATTGCATTACTTCAAGAAGAGTTAAATGAACTCAAAGAAGCATTAGAGAACAATGATCTGGTTGAAACTGCAGATGCGCTTGCTGATTTACAATACGTATTATCTGGTGCAATTTTAGAGTTCGGACTTGCGGATAAGTTTAAAACGATCTTTGATGAAGTTCAGCGGTCTAATATGAGTAAGACATGCAAATCCAAAGATGTAGCTCTAGCAACCCAGGAGTATTATAAACGTGAAAAGAATACAGATTCATTTATCGCTGAGAAAGGAGATGAGTTCTTAGTCTATAGAACATCAGATAAAAAGGTATTGAAGTCAATAGAGTATTCTCCTGCAGATATTAAATCTTTAATCGAATAAAGGGAATAATATGAGGATCCATTTGATTGCTATTGGAGGTAGTGCAATGCATAATCTTGCTCTCGAATTGGATGTGAATGGCCATAGGGTAAGTGGCTCTGATGATGAAATCTATGAACCTTCTAGATCTAGGCTAAAGAAGGCTGGATTATTTCCTGACCAATTAGGGTGGAATCCAGCTGTAATATCTAAGGATATAGATGTTGTTATCCTAGGTATGCATGCTAAAAAGGATAATCCTGAAATGCTTAGAGCTCAAGAATTGGGTCTTAATATTTTGTCTTATCCTGAGTTTATATATAATCAAAGTAAAGATAAAAAGAGGGTAGTAATTGCTGGTAGTCATGGTAAAACAACTACGACAAGTATTATTCTTCATGTGTTGAAATCTTTAAATTATGAATTTGATTATTTAGTGGGTGCTCAAATCCAAGGTTTCGAAAGAATGGTAAGTTTATCGTCTGCTCCTGTCATTATTATTGAGGGCGACGAATACTTAAGCAGTGCCATGGATAGCAGGTCAAAATTTCAACATTACAAGGCAGACTTATCTGTCATCACAGGAGTTAGTTGGGATCACATCAATGTATTTAAAAATGAGGCAGACTATATAGATCGTTTTAAAACGTATATTGATAAACACGAAGAGGGAAAGGTATTTTACTGTGAACATGATGAGGTGTTGATTTCGTTAGTAAAAGAAGCAGATTCAAAAGCTGAATTAGTTGGATACCGTAGATTTGAGGTAGATGAAAACTTGCATCTTAAACATGAAAATGCAACATATGATTTTCCATTGATAGGCAATCATAATTTGGAAAACACAGCTGCAGCGTTTTGGATTTGTCAAGAACTAGGTGTTTCAAGCACAGATTTTTTCACGGTATTGTCTGCATTTAAGGGAGCAAATAAACGATTGCAAAAAATATATGAAACAAAAGATGCAATTGGCTTTTTAGACTTTGCGCATGCACCTTCAAAAGTTAAGGCGACATCTAATGCTGTCAAAACTTGGTATGGAAACGATAAAAGATTAATGGTAGTTTTAGAATTACATACCTATTCGAGTCTTAATCCTACATTTTTGCCTCAATACAGCAAAACACTTGAAGCTGCCGATGAGGTAGTTGTGTTTTATGATGCTCATACTTTATCGATGAAGGGCATGGCTCCATTGTCTAAGAAGGTGGTAAGAGAGGCTTTTAATCATAATAAGTTAATAGTCCATGATGATAAAAGAATATTTCATCAATGGTTGGATGAAGTGGAGCGTCGCAATGCTATATTGTTGATAATGACTTCAGGAAATCTAAGAGGTTATGATCTGAACAAATTGAATAAATGGACTGATTCATAAATAAATAGAATACTCATGTTGTCTGATTCAAAGGTAAACGATAAGTTATTGATCATTGCAGGTCCATGTGTCATTGAGGATACGACCAGTCCATACGATATTGCTCAGAGATTGGTAGAAATATGTTCTGCTCTGCCACAAGTTCAACTCATTTTTAAGGCTTCATACAAAAAGGCTAATCGAACGAAACTTACTTCGTTTACTGGTATTGGAGATGTTGAAGCATTAAGGATTATTCAAGGGATTGGAAAGAAGTACGATATTCCTACGACGACCGATGTTCATTCAGTTGAAGATGTTACTATGGCAGCAGAATTTGTGGATATACTACAAATTCCAGCATTTTTATGTAGACAAACAGACTTATTGATTGCAGCTGGAGCAACTGGCAAAGTTGTCAATATAAAGAAGGGACAATTTATGAATCCAGAATCGATGGAACATGCTGTACTTAAAACCCAAGAAGAAGATCTTACAAGAAAGGTATGGTTGACAGAGAGGGGGACAACCTTTGGATATCATGACTTGGTGGTTGACTTCAAATCTATTCCGAAAATGAAGCAATATGCCCCTGTGATTATGGACTGTACACATTCGTTACAACAACCCAACCAAACATCTGGAGTTACTGGAGGGAGTCCTGAATACATTGGCATCATGGCAAAAGCTGCGATTGCTGTCGGAGCAGACGGATTGTTTATAGAAACTCATCCCAATCCATCGGTCGCTAAATCTGATGGTGCAAACATGTTAGCATTAGATCAATTGGAGCCGTTGCTTAAAGAAATTATGGAGTTGTTTAATTGTATTCGGAAATGATATGGTAAAAGATATTGAAATAAAGGTAAGTCCTGATCGAATCAATGACGAAGATTATTTACATCAAAAGGTAAGAGAGAAAGCAAGGATTCCAGCTGGAAAAAAGTATACCATAATTTTAGACCGAAGGTCTATAGATGCTCGAGGAAGAAGACCACTGTATTTTTTAAGGTACAAGGTGTTAATTGGTGAGGAATTTAGAGAATCAGAAGTGAGTTCAATTAATACGATATCTTCCAAAGCTCCTACAGCAATAATTATAGGTGCTGGGCCTGCAGGGTATTTTGCTGCATTGAAATTGTTGGATTTAGGCATAAAGCCAATAGTTTTGGAGCGAGGGAAGGACGTGAGAGAACGACGTCGTGATTTAAGAGCAATTCAGCAAGATGGGTTGGTAAACCCACATTCAAATTACTGTTTTGGTGAAGGAGGGGCAGGAACCTATTCTGATGGGAAATTATACACGAGATCTCACAAAAGAGGAAATATTAAATCCATTTTACAACTATTGGTTGACCATGGTGCTCAATCTGCTATATTGATTGATACACATCCTCATATTGGATCAAATAAACTCCCCAAGGTTGTTTCTGCAATACGGGATACCATTGAAAAGCGTGGAGGTGAAATTCACTTTAATGCGTTTGTGGTAGATTTTATTCGATTATCAAAGGATGAAATTGAGGTAAGTTGTAAAGATGAAAAAAGTTTCGTGGGATCTTCTGTAATTTTGGCTACTGGTCATTCTGCTCGTGATATCTATCACCTCTTGGATCGAAAGGGCATAAGAATAGAACCCAAACCATTTGCATTGGGAGTCCGAATCGAGCATAGTCAAGAATACGTGGATAAGATACAATATAGACAATCTCCTAGAGAAGAAAACTTGCCAGCGGCGAGTTACAGTCTTGCATGCCAAGTTGGGGATAAGGGAGTGTTTTCTTTTTGTATGTGTCCTGGAGGATTGATTGTCCCGGCAGCTACTGCACCTGGTGAAATTGTTGTGAATGGAATGAGTTTATCTCGACGAGATAGTCCATACGCTAATAGTGGATTTGTAACCTCTATTGAATTGGATGAATTGGAAGAGAATGGATATTCTGGGAAATTTGGAGCATTAAATTTTCAAGCAGCAGTAGAACAAAGAATGTTCAATCATGGTGACGGTTCTCAAAAAGCTCCGGCACAGAGAGTTGCCGATTTTGTTGAGGGGAAGATGTCAAATGGGTTGAAAGATACTTCGTATATTCCTGGTGTGTATTCTGCACCATTACATGAATTGTTACCACATTTTGTATCCAATAGATTGAGGCAAGGAATAAGCAAACTTGACAAAAGGATGAAAGGGTATCTAACAAATGATGCATTGGTCTTAGGTACAGAGAGTAGAACAAGTGCTCCAGTCAAAGTCCCAAGAGATAAAGAAACTAGAATGCATAATGATTTCCCAGGGTTATTTCCTTGTGGTGAAGGTGCAGGTTATGCTGGTGGTATACTTAGTGCTGCAATGGATGGTCAAAATGTTGCTTTATCTGTTGACCAATATTTAAAAAAGTAATTTGACGTTATGAAAAAAATGAATATTCTTCTGATGATTTGTGGATTGATCGCTTCCTGCAAGACAGCGCCTAATGTGTCTGAAAGAGCCTTGCATATTGTATCTGATGTAGGTGAGCCATTGGATGGAGCTTCGTATTTAGCCGCACCTTTCGCTCATGGAGTCATGATTAACAATGTTCAGGATTCTCTTCATCACCTAATTATCGGACTGCCTACAAGATATGATCGAATTGAAGTTGAACCCATTGGTGTCATTAACCTTTTGGTTGAGAAAAAGGAGAAACAATTTGTTTTATCATTTCCATCGGATAAAAAATTGCGAGTATCGGATATCTCTAGTTTCCAAGATTTAGTGGTGAAACATAACTCCATGAAAGTTTTGATTGATTTGTATTTGTCTAATTATTTGGGATTTGGTCAGTCAAGAGTAATGGATTGGCAAAATGAATTGATAGCCCAACAAAAGATTGATGACTTTTGGTCAAAATAATGTTCTAGTATTAGGATTTAGTTTTTAAACCACTTCGTTAGAGAAAGTTTAATAACGCTTAGAATCTAAGTAGTTATTTGTTTTGTCTCAATACTTACCCTTATTGAACATTTTAATGTCTATTTTTATTCTTATCTAACATATTAGTTAAAGGAGCATAGGGACTTATTACTATAGATCATCGATATTAGAAGAAAATGATCTTGATGTAGTGATTAAATGACTTCTTATAGTATTGAAATGACATGATTCTTAACGTTAAATTTGCAGTATGATTAATTGGTTGGAAGTATTAAAGTTTGCTAATAATGGTAATCCAAGTCCAGATAAAAAGGTAACAAAGACCGAAGAAGAGTGGAAATCTGAGCTTACACCAGAGGTATTTCGAATTACGAGATTAAAGGGAACAGAGCGCGCCCATAGTTCTGAGATGTGTGGATTATTTGAACCAGGATTGTATGCTTGCTCTTGTTGCAATACTTTGCTATTTGATGCGAATGAAAAATTTGAAAGTGGCACTGGTTGGCCTTCGTTTACACAACCTATAAAGCCCAATGCTATTGCATATCATAAAGACAAGAGTTATGGCATGTATAGAATTGAAGTAACATGCAATACCTGTGATGCTCATTTGGGACATGTATTTCAGGATGGTCCGCCTCCGAGTGGACTCCGCTATTGTGTAAATGCTTTATCTTTAGAAAAACAAACTAAATTGGAGAAAAGCCTGGTAATTGGTGGTGGATGTTTTTGGTGTACTGAGGCGGTATTTCAAAGGGTTAGGGGAGTGTCAAGTGTGAAAAGTGGTTACAGTGGAGGGAAAATTAAGAATCCCACCTATAAGGAAATATCCAGTGGTTTAACGGAGCACGCTGAAGTAGTACAGATTTCTTATAATGACACAGAGATATCTTTGGTAGACCTAATAAAGATTCACTTGACGACACACGATCCAACGACGTTGAATAGACAAGGTGCAGATCGAGGTACACAGTATAGAAGTATTATTTTTTATCAGAATGAAGAGGAGAGAAATACAATAAATGGCGTTATTGAGGAAGTACAAAAACTATTGGATGATCCAATAGTAACTGAACTAAAAGAATTGGAAATATTTTATCCAGCCGAAGATTATCACCAGGACTATTATAATCAAAACACGAATCAAGGTTATTGTAGAGCCATCATTAATCCTAAGTTGGCGAAGTTTAAGAAGCTATATGCTGATAAATTGAAAAAATCTATCAACTAGGTTGGGAAGGTGAAATTTGTCTCTGAGCAAAATAGAATTTTCGGTCTAGACGTTATTAGAGCCTTAGCCATAGTTTTTGTGGTTTTGGCTCATGGTAAGTTTTTGCTTAGAGATTCTTTATTGGAAGGTTTCCCATTTATTAGAATCGTTGATGGTGTGGAGCTGTTTTTTGTTCTAAGTGGCTTTTTGATTGGTACAATCTTACTAAAAACCATTAGTGTTAATCCAAAACCAAATGGACGAGATTTATTGCATTTTTGGAAACGGAGATGGTTTAGAACCTTACCTAATTACTACTTAATTCTTGGCTTAAATTACCTAATTGTTAGATACGAAGTAATAAGAGAAGACATCTCTCAATTTGGAATCGAGTTTGTTTTCTTCTTACAAAATTTTGCATGGTCATTTCAAGGCTTTTTTTGGGAGTCTTGGAGTTTGGCAGTAGAGGAGTGGTTTTACATTTTATTTCCAATTTTGCTTTGGGGAGGACTTCGATTTGTTAGGCCTAAATTATGGTTTGTTCTGGTCGTAATATTCATGATTATTATTCCTATTATGTATAGACATTTTCAGTTTGATCCAAATATGGATGGGTTTACTTGGGATATTTCACTAAGAAAAGTTGTGTTGGCACGATTGGATTCAATTGGTTATGGATTATTAGCTGCTTGGGTTGCTTTTTATTATTCAAATAGATGGAAGACTTTTAGAGTTATTGCTTTAACTATAGGGATGACAATGCTTGGTTATTTAATATTCAATAAATGGATGTCTCAATCATATTTTAAACAAGTATTTTATCTGTCTTTACTTCCTTTATCCATAAGTTTTTTATTCCCGTTCTTTTCTTTTTGGAAACAAGGACGAGGTAAATTGGCCTATGTAACAGTGTTTATTAGTAAGATTTCTTACTCTATGTATTTGATTAACCTCGCTTTAATAGCAGAAGTCATCCGCGATAATTTTGCGCCTTCGGGAGGTCTGGATGCGATTTTGAAATATGTGTTGTATTGGGTATTAGTTATGGTATGTTCTACTTTATTATATTTGTTTTTCGAACGACCAATGATGAATTTACGGGATAGAAAATAGGAATTCAAATACCATCAGAATTGAAATGTTGATTTCAAAAGAAAAGATCGAAGAAATATACCGACTACTAGCTACAGGATATGTTTGTATGATTCATAAGAAGTCATCAGAAATTCTTCCGATTGGTGACTCCGTAGAGGACATGAAACAGTTTAGATCTTTACATGAGACCCATACGGATTATTGTAGAATAGAAAAGATGTCGGCGCACAGGTCCTTTACAGTAATGAGTGATTTTATACTAACCATAAAAAATCAGGAAATCAAGTCTCGTTTCTTATATGCCATAAATAAAAAATCTCCTTTTAGAAATTTTAAGTATGAAATTGGATATTATGACGAATTAAGAGAAACTTGGTTTGAATATAAAAATGAAAACTACTATTTATGGGTTAAGGAATATTTGATTGAATTAGGATTTGAAGTTGAAATGACCTAGGCATACTGTTTTTTAGCATAATTCATGGCATCTATAAGAAACTTACAAGCTTGATGTATTTCTTCTTTAGAAATGATCAATGGTGGAGCAAGTCTGAAACTTCTGTCATTGAATAAAAAATAATCAATTAAGGCTCCATTCTGAATTGTATAGGAAACTACATGTTTTAGATATTTTCGTTTGGTAAGTTCTACAGCCATCATTAAACCCGAAGATCTTACCTCCTTAATAATAGAATGGTTTAACAGTTTATGAAAGAGAGACTCTTTTGGCATTACTTGCTCAATGATATTATCGCTTAGTAAGGTGTTTAATGTCGCATAAGCTGCTGCAACACAAACAGGATGACCTCCAAATGTTGTAATATGTCCTAGGTTGGGTTTTGATGTGAAACTGTCTAAGATTGTTTTTGAAGAAACGCAGGCTCCAGTTGGCATTCCACCTCCCATTGATTTAGCAATCAATAGTATATCCGGAACGATGGCATATTTTTGATGAGCAAAAAGATGGCCAGTACGTCCAAATCCGGTTTGAATTTCATCTAGGATAAATAAAGCACCAACGGACTTGCATTTTTCGGCTACTTTGGATAAATAATCTCCTTTAGGAGTATTAACTCCAGATTCGGCTTGTACAGGTTCTAGAATAACACATGCTGTTTCCGTTGTGATCAACTCTAATTGACTTTCATCGTTGAAGTCTATATGATTAACAGCTGGTATTCCTGGGGCAAATGCAGAGGTGAATTCGTGGTCACTTCTTAACGATTCAGCTCCCATTGTACTGCCATGGTAGGCCTTTTTACAGCTGATTATTTCATATCTGCCTGTATGTCTTCGTGCTAGTTTTAACGCTACTTCGACTGCTTCAGAACCGGAATTTACAAAGTATACAGAATTCAATTGATCATCCAACTGATTACACAAGCTTTCCGCAAATTTAACCTGGGGTGATTGAATGTGTTCTCCATATACCATTGTGTGCAGATGTTTGTCCAATTGTTCGTGTATAGCTTCCAGTACATTGGGATGTCGGTGTCCAAGAGAACTTACCGATATGCCAGAATTCAAATCAAGATACTTTTTCCCTGATACATCATATATATACATCCCTTCGGCTCGATCAATTTCAAGGGCAAGTGAGAGAGGTGAGGTCTGACCTACATGTTGAAGAAACAGTTCTCTTTGAGTCATAGATTATGATTTGTTTTTGTAATACCTGATTTGACTTAAATCCCAATCAATCACAAGTCCTTTAGCCAATTGCATAGCGACTTCTTTCCCGTAAAGAATTTCACAAAGATATAGCGCTGCTTCAAAAGATTTGGCTCCACCAGCACTGGTTATATATTTGTCATGATGCACAAACAATACAGAATCAATGACATTAAGGTTGGGATATTTCTGTCTTAACAAGGGGATATCAGCTGGGAATGTTGTGCAATCTTTGCGATCTAGAATTCCTGTTTCAGCCAACATAAATGCACCGTCACAATGTGATGTTACATACGTAGCACTATCCGATGTTTTTTTTATCCAATCAATTAAATCTTTGTTTTCTAGGTCTTGATCAAGGTGGTGTTCTGCGCTTGGAATGACTAATATATCAATATGTGGTAATGAATCTGTTAAAAGGTTATAATCTGGAATAATCCTTAATCCCTCAAAAGTTAGTACAGGAGTATCTTTATTACTCACTGTAAATACATTCATGGGAGTAATTCCTTTTCTAAATTTTGTATGATGGAATATGTCAAATGGAGCAGTTAACTCAGTATTGTACACTCCATCAGTGATTAGAAAAGCGGTATTCATCCAATTTGGATTGAGCTTGGGTTTTGCTTTAACTGGTTGGTGTGAAATGGAAGAGTTACAAGAGTATATTAAAAAACCAATTACGATCGTTAAGAATCTCATATTTGTCGAACTTTACTTTTTTTCAACCAACCTTCCTCCAAATCCAAGGTTTTAAACTTATACCATTGTCCATCTTGATCGATGACGATTAGTTTTATTCCAGGACTTAAAAGTTTGATGGTTTCACTGGATTCCGAAGGACTGACTTTAAGATTGGAAGATTGGAAGACTACAAATGCATTTTTGTCATTAAGGTGGGCATTTCTAGACCATCCAGCACAAATACTTATGAGGAGCAAGGATATAAGTACTATGGTCCATTTTTTAGCACCAACATTTTTCTTTTTTACCCAACTTAGAAACAAAATAAGCAAAATACCTACCCCCATGGTTAAACTTAAGATAGACCATGTTAATGGATTTAGTTGGTTATAAATAGCGTGCCACCATTTTATTAGAAAAATAGGCTCTATAGGAACAATATCAGTGTTCAATTTGGATTGAAGAGCCTCAAGATTAGTTGAAATGTCAGGATCTAAGGGCGAAATTTTTGATGCCCTTTCTAAGTAAAGTCGAGCATTACCATAATCATTGTTTTTGAGATACGAAGTGCCAAGATTGTACAATAATGTTACATCATTGGGATTAGATACAAGTAATGGTTCAAAATTAGCAATGGCCTTGGAATAATCATTAGCATTAAAGGCTTCAATTCCATCCTTTAGCTCAATTGATTTTTGACCATGAATATCTAGGACGAAAATGAATAATAATAGAAACAATAAATATGTTTGGCGTAGAATCATAAATAACAGATTAAGAATTCAATACATCCTGTGAAGCACTCATGTGTTGCATTTCCAATGGGAATGAATTCAAAAAATTATTAGCAACTTTTACGAATCCTAAATTTTAACCAATGATTTTAATGGTAAATATCCTTCTTCCAAAATTGCATGGATAAAATTAGGTTCTTGTGTGTTAAATCCATAATCAAAAATGGATTTAATTGATTCTTTTGTGAAACTTTGCCTCCTGAAACTTTTTTAGATGACTCTAATATGAAACTGAATATTAATCAAGGGAAAGAGTTATTGTATCGAAAGCAGTCTAGATCTTTTTAGAATTATTCTATTACAAAGACAACCAAAGATGAAATACTTTTTGCATAGTAATTAACCCAATTCATATTATGCTATTGAGATAATAATGAAAACCCTATTCCCTTTTTATAAACCTCTTCTTTTCATCTTCTTTCTAACTCTCTTGAGAATGTGATGTCTAAACTTTTCTTCCAATTCGATAAGAACTAGAATCTTTTCAGCTGGAAGTATAGTCTTTAATTTTTTCAAATAGGACATGTCTAATTGATGCTCTTCTTCTTTCAACGAAACAAATTTATTAATGGCTTGTTCTGCTTCGTTCTCATTCGCGGAAGAGAGGCTCTTGATGTTATCTCTAATTGTATTTTTTTGCTTTTCATAATCATTAAATACTGGCCAAAACCGAATAGCTTCTTCTTCATTTAAATCAAGCTCAGTAGTGAAAAATGCTATTTTTTCAGCCTTGAGTTTTTCCTTCATTCGAGGATTCATATGACGCTGACCAATCAAGTTGATCATGGTTCCAATAATGAGTATCAGTGTAATATATTTTTTCATTTTTTTAGTTTTAATTGATTCTATAATTCCAAAGCTTCGTATAAACTCTCTTCATCTAAATATTCTAACCACTCTTCATCTAAGACTTCTGAGGAAGAGGATTCCCATAGGTTTTCATCTTCATTAATATCAACTAAATCCTCTACGGATGCTAGTTCACTCATTAGGTATAATGCCTCGTCTTCACTTAAATTTTCTACAAATCCAGCTTCTACAGAAGAAGCTGAAATAGTATTTTGCATTACCCAAACTGCACTTACAACCAGTACTAAGATGGCAGCAATGGATGATATATATCTTATGTTAAGCCTAAATGATCGTGGTTTGACTTGTTCTAGAACCTGATTAGGTAAATGTTCGAAATAATCTTTCAATATTTCTTCTTCTTTGTCCTGATCCTCTAGTTTGGCAAAGATAGAATCTTGCATAGTTTCAAAATAAGCATCTGTAGGAATAGCTTTAGACTCCTTCAGTTTATCAGCTAGAACAGGTGCCATTTCATTGATTTCTTTTAATATGTCATCATTCTTAATCATTATTGTAAATCTCTTGTCATGTATTATTTTATTAATTCACTTTCTATCTTTTTTACCGCTATGTGGTAAGATGCTTTGAGCGCTCCTTCAGAGGTTTTTAACAACATAGACATTTTTTTATAGGGCATTTCCTCAAAATACCTCAATTGAAAAACCTTTTTTTGTTTTTCGGGCAAAGACTCCAACACAGTGTTCAGTTTACTTGCAATTTGATCACCATCCATAGTTGCATGATCATTGCTAGAAAGATGGAATACCTGTTGGATATCTTCTGTATGCCTCTTTTTGTTTTTTTTCAAATGTGTCAAAGCTTCATTAGTCGCAATGCGATGAATCCATGTAAACAAAGATGATTCTTTCTTGAATCGATCATAATATCTAAACACTTTAATGAAAGTATTCTGGATGACATCATCCGTGTCCTGATGACTTTTCACCATGCTCCTAATATGCCAATAGATATCTTTTTGATACGTGGTCATAAGCAACCTAAATCCTCTTTCCTTTGATTGAGGATCATCCATTAAGTGCAGTATTTTGGATTCAATTTCCATCTTAATATCCTATAGAGTGTGTAGAGTTACTGATTAGACTACATAGCCAGGAAAAGGTTTAAACTCATTCAACAAAATTATATTTATAATCATAATTATGTAAGTATTCCGTGGAAATATTAAGTGCTTTCTAGGTAATTAGAGTCATTAAGCTTGTTAGTAAGAAAATAGTATATTTATGTTCTGAAAGTAGTTGGGACTTATGTTATCTATTCGTGTTTCTCTTGTAGTTACTTATTTATTGCTGGGACTAGTTTTATTGGGACAATTACCCCAAACATCATTGCATATGATTGAATATGTGGAGTTGTCTCATGCAATCAAAGAAAAAGAAGTCATTAAGATCAAAGGATTAGAATCTTTCAAATATTGTAATCAACCTCAATTTATTGGAAATGATTTGGTTTTAATATCCGCTTCTAAGGATGGTGTAAATACAGATTTGATAGAATTGAATTTAAATGAGAATACTTGGTCTTATTTCACCAGAACAAATCGTTCAAACGAATATTCTCCTACATTGACTCCAAGTGGAAAACGAATATCAATTATTAAAACGTTAGAAGATAATCAAGTACTTTGGTCTTATCCTTTAGATCGATCGAATGGAGGTGAAGCATTATTGAAATCAAATGATATAGGATATCATTCGTGGTTAGATGAAGAAAATGTAGCCTTGTTTCGAGTCTCTGAACCAAGTATTCTATCTATTGCTGAAGTGTCACAGCATAATCTGAAAGACGTTATAAATGGTATAGGCAGATGTCTGAAGACTGACGATTCAGGGCTATTATATTTTGTACATAAAATTGCTGACGATTTTTGGTATTTGAAAACGTATGATTTTAAATCAAACAAAATCAAAATAGTTAGTGAAATTGATGTTGAAGATTTTGAGATCCTTCCTTCAGGAACTATTGTGAAGGCTTCTGGTGGAAAGCTCTATAAAATGAGTGAGAAGGATCAAAATTGGGTGATGTGGTTGGATTTATCCGAATACGGATTGAAAAATATTACCCGAATCGCAGCATATAGAAACAAATTAATGTTAGTTGAAAAACATGAAGATTAGACTTTTATCAATAGTGATTTTATTGGGTTTATTTGCAATTGGCTGTCAGCCCAAAGCAAGTCCCGAGTATATTGAAGCTCTGGATAAACATAGAATCGAATACCAAGATGATTTTAGAAAGAATTCTGATGGACCTCTTACTCCTGATGGGGTAGAGATGATGGATTTTTTTGAAGCAGATGAAGAGTACTCTTGTATGTGCGATTTGGTTATTGATGAACAACCATTGGTAGAGATGTCCACTTATGCAGGGAAGAAAAAAACGTTTCAATTGTATGCAAGAGCAAAATGCAAAACTTCAGGTAAGTCGTTTAGTGTAGCTTTGTTTCAACATGCAGGAATGAGTACACATCCGATTCATGGGAAAAAGCTCTTTTTGCCTTTTAAAGACGAAACTAACGGCGATCTAACCTATGGTGGTGGGCGTTATATGGATTTATCTAAGGATAATATCGTCAACAATCAACTTAAAATAGATTTTAACAGATGTTATAATCCGTGGTGCGCATATTCCGATGGATTTAATTGCCCAATTCCACCAAGGGAGAATGAAATTCCCCTTCAAATTTTGGCAGGAGAAAAGAGTTTTAAAGGAGAAGTTAGAAAGCGTGGTTAAACTAATTGATCAAATTGGAAATACAGTAATATTAGACAAACAGCCTCAACGAATAATTAGTTTAGTTCCTTCCATTACCGAAACGTTGTTTGATCTTGGTTTAAATAAGGAGATTGTGGGTAGAACAAAGTTTTGTATCCATCCTCAATCAGATGTGTCTTCTGTTGCAGTAATTGGAGGAACCAAGAATCTACAAATTGATAAGATCAAAGCATTAATTCCCGATCTAATTATTGCTAATAAGGAGGAGAATGAAAAAGAACAGGTAGATGACTTGATGCAGACTATTCCAGTGTATACCAGCGATGTTTCGACTTACGTCAATGCTTTGGATATGATCGAGCAATTAGGATTAATGACCAATCGGGAAACTAAGAGTAATGAAATAATGAGTGATATAGGCACTTTATTCAGTGCTTTAAAACCACAGGATATCAATGCATGTCCTCGCGTCTTGTATCTTATTTGGAAAGGTCCATATATGAGTGTGGGAGGGGATACGTTTATTCATAACATGTTGTCGAAGGCAGGTTTTTATAACATATTACATGACTCCATCAGGTACCCAACGGTTAATTTAGATGAAATTGCATCAGAGTGTGATCAGATATTTTTATCAAGTGAACCATATCCTTTTAAAAATAAAGACAAAGTTGAATTAGAGGAAAAATATGGTATTCCCGTAAAACTTGTAGACGGTGAAATGTTTTCTTGGTATGGATCAAGAATGATTAAAGCAGGAGAATATTTTAACGCTCTTCTTCAGCAGTAGACTGATTTCTTCCCAATTGTTTGTAGTAAATAAGCTTCCATTGACCATCCATTTTACTAAATCTTCTGACCATTGAAAACTGCCCCGATTGATCATAAATGGTTTCTGTAATTATATTGGCAAAACTTGAAAAATTGCGCTTAAAACTCCCATTCATATCGTCAAAAGGCTTGTGAAACTTCCATCCTTTTCTTTCCCACCAAAAACTGAAACCTTCTAAATCCGAGCCCGGTTGCAAAGCAGGCATTCCTTCTAAAGGGAAGTGAATGTGCTCTATCTGAAACGATGTGTCGGCATGAAATTGATCGTAAAAACTTACAAAATCCTCAGGCATAGCAGTAAAGACATCTTGATTAGATTTCTTGGAATTACATGATATAATCAAGAATGCTCCAAGTATTATGATCCAACTTTTATTCATTAATCGCATAAACTAGAATATAAGATTCAAAAATAGTAGCTTCGATATTAAATTCTTCAATAAAGTCTACTTTATTTACCAACCCCTTGGCGTACATTTTGTGATTGTTATGAGTAATTTTGGTAATGGACAAATCTTTTCTGAAGTCAACCTTGCCCTTACCATAAGCTTTAAAAAGGCTTTCTTTTGCTCCCCAGATCAAATGGTAATACAATAATTCTTGCTCGGTGTTTACTAAAGTCATTTCTTTTTCCGTGATAAACTTTGGAGCAATACGAGCTATCTTTGGAGTGAAATATTGAATATCAACACCCACTAAAAGAGGACTGGCAATTACAGCAGTAAACCCTCCAGAATGACTTAAAGAAATATTGTATTTAGAGGCGTCAAGATAGGGTTTCCCAAAATGATCTTTGAAAACACCTCCTCGATCTAACCTGCCGGACATAATATGTAACAACTGTCGAGCAGATAACCATTCTAATCTTTTACGTTGAGAAAGACCGTCAAGCTCACATATTTCTTCTGGATACAATTCCATAGAAGATCTAAAGAAGGCTTCACTTTCTTTAACTTCCCAAATACCTATTTCTCCAATAGGTGTAATTTTATCAATGCTTAATAATGGCAAAGGAAGAACTTCAAGTTTAGTTTAATGCTTAGAAGTAGCTGATTTGAAAATTCTATCCCAATTTATGCCATTCCCAATATTGCCTTCCTTTGTTGAAAACCAAATAAACAATGGCTTCCCCACGATGTGATCATGTGGTACAAATCCCCACATTCTACTGTCTTCAGAATTGTGCCTGTTATCTCCCATCGCCCAATAATAATCCTGTTTGAATGTATATTGAGAAGCTTCTTGACCATTTATGAAAATCTTACCGTTTTTCTTTTCATAACCATTGCCTTCATAAACATTGATGATTCGTTCGTACAATGCAATATTCTCAGAAGAAATTTCCACGGTTGCTCCAGCTTTGGGTATCCAAATAGGACCGAAATTATCAACACTCCAAGAATTGAAATTTTTAGGATCGTTTGGAAAAATCTTTTTAGGCTCAATTTCTTGAGGGTAAAAAGTGATTCGAATATTAGGATCTAAAGACTTTAACTTGTCTACCTGAGTTTGGTCCAGGTGTAAGAGATAATTGCCATCTCTATCGGAGATTAATTTACCGTATGCACTATCACCATAATCGATTCCCCATTCGTCCAATTTTTTCTGATTAATGTTGACACTCTTAGGTATATTAACCATATATAAAAACTGCATATGATCTGGGTTCTTCATAGGCTGACCATTCACATATACTTGCCTATCTCTGATCTCTAAAGAATCTCCTCCGACAGCAATACATCTTTTGATGTAGTGGTCTCTTTTGTCTACTGGTCGGGTTATTATATTTCCTTTTTTAATTTCTCTCGCCAGTTGTCGATCGTTGTTGACAAATCCTGGATCTTGTTTTGTTTGCATTACCGCATAACTTCTACTTGCGGTTAAATATATGCTATCTCCAATAGGCCAATTAAATACTATAGGTTTTCCAGACTCAATTTTTTCCAAAGCAGGAAGTCTTCGAGCTTTTAACTTGGGAGATTCTAAATAAGATTCGGTATTAAGTATTGGAACTCTATTATGAAGCAATGGTATCATGGCAATGGTACTTGGAGTCCTAATACCATAATGGGCTTTACTTACAAAAAGGAAGTCACCTACATTTAAACTACCTTCCATAGAAGGAGTAGGAATAACATAGGCCTCTATCAGAAACATTCTAATAAATGCTGCAGCAAATACAGCAAAGACCACAGATTCTATCCATTCTCTTGGAGCAGATTTTTTGAATGGGTTTGAAGCGACCAATTTATTGTATGTGTATGTATCCTTACTATCTTGAGCAGCTTTTAAGGACGCCGCATACTCAGCTTCACGAGGTAATATTGGACCTACGTACCTGTCATTTTCATTTTTTGCTACGCTCCAGAAGATGGCTGGAGCATATATCACGGCCAAGGCGGTATCTTTAAATGACAATCGATCAAAAGATCGTACAAGATCTACTGCCATTCCAGTAAATATGAAAATATTTACAATTGGGACAAGCAATAAGAGCGCATATTGTGGTTTTCTACCAATAAGCTTACACCATTCTGCAAAATTTACTCCTGGTATCCAAGCCTTGCCTGCTTCAACACCAGCCTTGGGAAAGACCAAAGAAAGTGTAAAACATAGTAAAATATAAGATATGATAAGAAAAATTAGTATTGTCACTTTGTTAGTATTTGTTCAAATTATATGCAAATAACTGCTTTATTGGTTTAATATTATATAACTAATATTTATTTTCTACGAATAGAATATTTTTGAAGACGATCAGCTATTTTTCGATCATTACTCAATCTAGGAACTTTATTTTGACCGCCGAGTTTTCCTTGATCTTTCATATAGTTCCTGAAGGCTGATTTTTCCAAAGGATTAATTAATAATGGTTGGAGTACTTTTCCATCTATTAGGTCTTTGTAATATATATTCTGTTTGGTTAAGGCTAGATCTAAGTCCTGAGCAAATTGATTCATGTTATAAGGAGTCCGTTCAAATTCTATGTACCATTCATGATAGGGGAGGTTTCCATTAGTAGGATTTACTTGAGGAGCTACTGTAAATTCCACTACCGAGACATTGTGTTTTTCGGTAACTTCTTGCATCGCGAGTTCGACTTCTTTGCCTATGACATGTTCTCCAAAAGCGGAGATGTAATGTTTAACCCTTCCTGATACGACAACTTTGTAGGGGTGAAGTGATGTAAATCGCACAGTATCTCCAATATTGTATCCCCAAAGACCTGCATTGTTGTTTATAATTAATACGTAATCCTTGCCCAATTCTACTTCTTGTAAAGTTAACCGACTAGGCTTCTCATTATGGATTTCATTCAATGGGACAAATTCAAAATAAATACCTGAATTGGTGTTGAGTAATAATCCGGTGTCACCCTTTCTATCTTGAAATGCTATGAAGCCCTCACTTGCTGGGAAGAGTTCAACAGATGGCACTTTTTCCCCAATTAATGCTTCAATTGATTTTCTATAGGGTTCGTAGTTGACTCCTCCATAAATAAAGAGATTGAAATTTGGGAAAATATCTTTGATGGAATCCTTTCCTGTAGTTTCTAAAAGTTTTTCATAATACATTTGTACCCAAGGAGGAATACCACTAATCATTCGCATGTCTTGAGGTAATGTTTCAGCAACTATTTTACCTAATTTTTCTTCCCAATCCTCGACACAATTTGTTTCGTATGAGGGAAGTTGGTTGCCTCTAATCCAAGAAGGAACTTCATGATTAACAATCCCAGATAATCTTCCTGTCTTAATTCCACCTTTATCCGAAAGTGTAGGTGAACCGCTTAGGAATATGATCTTACCGTCAAAAGGATTTGTCTCTGGGTTGGATGCAATAAAATTCATTGCCGCTTTTTGAGCGGTGAAAAGGTGATTAGGGATACTTTCTTTGGTTAATGGTATGTATTTGACGCCTGAAGTAGTTCCACTCGTTTTGGCAAAGTACTTTGGTTTACCTGGCCATAGTACATCTTTTTTCCCTTCAATTATTCTATTGATATAAGGTCTTAATGCTTCATAATCTCTTAAAGGAATATTCTCTGCAAATTGTTGGCTATTATGAATACTATTAAAATTATGTTCCTGACCAAATTGGGTAGAAGAAGCTCTTTTAATTAATGTCTTTCGTATTGAATCCTGATCTTTAATGGCATTACGCGCCATCTTTTGAACATTTTTCGCAATCAATTTTGCATAGGGTAGTACGACCTTCGATTTCCATCTCATGCTGCAAATATAGAAAGATGTGCTCTTTTTTACGATGTTCTACACGGATAAACTAGAGTTAGAGCATGACCGAGTTAATACGCGAAAAAGAGAGGATTAAATTTCAACCCCAAATAATTAAAAAATCTATATAAGTTAAAATAATATCTATACCATTACATATTATAAACTATTTATATATGAAATTATATGTAATTATTATTAAGTTCTTTATATATTATGAAAAATCGTAATAAATATTTCCATTATTAAAAATTGATGCTTAATTTTGTAATTCGAATTAAGGAATCAAAATAAAAATTAGAAAGATGGACTATAGTCTTAAATTAAACAAAGGAGATATGATTCAGACACCTAAAAGATTGATTATTCCCCATTCTATGGAATTTTTTCTCCTAAGTATTGTGGCGATATTAGGATTAGTGGGGTCGATTTATATCATTGCTTCAAATGCCGCTGGAAATTCTAATAATAACTACAATCAGTTTGCGACTACACCTGTTGTTGAATTGGAAGAAGATGTGGATGAATTGGGATCTTCATTTGGAAACTACATTAAAATTTCTGGAAAGAAGAGAGTAGGAAACGAAATTGAATTCGAGACCAAAATGGATATCAAAGAAAAAAGATATGTTATGGAAATGGGTGATGGGATGAGAATGATTATTACTCAACCTAAATTTTCTTACCAATATAAAGAGAAAGGAAAGTATGTACTTGAACTAAAGACGATTGAAAGAGGTTTGATTACTACTATAGCGACGAAAAAGTTGAAAATCAAATAAGTTTTCTTCTAAAAGTATAAAAGAAAGGTTCTTCTTGGAAATCAGGAAGAACCTTTCTTTTGTTTATGGTTTTAGGAAAATTAATTATATTACACCTTGAAATTGTTAGTATAATGTAATGAAGGATTATTTGGAGAAATACGCATTTGGAGTTTGTTTATGGTTGGGACAAAAATTGGGAATTAAAGCTACTATTGTTCGTGTATTCTTCATTTATCTATCATTCGTCACTGCTGGTTCTCCTATTCTGTTTTATTTAATCATGGCATTCTGGCTTAGAATAAAACAAAACTCGTTTAAGAGATTTCCAAGGATCATTTATTGATTTGATCGTCATTTTATTTAATACCAATACTAGTTTCAGCTTGTAGTCCAATCCATTTCAAAATTGCTTTTTGGAGGTAAATGAGAACAGTGATCGAAGCATGCTATGCCAGTTTTGACTTAGATCGTATCTATTTAGGTGCAACTTTGAAGAGAAATGTATTGATACTATTTGAGAGTTTCTATATTTGATCTATTATTAAATAACTAAAGGAACATTTAAATGATTAAAAATATCATGACCCTGTGTTTGATGGCATTGCTTTTTGTAGCATGTAAGGATCAAACAAATCAAGATTCAACTAATACCGAGCCAACTGAAGAAAAATCAGAGAGATCGGAAGCGCCAACTTTTTACGGTGAAGACTTTGAGGTTGCCAATGTGATTCAGTATGATTCGCTGTTAATGATGTTGAAAAGTGTAGATTCAATAGCTAATATTGTTGTAGAAGGTAAGGTAGATGGTGTTTGTCAAAAGAAGGGCTGTTGGATGAATATCGTCTCTGATTCTAATGAAGAAGCAGAAGAACTTTTCGTTAAATTTAAAGATTACGGATTTTTCATGCCTAAAGATTTGACAGGTAATGTTGTCATGAAGGGAAATGTATACCGCGAAGAAACTTCAGTAGAGGAGTTAAGGCACTATGCTGAAGATGAAGGGCAATCTCCTGAAGAAATTGCAAAGATAATCGAGCCAATTACAGAATATAAGTTTATGGCCTCTGGTGTTAAAATGGCAAAGTAATAGCCATTCAAAGAAAATATTTGAAACGAGAGCAAGCAAGTCTTTGTTTGCTCTCGTTTTTTATTTTTTTAGAATTGGATTTTTTTCGATGCTATTGATTTTACTAATGTCCAATGTAGTGTGATCCACACTCATTTGATACATACTTGAAAAACGATAGCCCTCCTTTAATTTTTGTAAATCATAACCCCGATAATCCGTTATGAATTGCGAATAGGTGTCGTCAAATCCTCTAACGATTACAATGATTTCGGCATTGTGATCTTGCAGCCATTCGACCGATTTTTCATGAAGGGGACTACTTTGATCTATGATATGCACCAATGTCCAATTTAGGGGGAATAGATATATTGCATCAATAAACAACTCTAATTTTTCAAATTTTCGTTTCAGTTTTCCTTTTTCTTCAATAACCCATGTGTAGAGCATTTCGGCTTTCATATCCGTCATTTTATTGTTAGACGAATTAACTACGCGCATTTGGATCGAATTATGTCTTTTGTTAAAGGGTGCCAAAAGTATGTGCTTACTAAATCTTATATATGATTTCGCTTTACTAAATCGAGCAAAGAACAGACCTGTAGCTAATGCAAATAGCAATAATCCCAAATAGGCATTTATAGCTGATAGAATGTTGGCTTGAAGTCCAATAGGTCCCATGGTCCCATATCCAACTGTGGTGAAGGTTTGGATACTGAAGAAAAAACACTGTAAAAACTCATCTATAAACGTTCCAGGTTGAATTCCTTGTATTTGTTCTATACCGACAAGATAGAACAATATGGCAAATACCGCATTAGTACATACATACATCAGAATAAAGAGCATGGAAAAAGAAAACCAATGAAGCCTTATTAATCTTTCATATACTGTATTACTTCCAATCCCAATTTTTTGGATATTAAACTCACCATTGTCTTTTACCAGCCTCAGCTTATTGGTGAATTTAAAACCAAATCCACTATCAATATACTTTTCATCTTCTTCCTTGAAAGTGGTAGATTTTTTTAAAAAATTGAAGTTGTCACGAAAGTCTTTGGCCATTTAACAGACGATTAAGTATTCATACAAGGTAATCATTTCCGAATCAAAACAGAATGTAATCTTAGTTTTTTGTACCAATCCAATGCAATAATATAATTATGTATTAATGATTAAGATTTTATATATTATTAGTAAATTTAATATATTTACACCTTATATAGGTTTGGTCTATTACTTTTAAAGAAAAAATACTCAGATATGGCGAAAATATTAATCGTAGATGATGATGCTGGAATTAGAAGGACACTCAGAGATATTCTAGAGTTTGAGAGGTATGAAGTTGATGAGTCAGGTGATGGGTTAAGTTGTTTAGTAAAGGTTAAACAGAACAAATACGATGTAATTATTCTCGACATCAAAATGCCTGAAATGGATGGGATGGAAGCCATTGAACGTATCCAAGAGTTGGCACCTGATGTTCCTGTAATTATGATCTCTGGTCATGGTAATATTGATACTGCTGTAGAAGCTGTTAAGAAAGGAGCTTTTGATTTTATTCAAAAGCCACCTGATTTGAATAGGATGTTGATCACCATTCGAAACGCAATGGATAAATCCTCTTTAATTACAGAAAAAAAAGTACTTCAAAAAAAGGTAAGAAAGAGCAGTAAAGTTCAGGAAATCATAGGGAATTCTAGTGGTATAAAATTTATTAAAGATACCATAGATAGGGTAGCGCCTACTGATGCTAGAGTATTGGTAAATGGTCCGAATGGTACTGGAAAAGAATTAGTCGCTCGATGGATTCATGCAAAAAGCAATAGAAATAATTCGCCTCTAATCGAAGTCAATTGTGCAGCAATCCCGTCAGAACTTATCGAAAGTGAATTGTTCGGACATGAAAAAGGTTCTTTTACTTCGGCCCACAAACAAAGAATTGGAAAATTCGAACAAGCATCTGGGGGAACTTTGTTTTTGGATGAAATTGGAGATATGTCATTAAGTGCGCAAGCGAAAGTATTACGCGCATTACAAGAACATAAGATTACAAGGGTTGGTGGTGAAAAGGAACTTTCAGTTGACGTCCGGGTAATAGCAGCGACCAATAAGGATTTAAGATCTGAAATTGCAAAAGGTAATTTTAGAGAAGATTTGTATCATAGATTGGCTGTGATTGTAGTTCAAGTGCCAAGCTTGAATGAAAGACGAGTCGATATTCCATTACTTGTAGATCATTTTATAAATGCAATATGTGAGGACTACAATATGTCTAAAAAAGGAATTGAAGCTGCTGCGATGAAGATGCTCCAAGACGTTGATTGGTCTGGTAATATCAGGGAGCTTCGAAATGTAGTCGAACGATTGATCATCCTTAGTGGTAAGAAAATTAAAAAAGGTGATGTGGAGAACTATGTGAAACTTGGTGATCCTAAGTCTGAATTGGATAAGCTATTTATGAGATTTGATTCTGAAAATGATATTCTTGATTTTGTGAAATCGGAGTATCAAAAATATATCTCCGTAAGTTCTAATTAATCCAAATATTGATTAAGAGATCTTTTAATTGATCTATTGAATGCTCTTTTTTCGAAAAACTTTTCGATATTTACTTCCTATAAAAAACGTGTAGGAATGAGTGAGCAGAAAATCATCGAAAATAAAGAACTAAATTTATTTGAAGCATTGGTGCCAGTATTTCTATTGGTAGGAATGCTTGCATTTAATGTATTTGTTTTTGGTGATAATGCTTTAAGCGGATCGAATCAATTTATTCTTTTACTTGGTGGAGCTATTGCAGGAATAGTTGGTTATTTTAATAATACCAGCTATAAAAAAATGATGGAAGAAGTGGGTAACAACCTTCGTTCTACGAGCAATGCTATTTTGATCCTCTTAATGGTTGGTGCACTGGCGGCTTCTTGGCTTATAAGTGGGATTATTCCCTCAATGGTCTACTACGGTTTGAAAATACTTAACCCAACTATTTTTTTTCCAGCTACAGTCATCATTTGCTCGATAATATCTATTGCAACTGGAAGTTCTTGGACAACTACTGCCACTGTTGGAATAGCCCTAGTGGGTATAGGTAAAGCCCTTGGATTGCCTCCTGGTATGATAGCTGGTGCGGTGATTTCTGGAGCATATTTTGGTGATAAATTATCTCCATTATCGGATACTACCAATCTTGCTGCTGCTATGGCAGGAAGTAATCTATTTGACCACATCAGGTACATGTTGTTGACTACTGTACCTTCAATAGTCGTAACCCTAATTATTTTTACGATTATTGGATTAACACAAGACACGAGTGGTGTAGCAGACTATGGGACTATTCTTGCCTCAATAGACGGTGCATTTAATATCAATGGATGGTTATTTCTGGTTCCAATTGTTGTGATTTTTTTAATTATTAAAAAGACAAAACCTTTGATCGCTTTGTTGATTGGGACTTTACTAGGCGCTGTTTTTGGATTAGTATTTCAACCTGATGTTATTAACAACATTACAAATGCACCAAATGCCTCTTTTGTGAGTTCTTATCAAGGGATTTTGACAGCACTTACTGAAGGAACTGTAATTGAAACTGACAATGAATCCCTAAATGATTTATTTTCTGCCAAAGGAATGGCAGGAATGCTCGGTACGATATGGTTAATTATTTGTGCTTTGGTATTTGGAGGAATTATGGAAGCGATTGGAGCCTTGTCCACTATTAGTAGGTCGTTATTGAAAATTGCTAAATCTGTATTTGGATTATTTGCTGCGACGGTGGCAAGTTGTTTGGCTATCAATATATCAGCTTCCGACCAGTACCTTGCAATTGTTGTTCCTGGTAAAATGTTTTCTAAAGCATATGAAGATAAGGGATTAGCACCAGTTAATTTAAGTAGGACGTTGGAGGATAGTGGGACAGTAACATCAGTTTTAATTCCTTGGAATACCTGTGGAGCATACCAGTCAGGTGTATTAGGAGTTTCGGTATTGGAGTATTTCGCATATGCGATCTTTAATTATGTAAGCCCGATTATGACGTTGATTTATGCTCTATTTGCAATAAAAATCAAGCAGTTGGTTAAGCACTAAATCTTAATAAACTTGAAAATATACCGTTGATTGTTGGGATATATTATTTCAATGAATAATAGCCCAGACTTTGTATGGGTTAACGATATTTCATGGTCATGAGATGTCAAAAGATTTTGGCCGTTAATATCGTAAATATTCAACATGAAATCTGAAGGATTCTTGCTTTCAATAAATATACTCTGATTAAAATAATCGTAGTGGATTTGAGGTTTTGTTATAGGGGGCAAAACAATTTCGCTCGGCTCTTCAATGAGTCGAAACATAGAGTTGTCAATGTCTAATTGTATTCCATTAACTTTCTTTTTGAGCCGCTCCCGAGTTAGGTATATATCATTTTCCTTTCCAATGGCTAATGCTTCGGTCTGACTTCCTATTCCTATTAAACTAGAAATGTCTATTTTTTCTGTAGTGATGGACTCGTTTTGAAGAACATTTTTTGTATTCGCTTTTATTAGAAATGGTTGAAGTAAGGTAGTGTATCCGCAAAAATAAAGGTCGGAAGATGCATTGTTGTAATCAGCACCAGTAATTAATCCCTTAGAGTCAAAACGATTAACACGTAGGGCTTGTTGCTCTGATATGGAGGTAGAAAGTTTATAAACATTGCAGTGCAAATCCAACCAATTCTTGGTGAAAAGATAAATGGACTTGTCAATCACTACCATTGCTTCAGCATCAAAATTAGTGGCATGATGTGCCGCACTAAAATCTATCTGATCCTGATAAGAAAAGGTTATAATCTCTGCATCAACTTTTGATTGATTTCCTAGTTCAGACTTTTTAATAATATATATTGCCAAGTCCTTTCTGTTGCCATCATTATTTCCGAAATCGCCTATATAAACATTTTCAGAATCTTGAGCTATATCTTCCCAATCAATATTTGGTACATTGTTGATCTTTATTTTTCGAATGATTTCACCAGTATGAAGATCTAATTCGTAAAGTATAGGATCATTACCTGCATCATTATGGGTATAACCTCTGTCATCCCATATAATAATTCCTGAAGTTTCTCTTATTTTTCTGGAAAGATCAATTTCCCAATCCAACAATAGTTGACCAGATAATGATGGAACTATTAAAAATAGGATAAGTGTAATTAGAGATAAGTTGTATTTATCCAATATAATATTCTAAGATTTAATAAATGAGTGTACACTTTGTTTACCTTCATATTCAATGATTAACCAATAAAGCCCTTTGGGTAATTGGCTAATCTTGATTGTATGATCACTTTTTAATACTTCAAATTCTTGTCCTAATTGATTCACAATTCTCAGATCCGCATTTATTCCATAGTTGTTCAAATACAGTTTATCTTGAGCTGGATTGGGGAATAATGAAATCTCATCTAGGTTAATGTCTTTGGAAGGAGACACCACACTCTTTTCAATGGTATTAAAAGTGATGCTGTCTAAATAGATGCCATCATTTTCTACAAAATTGTCCGATACCATTCTAATGCGAATATAGACTGTACTATCACCAAGGTAATTAGTTAGATCCATAGATTCGTAAACCCAGGTATTCTGTGTTCCATCAAAGATGGGTTGTCCTTCTAATTGATTATTCGAACCGTTATTGGTGTGCATTCCACATAAAGGCTCAAAATCTAAATTGTTGTTAGAAGCCTCAATGACTGCATAGTCATAATTGTTTTCGATATCCCATTGTCCATAAAAGTTCATTGAAGCAAATACCATGTCTTTTAAATTGATAATGGTATCCAGATTGACTTGTGTGTTAGCTGCTGGTCTATATGTACTTCCAGGAGAATCGGTAAGGGAATAAGTGCCATTGAAAACTTTTTCATTATCTAGTGCCCAATCTTGAGAAAATGCCCAATAATTGGTGTATTCGGTAAGATCTATATTCCCATGTGTAGATTGATTCTTAAAATAGAGTAATCTAATGGTCTCTATTGTAGAAGTTACAGCATCTCCTAGGAGCACTTCAAGTTCAATGATTTCACTATCGGCAGTGGAGTTTATTTCAAGAGGGTAATAAATAGTATCAGATTGATTAATGTTTAATTCAATAGTTGTTTGAAGTGGATTAGAAATTATATTGGAAGTAATAGGTGTAATTGTTAGTGGAATTGCACCTTGACCAAGTCCTATTTGCGTGATTTCGATAGGAATAGAAACGTTACCATTAATAGGCTCTTCCTGAAGTGATTCGATATAAAAGTTATTATGTAGAGATCTTGCGGCCTGCAAATTCATATGCATACAAGCTTTGTTCAAGGAGATGATGTCAGTTTGTGGAGGCCAGAACGATGGTCCAACTTCTGGAGTCATGGAGTATATCTTATTCTTCAGAGTATCATCACCATACATCCAATCATCAGAGTCGCCATTGACAGTATATCCAACAGTTTCAGTTCCTGTGCCAAGATGATAACAGTTTTCATGGATCATTCCTTCTCCAAGAGATTTAAAAATACCATGATCTGGGGTGATTTGATCATTGTATCCCCAAGGGTGGATAAGTAGGTTCCCAAAAGTATGGTAGTTTAAGGCAATTTGAAAATCTTTGCTTTCACAAAATGCTGCTATAGCACTAGTTTCTGGTTCAGAAAATGCTTTATGTCCTCTATATGTTTGAGATCCTGGATTTGGAGAAGAGCCATCATCATCAAAAGCCCAATGAAATCCATAATTTCGATTTAAATCGACTCCAACCAATTCTCCATTCGAATCAACTCTTCCATTTTTTCTCCACAAACCACCTCCATCTGGATTGTTGATTTCATTGATGATATAACCATCTGGATTAAGGCATGGAACGAAGTACATTTCAGTATTGTTTACTAAGTTCTGTATAGTAGTATCAGATTCGTAATTTTCCAAAAGGTACCACATGTAAAATAACATTTGAGCCATACTATTAGGTTCTCTAGCATGATGTATAGCTGTATACAGTACTTGCGGTTCATTCTCATCATTATCTGGATTATCACTAATCTTTAAATAGAATACATTGTTACCCATGTGCGTAGTATCGCCAATATTATTTCTTACAGTTATAAGATTAGGATACAGTATGTGCATAGAGTCAACATTAAGAAGCATTTGGCTGTAAGTTTTATAACCTCCCATAGATCCACCACTATAGTTTTCAGGAGTTTTGAATTCCGAAATGACGCAATTACCTTCTTGATCGCAGCTGCTGTTTCTAAATTCAACATTAAATTCAGATTTCCTATTCGGGTTTTTATAATAAGAGACTACATCTTCAATCACGATTTCTACATCAAATCCTGCATTTTTAATCATCTTTATTTCATGATTAGAATAGTCATTTTCTAAAGAACGAAAAGGAGTGAAAATACCATGATCTGTTTCTATACCGAGTCTAGATAACTGATTTATATCTTTCCCTTTTAGGTCAATTTTGACACGATGATATTTTTCAGCTTGAGCAAAGAAATCTGCAGAAAAGGAAAATGTCAAAATGAATAAAACTAAAATTCTCAACATGAATAAAATGGTTAATACTGGACAGGAACGAATTACTGTATTAATCGATTGTCCTGTTTATGAAAAATTGATGTAAACACCTTCATTATATTATTACGAAGGAAAGGTAACAAATGTATAACTAATAATAATAAATTAATGATATCCTTATTATTATATGGCTAAGAGTTCTATTTGTTGCAACGAGCGGGACAAATGTTGACTTAATCCGAATAATGCGTTAGAATTTGTATGCTTGGATATAAGATGATTTAATCCAAGACACCTTGTTATTTTCATCGACCGCAGTGTAGATCATTGTTCCAAAAGAATGTAGATGGTTATTTTATAACGTCATTATATTAAATACTGGAGACTTAAGACATTACTTCTCAGAAATATAATATGGAGTATAAAATCTAACATTAGTACGGCATTAAATTGTCTTTTATTAGTTTTACGTTTTGAACGCTAGAGTGATTTATAATACATTAAACGATATGAGCAGTAGAGAAAATTATAGGAGTGGAGCCAAATGGGAAAGTATAGCTGCATATTCTAGGGCCGTTCGTATTGGAGATGTGATTGAAGTTTCAGGAACGACTTCAGTCAAAGATGGCAAAATTGTTGGAATTGGTGATGCCTATGTACAAACTCAAAGGTGTTTGGAAATAATTTTGGAAAGTTTGAGGCATTTTGGTTTGGATTCAAATAACGTCATTCGGACTAGGATGTATGTGACCAATATAAAATTGTGGGAGGAAGTGGCTAAAGCTCATCGAGAGGTTTTTCAGTACAATCCACCTGCTACTACTATGGTGGAAGTGTCGAACTTAATTGATCCAGAATTGTTGGTTGAAATTGAAGCATCTGCAATTATCGAAGTAAAGGAGTAATTTGAAAAATAGTAAGACGTATAGTGTAAAGGAAATGTATTATACCATTCAAGGAGAAGGGTATTATACAGGTAGAGCAGCTGTTTTTTGCAGGTTCGCAGGGTGTAATTTGTGGACTGGACTTGAAAAAGATCGCGATAATGCAGTTTGTAAGTTCTGCGATACTGATTTTTTTGGAACAGATGGTGTAAATGGAGGCAAGTATTCTTTAGAGGAATTGGTGGATCAGATCTCTGGATTGTTTTATGCTGTTGAGGATAAATTTGTGGTTTTTACAGGTGGAGAACCTGCACTACAGTTGGACTTTGAACTTGTTGAGGCTCTTCATGAGAATGGGTTTTATACGGCTGTTGAGACCAATGGAACCATGACTTTGCCGCCTAATGTTGATTGGATTTGTGTAAGTCCGAAGAGTGATGCTCAAGTAGTACTTAGAGGTGGGGACGAACTCAAACTTGTATATCCTCAATTGGAAAATGTACCAGAAGATTTTGAAGATTTAAAATTTGACCATTATTATATTCAACCTAAAGAAGATGGTAATTGGGAACAACATATTATGAGGTCTGTAGATTACGTTAAATCACATCCTAAATGGAAGCTTAGTGTACAGACACACAAGTATCTTCGAATACCTTAAGAATTCTAATAAACAATGGATTATTCTTTTGGAAATGAAATCGATTTTCTGGAAAGAATATCCCTATCTTTGCATAAAATTAAGTGACATTTGAAAGCATTAAATATAGCAACAAGAGGGAGTGATTTGGCTCTATGGCAGGCACATTATTTGCAGGATCAACTAAAGGCCATTGGAATCGAATCGGCTCTAAATATAATTAAAACACGGGGTGATAATATCCAGCATTTGGGCTTCGATAAGATGGAAGGTAAGGGCTTCTTTACTAAAGAAATCGAGGATGCTTTGTTAGACAAATCTTGTGATATCGCCGTTCATTCAATGAAAGATCTGCCTACAGAATCTCCTGAAGGTTTGGTTATTGGAGCAGTATCTTATCGTGAAGATGCCAGAGACATTTTATTGGTAAGAAAAGAAGTATTACAAGCCGATAGGAATTTGGGTTTGCAAGCAAATGCTGTAGTAGGAACGTCTTCAGCTCGGAGAAAAGCTCAAATCGGTGAATTAACCAATAATGACATCGTAATTAAGGATATCCGAGGAAATGTACCTACTCGAATTCAAAAATTAAGAGATGGTGAGTTTGACGCAATTATACTTGCTAAAGCTGGTGTGGATCGATTAAAAATTGAATTGTCAGAGTTTAAAGTTTTTGTACTTCATCCAAGTGAATTTGTCCCTGCTCCTGCTCAAGGTGTATTGGCATTTCAATGTAGAGAAGAAGATGTTGAAACGCGTAAAATTTTGGCTAAAATTCATGTGGGTGAAGTAGCTGATTGTACCAACATTGAACGAAAAGTTTTAAATATGATGGATGGAGGTTGTCAACTTCCATTGGGTGTTTATGTCCATAAAGATAATAATGGAAATTATCACGCAGTTGCAGCTTATTCAGGTGAAGAAGGTAAACCATTAACTAAGGTGTCAATATCTCAAAGTACTCACCATAAATTGGCTGAATCTTTATATAATAAATTGATAAACAAATAGAATGTATTTAATTTACGATTGTAGTTCGGTGTCTCAACCGTTAAACTATAAGGCCCCGTTTACAGAGTCTTTTCAGTGGCCACGTCTAGTACATATTTCTTGGATCGTATTGGGTAGTGATTTTAAGCCTATTGAAGATTTTGACTGTATTGTAAAACCAGCGGGTTTCATAGTGGATGAAAAAGTCTTGAAAAGGACAAAATTGACAAAGGAAGAAATCGATGAAAAGGGTATTGATATAGAGGATATATTGAAGACGTTTAATACGTCTGTGGAAAAATGCGAATACATATTTAGCCACAATCTAAAATTTAATGAAAATGTATTAGCAGCTGAGTATATTCGAAACACAGTAGACATAAATTTCTTTCCTAAAGAGAGATTTTGTTTGATGGAAGAGGGTACATATTATTGTAAGTTACCTTCAAAACGTGGAGGATACAAATGGCCATCGCTCACAGAAATGCATGCAGTGTGTTTTAATTCGACCTTTACTCCGCCTAATAATGCACGTGCAGATGTTATTGCAGCAGCTAGATGTTTTATAAAGTTAATGAAAACAGGGCAGTTGGAAGATCTATTTGATGATGAGTAATGAAGGTTTTTATTACAAGAAATTTAGGTGATGATTCTATACTCTATTCTTTAGAGAATCAAGTGCAAATTGAAGGTCAGTCTTTGCTTAAATTTGAATTAATACCTTTTAGTGATATACCAGAATCGGATTGGATATTTTTTTATAGTTCCCAAGGTGTTCGTTTTTTTTCTGAAGGGTTAAATCGGATATATAAGACTTTGGATTCCAATGTGAAAATTGGAGTATTGGGAGTAGGCACAAAAAAAACATTTCAAAGAACGTTTGATAGAGTTCCAGATTTTGTCGGTTCGGGTAATAAAGATGTATCCGTCTCATTTTATGAAAAGATAAATGGGCATATCTTATTTGTCAAAGCTAAAGATAGTTTGAGTAGTGTGGAAAGATCGCTTGAAGATAATAGGTGTTCGTCTTTAGTCGTTTATAGAAATGAAATTGACCAAGATGTAATCGTCCCTGTTGCTGATATTGCTGTAATCACTAGTCCTATGAATGGAATAGCTTTTCTGAATACAAAAGAAGCTGCTAAATTTCAGCTCGTGATTGCTATCGGAGGAACTACATTCGCTAAGTTGCAGGAACTGGATTGCCCCAATCTTGTCCAAGCTGATTCGCCTAGTGAAGAAGGCATATTTAAAACCATAAAAGAAAGATTAAGATGAAAGCTTTTATTAGAGCCGCGGTTGAAGATAGCATTCGAATAAAACAGGAGATTTTAAGTCAAGGTAATACGGTCGAATTGGTTGAAATCATTGCCGAGATTATCGCTGATAGATTCGAACAAGGCAATGCGGTTTATTTTTGTGGTAATGGGGGAAGTGCTGGTGATGCGCAACATTTGGCTGCTGAGTTGTCTGGACGGTTTAAAATGGAACGAAAGGCGTTACCATGTGAAGCGTTACAAGTCAATTCTTCTTTTGTTACAGCGGTAGCAAATGATTATGGCTTTGAATATGTTTTCGAAAGGGCAGTAGAGGCTTTTTGTAAAAAAGAGGATGTATTATTCGCATTATCGACTTCGGGCAATTCTTCCAATATTATTAAGGCTGTTATTAAAGCTAAGAAATTGGGTGTAATAGTGATTGGGTTTACAGGTAGAAGTGGTGGAGATTTGGTAGAATATTGCGATTATACTTTGTGTATTCCTTCCGATGATACTCCAAGAATACAAGAGGGATATATGTTGTTGGGGCATTTAATATGTGAATTAGTTGAGCAAATACTTTTTGGAAATGAGTAGTAGCCAATGGATTTATGAATTGGATCCATCTTGGACATTATTTCTTGACCGTGATGGTGTTCTTAATAGAAAGATTGATGGAGACTACATAAGGAATCCTTCGATGCTAGAAATTCTTCCTGGAGTATTAGAAAGCTTATTCCTGTTAAAGGAATACTTTAATATCATCGTAGTTGCAACGAATCAACAGGGCATTGCCAAAGAGTTGATGACGCACGATGATTTATATTCTGTTCATGAGGCCTTATTAAATGAGGTTCATAATGCAAATGGGCGTATCGATCAAGTATACTATAGCCCTGATTGGGCTGGATTGGAATCATCTACTCGTAAGCCTGCTATTGGAATGGCACTTCAAGCTCAGAAGGATTTTCCTCAGATTGATTTTGATAAGTCTATTATGGTTGGTGATAGCCAATCAGATATTGATTTTGCAGCTAGTGCAGGAATGAAATCCGTTTGGATTGATCTTGGGCGTGTAAAGTGTAGTGGATATGATCTAAGAGTTTCCTCTTTGAGGGAATTTGCTAAAATGATTGTGAAAAAGTAAATCCTAATCCATCATTGTTTATTTGAGTTGTAAGTTGTGTTTTTTTGTTGAATGGATTCCAGTGTTTTAATGGGTCCCAATGATAAACTAATTTAGTAATTAAAATGCCTATTCCTGCTCCAACCAATACATCGGGCACCCAGTGTTTATTATTCACAACCCTCCAACTTGCAGTAGCAACAGAGAAGATATTGCCACTCCATGCTAGTATTGGAGATGTCTTGTGATATTCTTGATAAAGAACCTGACTAGCTACAAATGCCTGAGATGTATGTCCCGAGGGCATAGCTGTATTAGCGGATTGATCGGGTCTTTGAATCTTGAGTGTTTTCTTTAAGGAATGTACAATTAGTGAAGTAATGCCCTCAGAGAGCAATAAATTTTTAGTTTGACCCCAAGTAGTATTGGTAGATGTTACTCCACATAGATTGGCGGTACACATTTGCAATATTGGTACATATTGAATATAATCATCAATATTAGATTGGTATTGATTGGTATGATCAATGATTCTATTTTGTAGGCTTTGTTTTATGTGGTTTTTGTTGAGTATAATTCCTGATGTTATTAAAGAAGCAGGAATTATATAAGGAGAGATCTGTTTATGTAGACCTAGAGTTATAAGACTATCTTTTTGTCCCGACAGAGATACATTAAGATATAAAATTAGGGTAAGATATATATAAGTATGGAGTTTCACATTTAATTTACTTCTATTTGATGATAGGCTAGAGATACGATAATGGCTAACCCAAAGCTTAATAATGTACCAATCAAGATGTATTCTGTTAATTGACGATCGTTGGTTTCCTTTAAATCTCCAAATCTAAATACTGATTTTGCAGCTAATAGAAAGCCTACCGCTGAAAATTGGTTGATACTTATGAAAAGGAAGATTAATAATCGTTCGATCATGCCTATGAATTTTCCTGCTTTATCTAAGGATAAAGGTTCACTTGAATTGGTTTCAGGTGTCCATTTAGAAATTAAGATTTTAATCACGGTAGAACTAACTTGTGTTAATAGTAAAACGGTTATGATTAAACTATAAATATTGGCAATGTTTGAATTTTGAAAAATTTGCAGTATAAATGGATGATAATACTCTGCAACTGCTATTATGACACCTATATGCAGTGTTTGGTCTATGAAAAAAAGACTTCTCTTATTGGAAGTGTTTTGATTGGATATTTTCCATAAATCTATGATATAATGTGTAATTCCTATGACTAAAATGCCCGCCCAGTATTTTATTGACATGGTCAATAGAAATGTCAGTAATATGTGAAGTATGGTGTGTTTATAAAGACTCTTTGATCTGTGTTTGTTTTGTTCTTTATCTCGTACCCAATGATTTGGTTGAAAGACAAAATCTCCTAATATATGTGCTAGTAGGAGAGAGTATAGAAGTGTATTCATAGCGTTAATTGTTTTTGAATCAAAGTAGTAATGACTTCCTCCATCTTCATCAATTCATCATATCCTCCTCTTTTTTGTGCTCGACTAATGCTGCTTTGGACGTATCCATATTTGTGGGCTATTTCATGTTGTTTGAGTGTAGGATTTTCGATGGAGATTTGCATTACCGCAGAAGTGACTTTCTTCCAATCTGACATAATAGTACTGGCTAGGTCTAAATAGGTTTGCACTATGGTATCAAGAGACTCTTTCCCTGTTTGGATGGCAAGCGTTTTTTTCTTTAACTGATCAAAGCTGTTGCCCGAACGAACAAATGCCGTTCCAGTTGAATTGGAAATGCTTTTTTGAGGTTCTTGAATTTCTCCAATTCCTATACCCATTCTGACATCCAATGAAGATATTTGCCTCATATATGATTTAATATGAATTACTGCTCTTATTGCATGCTCAACATTACATTTTAGTTGAAAGCTATCGCCTCTAAATATTTCCCAATCATTGGGTGATGTACCATAATAGGACAAAACTGATGTGAGTTTATTTTGCCAGATTTCTGTGTGTACTTGCCTAGAGTTGATTATATCTCCAGTAATGATCGCCACTTGTTTTGTCATTATAATGGATTCCTTTCTTGTTAAATATACTTAAAATAATCCATATACTGCAAAAATTATGCTCATTTTATAACATAATTTAAATTATGCTCTTTTTGTAGCATATTTCCAATTATGCTCTTTTTGTAGCATAAGGTGAGGTAGTTGATTTGCCACATTATAATGGCTACCAATCTTTCTTAGGTTTTTTAGTGTTTTGATTTTGTTTCTTTAATTTCTGTCTCGTTTTTTGTTCTTCATTCTCGGCTATTTTAAGTAACTCTTCCATTTGTTTTTCTGACATATCGGTATCAGATGATTGATTGCCCTGATTTTGTTGCTCATCTTCAGATTTATTATCTTCTTTATTTTGATTTGCATTGTTTTTATTGTTTTGCGAATCATTTCCATCTTGATTCTCTTCAGATGAGTCTTGTTGCTCCTGTTGCTCTTCGTTTTGTTCTTGCTGCTCTCCTTGTTGTTGCTGCTTTTGTTCTTGTTGCATTTGTTGTTGACGCATCAGTTTCGCAGTAAGAAGGTTTTCCGAAGCTTCTAGGTCATTAGGATTTAAACGAAGCGCTTTTTTATAAGCAGAAATACTTTCATCCAATTTTTGAGTTGAAAAATAAGAATTCCCCATATTATAAAAAGCATCTGCTTTTTGCTTGGAATCTAAACCACTTATGGAAGATTCATATGCTTCTGAGGCCTCTTCAAATTTTTCTTGTTGATACAAACTATTGCCAAGGTTATAGTTGGCAATAGGACTGTTGGATTCAAGGATGGATTTTCGGTAAGATTCTTCAGCTTTAGAGTAGTCATTCTTTTCGTACGCATTATTGCCTTCTCGAATGATTTTCTTAGAAGACTGCACTTGGGCAAAACAGAAAGAAGAAATCAGCAGAAAGCAAACGCAATGTATAATGTTTAATTTCATAGAAGTTACTTGTTTGGTTTAATTCTAAAAGGGTAGAGTAGTCCGATTGCTATACACACAAAACCAGGAAACAATAGATATTGAAAATAGCTGTTAAACGTGGTGAAAGACAATTGTTGTACTTTCTTTTTTTCTATTTTTTCAATATCTGCTACAATTTTTTCAATAGCTTGACTTCCTTGTGTAGCGAGAAAGGCTTTCCCTCGTCCATTTTTAGCAATGTCATTAATGAGATCAACATTTAATTTGGTTGTAACTGGATTTCCTGCCTCATCTTTTTTATAAACGATCTTATTTCTAACGACTTCAGGGATAGGGCCACCATTTTCCGTACCAACACCAACACAGTATATATAGGATCCGTTTTCGGCGGCATCACTAGCGGCATTTATTATTTCTTCATCATGATGTTCTCCATCAGTAACTATAATGAGGCCCCTTTGATTGTTCTTTTCTTTTTGATATGTACGCTCTGCAAGTTCAATAGCAGATTTTATGTTGGTACCTTGAACACCTGCCAATAAAGGAGATGCTGATTTTACCAACAATTTAGTCGCAGCATAATCATTGGTAAGGGGAGATTGTAAAAAAGAAGAATTGGCAAAATAGATCAACCCGATTCGATTCCCCTTAAGCGCATCAATCAGATTCATTGTAAACCTCTTTGCCCGTTCCATCCTACTTGGAGCTACATCTTGGGCCAGCATACTCGTAGAAATATCCAGTGCGATAATAACATCAGAACTTTGAGTTTCGACTTTCTCTCTTTTGCTTCCAAATTGAGGATTGGTTCCTGATGAAATGATTAAAGTCAAGCCCACAAGAATAAATATGTTTCTCTTCCAAAAAATAGAGTCAGAATGCAGGGGCATTAAGGATTTTAATAAGGCTAAATCACCCCATGAACTCAATTTTTGTTTATTCCATTTCCATGTCAAGTAGATCAATAAAAACAACACCGGAACAAGGGCTAATAGATAGATATAAGTGAAAAATTCAAATCTAAACATGTCAAGGTCTTATTTTTAATACCAAATGTTTCAAAATATAATACAACAGAATCAGGCCAATGGCAATCGAGATTAACCATCTAAAGAGTTCAGTGTATTTTTTATAAACAGTAACTTCAATCTCCGTTTTTTCCAAACGATCTATTTCATCATAAATCTTTTGGAGAGCATCCAAGTTGGTCGCTCTATAATACTTACCTCCTGTAGCATTGGCAATATTTGTCAGTAATTCTTCATCAATGGTTGTTTTAGTAGGAGAATAAATGGGTTGGCCATAAACATTTTGCGTAGTTGGTGCAAGCACAACGCCCTTTGAACCAACCCCTATAGTATAGACTTTAATATCGTAAGATTTCGCAATATCTCGTGCCGTTTCTGGAGAAATATAACCAGCTGTATTTTCACCATCTGTCATCAAAATAATCAACTTGGATTTAACATCACTATCTTTTAGACGGTTCACTGCCGTACTAATACCCATACCAATAGCAGTACGATCAGTGATCATGCCATATTTTAATTGGTCTATTAAATCTTTTAGAACGTTGTAGTCCGTAGTAAGAGGACATTGTGTAAAACTTTCTCCTGCAAAAGCGACTAGTCCAATTCGATCAAACGATCTATTAGAAATAAAGTCTTTAGCAACTTTTTTAGCTGCCTCTAATCTATTAGGACTAAAATCTTTCGCTAACATTGAACTAGATAAATCTAAAGCCAACATAATATCTACACCATCAGCAGTTCTTTTTTCTTCAGATAGTGTCTTTTGCGGACGTGAAAGAGCAAGAATGAGCACAAGGAGGATTAAGTAAATGATCAGTGGTAGAAGAAAAAGTAAACGCTCCTTCCACGATTTATTTACCTCTAAATCTGGAATATTGGAAACATATATGAAGGGCTTGTCAGGTTTTCCATTCCAATACTTCCATAGTGCAAAACCTAACAAAATAGGCATCAACACTAAAAACCAAGGTGATTCAAAATGTATATTATTCATCATCTCCTACTAATTTGGTTTGATGAACAAAATTATATGCCTTTATTAGAAAAGATTCATGGACTTCTTCGGAAGGTTTTGCTTTGGCAAATTTTACCATATCCGCAATTTGAAGTATTTCTTTTAGCTCTTGCGCATTATCTTTAATAAGTGGTTCGTCATGCAGCTTGGAAATGATTTCAGATGAAGTCATTTCCAAGGCATTTATATCGAATCTTTCCTCTAAATAGGTTCGGATGATTCTTGTCAAGTCAGATTGATATTTCTTTATTTCTCCGTTTTTCCAGATCGCTTCTTTCTTTAATGTATCCAACCCCTTTAATGCAGTAATATGGGCTGGAGTCTTTGGTAAAACAGGTCGATCTTCAATGATTTCAACTTGTTCTTCCTTGGTCGGCCATAACTTTCTCAACCACCAAATAAGTACAATACCAAGCAGTAGACCTATTAATATGTAAATCCAAATCATGTAATCCTGAATCGTTGAAGGAATACTGATAATTGGTTTTATATCATTGATCATTTTGGTGGAATCTTGACCAAAATTTGGTGGAGGAAATACACGTAAAATGTTTCCTGTAGGTATTGCAATGGTATCTCCATTTTCTCCAATTATTGAAGGTGAAGGAATGTGAAATGCTCCAATAGAATAAAATCCTAGATTAATTCCTTTTTGCCATTGACCTTCATCAAGCTTGGTTTGACTGATGGGAATGCTCAGCTTCTTTTGCTGCAGAAAAGCAGATAACCCAGTATTGTCTATTATTTCAACATCCGCATATTGCTCATACAATAAGGTGTCATCTTTGTAGGCCAGGTTTTCAATTTTTCCAAAATCCAAGACCAGTGAAGACGATGCTGGAAGCTGACGATGATCAACGGTTATTAAAAAGTCAACATTTTGACCTATAGTAATTGAATCACTAGAGACACTAGTATTTACAGGTATATTTTTTTGACACAGTATATTGAAATGCGAAACCAAGAGTGATAGTACCAATAAGAAATGCTTCATATTATGCTCTTCTTTTAAAGAATTTAACAAGGGCTTTGACATAGTCTTCCTCAACCATTACATCGATTTGATCTGCACCATATTTTTGCAATAAACTTCGGGTTTTGTTTTGTCTATCTATCCACTGACTTGTGTAATCTAAAACAACTGATTTACTCGAAGTATCAATGATTTTTATCTTCCCAGATTCCAGATCTTTAATTCTTATGAGCCCGATGTTAGGCATTTCTTTTTCACGCTCATCATAAATGTTAATGCCTATTAGATCGTGTTTTTTAGCAGCGATACTGATGGCAGTTTCAAAATCATCAGAAACAAAATCAGATAGGACAAAAGCAATACTTCGTTTGGATTGTACATTATTTAAGAATTGCAAAGCCTTTTCAACTGAGGTGCCTCTTCCTTTAGGTTCTATTTGAATGACTTCTCGAATAATTCTAAGGATATTTTTTTTGCCCTTTTTAGGGGGAAGGTAGGCCTCAATTTGATCAGAAAAAAAAATAGCACCGACTTTATCATTGTTTTGGATCGCTGAAAATGCAAGTACTGCGGAGATTTCTGCCGCAATGTCTTTCTTAAAAGCTGAATTGGTCCCAAAGCTTAGTGATTTACTTACATCTATTAGCAACATTACCGTTAACTCACGCTCTTCTTCGAAAACCTTTACATGAGGAGATCCAGTACGTGCTGTTACATTCCAATCGATATTCCGAACATCATCACCATAGCTATAATCCCTTACTTCTGAAAAAGACATTCCCCTTCCTTTAAATGCTGAATGATAATCGCCAGAAAAGAGTTGTTTGCTTAATCCTCTAGTCTTTATTTCAATTTTTCGTACCTTCTTTATAAGCTCTTGAGTTTCCATAGTTATATTTTAAAGGAAAGGTTAGAAAATGGAATAAGGCAAGTTTTTTGCCCATAGATTGTACTAAAAGGGCTTCGAACTTTTAATCCTTCAAAACTCTTTGTGATCAATAATTGATCAAATGAAGTATTGAAATTAGCACAAGGATTATTTTTCCAGTAATCTTGAAGGTTATGATCCTTGGGCAATACATTCTGACATTGGTATACTTTTTTCTTTTTTAGATTTACCCAAAACGCAGACTCATCTAGCCGATTAGAATACTTGTTTTGATTGGATACAATTCCACTTACAATATTGTGATCAAGGTAATCAATTTCTACTTCGATATTAACTTGCATTGAATCACTGTAATCAAAATCTAAATAACGTTCTAGAAAGGACTTCCAGTTCTTGGTTAATTTTGCATTGCCCCATAGAGGTGTCATTACATAACTTTTATCAAGTGATTTGGGAACATCTATAATGAAGGTTACCTCATTATTTTTTTCTAATGCTATGGAAATCTCAGCATCATTATGAAAGTGAATAGATTCGCCTCTTAAATGAATTAAAGCAGTATTAGAATTCTGATTGTCAACGCTATCAAAATTCCATTCATATAAGTGTTCTCCTTTTTCGACCAATATTCCTTTGTGGTATATTCCATGGATTAAGCCTTCAGCTTGGTATTGATCACCTATGTATTTGATTAAGATGAAATCATTCTGATTTTTGAAAGACTTAACCCAATCCAGTTTGATTTGGCTCTCATTATCATATGCGATAAAGGCATATTCTTCTAGACCGTCCTTAGATCTCCAAGTTCCGTAAAAAACTTCATTGTTAAAATCTCCTGTTATCAAACCTGCAAGATTGTAATCGTCTGACCAAACATTTAGAATAACTTGATCTTCGGTTACTTCTCCTTCAAAAGGATGAATTTCAGAAGAGTGTTCAAATTGATAGGCACCGATATATTTTGATTGATCTGTGAGCATCCATATCTTGAACTTGAAACGTTGATCCATAGTCCCATACATGGACTTTTCCCATGTCATTGGAGAATTTGACAAAGGAGAGTCCAATGATTGAGTAGCCACTTTTAATGATTCAAAATCGGATTGAGCACTCAAATTGAAACAAAGAAGAATGAATAAAATTAGACGCATGTTAGAATTCCTATGGAACTTGTATCGTGTTAAGAATTTCAACAATAATATCTTCTTGACTTATATTTTCTGCTTCTGCCTCGTAAGTGATTCCAATTCTATGGCGCAATACATCTTTACAAACGTTTCTTACATCTTCAGGTATAACATAACCTCGTCTCTGAAGGAAAGCATAAGCTTTTGCTGCTAAAGCTAAATTAATGGATGCCCTTGGAGATCCCCCATAACTTATAAGCGGAGACAGTTTGCTCAAGTTGTATTCGTTAGGATTTCTGGTCGCAAAGATGATGTCCAAAATGTAAGATTCAATTTTATCATCCATGTAAATCTTTTGTACAGAATTCCTAGCTTTGATGATGGTCTGGGGATCTACGACTGGTTGAATCTCTTGGGTGGTTTCACCAGAAAGAACACGTCGAATAATAATTCTTTCATCTTCTTTGTTTGGATAACCAATGTTAACTTTAAGCATAAATCGATCCATTTGAGCTTCAGGAAGTGTATATGTACCTTCTTGATCTATTGGGTTTTGAGTAGCCAAAACCAAAAAAGGTTCTTCTAACTTAAATGTTTCTTTACCAATGGTAACTTGCTTTTCCTGCATGGATTCCAATAACGCACTTTGAACTTTTGCGGGAGCACGATTAATCTCATCTGCTAAAATAAAGTTTGCAAAAATTGGACCTTTTCGAACAGAGAAATCATTTTTTGCTGGATTAAATATCATTGTCCCTAATATATCTGCGGGTAACAAATCAGGTGTAAATTGAATCCTGTTAAATTTAGCATTTATGGCAGATGATAGGGTTTTTATGCTCAGTGTTTTTGCTAAACCAGGTAAGCCTTCCAATAAGATATGCCCCTTGGTTAACAAACCAATGAGTAATCGCTCTATCATATTGTCTTGACCTACGATAACTTTAGCACATTCATTTTTTAAAGCATCGATAAACGCACTATCGGCATAGATTTGCTGGTTTAATGCTTCAATATCTACAGAGGTTTGCATAGTATCCTTTTTTTTGTTGGCAAAACTAAAAAATCATGGCTTAAATAAAAAGTGCACTTTTAGTCTTAAGATAGAATTAAGTTTTGCTTAGAAAATGTCCTGAATCTTTAATTGTAGTATTTTTTTGATTCTTCTTGCAGCGTTTTTCGAAATTATAATATCTAAATAGAAGAATACACAGATTTAATAATTAAGTTTAGCAATGAAAATTGTTGCTATGAGAAAGTTGATCCATTATATATTTGGTGTTTTATCCATTATTTCTTTTACTGAAGTAAAAGGACAGGATCTGCATCAGTCCAATACAAAGTACGTACCTCAGTATAATAATCCGGCACATATTGGTTCATTCTTAGGAAACATTAGGTTCACGGGTTCGTATCGTTCCCAATTTGGCACCTTTGTAGAGAAAGACTTTTCTACTCAAATGTTTGGAGTAGACGCAGCATTAGGGTATGGATTTAGGCCTAACGATTGGTTAGGTGTTGGAGTGCAATTGTTGAACGATCGATCAGGTCTACTTTCTTTGAGTAATTCTGGAGTATTGATTGGCTTAAGTTATCATTTGGCTTTAGACAAAAAATACAAACAAGTATTTAGTTTTGGAGCCCAAATGGGGATATCAACACGAAAGATTAATATGGACAAGGTTCTTTTAGAATCTGATCTTGTTCCTGCAATGAATCTGGTGGATAGAGAAAGATTAAAAGAGTTTGATGGTAGCTATAGGGATTTTAATTTTGGTGTTACGAGTAAATCCATCTTGTCGAAAACAAGTGTTCTTACCATAGGATTATCTATGTACCATATCCTGAGACCAGAATACAACGGAGTCGTTTTGAATAATTTCTTAAATCCGAGAACGTCAGGGCAAATCATTTTAAATTCAAAAATTAACAAACGATGGAGTATAAAGCCTGAGTTATCTATTGGTTTAAGTGGTAAGAGTACGCTAATTATGCCACAGTGTCAATTATCATATAAATTAAAACAAGGTAAAAAGCATAAAAAAAATACGGATCGTGTGTTTTTTGGATTAGGGAGTCGGATTGGAGATGCGGCTCAAGTAGTTTGTGGTGTTGAATGGAAAAAATGGGAAGTAGGTTTGGCGTATGATTTCACTATATCTTCTGCTTCTAGATTCAATAATCGTAATGGTGCTTTTGAAATTGGGATTTATCGAATTTTCGAAATCCATCAAAAGCCCAAAGTTATCCCATTAATACTTTGTCCAAGACTCTAATTTTTATAGCCATGAGAATTTATAAAACAATTGCATTCATTTTTGCCGTCCTTCTTCTTAAGGGACAATCGTTGCATTACCAATACAAGGACCTCCCATGTTTGAGAAAGCATTATCACTTTGATGTTCATTTGGTTATGGATAGTCTAAGAAATGTGCAAGACATATCTGGATTGGAAGGAGCTATTCAGAATGCCAATCAAATGTTTGCGCCTATATGTTTGTCCTTTTCAATTTGTGGAGTTGACACCGTTGAAAATTATAAATATGAAGCTCTATATCCAGAACCTGAGATTGGTGAATTGGCGACATTGTTCAATCAAGATAGACGAATCAACTTGTACATCGTTCAAGATACCTTAAAGGCTCCAGGGGTGGGTGGTCTTTGCGCTGGAGGTGTTGGAAGTCGATCAAATGCCAATATATATTTGTTATCTCTAGGGTCACTAACACATGAACTTGGTCATTTTTTTGGTTTAAGTCATACTTTCGAAGGTAACGGGACAGAAAATGTAGATGGATCCAATTGTGAAACAGAAGGAGATCGAATTTGTGATACTCCTGCCGATCCATTCGTGCCTGGAGATCCTATGACAGATTACATTGAAGATTGTGTGTTCATATCCTTAAAAAAAGATGCAAATGGGGAGTATTATCAACCCCATGTTGGAAATATAATGTCTTATTATCCGTGTTCTTGTGGTTTTACAAGGGGGCAATATTTGAAAATGGCAAATAATTACTTCAATTCTAACCTCAAACACTGGTAATTATGAATATGAAAACACATTTAATATTTGTATTGATCATTTTTTTTGGTCTAGTAGGAAATACGCAAGAAGTCAATGTGGAAAAAGGTTGTATTCCATTAAGAGTAGAGTTCACACCACCTGTTGGGATGTCATCATATTATTGGGACTTTGTAGAAGGAGGAGCTTCTTCGGTTGAGGAGAATCCAGAACATATTTTTACAAATCCAGGTGTTTATGAAGTTTTATTATATGAAGGGTTAGGCGGTAACCTCATTGGAAGTGTTGAAATTACGGTATTTGAAGAACCCATCATCGACCTAATAGTGGATAATCAAGGAGGGTGTAGTCCGTTAAAAGTGAATTTCACTTCTAATGTTACTCTACATGATAGCATCATCCTATTTGGAAGTAAGTGGGCTTTTGGAGACGGGAACCAATCCAATAGTTCTAACCCAGGACATACTTATACCAATTCTGGTGAATTTGATGTGGCATTTACCATATTGACCAATTATGAGGGATGTAATACAACAATTCTGAAAGATAAATGGATTAAGGTTAAAGGCGTAAGTGCTGATTTTGTATTAGATAATTACTATGTCTGTGAAACTCCCGCTGTAATTCAAATAACTAATGAAACAGAACTTGATCCGAGTTATCTATATGAATGGACACTACCGAATGGCAAAACTTCGAATGAACATAGTCCTTCATCAATTACAATTGAAAATGAAGGAGAATATGAAGTGATTTTAACAGTGACTAATGAAGAAGGTTGTATATCGACTAAGAAGAGAAATGTAGTAGTGGGTAAACCTCAATTTAATATAGATCCTCCAGAAGTTGTTTGCTTGAATGAGTTGGTAGAATTTAATAATTCTTCTGTTGCTCAGCTCCATATTTGGACTATAAAACAAGGGAATACTCAACAGATCTATAATACGAAGAATCCTGATATAGCATTTGTAACATCAGGAATGAAGGAAGTAACACTAGAATTAATCAATGGAAGTAATTGCTCAAACGATACTACATTTACTATTCTAGTTGAAAACCCAGATGCCACATTTAAATTTGACCCTTATATAATTTGCCAAAGCCCTAAGGATATAACTCTTCAGGCGAATGATGGCAATCACAAAACCTATGAATGGGAATCGTTGACACGTAAGGATATTCTTGTTTCTTCTGGAAATCCTACAACGATAGAGTTTGAAGACTTAGAACGTGATTCATTTTATTGGAATCATGCTGATACCCTGTGGGTCAATTTGAAAATAGAATCTGAGCATGGATGCGAGCAAGAATACGAAGACTTCTTTGTATTGAAACGTCCTAATGCGCATTTTCTGCCTAATAAAACAAGGGGATGCGCTCCGTTGCAGGTTCATTTTGAAGATGCTAACGATTCTTGGCAAGATGTAGAAAAAATCACGTATGAATTTGGAGATGGGAATGAGGAGACATTCTTAGTGGAAGGAGTACATAGTCATACTTATATGAATGCAGGTGATTATTGGGTAAGAAGTATTATTGAAAATAGTCATGGATGTATAGATACTTCTGCCTGGGTGAAAATTCACGTCGGTGAGAAAATTGAACCAGACTTCACATTGGATAAAACAGAGATTTGTATTGAAGAATCCATAGATGTTACATTCTATAATTCAGATCCTAGAATAGATGCGCTTCATTTATACACGGATGATGGGAGATTTACTCAATGTTGGAAGGAAAAAACAGCGAGCCATTTTTTTACAGCTTCTCCTGGAGAGTATCAAGTGAAGGGTGTAGTGGAATACAATGGTTGTTATACTGAGAAAGTTCATAATTCGACCATCAAGGTTAATGGAGCAAGAGCTGATTTAAACTATATGATAGATTGTCGAAATCCTTTCGAAGTAATGTTAAAAGATTCTTCTATAAATGCAAGTAACTTAATTTGGTCGATAGATACAACCATAGTTGAAGATGAGGTTGCATTTGTTCATTCATTTACGAATGAAGGTACTTATTCTGTTGTTTTAGAAGCAAGTGATGAACAGAGCGGATGTCCTTCAACTTACGATAGTGTAGAAGTTCATATAGTGGATATTCAAGCTTCATTTTCTATACCTGAACTCGTTTGCGAAAATCAAGAATATGAATTGGATGCATCCGCCAGCCATGGAGTTGATACAGATTGTTATTCAGGTTTTCTTTGGTATACCCCTTCCGATAGACCTATAGAGACGAGTGAAAGTATACTTGAAACATCTTTTCCCGCGGGAGAACAAGAAGTTACTCTTGTAGTACATGACATTAATGGGTGTCGGGATACGATTTCTAAAGAAACAAGATCTTTTGCTATTAAGTCTGATTTTGTTATGGATAAAGAAGAAGTCTGTTTGCCTGCTCAAATAAATTTAATGGATCAATCCAGTTCTGATACGACATTAACAAAGTTTTTTTACAATTGGCAAATTGATTCTATAGAATCTAAAAATCATATATTGGATTTGATGAATGAGTTGAATGAAGGTGATCAATTGACCATAATTCATACGATAGAGAATGAAATTGGATGTATAGATCAGTCCGAAAAAACATTGTCCATATATAAGCCTAAAACAATAATGACCTTGGATAAGGCTGGTTGTGTTGGAGATTCTCTAAGTTTTATGGCAACAGATTTTAAGGAAAAAGGATCTTTCTTACATTTTACATGGAGTTTTCAAGACAAAAACTTGATTATGGACCAATCGGGTAAGGTTACTTATGATGAAAATGGCCACTATAATGTCGAACTAATAATAGAAGAAGATCAATCAGGATGTCGGGATACACTTTACGAAACGATTCAGTTTGTTGATTTACCAATTGCAGATTTCATTACCTCAGCAGATTCCCAAGAAGTACTTTGCCATCCACTAATTATTGACTTTAACAACAAATCCATTGTGGATGGACCAATAGTTTACACTTGGTTGGTAGATCGGGGGGACAATATTTCTAATTTGGAAGATGTTTCATTTGCATTCTCAAAAGGACATCATGAAGTTCAACTCTTAGCCCAGTCTCCATATGGATGTGCCGATACAATTACAAGATTTTTTCAATTGGTTGGTCCTGAAGGAGAGGTGGAGACCGACAAAACGGATATCTGTATTGGTGAAGAAATAACCTTTTCATTAGTTAATTCAGTCGATGTTCAATCTTACGAATGGGACTTTGGAGAAGGAACCGTAGTCGAAGATATTTCTCCAATATCTCATCTGTTTGATAGAGAACAGTCCACCACTGCAAAATTAATCCTAAAAAGTAAAGAATATGAATGTGATTTGGTCATTGAGATTCCCTTAAACATTGAGAGTATTCATGCCGATTTTGTCCAATTAGACACTAATTTGATTTGTCCAGGACTAGGGTACTTTATCAATATTTCTCAATCTAATGCCAAGTTTAATTGGGTGTTAGACGGTGAGATAAAATCCTCATTCGGAGATACAATAGAAGCCCAATTTCCTGGAGCTGGAGTTTACGACGTTACGTTAGAAGCAGAATCATTGACCTCTACTTGCAAAGAAAGTATTACCAAAGAAGTTACGATTGAAGATATACGAACAAGCGTACGTTTCCCTAATTTGTTTACACCAAACGAAGATGGAGAAAATGATGTGTTTCGACCAATTTTTGAAGATCCATCATGGGAAGATCGTATGGAAATCGTTGAATTCAAAGTATATAATAGATGGGGTAATTTAGTTTATGATAATGATGATGTAACATTGGGATGGAATGGAGAATTTAGAGGAGAACGTGCACCTTCTGAGGTTTATGCTTTTTACATGGCTGTAGAAATAGACGGTTGCCAAAAATTTGAAAAGAAGGGTAGTGTAACCTTGATTAGGTAAGGAGCTGATGTCGAAATTTTAGTGTAAGAAGAATTGGATAATGAAGTGATTTAAAAACTGTGTTCAATAGCGGAATTAACTGCTTGGAAGTCAGATTAATCCGATAATTCTTTTGGATGTCCAAAGTTATGGAAATTAATTCTTGGGCAGAAATTGGATTTTAATGTGTTGATTCTAGCATTAGGATTTAGTTTTAAATCATCTTAAGGAAATATGAATAATTATATACTTTTGTAAGTGTTGATTTGAATTTCCTTATTATGCCCCGATACTTATCTTTATTTTCTTTATTGTTGTTTACTTACCATTGTACAGCCCAAATTGATTCTTGTCATAACGCCAAATTAATTATTGGAGAGCCAATATTAGTAGATAGTTTTGGATTGGATAGTATTCGGATAGATTATTCTGGGTGCAAGAATAGTTATCAACCCAATCACAGATGGTTTAAGTTCGAAGTTTATAAATCTGGCGATTTTAATTTGACAATCACATCTTTGGAGGATGGGTCAGACTTAGATTTTGGTATCTATAAGGTTGAAGATTTTAACTGTGATTTATTAGAATGGAAGAATACTAATAATCCGTCAGGAAATTTAAGTACAAATGTAAGTAATTGTAAACACACTCTTCGTGAGGGAGGAAAGACAGGGATGCGCAAATGGGATGATGATGAATACGAATGTCCAAGTTGTAGTGAAGGTGATAATGGATTTGTCAATAGTTTAAATGTTGAAATTGGTGAAAAATACTATTTAATAATAAGTAATCATTCTTCTAACGGAGGTTTTATGTTAGACTTTTGTGGAACGGCTTCCATTAATCCTAATCATGATTATTTAAATCAGTATTGTAGTGAAGGAAGTTTAAAAATTAAAACATTTGACGATTTTAATTTAAATGGCAATAAGGAACCTTATGAGAATTACATTAGCGATATATCTTTTATTGTTGAAGATATATATGATACTTTATACTATACGACATCTGGACTAAATGAGAATAATTCAATCGATGTCAATTTTGGAAGTTATAGGGTGAGGTTAAACGCTGATTTACATGAAGACTTAATAGTTACTAATGATAGTATAGAATTAAATTTGAATTTATCAAAGGAATCATTCAGTAGTACGCTGGAAGTTGGTGTTTATCACGTTTCGGATACATTGTCTGGAGTGGCAAGTTTATTCTATACTCAACCTAGATGCAATGAAGAATCCGAATTGATTTTACATTTCAATTTTTATAATCCTTTTGAAGAAAAACTTGCTGGTATTATTTGGGTGGAGAATGTAAAGGACTACGAAATAATTGCTCAAAATGAAACAATACCAGATACGATAATTGAAAATAGAATAGGTTGGTTTGTCGAGATTCCAGTTAAAAAATCAGAAATGGGTAGGAATATTAAATTTAAAAATCCACCATTTATAGATAGTCTTGTTCAATATCATGAATTTAATGTATGGTTGGAATCTCCTATCCCAGGTTTTAGCGATCATCGAAGATTTGAGAGCTCTTATAAAGAAGAATTGTTGTGTGCTTATGATCCTAATGATAAGTTGGGACATCCCTTAAGACCAGATAACTCTTTGTTTCGAGGTGAGAAATTGACATATCAGATCAGGTTTCAAAATACTGGAAATGATTTCGCTCGTAACGTAGTTATATTGGATACGCTTTCAAAACTCCTTAAGCAATCTTCTTTCAGATTTATTAAAACGAGTCACCCAGAACATCTAAATGTTACCTTAAATGAAAATATTTTAAAATTTGAATTTAGAAATATAATGCTGCCAGATAGCCTTTCCAATTTTGAAGGAAGTCAAGGATATCTTAAGTATCAAATAATTCCTCAAAATGGTCTAAAGGAAAATGTAGAAATCAGAAATGGCGCTGCCATTTATTTTGATCAAAACGCCCCAATATATACGAATACTACACATCATATTTTGAAGGATAAGAGTCAAAATAGTAGAACCCAAACCAGCTTGTCTTTAGAGTTTTTCCCAAATCCATTCGTAGATTTTATTATTTATAGACTTAAAGGGGTGAATTCATCTGATAATTTGAAATACTCCATATTTGATAGTTATGGAAAGCTAGTTGAAAGGGATTTTTGTGAAGAATTAGGAAGGATTCAATTTGACGATCTTAGAACTGGGGTTTACATAATTATGTTTGATGATGGTGAGTCACGAGTATCAAAGAAACTTTTGAAGTTATAATCATTTAGAATAGGATGAAGTAGATTTGAAAAGACCTTTCAATTCAATCCAAATATTGATGTATTAGAGGAAGGGAGTTTTGTAGATTTATTTTAAGTTTAACTTTTAATTGATTCTTACACCATTTTGAGTTGATGGACATTCTTTTAATTACTCCACCTTTTACCCAATTAAATACTCCGTATCCCGCAACGGCTTACCTTAAAGGGTTTTTAAACGAAAAAGGTTATTCTTCTTATCAGATGGACCTTGGAATTGAAGTGGTTCTAAAGATTTTTTGCAAAGAAGGGTTGTATAAAGTTTTTCAAGATGTTGAGATAGATCGGTATTCTAAGAATGCTCAAAGAATCTTTGCCAATCGAAGCCAATACATAAGCTTGATTGATGATGTAGTAGGATTCCTTCAAGGGAAAAAGAATTCGTTGGCATACCTTCTCGCTAATGAAGATTATCTACCTAGGGCTTCAAAATTTGGACAATTGGATTACCTCGAATTTGCTTTTGGGAGTATGGGGATTTTAGATAAAGCCAAGCACCTGTCCACGCTCTTTATAGAAGATTTAGGAGATTTTATTTCAGAATGTATTGACCCAGATTTTGGGTTTAGTCGATATGCAGAAAAAATAAGCAGATGTGCCAACGAATTTGATGAGTTGTATGTGAAACTGGGAATGGATCTCTCATATATAGATCAAGTTTCCATTGAAATTTTGAATACTAAAATAAAGCAACTTCAGCCCAAATGTGTGGGACTATCTGTCCCTTTTCCAGGAAACTTATTTTCTGCACTGAGGTGCGGACAATTTCTGAAATCTAACCATCCCGAAATTAAAGTAATTATGGGTGGCGGATTTCCTAATACAGAATTAAGATCACTCAAGGACTCTAGGGTATTTGAATTTGTAGATTACATCACGTTGGATGACGGAGAGGCTCCTTTGGATGAGATTCTGAAGCAACTATATACTGAGCCTGATAAAGCCTTTTTTAAAAGAACATTCTATGCAGGAAATGAGGAAGTAATTTATCAAAATAATTCGCTAAAACAAGATTATAGGCAGGCAAATATCGGTACTCCTGATTACAGTAATTTGAAATTGGACGAATACATTCAGATCATTGATATAGCGAACCCAATGCATCGTTTTTGGACAGATGGAAGATGGAACAAGCTGACAATGGCACACGGATGTTATTGGAAGAAATGCACATTTTGTGATGTTTCTTTAGATTACATATCAAGATATGAACCTATAAAGGCTCAGCTCTTAGTAGATAGAATGGAAATCATCATCGAACAAACTGGAGAAGTAGGATTTCATTTTGTTGATGAAGCAGCACCACCAGCTCTGATGAGAGATTTAGCATTAGAAATAATTGGACGAAATTTAACGGTGGTGTGGTGGACTAATATTCGTTTTGAGAAAAGGTTTACTCGAGATTTATGTTTGCTGTTGAAAAAGTCTGGATGTGTGGCCGTTTCTGGAGGGTTGGAAGTTGCATCGGATCGATTACTTAAAGTCATTAACAAAGGTGTTTCTGTCGGACAAGTGGCAAAAGTTACTTCTAATTTTACAGAAGCTGGTATTTTGGTACATTCTTATTTGATGTATGGATATCCTACACAAACAATTCAAGAAACAATCGATAGTCTCGAAATGGTTCGGCAATTGTTTGAATGTGGAATTGTGCAGTCAGGTTTTTGGCATCAATTTGCTTTAACAACACATAGTCCAATTGCTCTAGATCCCAGTTCGTATGGAGTTAGTCCTTCAAGGCCGAAGGTGTTATTTGCTGATAATGACTTGGAGTTTACAGATGAAACTGGTATTGATCACAGTCAGTTTTCAGAAGGGTTGAAGGCGTCGTTATACAATTATATGCATGGTTTATGTTTTGATTTGGATTTGCAAGATTGGTTTGATTTTGAAGTGCCACAAACTTCAATAGATAGGGATTTTATTTTAAATGTATTAGAGCAACAAGAGGATACTATAGATCCGAAGAAAAAAATGGTTTGGATTGGAAATATGCCAACAGTCAGTATTGAACTTGTGGACAATGAAGAGTTTTATAAGATGGTTTTTTATTCAAATGATGATGAGTTTGAATGGTATGCCTTTGAAGAATTATATCAGTGGCTGATGGCTAAGATTGAGCATTTTACCAGCTATCATGATATGACACTTTCTCAGTTAAAAGATGAGTATGATCAGACTTTTGGAGAAGATCCAGACTTCCTAGAGAATATTATAAATCTCTGTAGTTTTGGATTGGTACTAGTCTAGTAGCAACTATATCATTTCTTGTTTGAAAATTATTTGACAAATGTCAAGCATACTAGATCTAGCGAAAGGAATTAATGAATTTGAAGCAAATAACCTTTCAGATAATGGCCCTCAGGATGGAAGAGGTTAATAGGGTGATCTCCACCTTGTGAAAGCTGTTTAATAATCCGAATATCCCTTCTTGCATCAATCCCTGCAGATACAATGGCTCCTTTGAAGAGTTCTACGTCTACGACTTGACTACAAGAAAACGTAAGGATTAAACTATTCGTTTTGGCTCGTTTAAATACAGCAGCATTGAGCCTTCGATATGCTTGAATGGCATTGTGCCTTTTATGTCGACTTTTGGCAAAGGCTGGCGGATCAACGATTACAATGTCGTAATCAAGTTGTGATTCGGATGACTTTACATAATCCAATACATTTTGAGTCAGTGATTCATGTTGTACTTGGTTTGAAATCAGTTCCACGTTGCGATCAACTAATGTCGTAGCATTTTGCGAAATATCAATTGAGGTTACAAACTCAGCCTTATTATTTAATGCATAAATTGAAAATCCACCAGTGTAAGAGAATAGATTGAGTACTTTTTTGTTCTTGGCTAGATGACCAACTAAATCTCTATTGTTTCGCTGATCTAAAAAGAATCCTGTCTTTTGTCCTCTAGCCCAATTTATTACGAACTCGTTGCCATTTTCAATTACGATGTCTTCTTCCAAATCCTTTCCCCATAGTAATCCTTCTTTAGGAATATCTATACTTTCTTTTGATCGGTTGTAAACAGTTGTAATTTTTTCTTGGAAGACGGCCTTAATGGCTTCGGTTATCAGCATAATTGATTTAGCCATCCCTACTGAATGTGCTTGTATTACCGCTGTTTTACCGTAAATATCTATTATTAATCCCGGCAGATGATCGCCCTCTCCATGGATTAGACGATAGCAATTTGTTTTGTTATTAGGTAGATTTAGGTGGTTTTTTCTGAAATCAAGAGCTGACTTAAAATAGGTTTCAAAAAATGCCTGATCGATAACATCGGAATTAAACGAAAGGATTCGACACATAATACTTCCATTTTGGAAATGTGCAGTAGCTAAGATTTCATTATTATCTGATTTTACATTAATTACATCGCCGTCTTTTATTCCCTTATCTCTCTTGGAAATTGCTCCTGAGAAGATCCATGGATGTTTTCGTTGCAGAGATGCAGATCTTCCTTTTTTTAGATAAACAGATCGATATGAATTCATAATTTGACGTGCTAATTTTGCACAAATATATTAATTCCTTGGACTGAAATACTCTAAGTAATGCATGGAGTATTTAATCCGTGTTTGCGCTAAATGGAATATCATTGTTTGTTGTGAATAAACAGATGAGTTGATCCAAGTCCAGAAATATGAAGGTCCTTTTTAGTACATTTTAATTATCAGAGAATTGTAAGATTATAAAGAATGATGATTTTGGTGTGAAGCTATTCAATTCTTATAGAAACATAAATTATATCTTTGCACGAGCAAAAAAATAGAAGGTTTATGGGACTTAAAAATGATATCTTTTTAAGAGCATTGAATGGTGAAAAAGTAGAAAGACCTCCAGTATGGTTGATGAGGCAAGCTGGGCGAATTTTACCACAATATCGAGCAGTTAGAGCTAGCCTTAGTGGTTTTATTGAATTGGTCACAACACCTGAAAAAGTTGCTGAAGTAACTATTCAACCTGTTGATGAGCTAGGAGTTGATGCTGCAATCATTTTTTCGGATATTCTAGTGATACCAGAAGCAATGGGACTCCCGTATGAGATGGTTGAAAAGCGAGGTCCTTTATTCCCTGAAGTGATTCAAAATGAATCAGATATTGACAAGCTCTCAGTAGGGCAAGTTGTTGCAGATCGATTGGATTATGTTTATGAAGGCATCAAATTGACTAAAATAGGTTTGTCGAACAGAGTCCCTTTAATAGGTTTTTCAGGAAGTCCATTTACGTTGATGTGTTATATGATAGAAGGACAGGGTAGTAAGACCTTTTCGAAAGCCAAGGCATTAATGTATAAATATCCTGATCAAGCACATAAACTGTTGGGAAAGATTACCGATTCGATTATACCATATCTTAAAGCCAAAATCGCTGCAGGAGTTGATGCAGTGCAATTGTTCGATTCTTGGGCGAGTGTGCTAGACCAACAATTGTATAAAACCTTCTGTATCCCATATTTACAAAAAATTGTAGATGAGATCAAACCATTGGCTCCAGTAATACTTTTCTCAAAGGGTGCTTGGTTTTCGATAGCAGATTTACATAATGTTAATAGTAATGCTTTAGGTGTTGACTGGAATATTCCACCTCAATTTATTCGTAATATTGTTGGGCCTGATAAAGTATTGCAAGGTAATTTGGATCCATGTGTTTTGTATTCTAATTTTGAGAATATCAAAAAACAAACGATTCAAATGATTGATGACTTTAGTGGACATCATATTGTTAATTTGGGTCATGGTGTGTATCCCGATACTCCATTGGATGGCGTTAAATGTTTTGTAGATACGGTAAAAACCTTTAGATACTAATCAATAATAACGAATTGGATCTTGGTTTGTTCTACTGATTATCAATTCTTTAGTCGAATCAAGGGAAAATCCTTTATATAAATTATAAGTTAACTAGATTTTATAACTTATTTTTACCCCCGATTCGAGATTCCCCCATTCGAATTTAATAATCAAAAAATTAATTAAATGGGTTGGTTTAAACGACTAAAGACCGGAATTCAAACGGCAACTAAATACAAGAAGGAAACTCCAGATGGACTTTGGCATAAATGCCCAAAGTGTGCTGAAATGACAACACTAAAAGAGTTAAAAGAAAACTCTTATGTATGTCCTAGTTGTGATTTTCATGTTAGAATCGGTTCAGAGGCGTATTTCGATTTATTGTTTGATGGCAGATATACAAGGTTGTTTGATAATATAATAGCCAAGGATATTCTAGGATTTAAAGACCTTAAAGAATACTCAAATAGACTTGAAACGGCTAAAAACAAAACAGGATTGGGTGATGCTATTAGTGTAGCTACCGGTAAGATTAATAAAAGATGCTTAACCATATGTGCAATGGATTTTACCTTTATTGGAGGGTCCATGGGGTCGGTTGTTGGTGAGAAAATTTCTCGTGCAATCGATTATTGTATTGAACATAAAACGCCACTATTGCTAATATCGAAGTCTGGAGGGGCCAGAATGATGGAATCGGCTTTTTCATTGATGCAAATGGCCAAAACTTCAGCAAAGCTTACTTTATTGGCTAAGAGTAGAATTCCTTATTTTTCACTCATGACTGATCCTACGACTGGTGGAGTTACCGCAAGTTATGCCATGTTAGGAGATATCAATTTTGCTGAACCACAGGCATTAATTGGTTTTGCGGGGCCAAGAGTAATTAAAGAAACAATCAAAAAAGATCTACCAGAAGGGTTCCAAACTAGTGAATTTTTACTGGAGCATGGATTTCTAGATTTTATTACCCATAGAAAAGAACTAAAGAGTAAGTTGGATGAGCTACTAATTCTATTTAGTGGTGTTGATTATAGTGAGGGGAATCAGTCATAAAAGACTTATTACCTTGATATGGATAGATTTAATCTAACTAGGACTTCTAAACTTAAGATAGATTCTATCATTACTAAGAAATATGGTGGAAGATATTCGAGGAAAGAGTCTTGGAAGATGGATGGATCAGGAACAGGTGGACTAATTCATTATAAGGATGGCGAAAATGGAGCATTCCTCAAGTGTAATATAGAATTACTAAAACAAGGCATTGCAATTTATTTTAGGGACTTAGAAATTAATGATCTTCTATTGTTTAATTTAGATGAAATTGAATCTATTTCTTTAGCAAAAGAAATGGATTTATTGAATAGAAGGGACTCTTCGCTTTTTTCAAAACTGATTAAGTCTGGTATACCTTACTTTAGAGCCAAAATACTTTTACTAGAGAAGGATATTATTCATGAATATCCAGCAATTCTTGAAATAAAGGCCACGGACTATCAAAAATTAGAATTCGAAGTAATCAAATCCAATCCTTATAAAATTGCAGAAATTTTAAAGAAACTTCAACCTCGATTAAGCACTGAGATTCAAATCAACATCCAAGAGTATGGATACATATAGAGGATGTTAAAATTCAATATAATCAGTTCAATGACTAATGAATGTTGATTTGATAAATTACTTTTTGCTCTTCTTAGGTGCAGCTTTTTTCTTCTTTTCCTTAATGGTTCCTGGTGCTTGTTCTTCAATCCAAGCTTTTACCTGCTCGATAGAAACATCTTTTAGTTCATCACTTTCTAGCTTCTTATCATTAACCTTAGGAATTTTATAATTTTTCTTTTTGTATTTTATATATGGACCCCATCGACCATTTTCCACAGAAAGCTTTTCTTCAGGCCATTGTCTAATGTATCGATTAGCTTCTTTTTCAACCTTTATTTTAATGAGTTCTATAGCTTCCTCTTCAGAAATATTTTCGAAGTCTATTCTTTTGGGTACATTAACAAAAAGGTTGTTCCATTTCACAAAAGGACCAAATCGGCCTTTTCCTTTCGTTATCGGAAGGCTTTCATAAGAACCAAAAGGTGCATTTTCTTTTAGTTTTTCATCAATGATTTGTTTGGCTTCTTCTTCACTTAATTCTAAAGGATCTCTAGTTCTGCCAATATTTGCATAGGTATCACCTAATTTTACATATGGGCCATATCTACCATTGTTTACAATGAGTTCTTCTCCTTTGTATATGCCGAAAGATTTTGGAAGCTTGAAGAGTTCCATTGCTTCATCGTATGAAATCGTTTCCATCGATTGACCAGGCTTCAAATTAGCGAACCTCGGTTTTTCATCTTCCTTTACTTCTTCCACAGTTCCTATTTGAACAACTGGACCATATCTAGTTATTTGCACCAATACAGTATGACCACTCTCAGGATCCTTTCCTAACTCTCTTTTTCCTTTTGCTCTCTCTGCATTTTCTAAGGTAGTACCGATGAGTTCATGAAATGGTTCGTAGAATTCTTTTAACATGTTTTTCCACTGACCAGCACCATGAGATATCTTATCTAATTTTTCTTCGACTTCAGCTGTAAAACTGTAGTTCATTACGTCTTCAAAATGTTGATCTAAAAAATCGGTAACGACCATACCAATATCAGAGGCATAAAGTCGATTTGAAGTAGCACCGGTTACTTCGGTTTTAACTGATTTTTCTATCTGATCATTTGATAAAGAGATAATGGTGTAGTTCCTATCTTTACCTTCTCTACTTTCCTTGGTTACATAGCCTCTTTCTTTTTCCATTATTTTTGTAATGGTAGGCGCATATGTAGATGGTCTTCCAATGCCTAATTCTTCAAGTTTTTTAACCAAAGAAGCTTCAGTATATCTAGACGGAGGCCGCGTGAAACGTTCTGTTGCCGAAATGTTTTTAAGCTCAAGATTTTGTCCTACATGAAGTGGAGGAAGAATACCTTTTGTGTTTTCTTCGTTGTCATCATCATCTGTAGACTCCATATAAACAGATAAAAAACCGTCGAAGATGAGTACTTCTCCTTCAGCTTTTAATCTTGCTTCTGATATGGTAGAAATGTTAATGTCAACAATGGTTTTCTCCAGTCTAGCATTGGCCATTTGAGAAGCAATAGTTCGTTTCCATATCAACTCATATAGACGTTGCTGATCTCTATCATCGGTTACAGCCTTACGATCTATAACCGTAGGTCTAATAGCTTCGTGAGCTTCTTGAGCATTTGCAGATTTTGATTTGTATCTTCTAATGTTCAAATAATCCTCACCAAAGTTTTTATTTATCTCTTGACTAATGCTTTTTAAGGCTACTTCCGAAAGACTCGTAGAATCGGTCCTCATATAGGTTATGTGTCCTTGTTCATAAAGTCTTTGGGCGTTGGACATGGTTCTATTAACACTAAATCCTAGTTTTCTACTTGCTTCCTGTTGCAAGGTGGAAGTAGTAAATGGTGCAGCAGGTTTTCTCTGAAGAGGTTTCTTTTGAATATTGGTTATAGAATAATTAGCCCCGATGCATTTTTGAATAAAATTTTCAGCATCCTTGATTGAAGGCAGACGATTTACCAATTCAGCCTTAAGCTCTACTGTTTGATTATTCTTATTTAATACATTAAATAAAGCGGTAACCTTATAATACGATTTACTCTCAAATTCTTGAATTTCTCTTTCTCTCTCTACAATAAGTTTTACTGTGACAGATTGAACACGACCTGCGCTTAACTTACCCTTTACCTTTCTCCATAAGACTTCTGAGAGCTCAAATCCAACAAGTCGATCCAAAATTCGTCTTGCCTGTTGGGCATTAACCAAATTGAGGTCGACAGTCCTAGGATTATCTACTGCTTTTTGAATGGCATTTTTAGTGATTTCACTGAAAACTATTCTCTTTGTTGTCATTGGATCAAGCCCAAGAACTTCACACAAATGCCAAGATATAGCTTCTCCTTCTCGGTCTTCATCCGTTGCAAGCCAAATCTCACTTGCTTTAGAGGCATTGTCTTTTAATTCTTTAACAACCTTCCTTTTTTCAGGAGAAACTACATATTTGGGTTCAAATTCATTTTCAATATTTACTCCTTTAGATCCTTTATCTAAGTCTCGGATATGTCCAAATGATGATTTAACCTTGAAGTCTTTACCAAGGTATTTTTCTATAGTTTTGGCTTTAGCAGGCGACTCAACAATCAATAAATTCTTACCCATATGTTTTCCAGTTCTGTCTGTATTAAGGATGCAAATCTAAGTTTTATCTGATAATTTTTCATATTTTAAAAAGTATTAATATGTATATTAAAAACACTTTTCATGTTGATTCAATTGAAATTTTTATTTAAAACAATAAAAAAGGCTCACCTTTCGGCGAGCCTTTTCATTATTTAACAAATCTATATTTTCTAACTCAAAGACAACATTTTACTGTTGATGACCTCATAAAGTCCCCATTTTACCCTTTTTAGCATGAGGTCTTTTGGGATAAATTGTTTAATGTTTCGTGTAATGTTCTTAACCATATAGCCCAAAGGTTTAACATCGAGGATTTCAATTTTTTGGCTCATAATTTTGACATTTTAATGTTAATATTTTCATCGTTTTCAGACGAATCTGAAATTATAGTACTTAGTGGGTTCGGCATTATAACGCAAAAATTAATCTGGAAGTTGTCTGATTAAGTTGTTATATTATAATATTTTATATGTGATGTCGTGTAACTTGTTGACAATGAGCTTTTAGTTGAAATCTTATAAAATTGTTAAAATTTATAAATAAAGTTTTTTAAAAGCTGAAGGAATACTGGAGATAATATCCATAGCCGTCATTCCCTCGTTTGTATACTTTGTGCTAGCTTCAATTCCTGCTAAGGAGTGTATGTATGTTCCTAACAATGAGGCGTTTATTGGAGAGTGCCCACTTGATATTAATCCAGTGATTAATCCAGTAAGTACATCGCCGCTACCACCTTTAGCGAGTCCATTTGTGCCAGAAATGTTATAATATATCTCGCCAATAGGTGAAGAAATGCTACTATGGCTGCCTTTTAATACTATAATTAAATTATGCTTAATGCTTTGTTCAATCTGTGTTTGTAATCTTGATGCACTGTTTTGGTGCTTGCCAAAGAGACGATCGAATTCTTTTGGATGTGGAGTTATGACGTCTACATTATTTAATAGTTCATGCCATTGATTCTTTGCAATAATATTTAGGGCATCGGCATCAAGTACTAAAGGAGATTTCTTATCTTGAAGGACTCTTTGTAACCAAAGTGCTGTTTTTTCATTGGTGCCAATTCCACATCCAATCCCATGGGCTGATACATCATTGATGTTTGAGACTGCTTCGATTATGTCAAGTCCACTATTTGATGTTAATATGGCTTCTGGGCATTTCAAATGAATAATGTTTCTGGCACATTCTGGAATATGAGCGACAGTAAGTCCACATCCTGATTTTAAACATGAAGAAATGGAAAGTACTGCTGCTCCAACCATTCCATTCTGTCCTACGGATAGCAATGCTTTACCATATGATCCCTTGTGACTGAACTTTTTACGCCTGAGCAATAAGTTGGAGATTAAGTTATGGTCCGAATAGTAGTAATTCGATAAGGTTTGACAATAGTATGTCTGACAAAGACCTATATCTAAGATGAAAAATCTCTCCATATACCTACCCGTTTCAGGATGTAAGAATGCCTGTTTTATAGTTTGAAAGGTTAGTGTTGCTGTAGATTCAATCGCTACTTCAGGTGAAAAATCTAGATCTACAGGTACACCACTCGCTATATCTATGGATATCGTTGGAACGGTTTGTTGATTGATGAAGTGAATAAGTTCGATTATCTCACCTTCTAATGGTCTGCTTAGTCCGTTACCAAAGATAGCATCAATAATAATGTCATTCGGTTCTATTACAGGTTGTGGATGAGATTGGATGTCAATGATCTCAATGTTCTTTTTATTTATAGCTCTTTTTAGGTTGATCTTATATTCGTTTGTGTGATTCGATTTAGGGTGGGTCAAATATATGGTCGCAGTGAAACCGAGGTCGCGAAGTTGTCTTGCAATGGCTAATCCATCTCCGCCATTGTTCCCTGGACCACAAAAAACATGAATAGATCTGTCGTTTAATTCATAGTGTTTAATGAGCCAACTCGTGCAAGCTTCAGCTGCTTTTTCCATCAGGGAAATGCCATCAATCTTAGTCGATGCAATGGTGGCATTATCCCAATTCTTAATTTGAGTCGTATTAAATATTTTCATTTGAATCAAATATGTTTAATAATCAAGGTATGGCTCTTTTCCTAAATGTGATGCGATTGAAGGCGTAAAAATGAAAAATCAATTTTTTAGTATAGCTACGGTCAACGTTTTCTTGAATTCAATTGTGCTTGAAATATAGTAGGGTATAAACCTGAATTATACTTTAGAAAAACTATTTCGAGCTGAAATTACTACAAAATATGACCTCAAAGTTGTTTTTCTTGAATCACGATGATCGTGCGTATGATGATTTTACAAAAGTTTTTATTTCATTGTATTTTAATTACACATAACAGAGCTCCAATGTTAAATGATCTGAAGGAGAGGCACTATGTAGAAATGTCAAATTTTATTTCTTTTTGAATTTTATAAATGACGGATAGCTTCTTTTTCATATTTTTACATTACAAGAATGTTTAATGTGTTAGCTAAAAGTTTAGAAGGAGTTAAAGTCTTAGAATTAGCCACTGTATTGGCTGGTCCATTGGTAGGTAGTTTTTTGTCAGAACTTGGTGCTAGTGTTGTGAAAATCGAAAACAGACGAACTGGTGGTGATGTTACACGGCATTGGAAAACCAAGACAGAATTCAAAGGAAACGAGTTTAGCGACTATTATCATAGTGCAAACTATAATAAGGAGTCCATATCTCTGGACTTTAGTGTATCATCAGATTTGGATAAAGCCAAAGAATTGGTATGTGAATCTGACGTGATTATATCAAATTTTCAAAAAAGAGTAGGAGAGAAGTTTCAGTTGGATCCATTTTCGTTAAAAGCGATGAATCCCAAAGCGGTGATTGTGCATTTAAATGCATATGATTACAATGACGAAAGACCAGGGTTTGATATGGTAATGCAGGCTGAAACGGGATACATTAGTATGTGTGGAACTGAATCAGGTGAACATGCTAAAATGCCGGTAGCAATGATTGATGTCCTCGCCAGTCATCAAATGAAAGAAGCGGTTTTGCTAGGTTTGTTAAAACAAGAACAAACTGGTGAAGGACTGTTGTATTTTGTATCTCTATTCAAATCTGGAATTTCAGCCTTGGTTAACCAAGGAGGATCATATATTAATTCTGGAGCAATTCCAAGCCCAATGGGAACCTTGCATCCATCGATTGCACCTTATGGAGATGTGATCATATCGAAAGGAGGGAATGCTCTTATACTGGCCATTGGGAGTGATAGGCAATTTGAGAAGATGGCAACTCTCTTGGGAATGTCTTCTGAATTTAAGTTAGAATATAGTGCAAATGATAAAAGAGTATTGAGTCGAAAAGATATGATGAAAACTCTTACCGAAACAAGTAGGGAGTTCGGGTATGAAGAGCTCAAATCGTTGTTGCAAAACAATAGCATCCCATATGGAGAATTGAAAAACTTAGAACAAGTATTTCAAAGTAGTTTGGCTGTAGAAATGATATTAGAAAATGATAATCTAGGTAAAACTTTAAGTCAAGTTGCTTTTGACAAACAATAATCTGGGATTGTCGCACGATTGTTGTGCAAGTATGAATAAATTGACGTAATTTAAGGTGACAAGGCTAAAATTACATAGTCCAAAGAGGAGTGAGGGTTGTTTTTTATAATCTAGTTTTTAATGTGATTTGAGCAACGCTTTAATCTGTTGATGTATTATAATAAGAGTAAAATGATTTGTTTTGAATATAAAATGTAACCGCGTGAAGTATTTGGTAAAAAATGTTGCGCTTCTGGTTATTTGCACTTTGATCTATTTCAAAGGTAATACTCAGGACTTGCACTATTCACAATTTTATAATTCTCCGCTCAATGTTAATCCTGCTTTGACAGGTGTGTTTAACGGTGATCATAGGTATTTAGCTAGTTTTAGAGATCAAGGTAGATTTGTCCCTGTTCCGTGGACTACTTTTTCAGCTGCTTACGACAGAAAAATATACCTTGAAAATGAGAAAAACATAATTGGTGTCGGTGGAAATTTTAATTACGACCGTCAAGGAACTTCTCGGCTAAACCTAAGTAGTTTGAATTTGTTGGCATCATGGTCAAGAATACTGAATAAAAACAACGTGGTTACTGGAGGTGTTCTTTTGGGATTTGCAAGTCGCGGATTTAATCTAAAAGATTTGACCTGGGACAAGCAATGGGATGGAGTATCATTCGATCCTAATGCCCCATCAGAAGAGAATTTTGATGTAAAAAGACTCTATTTTTTGGAAACTGGACTTGGCGTTAATTATAGATTGCAAAAGGATGCCAGAACCAAAATCGATATGGGAGTGGGAGCATATCACTTATATGAACCTACTGCAAATTTTTACGATAATGACGGAAAAAGATTGCCGATGCACTTAACCTTTAATGCATTAGGGTCTGTAAAAATAATTGATGCTTTGGACTTACAACTTCACTTTTTGCATCAACTACAGGATAAATACCAGGAGACCGTTTTTGGAGGATTAGCAAAATTCTATATAAGCAAGAAAAGAGGAGCAGAAACAGAATTGCACGCAGGCCTTGGTTATCGTACATCCAAATCATTTATTCCAACATTAGCTGTTCAGTACACAAATATTTATTTAGGGGTATCCTATGACTTTGATAATACGGAGTTAAACGAAGTTTTAAACTCAAATAGAGGAGGTTTTGAGATTCATGCCAGATATATCATCACTACGGTGAAACCATTGAAGGATAGGAAAGTTTGTCCAATTTATTAATCCAAATTTTGCACTTTAAAATGAAGAGAATATTAGTATTAATAACGGTACTTTGTATAGCAGGAATTGCTAATGGACAAACGAAAAGAGCATTCAGGAAGGCTGCAGAAGAGGCATATAATAAGAAGAATTATTATGCTGCTTTGACTTATTACAATGAAGTTTTGGAGTTCGATGCCAATGATAAAGAGGCATTGTTGAGATCGGCACATGCAGCTCGTGAATTTAATGCTTACGACATAGCAGTCGAAAAATATACTTATTTACTTGATTCGTTGGAACTGGAAGTGGATTCAACTGTCCTAATAAATACTGCTGAAATGTTTCAACGTATGGGGAAGTACGATAAGGCTACGGAATATTATGATCGCTTTATTACTGAATATGGTTCGAATGATTCTCTATCAATGAAGGCCAAAGAATATAAGGAGAAAGCGGCATGGGCAAGTTCAAGAGTAAAAGAAGTAGATGAAGGAATAACTGTAGAACGAGTAAATTCGGATGTTAATAGTAATTATTCTGATTTTGGCGCGTATAAGCTTGGTGATTCTACCTTTTTTACCTCTATGCGTTTTGTTCAAGAAAACCCGGAAGAAAAGCCTCCAAGACAGCTTTCAAGAGTAATGCTAAAAAATGGTGAAGAAAGCTCAATGGTCCTGGAGTCACCTTTTAATGCTTTAGACCAACCAGTAGGAAGTTCTTGTATTAATGAGGCTGGAAATAAAATATACTATACCGTTTGTGACTACAGAGGTGAAAGTGATTTAAGGTGTGATATATATTCTGCTACCATCCAAAAAGGGGGTAAAATATCTGATGAAAGAATACTTCCTAAGTCTATTAATGATACTTCATATACCACAACTCACCCTTTCATAACAAAGGATGAAAAGACTGGAAATGAAATACTATATTTCGCTTCTGATCGCCCTGGAGGAAATGGAGGGTTGGATATTTGGTATTCAGTTTATGATAAAAAAATAGGTTACTCGAAGCCCATAAATATTTCAAGTATTAATACTGAAGGAAATGAGGCATCACCTTTCTACCATAAGCCAAGTGGGATGTTTTACTTTAGTTCAGATGGATACCTTGGATTGGGAGGATACGATATTTATCAAAGTAGATATAATGGAGGCCAATTTGGGACTCCAGCGATGTTGCCAGCTCCTACAAATTCGAGTTATCATGAATTGTTTTATGTGCTAAATGAATCGGAAGATGAAGCTATTTTTTCCACCAATAGGGAAGGAGCTTCCTATATTGACAATGTTTTAAAAGCATGTTGTTTCGATGTGTATACCGCTACAATAGAACAGCAAGAAATAGATTTGTTGGCGCTTACATATGATAAGTTTACTAATGAAGAGCTGATTGGCGCTAGAGTGAGTCTTTATGACAAGGAAACTGGAGAATTAATAGAAACGATTAAAATTGATACCTCACATATTCATCCTTTTAAAGTGAAAAAGAATCGAGAATTCTTGGTCGTTGGAGAATACCCTGGGTATCTAACTGATACGATTGAAGTATCTACGTATGACTTAGAAACGGAAGATCCTATTGAAGAGAAATTATTCTTGGAGCCTGATGGTGTTATTTTAGATGCTTTAACATTTGATGCTGAAACCAAAGAAGCATTGATCGGAGCAAAGGTCATTTTGGAAGATTTAAGTGATCCTACAGCTGATCAGATTATTAAGATCAATGTAGATGATAATTTTTTCAGATTTAAGTTGGATAAAGATAAATCATACAAATTGTATGCTGAGAAGAATGGGTACATCGCGGTTTCAGAGATAGTTGATACTAGAAATTTAACAGGATTAATAAAGCGTAATCTATACCTAAATCCATTTGATCTTGGTGCTTATTTACCTATCGTCCTATATTTTGATAATGATGAACCTGACCCTGATAGTAAATCCACAGCGACTAATGCAGTGTACGGAGATTTGTTAGAAGGATATATGGCTAGAAAGGAAACCTTCATGAATAGATATGGTGAAGGAGCTAAAGGAGATGCCAAACAGGCTTCAATCGATAGAATGGAGGAATTTTTCGAAGGAGATGTAAGAGGAGGATATGATCAGTTTAGAGTTTTTATGGATGGGCTTATCAATGAATTAAAGTTAGGTAAGCGAATCGATTTGACCATCAGAGGTTATGCTTCTCCTAGGTTTGACGTAAAGTACAACCTTGTATTAGCTCAACGAAGAATTAATAGTGCTCGAAATGATATGGAATCTTATGCTAATGGTGCTTTAATGCCTTTCTTGAAGAGCAAGCAATTGGTGATTACAGAGATTTCATTTGGAGAAGAACTGTCGCCTTCTGATGTCAGCGATAACTTATTCGATGAGAAAGAGTCGATTTATTCTTTGAGGGCTTCCAAGCAGAGAAGGATTGAGGTCGTAAGTGTAATTGGTAAATAATTTGGCTATGGGAACAACAGTATTTAAAAGTAACTCTGATATAAATAGAATAATGCTCATGATGGATAAATTGAATTTTACATGGCGCTACCTGTTTTTGATCTTAGCAATGATTGGTATTTCGACCATTTCTAATGCTACGCATATTGTTGGAGGAGATATGACCTATAGAAAAATAGGCCCCAATCTATTTGAAATAACATTAGAACTTCGAAGAGACTGTAACCTTGGAGCACCGAATGCACAATTTGATGACCCCGCATCTATCGGAATATTTTCATCCTTGGGAGCATTACAGTTTGGATTAGGTGAAAATGGTCAATTACTAATTCCATATAATGATAGTGATACATTAAATAATGTGATAGAAAGTGATTGTGGTTTTGAGGGGACTCAAGTTTGCGTTGAAGAGTTTAAATATGTAAAAGAATTGTACTTGCCTAGGAGATCTGGAGGGTACGTTCTTGCTTACCAAAGGTGTTGTAGAAATGGCTCACTTAATAATGTTGATACACCATTGGAAACAGGAGCAACATATTGGGTAGTTATTCCTGAATCTGCGTTTGATGAAGATAATGACTCACCTAGTTTTAATCAATGGCCTCCTGTATATATTTGTGCGAATGAACCCATAAACTTTGACCATTCTGCGATGGATACTGATGGAGATTCTTTGGTTTATAGTTTATGTGTACCTCAACATGGTGGAACATTATTAAATCCTATGCCTCAGCCACCTGGCCCACCACCATATTTAGATATTGAGTGGCAAGATCCGTACGATTTGAATAATTTGTTGGGAGGTGTACCACTGGAAATTGATTCACGTACAGGAGTAATTACTGGAACTCCAAATACGGTTGGACAATTCTTAGTAGGTGTTTGTGTTGAAGAATATCGTAATGGCGTATTAATAGGAAAGGTAAATAGAGATTTTCAATACAATGTAAGAGTTTGTAGTGATCCTCCTATGGCAGATTTTGATGCTCCAACGACAAATTGTGATGGGCTAACTATTCCATTTACCAATACATCATCATCAGCTACGAAATACGAATGGCATTTTGATTATCCTAATATTTCTCCTGCTTTTACCTCGGATGAAGAAAACCCAACTTTTACGTTTCCAACATCCGGTCAGTACGATGTTTTTCTAAAGGTTATTCGGGGAACGGATCAGTGTGACGATTCTATAGTAAAGACGATAAGTGTTTTTGATGCTGAATTTATGGTAGACTTTGTGACAACCCTAAATACATGTGAAGATGAAGATATTGTAAATTATACCTTTAATGATGTTTCTACTATTGACGTTGCCGGTGTAGTAGTCGATCAGTGGAATTGGACGATTGAACAAAATGGAATGGTGCAAATGCTTTCCGGAAATCCATTGTCTGTTGATTTATCTCCTGGCGATTTCAAAGTGACATTAGATGTAGGAGCTTCTAATGGATGTTTGGGGCAGTTGGTGAAAGATATTCTCTACGATGACTTTGCACTGATTCCAGATTTTGAGGTGAGCATAGGGGATTGTGATGATAGCCTTAACATGAATGTAATTCTGAATGATTTAAGCCAAGACCTTAATCCCGATTATACTATTGAAACCATTCAATGGACAGTTGCTCAAAGTGGAAATGAACAGAATTTATCTGGTGATGACGTTGTAGTTACATTAGATAGGGACGATTTTGAAGTTACGCTTTATATTGTTGCAGATAATGGGTGTGATAGTACAATTACTAAAGATTTTGTTATATCTGACTTTTTACCTTCGATTGATTTTGATTTCGAATTGGAAGGTTGTTTCAGTGACAATAAACCAGTAATTAAGTTTATAGAAACATCCAATGACTCTGTGCAGTATAGCAAGGTTGTAGAGTTCCAATGGACAATAAATGGAATGATGTACACAGGTGACTCAATCAGTCATACATTTATGCGTATGGATTCTATGGTAACGGCAACTCTTGTTGGTATTTTAGATAATGGTTGTACAATACAAATTACAAAGGAGTTTAATTTATATGATTATGTGCCTACAGTGGCATACACATGGAATGTCTTTGATTGTCCTACAGATGATTCAGTAAGACTTATCATACGTTTTGATAGTTCTGGTATTTATTCATATCAATACGATTCTTTAAGATGGATGATAGGTACAACGAATGATATTAAGAATTATACTGGAGTAGAGTTTGAGGTCGTTGTCCCTAAAGATAGTATTGTCCATGTAAATCTTTCTACAGTCTTTAATAATGGATGTTCTGATGACTTGATGTCTTCTTTTTATCCAGGTGATTTTGCTCAAATAGAATTTAAGACAGATACACTAGTATTGTGCCCCAATGAGGCATCTGATTTAGTGAATGACCCGAACCCTTCACTTACGTATACATGGTCGCCTACCAATGGTTTAGATTTGAGCAATCCATCAAATCCAATAGTAATTATTATTGCTGATCAATGGTATTATGTTACTGTTACTGACGGTCTATGTTCAGTAGAGGATAGTATTTTTGTAGACATTTTGGAATCTTTAGAATTAGAGATAACTGGGGATGATTTTACTTGTGAAGGTGATGTACATCTTACTGCAAGTGGTGGTATAGGAGTGGGAATGTATGAATGGAGTATATCATCAGATTTTATACCGGTATTGCATGTTGGAGAAGAATTGGTTACGACTTTCCCTGGAGATAGTATGACTTACTATGTGCGATTTGTTGGAGCAGAATGTACAGGTTTACCAACTTCAATTACTGTATATAATCAATCCATCGACTTAGAAACATTTGATCCTTTTGCAATTTGTCCTAGTGATACAGTTAGATACGAAATATTAAATAATATTTCAGAGCACCAGCTAGAAATAATGTGGGATTCGGATCCTCATATTATTTCTGGAGAAAATACACTGACACCAGTTGTTGTAGTATTGGATTCAGACATGGATTCTTTTGATTTGACATATATGGTTACCAATCAATATGGGTGTGAATTAAAGGATACGATTACTTTTAAAATTGAAGAAAATCCTGAGGTGGAAATTGATTATGAAGTTGTCGATTGTGATACATATGAAGTCTGTTTTGACATTATTGGTGATTATAATGGTTTCCCAGTTTGGGATTTAGGAGATCCAACGACAACCGATGATGAATTCTTAATTCAGCAAGTGTGTTATACTTATCCTGGCCCGGGAGAGTACTTGGTGACACTGAGTAATGTGTCTGCTGTTTGTGCTTATGATACAGTATTTCAACTCATTGAATTGAGAGATGATGGACCTCTTTTTGAAACGGATGGTATTGATGCTTGTAAGGATGAAGAAGTTATAATTGTTATCCCTGAGGAAGTGAAAGGAAATGAATTTTCGTGGTGTGATATAAATGGAAACTTAATCCATATGGAAGATTCATTGAAGGTCTCTCTAATGGAATCGACTTCATATGTACTAAAAATGACAGACCAAAATGGTTGTGACTTTATGGATACGATTCATGTTAATATTTTTGATTTTGAGTATGATTTGGATGTGCCCAGTGTATTTTGTGATGGAGAAGAGGTTCAGGTGTTTTTAAATATAGGTAATGAAGAGGCTTATAGCTTTGAATGGTCTCCAGAAGATTGTATTGTCCAAGGAGGTAATACGAGTAGTCCTACGATAATGGTGTCAGATGAAAAGACACTCTATGTTAAAATTACCTATGATTTGTTGAATTGTATGATGGTGGATAGTATTTACATCGATCCAACTGAGTTGAATATTGAGGTGGAAGCTGAGCCTGACGCTGAAATATTTTTGGGTGAATCGGTGAAGATATCTGTTGTGGATCCTCAGGTTGGTGATACTTATATTTGGAGTACTGGAGATACTACTAGTATGATAGAGGTATCTCCAACAGAAACAACTACTTATACTGTTACTGTAACCGATGAATTTGGTTGTATGGGAGAAGCTTCAGTAACGATTACGGTCATTCAACCTAAATGTGAAGAAGATGTTTTTCTGCCCAATGCCTTTACTCCTAATGGTGATGAAATAAACAGCATTTTATATGTACGATCTAATTTTGTAGAAGACATGTTGTTGATTATTTATAACAGATGGAATGAAGAAGTTTTTAGAAGTACTGACATCACTCAAGGATGGGATGGTACATATAAAGGGAAGGAGCTATCTCCGGATTCATACGCATATTACTTGAGGGCAACTTGTGTGGATGGCTTTACTGTTGAAAGAAGTGGAAGTATCAATCTAATTCGATAAGAATTGGATTAATGAATAAATGAAAGGAGTAATGCGAATGCGTTGCTCCTTTTTTTTGTTGCGACAAAATGTCATGGAATATCAATTGGAACGAAATATGATCTCTTATTTATTATCTTTGGGTGATCAATTCTGATATGATTTTACTTGAGTTTTATTAGGTTGATTTTCAGAGGATAATGTGTTTATGTTAAAGAAATAGAAGTTGCAATGTTTGAATTTGTAAAGAAGATATTTGGCACGAAATACGACAGAGATGTCAAAACGTATCAGCCACTAGTGGAGAAAACTAATAAATTTTTCGCTCAATATGAGTCGTTGTCTAATGACGATTTGAGAAATAAAACAATTGAATTTAGAAAAAGGATAGCTGAGCACCTTGAGGGAATTGATTCTGATATCAGTAGACTACAAAAAGAAGCGGAATCCAACGAAGATATGTTGGAAACCGAAGGCATTTATAACCAAATAGATGAACTGAAGAAGGAAAGAAATAAGCATTTAGAGGAGATACTAAAGGCTATTCTTCCAGAAGCTTTTGCTGTGGTTAAAGAAACCGCAAGAAGATTTAGCAATAATGAAGTTGTGAAAGTTCAAGCTACTGAACATGATAAAAATCTTGCTGCAAAGAAACAACATGTGACAATCGAAGGAGATTTTGCCTTATGGCAGAATTCTTGGATTGCCGCTGGAGCAGAAGTTAAGTGGAATATGGTACATTACGATGTACAACTCATTGGTGGAATGGTATTGCACGATGGGAAAATTGCAGAGATGATGACGGGGGAAGGAAAGACACTTGTGGCTACCTTACCTGCGTATTTGAATGGATTGGCAGGGCAAGGTGTTCATGTCATTACAGTAAATGATTATTTGGCGCGTAGGGATAGCGAGTGGGTTGGACCTATTTTCGAATTCTTAATGCTGACAGTAGATTGTATTGATAAATACAGACCACATTCTCAAGAAAGAGTTGCTGCTTATGAATGTGATATTACCTATGGTACAAACAATGAATTTGGCTTCGATTACCTAAGAGACAATATGGTAAGATCACCAGAAGAAAAAGTTCAGAAAAATCATCATTTCTCGATGATAGATGAGGTGGATTCTGTGCTGATAGATGATGCAAGAACACCATTAATTATTTCTGGTCCGGTACCTGAAGGTGCAGATGAACAGGAGTATCACGATCTGAACCCTCGAATTTTACAACTGGTTAATGCACAGAAAAAATTAGCTACTGAGTATTTGGCAGAAGCGAAAAAGCTATTTAAAGAAGGTATAATAGGATACCAAGAAGGAGAGGCTGGATTGGCTTTGTTAAGAGCTCAAAGAGCTTTACCTAAGTACAGACCATTGATCAAATTTATGAGTGAAGAGGGGGTTAAAGTGATGTTTCAGAAGGCAGAGAATTATTATATGCAGGAGCAGAATAAAAATATGCCTTTGGTGGACAAGCCTCTTTATTTTGTGATTGAGGAAAAGAATAAATCTGTTGATTTGAAAGAAAAGGGTATCGAATTCTTATCTAAGAGTGAAAATAATCCTGATTTCTTCCTAATGCCGGATTTAGCCATTGAGATGCAGCGTATTGATGATAAAGAGAAAGCTGATGGTGTAAAGTTATCTGAGGAAAGAGAAAACCTAATCAATGATTTTGCGGTAAAATCAAGGAGACTTCATTCTGTTTCTCAATTACTCAAGGCATATACCTTGTTTGAAAAAGATCAGGAATATGTAGTAATGGATGGAGCTGTGAAAATCGTGGATGAACAGACTGGTCGTATGATGGAAGGTCGAAGATACTCAGATGGATTACACCAAGCTCTAGAGGCAAAGGAAAATGTTGATATTGGAAGCATAACCCAGACTTATGCTACCATTACGTTACAGAACTATTTTAGAATGTACCACAAATTATGTGGTATGACAGGTACAGCTGAAACTGAGGCAAGCGAACTATGGGAAATTTACAAATTAGATGTTGTAGTCATTCCTACCAATAGACCAGTAATTCGCGCGGATAAAGAAGATTTGGTTTATAAGACTGCACGTGAAAAGTTCAATGCGGTAATAGATGATATTAATCAACTTACCAGTCAAGGAAGGCCTGTGTTGGTGGGTACAACAGCTGTTGATATATCTGAGATGTTGAGTAGAATGTTGAATTTAAAAGGTATTCAGCATAACGTTCTTAACGCAAAACAACATCAGAGAGAGGCGGATATTGTTGCTGAAGCAGGTAAACCAGGTAGGGTAACTATTGCCACAAATATGGCGGGTAGGGGAACCGATATCAAGTTAAGCGATGAGGTTAAAAATGCAGGAGGTCTTGCTATAATTGCGACTGAACGCCACGATTCACGAAGGGTAGATAGGCAGTTGAGAGGACGATCTGGGAGACAGGGAGACCCTGGTTCAAGTCAATTTTATGTATCATTAGAGGATAATTTGATGCGATTATTTCAGTCAGATCGAATTGCTAAAGTGATGGATAGAATGGGGCATAAAGACGGTGAGGTAATCCAGCATTCTATGATTACCAAATCCATCGAACGTGCTCAAAAGAAGGTTGAAGAGAACAATTTCGGAATTCGTAAAAGGCTTTTGGAGTACGATGATGTAATGAATATCCAGCGAGATGCCATCTACCGTAAAAGAAACAATGCTTTGGACGGAGAAAGAATGGCTCTTGATGTATACAATATGTTTGATGGGCTAACTGAAGCGATTCTTGGTGATGCTAAACAATCAGACGACTTCCAGTGGTTCAGAAACGAATGTTTGAGTAAATTAAGTATGGACCCTCAGATTACTGAAGATCAATTTAAGTCTGGCTCTTTTGAACAATTGTTGCCTGCATTCCAAAAACAAGTTTTCGAACAGTACAACCATAAGAAGGAGCAATTGATTGAAGTATTGCTCCCTGTAGTAAAAGATGTTTTTGAAAATCAAGGGCACAAATACAAGCGTATTTTAATACCATTTGAAGATGGTAGTATGCATCCACTTCCTATATCTGCAAGCTTGGATAAAGGAGTGGAGTCAGAAGGAAAGTCAATTGTTAAAGATATAGAACAAGCGGTGACTCTTGCTCTTATAGATGATAAATGGAAAGAACATCTACGTGCAATGGATGAATTGAAAGACTCTGTACAATCAGCATCTTTTGAACAGAAAGATCCACTGGTTATTTATAAGATGGAGGCCTATAATCTGTTTGAAAACCTTATTTACACCATTAACAAAGACGTTGTGTCGTACTTAATGAGAGGAAAGATTCGAATTGGACAGAACGACAATATTCAAGAAGCTCGTCAACAAAAGACAGACTTGTCTAAGACATCAACGAATAAGGCACAAGAGGCACAAAGAGCTGCAGCACAGAATGCTGGAAGAGCTGAACGCCAACCAGTTGAGACATTCAAAAGAAAGGATCCTAAGATAAATAGAAATGATATGTGTCCATGTGGAAGTGGCAAAAAGTATAAACATTGCCATGGTAAATAATGGATTCATAAATTTTGAATAACGAAGTGATTTAAAAACTAAATCCTAATGCTAGAATCAACTCATTGAAGTCCAATCTCTGCCCAAAAATTAATTTCCATAGCTTTGGCTATGCAAAAGAATTTTCGGATTGATCTGACTTTCAAGCAGTTAATTCCGCTATTGAACACAGTTTTCAAATCACTTCAACAAATAAAAAGGAAGTTCGTAATTGGGCTTCCTTTTTTAATTATAGCAAAAGAGTAAACCAGATCCAAGGTGAATATTCTAATATCTTAGATTGTTTGTGAAATTGAATTGGAATTTTGAAGTTGGTAAAGCAATAGTATTTACACGGTCTGGAGATGTATATGATGCGATGACAATTATTGAAGTTTATTAACTTAAGGAAGCGAAAGAGTTTCAGATAAGACAGATATATTTAGCCCTACTAATACCGTAGACCAGTTCTTGCATTGAAACAAGAAAATCATTTAAATGATTTTAAAGTAAACCTTGGCGCTGATATATGTATGGTCATTCATCAGCTGCGATTTTTAATCCACCAACAGATCCCGAAACGGAAGAAGGAAAACAATACTTATGTGAATCGGGAACTGCAATTTTGGACATCAATTTGGGACTCGTTACTTGTCCAGATGACGTACTCCACTACTTCCACAAAGATCATTTAGGATCAGCATCGTTTTTGACGGATTCTGACGGTGAAGCTTACCAATTCTTCTTATATTTGCCATGGGGAGAGAGTCTAGCATCTCAAAAAGTTGAGTTTTCTTCAGGTAGCTTTCAATTTTCAACTCCTTACCAGTTTAATGGTAAAGAGTTGGATAGTGAGACTGGATTGTATAATTATGGTGCAAGGTATTATGATCCTAGCTTGAGTTTATGGATGAGTGTTGATCCTTTAGCACACAAGTTCCCAGGGTGGTCTCCATATAACTATACCTTAAATAATCCTTTAATATACACAGACCCTGATGGAAGAAGCCCAATTTCTGTTTTAGCTAAGATGGTTGCAAAGCAAGGGGTAAAAGCAGGAATTCGAGCATATGCTAAAAAACAAATCAGGGGGCGGATGCAAAATTACATGTCAAAGAATATGGCTAAACAGTTTGCAAAAGACTTAGATGGTGTACTTGAAACATTAGATAACTCTTGGTGGGAAACTGCAATAGAATTGGTTCCTGTTGCAGGTGATGTGTATGGTGCAACAAAATTTGGAAAGAAAGTAGCTAAGGCATATGACAAGCTTCAAGACTTAGAGAACAAGTATATCGAAAAGATATATGATGCTTTGCCTGCATCAGAGAAAAAGAAGTTCAAGAAAAATATGCGTAATGCTGGAGTTAGAGATGCCAGAAAAGACCAAGCGGCAGGTGTAGATGGTTTAGGGGAGAAATATGAAAAAGGTAAGGGAATTGACGGACATCATAAAACTATGGTGAAGGATGATCCTTCACAAATGACAGATCCTCGAAACATTGATTTTATGAAAAAAGAGGATCATATTAAACTTCACAAGGAAAATAACTAATGGATAAAATATTTGAAATTGGAAGTTGGGTTAGTACTGAAGATGGATACGGTCAAGTACTATTTAACCGACAACTTTATATAGAAGAATTTACATTAGCTACCAAGTCAGGAAAAAAGGGTGAGCTGGAGAGAGTAATGTATATATGTAAGGTTCTATGTGGTTTTGAAGGAAAAATCAAATCGAGGTTTTTGGTCAAGAATTATACTTCAGTTCAAGAGTTGAGTAAAAAGGAAGAAAAGTTAGTTCAAAAAATTAAAGCTGAGAATCCAGAAGGATATAGGAATTATATTACAGAGGAAGGCAAAGAAGTTCTAATGCGTCAAGTCTTTTTAACTTACAAAGTTGATGATAACCAAGTTGATGAAGTTCTTGAAAAAATCAATTCCATAAATCGGCAATTAAAACCATCTTTCACCTTTAAAGAATTTGCTAAGGAATTTAAAAAGAATGATATGCCATTTTCATATCAAGATTTTTATAAAAAAGGTCAGAGTTACAATAGGTCTGAAGTGGTATCATTGAGGTTCGATTCATTCTTATACGCAACAAAAAAGAAAGAGAGTGTTTTTAATAACGTAATTGCAATAAAAATTTAGAGCTATATAGAATACTCCCAAAGATTCAAGCCTTGCCGCTCGGCAGGGCTTTTTACTTTAGAAAAGCCTGCATTTTGTTCTTAGCCAGAAAGGCATCGAGGAAGGTAAATACACAAGCCTTGTCGGCATCGTCCAGCTCGTTAATCTCTTGAAATCGTTTGAGCATAGCAGGATCTTTTAGCAGTTTGGAAGTCTTGGCTTCACCAAGAAGGTAGCCCACAGTAGTATCGAGTTCTTCCGCTAATCTTTTAACCACATCAATAGAGGGCTTCATCTCAATGGAGTATCTGGTAAAAGAAATATATTTATACGTAACATACTTTCGGTCTATTTCTGCTCTTTATAGGGATTCATTCGTCTTTATTAGAACACTTTGTGTCATGATAAGGTAATTTAATTCTTATTGTTTTGGATGTCGGCTATTATTTACTTAAGTTTGGTTTAAGAATCAAAAGCCAATTATAATACACTCTGTGTGTTATGTATTGTTGTACTCCAAATATTGAAATAGTTAGATGTTATGAAAACAAAACGCATCTTCCTTAAACGTATTGATTCTGAATCTATTAGTAGCGATTTTAAGGACCGTAGTGACTTCTCTCTTTTGAACTCCAACTATTCAAAGAGTCAAAATATTCCTTCATACAATTCTTTGGACATCACTAAAGGTATCAATGATAATAAGAAGAACAGGTGGTGGGAAATACAAAGAATTAATGACGAACGTATACTTGGGTACGTTGGACTTAATAATCTTAAAGAAGACTTCAAACAAGCAGAATTGGGCTTTTGGTTGGATCAAGAAAATTGGGGTAGGGGAATAATGTCCGAAGCAGTTAAGTTGGTGGTAAATCATGGCTTAGTCGACCTTGGATTGGTTCGAATCAACAGTTTTGTGGATAGGGATAATACACAATGCATAAACACACTGAAAGAACTAAATTTTTCTTTTGAAAGATCGATCAATGACTGTATTTCAGATGATGGGCAACTACAAGAAGTCGATATTTACAGTATTAAGAGGTAACGAGACAATGTTTTTCTGATTAATAGGCAGAATCCTAGGTATGTTAAGATGTCTTTAGATTTTGTCTTTCAGCCCATTCCGTCCACGATCCATCATACAGATAAAGGCTATCGTTGATGGCAAGATTAAAAGCGAGCATTACTATACAGGCTGTAAGTCCGGACCCACAGCTGAACACTGCTTTTTTATGAGATAAGGATGAATTTATGAAAAGGTCTTTTAATTCATCCAACGATTTATACTTTCCTTCTTCTAATACAGATGTATATGGGATATTAATCGAATGTGGGATATGACCACTTTGTAAATGAGGTCTGGGTTCTTGCTCTATACCATCAAAACGACCTTTAGAACGGGCATCAATAAGCAAATATTCTTCAGGAAATTCAGGATCAATAAGATCTTGATAAAGTACAATATTTTGAGGATTCAATCTGGCCTTGAAGTTGCCAAATTGGTATTCATTGGAATAGGAATCATCAATAGGTAACTTCATGTTGATCCAAGTGGGTAAGCCTCCATTTAATACAAATACTTGATTGTGGCCCATGGTCTTGAACATCCACCAAACTCGAGGACTAGAATAAATGCCCAAATCATCAAAAACAACGATCTTCGAATTCGCATTTATACCTAGATTTCTACATTCGAGTTCAAATTGTTCTGGTGAGGGAAGAGTATTGGGAAATGCACTGTTCAAATCACTGAATTTGCCCTTCAAATCAAAGTATCTTGCACCTGCTATAGTGCCCTCAATATTTGATTCTTTGCCCGAAATAGTCTTCTTAAGACTCGCATCTAGCAACACCAAATCTTCGTCACCTAGATGATCATTTAACCATTCACAAGAAACTAATCTATTCATTATTCTAGGATGAATAAACTCTAATTAAGGCTTTGTTGGAGGTGCTTTTCAATGACCTTAGGAAAGACCTGATGTTCTTTTTTTAGAATTTTGGATGCAATTTCTTCTGGAGAACAACATTCTTTGATAGAGACTTCTTCTTGATGAAGAATCTTCCCTTTGTCATACTCTTCATTGACTATGTGAATGGTAAGTCCAGAAGTATCTTCTCCAGCTTCGTGTACTGCCTTATGAATGTTCAAGCCATACATACCTTTTCCACCATATTTAGGAAGTAGAGAAGGATGAATATTGATCATTCTGTCTGTGTAAGCTTGGACAAGGTAATCAGGGATTTGCCAAAGGAATCCAGCTAAGACAATTAAGTCAATATGTTCGACTTCTAGAATTCTTAGAATATCCTCAGAGTCATATAGATAACTTTTGGTCAATACAAAAGTGCTTATATCGTATTCTTCAGCTAGTTGAAGTGCTTTAGCATTTTTTCGATTGCTGATGATCATTGCGACTTCGATTGCTTCGTGGTCAATGAAGTACTCCAATATTTTTCTTGCATTAGATCCGGTTCCAGAAACAAAAACAGCAATACGTTTCATAATATTAAATATTTAGCGACTTAGACTTTTATACTTATCTGCTTGCGCAGGATCACATTGCACCATGATATCATAGACCTTCTTTTTCTGGCCTCGATCTGCAATCTTAAATACATCAACAATTTCTTCTCTTTTAGCATCTGAGAACATCTGAAGTGTCATAGTACTTGGATAAGAATTTATAACACTTTGTAATCCCGAGATACCAGATGCGATAATGGCTCTTTGTCGATCAGCATCCTCATGTAACCCATCTAATCCTAATCTATGATATTCATACCAAAATTGACGAAAAGGACGAACTTTATTGTGCAACAAATTTTCAATCAACCAATAACGATTTCGACCGACTACTCCAGCGGACTGTCTCCATCCAGAAGAATTGGCCACACTACTTGGTAAAGTGCTTAAGATCTCAAAGGCCTTTTGAAAATATTCTTCGCCGCCCAAAGGAGAAAAAGAGTCATAATCCAAACCAAGTATTATATAGCCATAATACGTAAGGATAGAACTCAAATTGTCATAATACGATACATCGCTTTTTTGTATGGGTTGACCTGGTGTGTAAGTAATATTAATCCCCTTATCCAAATAGTTAATCATTGTGGTATGATAAGTTGACTTATATACAGGTCTTCTCGACTGAATAAGAATGTCAGCTGTGAAATTATTCGCTCCGATCTCTTTTACTACCGATATCGTGATTTGCGCATCAATTTTTTCGTCGTCGTTGAATTCATCTTCTGTCCATTTGGTATTGTTATAAAACTCGTCAATATTCTTTTTCAAAGCTTTGTACAAAGAGGCATCAACAGACTGACTAGCAGGTGAGTTTATATCAACCTTTACATTAAATTCTTGACCATAAGTAAGAATCGTAAAGCTAAATCCTATTAATAAAGAAAATAAAAATCTTAATCTCATTATGTTTATGTAGAAATTGAAATATCCCTAACTATTGGAAGGATATCGATGTTTACAAGATACGATAAATATTAAAAACGCAGTTTGAATTTTTATATTATTTGAAATGAATGCAATTGAGGTTATTTCGACTGATTTAATTGTTCGCCATTAAGTGAGATAGAGCATCAGCAATGTCTTGTGCTACTTCTTCTTTCGGTTTTACTGGGAAATTTTGGAAATCATCTTTTGATTTAATCAAGGTAACTTTGTTGGTTTGAAGCCCGAACCCAGCTCCTTCATCTTCAAGAGAGTTTAATACTAAAAGATCAAAGTTTTTCTTTTTTAGTTTCTTTAATCCGTGATCGAAAGCGTTATTCGTTTCCAAAGCAAAGCCTACTGTCCATTGATCCTTGGTCTTTTGTTGACCAATAGTATGGGCAATATCTGGATTCTTTATCAAACGAATAGTCATTTCATCAGAGTTCTTCTTAATCTTTTGTTCAGCTGTATTCAGAGGTCTATAGTCAGCTACAGCAGCGGCAAAAATACCAACATCCATTCTTGACCAAAGTTCTTGAACTGCACTTAACATCTCTTCAGCCGTTTTGACCCTAGTTAGATCAATATTTGAATGAGAAATGTCAAGGGATGAAGGTCCCAATATGAGATGAACTTGAGCACCTCGTTGAGCTAAGGTTTCGGCAAGGCAAATTCCCATTTTTCCCGTACTGAAATTCCCAATATATCTTACAGGATCAATGAGCTCATATGTAGGTCCAGCCGTAATGACAATGCTTTTCTGCTCAAAATCCTGATTTAGATATAATCTTTGACAAATTGACTCTAAAATATCTTCGGGTTCAGCCATCCGACCATCACCTTTTAATCCACTGGCTAATTCACCATTGCCCACAGGAATAATTTGATTACCATAGGCTTGCAATTGTTTTAAGTTTTTCTTTGTAGAAGGGTGCTTCCACATGTCTAAATCCATTGCAGGCGCAATCATTATTGGGCACTTAGCAGAAAGGTAGGTGGTAGACAGCATGTTGTCCGAATGACCATTGGACAACTTACTTAAAGTTACTGCAGTACAGGGAGCGATCACCATTAGATCAGCCCATAATCCTAATTCTACATGATTATGCCAAGTATCTTCGCTGAAGATATCCGAATATACTTCGTTCTTTGAAAGTACTCCTAGTGTTAAGTCAGAAATGAACGCTTTAGCTGCATCGGTCAAGATGACTTTGACTTCAGCTCCTTCTTTAATCAACAATCGAACCAGATAAGCTGACTTATATGCAGCAATACTTCCAGTTATGCCAATTATGATTTTTTTGCCTTGAAGTTTCATTCGAAAAGAATAGATTAGTACTTCTCGAAATCTAATCTAAGTCGTTGGAATCCTCTTTATCTTTCACTATTTCAATTTCGCCATTCAAAAACTCTTCTGTGGCAATAGTGACAGGATTTGGAAGTCTTTCGTAAAACTTAGAAATCTCAATCTGCTCTTTGTTTTCTTGTACTTCTTCGATCGCATCAGTTGAAACTGAGAAGTCCTCTAGTTTAGAGTGAAGCTCGTGCTTTAAATCTACAGATATTTTAGTAGCCCTTCTTGTAATTGCAACAAGAGACTGGTAAATATTATTATTGTCCGCAACAAATTCCTTAATGTTTCTTGCCCTCATATTAGGGTCCAAGGATTGCACTTTAGATTTAATATCGCTCATGCTTTTGTACTAATTTTATTGTTTAAGATATTAATAATGCTATTAATCTCTTTTAAATATTTTTTATTGCTAATTTTTTTCTTGTATTGGTTCGCCAGTTTATGAGACTCAATATAACGCTCTTCTTGCTTCGAAGCAATACTTTTTTCTGCAAGTATGAAGCTTGATTTAATAAGAAGATATCTTGCCTCTTGTTCTGATTTAGATCCAGGATAAGAATTAAGCATATTCTTAAATGCAACAACTGCTGCTTGATATTGTCCAATATTGTAATATAGCTTCCCTTGTGCAAATGCCTTTTTCTCCATTTTCATCCTCAGCTCATCAATCAATTTATTACAATCATTGACTCTAGGGCTGTCAGGATAATTGTTGGTAAACTCTTGAAATCCATCTATGGCTTTTTGAGTATAACCCTGATCAAGTTTAAAGTTGGGAGACATTCTATAATTACTATAAGCACTCATATAGGCTGCCTCTTCTCTATTTTGACTATTGTAAAAAGTTGAAGCAAAACTATTGAAATAGTGTGCAGAAGAAATGTATTCTTTGAGGTGATAAAAGGTATAAGCGTAATTGAAGAATAATTCTTCAGCTTCTTTTTTTCCTCTGTAGTATTGAATTGCTAGTTCATACAAAGTCTGAGCATTTAGGTATTCCTCTTCTTCAAAATACTCATTTGCCTTACTCAAAATTAATTTCGGATCATTACTAGATCTTACTCTTTCAAATTCGGTGGTACATGAAGTAAATAAAACAGCTGTTAAAATAAAGCTTGTAACTAGAATTCTTAAAGACACGAAGTTTCTAAATTTTTAAGTGTGCAAAAGTACGTCAATTTTCACTAACGAGCAAATCTATCATCTATTGGGTGATTTATATTCATTTTAATATAATCTTAACAATGAAATTGTATGAAAATAAACTTTGATTTAATGTATAAGGTTTTGTAATTCAATCTAATATTAATAGTTGTTGTAGAGCATGAGAATAATCAGTAGAAATGTTGAATTACATTGATCTAAACAGGGTATTTTAATATATAAGTCTAAATGGCTTCAGTATAATTGAATTCTTAGTATTGAAGCGATTTAATTGTATTATAAAAAGAGGGCTATTTAAATGTGTATGGATAAGAACTTATTCGCTTCGAAAATAATATGGAAGTGCGCACCGTTCTTTCAACATAAAAATTACTTTTGCAACTTAATTTATATTCTTTGTAGTGACACGAAATCTAATGCATCATTGAATGCTTGGAGTTGTGAACTGGATAGAAAAACCAACTTATAAATGGAGAATCAAACTTATAGTTTAATTGATGTTCTTAAAACAGTTTCGAGAGAAAAGAAAACGATTATTATTACTACTTTACTTGCAGGTGTAATAACAGCTATAATTTCTTTAATTGTTCCCGTTTACTATCAAGCCAATACAAGTTTTTACGCTGCCTCACCTGATTTAGGAAAGCCCAATGGACTTACCAGTACAGATGAGGAAAGAAAGGTCTATGGTAACGATTACGATATCGATCGATTACTGTCGATTGCAGAATCAGAAGCGTTGTATCAGTTTTTGATTGACAGTTTTGATTTATACAATCATTACGACGTGGATAGATCTAACCCCAAATCTGCTTATTACTTAAGATTAGAGTTGAAGGACAATTACAAGGTGTTAAAGACAAAACTAGGAGCTGTCCAATTGTCCGTTGAAGACGAAGATCCTACGATAGCATCTAAAATGGCAAATGCAGCAAGAAGAAAGATTGATGAACTTTCTCAATCTGTTATGAAAAAGAGTCAATTTTCCACATTAGAATCAATGGAAAATGGGATTTCATTGCAGGAAAAGCTTTTGCATGAGATTTCCGATTCATTGAAATTCTATAGAGAAAAATATAATGTTATTAATACGAGATCCCAGGGTGAAGTGTTCTCGAAAATGATAACTTCTTCTAAATCTAAGTATCAGAAATATTTGGCTTACTTGGATCAATACAAGAAGATCGGGAAACGAGACTCGATCAAACATTATACTGTAAAGACCGAAGCATCTTTGAAAGCATTAGAAGCCCTTCAAGGGGAATTCTTAATATTCAATGAAGGAAGTGTCAAAGTACACCAGTTGGATGATCAGTATAAACGTATGTCTGGACAATTATCATTGGATAGACAAAGGAGAGATTTGCTAAAATCAGCCTATGCGAATGAATTTAAAGCAATTCACACCATAGAAAGAGCTTCACCTCCTGTTATTAAATCCAAACCCAAAAGAGCTTTAATGGTAATCTCTTTTAGTTTGATTGTTTTTATACTAAGTATTGCTTTTGTTTTAATTAAGCATAATACCAAGGACTTCGCTTGGCAAGAAATCTGGAATGCCAAGTAACATTACACATAATCCTACCCAATGGGTAACCAATGCTTGGTGGGTAATTCTATTGCTCATCACAGTGACAATTGGTGCTGTATATCAGCAAACATTGGCTTTCGGAATTCCAATACTCATTCTGGTGACATGGTTTACATTAAAAGATTATCGTTGGATATATTATTCAATGTTAATTTTAATACCTTTTAGTACCGAAGTTTATCTACCCAATGGTTTAGGTACTGATTTTCCTTCTGAACCCTTTATGTGGTTGAATACTGGAATTGTTGCATTGTTATTGATAGGCAAAAAATGGAATATTGAAGTTCTGAAGAAATTTGACAATTGGATCGTGATATTTCTAATACTTCATCTCTTTTGGACTTTTCTTACTTCTTTAAATTCCACTATACCAATCAGGTCTATTAAGTTCTTCATTGCCAAAATATGGTATGTTGTTCCTTTTTTCTTTTTTTCTATCTACTTTATTAAAAGCGACAAACAATTAAAAACGATATGGAGAATAACTCTTGTTGCTTCTATTGTTGTGATGATATATGCTTTTTTAAATCACGCTTTACACGGTTTTACATTTAAATCGAGCAATAAGGTATTAAAGCCATTTTTTCGAAATCACGTTACTTACGCTGGATTGGTGGCATTGTTGACTCCTTTTTTTGTGGCTTATACACGAATCTATTGGAAAAAATGGTGGATTACCATCGCAGGATTGTTGTTCTTCATAATCTGTACTTATTTTTCCTATACTAGGGCTGCCATGTTGTCTTTGGTTATTGGTTTTGGAGCTATGTTGATAATACATTTTGGTCACGTAGCTAAAACGCTTGTCTTAGCTGTTGTTATTGCCATTTTAGGCGTATTTTATGTGTCCATAGACAACAAGTATTTAGATTACGCACCCAATTTTGAACGAACTATTGTCCATGAAAAATTCGACAACTTAATTGAAGCGACCTATAAACTGGAAGATATTTCAACAATGGAGCGTTTGTATAGATGGGTTGCTGGATTTGAAATGCTAAAAGAGAAGCCAATTGTAGGATTTGGACCGAATACTTTTTACAATAACTATAGCCAATATTCGGTTTCGGCATTTCAGACCTATGTTAGTGATAACCCTGAAATGTCAGGAGTTCATAATTATTATCTGATGGTAGCTATCGATCAAGGAATTATCGGGTTGATTCTTTTTATGGGATTTGTTTTTGCGACATTGATCATTGGTCAAAAGATTTACCACAATTCGACCGACCTGCGTGATAAATATATGATTATGGCTGCGCTGACATCTCAAGTTATCATCTTATCCATGAATCTAATCAATGATTTGATTGAAACGGATAAAATTGGAGCATATTTCTTTTTAAACGCTGCTATAATTGTCTTTTATTACAACAAGGATAAATCAGATAAGATTAAGACTAATTGATTTGAGAAAACAATGACTCTTTAAAGTATAGTGGTTAACGTTCAACAAATGTTTATAAAATAGTTGGTCTTCTTGATTTGCATGTGATTTACATTTGATAATAAGTCATAGAAATCTGCTGAAGTTTGGTCTAAAATGTAACCCATCAAAGCTATTTAGCGTTAGATTAGTGTATATATATCGATACTATGGTAACTGGATTCGTAAAGGGGTATTTTAAAGTGATCTCAGCCTTTGGAAAGATAGGTAAATATGGATTGTGGTTTTATTTGTTCCTTAGTGGAATAATAAGCACTGCGATTGGAGGATCAATTTATTATTTAGCCTCGTCAAATCGAAATTATTTAGAGCGAGCTATGGTAGAATGGTATCCCTTTGAATGGGGTGCTGATTGGATAGCTTCAGCTACAGGCTATTTATCAAGTTTATTAGCTGTTGTTTTAGGTTTGTATTTATACAAATACATAGTACTGGCTGTTGTAAGTCCTTTAATGAGTTTTGTGTCCGAAAAGGTAGAACGGCATTTAGTGGGGAAACGAGAAGATGGATTTTCCATAACTAGAATGATAGGAGAGTTTATACGTGGAATAAGGGTGGCACTAGGTAATATGTTTAAGGAGTTGTTTTATGTTTTTATACTCTTTTTGATTGGAGTTATTGTACCTGTGATAGGGCCTGTTGTTGCTGTAGTAACATTTTTGGTTCAGGCATATTATGCTGGATATTCGAGTTTAGATTATTTCATGGAAAGAAGATTTGATATTGCCGAAAGTAACGAAGTTGTTCGTCAGAACAAATGGTGGGTCATTGGAGTGGGCTCAGGATTTTTGACGATTATATTGATTCCGTTCTTAGGATGGATATTTGCACCGATGTGTTCCGCAATTGCTGCTACAGAAATTGCAATTGATAAAGGGTTGGACGATTCAACTATTTATGTTTAGAAATTAATCTCCCCAGCGCTTACTTTGATGATCAAATCCCATTAAGTCGATGATTCTATCTACAACTGTATCTACTACTTCGTCAATATTTGTAGGGTGTGTATAGAATGTTGGACATGCAGGGCAAATAATCCCACCTGCCTCGGTTATTTGAGTCATATTCCTTAGATGAATTAGGTTATATGGTGTTTCCCTAGGCACAACAATAAGTTTTCTTCGTTCTTTAAGTATTACATCGGCTGCTCTTGTTATTAGATCAGAAGAAATGCCTTGGGCTATTCTTCCAATTAGGCCCATAGAAGATGGACAAATGACCATGGTATCAAATTTTGCTGATCCAGACGCAAAAGGTGCAAAAAAATCTTTGTTAGAATAGGTCTTATAAGGAATGGTATCAGGTTCTAATTCACCTAATTCTAGTTTCCAGTTTAATTTGGCATTCTCACTCATGACAAGAGCTACTTCACAAGAATGTATACTCAGTTTTTTAATCAATCTTTGTGCATATATACTTCCGCTACTTCCGCCTATTGCCAATACAATCTTTCTCATTTTTCTAAGTTGTTGTCATATATGTCTTATGCATGCAATATAGTAGAAAATATTGATTCTATGACTTACTTCTACCATGACGGTCAATTGTTTCTTAATTGTTATTTAAATGTAAAATTAGTGCACGTTTTTTCGGATAATTGCTGTTACTTTGTCGCCGTATTGAATTATCTATGAATCAAAAGGAAGGTCGGATTTATTGGACGGATATTTATCAAAACAAGCGCTTGTATAATATCTTGGTTCTTTTGGGGATTGTTTGTGTATTAACAATTACGGCATTTACTTATTTTTTAGTTTGGAATGAAAATAGAGCGGGAGTTCAACTTAATGACTTTGTGTTGTCTTCATTCAAATCAATGAATACCTCTATTCCTACCTTTTGTTTGACATACTTAAGCGTTATATTGATTGTTTTTGAAGCTTATAAAAATCCAATTACGTTTATTCAGTTGTCCATCGCGATTACTATATTGTCTATCATGAGGATGGTTACTTTAACCGTATTTCCTCTTGAACCACCTAAGGATATAATACCTCTTCGGGATTTCCTTTTAGAAGGTTCATTCTATTCAGGTCAAGTATTAAAGAAGGATTTGTTTTTCTCTGGACATACGGCTAATATTATTCTTTTTGCCTTAATTACTTCTAGAAAATGGAAGCGAAAGTTGTTTGCTTTTTTTGCAATATGTGTGGGTACTCTACTGCTGATTCAAAAAGTTCACTATACGATTGATGTCTTATTTGCCCCTGTTTTTGCTTTTATTGCATATAAGATTTCGAAACAAGTAATGTATAAATTGGGACGAAAGACTAATTTTGCTTTTGAAAAGAAGTATTCGTGAGAATAGAAAAATTAGTATTTGAAAACCTTAATAGCCTTAAAGGGAGACATGAAATATGTTTTGATCAGAGTCCCTTAATAGGTTCAGGTTTGTTTTTAATCTCTGGCCCTACAGGATCGGGTAAGTCAACTATTCTCGATGCAATTACTTTAGCGCTATTCAATAAGATTCCAAGATTTAAGAGCATTTCATCCAATGAAATTGGAAAATTAGGTTCGATAGTAACACATTACGAGCGAAACGCTTTTTCTGCTATAACCTACAGTACAAGTGAAGGTCGGTTCACTTCAAAATGGTCCATATCTAAAAACAGAAATGATAAGTGGCGTGATTACCATATGGAAATATATGATGATCAGTCCAAAGAAATCTTTGATCTTAAAAAATCGGACGTGCCAAGAAAAAACGAGCAATTGATTGGACTAAACTATAATCAATTTGTGAAGTCTATCATGCTTTCTCAAGGCCAGTTTTCTGATTTCTTAAAGGCCGATACCAATGAAAGAGGGGCATTGTTAGAAAAATTAACGGGATCTGAAATTTATCGTAGTATAGGGCAACGAATATATGAGAAAAGTAAAGGGATTAAAGAACAGTTGATTGGACATCAACAAGCTTTAGAACATATAAATCCTTGGACCAAAGAAGAAGAAAGAGAACAAGAGGAACATCTGAAAAAGTTACGAAATAAACTCCAACCACTTACGGTTGAAATAGAAACATTTCGTAAGGAGTTGAGATGGATTGAAGCGGTAGAAAAGATAGAGCTTGAATGGAAACAATTGCATCAAAAGCAATCAGATAATGATGACAGACTTGAAGATTTTAAAGATAGAGAAATAAGACTCATTAACTATGAAAAAATAAGCCCTTATAGATCACAAATAGCATTGTATGAAGATAAGTGTAATCAGCTAGTTGAATTAAATAGTCAGAGTCAAAAAGCTGATGAAGAATTAAGACAAACTCAAATTGAACAAGAGAAAATATTCAAATCCTTAGATTTTTTTAACCGAAAGAATGTTACTGAAGATAACTTCTTAAGTGAAATTCGAAGCATTGAATTGGCCTATCAAACAAGTGCCGCAGAGCTAAAACATCTTAAAGATAGAGGAGTAGAAATTCGCAAAACAATTGATGCTAAAACGACAAGTTTGACTGATGTTGTATTAGAAAAATCACCTCGCAAGGCGATTCAACAGCTTCAATCTATAACCTCAGATTTTGAACAAAAATTGGATGATTTAAGTATTGAAAAAAATGAAATCCAACTTAAGTATGACTTGGAAAAAGTCGAATTGGATAAACAGATTGAGCTTCACAAACAGTTAGAAAGATTAGAAGAATTATTTAAGGAGAAAACTGAATCTGAAAAGATTTTCGGAGAGTTACAATGTAATGAGGAAGCAGAACGTAAGAGTCTGGTCGAATTAGATAATCAATTAAAAGACGCTGAGATACAATATGAACAGTTAGAGAAGGAATACTTGGATCATCAAAAGAAGGTTGACCTGAATGAGTTGAGAGCGAGCTTAAAATCGGATGAACCTTGTCCATTGTGCGGGAGTACGACACATCCATACGAAAATCATAAAGTAATATTTGAAGAAGGAGTGTTTAGTTTGAAATTGAGGACAGCCAAAAATGATATTGATCAAATTCGAAAACAACAGTTGAACAAAAACAAAGAAATAGCTACTTTAAATGGGCGGATTTCGGAGTTGAAAAATTCAATTATTGCTCTTAATGCCGAGGTTGAACAATTTGGAGAAATTCGAAATTTATTACCAAAATGGAATAGAACAGAATCTCTCCATCTATTAGAAGAGAAAAAAGCTTACATAGAGCGGTTGTCTTATCTCCACAAGCAATCCAGAACGGTAGAAATATCTAAAGAGCTTCAAACGTTGTTCGAGGTTCTTGGTATAACTATTTCGGACTATCAACAGAAAAATCAAGATTTAATCAAGGAATTTGGAGAAGAGAGTTTTAAGGACAGGATTGAGCGTTTAAGTACTGATTTTAATCATAGAAAAAATGAAAGAATAAGACTTGTTACATTAATACTGCAAAATAAAGAAAAATCAAACCTCTTAAATAAAGAGCTTTCTAAGCTAAAGTCATTTTTATCGGCAGCCCTCGTTGAATTTGAGAAGGAATCTGTGGAAGACTTGAGATCATTCATTATTTCAGCGAAAGAAGTCCAGTCCCTGATCGAGGAGAAAGAAAGAATATATAAGGAGAAAAATCAAATCTCTGCGTTACTTCATGAAAAGTCAGAAGAATTAAAGAATTTAAAATCTGAGCAAACTCCTAGAATGAACAAGGCCGAATTGCAGCAAAAAATTATAGACTTAGCCAATCACGTACAAAACTTGAATGTTCAGATAGGGGAGAGTCAAGAGGCCATTAAGGGTAATTATAACTTAAAGGCTCAGAGAAAATCAGTTGAAGATCAAATTCAAGAGATAAAGGCCAAGTCGTCGAACTGGTTATTGCTGAACGAACTAATTGGTGACAAAACAGGTAATAAATGGGCAAATTACGCTCAGGATCTAACCCTTAAATCCTTGCTTCATTTGACCAATCAAAATTTGAAGATATTAACAGATCGATACTTACTTAAAATGACAAGAATTCATGAAGAATTTTTTGTTTATGATCTATATCAGGGTAACTCCATACGAAGTATATCTACGTTGTCTGGAGGAGAAACATTTATGTTGAGTTTGGCTATGGCAATTAGTTTGAGTGAACTTGCGGCACAAAATGTTAGAATAGATAGTATATTTATTGATGAAGGATTTGGTACTCTTGACCAAGAAAGTCTAGAACAAGCTTTAGGAGCTTTAGAGACGTTTCAATACCATCAAAAGAAAACTATAGGCATCATTTCCCATGTGGAATTGCTGAAAGAAAGAATATCAACTAAAATCATCTTAGACAAGAATCAATTAGGGTATAGTAGAATCTCCATCAATTAAGAGAAAGAAGGACCGATAGGTCATTAAAATTACGTATCTTTAATGTGGATGGATTATATGATCGATTTGTGTTTTTTGATTGCATTTTGACAAGAACAAGAAACGTCTGATCATTCATATTTAAAGAAGTGATTTGAAAACTGTGTTCAATAGCGGAATTAGCTGCTTGGAAGTAATATCAATCCGAAAATTCTTTTGCATAGCCAGAGCTATGGAAATTGATTTTTTGACAGAGCTTGGATTTCAATGAGTTGATTCTAGCATTAGTATTTAAATCACTTCAAAATCAATAAAGAATATGAAAGGAACTGTAATAGTTTGGTTTCGAAATGATTTGAGGTTGCACGACAATGAAGCTTTATCACTTGCCTTAGCGAGTTCTGACCATGTCATACCTGTGTATATTTTTGACCCAAGAAGTATTATAGGAAAAACTTCTTATGAACTGAACAAAAGCTCTGCACCTCGATTGCAATTTACTATTGATGCGGTTTTGCAATTGAGAGAATCTCTATTGAATAAGGGATTGAACTTATATGTACGAACGGGGCATCCCGAAGATGAGGTCTTTGATATTGCGACTAGATCTAAAGCCAGATGTGTATTTGCCAATAGAGAGCGTACTCAAGAAGAGGTAGATGTTCAAGATGCTCTTGAGGAAAAACTATGGACAAAGGGACAAGAATTACACTATACAAGAGGCAAGATGCTTTACTATACGTCAGATTTGCCCTTTCCTATATCACATGTGCCGGATCAATTCATTTCCTTTAAAAAGGAAGTGGAACGCTTTATTCCTATCAGGCAACCTCTAAATAGTCCTGAATTATTGCATCCTTTTATGCCTTCAGATGAAATTGATTGGGGGCATGTGCCATGTTTAGATGATTTTGGACTAAAATTAAAGTATAAGCATCATTTAAAAGGTGGTGAAAAGCTTGGATTACAGAGATTAAGTGAGTTGGTTTCTTCTTCTTTTCTATCCAAATACAAAGAGGATCGAAAGCAAATCGAATTGGAATTGACTTCTAATATATCTCCTTATGTATCGCTAGGGTGTTTGTCACCTAAGAGGGTATATGCTGAAATATCCACTGTTCATGACTCTTCAGTAAAGGAAGGAGTCAACCAATTTATCAATCAATTGATGTATCGTGATTTTTTAAGACTACAAGGAAAGAAGCATGGGAACAACATATTCAAAGTAAGTGGAATTAAAAATAAAAGCACTACTTGGGAAGATAATCCAGACTTTAGATTTAAAATCTTAAATGGTAAAACTGGTATTCCAATCATTGATGCAATATGCCGTAATCTTATTGCCAATGGCAATATAACAAATCGTTCTCGAAAGATATTAGCCAGTTTTATAGTCAATGATTTGAAACTGAATTGGCTGTTTGGTGCAGAACTATTTGAAAGTTATTTATTGGACTATGATCCCTGTTCTAATTACGTTAATTGGAATTATTTTGCTGGTATTGATAATGATAATCGTGAAAGGCCTGCGTATAATGTAATTCGAGAGGGCTTAAAATACGATACCGCAGGAGACTATATTAAAAAGTGGGTTCCAGAATTGGAACAATTGAATGAGGAACACATTCACCGCCCATTTCTAATGAATAAAGAAGAAACAGCAAGCTACAATTTTGAATTAGGATCTGATTATAATCATCCAATCCTAATTCAAAAAGAATGGAAGTATTTATAAAGATTCCCTTTTATATTTTTTCCATATGGCTTTAAAGTGTTTGGCCATAGATTTTGCGGTATCTTCTTCAAACCGAATTACTTCGTTCCCATCTTCAAGTGCAGGTGCAGCACAGGCAATGCATGAAGTGTTGGCATCGTAAATGGCTGTTTCCATCACGAAAGGTGTGAACTCATTGTCGGGAAGTATAAGGAAATTGTGCTTTAACTCTTCTTCACTTAATTTATACTTCTTTTTGTATTTCTTCAAGTGCTTCAATACATCCGAAGTGGCTGGAACAATATACCTGTATTTGGTTTTTTCTCCTAAGTTAACACTTACCAACTCAGAAAAGTCTTTATGGTCTATATCGTAATGCAAATTTGGACTTATTACCCAAACCTCCTTGGCTTTATCTTCAAGTTTTATAAGTTGCTTTAATGTCATATCTGATTTATTTTAAAGGTAAAAATACGATTTAACCCGGATTCTGCATCAGAACCTAGCTATGAGTGTTGAAAGTATCCTGATACGATAATTAAGTTGTTTCCCTTCAATATAGCTATAGGAGGGAAAAACTAAAGTATTGGAATTCGATGATATGCAATTCAATCAACAGTATGTTATGAATCACTTCTTTATTAATACATACAAAGGACTGTGATTTAAATGGGAAAAGAAGCGATTAATCACCATTTGTGGAGAATGCTGATATCATATAATCATCATCATTTATATGATATAAAAAAAAATAAAAAAATATTCTGAGACCATTTTTACCTACTCTTTTGATTCATTTTTCATTATACGTTACTCAAAATCATAATATGTTTTCATATTAATTCTATTCATAATATGAACATGCGTTTGGCAATGTTTTGGCACAAAGAGAGTTGTTAGAGCATTTTAGGTTGACTAGAATGCCAAAACAACTAATTATGAATGAGCTAAAACATTTTTTACAAAACCATATTTCAATGAGGAAATTCATACATTCAGACATTGTTAAACGCTTAAGCTGGCTTGGTACATCTAAGTCGGTATTTATCGTTTTAATGCTTGTCGTCGGTCACTTTACCGGACAGGCACAAAACATTCTGCTTACAGAATGTAATTGTTTAAATAACGATAGTGAGATAGCGGAAGGGTTATTTGAAGATCGGATAAGGATCATTAGTAGCGAGCCTACTTGGACCATTGTATCTTCAACAGGCCTATATGCTGCGACCTCGTCACCAGGATCATTAGATGATTTCATTTCTGGTACTGTTATTCCAAACATAGGCTTAAATCAATTCGAATTGGTTGGTGTTAGAGAAGATAATACCAATTGGCAAATCGAAGTAAGTGATGGAAGCACAACTCACACGATATCTTCTACTCATCTATGTCAGTATCCTGGCCCAGTGATTTTAGGAGATACAAGAGCATGTCTTGGGACAGAAGATTTATATCAATTAGATGCTCCTGCCAATAGATTGAGTAATGTGATTTGGGATCTTGACGCTGGTGGTACAATGATCAGTAATAATGGTGGTCAAAGTATGGCTATAGAGTGGGGTAATGTTGAAGGTTTAGCACAAGTAAGTGTTCAGGCTGAAGTTGCTGCATTTGATAATCAAGGTGCTGGAAAATGTATGGTAGACTTGACTCTTGATGTAGTTATTGCAGAAGAAGACACCACTGTTCTAGCATGTAATAATCTTCTAAACATTTCAATGAATAACAATTGTGAGTTGTATGTAACCCCTGATATGGTATTAGAGGATCAAGCATATCCTAACGATTCTTATGAGATTCAACTTAGAGACATAGAAGAGGATACATTGATTCCTCATGGCATTATTTCTATGGAATACCTAGATAAGATGGTAGAAGTAAAAGTCATTCATGAATGTAGTGGAAACTCTTGCTGGGGTAATGTAAGACTAGAGGATAAATCAATTCCTACTTTAGTATGTAATCCAGATGTTACTATTGATTGTGACGAATTATCTACACCTGATGGTACAGGATATCCAGTTCCTGATCATGCCATTGTAACTCAATTGGATGATGACATTTATTTGGTTGAAGGGTTCGACAGATGTACGGATTTGATCATGAGGTATGAAGATCGTGTATCAAGTGTACATTGTGATGGTGACTATAGTTCTGTAATTTCTAGATTATGGTCCATCATGGATGATTCTGGGAATGTTGATACGTGTAGTAGTAGAATTTTCATCAGAAAAGCATCTTTGGGAGCGATAACATTCCCGCCTAATTTTGATGACAATACTGGACCAAATCCAAGTATTCATGCTTGTAGTAATTTCCCAACACTACCTAATGGAAATCCAGATCCGTATGCTGTCGGAGGAACAGGAGCACCAGAAGGAATGTTTTGTTTAAATGTTTTAGTAGATTATGAAGATACAAGGTTGGCTAAATGTGATGGCGATGTTTCTTTCAAATTAAGAAGAAAGTGGACTATAACAGATTTATGTACAGCTGAACAAATAAGTAGAACACAATTTATTGTAGTAGTAGATAAGGCACCTCCAGTTTGTGCTGCACCTGAAGAGTTCAGTGTAGGAACAGAAGGCTTGACTTGTGGTTCTGAAATTACACTACCTCACCCAACGGTGATTTTTGAATGTTCTGGATGGGATTACTTTGTTTCATATAAATTAAGAGATGATTCAGGATTTTCATTTACCGATGCTACTACGATTGGTGTTACCAGAAATGCTGATGGCACTTACACTATAGAGGATATTCCTGGTGGACAAGATTCAGTATGGATTGTATATAATCTGGAAGACGATTGTGGAAATATGTCACAATGTTTTACCGAAGTAGCTATTGTAGATGATCTTCCTCCTGTTCCTGTATGTGATCAAAACAATTTTGTTGCCTTAAATGACGACGGAATTGCATGGGCTGGAGTAGAGACATTTGATGATGGTAGCCATGATAATTGTATGATTGATACATTGGAAATAAGAAGAATGAATCCTTCTCCTTGTGGCGATCCATTGGTATGGAGTAATAAATTAAAGTTCTGTTGTGAAGATGTAGGAGAAGAAGTAATGATTTCTCTTAGAGCAACGGATAAAGCAGGTAATTCTAATACGTGTATGGTTCTTGTACAAGTACAGGATAATAAAGCACCAACACTTGAAGATTGTCCTGATGATATCACTGTTAATTGTGATGCCGATCTAACCAACCTGTATAAATATGGTACTCCAACAGTAGAAGATTTATGTGGTGCCGATGTAGAGGAATTGGATCCAATTAGAAATATTGATAATTGTGGAAGAGGTACAGTTACAAGAAGATTTGTAGCTACAGATAAGAGTGGAAATACGGCTTCATGTCAGCAGATTATTCATGTTACAGCTACGAATCCATTTAAGTTTAAAGACATTAGATGGCCAAGTGATCATATTGTAACCAATGGCTGTATGGATTCGGGAATTGCGCCTGAAGATTTGCCAAATGGTAGAATGTATCCTACATACCCAGATAAGGCATGCAGCAGTGTAACTCATGATTATAAAGACATCGTTTTCCAATATACTGATGGATATTGTTTCAAAATATTGAGAGAATGGACAGTATTAGATTGGTGTGAATTTGATGGTGTTACTGGAGCTGGATTGTACAAACATACTCAAGTAATTAAAGTAGAGAACAACATTGCTCCTACAATTGAAAAAGGGTGTGCGAAAGAAGACTTAGAAGTTACTGACTTGGGAACTTGTCAGTCAAGAATAGTTCTTAGAGCGGAAGGTGATGACGATTGTAGTTTACCATCTTCATTAAAATGGAGTTACGAATTAGACTTAGGAAACAACGGATCAGTTGATTATACTCAGAATACAAATGTAATTGATCGTGTAATTAACCATACAACCTTTAAAGTTACTTGGACTGTGACAGATGAGTGTGATAATTCAACGACTTGTAGCCAAGTATTTACCGTAGATGATATGAAGAAGCCAACTCCGTATTGTCTTACTGAAATTGTAACAGTAATTATGCAGGTATCTAAAGAGGTATCGATTTGGGCAAGTGATTTTGATAGAGGAAGTTTTGATAATTGTACAGATCAGGATGATCTTAAGTTCTCATTTAGTCAGAATACATCTGACAACTCAAGAACTTTCACTTGTGATCAGTTGGTAGATGGTGAATTGGTAGAAAACTTAGAAATGTATGTTACGGATGACGCTGGTAATTTTGATTACTGTACGGTATCTATCAGAGTTCAAGACAATTCAGGTAATTGTGATGAAGACTTAGGTAGAGTAGCTCTTGGTGGTAAGATTGCCAATGAAGACGATCAAATGGTAGAAGATGTAAGGGTTTACTTAGATGCTGATTTGTCCGAATTTCCAAAGGTTGAATCTGCTGACAATGAAGGTGAGTACTTATTTGAAAATCTTGTAATGTACACGGATTATAGAGTAGATCCTGTAAAAGAAGGAGACTACTTAGACGGTGTGTCTACATTGGATTTAGTACTTATCCAAAGACATATTCTTGAGATTTCTAAGTTGAATTCTCCATATAAGGTTATTGCTTCTGATATCAACGCCGATGAAAAGGTGTCAGCATCTGATTTGGTTGAACTTAGAAAATTGATTCTGGGTATTACTGATGAGTTCTCTTCTAAGGAAAACTGGAGATTCATTGACGAATCTATTGAGTTTGCATACCCAAACAAACCATTTCCTTACGAGTCGTCTATGTTAATGCCTAGTGTAGATCATGATGTTACCAATGCGAATTTTGTTGCGGTGAAAGTAGGAGATGTTAATAACTCACACGAAACGTTCTTCACTGAAGGAAATAAGTCTGAGAATAGATCAAGAACAGAATGGACATTGGACCAAAATACAGTGAATAACCTGACTAAGGTCAATGTGAATGTAGAAGAGAAAAATTTAGTTGGATTCCAATTCGCCATCGAATTTGATCCTGAGCAATATTCATTCGAAGGAGTGGAGGCAAACGAAATTGATCTTAATGCATCACATATAGGATTAACTAAAGTAGAAGATGGTCATATTTTAATCAGTTGGAATTCAGCTGCTGAATACAACATTGATGGCACATTGTTGACCTTCTTGTTGACAAATAAAACTGATTCTGATAATCAAATTGTAGTGAATCCAGGAATAATTTCTCCAGAAGTATATTCTGTTCAAGGAATTGTTCAAACACAGCAAATAGATTTCAGAAATGAGCATATTGAATTATCAGGATTTGAATTGTTCCAAAACATTCCTAATCCATTCAATAATTCGACTAAGATTGGATTTAATCTATCAAATGACAGCAATGTAAGTCTTAAAGTATTTGACTATTCTGGAAAGCTATTATTAGAAAAGAATGGAGAATATACTAAAGGATACAATTCAATAGACATCAATATTAATGAATTAAATGCTACAGGTGTATTGTATTATCAAATTGATACAGAAACACAATCTGCTAGCAAGAAAATGATAGTAATTAAGTAACGGTTTTGTAGAAGTACTGGAGAGGGACTTACGCACTAGTAAGTCTGCTCTTCATACTCATCAAATCCAAATCCAAAATCTTAAAATTAGTAAAATGATAAATTATTATAAAATGAACAAACCTTTACTTAAAACCAGAAGAAAGGTGGGTAGCATGCTCTCAAGCGGACCTAAATTTATCCTTGCTTTAATGCTTTGGGGAGTTACCGTTGCTACATCTTCAGCTCAAGTTGATTGTGATATAATCATGGCCTGTAATGATAATATACAGGTGTCTTTGGGCACAGATTGTACAGAACTTTTAGCTCCTGATATGTTGTTAGAAGATCCTGCTTACGATGAGTCTTTTTTCACTGTTACTTTGTGGAGAGAAAATGGCGCAGTTGTAGCGGATAACATCTTGAGACAACCAATGATTGGTGAAACTCTTGAAGCTAAGGTTCAGTTAAATGGGTGTGATATCTCTTGTTGGGGTAACTTGACAGTAGAAGATAAATTAAAACCAGAATTTGTATCTTGTCCTTCTCCAATAGAAGTGGAGTGTGAAGACAATTTGAATCCAGGTGTTGTAGTACCTAGACCAATTGCTATTGATGCTTGTACTGCGGTTACATTAAACTATGAAGATGTAACAGAGAAGTTATTATGTGATCAACCATATACAATGACCATCACCAGAAAATGGATAGCGGAAGACTTGTATGGTAATTCTGAGACTTGTGAGCAAGTAATCAATGTGTTGAGAGCATCTATAGATGATGTTACCTTCCCAGATGACTTTGTTGATGGAGATGCTATTGAGTGTGGAACTGCGATTCCATATTTGGACAATGGTGCGCCAGATCCAAGTTATACAGGATATCCAGATGGTATAGATTGTCCTAATATCCAACATTACTATGATGACATCATTTTTGATCTTTGTGGAAATGGTAAAAAAGTATTAAGACAATGGAATGTCCTAGATTGGTGTTCAGGTAGAGATACAATAGGTAATCAAGTGATCAAAATACTTGACACTAGAGCACCTGTGTGCGTAGCTCCTAATGATTTTGTTTATGAAATTACAACTGATGAAGGCGTTTGTACAGGTACTTTTGATGTTCCAGAACCAAATATCGTTTTTGAATGTAGTGATTACGATTACATCGTAGGATATAAATTAAGAGACGATGATGGTCAACCATTTGACAATCCTATCTATGATAATGTTGTAAAGGTAGATCTTCCAAATGGTGATTACTTCTACAGAATTTCAGATTTGCCACAAGATACAACTTGGATTGTTTATACAATTACAGACGATTGTGGTCATAAATCACAGTGTTTTACAGAGGTATTTGTAGAAGACGATGAAAATCCAACGGCCATTTGTGAAGGATATTCTGTTGTGACACTAGGAGACGATGGTTGGGCTGATATCGATGCAATATCTGTTGATGACCATAGTAAAGACAATTGTGAGATAGAGTCTTATGAAATAAAAAGATTGACGAATGCTTGTGGTTTCCCAAGTGATTTAGAATTTGGTCCTGATGTGAATTTCTGTTGTAATGATGTAAGTGAAGATGATAATTATTACATCAAAGTTGTACTTAGAGTTACAGACGCATCTGGAAATTATAATGATTGTGTTGCCAATGTAAAGGTACAAGACAAGAAAGATCCATTGATTTTCTGTCCTGATAACATTGATATTGAATGTGACGGTGATACAAGTGTAGTCAATACTGGTATGGCTACTGCTACGGACAATTGTTCAGTTGAAATAACCCATAATGACGTAATCAATTTGAACGACTGTGGTCTTGGAACAATCTCTAGAAGATGGACGGCTACTGACCCTAGCGGTAGAAGTAGAAGTTGTACACAGACAATAAGAGTTATAGATTCTGATCCATTTTCTATAGACGATGTTGATTTTCCTGCTGATATTACTATAAACGGATGTTCTGCGGAAGATGCTGATCCTCAAGCTATAGGTTCATTCCCAACATATGACAATGAAGACTGTGCTGAAATAGCGGTATCTTATGAAGATGTAAGATTTGAAATACAAGATGCTTGTTTTAAAATAACAAGAAAGTGGAGATTGGCTAATTGGTGTGATTACAATGCTCAAAATCCAAATTACATAGAAGGGGTTCAGAAAATTACTTTTATCAATTCAGAAGCTCCAACATTTATTTCTAGTTGCTCAAATAGAACTATTGAGTCTACAGATATAGATTGTGAAGAGTATGTTGAGCATACTGCAGAAGCTACCGATGACTGTACACCTTCTCATGAGATTAAGTATAGATGGACATACGACGAAGATAACAATGGAAGTATCGACCAAACAGGTGTAGGTTCTTTCACAGCAGGAACATATCCTAAAGGAACGCATAGGTTTACCTTCTATGCTATAGATCTTTGTGATAATGAGACAGCATGTTCTTACTTGTTTACCATTAAAGACGGTAAGGCACCAACTCCAATTTGTCATAAAGATATTACATGGGTAGTTGATGAAGATGGTCAAGCAGAAGTATGGGCAAGTGATTTTAACATCAAGAGTTTTGATTTGTGTGATAGTGAAGATAATCTAACATTTTCATTCAATGCCGCTGGTAACCAACCCGCAATGAGCTTTGATTGTGATGACATTCCTAATGGAATTGCAGCGGAAATCGATTTACAGATGTATGTATTTGATTCTGATGGAAACAGTGAGTATTGTGAGGTAACTCTTATACTACAGGATTCGGAATTGACAGATGCTTGTACTGATGATCCAGATGCCATGGGTAGAATTGCGGGTTCTGTAATCAATCACGATGAATTAGGCATCGAAAATATCGATGTTCAGATCGAGCAGCTTAATGCGAGTTCAATGAAACATAGTTATACAGACCAAGAAGGTCATTACTACTTTCCAGAAGCAGAATATTACGAGGCATATATCGTAGCTCCAAAGAGCAATGATGATATTATGAATGGTGTATCAACACTTGACCTAGTATTGATGCAAAGACACATTTTAGAAGTAGACCAATTAGATTCAGCTAAACAACTCATTGCAGCTGATATTAATGCAGATGACAGAATTTCGGCTTCAGACCTAGTCGGACTAAGAAAAGTTATCTTGGGCATTACCAATGAATACCAAAACAACAACTCATGGAGATTTGTACCAGCAAATTACGAATTTGAATCAAACGACCACCCTTGGGGATTCCCTGAGACATTCTCAATATCAAATATGATATTGGATGAAATGAATGCGGATTTCTTAGCGATCAAAATTGGAGACGTTAACAATTCATCATCTTCAAATGCGAGATCATCAGAGACGTCTAGCAGAAATGCATCTGTAGATTTAATCATTGACAATCAGGTGTTCCTTAATGGAAATACTGTAGAAGTTCCTGTTATTGCAGGTAGCAATATGGATGTATTTGGATTGCAATTGAATATGTTGTTTGATGAGTATGCTTTGGATTTACTTGACATCAATTCAGGCAAGTTAATGATCACTTCTGGAATGTATAATTTAGCTTCCAACAACCTTAAAATGAGTGTTGCGAATCAGCAAGCTGAACAGATCAAGAAAGGAGATGTATTGTTTACCTTGGTATTTAAATCTTATGAAGATGGAGATCTTACATCACTTAGTATTCAAGAGACTGGATTACAGTCTGAATTGTATTCGGCTTCATTAGAAGAGTATAAAGTGGAATTAAATATGAGAAACAATGTATTGGATGGAAGTGGACTTCATCTTACTGCCAATCCAAATCCATTCTCTGAATTCACTTACATTACGTATGAAATGCCTGAATCGAATTCGGCTACTTTAAGTATTTTTGATGCAACAGGAGCAATGGTTTATCAAAAAACTAAGGATGGCGCAAAGGGCGTGAACAATTGGATATTAAATGATTCTGATTTAAGTGGAAAACCAGGAATTTATGTGTTCAAATTGGAGTATGCTAATGAAACAAGAAGTGGAAAGATGATTTTAATCAAATAAAGTCAATCTCATAATAATGAAAGGCTGATTGTCCTAAGTGATAATCAGCCTTTTTTGTTTTTACGATTGTATATTTGAATCAATAAAAGAATCAGAAAATGACAAGCTTGATATATAAAAAGGGATTGGATTATCCCGCTGAAATCAATACGGTTGATCTAGAATCCGAAGATGCCGTAGTCCAACTTACTCATAGTGCGCTCAACCATAGAGATATTTGGATTGTCAAGGGTATGTATGCCAATTTGACGGAGGGCGCGATAATGGGAAGTGATGGAGTAGGTTCTTATAACGGCAAGAGGGTTGTACTTTATCCAGGAGTAGATTGGGGAGAAAATGAAGTCGTTTTTGATCGGTCGTTTCGAGTATTAGGCATGCCAGATCATGGCACATTTACACCTTCAATTTCTATCAGACCAGAGTATGTTTTTGAAGCACCTAATCATCTGACCGATGAAGAAGCTGCGGCCTTGCCTTTAGCTGGATTAACAGCGTATAGAGCACTTTTTGTCAGAGGTCAATTGAAGCCTGGTATGGATGTTTTAATCACTGGAATAGGAGGTGGTGTAGCACTAATGGGACTGCAATTTGCTTTAGCTATAGGTTGTAATGTGTATGTGACTTCAGGAAACAATAACAAAATTCTACGAGCAGTAGACTTAGGGGCAAAAAGAGGCTACAATTACAAAGATGAACATTGGGCCAAACAAATGAAATCAGATGGAGCATCATTTGATGTAATACTGGATAGCGCAGGTGGGAGTAATTTTAATGAGTATTTGAAATTGGCTAATCCTGGAGCTAAGATTGTGATGTATGGGGGTACTGCTGGAAAGATGCAGAACATCTCTCCGCAGATTTTATTTTGGAAACATTTATCCATTTTAGGCAGTACAATGGGATCTCCAGTGGATTTTTCAAATATGATATCGTTTGTAGAGAAATATGAGGTGAAACCAATAGTTGATTCAGTCCATAACATGTCTGATTATAAAGATGCTTTTGATCGAATAAAGTCAGGAGAACAATTTGGAAAAGTGGTATTGAGAAATTTATTGTGATCGAATGAAAGTCGCAATTCTTTCAGATAATCATGGATATTTTGGTGAGGAATTAATTCCTCATTTGGAGAAAGTTGATGAGATATGGCATGCTGGTGATATGGGTGATCTATCATCGATTGATAAATTAACATCTATTGCTCCAGTTGTTGGTGTTTATGGCAATGTAGATAATCATGTAACTCGTGCTGAATATCCATTAAATCAGAGTTTCGAACGCGAAGGATTGAAAATTTTTATGACGCATATCGGTGGATACCCAGGAAGGTATTCCAAAAGAGTATCAACTCAATTGATTGAAGAAAGACCTGATGTATATATATGCGGTCATTCCCATATTTGCAAAGTAATGAGAGACCCTCGATTGAACTTATTGCATATCAATCCTGGCGCCTATGGTCACCATGGGTTTCACCAGTTCAGAACTTTTGTAATTATGGAAATTCAAAATGGAATGATCGGAGATATGCATGTGGTTGAATTGGGAAAAAGAGGAAGTATTAATGACAAGAAGTAAAATAGAAGTTCGTATAGGTGAAGAAAGGGATCTGCCACAAGTATTTGAGTTGGTAAAAGAGTTGGCTAGATTTGAAAATGAGCCAGAAGCTGTTACTGCTAATCTAGAGGATTATAGGGAAGCTTTTCGCCAAAATCAATTTTACTTACTGGTTGCGGAGTGTAATGAAGAAATCATTGGAATGATGCTCTACTATGATACTTTTTCGACATGGAAAGGGAAAATGATGTATTTAGAAGATTTTGTTGTCCGATCGAATTGGAGAAGGCGAGGTGTTGGACAGCTGCTTTTTGATGCATTCATAAAGGATTGTACTTCGAGAAATGCAGTTTTAGCCAAATGGCAAGTTTTAGATTGGAATGACACAGCAATTAACTTTTACAAAAAGAATAAGGCTTTTATAGAAAAAGAATGGTGGAATGTTAAAACCTTTATGAAGGGGTAGAGCTACAAATCTAAAAGTTCAGTTGGATTAACGCATAAGATCTGACGAGATGATGAAATAATTTAATATTTTTAGTGTCCTTTAATTTCAGAGAATGAGAAGATTCAAAAATATATATGTTGCTGCTACAAGTCAACACGTTGGAAAAACAACATCAACCTTAGGCTTAGCTTCTTGTTTTTTACGTCAAGGATTTGATGTAGGCTATTGTAAGCCTGTTGGACAAAAGTCATTAAATGTCGAAAATTTGATTGCGGATAAGGATACTTTTCTATTTGCCAATTTGATCAACTTTCAAATCATTCCAGAGATTCATAGTCCAGTAATATTGGGCAAAGGAGCGACGGAACGGTATTTGGATAATCCTGAGAATTATGACCTAGAACATCTTATTCTTTCTGCTGAAAGGAAATTAAGCAAAGTTCACGAAATGGTCATCTATGAAGGGACAGGACATCCTGGTGTAGGAAGCGTAGCGGAAATATCCAATGCTAAGGTGGCTAAGATGCTCCAAGCAGGAGTAGTCATGATCGTCGAAGGAGGGATTGGCTCTACCATTGATAAGTTGAATATGAGTGCCGCTTTGTTTCGTGAAGAAGGAGTGCCTATAATTGGTGTGATCATCAATAAGGTAATTCCTGAGAAAATGGATAAAGTCAGAAAATATGTGGGCAAGTGGTTGGAGAGTCATAACCTCCCATTATTAGGAATCATTCCATATGATCCTACGTTGGCTTATCCTGTAATCAAAACCATTGCTGAAGCTGTAAAAGGTACAATTACTTATAATAGTGCACAAAATGTAAATAAGGTAGAGAATACTTTAGCAGGTTCATTGATTGATTTACAAGAATTAAAAAGTAGTAAAGATCAATTGCTTGTTGTGCCAACACAATCGATAAATGAAGCCATTAATAAGATCAAATCGTTGACTCAAAGTCCTGATTTGGGCAATTGTCCTTTATCCGGTATCGTTGCTACTGGACAGGGGAAATTCTCTGCTGAAACCATAAAGTACATTGAAGATAACAACCTTCCTTTGATTAGAACAGATTTGGATACATATGGTACAGTTGTACGTATTAGTAGAATCGAAGTGAAAATCAATCAAAGTACACCTTGGAAGATAGTTAAAGCAATTAATTTGATTGATGAAAACGTAGATTTACTTAAAATCAGAAATGCAGTAGAATTTTGATGATGTACTATATCAATTAATTTTGGCCTTAAAGTTTTGTTAACTAATATGGTAAAATTAAATAATGTATTTTTGTGTTATATCTACTAAAGAATTCCGTTTAAAAAATGCATAAATTTATTGGATTAATTGTCTTATTGGCAATATCATTTAGTGTTCGCGCATCCTATATTGTTATTCCTATGGATCCTGATCAAAAGGATCACTTAAAGGCATATGGTTTGGTGTATTGGGTTATCGATAATGGCTTGGAAGCATATTGGTTGCTTAATTATAAAGGGGGAAGTTTTGCTTTCCAACACCACAAAACGTTAGAAACAGAATGTAAGGTTCGTGGGGTCTCATATAAGGTGATTCCAGATGTTCAGTTTGCAAAGATTAGAGAAGAAATTGCACATCCAGAGATTAATCAAGAAGCCATAAAACTGGAGAAAGCTCCTAAAATAGCAGTTTATACTCCTGATTTCAATGCAAGAGGAGAAAAAGTTCAACCGTGGGATGATGCTGTAACTATGGTATTGGAATATGCTGAAATTCCATACGATAAGGTATACGATAGGGAAGTGATGGAGAATAAATTGGCTGAATACGATTGGTTACACTTACATCACGAAGATTTTACAGGGCAATACGGTAAGTTCTATCGGTCAAATGGTGGAAAGCCTTGGTATAAGTTGAATCAACAAAAAACAGAAGAATTGGCCTATAGTCTTGGATTTAAAAAAGTGTCTCAAGCAAAACTGGCTGTCGCAAAAAAGATCAAAGAATATGTCGAAGGTGGAGGATTTATGTTTGCTATGTGTTCAGCTACGGATACCTATGATATTGCTTTAGCAGCTGAAGGGCTAGACATATGTGGAAAGGTATACGATGGAGATGGATTTGATTCGAAAGCTGAGTCTAAACTGGACTTTTCTAAAACATTCGCATTTAAGGATTTTCAATTGATCCTTGATCCAATGACTTATGAGCATTCATCCATAGATAATAAGAATCGAGGTGTTCAACCAGAACAAGATTATTTTTCACTTTTTGATTTCAGCGCAAAGTGGGATCCGATTCCTACGATGCTGTGTCAAAATCATACAAGAACAGTCAAGGGCTTCATGGGACAGGCTACGGCTTATGGTAGACAATACATCAAACCCGATGTACTAATTCTTGGAGACAATAAGGCTTCATCAGAAGTAAGATACATTCATGGTAGTTATGGCTACGGTACATGGACTTTTTATGGTGGTCATGATCCTGAAGATTACAGACATTATGTAGGAGATCCAGAGACAGACTTGAGTTTGCATCCTAATAGCCCAGGATATCGTCTTATATTAAACAATATTTTGTTTCCTGCAGCGGAAAAAAAGAAGAGAAAAACCTAGAAGGATTATGAATGACAATGCTGTTTTATCCGTTTCGAACCTTACGGTTTCTTTTGGTGATCAATCCCCAGTGGTAAAAGGCATTTCTTTTGATATCAAACAAGGCGAAGTTGTAGGTATAGTTGGAGAGTCTGGATCGGGAAAGACAGTCTCCTGTTTATCACTCATGAGGTTATTATCCGATAAGGCAGTCGTAGCTGGGAGCATATTATTGGGCAATCAGAATATTTTAAGCCTTGAGGAAAGGGAGATTCGAAGATACAGAGGAAAAGAGATCAGCATGGTTTTTCAAGAACCAATGAGTGCATTTAATCCATCTCAACGATGCGGACACCAAGTGAGGGAAGCTATTCTTATTCATCAGGATTTGAATAAGGCAGAGGCCAAAGACAAAGTGCTGAGCCTTTTTAATGATGTTGCTCTTCATGATGTAGAGCGCATCTACAATTCTTATCCTCATGAATTGTCAGGAGGTCAATTGCAAAGGGTTATGATAGCTATGGCTATTTCGAATTTTCCCAAGATTATTATTGCAGATGAGCCCACGACCGCATTGGATGTTACGATACAAAAAAACATCATTGATTTACTTAAGTCAATAGCTGTAAAACATAATACTGCAATTATTTTTATTTCTCATGATTTAGGTGTTGTTCGAGCGATAGCAGATAGAGTTATCGTTATGAAATCTGGAGAAATAGTGGAACAAAACTCAGTACAAAGTCTATTTGAGGAACCTAAACATCCCTATACGAAAGGATTGTTAGCTTGTCGACCACCACTGAACCAAAGAATTAAGAGATTACCAACTGTTCAAGATTTTTTAAGTTCACCGAATATAGATGCAACTTCATATCAAAATTCTTTAGTTGTTACCAATGATGAATTCAAGGCAAACATAGACAAGTTAAACGCTAAGAATGTGGTTTTAAGTGTTTCCGATCTTCATATGAAATATCCAGTTCGAAAGAATTGGTTGGGAAGAACGACTCACTTTCTTGATGTCCTCAAAGGAGTAGATTTTAAAGTCAGAGAAGGTGAAGTGCTTGGTGTAGTAGGGGAGTCTGGAAGTGGAAAGTCTACTTGTGGAAAAGCCATACTTAGGCTTATTAATCCTACACATGGAAAGGTGCATTTCTTGGGTACGGATTTGAAAGAAGTCTCGAATAGTGACTTGAGAAAGATGCGAAAGGATTTTCAGATTATATTCCAAGATCCATATTCTTCCTTAAATCCAAGAATGAAAATCGGTAAAGCGATAATGGAACCAATGCAGGTGCACAATATTGGATCATCCTATGAAGAACGAAAGTCATTAGCCCTAAGTTTATTGGAGAAAGTTGGATTACTACAAGAACATTTTGATCGATATCCGCATGAATTTAGTGGTGGTCAACGACAGCGCATCTGTATAGCGCGAACCTTAGCCATGAAACCCAAATTTATTGTTTGCGACGAATCCGTGTCAGCCCTAGATGTATCTGTACAGGCACAAATCCTAAACCTTCTCCTTGATCTAAAAGAAGAGTACAATCTTAGTTTGCTCTTTATTTCGCATGACATATCTGTTGTGAAGTTTTTCTGTGATCACATCATCGTATTGCAAGATGGACAAATCGTAGAGCATGGAAATGCGGAAGAAATATATCATAACCCACAGCATCCATATACTAAAAAATTGATTGAGTCTGTGTATGTGTAAATTTGGGTGAAAATGACTCACACTTTATTTACTAGATAAGTAGTATTCCTGAATGAATAATGTTTAATTGAATGTGATCTGAAATCCAATTCGCCACTTTTTATCGTTTATTTGCATTTGGGGCTTAAAAGAGCAAGGTTACATATTGTTGTTTTGATTGAAGTGAATCCATTGATATTAAATAGAAGCAATTATTTCATATGAAATGGACACGACACTATAGATGGATAGTTTAGAGTTTAAAAAGACAGTTTAGTGAACGATGAATCTCTATTCTTTTTAATTTATTTGAGAACTCATTAATGCTCATTGATGAGATTAAAGCTATTATAGCTATTCCAGCAGAAAGGTCATGCACAGCTAAAATTTCTGATGTAACACTAATTGTTAAATTTTTGTAGAATTTTAACATGATTTTGTGATTATTATTTAAAGTTGGGTAACTTTAAACCGTTAAGCTGAAAGAATAAAATCCGACGATCAATTGCCAGAACGTGAATACCTTCTGAATACCCCAGAAAGCTATCCTGCGTACAATTAGATTGTCTTAACCATTAAATGAATTATTTTATGAAACGCTATTATGTGTTACTATGTGGTTTGGTATTTAGTCAATCTTTAATAAGTCAAGTTCATGTTGATCAGAATAATAAAGTAGGAATTGGTGGCGTACCAACCTTTGATATTTTGCGAGTGTATGGTAATGCAAATATATTGGATGATAGAAATAGTGTAAGGATTTCTAACACTGGTTGGGGAGGATTTGATAATATATTTTTGGGTTTCGATACAGGATCAAATAATACAAATGCACAAACAAATATTGGTATAGGAAACTATGTTTTGGATAATGTTTCTGGAGATGGGAATCTTGCCATTGGTACGAATGCTCTTAAAAATACAGTTGACGGCTATAGGAATGTAGCCATAGGCGAAAAAGCTGGATATAATGGAGTTTCTACCTCAAACTGTGTTTATTTGGGGGCTAGAGCTGGACAAAACAATTTGGATGATAATAGATTATTCATTAGTGGTCCTGAGCATTATAACCACCCCCTAATTTATGGTGAATTTGAGAATCGGTTACTTCAAATTAAAAGTGCTATAAAATTAGTTAATTATAATGGTAGTGCCTATCCAGCAACAATTAAGTTTCATTATGGAAATGATAAATATACGTCTATTTCTAAAAGTTCAAATGGTTCTTTAGCTGTTAATTTTTTTGGGGGACCTTCCAATACAATGGTTATTAATGGCCAGTTAAAAGTAAATGATTTAATCGCAGGGGTACCTGCAAAAATGTTAGCACGTGATGCAAACAATCATATCGTCGAAACGACTCCATCATTCACAAATCCAACATTGTCTATTGGCGGAAGTCATATCAATTTATCTAGTGTGAATTATTGGAGTAAGGTAGGAAATAATATAAAGTATAATAACAATGTTTCGATAGGTACAGCTCCTACAACAGATAAATTAAGAGTTTTAGGTAATGCTAATATTTTGGATTCGCGAGGATCCGTAAGAATTAATAATACAGGGTTAGGAGGAGCCAGGAATGTTTTTATTGGTATTGGAGCAGGTGATGAGGGAAATGCCTTGGCATCATATAATGTAGGTGTTGGCGAAGCAGCTTTAAATCTTAATGAAGGTCAAAATAATGTTGCAATAGGAAGAAATACATTTAGAAATAATGTACGAGGAAATAATAATGTAGTGCTTGGTGCAAATGCTGGTTTAAATAGTGGATCGGTGAATGGTTGTGTATATTTAGGACCTTCAGCTGGTTATTATAACTCATTAGATCATAGGTTGTTTATATCTGGGGTTGGTCTACATAGTTCTCCATTAGTATATGGAAAGTTTGATGAAAAGAAGCTTCAAGTTATGAGAAATTTAAGTGTCAGAAACTATTCAGGGGATCTTGCACTTTTTCAAATGGAATATGGAAATGGTATTTCTACAGACTTTACAAAACAAACCAATGGTACGCTATCAATTGACTTTGTTGGAGGCTCATCAAATACAATGGTATTGAATGGACAATTAAAAATAAATGACTTAAGCGCAGGTACACCTGTCAAAATGCTAGCACGTGATGCAAACAACCATATTGTTGATACAAATTTGCCCTCTGCTGGTATTGGAGGAATTGAAGTGGGCAATATTATAAATTCTGTGGCACAAATTATAGATGATTCAGGTAATCCTCAATTTTATATAACTTCTGATGATTTGCATGTCAAAATTGATGAACCATCTAGCAATATTGTGAATATTACCCAACAGAATCATATCGCTCAATTGATTTGTACCGACCAAAGCATAGCAAACAATAGTGCCATCAATTTTGATATTGCAAATACTGGGCCTAACAGTAGTATATCGAGTGATTCCAACACAAATGTGATTTCAACGTCTGATCCTATGGGAGTTGTGGCATTTGTCACTGGCAACATAAGGCAATAAGGAGTATGTCCAACGCAACCTTCCAGTTTTAAAATAAGTATTTTGATGGATGGAGTTGAAGTTGAGTCACAATTGATTGGCACAGCTGGAGGACTTGGCAACGAAATGCCATTTTCTTTTAATCATTGGGCCCCCAATTGGCAAATAAATGAAAACATATCGGTATCTGTAGAAGTACCTAATGATCCAACTTGTGATGCTCATATTACCAATTGTAAATTGCTGGTTAAATCGCTATAATATTGATTGTTGTCTTGTTTTTCGTTGAATAATTTGATTATATTTACCTATATCTTAAGCTGAAAGAATAAAATCCGACGATCAATTGCCAGAACGTGAATACCTTCTGAATACCCCAGAAAGCTATCCTGCGTACAATTAGATTGTCTTAACCATTAAATGAATTATTTTATGAAACGCTATTATGTGTTACTATTTGTATTGGTATTTAGTAAATCTTTAATAAGTCAAATTCATGTTGATCAGAATAATAAAGTAGGAATTGGAACATCATCTATTGATGCTTCATTGGAAGTCGCTGGACGAACAGATCTGAATGGTTACTTAAGAATAGGAGGAGGGGGAAACATATGGATACAAGGTACATCGAACTCAACTCCGAATTCGAATCCAGGCTCTCAAAATACATTGATTGGATATAATGTTGGGAATAGTAACGGTATGCCTCCTAATGTCTATAATAATTTTTTTCTAGGTACTAATACGGCTAAATCGGTAAGCACAATTTGCAGAAATAATGTAGTTATAGCACCAAATGGGTTTGATGTTGATGGAGGAGATGATAATGTAGTCATTGGTAATCTAGCCTTTAATGGAGTGGTTGGCTCAAAATCTGCCAATGTTGCTATTGGATGGAAGGCCATGCTGAATTATACAGGTGATGGTGCTGCGGTAGGTATTGGACCTCGAGCTTTGGAATCTTCGTCTAGTGTTGCTACGGCAATAGGAGCTCAATCCATGAGAAATTCAGTAGGGGCATTAAATACTACTGCCGTTGGCAGTACATCTGGATTTAATGCCGATGGACAATATTGCGTTTACCTTGGATATAGAGCGGGAATGAATAATAATACCGATAATTTATTATTTATTGATAACAGTGAGACGCCCAATCCATTGATATGGGGTGATTTTAGTGCAAACGTAGCTAGAATAAATGGAGAATTAGAAGTGTCTGATTTTACTGGAGGTACACCAGTCAAAATGTTGGCACGAGATGCAAGTAACCAAATTGTGGAAACAACTCCATCATTCACAAATCCAATATTGTCTATTGGTGGAAGTAATATTAATATATCTGATGTAAATTATTGGAGTAAATTGTTTAATACAGGTTCGATTTACACTTTGGCAAAAGTCGGCATAGGACATGATAACCCTGATTATTTTGGTAATGCTTCTTTAGTAGTAAGAGGTAGAATTGTAAGACAAAATGGGAATTTATACAATGACTTTACTGGTCACAATGCAGGAAATTTATCAGCAACTGGTAATTATAATATAGCACAAGGATATGAAACTGGACAATCTTTGACCGATGGTGAATTTAATGTAATTCAAGGTTTTAGAGCAGGTAAAGGATTAAAAGGAGGGAGCTATAATGTTTTTTCAGGACTAAATGCTGGTTGGAATTCAGTAGGAGGAGATGATAATATTGCCTTTGGGAGAGATGCATTATATGGAAATGTTAATGGAAGTGATAATATTGCCTTAGGTAGGCAATCATTAAATGGCAATTCTGGGAATTATAACATTGGAATTGGGTTCCAACCATTGTGGAATGCTAATAATACAACAAAAAATGTTGCCATTGGTTATCAGGCAGGTTATTTTGAAACAGGATCGAATAAACTACATATTGCAAATAATCCCCACATTTCTTTAATCGAAGGTGATTTTTCTTCGAATGAACTACTTGTTAACGGTAAGCTGCAAATTTCAAACTTTATTGGAGGTACACCAGTCAAAATGTTGGCACGAGATGCAAGTAACCAAATCATTGAAGCAGATTTGCCTTCTGCTGGTATTGGAGGAATTGAAGTAGGCAAAATAATTAATTCTGTGGCACCAATTATAGATGATTCAGGCAATCCTCAATTTTATATAACTTCTGATGATTTGAATATCAAAATTGATGAGCCTACAAGTAATACCGTGAATATAACACAGCAAAATCATTTGTCTGAATTGCGAGCATCTGGACAAACAGTATCGTCATCTTCATACATCGATTTTGGAGCTGTTGACAACTTAACTAATGGATCAATAATTGGAGCTCCAAGTTTGGATAATGTTACAACTACTGATGCAATGCCTGTATTGGTGATGCTCAGTGGTACTATTAGGCAAACAGGAACTTGTCCAGTACAACCTAGTTCTTTTGTTATAAGTATAAATGTAAATGCCACTGTTGTTAAATCGCAAGCTATTGGTTCTGGATTTGGATTGGGATATGAAATTCCTTTTTCACTTTTTCACTTTGAGTCCTTACTGTCTATTAGTGAAGAAGTGAAAGCTTATGTTGAATTACCTGCTTCTTCGACATGTGATGCCTATATTGATGACGTAACGCTTATTGTTAAATCTTTGTAGAAATGTTGGTTTATGCTTTGCTTATTAATTGAATTTGATTAATTTTATCTTAAATATGCTGAAAGAATAAATCCGACGATTAGTTGCCAGAACGTGAATATCTTCTGATACCCCAGAAAACTATCCTTCTCACAACTAGTTAGTCTTAAATCTATAATAATAATTTATATGATGCGCTATTGTGTATTGTTGTTTGTATTGTTGTACAGCCAACACTTAATGGGACAAGTCCATGTTGATCAGAATAATAAAGTTGGAATTGGTGATGTGCCCTCTGGATCTTTCGAATTGGATGTATTTGGGAATAGCTATTTGAGAGGTTATACTAGAATGTATGCTGGGGCTAACAATATTTGGTTGCAGTTGGGGACTGCAATTCCTCCTTCGGCTGGTAGTGAAAATGTACTAATCGGTAAACAAGTCGGCCGTGCTGGTGGGATGTCAACATCTCTTGTTTCGAGTAATTTTATGGCAGGTAAATTTGTAGGGCATAGAATTAGTGGTGAGACAAAAGAAAATGTCTTGATTGGTGCGTATAATTTTTACAATAGTAGTGGGAAGAAAAATGTTTCAATCGGGTATGGTTCACTTGCAACACAGGGTAATCCTGGAGAAATAAATAATGTTGTATCAATTGGGAATAGTGCATTGCACACTTTTACAGGGCAAGATGGAAGTATTGGTATAGGTACAGCATCTTTAAGACAGTTCTCAGGAGGAGGAGTTGGATTTGGACAATATTCTTTGTTTAATGGAAATGGATTGAATATGACAGCCATTGGGGACTATGCCTTATATGAAAGCCAAAACTCAAGTAATTCAACTGCTGTTGGTTTTGAAGCAGGTTATGACGCTGATGCAGAAAATAGTGTTTATTTAGGACATCAAGCTGGTAAGAATAATAATACGGACAACAGGTTGTTTATCAATAATCAAGAAAGTACTTCTCCTTTAATTTATGGAGAGTTTGACAATGAAAAAATAAGAATAAATGGTGAACTAGAAGTTAGAGATAAATCAACGACGTCAGATGCTTTGGCAGGCTGGGATGGAGATAAATTGTCTTCTTTGTCTGTAGGGCCAGGACTTGATTTAAGCAATGGACAGCTTTCTGCTTTACCTGAGAATCAATCCCTTTCATTCTCTAATCCCAATTTGTCAATATCTGGAGGAGGAAGTCCTATTGATATATCAGGAGTAAATTATTGGAGTAAAAGTGGAACAAGTGTATTTTATAATGATGATGTTATTATAGGGAACTCTTCAACTAGACCTGAACTAAGATTGTTTGGGCATGCGAACATTTTGGACCCTCGATCCTCTACTCGAATTAACAACTCCCCGTACTCCGGGTGGTTTAATGTATATGTAGGGAAGGATGCTGGTGGGGCGAGTAGTGCTGCACAAAACAATGTTGGGATTGGATATAGAGCTTATAACTTGGGGAGTGGAGACAATAATGTAGCGATTGGAAAAGACGCTTTAAAAAATACAACCACAGGACATAATAATGTAGCTATAGGCATTGGAGCAGGAAGTGAACACCCAACTACAGCCTCTAACTGTGTTTATATCGGTCCTAATGCGGGATATACTAATACGGTAAGTAATCGTTTGTATATTTCAAGTTCTGGATTGCATACGGTTCCTCTTTTATATGGAGAGTTTGACAATAAGAAGTTGCAAATAATAAGAAATTTGAGTATCAAGAATTATTCTGGAGATTTGGGATTATTTCAACTTCAATACAAAAATGGTTCAACAAATTTCTCAACAAATTTTGTTAAGAATATTAATGGAACTGTTCAAGTGGATTGGTCTGGAGGAGGATCCAATGAACTAATTATAAATGGAGAACTTAAAATAAATGACTTAAGCGCAGGTACACCAGTAAAAATGTTAGCACGAGATGCGAGTAACCATATTGTTGAGGCAGATCTTCCTTCTGGAGGTGATAACGATTGGACGGAATCTGGAAATGATATATATAATGCAAATTCAGGAAATGTTGGGATAGGCACTACTACTCCAGAGCAACCCTTTCATATTGATGGGAACACCAGAATTGAAGGCAGAATTTATGATCTAGCCAATAACTATGGTCAATATGGTATGTATTTAACCCCAGGCATTGAAGGCGCTAATGGGAAAGTATTTTGGACACACCCCATCAGCTATCTGTATTATTTAGAAACTTTACCAACAACTTTTTTTACAATTATGAATGGTTACAACTATCGAATGAATTTTGATTCTTATGGTGGGTTTGGTGTCATAGGTAATTATAACAGTGGTAATATGGGATTTGATTGTAATATGAATGGTAGATATGAATTATCTGGGTATTTTGATGCCAATACCACAAGTGGAAATGGTGTTGTACTTATAAAGCTTAGAAAAGGATCAACAACGATCGGTACCAAGAGAGTATTGGTTACACCAGATCAATTAACATATGATTTCGAATTTAATGAAAACTTATCTGCTAATGATAATGATATTAACATAAATATTGAAAACACTTCGGGGAGTACCGTAACCGTTCAAAATCAGGCTTTATACATTAAAAGAATCTACTAACCCTAATCGAAAAAATAATGAAAAAACATCTTAATGTATTATTCAGTCTGATTTTTTTAGTTGGAGTAATTCATCATAGTAGATCATGTCATGTGACAAAACTGAGCTACACCAAATACAAGAAGTTGAGTTTAACCTCTAAAGAATCCTTGGATACTCAGTATATCGTCTATGAAATATTGGATTCTGATCATGAGTATGAATTCTTTCATATCAATTCTGAATCTCGGTCTGACTTTACATTGGAACTATACACTCAAAATCCTTGTACAGGAGGACTGAAAATAGCCTCTTCTGCATCGCAAAATGGTGCCTTAGAATTGACTATTGCCAATAATGTAAAATTCATTAAGGTGGTATTTAATGTAAATCTCCAACAACGGGTTTTTACTTATTGGAAGATGAAACAACAAGAAGAATGCAACGAAAAAGAAAATAGAGTAAATAGTTTTAAAGATCCTCTTAAAATATCTACACCATCAGGGAGTAGCTCAACATGCATAACTACATGCAATACTCAATGTAACCCCCACTATGAATCCAAGATGAAAGTGGGAATGAAATACCATAAGTATGCAAAGGCTTTTTCTATGCCTGTAGAAAATCAAGGCATATATAAATTAAAGTTTTCTAGTGTGGAATTGGAGAATCCAGTAATTCTTAAATACGCAAAAAAGAATGGCATGTATTTTTTTGTAGAATCCTTGGATTTGTCTTCAGAAGATGGCTATTTGCTCTGTTCTGATTTTGAAGAAATAACGTTAATCGTTGCTGATAAACTAGGAAAACAAGGTAGTTTTAAATTATGTATCGAGAGTTTTCCTGTTAAGAATTCATGTGTTAACTTCTTTGAAGATAATGGAGCTATGTTAAAACCTATTCACACGAGCTTAAATTCTCCCCTGGATGGGCCATACTTGGAAGGTGAAGTCGTTTCATTTTCATACGTATTGAAAGATTGGATGCCTATTAATCACAATTGGTTCCACGGACTTCATGTCATGTTTAGCGACGGCTGGAAAGGATTTGCACGAGACAGTTTAAGTGATATCCCGATATATAGTCTTGATACCATTAATAGTCGGGATACGATTCGAATGGGAGAAAATGAGTACACCTATGTTGAAGAAGATACTGTAAATGTATCGGGACTTTCTGTTCCAGGACTTGTGGCACCAGGTTGGTATTTTGATGGAATAACTAAGGGCCCTCAAGGAGGAAGTCCCAAGTTCAGATGGGGACAGAAATTTGATAGGATTAGATCATCCTTAGATGATCCTTTACTCCAGTTTAATTTTTCTTTGATTGCAGACTCTTTAGATAATTGTAGCTTTCCAAAAAATACTACAGTATCCGTACTACCTTATTCGGACTCCGAAACAGGAAGGTATGAAGTAGGAGGATGTAGTGAAGATATTCCTATTGAAGTAAATTCTGTGATCAAATGTTGTGATTTTGGAGTAGTACATAGTTTGGCTGATACTTCTTTATGTGTTGATGAAACACTAGCTATTGGAACATTCAGTAATTACCCAAGTGAATATAGATATGGTCTTCTATCCTCTAATATAGAATCAATTCCTTGGCAAAGTGACGATAGCCTGTTTGTTGCCAAGAATACAGGTTTAGATACAATTACATATCAAGTAGAGGTGATATGGAGAGACTCTTTATCTGACTGTGAAGAGATATTTATCTTTTTTGTTGAAGTTAAACCTACCATTAATTTGCAACGAATTGTATTGGGTGACCTTTGTGATGAAACATCCATATCTTCTTTGGAAATTGTTGAGCAATATTTGAATAATCAAAGTTCAAGAAATACCTCTCTAGAGATATATCCGGAAAAAGGAAATGAAGAAATTTTGATTTCTGGATATACAGAAGGAAGAATAATGCTTAGAAATCAGGACAATTATTGTTTAAGTGATTTGGATTATCGAATAAATCCAAAACGTTGTGAAGAATCTGAGTTTGTCAGTATAAAGTTTGTGCCTAACCCTGCTTATCAGCAAACCACTATGGTTATTAAAAATGAAACAGATCATATAAATATAGACTGTATGATTCTAAATGATAAGGGGCAAGTTATGGACATCTTAAACCTTCAGGGAAATGGTACAATTGAACTACCTTATCATAAACTATCATGGACTCCAGGATTGTATACGGCAAAGCTAGTGATAGGGAATATTGTGTTACGAGAAAATTTAATATTGATCAATGACTAAAATTAGGCATGCATATCGTTTAGTTCTGATTTTATTGACTCCTTTTGTTGGATTGGTAGGACAAGGAAATCATTATTTGCACTTGAATATTCATAAACAAGGAAGTGCACAAGAACTTATTGTTTACAACACTTATAACGCTTCAAGTCCAAATTCTTCAAATCTTTACGAGTCGAATTTGGACATGAGTGCAGGGAAGGCATTAAGATTTCACCGAATGTCGTATGATGAAGACTACAGCGTATCTTTTACACTTCAAAATGCCGCGGATAATGATTTGAATTTTGGTTTTTATAATTTTGATACTAATGGCAATGGTATTGTTAATTATTCTTTTGAGTTTTTTCCGAATGGTCAAAATAAAGTAAAAGCTATTTCTCCATTTGGCGAAAGCTCGACATATGATTATACCAGCAACACTATTTTTCAAATAGCTAAGTGCGGAGCTAAGTTTAATTTTTATATAGGTGGTGAATTAGTCTTATCAAAACTTATTGATGTAAATTATACGAGGTATGAGTTATCAGCTGAATTGAATTCGATTGATCATAAAGATTTATTTATTGAAGTTGTAAATCCATATGATTGTCCTCCTCCTCCAGTCAGTAAGTATTTAGAGGTAAACAGTGAAATCCCGGTGAGTTATTCTTTAGTTGATCAAGATAAAGTTGGCTTTTATTTTATGCAAAAATATTTTGTACAACCTGACGATCCTGCTTCCAATATTATTGGAAATGATGAAATAAATATAGAAGTTTATAATTACAAAAGAGATCATTTAGCTTCTATAACTAAAAAAATAAAGTATGGAGCAAACTACGTAATAATTGACATAGCTCAGGAGATTCCTTCTGCTTCGATAGGATCCAAGATGCTATTTGAAATAAATGGAGCGAATAAGGATGAAGCATATTACTTAAAAGTGCATTATACTCAATAGATGAAAAGCATAGTATTTCTGGTGGTAATAACTCTTCTTTTGAGCTGTAAATCGGATGACTCGGTCCAAAATAATGGGGTCGAAAATCATTCGATTCTGCCACTTCCTAATCATGTATGGGAGAACGATGCATTGGCTATAAAAGGAACTTATAATAAGAATCCGAGCCTTTTGAATTCCAATGCGACATATATTGATTTGGTTGTCTTGGATAAAAAGAAGAAATGGAAGAAGAATGATTTATTCTATTCTTTAGAAGATAAAATTCAGTTAGTTATTAATAATAAAGTCTTCCAACCAGATTCATATTATTACGAGCCTATGGGGTTGGGTGAAGGGCACCATAAGATGTTAATATCCTTCGACATACCCATTGATTCTGCAAAAATTGGAGCACTTCATATTATTGGATTAGATGGATCTGAAGAAGTTATAATTGTTCCCTCATAACTTGAATATTAGAAACTATGATTACAAAAAAAATAGCAATTTTATTAGCGTTAATACTATTTATAGAATCATTGCTTCCAGTGCAATTGTATGGTCTTACTTCAGGACCGATTCAACCTGAGTTTAGTTCGTTTGAACCTATAGGGACAAGCGAGATGGTAGATTTGTTTACGGGTGATTTTAAGTACAATATTCCATTGCTTAATGTGCCAGGAGAGAATGGGGGGTATCCTATAAATCTTTTTTATAATTCGGTTACAAGTATGGAAGAGGAGGCTTCCATGGTTGGATTGGGCTGGAATATTGGATTGGGGTCAATAAATAGATCTTTAAATGGTATTCCAGATGATTTTGATGGAGAGATGATCAGGAGAAGAACTTCTATGAAGGACAGAACGGAAGTTAGTATATCTGGAGGTGCTAGTGCTGAAGTTTTTCCAGTAGATGCGGTAAAAACCGGTGTAGGATATTCAGTTTCCCTAATGTACAATAACTATAATGGTCTCGGCTTTTCTGCGGGCGTGAACACCGAGGTCGCTAATTTTGTTCAAGCTAGTACAGAGTTCAATTCTTTTACGGGATTTAATTACTCTACTGGAATAAAACTTCCCTATAAATATGGAGTTACAACGGGAATTAGTGGAAATACATTGGATGGAATTAAATCCTTGAATTTTGGATTTTCTTATAAAAAAGGTGGTTATACCAGAGGTAGTAATTCTAGTTGGACTGATTTCCCCACCTTTTATATGAATTATGATCATGAGTATAAAGGGTTTACTGTTAGAAGTGGAGTTAAACCCAATGTTCCTGTTGCTGGATTTTCTCCTTATTCCAGATTAGCTAGATCTTATTCTGTAAGTAAAATGGTTAATAAGGACAAATGGGTTTCTATTCCATCCTATGGCATGATATATGCCGAGCAGGGTCAAAATAAAAGAAATGTTTTACAAGATTTTTCTAGATACAAAGACCGAAATATAAGAAACGGAATGTTAAATCTACCTTTGTCTAAATACACACCAGATCAGTTTAATATTTCTGGTCATGGAACAGGAGGAAGTTTTACCTATATGAGAAATGATATTGGAACCTCAAGAGATAAAGAGAGCAGCAGCACCACGGTAAATTTGGTTGGTGAAATAGGAGCTGGAACAACAGGAGCTTCAATAAAAGTTGATGCAAAAATTGCTATTGGTCTAGATAAAACGAACAACACCGCTTTTGATATTGGGAATAGTTCTTATAAGTTTCAAACCGAAGAACCCAATATGTATTTCCAAAAGGGATATTTCAAAAAATCTGATGAATTTTCTGGGAGATATTTATCAGAATCAAATAGTGCTCCTTTAAAAAGAAAACGTCTCCAAAGAAATTACGATTATCAAGGCGAGGACGAAATTGTTAGACAAAAGCTGAAAAAAGGAAAATTTACGGTAGCTGGAAATATTGAAGATAAATTGGTTTTGGATAAAGACAATTCTGTGGTTTTAAATGAGATCGAATCAGATAAATACAACATAAGGGCAAGGAATAACGTAATTCAAGCCTATCACACATCTCAGTATCTAGATGATAACAACAACGTATTATTACCCTTCCTAGATGTAAGAGTATTTGATGTTCTCAATGAGGGCTCCAGTGACCCACAACCTGATGTTATTGATTCTGATTTATCGAATCAGGTATCAATAAACTTAGCCAATAACGATAGAATTTCCGCTTTTGTAGAAAACCAAGATAATGGTTCGAGATATGTATACGGGTTGCCAGTGATGAATTTACGATCACGAGATTACCAATTCTCTGTGGAATGTGATCAAAGTGTATGTGATTTAGGGCAAAGATGGATTGACATACCTAACTTACCTACAAGTGATGTACATAAAGCTGAGGGTGAAGAAATTCACCATACCCCAGATATTCCAGGAAGTAATGATATGTTGGATATTAAGGAGATTCCAGAATATGCATCATCCTATTTAATTACAAGTATTTTGGGAAAAGATTATGTAGACTTTGATAGCAATGATGGACTTCCCAATAACAAAGATGAAGGTCATTGGGTGAAATTTGATTATGTCCGAGTAAATAATGCTAACCATCCTTATAGGTGGAGAGCCCCTTTCGTTAAATCCATGTTTAATCCAGGACACCATGCATTGGAAACTGATGATATAGCATCATTTTCTTATGGTGAAAGAGAGCAATATTTACCATATAGTATTGAAACCAATACACACATTGCGTACTTTACTTATTCAAAGAGAAATGATGGGAGAGGAGCCAATTTTATTCTGGAAAACGATGCTTCTGATAATTTGGGGGCATTTAGCTATAAATTGGACAAAATTGAACTTTATATAAAAGGTGATAATACCATTGGAACAGCTAATAAGCAAATCGTTAAAACAGTTGATTTTACTTATGCTAGCCAAGGATTATGCCCAGGAATCCTCAATTCGGAAACGCCATTAGAAGGCAAATTAACCCTAAGTAAAGTCTCTATTTCGAATTATTCAAGTACAAGAGGACAAACCACACCATATGAATTTACATATTTTGATCAACAAGCATCGTATGATGTCAATCTATCAGACCGATGGGGAACATACAAGCCTTTGGTTAATGGTAATGAAGATTCTCAGAATTATTTTCATCCGTATAGTCTGCAAACAGAAGATGTAAATGATTACATCGAAGCTTTTCATTTGAAAAGTATAAAATTGCCTTCTGGTTCTGTAATTTCAGTTGACATCGAAAGAGATCATTACGGGTATGTTCAGGATAATAAGGCAACTAAAATGGTCAAAATTTTAGGATTAGGAAGTGAAGGAGAAAATACCATAAGTACAAATGGGAATAACAGCTCATTTGATATTCTTTTTCAAAGAGAACCGAAGATAGGTGGGGGATACGAAGATGTAAATGGTTACATCGAAGGATTGTATCATGATGAGTCAATTTCCACAGGGAAACAGTTATTATTCAAGATTTATTCTAGAATGACTAAATCTGAAGATAGTTATGATTATGTAATTGGGGCAGCAGATATCGAAAGTGTTGAGAATGTGGGAAATAGTGGTCTCGGTAAGATACGGGTTAAAGCCATATCGAGCGATAAGATTAAAATTAAAAATGTCGGGACATTTAATTATCATCCCTTTGTTGTGGCAAATTGGCAATACCTCAAACTCAACTTAAGAAAGCTTTTAACACCAGGTATGACCTTAAAAGAGAATAATGATGGAAGTGAAGGAAATGCATCAAGTATTGTCTCATCTCTTAAAGCACTGGGTAATACTGCATGGCAATTGACCAAAGGGTTTTATAGACGATGTAATGGAGAGAATTATGGAAAAACCATCGATTTGGACAAATCTTATATACGATTAGTGGACCCAAAATCCAAAAAGTATGGAGATGGTGTACGTGTAACTAAAATTGCAATCTCAGATGTATGGAATAAAGAGGATACTCCAGAGTATGGTAAAGTATATCTCTACGAAGATGAAGAAGGTAGGAGTACAGGCGTGGCGTCTAATGAGCCTTTTATAGGTAAGGAAGAAAATAACTTTTATTACATCAAGAGTTTTGTAGAAGATATGAAATTCGGCTCAGACAATATGAAGTTCGAATTGAGTCCATTCAACGACCTAAATCTTCCTGGTCCGAAGGTGGGGTACCAAAAGGTTATTGAAAGGTCATTAGCCAGCCATGAAAATGGAAATTCAAGTTCATCTACAACTGGACAAACCGTGCATGAGTTTTATACGGCTAAAGATTTTCCTTTCATCTCCAAAGAATCATTAGTTAGAGAATCTAAATATGCACCAAGATTTGTTCCAGTTCCAGTTGTTGGAACGATAGAAAACTCAATTGTTCGATCATCTCAAGGTTATCTGAGTGAGGGTAACGATATGCATGGTAAACCAAAAAAAGTAACTTACTTTGGTCAAAGTAAAGATGGTTCTTTTTTGGAAACTCCAGTTTCAAGCGTTGAATATTTTTATAAGTCCAAAAGAGTTACCTATGATCGTGGTAGTGAAAAAAGAGAAGCCAATGTCTTGGTAAACGAAGTGTCATTGATGGAGACACCATATCCTTATGAAATTACTGGATTTGTAGATCCTTGGTTTTCAGCTGAAGGTGAATTGGGGGTGTCTAGGTCAGTATGTACGGATTTAAGGAGTGCTGAACGTATAATCCAAGAAGCTGGAGGTCATTTCAATATAGATTTTACACTTCCATTTATTATTACTCCTTCAGGTGTTCCAGAAGTGTATTACAATCAAAATAGTTCAAGAACAGGGGTAGTGTCTAAGCATATTAGTAGAAAAGGGATTTTAGATAAAGTTATAGCAACCGATGGCAAATCAATAGTGGAAACTGAAAATATGGTATTTTGTCCATATACAGGAAGTCCCTTGGTTAGTCGTGTTACCAATGAACATGATGAAGAAATTGTAAATTCATCCATTCCAGCACACTTAATTTATAGTAGAATGGGAGAGGTATTTCATCAATTGGGACATCAAATAGAATTGGACTTTCTATGTATGGATGAAGAAGAAATGAGTTCTATGCCAATTATATCCAAAGACGATTGTACTGATTATTATGCCATTTCTAAAGGTAACACAGATATAGAAGAGTTAGAATCCTTAATAAGTGGTGATGAACTTATTTTGGATGTTTCGAACACCACAAACAATCATAGGGTTAGAGCAGTTTTTGTTAGTAAAATAGACTTTTGTGATGAGATTAAATACCTCTTCGATATCGAAGAAAAGATGCTAGGGAATATTTTTATGGATATCTGTAATGGATTAGATGAAGAAGAGAGCGAGTTAGGGAAAGTAGAGATGATGATATATCGATCGGGTAATCGAAACCAATTAAATGAGGTAGCACAATCAGTTGTACAAAATGTAGAAGATAAATTGTTGAATCATGAAATTCAGGAGTATTGTGATATTTGGAAATTTCAAGATCAAAAGGATAACATTACTTGTAACAATCAGCAACCTAGACAATTGCCAAGATCTTCTTCCCAAACGAGTACCGTTGAATTAGACAATGATTATACTAACGGAGCAAAAGGTATCTTCAGACCGAATGCATCTTGGAGTGTATTGAGAAATAGAATCTCTCTTCTCGAAGATGGACAAAGCAATTCCGTCGTAGAATTTGAAGCAAAGAAGACAGGCAGATATACATATCCAGATATGATACCCGGTAATGGTGGAGATTTTGCGAACTTTACTTGGGAATCATGGAATTTTAGATCTGCTGAAGGAGAATGGATAAGAACGAACTATGTCTCGAAAGTAACGAATACGGGTCAACCTATTGAAGTTATTGATGCTCTTGGAAATGCATCAGCTTCTTTGTACTGCTCAAATACTAAAGAATCTGGAAGTAATCCACAGGATCTGCAACTTAGCAATAATGCATTAATTGCAAAGTCGAGGAATGCATTACATTGCGAAATTGCATACTCTTCCTTTGAAGAATATGAATGTAAAAACACCTTTACGAACTCTAATTATTCTGGGCATTTTGAATTGCCCTTAAGAGATATTACGGTTACAGAAAAATCATTTGCACATATACCTTCTTTTGGAAGTGGGATATTCTACATTGATCGACCATACAATTCAAATAATGTTTTCTTAAATGAATCGGTAGAAATTATTCCACAACATATTAATAGTGCTAATGATCAAAATTCAACCGTTCAATCCATTGATTTGATAGAAGGAAGGGTTCTCACTATGTTAAGAAAGAGAGACAATTGTACTGAGATTGCCATAAATAATTTTAATGTCTGTAAAGAGGATTTTGATTACAATTTAGGTGATAATTTTAATGTTATTTTTAAGCGTTCTCATGAACTAGATCAGTCGGAACAACCTATGCCTTCTGGGTTTTCATTTGATCAAAATTATAGTCATACGGGAGATAGGTCTCTAAAAGTTGAAAACACAGGAACCATAAAGAATCTTTCTTTAGAATTGTATAGGGATAAGGATTATTGGTTCTCTTGCTGGGTGTTTATGGAAGATTTTATGTCCAAAAATGTTGATGCTGAAGTAAAAATTCTGTCAGATGATGAAAGCCAAGTTTTAGGGACTTTTAGTCCCGAAGGTCCACGAATAAATGGATGGCAATTGGTTCGAGGAAAATTCACCATGGGTACTACCAAACATTTCAAAACGTCATTTGATCCCATGGGAGGAACGGTATATGTAGATGATGTAAGAATTCAGCCTTATGAATCAAGTATGGAGTGTTACGTATATGATTCGGATTTCATGAGAATATCAGAATCCTTAGATGAGAACAATTTCTATACAAGATACATCTATGATGGAGAAGGAAAGCTAGTATCCATTCAAAAGGAAACAGAAAATGGAGTAAAGTCGCTTCAAGAAAAGCGATCCTACATTAAAGATCGTGTTAATAATTAATCCCGCCAGAAATGATTAGACACTTTATATATTTAATTTTTCCAATTTGTTTGGCATCCAATGATTTAGTTGGTCAGAGTTTGGAAGAGCGAATGGATGCAATGGTGTGTTTTATTGAAGATTCTAATGGACACTCTTTCATATTAAAACAGACGAATATCATATATGAAAATGATCCCATTATTGATGAATTTACTTATACTTTTAAAAAAAATAAGATAAAAGTCATTGGATCTTCATTGGAAATCTATAGGAATACTTCTATGTCGTTAATTATTGATCATGATTTCAATCGAGTACTTCTATTTAAAAATATTAAAGGGAATGTCGATATATTAAGTGACCTGCAACAGAATAAATGGGAAAATGTGAAGTATGAAAAGGTTGATTCCAAAGATGTATACAAATTATCCTCCGAAGATCTGTATAATCGTTATCAGCACATCATTTCTTTTGATGATGGTAGTAAAGTATTCAACAGTTACAACATTGTAGTGCATAATTTGGATGATAGAAGTCAGATGTCTACTTATACCACAAGTATTACTGATTTGAAAGAAGTTAATGTGAGTGATTCTTATTTTTCCATTGATGAGATTTTTGATTTAGAAAAAGAAGAAATTCTTTCTGAAAAAATTTCCGATTACCAATTGATTAAAACCTAATGTTATGAAATCAACGAGATTATTGAATGTCATTTTGTTATGTGTCTTTTGGACTTTTCATATCAATGCTCAAGTCATTGTAGATGAAAATGTTGACTTTGTACATGAAAACATTCATGTTTTAAGGACGGAATCAATTATAGGTGGAGCAGAGCTTAGATTGAAAAATCCTTATCTAACAAATAATACCTCAAACTTCCACCAAAAGTTTGCCATTGAAGTAGTGTTGGAATATAGCAAAGATGAATTCACCGAATTAGAAAATAACTTTTGGCAGTATGACATTACTTTTGACTTAATTACTGAATATCCAAGCAGTAATTTGATTTTGAGTAAGACACTAAGCATTGAAAATACCTCTAATAAAGGGGTACATGAAAGTGCTTTTAGAATGATAGACTTACCTTCAAATCTGGATGAGAATTCTGACATCGTATTGAAAATTACCAATTTTTCGCCACAAACGATTGGTCAAAGTGAAATTCCTGATGATATTGATGTAAAGCTAAAACTGGTTCACATCAACCAAGAAAAGAAGGATTCCTACGTGGCGATGAACCTCGTGGCTACAGAAAATTACAATAAAAACGAAAATGGATTAGAAACTACTGGTAATTCATACATTGACTATCGATGGGCAGATTTTGACAATATAGCCTATTTTGATTTTGCCTATGTATATGTAGATGACTTAGATGGTGCCGGTTTCAATATTGAAGAAGACTTTTTGGATAGAGCTATCATTATCAGTACGGATAAGAATTGGCATCGACTGGATATTTCTTACCCTCCTGGAGTAATCTATGCTATAGTACGTCCTGTGTTCAAAAGATTTACCAATGGAGAATACGATGGTAATATGGAAATTCCATGGCAGTTTGTTAAAAATGGACAGATTCTGTACAAGACGTCATACATTTCTAACAATAGCAGTCTGAAACCCCATGAAGAAGATCATAATTGGGAGTTTACTACTTCTTTTGCTGAAGAGGGTAAGTATAAGAAAACACTGAGTTATTTTGACAATACCCTGAGGTCAAAACAAACCATTACTTATCTCAATGATGAAGAATTGGCCCTTGTGGCTGAAACAGATTATGATGAGGAAGGAAGGTCTTCATTGCAAATTCTTCCTGTTCCCGTGCTTTATGATGGTGGGAATAACTTGTTTTTTAAGACTAATTTTAATCTGGATAATACAGGTAGTCCGTATTCGTATAAAAATATTGAAAAGCCTAGCGCAGACCCTCTTTCGACGACAAGCGGTGCGGGTTTGTATTACTCGGAGTCCAATCCTCTGAAAGATATGGGTTATCACAATAGGTTTATTCCTGATGCAGATGGTTATGTCTATACTCAGACGAAGTATGAAAGAAATAATACGGGAAGAATCAAAGCACAAAGTGGAATTGGTGAACAGTTTAAACTAACCAGTGGACATGAAACCAAGTATTTCTATACTACACCATCTCAGACAGAATTGAGTCGAATGTTTGGACATGATATTGGCAAGGCTAAACACTACAAGAAGAACATTACCATCGATCCTAATGGACAAGCTTCGGTATCCATCATGGATAATAAAGAGAATGTTGTTGCTACCTATTTAATGAACAATTCGCCCGATAATGTATTGGTACTTGAAAGCAATGAATCAGTTGAGGAAATTGAAGCCTTAGTGGTGGATCATCATAAGACGGCTACGGAAATTTCGTCTTTCAATACCTATGTCAAAACAACCCCTGAGGATCAATCGCAAGAAATAACCATAAATTACAATGTAGAAGGCGATGTATTAATATTTGATTTTCTAACAGAAGATGAAGAGTCCAATCCAAGTCCTCCTCCAGCAGAAGAATTTTGTTTTTCTTGCCCGTATACCGTAAGCATTAAGGTCTTAGATCCTTGTGGAAACTATGTAGACTTGACTTATAATAATTCGGAAACCAAGGAAGTCATCTTGATCCAAGACCCTATTATAAATGGACCAATTGCGGAAGGATCTGATTGCTCAGGTGAAAGCCCTTTGACTTCACAAGCAACCATTTTAGTCAAGGATTTGGAATTAGTTGGAGAATATATCATCGAAAAAAAGTTGACAACTGTTCAACCTAGTTACGAATTGGTAGAGCAAGCTGTGACAGACCTTATAGATATAGCCCAAATAGTTACAGAAATCAGTGTTGAAGAAGATTATAGACACTGTTTTACCTCATGTGAAGAGTATTGTGCATTTATGGCTTCTGAGTTTGGTGTTAATGAAGCTGATTGCATTCTTGAGGAAGATTGCGATAATATGTATAATAATATCATCACTGGTTTCTATGGTACGGAATGTCAACTTCAATTGGCTTCCATGGAACGCCATATATTGGATATTCCTGATATTGTATTGGCTGGGAATACGTATGATGATCTCGATTTTGCCAGTTTTCCATTGCACCTTACGGATGAGTTGGAAGAGGAGTACATTTTCGATGGTAGTAATATCATACATACAGCATCTAATGAAGTGCTAACATCGGGTAGCTTAAGTCTCTTCGATGCGGTGGATGAAGACTATGACGTCATCAACTTGTTGGACTCTAATGGAGATCCAGATGAAAATGTAATAATGGGTCTTTTATATGACTTTGGAAACTCCAATTTTCACAGATATTGGCAAGACCAGTTCGCTTCTTCATTGGTACCATGGCACCGTGAGTTCTGCCATTATAACAGATGTGGTGGATTGACGGATAGTAAAATATTTGATGCTCAGTTACCACTTATATCTGATATAGAAGCTGCATTTCTGCATTTCAATGCAACTGGAAATGGTCTAAGTGCTAAACTGACCAATCTCTTATCTATTATGCAGGCACAAGACGGATTTTTTGCAGTAGAAAATGCCTCGGTAATTTGTCCTGATAATACTGATCCAACATCATTGTTCAATAAGATAGTAGATGATTATCATAATCGAACCAATGGTATAGGTATGGTAAATTTCATTGATTTTATGGTATACCTTGACGATAACTTTGAAAATCCTCCTTTTTCGGATGTTCATGATCCAGCTACCAAAAATGAAGTGCTTTGGTCGATGTTTTATTCCAGCTATATTGCATTCAAGCGGGAAGCCATGGAGAAGGAGGATGATGATGATGGACCTGGTTGTGGTTGTATGTATTTTAAAGAAGATCCTTCAGATCCTGCGTTTGCTCCAGGTACGATCATCCATCCCAAGTCTCCTTATCATGAAACAAATGATTATGTTGATGCCATCACATATGTAAATAACATCATCACTGGTGGTAATGCTCAATTCAACAATGAAGAAAATTGTCAAACGAGGGCCGAAGCCATAATGGACGTATATATCCAAGAATATGCACCTGATGTAGTAGTAACAAGTCCCGATGATGACGCCATCATCCAACCACTGATAGATGCAATCGATGATTATTGTGTAGAGCAATGTGGTTTATTCCCTCAAGGAAGTTGTTACGAATCGACACTCCCATTATTTCATAATATGTTTGATTATAGTGGTCCAGGTTCGACAGATTGTTTTCAGGATACTTTTACTTTTGAAGGGAAAATAATACATAGTAACAACATAAATGATTCATACGATGATTTTACTTCAGGTCCTGTTAATTTTCAGGCGGTCAATACAAGTATTCAGCCCCAAGACTTGTATTCATCTTCTGATAATTGTTCAGAAGTTGAGGATCGCTTAGGTGAACTATTGGTAATTCTTAAAGGATGTGAGACTTCGGGACGTCAGAGATTGATTGTACATACGAATAATTGTGATGGAATGAATTATTCGGATATTGGAGTTCGTATTCTTGATATTAGCAATGTGCCTTATGAAATTATTTGTGGGTACACTACCAATAAATATCAAGATCTAGTTTTAGAATGGGATCATCCTGCTCCTTTGAATGGAATGAACATTGTAATTCAGTTCTATACATTAGAAGATATACATGTCGATAAGTATTTCTCTTTTGAATACTACAACAATTGGGGGTACGAGTCTTCTGAATTTTTGTCTTTTGATGATAGTAAAAACAATATTCATTTAAATGGATTAAAACAGATTTATGATGAGATGGAAGCAGTAACATGCAACTTGCATCCTAGTGGATTACCTGACTGTAAGGAGTATCACGAGCAAAACTATGATAAAGTAATTTCCGCTGCTTGGAATTGCGAAAATGCTTGTGGCGAATTGGATGTTTGTTTTGATGAAATATTGAATATTGTTACTGATTACATAAATACGTCAAATATCCCAAGTACTGCTGGTACGGCAATATATCCCATTCATACTGGTATTTCAAATAGTGGTTGTCACGGTGATATTAATCTTCATTATATTTCTGATGGTCCCAATGAAGTGAATAAATATTGGTATGTAGAAGTAAAAGGAGCTTCTATATTGGGAAGTAATCCCAACGAAATAGTGCGCCTAAGGTTAATTACCGATGCAGGATTTGTACCGGACCTCTCTAGAGTCAATGATCCTGCAAACCCTAGCCCAGCAACTCTTAGGATTGTGGATTGGGCTTTTACCAATAGCGGGTACGATTTGATAGAATCGTATCAGAATGATGAGTACTTTATTCCGAACCTTAAGTTTTTAATAAAATCTGAAGATGTAGACGATGTGACAATGGAAGAGTCCGTACGATTCAATACTGCATATCTCATGGTAGAACGTAAGCAAGCCTTGATCGAGGGGCAGCTATATTCTGACTGTACGGAGCCCATAAATCCTGATGAAACTATGGATTGCTTGGCTGAAATGGAAGAAAATATTCTTATTAAAGCCGAACATATTTATCGTGAACTCGTAAATGCAAAAGTAGAAAAAATACTTAATTACAATTGCGTAGAAGGTATGCAGGAGACCATGACTCGCACCAGCACGTTCTCCAATCACCATTATACCTTGTATTACTACGATGTCGTAGGTAATCTATTGAAAACAGTACCACCTGCTGGTGTAAATCTTCTACCTCTAAGTGAATTCGCAAATGGAGTATTGAATCCTACAGCGGAGAATCCCAATCATAAAAAAGTTACGACGTACAAATACAATAGTTTTAACAACATCATCGAGTCCAATACCCACGACGCAGGCATTACAAAGTACTACTACGATCGAGCTCAAAGATTACGGTTTTCTCAAAATGCGGAACAAGCGTTGGGCTTGTCTGAATACTCGTATACACTTTACGATGCCCTTGGAAGAGTCACTGAGACGGGTGAAGTAGAATTAACCCCTGGAAATACATTAGATATTAGTCAAGCTATCAAAGATCCAACTAAGGTAGTGGATGATAACGTAACCTCGTATACACTCAAGGATCGTGTATTGACTACATATTCTGATACGGATGATATGGACTTTGATGAAGGCCTAGGGAGGAATAGGGTAGTACAATTAGAAAGATACAATGGCCCCGATGAAAACAATAATATTGATATCGTAAAAACACAGTACCAATACGACAGTCATGGTAATGTAAGGGCATTAAAGCAGACCATTCCTAATCTTCCTTCGAAGATTTTGGATTATGACTTTGACCTCATTAGTGGCAATATGCACGGTGTGGCTTATAATAAAGGCAAGGATGATCAAGTGTTTTTTAGGTATAAATACGATTCGGACAATCGGTTAAAGCAAGCATTCTCCTCATTTGATGGAATATTGTGGAACGAAGATGCTAAGTACATCTACTACAAACACGGTCCGCTGGCAAGAATGGAAAGTGGGCATTATAAGGTGTCTGGAATGGATTACGTCTATACACTTCAGGGGTGGATCAAATCGGTTAATCTACCTGGAATTGACATCCCAGACGGTGAAGATGCGGGGATCTTGGGTGAACATCGCTGGGTGGCAAAAGATCAGATGAAGTATGCATTGGGGTATTATGATGGCGATTATAAGCCGATAAACACTTCATTTAATATGGGGATTGCGCAAAACCCTCATGCGACTATACTGAATAATGACATACTAGATGGAGGGCTATATAATGGCAATATTTCAGCCATGTTGACCTCCCTTCGAATGGGTACGGATAAGTTCAATACTCAGACCCATGCCTACGCCTACAAATACGATCAACTCCATCGTATTAAAAATGCCTACAGTTACCTCAAAGAAGGATCTGCCGATCTCGCACGAAATACTGATCTAAGTTATAAACAGTTTCATAGTTTTGATGCCAGATACCACTACGATGCCGATGGCAACTTGACGGTGAATGCCACAGATGGCTTTTCGATGGCAAGAGCCGGCCTTGGAATGATGAGAGATGAATTGTCCCATGATTATGGGCTTATGACGTTAAAGAAGAATACCCTGTCAGCCATAACCGATGCTACCAATTCGAATAATTATGGAGATGATTTTGATGGCAATGAAGACTTTGTATACGATGCCATAGGTAATCTCATCGAGTCGACTAATGAAGGTACGACTGTGCATTGGGATTCATACAATAAGGTATCACGTATAGAAGATAATAATGGAGGCGAAGTCCGCTACCTCTACGATGGTACTGGAGAACGTGTGGCTAAAATTCAGCCCAATCCCACTGTGTCAGGAAGTATACTAACCTCTTCTTATATCCGTGATGCATCTGGTAATATCATCTCTATCTACCAAGAAGAAAGCACGCCTCCTGTATCTGTGAGAGCTTCTGCTGAGGCTATGAATGGCAGTATCGTACAAAAAGAGGTCAATCTCTTCGGGTCTTCTAGATTGGGTACCCAATTAGTGGACAGATCGACAACAGATGCTACATTGAGTGCTATGGAGATCGATGGTCAACGTGCTCCAACATCCACACGATACGAATTGTCCAACCATTTGGGCAATGTACTTTCGACCATATCAGGAAGAAAATTTCTCAAAGGTCAAGAAGCGAGAATGGCTCAATCCTCTACCAATACTGGATTATACTACTACCAGGAAGTCATCTCCAATCAGGACTACTACCCATTTGGCGACATCATCCACGAGCGCACATGGAAAAATCCTGACTTTGCGGGAACCGACAGCCATCGATATGGGTTTAATGGTAAGGAAAAGGACGAAAATAATGAGTTTGGAAGCCTCACCCATTATGACTATGGATTTAGGATATACAATCCTTCCTTTGGTCGATTCTTGAGTGTCGATCCTCTGGCGGATAAGTTTACAGAGTGGAGTCCTTATCATTATGCTACTAATAATCCGATTAATATTATTGATTATGATGGGAGAGATACAGTTCCAGCAAATTCAGGATTAACACCTTATTTAATCAATAAACCAAAGCCGTTTACACCAATGGATATTGTGCGTCAAGGTAATGATGTTACAACAAAAGTAGGAGCTATTTTCACTGCTGCTGGAATACTTACTAGTCCTGAAGATATAGCTAAATTAATTCAATCACAAAAAGGAGTATTTTTTGACATGTCCAGTGCAAATGGAAGTTTACAATTAACTGGGAATGAAACAAATGATGACATTGCAAAAATGCTTCAAAAAATAGGTGGAAAAAATTTAACAGTATCTAATACAGCCTCTGTCTTGGATGGTGTAGGAAAGTCATTATTTTATGTAGGCGCAGCATTTTCAGCTGTTGAAGGAGTGTATAATTTTAACGAAGGTAATTATGTCGATGCAGCAGGAAATGTTTCAGATATATTTTTTGGAGCAGTAGGTACTTGGGGAGGTTTACCTGGGGCTATAATTAGTACATTATATTTTGGACCTAAGATTTATTACAATAATGGAGGAAAAGAAAGAGGTGAAGCTTTAGGTAGGGAGATGATGAGAAAACAAGAAGAAGGTAATCTGTACCACCCTAAGCTCAACAAATCTAGACAAATGAAAAATCCTAAGAAGTAAATATTATGTTTTACGATTATATGTTTTATAAACTTGTAACTCTTAGAGATAGTCGAATAAGCAAAGTTAATAGTGTCTATTCAACTATTTTATTAATGTCAATTATACTTACGTTTTACTTAATGATAGGACTTGTCATAGTTGGAAGAATCGTAAAAGTCGATATAGAATTCCTGTCACCAGAATCAAATTTTGTTTTTAAGTTAATTCCTTCATTATGTGTTTTAGCTTTCAATTTATACTATTTTATTAGAGATCAGCATTATCAAAATATCATAGAAAATTTTAATTCTAAGCAAATAAAGAATTTACAGATGAAGAATTTGGGAGTGTTTATCTTTTTATCTGCACCTTTTATTATCTCTCTCTTCTTTATTATGTTAGGTGCGATGGGATATTTAGATTAAAAATATTTTAGTATAAGAAAATTCGTTTTATTGCAACACACTTTGCAATTTAGTTTGCTTGATAAAAGCGTCCAACATAGCAAAGACATGTTCTCTAGATTTAGAATCCATTTTAGTCACTTCCTGAATACGTTGGATCATTTTTTTATCAAGCTCGAGGTCAGTATGCCCTACAAGCCAATCTAAAGATACTTCTAACAGCTCCGCCATTTTAGCAGCCGCTTCGATAGAAGGCTTCATTGCATCACGTTCATATCTACCAATTGCAGGTCCTTTTGTACCAAGTGATTTTGCGAGATCTTCCTGACTCAATCCTTTGTTTTTTCTTGCCTGTTGCAGTCTACTTCCGAAACTCATACTATCTGATTTGAACGGTAAAACATATATAAATACAAAGATACAGAACATAAAAGTTCAAAACAAATAGTAAAATGTTTGTCATTTAGAAAGTATCCGTTACCTTTGGAACGTATTTGTTCTATTAAATTATTTTTTGAATGACAATCGAGGAGATCAAAACACAACTGCCCTTATCCCAAATCCTCCACTACTACCACTTAAAGCCAGACAAGAATTTACGCCTGTGCTGCCCCTTCCACGACGACAAGACACCAAGCCTGCAAGTATACTACAAGACGCATACGGCGTACTGCTTTAGTAGCAATTGCAAGACTCATGATAAAAGCTTAGATGTGATAGATTTTATAATGTATATGGAGAATTGAACCAAACACGAAGCGATAATGAAAGCCAAAGAAATGATAACAAGTGAAGAAAAACACAGCCAACCAATCGACCAATTAACAAGAGCTGTCGTAGTTACAAAGATGTTCACCAACTAAAAAATGGTATATCGAACTAGTAAGCTACATTGAGAGCAGAAGGACTACAATTAAATGATATCACTAATAACGGATGAAGACTATACAGAATTTCCTCCAAAGTAGTTTAAGCCAAATTTTGATTCAGATTCCAACTTTAATGTTTTTTATGATAGAGAGAGATACTATGTAGATCTATCTCTTTTTTTGAGAAAGAATATCTGACTTTACAGGTTGTGTCATTTTCTAGATACTCAAGATGTCCTGCTCAAAACGTTTTATCAAAACTTTGATGAAGCTAGTCATTTTATTACTTATTCAACATCATCCACACTTTTATAGGCTTGAATGCTCTCCACAATATCATCTATATTAATGACATTATTGATGCTGGCTGTGCCAATAGCTTTTAAGAATGTACAGCGAATTTGTCCCGCATGGTTTTTCTTGTCGTTAAGTGCAAATTGTGCAATGGTTTTTTCGTCAGCTAATGACTTATGCTTATGCCCATATGCCGAAATAAGTAATTTCTTGATACGTTGATAGACTGCCACATCCAATAGTCCGAACTTTACAGAGAGGTAGGACTCGCATACCATACCTATGGCGATGGCTTCTCCATGCAAGAGTTGATCGTCAGACTCTAGTAAGTATGACTCGATGGCATGACCTACAGTATGTCCAAAATTCAGTATTTTTCGTACGCCTTTTTCAAAGGGATCTTGGGATACAATTTCTGACTTGATTTCTATCGATCGGTGGACTAGGGTAGAAGCTTGTTCAGCATTCAATCGATTGCCTTCAAATATGTGCTCGAAATAGTCGGAGTCGTAGACCAATCCGTGTTTGATGATTTCAGCCATTCCACTGAGGACATGACTGTATGGAAGACTTTCTAAAAAGGAAGAATGTACCACCACAGCCTTAGGTATGGCAAAAAGACCAACGAGGTTCTTGTACTTTCTATGGTCTATTCCTACCTTTCCACCGATGGATGCATCCACTTGTGCTAGTAGGGTAGTCGGGAGCTGTATGAACTGCATGCCCCGCATAAAGGTAGACGCACAAAATCCCCCCATATCACCAATGACTCCACCACCAAGATTGATCAATAGACTATACCGATCCATACGCAGCCTCATCATTTCGTCCCATATATAAGAGCAGGTATCTATGTGCTTGACAGATTCACCAGAGGGTATTTTGATGACATTAAAATCAAATTGCACAGACTCGTACAAGCTGGGGAGACAGTAAGTCTCTGTATTTTGATCTACAAGTACGGCAATACTGCTTGGTGCAATGGATTCTATGACCGGATTAAGCATAGACAACTCATCCGAAATAATGACGTCGTAATCTTGATGTTCAATAGTGTGCATATTTAAGGATTTAGGAGTGTCCAAGCCTGAGGATTTCCACAAAACCAAGTCTTAGTTTTCGCCCATGTTTGAGCAAATAAGGCACTCTTTCGATAAGCCTGTAGATTGGATTCGTCCTCCCATTGGCTAACTGTAAATAATACATTGCTATATCGGCTGTCTTGTTTTAACTCTACTTGATGGCATCCTTCAAATCCTTCTATGTGTGGGTGAACTTCTGCATACATGGCTTTGAAGTCGGACACAAAATTCGGATCGAAGGTTAGCTTGACTATACGTGTTATCATCTTATGGAATAAAATCTATTTGTATGGTTTCATTTCTATATAAATGCAAATTGGACGAAGCCTTTCCTTGGTTGATGGCTATCTCCAAATGTTGGGCATCGTTAAACCTGCAAAGCACTTCTCCAACAGGAACTTGTCCATAATGTTCAGAAATTTTCGTTACAGGATCCTTGGGATTATAATGTATTCGAAAGTTTCGACCATTTCTTGCCTTCTCAAAAGTAGCAAGACTAAGATTAGTAATTACATTTTCATAGCTGTCAACGTGTATGATTGTCGCACGAATCATAGAACTGGTAACTACGGGGTGAAACATCATTTTTAATTCCAGATGATCACACGGTTGACCAATCTCCGTAATAGGTAATTTATGATGTAAACATGCAATAGCATGACTGTAGATTTCCTCTAATCTCGAAGAAGGAAGATCAGATGTATCGATACATACCGATGGAAGCACTCCAGCATCTTCAAATATTAAGCTTAAGATGCCATTGTTCGGTGCAATAAAAAAATTGCCCTCTTTCTCCATGACTACATAATCACAATGTATGTCATAGTAGTTGTTCACGGCCAACAGATAGATGTTACCACTTCTTCCGAAGGAAAGAACCCCTTTTGTATAATACGCTGCTAGACTGATGTCTGATTGAGGAATATTATGAGATACATCGATCATTCTAAGATTTGCACATTTATGAATGATCTCAGATTTTAAAAATCCCAAATAAGGATCTTGGTATCCAAAATCAGTAATCAGAACTAATTGTTGTATTGATGTATCCATTGTTTAAGGATGGGTTGCTATCATCTTTTTTATTTACTGAAACCTCAGTATGCTTAATCAAAAACAAATATAAAAAATCTTTAATATATTGAGGATTATCATTAATGATGTGTTCAATAAATGTATTCTTGCTAAGGAATTTTCTCCTTTGAGTCGAAACCAGCATCCAATACTAAAATCTTTCCAAGGCTTCAAGATTTCAAGCCCAAATTATATATTGGAATTTCGTTATGAGAGATGAAAACTCAAAAAAATAAATGATTTCGTGATCGAATCATAGCACCGCTACGATGAGTGAAGGGCTAAACGCTATTCGATTCTTATTCTAAAGCAAAAAGTTAATACAAAGAATAATCCCTATTTCCTCTGAGCCTATTCATTTTAGTGAGGAGTCTATGTGAAAATGACGTTAAAAACGAAAAACTGTTTGAGCTGAAAGCGAGTTTTTCTCGTTTAGACATTTTATGGACACCGAACGTTAAGAAATGAATGAAGCTCTTGATTTTTGCATCTTTGTATCAAGACAAAGATAAGAGTGAAAACTTGAGCTCTTTTGCTTCTTTTCTGAGTCAAGTCAGAAAAGATGATAACTCAATTCGTTTAGACATTTTATGGATACGGAATGTTAAGAAATGGATGAAACTCTTGATTTTTGCTTCTTTGTATCAAGACAAAGATGAATTGATTAACTACTATTTCATTATCTTTTCTCATCGCCGATCAAGTGGATATTTTTTTCTGAGATTATCATGAATCAATAGATTTTCAAATGTCTAATTTGGGCTAAACACTATTCGATCCATATTCCAAAGCAAGAAGCCATAGGATAAAAATCACTTCAAATGTTAAAGGACCTTAATTCGAATAGGTTTATGTGCTTGATTTTACGTGAAGAATGAAAAACTGTTTGAGCTGAAAGCGAGTTTTTTTCGTTTAGACATTTTATGGACACCGAACGTTAAGAAATGAATGAAGCTCTTGATTTTTGCTTCTTTGTATCAAGACAAAGATGAGAGAAAAAACTTGAACTATTTTGCTTCTTTTCTGAGTCAAGTCAGAAAAGATGATAACTAATTTCGTATAGACATTTTATGGACACCGAACGTTAAGAAATGAATGAAGCTCTTGATTTTTGCATCTTTGTATCAAGACAAAGATGAGTTGATTAACAATTATTTCATTATCTTTTCTCATCGCCGATCAAGTGGATATTTTTTTCTGAGATTATCATGAATCAATAGATTTTCAAATGTCTAATTTGGGTTAAACACTATTCGATTCTTATTCTAAAACAAGAAGCCATAGGATGAAAATTACTTCAAATGTTTATCGAGCCTATTCATTTTAGTGAGGAATCCATGTGGAAATGACGTTAAAAACGAAAAACTGTTTGAGTTCATTCATTTTCTTTGCTTGTCCAAAGAAAACGAAACAAAAGAAAAGACCCTTCTTGCAAAGGAATTTTCTCTCTTCGGTCGAAACCTGCATCCAATACCTAAAATCTTTCCAAGGCTTCAAGAATAAACGCTATTCGATTCTTATTCTAAAGCAAGAAGTTCATTGGAAAAATTACTTCAAATGTTTATCGAGCCTATTCATTTTAGTGAGGAGTCCATGTGAAAATGACGTTAAAAACGAAAAACTGTTTGAGTTCATTCATTTTCTTTGCTTGTCCAAAGAAAACGAAACAAAAGAAAAGACCCTTCTTGCAAAGGAATTTTCTCTCTTCGGTCGAAACCAGCATCCAATACCTAAAATCTTTCCAAGGCTTCAAGATTTTAAACGCTATTCGATTCTTATTCTAAAGCAAGAAGTCCATTGGAAAAAATTATTTCAAATGTTATCGAGCCTATTCATTTTAGTGAGGAGTCTATGTGAAAATGACGTTAAAAACGAAAAACTGTTTGAGTTCATTCATTTTCTTTGCTTGTCCAAAGAAAACGAAACAAAAGAAAAGACCCTTCTTGCAAAGGAATTTTCTCTCTTCGGTCGAAACCAGCATCCAATACCTAAAATCTTTCCAAGGCTTCAAGATTTTAAACGCTATTCGATTCTTATTCTAAAGCAAGAAGCCCATTGGAAGAAATACTTCTAATTCTAAACGAGCCTATTCATTTTAGTGAGGAGTCCATGTGGAAATGACGTTAAAAACGAAAAACTGTTTGAGTTCATTCATTTTCTTTGCTTGTCCAAAGAAAACGAAACAAAAGAAAAGACCCTTCTTGCAAAGGAATTTTCTCTCTTCGGTCGAAACCAGCATCCAATACCTAAAATCTTTCCAAGGCTTCAAGATTTTAAACGCTATTCGATTCTTATTCTAAAGCAAGAAGCCCATTGGAAGAAATACTTCTAATTCTAAACGAGCCTATTCATTTTAGTGAGGAATCCATGTGAAAATGACGTTAAAAACGAAAAACTGTTTGAGCTGAAAGCGAGTTTTTTTCGTTTAGACATTTTATGGACACCGAACGTTAAGAAATGAATGAAGCTCTTGATTTTTGCATCTTTGTATCAAGACAAAGATGAGAGTGAAAACTTGAGCTCTTTTGCTTCTTTTCTGAGTCAAGTCAGAAAAGATGATAACTCAATTCGTTTAGACATTTTATGGACACCGAACGTTAAGAAATGAATGAAGCTCTTGATTTTTGCATCTTTGTATCAAGACAAAGATGAGAGTGAAAACTTGAACTCTTTTGCTTCTTTTCTGAGTCAAGTCAGAAAAGATGATACATTAAGTTAATTCCCTTTTTTCTTCTTCTTTTTCTTCTTTTTGAAAGGATTCCAATCCTTGATTTGATCTTTGATATCATCAACGTTTTTACCCGTATTTTTTTGTACTTCATCCAGTACTTTATTTACTACGGTATCGGTAGCTGCTCCACCTTTATCTCCAATAGCATCTTTTACCTTATTCGAGACATCTTTTTTCGTTTTATCGATCACCTTATTGGTCTCGGATTTAATTTGCTCTTTAGCCTTATCAACCTCCTTCTGAGCACTCTTTTTAAGAGTGTCGACTACTTCTTCCTTCTTTTTATCAACTTCTTTCTGAACTTGTCCCTTAGTTTGATCGATAACATTATCTACCAATCCACCAGAGCCGGAAGAACCACCTTTCCCAGATGTTCCAACTGGAGTAATGCTGATTTTGGGTTTTTGAAAGGTGCCTTTTAAATTTACTTTTAAATCAATATTAGCACCTTGGTCGATGTCGAGTCCTATGGATTTAGCTTTTCCTTCAAGGAAGGATAATCCGTCATTCAGTACAGCAGTGGCGCTGTTTTTCTTTAATTCTTCTCTAGGAATACTCATCATCATAATGTAATCCATATCCCCAGATATTTTATGACTTCCTTTGACAGTAGATTTTATGTTTTTATAATCGACCTTACTTTCTTTCAGCTCAACTGTTCCATTTTTGATTTCAAACCAATTTTTGGTGTCTTCAAGTTTCAGCGAATTTAGAGCCTTAACGTTTAATTTATCAGCCAATGCTTGAATAGGCTTAGCATTTTTTATGGTGCTATTTAGGGTTTCAATATAACCTGAAGCATTTAGTGTGTTAAAATCGGGTACCATCCCTTCACCCATATTTCCAGAAAATACTAAGGTTGTATTGAAGAAGCCCTCAATATATTTAGCGATAGGAGCTAGTGTTTTTACCGTCAAAAAGTTTTGATAAGCATCACTAAATTTGATTTGAGATAAATCTAACTTAGTGTCAAAACTGGGTTTTTCCTCTTTGGAGTCGTATAATCCATCAAAAGCTATGCTCCCACTTAGGACGTTACTTTTTACATTCTTAAGTGCAACAGCCTGATCTTTTACTTCCAAGGACCCTCTGAAGTTTTTCATCTCCAGATCAGTATATTTTAACCTTTTTATATTGGTATTGATACTCATTTCAATGTCCTTCGGAATTCTCAATACTTCTACTTCAGCTTCCTCGCTGGAGGTTGTAGCCTCCTCGGTTTTCATAAATGGATTTGTATCAAAATTATTGGATTCAATATTGATGCTACCTTGAAGTTTAGCTTTACCCATTGCATAATCAATAGGATTCTTGACGATTCCAGATACTTTTAAATCGCTTTGCCCAATAGCGGTATTAAGATTGTCGATTCGCAAGGCCTCATTTCCAAACCTTCCTTTCAGGTTGGTATTTTTTAAGGTATGAACGTCGTAATTGATTTCTTTGGCTGATAAATTGAAAGCTATATCGGTTTGACCAATAGTACTCAGATCAGTTGTCTCTGTAGAAGTACTTACAGTATCCGGTGCACTTTCATCTACTGAGGCCGTCATCCATTCGTTTAGATCAAGTTTGTCTGCAGTCATATTAACTGCTCCTTTTACACTTATTTTGTCCGACATTACGGCCAATGGATCTGTTAAAAAACCACTTAAAGAGAGTTGAGATCGACCTAGTTTAAGATTTTGAGAATTAATGACCACTTTTTCGGGTGAAGCACTCACGTTGAAAACATCTGCGGTGATGGCTGGTTGATCGACATTTTTGACATCAATATCTTTTGCAGATACTTGTCCTTCAAAGGATAATTGATCATAGCGTTGAGCCTCGATATCTGATAATCTTCCTCCAAAACTCAAATCAGATTTAATCTTACCATTAAGCCTTTCAATTCCTTCAAGAGGAAGTGCCTTCTTCCAGTTTTCTAGTGTTATGTTCGAGTTTAGAGCTCCATCAAATTCAGGATCACTCATCCCTTTATTGACTACAAATCTTCCAGAAGTTACTTCATTATTGATGGATAAATGAAATTGAGGAATATCTATTCGAAGATCTGATAAATCTGAAGCATTTGAAGAAACGTTGATTTTTGTATTTATATCTTTAACAGGGAAGGGTAGATCTGGATATTTAACGATGCCATTATCTATGGATAAATTGATATTCGTAGCTGGGTAGATTGATTTTTCGCTATTAAAAATACCCTTTATCTTAGCATCAAAATCAAATTTTCCATTTACATCCATACCGTCCTGCAAGGAGACGAAGGGAAAAGTGCTGAATATTTCTGAGAAGGCTGTTGATGGACTGGACAACGCAATATCCGTAACAATATCATCGCCCTTTATTTGGGTAAAGCCCTCAACCAAAAGTTTAAGTTTGTTTAGTTCGAGACTATTATCTTTAAAAGTAAATTTTTGATTAGCCATGTCAGCATTAATGATAGCATCAAATTGAAGTGGAATATTATTCAAATATTTTGTTCCACCCAAACTTGCATAAACTTGTTTAACATCAAGGTCTAGATTCATGTCAAAAACGTCTTGTGTAAAGTTTCCTCCCAGACGAAGTCCCATGTTTTTAATATGCACGTTTGTTTGCGACGTATGATCCACAAGGGTGATTTGACCATCAATGATTTCAAATTGGTCAAGTGCCAATTCAAATTCTCCAGAGCCGGAACTAGAATCTTTTTCTGAGACCTCCTCTTCTGATTCTGGAATAATGTTGAAGTTAGCATTGTTCTCATCTAGAATTTGGATATCTATTTCCGGGTGATCAAGTCCTACATAGCTGATTTTTGGTGTAGCGTTTTGATTAAATAAGGGTTTTATATTCATATCAAAATTAAACGCATTTGCCTTGAACAAGTTTTGTCCTTCAAATTGGTCAATACCCGTAACAGATAAGTCTTTGATTTGAATATTTAGATTGGGAAACGACTTTATTAAGGATAGATCAACATCGGCGAACTCAACTTTTGCTTCTACATGTTCATTCGCTAGTTTTTTGATCTCTTCAATAATACGATCTTTGAATACTATTGGAGCAATTATGGCAGCCAATATAAGTCCTAACAATAAGAAAATTAGTACTTTAAAAATCGTTTTAAGTTTCATGCTTGACGAATTTATCTGTTATTCTATTAATATATATAATCTTACTCTTGCTTTAACGTAAACCGTTGTAGTTAAGTATTTAATTGTAGTGAATTAATGAGGAATATTACGACATGAAAAATAATGAATACGTACATGACTCAATATATCACTATTGCAACTACATCAAAATGAATATCCATCTTTTGTCACTTCATAACAACGAGATGTTTGCTATAAATCAATTTTGTTGCTACACTCTTATGGTATAGCCTATGTTCAATTTTAACAAACGAGCATTACAAGTTGTTTAACACTATAAACAACTTAAGATTGTAATCGACAAAGATTGTGAGGAGGTAAAGGTTCTGTAGGGGATTGAGAAGAGGTTCTACATTGTTCGGTAAAAACAAAAAAAGAGAGGATAATTCCTCCCTTATTTTTTCTTTTTAGGTGCGACCATTACGAACATTCTTTTTCCTTCTAATTTAGGAAGAGCTTCCGCAGATCCAATATCTTCAAGTTCCTTCAAAAACCTAAGTAAAACCAACTCTCCACGGTCTTTAAATACAATCGTTCTACCTCTGAAATGAACATATGCCTTAACCTTGGCACCATCTTCTAAAAACTTTCTGGCATGCTTTGTTTTGAACTCAAAATCATGATCATCTGTGTTAGGACCAAATCTGATTTCTTTAATGACCGTTTTCTGAGCTTTATTTTTAATCTCTTTAGCCCTTTTTTTCTGGTCGTATAAGAACTTCTTAAAATCCATGATCTTACAAATAGGAGCATCAGTATTAGCACTGATTTCTACTAAATCAAGTCCCATGTTTTCAGCCCATTTTTGAGCTTGATTGGTGTAATAAATACCATTTTCGATTTCTCTTCCCGCTGCTACAGATATTGCCGCAAAATCTTCTCCTACGAGACGAATTTTGGGAGTTCTAATCATTGAGTTCGTTCTAAAGCGTTTTTCTTGCTTTCTGTTTTGATTGTGGTTTACTCTTCTAGCCAAATGTTTTTTAATTGTAATTAATAAAAAAGGACGGAAGATCGTCCATATACGACTAATCTTCCAATGTCCATCCGATACTTAGTTTTATACATCTTGTTCACTACTTATAGCCTTAGCATAAGTAACAAGTAACTTTTCATTTTCTTTATCTAGTTCAGCTCTTAATACACTGCCATCTTCAGGATTCTCATTCAATATGAATTCTGCTAATGGATCTTCAATGTACTTCTGAATCGCTCTATGAAGGGGCCTTGCACCAAATTGAGGATCATATCCTTTCTCTGCTACAAAATCCTTTGCTTCATCGCTCAATTCAAGCTTGTAATCTAATCCTTTAAGTCTTTTATAAAGGTCTGACAAAGTTATGTCAATTATTTTAAATATATCCTCTTTTGTAAGAGAATTAAATATAATTACATCATCTATCCTATTCAAGAATTCTGGAGAAAAAGTCTTTTTAAGCGCACCTTGTATGACACCTTTGCTGTAATCTTCACTAGATTTTTTACGAGCCGAAGTTTTAAATCCAACTCCCTGACCAAAATCTTTTAACTGTCGAACTCCAATATTAGACGTCATGATGATCAGTGTGTTTTTGAAATCGACCTTTCTACCCAATCCATCTGTAAGCTGTCCATCATCCAATACTTGCAATAAAATATTGTAAACATCGGGGTGAGCTTTTTCAATCTCATCTAAGAGCACAACGGAGTATGGTTTCCTACGAACTTTTTCCGTTAGTTGACCGCCTTCTTCATAGCCGACATAACCTGGAGGAGCACCTATTAGTCTAGATATCGAGAATTTTTCCATGTACTCACTCATATCTATCCTTATAAGAGCATCTTCAGAATCGAACATGGTCTTAGCCAATGATTTTGCTAGTTGCGTCTTACCGACACCTGTTGGCCCTAGGAAGATAAAGGATCCGATTGGTTTCGAAGGATCTTTTAATCCTACTCGGTTTCGCTGTATGGCCCGTGTGATTTTAACCACAGCCTCATCTTGTCCTATAATGTATTTTTTGATGTCTTCTGACATCTTGACCAGTTTTTTGCTTTCATTCTGAGCAACTCTATTTACAGGGATTCCAGTCATCATCGAAACTACCTCGGCGATTTCCTCTTCACCAACAGGATATCTCTTTGTTTTGCTCTCTTCTTCCCACTCCATCTTAGCTTGTTCTAATTTCTTAGTAAGCTTGGATTCATTATCTCTTAGATCGGCAGCTTTCTCGTATTGCTGGTTCTTAACAGCTTGATTCTTTAGTAACTTGACCTCTTCAATCTCTTTTTCCAACTCTTCTATATGCGCAGGAACATGGATGTTTTTAAGATGAGTACGTGCTCCGACTTCATCCATAACATCGATGGCTTTGTCAGGTAAAAAACGATCCGTAATATATCTTTCAGATAACTGTACACAAGCTTTGATGGCGTCCTCAGAGTAATTTACATTATGAAATTCTTCATATTTACCCTGTATGTTTTGAAGAATATTCATGGTGTCTTCAATAGATGGTGGTTCAACCATCACCTTTTGAAACCTCCGATCTAATGCTCCATCCTTTTCGATGTATTGTCGGTATTCATCTAATGTTGACGCTCCAATACATTGCAATTCGCCTCTAGCCAATGCAGGTTTGAAAATATTCGAAGCATCCAGTGAACCTGTGGCTCCACCTGCACCAACGATGGTGTGAATCTCGTCAATAAATAGAATGACATCCTTTGCTTTTTCCAATTCACTCATGATTGCCTTCATCCTTTCTTCAAATTGACCACGATATTTCGTGCCAGCAACTAAAGCCGCCAAATCTAACATGACGACACGTTTGTTGAAAAGAGTTCGACTTACCTTCTTCTGAACAATACGAAGTGCTAAGCCCTCGACTATTGCTGTTTTACCCACACCTGGTTCTCCAATGAGAATTGGATTATTCTTTTTACGTCTACTTAGAATTTGAGAAACGCGCTCTATTTCGGTTTCTCTACCTATAATGGGATCGAGTTTGTCTTCTTCTGCCAACCTTGTCACGTCTCTACCAAAGTTGTCCAATACAGGTGTCCTTGATTTGTTATTGCCTTTCTTAGTTGCTCCAGAACTGCCACTACTGCCTCCAAATGATTCTGATTCCATATCATCGTCTAGTGGTGAATCCGAATCAGATGCCGCTTGTGGGCTTGAGTAATCATCATAAGCTGTGTCCAATTCATATTTTACATATTCCAATTCAGACCGGAATGTATCATAATCCAAACTAAAATTAGAATGTAGAATTTTCGCAGTCTGATCACCGTGTTTCAGAATGGAAAGCATCAAATGCTCAGGTTGTATCTCGTCATTTTTGTATTTTTTGGCTTCTAAAAATGTAACCTTCAATACCTTGCTTGCATGCTTATTTAACGGGATATTACCCATATTGTATTTAAAATCATCTGCTTTCTCCACATTTTCCGCACTCTTCATTACATCTTCAACTGAATCAATGTTGATATCTAAAGATTCAAAAACTTTAGCAGTAAGACTGTTTTTATCCTCTAGAATTCCAAGCATAAAATGCTCAGTCCCTATACTTTGATGACCCAACTTAATAGCTTCTTCTCGGCTAAGTTGAATGATCTTTTTTACTTTAGGGGAAAATTTTCTATTGTTCATTAATGTAGTTTAATTATATATATACGATTACAATAATACGTTTTTATTGTGATTCTTTAAAATTAATAAGATCTAAAACTATACCAGTGCAGATAATGCTGCATTTTTGTCAGTTTTCTTGTATAATTTGTCAATTGGAGTAATGAATTATTGATTTTTATGTTAACTTCTCTAACTTAATAACCCTTGTCTTGACAAAATTGTTACGAGTAAATTTCCTCTGTGGGATATTTAACATTTTTTAAACATTTCATATTTGTGTATTTGTTCTGTTATGTATTTTAAAAGTTGTTTGTTGTAGTATAATATCGCGTATGACTTCTTGAGTTGTTGAAAAATATTTTGATATGCTTGGTAAACTTGGTATATTGTACGCTTGAATCAATTGTAATCTAGGCGACATATCATGAGGAATACAGCTACACTCGCTCTTTTATTTCTTTCTGTTTTGAACTTTTTTGACTTAAACGGTCAATGTTCTTGTACGGATTGTCCAATTCAAATTCCAAGTATGACTACTCAGACATCTGTAATTGATGTTTCTGGAGCTACAAATCCTATAATAGGATCTGGTGGTCAGGGAATTTGTGGGATATCAATAAACTTTCTTACGGATGCGATTAAAGAAAATACTATAAAAATTATTGCTCCAGATGGATCAATGGTTACGCTTGCAGTTAATTCAGGTGCAAATGTTAATCAAGGAATTAGTTTTGATATTTTATTTGTTCCTTGTGGTGATGCAGCTGCACCAGATCCTGGATTCCCAAGTATATTTGATACCAATGCTGGTTGGGCTGCGGGGGCAAGTTACTCAGGAATTTATTACCCTAATATGGGATGTTTAGAAGATTTTACTGGATCAGTAAATGGGCAATGGACTCTTGAATTCACGGATCACGTTTTTTTGGATGATGCGACTGTTTTTGATTGGGAAATCATTTTCTGTGATCCTGATGGTATATCATGTATTCCTTTTTCTTGCGGAGCGGATGGTGGAGATTTGGATGAAGGTTCAGCACCATATGAATTGTGCGAAGGTGATCCTGCGCTTGATTTTGACATTAATGTAGATTTTGGCGGAACGACTCCTGATCCAGCTGATTACGGTTATACTTTTGTTATCTCTGATATGTCAGGTATTTTAGATTACGATGATTTATCTGATTTGACGAGTTATTCCGTTGGAACTTACACCATATGTGGATTGTCCTATTTACTTACCGACTTTCCAAGTCTTCCTAGTCCTAATTCTGGGGCAACAACGGGAGATATTCAAGACGATATAGATAATGATGTGTATTGTGCGGATCTCTCAGATTGTTTCGATGTTACTATTGATGAACCTTTAACCGTTCCTCAGTTGGTTGGACCATTGGATGTCTGTGCAGGTGAATTAATAAACTATGATGTAACCAATGTAAATGAAGATTATCCTTACGTGATTTCATTAACAACAGGAAGTACTTCTTTTTTTGTAGTATCTGGTACCAATATTTCTACCGAGTGGATTGATGGTCCTGGACAAATATGCTTTGAACAACAAAATGCATGTGCCGACATTGATATTTGTTGGGATATTACAGTTACTACCTTGGATGTTAATAATGAAATCTTCGGATTGTTGGATGTATGCAGTGGTTCTACAGAGTATTACTCGGCTAATCCACCAGTGGATCCTTCATTAATGGTTAATTATACCGCGATTAATGGTACGGTTGATTTTGGAGATCATAATGGGGTTAATATTATTTGGGACTACAATGTTGGTGTCTACGGGCAAGTCTGTTTGGAGATTAGCAATGATTGTGGACATATGTATACCCATTGTCTTGATGTGATTCTAAACGATTTTGCTCCCCCAATAGAGATGCAAGTCCCTAGTGAGATGTGTGAAGATCAGATTATTGGTATTAATGTAACCGATGATGAGGAGTACTCAGATTACATTTGGAGCGTAAATGATGGATCGATATTGCAAGGCCAAGGTACACCTCAAATAGTTGTCGAACCTGATGTTGGAATTGGAGTAATGGAAGTGTGTATCGAAGTCATAACCAATTGCCAAAATTCTTTATTTGAATGTGAACTAATAGACATCTATGATGATCCGACTCCAACCATAAATATCTTGGGTGAAAATTGCGGATTGAGCACTCAATTAGAAGCTCAGCTCTCAAGTAATGGGACTGTAAAATGGACTGTGATTGATGGACCAGGTCCAATTATTATCTCTGATGATGGTTCGGTGAATCCTGTAATTACAGCATCTGTTCCTGGACAATATACCTTAGAACTTGTCGAAAGTATAGGTGATTGTATGGGGTTGACAACCTTTGAAATTGGACTTTATCCTCCATTGGTTTTGGAAGATATTTCGTATGAATGCAACGGTAATCTGGGATATGCAGTAGAGATTCTCCTTTCAGGAGGAGCTCAACCATATGTAGTTAATGGGGAGGTAATAAATGGGGCATCCTTTGTTTCTGACAATATTCATAAGGATTCGTTGTATAGATTTATAATTGAAGATGCTATTGATTGCGAGTTGGTGTTAATTGACGAACCTGAATGTGATTGTAATTCTGAAGCAGGCACTATTGCAGATGAACTTATAAAAGTTTGTGTTAGTGACACCATTCAGGTTTTCACAAATCAAGACGAAGTAGTCGCGGTTGGTGATACATCTTCATTTGTTTTACATAGTGGTCAAGGTATTTCGATTGAAGCACCGATCCAAATCAATTCTAATGGTGTTTTTACATTTGAAAATGGAATGGTAGCAGGGCAAGTATATTATGCATCACATTTCGTTGTGAATAATGAAGGTAGTACAATTGATTTAAATGGTGGGTGCCTTGATGTATCATTAGGTCAGCCAGTGGTTTTTTATCCTTACCCTTCTTTTGAGAATATCTCGGATACATTGGTTTGTGGTAATACCTTTGTTTTTGACGAAATCGTTGGAAATGGGTCAAACTTGATCTTGAATAAAAAAGACATTACTTCACCTGTTGTAATTTCCAATACTGGATTGGATACATTTAATATAGAAGCCCAAGAATTTATTGTAACTACATTTGTATTGGAGGCGGATAATGAAGGATGTATTGAATCTACGGAGTTTGATGTACAGTTTTCCCCTGGACCTTCTGTAAAAAGTGAAAATTTTCTTTGTGATGATGGTAATGAGTTCTATGATTTGGAGCTGATACTTGACGGAAATGGTCCGTTTATAGTAAGCGATACTCTAAGTATCATTGATACTTTAATCCTGAATGAAATTATGTCAGGAGATACTGTAACTATAAGTTACATAGATGAAAACGGATGTGAAAATGTAGACGAGTTTACACATGATTGTGCTTGTTCGACTATTGCTGGTACAATGATGCCTGATACACTGGTTAGTTGTGATCTATCTGAGACATTAATCTCTATCTATCTTAATGATGGTGTGTATGGGGATTTGGATACATCTGTATTTTTGGTATTTACAGATGTGAACAATCCTTTGAGTTCGACGGTAGATACTATCTCAACTTCTGAGATATCATATTCTGATAAATTACACCTCGATTCTGTATATTTTATTGCTCATGTTATTACAGCTAAGGAGAGTGGTTCGATTGACCTCCAAGCTCCTTGTACCTCCAGTTCTAATGGGCAACCATTTGTATATAGAAGTCTACCTGAACCAGACTTAAGCATTGAAATAAATCCATGTAATCTTACAGCTGAATACAGCAATATAAACTCAGTTTTTATCGAGAATATTCATGTTGATCCACTTCAAAGTGGCGGACTGCCGCTAGTAATAAACGATTCAATATTTGCTGATAATCCAGGATTACATCAAGTAACGTTTGATGTAAATGATGGCTATTGCTCAAACTCTATTGATACTATTATAGAGATGCAAGTTGGACCATCAGTACTTAATATTGACGAAGTTTGTAATGATAATTTCTATACAGTACAATTCGAAATTAATGGAGGACAAGGACCTTACATGGTCAATGATTCAATTGTGCTGGTAAATATATATTCGAGCACCGAAATTGAGAGTGATAGTTCGTATGTGTTTGAAGTCATTGATGACAATGGCTGTGCAAGCGAATTGGTTATTGGACAGCATTCTTGTGCTTGTCAAAATGATGTTGGAAGCTTGATGGATGGTATATATGAATTGTGTGAAGGGGATGCGTTTCATATTCCGGATAATCAAGATGAAGTTCTTAATCCAGGAGATACAGTGTCTTATTTGATTTATGAAGGAAGTATGAATCAAATAGATAATGTTCTTTCTTATCAATCAAATTCAGTTGTAGAATTTCAACAAGAATTTTTGGGCAAGGTTATTTTTGTAAAAAAGAACATAGGTCAAAAAGGAATCAATGATTTGGTTTTTCAAAACAGCCCCTGTTACGATGAAACTCCAGGCATAGAGGTTAGGTGGAATGCATTACCTACTTTGACTACCGATTCGGATTGGGAAATTTGTGAAGGCGAACAATTGGAATTGGCATTTGTTACATCGGCTAATTATCCTTTGATGTTTGATCTTCTTGATGGGAATGGTGAAATTGTGGAATCCATTACCATTTCAGAGAATGATGCAGTTATTCAATTAAATGGATTAGTAGATGGTATTTATTCTGTCAAGGGGTGGATGGATGAGTTTTGTTCTAGTAACGAAGAGTTGGAATTTTTTCTTACGGTTTCACCACTACCTAATGCAGGTATAACATTATCTGACGTTGGATTTTGTGAAAATGACTTCGAAGAATTAAACTTATTTGATTATATCACCAATTATCAAGTAGGAGGTGAATGGAAAGATCCTCAAGAAAGCGTAGTTGAAGGTGGACAGATTTATGAATTATTGCCAGGTATTCAAAATTATAACTATATCGTAACGAATTCCTGTGGTTTAGATACTACTGCTCTTGAAATCACATCTTGGCCTTCTCCTCAAGTTGACCCTGTAGCTGAAGATGTTTTATGCGAAGGGGAAGAAAATGGATTGATATATATACCAAACAGTCAGTTAGGGGAGATTACGGGGATGTTTTTAAATGGAGAAATTTTATCGTTAAGTGATTCAATTAAAAATCTACCTGCTGGTGAATACCAACTTGAAGTTGTTAACTATTTGAATTGTTCTGATGTCATCGATTTGGTTGTTGAGGACGGTGTATCTATTGATGTGGATTTAGGTGCTGATTTAGAATTAGAAGGAATAATTCCTGCAGATTTAAAGGCTATCATTGATTTTGATGAAACTAAGGTCTCTTCTGTAATATGGAATGTAAATGGGACTTTGGATACGGTGAATTCGCTTAGTTATGTTATCAATCCAGATTTTGAAGGTGTTGTGGGTGTAACAATAATTGATGAAAATGGGTGTGAGACCTCAGATCAAATTCTAATAAGATTGAAAATTGATAGTGATATCATATTACCGAATGTCTTCAGTCCTTCCGGAATCAATAACGTTTTTGAAGTAGCAGATTATCCCCAAATAAAGGAGGTTAATTCGATGACTATTTACGATCGATGGGGCAGTTTAGTTCATCATGTTGAAAATGATGATGAGATAATATGGAATGGAACCATTGATGGAAAACGAGCCGCAGCAGGAGTCTATGTTTACATGGTTAAGTTAACCCTTATTAATAATCAAGTAATCGAATTACACGGCGATGTGACAGTGCTAAGGTAGAATTCTACGATTAGGCAAGCTGAGAGATTTTGATGGGTCAGAAATAAAGGTGGTTTAGTGGACGAGATCTCAAACTACACTTCATTAAAAAGTGTGGAAAAAGGCGGTCAATGAACGAAATATACATATCTTTCGGCTGGATAAAAATTATCTTGATAGGATGTCATCTGGATTACAGGAGATTAAAGGTTTTATTGACAGTGAATTGAAAGCTTTTGATAAGCATTTCAAGGAATCCATGAAGAGTAATGTGGTGCTGCTTGATAAGATTACGCACTATATTGTTAAAAGTAAAGGAAAACAGGTTAGACCTATGTTCGTTTTTCTAAGCGCTAAATTACTCGGAGAAACGAATGAAACAACGTATATAGGGGCATCCTTAGTTGAATTATTGCATACGGCTACATTAGTACACGACGATGTAGTAGACGATTCTTATCAAAGAAGAGGTTTCTTTTCGATCAATGCTTTATGGAAAAACAAAATCGCTGTTTTAGTCGGGGACTTTTTGTTATCAAAAGGTCTTTTGCTTGCCCTAGATAATGAAAAATACAATTTATTGCAGATTCTTTCCACTGCGGTTAAAGATATGTCTGAAGGAGAATTACTGCAAATGGAAAAGGCACGTCGATTAGATATTACTGAGGATATATATTTTGATATTATTACCAAAAAAACAGCATCTCTTATTTCAGCAGCATGTGGTGTTGGTGCAGCATCAGTTTCGAATCAAGCAGATGATATCCGAAGAATGCGAGAATTAGGTGAAACAATTGGGATTTGCTTTCAAATAAAGGATGATTTATTCGATTATGGAATGGAAGATGTTGGCAAACCCTTAGGTATAGATATTAAGGAAAAGAAAATGACCCTTCCTCTAATTCATGCTTTATCACGAACCGACGCTTCGACAAAAAGAAAAATTATTAAGAAAATAAAGAATCGTAGTACTGAAGAAGACGTAGTGCGAGAGGTGATTTCTTTTGTTCATAAGCATGAAGGTTTATCCTATACTGAATCGGTAATGAAGCAGTATCAGGACAAAGCGAGAAAAATACTTCATACTTTTGAAGCTTGTGAAGCAAGAAATAAGTTAGAAAGTCTCTTAGACTATATAACAGACCGAAAGGTATAGTTATCGATCTGTGTTTTCCAAATAATTTCTAATCTTCGATTTGTGTTAATTTAAAGTTTAATAAAGCTTTCCTTAATTGTCGAATTTAATTGTTTAAACTCGATGATGTATTTTCCGCTTGGGAAATTTGATATATCAAGACTACAGTTTTGATCAGCATAAATAGGCATGTTTTGTCCTAGATTATTGTAGATGCGAATGTCGTTACAATCAATTGAATTAATGTGCAGTACTTCATTACTTGGGTTGGGGTAAACGAAAGATTTTGATGACTCTTGTTCTTTAAGTGTATATATGTTCCCATGATCATCTATCAATTTTCCATGGATCAAGACGACTTCAGTCTCAAGAGAGAATAATTCTTGCCCACTCGATAGAATCATTTCTTGATCAACCAATAAATTCATTCCATTCGAATAGATGTGGGAATTACTTTCTGTTATGTTGAATTCAGAACTATGAATATCAGAAGTCCCCAAAATACTTATTTGTAGGAGATCAATATGGATATCGTCATCCATAATTAATGAGTAGGTATTATTTTCGTTTAGTTTCAGAGTGTAGTGCAATATTTTTGACTCTCGTAATTGTATAGTATCTTCTTTGAGATCAGAGATGTCGCCTTTGAGAATTCCAGTTATGTCAAAACCGGTGGCAACATCTTTTACAGAAAAACCTGATAAGTCATTTTTAATGCTCAATGTGTCAATTAAGTAATTTGGAATAAAGTGCCAATTCGTAGAACCAAATGAATGTATTTTCCCAAGAAGGAATTCTCTTAATCTTTGCAAATCGACCACATTGATTTGATGATCTTCATTTAAATCAGCTGCTAAGGTGGCCCTATCGTCAAGCCTTTCCTTATACAAAAGGTGATCAAGCATAATAGCATAATCAACGATGTCTATCTGTCCTTCAGGGATTCTATTTAAATGACCATGAAACATGATGTCTTCATAAAGTGGAAGATCATGAATGTTTATTTGACCATGTTGATTTGATTGCCATGATCCCATAGATTGATTTTGCCGATTAGCATTGAATACCACATCTTCGATTGGATGCCCCTTGTAATTAGTAACCTGCCCATCATCAGCATATCTGAAATTACATGATCCATTATCAAAAATCAGTAGAAAAGATCTACAAAAATCACTATTCCCATTTTGGTCAAATACATAAATATTGAAGAATTGAAATCCATCATTTAAACAATTGATGGTCAAGCTATCATTTTGAGGATCATCACTAAAGGCAAAATTTAAATACTCAGAAGGCGTACAGTTATCAAAACTACCTACATCAAACATGTCAGCTGTCATAGTTACGGACATATCTTGACTACCATCATAACTGGCATAGGTAACTAAATTGCAATAAGGTGTAGGAGGTTTTAAGTCTTTTGTCTCAAATTTTTCCTCGCATGAAGTCCAATTGCCACAAGCATCTCTCACCTTCCAAAATATGGTATGGAACCCATGTGACAATTGTTCAGGGATTTGTACTGTGATTTGTTCATTATTATTGGATGGATCAATTTTAAAGTCCCCCATTTCATTGTAGCCATATTTATACTCTAAGGATCCGTCAGCCCAAAGGTCTACTTCAACTTCCCAGTAAAGTTTTTCTGAGGAACAAGCTCCAATGTCTTCAGCTGATTTAGTAAATGAAACGCTTGCTTTACAATCTTCCGTTAAGCTGAACTGGTGATTGGTACAATCTTCCAAAACTGGTGAATCTGTATCAATTATTTTGATGATTTGATCAAATTCATACAAACCTTCTCCATCCCATCCTGGAAGCCCTGGAGTATATGCACACCAATCAATGACGGTATGTTTTCTGAGGATTTTATAACAGGAATCCCCACCAATATCGAAAGGAGAATCGGCGGAATTGCTTCCAATTAAGTCACAGGGGCCAGCGGTCCATCCGACTGAAGAATGTGGTATATCATCAGAACATGTCAATGTGATATCTGCAGGTGGATAAAAAATCAAATCCCAGTCCAAATAAGTCAAATCAATTCTTTGGATACAGTAATGCTCTGAAGGGTCCAATACATCATTGCTGTTTTCATCAACATACCATTGCCTATTGACGTATCCAACATTACATGAACTTAGAAATTCCATATCAATATAGTCAGGAGTAAGCCAAGCATGACTGCCGAATAGAATGGGTTTACCTGTTACATCTGTGTCCGAAAGATCGGTATCACATGTCACCGTGATATCGTTAGGACAAACCAGACTGGCATGGAGTTGTAAACTTCCAATAAGGAGAAAGAATGAAAAGTAAATTACCTTCATGAGTTTTGGTTGGTATTAATCTATATTATTGCAATAATAATCGGCTTCCTCGTGTATAATATACTGGGAAAGTAAAAAACGTTTCACAAGGAAGTATAAATTTATAATATTATTTCAAGATAGTCCGCATTGTTTTGAAGTGTTGTCTCAAGTTTGGTCAATTCTTCTTCAGAAATGTCTGGAGATGACAAACACATTTGTTTCATAGTTTTTATGCGCTCTTCTATTGAACTACTTGTGACATGGTATAAGAATTTCGAAGGGATAACATTTTTGCCAAATAGAAACAAAGGTTTTTGAAAGTACCACCTTGGAAGCACAATTTGAACATCTAAGTAATCATTCATTACATAATACCAATATACACGTTGGTTTCTCGGATGAATATCGCTTACATGCTTCCCTTTCCCAACAGAAGCTGCAATCCAATCTGATATAATTGATCTGCCAATTGTACTGTTTTTTACCAAAACGAAACCAGCATTGGGACGAGGTTGCAAGGTGATTTTTAATGGAGTATCCTGAGGCATGATAATTTCAGTGTTTGGCTTGGCAAATTTATCCAAGAAAAACTCTACTGATTTTTCATATTCGGTTATTATCGTATCAGCGTCAACCAATAGGATATAATCACAAGTTGCGTCAAATTCGAATGCCTTCTGCAATAAGTCAATTTTAGACCAATTGATGTGTTTGTCCTTTACTGATTTATGCCTTTGGAGGAAGTGTTTGTATCCATGTATTTTGCAATAATGATTAATGCTAAGGATACTAAAAATGGCATAAGAATCAATGTTTGGGGTTACCAATTGCACAACCGTAACCTTAACCTTATTAGAGTGCATCTAAAAACTGTTAGTCAATTAAATCCAAAATTACAATAATATAGTATTTTGCTAAAAGTAAATAGGTAATTATTTTGATCTACGACTAAATCTGATTAATTATGCCCCCGATTTGTAATTTGGGACTTTTAAGGGGTTTTATTTGACATCTAAAACCGTTTTGAAATATATTTAGACTCCTATTTTATGGCAATTCCAAATTACAATTTAATGCAAGGGAATGAATTTAGAAAAGTGGATAGAACTGTGGAATGAGTTGAAGGAGAAACCTCAAGTGAAAGTGCTTTTGAGAGTGCTGAAAATGCTTTTCTTGTTGGGTGTTATTGCGTTTATTCTATATCAATTATCCCAAATTGGGATCGCCAATGTAATTGATAACTTACCTTTGAACCCAGCGTTTTATGTATTGTTTTTTGTACTTTATTTTTCTCTTCCTTTCTGGGAAATCATCATTTATAAGCTCTTTTGGAAATTTAGGTTCAAATCTGGATTTCGACCATTTATTACTAAAAAGATTCTAAATACAGAAGTAGTCGGATACTCAGGAGAAGTGTATTTATTCGCATGGGCAAAGAAGAAATTTAAACTCCCAAACAAAGATATTTATGGTCCTATAAAAGATAACAGTATTTTGTCTTCAGTTGCAAGTACTGTAACAGCAATAGTTCTATTAGTAGTTTACTCTTATTCAACAGATGTTGAGTTTTTACAAGCAGTTAAACTGTCAGAACAAAGTTTATATCTCATCATTGGAGTCGTCGTCGTTGTATTAAGTGCATTATTCTTTTTTAGACATAAGGTGCTTTCTATAAAATCTGATAAGATTTGGAAGGTTCTAATGTTGCACGAAATTCGAATCTTGGCATCATATATGATCGAAATGTTTCAGTGGTCTATCATCATGCCAGAGGTCCCATTTACAGTATGGTTTACATTTTTGGCGGTGAAAATTATTACCAGTCGACTTCCGTTTATTCCTAATCAAGATATTATTTTTGCTAGTCTTGGAATTGAACTAGGAAGAGCATTAAATGTGTCGTCTGCTGGAATAGCAGGGATTTTACTTACGAATTCTGCTCTGAATAAAATCACAAATCTAGTTTGTTATACTTTTTTTCAAGTAAAAAAAGAGCTTAAAAAGTCAAAATGAAATTAGCAATGTTAACTCAGGATTTTCCTCCTGACATTGGAGGAATTCAAACTTATAGCTTTGAGTTGGCTAAAAGGTTAGCATCATTTTGTGATGATTTTGTTGTGATTGCTCCTGGTAATGCACAAGATGCGAAAGAAGATAAAACGCTTGAATTCGATGTGCTAAGAATCAATTGTAAGAGTACACTGTTAGGTTTTAAATCCGTACGCAAGGGACTAGTTCTGTTGAAAAAACGTGGCATTACTAATGTATTTCATACCCAATGGCAAACCATGTATTTTTCAAAAGTGGGGAAATCTAGAGAAGTGGTGAAAAATGTGTTTTGTGCAGTCCATGGAAGAGAGTTGTTTTTCAATCCATTTGGAAGTTATCCAATATTGGGAACTTGGTATAAAAATCATATGATTTCTTCCTTGAATAAGGTTGATCTCTTTTTACCCGTTAGTCGATTTACTGCGGATAAGTTAAAGGAGATAAATCAAAGAAATGCTCAGATCGAAGTTGTTGGTAATGGAACAGATCCAAGTATTTTTTATCCTAAAAATGTTGGTGAATTAAAGCATTCTTTAGGTGTCAGCGATAGAAGAATCCTTATGACGGTTTCTAGGTTGGTAAAAAGAAAGGGTATAGATACTTGTATTGAGGCAGTAGATAAAATTAAGGATCGGATTCCAGAGATAGTTTACTTAATCGTTGGCGATGGACCAGACGTTAATCGCTTGAAGCAAATGGTTTCGAATAGAAATCTACAGAACTATGTAAGGTTCGTGGGAAGAGTGGATTCAACAGTAGATTATTATAATTTAGCTGATGTTTTTCTCATGCCCTCTAGATCAATATTACCTGATGTTGAAGGATTTGGTATAACTTTTCTAGAAGCGAATGCTTGTGGAGTTCCTGTGATAGGAAGTAATTCAGGAGGAATTCCGGATGCCATTGAACACGGAAAAACAGGATATCTGATTAAAGAAGATGACGTAGATACTTTGGTAGAATACATTGGCGATTTGATTAATTCTCCATCTATGGCTAGTAAAATGGGAATGGATGGAAGAAAAAGGGTGGAAGATGCTTTCAATTGGGATGTTGCAGCTAAAAAAATCTACACCTTAATGAAGAATCTATAAGTTAGCCTAAGCTTTGGCGATCTAGTAGATCATGCCTTTTCAAAATTGGTATTACAGGATTTATAAATGTGTTATCCTTTATTAAGGAGTCATTACGGATTAGATCTTTGTTGTAAGAATATTAAGATTTATAAAGCCAGCAACTTATCTTGGTATTGGGTTACTTGATAGAAAAGTAGTGTTTTAGTCATATTTGTGTTTTCTTTCCTAAATAAATATCCCAAAGATTGAGATGGATTTATTTCACATTACTTCTTAAAATAATATGAATACCCTTTAAAACATTGTACTTTTGCGGCAACTAAATCAAAATTCAAAAAATGATTACGTTTAAAAACGCAAAACACAATCAATTACCTGCACAACTTGTACAGAGAGCTGTAGAAAAAGGTGAAGGAATGATAAGTAGTAATGGGGCATTGGTGATCAAGACTGGTAAATTCACAGGAAGGTCTCCCCAAGATCGTTTTATTGTTAAAGATGATATTACTAGTGGTACTGTAAATTGGGGTGAGATAAATAAGCCAATAGCTTCTGATGATTTTGAAGCATTGTTAGAAAAGACCCTTAAATATGCGGAGGGACTAGACGAGATTTATAGTAGGGATGCCTATGCTTGTGCAAGTAACAAGTATAGACTTAAGATAAAGTTGTATGCTGAGCATACGTGGCAAAGTATTTTTGCATATAATATGTTTTTACGACCTGGTGTTGAAGAGTTAAATGATTTTAAAGAAGATTGGACAATTCTTGCGTTCCCAGGAGTAAAGGCAGATCCTAGTATTCATGGCACAAGACAAGACAATTATAGCATAATTAATTTCACCAAAAAAATGATTATTATTGGTGGTACTGGTTATACTGGAGAGATCAAGAAAGGTATATTCTCTGTATTGAATTATGTATTACCTATGGAAAGAAATGTCTTATCTATGCATTGTTCAGCTAATGTTGGAATGGATGGAGATACAGCATTGTTTTTCGGATTATCTGGAACGGGAAAGACGACTTTGTCAAATGATCCTGATAGAAGGTTAATTGGTGATGATGAGCATGGATGGTCTACTTCTAATATCTATAATCTAGAAGGCGGTTGTTATGCTAAAACCATTGATCTTTCTGAAGCAAAAGAACCTCAGATTTATAAAGCCATTAAGTTTGGAGCTCTTCTTGAAAATATTGGATACGAAGAAGATGGTGTAACTCCTGATTATGAGAATACAGATATTACTCAGAACACTAGAGTGAGTTACCCAATTTATCATATTGATAATATAATGTATAACTCAAGAGGAGATGTTCCTAAGAATATTTTCTTTTTGACTTGTGATGCATTTGGAGTTCTTCCTCCAATTTCGAAACTGGATAAGTCACAAGCAATGTATCAGTTTATCAATGGGTATACTGCGAAAATTGCAGGAACAGAAGCAGGAATTAATGAACCTCAAGCTACTTTCTCAGCATGTTTTGGCGAGCCATTTTTACCTCTTGCTCCTAAGAAATATGCAGAGATGTTAGGAGAGAAAATAGATCAAGGAAGCAATGGCTCTAAGATCAATGTATGGTTAATCAATACAGGATGGTCTGGTGGTCCTTACGGTGAGGGCGCAAGGATATCTTTGAGTTACACTAGAGCAATGATAAAGGCAGCTCTAAATGGAGAGTTAAATGAAGTTGAATATACCAATGACAATCCATTTGGATTTTCTATTCCTTCAGAATGTCCTGATGTACCATCAGAAGTTCTTAACCCAAGAGATACTTGGAGAGATAAAGACGCTTATGATAAGATGGCAGATAATTTATTGAATTTATTCAATGAGAATTATAAAAAGTATGAATAACTGAATACAAAATAAGATTTTCTATTTGTATATAAGTTAGGTTAACTTATTTTTGAAACGAAACTGAGAAATTCTTGGTTTCGTTTTTTTTTGTGATCTAAAAATTGAAATTAATGAGAAAACCTCTAGTATCTCCTGTAGATAAAAATGCAAGTTCTGAAACCCAAGAAATGGCTTCATTCTATGATGAAACGCTTGGGTTTACACCTAATAGTTTATTTACGATGATGCATAGGCCAAGGATTGCAAAAGCATTCCTAGAAATGAATCAAGCGGTAATGGAAAATAAAGGGAGAGTGACGAGTAGTTTGAAAAGATTGTTATCCTATCTGTCTAGTATGACAACAGGGTGTAGATATTGTGAGGCGCACACGATTCGGGCAGCGGAAAGATATGGAGCTGAGGAGGAGAAAATGAGAAATATTTGGGAGTATAAAACCCACGATGCATTTACTGATGCAGAACGTGTTGTATTTGATTTTGCTATTGCTGCTTCGACAGTACCCAACTCAGTAACTGAAGAACATCATGAAAACTTAAGAAAACATTGGGATGATGGTGAGATTGTTGAGATTTTGGGAGTAGTTGCTTTGTTTGGGTATTTAAATAGATGGAATGATTCTATGGGGACCCAATTGGAAGAACCTGCAGCGGAAGATGGAAATGAGTATTTAGCTGTCAAAGGGTGGAGTAGAGGAAAGCATCAATACTAATGAAAACTCTACTTTACAGGGTATCCTTCTTCTAACACCATGGTGAATTGGATGTCATCCTTTGCGTTTTTTCCTTTGAATTGAATCGAGTCTTGTGAAATTCTGTGGAATTTTCCCTTGAGATCAAGCATTCGAAAATCGTAAAAGTTCCAAAGTTCGAACTGTTGATTTGAAGGGTCAACCATGTATTCAAATGTAGTAAGTGTATCGTTAACCTTTATTTTTCCATATCTACTGCTGGATAAATAAAGCTTCTCTGCTCTAACAAGTGTATCGGTTTGGTAATCTTTATCCTTAGAATTATCCTTGACCTGAAAGTCCTTAATGGTCCAAACTCCTTTGATGGGGCTATCGGCATTATTTGCATAGTATTTCCAATACCTGTTGGGTTGGTTGTATGAGTTGACCAATAGTCCAATTAGTATAAAGTACTTAAGTGCTGTAAGCACATGGTATAAGTGATTGTTCTTCAAATATGGATGTTGTATAAGTACTGTTGGTGATTTTCGATTATTCCATATTTGTATCAGTCGTGGAAGATCTATTAGTAAACCTGAAAATACTATAATCAACAGGAGTTTTGTTATAGGCATTGAACACTCGGGGTCCAAATTAGTGGCAAGACTAAAACCATAACTTGCAAGTAGAATTAAGAAACCTAAACTTGAAAACCTAAAGGTTGTAAGCGCCAAAAGTCCAATAATTCCCAAATATCCTCTAAAATGATTCATTGGAGATGAAGTTCGATTTACCCAATTACTCATTTCTTGCGGAGAAATATCAATTAAAGACTTGTCGTACATTGCGATAAAGTCGATATTGGGAATTTCTTTAAATATGAAAGCGTAGTAAATGGTTTGAAATGCCCAATAGCCTGCACAAATTCTCAATATCACTTGAAAAAGATAATTTGCTTTATGTGAAGGAATCTTTCTTTGTGTAGCAATACCAAGAATTACACCTATTCCCGAGAAGATTAATAATTTGTCGATTTGATGATCTGATAGACGACAGTAGCTGTCAAAATGAATCAAGCTAACTCCGATGGCTAGAAAAGAAGCGGCACCCAATATATATCGTATGGTATTTGAGTAGATCAAATAGTCGATTTAGAAATTAATAGTTCCTCAATTTACGATTAAAGGCTTAAGTAGTCAATAGATCATATGGCCTTAACACTCTATTAGAACTTCATTTGGAATATTTTTATAATGATTGAATATCCAAAATGACTTCAAGTAATTAATCTCTATCTTTGTAACTCTATTTTAAATATCTACTTAATGAAGAGCACTGAAATAAACATAAAAGTTACATTGGATGAAAAAAATCATCCTTCGGATATTACTTGGCAAGCCTCAGATGACCCTAAGAATAAGGGAATGCAGGATGCAAAAGCAATGTTACTTTCTCTATTTGACAAAAACCAAAAAGATACATTGAAGATCGATCTTTGGACTAAAGAAATGCAAGTGATGGAGATGGATCGTTTTATGTTTCAAACTTTAAAAGCGCTTGGAGATACTTATTTTAGAGCTACTCAAAATGCTCAAATGGCTTCAGCAATTCAGCAATTGGCTGATTATTTCGGACAAGAAACCGGAATTGTACCAAAAAAATAAATCACTTGTTGTAATTAATTTGTTTACATATTATAATAATTTGTTATATTTGTTTTGATCAACCTTATGTAGACATGATTAATGATATTACGGAACGATTTGTAGATTGTGTAGATGAACTGATTTCTTCAGGAACCATAAAGTCACAAGCCATGTTTGCCGATTATATTGGCATCAGTAGACAAGCCTATAATGAAATCAAACAAGGACGACGACGAGCAAAATCAGAAATGATTCAAAAAGCCATTGAGCACTTTTACTTTAATCCGTATTATATTTTTGGTGGTAAGGGAGAACGATTTGATAATCCCCATGAATACCGCGAAGTTGAGGACAACAATATAACTATGATTCCGATTAAGGCTCAAGCTGGGTACACGGATCATATTATTGACCCCGTCTTTCAAGCACGATTAAATACATTTAGATTACCATTGCCCAAGTTTTTTGAGGGCCAGTTTTCAGCTTTTGAAGTAGAAGGCGATAGTATGTACCCTTCATTGGATGAGGGAGATTTGTTGATATGTTCTGAATTGGATCCTAATTATTATACGCATACCGTTAAAACAGATAAGGTATACGTCGTAATAACCAAAGAGGAAGTCTTGGTGAAAAGAGTAACGAATAAGTTTTATCCACAGAATTTACTAATCCTTCATTCGGATAATGAAAGTTATAAAGACATTAATATGAGGGCTTCCAAAATTCAACAAATATGGAAAGTAGAAGGTGTTTTGAAGCATACTTTGGAAAAACCAGAGCGCAGTAATTCGAGAGAATTGGAGTCCAAAGTTTCAGAGTTAATCAAACAATTATCTGATCGTAAATAGAATTAGAACGTGGGACAAAAGGTATTTTCATTTACATATTCTCCTAGGAAATTGACCGAAAATTCAACGATTCCCAATCCTTTTTGAGTTTGAAATATGTCATTCAATTGATGGTCATAACTCAATCCAAGAATAAGCCCTTTGTATTCTAATCCGGCAATTATAATAGCTGATTCGGCATTGAATCCAATTTCATCATTGCTTAATCTTATTCCAGGACCAACAAAGAATTGCTTGGTGTCGTCTTGAAGTGCCCTAAATTTAAATATGTTACTTAACAATATTTGATTATGCGGCCCTTGAAAAGAAGCAAGAATTCGTGGATTAATTGACATTGTTTCACTATATCCAAAGTCATATGAAGCGTGTACATTGAATCTTCTATATTGATTAAATTCCAATTCTAAACCACCTGTTTCAGAATCGTTCTTTTCAAAAAATGATTGATTCTTAACCAATATATGATATACAGATGCACCAATATTGAAGTTTGTTCTTTTGGCTGGCGAAATGGAGTAATGAATCCCTAAATTCAAATCAAAATTGCCAAAATTGTTCACAGGCAAATTCTCCAATGTTGCCCTATCGTAAGCATCAATGAAGTTAAACTGATCTCCAAAAAGTAAATCTTCGTAGTTTAAACTTTTTTGAAATATTCCTGCTTGAATTCCACCTCCTATGTACTGTTTAGTTTTTTTATCCAATGCCTTGTGGTAGGCAGCAGTAAGAGCAATGCCTGTTTCGTTAAAGTCAACAATACTAGTACGATCTGATAAAAACATGATGCCAATTGCAGCAATGTCTTTACCTGTACGACCAGAATTTAGTTCAAATTTGACATCACCACTCGCACTAAATGATGAATAAGGACTTTGGGTTGCAGCCCTCCATTGATCTCTGTAATTGATCCCAATTCTATATAATCCACCAAAGGTTCCAGTCAATGCTGGATTAACCTGACCAGGGACTTGATAAAACTGTGTAAACTGAACATCTTGACCAGTCAAATTTACTACTAGTGAAAGTATGAAAAAAACACTACCTAAAAGGGACTTCATAGAGAATCAATTAAAGTTCATTTTATAATTGCGCACACAAATGTAACACAACAACTAAACAAACGGATTTTTGAACGGGAAATTATAGATGAAGGGATTCTTTTCTTTTAAGAAGAATATCTTCACTTTCTTCTCTATCCGGATCAGGCACACAACAATCTACTGGGCAAACCGCAGCACATTGAGGTTCTTCGTGGAAACCTACGCATTCTGTACACTTATCAGGAACAATAAAATAGAAATCATCTGAAATTGGATCTAGCTTTTTATCCACATTAACGGAAGTCCCATCTTCTAAAGTATAACTACCACTCAACCCAGTTCCCTCTACCATACTCCATTCAATACCACCTTCATAAATGGCATTGTTTGGGCATTCAGGTTCACATGCTCCACAATTTATGCATTCATCTGTAATGATTATTGCCATTATTTTACCTTAATTTTATCAGTTAAACACAAACAGTTTATGTTTAGTTCAACCAATGATTCAAGAAATTAGGTGCAAAAATACGCAATAATTATTTCTAATTAAACATTTAAATGAACAACTACAACGCTTTAATGACTTCAATGATCACAACTTGATACAATACCATTGATGATGATTTGTATTGAAATTGTGGAATGTTGCACAAGCATGGTATGTTTTAAGACTAAGAATAAATTATATCATATCAACAATTAATTTAATATTTGTAGTGATTAGGAGTACCTATATATGACATCATTAAAGAGTTTTGCCAAGGAAACTGTAATTTATGGGTTAAGTCACATCTTGCCTCGTATACTGCATTACATTGTAATGACTGTATACCTCACTTATCGGTTTAATGATCAAACCTCGGATTATGGTATATATTCAGATCTATATGCTTATTCATCGATCATTTTAGTTTTAATGATATTTAGAATGGATACAGCTTATTTTCGATTTGGTAGTAAATATGCTAATAAGGACTTGGTTTTTTCAACAGTGCTCGTGCCGATATTTATAACAGTGGGAATTTTGGGTGGCGGACTATTTGTTTTTTCAGGTGGATTGGCGGAATTGATGGGATATGCGGAACAAACGCATTATGTTAGGTGGTTTGCTATAATTCTTAGCTTAGATGCTCTTTCTGCAACAGTATTTGCGAGGTTTCGATTGGCGAATAGACCTTGGAGGTTTTTGTTTTACAGGGTTGCAAATGTGATTATTACCATTTTAGCAGTACTATTTTTCCTTGAATTTTTACCTTGGTTTAATCCAAGCGGATATGATATGTTTATGGAAAAGTTATCGATTAAGAACGAGCTAGATTTTGTCTTTCTTTCGAATTTGATTGCTAGTGTTTCTGTTTTTGCGCTCTTATTGCCAGAGTATTTTAAAGCCAAATTTGCAATATCTAGAGAGTTACTTCGAGAGGTTTTACAATATTCATGGCCCTTGGTCATCGTAGCAGTTGCTGCCACACTTAATCAATCCTTGACCATTATTTTGCAAAAGTATTGGCTGCCTGGAACTTGGGAAGAAAACTTAAATTGGGTAGGAATTTTTGGAGCCGCTGCCAAATTGGCTATTTTACTTAATTTATTCACCACAGCATTTAATTATGCCGCAGAGCCTTTTTTCTTTAATAATGCAGCCAAAGAGAACAAGAAAGAAATCTATGGAGATGTAACTCTTATGTATGCTATTTTTTCGTCGATTGTAGCAATGGGAACATACTTGTTCATTGATTTATTTGTCTTGCTTATAGGTAGTAATTACCGGCCAGGAATTGTTGTAGTACCTATTTTGTTGATTGCTTATATCCTTCTAGGAATTTATTATATGGTTGCCATTTGGTATAAGCTTGCTGATAAAACATTGTTCGGGGCACTAGTATCATTTGTTGGAGTAATCATAACGATTGTTGCAAGTTTTATTCTCTTACCAACATTAGGGATTGTTGGAGCGGGTTGGACAGCTTTGATTTGTTACTTTACTATGTTGATTCTATGTTATAAATTGGGTCAACGATATTATCCTATTGAATATCCCGTAAAGAGGGTTTTAATCATTTTACTTTGGACTGGATTGATAATATTTATTTCATTTGTCCTAAGAGCTAAATTATCTCTATCCCTATGGAATAATGTAATGATTAATACTTTATTGTTTGCAAGTGGAGCATGGGTGATTTTCAAAAAAGAAAAGACCTTTATTATAAATTCTTTTGCCAAGAATAAATGAAATATTTAGTCCGAATTATTAGGAATAATGCAAAAAAGAGTGATATTCTACTCTTTGTATTATTGCTTGTATTACTCTGTATACAATTCTTATGTAGTACGGAAATCATTGATCGTTATTATACCAATTTGGCCTTCGTTGGAATAAGAAAACTAACCAATTTGGCTTTGGGGTGGATGCCGTTCCCTCCTATGTATTTGTTTAATCTCGTTGTATTAATTTTGCTGTTTCGTGGTGCTTTATATTTTCTACGAAAAGGTAGAAGAAAGTGGTTACTATTGCTTTTCTTCATTATCAGATCTAGTCTATGGCTATTTGTTAGTTTTCATATCATGTGGGGTTTGAATTATAAGAGTTTGAGCCTAAAGGATAGATTGAATTTGAGCCATGAAGTAATATCCATGGAAGAGTTGAAGAGAAGTACGTTCGAAGTGGTTGATTCTTTAAATTCCTTAAGACAGAGAATGGATGGTCAAGTTGAATATCGCAATAGTTCAGATCTAGATGGATTGATTTCGGAATTAGGTGAACAGCAAAGGAAAGTATTTAAAGGAGCTGGTATTAAAGATGATTCGGAAGTCATACTTCGTGTAATTTACCCTAAGGGAGTCTTATTACATTTTTCGACAGCTGGAATTTATTACCCATTTGTAGAAGAAGGGCATATTGATGGCGGCCTGCATTATCTTCAGTGGCCAGCAACCTTAGCACATGAAATGGCTCATGGTTATGGGATAGGGGATGAAGGAGAATGCAATTTCATCGCAATACTGACTTGTCTTCGATCTCCTAGATTGGATATTCAGTATTCTGGTTTGTTGATGTATTATAGATATTTAGCACGTGCAATATATTCTGATAAGTCGGCTTATGCCGAAGTTCAAGCTAATGTTTCAAAGGTTGTCAAAAATGATTTGGCAACTATACGTGCAGAACTGAATAAATATCCAGACGTTTTTCCAGACTTAAGAAATTTGATTTACGATACTTTCTTAAAAAGCAACGGAATCAAAAAAGGGATAAAGAGTTATGGTACTGTGATCAATAATGTGTTTAGTTATGAGAAACGTTATGGTTCCATTTATAGAAATAGATAAACGAAGATTACTAATATTTAGACTCTTTCGAATTCCATTCTACAAACATCTTTGTTCGAGGTGAAAATCTTGTCCAGTTTTGACGTAATGGGTAGAGTAATGCGCTGAAGGAAAATTGAAAGACCATTTAATGGTTCTCCCTCTTCTCTTGATTTCGAGTTAAGAACTTTACGAATTATACCACATACATAATAGCTAAATCTAATATTGATAAACTTTGATGCATAAAGTCTAAACCCAGATTCGTTCATTATTTTTTCGTAGTAACTTATCGGTCTTCCTTGACATAAATCATCACCTTTTACTTGATTTTCTATCCTTTCGAAGAGAATTACTTTGTCGGAACTTATTCTCGCAATTTCTTTAACCAATTTTTTAAGCATGGTTTCATCTGTATTATGCTGTAAAACGGTTGCGGTGAAAGAAATGTTGAAATTTTTGTCAGGAAATGGAAGTGAGGTGCCATCAATCTTTTGAACATTGATACCCAAAGGAATTTTGTTCTTAGCGAGTTTAACCATTTGATCAGAGATGTCAACTCCATTCAAGGATTTAGGACGATGTTTCCAAATTTCTATTAAATTCCCCCCTGGTCCATGACCAACTTCTAGAACATTTTGATTTTTGAACGAGACTTCATTCAAAAGCTTAAGAAATTCTTTTCTTTTGTATCGGTAAAATGGTTCATCATCACCAGCAATTATATTTTTTCCATTTTCTCTTTTTTCAATTCTTAATCCAACTGTGGACCAGTATTGTTCAGGGTGATATTTTTTAGCGCTCATTAATAAGATTTTAGATGTTATGAATTAGTTTAATGATGTAATCGTTTAAATTAGAGATGGCTAAGGGGATATCCCAATTATCTTTGTTTCTTGGTTCGACTTTGTTAGAGATAGACCTGAATTGGTGGCATTTTATATTACTCATCCTCGAAGTGTAAAAGAAAGCAGCTCCTTCCATAGATTCAATATGAGCAGAGTATTTTGACTTTACCTGTTCAATAGCATTCTGTTCTCCGTGAACTTTATTGACTGTAATTCCATGCACTTTGATGAGATCAGATTCAATTAATGGCTCATTTTTAATCCACCCATTGTAGTAAGGATACAGATTTTTATCGTGCAGTTCTAACTCAAAAATATCCGTGAAAGCGCCATCTTTCTGCTGTATTCCCAAATCTGAAAATCGATCTTGAACAACTTCCACAACACTTCCTATAGCCAGAGAATCTGTAAATGTTCCTGCTATACCAAGATTGATCGCAATATCTAAGGAATCGTACCCAGAATACCTAGAAAGTGCAAATGTTGTATGAACCATTCCGACTCCTGTTACCAGAATATCAATGGAATTTTCGTCATTCGTAAATTTGGAGAACCCTTCTTTTGTCCAATTATTTTCTAAATGTTGAAGTAATGGTGCAATTTCAAATGCAGTGGCAGCAACAATAAGTATATTCATATTAATCAATTTCTAAATGGTAAACATCTTGTTTGTTTCGCGAAATATTATGAATCTTGAATGCTCCAAGATTCCCGTTGCAAAACTCAACGAAGTCAAACGTTTTACATGATTTAGGAAGTCTGGAAAAAATTAATGTAAAAGAAAAAGAGGTATTGGAGGGACAAAATGTCCAAACGGGAAAAATAGATATTCCTTCTACGTGATGTAATTTACTTTCATGATCAGACCCTTGATCCAATAGATAGGTTGTAGGCCAAATTCTTGCATAACTTTCATACGTCCTTGTTTTATATCGTAAATGCACGGTAACTTGTCCTTCATTCTCTATGATTTCTTGGGCTTCTTCAAGAAGAATCTTATCTGTCTTAACTACAGGGGATTTAATCTTTACCGACATTATTTGATTATTTTACTCATTACAAAATCTTCCATAAGATATCCATTTCCAATATCAATGTCCTCTACTTTATCTATGGAAAAACCTAGCTTCTCATAAAATGAAACGGCTTTATTGAATCGGTTCACATTGAGTGAGATGAACCGCATTTTTTGGATTTTGGCACTATTGTTTACAGATGTCATTAGTGTTTTACCAATGGATTGACCTTGGTAAGTGGGAATGACATACAGTTTATGAATCTTAGTTGTGGAGGTGTCGGAATAATGCTTGAATCCAACAAATCCAACAACATCTTTTTGGTTAGCACCTAAATATATATCAAACAATACACCATTCTCCATCTGTCGTTTCAGGGAATTTGTACTATACATCATATCTAACATATAGTAGAGTTGTCGATCGCTCAATATTTCCTTAAAAGTTTGTGGCCATGTATGATGAGCCACTTTTTGAACCATCCAAATGTCTTCTATATTTGCTCTGTATATCACTTGATGCTGTATATTTTAACTTCATTAATACATATCTTTCTCTTACTCGAAGCGTTCCACAAATATACTTCAACATGCGTCATATTGGAAGGCCTTTCAGCATCCAAATAGTCTCGGTGCTTGCCACGGTTGTTATTGATTCTTTGTAACCTCATGATTTGGCTATCTTCTTCATGGGTCTCGGCATTGTAAAATCTAAAAATTAATTGAGCCCACCTCCATGATTGCCATTCTTGATCTACAATTTCGAAATCTACATAAGCCCGAATAAGATGAATTTCTTTTGGCAAATATACCTGTGTGGAAGTTGTATTCTGGACATGTTCTGAAAGACAGGTGTCAATAGGGATATGTTTGATTAAAATACTATCCTCAATCGGAGATGTATGGATGTAATCAGAGTCCAATAATTTGAGCACATCTCGATCAATATTAGTACGTCCAATGATGGCTTTATAATAGTGTTTTGTCATTTCACCAGCTCTAAACCATCCTCCATGATGTGCTTGATGCGTCCACCAGAGGTTGATGTAAAGAGAAACTAGAATAAGACCAATTAAAGGATACTTGATCCAAGATTTTCTGGCTGACTTCAATAAGTGAGCAAAAGGTATTGCTAATATGGGATAAATTTGAATCAATGCCCTTTGTCCTAAACTTCCTCCATACCACCAAATATCCCAAGCAAAAGTTACATATATAAAAAGAGAGATGAATAATAAGATTGGGATTTTCCAAGTACGATAAGATTCGGGCCAATTGAAGAATCCCAAGAAGGGCAATGCCATTAGAGGAGTATACATTATCCATCCAGCTTTGAACGAAAAAAAACCTTTCCAAATATGAGGTCTCAACCAAGAAAAACCTTGATCCTGATAGCTGTACTGAATCCATTGACCGCTCACAAATTTCCAATAAAACAACTGAATAAATCCAATACAGAAAACAATAAGTGCGGCACTTAGTAACTTATATTTATTGAGTTTTATAAAATCAAAAGTTTGTCTCTTTTTTGAGGATATTATATATCCAAGTGGAACAAAAATCGCAAGTATTTCTGTTGGCCTTGCCAACGCCATCAAACCTATAACTATACTAATAATGATGAAATAGTTCCATTGATTTCGTAGGGACAATTTGTAAGTGTACCAAAGGATAATGGAATATGCTGTAAATAGATAGTTATGAGACATCGCATTCGTAATGCTGCCATATGTAAGCAGATTTGTTCCTAATGCGATTAGTATTAAGGTAATGGCTACGATGGTGTCAGAAAAGTATAGAAGTAAAAACCTTCGTAGGTAAAGTAATCCAATGAAAATAACAAGAAATCCTTGGAGCATTAGAGCAAGTTGGTAGGGTAAGGTATATCCATCTTGATCATATCCAAGGATGCCCGCGACCAAATGCCCCACAGCAAAAGCAGGAGTATAAAGAACCGCCATGCCTATACTGTATTTTAAAACTTTATTACCATTTGAAGCGGTGTAATAAGAATCCGTCGTTGGAGCAAATTTGTATTTTTCGCGATCTGCTTCGGTGAAATCGAGCTTTTTTATATCCTGATGAATAAAAATTGCAGGAAGGTATAAATAGTAACCAGCCACATCCCATGAAATAACGGCTTCAGTATTTTGAGCTTTGTATTTTGGGTGATAAACTAATCCTGCAATACAATAGATCAATGTGATGAAAGCAACGGCAAATATGGAATAGCGGTTTTTGATATTCTTGAGTTTTGGCTTTAAAACGAAAGTAATTAAAAGTTATTCTATAATGGGTGAGATTGATGTTAATTTATGTTTAACAAGACAGATTGATGAAGGTGAAATCGCAATAAGATATAATGAAGTAAAACGATTAGTTTTTGTTGATTTATAGGAAGTGTTTTTTTGATTTGCAATTACCTTGAGCGCATAATTCTTTCTATATATAAGTATTCGTAAGTTGACCTTGAATATAAATTAGACACAACTAATCTTAGGCTATGTTTTTAAATCACTTCATATGAATGGTTATCTTTGTAAAGAATCTAATTCACCTTTTAAATTATTAAGTTTGAGTGATAAAAAGTTTAGCCATTTGAATGCTGAGGGTAACCCCAAAATAGTTGATGTTTCAGAGAAATCCGATACATTAAGAATAGCAAAAGCAAAAGCTGAAGTATATCTACCTACCGAGATTGTCGATCGGTTTGAAAATGATGATATAAAATTGGCTAAAGGTCCCGTGTTTCATACAGCAATATTAGCAGGAATTATGGCTTCGAAGAAAACATCTGAGTTGATTCCATTGTGTCATCCACTGCCTTTGCACAAATGTGATGTTGGTATAAAAGTCATGGGTGAAAACCGGATAGAAATAATTTGTACAGCCAAAACTACAGGAAAAACTGGAGTTGAAATGGAAGCATTAACTGGAGCTTCTGTAGCTGCACTTACCATATATGATATGTGTAAGGGGTTTTCTCACGAAATCGAAATTCGTCGAATTTATCTTGTTGAAAAAAAAGGAGGAAAGAGCACTTATGAAAAAGCATAGAAAGCATGCCAAATTGGATTCTCCAATAGGTGGAAAGTTCCATGAGAGAGAGTTGGGAATTCTTGGAGCTCCATGTTCGGTCATCGACGAATTGATAGAGATGCTAAGAAAGACGTCTTCTCAATTAGAAAATATCCCATTCATTGACGCCAAACATAGATCAGGTGATCACGGTGGTAAGATTGGGTATACGGACCAAATAGGATGGCATGAGTTTAAATTAGAAGGACAATATTTTAATAAAAGGAAGTTTTTTTTTAGAGTATGCTGGAGTACTTATTAACGGCAATCACTTTAATGCAGAACGACAAGTAGTAATTCTCAACAGTAAGAAAAAGGATAGCCTTTTTCGAAAAATTGATCGGCTTACTAATGTGGCGTTCATAATAGCCGATGATATAAATCAACCATACGACTATTTAGAAGAACACTTGGACCTTGGTCAGGTTCCAATTGTTGATATTCATGACCGCGATAAGATCGTTTCCATGGTTGAGTCTTGTCTAAATGAAGTTCCTGATTTGATTGGTTGCATATTAATGGGTGGGAAAAGTGAAAGAATGGGAAAGGATAAGGCCTTAATCGAATATCATGGAATCCCGCAATATCAATATGTTGGTAGGTTGTTTGATCATTTCATGATGGACTATGTAATAAGTGTTGGAAAGGATATGGAACTAAGTCAAGAAAGGAAGCATTGTAAAGATGTGTTTTCAGGATTTGGTGTGTTAAATGGAATCCTATCCGTTTTAATTTCGAATAGAAATAAGGCCGTAATGACGGTGCCAGTGGATTTACCATTATTAGATGTTGAAGTGTTCGATACGTTGATTAACCAAAGAAATAGTAAGAAGATAGCTACTTGTTTTTACAATCCCAATACACAATTTCCCGAACCATTGGTTACCATTTGGGAGCCTAGAGCCTTAGAAGTCATTTTAGAGTTTATTGCGTTAGGATATTCGTGCCCAAGAAAAGTATTAATCAATTCAAATATTGAAATGGTTCAAATGGATGAGGATTTTTATAAGCTAACCAATGTAAATACTCCAGATGAGATGAAGGAAATGATTAATAAGATTAAGCATTGATTGGACGTTTCCCTATATCGCTTCCGCAGGAGTACAATGATATACTCAAGGAAATAGAAGGAACCAGCAATAATTTTTTTATAACGGGAAAGGCTGGGACAGGAAAGTCAACCTTACTTCAGTTGATACGAAATACTTCCAAAAAGAGAATTGCAATTGTAGCACCAACCGGGGTAGCAGCATTGAACGTTAAAGGACAAACGATTCATTCTTTTTTTAAGTTTCCTCCGAAATTTTTAGATGCTCGTGATATTGTTAAAGTTAGAGATTACAGATTATATCAAAATATAGATTGTTTGATCATTGATGAGATTTCTATGGTCCGATCGGATATGTTTGACAATATTGATGCTTTTTTAAGAAAGAATAGAGGAAACGATGACTTTTTTGGTGGTGTACAGGTCGTAGTATTTGGAGACTTGTTTCAACTTCCTCCTGTAGTATCAAGCGATTTTGAAAAAGAAATATTTCGATCAAGATATGATAGTCCATATTTTTTTTCTGCCCACTGTTTCAAAGATGGTTTTGAACTACGACTAATCGAATTAACCAAAGTCTATAGACAAGAAGAAATGTCTTTTATTGATTTATTAGACAGTGTTAGAATTAATCAAGTAGATGTGGATGACCTCATGGAGTTAAATGGTCGTTTTGTACCCATAGAGGAAGACGTGTCCTATTTGATTACACTTTGTGCGACCAACGCCGCAGCAAGGGCGATTAATCAAAAAGAACTATCCAAGATAAAGGATCGCCCTCAGATTTTTAAAGCTAAGGTTGAAGGTGAATTTAAAAGAAGTATCTATCCAACCGATGAACATCTGGTCTTGAAAGAAGGAGCTCAGGTCATGTTTGTTAAAAATGATCCTCAACGACAATTTGTTAATGGTACTATAGGAGAAATTGTTGAAATTGGTAATGATCAAGGCGTTAAAGTTCGAATAGAAACAAATCAAGGAGAAGAAAAATTGATTAATGTTGAAAAGCAGGAGTGGGAGATGATAAAATATGTCAAAAATGAGGAGGATAGAATAATTGGTGAAGTCATAGGTAGATTTCATCAATTGCCATTGAAATTGGCTTGGGCTATTACCATACACAAGAGTCAGGGGAAAACTTTTGATCAAATTAAAATAGATCTAGGGTGGGGGGCATTTGAGTTTGGTCAAACTTATGTAGCTTTATCGAGATGTCGAACCTTAGAGGGCATTTATTTGAATAAACCTCTTAAAATGAAAGATATTAAAGTAGATGAGCGAGTTGTGGAATACTATGAAATGATGAGAAGATTCTTTTAAAAAAAAACATCCTTTGATTATGATAAATCTAATTAGTGATACAGTAACTAAACCTACAGCTGAAATGATTGATTTTATGCTTCAAGCAGAGGTAGGTGATGATGTGTTTGGTGAAGATCCTTCTGTAAATAGATTGGAAAGTTTTGCTGCAGGAATGTTTGGTATGGAAGCAGCTATGTTTTGTCCTTCAGGTACTATGACCAATCAAATTGCTATAAAGTTGCATACCAACCCATTGGATGAAATGATTTGTGAACGAACCTCGCACGTCTATATGTATGAGACTGGAGGATATGCATTTAATAGCGGCGTAGCGGTTAAGCTTTTGGATGGGACGTTCGGAAAAATAAGACCTGATCAAGTCAAGCAAGCAGTAAATGGTGATTTTGATTGGTTGCCAAAATCCGTCCTTTGTGTAATCGAAAATTCTACCAACAAGGGAGGGGGAAACTTCTACAACTTAGATGAAATGGCTGAATTGTCTAAGACATGTAAAGAAGTCGGATTAAAATATCATTTGGATGGCGCAAGATTGTTTAATGTGCTTGAAGAAATTGATATGGATACGAAAGAATTCGGTAAGCTTTTCGATACCATTTCAATTTGTTTGTCCAAAGGATTGGGTGCTCCAGTTGGCTCTTTATTGTTGGGATCGGCAAAAGATATAAAGCGAGGTAGAAGATTCCGGAAGGTAATGGGTGGAGGAATGAGGCAAGCAGGTTATATGGCAGCAGCTGGATTATTTGCACTTAAAAACAATCGTTCGAAACTAAAAGTGGATAATGAACGTGCAAAGACAATTGGAAGGTTATTAGCTCAGCAAAAATCAATTATAAAGGTTTCTCCTGTTAAAACTAATATTGTGATTTTTGAACTAGATAAAAAGTTTTCAGCGGAATTTGTCGTAAATAGATTAAAGAGTCGAGGTATACTTACAAGTGCATTTGGTCCATATAGCGTTCGATTGGTATTTCATTTGGATATTGACGATTCAATGTTTGAAGAAATATCGAATTCATTAAATCAACTCGATCAAATATTGAATCAGTAGAATAGAATTTATGACATAAATTCTTATAATTCGTTTATAGCAACAAATAACCACTCCATTCTTGTGTCAAACCAATGAAGTAAGTATTCAACTTCCTCTTCGTAAGTCGAGAAGTACACATGGTTTGGCCAAACATATTTGCCTAGAATATCCCATCTTTGAAAATTCTGCGATTTATTCAATACGTTTGCTTTTAAAGTTACCTTATTGCTGATCTCATCTTTTTTAGAATAGAAGTAGTTGAACCTTTCTTTTAATTTGTCAATGAATAAAGGGTCTTCAAAAAGAGGTTGGATCCAAGAGGCTTTTTTTATCCAGAATTCCTCAGGAATCTCATTGTCATTATAGTTAATATTTCCAAGACTTATGTCAAAGTCCCAAATTGGTCCCATTTTGATTTTTTCATTTCGAACCATATTCATATACACACTAGTATAAAATATGGCATCGTTGTTCTTGGTTATTTCATTAATCAAATACCAATCAACTAGAGCATTCAAATCTAAATACTTCATATAGCCATTTATTGGATCTAGGCAATTTTCACCAAGGATGGTTTCTTCAACCAAGGTTATATGGCTTTTAATGTATCGATACCTTTCATCTCTAATGTTCATGACAGGTTCTTTGATGTTAAATAAGTGATTTGATGTTTCAAAATAAATATCATTTGGATTGACTCTGTCCAACTGATCTACTTCAAGTAGAAAGCCTTCTTTACCTATGTCAACTCTACTTTCCGATTGTTCTACCTTCTGGGTAACTTGATACGTTCCCTCGTATTTATCGTTTACATATAATTCTACAAATCTACTTTGAGGAGTCCAGTCCAAACTGCTTATTCTACCCATTTCAAAAGCTAACTCTGTTCTTAGCATTGATTTATCAGAATAATTGGCTAGAAGAATCCACTTTTTATCTTCAGGCATGCCCAGAAATTCCTCCGATTCTTCAAACTTTAGTTGAAAAGGTTTTTTTGGAAAGGACCAAGTCGAGTTTCCTCGTCCTCTTATTTCAATCGTTGCAGAAAGGTCATCATGTTCACCCATTCCATTGATATTACATGTCCCTGAAATGTATTTATACTTTGAAATATTTTCTATAGAATCTTCTAATTGAATAGCAAGGATTGGTATTGGAAGTTCCTCCGTATGTGAAGAAGTATCCTTTGTACAGCTGAATACTGTAAGAATAACAAAGAGTACTGGAATGTAAAAAGTATACTTCATTTTTATAGAATTAATTGAGCTAATTTGCAATTAAATATTTATAGAAAAAAATAGTTCTATACTATATAGTGTTCTTGAAGACCATTCTGTAATAAGAAGTATAATTTGATTTTAGGTGATATTGCATCAAAAATAGTATTCAAGTCTTTTGATTAATGCCTGTTTAATAGTAAAAGGCATAGAAGTGGTTTAAAAACTGTATTCAATAGCGGAATTAACTGCTTGGAAGTCAGGTTAATTCGAAAATTCTTTTGCATAGCCAAAGCTTTGGAAATTAATTTTTGGGCGGAGCTTGGATTTCAATGAGTTGATTCTAGCATTAGGATTTAGTTTTTAGATCACTTCATAAAATTAAATTGATTTTTTTTATTATAAATCTTTTTAATATTAACTGAATGAATTTACTTTGCAATGCAAATAAAGAAAACACTAAAAGTAGATGCTAAGTAGACGAAATGCTCGAGTTAAAGTAATGCAAATGCTTTACGCTTCCAATAGAGACAATGAATTGACATTAGATGAATCTAAACGTCAGTATTGGAACAAGATTTATCAGAGCAAGGAGCTTTTATTATTTTCTCTATACACATTAGTCCAAGTTACTAAAATCTCTAAATCAGATTTTACCAAGCGACAAAAGAAATATCTTCCAAGTCAGGAGGATAAAAAGTTTGTTCCTAAATTGTTTGAGAACAGAATTATTGAAAGCATTGATAAGGATCCTAGAATTAATGCATTAAACAAGAAATTTCATTTTGGCGAAAAAATTGATAATGACTTAATACAAGGGATTTATTATGAATTTGCTAAAACTGATGCGTATAAATCTTTTATAATTGAAGATGAAGCAGAGAATAGTGTTTTAAATATTCTTTTAGAGTTATTCCGTTTTTGTAGAGCCAATGATAATTTTATTGAAATAATTGAAGACCAATACATTAATTGGTACGATGATAAATCTATCATTATTGGTACGATTAAAAAGGTTTTGAAAAATCTGAATAAGAGTAATCTAATTGATATAGACTCTTACGATTCTGATTCAGAAACGGTTAAAGAATTTGGAGAAACCCTTCTTATTAGAACTTTTAAGGATAATGATTCGTTATTAGAGAAGATTCAGCCTGTTCTTAAGAATTGGGATAGTGATAGGGTGGCTATAATAGATCTTATATTACTAAAAATGGCTCTAAGCGAATTATTGGCTTTCGAAACTATTCCAACTAAGGTTACATTAAATGAATATGTAGAATTGGCAAAGCTTTACTCTACCCCCAAAAGTAAAGAGTTTGTTAATGGAATATTAGACACTTTAGTGGATTCTTTAATGAAATCAGAAGAGATCGTAAAAAAGGGCAGAGGCTTGGTCGATTAGCATGCAAAAAAGGTAATGATTTAGCATGTTAATGCGTTTTAATCTTGAAACCTTTTAATTATGACCCCTAGAGTTTTAACTTTTCTTTTTTTCGTCTTGCTTACAGAAATTGTATCAGGACAAGATTCTCGGAAGACTATTATCCTTTATAATGTAGTGCCGCTGTCTGTTGAATTGGTATCTGACGGAACGATCAAGGCTGTTTATGGTAGGGCTGATCATTATTTCAAGGGCTACCAACTGATCCAAAGGGAAGAAGATGTACAAAATGATAAGGATTATGCCGACATGCCTTCTAATTCTTTAGTTTCCGAAGATGTATACCGCATCAATTATCAGAAAGATGTTGCTACATTAAATGAGCAAGCGATTAAGGATTTAGAAGCTATAAAAGTATTGTTGTTTACTCAACAGGATAAAAAAATCATTATTACGCCATATGAGATAGACGAGCAGAATAAAAAAGAAGTGATTTTATCACAAAATAGACTGTCAGCATGTCTTTCGTATCTTGAAATCTTGGGTGTAAATAAAGAACAAATTATACTAGACAATACTTCTCAAATCAATAATGAAGAATCTATTATTATATCTTCCATTTCAAATGAACAATTGCATACTCAAAAAGCAATAGAAACTTCTCATTAAAAACCTATAGTTCATTTAATATAAGGATAACATAAAATAGAATAAGTGTATTCTATGGATGGAGATTGAAGTATGAAAAACCTATTGTTCTATAGACTCTTATATAGGTGGTTGTATTATGGATATAATCATTCTAAATTAATACAAATTTATTGCAGTCGTGCTTTTAAATTTAACAAGTGCTGCTAAATTTGCAAGGAATGAAATTAAACACATCTTACGCTCATATATTTAAGATTTCTGCTCCAATTATGTTGGGCAGTGCAGCTCAAAATATCATTGTCCTTTCTGACAATGTTTTTTTATATCATTATGATAGTATTGATTTTGGTGCGATTGGGCTAGTTGGAGCTTTTTATCTGATTATTGCTTCTATCGGTTTTGGGTTCTCAAGAGGTGGTCAAATACTGATGGCAAGAAAATATGGAGAGAACTCTTTCTCCTCAATAGGTAGTTATTTTCAAGCATTGATCATATTTGAATTGTTGATGGCTTTTGGAATTATGCTTTCCATTCAATATTATGCGGAAGACTTTTTTAAGCTATTTATAGAATCTCCCGATATCTTATCAAGAACTCTGGACTACATTCATCCCAGAGCGTTAGGCATACCCTTTAGTTTTATTGGAGTTTGTTTGATTGCTTTGTATACGGGAGTGTCGAGACCAACCTTTATTTTGATAGATACCGTCATTTTGGCATTGTCCAATATAATTCTGAATTATGTTCTAATTTATGGACACCTGGGATTTGAACCTATGGGTATAAAAGGAGCAGCATGGGCCTCGACAATAGCTGAGATTATTGCCTTTATTTGCTTCATTATATATATGGTGTTCGACAAAAAGAATCGTATATATAAGTTGCTGACGATTAGTCGTTTGAAGTTGAAGAATGTTTATCAAACTATTGATGTATCATTGCCTATTGTAGCACAGTCGGTTGTAGGACTTGGAGCATATTTTTTCTTTTTCACATTTATAGAGAATAACAGTAGTCAAGATTTGGAGATATCCAACTTGATTCGAAACGTATACTTAATCCTTTCCATTCCTACTTGGGGATATTCTACAGGAATTAATACGATTGTCAGTTCTTTTATTGGGAACAGGAAAAGACTTGCAGTTATTCCTATGACGTGGCGTACTACTAAAATTAACATTTGGTCTACGTTATTGATTACTGTTCCTATTTGTGTATTCCCTAATTTCTTTCTTTATCCGTTGTACGGAGGAGGTGAAACGGATTTATTATCAATGAGTTCTAATTTGTTGCTTCTTCTCATACCTATACTGGCTTTATTTTCCATTGGATCGATCTTCTTGAATGGATTAATCGGAACTGGACATACCAATACAGCATTTTGGATACAGTTTATAGCGACCCTATTATATATGATATACATATATGTTGTAATCAAAGTGTATAAGATGAATTTGATTTGGGCTTGGTCTAGTGAGTTCGTCTATTGGGGGGCAATTTTAATCATGTCTTTCATCTATTTGGAAAGTAAAAGGTGGCATGCCAGGAAGTTTTAATTGGATTTCATTGAATTTCAATAACATAGAAAGTGTACAAGAATTATTTGTAAAATAATGTTGATAATACTTGGTTAACTTGCCTTGAATATTCTATATTTGCATCGCTTTAATGAAAGCAAGGATAAATTGAAATTGCGGAAGTAGCTCAGCTGGTAGAGCACGACCTTGCCAAGGTCGGGGTCGCGGGTTCGAATCCCGTCTTCCGCTCCATGTCTTTAAGCCCATAAGGGCTTTTATTTTATCCGCCCGGGTGGTGGAACTGGTAGACACGCAGGACTTAAAATCCTGTGGCCATTGCGGCCGTGTGGGTTCGATTCCCACTCCGGGTACTAAGGATTCTCATTTGAGAATCCTTTTTTTGTTTATGTACCTTTCTAGTTATTTTAATAAGGTGTTAACTGACTTGATCGTCTAAGAACTTACATGGTTATTTACAACACGAAATAAGATCGATGAGTTGGTTTTTGTGCCTTTCTGAAAGGGTGTTTTGAGACATGTTCAAGTGACAAGACCCGGTGAATGTACAATGCAGGTATGTGGCAGTATTTGAAAATGGAGAAACAAAGTACTCTTCCGCTTTCCCATTACTATGATATATAAGAGCCATTGATTTTCCTTTAAGCTGTTGGCCAATTTCGTTGTACTTATGCAATAAGTCTGTTATTCTGTCAAAAAAGGTTTTCATTATGGATGACATAGAGTACCAATACATGGGAGTCAAAAATACAATGGTTTTATAGGGTAGTATTTCTTGGATTAAAGCCATGAACTCATCGTCGGTAGGATATGATTGCTCATAATTGAATGCAGCAATAGTATAATCCATTAATGAAACAGATTTTATGTCTAATTCTTTAGACAAAAATTCTACAATTCTAGCACTATTTCCATTTTTTCGATGACTGCCCGATAATATAATTATATCCTTCATTATGCGTTACATTAGCTGTTTTCTAGATAAATGATATCCTCTCCATTTTTCTAATAAGTCAGAAATATCTTTAGGCAGTGGAGCTTCCAATAGAATTCGTTCTCCTGTTCGTGGATGTGTAAATCCTAAAGTTCTAGCATGAAGGGCCTGTCTTGGACATAGTTTGAAACAATTCTCAACAAATTGCTTGTATTTATTGAATACAGTTCCTTTTAATATTCGATCTCCACCATATCTTTCATCGTTAAATAGGGTACAGCCAATGTGTTTCATATGAACCCTGATTTGGTGTGTTCGACCGGTTTCCAATTGACATTTTACAAGTGAAACATAATACAGATCTTCCAATACCTCGAAGTGCGTAACGGCATGCTTGCCCTCGTCTTCATCCATTACAGTCATAAGCATTCTGTCGTTTCTGTGTCGACCTATATTACCTACAATAGTTCCTTTTTGTTCTTCAGGAGCACTCCAGACCAATGAAACATATTCTCTATCAATAGTATGATCAAAAAATTGCTTAGCCAAATGAGTCATTGCGAACTCTGTTTTCGCAATAATGATTAGACCGGAAGTATCTTTGTCAATTCTGTGCACCAACCCCGCACGTGAAGCATTATTACCATTTAAGATGGGAAGATCTTTATCCTTTTGTTGGAAGTAATACAGCAATGCATTGACAAGTGTTCCATCAGGATTTCCGACTCCAGGATGTACGACCATTCCAGGCTTTTTGTTGACAACCATTACATCATCGTCTTCATATACAATATTTAATGGTATATCTTGTGGCGTCAATGATTCTTTCTCGTCTGGATTTGAAGGAAGTACCAAAGAAATATTATCGTTAGGTCTGACCTTGTAATTGGATTTTACTGGTTTATCAAAAACTAAAATACTTCCAGCTTTAATTGCATTTTGAATTCTATTTCTAGAAGTGTCTTCCAGCCTATCCAAGAGGAATTTGTCAATTCTTACAGGTTTTTGTCCTTTATCGACAATAATAGTTCGGTGAAGATATAATTCGTCTGAACCCTGAAGGTCAGAACTTTTAATGGCTACCATAACGAATAGTTTGTGGTTTAAAAGGCAAACGTAACTCCAAGTTTGATTGCAAGTAAATCTAAAGTAGACTTTTTATGAGAAAAGTGCTCGATAGTCGAGAACTCTGGTTCAATATCTTTTTGATCTAATACAAAATGATGCATAGACAATCCAGATCGATACCCAACTGAAAAATCTAAGAATATATTCTGATCTAAATGTCTTGTTAATCCTAGGCTTCCACCATAATATATGCTTCCATCACCATCTTCAAAATCACTATCAGACTCATCAGAGTCAGGAAATTCAAAGTTGGTGTTTGCCCAAAAATATTGGTATCCTGTAGAAAAAGTAGCGTAGGACTCAAAGTTCCAAAATTGCCATTCAAAATAATATTTGCACTTCAACGCTAACGACATCATATAGGTAGTAGTGGTAGCATCCCATTCCTCTACCAGATTGTCAAATTGACGATCCACCTTTCCACTTTTAGAATTGATAAAATTAAATCCTAAATTCCCTCCAATGAATAGTGGACCCTCTTTTTGGATTTGATATTGCCACCCAAAATTGAACCCCCAATGTGGTGTTTTTTGATGCCTATTGTACGCAGATTGTGGTAGATAAGTAGCAAAATTTAGGTCAAGTAAATGGACTTTTTTAGGCTGAACGATGGTGTCATGTACTATTTCATCATGAATAGTATCCAAAACAACATTTTTCCCATTTAAATCTATATTAATTGAAATAAATAAAAGGACAAGTAAACAAATACATATGTTTGTAGAGAAAAAAATCAGCTTATGTCTAAGGATAAATATACTTTTCAAACCTATTGTGTTAAAGAGTGCAAAGATAGTAAATCTACCAAACCTCATCAATTGCCTTTGTATGCGACTTCATCATTTGAGATGAACTCTGTTCAAGATGCCATTGATGTTTTTAAAGGGAACAAATTTGGACATGTTTATTCAAGATACGGAAATCCAACCATTGATGGGGTAGCACAGAAAATTGCAGACTTAGAAGCATTGGGTACAGAAAAAGATGCCTCGGCACTGATGACAAGTTCGGGAATGTCAGCGATTTCTACCTTGTTGTACGCTTTAGGCTCTAATGGAGATGTTGTGTTGACTCAAGGAAATTTGTATGGGGGAACAACCGAATTACTTGAAAAAGTAATTTCTAGACATGGAATAAAAACAACATTTCTAAATTTTAGGGATTTGAATGGTGTTGAAGAATATTTGAATAATCATAAGGTAACTTTTATTTATCTTGAAACTCCAGCTAATCCGACGCTTGATTGTGTGGATTTGGTGAAAGTTCAAAAACTTGCTGAGCGATATGGTGTAATTACAATAATTGACAATACGTTTTGCACCCCATATATTCAACAGCCTATAAAATTAGGAATTGATTACGTGATTCATTCTTCTACCAAGTACCTCAATGGGCATGGGAATTCGATATCTGGAGTTATCGTCGGTACAGATCAAGAAGGAATGAAAAAAGTTTGGACTACATTAAAACTTATGGGAGGAACTTGCAATGCATGGGATGCGTGGCTTCTCAATAATGGGCTGAAAACTTTGGGAATCCGAATGGATAGACAATGTGAAAATGCCTTATTTCTAGCTCAAGAATTGGAGAAGTTGGATGGAATAGGAAGAGTCAATTATCCTGGATTAACATCATTTTCTAACCATTCTATCGCTGCTTCGCAAATGAGTAAATTTGGTGGAATGCTGAGTTTTGAAGTCGGCAAAACAATAGATGACGCCATTCGATTTATTGATAATTTGTCCTTATGTACTCATGCACCAACTTTAGGAGATATAGATACCTTAGTGCTACACCCTGCAACAAGTTCACATCTTAATGTAGATAAATCTCTGTGTGAAGAATATGGCATATCGGATTCCTTAGTTAGAATGTCTGTTGGAATCGAAAACCAATATGACTTGCTCAGAGATATCCAAGAAGCCATTGGATTGACTTTTTAACATAAGATTAGTTATGAGTCTTCAGATGAACTCGTTCATTTGGTATTAAGGAGTAGTATTTTTACTTTAGAGCAAAAATAATAACATGGGGAAACTGGCCTTGCACTGGAAGATATTGATAGGAATGGTACTTGGATTGGTATTTGGAATATTTGCTTCTTCAATGGAGTGGGGGGGATTTGTATCGGATTGGGTAAAACCAGTTGGTGTAATCTTCATTAATTTGTTAAAATTAATTGCTATTCCGTTGATTCTGGCGTCACTAATTAAGGGGGTGTCTGATCTGCAAGATATAAGTAAGTTTTCCAAGATGGGATTAAGAACTATACTGATATATATCACAACAACAGTAATCGCTGTGTGTATTGGATTGATTATAGTTAATGTGATTCAGCCAGGTTCAATGGTGAGTGCTGAAACATTGAAGGATTTAACAGGAGATTTTGCATCTTCAGCAGAATCTAAAGTGTCATCAGCCACACAACAACATGAAAAAGGGCCATTGCAGTTTATTGTTGATATGGTACCTTCCAATATTTTTGGTGCGGCTTCCAGTAATGGTAACATGCTTCAAGTGATTTTCTTTTCCATCTTTTTTGGAATTAGCTTATTGTTAGTTGATGAAAAAGCAGCTAAACCTGTTAAAGACTTTTTCAATGGATTAAACGAAATTGTTATGAAAATGGTGGACTTAATAATGTTAATTGCACCTTATGCAGTATTTGCATTGATTGCCTCTCTCGTAACAGAAACATCTAACCCCGATTTATTCAATGCGTTATTATGGTATATGCTTTGTGTTGTGGTAGGATTATTATTGATGATCTTAGTTTATATATTGGCTATATTTCTTTATACAGGAAAGAAACCCAATTTCTTCATTAAGGGTATTGCTCCTGCTCAGTTATTGGCTTTTTCAACAAGCTCTAGTGCTGCGACATTACCAGTTACTATGGAAAGAGTAGAAGAACATCTAGGGGTAGAAAAAGAAGTTACAAGTTTTGTTTGTCCGATTGGGGCCACGATCAATATGGATGGGACAAGTCTTTACCAAGCTGTAGCCGCTGTATTTATTTGTCAAACATTAGGATTTGGGTTGACTCTTGGTGATCAATTAACCATCGTTTTGACGGCTACATTAGCCTCAATAGGGTCAGCAGCCGTGCCTGGTGCTGGTATGATAATGTTGGTAATTGTTCTTGAATCTATTGGCTTTCCGCCCAATCAGTTAGCTGTGGGATTGGCTTTGATATTTGCGGTGGATAGGCCTTTGGATATGTTACGAACTACAGTCAATGTTACTGGTGATGCAACAGTGGCGACAATTGTAGCTAAATCAATGAACAAATTGGGTGTTCCAAATATTAAAAATTGGGATGATTCGTATAAGACGGAGCAATCCAAATAAAACATTGTCCTGATTTAGTAATGAGTAGTTGAATTAACTTCTTTATTCTATAATGTCTTTTTAGTCATAAATTGAAAACTCCTTTTATGCCAGTAAGAACTTTAATATTGGTTCCTTTGATTATATGGACCATTTCTGTTTTCGGTCAAAGGATAAATGGTGTTACCGTTGTTGCACCACCAGAACCAGTTTCGGATCAAGCTTTTGTAGAAGTGAATAAGATAAAAGCTGGCTGGGTTTGTCTAGTCCCTTATGGTTATCACAAAAAAGGTGAAACGCGAACAAAGTTTAATATTGATTGGCAGTGGTGGGGTGAACGTAAAGAGGGGTTAATAGAATGCATTAAAAAGTCGCAAAAGGAAGGACTAAAGATTATGCTTAAGCCTCAAGTATATATTCCTTATTCTTGGGTAGGAGACTTGTCTTTTGCCAAAGAGAGCCAATGGAGGGAATGGGAAGAAGGATATAGGGAATTTATTATGTTTTTTGCTGAAATTGCTTCAGAGTATGACATAGAAATGTTTTGTATTGGCACGGAGTATAAAATTGCTATTGCTAAAAGAGAATCGTTTTGGCGAGAATTAATCAAAGAAATACGATCCGATTACAATGGACAATTGACGTATTCTTCAAATTGGGATAATTATGAAGAAGTACCCTTTTGGGATGTTTTAGATATTATAGGTATATCAGCATATTTTCCTTTACTACCGGATAAAATGCCAAGCTTAAAGGATTTGGAATCGGCATGGAATCCCATCGTTAAAAGAATGGAAAAGTTTACTAAAAAACACAATAAAGATGTATTGTTTACAGAGTATGGATATCTAACAATTGATGGTTGCGCATATCGAGCATGGGAATTAGAGAAAATTGTTCATCAAACACCGATTAATGAAAATGCACAAGCTAATGCCTTTGCCGCCTTGTACAATGTTTTTCTAAAAAAGGACTGGTGGAAGGGTGGATTTATCTGGAAATGGTTCCCTGATGGAATGGGGCATGAGGGATATCCTGCCAAAGATTATACCCCTCAAGGCAAAAAATCTGAAAAAGTTATCAGAGCATATTACGAGAATATGTAGTATCGTATCAACGTTTCTTTTTACGCTTTTGTCCTCTGGTTTTTGGCTTTTTATATTTTAATCTCATTCTTTCTGCTTTTCTAATTGGATTGTTTTCTTTTTTGTTTTTTTCCTTTTTCTCATGATAAGCTCCTCCAGCTTCAGGATCAAATGATTGCTTAACAAAGATGTTCTTCATCTTATAAACAGTCTTCTCAAATTCCTCCAACTCCTCAATTATATTCACTTCTTCCGGGAGCTCTAGAACTGATATTTCATGATTCATTAAACCTTCAATATTATGTAAATACTCAAGTTCATCTTTGGTGTAAAAACTAATAGAAATCCCCTTTTTGTCGGCCCTTCCAGTTCTACCTATGCGATGGATATAGTTTTCAGGAGTTTCAGGAAGATCAAAGTTTACAACATGAGTTACGCTACTTACATCAATTCCTCTGGCAATAATATCTGTTGCTATTAGGTATTTTATTTTTCCTGAGGTAAAATCATTTACAGCATTAAATCTATAGTTTTGTGATTTGTTAGAATGAATAATGTTGATGTCATCTTCAAACGTATCATGAATACGATCAAAAACAATATCCGCCATTCTCTTCGTACTTACAAAAATTAGCACCTTGCTCATCTCCGAATTGGAAGATAATAAATGAGTTAATAGGTTAATTTTTGTCTTAAAATTGATTGAATGGTATTTGTATTGATCAATGTTTTCCAAAGGTGTTCCAACAGGTGCGGCCTCGATGCGTTGTGGGTTGTTAAAATATTGGTCAATGATGCCCTCAACATCTTTAGTAATCGTAGCGGAGAAAAGTAAATTTTGTCTTTTTTCTGGTAGAAACTCCATGATCCTTAATAGTTGTGGACGAAAACCTAGGTTTAACATTTCATCCATTTCGTCAATGACGAATTTTTTGATCAGTTTCAACTTTAATGCACCGTGTAAACAAAGATCTAGTAGCCTTCCTGGAGTAGAAACCAATAGATCCAATCCTTGTTCTATTTCTGCTGCTTGTTTTTTTAGATTAACACCACCATAAGAACCCACCACATGAAGATTGGTGAAAACGCTTAGTTTTTTGACTTCTTCAACAACTTGAACAACCAATTCTCTAGTAGGCACAACAATAAGTATCCTTGGAAATCGATCTTTTTGAAATTTCCACTGTCTTAAGAGAGGAAGTAAATATGCATATGTTTTCCCAGTACCAGTTTGGGCAATCCCGATAACATCTTTTCCAGACATGATTACATTAAAAGCTTGCTTTTGAATGTGAGTAGGAGTTGTTAGACCCAATTCATCTATCGCTTTAAGTAAGTTTTTATTAAGGTTTAGATCGTGAAATGTCATTCGAAATTTTGATTGCAAAAGTAAAAAAACACCAATTCCTATTAAGATAATGCTATTAATTATTTAAAATTAGCATAATTGTCCACAAATGAATCTAAAAAAGATTACATTTATGCTTTAATAATTTTTTTAATATTTAATAATGAATACTGGTAAAGTAAAATTCTACAACGAATCAAAAGGTTTTGGATTTATTGTAGATGATGGTTCTAACAAGGATATTTTTGTCCATGCCTCTGGATTAATTGATGAGATTAGAGAAGGTGACGAGGTTCAGTTTGAGCTAAAAGAAGGAAAGAAAGGAATGAATGCTGTTAATGTCAAGATAATTTAAGAACATTTTATTTTTTGCTTTAAAGAGTTCACTTTTGTGAGCTCTTTTTTTGTTTTAAACATTATTGTTAGATGGAATTAGGTAAAATCAATCAACTGTATGTGTCAAGATCAAGTGATCCGGGATTATACCTTGTTGATGCTGATGAGAATGAGGTGTTATTGCCCAATGCTTATGTGACACCAGAGATTCAGATAGATGATGTAATTGAGGTGTTTGTCTACAGAGATTCTGAAGAAAGATTAGTAGCCACAACCTTGATACCTAAAGTTCAAGCAGAACAATTTGGATATCTTGAAGTATTTTCCCAGTCTGACAAAGGAACATTTTTAGATTGGGGGATACCAAAGCAGCTTTTTGTGCCTTTTGCTGAACAAATGGTGAAAATGGAAGAAGGGCAGTCATATGTAGTGTATGTATTTGTGGATGAGAGATCGGATCGATTGATGGCTTCTGCACGTATTGAAGACTTTTTATTCTATGAAGAAATAGAGTTGAATGTCGGTGATAAGGTTTCTGTGTTACCCTATAGAAAAAGTGAATTGGGAATTAATGTTGTTGTTAATGATTTGTATCAAGGGTTAATTTTCAATAATGCTATACATAAAGACATTCGTTTTGGAGAGCTTTTAGAAGCATATGTAAAATTGATTCGAGAAGATGGTAAGATCGATATTACATTAGTTCCGCAAGGCTATAAACAAAGTAAAGATTTAGTAAATTCTACCATTCTTGAAAAAATAAGAGAGGCTGGTGGAGTATTAGCAATTACGGATAAAAGTTCACCTGAAGAAATAAAGTCTATGTTTGGACTCAGTAAAAAAGCTTTCAAAAGAGGACTAGGTAATCTTTGGAAAGAAGGAGTAGTCGAATTACATAAAGATAAAATTGTTCTTAAAAAATAAGAGGTTGCTCTTTGTAAGAACAACCTCTCAAAATCTTAGATTCGGAAGATTTATTTCGTTACTGTATATCCACATTTAACATCCGGAACCAAAGGCAACTCAGTTACCTCTTCTCCTTTAATTTCATTTCCGTCTAATTTTAGGGTTACTTTGAAATCTCCATTTTTGTACTCAGCTTTACACCCATCAACAGTAAATGTTCTGGTGGTAAGAGGATCCGTTACTTCAATCTCATTTTCATTTGCACCTTCTGTGATATTAAGTGTAAATGTTGAAAAAGCAGCATGACCCACACAATTTGATGTTCCAGTATACTCACCAATAAAGTCAGCTCTCATACAATCATCATCTTCGTCATCTTTCGAACACGAGACCATTGCAATACCGAATACAAGTAGGATTAATAAATAGTTTTTCATTTTAAATTGATATGTTTGGTTAATTTTTATTCAAAGATTTCGGTGCCAGCGAAATGAAAACTTGACTCAATTGCTGCATTTTCATCACTGTCAGATCCGTGTACGGCATTTTCACCTACATTTTTAGCATACTTTGCTCTGATTGTTCCTTCGGCTGCTTCAGCTGGGTTAGTAGCTCCAATTAGTGTTCTAAAATCTGCAACAGCATTGTCTTTTTCTAAAACAGCTGCAACTATTGGTCCTGAGGACATGAATTCAACAAGCTCACCGTAAAAAGGTCTTTCTTTATGGACTGCATAAAACTCTCCAGCTTTTTCTGCTGATAGACGAGTATACTTCATCGCCACGATTTTAAATCCGGCTTCACAAATTTGATTTAAAATTGCACCAATATGCCCAGCCTTTACAGCATCAGGCTTAATCATTGTAAATGTTCTATTCGTTGCCATTGTAATGTTATTTGATCTTAAAAAATAGTAATAGTTCTAAATTAAGCCGCAAATGTAAGAATAGTTGATTAATTCCATAGTGATGTAGTCGATTGAAGTTTAAAAGTATAAAAAATATAATAACTGTAAATGTAAATAATAGTTGCCAAGCATTGTAAGCTTTCCTAGAAAATGTTTTATCAATATTAATTATATGAATGGAGAAAAGGCCAATTAAGAATATTATTCCGACCACTCTAATAATCGTTTAGATTGAATCGAATGAGATGATCATCTGATAGGGTATGAAGCTTTATTTTTTTATAAAATCAAAAGGATTATTATTGCTAAGTGATTGCATCCAATTGATATGAAGATGTATTGTGCGATGATTTTAGAAATGATCGATTTATAAATTTTTTTATTTATAATATTTTTATCAAATTCGCCCTCTGATTATGAATAGAGATGAATTATTAGAACTAAAGAATAAACTCTTAGTACCACAAGAGATTGTTATTCTTTCACATCGGAATCCTGATGGCGATGCTGTAGGATCTTCTTTAGCTTTGGCTCTGCTGTTACAAAAGATGATGCACAATGTTAAAATTGTTCTGCCTAGTGAGTATCCCAAGATGTTGGGTTACCTTCCATCTCTTTCTCTAATTCACATATTTGACTTAAAAATGGATGAATGTCGAGCCATTGTAGATAAGGCAAATATGATTTTCTTACTAGATTTTAATGCCTTGGATCGGATAGATAAGTTAGGACCAAATGTCCAATTCTCAAAGGCAACCAAAGTGATGATAGATCATCACATCGACCCCGAACCCGTAGCAGACTTTGTACTTTCAGATACAGAATCTTCATCTACCTGTGAGTTGGTATATCAGTTTATAAATGATCTAGATTTTGGACATCTAATTAATGAAGACATCGGAACATGTATATTCACAGGGTTAATTACGGATACAGGTTCGTTTAAATTTTCTACTAGGCCGTACACTTATGAAGTGGCTGCTCAACTTAAGAAGATCGGAGTTGATGATTATAAGTTGCAAAACTTTATTTTTAATTCGTTAACACTAAAACAACTTCGATTGTTGGGCCATTGTCTTGCTAATAGGCTTGAAGTATTAGAGGATCACGGAGCAGCTTACATTTATTTAACAAAGGAGGATTATTCTAATTTTAACATCGTTCGAGGAGATACCGAAGGAATCGTAAACTATATGCTGATGGTGTTTAATATTAAATTGGCTGCACTGATAACTCAACAACAAAACATGATTAAAATATCCCTGCGTAGTAAGGGGAGTGTTAATGTACAGTCAATGGCTTCTACACATTTTAATGGTGGAGGGCACAAAAATGCTTCAGGTGGATCTGCTTATGCTAAATTAGAAGACATTATAAATCGTTATAAAAAAGTACTTCCTGAGTACGTTTAATAATCTTTAGAAAAGAACAAATTCAAATTATAAAAATGAAAAAGACATTATTGCTTTTTGCAGTTATCGGAATATTCTCATGTAAAGAGGGAGGAGATAAAGCTTCGACTCTTAAAACTCCATCGGGATACGAATACGTTGAACATATCCAAGGAGAAGGTGAAGTAGCAAAACTTGGAGATTATGTGAAGTTTAACTATGCACTAAGAGGGAGTAACGGAAAAGTGTTACAACCATTTAGTACAGGTGAATTAGCAACACTTATGATCCCAAAAGAAGAGACTAAGCTTAAGGAGAACCCATTCACTGAACTATTTAATGGTGTTAATATTGGAGACAGTATATCGTTGATGATTCCAATTGATTCTTTACCTAATAAAGGACCGGGATTGGATTCTATGGAATATTTACAATATGATATTGCTGTGAAGCAGATTATTTCTGAAAGTGACTATAAAGAAGAGCAAGAAGCCAAACAAAGGGCGGCTCAGGCATTGGCAGAAAAAATGCAAGCAATGGAGACAGAAATTGCTGATATTGTAAGTAGAACTCTTTCGGAATATAAGTCGAACAATCTTGAACTAGAAACAACCGATTCTGGATTAAAAATCCATATCCATGAAAAAGGATCAGGTAAAATGTTCAAGAAGGGTGATAGTGCAACGGTTAACTACTATGGAGTTTTGGTTAAAGACGGAAGCATGTTTGATAACTCTTATTTTAGAGGAAGTCCATTTAATTTTAAAGCTGGACAAGGTATGGTAATCGCTGGATGGGATGAGGCCATTCAAAAATTACCTCAAGGAACTAAAGCTTCTTTGTTTATTCCTTCTGATCAAGCTTATGGTGCTACTGATCGACCTGGAATACCGGCCAATTCAGAATTGATGTTTTATATCGATATCCAATAATAGGTTTAATTAACTTAAATAAAAGAGGGCATGACCATTGAGCAGTTGAATGAGCTTAAAGAGCGTCTGACATTGATAAGGGGGTATCTTTGACGTCGATGCGAAGCAATTAAAAATAGAGGATAAAGAACAATTAGCTGGAGATCCTAAATTATGGGATGATCCCAGTAAGGCTGAAGTGCTCTTAAAAGAGCTAAAAGCTTTAAAAAAAGATGTTGCAATCTACCAAGAACTCAAGGGGAATCTTGATGATGTGGAAGTGTTGTATGAGTTTTATCGAGAAGGTGAAGCTACGGAAATCGAAGTCGAAAACAGATACCAGGAAGCTTTAGCGCTTATTGAAGATGTAGAGTTTAGAACGACCTTAGATCAGCCAGAGGATGCAATGTCTTGTATTTTGGAGATTAATGCGGGAGCTGGAGGAACTGAAGCTTGCGATTGGGCAGATATGTTGCTACGTATGTATAAAATGTGGGCAGATACTAACGATTATAAGGTGGCAGAGTTGTTTTATCAAGCTGGTGATGTGGCAGGAGTCAAATCTGTTTCGTTGGAAATTGAAGGTGATTACACCTTTGGGTTGCTCAAAGGTGAAAATGGAGTTCATAGATTAGTAAGGGTTAGTCCATTTAATGCTCAAGGTAAAAGGATGACTTCGTTTGCTTCGGTATTTGTTCATCCGTTAATAGACGATAATATTGAAGTGGAAGTGAATCCTTCGGATCTAGAATGGGATACTTTTCGAGCAAGTGGAGCTGGAGGACAGAATGTAAACAAGGTTGAAACGGCCGTAAGATTGAGGCACTTACCTTCAGGGATAGTTATCGAATGTCAGCAAGAAAGATCTCAACATGTCAATAGGGATAAAGCCATGCAGATGTTGAGATCAAAACTGTATGAGATCGAGTTGGAGAAGCAACGTGCCGAAAGGGATAAGATCGAATCTGGTAAAATGAAAAACGAATGGGGATCTCAAATTAGGTCATATGTCTTGGATGATAGGCGAGTAAAAGATCATAGAACAAATTTTGAATCTCGAAACACAGATGCTGTTTTAAATGGTAAGATTGATGATTTCTTGAAATCATTTCTAATGTGGGATGGATCATAAGGATTTGGTGTCACGAGAAGTCTATCGATAAATGGGCTATGTCAATTTAATATTTTAAGTTAACTTTGCTCACTATTGATTTTGACCACAAGTCAAAATAATTATTGTTGCAGTTTTTAGATTTTTAAAAAGAAAAGAATGAAATTTAGTTTAGATAAAAATGATAAGTACTCTGTTTTTAAACTAGAAGAGAAAAATCTTAATTCTTTAGTCGCTCCAGATCTAAAATCTGAGTTTATCTTCCTAAGAAACGAAGGAGTGGAAAACTTGATTTTTGATATGACCGATGTAGAATATGTAGATTCTTCGGGTTTGAGTTCAATTTTGACCGCTAATAGGTTATGGAAAGATTATGGCTCTTTTGTCATGTGTGGAGTAACACATCCTACTGTGAAGAAGTTAATAGAAATTAGTAGGCTTGAGACTATCCTTACGATTATACCTACTCTTCAGGAAGCAACTGATTATGTTTTTATGGAAACAATAGAAAGAGAATTGGGAGCTGAGGAGGAAAACGAGTAGTTCTAAATTATAATAAAATAAAATGAAGAGGCTGTTTACGAAAGTAGACAGCCTCTTTGTATTTGTAAATACCCACTCTTAATAAACCTGATTTTTTAAGATATTGGTTTGTGTTCTTATTCTATATTCAACTTCGAACTACAATAGTTTGTTACTTATGAATAAGTAATTTCTTAGAAGGAATAGTAGAGTTATGATATTTAATAATGTACACGCCATTTCTAATATCAGAAGCATCATATGTCATTCTATTCGTTGATCCTATCAATTCGCCTACTAAGTTGTAAATTGAAAACTCTTTAATTGTAGAAACAATTTCAAAACCATTGAAATATACTTTGGAGTCTAACTTAATATCCTCGGTATTACTGACATTGTCGTCTTCAAAACAAAGATCATCAATACGCCAATAGTAGTGGTGTGTATTGGTTCTAAACGCTAAATAGAATGGTTCGTCTTTATAGTCACTCAAATAAATGTCTTGAAATTGTACCCATTTTTGAAAATCATCTTTTATAATAATATCAGATGAAATCTCTTCCCAAGGACCATTAGGTGAAGCCCCCCCAAGAACTTCAACTTGATGAAAATCTTTTGTGTCCGGCCAGAAGGCATCCCAACCGCGAATAGTCCAGTAGGATAACTTGGGCTCATCCATAGAAGATAAATCTATAGGTGGAGAAACTAATGTTATTTCTATTGGACCATTTTCTCCCCAGTTTTCTCCTGAAAAAATAGAACGTTGACTGTCGTGACCATACGAGGTAAATGGACCTACTTCGTCCCACTCGTGATAGACATCTTGTTCTACCCAAAAACCTATGGTATTGTCCTCACTAATAATAGTCCAACCCGAAGGAACGGAATCGACCTCAGTATTTTCAAATGTGTAACTTTGGGCACAGTTTAATGGATCGATTCCAACGAATACTTCTTTTGAAAAACTACTGTTTTCGCCATTGGCATCTGTAACGGTTAACTCTACTTGATATTCACCAGGATTTTCGAATACGGAAGAGGGATTTTGCTCGTTTGATTGATTGGGTTGACCACCTTCAATTGTCCACTGCCAAGAGACTGGGTCTCCACAAGAAAGATCATTGAAGTATACGATGTCACCAATGTTAACCGTTGAGGATGAAATCGAAAAATCAGCCACTGGTTTTTGATATTGGTATTTGTCATATGTTCCGGTAGCAATTAGATTGTCTATTTGCCAAATAGGTCTTCTAGTTGGATGATTTTCCAATGCAGAAACCATTCTAGCAATTTGTCCCTGAGTGAACATTTTGTAGCAGGAAGAATTGTAGTCCATGTAATTCTCACCATTAGTAATATGACCACAACTCATTGCATTGGGCCCGCATCCTGCTTCTCCTTGTGTAGTAGGAGTATCGGCGACACCATCGCCACTTCCTGAACACCCGCTGTCAAACGTATGTCTAAGGTTTAACCAATGTCCAATTTCGTGTGTAATGGTAGATTGGAATTCTCCACTTGCAATCGAGCTACCTTGATTGCCTAGGTAAAGATCATTATAAACAATTCGGGATAATCCGTTATTACTCATCCACGAATCAGGATACCAAGCTACACCAGAATTATTTGTCTTATTATCTGCATATAAATCTCGCATAACATATATGTTAAGATACATATAGTTATCCCAGGCATATGAAGCTATTTCATTATTATAACCAGATCCATTGCCAAAACCTGATTTTGTATTGTAATAATTAATACCGGATGTTGCGTTTCCATCTGGATCCAATTGGGCCAGAGCAAAGGTGATGTTTAACGTGCCTCTGATATCTCTAAAGGCATTATCGACTGTATTGAAATCTCCATTTTTTCCTGCAAAATCAATATTTGCTTTATTTAATGCGGATTTTATTTGACCTTTTGTAATCTTGCTGCCACCTTCATCGTCAAAAACATGAAAGACTACGGGTATTACATAATGCTTTTCGCAATTCTCATTTCTGTCTTTTAGATTGTTCTTTTGTGAGTCAAACTTTCGAGCTTCTATCTTGGATTCAGTGTTGAACTCATATAAATCATTCATTGCTTTTTTTGCTCCACATCTTACTCTATTATCAAATTGCTCTTGACCAAAGCTTGTAGTCTGAGTTAATGTAAAGGATAGGAGTATAATAAAAGATTTAAGTTTCTTCATTTCTATCTTATTTCTTGTTAATGTAAGAATTACACTATCATTTGCAAATCTAAGAATTTCAATCTGAATAGTGAAAATATTTCGAATAAACTTGGTTGGTATATGAATTAAATGGAATATGTGTGGATTGGTGAAATGAAGTTTGGTTTTACATCCATTTTTGATGTGTGTTTTCAATTCGAAACATAATATCATCTCGAATGAACTGGGCAAGATCTAAGTGAATGAAAGGTATTCTTGAAATTCCAGAAGCGTGGTAGAATATAATGGAGCTGAGTCCTTTTCTCCTCATATATGGAGATTGAATAAGTTTTATGGCTTGAATCTTGTTTTTTGGGAAGATTAGATTTTTATCACCATACATTCCACCCTTTATTAATATGAAATCAGAATTAATTCCAATTTCCAATTTTTTATATTTAAGCCAAACTTGTATGATGAAGAGCCCCAATAATGCAATAGCAATTAATACTAAAATGAATTGATTCTGATGCAATCCAACAAGTATAATGATAAGCGGTATAATGGAAACGAATATACTTTGTCTATAAGCCCAATGCTTGCTTGTCTTTGCAAAAAAGTAGGAAGAAGAGTCATGCAATGGAAAAACAACATCAATAACCTTGTTTATATTTGATTGTGTGCAACTTGGTATTTTGATTGACTTTTTTAAGTCCAATTGCTCGCTTTGGGCTTGTTCAATTTTTAGATCATAGATTCCCAATGCCTTTTTTAGGAGATTGTTTGACCAAGTTATACGCTGAATTTTTTGATCTAGAATAGAAGTCATTCGTTGAGTGAAAAAACCTGCGGTAATCTTGAATCCTTTATGCTGTCTAGAGAAAATTAAGTTGAAATTCACCAATATCATTCGAATTAGCGAAATGAGAATGGAGATGACCAGAAATACTACAACCAGAATTAGAATGACGCCAATGTTATATTCTATAATATCAATTCTATCCGTGTATTCTTCTACATCAACACCATAATCTCTTAAGTTATTATAAATGTAGAAGGCAAAAGCGACAATCAGTCCTCCTGACCTGATATGATTTTCAACCAATCCAGCTCTAATGAGGTCGAAGAATCCGAGTTTGGTAATAACATCATTCTTTTGAGTATTTTCTTCTGAGGTCGAAGGGGCTTCTACATTGGTGTCAATCTCTTTATATGAAAGTATTTGATCTCTCAGCGATTTTCCAGTTTCAATTTCTACTGCATTTAAAATAAACTCATTTTTAGAGGATCCGGCAGTATCGATCTTAAGTTGGACAACATTTAGTACTCTATGAAGAATATTTTGTTCAAAATTGATGGTTTGGATACGATCGAAGTCAATGCTAGTTTTTTTTACATTAAGGACTCCCTTTTTTATTTTTAGCTGCTCATCTTGGATTTGATACTTGAATCTTAGATAAGCTATGATAGAATAGACGAGGCCTAATATGGTTACAATGGCGATGGCGACAATTATATAATTTTTAATGTAATCACTTCTTCCAATTAAACCAATTAAAACGATTGGCAGTACTTGTCTGAAAATAATCTTATAAGTATTCCAAAGTATTAGAATAAGAGCTTTCCATGATTGTCGCCTTGGTATTGTGAAATCAAAATCACTCTTCTTCATCAAGGGCAGTTTTACCAATGATATAGAATTTTAAACTTTCTGCCTGTTCATATCTGATTCCAGGGATTTCCAAATCCGATTGAGAGCCACCTGCAGTAAATATTTTTAATCGAGCGAGACCAAACATACGATCAAGTGGTCCTTGGCTTATTTCGGTATGTTGAATACGATTGTACGGAATGATGGTAGACTGATTGTATATATATCCTGATTTGTATGAAATGTCTTTTTCACGAACTAAATACCCCTTGTGTCGAAATATTATATAGGAATACAATCCAAAAATCAAGGCGAAAAGAAGAAGAAGGCAAAAGAAATAAATATTGAACTCTCCAGGCCAACTCCAAAGTTTAGTAGTGCCAAAATATAAGATCGCAGTGGTGAAGATGTATATAAAAGATTTTAAACTACTTAGATATTGATAATTCTTCTCAAGCAATTCAAACCTGTAATCTTCAAGTCTGGGTATGTTTTCTAATAGAATTTTGTTATTGGAATAAGACATATAATAATATGTAATTATAGATATATAAAATTAATATTTATTTTCAAATGTATGTTTAATATTTCGATTTATATTTCAAATTAAACGACCAATTTAGAATTTGTAATTCAGGCATTTTGTGAAGAGATAATATGATTAATCAGCTTGTTATATATATTGATAAGTTTTATATATTTGTAATATGAAACAATTGACATTCCTCGCTTTGATCATCTTCGCACTACCTTGCTTGGCTCAAGTGACATTTGAAGATCACTCGTTAATCTATAATCCAGATTTGGATTTACGTAGTGGTAATACAGGAGCAATTGTTGATTTAAATAAGGATGGTTTTCCTGAAATTATTACCATCGACAAAGGGAATCAACTGTATATTGGATATAATCAAGGTGATGGAGAGACAATGGATTGGAAGAAGGGACCTAAGGTTTCTTCTTCAAGGGAATATTTGTGTTTGATTACTGATCTAAATAATGATGGTAAGCATGAAATGATTACATCAGGTTCTTTTTCTAACTCCAAAGTCTATAATTTAGACGAAGAAGGCATTTTCGAATATGACTATTTAATTAAGAAGCACATATTGGCTCAAGGAGGAAACACTGTCGATATAGACAATAATGGATTTATTGATTACTTCCTTTGTAGCGATGAAAGTGACAACTTAATTGCTTTAAATAGAGAAGGCATTCTAGAAGAAGAGGAGGGTGTCATAGATTGGACGACGATTCCTGAAAGTGATAATTCAGGAAATTACTCAAGTGAATGGGCAGACGTAAATGGAGATGGTTTGTTGGATTTAATGATTGCAAAATGTCGTGCTGGTGTGACTGATTTAGATAATCCTAGAAGGATCAATCGATTGTTCATTCAAAATGAAGACGGCTCTTTTTCCGATCAAGCAAATGAGAGAGGTGTGGCAAGCCCATATCAATCTTGGACCAATAGTGTCGCTGATTTTGATAACGATGGTGACTTCGATATTTTTGTAACAAACCATGACTTTCGTCATCAATGGTTTGTAAATGATGGCTCTGGTTTTTTTACGGAGCAAGATATATCATCAGGTCCCGTAGAAAGTTTTGCATTTCAAGGAATAGTTAGAGATTTTGACAACAATGGTTACGAAGATGTATTGATTACTGGAGATGCAAAGAATCTTTTATTGCTCAACGACGCGGGAGGCAGCTTTAATGTAATTAATGATCCTATGCCTGAATTATGTAGTTCTGCAGTAGTTGGTGATATTAATAAGGATGGATGGATGGATATAGTTGCATTTTATAGTACAAATATCAATTTTCCAGGAAATAAACCAGACAAGATTTGGATAAACTCAATCCAATCAACAAATAAATATATAGATATTGTACTTGAAGGGGTAGAGTCCAATAGGTTGGGTATTGGAGCTGAACTAAGATTGTATACGAACTTAGGTGTGATGACTAGAGTCGTCAAAGGTGGAGAAAGTTATGGGATAACCAATTCGTATGTACAGCATTTTGGATTGGGTAGTGAACCAAGAATAGATTCACTTGTGATTGATTGGCCATCTGGATCAAAGTCAATTGTATTTCCGCAGTCATTGAATCGAACATACCACCTTAAAGAAGGATTATGTATTAGTGACGAAGTCGACTTGATGGCTTCTCAGTACTTTCTTTGTAAAGAAGATAGCATTGCAATTTTTGCTCCAGCTGGATACCAAAGTTATTTGTGGTCCAATGGACTTTCAGGTGAAGCAATTCATGTTAAAGAAACTGGCTTTTATTCAGTTGAGTTAATCGATTCCATTGGTTGTCTTGTTAGATCTGATATTTTAGAAATTGAAAAAGGTTATCTAGAGCATCCTTTGATCATTGCCGATAATGAGGCTACGTATTGTATAGATGAGGATATTCTTGTGATGGCAAAACAGGGAGGAAAGAATTATCTTTGGTCTAATACAGATACTACCCATACCTCATTTTACATAGGTGAAGAACTTGCTTCCTTAATGGTGAAGGATCAATGTGACAATGAACTCTTTGATACGATATATTTTAATATAGTTGATCCAACCATATATTCATTTTCTGGTGATACTGTTAAAAAGGGAGAAGATGCGGTATTGACGGCTATAGGATCTAATATTTATTGGTACTCAAATGAATCTTCATCTACAGTATTACATAACGGAAATACTTTTCCAATATTAAATGCTTCGATTCCCTTAGATTTCTATGCGGAAGAAAACAAAGAAGTTTTTGCTTATAAAAATGAAATTGGTCTGGATACCATTTCGATTATTGATGGAAAATTTGATGATCAATCAGTAGATGGATTGGTGTTGTCTACCTATGAGGATTTGGTTATGACTGAGTTTACGACCAATGCTTTTGTGTCGGGTTGGAGAAAAATTGAGGTTTTAAACAAGGATTTTCAAATTGTGGATACCCAAAGCGTGTATATGCACGAGGGGTGGGGAACATACAAAGTAGATTTAGAATTGCCTCGAAGTGAAGTAGTATATATTACCACAGATTCGGTTGTAAATATGTTGAATTTTCATACGAGCAGTCCACTTCTAATGATAGAGGCTGAAAATCACTTTCCATTAACCTATGATTTCCTATCCGTAATTTCCAATATGGATACATCGAATGTATACCCTTATTTTTTCGATATAAAGATTGATGGTGGGGCCATGAATTGTATAAGTGAAAGAGTTAAGATCCCATTGAGAATAGATGACTCCGTTTCAACATTGGATAATGAATTGATTTATTACAGTATAAATCCCAATCCTGTCAAAGATGTATTATATATGAATAATGTCAGGAAAATTCAATCGATTAATATCTATGATTTACTTGGTAAGGTTTATATAAATTTAAATAGACTAAATGATGACGGGAGCATTGATGTCTCTGCTCTTCCTAATGGTATATATTGGATAGTTGTATTAGATACCCATGGTAGTATTGTATCAAAAAAAATGGTGAAAGGTTAATTGAGCGATGAAAGTATCTCAGGAATTGAAAGATGCACTGAAAGAGTTGCCCCATGCAGAGTTGCTTAAATTAATTCACAAATTATTACCCAAGGATCAAGTCTTGTTAGAACGTTTGGAGTACGAACTAACACTTGATGCCGACGAACGTGATGTGTTCAGAGCAAATGAAAGGGAGAGAATTATCTCTAGTATAAGTGGAGGCATATTAAACTACTCTAAGTCATTCGAGTTTAATCCAAGCGATATTTACCTCAAGGTACGTGAATATGGTGGTATGATTCGAAAGTATCATCAATTGTTTAAAAATCAAGAGGAGCAATTATCCCTGTACTTGTATTTATTAAAAAGTATCTTGGTACGCTTTCATTTAGATATAGAAGAGGGCGGAAAGATGTTAAGTGCGAAATTGGTAGACGATATTTATAAAAGAATTATAATGATCAATAAGTTGATGATTAAGGTTCATGAAGATATATGGCTTGAATTTGAAGATGAAATTCTGGAAATCAATACCATTTTGAAGAATAATGCTGTTTTTAAGTCAGAGGCAGCGAATAAAGAAGATTTTGAGTCTTATATAATAGGAGAATAGTTGGAAGAATTTTCCTGTGCAAATAACTTTTTCATATTCAATAAGTGTAGTATTATTACATCTTTAAGAATATGAAATAAGTAAGCGTTTTGAGGAGAATAATGTGGTCCAATTTTTGATTTATTGAAAGTGATTTTTGGGATTCTTCAATTTTATTTAAATGTTAAATAAATTAGGAGGAACAAAAAAAAAACTTATTTTTACGTCTCCCAATACAATATTATTACAGCATTAAACAGACAAAATAAAATTTATAGATGAGTTTGATAAAGAGATTTTTTACATTATTGATGTTTGCTGGCATCGCTTTAGGAGTTCAAGGTCAGGACATTCACTTTTCTCAGTTTTACATGTCTCCATTGAACCTGAATCCTGCGTTAACCGGGGTTAATAATTGTAAGAACCGATTTGTAGTGAATTATAGGAATCAATGGGCCTCAATCTTAAAGGCAAATGCTTATAATACTTATTCTGCTTCTTATGATCAGAAATCACCAGTAGGAAGAGACGATTATTTTGGAATTGGAGGAACTTTATGGGGTGATGTAGCTGGTGCTTCGCGATTTGGAACAACTCAAGGTCGTGTTTCTGCTTCATACAGTAAAAAAGTTGCGGGATATAGACAGAAAGCCAGTTACATTGTGATTGGAGCAGATGTTGGTGTTACTCAAAGGAGAGTTAGTACGGATGATCTAAGATGGCCAACACAGTTTAGTGGTGGTACATATGATCCTAATATTAATCCTGGCGAAGAAAACTTTGATCAAGATTTCATCTATGCGGATATATCTGCAGGAGTATTATACTTCTCTGTTTTGGATAAATATACCAATTATTATATTGGTGCAGCCTTACATCATTTAAATCAGCCAGATGTTAGCTTCTTTAACGATAATGTTACATTATATAGCCGAGCCACTATACATGGTGGAGGTCAATTTCAGTTGAAACCAAAGATTAGTTTATTGCCTTTCGCAGTGATGATGTTTCAAGGACCTCATAGAGAGTTTAACGGTGGTGCAAGTTTAAGATTTGCTTTAGGGCCAAGCAGAACATCGAATCAATCTTGGCAGTTTGGAGCTTGGTATAGATTGGGTGTTGCAGATAACAACGGTCCAGACGATACTGGTGTTGATTTACACTCAGATGCGATTATCCTTTCAACTAGATTCAATTATGAGCAATTTGGACTTGGATTTAGTTATGACTTAAATGTGAGTCAATTGTCTGGTGCAGGAACGGCTAATGGAGCATTTGAATTCTCAATGACATATGATATTTGTGGACCAGAAAACAGAGGTGTTTACTGTCCAAGATTCTAAAATATAGCTTCTTATAATAAAAGTCCATTCTTGTAATTTCAAGGATGGACTTTTTTGTTTATGGTATTGCTTAAACCGATTTGATAAAATGTTTATTCTTTAAGAAGTGAATCAATTCACTTTTCCTGTAAGAGTTAAGTTAATTGCGAAGCTTTACCTGAGATTAAAAGTAAGTAGGTTAGAAAATCTAAATTTAGTTTTTATTTAAAACTTCTACTTGAAGACCATCATAGGCGCCATAAATATTGGATGGAAGTTCTTCTTCCCATGTATGCATCGGACCTAATAGATGACTCATATGGATTAAGTAAGCCCTTTTAGGATTTATTCTGTTTATCAAATCAATACTCTCATCCAATGTCAAGTGAGAATAATGTTCTTTTCTTCTTAAAGCACTTATGACAAGTACATCCAAATGTTCTAATTTGGAAAATTCACTTTCTGGAATTTCTTTTACATCCGTTAAATAGGCTACATTATTAATTCTATAACCAGTAATTGGAAGTGATCCATGAAGAATTTTGATGGGGAGTATCTCAAAACCATTTCTTTTGATCAATGAATCATCTATTTCGATAGCATTTATCCTAGGAGCTCCAGGGTAGGGATTGACTTCAAAAATATAGGCAAATCGTTTCTTAATATCATTCAATACTCTTGAAGATCCATAGATGTCTAATGGAGCTTCTGACTGAAAATTGATCGGTCTTATGTCATCTAGCCCTGCGGTATGATCGCTATGCTCATGAGTTAATAATGCAAAGTCTATATGGTTTATAGAGTTTTGAAGCATTTGTTGACGAAAATCAGGTCCAATATCTACTACAAAAGAATGTCCCTTAAATTCAACATGAATTGCGCACCTTAACCTACTGTCCTTAGGATTTGAAGAAAGACATGTAGAGCAGTTACAACCAATAACAGGAATGCCTTGCGATGTTCCAGTACCAAGAAATGTTATTTTCACTTTAGTCTTTCTCTAAGATTTTTTGTTGTTCTTTTAATATTTGATTGAAAAAAGATAAACTCTTTTCAGATAACCGTTCGACTAAAACATCAGTTAGAAATAAAATATCTTGAAGAACATTGAACCTAGCTTCAGTATCATAAAATTTATTGATAACGATTACTTTCTTCTGTTCTACAATACAATATCCTGAATTAAAATTGCCTTTTTCATATCGGATCTTGTAATCTAAATCATGAAACAATTCTTCCAATTTCTTTAAATTATATTTTGATGCTTTGATCACAGTAAGACAATTATTGAAAAACGAATATACTGATATAATCTCAATGGATGCTGCAATAGTGGGTGAATTTAAAACGGATTGATTAATCCATATTAATTCAATTAAGCTTCTTGCATATTATATCGAATTGGTGACGAAACTGTAAATCTGCATCAGTCCTAACTGTTGTATTTCAAATCTCATTACATTATGAATTTATGGTCGCAGAAGATACTTTGTTCATAATTTAGCTAGCTAGGAACAATTTTTAAGTAATTTTGCTAGTGTTATATAGGTGATGGTTGATGGTTCCGATTGGACTAATTGATTGCCTGGTTATAAAACATTTTATTATTATGAATAGGATTAGATTCTTTATTATTTTCTCATTGATAGCCGTAAGTCTGTCAGGTCAGGCATTTAAAGCTTCAGCTGTAACAGGTGTAAATATTTCTCAATTAGATGGCGATAATCAGGCAGGATATCATAAATGGGGAGTGACGGCAGGAACACGTGTTTCCTATGAGGTGTATAAAAAGATGGATGTTTCTATAGAGTTTTTATATAGCCAAAGAGGAAGCAGGAGTACAAGTGATTTTAATCCTTTCGTAATCCAATTAAACTATTTAGAATTACCGTTAATATATTCTCTTAAGGATTGGTATGATGAAAAGAATAAGTTTTATAAAGCACGTGCAGACTTAGGCCTTTCTTATGGCTACCTATTTAGTTCGACGGAAAACATAGATGGGTTTGAAGATGCCTTAGAAAATCTTAAAAAGAATGACCTAAGCTTTATTCTAGGTGTAGGGTTGAATTTCAATAAAAGATGGGGAATAGGAATCAGATATACAAGATCTCTTATAAAGTTATATGAAGACGGTGCTGCCGAAGAGACAGGTTGGGTAAGTTATTTTTTAACAGCCAGAGCAGAGTATAATTTTTAAAAGAGTATAGTGACTAATATTCTATTTTATAAATAGACTTCACTATTTTTGTTCACAGAGAAAAATAGAATTCATGTCTAAGTATACATTTATATTAATTGGTTCGCTATTGATGTTGATAAGCTGTCAAGAAGACAAAAAATCAAAGAGTGAACATCAAAGCAAGCAAACGACTCAGGTAACTACTAGTTCCGATGGCTTAAAAAATACTATTCCTCCATTAGGTCAAGATGTCTTTGGTAAGATGGCTGCTGAATGTACATTTATCGACTATATTTGGCATGACCTTCCATTTAGTATAAGTCAATCCGAAAAATCAGCAGTTCAGAATAATATTCTATTCATTAGTCCAGAGGGTGTAGATGAGTTTCCTAAGCATTGCAAAAGCATTGGTAGAAAGTCTTATCAGATCAATGGAGAAATTTTTCTTGATGCCGATATCTATTTTGGTGAGGGATGTAATTACTATATTTTCCTTCGAGATGAAAAACCAATTTATGTCAATAGAATCAAGAAAGAAGGTGTAGCTTTTTACAACCAGATGTTTAAAAGAGCGATGCAACAAGGACAGCAAATGTATGATCAAATGAATACAACAAAGTAATGACAAGACTGGGTGTGTTAGATCTTGGATCTAATACTTTTCACCTTCTAATTGTTGATTACGACTATGCTTCGAAAAGATTCGCCGAAGTTTTTAGAAAACGTATTTTCATTGGTCTTTCCAAATCAGGTTTGGTAAATATTCCGAGTGATCGAATTCTCAATGCGAAAGCCGCCATTCGGACTTTTCATGCTCATTGCATTGAATACGATGTAAAAAAGATCAAATTAGTTGGAACATCTATTTTTAGGAGGGCAAAAAACATTCAACCCTTGATAGCGTATTGCTACGATACCTTCGGTGAGATCGTAGAAATTGTAGACGGAGAACGAGAAGGACGATTGATTCTTGAAGGGATATCTTTTAATAGGCGGATCAATGAGCCTTCGTTAATAATGGACATTGGCGGCGGAAGTGTAGAATGGATTGTTTACCAGAACAAAGCCCAGATAGAAGTATTTAGTTTCCCAATTGGTGTTGGTGAACTTTATGCTAGATTTCATAAGGAAGAACCCATATCAAAGATTAATATTCAAAGAGCAAAATCTTATATTCTTGAAGTCGCTAAACCTTTTTTTGAATTTATTGAAGAGATTGATTTCATAGAGTTCATTGGGACATCAGGTCCGTTTGAAATTGTGAAATTGATGAAAAGATCGGAGTCTTTGGAATATATGGTGGAGAAAGAAGATTTTGTACTATTCAGTAACGAATTGCTAAGTATGAATAGAGCGGAGAGACTCTATTTGCCAGGAATGCCAGAGGAACGTGTAGATCTGACAGTTGTTGCTGTTATATTAATTAGTATAGTATTGGAATATGCACGAGTTGATCATATTTTTGTAGTCCCCTTCGGAATCAAAGAAGGAGTTCTTAGTGAATTAATCAAGAATGAATTATGATAAATAAAGATTTTAGTTCTCAGATTGACCTTTCAAAGATTGAAACTATTGTATTTGATTTTGGTGGTGTACTATTGGACTTATATCCTGAGAGGACGATAGATCAATTAGAAGAAATACTAGGAGTGAGATGGGATTTGACCATTAAGCAAAACGATGACTATAAATTTTTATACGACTTTGAAAAAGGGACTATAAATATGGAAACATGGTTGTGGAATCTTCAAAAACAAGTCCCGCAAAATGTTCCCTCACCAAGGGCATTGATCAATGCATGGAATGCAATGCTGGGAGGGTGGAATAAGGAAAAATTTGATGTATTAAGACATTTGAAGAGGAAGTATAAAATCTTGCTACTATCAAATACGAATGAAGTTCATTTAGATTGGGTTTATAAAGATTTAGTTGATAATCATGAAATATCTAATTTCGAGCAGCAATTTTTTGACAAAGCCTATTTTTCACATTTAATAGGAATGAGAAAACCGGACTTAGAGATTTATGAATTCGTGAGCAAAGATTTTGGTCTTGATATTAATTCAACGTTATTTATCGATGATAATATCGAAAATGTAAAAGCTGCAAAAGAATACGGTTGGAAGGCTTTTAAGCATTCGGTCAACGATCCGATATCTTATCTTGTTGAATAATAAATGAATCAACTTGGAAGACGCATGACATGTATAAGTCGTTTTATTGAATATTTCCGAGATCCATTGGCTACTAAAAGCAATAAGCCTCCAATGATGGCCATGTTTAACATGAAGTTCAATGAAGTAATTCTCTGTGTTTCTGGTGGATCGTTCCAAAAGGAGTAAACGATAAAAGTAAATGGCAGCCAATAAATCAATAACATTATAGCTCCAATGTTGGCATAATAACCTGAAAGTACCATTAAGCCTCCTAATAATAGACACACAATGGCTAAGGAAAGAAATAGCTTTGGTATAAAGGTTATGCCATATTCTTGCATGGTCATAAGGTTACTATCGAAAAAGATTATGGCATCTAAACTCTCATATAAGAAAAGTATAGAAATAAAAATTCTTGCAATAAGGTCAGCTATATCCTTCATTCCGCGAAGTTACTATCAATTCGAAAAGAAATATACGATTGGTATATATTAATTTAATTGTAGTATATAAACGATTAGTTTTTAATATGCTGTGTCCTCCCTTGGGAAAGGGTGAAGTATTAAAAAATAAAAATATGAAAATACTTAACATATTATTGAAATTTGTAATATGTATTATTCTATATTTGTGTCATCAAATTCCAGTAATGTGTCTTGAAAGGCAAAAAGGAAGCTATACCAAGTGAGAAGAGGGGGGTCATTCCCAAAACCGATTTAACTTTTCTCATGAAAGGTCTCAATTAAAAATTAAAATTTACATTACTGTCGAGGTGTAGTTTCTTTGCTTTTTTACTTTCTTATCTCTGTCAATTTGACATACTTATCGGCTTGGCACAAGCTTTGAATTCCTAAAGTATACTAATAAAAATAATTACGATATGGCAAAAGGACAGATTTCTGTACAAACGGAAAATATATTCCCAATAATTAAGCAATTTTTGTATTCTGATCAGGAGATTTTTTTAAGAGAATTGGTCAGTAATGCTGTAGATGCAACATCTAAATTGAAAACTTTAGCATCATTAGGGGATGTTAAAGGTGATATTGGTGATACAACAATCGAAGTGAGTGTTGATAAAGAAGCTAAGACGATTACAATTTCTGATAAAGGAATTGGAATGTCAGAAGCAGAAGTTGAGAAGTATTTGAATCAGGTAGCCTTTTCATCAGCTGAAGAATTTTTGGAGAAATACAAAAACCAAGCTTCAATAATTGGACATTTTGGATTAGGTTTTTATTCTGCTTTTATGGTTGCAGATAGAGTAGAAGTGCGCACAAAATCATTTAAAGGTGCAGACCCCGTAATGTGGTCATGTGATGGGAGTCCTGAGTATGAAATTCAACCAACTGTTAAAGACGAACGTGGTACGGACATTATCCTTTATGTTTCCGATGACAGTGTAGAATATTTGGAAGAATCTAAGATTGAAGGCTTATTAAATAAGTACTGTAAGTTCTTACCAGTAGAGATTAAATTTGGAACTAAGGAAATTACGAAGGAAGAAGGTGAGGGTGATGACAAAAAGGAAATTAAGGAAGAAGTCGACAACATTATTAATAACCCGAATCCACTTTGGAAGAAAAAGCCAAATGAAATTACAGATGAGGAGTACAAAGCTTTTTATAGTGAGTTATATCCTTATTCTCAGCCTCCTTTGTTTTGGATACATTTGAATATTGATTTTCCATTTAATCTTACAGGAATTTTATATTTTCCAAAACTTAACAATAGTCTAGAAGTCCAGAAGAATAAGATTCAGTTATATAGTAATCAAGTCTATGTTACTGATGAGGTTAAAGATATAGTACCTGAATTCTTGACGCTTCTTCATGGTGTAATTGATTCTCCAGATATTCCACTTAATGTGTCAAGAAGTTATTTACAGGCTGATAGTAATGTGAAGAAAATAACGTCATACATTACTAAGAAAGTTGCAGAGAAACTTAATTCAATATTTAAAAAGGATCGTTCTCTTTTTGAAGAAAGATGGAATGAAACAGGAGTCTTTGTTAAATATGGAATGATTTCAGATGAGAAGTTTAACGACAAGGCTCAAAAGTTTGCTTTATTAAGAAATTCAGAAGAGAAATACTTTACAACGGAAGAGTATAAAGAAAAAATAAAGGATAACCAAACAGACAAACACGATAAATTAGTTTGTATCTATGCCAATGACAAAGAAGCGCAGTTTGGTTTTATCAAAGAAGCAGAATCTGCTGGTTATGATGTGTTAATGATGGATAATGTTATTGATAATCATTATATGCAGCATCTGGAATATAAAGGTGAAGGCTTCACTTTTGTTCGTGTTGATTCTGATACTGTAGACAATTTAGTACAAAAAGAAAAGTCTAAGGAGTCTGTAATGTCTGAGGATGAACAATCAAAGCTAAAAGACTTATTTACCAATACACTTGGCGATCTTAATGGAGGTCATATTGAATTGAGACCATTGTCTCCAGAACAAGCTCCAGTTTTAATTACAAAACCTGAGTTTATGCGTAGAATGAAGGAAATGCAAATGATGCAAGGAATGAATCTTGGAGAGATGCCGGAATCTCATAATGTAATCATAAATAGCAATCACCCTTTGATTGCTAATGATCTTTTACAAAGAGATGAAGATGCACAAAAGAGTACAATAGAGTACCTTCATAAACTGGCACTTCTTAATCAAAATATGCTTAAAGGTGAGCAGCTTGATATCTTTATTAAAAAGAGTTTAGAATTTGTTAAGTAATATTAATACTTATATACAAAAAAGAGATGAGGCTGTCTCATATAGAGATGGCCTTTTTTCATTGGGAGATGTGTTGCATGAAGATAGTTAGAGAAAATTTATAATTTGATATTCTTGATTTGAGAATAGCTAGAGTTGATGGTGTTTTCTGTGCTGATTTTAGGTTTTTATCTTAATTCTTAGCCATTTTAGCCAAATTATGGGCTAAAGCTATTAATCCACATTCGATGAGGACATTGTCTTTTCCTCTCAGCATGAAGCGAGTAAAGTTTTTGTTCTGTTTTATGTTACCAAACACCGCTTCCACATCTACAGGCCTCTGTGAGCGGTGTGCAACCCCTTGTTCACTCAATAGTTTTTGGCGAGCTTTGTCTTTTAGACGCTTGAGTTTCGAGTTGATCTGTATTTTCCTATTAGATTTGCTTTTGTGGCACGCTCCTCGCAGTGGACAGCCGCTGCAATTTTGAGCTTCGTAAACACTGTAGCTTTGTTCATATCCCGATTTCGTTTTACGGCGAGCATCATATCTCTTGTTCATTTTTTGACCCATCGGACAGATAAAATGGTCTTGAGTTTTATCGTAATAGAGATGCTCTTGTTTAAAGGCATTTTTGGGTTTGATCTTCCCTTTTGATTTTTGCTCCTTGTGGAAGTAATTGTATTTGACATAAGCTTCTATGCCTCTGGTTTCCAATAGCTCATAGTTCTCCTCTGATCCATAGCCTGAATCCGCTACTACCACATCTGGGTTTTGTTGGTAGAGTGCCTTATATTGATCTAGATGATCAGGCAGTGTGAGGGTGTCTGTAGCATTGGGATAGATGTCGTAATTGAGAATATATTGATTGGAGGTGCTAATCTGCCAGTTATATCCAGCTTTTAGTTGCCCATTTCTCATATGGTCATCTTTCATTCGCATGAAAGTAGCATCTGGATCTGTCTTCGAATACGAATTACGATCACCCAATATACCTTCCTGCTTCTTATACTTCTCCATATTCTGTGGCCAGTTTCGCTTTGCGTAATTCAGCTTTTGTTTTACCTTCTTATCTATTGGTTTATCCTTGATTGCTTCATTGATAATATCTATTGTTTTGTTCACTTGCTCAGCATCTAACTCTGGGTATGTCGTAGGTGCATTATCCATCAACTCTTCTTTGGCAACGCTCTGTGCATATTTCCATAACTCTTCTAATTGTGATTTGATTCGTGCCTTATGTCGTTTTATTGATTTTCCCCATACAAAGGTGTATTTATTTGCATTGGCTTCTAACTTCGTACCATCTACATAGAGCGTTTTGATATCCACTAATCCTTGATCTGACATTAGGGTTACTACTTGAGCAAATACTTCTTTGAGTACGCCCTTCAGTTTATCGTTGCGGAAGCGATTAATCGTATTATGGTCTGGGCGTTGCATCCCTGCCAACCACATAAAATATATATTACTTGACACTGCCTGCTCTATTTTTCGCGACGAGTATATATTTGATAAATATCCAAAAACAATGATTTTCAACATCATCTTAGGATGAAAAGAACTCGCTCCTCCTCCTTTGTACTTTTTGATAATGCTATCTATATTAACCTTATCAATTACTTCACGTACTACTCGTACTACGTGATTCGATGGAATTAATTCATCAAGACTTGGTGGAAGTAAACTGAGTTGATCCGGATTATAAGGCTTGAAGGTCGCCTCTCGTTGTCTTTTGCCCATACTACAAAATACAACTTATTCATTACATTTTATAATAAAAAAAGAGACTGCCCTTATGAGACAGCCCCATCTCTTTTTTAATTATAGGTTTCCGTATATTATTATTGAAATTGAACTGAGCGTACTTTTACGATCTCTTCTTCATTTTTTTTCGCTGCTTTTTACTAAACAAGTTTGACTTGCCTCTTTTTGAAGAAAGATTACCATCTCGATCCGTTGGGGGGGCATATCTTTCCTCAAGTCCACAACCTTCTTTTGTTTTACAAGATGAATTTGAAACTGCTAAAACGCCCCAAAAGCCTATAATTACTAGGAATCCCAAGATTTTCTTCATAAATTTTTAGTGATTTTCTTCAAAAATACAATTTTTTAATTGATAGCCATTTAATTCACTGAATATCAATATATATTGAAATGCAATTATGTGTAAATTAAACGTGTAAAACGTCTGAAACCGCCATAAATATTGGACTTTTGGAAAAAATTAACATCTAAGTTTTGTATAGTAAAAATACTTAATATACATTTGCGTTGGAATAAATTCATAATATTTAAATTCTTATACAATGAACAAAGGAAATTTAATCGATGCAGTAGCTGAGGCTGCAGGTATCACTAAGGGTCAAGCAGGTGATGCAGTAAATGCTGTATTCGCTAACATTCAAAGTACTTTAGCGAATAAAGATAAAGCTGCTTTCGTTGGTTTTGGAACATTTTCTACATCTGAAAGAGCTGCTAGACAAGGAAGAAATCCAGCAACTGGTAAAACAATAGAGATTCCAGCAAAAACTACTATTAAGTTTAAAGCTGGTTCTGCTTTTTCTGAAGCAGTTAACAAATAAAAATAATTCTTAAAGAATTTTGAAGAGCGATCCATTCGGGTCGCTCTTTTTTTTATACTATCAATCGTATTAAAAAAATGTACATGTAACATTAATACAGTCATTAAATATTAATAATTCTTATCTGATCTGTAACGTTACTCATGGTTTGATCGTTTCACAAAGGTCCGAACGATATTAAATTTACTTACTTAAACCACTTTTGATGCTTACAAAACGAATACCTCTACTTACAATACTATTTTTATCACTCAGCTCAGTTTTAATTGGTCAACATACACTAAAGGGAAAGGTGACTGATTCAAAACAAAAACCTCTCGGTTATGCAACAGTGGCCTTATATGATGGACCTCAACTTATTGATGGAGTTATTACGGAAGACGACGGCAATTTTACCTTTTCAGACGTAAATAAAGGAACATACACTTTGGAGGTTAATCTACTTAGTTATGAAAATTACAAGCTTGAAAATGTATCTGTCCCAGGTGGAGAACTTAATATTGTCCTTGTAGAGGATGTAAATGAATTAGATGTTGTAGAGGTTAAAGCGAAACTACCTCTTTTAGAACAAAAATCTGATCGTTTGGTAGTAAATGTAGAAAACAATATTACCAATAATAATTCCAATATTTTGGATGTGATGAAAAAAGTTCCTGGTGTTCTTGTGATCAATGATCGTATGACTTTGGCCGGTAGTGGTCAGCCCACGATATTGATCAATGGTAAATCGACACAATATGTTGACATACAATCTTTATTAAAAAATATGCCAGGTGATAATATCAAGAAGGTTGAAATAATATACCAACCTGGAGCAGAATATGAAGCCTCAGGAACTGGGCCAATAGTAAATATAATCTTGAAAAAGAATTCTTTGTTTGGTACCAATGGCTCTGTTTTTATAGGAGTAGGTCGCCACGAATTATGGAAGTATAATGCGGGTATTAATGTGAGTCATTTTCAAGGACCTCTTAATATTACGGCAGGAGCTGGAATAAGTAGAAATTCTTGGATCGAAGAACTCAATCTTACCCGTAGATTAACGGATATTGATCCAACCGTTAACGGTGTATATGGTCAGGTAAATAAAGAGGAAGCGTTGCCTTTTTCATATAGAGGAAACCTACGTGTAGATTATGATATAACGGATCAGCATAGACTCGGTGTAGAGGCCAAAACCTATTCAAACGAGTCAATATTTACAGGAGTAAATACGACGGATGTAGATCTTGCAATGGAAGAATTGCAAGATTTTACTTTGATCACAACAAATGATCATGATAACAATTGGTCATATAGAAACATCAACCCATACTATATTTTTGAAATTGATACTGCTGGACAAAAGTTGGAATTGGATGTTAATTTTGCTAGATATAAGGTGAAACGCAATAGTTACTTAACAACTACAAGTGATATTAATACGGAGAGTAGTGAAAGTAAGTTTGATCAACCTGGACTAAATAAAATATTTGGAGCAGCTCTGGATTATACTAAACCACTAAACTCTAATATGGATTTAAAATTAGGTGTTAAGTATTCAGAAGCTTCATTGGATAATGAAATCATATCTCTTTATAAGGATAATGGTGAGTGGATCAATAATACAGGACAAAGTAATCATTATCTATTTGATGAATCGATTAAGGCGGCTTATGCCAAATATTCATGGAAATGGTCAAAATGGTCAGGTACGGCAGGTGTAAGGTATGAAGAAAGTATTTCTGAAGGAAGATCATTAACTATAGATTCTACCTTGGATAGAACAATTAAGAAGTTTTTTCCTAGTGCGAGTATTTCTAGAGAACTAGGGGACCTTACCGCGAGTGTTGCCTATAGTTATCGAATAGATAGACCTAGGTATTCTTCATTAAATCCATTCCTGTATTTTATAGATCCTTTTACTTTTGGAAAGGGAAATCCTAACTTAAGACCAGAATTGACGCATAGCACTAAATTTAGTTTGAGTTATCAAGGACAACCATTCTTCAATATAGAATATAAGAATACAAGCCATTCCATTGTTGAAGTAACTGAACAATCAGAAAATTCTGAATCTGCATTCAAAACTGATGTAAATTTAGATGATCATAAACTATTTAGTTCATCACTGTTTTTTCCTTTATCATTTATACCTAAGTTGAGTGGATATGGAGGAATAATTGCGACTTACACAGATTATAATTCTGCTTATCTGGAAGAGACCTTTAGTGCGAAACAATGGAACTATACTGCAGTTCTTCAAGTGGAGTTTAAATTGCCCTTTGATATTAATGGACAAATTGGAGGTTGGTATACTTCGAATAATCAAGAAGGTATATTCAAATCCGAATACTTATACGGCACTAGTTTTGGACTTTCTAAAAAGTTCTTGAATGATAAACTTAAGGTGAGTTTAGGTGTAGAAGATTTTGTTAATAGATTCTATCATGCCAATGTAGATTATCAGCAAGATATGGATGTGGTCTCAAAATGGCAAGCACCAATTGTGAATATGAATGTGCGATATAGATTTGGGAATCAACACCTGAAAGGAAAATCGAAACTAAAGAATAGTGCAGGTGAAGAATTGAAAAGAGCACAACAATAGTCTGTTGATCGGTTCATAAGTGAATGAAATAGTCTAGTTTGAAAAACAGTTGTATTTTAAACTAGACTAAATGAAATTAAAATAATAGGGGAGTATTCCGATAGGGATATTCCCCTTATTGTTGACAAATCTGGTGTTATTATTTTGATTTGCCATTCGGACTCATTCTTACAGTCGTAAATGAAATTAGAATTGCTTAGTACAATTATTGATTATACGTGATATAAGCATCATTGCTCAATAATTTGTGATTTTTGGTGGACATAACTAAATCAATTTGACGGGTATTGCCAATAGCAAAGGTGTATATTATCGAATATAATTATGGCTTAATCCAAATGGACTTCCATTTTGTCCACATCAATGAGTCTTACCTGAATATTTTCTCTCATTGTAGTAGCTAAGCTCAAGCCCATATAATCAACTTGTATCGGGAATAGTTTATGCTTTCTATCGACAAGGACAGCAACTTCAACTTTTTGTGGTAGTATAGTTAACAATGGTTTAATGGCATAAAAAATAGTTCGTCCCGTATTAGCAACGTCATCAACAATAATGACAACTTTGTTTTCGAAATCCTCAATTTTCTTATTTATTTTAATATCGTCTTTTAACGGATCTGCTGGATTGATAGATAATCTAGCAATGTAAATTTTTGCTTGGGAAAAGCGTCTAATTTGTTTTTGAAGAAGTTTAGAAAATTCATATCCATTGTTATTAATTCCTAATAGATGTATTTCATCTGCCAAGTGATTTTCTTCAGCAATTTGAATAGCCAATCTTACCGTTTTTTGCCGAATTTGTTGGTCGTTTAGAATTTTCATGAATTTTACTTCTTAATATGAGATGTAAAGATATTTTTAAATCATTTTTTGACCAAAAAGAAAAGAGCAGAAATTTCAATGAGAATTTTCTGCTCTTTATATCAATTAAATTGCGTTATTCTAAGATTTATTTGAAACTTCGTATTGATTCAAAATTCTAGCAAGATCTTTCTTTTTCTCAATATCTAGTTTGTTTAATTCCACGAATCTTTCTACAGATTTACGTTCCAAACCAAATACAGACTCAATATGATCTAGAGAATTATTAAGTTGAACATCATTCGAGCCTTTTTCTGCATAGTTGATACCGTTCATATGATAAACATAAATTTTCTCAGTCATATAAATAACTTCACAAAATTGGTCAGGATGATCTGAGTTTAACTTTTTAAGAATTGTACGGTTGTTAAAAAATACTCCATTAATTGAATTTGAGTTTAAAGCTTTTGCCTCATTATTTTCAAGGATGTATAAAGTATTTGTTTTTTGATTGTAGTTAATCATTTGATCCTTAACTAGAAATTCTTTGCCAGATGCAGATATAGCATAAACATTGGCTCTTTCAAATCCTTTAAAGATGAAATCTTTACCCTTTTTCATCTTTTTAGTAATCTTTTTTAGCTTGACTGTTTCACCATACTCCAGTGTTTGAGCTTCAAGAGTTAAACCACAAGTAATAAAAGCAATCAGCGCAAGAAAAATTTTAAATGATTTCATTCTAATTTGAATTTTAAACATTAAATCTATTCATAACAAAAATAAAGACAATAATTCTATTATAAATAAAAATCTAAATGAAAGTAATTAATTTGAATTATTCCGAAATTGAAATATTCGTAATGGGTAAGCAGTACAAAGATGTATAATTATTCTGAAATTTCGAAGAATCTTAGGAGTTTTTTTGCTTGTTTCCCACGATATATCCGAAGTATGCAAAAGGTAGATAGGATAGCGAAAGATCTGTCCAAACAAACCATTTTGGTGGAGAATTAAAGTAATGTGAAACTAAGGCAAGGCCAAAATAACAGAATGTGGCTAATGAAATCATGGCCATTTTTTTTATTGGAGCAAATCGTGCTATGAAAAATGAAGTGATAAAAACGGATATTACATGAGCAAGTAATGGTGCAACATAATGCTTTGATTCAAGTAGGGACATGCTTATTTGTCGAGTCTCATTATTGAATGTATTTACATCCTCGGGCAGAGGTATCCATATCCAAACAAGTTGACCTACTATAGGGATTGAAATCATGCCAAGTGCAATCCCTCCGATTAATACCAATATGTTTTTTATGATATCGTCCATGTTTTATTATGATTTAGAAGTCATCCAATGGTGAAATTGATCTACACCCATACTGTTCAAACAGTGCTCTTGGGTTAATTGTCCCTTTTGTGCTGTGATAACACCATATTTTACATAGTCAATTTGTTCAATACTATGAGCATCTGGATTTATACTAATGTAAACCTTTTGATCTATTGCATATTTTATCCATTTCCAATCGAGATCCATCCGTAAAGGATTACAGTTTAATTCGATAGCAACTTGATTGGCAGCACATGCGTCAATAATCTTTTGATGATCTATTGGGTAGCCCTTCCTTCCCAGTAAAAGTCGTCCGGTAGGATGACCAAGAATATGTGTGAATGGATTTTCAATGGCTTTAATTAGTCGATTGGTTGCTTTTTCTTTATCCATGTCAAGATTGCTATGAATACTAGATATGACGACATCAAACCCTTTCAGAATATCAGTAGAATAGTCTAAGTCTCCGTTGGAAAGAATATCACTTTCTATTCCTTTAAATATTTTAAATTGATCCAACTTGAGGTTTAATTGATCAATTTCTTCCCATTGCTCTACGACTCGATCTGGTTTTAAACCATTAGCATAAAATGCGGATTGAGAATGATCTGTTATTACTAGGTATTGATACCCTCTAGATCGACATGCTTCCGCCATTTGTTTGAGGTTATGAATGCCATCGCTATAGGTGGAATGAGCATGGACGATGCCCTTGATGTCTTTTATTGAAATAAGATCAGGTATTTTATTTTCAGTGGCAAGATCATATTCCTGTTCAGAATTTCTTAAGCATGGTTTTACATAAGAAATTCCTAGGTCGTTAAAAATGTCTTCTTCGTAGGCATATTCGTCCTGATAGGTAATTCTAGATGCTTCAATAAATGAAGTTGAACCATTTCGCATGAAGATTTCAGTGCCAATGTTGTCTTCTAAAACTGCAATAATTTCAAGTGATACACCAGATATGTGATGGTTTGCTTCATCATTAATATCAATTCCAAAGTCATCTAAATTGATGTCTTCTTCAGAAGTTGTCAATATCTCTATTGAATTAATTATTGGCATTTGTCTAGCAAAATCTCCAACAATATAGAATTCGTCATTTGGAAAATGCTCTTCTAACTTAGACAATAAATCATATACTTGATCATGGACCGACGCATATAGTGACTTTCCTTTAGAAGAAAGGTGAAATTCAAGTGATTCTTTAAGTTTTTGTTGAGTTTTGAGGCCAAATCCTTTGTAGTTAACCAATCTATTCTCATTGCAAGCATAAAGTAAGTCATCTACCGAACTGATCTTCATGTCATGCCAAATGATGCCAACTTTTTTTGGTCCTATACCTCGAATCATTAACATTTCTTGAATTCCCTCAGGCGTTTGTGATTTAAAGTGATCTAAAAGAGGAGAAGAACCAGAATTCACCAAGTCCTGTATGATTTCTAATGTGGATGGTCCTATGCCACTTATATCGGCCCATTCATCTTTTGAAATATCGACCATCGGTTTGTCTATCTTTCTTAAAATATTATAAGCTGAATAATATGTTCTAACCCTAAAAGAATTTTCTCCATGTAACTCCATTAGTTTACCCAAGAAGTTAATTGTTTTAGCAATCTCTTTATTTGTCATTAATGTCTCTATAAATGAAGGTGTAAATTTAAATAGGGTTTATTAATCCAATGGTAAAAATTAATATTTAAATTACTTAACGATTAACATGGTCTTTAGATGACAAAGACTGTATGGATACTGTTGTATCTGTCATTTCGCACTTTTTTTCAATCACTAGATGCTATATTTGCATCTAAAGAAAACAATAATGATAAATAAGGCTTTAGTAATAGTTATAGTATGTTTTGGTTTTATATCGTGTAATAACACAAAACCAACTCCTGTAACTGAAAGTATTGGTCAATTAGAGGGGTATGAAATTGAACAATTGGAGGATAAGACGGCCATCGCAGTTAAAAAGGATGGGGGAAAGATAGTTGAACGTGGGATGGTTTATAATGGATTTAAAAATGGGAGTTGGACAACTTATTATGATAATGGTGAACCACATATGATAACAGGTTATATCAATGGTGATCGAAATGGAGTAAGTCTAGAATTTGATAAAAATGGAAGGTTGTCAAAGGTTTCGAATTTCGCCAATGACCAATTATATGGTTATTACAAAGAAATGGTAAGTTATATTCCTCAGAAGGAAGCACATTATAAAAATGGTGAGTACCATGGTTTATATACAGAATATAATGAATTTGGTAAGAAATTCAGAGATATAGAATTCGTAGATGGGAAGCAACATGGCAAAATGCGTTACTACGATGATAATAATAATGTTACCACTGTTTTTAAATATGAAAATGGAGAAAAAATAAGCGGTGAAATAATCAAATGATTTCGATTTGTATCCCCATATATAACCAAGACATTAGGATCCTTGTAGATACTATTGTGGATCAATGTAAAATGGAAGATGTAGAGTTTCAGGTACTCTGTTTTGATGACTTTAGCCTCCCTGAATTTAAAGAGATAAATCAGGAAGTGGCTTTAAAGTTAAACGTGAATTACACTGAATTAAGTGAAAATGTAGGTCGTGCAAAAATTAGGAATAAAATGGCGAAGTTGGCCAGGTACGACTTTATGTTATTCTTAGATGGTGATAGTGGAATTGAAGATGATAATTTTATTGCGAATTATGTTAAATGGATATACAAGACCCACATTGTCTTTGGAGGTAGAATCTATGAATCTAGTCCACCAGAAAAGGACTTTAAACTACACTGGGAATACGGTCGGAAAGTAGAGTCGCAAATTGCCAATAAGAGGAGCAGACATCCTTACCGATCATTTATGAGCAACAATTTTTTAGTTACTAAAGAAGTTATGTTCAAGATTCCTTTTGATGAGTCTATTTCGTCTTATGGCTATGAAGACTTGGAGTGGGCAGAGAATGCAAAGAAAAACGGTTATCACATCCTACATATTAACAATCCTGTCATTCATCTCGGACTTGAATCCAGTACAAAATTTATCCAAAAAACAGAAACAAGTATTGAAAATTTAGTAGCTCTCTTTCAAGCTGGAAAAGTGAGAAATACTCGAATTCTAAAGTGGAGATCTTTTATCAAAAGTATTGGTTTGTCTAAATTAATAACTGCAGTATTAAAAACTGGACATGATAAAAGAAAAGCCAAGTTGGAAAAAGGAAAGGTTAGTCTTTTCACTCTTCAAATGTTCAAATTGTATCTTCTTTTAGATCAATTAGATTAATGTCTTGTTCTCGAATTAAATGTAGTGTGAGTCAGCGTTCGTACATTGGTTACATGGCCGCTTCTTTGATATTTTAATTATATGAATATAGACTTGTGTAATAGAATATTTATTGGTACTTTTGTGCTCGTTTTTATAATTTATAAAATAATTTCTACATGTTAGCAATCGTAACCATTGCTGGTCAACAATTTAAAGTGAGTGAAGGTCAAGAAATCTTCGTCCACCAGCTTGAAGCCAACGAAGGAGATAAAGTAGATTTTGACCAAGTCTTAATGACTATTGGTGATTCTACTACCGTTGGCACGCCGATTATTAGCGGAGCAAAAGTTTCTGCTACTGTTTTAGGTCACCAAAAAGGTGATAAAGTTCTTGTTTTCAAAAAGAAAAGAAGAAAAGGGTATCAAAAGTTGAATGGTCATCGTCAGTCATTTACAAAGCTGAAAATCGATTCAATTACTGCTTAATTAATTAACATTTTTAAAATTTCGAATTATGGCTCATAAGAAGGGAGTTGGTAGTACTGATAACGGAAGAGACAGTAATAGTAAACGACTAGGAGTAAAAATTTATGGTGGACAGGCTGCAAGAGCGGGTAACATCATTGTTAGACAAAGAGGAACCAAGTTTCACCCAGGAAACAATATTGGAATGGGTAAAGACTTTACATTACATGCACTTGTTGACGGAACTGTTGCATTTAAAAGAGGTAAAAACAACAGAACTTTTGTAAGTGTGATTCCAAGTTTAGATGAGGCTTTATCATCTAATAATACTACAGCAACTAAAGAAGAAGAATAGTATATACATAGTTATATATTTAGATAAAAGGATCAATTCTACATAGGAGTTGATCCTTTTTTTATTTAATAAAATAGAACACGAGTATTGATCGGTACACTTTGGGTTTTGAATGATTAGGAAGGTAATGTATCTATAAAGAAAAAACCACCACCTAATCTATATTAGGAGGTGGCTCAAAATTTAAAGACAAAATATTTTAATGTCGTAGAACTCAGATGTTTAGGCTATAAATCTATGATTTCTGATCAACATTTTTGATAATGCTAAGATAAGATGAGGTGATTTGATAAAACATGATGTTAATCAGGTCTACTGTTGATATGTGTCATGTGGATAAATGTCTAATTACTGAGGCATATCTTTTAGGCTTTCTTTTTTGACCAAAACAATGGATCCTTCTTTAATGTTAATTATGCCCTCTGATTTAAAATCGGATAGTGTCCTAATCACTGTTTCTTTGGCTGTACCTGCCATGTGAGCTAAATCATCTCTCATAACCTTCAATGAGTCACTTTTCGTTTTTTCGGATATTAAGAGCAGTGAATTAGCAACTTTTTTACGAACAGAGCTGTAAGCTAAATCCAGAAGTAGTTCATTAGATCGGTAGGTCTCACCAGCCATTATCTTTATGAATTTTGCAGAAAAATCATGATTGTTGAATACCAATAACTTGAAATCCTCCTCAGGAATAAGGAGAATATCTGAGTCAACTGTAGCCATAGTACTGTCTTGATACTGAGTATCCATGATCAATGGTAAATAGCCAAAAAATTCTCCAGGGCCATATAGGTGTGTTATTAGTTCTTTACCAAAATCATTGGTCTGAAAACATTTGACTTGACCACTTACCACATAGTAAATCCATTTGGCATATTGATGGGTAGTATAAATTAGATCTTTTCTGTTGTATCTTCTTACTTCTCTTTCTTCCAGTAATTTGTTAAACTCATCATTGGCTTTGGACTCGCTATAAAGTTGTTTTACTCCGCTAGCTGAAGTATAAGATTGATCTTGAATATTTTCATTTTTCTTTAACCTTGTTTCTATAGCCTGAAGAAGTTCAACATCATCAAAGGGTTTTGTGATGTAGTCATCTGCACCAAGTCCCATTCCTTTCCTGAAGTCTGACTTTTCTGATTTAGCTGTTAGAAACATAAATGGTGTATGTTTTAATAAATCATCATTGGCAATGATCTTAAGAACTCCATAACCATCCAATTCAGGCATCATTACATCACAAATGATTAGGTCAGGGGAGCAGTTTCTTGCCAAGGATATACCAGCTTTCCCATTTGCCGCTGTACTGGTTTGGTAGCCAGATAATTCGAGAATCTCAGATAGATTTTCTCTTACATCGTTATTGTCTTCTATGATTAGAATGTGTTTCATGTCTGTTAGAATTATATCTTTAGCGACTTAGGTATGATAATAATAAATGTAGTTTCTTCATTCGCTGTACTTTTAAATGATATTTCACCTTCTAAGAGGTTGACCAGTCCTTTTACAATATTAAGACCAAGCCCTGTTCCTTGGATATTTGTGACATTACTGGCCCTAAAAAATCTGCTAAAAATGTGTTTTTGATCTTGTGTTGGTATTCCAATGCCGTAATCTTTAATTTCAATTTTCACTTCAGAATCATAATATGATAATTGGATATCTATTGGTGTTTTAGAATATTTTAAAGCATTAGAGATAAGATTGAATACAACGTTTCTCAAAATAGATTTATCCGAAACGATAGGATAGGGTATACCAGAAACTGTAGTATTAATAACTCTACTAGATTTATAAAGATTATTTGCATCTTCAGAAACTTCATGAATAAGTGGAACCAAATCAAAAGATACCGCCTCTACTGTAACTTTGTGCGCCTCTATTTTATTAAGAGACAAAAAGTCATCCAGAATATTGGTAAGATTAGAAACGGCATTTTTTATTCGAGAAATATGTTTTTCCCTTTTATCCTGTTGCTCTTCCATCTGATATTTCCCAATGATGGCAGCAGATGATAGAATGGAAGCAAGTGGTGTCCTAAATTCATGAGATGCCATAGATACAAATCTTGATTTAAGCTCATTGAGTTCCTTTTCCTTTTTTAGGGCACCTAACAGCTTAATTTCATTTTCCTTTAACTTTTTCTCCGTAGTTTTTCGAACATTTACTTCAGACTCCAAGGTGTTGTTAATTGACAATAACTCATTTACCACTTTTTCTAATTCATACGTTCGACGCGTTACTTTTTGTTCTAATTCTCTATTTAGATTCTCAATTCGTTGTTGAGCTTCTTTTATGTCTGTTAAGTCGTGAACAATTCCAGTATAAATGACTTTTTGTTCGAGTTGCACTTCACTTACAGCTAATCTAAATGGAAATAGTGTTCCATCTTTTTTCATGCCCGTGACTTCTCTGCCTATTCCGACGATTCTTGGTTTTCTCGTTTTCTGATACCTTTCTATATAACTGTCATGATTCTCTCGATCTGGACTAGGCATCATCATAGAAATATTGTTGCCAATAAGTTCATCTTTAGAATATTGGAATAAATCTGCGGCTGAATTGTTTACCGATTCTATAATGCCCCGAGCATCTATCGTGATAATACCGTCTATAGCAGTGTCTATGATGGCTTGCAGTCGTATTGCTGTATCTTTATTTAACCCAGTCATGTGCCAGTTTTACAACATTTATTTTAGCTTATATATAAATATCACTATGGGTAAAGATACTCTTAGTTTATCGTATTCAAAAGCTAAAAACAGCATTTTGATCACTGATGTTTTGATGAAAATCATCAATGGATATGATGACTGTCATAGGGGTAAATAAGCAACTTAGATAAATTGCACCTAATTAAATTGAAAAATATGAACTTATTGAGCCCTGTTACAGAAATAATGTCTACAAACCTTTATACTTTATCCTCAAACTCAAGTATTGCCGAGGTGGGCAAGTTGTTTGGAGATCATAAGATTCATCACATCCCGATTGTAGACGATGGAGAGTTGGTAGGAATAGTCTCCAAATCAGATTATTTGTTTTTTAGAAGAGGTTTCCTTGATAATGAAGTGGATGAGCAAAAGGAAGAAATAAGAATGAATAATTATCAGGTTACATACATTATGACAACGGGAATAGCAACGATGGATCCTTCAGATAGAATTAATGTTGCACTAGAGGTATTTAAAGAAAATATTTTCCATGCTATACCTGTGGTTGCTGAAAAGGAATTGGTAGGAATAATAACAACATATGATATCATAAAACACTTAGCCGAAAATGCACAGGCATTTGCAAAATATTGATTCAACAAAATCTCAAATAAGGGTTTTTGGAACTGGAACTTCTAGTTATCAATTCTTGGTGCATAAAATAAAAGAAGTATTAAGTGCAGCTGGAGTTGGCTTCGAGATCCATGAAATTAATGATGTGAAAAACTTCATTAAAGATCACGTAAAATCAGTTCCTGCCGTTCAAGTTGATAACGGAGAAATCTTGTATCTACATGATGAAGATGCTTTTAATCATTCGTTTCGAAGGATAATTCAACAGGTTTTAAAAACCTATAACTATGGGTCAATGCCGATTTATTTACTTCCTGTTGATTTTTCGGACGTATCAATAAACGCCTTTTACTTTGGTCATCGATTAGCTACAGATTTAGGTGCAATGGTCAGTGTCATACATGTGTACCATCCTTCTTCTAAAGATTTAGATGAAGGATTAAAAGATCCTGAAGAAATCATTCAGATAAGACAAACGTCTCTTGATAAACTGGTCAATAGTGTAAACACGGACTGGACAAGTGACATTGTTAAATCTGCATTTGTTGAAGGTGTTGTTGAGCAAGGTTTTGCCAACGAAATCATTTTGGATTCTTGCTCTGATGAAAATAGACAGATGATTATTATGGGAGCTACTGGACAAGGTGGACTTACTAAAAAGGCACTTGGATCTGTTTCTTTGGATGTTATGAATGCATCAGAATGTCCAGTATTGATTGTTCCTAATGGGGCAAAGTATAAAGGAATCAATAAGATCGTTTTGGCTTGTGATGAAACTGAGACAGCAGAAGGTATTTTAGGCGAATTAATTGATTTTGGTGGGAAGTTTAATGCGGAGATTCATATTCTTCATATCCTACGAAATGAAATAAAGTATGATTTCGCTAGTGACTTTATTCATCGTATTGATCGTATGATGCCTGAACATAAATATAAATTTGTCCAAAAAAGATATGACTCAGTGGAAGAAGGAATAATATCATATTGTGAAGAAAACCAAATTGATTTGTTAGCGGTGCCGCATAAGAAAAAATCTATATTGGATAGACTTCTATTCGAAAGTGTAACGGCCAATTTGAACATAATGTCTCATATCCCCTTTGTTGTGTTTAAATCTCCAAAAGATACTTAATCTATAAAACATAAACTTGATGCCAAGGAGTAGATTAGTACGATTTTAAATCTGGATATATTAAATATATATAATGTATTGTTTTTTATATCTTGGGGCAAAATTATTACTATATGTTACTATCCGCTTCGGAACCATTGTTTGTTAATGATGCAGTTGCTCTAGGGTTATTGTTTGCCGTATTGGCCTTGGTGTTTTATACATCTCAACTCAAAAGCGCAGGTTGGAAGAAGTTCTATACTTTTTTTCCTGCCTTATTGCTTTGTTATTTTATTCCTGCCTTATTGAATTGGCCCTTGGGGTGGATAGCTCCTCATTATTTTGATTCTGGAATTCATGGATATCTTGCTTCTTTAGGATTTGACATTTCTTCACAGCAGATGTCATATAATGAAATCCAAAATTTTATTGATCAAAATGGCATTGATGGAACGAAAAAGTTCGAAGGGCATTCTCAGCTTTACTTCGTAGCATCTCGATATTTATTGCCAGCTAGTCTTATATTGTTATGTTTAAGTATTGATTTGAAAGGTGTACTTAACTTGGGACCTCGTGCCTTAATCATGTTTTTTGCAGCGACATTAGGTATTGTTATTGGTGGGCCTATAGCATTGATCCTTACAGGTTATCTATTCCCTGATGTAGTTGGCGCCACAGGTGGTGAGCTTTGGAGAGGTTTGGCAACTATTGCTGGATCTTGGATAGGTGGAGGTGCGAATCAAGCTGCAATGAAGGAGATTTATGAAGTCGCAGATGATCTATTTGGAACTATGATTGTAGTCGATGTGGTATGTGCTAACATTTGGATGGGATTCTTATTAGCAGGAGCCAATCATGCTGATAAAATTGACAAGAAACTCAAAGCTGATAATAGCGCAATATCGAGATTAAAAGAAAAAGTGGCTTCTTATAGAGCGGGAGTGGAAGTTAATCCTTCTACAACCCAACTTTTTATTCTTCTTGGTGTAGCATTCGGAGGTGTAGCATTAGCACACGCACTTTCGGATTTTGTGCAGCCAATGATGCTTGGATTTAAAGATGTTTTGGTAGCCAATAATTTGAATTCTTTAATGTCAGGATTTTTCTGGTTAGTAGTATTTGCCACCACAATTGGAGTTGGACTATCATTTACGAAAGCGAAAAGATTGGAAGGTTTTGGTGCCAGTAAGTGGGGCTCAGTCTTTATTTATGTTTTGGTAGCAACTATTGGTATGAAAATGAATTTGAAAGAAGTCTTTCAAAACTTAGAATTGTTTGCTATTGGGATAACTTGGATGTTGGTTCATGTGATTATACTTTTAATCGTTGCTTATTTGATAAAAGCTCCGTTTTTCTTTGTGGCAGTTGGTTCTCAAGCAAATGTAGGAGGGGCTGCATCGGCTCCTGTTGTGGCATCTGCTTTTGATGTAGCATTGGCACCAGTTGGAGTTCTTATGGCAGTTCTTGGTTACGCACTTGGAACCTATGGGGCAATTATTTGTGCCCAATTAATGCAAGTTGTATCGGGTGGATAGATTACAGAATCAACTAGAAAAATAGGCCACCACTTAGTACGAAGTATGAGAAATCATCCACAACCATTTTTGGTTCTACATATAAATTGACCCATTCCCTGTCGATTTCAAGAAATAAACCAAGGTTAAGTGAAATTCGAGAATCACCGTCAATTCTACTTAAATTGATTCCACCAAGAGGGTAGAAATGATACTCTTCTACTGAGAATAGTCTGTACTTTGCATCAAAATCCATGGAATAATTTACATTTTCCTTGATATAATAGGAGTAGGTAAATTGAGGTCTAAATCGTTCCGTAAATCCATAGGCTAATTTTGCTTGAGCCCCAAAGACAGGACCATCAAATGCAATTGTAGGCCCGATTCCAAAATTAACATCTTGCGATTTAATGGATGATATCGAACTGATGGATAATATTAAAACAATTGCGATTTTAGAGATTAAGTTTATTGAATTTCCGTTTGCATTCATTCTATTCAATTTTTATTCTTGGATTTATTAATGATGTCTGAAATTATTATTTTACCGTGTGTTCTTGTATTTTCTATAAATAATTTTGAAGTAGCCAATCCACTTTGAATTACACCTGCAATATACACATTTGAAAGATTTGATTCAAAGGTGTCTTTGTTGAACCGAGGTTCTTTATATGGTGAACTGTGATTTAGTTGTATGCCAATCTTTTCAAACCAATTATAGTTTGGACTATATCCCGTCATTGCTAAAACAAAATCATTGTCTATATCAATTAGACCTTCAGGAGTTGAAATAGTTACTTTTTTGGAAGTGATTTTTTCGATATTTGAACTAAAGTAAGCCTTAATACTCCCTTCTTTAATTCGATTTTCAATATTGGGTAATATCCAATACTTGACCTTTTGGTAAAGTTCTTTTTCTCTAACAACCATAGTTACTTTGGCTCCCTTTTGCCATGTTTCTAATGCGACGTCACAGGCACTATTTGCTCCTCCCACAACAATGATGTTTTGATCGATGTAACGGTGTGCATCATCATAGTAGTGAGAAACTTTGTCAAGGTGTTCACCTTCTACATCCAATCGTCTTGGAGTATCGAAGTAGCCAGTTGCTATAATTACATTTTTTGTATGGTAAACATTGCCATCTGTAGTAGACACAAGAATCTCATCTTTTTGAACATCTAAACTCAAAACCTCTCGACCATATGAAATACACAAGTCGAAATGGTGAGCTACTCTTCTATAGTATTCTAAAGCTTCTCTTCTAGTAGGTTTGTCTAAGTGTGAAATAAATGGAATGTTGCCAATCTCAATCTTAGTAGAAGTCGAAAAGAAGGTCATATTATCTGGGAAGTTGTAAATGGAATTGACCAATACACCTTTTTCCAGTACAAGGTAGTTTAGTCCTTGAGTTTTGGCCTCAATTGCTGTATTTATCCCAGTTGGACCAGCACCTATTATGATCAAATCTAGCTTACCATTATTATTCGTGTTCGAAACCATTTCTCTTCTCTAAAAGACTTAAATTTTATGCTCAATTCTAAAAGAAATATAAAAATCTTGTGGAGCAAAGATAGGGAATGGTTGATAAATTGAACGAAGAAGAGAATTTCGTGAAGTGCAATGGAAATCTATCTTCTTCAATTTATCAATCTACTTCAATCTGATTTTGGATCAATATTTGTACGAAAAACGATTACCTAAGTTGCTAATTCAAAAAAGTATAAAATTTTGAAGGAATTAAATGAATTAAGTTTAGAAGAACAAAGATGTGTTTTATCGTCGATTGAAAGCCTAAAATTGGCCTATGCACCTTATTCGAAATTCAGAGTCGGTGCTGCAGTTTTATTATCGGATGGAGGAATCTTTCAAGGTGCAAATCAAGAGAATGCATCATATCCTCTTTGTATGTGTGCTGAACGAACAGCCTTATATAACCTTTCCATGTATTGGGACGATCAAAACATAAAATGTATTGCAATTACAGCAAAACACCCAGAAAAAATATTAAAAGAGCATGCAATGCCCTGTGGAGCCTGTCGGCAGGTCATTAGTGAATATGAATTTAGAAATCAAGCACCAATCAAAATATTATTGGTAAATGAAAGTCATCAAATAGTAAGTTTTAATTCTATTAAAGATTTACTTCCATACTCGTTTGACCCTGACGTATTGATTTGATCTTTGGATCGTGCTCAAACCAATATACTCAGGTTGAATTTGAGGTCATGAAGCGTTGTAATACTACTTGCTTGGACCCATGGGGTTGAAAAGTGTTGATCTAAATAACAAATCGCTACAATTTCTGCATAAAAAAAGACCGCTATAGGAATAACGGTCTTTAAAGTTTAATCAAAGTCTCTTATATTAAGATGCCAACGCAGCATTAATTTTTTCTTCTAGTGCAGCTTTTGTTGTTGTTCCAACATGCTTATCTACGACTTCACCGTCTTTTAATATTAAGATGGTTGGGATGGATCTTACTCCAAACTTCATAGATACATTTGGATTAGAATCTACATTTACTTTTCCTACTGTAGCTTTTCCTTCAAAATCTTTAGAAAGTTCATCTACTATTGGACTTATTAGTCTACATGGACCACACCATTCAGCCCAAAAATCAACTAATGATACACCAGATGCTGTTGTTTCATCAAAATTATTGTCGGTAAATTCAAATGCCATTTTTGTTATTTTATGTTGTAAAAAATTATGTTCAATGCTCTTCTAACAATCAATTGATCTTAAAAGTTTCTTCTTTTTTGCAAATGCAGCAGATCTTAACCAAATATTAAGCCTTTTTAGCAAAATGATCAGTAGAAGTCGATCGAAGAATAATATGATCCAATTGTTCTTTGATCAAGTCTCTTTTGTCGTAAAATCTAGGAAGTTCTTTCTCAGGTAGGGGATCTGCTGGTTTGAAAACTTCTTTTCGGTGATTTATTTGTCTTCCATTTTTCCAAAATCTAAAACAAACGTGTGGGCCCGTAGCTAGTCCAGTTGAGCCAACATATCCTATGGTCTCACCTTGTTTTACCTTTTTACCAACACGCATTCCTTTTGCAAAACCTTGCATATGCAAATACTGTGTTTGATATACTTTATCGTGTCTGATTTTGATATACTTACCATTGTTTTTGGTTCTACTGGCTTTTTCAATTACACCATCCGCTACAGCTCGTATAGGCGTTCCATAGGGAGCAGCATAATCTGTACCGTAATGAGGAATTCTCCTTTTCTTTATGGGGTGAAATCTTCTCAGATTATAGCTGGAGGAAATCCTTGAGAATTTAACTGGAGATCTTAAGAAAGAACTCCTTGCAGGTCTTCCTTCGTAATCATAGTATCCTTCATACTTCCCATTTTCGTAATAAACGGCATATTGAGGACCCAGGTCATTTTTATAATATGCTCCAAGTAGTTTGCCCAAACCGACTTCTTTATCTCCTATAAACTTTCGTTCATATACTAATTTAAATTCATCGCCTTTTTGAGTGTGATAAAAATCTACAGAAGAAGCCAACGCTTCCTCCATAAGGTCGATTACCGCAGGATTTATACCTTGTCCTACAAGTGCATTCCATAAACTGGATTCGATAGTACCACTAGCAATGTCTGTACATGTAACATACTTTCTTTCATGGACTGACACATTTGTTTCCCCAGTTAAATCATAAACAACATATGATAAAGGGCCTGGTTCGTAGACAAATGCTATAGCTGGACCACATTCTGTCTCTCGTACGATATGAAAATTTCGATTCGATCGAATACCTCTCAAACTATAAACATTTCTTGCTTTCTCGGCAAGTTTAGCTATGGTTTTGTGCTTGACACCATAGTCATAAAGTATATTTCCAACTACGTCACCTTCTTTTATAATACCAGACTCAACTTTGTTTTGTGTAATATCAAAACCAAATTGATATTCTGGAGTTTCTTTTTCAATTGATAATGGAACATAATGATGAGCCAGAGCGACTTTCTCTAATTTGTTGTATCCTATAATGATTACCCCAGCCAAAATTACAGACAATAAAATATCGTAAGGCAATTTTTTGCGATTGTATATCTTTTTATTCGTATTTGACACTTTAGAGATTTGGTTAGTTCTGCAATTCTTCTTTTATAAGATGACAAAAATAAAATTCATTTTGAAAAACTTGTACATCACAAACAAGTTTTGGAAATATTTAAGACTTCAATACCGTATAGCGCAGTGGATTATTGAAAGAAACACAGTTGGATTTATAATATTATTGGAATGGGACGATACTTCGATGAATCTTTTTGTATAAAAAAATTTTAATTCCCTAGCATTAAGTTAATTTTGCATTTTCTTGAATTATTACAAAATCAATCTAATAAAATGATAAATAACTCTTCATCTTGGATTAATAAAAAGAGAGCAGCAACTTCATTGAATTTTTACATTGGAGAATTACTTTTTAAGAAAGGAGTAGAACTGGTCTTGTTTCGAAACGATTTAAATGAAGTAAGTATTTCTGAAGTCCTAAGTCTACACGAGTACGCAAGACAAATCGTTGGGGCACCAATTGATGTTGAAACATCAAATGAGATAGCAAAGACTTTAATGGAATTAGATTTAGGTGCATCCAAAATTGATTTGGGTAAACTTAATAACGAATGGATGGCTAGAAAGGGTAATTACGATAATTTGAAGACCTTTCTTGTGGAAGAATTGCATGACCTAATAGCTGATCAAAATGCGTCATCTGCTCCGGTAGATGTGGTTTTATACGGATTTGGTAGGATTGGAAGATTATGTGCTAGATCCATCATTAATATGACAGGAATGGGCAATCAATTAAGATTGAGAGCCATTGTGACAAGAAATAATGATCCTGCAATGTTGGTGAAAAGAGCAGATTTACTTAGAATGGATTCTGTGCATGGCCCTTTCAAAGGTGTTATAAATGTTGATGCCGAAGGGAAAAAATTGATTATTAATGGAGAAGAAGTCCATATGGTTGCTTCTTCAGACCCATCAACAATTGATTACACTCAGTATGGTATTAATAACGCCTTGGTGATTGATAATACAGGGGTTTGGAGAGATCAAGATTCACTTGCATTACACACACAATCAAATGGGGTAGAAAAGGTATTGTTGACTGCACCTGGTAAAGGTGTTCCCAATATTGTTTATGGTGTAAATCATAAGGATTTTGAACCAAATTCAACCAGTGTTTGGTCGGCTGCATCTTGTACAACAAATGCTATTGTCCCTGTTTTAAAAGTTGTTGACGATGTATTGGGTGTTGAAACGGGGCACATAGAAACCATTCATGCGTATACGAATGATCAAAACCTATTAGATAACATGCATAAAAAGCATAGAAGAGGTAGATCAGCCGCAATAAATATGGTAATTACAGAGACAGGAGCTGCAAAGGCTGTCTCTAAGGTAATGCCTCATTTAGATGGTAAATTAACAGGAAGTGCTGTTCGAGTACCAACTCCAAATGGTTCTTTAGCTATTATGAATTTATCATTGGGCAAAGAGACCAACCTAGAGGAAGTTAATAGTATTTTAAAGAAAGCTGCTCTTGAAGGTGATTTGAGAAATCAGATTAAGTTCTCTTTTGAGAAAGAGTTGGTTTCTAATGATATTATTGGAAACTCTTGTTGCAGTGTATTTGATAGTCCTGCCACTAAGATAGCTTCGGATAACAAATCTGTCGTATTGTATGTATGGTATGACAATGAGTATGGTTATACACAGCAAGTCATAAGGATGTCTAAGTACATTATGGATGCACAACGCAAGACATACGATTAACGAAATTTTAGCATTGACTATACTAAAGAAAATTTTATGAAAACAACCGTTTCAATAAAGGGTGCTGAATTCTTTGCATTTCATGGCTTTTATGATGAAGAGCAAAGAGCGGGAAACAAATTTATCGTTGATATTACGGTATCTTTGAAGTCATTTGATAGTTTAGATGACAATATTGAGGATACCGTGAATTACGAACATTTACATCAAATATGTAAAAGCGTAATGTCCAATACCCAACGATTGCTTGAAACGGTTGTTTTAAATATTATCAATGAACTGCAAACACGATTTAAGAATATAGAATCAGGTTCAGTAAAATTAGAGAAAATAAGCCCTCAATTAGGTGGTAAAGTTGGAAAGGCAGTTATAGAAATGTCATTTTAAGAAATGTTTTACAGAAAGTATACACCCAATTGTGTGAACTGTGCATCTTAAGAATATATACTTTCGGAATTATGAAGCTAAATTTTTTATTTGTACTCTTAGTCCTCTTTTCTTCGTGTAACGATGAAATAACTTCTAAATTGGCTCCGAAGCCTGTAGCTTTAGGGAGATTAAATGATGTAGTCGTAATTGCTGATGAAGATGTTTGGGACGGAGAAGTAGGGGAGGCATTTCGATTTTTATACGAATCAGCATATCCTATTATGCCATCACCAGAGCCCTTGTTTGATTTGAGGCATTTTACACCTTTACAACTTGAGGCTGAACCATTGCGAAGAGAACTACGGACATACGTCTTGTTGGCAGATTTGTCCGATAAAGAAAGCTCATCGACTAAGATATTGCGAAGGGATTTTGGTGAAGAGAAGTTTAATAAAGCAATCCAAGATACATCCTTTATTACAACAGCTGGTAAGGATAAATGGGCGCGAGAGCAACTTTTTGCCTACGTTTTTGGTGCAGGAAAAACAGAATTAATTCATTCAATACAAAAGAGTTTTCCTGCAATTGCCCAAAGAATTAAGAAACACGACGAAAAACAATTATCATCAAATGTTTTCAATTTGCATCATGAGGATATGGGATTGAAGAAGCAGCTTCAATCCTACTTTAATGTAGATATGAAGATTCCTAGTGATTATAAGAGTAAACTCCAATTGGATGAAAACTTTGTTATCTTGAAACGAGATGAAAGTGAGTTTTCACAGACAATTGTATTGAGAAAATTCCCATACCAGTCAGAGGATCAGTTTTCAATGGACAACATTATTAAGTGGAGAAATGAATATGGAAAAGCGTTTATTAGTGGATCGAGCGATGCTTCTTACATGCGGACAAATCACAATGATCTTCCTGTTTATGAATATGATGCTGATATTGAAAATGTGTACGGAAAAGAATTTCGTGGTATTTGGGAATTGACGGACGATTTCATTGGTGGTCCATTCATATGTTTTACATTGCTAAATCAATCTACCAATGAAATCATATTCATTGATGCTTTTGTTTATGCCCCTTCTCCTTCGAAGAATAAAAGAGATTTGATTCAACAATTGGAATACATTGTTAGAAACATTAAAATGATAAATCCAGAAGTGTCTGAATAGTAGGAATTATCGTATTTATCCTTCAAAATTGAGCGTGATGGTGAATACCTCAGTTACCACGCTTTCAAGGACCTTGGATTCATTTAATCTTCCATTATAAATCAAGGTATTTCCTAAGCCTCTAGAAAATTTGATTTCAGGAGAAAATATGAAATAGGGATAAAAGAACTGCATTCCAATACCAGCTTCCCATTGGAAATCATGAGGAGATAATCTAATCAATGTTTCAGCTTTTCGAGCATTGGAATTACTGGCAACATCATAGGAATATTTAAGCCCACCAATTAGAAAAACTCTTTTATCCTTGTATGGTTTTGATTTATAGCGCACATAAAATGGCATTTCAAAATTTACAGATTCAACCCTTTTTTCTTGTTTGTTATTGAAAAGGAATGATCTATACTGAAAGGCAAATCCTGGTGTAAACCTAAGGTCAAAATATTGCCCCATTTTTAAATTCGTAATCATGTTTAGATTAAAACCTCCTCGAGCTTTTCCTTCTGCAATTTGAATACTATCATTGCCAATAAAAAACTTAGATTGACCAAGTCTATATCCAGAATAATTGGTTCCGAATGACATACCGAAATAATAAGATTTTCGTTGGAAATCTAAGAAGTTGTAATTGTCACGTGCTCCACTTTGTGCCCATGATAATTGTACAATAAATGTACTTAAAACTAAAAGAATTATTTTTTTGCTGAATATATTGTACATATACCAAAACTCAATGGCTTATACTGAATATTAGAAAAGCCTATTTTTTTTAAAATTTGTGCAAAATTGTCATAATCAGGAAAAGCCTGAACCGATTCGTAGAGGTATTTATATGCCTTAGGATCTTTTGATTTAATTTTACCTATAACGGGTAATAAATATTTAAAGTATATATTAAAGATGTTTTTTATTGGAAATGTAGTAGGTCTTGAAAATTCAAGAATCATAAGCTCACCATTTGGCTGCATAACTCTGTACATTTCACCTAGTCCCTTTTCAAGGTTTTCAAAATTTCGAACACCGAAAGCAGCTGTAATAGTATGAAATTGATCATTAGAAAAAGGGAGATTTTCACTATCTCCGCTAATTAGTTCGATTCGGTCGTTTAAATTCTTTTTAAGAACCTTTTTTCGACCTATTTCCAACATTTTTTCAGAAATGTCTAATCCTACGATAGATTTAGGCTTTAATTGTTTGTGAGCTTCTATGGCAAGATCCGCTGTTCCCGTAGCAATATCTAAAATGGTTTGATTTTCTACCTTCTTTAAGGTACTAATTGCTCTTTTTCTCCACCAAACATCTATGCCTAAGGAAAGGAATCTGTTGAGGTAGTCATAAAATGGAGCTATCTTGTCAAACATAGAAGTGACCTGTGATTTTTTTGAATCTCCAGGGTCGTAAGGTTTGACGTTGTCGTGTGTATTACTATTCATGGCGCAAATATAATTTATTTGTGATATCACTAGTGTTGTAATCGTTACATGATTTACAAATAATATAGTTGATCAACTTTATTGAAAGAGCTTGATATAGAGTCGAATCATTTGTTGATATTAGAAAAAAATGTAATGTATAATTTATAAAATTTTGCAAGTGTAAAGGTTTAAGCTAGAAATCATGGATCGGTATAGATTTTAATAAAATTAATTATTTCTTTACTTTCACATTTCGATATAAATCTCAATGATCAGTCAATCAGTTACAAAATGAGATTTAATGCGATCTATAATAACGAAAACAACTTAACATATATAATCATATTATGAAATACCTATACAATAGAGTCTTTTTACTTTCATTAATGATTTTGGGATCTACTTTCCAAATGTTTGGACAACAGTCTGAAGGGATTGATCAAAAGATTGATCAGTATTTTGGAAGTGCCACTGGGTGGTTTGTGAATATAATATTTTATCAAATACCTTTTGGAGATGATATTAAGGTTTTCTGGGTATTGTTTCCATTGATATTAGGGGCGTTATACTTTACTTTTTACTTCAACTTCATAAATTTTAAGGGTTTTTGGACCTCAATAAATATTGTAAGGGGCAAGTATGATGATATCGATCATCACGAATCAATGGTTGCTGCTGGTGATTCGACTCCCGGAGGTGATGCCATAGAGACTATTGCAGTTGAAGGACATGAAGGTGAGGTGTCGCATTTTCAAGCGTTAACAGCAGCACTATCGGCAACAGTTGGTCTTGGTAATATTGCAGGTGTAGCAATCGCAGTTTCGATTGGTGGTGCTGGAGCTACATTTTGGATGATTGTTGCAGGATTGTTGGGAATGGCATCCAAATTTGTCGAGTGTACACTAGGTGTTAAGTACCGTGATATTGCTGCAGATGGTACCGTATATGGTGGTCCTATGTACTATTTGAGTAAAGGACTAAAGCTTGATAATAAAGAAGGTTTAGGAAAAGTACTTGCGATACTATTTGCTATTTTTTGTATTGGAGGATCTTTTGGTGGCGGAAATATGTTTCAAGTAAATCAAGCATTCCAATTGGTTGAAAATATTACTGGAGGAACAGAGTCTATCTGGCATGGAAATGGTTGGATATTTGGATTAATCATGGCAGTATTGGTTGGTATTGTAATCATTGGAGGAATCAAAAGTATTGCTAAAGTAACAGATAAGATTGTTCCTTTTATGGTAGGGGTTTACGTCTTAGCATCACTTTTCGTATTAATAATGAAATTTGATATGATTCCAGATGCATTTGTACAGATTATTAATGGAGCATTTAGTCCAGTTGGTATTGCAGGAGGAATGATTGGTGTTCTTGTTCAAGGATTCAGAAGAGCCGCATTTTCGAATGAAGCAGGAATTGGGTCGGCAGCTATTGCTCACTCAGCTGTTAAAACGAAGCATCCCGCATCTGAAGGAATGGTTGCATTATTAGAGCCTTTTATTGATACGGTATTGGTATGTACAATGACTGCATTAGTACTTATTATTACTGGAAATGTAAGTGCCGAAAATGCGAGTCTAAATGACGCCCAAGCTATTTTACTGACTTCTGGAGCTTTTGAGTCGGTTATCTCTTGGTTCCCTTATGTATTAACCTTAGCTGTTGTTTTATTTGCGTTTAGCACGATGATTTCTTGGTCATACTATGGATTTCAAGCATGGTCTTATCTTTTTGGTCGTAGTAAAGGAGTAGAGTATACATATAAGATTATTTTCTGCTTATTTGTGATTGTTGGTGCTGCAGCAAGTCTAGGATCAGTGATTGGATTTTCTGATGCAATGATATTTGCAATGATGGTTCCGAATATGGTAGGATTGGTATTACTTGCACCTAAAGTAAAGGAAGAATTAACAAAATATATGAAAGCTATTAAAGGGAGAGCTTAACTGATAAAGACAAAGAAAAAAATTGATTTTAATAAAGGAGTTGCTTCTGAAGTAACTCCTTTATTTATTCAATAACATTAAATTTCCATCATTTAAGATTTTTCGAGCATTTGGGAAAACCTTGTTGAATACGGCGTTAAAGTATGAATCTGCTTCTTTTTTATCTTCATCGGTTTGATACAAACGATTGTATATTAATAGGCCTTGTTCACTTAAACTGGCTGAAACATTAAGAAGAAACTCTTCTTCCTGAAAAATCTGAGGTATTTTATCTGAATCGAAAACATCCATGGCTATAATGTCATATTTTGATTCGTTGATTTGAACAAATAAATTAGCGTCTGCTTGAATTAACTGTATGTCGGATTCTAATTCATCCAAAACATACTTCGATGCCAGATAAATTATTTCCTCATCTATTTCTACACCGATATATTGGTATTTCTTTTGATGAATATGCTCTAATAGAATAGGAATACTTCCCAATCCAAATCCAAGAATAAGTACATCGACGGGATGATGGTCAGATGGTAAATCAATTTGATTAAAAACGCTACCAAAATTGTCATACTTATCTCCAAATGAATAAATGGCTTCATTGGTACACAACTGATATCTACCTTTGGATAATAAGACATGTAACTCTGGATTATAGTCGGAACCAGAACTTTCGATGTGTACATCAGTAAGGTAACTTAGCCACTTTTTCCATCGTGGTTGCTTCATTAAAAAAGATTAAAGTTTTATTCCCAGGTTCTGAATTTAGAACTTGTAGAATAAATATACTTTAATACGTCAATATCTTGATCATCCAACTCCTTGTTTCTTCTTTTCATAACCCTTACTGCTGTTTTAAGCGATTTTTCAAAGTCGTAAGTAATAAAACCGCTATGTCCGCCCCAAGAAAATGAAGGAATGAAATTTCTTGGGAATCCTGAACCATAGATGTTGCAATTGACACCAATGACAGTTCCTGTATTAAGCATACAATTAATCCCAATTTTGCTGTGATCTCCTAATATGAGTCCATGGAAGGTTTTGCCCGTTCGTTCAAATCTTTCTGACATATAAGACCATACCTTAACTTGATCATAGTTGTTTTTAAGATTGGAAGACTCTGTTCCAGCACCAATATTACACCATTGACCAATGACACTGTTGCCTAGGTACCCGTCATGACCTTTGTTAGAGTATCCCCAGAATACGACATTACTGATTTCTCCACCTACTTTGGAATATGGACCAATAGTTGTGTCTTTGTAAATTTTTGCCCCCATTTTAACCACGGCATTATCACATAATGCAAATGGTCCTCTAACGATAGCTCCTTCCATTATGGTGACATTTTTTCCTATATATATCGGTCCATCCGTTGAGTTAAGGATAGCGCACTTAATATCAGCTCCTTCTTCGATAAAGATAGGATGATCACCAAATGCAGTATTAGTATTGTGAAGTTCCTGACTTTGTCTATCTGAAGTAAGAAGTTTGAAATCATCACTAATTTGATGGCCATTGTTCTCAAAAATGTGATGAGGCCGAGCTATTTTTTTGATTATTTCTTCTTGATTAGAAATGTCATAACCTTCTATTTCGTCTATTTCATTTTCTTTAATCAACTTATCAAATTGGTAGTTGTCTAGTCTTGCACACACCAATTCGTCACCATTAAGGATAGCTTCATTCTTTTTTAAATCTTCAATGAGTAAAACCAATGGTTTTGTTGGAAGGTAACTACTATTAACCAATACGTTATCATCCGTTAGTTGAAGCGGGAATTTGGCCTCCAAATGATCTTGACTTATAAAGCTTGCTGAAGTGTTTAAGGTGAGTTCCCATTTATCTTTAATAGTCAGGATACCGACTCTTAGATCAGAGATCGGTCGTGTATAAGTTAATGGAAGTAATCCTTTCCAGTTTTCGTCATCATCAAATAAAATTAAATTCTTCACTAAGTTCAATTTTCATGATTACAATAAAAAAAAGTCCTCAAAATGATTTTGAGGACTCTGTTTATATTTTCTAGTAATGCCTAATTTACTTTTTGGCAAATTTGGCAAACTTCTTATTAAATTTGTCAATTCTACCAGCGGTATCAACAAACTTCATCTTACCTGTATAATAAGGATGTGAAAATGCAGAAATTTCCATCTTTACCAATGGGTATTCTTTTCCGTCTTCCCAAACTATAGTATCTCTAGTAGCAGCGCAAGATTTTGTCAATATTGCTTCGTCATTGGAAATATCCTTAAATACAACTAACCTGTAATTATCTGGGTGAATTCCTGTCTTCATTATTGTTGTACTTTTATAGTTTTATTTATTGAATATTTATTCTTTCCTCATTACAAAGGATCGAAATTGGAGTGCAAAGATAAATCTAAAATTTGAAACATTATAATTATTTTGAATTTTTTAATTAGTGATGCACAATTTAGTGAGTGATTTGAAAGAATTCATTAATCACTTTATAATGTTTACATGGAGAAATAAAGAGTCAATCGCAGTTTAGTGAATAAATTATTGATAGTCAATGTTGGGTATATAAAAATTTTCAATTATGTGTAATTTGTTACATAAATTGATGAAAATGGTGTTTAGTTCATTAATTTCTGCTAGGGAATTGTCGACAATTATCGTTTGTGTTGTATAATTGCAAAACTTTATGGTGTTATAATTACACTTAGTGCATTTTATTTTGGAAAATGGGTAGAGTAATAGAAGTATTACATGTTATAATTTAAAATTTTGATTTAGAATGAAGATTAGACATTTTTGTTTATTCGTTGTGTTTGTAATGTTATCTTTTTCTAGTTCGGGGCAAGAATGGACTGAAAGATTTACGACAAACAATCCTTCAACATTTAAGGAAATTAAAGAGTCTTTTGAATCCCACTGGGCTGACAAAGATGTAGTTAGAAGCCAAGGTTACAAACCTTTTAAACGTTGGGAATGGTATTGGGAAAGTACACTAATGCCAGACGGTTCATTTCCTCCAAGCAATCATAATAGACAGGCATATATAGATTATATGCGTGTTCATGGTTCAAATAGTCGATCATTAACAGCCAACTGGACAAGTGAAGGACCAAATTCTTCGACAGGAGGATATGCTGGAATAGGAAGAATCAATTGTATTGGTTTTCACCCTAACAATACTAATATTATATATGCTGGAGCCGCAGGTGGTGGATTATGGCAATCTACTGATGGAGGAAACAATTGGGTAACTCATACTGATGGCTTAGGTACATTAGGTGTTTCAGGAATAGTAGTCGATGAGAACAAACCAGATATTGTATAAATAGCAACAGGTGATGGTGATGGTGCGGATAATTATTCAATTGGTGTTTTGAAATCCACTGATGGTGGACTTACGTTTAACACAACAGGTTTAAATTGGAGCACTTCATCTTTAAGAGTAATTAGAAGATTAATTGTAGATCCTAATGACAATAACACATTGATGATCGCCTCGAATGTTGGAATTTATCGAACAACTAATGCAGGTGTTTCATGGACCCAGGAACAATCTGGCAATTTTTACGACATCGAACCTAATTATGGTACTTCTTCAAATCATTTTTATGCTTCTACTTCGTCTTCGATTTATAGAAGTACCAACAATGGTGATACATGGAGTAACATTCATACCGTTTCAAATTCGAATCGGTTGGCTTTGGCGACTTCACCTGCTAATACGAGTTACCTCTATGTTTTGAGCTCAGGTACTAGTGGTGGAAGCAATGGTTCTAGTGGATTTAATGCATTAATAAGATCTACAGATTCTGGAAATTCTTTTTCAACAAGATCAACCTCACCTAATATATTGGGGTATGAATCTAATGGAAGTAGTTCTGGAGGACAAGGGTGGTATGATTTAGCTTTTGCTATGCATCCTACAAATGCGAATGAAATCTATGTTGGTGGAGTAAATAATTGGAAGTCCACCAATGGAGGAACTTCATGGACGATAAAGAGTCATTGGTATGGTGCTGGAGGGCTGCCATCTGTTCATGCGGATAAGCATGCTTTAGAATTCCAAGGTACAACGTTATGGGAAGGTAATGATGGTGGAATATATAAAACGACTAATGGCGGAGATTCTTGGACAGATCTAGCTAATGGGATGGTCATTAGTCAATTGTATAGAATTGGTGTAGCTCAACAAAACTCAGCCACCATGTGTGGTCTCCAAGATAATGGCTCAAAATTGAAAAACGGAGCTGGAGTCTGGTCTGATCATATTGGTGGTGATGGAATGGAAAGTGCCATTGACCCATCCAATAGCAATGTGTTGTATGGCGAATTATACTACGGTGAGATTAGAAGAAGTACCGATGGGGGCGGATCTTGGAATGATATTCAAAATAATATGCCAGGAAATCCTTCAGGTGCATGGGTGACTCCATATGAAATTGATCAGGTTCGACCTGATACAATTGTGGCTGGTTATGAAGATGTATATCGTTCTTTTGATAAAGGTTCTTCGTGGACTAAAATCTCTAACAATTTGACAGGAGGAACAGATTTACGATATATTAGAATATCAGAATCGAATCCGGATTATATTTACGCTGGGTATTGGAACTCTATGTGGCGAACTACAAATGGTGGTACTACATGGGAAGCCCGAACTACTCCTGGGACATCAGTAAGTACTATGATTGTTCATCCCAATAATCCAGATAGCTTATGGGCGGTGATGTCCAATTATGCAGCTGGTCAAAAAGTGTATGTGTCAGCTGATGGTGGAGGAACATGGACGAATATTAGTGGAAGTTTGCCTAATATTCCTGCCAATACCATTGCCTACCCAAAAGGGACACAAAACGGTATTTACGTCGGGCTGGATATAGGTGTATATTATTATGACGATGTCTTAAGTTCTTGGGAGCCTTATATTGACAATCTACCAAATGTGGAGATTACGGAATTAGAGATTAATTATCATGACAATCATTTATATGCTGCTACCTATGGTAGAGGACTATGGAAGACTCCTTTAAATACTGGAGTTCCATTATGCTTTCAGCCTAATAACGTGATGTTAGATAATGCTGGAGCAGGTTCTTTAAGTTTCTCATGGTCAAGTCCTACCAGTCCACCGGTATCCTATGAAATAGATTTAACAACTTCTACAACTCCACCAGCAAGTGGTGCAATGACGACTGCATTGGATTCTACATTCACAGGATTATTGTATTCGAATAATTACTATTTCCATATACGTTCGAATTGTGGTGCTGATGGTGAGTCTTCGTGGATTACTCGAGTACCTTTCAAAATATTGTCCAGTTGCAATGCAACTGTTCATGATTCTGGTGGAAGCGGAAATAATTATTCTAATTTAGAAAACAATATTACTGTCATTTGCCCTGATTCTCCTAATAACTTAATTGAGATAAGTTTTAATTCCTTCAATGTTGAAAACGCTTGGGATGCTCTTTATATCCATGATGGACCGAGTAAAAAGGCTCCATTGTTTGATAGTGGTAATGGAATTACTTTGGCAGGATTTCCAGCAGGAGGATATTATGGAACATCAACTCCTGGACCATTCTTATCTACGGACCCTTCAGGATGTTTGACATTGCATTTTCGAAGCGATGAATTTGTGACTAGACCTGGATGGAATATAAGTGTAGGATGTCAGATTGCTTGTGCAACTATGGTGAATGTTGATCTGGATGAAGGTTTTGGTTCACTTAGAAACGTAATAGATTGTAATCCAAATGGATTGGTAATAAATTTTGATCCTTCTTTAATCGGAGATACAATAGAATTGTCTTCCCAAACCATTGATATTGACAATAACTATACTTTCCAAAATAATGGAGGTCTGATTTATATTTCATCTACTATTGATGGACCTATGTTTAATGTAACCTCTAATGGAGGATTGACCTTGGGAAATTTCAAGTTTATTCCTAAACCCAATACAACAGTTATAGAAAACGCAGGATCTTTAAAAGCACTCAATTTAATTATTGAAAACCAAAACAATCAATTAAACAATACGGGAAGCATTTATCTGGGGCCGAATGCGCAACTAAAAATGGAATTGTCCCGTCCTAAAATAGTGTTACGGGTTTAAAAATACTATTAATGAACCATCTGTGGATTTAAATCCACAGATGGTTTTTTCGTTTTATATGTTTTGGGGCTTAGCTTATCTTGATTATGCATATATTCTGGTGTATGCATATGGCAAGATAAGTGTGGCCTGTCATTGTTATATATTTCAATACTTTGGTTTACTAAACATCGCATTAGTTCTATATCCTTAATTTTTATACCAAGAATAAACTCCTGTTTCAGTATGCCGTTTATCCTTTCGGCTACCGCATTTTGATAGGGATCATATTGTTCGGTCATGCTACATTTAATTTTGTGCTTACCAAGTAGTTCTTGATAAGCATCACTACAGTATTGGAGTCCTCTATCCGAATGATGTATAAGCTTGTTAGACTTATATTTCCTATTCTTAATCGCCATCTTTAAAGCTCTAATTGAGCCTTTTGTTGATAAACTTTCTGATACGTCATATCCAACTATTTTTTTTGAATACTTGTCCGTAATCAAGGCTAAGTACTGAGGATGTGTCCTGTCTCCGATGTAAGTAATATCGCTGACCCATATTTGCTCTGGTTTCTTTACCTGTATTTCTTCTATTAAATTCTTGTGTTTGCGGAATCTGTGATGTGAGTTGGTCGTTATGTGGTATTGCCGCTTTGGTTTGATTAACATGTGGTTAGCTCGTAATATATCGAATAACTTATCCCGTCCTACGCCTATCTGTCTCAAGTCAGCCTTGAGCATATGATACAGCTTCTTGCCTCCTATTCGTGGCATCTTTAACCTTATTTGAGTAACCATTTCTAACACTTGCTTCGCTCTGTTCTGATGGCGTTTAACTCGTGACTTTGATCTATAATATACCTGCCGATTATACCCGAACAAGTTACAGGCGTATGTAATACTCATCTCTTGTTCTTTTTTGACGTGATCAACTGTTCGGGTAAGGAGTTTTTTCTTATTGGAATATTGTACTCCTTCTCCGCTAATTCTATCATCATATCAAAGAGAATAGTCTTATGATCTGCTCGCTCGGCTTGCTTTTCTAAGTGCTTCTTCTGCTTTTCAAGCAGCTGCACTTTTGCCTCTAATTCCATTATCCGTTGTTCGGCTGTCTTTGGCATATTGCATGGTGTTTGGTTCTCCCAATCAAATGTACCATATTTCCGTAGCCAATTAACTACTGTACTTTGTCCTTGTATCCCATAATTGCGTTTAGCTCCTGTTACCGACAGTTCTCCTCGCTCAATTTCCGACACAATCTGTAACTTTAAGGATAAACTGTAATCTTTCTGTGTTCGCTTTACATAATTCGTTCTCAATTCTTTAGACATTTCATCTCTCTTTTGTGTAACGCTATGCTAGGACGGGACAAATTAATTAAAAGAAGGAGAACAGTACTTAACTGTTCTCCTTTTTTTGTTCTTCTAGTTCATCCCAGTATTCAACCGCTCGCCTTGTATGAGGAATACAAATACTTCCTCCAACCAAGTTTGCTATAGAAAAGACTTCGAAAACTTCTTCAGAACTAGTTCCTAATTCGTGTGCAGTGCCCAAGTGATATTTTATACAATCATCACAGCGTAATACCATAGAGGCAACTAATCCTAAAAGCTCTTTGGTCTTTACATCTAATGCTCCAGACTGATAGGTTTGATTGTCCAAACTGAAAAACCGTTTGAGCACCTTATTGTCCTCTTTCAAAATACGGTCATTCATTTTTTTACGATACTCGTTGAATTCTGTTATTTGACTCATTTCTGTCAGATTTAGTTTGATGTTAAATGGTGTTTTTATTGGTTTGACGCCAAATAGAAATGATCATCCTTATTGGAAATAGAATAGATGTAATTATTGCGCCACTAATAAAAAATAGATATTGGATTTTGCTATAATAGGCTTTATCAATCGATGTGATTTCCCCATGTGTAGTAGGGATCGAATGAAATCCTGTTTCGTCCAGAAAATCTTGAAAGTTGAAAAAGCTTTGTACCAGATACATTAGTACTGGTATCATTGCAAATACAAGTATTTTTTTTACTGTTTTATTGTGTGAGAAGGGAGACCATCTTAATAAAAAGATATATCTGGTTAATGTTAGAAACAACAAGATGACTACAAAATTTGGGATATAAAAGGGGTAATGGTTGCTGTATTCAAGATACACAGGAGCAAGAATTAATAGACAAATCACAAAGGTGATTGCCCAGAATAAAACTTCTATTTTAAAATGTTTAGTCATGTTTTACATTCTCTTTTGAGCTGGTTAATAGAATTAGCATAAGCGCCTAACTGCATCAGATTTCAACTTCCAACGCTCATTGATTAAATCAGCATCCAATAACAGGATGCCAGGAGATTTTCCAATTTCTAGTTTGCCAAACTGTTTATTATAACCTAAAGCTTCTGCTCCATTAATAGTGGCCCAAGTCAAGAGATCGTCCAAAGAAACATAGGAACAATACTTTTGAATACTTAGTATTTCTGAAGCGATATTGAGCTGCCAATTGGAAGTAAGACTATCTGTACCAATTGTCATTTTAGCATTTTGGTTTAAAAATAAATGATATTCTGGTAGTTTGTTTTCAATGTACAAATTCGCATTTGGACATGTAGCCCAATACACTTTATCACTCCAACTATTTGCTTCTTGTATATCATTTTCTGAAGTCATTGTGTTGTGAACAAAGAGTGTTTTACTATTTGGGGTCATGTGATTCATCGCATAGTGAATAGCCGATTTTCCCGTAAATTGAAAATCGTTCAACGGCATTCCAATGTTTTGATAGAATTCCATAAAAGCTCCATTTCCATTAAGGAAAAGTTGATTCTCTGCAAAAGTCTCTTGATTGTGTATGCTTATTGTCTCTTCTTCGGAAGAATTAGATTTGATTAATTCAAAAAGTTCTGGACTTACTGTATAAGGAGCATGAGGAACAAAGGATTTTTTGTTTAAACCTAAGTTTGCTTGATTTTCGAAGACATTTTTGTAATTATCATAGGTAGATTGGGTCATTTTCGTGTTAAGAAAATCAAACATTTCCACGAAAGTGTAGTATGCAATTAGACTATTGTTTTTAGTGTTTGCAGTATCCACTTTATTACTGATGTCACCAACAGCTACTATTCCATTGTTCCACATTTCCTTGTCGGCACTCTTTATGGCTTCTTGAATGACTTCTTCTGGAAAATCACGATACTTGACTACTGCGCTAATGAATGGGATCAAACCTGTTCCTGTATCTACCAAGTCCTTCATGTGAGACAGCTCAAGGTGACAGTGTGTGTTTATAAATCCAGGTGAGAGGATACCATCGTATTGCTCAATGCTTGAATGGTCAGTTATTGTAGCCTTTGATACAATATCTATAATTTTTCCATGATCGCTTACCAAGATAACTTGGTCCTTAAGTATGGATCCATCTTTGGAAAATATGCCTTTCGCTGTAATCTTTCTCATAAAAAAAACTATTTTACAAATGGTCTAATCTGGTAAATGTCAGGGAGGTTCCTTCCTTTACCATTGTAGTCTAAACCGTATCCAATTACGAATAATTTGGAGATTTCAAAACAAACATAATCTACTGTAATATCATGAATGGTTGCTGAAGGCTTAGATAGTAAAGAAGCAATTTTAAGAGATTGAACTCCCTCATTTCTACAGATTTGGGACAGCTCAACAATGGTATTTCCGGAATCAACAATGTCTTCAATGATAACTACATTCCTGTTTTGGACAAAGGAAAGATCATTTTTAATAAGAACTTCTCCTGTTGACTCAAGTCCCTTATAACTTTTGGCTTCAACAAATCTAATGTCGCAATCTAAATCAATTTTTCTTAGAAGGTCAGCAGCAAAAATGAATGCTCCGTTCAAGACAATCAGAAAAAGTGGATTTTGACCTTGGTAATCTTTGGTGATTTGAGCACCAATTTGAGCTGTTTTTTCTTTGATTTCTTCTTCCAGAATAAGTTGTACAAATTCTAATTCTTCTATCTTTACAACCTTAGTCATTAATGATTAAATTTTGTGGACTGCAAAGGTACAATTTGGATTCAATATTAATTTGTTTAATCCTTGTAAGGAATGTTATTAATTGGCAAATGAAAAGAATGGCTGACAGAATATAAGTTTTACTTGTCGATGGACATAGACTATATCAAGTAATTTTATATTTTTAATTTATAATTAAAGAAGAATTCATGTCGAAGAAAATACATACAGGTGGATGGAAGTCTGTAAAATACTCATACCATGTTATGCAAGAAGTTGGTATGGGAAACTTTTGGGAATCAATTAAATCCAAGAATACGTGTAAAACATGTGCTTACGGAATGGGAGGACAAAGAGGTGGCATGGTCAATGAAGCCGGGGATAAAATTGAGATTTGCAAAAAGAGTATGCAAGCCCAATTGACAGATATCCAACCTGCAATTAACCCGTCTTATTTCAAGCAAAAATCAATCGATGAGCTAAGTAAGATGAATCAAAGGTTAATTGAGCGTATTGGTCGCTTGAATGATCCAATTTATAAAGCAAAAGGAGATAAGCACTACCGACCTATTACTTGGGATGAGGCCATTCAAAAAATCACCTCAAAGTTTAACGAAACGAATCCAGATCGCACTTTTTTTTACAGCAGCGGGAGATCTTCAAACGAAGCAGCATTTATTACACATTTGTTTGCAAGATTGTACGGAACTAATAACATAAATAATTGCTCGTATTATTGTCATCAAGCTACTGGTGTGGGGCTAAAATCAACCCTTGGAACTGGGACGGCGACAATTGAATTGATGGATGTTAAAAAAGCCGATACTATTTTTGTCATAGGTGCAAACCCAGCTTCCAATCATCCTAGATTCTTGACTGAATTACTGCATTGCAGAAGAAGAGGTGGTAGGGTAGTTATTGTTAATCCGGCCAAGGAACCGGGTTTAGTGAGTTTTTCTATTCCTAGTGATGTTAGATCATTTCTTGGTGGAGGAAGTAAGATTTCCACGGATTATGTTCAACCAAGGGTGGGAGGAGACATCGCTTTTCTAAAAGGTTTAGCTAAATACGTTGTTGAACAAAAAGCTGAAAATGAAGAATTCATATCTAATTATACCAATGGTTATGAAAATTATCTAAATGATATTAAGAATACATCATGGGACTTGATCGAACAGTCTTCTGGTGTAAGTAGAAGTGAAATAGAAAATATTGGGAAAATCTATGTTGAAGGAAAGAATGTAATTTTTGCTTGGGCGATGGGTATTACACATCACGTTCATGGTGTTGCTAATGTTGAGGCCATAGCCAATCTTGCAATGTTGAGAGGAATGGTCGGTCGAAAGTATGCTGGTATGATGCCATTGAGAGGGCACAGTAATGTTCAAGGGGTTGGATCCGTGGGAGTAACACCTGTTCTTAAAGAGGCAATTTATAAAAACATCGAAGAAGAACTTAATGTCACTTTGCCAACTTCTCCTGGATGGGATACAATGAAGTGTATGGAAGAATCTATGGCAGGAAATGTTGATATTGGGTTTATGCTTGGTGGGAATTTGTACGGCTCTAATCCAAACTTAAATTATGCTGAAAAGAGTCTGAACAATATTCCATTTAAGGTATTTATCAATACAACGCTAAATGAAGGTCATTTTAAAGGTGTGGATGGAGAAGTAATTGTATTACCCGTTTTGGTTAGAGATGAAGAGCAACAAAGAACATCACAGGAGTCTATGTTTAATTATGTACGATTGAGTGATGGGGGAGAATTGCGGGTTAATAACGCAAGATCTGAAGTAGATGTAATGGTAGATATTGCCAAAGATGTTGTGGCTAAATCAACATTTGATTTCGAACCATTTAAACAATTCGATAACGTTCGTCAAGCAATTGCCCAAACAGTTCCAGGATTTGAGAAGATTGCAACATTGAATGAATCAAAAGAAGAATTCCATATTGGAGGGAGAATCCATCATACTCCAGACTTTAATATGCCAGATCGGAAAGCTTTATTTGTAGTAAACCCTATCCCAGAATTTGACAGGAAGGAACAAGAATTTTCATTAATGTCAGTTCGAAGCGAAGGACAGTTTAACTCAATTGTATATGAGGAAGAAGATGCATGGAGAGGGCAAACTGAACGATGGATTATTATGATGAATCCACTAGATATGCGAGATGCCAACTTAAAAGAGAATGATTTAGTCACGCTAAAGAGTGAAGTAGGAGAAATGCAAGATGTCAAAGTAAAACCTTTTGATCTCAGTCGTGGTGCAATGATGGGCTATTATCCTGAGACCAATTATTTAGTTGGTTCGGAAGTAGACGATAGATCAAGGACTCCTTCATTTAAAAATACAAAGGTATGGATAGCATAAATCAATTAAGATTCTAAAATGTTTTAAACAGATTACGATCTATATAGAAACATTGTGGATTCAATTTGAATAGATCAAATTTTGACCAAATATTTCGTTAATTATATCTTAATTTGAATAGCGAGTCAAACATTATGAAAAAGTTTTAAGTAATTATTAAAAAATATACTTTTGTGCTCTGGTAGAATAAAGAACACATTAGTACTCAAAAGAATAAAAAATTAAAATGAGATACACCTTATTTCTTATAGCATTAATCACAATTATTAGTTGTAAGTCCAAGAAAACACTTGAAGAGATGACAGCTAATGATGTTCGAATAGAGTTTAAAAGAGGGGCTTGTTTTGGAAAATGCCCGATATACGATTTAAAGATTTATAATGGTGGTTTGGTCGAACTCAATGCGAAAAGATTCGGTAAGCGACAAGGAAGATTTAGTAAGCAGTTGTCTAAAAAAACATATAATGGTCTTGTGAAAGCTTTTGAAGAATCAAACTTTAGTAGTTTCGATGAGCATTACGAGAGCAATATAGCAGATTTACCGATGATTACGATTTCATACAATGAGTCAGGTAGTTTAAAATCAGTAATGGGAAAGGATACTCGTCCTCAGAAAATAATGGATTTACAGTTTAAGTTGGAGAGTATTTATAACGAAGAAGGATGGAAACTATTGGAAGAATATAAGCCAATGACCGAAGCTCCCAAAAAAGTGAAAAAAGAAAGAGAAATAGTAGATAAATCAAAAATCATTATTAAGCCTAAACCTGGTACAAGATTGCCTACTTTCTTTAAAGAAATGAAAGAGTATAGTGTACAACTAGTTACAAGGATATCTGAAGATCAGAACTTATGGTTGATAACTTACGACAAAAGTAAAATGAGTCCAGATAAGATGCTTGAACTGATTAAAAATCACAAGTCGATCGAAATGGCTCAATTTGATAAAAAAGTATCTTCACGAGGAAGTGAAGGAAGTAAAATGTAATAATTATGAGAGGATTTATTAAACCAATAATGCTGATCTTACTTGCTTTAATTGTAACTACAGAGTTGGATGCACAACGTAAGAAGAAAAGGAGAAGACCTGTTGAAACAAGAGTTAGAGGTGAAGAAGGAACAGAGGCTCCTAACATAATGGATGATCTTAATTTTGAAATTAAGTTTGGAAATTTAGTTTTGGGAGAAGATTTTACTATTTCTCTTAAACCATCTGTGGGTTATAAATTCCACAGAATATTATCTGCGGGTGTGGGAGGAAGAATGTATTACGTATTGGATGCAATAGCTAATCAACCTGATCAATCATATATTAATTATGGGGCCTTCATGTATGGTAGAGTAAAGTTAGGTGAGTCGTTTTATATACAAACCGAGTATTCATATATGAATTATGAACTGCAATCGGGATTCATTTTACAAGAACGTAAGAATGTTTTATATCCTTTGGTAGGTATTGGGTATCAGCAAGGATTGACAGATTGGACATTTGGTACAGAAATATTATTTGTTGCCAGTGAAGCAGGAAGAGAAGCTACAAGTACTATTGAATGGTGGTTATCAGCATCATATAATTTTTAGGACTTATAATTCGAAGGAGAAGTAGAAGAATTGAAAAGATATTTAAATCTTGTAAAGTTTAGTCATACCATTTTTGCGATGCCATTTGCTCTTCTTGGCTTTTTCTTGGCGTCTTTTACTGGTAGCCATGCTATTGAATTGAATTTGCTATTATTGGTAGTTGGATGCATGATTTTTGCTCGTAATGCGGCAATGGCTTTTAATAGGTGGCAGGATAGAGATATTGATCTATTAAACCCTAGAACGGCAATACGAGAAATCCCTTCTGGTGTGGTATCATCTAATGCCGCTTTATGTTTTACAATCATGAATGCCTTCGCATTTATAATTTGTACTTACTTTATTAATCCACTTTGTTTCTATTTGAGTCCCATAGCTTTACTTGTCATTTTAGGTTATTCTTATACGAAGAGATTTACCTTTTTATGTCACGTTGTTCTGGGAATAGGTCTGGCATTAGCTCCTATTGGGGCCTACATTGCTGTAACAGGACAGTTTCATGTTATTCCTATTTTATTAGGATTAAGTGTTTTGTTTTGGGTAGCAGGTTTTGATATAATATATGCATTGCAAGATGAAGAATTTGATAAAGATCATCAATTGAATTCAATACCCGTTTTTTTAGGCAGAAATAAAGCACTTCTGTTGGCTAGAGTTTTCCACATGGTTTCAGCAGGATTTATCATCTTGGTGGCTTACCTTGCTCAGCATTCATACAGTGGTCTTGATTCGTTAATGTGGGTTGGGGTTGGACTTTTTGTTGTTTTACTAATCTATCAACACACCTTGGTTAAGCCCAATGATCTTTCTAAGATTAATTTGGCTTTTTTTACCACGAATGGGTTTGCTAGTTTGTTGTTTGGGAGCTTATTGATTTTGGATTTATTCTTTTAGAAAGTTTCGAATGGTACTTAAGTATTCTTCTTGGCAATAATCATTTAGAAGTTCGTGTTTAGCGTCAGTGAATAATTTCAATTCTTTGTGTTTAGCTGCTATTTTATTGTACCCCAATATGCTTCCTTGTGGATGAGTCAATGTGTCAGATTCTCCTTGTAGGAATAGAGTTGGTATCTTAATGTTATGCCATTGATTATTAATCTTTTGCATAGCTTTCATTAATTCATATCCAGTTCGTGCTTTAGTCCCTCCATGATATATATAAGGATCGGATTGATATCGTAAGACTTCTTCTGGTAAGGAACTAATCTTGTTCACTTCTATCTTAGAAGTAGATAAACTAGGCAATAGAAATGAAGCAATGGGGGCGATTTTTCTTAATATGGGTGATACACTATCATCTAATTTGAACAAACCAGATGAAAGAATACATTTCTTTATTTGAGAATATGAATTTTCGATCAACCAGTTCGCAACGATTAAAGCTCCCATGCTATGTCCATATAAATATAGATTTTCGTGAGCAGGAAGGGTTTGCATATGATAGTCTAAGTCCTCTATGTAATCTTGAAAGGTTTGGATCATTGCTCTTCTTCCATCTGATCGACCATGTCCTCTTAGGTCAAAACCGAGTACACTTATTCCTGATTGGTTGAAATAATCAAATAATTTCTGATAACGTTCAATATGTTCTCCATACCCATGAACAACAATCATTAAGGGTGAACTCTGTGGAAGAATCTGTTGTTTTTTATGATAATTCATGCTTTTAGAATTGGTTGACTTTTTTATATCTGCATCAAATGTCATTATGAACAGATTTTACGAGTTCTCTATTTAGACGAGGTCATCTTCCTCCCAAGGAGTGTTTTTTCTCCTCATCTCTTCCTGAAGTTCTTTTAATTCAAGTTCTTCTTCATGTTGAATTTGCTTTTCTATAGTTTTCTTTTCGAAACGTTCAGAAGCTTTTATACCTAAAAACTTAAATGCATTTAAAAACACTCCTAGAAGAATAAATAGGATTGGGTATTTTGCCCAGAAAAAACCAGGAGAAAACATTTGATTAATCACTATTAATACGATGCAAATAGAAACTGCACCGAATATGGATTGTATTAACTCTTTTCCTGCTTGTATACTATTTTTTTTATGCTTAGACATGGTATGAGGTAAACGGTACTAGATTAAATCAAGTAAAACTTATTTAGAAGATTTTTGAAGGATTTCTCCTAAGTAATGTCCAGAGGACGCTATAAATGCACTTAGGATTGAAATTACTAAAGATGTTATAATGAGAATATTGAAAGTGCCAATACTGCCAAAAAGCTCTGAAAGTAGATTTGCTATACTAATGGAATGATTCATGTCTTGAATTAGACATAGACTAAACCAAGATAGAAAAGTGCAGAGTAAGGTATATATATACTTTGTACCAATAGAAATTTTAAAGTAGAATCCAGCTAAGAATATTAGAATTAAAAGTGTTTCTAGTGATAAAAAACAGGTGCTAATTATGGTGATGAATGTGATTGTAGTAATATACCCAATACCGCTAGATCTAATACTATTCATGATTTAAAGAGATTTTGCTATCCATGGTTTTTAGTTGATCAAGATTCATTAAGTATAAGGTGTAATATTTATTATTTGCCCATTTACTGAGCCCATTATCATAATATGGACTTGCTGGGTTTCCAGATTGTCCACCTGGATATATTCCATAGGCTTTTATTGGTGAGCTTAATTCAACGGCCATTCTCCAGCTAGGACCAAAAGACGTACCCATTGCATTGATCGCATCAGTCCACCCATCAGTCGTAATAGAGTCTCTAGAAAATGAAGGAATCCTAGCATAATGAGGAATATTAATTGGTCGAGCTTCTCCCCAGGGCTCTAATTCTTCATATTCGTATTCCTTGCAGAGCTGGGTGAAAGACTGGTTGATAATATCTACGCAATGTTCAAAAGGTATTGTATACAGTTTATCAAAAATTGGATGATTACATTGGTTTTGTATTAATGATAGTAGGGTAATGTCTTCAGGATAAAGAATTGCCATACTATCTTGATATGCCCCAATTTCATCAAAAGTAAATTCCTTTAGAATTTCTAACCACCTATTGAATAAAAGTGGGGCTTTTTCATTTCGGTTGTATTCATGATTCCAATCACTCAATAATTTATGAATAGAGTTACTCGTATTCGTTTTTTCTAATAGAATAGGCAATAGGTCTGCAGCCAATTTGCTGTGGTTGTCTCCTTGCAAATCCATCATTTCTTCTAATGTGAAAGTAGTGTCTTGATCAAGGGCATTATTAATGCTTTGGTTTCTGAAATATTCAAAATTCCCATGATAATAATAGGGGTAATTAGAGCCAGCTGACCTTTGATTTGAAGATGAGAGATAATCTTTCGGAGGGTTTACAACTTGAGGATTTTGCGATCTAGGAATGTATTTCTTCCAATTATGCTTTTTTTTATTTCCCCACTCCACAAATCTTCCATCTCCTTCTGGTCTGACAGGAAGTTCACCATTTACGCGAAGGGCAATATCTCCAGCCTTACTAGCAAAAAGAAAGTTTTGAGCCGGTGTATGGAAATTATTAGTGGCTTTCTCAAACGTCTTATAATCATGACAAGTCATAATCTCAATAAAAGTCATTATATCAGGAGTACTAGTAGATTCTGTAGCCAACCAATGCATCGCGATATCTTTATCGCCCCTTTTCGATTCCTTGATAATGGGTCCCCAATAGGTATGTTTTATAGTGTCAAAATAAGAGGCTTTCCCTTTTATTTTAATCTCTTGAATTTCAAACTCAACGTCTAATATATTTCCATCCAAATAATACTTGGATTTTTCTTTATCTGCATATTCTATTACGAATAAGTCATTAACATCTTGCCCAACATTAGTTTCCCCCCAGGCTATATGGTCATTAAACCCCATCATCAAACCTGATATACCTGGAATAGTGACGCCGTATGCATTAAAGCTATCCGTCATTATTTGCATTTCAAACCAGATTGAAGGTAGTGTTAAGGCTAAATGTGGATCATTCAAAAAGAGCGTATTCCCGGTAGAGCTTTTCGACTTTCCAATGGTCCAATTGTTGCTTCCAATTCCTTTTTTCAGAGGTTCAAATCCTCTTTTTTTAAAAATAAAATCAACTGCTGAATCTTGTTGTGCAGTATCACTATATATTGGGTTAAAAGCATATTTTTTTTCAAGTGGAATGACAGGGTAATTTGCATCAAAAGTTTCGTTGAAAAGATCAGAGTAAAGAGGTTCTCCCAAAAGGTTTCGCATGTTGGTATTGGCTATATCGTTTTGTTTAAAACAGAGAGTATATGCCATATATTTCGCAACCAAAGCGCTTTTGTACAAAGACCATGGTTCTGGTTTGAAATCCAAGAGCTTGTATTCAATAGGATAGTCGCTGTACGAGATTGATGAAATGTAAGCATTTATACCATCTACGTAGTTTTGAAATAAATGGATGGCATCCGGAAATGATTTCCATGACTCCAAAGTATTCTTAGCAGCAAGCTCCATTGCTTTCCTGTTTTGAGATATATCTATTTCCAATGTCCGATCACCAAATATTTCGGACAGCTTACCCTCAGCTGACCTTGAAATCATTTCTAATTGAAACAACCTCTGAGAGGCTACCACATAACCTTGCAGATACAAAGCTTCTTCTAGTGAAGGAGCATAAATGTGAGGAACCATACGTTCATCATATTTAATAATACAGTCATCTGAAATTTTTAATCTATCAAGTTGAATAGTTGAAATAGAATTTGTATCCACTCCATTTGCCCATATTCCTTCGATGGGGTGAAGGACTTTTAGTAAAGGAGGGAAATGCTGATCAGAAAGCGAAACGTGACCAACCAATAACAAGTATAGAAATACAGATATTATTGAGTGCAGTATAAACCAAATTATTGATTTCATATTTCGATTATCTTGTTCTGTAAATATAATCAAAATATGTGGCTTAATAAGAGGTCAAATTATATTTGATTAATTACTATTTTTCGAGTAATAATTGCTTTTGTTGATCTAAATGTGACGATATAAGTTCCTTTTGGTAAATCTGGTATAGAAACTTCGTTGTGTTTAATTGAAGAGGTATAGAGTACCTTTCCTAATAGGTCAGAAATCATGAGTTCAGAAGAAAGATGGTTTTCGGCTCCTACTACATTTAGTATTCTATTTGCAGGGTTGGGAGTGAAAAGAACTTCCGATTTCTCCAATTCGTTTGTATTAAGAATAGGATCCAAAACAATTGTTGTATCAATTGAACAATCCAATTGATCATAAATTGTCGCTCTATAGGGTCCAGCAATTAGATTATTTCGATAAAAAGATTGAATCATAGGGTCATCATCCCATTCAATGGTATATTGGGGGACACCATAGTCAGGGAATATTTCAATACTTCCATTGGATTGATTTAATTGTGGTCTAATTATATCAATGTTCAATTGTAAATTGGATTGGTCCGAAAGAAGAATGGTTGGAACATGGTAAAGGCAATCATTTTTGTCTGTAACAGTTAAATCGTATTCACCCTCTTCTAAGTTGACAATTGTATTACTCATTACTCCATTAGACCAATGGTAGTTATAAGGTTTTGTACCTCCATCAACTACAATCGAAATATACCCTAGAGTATCATTATTACAAGTGTTATAGAAGATGCTGTCAATGAAATAAGAAAATGAAGGAAATTCTTTGAACTGTATAGACGAAGAAGTACTAATGCAACCATCTGAATCCGTAACGGTGACTTGATACACGCCTTCACCCAAACTACTTAAGGTGTCTGTCAATTGTGTCTTTTGATGAATTGAACCATTGCTCCAGTTATAGATTAAAGGTGATTTGGCATCGTGTATTTCAACTCTTATACTGCCTTCATTTACATCAGGGCATAAAACAGTATCTATCACTTCCAAAGTTGTGAAGGAAGATAAGTTGCCGAAGGGGACATCTATACCGGGAAGACTTATTTTGCAGTCGTTATTGTCAATAGCAGTAAACCCATAATTATTGGATTTTATATTAGCCGCGACTAATGTATCAGATTCTGTTCCTCTCCAAAAATAAGCGTAGGGATGAGAGCCTCCACTAAGATTAAGAGCAATGTATCCATCATTTTTTAATCGACATGATGTTTCTTTTATGCTGTCGACATCTAGAATGAGCTGATCTGGTTCGGTAAGAGTTATTGGTCCCAGCTCTCCAGTACATCCATTTTGATCAAAGACTTCTAAACTGTATTGTCCAGCAGATAGATTAAATATATCATCTGAATTACTGCTGTTACTCCATTGGTATGTGTAAGAGCCACTTCCACCATGTGTATTGGTCTTAATACTTCCGGTTTGGTCACCAAAACATTTGATGTTTTCTAAACTAAACAACTCAAGGTATAGTGAATCGGGTTCGTTTATTGTTTCTTCAAATTCAATTTCACAACCGATATGGTCCTCAATTGTTACAGAATACGTTCCTTTAGGAAGACCGTCTCTAATTGGTGAGGTATTCCCATTATCCCATTTATAATCGTATGGAGGAACACCATTTGATGTCTCCAAGTGTAGTATTCCATCACTATAACCAAAACAGCTCACATCTTGATGTACTTTAGCTCCAACAATTAATGGTTTGTCCGCGAGAATTGTATATTCTTGTGATGATATTTGACACCCTTCTTGATCTGTAATAGTAGCTTGATATTTTCCTTCGACTAATCCGATAATAGTTGCTTGGATTTGATCAATGTTCCATTCGTACTCGTAGGGAGGAACACCTCCAGTAACTTTGATCTCTATTTCTCCATCTCTTCTTCCAGTGCAAGTAGTGTTTTGTAAACGTATAAGTTCAACAGTCATTTTACTTTCAGCATCGACTTCAATGATCTCTGTTCTGGTAGCACAAGAAGATGCATCTGTAATCGTAGCCCAATAGAACCCTGATGAAATATCAGATAATGTTATGCCAACGGAGTCATTATTCCAGTGTACGGAGTAGGGACCATTATTCCCTACAATATTCAGTGAGATAGATCCGTCTTTTAACCCTTTACATGATTCATTGCTCTTGCTGAGAATGCTGATAGAAGGGGGAGAACTATTATCATCGTCTAGTCCACTGCAGTTTTCATCAATCCCATTGCATAATATTTCGGACATGCCAGGATTTATACTTGCTAAACTGTCGTTGCAATCTCCAGTTAGAATACTGAAATTGTCAGGAATTTGATCGCAAGTAGTGATAAAAGAGTCCATAATGCCATATCCATCTCGATCATTGTCAAAATAGAGTATCAGAGGGCCAAACTCAGTGTTTCCATGAAAATCTATTTGATCAAGTGCGATGTCTCCTTCATCGCCTTGCCCAGTTGTTCCAATGAACCTTATATAAATGGTTTTTCCAATGTATTGATCCAAAGAAAGAATTTGTCTTTCCCATCCTAAACTCCTATGTACAGTGAATACTTCTTGCCAATCTTGTCCTGGTTCTAAGATCTCTACTGATAATGTCGATGTGTCTTTTCCAATCAAGTGGTACGAAAAGCTCATCCCACACCCTGGATCATCTTGTATCCTAATACACGTTGATTCCAAAATCCCTACTTGATTATTACTGCATAATGTTGGGTTAGACTCAAGGTAAATGTACTTTCCATCTCCATTAATGTCTGAAGTGGGCCCAGTATTATCCGTATCCGTTCGTCCTTGCCAAACAATCCAATCAATACTATCAAGGCTGTTATTAATCCACACATCATCTTGTATGTTACAAGACTTGGTACAACTGTTTTCACAAATATCGGCTTGGTCAAAAGAAGATGTATAAGTCTTGGAATTACAACCCGTCATAAATCCTGAAACACAAGAAGGCTCGGCTTCAGTAGTAATACAATCACCATGAAGGTAAAAATCGTATTTGGTTAGGGGCATTAAGTCATCTATGATAACTTGTTCGTTTTTACAATTTATATGTCTGGTTATTCCATCTGGTCCACCTTGGACAAATCCGGTAACACCGTATTCAACGGTCATGCTTTGGCAATTAAAAGGGGCAGACCAATTAAGTTTTACTGATGTTCCATTAATCTCAGAAACATAAAAATCTACTATGGGCTCACATAATTCTTCAATAAGATTAATTGAAAAATGCTTTACTATTCCCTTGTCTCCTCCTGATCTATCACATATTTCTAGCTTCCAAGTTCCTTGGGCTGAGCTGCCATCATTTAAGTTTATTAGACTCGAAATGGGGTTGAATGATCCCACAAACGGAGCCATGCCATCTTCTATAGAAAGACATGCATTAGAGGTGAATGTTGTGACTGAATCACACGTTGCGTTAGAAATTCCAAAATTATTCTGAGCGGCACCAGTATATTGTGCAAGTGTTACACTAGACCCAGCCGGATTGAATAGGGTCAATTCTAAATCGGCCAGCCATGGGTGTTCTAAAATTAAATCAATGGATTCTACAAAAATATTCTGACCTAAGACTCCTGTTTGTTTGACATCAATAAAGTAGGACTCTCCTCCAATGGAGCAATTGTCGTCTTGTAAATGAACATCAATCAAACAAGATGAAGGATTTGTAAAATGTGTTGTAAAAGCAAAAGGTCCATTCCATCCACTGTCCTTATCTACATCGCAAATGGTTCTTACATAGACTATATATTGAGTGGATGCCTCAAGATCATTTAAAGTGATTTCTTTCTGAGCAAAGGTGTCACTGACGGTGCAAGCATTTAAAGAAGTGCCGCGAACTCCATAAGCAACTTGGTAGCCCAAAATGTTGCTACTATTGGTACTTATCCATTTAATAGTAATACTGTCTGTAGAAGTATTGTTATAGTGTATTCCAAAAGGTTTCTGACATTGTTGAGCATGAACAATGGTAAAACTGAATATTAGACTTAAAACAAATAACGCTATTCTCATTGAATGCAAAGTTAGCTATTTTGAATATGAATAATGGTGGTATTTCGTTTCAATTGTTGTCTTCAATACTTAGTTATTTTTTCAAGAGTGATTATTGGTCTTGTTATCGAAGGAATAGAATATGTATGATGAAGATCGTATCTGTGGAGAGGTTTAAATCGCTTCAATGAATTGCATCGCTTTTATTATAATACAATATTGGAAAGTTGAAGCTTCAGTTTTCTTTTATTATTTTCACTTGTATTAAATAAAGTTCGAAACACATGGCATACGATACCTATCAAGCGGAAAGATTAACATCTATTTTTAAAGAGAAGAATGTACCTATTATTCTAAAAAAAATGATGGGTGGATTATGTGTTATGGTAGATGATAAAATGTGTTTGGGTCTTTTACAAGACAAAGAGGGTAAAAATATACTAATGATCAGAATAGGGGAAGATATATACCGTCAGATTGAAAGTGAGGATTACGTGAAACCTATGGATTTTACTGGAAGACCAATGAGAGGTTATGCCTTTGTCGAAGAACTGGGATTTGATATGGATGAAGATTTAGAACGATGGGTAGACTTGTGTTTGCAGTTTAATCCTCAAGCGAAAAGGAGCAAAAAGAAAAAATAAATTGCCCTGAATTGCGTAATTTGTAATCCACAAATTATTGATGCCCCTAAGGTGAAATGGTTGTAATTTTGTTGGCCTAATAAGTTTTAGTTTGGAACTAATGAGGATACCAAGGAAATGTCAATTAATCTAGATTACAAGAGTTTACAAGTCTTCTTATCCTGTGTTTTTAAATCACAAGTATATGAAATTTGATGAAAAATTAATTTCTTTGCATTCTGAATTCAAAACTTAGATAAAACGTTTATTTAGATGACTAACGAATCAATAGAAAACCTGAAGATGATCGAACAAATGGCAAGAGATTTTGCTCATGCCAAGATCAAGCCTAATATGATGGAGTGGGATGAAACTCAATTTTTCCCAATCGATCTAATGAAGTCTCTTGGTCAACAAGGATTTTTGGGAGTATTAGTTCCAGAAGAATATGGAGGTTCAGGATTAGGTTATCAAGAGTATATTTCTATCATTGGAGAAATTGCTAAAGTATGTGGATCAATAGGTTTATCTGTTGCAGCACATAATAGCCTTTGTACTGGACATATTATGGCATTCGGTAATGAAGATCAAAAGAAAAAATATTTACCAAAGTTAGCTACAGGAGAATGGATTGGCGCTTGGGGTCTTACTGAGGCGAATACAGGAAGTGACGCCATGAGAATGAAGTGTGTAGCTGTTGAAGATGGAGATCATTATATATTGAATGGTTCAAAGAACTGGATTACCCATGGAATTTCTGGTGATGTGGCTGTAGTTTTAGCTAGAACAGGAGAGCTGTTGGATAGCCGAGGTATTACTGCGTTTGTAGTAGAAAGAGGTACATCGGGCTTTAAAGCAGGTAAAAAAGAAAACAAACTTGGAATGCGTGCTTCAGAAACTGCTGAAATGATTTTTGAAGATTGTAGAGTTCACAAAAGTCAAATTCTTGGTGAAGTTGGAGAAGGCTTTATACAAGCTATGAAAGTGTTAGATGGAGGAAGGATTAGTATTGCTGCATTATCTTTGGGAATAGCAAAGGGTGCGTATGAGGCTGCAGTACAATATGCTCAAGAAAGAGAGCAATTTGGAAAGCCTATTTCAAGATTTCAGGCTATATCATTTAAATTGGCTGATATGGCTACAAAAATCGAGGCAGCTGAGCTGTTAACTAGACAAGCGGCTGATTTGAAAAATAAAGGACTTAAAATGACTACTGAGTCCGCAATGGCGAAATACTATGCCTCTGAAATATGTGTTGAAATAGCGACTGATGCTATTCAGATTTTTGGTGGTTATGGATATACTAAGGACTATCCAGTTGAAAAATTCTTTAGAGATTCTAAGCTTTGTACAATAGGAGAGGGGACTAGTGAGATTCAAAAATTGGTGATAAGCCGAAACATCTTAAAAGGAGAGTATAAAAGATAGATTACTGAAGTGTTAAATTAATACAATATTCCCAAGTTTGATTTAGTAGATTAAGCTTGGGAGTTTTTATATATAGCGATGGCTTCATTTTCTGCTTTACGCATCTCTTTTTGCTCTTGTTCACTTTTATCTTTTAACCCACATAAGTGAAGTAGTCCATGACTAATTACTCGGATAAATTCATCTTGAACAGGGATCTTTAGAGTAGAAGCGTTGTCTACTATTCTATCAATGCTTATAAAAATATCGCTTTCTAGAAATTCGCCTTCTTGATATGGAAATGTAATGATGTCGGTATAATAATCATGTTGCAAATAAGTCTTGTTGATTTCCAACACATAATCATCGGAACTGAAAATATAGTTTAACGTTTTAATAGATTTGTCGTACTGATCTGCTATTAAAAACAACCAACGCCTGATTTTGACTTCATCGTAAAAATCAGGCGTTGTTATTCCTTCCCAAAAAAAATTAATTTCAGCAGACTCCAATTTGATCAAATTATTGACATTTGAAGTACATTTCTACCGTACTTCCGTTGTTTTTAAACTGGATTCTATCTGCTAAATTTGACATAATAAAAACACCTCTTCCACCGCAACAACTAATGTGTTCTTCTGATGTAGGATCCGGAACTTCTTTTACATTGAAACCTGTTCCTTCATCAGAAATGGAAAAGCATAGATGTGTGTTTTTATCCTCACAACCAATTTTGACCACTTTGGTCTCATCCAATTTATTCCCATGAATAATGGCGTTATTGACTGCTTCGGTAAGACTAATAAGTATTTCTGGGTATCTACTCTTATTCACTGATAGGTCGTCTAAGACCCGAGTAAGAAATCCTTCCAATTCAACTATTTTTTTTGGATTAGAAGGTAGTGATAAAACTTTTGCACCCATTAAGCTATTGTAAATTTCCAATTATATAATTCTTATTTCTTCAATAAAGTTTCTAAAAATTAATTTTTTTTCAAAGCCTTGTAATATTCATCTACTAAATGTCTGTAATATGGTTTTAAATCTGGTGATACTGTTTTGTATAATTCAACCTCTGCTTGTCTTTGTTTTAAGTATTCTTGAATAGCAGGAGGCAGTTCTTTTTTTATCTCTTTTCCTGTTTCACCTTTTCTTTTATCATCGTATTCTCTTTGGCGTTCTGATTTTTCTGCTTCTAGTAACCTCGTAACAATATCTTGTTGTCTTTTAAGCATTTCATTATTCAATCTTTTATTGACCAAATCGACTTCATTTTTATTCATCTCATCAATAATGTCTTGAAGTTCACCACTTCCTTTGCCTTGTTCCATTTTTTCCTTCTGCATGTCCTGAAGTGCTTTTCTTAGAGCAGCTTGTTTGGCGGCGGCTTCTGCAAAATCTTTCGCAGATGGTTTGCCTCCTTTACCTTGTTTCCCTTGCATTTCTTGCAACTTTTTGGACATTCCTTGTTGACCTTGTGTAATTTTGTCCATGGGAACCTTGCCTGATTTACCACCATTTTTTCCACCAGGTTTGTTACACATTTGACTGCCTGGCATTCCAGCTGATGCCGATTGTTGCATCTCATTCATGGATTCACTAAGCATCAAAGCCAAGTCATTGATGTTGGTCATGGTTTTTCTTTGTGCCTCATTTGCCCTTGATGTTGATCTTTCTTCTAAAAGGTCAATGGATGAATTCATATTATATTTGACCTCGACAACTTTATCTGTAACAAAGCTTTCGATTTTGTCATTTCTCTTTGCTAATGCTGATAAGCTATCTTCAATGATCTTAAAATCATCTTTTAGCTTGAACTGATCTTGAACCAAGTCAACATAACGTGGAACAGTGTTAGAAGTTACTTTCAATTCTTCGAACAAGCTTTCTTGATCAAAAGAAACGGTGACTAAATTCTCAAGTATTTGACGAATGGCTTTTATGTCTTCCATTTGCTGAGCTTGTTCACCGCTCTGCATACTACTTTGCAAACTCCCTGCCATATTTTTCATTTTCTGTGCAGCATCTTTTTGAGATTTAGCTGCACCTTTGGAGTCTTGTTGTTGCAATTCTTCTTGAGCATTATCCATATCTTGTTGAATATCATCCATTTGCTCTTGATTGTCCTCACCAAGATCTTTAGGTGGACTTAATTCTTCATTCTTTTTCTCCAGCTCATTTAATTTTTTTTCTATGTCTTCAAATTTTTCATTTAGTTTTTCTTGTTCTTCTTTTAAGGCCTCATTATCCTTTTTTTGCTCTTTTGTTTCTTCTGCAAGTTCTTCTTGTTCTTTGGCTAATTCTTGGAGTTCTTCGATGGTTTCAGAAACTTCCTTTTCCATTTCGAGTTGCTTGAACAATTCTTCAAGTTGCTCCATATTTTGTTGCATCATTTCATTGGACATTTCGAACTGCTCCATCATCTCGAGTGCATCTTCTTTGTCCAATTCTTGAATGAGTTCTTGAATTTTATCTAACATCTCCTGTTTTTCAGGATCCATTAGTTGTTCAAATTTTTCCTCTAACTTTTCTTGTTTCTTCTGTATATCCTCATTAGGTTTTTGAAACTCTTCCTGGTTTTTCATGTTCTGGTCAAACTTTTCTTTGGCCTCTTTCATTTTTTCCTGCATCTGCTTTTGTTGCTCGATCAGTTTTTCCAACTCCTTTTTATCTTGCCATTCCATTTCCTTCTTTTGTAGAAGGTTTTCTCTCATTTTTTGAAACTTTTCTCTTAGTTTTTCGACATCTCGATTGGATTCTTTGAGCTTTTGCTTGATTTCTTCTTCATTAGCCTCTTCTTCAAGTTTTAACTGTTCAAACGAAGGCTTGTTAAACTGCATAATATTGGTTTTGGAAGACTTGCTTCCATTCACTTGATCATTGTCAAATACCTCGAAGTAATACGAAATGGTTTGACCTGGTTCAATTTCGGCTTCATTCAAATCTAGAGTGTAAGAATATTGATTATCTTTTTTACTTGAGACCTCAATCGGAATACTTTTTTGTATGACTTCTACTTGATTTTCATTAAATATCTTATAAACAAAGTCCAGCTTGCGAATCCCATAATCATCAGTAGTATTCCCCAAGAAATAAACTAAATCACTTGTCGTACTATCTTTAAATTGTTCAACTGAGATTATCGGATATTGATCTTTGATTACATTAATTACATACTGCACGGAGTCGGGTTCTGGTATAGACGAATTAGAAACAAATACACTGTATCGCTGATCTGAAACAACTCTTTTTGTGACAGTAAAAGAAGCTTGATCCTTTATTGTTTCTACTTTGTTGTCGTTAAAAGTTAGATGCAGTAAATCTGTATTCTCTGTATTAAAAATCCAAGTAGTTTTAGTTCCTTCCGGAATCAAGATGTCGCCAGTGTTTTCCAATATTTCATCTCTTCTTCCAGTATAAGCAGGATAGTCCAATTTGATCTCAAAGTCTGTAAGAATGGGCTTTTTAAGAATAGATATCTTAGAAACATCACTTTGGACCCTTCCAGATACAATCTTAAATTCGGTATCCTTCTGGAGATTCCTAAGCGTGTACTGAAATGTATACGCATTTACTTTTTTTAATTTATACTGAAAATTGTCAATTTCGATGTAAGCTTCATTAGGAAGCTTGTCACCGATAGTTTTTACTTCAACGGTATAATCTTCAAATTGAGGTACTTCGAATTCCCTGTTTAATAACTCAAATTGAAAAGGAGCGTCTTTTTCAAAATGAACATCATTGTTAATGATTCTGTATGAACTATCCTTAATCAAACTTGGGGCAGCGAATAACAAGACTATAAATAAAAGAAATGGAGGAAGGGCGTATTTTAGATACTTTCTATTCTGAGAAAGATCAATAGCTTTTCTAAAGGGGACTGGAGTGATTTCAGCTGTCTTTTGATCAATACTAGCAGCAAGAAGAGCAGTGTTTTCCCCTGACTCATTTTGTTTTTTTAATTGCAATACATTAACCAGCTTATCCTGAACGCCACTAAAATGAGTTCCAATAATGTTGGCGGCCTGATCATGACTTATCGTTCTACCAAGTTTAAAATACCTGATCAATGGAAATACGATCCAAAAGATAAAAGCTAAAGCAACTGTTCCAACATACGAGATAAATAAAAACTTCCGGGTAGCCATATTAAAAAAGAACTGGCTTTCTAATAGACTATATATTAAGAAAATACCAAATGATAAGCCAATAGTATATAAAAGTCCTCTAATGAGTTGATTGATGTAATACTTACGAATAAATCGATCAAGTTTAGATATAAGAAGGTTGTAATTGCTGCTATTAATCGCCATTCCTAATTAAGTTATATGTATACAACGTAGTTAACAAATATAAATAATGTACTATATTAATATCAAGTTATATGGTAATGTTTCGATATTATTAACTTTTTCATAGCTAATGTCCTTGTTTCTAGGGAGCTGGATTACTTATTGCCCGATGAACTTCTTCGACTTTAGCCAAAGTTGATTCATCTAAGTCAATATCAATCGAATTTATATTTTCCTCGAGTTGTTTAAGATTGGTTGCACCTATAATGTTGCTTGTAACAAAGGGTTGGTGATTCACAAAGGAAAGTGCCAACTCTGTTGTACTTATTCCTGCTTCAGCGGCTATGTCAATATACTTAGAAATCGCGATTGATGTGGATTCTGAACGATATCTTATGAAATAGTCGTATTTATTAAGTCGATCTGTAGCCTTATCCAATTTTTGAACATATTTTCCAGAAAGACTACCCATCCCCAATGGAGAGTAAGCCAACAGTCCAATGTTTTCTCGCATAGAAACCTCGGACATGCCAATTTCATAAGCTCTATTAACCAAATTGTAGGCATTTTGAACAGATACTGGGAGGGATAAGTTTAATCTTCTTGCTTCATCTAAAAACCGCATGGTTCCCCAAGGTGTTTCATTGGATAAACCCCATTGTCTTATTTTACCGTCCTTTATTAAATCGTTTAGTGTTTCGGTTACTTCAGCAATATTATCTGACCATTGTTCATCAAAGTTATGGCTATATCCAAGTCGGCCAAATCTATTTGTGTTACGTTCTGGCCAATGGAGTTGGTATAAATCTACATAATCCGTTTGCAATCTTCTTAGGCTACGATTGATTGCATGAGATATTCTTTCTCTACTGAATCCAAGATTAGGTGCAATGTATTCGCGATTCAGAGTCGGACCAGTAACTTTAGTAGCAAGAATAACTTGGTCTCTATTATTTCGACTATTCAACCATGTGCCTATATAATCTTCGGTTTTACCATTATTTTCTTTAGTGCTAGGAACGGCATATAATTCTGCAGTATCAATGAAATTTACTCCATGTTCTAAGGCGAAATCTAATTGATCATGAGCTTCCATTTCCGAATTTTGTTCACCAAAAGTCATGGTACCTAAGCATATTTTGCTCACCTTAATGTTTGTGCCCGATAAGAAAGTATATTTCATTAAAAGAGAATTTTATAATCATAGAATTTATACAACAAAAAGAATGTAAAGTAAAGAATATTTGGTGAGGGAAGTGAAATCTGGCTAAGGAATAGATAGTAAATTGAGAGGATTGTTTAACCCTGATAGATCATAGAAGCGCTAATCTGAAATGAAATTTCTTACAAAGAATATAAACTATACCTTCATAAAGCATTTAAATATCACCAGTCCAACTTTCTACATATAGGTCTGTTGTGATAATCATTATTTAAATCTGAGAGACTGTCAAAAGCATTTCTTACTTTTGTTTTTTGACTAGAGCATAACATGCTTTGGTTGATTGGTGATAAAGTTTGCATAATATACTTTAATAAGAAGTGCTTACTTGTCTCAACCAATAAACAAGAATTAAATATTGATCAACAAAAATAAAATTGTGTTAAAAGGTATCGTTAATTGAGTTAGAGATAGATTATTCTCTAGATTAACGGACTTAATCAGGTATTTGAAAGATAACGATTGTGGTTGAAATTTGAAACAAATATTGGAGAGCTTCAAATTTGAGGGATAAAACAAGAAGAATTACTGATGAAGTTAGCGACAAAACTAAAAAAGGAAAAAGCAATTATTGATTCAGCCGAAAGGGTGTTTGCACAAGTGGGGATGAAAAATGCTCGCATGGAAGACATTGCCCAAGAAGCAAATATTACAAAGGTTACCCTTTATTCATATTTCCAAAGTAAGGATAACTTAATAATGGCTATAACCTATAATGCCTTAAATCAGCTAGAGAAAGAGTACAAGGTTGTGTTGAAAATGGCTGATCAGCTTAATGGTTTGGAGTTGACCATGGAAATCATGGAAATATTCGTTAAGTTTTGTGAGAATAACTTTTTCTATTCCGAAGTTTTATTGGAATATTTCTCATTAGTAAGATCGACTTCTGTTATGACTGATGAAACGAAACTTTCTCAGGCAACAAAAGGAAGTGATTACTATTCTAAATTGAAATCTCTTCATAATTATCCATTTAAGGTTACTGCAGCAGCTATCAAGAAAGGTATATTGGATGGAAGTATCGACAAAAATATAGATCCTATGACATCTACCATAAGTGGTTGGATTATGATTACGGGCTATGTGAAGTTACTATCAGCTTCAGGAGATTCAACAATTCCAATATTCAATGTGAATCTGGATGATATCAAACACTATAATTTCAAAATTGTAAGGTCGATTTTAGAAGGTAAGATTTCATATGGGTAGAAAGAAAAGATTAGTCAATAATGTAGTTTTGACTGGAATAGCAGACAAGGGATTTGCAGTTGGAAGAGCTGAAGATGGAGAAGTATTGTTTGTTTCTGGAGGTGTTCCAGGAGACGTAGTTGATGTATTGGTATTACGAAAAAAGAAAAGCTATTCTCAAGGTATTGTAAAAAATGTAATTCAACATTCTGAATTTAGAACAGAGCCTTTTTGTGAACATTTTGCGGATTGTGGTGGTTGCAAATGGCAGGAGTTGGAGTACGACCACCAAGTTAAATACAAACAGATAAATGTGGTTAATGCCATGACTCGATTGGCAAAACTGCCAGAGGAGTTGATAGAGCCGATAGTTGGTTCAGAAGTGACTAGAGCTTATCGAAATAAATTGGAGTATAGTTTTAGCAATAGAAGATACATTCCACAGGCTGAGGTTGATGCACGTAAAGGGGAAGTAATTCCTCAAGAGCCGGCATTAGGGTTTCATGTGTCTGGAGGTTGGGATAAGATCCTAGATGTGAGAAAGTGCCATTTGCAAGATGATTTGTCTAATGAAATTAGAAATTTTGTCAAAGAGTTTTGTGTTGAACATGATTATAGCTTTTATCATCCAAGGAATCATGAAGGATTAATGCGAAATATCATTGTTCGTAATACTCTAGAAGGTGATTGGATGGTAGTAGTTATCTTTTTGGAAGATGATCGTCCTCGAGTTACTACTTTAATGGATGCCTTAAAAGACAACTTTCCACAAATTACATCTTTAAACTATGTGGTTAATCCTAAACTCAATGATACAATATACGATCTTGATATCCATACCTATAATGGATTGCCATATATGGTAGAAAAACTTCGGGATGTAAAGTATCAAATTGGTCCCAAATCATTTTTTCAAACGAATTCTGCTCAAGCGATTCAGTTGTTTGATGCTGTCGTAGAGTTTGCTGAATTCGATGGAGGAGAAAATGTATATGATCTCTATACAGGTATAGGAAGTATAGCTTTATACATCGCGGATAAGGTAAAACATGTGACAGGTATTGAAGAAGTTGAAGCAGCAATAGAAGACGCAAAGGTCAATGCAAGATTTAATGCTATTGATAATACTACTTTTTATGCTGGTGATGTTAAGGATATATTGACTGAAGAATTTGCAAAAAAGCACGGTAAGCCAGATATTGTAATTACAGATCCTCCTAGAGCAGGAATGCATCAAAATGTATGTGAAACGCTTTTAGAATTAGAAGCGGAGAAGATTGTTTATGTATCCTGCAACCCTTCGACGCAAGCAAGGGATTTGACCATATTAGGATCTAAATATGAAGTTATTAGGATTAGAGCAGTAGATATGTTTCCTCATACGCATCATATAGAAAATGTAGCCTTGTTACGTTTGAAAAAAGACTTGATTTAAGACGCTTTTATGGGAATTATTCAAAGACAAGCTACTAAGACAAGTATTGTCAATTGGTTAGGACTTGCTCTTGGAATAATAAATGGTGTTTATGTCGTACCACATGCGCTAGAGCTTTATGGCATCTATACGTTCATCTTCAGTATAGTAATGGTAATCGTCCCTTTAATTACAATGGGAATGCATATGGGAATTGTGAAGTTCTTTAACGAATTTGACGATGGTTCAAATAGAAACAGAAGTTTATTCTCTTTTGGTATAGTTATTACAGTAGTTGGTTTCTTAGGGTTTCTAAGTTTTGCATATCTATTTCAAGATTGGGTCGTAGATTATTACAATGAGAAAGAACCTGATAAAGTTAAATTTCTTTGGTATGTCATCCCATTGGTACTAACCACTGCTTTGTTCACGATAGTCTTACATTATGTATCTAACTTTCGTAGAATTGTCGTGCCCAATATTATTAGAAATTTAATCAAAATAATTCTTCCAGTATTGCTACTGGTATATGGCAGTGGATTGATTACTGAAGAGTCGTTTTTTAATCTGGTTGTTCTTCATTCATTGTTGACCGTATTGTTGCTGATTTTTTATTTAAAGTACTTAAAAGAACTCACGTTTGTCTGGTCTTCTGATGTATTGAGTTGGAATAGTATTAAGTCAATGACTCCTTATTTGACGAATGGATTGCTTTTGTCTATTGGAGGTGTGATTACCACTTCAATAGATTCTATAATGATTGGCTCCATGATCGAGATTGGCGAATCGACAGGAGTTTATGGATTAGGAATTACGATTTCAGGCATTCTAATCATGCCTAATAATGCCATCGGTGCAATATCAAGACCGATTATTTCCAAAGGGTGGGCTACCCGTGATCTGGAGTCCATAAAATCCATTTTTCGTAAGTCCTCGATCAATCTTTTTATCATTGGAGTATTATTGTTTTCTGGTATTTGGGTGTGTATGGATGCTGTTTTTGAATTGATGCCTGAGGACAAACGGCTTGTAATTAGTCAGACCAAGGATATATTTTTTTTCCTAGGAGTAGCAAGGGTGTTTTCAATGGCATGTGGTATCAATGGGCCTGTATTATATCTATCAGATTCGTACAAATGGGGGACCTTCGGAATTATCCTCTTAGGTTTGCTAACTGCGGTGACCAACTATTTTTTGATTAACGAGTTTGGGCTAGTCGGTGCAGCGATGAGTACGGCTATATCGATATTGATATACAATTTGTATATGACTTTTGTTTTATATTGGAAGTACAAGTTAATGCCTTGGCATTCATCCCTATTTTTTGTAGGAATAGTTGGTGTAATTGCGATTCTTGTAGCTCAACAAATCAATTTTAATAATCCTTATTTAGAGATTTTAACTAGAGGTATGCTGGTCTCCATTTTATATGTTACGACAATTTATAAATTTAGATTTTCAACAGATTTGAATAATCTTATGGATAAATATTTGAGATCTCTATTGAGGTTTAAATCTTAATGATAGAATTTTTGATGACACTTTTGGTTTCTAACATGGATCCAAATTCAGTACGATACCGTAACCCAAGACCAATGCGCTGTCGTCTACTATTAATGTCAATTTCATCTAGGTCATATTTGCCATAGACTTTAAGATTCAGCTTTCGATCTGGTGTAAGTGCATACCTAAAAGTAAATTCGGGAACTACATAATTGCTGGATCGCGTAAGTGATTCTCTAACAAAGTTTCCACCTACGTCAAATGAAAGTCTTCCGTCCCAAAATCTAAATTTATTTTTCAATTTCACCTCAATTTCTGTTGGTACAATTGAAATTTCTGAGGACTCGATACCAACTAAATTTAGATTGTTACGAAGATTAATGTCAAAATCAACTCCTTCGATTAATCCATTCTCTTCAAGCGTTTCGTTGATGAATCGAGTCACATAAGATGAGAGTTGATTCGAAAAGAATTCACTTAGGGTGTTTATACTGGCAGATTGAAGTACAGACCCACTAATAATAGATTGCGAAACTGCATTTGATGGTAAAAAGGAGTTGAAAACCATGAGTCCAAATACCTGATTATTGATGTCGTTTTGATTGTTTTTCATGATTCGAACCTTACTATCTGCATAAGATTTTAATTCACCTGAAAGGTCAGGAAAATCGAGTCCAAAACTAATGCTTGGATTGTAAAGGGTATTACCAATGTATAGTTCAAGATTTACATCGGTCGTATTTGACGCGGCTTCTTGCAACTCTTCGGTGACCAAGTATTCTGATAAAAAGAGAGACAGGTCGGTTCGAACTAAATAATCTGCTTGTAAATCTATAGTCGCATTAACTGGGTCGCCATTCCATCTTACCTTTCCCCCTTCTCGCACATCAAAGGGCTTATTAATAAAATTGAGAGCAGTAAATAGGTAATTTCCTTCTCGAATTTCATATTCTCCAAATATGTCAAAATCACCTTTACGATCCATATTGATTTGCATATTTCCTACACCTTGGCCTTCAATAATATCTCCTTTTGATTCATCAAAAATGAGGAAGACCTTGGCATCTTCAGTCATACTAAGGTTAATTTCAAGCTGTACACCATCGATTTTAACAGTGTTGGCCTTTTTTTCTTGTTTGTTGTTAAGATATTCGTCCTTATCAACAAATGTTATAAAACTTCGACTACTAACAGACCGAGTAGATTGAATAGGAATATTGATAACAGTGCCTTGAGTCGCTCTTGCATTTACATTTATATTGGGATAATTCACATTACCCGAGAATTGAGCAAGTACATATCCTTGTCCTTTGCCGTAGTAGGCAGAATTTTCTAATTTGTTTGTATTAAGTGCAATGACATTTTCACCTTCAATGGAGGCATCTAAACTGAGTTTTCTGAATAAATCATGAATGAGTCCACCAGTAATATTTCCTACACCGCCTTCACTATCCGTAAGTTGAGCACCATCTAAATCAATTGATTTATCTGTGATTGAGAATTTTTGTTGATCAAAATAAAACGTTTCGCCTAAAACTAAGACACGTACTTCCCCATTATGAGTTAAACCCTCACTTTCAATTTTTAAATCGTTAAGAGGACCTTTTACAGTTCCACTTATATCTGCATAACCCTGAACATTGTCAATGCCTTTATACAGAAGATATTGTAAGATTTTCAATGGGACATTCTTAGCTTTTAGCTCAGAGTCCATCTTTTTTTCATCTAAATCAATGGAAGCATTGTACTTAATAGATTGACCATTTTCGTCATTATTGATGGATAGAATTGCATCTAGTGGTTGATTCAATGGTTTGCTTAAATCAAGATTTAATTCGCCATAAGAATCGTTGTTGACTAAAAGGTTAGGCATGAGTACATTGCCATAGAGATCTGGACTTTTCTCAAAAATGTTCTTAACTCGGATATGTGAGAATACGTCACCACTTAGATTGAATCTTTTATCTCGGATTACAGGATTGAGTAATCCAATATCAAACTTATTAACATGCAGCCTTATGCCTTTATTATCAATGTCATTAAGTTCTAGATTTCTTGTTCCATCAGTGATGTTGAAGTTTTTGATCTTAATGTATTTTTTACCAAAGACGATATTGTTGTCGGCATTGATTTTCCATCTTTTATCGAATATCCTAATATTATTTCTAATGAAGGACAGAGATAGACCTTTGTCATGTTCAACGAGTTCCCCAACTATTTCAAAATTTTGAAGTGAATCTACTGCTTTACTGGTATTGATGTCAAATCTTAAACGATCTTGATCCAAACTTAGATTGAATGCCATCAGATTAATGGTATTGTCGGAAAATTTGGTTTTATCCAATACCAAATCAAACCTTGCTGTGCTGTCCTTAGCAGCGAGATCTATAAACACATTAGTAAATGAAATGTCATTAATACCTAATGTAGGAATGTTAGAGATTAATTCCAGTTCAGAAGATTTTGAATTGACATATCCCTTAAGAAATAAAGTGTCTGCTTTTACAGAGCTAGGGATCCCAATGAATTTAAAGAAGCTATGATTACTTCTTAATTTAATGTCGAATTTGAAATCCTGTTGATGGGAAATTTCTTTAGGAGTAAATGACCATGATTTTGTAAATTGAGGATAATTAATCTTGATCATCGATTTTAAATCAGGGAGTATCTTACTGATTTTGTAGTTTCCGTCGACAACTATTGTAGAGCCGTCTAAATGAATGTTAGCGTGTCGACCCGAATTATCTTTATAAGTATTGAATATCAACGAATCGACAAGATATGTTGTATCTACTCTTGTGATATTCAAGTTTCTTGAGTCCAATTTGCCAATTAAATCATCAAATGAAGTACCACTTCCTTGTAAATCTATATTCCCTCTAAAAGTGAAGTCTTCTTTTGATAGATTGATGGCTTTTAGATCAATGATTCCTACATCGGCATTGAAATCAAAGGTGATTTGGTTATTAGAGAAATCGGCAAATCCATCGAAGCCAAAATTGAAATTCAAATCCGTACTGGATATTTTACCGTCAAATTTATTTTTGTCCAAAGCACCATTAATATTGATGTTTTTATAAGTATAATCTTTAAACGTAAGTTCGACTAAGTGTCCACTTACATCTGCATAGGCATTTTGTAAAGTCAGTCCAATGCCGTTACTAATATTTCCGTCGAAACTGATATTGCCGACATTCTTATTGTCAGTCCATTTGTTAAGATTGAAATTTACGAGTTGTAAATCTCCACTATATGATGCTTTATCTATTCCATTTTTTAGATCTAATCTCATATCTGACTTGATCAAACCAAGATCGGTTTTTAACGTTCCATATGCTACAAAGTCATTAGGATAACCATCAAAGTTTCCAGAAAAATCTATTGTGCCCAACTTAGAAAAATTCTTAGGAGGGTTAAATGCTGGAATGAGTTTTTTTAGCCCAGCATAACTCGTAGATAGTGATTGTAGTCTGAGGTTTATTAGAGGAGTAGGGGACTGTAAGTTTCGAGTTCCAAAATTTCCCATAGCAGTAATTGTTCCTGGTATAGATAATGAAACATCTCTTCCTTTTAGATTTGCAATTCGACCAGAAAAAATACCTGAGAAAAGTATGTTTTTGTCTGAGTTTTCTCGATAGAATTTTGTGGATTCTAATCCATGGATGAAATGTGCGATATCGTGCAATGAAATTTTTGTATTTTGAAAAGAAGTCTTGATAATGGACTTCGTCATGATGTCTTTTAAGTCGTTATAGGATCTATACTTTAGCTCTAAATTGGATTCAATATTTGAACGATCGGTAATCAATTTAAACTCTGGGGCGAGTAAACCCGAATTTCGAATTTCGACACATCCTGTTGAAAAGTGATGTATTTTGAAGTCTTTGTTGTCTTCTAATGAAAGGTTTTCAAGATTGAAGGTGAATTCTCTTTCAGGGGTTAGAAAAACCTCTTCAAGATTTACTTCAATAGCTTTTAGTTCAAAATTGTTGATATCAAAGTGTCCATGAGCAAGGTGTTTATCTTTACTAGGTGAATTTTGAATGAATTGACCATTTTGAACATTAAAATAACGTATTCCAATGAATGGTAATTTTGTGTCCTCTTTTTTATTTTGATCTGACTTGGGGTTTACGATTTCTACCTTATCAACCGTAAAATTTGTAATAGTAACCTTAGGATCTTTTAGAGATAAATCTTCCAATAAAAACTCATTATTATCTAAGTCTAAATCTTCAACAATTACAAATAGTGCATTGGATTCTACTTCTATAATTTGACCGATGTTGTCATCTTGTAAACTAAATATCAAATTGATAATGTCTAGTTTTTTCAAATCCAATTGGAGCCCTTCATTCTTTGTTGTAGCTGTGGATTTCTTTTTCGGTTTTGTAAGTTTACTAAGTAGTTGTTGCACATTGGTTTTACGCTCTCCTCTTAAGGTTCTAATGTTAAAAACAGGATTTACCAATTCGACAGATTCTATAGATAAACTATTGCCTAAAATGGAAAGAATGTTTTTTCTTAGACTTACATTGAGAGATTTACTTGATAGAATGGTGTCTTGGTCATTTGTATAAACACCAAACCCTTCTAATTGTAAGCCATCAAAGATGCTGAAGTCTATATAATCAATATTTATATCGTGATCTAATCTTTCAGAAAGACTATCGGTAACTTGATCAACAGTCCAGTTTTGAATAAATGGAATATGGAGTAAAGCAGATATCCACAAAGGAGATGTTAAAACAAATAATACTACCCAGAAAATCCTTCTTCTTAGGTTGGATTTAGCTGTGTTGTTATTAGAATTGTTTGATTCATTTTTCTCCATTATGCAAAGTTAATTACTTAGCCTTTATAATTTTTATATAAGTTGAATTTTTACGACAGATTCCTTTTGGTTTGAGATGTAACCAAAAACTTTATATACATTAAGTGTGAGTGGTATTGTCATGGTTATTTTGATCTTAATCACCTAAAGATTAGATTAACGCTATTCACATAATTCATTTTATTAAATTTGGAAATAATTTAAAAACTAAATCCTAATGCTAGAATCAACTCATTGAAATCCAATCTCTGCCCAAAAATTAATTTCCATAGCTATGGCTATGCAAAAGAATTTTCGGATTGATCTGACTTCCAAGTAGTTAATTCCGCAATTGTACACAGTTTTTAAATCATTTCTTGATATTTAAACGGTGAAAATCTATTTTGAACTATTAAAGAAATATTAAATTGTATAAAGGAGAGCCATTTTTTTGAGTAGAAGGTTAAAGCTTGAATGAAGAGAGAAAGGACTAAATATGCGGTTATAGATATCGAAACGACTGGAGGAATGTCGAAACGTGATAAAATCACGGAAATCGCCATTGTACTGTATGATGGATTTCAAATCATAGACCAGTTTGATACATTGATAAACCCTGAAAGATCGATACCTTTTGAAATAACTAGAATTACAGGCATTACTAACGATATGGTTCGAGATGCACCAAAGTTTTATGAGGTAGCTAAAAAAGTGGTCGAAATGACAGAAGGAGCGATATTCGTAGCTCATAATGTGAGATTTGATTATGGGTTCATCCAAGAAGAATTTTCTAAACTTGGATATACTTTTACTCGAAAGAAATTATGTACGGTACGAATGTCAAGAAAGGCTTTCCCAGGCTTAAGATCGTATAGCTTAGGGAATCTTATAAAACACTTTGGAATATCTGTGAATGCTAGGCACAGGGCTCTAGATGATACCTTGGCGACGGTTGAGTTGTTCAGAAATATTCTACATCATTCTAATCATAGCGATGAAATTGATGTCATGATCAAACGGAGTTTGAAAGAACAGAAATTCCCTGAGGCTATTACTCCAGAGTTAGTAAATAAACTACCTGAAGAAATTGGTGTGTATTATTTTTATGATAGTAATGGTCAGGTGATTTATGTAGGTAAATCGGTCAATATAAGAAGTCGAATAAAACAACATTTTACCAAAATCACATCTAAATCTACCCGTCTTATATCAAGAGCTCATGGCATAACTTATGAAAAAACAGGACATGAACTAATAGCTCTACTCAAAGAAAGTGAAGAGATAAAAGAGCTACGACCAAGTATTAACAAGGCTCAAAAGAATGAACTCTATCCTTATTTTTCTTTTGCAGAGTTGGACGATAACGGTTTTTTAAATCTTCACATTGAAAAATCCACGGTTAAAAATAGAAGTGGCAAAGGAATAATAAGTGAATACAAATCCTTATCTGGTGCTAAGTCTTCGATTGGGAAATACAGAGGAGCTTTTCAATTATGTGAGTCTAAAATTTCGGTAAAGGGTAAGGTGAATTCCAAATGCATCTATCACGCGCTTGGTGAATGCTATGGTGCATGCCTAGGAATGGAAAATTCAGAAGATTATAATGAAAGAGTAAAGCTAGCCATAAGATCAATGACTAAAATGTTCGATTCAGATTTTTTAATTAAAGTTGAAGGACGAACAGAAACCGAAAAAACATTTGTTTTGATTCGGAAAGGTCGTTATCAAGGTTATGGTTTTGTCAGTGAAGAAATAATCAATGAAGGAATGGATTCGATTTTGGGTTGTATTTCTAAAAAGAGAAAAAATGTAGAAAGCAATAGCCTTATTGCGCATTACTTAGAATCTAATACAGATTATGATATAATTTACTTGTCTGAGTAAATCCCTTTTGAGCAGCATTAAAGAACCTATTGTAGGTTATTTACTCTAAAAAGAAATAACCAATTGATTTGGTAGATTTATTTAGACCTATACTTAAGTACATAGGACCATAGGTATTGGATGGGTAGGGTACCAATACTGATTTTTGGCCAAAAGGATCTGGAGTGAATTTGGTGTTTAAGAGAATTCGTCCAGATGGATCTGTCCATCTATAAAAATGAGCATCGTTGTTGGGAGAAGTAAATTCTACTAAGAGGCCATTTGACATCTTCGTTATATTGGTTATATTAAGTTTACCTGATTCTGTAGGTATATTTAAAACTCCATCACAATAATTGTTCAGTAGTTTTAAAGAGGCAAATGCATCTAAGTATCCACCAGAATGATATAGATTGGTCATTTCGTCGGCTTTGTTTACGCCATCTATAATGATTTCTTTAATCTTTAGTGCTGCTGATGAGGGGGCATTTTTAGTTAAATCGGCAAATTTCTGACAAGGAATAGAATAAAGCAGTGCTGCAGTAGCAGAAGCTATTGGGGTCGCAGCAGAAGTGCCAGTTATAGAGCCATAAGTGTTTTGTGGTTTGGTACTGAGTATACCGTCTCCAGGTGCAGCAATATCTATACTTTTCTTTCCGTATCCTGTGGTCATATCGAGTTGACCATTTTTCGATAAACTTGTTATGCCAACAAAATAATCCGAACCACAAGTTGACGGCATATCACCTACTTCATCAACGTCAACAAATCTATTGGTTGTGGCACCAAAATTTAGTATTCCTGCACTGCCCAATAAGTCGTACATTTCGCACCATTGTTTGTGAATCCCAGTTGTAGGAAAAACATCATCTACTCCCGCAGAATAAGATGTTATGGCAACGAAAGCACCTTCAGCACCATTACTTTCATTATATTTTTTTCTAAGATCGTAAATATAATTGAGGGATTCGATTATTTCGCTTACGAAATCAACATCTGATATGAGCAACATTTTTACATTCCAATTGACTCCTGCTATCCCTTGATTATTGTTTCCTTTGGCTCCTACCAATCCACTAACGGCGGTACCATGACTCAATGCAGGGTGCATATCTTTATTTCCGTTAATGTTTAGTCCTTTATAATCATCAATGTATCCGTTACCATCGTCATCTATATTGTTGTCAGGGATTTCGGCATTGTTGATCCAAACGTTGTTTCCCATATCTTCATGGTTTACATCAAATCCGTTATCCATAATTGCGATAACAATGTCATCTCCATTAGCCGTATTTCCACCTTGAGTAAAATCCCATACTTTATCTATGTTGCTTAGTGTAATGGCCCATTGATCTGAAAACCTGTCGTCATTTGGAGAATTGCGAAAACTCACTCTTTGGTCTTTCCAAATATCAGCAAAGTTATGGGATTGCTTCAAGTGATTTATATCGTTTGGTGATAATGGATGAGGAGTCTCTATTACAGCTAGTCCTAAAGATGGACAGATGATCTTGTAAGAAGAGAATCTGGAATTTTCCTTGATTGATATTTCTTTACCCTCAGTGTTATCCAATTGGATAATATATCGGTTTTCTTGTCCAATTGAAGAAAAGGATAAAAGTAGGAATACAGCTATAAGTCCAGGAAAGAATTTCATATATAAATTATTTGTATACAATAATACATGTTATCGATCAATAATTTCAAGAATTTAACAAAGTTTCGTTCTTATTGTCTGGAACAAAAGGGATAACAATGCTTAAAAAAAGAACATTTTGATCACTACCATAACTACAACGCTTAGTAAGACAAAGTATGCTATTTTATTTGCCTGTTTACTTTTGGCTATATATCTTCCTGTTACCCATCCACCCGTGGCTTGACCAGAAGCAATCAATAGTCCATCTTTCCAAGAAACCAAATCTTTATAAACGAAAATTCCAAGTATAACTGATGTAAAAACAAGAACAATGAAGTTTTTCAGAACATTGGAAGTCATAAGATCTTTTTTATCCAACAACACCATTGTGGCTAGAAACAATAGTCCCATGCCCATTTGTATGAAACCTCCATAAAATCCAATAAAAAAATAGATGATAAGTAAAAAATGGTACGGAATTAATGAATGAAGGCTTGAGTCAGGGGAAATCCATTTTGATGGTTTCGCAAGTATGACAAAAAGCATTACCACCATCATAATCTTGTAAATGACCTTGAACTGTTCATTGGATATGAGGACGGCTACTATTGCTCCAATTATGGCACCAAAGAACATGACTATAATTTGCCCCTTGAAACTGGAGAGTTTTATGGAAATGTTTCTTTTAAGTCCAAGATAAGATGTAAGCGTTTGGAACAAAACACCTATGCGATTGGTCCCATTTGCAATAGATGGTGGTAGTCCTATCACCTCTGTCAAAATACCAAGAGTAATGGTGCTGCCGTTACCAGCAAGAGTATTGATTACGCCAGCAAGAAACCCACCAACAATGCAAATTAAGTAAATGGCAAATTCTGACATTTACTTTTCTTCAATCTCCTGACAAAGCTCTAATAATACGCCGTGAGTAGCTTTGGGGTGAACAAAGCAGATGAGTTTGTTATCTGCGCCACGCTTTGGTTCTTCGTTCAGTAGACGAAAACCTTCTTTTCTTAATCTATCCATTTCGGCATAAATATCAGTAACAGCAATGGCGATATGATGTATTCCTTCCCCTCTTTTGTCGATGAATTTAGATATAACCCCATCCTCCTTTAATGAGGACAACAATTCAATTTTATTAGGACCATTTCGAAAGAAAGAGGTCGTTACTCCCTCCGACTCAACTACTTCTCTTTTATAGGGGGGAGTATTGAAGAGAACGCTGTACGTTTTTTCTGCTTCTTCAAGATTCTTAACAGCTATTCCTATATGTTCAATTTTTTGCATGAGATACTATTTTTACTTGATCACCAATTTTAATAATTGTATTTGGTGAAAGTGTTATGGCATTTGTGCCAAAGGTAATATTGTTGTTAAAACTTCTATATTGAGATAGTGTTTTTATTGTGGTTTTGTCTCTGAGTCCCTTTTCTTGATCGATGCCAATAACCTGGCACCTAACACATGGTTTGATGTTTTTGAAAGATGCCCGGTTTATTAAGATTTCATCCCATTGATCTTCAATGTGTGGTTGATTTGTCTTGATAATTATATTGGCTCTAAAACGATTCGCATTAACAGGGTCTTCTAATTTTGAATTCAATAAGTCTACACTGGCGCTTCCCAGCATTAGATATGGATAGCCATCTGCAAAACTCAGTGAAATCTCTTCTTTGATGGAATTGATTTGTTTTGAACGACGCATTTGCTCATCCATAAATACCATCTTACAATTGAATCCTAGATTTTTGGTAAACCAATTATTGATGTCCGATTTGAGTAGAAAAGCCTCTGCATCACTTGACCAAACTGTACACTGTATCATTTGATTCGTAACACTATTGGAATCGATGTGTATTTTTTCATGATTGTAAGAAATAGTAATCCCTCGTTCGTTTAATTCCGTTTTAAAAGTTGAGAGCAACGGGGTATTCCTTTGAGACACAAACTTTCCATTTTCGTCGATGAGCATGAATCTCCTATCGTATTGAAAACCTTTGGAGGTACAAAGTGCTTCATTTACAGCAATGCCTGCCATGCCTTTTATGGGGTAAATAAATAGTCCGATTATTTCCATTTTGATATTATTTACAAACGGGAGATAATATAATTATTGATTCTATCTTTTGAAGAGGATAAGTAAATCGACTATTTGAGGAGTGAAATTGTCAATTCTTAACTTTGTCTTCTTAAAAGAACGAAGATAGGTAAGAAAAAGGAATTGAAATCATGATTTGATATGGGGAATCAAATATCGGGTTGACCAATTGGGGATCGTTTATGGCAACTGAGCAAATACAACTTTTAAATTCTATAGGAGGAGGGAGAATTATTTATAATATTCTAGTTAATAGTTAGATTATTCTACGCATTTAATTACTTAATAACTCTTTTCTCTATATAATCCGAACTCATTAATCTTAATACTCCCATATACTTCAACCCGAAGGTGAGGAAGTCACCAACGTTGTAGTTTCTGCGAGCTTTGCCAAGATCGACAACTAACATATCAGAACTGGCATTTACAATTGAAATTTTAGAATCATCTGGTACTAAATAATTAGGGCTTATATCTAGTAATCCTATATCAAGGATAGCTCTATATGAAGTTTTACCATATTCAGATTCATCAACTTCGAAGACTTCTCCTGAAGGATTTTCTGCTAACATTCCCATTGGGACTTTAGGTTTTTCTGTGATTTCTATAATTTCACTATAGAGTTTAAATACATTTGATCGCATTGCTTTAATGGGTTTTCCGGTAAATAGATTATTTCCAAAAAAAAGTGTTTCACCTACTCTGAAATGATTAACTGCTTTTGGTACTTGCTTTTTAAATAATAGAGGTATAACAACAGATGTACCTGCTGTTACCCATCTTATCTTTTTTTTGAATTTTAATTCAATAATCTGTTTATACAGACTAAGTTGCACCAGTTTGTCTCTTGAAGGCATTACGCCATGTAAGCAATTAAGATTCGTACCTATTGCTACTACTTCTATGTATGGAAGGTTAAATATGCTTTCATAGAAGCTTGTGAGATGTTCCCCCATTATTCCTTCTCTAAGATCACCAAGTTCTATCATAATTGTAATACGGTGAGTCTTATTTTGTCTTACTGCTTCGTTAGAGAGTAATTCTACTGTTGTACTTTCTGTGTTAAAGCTAACATCTGCATATTTTACAATATTGGGAATACTTCTTTTTGAAGGTGGTTTGATATAAACAGTTTGAATCTCTGGCTTTAGTAATTTGATTCGTTTAAGATTTTTGATTCGACTATCACAAATTTCTTTAATTCCTGTATTAAGAATTACCTGTAAAAAATCATTATTTCCACATAATAGTTTCGTGACAATGGACCAATCTATATTCCTTGAAGCGAACTCTTTATTTAAGTATTCATAATTATGAATAAGTTTGTTTTTATCTAGTTGGATATATGCCATTTATTTCTATTATTTTGTAGATCGCTTAGATTTATAGTTTTTTAAAATATAACAATCGCCTTCTTCAATATTGGTAAAATGGTCAGCCTCATCAATTAGAATCTTTGCGGTTGTTTTTTGAATCGCTGCGATTTCAACTCTTACTCCTTCTCCTCTCAAATGCCTTACTAATTCTACATAATCGGCATCACCAGAAAGAATTATTATTGTGTCGACTTTTTTAGCTAACTGAGTAGCCTTAATTGTCAAGGGGATGTCAGCAGACTTATGGCATGGGATTACAGAACCATGAAAATGTGTTAATAATCTATCGGCTAATTTGTCTGAGATACTTTTACCCTCTCTGAAATATATTAATCTATTTAGACCTCTACCTTTTAAAAGTTTGGGGATTAGATTGTCAAAATCTATCAAAGCGTTTTTTTGACCAACCAGTGCTTTTAAACTGATTTCAATATTATTTCCATCAATAAGAATAGCAACTGATTGATTTATTGCCACTATGTTATTTGTCATATTTTATCTTTGCTATTAAGTAGTAGGTGAGTGCAGATGCTACAATTCCTCCAATATTAGCATCAAGCCCCAAGGGAATTTCGACTTCAAATAATATTAGGATTAGTGTAGTAGAGCCTCCAATAATCATTGACCAAAATGCTGCAATCGCATTTTTCTTTCGTCCGAAAAGTGCAACCAAAACAGGAATGAATAAGCCAGATACCATGAAGGCATATGACATTAACATTAGTTCAAGAACGTTTTGCATGGTTGATGCAAGTAGCAAAGCAAAAACTCCAATAATTAGTGTGGCGATTTGAGAATACCTCAAACTACTTTTAGTGTTAATTTTACCTTTTCTTATGGGTTCTATAATGTCTGAAACCACATTACCAGAAGCAGCCATAAGGCAACTATCTGCTGTTGACATAATTGCACTAAAATATGCGGATAGCATAAGTCCTAATAATCCTGTAGGCAAGACTGTTCTAAGTAACATAGGCAGTCCCATTTCTGCGTCTAGTGAAGATTGAACTCCATAACCTGCATATTCGAACATGCCTTGTGTATATGCAACTTTTGCAAATAAACCTAGTAATACACCCATAAAAGCCATAATTGGGTATTCGAAAAGCCCTGCTATGTACCAAGCTTTTTTTGCTGTTTTGACATCTTTACAAGCATATATTCTTTGATAAAGGGTCATCCCCACAAACCAAATAGGAACAATGGTGACAAACCAATTGATAAAAGTTATGGTAGATATATTGTCTAATCTAAGCATTTCATTTGGTACACTAGCACTGACTACCTCCCAACCTCCAATAGCAGTATAAGCCAATGGAATACCAATGAAAACCAGTCCACACATTAAAATGATCCATTGAATAGTATCTGTATATATTACCGCTTTAAGACCACCAATTACGGTGTAACCCACCGCAATTAATCCCATGATAATTAAAGCAGTATTTAAGTCCAATTCTAAAAATGTGGCAGAAGCTAATTTTGCTCCTGCAAGCAGTTGTGAACTGGTAAAGCCTATGTAACCAATAGCTGAAATAATTCCTGCTAATAGAGCAACTCTTTTATCAAAGAAGTGCGTGAATATCTGTGGAAAAGTCAAAAGGTTATTCTTTCTAGACAGTACACTAATTTTAGGAATAAGAAAAACAGCTGCGAGCCAAGCACCAATAAGACCAGTAAACAACATCCAAGAACCAGACAATCCCATTGTGAATCCTAGGCCTCCTAAGCCTATAGAAAAACCTCCTCCTACATCCGTTGCCACTACAGATAAACCAATATGGTTTGCTCCCATATTCCTACCACCTACATAATAATCATCTTGGCTTTTGTTCTTTTTTAGAAAGTATATCCCGATACCAATCATGGCAAGGAAATATATACCAAATACTATATAATCTATAAGAGTCATTTTAAAGTATTGTACAATGTAGTTACTTGCCAATAGGACATTTGAAAAAATCTGAAAAGTTTCTTTTTTTCCTTTTCTTTCTCAAATTGTGATGTCGTTCCTGAACATCAGTTTTAATTACTTGTACTTGAGTCTTTTCACTTTGTTTTTCTTCGCAAATAATCATACCTCCCATATCTCCTGTTTGTAAATACATACATTATTATTATAAATTAAATGACCATCCACCATATAGTATGGAGGACGGTTGGAATCAGTTATTGAATTAATTTAGTTCTTAGAACGGCTATATCTCATTTCGAGATACTTGTTAGAAAAGCCCAACTTCTCATAAAGAGATTTAGCTGGATTATCATGCTCTACATGTAAAGCTATGTCGCCTTTGGAATGTTTAAGAGCATTTCGCATCAATGTTTTTCCAATACCTCTGCCTCTATACTTTTTGTGGGTAGCTATATACACCAAAATGTTTTCAGGTATATAACCACTCATACCTGTCTCATTTACAACTACAACTCCTACTATGCTTTTACCATGTAGACATATGATCACAAAACCTCCTTGATTCGACACTTCATTCATAGCATAATCAAGGCAATGCTTAATATCCTTTAGTTCGTCACCATACTTTCCTAAATGTTCATATAAGAAATTAGCAACACGAATTCTTTCAACTGAAGTAAGCTTATCATTGGGTGTATAAAGGATTAAATTGAAATCTGACATATCACAAAGGTATGAATTAGTTTCTACAGAAACTAATTATGACTTGCAACCATTTTTTTTAACGGCCTTTTAACTTCAAAGAAGAATTTATCATCGTCGATTGGTTTTAGGTCACTTAGCCAATTAGCGTCTTTATTGTATTTTGCAAAAAATGGTGTTCCAACCCATTCAGGGTTTCTTCCTTGAATGAATCTCAGAATAAACCTTTTTTCTCCGTTACTTTCATTAATTCCTAAAACCTGAACTTTGCCAGGATCGGCAGACATGCTTGGTCCTCTTACCGTTCTAGCAATACCACTTATATGCTGATAGGCTTTTCTATAAATTTTCCAAGCTTCCTCAAGAGTGACTGCAAAATATTCCTGTGCTCCAGTATCTCTTGCAATAAACATGTAATATGGAATGCAACCCAGATTTACTTGCTCCTTCCACATATCCCGCCATATCTTCCAGTCATTATTTATATAATTCATAATTGGCGATTGAGTTCGTATCTGAGCTCCTGTACTCAATATTCTTTTAATCGCCTTCTCTACAGCCTTAGTTTTTAATTCATTTGGGTGGTTGAAATGAGCCATGAAAGCAAGGTGAACTCCTTTTTTTACAATATTTTCAAATAATCTTAATAAATCATCTGCATCTTTATCTGTTAAGAATCTGTAAGGCCAATAACCCAAGGCTTTCGTTCCAATCCGTATTGTCTTTAAATTTAACTTTGGATCATTGATTAATGGATTAATATAAGCTTCAAGCATCTTTGTTTTCATAACTAAAGGGTCACCACCAGTGAATAGTACATCCGTTACTTCTGGCTTGCTGTGTAGGTATTGAACCAGCAAATCGGTTTCCCTCATAGCAAATTTTAATTCATTAATTCCTACGAATTGAGGCCATCTAAAACAGAATGTACAATAGGCATGGCAGGTTTGACTGTTGCTGGGAAAGAACAATACAGTTTCTCTATATTTATGTTGGACACCATTAAGTTGTATTCCATTTATTTCTGGTACATTTTTGTTTTGACCTGATGGATGCGGATTAAGTTGGTATCTAATCTTGTTGGCCACAAGCTTAATTTCTGATTTAGACAAATTTGCATCTAGCGCCTGCTCCATTTCAACAAAATGGTCATTAGTTAACATTTTCTTTTGTGGGAAGGTAAGCTGGTAGATTGGGTCATTAGGGATATTATTCCAATCAATTAATTCGTCAACAACATAATTATTGACCTTAAATGGAAGGACATTTCCTACAACATTAATTTCCTTCTTCAATTGATTTGAAAAAGTGGCTAACTGTTGAATATTGGCAAAATTTTTAAGTGTATATACTTTATATTTCATGAACTTATTATTGTTTCAAATTTGTATTGTGTATTAAGTATTTCATTTCCTCTAACCTCAGTATTATTGTGTAATGTATTCTCTTTTTTTTGTTGCTCTGATAAGATTAATTCTTCTAGGCTTTGGTTTCTATCGTTTTATCATTCTGTCTATGTTTTCATCATCCTTTCTTTATACGATTATCATCATGTAAGTTTTTATAAAGAGTGAAATGCGGTGTAAATGTTATTCTCCCTAGCTTTCTTAGGAGCAATGTTAGATGTATTTCGTCATCGGGAAATTACTAATAACTAAACTGGTGATTCATGTCCGTCAATGTTGACTTTGAAAGAATTATTAGATTTTGCAAATCTTAATTCTATTGCTATGCCGAAATAAATCTCTTTTGACATTGATACCTTTTATATGAGAAAATGTAGTACGTACACTAACTATAACGTAATAAGGTGTAAATAGTTTCTATAGAAAGTTTATTTAGATTTGGGAATTTCGTTTAAGGTGATAAGAGGTGCTGCATCAACATCTTCGGCGTCCATTAATTTTGTTAATACTTCAATGCTGTAGTTAATGTCTTCGATTTGTTTTTCAGATAAAGATTTTAAACGATTTGACATTTTTTCTTGCAATGTCATTGGCGATGTTTTGAGCAATTCTGCCCCTTTGGCAGTGAGTGTAACAAACATTCCTCTTTTGTCTTTTGAGTTTGGTAGCCGAGCAACTAACCCTTTATCTTCTAAACGGTGTACAATCCCTGAAACTGTGCTAGCATTAAGGTTAATGTAGTTTTTTATATCCTTACCAGAAGCTTTATAATCTGTTCGGTCCGATAAATATTGCAATACAAGAAGTTGAGGTATACTTATGCCAAATTCCTTTTGAATTCTTTTGCTCTCAAGATTTATAGATCGTATGATCTTTCGAAGTTTGACTAGAATTTCTAAATATTGCATATTGTATTTAATAGTTAGGTATGCAATATATAAACAAATTATAGTCTAACGAAAATGGTCAATGAACAAATATTTTGTGCACAAAAGACAGCAGTGCGAGTAGGTTGAATGAAGTAATAAAAAAAGGAAACTAAGTTGATAAAACTAAGTCTCCTTTTTAAATTAATATGGGTGGAAGATGGGATTCGAACCCACGGCCCTCGGAACCACAAACCGATGCTCTAACCAACTGAGCTACAACCACCATTTTAGTAATCTGGACGCAAAAGTAATACTCTTTCAACTTTTGGGCAATGATTTGTTGATATTATTTTAATACAAAATTGGTGGTGGAGCATCATGTTTCTGAAAATCAATGAATTATTTGGTGATAAAAGTTGTAAAGAATGTTACAGCCAATGACTGGTTCTATATTTAATGATTAATTATTTCAATAATATATTAAAGATTATTTATATTTGTAAATCTAAGATTGACTTGGTATTATCTTAATAGTCGAATTGAATTATTGCTCTAATTGATGAAATTCATTTTAAAGTAGCAAGATTTATTGCTCGATTTTATAAAGAGAATTCAGGGGTTAATCGTTATACTAAATTAGAAATAATAGCTTGACGAAGTCATTAAATATTGATGTTGTTTTTCACCAAGACGTAAGTAAAGCGTTTGAATACATCTATTCTCATTACTATGACTTACTTTGTAATAAAGCATACCGAATTATATTTGATCGTAGTTCCGCCGAGGATGTGGTTCAGGAAGTTATACTAGAACTATGGAAAAGGAAAGATTCCATTTCGAAGGAAACGCCTGTGTTGGCCTATTTGAAAAGATCGGTTTATAATCGCTCGATTAATTATATTAAAAGTAAGTCGTATAGTTTTGAAGGCGAAGAGTCTATCCAAAGTTTGGAAGAAGATAGAATTAGCGCGATTGATCAAATGATAGCTATAGAAACACAAGTGAAAATTGAAGACGTAATTGGTCAATTACCAGAAAAATGTAGATATGTTTTTACATTAAGTCGATTTGAAGAGAAATCTTATAAGGAAATAGCCAGTGATCTAGATATTTCGGTGAAAACCGTAGAAAATCAAATTTCGAAAGCCTTGAAATTTTTGAGAAAAAAAATAAAATAATCTAAATTCGCATAGGGGTTAAATGTATTATCAGTTGTTTACTAATAAAATGAATGTAAAAAGATAGAAATGGAGGTTGTTGATAGAATTTATATACTGACTCATAAAAAGATGACAGGAGTGTTAACTCCCAAGGAGTCTCTTGAGTTAAATCAACTCCTAGAAACCGAAACCAATAAAACAATACACGATAAAATTCAGACTGACTGGATTAGGATAGGGGAGATGCCTTCTTTATCCTTTGATTCTGCATCTGCTTTTGAGAAATTCAACAATAAGGTTAATAGTGAAACTCCTAGTCTTCCTAATAGAAGACTTTGGTTATGGAGGTACTCCGCAGTTGCGGCTTCATTGGTAATTCTATTAATGTTTGTTGGAATTAGTCATTATGGAAAATTGTCTTCACAAGTCTATTCTGGACAACAAGTGGTGCAATTGAATGATGGATCTAAGGTGCATTTGTCAGAAAATGCTGAATTAATCGTTTCTTCAGATTTTAACGATTCCAGAAGTGTAGAACTCAATGGTGAAGCGGTATTTGAAGTAGAAAAATCGACTAGTTCATTTACAGTTGTAAGCGACGAAACGGAAATTGTCGTTTTGGGTACCACATTTTATGTTGATGTTACTACCGATATTAAAAAAGTAAAGGTTCTTGAAGGAAAAGTAAAAGTCATCAATAGTATAAATAATGATGAAGCCATTTTAAATGATAAGGATCAGGTAGCTGTGCAGAAGAATGGCTCAATCGTCTCAATATCTGATGTTTCCTTCGGCTCCAATTTTTACGATCCTGAATTGGTTTACGATAATACGCCTATTTTTAAAGTGTTCTCTGACCTTGAAGTCGTTTACGGAGTTGAGTTTATGGTTAAAAAAACGCCTTCCAATGAGCGCTGTAAGTTTACATCCAAAGATTTAGATGGAATGTCTATTGATGATATTCTTATGATTCTAGAGGCCACATTTGGTATGAAGATAGAAAAGAATAATGAGGGAATTCTTGTTGTTCGTAGACTCTCCTGTAGATAATTATTGTATTAAATCGGTTTAAAATTTGTAGTTTTGAGCAAAATTATTTGCTTGAAAAAAACTGTGCTATTAGGGGTCTTAATTTTGGTGTTAACTGTAAAAGGTTATGCACAAAAATCTCCAGATGATGTGAGAGTAACCTATACTGCTGTTAATAAAACCCTTCCCAGAGTATTAAAAGATTTAGTCGGAATTTCTGGAGTAAATATTATCTATTCAGAAAATAAGCTCAACAAAAAGCGAAAGATAAATTTTCAAGCCAAAAAGGAAAAATTGGGTTCAATTTTACACATTGTTCTTGAACCATTTCGTATGGATTATGAAGTCATTGGTGATAACATTGTAATTGTCAGTGTAAGGTCTGAAACATTTAAAAAAGATGTAAGAATAAGTGGGTTTATCAGAGATGAAAGATCTGGCGAGGTTTTGCCTTATGCCACTCTTTATGATGCAAAAAACAATGTACTAATTGAGGCGAATGAAAATGGTTTTTACGGTGCATTGGTCCAACGAAAGGAATATAGATTTGCTGTTTCTTATATAGGTTATCGCGATACGATTTACAATGCTTTTTTTGGTGAGAATAAAATTCAAGACTTGGTATTGAAAAATGAGAATACCATAAATGAAATTATTGTAACAGATGAAAAGGCGGATAAAATTGAAAAGTTTGGTGTCGACCGATTTAACAAAACTCATGTAAATCATAGCACATTTGTAGGTGGAGAAGCAGATATCAATAGAGTCATTGGAATGTCTGCTGGTGTTGCAACAGGTGCTGATGGATTTGGTGGTATGAGTGTGAGAGGTGGAAACTATGATCAAAATTTAGTTTTATTTGATGGTGTCCCGATTCAGCATTCTGGTCATGCATTGGGTTTAGTATCTATTTTTAACAGTAATGTAATTCAGGAGGCTTCATTATATAAATCCAATTTTCCATCGAAATATGGAGGACGTCTATCTTCAATATTAGATATTCGTACAAGAGAAGGCAATTATAAAAAACTATCAGGAGAATTTGGTCTAAGTACGCTTACCTCAAAAGCGACATTAGAAGGTCCGATCATTAAAGACAAAGCTTCCTTTTTAGTTTCTTATCGACGAACATTTGCAGATGTCTGGATTAAGGCATTAAGTAGGTATCAAAATGATATTAATGGTGATGAGGGAGAATCTTCTTACAATTTTTACGATTTCAATGCAAAACTGAATTTTATTCTCAATAAGAATCATAAACTATTCTTTAGTTATTATCAAGGTAAAGATGATTTTTCTAACTATAGAAATGCTTTGCGCCAAATTGAAACCATAAAGATTGAGGATCGCAATAGAAATGATCTCATTTGGGGAAGCAAAATAGGTAGTTTACATCTGTACTCTAAATGGAGCTCTCAATTCTTTTCAAGGTTTATGATTTATGGTTCAGACTGGAATTACGAATCCTTTGACTTTGATAGTTATTATATAGATAAAGATAGTTCCCAAAGCGAAATTTATGACCTTGAGTATGAATGGTCTAGTATTCAATCATTAGGATCTCGTCTTGAAATGGATTGGTTAGTGAATGGTTGGCTCAATCTCTCTTTTGGAGGAAGTATAAACCAGCAAATCTTTAATCCTTCTGGTGTATATAAGAATAATATTAATTCGGGTTCGTTGTACCCATCTATACCTACCAAAGATGGTATAGCGGCAGAAAGGTCTAGTAATGAACTGGAAAATCAAGAGATTAATGGCTTTTTAGAAGCCGTTATTCAATTTGCACCCAATACAAGTTTGTTGCTTGGGGCCCATGCAAGTCTCTATCAGATTAATGATAAACAGTATCAATCTATTCAACCAAGAGTTTTGTTTGCTACAGGGTCCAGGAATGCAAGATTTCATGTCGGAGCATCTAATATGGTTCAGTATAATTCTATCATAAGCAGCAACCAATTGGGATTGCCTTCAGATCTATGGGTTACTTCAACGGATAGGTTAAAGCCTTCAGATGCGTGGATATTTACTTTAGGGAGCAGTTATTTTTCGAATACAGGCATTAACGTAAGTGGTGAGGTTTATTATAAGATGATGAATAACCTCCTTGGATTGGATGAAGGAGGCAATATTCCATTCGATGGAGAGGGAAATTGGGAAAATTTTATTCCTAATGGAAAAGCTGTATCGTATGGACTTGAACTTGAATTTATGAAGAGGTTTGGCAAATACAATTTTAGAACAAATTATACATATAGTAAATCAACTAGGGATTTTGCGGACCTAAACAATGGCATGATGTTTGATTATAGATATGATAGAACACATATGTTTAATTGTAATATGTCTGCAAATTTGGGAAGTAAAGCTGATGTTTCTTTAAATTTTATTTACGGAACAGGTAACCCAGCAACATTTCCTACGTCAGAGATAATTGAGTTAGAAACTTCAAATGGTGATAAGTATCTATCAATTATATATTCTGAGAAAAACAATGTTCGTTTTAAAGATTATGTAAGAGTCGATTTGGGATTTAATTTTTATACCAAATACAAATTTGGGAAGCAAAAATTCTTCATCGGTGTATACAATCTGTTGAACACCACCAACCCGTTGTTTTTAGATATTAGAAGAAACAAATTTGATCCAGATGTTTACGAATTGCAGAGTGTAAGTGTACTCCCCATTTTACCTGCTATCAATTATTCATTGAGTTTTTGAATTCTATAATTATGATTTATTATTTGGAATATGTATATTCACATTTGGTCGTTTAATTGTTTGTTATTGAGAACATTAGGTTTTATAATAATTCTTTCTTTTACTATAGGTTGTTCGAAGCGAATAGATCTTGTGATTGATCAAGAAGAAAAACTGCTTATCGAGTGCGTAATGACACCTGGACAAGAGATCCAAGCAACATTGTCTACTGTAGCTAATTTTTCTGATTCTAAGAAAATTGAATATCCCGAAAATGCAAGAATTTACCTAATTACTAAGATTGATACTCCATTGGAATTTGAGTACGATAGTGATCGAAAATTGTACTTTATACCTAAGAAAGTTCATACAATGAGATTGGATTATCATTATGAAATCCGTGCATATCTGGTAAATGATGAGGACAATGAATTATCTGCAACATTAAAATTTCCTTCAATTAATTCTGTGGACAAAACGGAATCAGCAATGACTGTTTTAAATCAGACGAATGGACAAATGATTAGTGGTAATTTTGCATTTAAAAACAATACGATAAGAAGTCCTTTTTTCAACATGAATGCTTATTGTAGAATGATTGATGAAGAAGGGAGATATTCTGAATTACTGCCCATTGAGTTTATCGAGAACAAGGAAGATGCTCTGGCATTTTATCAAAATGAATTTACTAATGGAGTATATGTGGATATAAACCGTGTTGACCCAACTGATTTTAGCATGAGTTATTTAGTCCCAAGTGAATACTTCGAAAATGGTCGCAAGTTAGCCGATCATATTCATATTTATTCATCGGCTATAAGTGAAGAGGTTTATCGGTATGAACTTTCCAAAAGCAAACAACTGGCTGCAATCCACAATGGTGCTTCTGATCCGGTAATAAATTATACCAATGTGAAAAACGGTTTTGGTGTATTTGGAGCGTCATTGGTCAAAAGAGATTCTATTAATATTCGATAGTGTGAAATAGAATTATGACTGCTCCTAAATAGTCGTTACAAGTTATTGTATATGAAATTAGAAGCCTTCAAATTCGGGTTCTTTGTCTTTATAGATTAAGTACCAATTACCAATTTCAATCAATGCTTCTTTTCCTGTAGTTACTAATATAGATTTTAATTTTTGTTTATAGACGTCATCTTCTAAATTTCTAGAATCTAAAAATTGAATTTTCTTTTCAGCATGAGAATATATACTTAACATCAGTTTATATTGGTTCTGAAGTTGATTATAACCCATTTTGTTGTAATAGGTTTTCATCAGTAAGGTAAACCCTAATAAAATGGTAATCGTACTTAATGAAAAATCATTGATGATGTTACCTGAAATTTGAGAATCACGATATAAAGTAAACGCTGCTATTATTAATACTGAAATTACCAATAAGCCAATACTAAAATGTTTGGATGACTTGTTTTGATCATCAAAATCATCTAGTCTTTTTTTAAAAAAGTCTTTTTGTGATTTGATCCAATACGATGAATTCAATTCTGTGGGCGCATCTAAATCCATGAAGGACGCAACACCATATAGGGAGGACAAAAAGTTCTTTATCCAATTCACTTCAGTTTCATGAATCTTTAGGATATTGTCAGAAACTGATAGGTTAATATCATTTTTATACCAATTGTATTGCACCCTAAGCGCTTCGGATAGAAGTCTTAATTCTATGTAGGTTTGATGACTCTTATTAAGCTTAAAGACGTTAAAAATTGTGATAATGAATCCGAAAATCAAAATTGCAAATAATGGATATCTTGATATGTGATCTATTCCTTCCGCAATTTCCATCGCAGCTAGTATAATGGCGCTAAAGATGAGTAGTATTTTGACGGTAAGGGTATATTTCCGTTTCCATATTTGTGCCAAGGAATCTAGTAGATTAAAATTAGATTCAAAAGTTGAGTGATAAGGTTTGCTAAGAACCTGATTTTTTTTTATACAAGTATTTATTTCTTCAATTTTGTCGAGAGTAGTGGCTATACCTTTATTCCGACGTAATAATTCACCTAAATCCTTGGGTAATGAGTCTGGAGGAACTATGCATATGCAATCCGATTCAATGTGATCCTTGTTTTTTGCTCTTTTACATAATAAATGAACCATGTTTTGTTTCGGATCTTCAATATACTCTAATGTTGTATCAAAGGTGCCAATATGGGTATAATGAACCAAATCTGCTGTTCCACCAATTAGACATTTAGGATTACCATTCCATAAAGTAAGTACTATTAAAGAATGGTCTACAATGAATTTTCCACATTTTCTATAATACTCCTTTTCAATACTTTCATTTGAAGATGCTCTGGTTGTATTGGAATTAATATCAAATAGTCTACTTATATTATGGACCTCAAATTTTAACTGATTCAATTCTTCACAATTCGACTCCTTTAAGATTCTAGGAACGAGTTGATCCGCACCTTTGGCAAGTAGAGTATTTATGATTATGGTTGAGTTTGGATAATTTCTTACTAAAGCCTTGAAGAAAGCAAGAATACTGTTTTTAAGGTTTTCTGTTTCTACTACATCTAAATGGCCAACTACACCTACGGTGATCGGGAAATTTTGAGTAACCTCGGATTTACTTATACTCATAGTCTAGAATCCTTTAAATGATTTAAATATATCATCGAGAATTCTACCAATCTCTTTTATGAACTTTTCAAATTCACTTTCAATTCTCTTATGCCTTTGAATATTCTGTGCTCTTACCTTGCGAAGTTTAACATCTTCATACATTACATCGACTATGGGTTGTACGTTCTGTTTGTTTAGGTTTGCAACTTCAGAAACTTCTTTATTCCCGACTTCATTAGATGCTTTATAAAATTGATTTGCTCTCTTGTCATTGCCCTCCATAGCATAGCTGTTAGCACGTATCAAATAGACATGAGAAAGCACTGATTTATTGCCATACTTGGCTTCTTGCTCTTTTGTAAGGTTGTATTTTTTTTGAAAACGATAAGTTTCTTCAATGATTTTAGAATCATTACCAGACTTGGATAAGAGTAAAAGACTTATGAAATCTGCTATAAATTGTGCATCTTTTTTGGTGGAAAATTGAATGTTGTCCGGACTAGACATCACAATTTTCTTTTTATTCAGATAATCAGGATGTTGTAATTCTAATCGGATATTGGCTGCATAAAAATTGAAGACATTGTTTTCTTCATTAATGTATCCATTTACAAAAAGTCCTGTTGAATCACATTTATTGGCGAAGTAAGTCTTATCTATGAATTCATAGTATCGATCAATATTTCGATCTTGATAGTCTGTAGTTCGATTGGTATATACAGAGTCAGGCAAATGACCATCTAAATGAGTTAGAATGGTATTTGATAGGCCCTTGTCATCATTTTCATTAAATTGAGCAATTATAGTCGAAATCTTACTTTCGTTACAAGATTGTACTTCGGCCACATTATTATTCATGGATTGTTTCGCCAGTTGCGGTATCATAAAGTATCCCACTGCGACCAATATTGGGATGATAATAAATCCCCAGTGAATATATTTGAGTTCGTACAAGAAACGCTGAATAAAAGAGGTACTCTTTATAATTTGGACATTAATGGTTTCGATTAGTTGATCTACATCGTTGTTAAAATCCTTACCTGTTCTGACGTTTGTACCATTCAATAAAGCAAAAGATTTTAATGAAGCCGGCAAATCATTGACTCCAGGAAATAAAGCATTTTCCACTGTAACCGGAATGATGGGAATCCCAGATTGGAGTGCTTGCTCTATTTCTATTTTTACGTAATCGTATTCAGAAGAAGATCTGTCATTTAAAATGTTTAACCATTGATGACCAATAATAGGGATAAATACGGTTGAATTGGACAGTTTTTCTTTAGTATACTCTAAAAAATTAACCCCCGCAGGAATGCTCTCAATATCATGGAATATATTGGCTTGAGGAAACTCATTTTTTAGTCGATCGATTATTCTGCCAGTTATAACTTCTGAATCTTGTCTGCGGTAGGATACAAAAATATTGTACATAGTTGTTCTTAGTAATTGGTTTGTTGACCAGAATTATTCTCAAATAATATGGGATAATTATTAAGTCGGAATTTCTAAGAAACAAAATACTTATTCTTCGGTTAAACACAAAATAAATTGCATTTATGTGCGATAATCCTTGGTGAATATTCTATGTTTTTATGAATTGTATTGTTTTAGTGCCTTTTTCTGTTTTAACCAAAAGTGAGTAGATGCCATCAGATAGATTAGAAACATCGAGAGTTTCTATATTTTTTATTCCGACATAAACTAAACTTTTAATCATTTGACCGTTAGCATTATAAATATCTACTCTTTTTATTTGAGAGCTACTTGAAAGTTTTATTAAATCTGTTGCAGGATTTGGAGTAAGCGATAGAAAAATGTCAATAGGATTAGAGGCCTTTGTTGGAATTGCTATTTCGGTTTTAGTCAAGTTCGTAATGATTGGAAGATTGTAATCGAAATATATTTCAGCTTTATTTTCAAAATAATCACCTAGTTTTAGGTTGCTTTTTGTTTTAATTTTAAAAACAACGAATCCATCATTCAATTGATCTTCGAAAGGTAAATAGATGTCTTTAAATATAAATTCAACTATATTATTGTCTTGAATTCTAGCATCAAGTTGGTGGCTAGCATCAGTAATTTGAAAGGTGGAAATATCAAATTTCTCTGGATCTATGGAATCTTTAACTACAATGTTAATAGCATCAGCAGTTCCTGTGTTTTCAAAACGAATCATATAGTGGACAAAGTTTCCAACCATTTCAGGTAAGATGGTATTTCCTTCTAAACAAGTTTTGTCATTAGGATCAAAAGAATTAACTACAGTTTGATTAAGTGTAAAGGAGTTGTTATCTATATAATCATCACTAATGGTGGAGTTGACTGTTGATGTAAAGGATATAATCTCGTCACCATTTAATGGAGGAGAATCAGAAGGTGTATTTAACTCATATCTTATTGTGAAGTCAATTTCTTCAAAAGGGTTCAATTCTGAAAAGGACCAGTAAATTGAATTACCCTTAGTACTATCTGGTGGAATTAAAGAATTAGTAAAGTCCATTAGATTATTTTCATATTCTAATTTAAGCGTAGCCTCAGTAACAGTATTGCCTTTGTTTTTAATTATTACTCTATATTCTGATTCAAATCCTGGCCTTGCAGCTATGAGTGGATATAATGTAACTTCCAAATCAGTATAAATTCCGTCCGGAACTACGCAAAAGTTTTGAAGGTAAGGTGAAATGGAATCAGGAAAGGTAATGGATAGTAGTTCAGGAGTAACCTTAAAGTGTTCGAAATGTTCAAAGAGTGGTGTGATGGTGTAATCACCAGTATCAAGATTAATATCGAAATTTCCACGATGATTCCCATAAAAATATCCCTTTTTAGAATTAGATTCTATCCTATACATAGGAAAGGTCATTTCATTTGAAGTACTATCACAATAAGTTTTTTGTTGGTTGAATCTCGTTTTGCCTATTATGGTGAAAGGTAAATTATTATTCGCATACGGGCAGTAAGAATTTACTGTACATCCCGTAATGGATTTTGCGTCTAAGTCTGCAATAATTTGGGGTATTTCATCTTCATCGGCACAGATATAAGTTGGATTAAAATGAGAGTCAAAAATTAGTTGCTGGTTTGTACCATTTTTTAATAGTATCGATTTTATGCCACTAGTTTTTCTGAAATTAACTTTATCTATAAAAGAAATTTTACTTATATCTAGATGTTTTAAAGCTGTATTTTCATAGATAAGAATTCGATCTATTGCATTGATGTCATTGAGATCCAAGTCTTTTAGGTTCTTAATTATATTTAAGCGCAATTCGTCGATAGAGTCAATTTTGCTTAATCTAACATATTTTAAGGTAGGACAATGGAGTACCAAAACTCTATCAATTTTGTTTAAATTCTCTATGCTTAGTGAATCTGCATATGTACCAGTAATACTTAACTGTTGCAACTTCGGAAAGTCTCTGATTTTGATATGTTTAATACCAGATCCTGAAATACTTATTTCATCTAATTCTTGAAGATTTGTAAGTTTAAGGTCCATCAAGTTATCGCTCCAAGTAATGTATAATTTCCTTAATGAATCCAAACCATTAAGATGCATTTGGGTTATATAGGTATTATCTTCAATGTATAATTCCTTTAAGTTTTCAAAATTATTGAAATTTATGTTGCCAAACGATTGATTACCTGCAAGTAATAAGAATTTTAATGCTGAAAGGTTGATTGTATTAAGAGTTGGTAATGCATTATTTGAGAGTATTTTTAGTGAATCTATATTTTTTATTATACCAAAATCAATATTAGTTAGTTTGAGGTTTTCTTTAATTGTTAAAGAATGGATAGAATCACAATTTGGTATTGTAATTTTGAATAATCCATTATTAGCAATGTAAAGGTGATTAAGGTGAATTTTGGAATTATTGGAAGTAATTCTTCTTAATGACTTATTATTGTAAATGAAAATGAAATTAATTATTTTGTTTTCTGGAATGATAAAACTATGAAGCTTGTCGTTATTTGAGATGATTAGGGAGTCCAGTTTAGGTATTGTTCCAATATGTAGATTAACTAAGGAGTTGTTTTTACCTATTTCCAAATGATTTAATGAGTTCATTGAATCAATTAGAAATGAAGTTAAAGATGGATTTCTTTTGATGTCAACTGATTTAAGAGCATGAGAATTTTTAATTTGATAATGAGTTAAATTGTTGTTTTCATGTATATCTAGATGCTCAAGATTTATCAATTGATTGAAACTTAGTTCTTGGATAGAATTATTTTGGTTAAAAATTAGCTTTCTTAGAGAATTTATATGATTAAAATCGACAGACTTTAATCCCGAATTCGAGATTTTGATAAACTTGAGGTTGATATCTTTTTCAATGTGAAGATTAGACAGATATAAATTGTTCTCAACTATTAAAGAATCTAAGCTTTGTAATTTTCGAAAGTTAAAGGTTTTAAGTTTAGTATTGCCTTTAGATTCTAATGTGACTAAAGATCCTAATTCTTTTATATCTAATAGTTCAATTGATCCGTTATAATTTATGTTTAATTTTTTTAAGTCAGGACAATTACTTATTTGAATAGAAAGAAGTGATTTATTCTCAGAAATTTGAAGTTCTTTAAGTGATTTTAAAGATTCCAATTGAATAAATGAAAGCGAATCATTATTTCTAATTATTAATTTATTTAATCCCGTAAAATGCTCAATACCGCTTATATCATGAAAGTGGTAGTTTTGCAATTCTAATTTAAGTGTTACTTCAGCTTCAAATCGCTCGATTTCACCATCATTATTATAATCAATTCCTTCGTTGATGAGCGCTTTTTTAAAATTTGCATCAGGAATAGAAAGAATGTCTTGGCATATTCCGAAATTATAGATTAGCAAAAGAATACAGGTAAGGTAAGTTTTCATAGTTCAACATAGTTATTTTCGAATAACTAAAGATATGATATATTAAGAGCTAGAAGTGTCTTATAGGATGTTAAATCAAAGATATTTTAAGTCGCTATTCCACCACTTGCCACGTATGGTCAGCTAGTAATTTTAGTTCTGTCTTAAACTCAAAATCTTCTTTTTTCCTCCATTCGTTTGGACCGATCATAGAGACGAAGTATTTGTCGTTAGATCTTTGATATAGGTAATAATGTTGTCCAATAAGTGGTTTGAATCCAATTTCAGCTTGATAGATCATTTCGGAATAATCTATACGGTCATGAATCTTTTGAGCTTGACGGATTAAACTTTCTACCTGTTCTTTGATTTGATTCAATTGCAACTCAGTTTGTTGATACATAGCCTTCATAGCCAAACCTCTTTGTTTGCCTTTATCCATTGGACGAATAATGGCACTACCTACATGGTGAGCGTAGGGTAGAAGACTAGGAGTATCAGTCGTTTTATCTTTATCTATGGGATTTTCTTTTTTTGACATACTTTTCGAAAGATGGATTAATCGTAAACTATATTAATGAAACCTTGTAATGGTTCTCCATGTCTTATTTCATTATTTCCTTCTTGGATGAAAACGTCACAAACATAATAATAGGTTCCTGCACTTACTTTACTTGAATTTGATTTTCCGTCCCAATTGAGCTCTGGATCCATGGTTTCGAAAACTAAATTTCCCCATTCGTTGAATACTTTGAAATCAACTCGGCTGATAAAAAAGTTCTGTCGTGGAGTAAATAGGTCGTTGTTCCCATCACCGTTTGGAGTAAAAGTATTGGGTAAAATGTAAAATGGGCAATTATCAATGCATTCAGTTGAACTTAAAGCACTTTCATTACCCAAAGAATCAACAGCTGCCACGGCGTAACAACCCCTTACACTTATTTTGCTAGGTTGGTGATCCAATATTAAAGCTCCTTTATTGTCTTTTGTTGCAATTATTCTAAAGGTGGAATCGATATGCGGTTTGAAATAAATATTGAAGTATTCCGCATCTGTATTTGAACAATCCGATGCTAATGACCACCTTAATGTATTGAAAATGTCTTCGATATTTGTGAGTTGATCAATATCATTACAATTATTACTCAATTCAATATCAGGGGTACATGGCGGTACATTATCAATGGGTAAAGCACAGCGCTCTTGAGAGTAATTACGAATAGGGTTTTCAATACCAGAAATGCCATAGGTTCCTATTGATTCTATTCTATAACAATATTCTTTCCCATTAGTAAGGTTGTTGTCTATATATTCTGTTGTGTTGCTTATATCAATAGAATCCCATTGATTTGCATCATTTCGGCGATATATGATGTATTCATAATTTGACCAAGGAACATCTGCTTCCCATGATAAGTTATTGGTTTGATCTGATGGGGCAACTTCCAAGTATACGGTAGATGCCGTACTACTTTCTCCATAAGCTGAGCTAAAATTATTGTTGGTATAAAATACTATTTTGTATTCATGTGATTCAGACATTGTATTTAGACCTATATCGAGGAAAATGGTATCCTGAAATGCAGAAATAGTATTAAATGTTCTAGATGATGCTGGAAGCAATTGAAAAGAATTTTCTGTGCTTGATTTTCGGTGGATTTCGGTTTTGTACGGTCCTGGATTAGCAAGTGTGTCTAAATCTTGAGGCAAAGGTTTAGACCATCGAATACGACAAGAGCCGATATTGGAATCTGTATCTATAATACTTGTCTTAGTAATGTAGGGAAGGTCACGTGAAACCACAATGCAAAATTCATTGGAAGGCAAGCTTTCAGTTCTGTTATAGATACTTCCTGTTGGGGTCTCCAATGCAAATTCACCTTGAATTCGATAACAATAGGTCACTCCATGAATTACATCTTCGTCAATATGAAAATAACGATCTCCATCATTTTGGTTGGTTAAAAATACGATCTCATCATAGTCGTAATTTTCTAATCCAGTAGTACAACTATCAATGCCGCTAGGGTTGGATGAAATCCTTCGCCAAATGCTAAATCCTTGAAAGTTTGGACTATTAGGTTCATCACATACATAAGGAAACAACCAATCCAATTCTAAGGCATCATTGGATGAGATAACTTGCAAATCTTCTGGAGGTGGAGCGATTACCGTTATTCTTACAGTATGGAAAGTTGCCAATCCAGAGGTGTCAGCAAAATAGTTGTCCACGGCTCGAATTACGATTTGATAAGGTTGAGGACTTACATGATCACAATTGGTTGCCCATACAAATTGAGCATCGTATGGAGGATCTAAAGCAATTCCGGTAGGAATAAATTGAGCAGGTGGATCAAGTACTAAGGGACCACCAGTAATAGATGTTCTAACTTTTTGACCTGCATTTGGATCATCAATCTTGAAGTCTAAATTGACAGTATCTCCAGCAATTACGCAAATTTCAGAAATTCCGCTAATGGTAGGAGGATCATTGCTGCATTTGACAATTCTGATTTGCATATCTCTAATGATGGAAGTAATTAATACTCCTTTTCGATATTCCTTAACTAGTATGGCAATATTGTATTCTCCTTCTTGAGGAGGAGTTTTCCACACAAAGTCTCCAGTTACCGGATCGAGTGTAACCTTATTATTTGCACTTGGTAAGAGTTCATCAGGAAATTTGTAATCAGGAACAGACGTATTAACATCCATCAAAGGAGCAACAAGCTCGTATGCCAAACTATCTCCATCTATATCAAATGCATTTGGATTATGTCTATATGTTTCTCCAACACAAGCTACGTCAATGGGTGGTTGTAATAATACAGCTGAATTATTGAATCCTTGAAACTGAGCGTTCAATAAGGTAAATGTTGTTGATAAGTAAAAAGGGACTTCTATAGAATTTGGATAGTTTACATTCAATATATTATCAACCCTATTGGGATCTAAAAAGGCAATAGTATAGGTCCCTCTACCTGGGTAAGTATGTTGTCCGACATATTCATTTTTTTTAACATCATTACCTAATGGTTGACCGTTGCCAATTCTATACAAAAATTGACTGGATCCATCTCCCCAGAATACTTCTAAACTATCTCGATCTACGGCTACACTGCTGGTCTTGGTATAAGTAGTAATGGTGACTTCAATAGTAAGGGCATCAATCTGTTTATATGTTATTTCGCCAGCACGATTATGTGTGGCGTAACTATTAATCGATTGAATCAGCAGCAAAATGGTTAGTATAAAATACTCTTTTTTTATGGACACTGTAGGATTTAATTCATTTACACTAAGTTACTAAATATATTTATTGTAACAACGTGATTTTGAATAACAGTGTTTTGCTTTCGAAGCAATAAAGACAATTCCTCTATTTGTTCGCTTAAATTAGGTTTTTAAGATTGAACTTTTATTTACATTTTTGTGTGATACTTTAAATTTAGGCATGAATCGAATAGATCAAATAAGAACACTTCTAGAAAATGATCCCAAGGATAGTTTTTTAAACTTTGCTCTTGCGAAGGAATACGAAAAATCAGAACAATGGGATGAAGTGATTCAACTTTACAAAGGAATAGTCCATAATGAACCGGATTATGTCGGAGTTTATTACCACTTGGCTGCAGCTTATCATAAATTGGACTTACTTGATGAAGCGATGAAGACCTATGAAGACGGTATTCAAGTATCGAAAAAACTTACAGATTTTCATGCTATGAGTGAGTTGGCAAATGCCAAAAAGAATCTAGAAATGGAGATGTTATGATTTCGGTTGAAAAATTAAAGAAAAGTTATGGTGAATTAGAAGTACTTAAAGGAATAGATTTAAGTATTTCAGAGGGCGAAATTGTTTCTATTGTAGGTAAATCAGGTGCAGGTAAAAGTACTTTGTTGCACATCTTAGGAACCCTAGATCGTCCTGATTCAGGAACGTATTATTTGGACGGAATGAATACATCAGATTTAGGTGAAAAAGAATTGGCAAAGATGCGTAACGATAAAATTGGATTTGTTTTCCAATTTCATCATTTGTTAAATGAGTTCACTGCTCTAGAAAATGTTTGTATTCCTGCCTATATTAAGGGGAGAGCAAAGTTAGAATGTGAGAAAAAAGCCAAAGAAATTCTGTCCTATCTAGGACTATCAGAAAGAATTGATCACAAGCCGAATCAATTGAGTGGAGGTGAACAACAACGTGTAGCATTTGCAAGGGCAATGATAAACGATCCAGCAGTTATTTTTGCAGATGAACCGACTGGGAACCTTGACAGTGAAATTTCCGCAGAATTACATGAATTGATATTTCAATTAAGAAAAGATTTTAACCAAACTTTTGTCATTGTTACGCACAATAACGAACTGGCTTCACTCTCTGATCGAAGTATTCGAATGGAAAATGGATTGTTGGTAGACTAATTATTTGTATTCTTAAGATGTTGAGCATTTATATTTACATAGAAGTGATTTGAAAACAGTGTTAAATAGCGGAATTAATTGCTTGGAAGTTAGATCAATCCGAAAATTCTATTGTATAGCCAAAGCTATGGAAATTAATTTTTAGGTATGTCTTGGATTTCAATGAGCATTAGGATTTAGGTTTTAAATCACTTCAAAGAATCTTACCTATGATTTAATGTGTCCCACAAATCGAAATTAATCATTAGATAGTATTTTTATTTATGCGTATACTCACATAAGTAAATCTTAATACGTACTACTAATTGTTAATTAGAAGGAATGGAGTTTTGTTTTCTAAAATTCGCATTCTATTCCTTTTTAATTTGTAATCGTTTAAACATAGATAAATGAAGAAAGTATTAGGCATAGCGGCTTGTCTTTTGGCTATGATGGTTTCACATGCGCAAGTAGTAATAAATGAATACTCAGCCTCCAATTTACATCAGTTTAAGGATAGTTTCGGAAGAACGGAAGATTGGATAGAGCTTTATAATAGTGGAAATACTCCATTAGATATAAGTGGATGGCATCTTTCTGATAAAACACATAAACCTGAGAAATGGGACATTCCTGAGGGGACAATAATACAACCTCAGCAATTCATTACCTTTTTGTGCTCTGGACGAGATGGAAAGTTCAATGGAGAGTATCACACTAACTTTAAGTTTGCCCAGACCAAAATGAACGAAGTTGTTTTGTTGTCTAATACAGATGGTAATGTTATAGAAGAATTTCCATTGGCAATTACATTGGTAGAGCATTCAAGATGTAGAAGTCAAGATGGGGGAGGAGAATGGAAGATTTGTACTAATCCTTCTTTTGGCTCATCTAATAATAGTACAAACCAATTTGATAGATACACAGTTGCTCCAGAAATATTGTTAGATGCTGGATACTATAGTGGTGAACAAACGGTTGAAATCAAAAGCAACGATTCTGAAGGTGTTGTTCGATATACAACAGATGGTCTGAATCCAACGGAAAATTCCCCGATATATACCGATCCTATCGTAATTAGTGAGACTACAGTAATCAAAGCAAAGTCTTTCAGCTCGAATACTTCCATTTTGGATGGTAAAATGGATTTCCACACTTTTTTTATTGATGAAGATTATTCATTGGCTGTATTTTCTGTGGCGGCAGATTCAGTGATTGAATTGGCGAATGGCAATGGTGAAATTATTCCTATCGGTTCCATCGAATACTTCGATCTAAATAAGGAGTTGAAAGCTACATCTTTTGGTAGCTTGAATCGACATGGTCAAGACTCATGGGTATTGCCGCATAGAAGTCTTGATTGGGTGTCTAGAGATGAAATGGGATATTCTAAAGCTGTTTCTGCTCCTATATTTTCTTATTCGCAAAGAGATGAATACCAAAAGTTTATGTTTAGAAATTCAGGAGATGATAACTATCCTGCCATAGATGATGAAGATCATGAAGGAAGTACCCACATAAGGGATGAATACGTACAAACGCTTTCACATGACGCCGGAATGGAATTGGACCTTAGGGCTGTCGAACGAGTTGTTTTGTTTTTGAATGGAAAATACTGGGGAGTATACGGTATGAGAGAAAGACCTGTCGATCATGATTATACCAAGGAGTATTACGATCAAGGAAAGTATGAGATCCAATATTTATCTACTTGGAATGAAACTACAATCGAATATGGTGGAGACAAAGCTCAAACCGAATGGATTGGGTTAAGAGATTTTGTTTTGAATAATGACATGTCTACTACGGATAATTATAAAATAGTAACGGATAGCCTGAATGTTTTAAGTTTGATTGATTATATGCTAGTGAATCTAACGGTGGTCGCTTCAGATTGGTTGAACTATAATACAGGTTGGTGGAGAGGATTAAATGAAGATGGAGGTCATAAAAAGTGGGGTTATATACTGTGGGATTTGGACGCCACATTTGATTACTATATTAACTATAGCGGAGTGCCAAATACGAATCCTGATGCAGATCCATGTGATTTAAATCAAATTGCCGAGTTTATGAATGAATTTTTCTTTTTCGCAGAAGATGTTGGACAACATGAGAAAATATTTCTTAAGCTTCTCAATGAAAATGCAGATTTCAAACAGCTGTATTATTCTCGATATGCGGATATGATGAATACTACATACAGCTGTGAAAATATGATTTCTACCTTAGATAGTATGTTGGCGACAATTGAACCTGAGATGCCTAGACAAATTGACCGCTGGGGCGGAACTATGGATGAGTGGAAAGGCAATGTTCAAAAGTTGAAAAACTTCATCAACCAACGCTGCGAATTATTGGATGATGGGATGTTGGAATGTTATGAAGAGCTTTCAGGCCCTTATAATGTCGTTATCGAAACTGAGCCAAAGAATATTGGATCAGTAAAGCTAAATACTATAGATCTCAATCAGTTGCCGTTCAGTGGAGAGTACTTCGGTGGTATGAAAAATTGGGTGGATGCCTCAGTCATAGAATCAAAAATCGATGAATATCAATTCAGTCATTGGAAGAATAAAACAGGGATGACGAATTTAAATGACTCACTAAAACATAGAACGACATTTGAAATCAACGGAACAGATACATTGATTGCAGTATTTAAATTACGTGATGGTTCTATTGATCCGAAAGACATTGTTATTAATGAATTGATAGCTTCTAGTGACTCCTTAAGCATGATTTCTGACCCAGCAGGTGAATACGATGATTGGATAGAATTGTACAACAATACGCCCAATGATGTCGATTTGTCTGGGGCTTATTTGTCTGATGATGAAAATAATCTTAAGAAATGGGAGTTTCCTGCTGGTACGACGATTGAATCTCATGGATATTTGATTGTATGGGCAGATGATGATGAAGGTCAAAATGGGTTACACGCAAATTTCAAACTAAGTAAAAAAGGAGAGAGCATATTCTTATCGGATGTAGATACCATGGTTATTGATCAGGTAGAATTCGAAGAACAACAAAAGAATGTTGCATACGCCCGTAACCCAAATGGAACTGGAAATTTCGTATTCCAAAAGCCTACATTTAATGAAAATAATGAGGTAAATACATCTACCGTGAATCCTGAATTACTTGAATCTGTGAAGATCTATCCAAATCCAACTTATGGAATTTTTAATCTTGATTTCAAGGTTGGAAAAAAGTCTGATTTAAGTGTTTCCATTATGGATGTAACGGGCAAAGAAGTCCTTAGTCTAATAGATGGTAGTAATGCTTATGGGGTAGGACAACACCAGCTCAGCTTTAATTTATCTGAATACAGTCTTCTTCCAGGTACTTATTGGGTGAGTATAAAATCTGCTGAAGTAAATAGTGTGAAAAAACTAATATTAATTAATAAATAGAATTTAAATGCGGTATATAATAATATTCTCACTTTGCTATGTTAATCTTTTTGGGCAGGGAAGCTCGATTTTCAATACAACTAAAGTTCATGAAGTTAAGATTAGTATTGAAGGAGATGATTTTTGGCAAAGGTTAACAGATAACTACGATTCGGGACAAACAGTTATGCCTCCAGATGTGCCTTACTTGATGGGGAATGTAGAGATAGATGGAGAAGTTGTAGATTCTATTGGCATTAGGTTGAAAGGGTTTTCTTCGTATTGGGGAGCAACTCAAAAGAAGTCCATAAAGCTTGATTTTAACGAATACGTAAAAGGGAGAAAGTTTAATGGTCTTAAAAAATTGAATTTACACAATGGTGAAGGTGATCCAGCAATCCAACGTGACATTATTTGTTATGAATTGTTTAGAAATGCTGGCATTAGTGCTCCTAGGACTTCATATACAAAGGTATATTTTAATGATACCTATTGGGGATTATACCTTGTTGTAGAACAAGTGGATAAGACTTTTCTTAAGCAACATTTATCTACTAATAAGGGGAACCTGTTTAAGAATATGGGGAATTCAGATCTATCTTGGTTGGGACAGGATACGTCCTTGTATCAAGAAACCTTTGAACTTAAAACAGATGATAATGCAGAGGCGTGGAAAGATTTTGTCCATTTTGTAGAAATAATTAATCAAACATCTGATGAAGAATTTGAACAAAAGATTGATTCGATATTTGATGTAGATCGATATTTAAAAGTATTGGCTATAGATGTAGCTACGAACAATTGGGATTCATACATCGAGCATGGGAGAAACTTTTATATATATCAACATCCAGACACGAAAAAGTTCATGTGGATTCCTTGGGATTATAATCTGGCGCTTGGTGGAAATTTTAGTGGTATTGGAGGGCCGGGAGTAAGGAAGGCTCGAAGAAAACTAATGTCCTTAAATATTAATAGTTCAAGGAATGATACTTGTGCCACTGTCCTCAATGGGAGTTGTCCATATCCTCAAGGTGACAGTATATTCCAATTGGTGATTGCCCAAGACGAATTTTGTTGTAATAACGAATGGGATGATGTTTGTCAGAATCTTTATGACCAGATTTATAGTGGTGGGAGTAATCCTCCTCCAAGTGGTCAAATTCATTTTCCAGTAGATATGAGTGTTTCACCTAAGGTGTTAATTAAGAGGTTGATGGATGTTCCAAGTTTTAAGGACAAATACTTAGATCATTGGTGTGACTTGATTGATGGAAATTTCTCTTCGGAACGAATATTTCCGGACATAGACAAAAGGGGAGAAGCTATTGGTGAGTTTGTGAAAACTGATCCTAATTATCTATTTAAATATGAGAATTTTGAAGAAGATTTGGACCAAGGAAATAATTATATTCCTGGATTGAAAAAAATCATTCAATTGCGAATTGATACCACTAGAACACAACTAGAAGAATTGTATTCATGCAACGGGAGTAACGATATAGAAAAGGGCGATTTAGTAATTAATGAAATTGTGGCTTCAAACGATAGCCTTTCACAAATATTTGATTCGAATGGTGAGTATGAGGATTGGATAGAGTTGTTCAATAACACTGATGAAGAAATAGATTTAAGTGAGTGTTTCTTAAGCGATGATTATTCATTACCTAAAAAGTGGGAATTCCCGGATGAATCAAAAATATCACCTGGCGGGTACTTAATCGTTTGGGCTGATAAAGATGAAGATCAAGATGGTTTGCATAGTAATTTTAAACTGAAAAAATCTGGAGAACAGTTGGTCCTGAGTTATTGGAATAACTTATTGGATAGTATTTCTTTTGGTGAGCAATCCACCAATGTTTCTTTAGCACGTAGACCCAATGGTACAGGTGATTTCGTAAAACAAGCATCTACTTTTAATCAAAACAATGATATCGTTTCATCTACCGATGATATAATTAGTGGTAGTGGTGCTTTAAATGTATATCCGAATCCAACTTCTGGCATTATTCAAATAGAATTTAAATCGAGAAAAGATGTTGAACTAAAATTTGATTTATTGGATTCGTATGGTCGTTTGAATAGCGAGCTGTCCTTAAGTAATAATCGGTTTTCATCTGGCTACCATTCTTTAACGTTCGACTTGAAAAGATATAATATACCTTCTGGAGTGTACTTTTTGAGAGTTAGAAGTGCTGATACTCAATGGATCGAAAAATTCATTGTTACAGAGTAAAAAAGATGTAATTCGTGATAAAAATGCCTCATTAGTTAAATGAAGTAATTTAAGAATATATTATAATACTTTGAATATGAATTGTTTGAGATATTCTGCTGAAAAAAGTTCAAAAAAAAGTTCAAAATTTTGGTAATTAGTGCATTGTTTCTCTATCTTTGCAGTCGCTTATAAAGGAGAAGTTCTTTAATGCAATTTTGGAGGTGTGGGTGAGTGGCTTAAACCAACGGTTTGCTAAATCGTCGTACTTGGAAACAGGTACCGGGGGTTCGAATCCCTCCGCCTCCGCACAAAGATATTTTCGGGGCGTAGCGCAGTCCGGTTAGCGCACCTGCTTTGGGAGCAGGGGGTCGCAGGTTCGAATCCTGCCGCCCCGACAAAGACCTAAGATGATTTGTTTCGTCTTAGGTCTTTTTGTTATATAGAAATTTGTTTTAATAAAATTAGAATAAGCTGAAATTCAATGCACAAGGCTCTTGAACGATTTGTTTATGATAATGTGAAGTCTCTAAATACTAGTGAGATAGAAGAGATTTGTTCGATATTTAAATTCAAGAACTATAGAAGGAAAGAATATATTAAGACACCATTTGCTGCTGGTAAAGAAGTGGTATTTATTGCAAAAGGTGCCGTACGTGTATTTGTCTATTCCAATGAAGGAGATGAAACTACGGTACGAATTCGTGAAGAAAATGTTCTTATTGCAGATCCTTTTAGATTGTTGAAAAATAATAGTATGACCCCTATTTCAGTGGGAATTGAATGTCTTGAGGATGTTGATGCCCTAGTTTGTCCCAATGAAGACTTTGAAAGTCTACGGGATTCTAATCTCTCATTGAATATTCTAATTCGACAACACTTAACTCAACAAATCATCCAAGTTGGTAAGCAATTATTGTTGTTTTTAACTGGTGATGCCTCAGATAGTTATCAGTACATATTGAATGAACAACCCAATCTCATACGGAATTTTCCATTGCATTTTGTTGCATCAATGATTGGAATAACACCTACACAATTAAGTAGAGTGAGAAACAAAACCATGGAATAGTATTTATCAACATTTGTTGAGGTAGTTTATGAAATAGTATTGTTTTTTTGCATTTTGGAAAAAATATGCTTGGCAAAATCCTTTTTTCATTGAAAATAATGTACTCCTTGCCTTATAGAGAAGTTTGGTTTAATACTACGGCTTATGTATAAAATCTTCTAATTGGTTGAAAGTCGTATAATGATAAGTAATGATTTTATTTAATTCATAGTTTATTAAAATGACTTTTAAACCTTTTAGGTGTATTTAATTGTTTGGTACTCATCCATGTCACGGTAAATACAGTGTGATTAATGCGCATAAAATTGGTGTATAAGTGTTTGGTAGAAATAAAATATTGTAATGGTGGAAATGAAGGTTTGAATTGTTTGTTAAGTACTAAAGTCTCGTTATTTTTAAACACAAAATGTATTACAAATGTATACTACACTCTCATGTATTCAATGGAAATTAATATCTTTTTATCTATGTGTTTACTTTATTGGATCGATCTCCTTGAAAGCCCAGACAACTAAAAGTGTTTCTTTCCTTCATGATGGTACCAGAGGTGCTGAAGTGATGATGGAGAGTATAAAGAAAGAAGCCCAAAATTTATTGGGATCGGAGTACGACTTGGCTTTTAATTCATCATTAATTAGCGGCTCTTTGATAGATGCTCAAGCACAAATAAAAGAAGCACTCAATGATCGTTCAGATGTGTTAATTTCTATTGGATTCATACCTTCTGGACTATTGTATGAGTTGAATTCTTATCCCAAACCGTGTATCGCAGGTGTTTCGTTATCACATATTTCTGGGGATAGTTCTGGAATTCATAACTTCACTCAAATAGAAACTCCATTCCGGGTAGGTCGTGATCTTAGAGTATTTCAATCTGTAGATTCGTTTAATCATTTAGCTATTTTTTGCGAACCCAATTATAGTGAACTGTTTGAAAGGAATTTTAAGAATTGGATTGATGAAGATGTTGAGTTGAGTATGATCGGAATATCGAATGATCCTATGCAAGATATTGATCAACTTGATGAACAAGTTGATGCTGTTTATTTTTTACCCTATTTATACGATAACGACTCTAAGTATAGACAATTAATTGAAGAAGTTAATATGCGGAAAATTCCTTCGTTTAGTCTGCTTGGTAGAGAAGATGTAGAAAAAGGAGTATTGGCTTCCATTGCATCATCAGAGTATGTTGAAATCTATGGTAAACGAATGGCTCTCAACCTTATGAAGTTATTTAAAGGTATTAATGCCAGTGAACTGCCTGTGAAACTTTATGGAATCGAAGATGATTTCGTAATCAATGTAGAGACTATGGAGCGTCTTGAAGTTTATCCACCTCTTCAAATATTAAATCAAGCTTCATTTATAAACTTGAATACCAAAAGTGATAATAAATATACGTTGGAATCAGCCATAGCAATTGCTTTGAATAGCAACCTCGAATTTGAGTCATCTAGAAAGAATGTAGATATTCAAAAGAAGGAAGTTGGAATAGCTCAATCTAATCTGTATCCAAGTATAACTGCAAATTCAAGTGTTGTAACTTTGGATAACAAAACGTCTGACCAATTGGTTATGGCCAATCAGTTGACACCTCAAACAAATTGGACAGGAAACCTCGAACTTCAGCAATTAATATTTTCGAATCAAGCTTGGGCCAATGTGTCTATTCAAAGGGCTTTACTAAAGATGGAAAACGCAGGAGTTGATGCCAATAGGCTCGACCTTACGCTTGACATAATTACTTCATATTTTCGATTATTACAAGCTCAAGCAAACTTAGATATTCAAAATAGCAATGTTCAAACCACACTTACCAACCTTAATATTGCTAAGACCAAGGCGGGAATTGGTGCTGTTAGTAATGCCGACATTTATGGTTTTGAATCTCAGCTTGCGCTTAATAAGACATCTTTACTTGATGCACAAACTTCTGTAGAGCAAGCTAAGCTAGTATTCAATAGAATATTAAATAGACCTCTGGATGAAGAATTTTCACTAACCGATGTGCGTTTGACAGATCAGATTATATTTTTAATGGATCATAGGTTTTCTGATCAGATTACAAATCAATATGATATTCGAAAATTTGCAGATTTTCTAATTGTTGAGGCCTTCAATAATGCACCTGAAATTAAGCAGTTAGAATTGGCTATAAAAGCTCAAGAACTCTCTCTTAATATGAATAAAAGGAGCTTATTCCTTCCACAAATAGGATTGGGAGCTAATTTGGATAAAACGTTGGGTAGATATGGAACCAAAGTCGAAGATGAGACCCTAGAAGCATTAGGAATTGATCCCTATAGGAATTCATGGAATGTTGGTTTGAATGTTTCACTGCCAATATTTCAAGGCTTTGCACGAAGGCATCGTATTCAAAAGGATAAGATTATGTTAGATCAATTAGAATTGAATAAGCTAAATGTAAAGCAACAATTTGCTACAAATATTAAGTTGTCCTTAGAAAATTTAGGAAATTCATATAACGACATTCAGTTGATGTCTCAAGCCGAGAAATCCAGTACGGAGTATCTAAAAATCGTCCAAGATCTCTACAAAGAAGGAGTTGTATCCATAGTAAATCTATTAGATGCCCAAAATAATGCCTTATCCATAAGGTTAGGGCATGTTTCAACAAGGTATCAATTGTTTATTGACGCCATTACAATAGAGCGATTACTCAATAAAATATATCTTATTTCGACTCAACAAGAAAAAGATGCATTTGCCAATGCGTATTTCGATTATTTATTAAAACTAGATAAGTAATGAGCAAGCTAATTACCATATTAACATTTTTTAGTATTCTATCCATCTCCTGTAATAGTTCAGAAAAGGTGGAATCCACAGTCAATACCGTTCGACCGGTTAAATACATTAAAGTTGGAGAGCAACAATTAATTGGACATCAAGATTATACTGGCTTGGCAAAGGCTCATAAGGAGGCAAGTCTCAGTTTTAAAGTTGGTGGGACCATTAATTCAGTCCATGTCAAAGTAGGAGATCGAGTGAGTAAAGGACAGGTGTTAGTTGCATTAGATGCTACAGATTATAATGTCAATTATTCGCAATCACTTGCAAACATTAGAAGTACTCAAGCTCAAATTGAAAGTGCTCAAGCCCAAATGGAGAGTGCTAAAGCCAATTACAATTCTGCATTATCAAATTATAAAAGATTTGAAAAATTGTATGAAACAAACAGTATTTCATTGAGTGATTTCGAACGAGCGAAATCTTCTTATTTGGGAGCTCAGGCGTCGTATAAAGCAGCTCAAACACAAATTGAAGCTGCTAAAGCTGCGAAGAAGTCTTCAGAGAGTGTGTCGCAGTCTGCGTCAAATCAAGTGAGTTATACAAAATTAAGAGCACCATTTAGCGGCGTAATTTCAGCTATCCACTATGAACCAAATGAATTGGTAGGCCAAGGAGCTCCAGTATTGGAGTTGTATTCTGAAGGGAAACCAGATGTAGAGATTGGTGTACCCGAAACAGTCATCAATAGGATAGGGCAGAATCAAAAAGTGAAAATTCACTTTAATTCAATTTCGAAAGAATTCGAAGGTCATGTGTACGAAATTGGTTACAGCTTGTCTGGATCTACATATCCGGTTACAGTAAGATTGGTAGAATCGGATGAAAGAATTCGTCCTGGTATGCCTGCAGGTGCTCGATTTGAGTTTGTAGAAAGTGATGATGAGAAAAAATCAATATTGGTTCCACCTAGTGCCATCGGACAAGATGGTAAAGGGAATTTTGTATATGTTATTGAGAAGAGTGGAGAAGGGTATAGGTGTGTAAAGAAAATTGTAACCATTGGAAAATTAACTGATTCTGGATTTGAAATACTTTCGGGTGTTAAACATGGTGAATTGATCGCCAGTGCAGGTTTAAATGTGCTTCGAAACGATATGTCGGTTAGTCTTTATAATAAGTAAAATCTGGAGTATGAATTTAACTCAATTTACAATTGAAAGAAGTCGTATAGCGATCTCAATATTTTTTCTTCTGGCTGTAATGGGACTTACTGCATACTTTGATTTGTCTCAGGATAGTATGCCTCCTTACACGGTACGCGTTGCATCTGTTGTCGCTCCTTTTCCTGGTGCAAGTCCAACAAGAGTTGAAAATTTGGTAAGTCGAAAAATTGAAGAGAAAATTCAAGAAATACCTGAATTGAAGGAATTAAAAAGCCAATCAAGATCTGGTTTGTCAGTGGTTACAATTACCTTAAAAGATGAAGTCCCTTCAAGTAAATTACAAAGTGTATGGGATAGAGTTCGTAGGAAGTTAGATGTAGTCTCATTCCCTAGTGGAGTGAGTTATAGTCTGAAAGATGATGATGTTGGTGTGGTATACGGAATTATGCTTGGATTGACTTCAGATAATTCTGGTTCTGGTGAAATGGAGTTCCCATATAATGAAATGAAAGAAGTTGCAGAAGAAATACGAGACGAATTAATCGCCTTGGATGAAGCTGCCAAAGTAGAACTTGGGGGAGTTCAAACAGAACAGATTATTGTTGAATTTGATAATGCAAAAATGGCAAGTCTGAATATAACTGCATCTCAGATTCAAGGAATTTTGTCTGGGACTAACATATTATATTCAGGTGGAGAACTTAATATTGGTAATGAACGAATTATCATTGAACCTTCTGGAAATTTTGACAGTGTTTCAGACATTAGAAATGCAATCGTTCGTTCGACCAATGGTCAGTCATTGGTATTACAAGATATAGCAAATGTTTATCGCGGATATAAACATCCCGAAGAGCAAATTATTAAAGTAGATGGGAAACGTGCAATTTCATTATCAATAGCATTAAAAGAAGGTGCAAATGTTGTGAAATTAGGAGAGATTATTGACCAGAAATTAGCAAAGTTTAATCAAGATTTGCCTCTAGGGCTTGAACTTAAAAGGCTGTCTTCTCTTGATTATTTTGTGGATTCTGAGGTGAGTAATTTTGTGAATAATTTATTGCAAACAGTCGTTCTGGTTCTTATTGTTATGCTCATCTTCTTAGGTTTTAGAACAGGATTTATAATTGCCTCTTTAGTACCAATGGTTATTCTTGCAACCTTCCTTTTTATGGGAATGTTTGGTCAAGGTATTAATCAGGTTTCCTTAGCTGCTTTAATCATGGCCTTGGGTTTGATGGTGGACAATGGAGTAGTTGTAGCAGAAACAATTTTGGTTAAACTAGAAAAAGGAATGGACAAATTGCAAGCAGTATTTGAAGCATGCGATGAATTAATCATTCCCTTATTGATTTCTACGTTGACGACTTCTGTAGCTTTTATGTCTTTTTACCTTGCAGAAGGAACTATGGGAGATATTGTGGGACCATTGTTTGTTGTTATTACCATAGCTTTATTGTGTTCTTGGGTGTTATCCATGACTATGATAACTATGCTTGGATATTATTTTTTAAAATCAAATACAACTGGACCAAAGAAGCTTTCTTGGGTAGACCAATTCATTGATTATCTAAAATCTCAGTATCATAAGTTAATCCAAATTGCGTTAAATGCTAAAATCACTTCCTTATTATTAATTATTGGACTATTCTTTGGTTCTTTAATGTTATTCAATAAAATTCCATTTCTCTTCTTCCCTGAGTCTGAGCGTAATCTTGTTACTATTGATATTAAATTACCACAAGGGACCAGGTTAGAAACCACTAAGAAAGTTGTTGAAGATCTTGAGACATATATGGAAAACAAATTGGTACGTGACAAGGCTGATGCAAAAGGTATATTGAATTGGTCTGCATTTATAGGAAAGGGCCCTTTTTCTTATGATTTAGGGTATTCTCCAGACGAGGCAAATGCCAATTATGCTCATATGTTAATTAATACAACATCTGGTGCAGATAATGGTTATGTAATTAGTAAGCTAGATAGTTTTGCATTTTCATCATTTCCAACAGCTGATGTTAAAATCAAGCGATTGAGTTCAGGTGGAGGGAATACGCCAATAGAAGTAAATGTATCTGGAAGTAATGCGGATGAATTAGCAAGGATTGCAGAGCGCATAAAACAACAATTGTCAACTATTCAAGGGACAAAAAATATTAAAGACAACTGGGGACCAAAGACTAAGAAAATAGTTATTGACATTGATCCTTTAAAAACGCAAAATACAGGATTGACAAATCAAGATATTGCCGTATCTCTACGCACAGCATTGAGCGGTTATAAAATTGGCGATTACAGAGAAGGTAAAAACAATATCGCAATAAATATGCGAGACGTTAATCATGAAAATGTCAAGGTAGAAAACTTAAAAACATTAAACATTTACTCTCAACAAAGTGGGAATAATGTTCCTCTCTCTCAAGTGGCCAATGTTAAGATTGTATGGCAGTTTGCTAATATAATAAGAAAGGATTTAAAGCGTAATATATCCATAAGCTCTCAACTTACAGAATCAGGAAACGCAAGTGATATTACCAGTATTCTTCAGCCATGGTTGGAGGATGAAATGGAGAATAACTGGCCTAAAGGATATGATTTTGAACTGGGTGGAGATGCTAAAAATTCTGCAGAAGCTATGAGTAATGTTGCTGCTTGGTTACCCCTAGCAGGATTTATTATAATAATGTTACTAATCATCCAATTTAATTCGTTCAGAAAAACATTTATCGTTTTAATGACTATTCCTCTGGGAATAATAGGAGTAATTATTGGCTTGTTGGTGCTTAGGTCATATTTTGGATTTTTTGCATTTCTAGGCGTAATTTCTTTGGCCGGCATCATTATTAACAATGCCATAGTCTTAATAGACCGAATTGAAATTGAATCTACCAGTAACAGTACCCTTATTGGTGCCGTGACTGAAGCTTGTTTGCAAAGATTTAGACCAATAATTCTGACTACTTTTACGACCGTTTTAGGTATGATACCATTATACTTGGGAGGAGGTCTGATGTGGGAACCTCTTGCAGCAGCGATTATGGTTGGATTGCTTTTTGGTACAATAGTAACGTTAATTTTTGTGCCTGTGACATATATGCTTTTATACAAGGAAAAGTAATTTGCTATTATGGTGGCAATGATGAAAGACTTCTTTAGAGACCAATTCGAACATCCGAATTATTCTTACTTTTTTATTAGCTTGGTATTACTTCTTGTTCTTCCTGTACTAATACCTATTACTTCATGGGCACATGTGGTACTCGAAGTAATATACGGTATAGTCATTTTATTAGGATGTGTATACACATCTGTGAATTATAAGGATTTGATTTTCCTTATTGTTATTGGTATCCCATTGTATCTATCTTTCCTCTATGTACCAATAAGTCCAACAAATTCAATCATTCATCCTGCATTAGCACTTATATTTTTTGGATTAATTTTTACGAGATTGATAGGCTATGTTCTTCGGTCAAAAGAGATAAACAATAATGACTTGTTGGCTCTTTGTTCGGGGTATCTTTTGATTGGGATTATTGCAGCGTCTTTTTTTTATGTACTTGATTTAAAATATGATGATTCATTTCAAATGATTCAATCTGGAGATCAATTTTATAATCTGCTGTACTACAGTTTTATTACATTGACTAGTGTAGGATATGGTGATATTCTTCCTACCCATAATCTTACAAAGGCATTATCAATGATGTTGGGCATTGCGGGGCAATTGTATTTAGCCATAATAGTTGGTTTGGTCATAGGGAAGTATTTAGCAGGCAAGCATTTAGATGGAGCATAGTAATTATATAATCTTATGAATAATCCAACTTCAAAATTGGTAACGAGTGTTACGAATTCCCATTGATCTATGGAGTACCTTTGTAATGCTCAAAAATTATTCATCTTTGTCAAAAGAATTTAAATGGTGAAAGAAATATGATCAATCCCAATAGAGGAAAATCATACCTATCGGATATTATAGCAGGTATTACTGTATCCATTATTTTGTTGCCACAAGCCATGGCCTATGCCGTCTTAGCAGGTCTGGATCCCATATTTGGACTATACAGTTCTATAATTCCTTTAATTGCTTATTCGATTTGGGGATCATCCATTCATTTAGCTGTAGGTCCTGTTGCTTTAATGTCCATTATCTTGTTGTCTAGTGTCGGTGTTTTTGCAGAGCCAGGCACGGATGAATATGTAGACTTGGTCTTATTTTCTGGTTTCATTGCAGGACTTTTACAAATTGGATTTGGCATATTAAAATTAGGTCGATTTTCAAGTTTGTTATCCAAACCCGTGCTCAAAGGTTTTATTACCGCAGCAGGCACTATTATTATTTTCTCTCAAATACGTTCTTTATTGGGTACAGAAGCACCTAGAAGAGCATCATTTGTGGATATGATTAAGGACATCTACGAATATAGTCACACAGCAGATTTAAGCACATTTCTTATTGGATTAATAGCAACTTTTATTTTGATCGGAATAAAAAAGATAAATAGATTGATTCCTGGTGCTTTAGTAGTCGTTCTATTAGGATCTATATTGGTATATAACATTCCTAATCTTCAAACTTCTGTAAAGATTATTGGTGATCTACCTCAAGGACTCCCATCATTTTATGCTGGATTTTTAGATATAAACTATGCGTTAGATTTGTTTCCATCGGCATTTATTATAGCTTTTGTGTGCTTTATTGGATCGTATGCAATTGGTAAATCCCTGGAAGTTTCAATAGGAAGTGTTGTTCCTAATAAAGAGTTGATTGGATTAGGGATGTCTAAGGTGTTGGGGAGTTTTTTCTATTCAATGCCAAGTTCAGGGAGTTTTTCTAGGTCCGTAATTAATAAAGAAGCTGGAGTTCAAACAAAATGGTCAGGAGGTGTAACGGCTATAATTGTCATCCTGTTCTTACTCTTTGGTGGGAGTTGGTTTTATTATTTACCGTATACAGTTTTGGCGGCAATTATCATTACTTCTGTTTGGGGATTGTTGGATTGGTCATATGCATCGAAATTGTGGTTTATAGATAAAACCGATTTTTATGCATTTGTGATAACATTTGCTTCTACACTAACCTTTGGAATCGTTGAGGGCATATTATGGGGTATAGGTATATCCCTATTTCTGGTTATTAATCGATCTACGACTCCGCATTTTGCTGTTTTAGGAAGGATCCGGGATGGAGTATTTAGAAATGTAAACAGGTTTCCAGAAGCTCAAGAAGTAGACGGCGTTCTGATAATGAGATATGATCAAGATTTGTTTTTTGGCAATGCCGACCATTTTTACAATTGCTTGAATCAAGAAATGAATAAAAAAGAAAACTTAGAAGTTTTGGTCATTCATTTTGGTGCTGTAAATAATATTGATAGTACTGCTTGGGATAAAATAGCTTTTTTGATTGAGAATTGCAACGATCGAAATATTGCTATAAGATTTACGAATGTCGCTGGTCCAATAAGAGATTATTTTAAGAAAAATGATGTTTTGGATAATTTGAAAAATGGTGGAGTTTATATTAACGTAAATCATGCATTAGAAAATTTACCAATGGTATTATAAGACATTTTAAAACAATCCTTTTAGAGCTCAATTAGTGTGGTGATTTAAATCATTAGTCATTAATCAAAGGGATATTATCTTGCATTCCGAAATGAGAATTTTTACTTCATTTTTCTTAATAGGTATCATCGCACTTTCTACTGTTCAAAGTGTTTTGTTGGTTTTAAATTTTAAGGCCAACCAAGAGTTCTTTGCTCAGACAAAATGTATCCAGAAGAATGAAGTGATAAATTTATGTAAGGGTAGTTGTGTTTTGGAAGAACAATTACAGATTATTTATAATTATGATCAAAAAAGCGAAAATCAATCGCTAAGTGTTGAAAATCTACTAGGCTTATTTCAGTATATTTTTGAAGATCATCAATTTAGCTTAAATTTCGAGGATAGTTTTGCTTTAAGAAGTAAATTTCGCCAGGTAGAATGGATGTCATTCGATTACTATGCTGAACTATTAAAACCGCCCAGTTTTATCTCCTAATTACAATATTTTACCATTTCTTGGTGAAACAATTTTCTAGATTCCCTTTATGGGATTTTACTTTTTTTATAGTAGTTGATCAGTATCTGGTGATAAATCACTTCATAGAATTGATTTCGCAACTTGGTTTGTTGTTGAAACCAATTGGGTAGTGTTTAGTAATAAGGTAAGTTACTTTCAGTTAGGTCATTCTTAGGAGATATTTACATCAGAATGTACTGCATCAACACATTTCAATTTTCAAACAAAAAATATAATGAAACATACATTAATATTAATGTTTGGTGTTTTCACACTAAGCATCTCAAATTTATTAAACGCTCAAAAATCGCTTTCTTTTAAAATTCAAGATTTGGAAACATTATTACCTGTTGAAAACGTACAATTCAAATATGGTAGTCAGTCTGGATGGTCTAATTCTGATGGAAACATAACGATTGTATTACAGAAAAAAACTCTGTTGGAGTTAACTCATTTACAGTACAAGACGATAATTTTAGACCCTTCTATCAAAGATGATAGTGATGTCATTTGGTTGGAATCAAACGTTCAATCAGTTGCGCCTATAACGGTAGTTGGACTGAGGGTGCCACACAGCCAAAAATCCAATATTGATGTATCTGTTCCCAATAAAATGGCCCATGATGCAGGTGCCTTATTAAGAAGTACACCAGTTGTAAATGGAGTTGTAAAAGGAGGAAATTATGGATATGACCCTGTAGTACGTGGATTCAAATATGATCAATTAAATATTGTGTTAAATGGATCACAATGTGCTTCAGCAGCATGTCCAAATAGGATGGATCCCCCAACGAGTCAAATGGCACCCAACATGGTCGATAAAGTGGAAATTCTAAAAGGACCTCATGCACTCAGGTATGGAGTGGGATTAGGTGCTACCCTAAATTTTGTATCCAATGATGCTGAATTTTCGGATAGACTAACTCCTCAATTTAGGACGTCTGCGGGTTATGAGTCAAATGGTGAAATTATAAGAAATGAAACGATGGTCGGACTCAAAAACGCAGCATTAAACTGGAAATTATTGGGATCTTGGTCTTCTGGTAATGATTACAAAGATGGAGATGGTAACTCTATACCTTCAGATTTTACAAGATATAGTTTAGGAACCAAGCTTAGTTTAAGAGCATTTAAAAGTCATCAATTCGAATTGACGGCTATGTTGAATAAGGCAAAGGATGCTGAATTTGTGGCTTTACCAATGGATTTGAGAAATGATAAAACTACTATGATTAATGTAGGACATTCAGTTTTATTTTCTGACCTTGTTCTAAGATCATGGAAAACTTCTGCTTACATTTCTTCTGTAGATCACTTAATGGATAACTTATTGAAACCTCTAAACCCTAGAATGATGGATGCAAAAACAGATGCAAAAACGCAAAACATTGGTTTCAGATCAGAAGGAAAGTGGTCTTGGGTTAATTCATCATTGTATACTGGCTTGGATTATCGTTATGAAGACGCTGAAGGAATTAGAACTCGAACCTTTTTATTGGGACCTAACCAAGGGAAGGTTGTTATGGATAATGCTTGGCAAGGTGGATATATTACGAGGTTTGGATTGTTTGGTGAATTCTCTAAGAGGTTGAACAATTCAAGACTTTTGATTTCTGGTCGACTTAATGTTAATTCTTCAAATGCGAAGTCAGTTACTTCTGGATTCGAAGAAGTGAACAATACAGATAGAGTGACTCAAGTTAATCCAGGCTTAAGTGTTGCATTGTTGAATAGATTGGACAAAAAAAATGCTTTGAACATTTGGATAGGTAGAGCACAAAGAAGTGCTGGAATTGCAGAGAGGTTTATCAATTTCTTTCCAATAGGAAAAGATCCTTATGAATTGGTAGGTAACCCCGATCTAAAAGCAGAGGATAACCATCAAATTGACTTGTCGTGGACCAATACTCATCATAAAGGCCAATTAACTTTGGATGTATATGCTAGTTATATAAAAGATTACATCAGCTCTAGAATCGATACATCGCTTAATCCTGTTATGCCAAATAGCCCCGGAGTTAGACGATTTACCAATATTGATGGAGTATTTAAAAGTGGACTAGAACTTTCTTGGGATTATGAGTGGTTTGATTTTTTAAGACATAGCTTGAAGGGTGCATATACATACGCTGAAGATTTGGATTTGGATCAGGCTCTTCCAGAGGTAGCTCCATTTGATGTGAGGTTAGGTGTTTTTAGTGATTTGTTGGGTGAAAGATTAGTTCCAGGTATCGAGTTGAGGTATGTGGCTAAACAAGACAGAATTTCAAAAGAATTTGGTGAATCTAGTACTCCATCATTTGTTACACTTGATGTAAGTGTGTCCTATAAAATAACCCAATCGTTTAAGTTATGGATGAGTATTGATAATGTATTGAATGAATCTTATCATGAACATTTGAATCGACTAACTAGAGGGGCAGAAAGAGCTCCTGTAAACGCAAGGGGAAGAAACGTTAGTCTCACGGCAAGTTACACCCTCTAAATAATAATCTTAGAATAAGAAAGAATGGCATCCTATCTTTATAAGATGTCATTCTTTTCCTCTCATCATAATGAGGATTACTTTTGCAAAACGACTCGTATTGTTGATACATTATTTTGAAGTAATTTATTCGTTGAATGCTGGACGAGTAGACATATATTTTATATTTGCAATAAATTATAAAAAATACAAATATGAGTATTGAAAAACCGACGTTGGTAGTTTTGGCTGCAGGAATGGGAAGTAGGTATGGTGGATTGAAGCAAATGGACGAATTTGGTCCAAATGGAGAAGCGATTATTGACTATTCCATATATGATGCAATTGAAGCTGGCTTTGGTAAAGTTGTTTTCATCGTTAGAGAACATTTTTTAGATGTATTTAAGGAGACCTTTGATCGAAAAATTGGAGGAAGAATTGAGTTGCAATATGTGACACAAGAATTAAATAAACTTCCTGAAGGATTAGAATATCCAGAATCAAGAGTCAAACCTTGGGGGACAGCACATGCCGTTCAGATGGCCAAGGATGTTGTAAGTGGACCTTTTGCAGTGATTAATGCAGATGATTTTTATGGCAGAGATGCATATGTAACTTTAGCAAATTATTTGACTAGCGATACCAGTAAAAATTATTGTATTGTAGCATATTATTTAAAAAATACGCTTTCAGATCACGGCAATGTAAATAGAGGAGTTGCTTCAATGAATGAAGGGAACAAGCTTGTAGAAATAGTTGAATGTACCAAGATTGCTAGAAATGAGGACGGAAGTGTTACTTATCCAGGTAAGGATGGAAATCCCGTTGAATTGGATGAAAACGATATTGTCTCTATGAATATGATGGGATTCAAGCCTTCGTATTTTGACTATTGTGAAGACATGTTAGTTGACTTTATTAAAGAAAGAGGACATGAAGAAAAGTCTGAATTGTACATTCCATTATTATTGGATCGTTTGATTAAATCGGATAAATTAAGTGTTGATGTTCTTAATACCACTTCAAGCTGGTTTGGAGTGACTTATCCAGATGATAAACCTATGGTTGTTGAAAAGTTGAATGAACTGATTAAAAATGGAGTATATCCAGAAAACCTCTGGGGATAATTTCAAACAATATTGATAAATAAAAAAAGACGAGTTGAAACATCAATTCGTCTTTTTTTATAACTTCAATCACTTACTCACCAAAAATTTTCTTAATCCTCGCATTCTTTTTTGAATAAATCAATAAACTCAATCAAGGACATTGCTCCTAAATCACCTTGTCCTTGCCTTCGAACAGATACATTTTTACTTTCAGCTTCTTTGTCTCCGATAATAAACATATAGGGCACTTTTTTCAGTTCAGTATCTCTAATCTTTTTACCGATTGATTCATTTCTGTCATCAATAAACCCAGAAATATTGTTTGATTTTAGCTCGTTCTGTAATTCTTGACAGTACGGAATTAGTCTATCTGAAACGGGAAGTAAGGCATATTGATCAGGAGCTAACCAAAGTGGAAATTTTCCTGCAGTATGTTCGATTAATATACTAATGAATCGTTCCATACTTCCAAATGGAGCTCTGTGGATCATTATTGGTCTATGTGCTTTATTGTCCTTTCCTATATATTCTAATTTGAAGCGTTCTGGCAGATTATAATCTACTTGAATGGTTCCTAATTGCCATGATCTGCCCAAAGCATCTTTAATCATAAAATCCAATTTAGGACCATAAAAAGCTGCTTCTCCTAATTCAGTAACAGTTTCCATATCCACTGACGCTGTAGCTTCTATAATAGCTTTTTCCGCAGCATCCCAGTTCTCATCAGACCCGATGTACTTTTCTGGTGTTTCTGGATCTCTTAAAGAAATTTGGGCTGTGAAATTTGTGAAGCCCATTTTCTTTATAACCTTAGTTGTCAACTCTAGAACTGCTAAAAACTCATCCCTAACTTGATCAGGTGTACAGAAGATGTGGGCATCATCTTGAGTGAAACCACGTACTCTGGATAATCCATGAAGTTCACCTGATTGTTCATATCGATATACGGTTCCAAATTCACCAATTCGTAAGGGTAATTCTTTATATGATCGTGGTCTATGGCCATAGATTTCACAATGATGAGGACAATTCATTGGCTTAAGTAAAAACTCTTCTCCTTCTCTAGGAGTTTTTATGGGTTGGAAACTGTCTTCACCATATTTTGCGTAATGACCAGAAGTCTCATATAGATGTTTATGACCAATGTGTGGAGTTACTACCATTTGGTATCCTGCCTTTTCTTGTTCCGCTCTTAGAAAGTTTTGTAATTTCTCTCTAAGCTGCGTTCCTTTTGGTAGCCAAATTGGCAATCCAGAACCCACTTTTTCAGAAAACATAAAGAGCTCCAATTCAGCACCCAATTTTCTATGATCTCTTTTCTTAGCTTCTTCCAATAACTCCAAATGCTCTGTTAGTTCCTTTTGTTTCGGGAAGGTAATTCCATAAACTCTAGTCATCATCTTCCGTGTTTCATCTCCTCTCCAATAAGCACCCGCTATACTAAGTAGTTTAATTGCTTTTATAGGTGATGTATTGGGAATGTGAGGTCCCTTACAGAGATCAACGAAATTACCTTGTTGGTAGAATGTTATTTCGCCATCATTTAAGCCTTCGATTAATTCAATTTTGTATTCGTCATCTTTATCCTTAAAATACTTAAGCGCATCTTGTTTCGATACTTCAGATCTAATATATTCACTTTTGGTTTTGGCCAATTCTTTCATCTTAGCCTCAATCTTAGGTAAATCATCGGGAGAAAGCGACTTTTCTCCTAAATCAATATCATAATAGAAGCCGTTTTCGATTGATGGACCTATACCAAATTTAGCCCCAGGATATAAAACTTCAATAGCTTCGGCAAATAGATGTGCAGAAGAGTGCCAAAAAGTAGACTTTCCTTCTTTGTCTTTCCATGTATGGAGTTGTAATGTAGCATCAGCTTGAATAGGACGATTGGCATCCCAAACTTCTCCATTTACCGTAGCACTAAGTACATTTCTTGCCAATCCAGAACTTATTGATTCAGCGATTTGCATTGAAGTTGTACCGCTTTCATATGCACGAACAGAACCATCGGGTAGAGTAATATTGATCATCTTGAAAATTGTTTAATCGAAAAGCAAAAATAGGGTTAATATATATACTTAAAAAATGAATAATTCATTCCTTTTATATTGGATATGGCAATGCGACAATATTAAATATGTAAAAAACTTGACAAGTAAAGAATAATATCTTATATTTGTTTTAAAGGGGCATATCAAAATCCGCTTAACGCTAAAATTGAAAAATATCTGTGGCTTTTGATTTCGTGTAGTTTATTCTGTAACCAAAAAAAAATATGTTATTATGGCTAACAATGTAACACAATCAAATTATGCTGTTCTTACTCTTGTGACTCAAATTTTAAGTGCGGTTGGAATTTTAGCTGCCATTGGAGTCTTATTCTTTATAGTTAAAATTGCTATATCAATGGCAATTGGTGGATAAAGTTCTTAGTCATTTTTGTAAGAGTTTTATTTGTCTAAAGGGATATTAATCTCTTTTGAAAGAAGAGTATCTGATCTTTAACGCTAATGCGATGTATTTATTTACTTTTGTAGTATAATTCAAAAAGTATATGAGTACAGATAAGTATGAATTACGTGGTGTATCATCTACCAAGAAAGATGTGCACAATGCGATTAAGAATTTAGATAAGGGGTTGTACCCAAAGGCATTTTGTAAAATTTTACCAGATTACATTGCACATTCAGAAGATCATTGTGTGATTATGCATGCAGATACTGCTGGCACTAAATCAAGTTTGGCGTATTTGTACTGGAAAGAAACTGGAGATTTATCTGTATGGAAGGGCATCGTACAAGATGCTATGGTTATGAATCTGGATGACATGGCTTGTTCTGGATGTATAGATAATATTGTAATCTCTGCAACATTAGGTAGAAATAAAAATCTTATTTCTGGTGAAGTTGTTTCTACGATTATCAATTATGCCGAAGAGTTTGTTGAGAACTTAAAAAAGGATGGAGTCAGCTTGTACTTGGCTGGAGGAGAGACGGCAGATGTTGGTGATATTGTAAGGACAGCAGATGTTGGATATACCGCTTTTGGGCGAATGAAAAGAGATGATGTAATCGTAGTTGACCCTCAACCTGGTGATTTAATTGTTTCTTTAGCATCCTATGGGAAAGCCTCTTATGAAAGTGAGTATAACTCAGGAATGGGTTGTAATGGATTGACTTCTGCACGTCATGATATATTTAATGAAAGTTACCGAACGCTATATCCCGAAACCTTTGACCCTTTAATGCCAGAAGAAATATGTTATGCCGGTAGTAGGAAAGTCGATGAAGAAGTTATTATTGGCGATTTAAATACAAACTATGGAAAATTAGTATTAAGCCCAACACGTACCTATCTACCCGTTTTGAAAAAAATTCTAGATAAGATAGATCAGTCTAAATTACATGGAATCATCCATAATACCGGTGGTGGACAGTTTAAAATCAATCATTTTATAAAGGAAGATATTAAGGTGATTAAAGATGATCTACTTCCTATTCCTCCATTGTTTCAAATAATACATGAAGAAACGAATACCCCATTTGAAGAAATGTTTAAAGTATTCAATATGGGAATGAGGTTGGAGTTCTACGTCCCGTCAAGTACAGTAGCAAATGAAATTATCCAGATTTCCAATGAATTTGATATTGAAGCGAAGGTAATAGGCAGAGTAGAGCGCTCTACTCAAAGAGGAGTTGAATTGACTTATAAGGAGGAGACCTATTTTGTTGAAGCTGACAAATAATGACTTTAACTTTTTCAATACATTCTAATCGTGAAAAAAGAACTTTCTTAGAGTTTTAAAATCAATAGAAGCATGAATTGGTATAAATGTTCGTTTGTATTACTTATTTTCTTGACTTGTAGTTTCACAGGTATAGGTCAATATGCAGTACCTGCAAATCAAGAGAAACCTGTGAGGGAAAAGTTTCATTACTACAGTTTTGGTATAGGTTACGGATATGAAATACCAGGAGGAGATTTAAAAGATCGTTTTGGTGATAACCTTAAATTGACATTAGGTGGTCAATATTTATCTCCTACCAATCACCTATTCGAATTGGATTTCAACATTATGTTTGGTAACACAGTGAAGGAAGATGTTTTAGCACCATTAAGAAATTCTAAGGGCTTGTTGATAGGAGAATCGGGTGGTTTGACGGATGTTTATGGGCGTCAAAGGGGTTATTTTTTAGGAGCTCTCTATGGATATATATATTCTCTAAATGAGTCTCAAAGTGGGATCCGATTAGCTGCTGGGGCAGGCATAATGAGTCATAAGATTCGATTAATAGATGAATTAAGTAATGTTGCTCAGCTAAAAAATGGATACGATACGGGGTATGATCGATTAACTAGAGGGTTAGGGTTGCGACAACAGATTGGATATGAACATCATAGTAAAAATGGTCTGATGAACCTGAATTTGGTCTTTGAAGTAAGTCAAGCTTTTACGAAAAGTGTAAGATCATACCAGTTTGATATTGGTAAAGTTGAGGAAGGAAACAGATTGGATCTTCTTTATACATTACGAGCAACTTGGTATCTCCCCATTAAAAAGATATCTACTATAGAAAAAGTGATCTATTATTGATAAAATTAATATATAATGTTGGCATATATGCTTTAAGTTTAGGACTTCGAATTAAAGGATTGGTAGATTCTAGAATTCATGAGTGGAATAAAACTAGAGAGAAGCATTGTCAAGAAATAGATATTCCCAATGATAAAAAGGTTATTTGGGTACATTGTGCTTCTCTTGGAGAATATCAACAAGCTGAACCTTTATTAAGACAGCTAAAAAGCAACCAATCAGATTTTTACCTACTATTAACTTTTTTTTCTCCATCCGGATACCAATATAGGTCTAAGATCAAATATGCAGACAAGATATCATATCTACCTTTGGACCATATGAGGCAAATGCGACAATTTGTTGATAAAGTAGATCCTTGGTTATTTATAGGAGTCCGTTATGAGTTTTGGTGGAATATGTTGTCTTTATTAACGAAAAGAAAAACAAACTGCATCTACATTAATGTAAGAATATCATCAAGCTCGTATTTGAGATCATATTACTCAAAGCCATTTCTAAATGTATTGAGATCATTTGATCGCATATTTACCGTAGATATGGACACGAACGGTTGGTTGAATTCATTGGCAATTTCTAATGTATTGTATGTGGGGGATACTAAGGTTGATAATGTTGTACAAAGGAAAAAAGAGCTTCAAGTTGTTAAAAAAACAATTAGCTCACAAATGCCCATAATATGGGGAAGTATATATCTTGATGAAGTAGAATTGATTAAGTCTGGGTTAGATCTTTTTCCGAATGATCAGCATTTTATTGTTCCCCATGATGTCAGCGAATCCAATGTTGAAAAAATATCAAGAGCACTTGGTAGAGAGGCTGTTCGTTGGTCAGTATCTCAAAATAGCAAGGTGGTAATTGTTGATGTTATTGGTGAGTTATTTGGTCTTTATAAACAAGCCAAGTGGGCATATGTTGGAGGAGCGTTGAATGGATCAGGTCTCCATAATATATTGGAAGCTTCAGTGTTTCGGATTCCAGTTTTTATAGGGCCTAATTATTCTAAATTTGTTGAGGCTGAAATTTTGGTCGAAAAGGGAGTCGTTTTCCCCATTCAGAATTCAAAAGAAATTCATACCCATCTAGAAGATATTCCTACTGACTTAATTCATAATATTGATGACTATTTTGAATCTCATCAAGGCGCATGTACGAAGATAATGGAATATGTAGATTTGATTCTTTAAAACTCTAATGAGTTGGTCAAGTATATTGCATATGGCTTGTCTGGACATATTTTATATTTTTAAAGTGCGAATCAGAAAAACACTAGAATTGATATGTCTCATTGGAATAATGGTTCCTTTATTTTGTCGGTAAAGGGCAATGATTTCAATCATACAGAAAGAATACTAAAATTGGAGTAGTGATTATATTATATCCGGAATATGACTTGATTTAGCCCAAAAACTCTTCTACGTTTCTTTGAATTCTTGCCTGTATATCTTGAGTTTCAGCTTTTCTAAATGTTTGACCTGTTATTTTTTCATATAGATCAATATATCGTTGACTTACCTGTTCGACAAATGAGTCTGGCATAGTAGGTATGGCTTGTTCCTCTTTGCCTTGAAAACCGTTATCCATTAACCATTCACGTACAAATTCTTTAGAGAGTTGAGCTTGTGGTTGACCAGCCTTTTGTTTTTCTTCATAACCATCTAGATAAAAATATCTTGAGCTATCTGGTGTATGAATTTCATCAATAAGAATAATGTGATCACCTGATTTGCCAAATTCATACTTCGTATCTACCAATATCAACCCACGTTCGTTTGCCATTTCTTGGCCTCTTTTGAAGAGTGCTCTGGTATATCGTTCTAAGGTTACCCATTCTTCTTGAGTTACGAGTCCTTGCTCAATGATTTCGGCTCTGCTTATATCTTCATCATGCCCTTTATCTGCCTTAGTGGAAGGAGTAATAATCGGTGAAGGAAAAGCATCGTTTTCTTTCATGCCTTCAGGCATTTCTTCTCCACAAAGTATTCTTTTACCAGTTTTATATTCTCTCCACGCATGTCCAGTCAAATAGCCACGGATTACCATCTCGATTTTGATAGGAGTGCAATTTTGACCTATTGCAACATTGGGATCTGGAGTATCCAAAAGCCAATTGGGAACAAGATCTTCAGTTGCCCTTAAAAAGTATGCAGCAAGTTGATTTAAAACCTGACCTTTATAAGGTATAGAACGCGGTAAGATGTGATCAAATGCAGATATCCTATCTGATGCAATCATAATGATCTTATCATCGACTTCGTAAACATCTCTAACCTTTCCTTGATAGAAAGAATTCTGTCCTTTGAATTGAAATTTTGTTTGATCAACAGTATGCATGATTATTTCTTTTTCGCCGAATTATTGGCAGATTCGATGATGTTTTTCCACTCGCTATTTTCTTCAATTGACTTCTCAATACCAACAAGATAAGGAATAAATCTTATTTTCTTTCCAAATTTTCCTTTGGACTTAAGGTGAATAGAGTGCACTTTTAATAGGTTGAAATTATAGGTTTTGTAGGTCTCTATGTCTTGGATGGAATACTTGTAGGTTTTAAAGTAATTAGTAACAATAAAATGATCTGTTCCAAATTCAACCCGTTTTAATTGTATTATGGTAAAATACATAAAGCCAATTACAGATAAGAACATCATTAAATAACTTCCCTTAACGTACCAACTTGAAAAAACTGAAAAGTTAGCACCTATATCGGTCAACATAACTATTGCTAAAAGGCCAAATACCGTTGTATAAAAAATAGGAACGAATAATTTCCAAAATATCGTTGTATTCGAAGAAACTCTAGTCATTAGATTGCGCGTTTTCAATTACTGCATCTTTTTTCTCTAAGCGCTTTATGATATTAATACTCACCTCATATAAAAATAACACGGGTATACTGATGAGTATTTGAGTAATAATGTCTGGCGGTGTAATTATAGCCGAAGCTATAAATATGATTACAATGGCATGTCGTCGATAATTCTTTAAGAATCTAGAACTCAAAAGACCAACTTTTCCTAAAAAGTAAGCAACAACAGGAAACTCAAATATGATGCCTATAGGAATCGTGCACATGGTTAAGTAATTGACATATGACGATAGAGTTGGACTATTTATAGCCTCTGTTCCTACGGTATAACTTCCAAGCCATGATATTGCAAATGGTGCAATAACAAAATAACCAAAGAGTACACCAATAGCAAAAAGTATACTACAAATCCCTACTAGTCCTCTAGCTGCTTTTTGTTCTTTGGGGTACAATCCAGGTTTCAAGAATTTCCAGAATTCATAAAAAATGTATGGAAATGCTAAGGTCAAACCCAGCCAAAATGAGACTTTTAAATGGACAAAGAATTGCTCTCCGAGTTCGCGTGTAATCAATTGCAATTCTGGAGGACGCATACAAGTCGCCTCAGACAACCAACAAAGAAATCTATAAGTAGGAAAGTCTTCTTGTTTTGGACCAAAAATTACGGTATCAAAAACAAATCTTTCACAAACGAAAACAACTATTGCTATTAAGATGATGGATGATCCACCTCTAATAATATGCCACCTTAACTCTTCTAAGTGATCAAGAAATCCCATTTCTTTTTCAACAGGATTTACATCTTGATTGACCTTTGTTATTTCGCTCAAATTATAATTAGCTTTAAAAGCACAAAGATAATTCTTGAAGTAAAATAATGAGGAATTATAACCTATTTATACTGAAGTGATTTAAAAACTGTGTTCAATTGCGGAATTAACTGCTTGGAAGTCAGATTAATCCGAAAATTCTTTTGCATAGCCAAAGCTATGGAAATTAATTTTTGGGCAGTGATTGGATTTCAATGAGTTGATTCTAGCATTAGGATTTAGTTTTATAACCACTTCACTATAATATTTTCTTCTATAGAATGAATAATGGGTTAAATTGTTGACTTTGTCAAGATTGTAAGTGTTTGTTTCAATATTTGATGATTAGATAACGGTTTTTGTTTGTGTATAGATTTATTCAGTAATCAGTAAAAATTTGATTCTTTTTATGTCAATAGAATTCGATAAGATAATAGTTCTGACTTATATGAGAATGTGATAGGATTTAATTATTTGCATAATTTGGCTTCAAGTTGACTGAATATTATTGACAGAAACTTGAATAATAATGTAGAAATAATGTCGTTGGTTATCATATATGAATATTCAGTCTAACGATGAGATTTTAAGATATGGAACATATATTCAATAGACTAGAGTTAGGGAATCATTATGTTTTTAAAGATATAATCTATTTTAGACTAAAATCACTTCATCGATCTCTTATTAAATCTCCACTTTATTCTATTAACGAAACCAAGCAAAATGAAAAAAAAGAATGTATTTCAGTGCTTTATTATATTGACCGTTTTTTCTACATGTTTAAACGCTCAGATTAGCAAAAAGTCAAAGTTTTTTAGATGGAATTGGGGTATAGATCTTAATTATAATAATAAGGCTGAAGGAAGGATTTCAGTAGGAGAGAAAGAGTTTGTTTATCATAAAATGGGACTGTCGGGCTCAATTTATGTACATTATCTTCTTAATAAATCGGAGAACATTATTGGGCACTACATAGGAATGGGACTTACGATTCCAACGTTTATGAACTCCAGAACTGGATTTCTTTCAAGATATGATCAAGGTGAAAACATGTTTTGGGAGAACTCTAAGGAATATGGCTTCGTGATACCGTATATAAGTTTTAAAGAAAAAATAAAATTAAGAAAGAATTGGAGTGTATCGGTAGGAGGAAGATTTATGTTCTTCCTGCCAGGCTCTTTTACTTATTCACTGGTTACGGATTCAATAGAAGTTTTGAAACTAGAGGCTGAATCTGGAGAAAATATTATATATCCCGAGATAAACATAAGAATTTCGAAGTTGTACAGTATTGGTAGATCAAACTTAGAATTCTCCCTTGGATATAATTACAGTTTTAGGTCTCATTTAGACGGCACAATAATTTATGAAGATATTAGCTCAGTCAAACATTTTTCAAGGTATCAAATTAAAAATTCTGGTATTACTTTAGGTTTGGAGTATTCCATAAATTAAAATAGTGAAGAAATGTTTACTTATCAACAGTTTATAGTCGTTCCGAAAGATAGTTTAGAGGTTATTCTAATTTAGTTTCAATTCAGTCAGGACGTCATGAAATTGTTTTTTGTTAAACTTGTGAATATCTCCGTCCTTTTCTATCTGGATGTTTTCCTTAATGAGCAGATGAACATTTTTGGGATCATTCATTTTATGGTAAATCTTGATTGCTAGTATATTATTGGAGTAAATCCTTCCATAGTCTGATTTAGTGTTCCAAAATGATTTTGCAGAAGTTAAATGCTCAAGGCTTCTAGGATAATCTTTCATTTCGAAGTATACGTTTGCCAAATTGAACTTTGAAACTGCTCTACCTTGGGGGAAGTCCAGCTCTTCATATAGACTTAGGGCACTCGTGATTGAACGTATCGCATCATCATAGTCAGACTTCTTTCCTTGCAATAATCCGATGTACTTTAATAAATTAGCCATTTGCATCGAATCATTTTTTCCCTTCCAGATTTTAAGAGATTTATTGGCATAGGATAGGGCAGAGTCAATTTGATTTAAGTGTTCATCATAAATATTTGCTATATTAAGATTGGTAATACCGGCTTTAATGACATTACTTTCTCTTTCATGGATTGCAGCCACTTTTTTAAATATTGGTATGGCATTAATAGGAGCTTCTTGATACTTTTTCATTGCCTCCGATTCTAAAACGGCAACATCTAGGTTGGATGTCGATTTATTCGTATTGGGTTGATCTGGTTCAGATTTACAACCATATGCAAATAAGACAAAGACAACTAGAAAACAATAAATTGAAACATATTGATAAGTATGATCTAAAACATTCAAAACTTTTGCTTTTAATATATTGGTCATGATGAATAAAATTGAAGGAGTTGGTCATTTCATAGATTATTACGAACGAATGAAGTAATAAATTATATGTATTAATATTTAATATGATAGAATTTAGGATCTACTTCATATATTTGTCAGAGATGGTATTGAAAATGACTTTCTAGAGTTTCAGATCAAACATCATCTACAAATCAAATAATAAAGACAAAATTGAAGTATGAGTACTTTTTACAATATTTTAGTGCATGCGCATTCTGGATTAAGATGGCTTGTTTTAATAGCCATTGTTGTAGCTATAATATTTGCAGCAATCAAATGGATCGGTAAAAAACCATTCTGGACTACCCATAAAAAATACGCATTAATCGCATTTATACTATCTCATTTACAATTAGGAATTGGTTTAATCTTGTTTTTTATTAGTCCTAAAGTAGTTTTTTCAGGTGAGGCAATGAAGGTAGCTATGAGCAGATTTTTCTTGGCTGAACATACGGTTGGAATGATTGTAGGTATTGCATTAATAACGATTGGATATTCTAAGGCTAAAAGAGCAATTCCTGAAAAAAGTGCCAAGATCATCTTCTGGAATTTCTTACTAGCTCTTATTGTTATTTTGGTATCCATTCCTTGGCCACATAAAGGATTTGGAACTGGATGGTTCTAATTAGAAGATATATTTAAAAAGGATTTGATTCCTAGTAAGTTGTTTTCTTTATTTTCTTTCCAAATTGGTATTCAAGATTGAAAGGATGATGTACTTTATTGAAAGTGCTTAATTTCTTAGTAGATCTAATGCATCTGAAATACAGTTATTTATAGTGATGTGATCCTCTTAGATGGATATAGATAATTCAAATTTTGTAATTTTTTTTGATTAATTTACAAAAGTACAATTACCTTTGTCGCAACTCAAGGGGTGCTTGTTTTAAATACAGGCTGAGATTATACCCATAGAACCTGGCCAGGTAATTCTGGTAAGGAATCGAGGCAACTCTTCTATGTGCTTATTGTTTAATAGTGCACCAGATCACCTCTGTTTGGTCACCATAATAAATTATTATGAACCAACTTTTAACATTATTATTTTTGTTTCTATTGACCAGTGGTTATTCACAATATAACGTGACTGGTAAGATTTTGTCCCCTGAAGGAGACGAGGTTGAGTCTGCAGTGGTATTTTTAAAGGATAGCCAGTTTTCAGCTATATCTGATGAGAATGGAAAATTTATCTTAGAAAATGTACCTCAGGGGAATTACATTTTGGTAGTAACTTATTTGGGTTTTCAAAACATCGAATTACCCATCAATTTACTTCAAGATGAAGCCTTGACATTAAGATTTGAAGGGAAACTATATCAATTAGATGAAATTGAAGTTACTTCCAATCAATTAGAGAATTCAGATCCGTTTACACATTCTGATTTTACCAAAACGGAAATGAATCAAAGGAATTCTGGAGAAGATATTACCTACATGATGCGCCATAAACCATCAATGGTAGTTACTTCAGATGCTGGTGCAGGAATTGGGTATTCGTCTATCCGTATGCGTGGTACGGACCAAAGAGGAATTAATGTTACCATCAACGGTGTACCAGTTAATGATGCAGAATCCCATAACGTATTTTGGGTTAATACGCCAGATTTGATTAATTCGATATCGAAAATACAAATTCAACGTGGGGTAGGTCCAAGTACTCATGGAGCAGGTTCGTATGGTGGATCCATAAGTATAAGTACAAATGAAGAGCACTTAAAACCCTATGTTGAAGTGGGTGGCTTATTTGGAAGCTTTAATTCTTATCGTGGAAGTGTGAAACTAGGTACAGGATTAATAAATAATAAGTATTCTATAGACGCAAGATATTCTCTAGCAGGATCAGATGGTTATATTGATCGTGCATCATCAGAGTTGTCTTCTTACTATATTTCGGCATCTAAAAAAACAAGTGATTCCTATTTGAAGTTTTTGACTTTCTCAGGAAAGGAAAGAACTTACCAAGCTTGGAACGGAGTACCTATTTCTAAAGTAAATGGAGATAGTGATGAATTGGATAAGCATTACAATAATAATATTGGTTCCTTGTATAAAACAACGGAGGATTCTTTGAATTTGTATGATTCGGATAGAAGATATAATGCATATCAATACGAAGATCAAGTAGATGATTATGGACAGAGTTATTACCAATTGCATTATGGTAAAGAAATGACGTCCAATCTATTTTTGCGATCAAGCCTGTTTTATACTCGAGGTAAGGGATTTTTTGAACAATTTAGATATGGTGACGATTTGAAAGACTACGGAATATCCGACTATATTAATGGAATGGATACTATTTCAGAGGCCAACTTGGTACGAAGAAGGTGGTTAGATAATCATTATTTTGGTGGATTGGCATCATTAGATTACAGAGTCAACGATGACCTCCAATTAACCTATGGAGGATTATTCTCTAAATACATTGGAGATCATTATGGACAAGTAATATCAGTAGACTTACCAATAAGCATTGATAAATCTCGAAAGTATTATGATAATGCTGGAGAAAAATTGGATTGGAACATGTTTGTACAAGGTAAGTATAATATAACTCAACAAATTTCTGTATTTGGAGATGTTCAATGGCGTAATATATCTTATGATGTTGACGGCATTGATAATGATGGACGGTCAATAGATATAGAAGAAGACTACTCTTTTATCAATCCCAAATTGGGAATTAACTATAATCTGGGTAATCATGGCGCGTATGCTTCCCTAGGTGTTGCCAATAGAGAGCCTAATAGGTCTGATTTCTTAGATAATTTTACAGGAGATCTCCCAAGTCATGAAACCCTTTTTGATTATGAATTAGGGTATAAATACCAAAGAACAAGTACTCAGTTCGAAACCAATTTATACTATATGGATTACAAAGATCAATTGATCTTAACAGGTGACTTAAACGATGTGGGGTCTGCAATTAGAGTTAATACTCCTGAAAGTTATAGAATGGGAGTGGAAGTGTCACTTACGCAAAAATTGGTAAAAAATCTAGATTGGGTATTCAATGTTAATTTGTCTAGAAACAAAATCAAGGAGTTTGATCAAGTGTATTTTGATTATACTGATGGGTTTGAAAAAGTCATTACTACCCATGAAGATGTAGATATCGCATTCTCACCAAATGCTGTTTTATTTAATGAATTAAGGTTTTACATCACACCAGCATTTAGTGCATCTTTGGAATCAAAATATGTTGGCAAACAATATCTTGATAATACACAATCTGATGATAAAAGTTTAGATGCTTATTTTGTCAATAATGTTCGACTGAGATATACGTTGAATCCAAGTTTTGCCAATAAAGTAGATGTATTATTGACTTTAAATAATGTCTTTAATACATTGTATAGTAACAATGGATATACGTATAGTTATAAAGTTGGAGATTTGATCACAGAAACATTTTTATTCCCTCAAGCTGATTTTAATGCCTCTTTAGGTGCTACAGTGAAATTTTAAAACACTTTTTGGATTTAACAGAAGATTTCTTTGGCTGCTTTATATGTGTTGGTATGAGCATCCACAATTATCGAAATCTTTTCAGAATAACCGCCTCCCATTGCACAGACAATTGGGAGGCTTTTTTGTTTGACCCAATTAAATACTATTTGATCTCTTTCATAACAACCATTCATTGTTATGGATAACTTACCAAGTTTATCGGTTGATAAGACATCAACTCCAGAAAGATAGAAAACGATATCAGCCTGAAAGTGTTTTTGGATGTGTTGTAGACTACGGTGTAATAGTTTAAGATATGTATCATCGTCTGTTCCATTTGGTAATGGAACATCTAAATCACTTATTTCTTTCCGAAGAGGGTAGTTACTTGCACCGTGCATGCTAAAGGTGAAAACATTGGAGTTGTTCATAAATATTCTCGCATTCCCATTTCCTTGGTGCACATCTAAATCAATAATCAATGCTTTTTTTATCAACTTCTTTTTAAGTAGATAATTGATCGCAATCGCAAAATCATTAAATACACAAAATCCCTCTCCGCGATCAGCATAGGCATGGTGAGTCCCACCAGCAATATTTAAGCATACTTCTTTGGTTTTGATAGAGTGCAAGGCTCCCATAAGTGTTCCATTGGCAATGATTTTTCCTCGATTAACCAACTCTGATGACAAAGGTAATCCAATATTTCTTGCCTCTTTTCTATTAAGAGATTGGGCATTCAATTTGTCCAGGTATTCCTTGACATGAGTAAGTAGAATGTCGTGATCTTCTAGTGGTTTGGGTTCAAACAACATAGATTCATCTATGATACCTTGATGTAATAGCTGCAGTTTGAGTAATTCATACTTTTCCATTGGAAACCTATGTTTAGGTGGCAACGGATAAATATAGGAATCATGAAAAGCAACCTTCATTCTAGGAAAAACGAAAACTATCTTAAAACAGTAATATCACCATATTTGACAACCCTTTCTCCAGTTGATTTGGTAGCTTCTAAAACGTATACATATACTCCTGGGTTAACATGCTTACCATTAAACTTACCATTCCACAAAATCTCACCATTTTGAGGAATAAGATTACTTATACTATGCATTTTGTTTCCCCATCTATCCAGAACCGCAAAGCTATTTATGGTTAATCCACTGTTGTCATTAACAAAAATGACAAAGTTTTTATTGAGTTCGAATCCATTAGGTGAAATTACATTAGGTAAATGAAAATCATCATTAATATCAATGGTTAATGTGAGGTTTGCATTGTCAACACATGCATTGCCATAATCAAAAATAACGGTTACAGTTCCTTCACCAGTGAATATCGGATCAGGACAATCCCAGCAACTTAATGAACCTGATGTCGTTGTCCAAAAATACGCGGTTAAGTCTGAATCGGCTACTACATTTAGTTGCCATGATGAATCCGATAAAGGAGTGGCTTGGATTGAACTGTTAATTGCCATAGCTGCTTCGATGTTAACATCAAAGGCATCTGAACATTCTTGATCAATACTTTGAATTAAAACATTGTGTGTGCCAATACTCAGACCTATTTCTATAGGAAGATCATTTGAATCATAAGAAGTCATCTCCTCATTGATCTCAACCATTATACTATCGAGGTTGGTATTTTCTATGATTAAGAGCCCATCGTCTTCAAGACATTCAGGTTGTACAGTATTCATTTCATAGTCTAGAGGAGAAATTGATAAATTGACATTTACAATACTGTCACACCCGGATATTGATGCATTAGGTAGTGTTACAGTTCCACTAAGATTATTGCGATCAAAGATTGTTCCACCTACAACTAATTGATAGTCTTCGTCACAAGTTGTATGATTGATATCATTAGGAATTACAACTTTCGGTGCAATACTTATTTGTACAATACTATCACAACCATTATGAGCCATGCCAGTTAGGATTTCTGTACCGGATGAATTCGAAGTACTGTATGTATTGCCATTGATAACTAAGGTTTCGTTGTCACATAAGGTTGTATCAATTATTCCAGAGTTTGATTGGTTAAATGTGATGGTTACTTGAACGATACTATCACATCCATTGGAACCAGTCAATGAGATTTCACCACTATTATTAGTTGGCGTATATGTATTCCCCATGTAATCATATGTAGGATCACATGTAGAGTCTTCAAATTGGCCCATCAAAGCTTCTTGAAACATAAAACTTAAAACAGCAGTATCTCTTGGGCAATCTTGTCCATTTCCTGTAATGTAAAGTATGGTTGAAGAACCTGGTTGATCAACCATTAATCTATTATCTGTTGATATAGAATAGTTATTATCCGTGGAAACAAATACACCACCCATATCTGCATCGAATAAGAAATCAGGTAGATTAATCTCTTCAATTATACATTGAGTATGAATGCTATCTTGTCCTGAGTTGGGTAGAGTCTCAATGTTGATGCTAAGAATTGCTGTATCAGGAGGACAATTGCCATTTGATTCTAGGATATGTAAAACTTCAACAGATGGAACATTGATCCCAGATGTGTTGAAATCACTTCCTGAGAGATTGGCACTATAGTCTTCGCATTCAAAAATGCCTACACTAGACTCCATTGATAAAAGAGTAATTAAATCAATTACTCCTCCTTGACAAGTAGAACTGTTCACATCTTCACCAGCAGTTGGACTGTCTATGATTACTAAAGTTATCAACGCTGAATCTTCACAAATTCCTTGGTTTAATAAGTCAATATTGCGTCCTTTTACTTTGATTTCATATTGTCCCTCACTTAACGAAGAGATGTTGGCACTGGAATTGTTAAATGTTATGGCATTATTGGACGAAGAATAAGATATTTCATCCGCAGTAATTGAAACCAAGTCTGCAAGTTCAATAGTACTTTCGCCAAGACAAACACTTGTTGTAGTATCATTACCAATTTGTGGGCTACTCATTATCGTTAATGTAAAAATTGTTCTGACTACAGGGCATCCTGGTTGGACAACGGTATAAGCAAAATCAAAACTATTGCCCAATGCAGAAGGTGGTAATAGAACATTTGTTGGATCTGTTAAATCAAATGTACTGCTTCCTTGTTCGGTCCATGTACCGCCAGATGTATAAGGAGCAATAATTCCATCAAATAAATTGATGTTTTCTGATGTTCCACATATAGCAAAATTGTTAGCCGATCCAGAACTAATATTCTCAAATGATATGGTTATCTGTTGGTTTACTTCACAATCTGTATTCCCACTATAAGCATAAAAGACCGTATCAGAAGAAAAGACGGTACCACTAGGAATTATTGTACCCATACCAAAGGGTTCTGTATAATATGCCTGTGTACCATTAAGGTTGGTACCTTGAAGATCAGGTAAGGTGAAATCCGAACAACTTATGATGTATGTATCTATATCAAATGTAGGAATGGGATGGACTACAATTTGTACCTGAGGTTGGTTTATAACACAATTAGTGGTTGTATCAAAAATGTATAATGTTTCGGTTTGATGAATAGAGTCTCCAGAATTATATGCAACTCCATTTCCATTAGGAGAAGAGAAGTACATAGCATTTACTCCAACATTAGTACCTGTAATGTCGGGTAATTCGTATGATCCACAATTTTCAATAAGATTTAGTTCATCAAATTCAGTTGGAGCGGTAATCTCAATATCAAATTCGAATGTATCCTGAGTACATAAGGTATTTGGGTCAAAAACATAAAGCTTTTGATTGATCGTGATACTATCACCTGGAAAATATGTATCACCCTGACCATTAGGCATGGTATAATAACGAACGCTATCAGTGAACCCCGTACCAGATATTAAGGGTAGAATAACAGTGTCACATGATGTTAATGTTGCAATTGTATCCCATTCTAATGATCCTGATAGATCAATATGGAAAGATGGTTCATTTGAAGGACAACTTGCATTAATATCAAACAAGAATAATGTATCCGACTGAAACAGGGTATCTCCAGGCATGAATTCTGTTCCGTTTCCTCCAGATTCCGTATAGTATTTTACGGAAGAATCACTTGGTTCATTTGGAATTGGAGGTAAAACATAATATCCACATGTCGTATCATTATCTGGTGCAGTAAGATTGACCTCACTTCCTATTTCAATATCTATTTGTAGTACCTCAATACAGTCCGGTAATATTCCATCAATGGCATAGATGGTCGTTGTGTTTCCAATTAAATCTCCTGAATTGAAATAAACACCACTGCCATCAGGTTCGCTATTGTAAAAAGCATTTCCAGTTAGGTTGATACCTTGTATTTCAGGCAACTTGATAGGCTCACAATCAACAAACGGTCCTATTGGAAATATTTCAGGGATGATTTGATATTGAAACTGAACAGCATCTGGCATATCTTCGACATCCTTGCAATCGCCTTCAGGTGTAATTGAAATGACTTGGAAATCAGCATCTCCATTTATATTGAAGTTAAGACTGGCAAAAGGGCCAGTAAGTATATATGTATCCGTATATTGGATTCCATCTATAAAATAGACTAACTCAATTTCATAATCTATAGCTTCTTCGAATAAAAAATCGATTTGTACATCTTCTCCGTCAATTCCATCTGAATCGCATACGACACACATTTGTTCATTTTGTCCACAGGTCATACTTACAAAACCTGCGTCTCCATTTTGTGTTACGATTAAGTCTATAAGAGCTGGATCGGAATCGCAAGTCCCATTGTTGACAACGGCATAAATAGTAGTCGAAGGTCCTATATACGGTGGGAATATCTGATTGGTAAGAGCTGGATCATCGTAAAAGGTTACAGTACCAAAAATTCCATTAAGAATTTCACTTTCTAAAGAAGTAAAATCGAATATCCCTTCACCATTGCCTTCATCACAAGCTTCCAATTCAGCGTCCTGGGCCACTGGAACAGAAAGAAAATTTATCGTAACGGAAGAGTTTTGAGGAATATCATTACAGCCGTTAGCATCTGATAATTCTACTAATGTTAATGTCCCACTATTCCCTTCCAGAATCAAAGGCAAGTTAATAGTGTTGTTTCCTCCTGGTGTCCCGCCGAAACAAACAGTTATAACTTCACTTAATGTGAAGCCTGGAAATGTAACAGGAATGGGAGGCAATACACTAGAGTTAAACACTACATCCAATTCATAGGGCTCTTGACCGCCCGTAATAGATACATTCACATCAACACATTCGCCAGGGCATAAATCTCCACCACCACTGAGTATGCCCACTGGAGATGAAACATTGACAATCATATCATCACTTGGTGGGGGATATGTATTGCCACATATTGTTGTTACTGGATTCCCGGTATAGGTTAAAGTAACACTTGTTCCGTCTTCAGATGGATCAGGAGTATAGGTAGAATTAGGGTCATTGACATCACCAAAGACTCCAAGACCGCCGCTCCAAGTTCCTTCACCATTTCCTTGTAATGTTACAGAATTCCCAATACAAACTGATAAGTCTGGACCAGCATCGATTGAGGGTGGATCTGCAGTGACCTGTAAGTTGGTAAATCTGAAAACTTCAGCTTGTGCTTTATTCGATGCCCATACCCGTATGGTCAACGTCATACCATTTATTACATTTCCTGTGTTCCATGTGCCAGTGAAATCAGCGGCAGTTGTACCATGTACATAAAGATCCTCATTGTATGTACCATCTATAGTATATGTAAAAACAATTTGATCATGTGAATTGGTAAAAGGGCTCCCACATCCCCATACTGGCATTCCAGGAGAGTCATCCTCATAACCTGATGGATCAGCAGAATAGTCCATTGAAATTCCTACATTACTAAATGATGAAATGTCTATGGGACCGAATTCAAAGTATGATTCCCAATCACCACCCATAGCACAGCACATGCCTCCATCAATGTTGTTAACAACAAATTCTGACCCTACTATTGCAAAAGTTGAAGAACCACCTCCACAAGAGACTCCATCTGTAGTTAAGGTTGGGTCTAAGCACCCCAAAAGTCCATCAGCTATTACAATTTGTGAAGACCCACGATGAGGTACCATCAAGAATAAGAAAAGAGCAATTGCGAGGTTGGTTACTTTACTACTTATCATTACTATGCTTTGTATAAAACAAATTTACATATTTTATTTTGTTAGAACGTTTGAGTAGATTATTAACCCATTGTTAAGTTTATTTTTCGCTCTTAGAATCTTTATCAATAAGCAAATTTGTGCTATGACTAGTTTGAATTGATTCATGAGGTAAACTTCTTTTAGGAAAAATAATTTTTGATAAATTCAAAACCGAATTGCAAAGCGAGATATACAATATTCGAACTTAATGATAACGTATTTTATTCGGAAGAATTAGTAAGCTAGATAAATTCAATTTTTCCATAAATTCAAATTCGAATAATATGTTTATCAAGCATTATTGAAAATTCTTAGTCTAAAAATTTACTTTTGCATCATTTTATTACAGTAAATATATTTCGAAATGTCAAATCAGCTTAGTGAGCAAGAGATTATTAGAAGAGATAATCTGAAAGCGATGGTAGACTTGGGCATAGATCCCTTCCCATCGGACACATTTGTAGTCAATCAAAAGGCAGACGAAATAAAACAGAAATACACTGAGGATAGCGAAGAATTTCAGGAAGTTTGTCTGGCAGGAAGATTAATGTCAAGAAGAATCATGGGTAAGGCATCATTTGCTGAAATTCAGGATTCAAGTGGTAGAATTCAAATATATGTGAGTCGAGATGATATCTGTCCTGAAGATGATAAAACGATGTACAATACCGTTTTTAAGAAGTTGTTAGATCTTGGGGACTTTATTGGTATCAAAGGTTTTGTATTTAAAACCAAGGTAGGGGAGACATCCATTCATGTAAAAGAGTTAACCGTACTTTCAAAATCACTGAGGCCATTACCTGTAGTAAAAACAGATGCTGATGGAAACATCCATGATGGATTCACAGACCTTGAGCAAAGGTATCGAATGAGATATGTCGATATGGTGGTTAATCCTGAAGTTAGAGAGGTCTTTCGCCAAAGAACACAGATGTACAATTCCATTAGGGAATTTTTAAACGCAAAAGATTACTTGGAAGTAGAGACTCCAATCTTACAACCTTTATATGGTGGAGCTGCCGCGCGTCCCTTTAAGACACATCACAATACTTTAGACATGACGCTATATATGCGTATTGCTAATGAATTGTATCTGAAAAGACTAATTGTTGGTGGTTATGATGGTGTCTATGAGTTTTCGAAGGATTTTAGGAATGAGGGAATGAGTCGTTTTCATAATCCTGAATTTACGCAGATCGAACTTTACGTAGCCTATAAAGACTATGAATGGATGATGAATTTGGTAGAGGAAATGGTAGAAAAAATTGCCATGGATATTCATGCAACTACTGAAGTTAAGGTTGGAGAAAATATGATTAATTTCCAGCGTCCGTGGAAAAGATATACAATGTATGAAGCCATTGAAGAGTTTACTGGTATTAACATAGATGGTATGGATGAGGCAGCTTTAAAAGAGACTGCTGAGAGTTTAGGAATCCACGTCGATAAGTCTATGGGTAAGGCAAAGATTATTGATGAAATTTTCGGAGAAAAGGTTGAAGGTCTATTAATACAACCAACTTTTATTACAGATTATCCTGTTGAAATGTCTCCATTGGCAAAGAAACATAAGTCTAAGCCAGGATTGGTAGAAAGATTTGAAGCAATCTGTAATGCAAAAGAGATTTGTAATGCCTTCTCTGAATTAAATGATCCTATAGATCAACGAGAAAGATTTGAAGCACAACTGGAATTAGGCAAAAGAGGTGATGACGAAGCTATGGTCTTGGATGAAGACTTTTTAAGAGCTTTAGAATTCGGTATGCCTCCAACTGCAGGACTTGGTATTGGTATGGATCGATTGGCGATGATTATGACCAATCAAAATAGCATTCAAGATGTCCTCTTTTTTCCTCAAATGAAGCCTGAGAATAAAGGCAATAAAGAAGAGTGATCTTGAAGTCTTTCTGGTATATTATTGCTGTAATTCGCACAATTGTCGCTTTAAAGATTATGCTGTTATGGATAATGATTTACTCAATACTCAATCTATTTGTAAGATTCGACGACGAACAAGCTCTTTTGCTAAGAGAACGTTGGCTAAAGTGGGTTGGATTTCCGTTATTAGGTATAAAGAGTGAAGTAAAAGGAGAGATCTATGATAAGCCTGCGCTCTATGTGGCTAATCATAGATCTTTTACCGACCCTTTAGTCATATGTAGGTGGCTTCGTGCATTTGTTGTGGCTAAGGCTGAAGTTGCCAATTATCCAATAATAAGTCAAGGAGCAAAATTGACAGGAGTGCTATTTGTTAAAAGAGAAGACAAAAATTCGAGGCAGTCGGTTAGACAAAAAATCATCGACACGATTAATTCTGGTCAGAATGTTTTGGTTTTTCCTGAAGGTACCGTAAGTGTAAAACAGGGAACATTGCCATTTAGACGAGGTGCGTTTGCGGAAGCCATTAAGCATAATATCCCCATTGTTCCGATGGCTGTAGAATACAGGAGTCCTCAGGACTTATGGCTGATTCCTAATTTTGTTAAACAATTTTTGACATCTTATGCTAAGCCTAAAACTGAGGTAAAACTTTCTATTGGAAAACCAATCCTAGAACGAGATGTTGATGTTGCTGCCGATCAAGCCCAAAGTTGGATAACCCAGGAATTGTTAAATCTTCAAAAGGGATGGACAAAGATTGATTTTTCAAAGTATGATCAATGACAAAATATGACTCAACCGTAGCTTATTTGTTTTCTCTTTTGCCTATGTATCAAAGGATAGGCAAAACAGCGTTTAAAAAGGATCTCACAAACATTAAGAAATTGTGTTTAGCGCTTGGTAATCCTCATAAGAGAATAAAAACAGTCCATATAGCAGGCACCAACGGTAAAGGTACTGTTTCGCACATTATGGCCTATGGTCTGCAACAAAGTGGCTATAAGGTAGGATTGTATTCTTCTCCTCATTATAAAGATTTTAGAGAGCGTGTTAAGATTAATGGTCAATTGGTTTCGAAGAAATATGTAGTAGATTTTGTCAAAAGAATTGATCCCATCATTCATAATGTTCAGCCTTCTTTTTTTGAAATCACGGTGGCTATGGCATTTGATTATTTTGCACAAAAGGAAGTTGATATAGCCATTATTGAAGTTGGTTTGGGAGGAAGACTAGATTCTACCAATATATTAACACCTCAACTAAGTGTAATTACCAATATATCATTTGACCATATGTCTATGCTGGGCAACACACTACCTGAAATTGCAAAAGAAAAAGCTGGGATTATAAAACAAGGTATTCCAGTTTTAATTGGTGAAACACAAGAAGATGTTAAAGAAGTTTTTACTAAGAAAGCCAAATCCTTAAAAGCTCCAATATCATTTGCAGATCAACTATGGAACTTTGATGAAAAAGGAGAAAGCAAATTTCTTATGCAAAGAGGCAGCAAAAAGATCAATGTTACTAGATTTCCTTTGAAGGGCGATTTTCAACATAAAAACCTAAGAACAGCTGTTGCCTCACTAACTCTTCTTGCAGATTCCTACGACATCAATTGGATAAGTATTGAGGAGAACTTTGATCGACTATCGCAAGAAACTCATTACTTGGGCAGATGGCAATATATTGGAAATAAACCTGATGTATTAGTAGATAGCGCACATAATGAGGCTGGATTATCTTACTTGAATAAGTACTTTAAAAATCAATCAACTTATTCCAATATTCACTGTGTAATTGGATTCGCCAATGATAAAGATTTGAGTTCTATATTAAAATCCTTTCCTAAAAATGCTACATATTATTTCGTCAAAGCCAATGTTCCTAGAGGACTTGATGCAAATATCCTAAGAGATAATGGAAGTTCATTTGGATTGAATGGTAAGGCTTATTCTTCAGTAAGAAGAGGATTAGCAGCTGCAAGAAAAAAGGCTAATAGCTCAGATTTGATATTTGTTGGTGGGAGTATTTTTGTTGTAGCGGAAGTCCTTTAATGCTTTGAATATAAATTAATAATTCGTTGTACAATTTTATAAATTTCTCTATTTGCGCGAATGGTATAATGTGCTTGAGAATAGAATTCTCTCCTCGAATCAAGTAGTTGTTTGATCTTATTAGTTTTAGGTGTACTACTTTTGAGTAATGGTCTATTTTGATCATTCGCTAATCTATGAATGAGTGTCTTATAACCAATGTTTAGGTTGAATACACATCCGAATTCCAATAATGATGAGATGTTATCACCAAAGCAAGGCATACCTCCTCCAGTAGCAAGTACAATTTTGTTCTGATGAAGTAAATAGTTCTTTATAAACTGTTTTTCAATCTTTCTAAAATACTTTTCTCCTTTTTTCTCGAAAATATCTGATATAGACATTCCTTGCTCCTGTTCGATCCAAGTATCCGAATCTAAAAAGGTATAATTCAGCTTTTGGGCAAGCAATTTCCCAATAGTGGATTTGCCAGAGCCCATAAATCCAATTAATACAATATTATTTTTTGTTATTTTATTCAAATTGATGAGGTATGCTATGCTTGTAATTTTATTTTTGCAAATATATTTAAATCAATGATCATATGATGACTTTAATTATTGGCTTGCAAGCTGGAGGCGATTCTATTATGGGTATGTTGCCCTTATTGGTAATGTTTTTTATTATTTATTTCTTCTTTATTAGACCTCAAGTAAAGAAACAAAAGGAACAAAATAAGTTTCAAGAGGAATTGTCCAAAGGTGATGAAGTCGTTACCGCAAGTGGTATAATTGGAACAATAAGTAAAATGGATAGTAATGTTATTACACTGAATGTTAATGATAAAACATCTATTCGTTTTACACGAAGTGCTATTTCGAAGGAAATGACAGATGCTCTAAACAAAGAAAAGTAATGAAATGAGGCTATCATTTGTACTACTACTTATCTATCTATCGTATACAATATCGGCTCAACCCTTGATTAAATCTGGCCCTATGGTTGGATATTGTTCATTTAATGAAGTCGGGCTGTGGGTTCAAATTACGAAGAGTGCAAAGGTGAAGTTCTGCTATTGGCCTATATCAGATATTGGTCAAAGAGTATGTACAAATGAAGTCTTAACAGGTGATCGCTTTAATAATATCGTTCAATCTACAGCAACTTTTTTAGAGGAAGGTACAACATACCAATATGAGGTAATTGTCAATAATAAACTACAGGAGTTGGATCAAGAATTAACTTTTACCACACAGAATAGTTGGAACAGGTCTGAATCACCACCTAATTTTTCATTCGCTACTGGAAGCTGTGCAGACATCATATCGCCTAATGAACAAGGATACGTAGAGGTTAAATCGAGGTATGAAATATTTGATCATATAACTAAAGACGATCCAGACTTCATGCTTTGGCTTGGAGATAATGTTTATTTCCGTAAAGAAGACTGGAATAGTAAATCAGGTATGTATCATAGGTATGATGTCATTCGATCTTTACCCAATCTGAAGTCATTATTGGCGACAACTCCTCAATATGCAATATGGGATGATCACGATTATGGGCCGAATAACAGTAATCGAAGTTTTTATTTAAAAAATCATGCTAAAACGGCATTTACGGATTATTGGATGAATCCTAGTTATGGAGTAGGTGATCTATCTGGAATTACAGGCTTTTATTCTTGGAGTGATTGTGATTTTTATTTGTTGGACAATAGGTGGGATAGGAGTATTGAAGGCAAGGATGGACAAATATTGGGTGAAAAACAAATAGAGTGGTTGATAGAAGCTTTAAGGGCAAGTAAGGCGACCTTCAAGTTTGTATGTATTGGGGGACAAATATTGAGTGACTTGTCAATGTATGAAAACTATGCAGTTTATGCCAATGAACGAAAACGTATACTGGATATGATTAAGAAATATGAGGTTAAGAATGTAGTATTTTTAACTGGTGATCGTCACCACAGCGAAATTTCTAAAATCAATCTAGGTGGTATTGAAGTCTATGATATCACAAGTTCTCCTTTAACTTCAAATGCCTATGATCATACATTGGAAGAGAATAGTAATCGGATTAAGGGAACCATAATTGGAACTCAAAATTATGCATTGATAAAGGTTAGTGGCGATAAAGATAATCGTGTGGTTGATGTGTCATTTAAGAATACATTTGGAACACAACTCGTATCTTACAGAATTGAACAATCTAAGTAAACATGATTCAACTGTTTTTCTCTCTGTTTTTCATATGCTCATTAAGTATTCAAACTTGTTCTCCTAAACCGATTGTTCCAGATAGTAATAAAGTAACGCCTTCTGTTATTCTTCCGGGAATTGAATCAATCGAAGAAATTTTGCCTGAATTGGAAGGGAAGAATATTGCTGGCGTATTTAATCAATCCAGTATTTTTTTGGATGGAACTCACATAGCCGATTACCTTATCAACAAAAAGGTAGAGCTCCAAAAAGTTTTTACTTTAGAACATGGGTTTAGAGGAAATAATGATGCTGGTGAAGTAGTACAATCTAACATAGATTCTGCTACGAATTTGCCTTTAATTTCTCTTTATGGAAAAAATAAAAAACCTAAGAATAAGGATTTAGATGGTATTGATATAGTAATTTTTGATGTGCAAGATGTAGGAGTTCGATTTTACACCTACATTTCTACATTACACTATATCCTAGAAGCATGTGCTGAAAATAATGTTGATGTTATCGTGCTCGATAGACCTAATCCAAATGCACATTATGTTGATGGACCAGTCTTAAATTCAGAATTCAAGTCCTTTGTAGGCATGCATCCAGTTCCTATTGTCTATGGAATGACTATAGGTGAATATGCTAAAATGATCGTAGGGGAGAAGTGGATTAATGAATACGAAAAGTGCAAATTACGAGTTATTGCTTGTGAGAATTATACACACGATTCTTTATATCAATTACCCGTAAAGCCTTCTCCAAATTTGCCAAACTTAAGATCAATATTATTGTATCCATCATTATGTCTATTTGAAGCTACTCCCTTATCTATAGGAAGAGGTACGAATATGCAATTTCAGGTAATAGGACATCCTGATTTGACCGAATATTCGTTTGCTTTTACACCGAAGTCAATGGTTGGTGCAAAGAATCCAAAAAATAAAGATCAAATCTGTTATGGTCTAAGTTTATCTCACCTCTCTGCCGAAGATCTGCAAAAAGAAAAGATCCTTAATTTATCTTATATATTGGATATATTTAAAGTATTCGATGATAAACAAAATTTTATAAACAGACCTGAGTTCTTTGATAAATTGGCAGGAACAGATGAATTAAGAAAGGATATCTTATCAGGAAAAAAAGAAGAGGAAATTCGAGCTTCTTGGACTGCGAATCTAGATGACTTTAAAGCCATTAGGTCTCAGTATCTTTTGTATTAACATAGTAAATACCAATAAAAAAGGAAGAGCTTTAGCTGTCTCTTCCTTTTCAGTATGATGTGATTTAAAGATTGTGTTCAATGAGTTGATTCTAGTATTAGGTTTAGTTTTTAAATCACTACTATATTTTAGTTTTTACTTGTATGCCTTTCATTGAGACTCTTTACAACATCTTCAGTAATGTCTAGAGCTGCATTGCCATATAAAACTCCACCTCCAGTTCCTTTGATTAAGACAAAATCATATGATTTTTCTATGGCTAGTTCTGCAAGATATTCATCAATCTTTTCAGTCAATTCATTCTGCAGGTCAATGATGCGTTTTTCTAATTCTATAGCTGCATTATCTCTTTGTTGAACAAGCCTTTGCTCCTCAGCAGCAAGAACTTCTTGTTCTTTGGCAAATTGCTTTTCAAGTCTTTGAAGTTCAACAGGCGCCAAAGTTGCTGCCTTTTGTTGTGTTTCATAAACCTTTTGTTGGAACTTTTGAATCTTTTTCTGAAAAGCTTCTAGTTTTGAGCTTATGCTATTCTGAGCTTTTCTTGATTCATCTTCTAAAGCAACTTTACTCTCTTGGTATAATTCATAATTCTCTAGTAAAGAATCTTGATTTACAAATACAATTCGAGTATTTAGCCCATTATTCGTAGTTTGTGTACTTTGAGTGACAGGACTACTGGATTTATTTTCATTTTGAGGTGTTGTACAAGAAGCTATTAATGTTATAGCCGCAATACATACAATCAATTTATTCATCATTTAATTTCTTTTCTTATTACAGTTAATTATTCGTTTTCTAAAAGATCAGGACGTCTTTCCTGGGTTCGTTTTAGAGATTGATCAAATCTCCATTGGTCGATAAGCGCATCGTTGCCACTAAGTAGAACATCTGGGACTTTCCATCCTTTATAATTGGAAGGTCTCGTATATACTGGCGGTGCCAACAATTCATCTTGAAAAGAATCCAATAGAGCACTGGTCTCATCGTTTAACACCTTAGGAATCAAACGACATATGGAATCCACAAGTATTGCCGCAGGTAACTCACCACCTGACAATACAAAGTCACCAATACTTATTTCACTTGTTATATGTTGTTCTCTAATGCGTTCATCTATTCCCTTATAATGACCGCAAATAATGATTACATTTTTATAAAGTGAATATCTATTAGCCATTTTTTGATCCCATCGATTACCATCAGGTGACATATAGATTATTTCGTCGTAATCTCGTTCTGATTTTAATTGAGATATGACATTATCCAATGGCTCTACCATCATTACCATTCCAGCCCCACCACCATATTGGTAGTCGTCAATTTGTCTGTGATGCCCCAATCCATAGGATCGAAGATCAATAACGTTAATCTCAATAAGGCTTTTAGAAGCTGCTCTTTTTAGTATGGAGTGAGCAAAAGGGCCATCTAAAAGATCTGGAACAGCAGAAATAATGTCAAATCTCACAAGAAAACTATTATTCGAAGCTCAATAATTCTACATCAAATATTAAAGTAGAATATGGTTTAATTAACGGTCCAGCAGATCTACTTCCATATGCCAGATTATAAGGGATGAAAAGTCTCCATTTGTCTCCAGGAGACATCAACTGAAGCGCTTCTTGCCAACCTTTAATTACACCATTGACTGGGAAACTAATAGGTTGTCCTCTATCAACACTACTGTCAAATACAGTTCCATCAATAAGTGTACCATGGTAGTGAGTTGTAACTTTGCTAGTAGGACCGGGTTTAGGACCTCCGTCTCCACTCTTAATAATGCTGTATTGCATTCCACTTTCTAAGGTTACAACACCTTCTTTATTTTTATTTTCTTCTAGAAATTTACTCCCTGCTTCTTTTGCCGCTTTTACTTTAAAATCTGCTATAATAGATTTAGCTTCATTTAAATCAATCTTTTGATTGTTGCTTCTGAAGTCATTGATTGCATCAATGATTACTTTGGTGTCCATATTGTCTAGACCAGCCGATTTCATATCATTGGCCAAAATTAAACCCATACTATAGGCTACAGAATCTTTCATTGTTAAGTTTTGTGCTAAAATAATTGAACTAAAGAATAGAAAAAAACAAACTAGGTAAGCCGAAAATTTCATACGTTATTTGTATTAAGTTTTTATTAAAAAATAAGTAAGGTTTTGCCTTACCTCTATGCTTCTTTATTTTTCATTTTGGAATAATTCTCAAAAAAATAAGGAATGGTTTCAATTCCTTTGTAGAAATTGAATAATCCGAAATGCTCATTAGGAGAATGAATATCATCACTATTTAATCCAAATCCCATTAAGACAGATTTTACTTCAAGCACATTTTCAAACAATGCAACAATGGGAATACTTCCTCCGCTTCTTTCTGGAATTGGAGGTACACCAAAAGTTGTTTCCATGGCCATATGAGCTGCTTTATATTCAACCGTATTAGTCGGTGTTACAGTTCCTTCACCACCATGATGCGGTCTTACCTCCACCTTAACACTAGATGGTGCGATAGATTCAAAGTGTTTCTTGAATTTTTGAGTTATTTCATCGCTTGTTTGATTTGGAACCAAACGCATACTTATTTTTGCAAAAGCCTTAGATGGCAAAACAGTTTTAGCACCTTCTCCAATGTATCCTCCCCATATGCCATTGACATCTAGTGTGGGGCGAATTGAAGTTTGCTCAAGAACCGTATATCCCTTTTCACCGTGTGTTTCTTCTATATCAAGAGCTTCCTTATAATCATCAATATTAAAAGGAGCCATATTCATCGCTGCTCTTTCTTCTTTGGAAACGGTTTCAACATTTTCATAGAATTCAGGAATTGTAATATGATTGTTTTCATCCGTCAAAGAAGCAATCATATTACATAAAATATTAATTGGATTTCCTACTGCACCTCCATATACACCTGAATGAAGATCTTTATTTGGGCCAGTAACTTCGACTTCTAAATAACTGAGTCCTCTTAATCCTGTGGTAATTGATGGTGTATCGTTTGCAATTATTGAGGTGTCAGATATTAAGACCATGTCACAACTAAGCAAGTCTTTATGCTCTCTGCAAAAATCTCCTAAATGAACGGATCCAACTTCTTCTTCTCCTTCGATCATGAACTTAATGTTACATGGAATTTCTCCTGATTTATACATGGCTTCGAATGCCTTTAAATGCATGAAAAGTTGCCCTTTGTCGTCACAAGCACCTCTAGCAAAAATGGCACCATCAGGATGAATTGAAGTTTTTCGGATTACTGGCTCAAAAGCTGGAGAATCCCATAATTCTAATGGGTCAGCTGGTTGGACATCGTAGTGTCCATATACCAAAACAGTAGGTAGTTTATCATCAACAATATATTCACCATATACTATTGGATGCCCATTGGTTTTGTAAAGATTTACATTTTGACAGCCTGTATTTTTTAGATCATCAACAATAAATTGAGCAGCTTTAACGACTTCGTCTTTATAGGCAGGATCAGCACTTATGCTTGGAATTCTCAATAGATCAAACAATTGGTTCAAAAACTTATCCTTATTGTCATTAATATACTGCTGTGTACCTGTCATTTTAAAGTATGTAATAAATGAATATTTTGTGATGCACAAAAGTACAATTTCATGCCCATCTACTGAAATTAAATTTCAACAACTCTGGTGAGGGTGGTAATAATTGAGTTCAGGAAATCATTAGATAATAATAATGGCAATAAAAAAAGGAGTGTAAAATTACACTCCTAACCAGTTATCGTACTCTTTTCCCTGGGGAAGGGTAACAGTTCTGCGATTTTTCTTAAAAATACCGCTAAACCATTTGAGTATATTTTGTAAAATGCTCATGGGTAAAATATTTATAATGCAAATATAATATCAATCCTTTATATATTCAATAAAATTATAATATATAATTAACATTTTATCTTTAAACCCCTAACCATGCCTCGAATTCCTTACCTTGAGGAATTTGTGCTAACTTTTTGGAGGGGGAAAACCAAAGTTTAGCCGAGGTTAAAAATGACTTTAACATATTCAATAAGATTATTTATATTATATACGTCTTAAGACCTTCGAATGTTGACAAATGTCACCTCTTTTTTTGTTAAAATTTTACAAAAAGTATAAAAAGTGGGGTAATCCCATAAAATCACCTAGGGTAAACCATTAGTGTGATAAAAAAAGAGATTTGCAATTTGCAAATCTCTTTCATGTCATAGATCACTTTTCTTTCCCTCCATTTAGGAAATCTTGGTATGTTCGTAACTCATTCCAATTTCCCTTATGCGCCAATTTTGCTTGCTTTGGCCAAGTAGAGGGATCTGCTAATTTATACCGAGGACCGGCTTGGTTTAATATTTCCTTTATGTCATCTGAGCTGGTTTTACTTAATTCCTTCCAAGTTTTTATTCCGGCGTTATGCAGCAATTGTTCTATTTTAGGTCCTATACCTTCTATTGCTTTCAGATCGTTTTCTTTATACTGTTTGATGATGCCTTTTCTAACAAGAATTTTTTCTAATTTAGATTGAGTAGTCCCAGTATTTTTTGTACTTCCTCCAGCAATGTTTTTTTGCAATTCAATTAGCTCCATGAATTTGTGTTTGCTGGCTAATTTGGCTTGCTTTTGCCAAGTCGTAACATCTATTATCTTATACTTGTCTCCATATTGATTTAACAAGGTTCTTAAATCTTCTTTGGAGTTTTTGGATAATTCCTTCCAGTTCGAAATTTCATTATCCTTTAGCACTTGCTCCATCTTGGGTCCAATACCTTCAATTATTTGGAGTTCATCATCTTTTAACGCCCCAATAATCATTCCTATAAAATCATTATTTATATCTATTTTATCTTCAATATCTACCTCTTTTTCCGGAGCAGAATCATTGTCTTGTATATTTTGAACAATTGCACCCAAAGACGTCTCCATTTTATTACTGGCTTCTTTGCAATTATTTAGTTCTATTTCTAGTGATCTAATTTGATTCTTAGTATCAATAAGATTGGTTCTCAAATCATCTTCAGATGATTTATATTTATCAATTTCATAGTTTAGCTGCTCAATTCGTTGGTTCAACTGATTGATACTTTCATTCTTCTCTTCAACTAGAGATTTGTACTTAGACCATATCGCCCATCCTAATGCAAGTCCTAATAAGAATGGGAGAAGCCAACTTAACCAAAAAGGAAACGAACAAAATGTGGATAATAACATACAGTTAATTTTAAAATTTAGTTAGGAATTAAAGTAAGTTCTGTTCTTCTATTCTTCGCCCGACCGCTTCTAGTATTGTTATCGCCAATTGGTTGAGACTCACCAGCTGATTCAATAGAAATTCTATCTTTTGAAATACCACTTAATATCAGAAAACGTTGTATAATATTAGCCCTTCTTTCACCAAGGATGATATTGGACTGTTTAGTCCCTATATTATCTGTGTGACCAGTTAAATGAATTTTCACAGCCGAATCCTTATGCTTTTCCGCAAGTTCCCTAAGGTAATTTTCAACTTCTTGGTTTTTGATTCTATGATCCGAATTATACGGGAAGTAGATTAAAATACCGTCATCGACCTCTTCTATGTAGGCATCATTACTTTTCCAAGCAAAATTGACAGCTTCAAATAGTGAAGAAGTATCAACATTATGAATAAAATGTTCGTCAAGAATTTTAATTCTAGATGTATCGTATTCCAAAAACAAAGCTTTAACCTGGTCAGCACGTGCAAGTCCTATACTCTTTAAAGTTGTTGAATTGATTTCATCATCTGAATAAACTCCAAAAATTTCCAGTATTTCACCTTCCTTACCTTCTTCCCATACCATAACTTTTAGACTGTCCCATTGGCTACCAAGAATTGGTGAAGGATCAGACCAAGCAAACCGAATTGGAGCGTCATCATCCTCAACTTCATCAATTATTGGATTTTTAATATCTATAGTTGAAGAATTGTTGTTCTGAATTATAGAAATCTCCACACCAGTAGTTTCATTGTTACAACAAGTATTATGTAAATTCTGGTACCAAAAAAATAATATTATCCAGAGAATAAGAGCAATTATACCAATTAAGAATCTCATGTTGGAATGATTTGTTGGAAAGTTGCAAAAAACGTTCTCAATATACTATAAATACTTGAATTGTAATAGAATATATGCTTTTATTGAGTGTTTTCGTGGTATATGTTTGATTTTTTAGGATTAAGAACTCTTGCTAAGTTAACTGATTGCTAATGAATGGAGTATACCTTTTAAACCTATGGAGCAAGATATTAATAAGAATTAATCATTGATCACCAATTCTGCGTAAATCTATTCCGAATAAAAACTGCAAAACTTATAAAACCATGTAATTCGATTTTGTATATCCGATTGATTTACTCATCGACTTAAGCTACGAGTCCAAAAAAAGACAAAATTAAATGGATTTGACCATAAGAATTTTACCTTTGTACGGTCTTCAAATTAAATCATTTAATTCACAATACAGAATGGAAAAAATAATAACACTTGACGAGTTTATTATAAAAAACCAAAAGAGCTATAAGGGGTCAACTGGACAACTTACTCGCTTACTTAGGGATATAGGAATAGCGGCAAAAATTGTAAATCGTGTTGTAAATAAGGCTGGCTTGGTTAATATTCTAGGTGTTGCTGGACAAGAAAATTCTTCCGGGGAAGATGTTCAAAAATTGGATATTTTCGCAAACGAAAGAATGATTGAATGTTTGGCCAATGGAGGTGAGGTATGTGGAATAGCATCTGAAGAATTAGATGATTTTATTCAAGTGCCTAGAGTGGAAGGAAAGAATCCTGAGTATGTAATAGTTATGGATCCACTAGATGGATCTTCCAACATTAACGTTAATGTGTCCGTAGGAACTATATTTGGAATTTACAAAAGAATATCTGATCCAAGTGGTCCGTGTACGATGGAAGACTTTTTGCAGAAAGGTGAGAATATGGTGGCTGCGGGTTATGTTCTTTACGGTACATCTACGATATTAACTTATACTACTGGTAATGGAGTAAATGGTTTCACCTTGGATCCAAGTATCGGGGAGTTCTGTTTGAGTCATCCAAATATGACCATGCCTAAAACTGGAAATTACTATTCGGTAAACCAAGGTTACTATTTGAAGTTTGACCTAGAAATGAGACGATACATTGATCATTGTTCTGATATGAACTTAAGATTGAGGTACATAGGTAGTATGGTATCAGATATACATAGAATTATGTTTCAGGGTGGGATATTTTTGTATCCTAATACCAGAAAGTACCCTCAAGGAAAATTACGATTACTTTACGAATGTTATCCAATGTCTATGATCGTAGAGCAAGCAGGTGGTGTATCAATAACTTGTAATTTGGATAGAGTACTGGATTGTGAAATTAAAGAATTACACCAACGATCTACTATTGTTATGGGATCGAAAGATATGGTGGAAGAAATGAAAAATTTTGTTGCTAAATATAGCGCACCTTAAAAGATTGTAATGGTAAAGATATTAGTAAATGATGGCATTCATCCAACAGGACAAAGAATGTTGGAAGAGGCTGGTTATTATGTGGAAACTGAAAAAGTAGCTCAGGAAGAGTTATCAAAGGAGTTACCAAAATACGCGGCAATATGCGTAAGGAGTGCCACAAAGGTTAGAGAAGAATTAATAAATCAATGCCCGAACCTTAAAGTAATAGGTCGAGGTGGAGTAGGGCTTGATAACATCGATGTGGATTTTGCAAAATCAAAAAATATTGCAGTAGTCAATACACCTTCTGCTTCTTCAAGATCTGTTGCTGAATTAGTCTTTGGACATATGATGTGTTTGAGTCGATTCCTTCATGATGCTAATCGTCAGATGCCAAGTCAAGGAAATGAGAACTTTTCAAAATTGAAAAAATCTTATGCTAAGGGAAGTGAGTTAGAAGGTAAGACTCTGGGAGTAATAGGGATGGGGAGAATCGGTCAGGAAACGATGAAGATAGGTATAGGTTTGGGAATGAATATCGTGGCCTATGATCTAAACCCTAAAACAGTCAACTTTAAAGTTGGTTCTAAGCAATTTAGTGTGAATGCTGAAATAAAGAGTACTACATTAGAAGAAGTATTATCAACCTCTGATTTTATTTCATTGCATGTTCCTGCAGGATCACAACCATTAATATCAAAGAATGAATTTGACATTGTCAAAAAAGGGTGTATCCTAATCAATGCTGCTCGAGGTGGAGTTATCGATGAATCTGCCATGTTGGAGGCTCTTGATTCTGGAATATTAGCCGGTGTAGGGTTAGACGTTTTTGAGAATGAACCAAAACCAAGTGAATTGGTATTGTCGCATCCAAAGATTAGTCTATCACCACATATCGGTGCTTCGACAAATGAAGCTCAGGAAAAAATAGGAATTGAATTGGCCAATCAAATCATTGAGGTTTTAAATAAAGGATAGTTAACATTTAATGATGCTTGACAATACTAATTTTAGATTTTTTGTGAATTTCTTTAATTATAGTTGCATGCAAATAATAAAAATGTATCTTTGCACTCTCAAAATTAATGAGCGGCTCCGTAGCTCAGCTGGATAGAGCAACTGACTTCTAATCAGTAGGTCTCAGGTTCGAATCCTGACGGAGTCACAAAGCGATCTTAGGATCGCTTTTTTTTTACACAAATATTGAATTGCTTGCAACAAAAAAGGATTGGGTTTTCCCAATCCTTTTGTTTTAATATATTCAGTCTAATCTTTTTAAATAATACTAATCATCATTCAATTTGGCAAGTAGTCTTAAAAACTCAATGTATAACCATACCAGTGTAACCAATAGCCCCATAGCAGCATACCATTCCATATAAGAAGGTGCATTTGCCTTTTCGCCTTTATCAAATGTGTCAAAATCAAGTAATAAATTTAGGGCAGCTATTCCAATTACAACTACACTGAATCCAATACCTAACAAACCACCTTCATGAATATAAGGTATGTTCATTCCAAACCAAGAAAAAATCCATGCCATTAAATACGTTATCATCACAGCTCCAGTTGCCATAACGATACCTGCTCTAAGCTTTTGTGTAACCTTAATGATTTCGAATTTATAAATGGCTAACATAATAAATAGGGTACTAATAGTTAGTAAAATTGCCGTTCCAACTATTCCATTATAAGCAGTTGCATAATATGCGCTTATCGATCCAATTAATAAGCCTTCAAAAGCAGCATAAACCGGTGCTGCAATTGGAGAAGTATGTGGTTTGAAAGTACCTACAAGTACAGCTATTAATCCTCCTACTAAGCCAACAATGGTAAGAAACATTGAAGGCATCATGTAGGATATTGATGATACTAGCAATAATATACCCAGTAATATAAAAGACTTATTTATTGCACCGGAAACAGTCATTTTTTCATACTGTACAGCATCCAATGTTTCAATATTAAACGTATTTTCCTTAAATATTGGATTTTTGGGTTCGAGAAATTTTGACATAATAACGTGTTTTATTTATATAATGATTTCAAATATACATAATTCTATGATTCTACAATTTCACCAAAAAGGTCATATTCATTCGCATCAGTAATTTTAACTTGAGCATAATCACCAATTCTAATGTAATTGTTATTGGCTTGAACGAGTACTTCATTATCAACTTCAGGACTATCAAATTCCGTACGCCCTACAAAGTGATTAGATTCCTTTCTATCAAACAATACTTTGAATATCTTACCAACTTTGTCTTCGTTTTTAGCCAATGAGATTGATTGCTGAATCTCCATGATTCTATTTGATCGTTCAATTTTTTCTTCAGATGAAATGTCATCTTCCATTTCAAAGGCAGAAGTATCTTCCTCATGAGAATATTGGAAAACTCCAAGTCTCTCAAATTGCATTTCTTCTACAAAATCGCATAGTTCTTGAAACTCTTCCTCTGATTCTCCAGGAAACCCTACTAAAAAGGTAGTACGTATGGCAATATCTGGTACGATCTCTCTTGCTGTATCAATCAATTGTTTTTGTTCTTGTCTAGTAATTTGTCTTCTCATTCGTTCCAATACAGAATCTGATGCGTGTTGTAAGGGAATATCTAAGTAGTTGCAAATCTTGGGTTGTTCCTTCATAACTTTGAAAATCTCAAGAGGAAACTTACTTGGATAAGTATAATGTAGTCTTATCCATTCGATGCCTTCAACTTCACATAAAGCTTCTAAGAGTTCGGCTAGTGCCCTTTTTTTGTAAAGGTCTAAACCATAATATGTGAGTTCTTGAGCAATTAGAATGAGTTCTTTTACTCCAATTCGAGCAAGGTTCTTTGCCTCATTAACTAAATCATGAATACTTCTAGATGTATGCTTTCCTCTCATCAAAGGAATTGCACAAAATGAACAAGTCCTATTACACCCTTCAGCAATTTTCATATAGGCAAAATGATTTGGGGTAGTAGTTTTACGTTCACCAACCAATTCGTGCTGATAATCAATATCAAATTTTGCTAATAATCCAGGTAGTTCCATTGTTCCAAAAAACGCATCCACTTCAGGAATATCCTCTTCCAATTGATCTTTATACCGTTGAGATAAACAACCAGTAACATAAAGTTTTTCAATGTTACCTTCTTGTTTTTCATTTGCATAATGCAAAATGGTATTAACAGATTCCTCTTTGGCCAAATCGATAAAACCACAGGTGTTGACTACAATAATGTTGGCATCATCCAGGGTAGAATCGTGTTCAACGTCCATTTTGTTAGCCTCTAGTTGTGTAATCAAATTCTCTGAATCAACTAGATTTTTTGAACAGCCTAAAGTAATGACATTGACTTTGTCACTTTTTGATTTTGTCTTCATATTTCGATGTATTAAAACGAAAATAATGTTACTCCATGGCCTCCAAATTCTTCTTCTGGATGCCAAATTTTATTTATTTCAGAGTAATCCCGTAATTTTTTATGAACGTGCTTTTTCATTATACCATTTCCTATTCCATGAATAATCTTAAGTTCAAACACGTTATTCATTAATCCTCTTTCTATAAATTCTTCCAAAAACCACATAGCATCATCAACTTTATATCCACGAAGATCGAGTTCTCTCTCAATTTTTCCACCAATTCCAGAAACCATACTGGTATTAACACTCTTGGACTTTTTCATCGTAATAGGTTCTTTGGCTGGTAATAAATCTCTTTTGTCCACGAAGAACTTCAAAAATCCAACCTCTAATTCCACCTTATCCTTTTTGACAGAAAGGATTTTACCCACACTTTCGGAATTTCGCATTCGCACAAAACTACCAATTGTTAAATCCTCATCTTTTATATTGGATGATTCAAAAACCTCTTGTTTCAATTCATTAATGGTATTGTTTAGGCTACTTTTCTCCTTTTTATAATTTTGAATAGCAACTTCAGCTTTTTTGAGATTCTTTTCTTTCTTTAATTCCTTAATCAATTGTTGCAATTCCTTAGACTCCTTAGTTGTCTGTTGAAGATGAGCTTCTTTCCTTTCTAATTTGATTTTCCTTCGTTGAAACTCAATTTCTTTTAATAAGTTGTCATACGTTTTAATAAGCTTATCTGCTCTTTCTTCCTTCTCTAAAAGAAGATTCATTTTATCTTGTAGCTCTTTCCGTTCAGTTTGAAGATCTACCAACATGTTTTCTATGGCGTTTTGATTTTTACCGGCTTTCTTTCTAGCATTTTGAAGCGCCCTTTCAGGCAAACCTGTCTTTCTAGCAATCTCAAATGCAAATGAACTACCAGGTCTGCCAACAATAAGTTGATAAGTTGGCTTAAGAGCCTTATTATCGAATTCCATCGATCCATTTAATAAGCCCTTCATCTTATAAGCATAATATTTTAGGTTGGAATAGTGGGTAGTTATAACGCCGAAAGCTTTTTTTAAGTTGACTTCATGCAAGATCGCTTCTGCAATTGCGCCACCAATTTTAGGATCTGTTCCTGACCCAAATTCATCAATCAATACCAAAGAATGCCTATCAACATGATCCAATATGTTTTTCATATTATGCAGATGTGAACTATAGGTACTCAAATCATCTTCGAGGGACTGTTGATCACCTATATCTACAAATATGCTCTTGAAAATACCGAATTTAGAACGAGGGTCCGCTGTCGGCATAATACCTGATTGTAACATGAGTTGTAATAATCCTACAGTTTTCATGGTTACAGATTTACCACCAGCATTGGGTCCACTCAGAATTAGTATTCGATTGTTTTTCAATAAAACGAGATCAAAATGTACTATTTCTTCCTTCTGATCCAATAGCTTTTGATAAAGAATTGGATTTTTTGCATCAACGAGGTTCAGCTTTGCACTTGAAACAATTTCTGGCTTTGCTGCTTCAACTTTAATAGCATATTTAGCTTTAGCACGAATAACATCTATTCGAACAAATTGATTTGATACAAGTTTTAAATCATGTCGGAATGGTCGAATTGTATTACAAAGATCTTTGAGAATTTTGTAAATTTCTACTCTCTTCTCTGTGTGAAGATTGTGTATGTCATTGTTTAATGAAATAATGGATTCTGGCTCAATATAACTCATCTTACCCGTACTGGATTCATCATGAATTATTCCACCAATTTTTCTTTTGTGTTCAGAACCAACGGTGATAACACGACGCCCGTTTCGTACACTTTCTTGACTTTCAGATAAAAATCCAAGTTTGCCATATTTCTGCAATTCTATTTTAAATGCCTTATTTGCTTCACGTTCCTTTTGGATAATGGCCTTACTAATTTTTAATAGAGTAGGAGAGGCATCTGGTCTTAATTCACCATTGTCATGAAATACTTTGGCAATTTCAATGGATAACTGTGGATCAATATAGATTGACTGACATATAGTATAAAGATTAGGATATTTTTTCTGTCTTGTAAAATCCTTAAAGTAAATGTATATATCGTGTGCTAGCGCTGCGGTTCTTCTAATCTTTTGAATTGCTTCAATTTCTAGAACGTAGTTCTCCTTGGATAGTAGATAGATTTCTTGTTCTAAGTTTTCGTAATTGCTGAATGGTAGAGACTCTCCATTAGCAATCGAACTCATGAAATCTTGTATTTCGTTCAGCCTTAACTCTATAACATCCTTATCTGTATAGAACTCTGGACTTTTAATAGACGATTTTCCATCTGATCCCATGCATTCATCAGCAATAGAACCAATGACTTTATCAAATTCTAATTTTTCAAATATGTCATCAGGGAAATGTTTCATTTCCTATTTGTATTATTAATTGTTCAATCTAATTTTGCAAAGGTACAATAATCAATCTTGCTCTAGAAGTGTTTTAATGCTATAAAAGGGCTAAATCTTCACTCTATACTATAAGAAGAGTCTTAGCAGTAATCTAAGAAAATTAAATATGTTTTGAGCAGAGATATTTATCTAAGTAGAGTAACATCACGAGTTACTATTTGGTTTTGACCGAACTCGTCGGTATACTTTAAAACCAATACGTATACACCAGGACCAACTTCTACATTATTACTTTTTCCATTCCATAGAACGGTGTTCGTTAAAGTAAAATTGGAATTCTGAGTCATTATATTACCCCAACGATCGAAAATCATCATTTGATCAATTTGTAGAAGATCATCATTAGTAAATACAATAAATTCATCATTAAATCCATCTCCATTAGGCGAGAATGCATTAGGAATATGAAGTCTAGAATTGGCTCTTACGTTGACCATGAATTCTTCTTCAATCTTACAATCGTTATAGTATATAATAATATTATGAAGGTAATCTCCAGGTTCTAAGTTACTTAGATTTACTTCATTACAATCTAATCCAACGCAAAATTTCTCATCATTAACATACCAAACAATTGAATCAATTATAACATTCTCTCCACCCATGCTATACTCCAGTATTACCTTCATGACTTGATTCTCATAAATATTAGGCTCTCCACTGACACTATGATTAATTATTGGTGCAGGATTAATTTCGACCGTCTTTATTACTTCACAAGAATTACCATCAATTAGTTGTATGGTATGTTCACCAACAGCAACATCATTTATTTGATCACTAACAATATCCCCATCCATCAAATATTGAAAGTTTCCGTCGCCTCCAGTTGCATTGATACTAATGGATCCAAATATTTCATCTATACAACTAGGATCATAGCTATTGATGTTTAATTCAGGTTGTTCAAATAAGGTTATACTGGTAGAATCAATATAGATACATCCATCTTTTTCAACCTCCAGTATTATCTTATGAATTCCAGATTTTGCCTCTTGAGGATTAAAGACACCATTTTGATCTACGAAAGGACTTATCCAGTTGAAGGTAGCGTTAGAAGCATTACCATTAATACTTGTGTAAATATTAACGGATTCCGACCAAAATTCTTCACAAATCAAATCTTCCTCTGGAGATATATCAACGGTTAAATCCCCACAATCCAATGTCGTACAAGAAGCTGGGCTTAATGGCAAACTGCAAGCACAATTGCTAATCATCTCAACTTCAATACTGGCTTGAGTATTAATGGGCAAATCATTTATAGTGAATTCTGTTTGACTTCCAATATTGAATTCTTGTCCATCATAATGAACAATATAGGTATCTGCACACGATTCAGGATTCCAACTAAATGAAATCGAATTTGCTGTTGTTTCGCATTCAATTTCTAAAGGTATTACATCTATATAGGTTGTTACTCCTTTACGAATGGTATCTGTACACATACCATTTGCAATAATAAACTCTATTTCATAATAAGTATTAGGATTTTTTAACTCAACTTCTATAGGTCCATTGGAATTTAAATCTCCATTTAGTAATAATGCTCCATTTGGAAGATTCCATTCATAAGTAAAATCCGAATTAATCGGATGAATTCCTTCAAGTCTTAACAGGGTGTCCTTACAGTAGATCATGGGGAGGTCAAAGTCTGCCAATGGTGTAGAAATGATTTGTATAGGAAAATTCAAACTAGAAAATCCACTACAAAAGTTTTCCACACTAACTTCAATTGTGCCACCATTAGTACCAGAAAAATCAACTTCAATTGACTCACTATTTGCATCACCACTGATGATCGTAGCACCACTTGGAATTGTCCAATTGATCTCTTTAATGGCTTGATCACTTTGAACTTTGTACGATCCAATATTGTCAATATCACAAATATTCAATGTCCAATCCAAAGCCGTTATTTCAGGCTTATTATCATTGGGATCAATAACTTTAGGCGGAATATTAAATACGCAAGTATCCAATCCATTAATTACAGATATCTCTACACTATAAGAATCGAGTTTGTCAATTATGATATCTGAATCATTCATATCATTATCAACTAAAGGTCCATTACTATCGCTCCACAAATATTTTATTTCATAACTACTAGGAATGTTAGAAATTGTAGATACAAATCCAATTTCCAAACCACTGCTATCGCAATCTACTACTTCAATGTCACCTTCCAATTCTAGTATGGTCACGGTCAATGATATAAGACTATCACATCCTTGATATGAGAGTCCTTCTAGCGTAATGAATGAGTCCTGAATCGAATGATCTATGTTAATGCCATTATAGTCGATAGAACCGCAGCCTATCAAAGAAATATTTTCTCGTGGAGAAGGATCAATAACATCAACATGCAACGTCTGATTATATGAACAGTTATTGGCTTGAACGACTTGATGTACAATATCTCCTCCAGGAAGATTTATTACAGGTCCTAACCAACCGATAACACCATCTCCATTAGGATCCTGATCTAAAGGGCCTAGATAAGGAAATTCATTAAAACAAATGGCAACAGTATCAAAAACTTCATCTTCTTGTGACTGTACTACTACTTTAGACACAAGTGTATCCGTTTGATCACAGCCATTAGACCCGTAAAAGCTAATTTCATATTCACCTGGGGTATCAAAATTCCATGAGGTTTGAAATCCTAAATCGGCGAAAGTATCACCAACTGTAGTAAGAGCAGGTGAAATTTTCCAAAAATACTCAATATTCAATCGATCACTATCGGGGAATAATTCAATATTGTTTTGACCAACACATATAGTATCAAAACGTACATCGTTCTTTGATAGAATTTCAGTTGGATCTTCTAGTTCAAAAGGTTGCTCACCTTTTAATACATTTACTCTATAATCACAAATTGTGCCTCCGTAACCATCAATGAAAAAATAGTACACCTCTCCAGGAACAAAAGTAGTTCCTCCGATTGTGAAAGGTAAGATGTTAGGATTGTCAATACAGTCCACTCTAAGTGAATCAGGTATCCTTCCGTTATCATCCAAATGACATCCACTTATTATTCCAGCTTGTAATCCTTGATCAGCTCCATTGTTATTTCCTGAAGTTGGATCACAATTGAAAGGTACAATTTCCAGTTCTATTTCTGTCGAACCAGCTACAAAGGCAAACCAAGACATATTATCTGGAGTACCAGAACCGGTCATGGTCATTGGATCCCAACAAAGTAAAGCAGGGTGAGGATGAAATTGTAATGTAGGGTGTCCGGAAGTAATTAGGGTATCTGGCATTCTAGCCGTAAAACCATCCAAGCAGTCAATGTCACATAATATTGGCGCAGTACTACATGTACTACTTGCCTGCAACTGATCACATGGCATTGAGTTTTGGCCAAACAAGTCAGTAAATATCAAGCTAAGGACTACAAGGAGTCTAATTTTCATGGAATAGATTTTGAAAATGCAAAACTAATAAACGTCTTGCTGCTTTCATTATTTTTTAACACTCAATTTTTAAAAATATTAAAAATATTTGTAATATAAAAACTAGGCTTAGAATAAGTAAAAATGGGAGGTGTCGGAGGATGCAATATATAATCTTGAAACTGCTATTTGATCTCTAAATATTCAACGGTATAACCTGCAAAAATGCCAATACCATTTTCTATATTATTATATACTGTAGCGGGTTCAGCAAAACTCACCTTATATTGATCATAGGCTAAATATTGCTCAATACTTTGGTAATATTGGAACAATTCTTCGCTGACCGTCATAACTCGCAACATCGTTTTAACCTTATTGGATACTTGACCACCACCAGTTGTAGAATTAGGTTCTACCGGTTTTGTTATTAATGAATGGTCAGCAGCAATTGATGTGACGAAAGTGTTTCCATCGAAAGAGTAGCTTGCTACGGACTGTTGAGAAGAAAGTTTTTTACTCTTTATGTGATAGACATCATCCGTCAAGTCATCTATCCAATTCTGCATGTTTATTCTAGTTCCAACCTCAACTGTTGGCTCAGTTACTACTTGAGAGTTATCTATCCTAACATCTACCAAATCCCAAATGTAATAATTGTTTGAAGATGGCTGCTCTTCTATTGAGAAGTCAATAATGGTTTTATCTCCAACACTATCTATGGTGTTGAGTTTAACTATGGCTTTACTAGGTAATGAACTGTAAGCCATAACATTTCCATATTCACTTGAACTCACAGATAGTCTATAGTTTTTCTCCATAGAAGGTGTACAAGTTATACTCCTATATTCTCCATTGCCGTGGTGTTCTAATTGACAAGCCAATTGACCATTTCGTTCATAAATAACGACCTTCGCATCTTCAACAGGTAATGACTTAGAGTTTTCATCGAAAACATTACGAGAAGTTGATAGATTGACTATCCAAGAACTATCGGCAGTAAATACTGAAGTAACCACTATACTTGGAGTAAACTCGTTGGAACCAACCGTGTATTCCTCTTCGCAAGAGAACAGTAAAAAAGAAGATAATATGAATAAAATGTATCTCAATTAAACAAATTGTTAAGTGAAATTACAAAGATATTCGGAAATATGAAAGTTAATTAACGATGCATTTTTAGGTTACGCATTTGCCTGAAATATTATTTTGTGACATTCCAAATATGGAGTGTTTGTCGAAATAATATTTGATCAGTGTTAATATTGTTTTAATTAATCCATAAATAATAAAAAACCTAATTTTTGAAATACTTTTGTTAAAAGCAATATGTTATTATGAAATTGGTATTTATCTTATGTTCCTTCCTAAGTTGTCAGATGCTGGCACAGAGCTTACCTGAATTTAAAGAAAAAGAGGGCCAATTGTATCGAGTAATGTACAATATGGTAAACATTAGTTTAAACGAAGCAGATCCTTCTTACATTAAATTGAAAAGCAATGGGAATAGAATCAATAAACTCAATGATTCCACGTATCAAGTTTCCTTTCAAAATGCTTTATCCAATGATGTTAAAATAAAGTTGTACTACAAAGGATTACCTGTTGATGTTCTTAAGGGTGAATTAATCCAATCTCCTCAACTTAAATTAAGTTTATCTAATGCTTCGGATGAGAAACTTTCGATAGAAGATTTTTTTACACAAACCTTAAAATGGGAGTTAGAGGATAAAAACCTTATTGCTCAAAAATTCAAATTCTTCTCTGTAAATGTTAACATTCATCGAAATGGAAGAGTCGTCAAAAATCTGCTTATGTTGAAGAATGATCACTTAAGTTATCTTAGAAGAAATAAAAATCAAATTAGGTCTGGTGATAAAATAACTTTTGATCAGATCAAAATTGTCAATGGTATGAATCAGAGAGTTGAATGTCAATCTAATTATTTGGAGATTTCGATTAAATGACCAACTCTGCTTCCTTTTAAATCAGCAGGAATAAAATTCAACGACACACCGTTAATGCAATACCTCAATCCTGTAGGTTGAGGGCCGTCTTCAAATACATGACCTAAGTGGCCATCACATATACCACAGTGAACTTCAGTCCGTGCATATCCTAAATCATAATCTGTTGATTCTCCAACAAGATTTTCATCATCGGGTCTAAAAAAACTTGGCCATCCTGTTCCAGAATTATACTTTGCATTACTATTGAATAAAATTGTTCCACATGCAGAACAAGCATATAGACCTGTTCTCTTTTCATCGTTTAATGCACTTGTAAATGCCCTTTCAGTTCCTTTGTCCCTAAGGACATAATATTCCTGCTGACTAAGTTCTGCTCTCCATAAACTATCAGATTTTACAATTTTTGGAACATCAACATCAAATTTATTGGTAAGAAACTCCGTCTTCACATTTGATTTATCCGTTGAATGATTCTTTAAATTTCCAGTATTACTGGATTTACAACCAAACATTACAGCCGTTAGAACAAGAAGTATATATTTCATGGATATTAATATTATTTCGAATTACTAAACTAGGAGAATCCCATCTTTCTTTTACTAATGGTGTTTTTCTTTTTTTGTTCAATCATGGTTGAAATATCTAATAATTTAATTCGCTTGAGCGCTTGTTTTTGAACAACAATTGTTTTAGATTGTACTACTCTAACATTTTGAATAGTAACTACGTCATTAACCAATTGACGAATGAATCGGGCATTTCCAAAATACTTATCCTTGACTAAAACTTCATCTGTAATAATATCTTTGAATAATGCCTTAGCATCTTTATCCATGATATAGCCATGTTTATTTACTAAATATTGACCGATGTCAAAAAGCTCTTCAGCTGAGTAATCATGAAAAACCAAACGTTTATCAAATCGAGATGCAAGTCCTGGGTTTGATTTTAAGAAAATCTCCATATTATCTGGATAGCCTGCAGCAAAAACATAAAACTGGCCTTTGTCATCTTCCATTCGTTTAAGAATGGTTTGGATCGCTTCATTTCCATAGTTTCCTTGTAGACCACTTCGATCATTCAATGAATAAGCTTCATCAATGAATAAAACGCCACCTTTGGCTTCGTCAATTTTATCAGAAGTTTTTATTGCTGTTTGTCCAACAAACCCAGCAATCAATCCTTGTCTATCCGTTTCAACCAAATGTCCCCGCTCTAAAATGCCTAAAGCTTTATATATCTTGGCTAGAATTCTTGCTACTGTTGTTTTCCCAGTACCAGGATTACCTAATAGTAGGGTATGAAGGAAAAAATTGTTTGTTACCAATTTTCCAGTCATTCTATGGTATTGAACCACAGATACCATTTCATTGATCTGTTCTTTAATATGTTTTATGCCAATTAATTGATTTAATTCCTCTAATGATTCCTTAAGGAGGGATTGATCAATTGGAATTTCAATTCCTTCTTTGTGAAGAGTCGAATTTAATCTTTGAATATCCTTAAGCACAACTTTCTGAAGCGTTGTTTTAGAAAGCGATTGAGGATTCTTTCTAGCCATTATTCTTAGTCCCAAATTCAGCTTTACCTTATCTAATAAATCATGAACGAAACGTGCATTACCAAATGTTCGATCTCTAGATCGATAAGAATCAATGATCATCTTTTCAAATGCCTTAAGCGCAACATCCTGAAGAATTAAATGAATAGCTTCACACCGTTGCAAGGCAATTTGCATCAACTCATTGGGCGAATAATCTTGAAAGTGATAATATTGTTTGAATCTAGATTTCAGTCCAGGATTAGAATCCATAAAAGTTTCCATCTCTTTTGGATAACCGGCTACAAAAACCGCAAAATTTCTATTGCTATTTGAAAGTTCTTTTACAAGAATTTCGATGGCTTCTCTACCAAAATCCTTATTATCAGCATTAGATCTGGCTAATGAATAAGCTTCGTCTATAAAAAGGACACCGCCTTCAGCCTTTTTTATGGCCTCCTTCATTTTAGGTGCAGTTTGACCTATGAATTCTCCGATAAGATCTACTCTGTCCACTTCATGCACATGTCCTTTTTTCAAAAGTCCCATTGAATGGTAAATCTTCCCCATTAAACGTGCAACGGTTGTTTTACCTGTTCCCGGATTGCCAGTAAATACAGAATGAATACTAATGGACTTATTCTCTGAGAATCCTTTAGATTCCCGCAATTTTAGAAACTTTAAATATTGGGCATGTTCATAGACTTGCTTTTTAACATCTTCTAGCCCTATTAGGTCATTTAAGCGAGCAAAAGCATCTTCAAAAGACTCAATTGATGTCTCCTGAGTAGGGGATAAGGTAATATCTTTATCGTAGTGCACAATTGTCTTGGGGATCCCTTCAATAAAATCATCACCTACTTCAAAATAGGAGGTAGCAAGTTTGGTATTCATAAAAACGACCTCGACTCTATATCTACCTTTTTCCCATGATCCCATATTGTTGGCACCAAAGCCTGCTATGACCTGAACTTCAGTTTTCTTGCTTGAAATTTTTACAAGCCTTGTTACTACAGTTTTCAGATCGCCTTGGTGATTGAAATACTTTATGAAGAATTCTCCAATCCATTCTTTCTTGAGGTTATTGATGATTTTTATTAAGGTAAAAATATAGCGACTATGATTCTGAGAAAAGGAGTGATATTCAGTTATGTTTTGTGAATTATTAATGCCTTCATACTCTCCTTCATAAAAGGTAATGGATTTTATATCAAGATACTCCTTTATGTTTAAGTTGGATTTGGTTTCATAGACGTAAAATAATCTACTTCCAATCAATTGTCCATCAATGAATACTTGCCACTGGTACTTACCTTCTTTCCAAAATGCACCAGTTTTTTTATTTCCCCATCCTTCACGCACATAGGCTATAGAATCGTATTGGCTAATCTTTTTGTCTAACTTAAGATTGCAAATTTCTTTTATAGTTGGCGATAATTTCTGGCATTTAACATTCAGTTGAATATTCCAATTTTTCCGATCAAACCACTTATTGTACAAAGACAATTCAATGTATATATAAGATGTTTCCGAACGATCAAAAACTTGACGATACTTCTTCTCATTATTCATAATCCATTCAGTAGAACCGTAGACTTTAAGTTCTTTGAATTTGAATTTGTCTTGAGCATCTTCTTGTAATAAATTGTCTTTCATTCTTTCAATGTATTCTTGCTATGAAACTACAATTTAAGCAATTAGAATTGAAATATCCAGAATTAGAAGTAGATGTCTGGTAATAATAAATACGAATTATACCACAATTCCTCTTGATTTAGGACTTTCCAACCAGAAGGCAATAATGAGATAGACCGTAAACATCCCGACACCAATGCTTCCTTCAAGGAGGTGGTCTAACATAAAAGTAACGAGAAAAACGACAAATAAAATGAAGGTTAATTTTGATTTTGTTCGCACTATTTCTTTTAAAATTAACCAGAGTCCTAAAAAGAAAAATGCAATACCTGTGAGTCCACTTGAAGTAAGTGTAAAGAGGAATTGATTATGAGGTAATAAATTGGTGTGATAATCGGGGTATTTATCTTTTATATGTTGATCTACAAGTGGTCTAAGATTACAAAGGCCGGTTCCAAGAACTGGATTACTCTGAAACAATTCCCATCCTGCTATTAACGAGACCAATCTACCACTATCCGCGTACTGCCCACCTGTATTATTCTTGAACTGTTGTAAATCATATTTCATATAATCAATTTTCTGCTTAAACCCATCAGAGAATTGATAGAATATGATGGGAGAACTTAGCAATACCAGTACAGCCATGCCAGGAATAAAATAATTCTTGGATCGTAAAATAAATAAGGCAATTATCGTCCCTATTCCTGCATATAACAAAACCAGCCCTGTCCGAATAGACAACCAATGCAATAAACCTGTAAGAATTATAATTAATACGACCTTTATCAATTTGGGCAAAAAGGCAATAGATTTTTTGAACACAGAATGGTATAGATTTATCAACAAAATTATGGCAATAGACATACTATATCGTATATGATTGCCTGGAGTCTCTAATGATCCTCCTTGACCTAATAATTTCAACATTTCTTCTGATGCGAAAAAATATTTATACCATATACTACCAGCTATGACAACATGAAGAACCAATAGTATCTCAAAAAATAGATTGATTAATTTATCATTCAAATTTTTATTAGAAAGTAAAGCAATGGGCAAAAGAATCAAAGGCAGTTTCAATTGAAATCTTTCCACCCAGTAACTAAACTCTAGGCAAGAAGAACTTGGAATAAGAATATAAATAAAGAGTAACGAGAATCCCCAAACTATCCTCTTATTTCCATTAGACCTAACTTTTGGAAGGCTAAAAGTTACTTTACCACCAGAATCACTTCGTATAAACGATGATATTATCAAAAGAATGATGCCTAGAGAATGAAGTCCAAAAGAATAGAGTTGACCTAAGAAAAAACAACTCAGAGCAACAATTAAAAGAATTGAAGGAATAGATGTTGTTGTTCGACTTGGCAAAGCTTAAAGTATTTGAAGATTCGTTTTAATTATTGGTTTAAAACGAATCTTCTTAAGAAAAAATTCTATCCAAAAAGCATTAATATTTAAGATCTATGCTTGGGGTATTGAATTTTTCTCATTCTTAAACTTACAGGTGTTACTTCTAAGTATTCATCATTACCAATGTACTCCATAGCTTCTTCTAATGAGAAAACAATTTTAGGAGCAATTTTATTAGAATCATCGGATCCTGAAGCACGCATATTCGTTAATTTCTTACCCTTGATCACATTAATGTCAATATCATTGTCTCTATTGTGCTCACCAATTACTTGCCCCTTATACACTTGCTCATTGGGATCGATAAAGAATTTTCCTCTGTCCTGAAGTCTGTCAATAGCATAGGCCAAAGACTGACCTTGTTCCATGGAAACCATTGATCCCTTGCTTCTCTGAGTAATATCACCTTTGTATGGCTCATATCCTTGGAATCGGTGTGTCATAATCGCTTCTCCCGCAGTAGCTGTAAGGATCTGATTTCTGAGACCGATAATTCCACGTGCTGGAATATCAAATTCGAGATGAATAACATCACCTTTCGGTTCCATTATTTTCATCATTCCTTTACGCTGCGTTACCAATTCAATAGCTTTGCCAGATACTGGTTCAGGTACGTCAATTACAAGATTCTCCATTGGCTCACATTTCACACCATCGATCTCCTTGTACAATACAACTGGATTTCCTACTTGAAGTTCATAACCTTCTCTTCTCATGGTTTCAACCAATACGGACAAGTGAAGTACTCCTCTTCCATAAACAATGAATTTATCCTCAGTATCGGTTTCCTCAACACGAAGTGCTAAGTTTTTCTCCAATTCTTTATGAAGACGATCTCTCAAGTGTCTAGAAGTTACAAATTTTCCTTCTTTACCAAAAAATGGTGAAGTATTGATCGTAAATAACATACTCATCGTAGGTTCATCTACTTCAATTCTTGTCATTTCTTCTGGCTGCTCCAAATCTGCAACAGTATCTCCAATGTCAAAGGCGTCTATTCCAACCATGGCACATATATCTCCACTCCTAACGGATGAGACCTTTCTCCTACCAAGTCCTTCAAATACAAATAATTCTTTTACACGAACTTTCTTCTGAGTGCCATCTTTTCTGAAAATAATGTAATCCTTATTCTCGTGGAATTCTCCACGATATACTCTACCAATTGCAATTCTTCCTTGAAACGCATTGAAGTCAAGAGACGTAATTTGCATTTGAGAAGCTCCTTCATGAAAAGGTGCTTCAGGGATATTATCTAATATAGCATTTAGTAAAGGTTCGATATTGTCTGTTTTGATGTTATGATCAAAACTCATCCAACCAAATTTTGACGATCCAAACAACGTCACGAAATCCAGTTGTTCCTCTGTTGCACCTAGATTAAACATCAAGTCAAAAATATCACTTTGAACTTCTTCAGGTCTACAATTTTCCTTGTCTACTTTGTTGACAACTACGATTGGCTTTAATCCCAACTCAAGAGCCTTAGTTAAAACAAATCTGGTTTGCGGCATGGCTCCTTCAAATGCATCGACCAACAACAATACTCCATCAGCCATTTTTAATACTCGCTCTACTTCACCTCCAAAATCCGCGTGACCTGGAGTATCAATAATGTTAATTTTAACACCTTTGTAATGAACAGAAACATTTTTTGCTAAGATTGTAATTCCTCTTTCTCTTTCAAGATCATTATTATCCAAGATCAGTTCTCCCGTTTCCTTCCTATCATCTATTGCTTCACAAGCATGTATGATCTTATCAACTAGAGTAGTTTTACCATGATCGACATGGGCAATAATAGCAATGTTTCTAATGCTTTCCATGAGTATTTTTTATAAATGAGCGGCAAAGTTAATCTAACAAGTCAGAAAATGATGGTTTTATGTATTTTTTTGACACATAATATGTAATAATATTTGGAAAACTAGGATTTAACCACCTTTTTGAAGTATTCATAGGTGATTTTCATCCCTTCGCTTCGCGAATATTTGGGTTCCCAGTCTAAAATCTCTTTCGCTTTACTTATGTCTGGTTGTCTTTGTTTAGGGTCATCTACGGGTAAAGGATGGAAAGATATCTTAGCATTTGGGTTTCCAACAAGATCAACAACTTCTTTGGCAAACTCTTTAATGGTAATTTCATCAGGATTACCCAAATTAATAGGTTGATCATAATCGCTTAGTAAGAGTCTAAAAATTCCTTCAATAAGGTCATCTACATAACAGAATGATCTAGTTTGGCTTCCGTCACCGAAAACAGTAATCTCCTCACCTTTGATAGATTGAGCAAAAAAGGAAGGTAGAACTCTTCCATCATGAACCCGCATCCTTGGGCCATAGGTGTTAAAAATTCTTACAATCCGAGTTTCAACATTATGATAGGTATTGTACGCCATCGTCATTGCTTCTTGAAACCTTTTTGCTTCGTCATAAACGCCTCTTGGACCTATTGGATTGACATTTCCCCAATAGTCTTCAGATTGAGGATGAACGAGCGGGTCTCCATATACTTCGGATGTTGAAGCAATTAAAACTCGGGCATTTTTCACTCGTGCTAATCCCAATAAGTTATGTGTGCCTAAACTTCCCACTTTTAAGGTCTGAATGGGCATTTTGAGGTAATCAATTGGACTTGCTGGAGAGGCAAAATGCAATATATAATCCAATTCTCCAGGTACGTGTACAAACTTAGAAACATCATGATGGTAATACTCAAAATTCTTTAGTGGGAATAGATGTTCAATATTTTGAATATTCCCCGTAATTAAATTATCCATACCTATTACATGAAAGCCTTCTTTTATTAGTCTGTCACATAAATGGGAACCTAAAAATCCCGCAGCTCCAGTAATTAATACACGTTTCATATAATTGAATTATCTGAATTAAATTTATAAATCACTTTAAGAACAATTAATTACCAATTTCTTTGGCATTAATGGTTAATTTGCACAAAATTAAGCTTTACCTACAAGACTTTCATATATCGTTATATTAATTAAGAATTAAATATGAATAAGATCGTATTCCTTACAGACTTACACATGGATTGGGATAATGGCAAAGAGAATATGGATCGTCTTGATTTGGTTTTATACTATTTGAAAGATGAAGATTTCAGTCAACTGTTTATTGGAGGCGATATTTGTTTTTGGAATGGAGAGGTTAAAGTTTATGAATATTTAGATTCTAAGCTATCTAGTTTGAAAATTCCTTTTACAATCATTCCTGGCAATCATGATTCACCAGAATTAATGCACAAAGTTTGGCAAAATGAGGACTTATATATTAATGGAATACAATCCAGAATAGATAAGAATACTTTGTATGTTTTCCTGGATACCTCGGATGGAAATTTAACGGATAGGCAATGGCTTGAATTGAATAAATCACTTATTGAGTTTAAACATAAAAGAGTATTGATCATAATGCATCATCCTCCTGTGGACTCGTTTGTGCCTTTCATTGATAATAGCAAATGGGCATTTGGTGGCAAAACTAGATGGGAAGAAACAATGGCTCGTTTTACAAATTTGGAAATTGACATTTTTTGCGGACATTATCATATTGAAATGTCTAGAAGATTTTCAAATTTTACGGTTCACATAACTCCTTCATTAACCAAGCAAACAGATGACCGTTTTATGGACTATAAGATCGCTCATAAAATACCTGCATATCGAAGAATTTGGTGGGATGATAAAAGTTTATATACTTGTGTAAGATATGTACAATGACAATGATTAAAACGGATAATTTAGAGTTAAGGACAATTTCAAGCGAAACCGATGCTGAGTTTATTTTAGAGCTAATGAACACTCCAGATTTTTATAAATATATAGCTGATCGAGGAGTCAGGACAGTTGAGGATGCCAGAGCATATATAGAATTAAAATACTCAGAAGTAGAGGGAAACCCTTTGTATCGCAATCATGTGATCATATATGAGGGGCAAAAGATTGGCACATGTGGAATATTTAAACGTGAAGGATTGGATCGACCAGATATTGGGTTTGCTTTACTTCCAAATTATTATGGTAAAGGATTAGCATACGAGGCATCTATGGCTATGTTAAAGAATTTTTATAAAAAAGGTTCAGAGGTAATGGTTCAGGCTATTACTACTAAAGACAATTATTCTTCTCAAAAATTATTAAAAAGGCTTGGTTTTGCCGAAGCCGGAGTAGTGAAATTGCCCAACGATCCATTAGAATTACTTTTATTAACTATTGACTTAAGAACAATATTTGATTAATCTAAGCGATACATATAAAAAAGAGTTTAGAACCAATCTAAAACTTGCTGTTCCTCTGGTATTAGGACAACTTGGACAAGTATTTGTCAATCTGGCAGATAATATAATGGTTGGAAAGCTAGGAACATTGCCTTTAGCTGGTATAGCTTTCGCAAATGCTATTTTTGTTGTTTTTGTAGTTGTTGGAATGGGGATTAGCTTTGCCTTACCACCTTTGGTTTCTGAAGCAGATGGGGCAAATAAATTGAAAAAAGTTTCACAATATTTCAAACATGGACTTTTGATCAATTTGCTTTTTGCCTTCGTATCAATAACACTTATTGAGGTTTTAATGCCTTATGCTTATATGTTAGGACAAGAAAAAGAAGTTTTAGATATGGGATTGGGATATCTAAGAATTTCCATGTGGACAATGATTCCTATGATGATCTTCTTAACATTTAAGGGTTATGTTGAAGGAATGAGTAATACCATTATTCCAATGGTAGCTATAATTGTGGGTAATGCAGCCAATATAATATTGAATTACTTCTTGATTTTTGGAAATGGTGGTTTTGATGAAATGGGATTGAATGGTGCTGCTGTAGCAAGTTTTATTGCAAGAGGAGTTATGGTGCTTGTAATGATTCTTATGATGATTAAGGATGGTCATCTATTGGATCGAATTCTCAAAGCCAACTATTTAAAGTATCAAACATCATTTATTAAAAAAATACTAAAGTTAGGAATACCAACATCGGCTCAGATGTTTTTTGAAGTATCGGCTTTTTCTGCAGCGGCGTTGATCATGGGAATGGTTAGTAGTGTTGCTCAAGCTGCTCATCAGGTTGCTATAAGTCTCGCATCTTTAACCTTCCTCATATGTACGGGTGTTTCTATGGCGGCAACCATTAGAGTAGGTAATAATTTTGGTAAAAAAGACTTTCAAACCACTAAGTTATCTGGAATTGCAGCCATTATATTGGTGACTGGTTTTATGATTGTTACGGCACTAGGATTTGTCCTATTCAATGATCAATTACCACTTATTTATATTAATGATGTGGACGTTGTTAATCTAGCCGGAATATTATTAATATATGCAGCGATATTTCAGATTCCTGACGGTGTTCAGGTGACTGCTTTGGGGGCATTGCGAGGATTACAAGATGTAAAGATTCCTACTTTAATAACTCTTCTATCATATTGGGTAGTTGGAATCCCATTTAGTTATATATCTACTATATATTGGGATTTGGGATATCATGGTGTTTGGATAGGATTGATATTGGGTTTAACCATTTCTTCATCTTTACTAACCTTTAGATTCTTCAATATTTCCAATAAATTGGCGAACATTAAATAATTAAACAAATGAGAAACCTACTTCTTCTACTTTTTGTTCTTTCATTTATTTATGCAGATGCTCAATCTTTCACAAAAGTGGATTCCCTTCGTGGAACAATCACAGAGGAACGAGCATGGTGGGATTTAAAATACTATCATTTAGAAGTTGAAGTAATCCCAGAGCGTAAATGGATTCAAGGGAAAAACTTAATTCGATACGAAGTTCTGCATCCTCACAATGTTATCCAAATAGATTTACAACCTCCACTAAAAATTACTAAAGTTATGCAAGATGGTATGCCCTTAGAATTTACTTCAAGTAGGAATGCACACTTCGTTCAATTAAAAAAAGATCAAATAGTTGCGGATATTAATGAACTAGAAGTATTTTATGAGGGGAATCCTAGACCAGCAATTCGAGCACCTTGGGATGGCGGATTTAGCTGGAGAAAAGACAAAACGGGGAATGAATTCATTGCTACTTCATGTCAAGGTCTAGGTGCAAGTGTATGGTGGCCATGCAAAGATCACATGTATGATGAGGTAGATAGTATGAGAATCAGCGCTGAGGTTCCTGATCATTTACAAAATGTATCTAATGGTCGATTGGAGAGTGTAGATAGGAATAAGAAGAAAAACACTCGAACATTTCATTGGGTAGTTCGAAATCCAATAAATAATTATGGGGTGAACTTAAACATTGGAGATTATGTGACCTGGAACGAAGTATATAATGGAGAAAAAGGTGAATTGGATGTAACTTATTGGGCACTGAAAGAAGATGAAGAAAAAGCCCGAGTACAATATCAACAAGTGCCAAAAATGCTCGAAGCTTTTGAACATTGGTTTGGACCGTATCCCTTTTACGAAGATGGCTATCAAATTGTACAGGCTCCTTATCTCGGCATGGAACACCAAAGTTCCGTAACTTATGGGAATCAGTTTATGAACGGTTATTTAGGAAGAGATCTCAGTCAAACTGGTTGGGGATTAAAATTTGATTTTATCATAATTCATGAGTCTGGTCACGAATGGTTTGCCAATAACATTACACATAAAGACATGGCAGACATGTGGCTTCATGAAAGTTTTACTAATTACTCAGAAAGCTTGTTTTTAGAATACTATTACGGGAAAGAAGTCGGACAAGAATATGTAAGAGGATTAAGGGCTGGTATCGAAAACAAAAAGCCAATGATTGGTACTTACGGTGTTAATGATGAAACGTATCCAACTGATGTATACCCTAAGGGAGCAAATATGTTGAACACGATGCGTACAATTGTAAATAATGATGATCGATGGAAATTAATGTTGAGAGAACTTAATCGAGTATTTTATCATAAAACGGTGACTTCTGCACAAGTCGAACGATTCATTATATCATGTTTTAAGGTTGACTTGGAAGGATTTTTTGATCAATATTTGAGAGATCGAAGGATACCAACCTTTGAGTATTACTTTTCAGATGGAAGTCTAAACTATAGATGGTCTAATTGTTTGGACAATTTTGACATGCCTTTGAGGATTAAGTTGAATGGGGTAGAAGTAAGTATTTACCCCTCTACGATGTGGGATAAGTTAGAAACCCAAGCAAATGATTTGACAATTGATCCAAATTACTATATTTCTACCTTTAAATTGAGATAACCAATATATTTTACCTAATTACTCCAATATAACTTATGAGAAACATTTATTTGATTGTTATTATACTTGGTATTTTTCAATCACTCGTAGCACAGGAAGAACAGCTAAAGAATAATTATGTCTTAGGAGGATCTTTAAATTTTAGTATACAAAACAATAATCCACCCTTTCCCAATATATATTCTTTCTCACCTAGTTTTTTTCATACAAGTTCCTTTTCTGATTCTAAATATACTTCGGTTGCTATTAATCCTTATTTTGGTAAAGAGGTAAATGAAAAATTAATTCTTGGAGTAGAATTAGGATATCGTCATTCCATTTCAAATTCGCAATCTTATCGTTATTCGCCTCAATTTACTGACACTTTGAAAAATAGATTATTGGCAAATAATTATAGTTTAGGGTTATTTGCTAGGTATTCTTTTAATACTATAAGTCCTTTTAGTATATACATTATTCCTCACCTTAATGGTGCAATTCATAATGAAAAAGGATATTCTAATTCTCAATTGAATAATGAATATGCCTCATATTTCTTTGTTGTTGGAGCAGGATTTGGTATTACTTATGATATTAATAAGAAATTCAGGGCAATAATGAGATCCGGAGGAATTCAATATGTATATGGTCAAATAAAAGATAAAGAGACAGGAGAAAAACAAAACTATAGTTCATTCGGAACCAATATAAATCTTTCTTCTATTTCATTTGGCCTTGAATATCTGTTTTAAATTTTATTATTTTGAATACTGATTTATCGAGTACCGCATCATTTTGGCCTCTGTTGATGCAATTAGGTAGCCAACTCGACCATCTAAAAATCCCCGCTTAAAGAAGTAAATCGTAATGAATTTTAGCAATGGGCCTAAATACAATTTAAAGATGCTTGGAGGCGATTTTGTTTGCCATAATATGACTCTCAACTGAGCATAGCGCAGTTGTCTTTGTAAATAGTCTCCCTTGTCTTTAAAAGAATAATGGTGACATTTACCATGCAGTCTTTTAACTTGAAAGTCTTTGGGTATATCTAATTGTTCATGCACATCGCGGTCATCCCATTTAACGTAGTTTTTATTGAATATTCTTTTTACATATTGAGGATACCATCCTGAATATTGGACCCACTGATTCCCAATATAAGTCAAGCGATTAAAGGCATATACCTTTTCAGTATTGTAGTTGATATTTTTGATTTCCTTAATTAATTCATCATCAAGGACTTCATCAGCGTCCAAACTAAGTATCCACTCGAATTTGGCATGCTGTGCACCCAAGTTTTTATTGTAACCATAACCAATCCACTCCCTTCGTATAACTCGACAATCAAGGCCTTCTGCTATACTTACAGTTTTATCAGTGCTGAAAGCATCAATTACAACTACGTCACTTGATACTTTTCTAGCGGCAATTATACATTTAGCAATATTTGCTTCTTCATCTTTGGTAATAATTACAACACTGATATTCATTGCCTAATATTCTATGCCCTTTGCTTCGAAATAAGGATTTAGTAGATTTTCCTTATTGTACTCTAGTGTTGTATTCGTTTCGTATTTCGTAACACTTCCACCTGCTTCTTCTAAGATCAATTGAGGAGCAGCAGTATCCCATTCCATAGTTGGACCAAGACGTGGGTAGTAATCTGCTTTTCCTTCTGCAAGGTGAATAAACTTAAGCGCACTTCCTTTTGCTACTAAATTGGGATTATTTAATTTATTAACTATGGCTTGAGTTTTTGTGGATAGGTGAGATCTCGATGTTACAATATTTATTCCTTCAGCGCTAAATGTAAATTTTTGGCAGACAATTTTTTCTTGCCCCATTCCCTCCTTTTCTACGAATGCTCCTTTTCCTCTAATGGCGTGATACAACTTTTTCGAAGCTGGAAGTACAACAACGGACAAAACCACTTCATTAAAATAGCATAGTGCTATATTAATAGCAAATTCATCATTTTTTGCAATGAACTCTTTAGTCCCATCAATAGGATCAATAATCCAGCAATAAGAATAATCCTTTCTGATCTCGTATGGGATACTCTTATTTTCTTCGGAAATTATAGGAATTTTTGGAGTTAGTTCGATTAATCCTTCACAAATTACCTTATTGGATTCTTTGTCAGCAATGGTGATAGGTGAATCATCAGATTTGTAATCAACATCAAAATCAAGTGCATAAATCTCCATAACTTTTTCACTTGCTTTCTTCGCAATTCTTTTTACTCCTAGCAATATATTTTCTAACTCCCTACCAGTAAATTCTGTCATAAAGACTAAATTTGTTCAACACAAAATTAACACAAATAATAAATGTCCAAGGGAAAAATATTGGTAACAGGTGGAATGGGGTACATTGGTAGTCATACCATTATTGATTTGCTCGAAGAAGGCTATGAACCTATTTCTATCGACAATGGGATTAATTCTAATTTTAAAGCCATCGATAGGATTAAAGAAATTAAGGACGTAGACATCACTAATTATAATATTGATCTGTGTAACTTAGAAGCGACAAAGTCCGTTTTTAAACAACATGAGTTTAAAGGTATCATTCACTTCGCAGCTCTTAAAGCTGTGGGAGAATCAACTCAAAAGCCTATTCTGTACTTTAAGAACAATATGGAAAGCCTATTAAATGTTTTAGCCTGTGTTAAAGAGTTTAATGTGCCCAACTTTATTTATAGTTCAAGTTGTACGGTGTATGGTAATGTTGATGAAAGTCCAGTAGATGAATCTACACCACTACAAGAAGCAGAATCTCCATATGGAAGAACGAAGCAAATGGGTGAAGACGTAATTAAGGATACTTTTAAGATGTTGGAAAGTAAAGCAATCTTACTGCGTTATTTCAATCCAGGTGGAGCTCATCCTTCTGGTAAAATAGGGGAGGACCCGATTGTGTTGGCATTAAACCTCATTCCTGCCATTACTGAAACCGCTTTAGGGAAGAGAGAGAAAATGACTGTTTTTGGATCCGATTATAACACAAGAGACGGCAGCTGCGTACGAGATTACATCCATGTATGTGATTTAGCCAGAGCTCATACTTTGGCTTTAAATCATTTGGTCTCTGGCAATCAAGAACAAGAAGTCGATGTTTATAATCTAGGAATAGGAACTGGAGTAACCGTACTTGAAGCCATTAAGTCATTTGAAAAAGTGAGTAGAAAAAAGTTGAATTATGAAATAGGTCCAAGAAGATCTGGCGACGTAATTGCTATTTATGCTGATCCTGGTAAAGCACGTAACAAACTTGGGTGGACACCTAGATATGGCATTGAAGAGATTATGGATTCTGCTTGGAAATGGGAACAACAAAGATGATAAAATTGGAAAAATAGATGGAACATTATTCTGAAAGTGATTTAATTGAATTGGAACGACAACTTAGTTGTCCTGAAGGCAAAATTGGAATTGAAGTTGGATTAAAAATGAATGATTCCAATTATCAAATGATTGAGAACTCCATTTATTCATTAAATCTTACAGACGGAAATAACATACTCGAAATAGGATTTGGAAACTGTAGTCATTTAGATACAATATTATCTCAAGCTAATGCTCTGAAATATTATGGGCTTGAGATATCAGAAACAATGTGTAAGGAGGCTCAAAACAATAACTTCTCTAAAGATGCGGTATTTAGTCTATATAATGGAGTAGATATACCATACCAAGACCTCCATTTTCACAGGATACTAAGTGTAAATTCTATTTATTTTTGGAGTTCACCTATAAAACTGATTCAGGAATTTGATCGATGCTTAAAACCAGGCGGCCTCTGTGTTTTGGCCTTTGTTGACGAAGAAAGCATGCATGAATTGCCTTTTGTTCGAGAACGTTTTACGATTTACAATGAAGAATCAATTAAGGAGTTAATCAAAGAATCAACATTCGTTTTAGATACCATTATAAAGGAATCTGAAAACGCTAAAAGTAAAGATGATGCTCTGATGAACAGGAAATATAATATCGCTGTTTTGAAAAAATAAATACTATACTTGAACTGAGTTTATAAGAATATGTACAGTAAGGAAGAACAAAAAGAACTATTTGATCTAAGTAAAGTTTTTCTAGAGAAAGAAGTCAGTAGAACAGATCTAGAGCAACTTAGAAGGGTATTGGTATTTCACGAATGGAAATACAGTGTAGAACATAATCCATTAGTTTCAGATTATGAATACGATTTGCTTTATAAGAAATTGGAAAAATTAGAGGCTTCATACCCTGATTTGATCACTCCATCATCTCCAACACAAAGAATTTCAGATGATCAAAATGCCAGTTTTGAATCTATTGATCATTTAACTCCTATGTTATCATTAGATAACTCTTACAACGAAGATGACTTATTAGACTTTGATAAACAAGTAAAAAAACTAACAGAGGAAGAGGAAAACGTCCTAATCGAATATGTAGTAGAACCAAAATTTGATGGTGGAAGTGTGGCCTTGGTATATGAAAATGATCATTTAATTAGAGCTGCGACGAGAGGTAATGGGAAGAGTGGTGACGAAATCACTGCCAATATGAGGTCATTGTCCTCCATTCCTCTCAAAGCACATTTTTCTTCTAAAGGCATTAAGAAGGTCGAATTAAGAGGTGAAGCACTGATTCCAAAAGAATTATTCGAATCCATTAATAAAGAAAGAGAAAAGAAGGGCTTGTCTGTCTTTGCAAACCCTAGAAATGCGGCAACTGGAGGATTAAGAACCAAAGACCCGAGAGATACTAGAAGCAGAGGAATTGAAGCTTTCATTTTTCAATTAGGTTATGCAGAAGATGAAAATGGAAACGACATCACTGAATCCATTGAAAATCATTATCGTAGCATCAACCTATTAGGTCAATTGGGATTTAAGATCCCTATTCATGAAAAGAAGCTTTGCTCTGGTATAAATGAAGTCATTAAATTTTGTAAAGATTGGGAAGAAAAAAGAGATTCCTACGGTTACGAAATTGATGGAATGGTTGTAAAGGTGAATTCTTATGAATTACAAAAGAAATGCGGATATACTTCTCACCATTCAAGATGGGCTATGGCCTACAAATTTAAAGCCAAGCAAGCAACCACGAAGTTGTTGAACGTGGAATATCAAGTAGGCAAAATTGGATCAATTACACCAGTAGCCAAACTTAAGCCGGTTCAACTTGCAGGTGTTACGGTTTCTTCAGTCAGTCTTCATAATGAGGAATTTATTACAGTAAGAGATCTTAGAATTAATGATACAGTTCTAGTCGAAAGAGCAGGAGATGTTATACCGTATATTGTTAAAGCCATGGATGAAATTCGTGATGGAAGTGAACAAACTATAGAATTTCCTCGTATTTGTCCAATCAATGAAGGAAAAGAAGACGTACAACTTGTAAAAGAAGAAGGCGAAGCAGCATGGAGGTGTCCATCTTGTATCTGTGGAGCCCAAGATTTACAGAAATTGATATTCCATGTTAGTAAAGTTGCAATGGATATAGATGGTTTCGGAAAGTCCATTGTTGAAAGATTCTATGACTTAGGCTGGGTTAGAAACATAGCTGACATTTATAACCTTGATTTTGATAAAATCGAAGAACTTGAAGGATTTGGTGAAAAATCAGCCCAGAAATTAAAAAGTTCTATCGCAAAATCAAAAAAGAATAGCTTGAGCAAAATACTTCATTCTTTAAGTATTCATCATTTGGGAAAACGTGCTTCTAGTTTAATAGCCGAAAGAATAGAAACTATTTTTGATCTAGAGAAATGGGATGAAGAGCAGTTCACTGATATAAAGGACATCGGTCCTGTAGTTGCAAAAAATGTAATAGAGTATTTCAAACAAGAGGAACACCTTAATATGCTTCATCGAATGAAGGAATATGGAGTTGATTTTTCGCAAAAAGAAGAGGACAAACCGCTCGTCATTGAATCTGATGCTATTCTTGCGAATAAGACTATTCTTTTCACTGGTACATTGGAACATATGGGGAGAAAAGATGCTCAAAATTTGGCTACTCAAAATGGAGCCAAGGTTATTTCTGCCATTAGTAAAAAGTTGAATATTCTTGTTGTAGGAGCCAAGGCAGGATCAAAGTTGAAAAAAGCACAAAATCTGGGTACAGTCGAAATCCTTACAGAGGATCAATTCTATGATTTAATTGGCCACAATTTATAGACTATGAATATCATAGAGGAAATAAAGGACTTAATATTTGGCAACAATAGAATTGAGGAGCTTAAACATTATGCCAAATCTAATAAATGGGGGTTTTCCAAAAGAATTAAAATGAGCCAAATTCCAGATAAGGTGAGGCACCTAGAATTTATTAAAAACAATAGTGACAGAGCTATAAAGGGTTTTCTATATCAAGACCTCAATGGGGGATTGCGTTATATTTATGATTTGAACAATCGGAATGAAATAGGATTTAAATCAACCACTATCTTTCACATTAGAGCTGATCAACTAAAACTACCTCAATTTATCATTTCACCTAAATCCACCATGCAGCGCTTTGGAAATGTTTTTACTAGTAATGAGTGGAATGATGTGGACAAAGAGTTTGGCAACAACTTTGAGGTTAGGTCGAATAACATGAATGCCATGCGGATGATGATAACCATTCAAGTTGCCGAAATTATAAACAAATTAAATTTCTGCACCATAGAAGGAATAGATAATCATCTCATATTCTATAGACAAAATACTTCTATTTCGACTACCGAATTTGATAGAATGTCCAAACTTGGAATTGATCTAATTGAAAACATCATATACTAATGACTCCGATGCACATCGAAATAAAATCACTAGCTCATCTTGAGTTATCTCAGATTACCGAATGTATTGGAATAGCATTCGCCAATTACTTTGTAAAAATGCCTACAGATATAGTGTATTGGAAAAATCGGTTTTCTGCTGCTCGGGTAGATTTTAATTATTCATATGGAGCCTTTCATGAAAACAAACTAGTCGGTTTTGTTATTCATTGTATTGATTATTACAAAGGTTTTAGCACTGCATACAATACGGGTACTGGAGTAATTCCAGAATACAGAGGCTTGAACATTGTAGATCATATTTATGATCATGCATTACCCATCCTAAAGAAGAATGGTGTCAGTATGTGTACTCTTGAAGTTATCGATAAAAATGTTCGAGCGATAAAGGTTTATGAAAGAATTGGCTTTGAAATAGATGCTGATTTAAGATTCTATCAAGGAAAACCTTCTATAGGTCATTCTAGTATTATGGGAGAATGTTTGCAAGTTGAGTGGAACGAATACAGTCAAAACCTACCTATATCCCAATGGTCTACTTGGGAAAACACCGACTTCACGGTGCAACGCAAACTTCATCAGTTCAACCTTTATTTAGTTCAACTAGATGATCAAATAATAGGAAAATTTGCAGTTAATCCTGAAAATGGAGGAGTTCCACAGATTGAATCTTCTTCTGAAAAATATTGGAAAATTATATTTGCACACCTCATCAAAATATCGAACTCGTTAAAAGTGTTCAACATAGATTCACGACGCAAAAGCTTAATTAAATATTTAGATCAATTGAATTTAAGCAGTGATTTAGGACAGTATGAAATGAAAATGGAGCTTAACTAGTCGGCAATGATCTGTATCCCCTGGGCAAATTTTGAGTTTTTCCTTTGTCTCCAAGGTAAGTACTTAAGAACTTCTTCTATCATTTGACTTGACTCGGCCTCAAATTTTAATTCTACGATTAACTTGTCCTCGTAAATAAATGCTTGATTTGTATTTGGTATTTTGTGCCCTAATCTTTCATCAATTGTTATTCTAAAACGTTTATCTAGGGAAAGAAAGTAATGTCGGAAATAGCGATTCTGTACTGCTGCATATATTTCAGAAAGTTCTGGTATCTGACTTCCAACTAAGTCATTGAGTCTACTTCCATGTAGTTTACCATTTAAACTAATATGATCCTTCCAGCCCAATTCACTATCCTTATGTTTTATTTCGAGGATAGGATTGATCATATTCTTATGATTTTCACCATACCACCTTACTCTATATTTGACTCTCTTGGAGGCTCCATCAATATTCTCAAAATAAGACTTCCTATCAGCAGTATCAAAATATATATTATTTATCCAGCGCGGAGTATAGATAGGGCTAAAAGATAAAGGATGCATCAATATCGTATGTTTCACAAGCTGAATACTTGTATTATGAATGACGTATTTATACTCGTATCTCTTATTGTTTGACATTATCAATTTTAATTATTGATTGCTCATCCTTCATGATCAAATGGGTAACTTCTTCACTTCTCATTCCTTTTACCGAGAGAAATCCACCACCATACTCCGGCTTTTTTTGGTAGGCAGATAACCCTTTATTGCAATTTTTCAAATCCAACCATTGAACTTGTAAATGAGTTTTATCTTTAGAAGCAATACCAATAACGGCACCATCGATTACAATATTAGATGCGTCAATGGTCGACTGTTCTCCACCGCTTAGTCCCTTATCACCAAGATTGATCAATCTGCAATCAAATACACTAATGTGTCCCCCTGAAAAGTCTAAACCATCATTACCAGTATTAGTCAATACACTATTCTTAATTGTTCCTTTACAAAAATCGGCATCAAACCCATCTGCAAATGTCTCATTAATCAGAAGTTTATCAATCATGAAATTACTTCGAATTAGATTTAAAGCATCTTCACATTTATTATTGGAAATAATCACATTTTTCATCGTAATATCTGCTTCATATGCCGTAACCGCACCTGTTAATTGCCATTCTGCATGCTGCAATCTATCCAAACCGGTAAAGGATACATGCCTAAAAAAACATTCTCCTTGAGGTTTGATAATGTTAAACCCTTGGTTTTTCCCGTTGGACTGAATAATGACTTTATTCTCTTCACTACCTAATATAGATACTGGTGAATAAGAAAGGAAATAAGCGTTTTCATTTAGTGAGAGGTGACATCCTTCATTGAAAATAACATCATATCCATCAGGAATAATGATAGGTTCTGTTATAGTAATGTCACCAGCCAAGAAGGTAATGTTATCTGATGATTTTGAATATTTTGTTGAATCCAATGGTAGTTTTAATCTTTGACTTTCTAAAGCTGTAACATTAATTTTATCAGGTGCCTTTATGGATGATATTCTAGTACTAAAAACATCTTCAAGTCCTTCAACCTGCCAATATAAATATTTCGCATCTGATGGTATGGTAAGCATCTTATACACTCTTGGTTTTCTAGGTCTTGAAGTCAATACAAATCCATTTAGCACAGTATCACTATTATTAGAGATGTAGTTTTCGTTCATACCCGACCCAATTACTCGAATGGGTAATCTATGGATATTCGCCACAGCTACATGTAAACTATCATTTTGAGACTGAATAAAAGCCTTAACAGAAAAATCATCATAACCATGTAAAGACAATTGAATTTCTTCAGCCTTTTTAGAGATTCTACTAAGATCTAATCGATAATTGTTTTTTACGGAGGAGAGAAGATTTTCTCTAAAAGCTATTTGTTCCCCAAATTCATTGATTATTTCCTCCAAATACTCCTTCGTAGAATATTTATTGAGGTAATGTGCGTACTGTTTTGAGAACTTTTCATTCGAGAATAAGATTTGATAATATTGATACCAATTGGTGCCATTAATGTCATTCTTATAACTTCCTAGAAAAGGCATGTTTCTATATGTCAATTCACCATTTTCTGTAAACCCATCAAACCCAATGGGCTCTAATACACGAGTAATCGGATTGTAATAGAATCTTTGATTATGCCAAATCGTACTATGATTTGCTTCAAAAACATCACAAATTGCAAAGAATTTAGCCATACGTTCAATATCAAAGATTTCATCAACTGGAGCAGAGTTATTCTGATATTGATGTAATAATTCATGTGCTTTTTGCCACTGTTCCTTGAGGTTTGCATTGTTTAGTATTTTGGCATATTTAAATGCTTCTACATTGGCATTAATCCTTTCTTCTCCTTCATACATATTTCTTTCGAAACCAGACTCTTTCCATTCCAAAATTCTTTGCCAATTAATATCCTCACCAAACTTCACGATGACACCTTCTCTACGATATCTACTCTCTGGGATTTGTTTTAGCATATGTTCTTCATATGCATATATCCCAAAATCTCGATCATTTAGTTCAAATCGCACAAAGTCATATTTGGTAGCCAAAACGTCTTCACGTTCTAGTACTTTATGATATAGCCATTCTTTTAAATAAAATCGATGTATTGGATGTTGTACAGAAAATTCCATCATACCATTCCAACCTATATCTCCAGGCATTTTTATCCTATAAGACCAATCATCTCCGACTAAATGATCCGCCCAATCACCTTTTAATCTAAGTTTGACTTCCGTCTGAATCGAGTCATCTATTGAAATCTTCCCCTTAGCCCAAGAATTCTCATTGGTGATGAGTATGCCCTTATTTATGGCATTATCTCTTTCCGTTTTAATGATTTTCTTAGCCTTTGGATCTAAGTACATGGATATAAAAGGAACACTATTATAAAAAGCCTCATAATCCTGGTTTGGCTTTTCTATTAACACTTCTAAATCATCGTAGAATACGGTAACATTCGGATCATAGTTGTATGGAAAGATCTTTAGGAACTTCAATTTATCATTCTTTGGTACGATGATATCAAGTTTCACATTGTACCACCCCTTATCTAGATGTTCGTATATGGCATTGGTATTATAATATACATTGGAACCTTTATTCCCATTACAGGCAAAATTGATTTTATTAATCGGACCGTTATATTTAATGGTTGCAGTAATTCTAGAATATGATTCAGGAGCTTCAATTTGACAAACCATACCATATTGATTAATTGCATCCAATTTACTTGAGTAATTGCCTGAATAGAATAGTTCTGACGACTGTGTATGGGCATTCCCAAATTTAAAGTTATCGTTTACAAAATATTCACCTTTGATATTTTCAGCATCACACATTATTCGTTCCCCAGAAAATGCCTTTTGCGAATCTTCTTTTAAAAAGAAATATCCGATAAGGGCTAGAATCGCTACCAACGCTAATATGAATCCATACGAAATCTTACTCTTCGAAGATTCACGATCACTATGTTTAATTATCATGATAAGATCTCAGGTTGATCAATTATGGATACGCTAATGTCTTTATCCAGTTGAATTAGCTTAGAGTTTAGCTCATTAATTTGATCTGTAGACGAAACCTTACAAAAGAAACTAGCAAATAAACCACCATCGGTAATATCAGTACGTCTAAGCTCTAAATAGTCCAAGTTTTCTCCAAGAATATTTGATATAGAAGTTATGTCCGTTACTGAAGTATTGATATTTATGAATGTCTTATTCTTAGCCACTAATTTTTCTTTAGCAACTCTGTTATTAAAGTATAAAATTGGAACAACACAAACAAAACTTAAAACTGCTAGAATGGGCTTGTTTGCACCACCAATTAAACCAAAACCAATTACCAAGAATAACATGGTTAATTCTTCTGGATCTTTAATAGCTGCTCTAAATCGAACTATAGAAAGTGCTCCAACTAAACCTAAAGAAAGCGCAATTGACGACTTTATTACAGTTATGATTAACAACGTTGCAAGAGCGAGAGGAATAAAATTATTTGAGAATTTATTCCGATTCGATGCAGCTCTTCCATACTTTACATAAAAGACTTTTAATCCATAAGTAAGTAGTGCAGTAATGACCAGGTTCAATAAAAATTCTGTAATGTCAATTGTTGTATTAAAATCACTTAAGTACTTCTCAAAGTTTAACATAAGGTAAAGAATCAGTTAATTTTAAATTAAGCTCCAAAAGTAGAAAAAAATACGTCATTTTAACATGTCCAATTTCTTAAAAAGTGAGATTCTAAGAAACAAAAAAGAGGAGATAAATCATCTTTACCTCCTCTTAATAATATATTTTCTATGCGAGTTATATTCCCATCATCAAAGTCATAGGATCTTCTAATAGCTCTTTAACTCTAACCAAAAAAGTAACCGATGTGCTTCCATCTATAACCCTATGGTCATAAGATAAAGCAATGTACATCATTGGTCTTATTTCAACCTGACCATTTACAGCAACAGGTCTTTCTTGAATGGCATGCATTCCTAAAATAGCAGATTGAGGTTCATTTATAATTGGAGTACTAACCAAAGACCCAAAAATACCTCCATTGGTAATGGTAAATGTTCCTCCTTTCATCTCATCTAAAGTTAATCTACCTTCTCTTGCTTTAACCGCAAGATCTTTAATCTTGTACTCGATTTCATGGTAATCCAACTGATCAACATTGTGAACTGGTGGCACAACTAAACCCGTTGGTGTAGAAATTGCGATTGATATATCAACATAATCATGATAGACTAATTCGTTACCGTCAATATAAGCATTTACATCAGGTTTTTCCATTAGAGCAATAGCACATGCCTTAGCAAATAGAGACATGAAACCAAGCTTTATACCATGTTTTTCAACAAATTTTTCCTGGTAAGTCTTACGAAGTTTAATGATAGCCGACATATCAACTTCATTAAATGTTGTTAACATTGCCGTATTGTTCTTTGCAGAAACAAGTCGATTGGCAATGGTTCTCCTCATTCTACTCATCTTAACCCTTCTTTCGACACGTTCTCCAGCAGCAATAGATGGCACTGTAGTCGTATCTTGGGAAATTGGTGATGTTTTCACTTCTGCTTTTTGAGCATCTTCTTTAGTTATTCTCCCATCAACTCCACTTCCTTTGACTGTAGAAGCATCAACGCCTTTTTCTCTTAATATTTTTGAGGCAGCGGGACTAGGATGTCCAGAAGCATAAGTATTGGTTGGTTGTTCTGATGATACTGGTGCAGAAGTAGGCGCACTTTGTTTTATTTCTTCCTCAGCAGGTTTAGAATCTTGAGCACCATCATTACTCCCACTGGTATCAATCTTTGCAACAAGAGCACCAATTTCGAGATCATCATCTTCTGCCGCAACATGAATCAGCTTTCCTGATGCCTCTGCAGGAAACTCTAGAGTAGCCTTATCCGATTCGAATTCACAGATGGGTTCATCCAACTTAACAAATTCACCATCCTTTTTTAACCATTGCGAAAGTGTGACTTCTGTAATAGATTCTCCAATTACTGGAACCTTCATCTCTATAATGCTCATACTATGTAGTTTTAATTTTCATACAAATATATACCTTACCTTTAATGTGTGCCATTCTAAATATAGCAATCTTGGAAGTATTTTAGATTAATCTAAATATTATTTATAATGAACTTAAATAAACGGAATTTCAATGATGCTTTTATATCCGACCTTATGACCAGAATCATCAATAATGGATTCACTAATTAGATTTGCATCAGGATGAAATCTCTTAAGTCTTTCCGATACAAGTATTAATCCCTTGGATTTGTAATTATGCTTTTTTGACGTGATATTAGTTGAGCCGTTATCTTTAACGACAACCCCATAATTCGAATTGTTTGAAAAATATTTAATTCTAATCAACCCTTCTGCATCATTACTTGTAAGTCCATGTTTTATAGCATTTTCAACAAGGATTTGAGTTAGCATTGGAGGTATTATACATTTTTCATCTTTCGAAGCTAAGGTAACTTCATAATTTAATCTAGAACTTCTATTTATGGATTCGAGCTCCAAATATCCAGTTAAGAACTCTGCATCTTCCTTAAATGAAATAGATCCTTTATCTCCATAATTTAAGACTTGTCTCATTAATTTGGAAAATATCCTAATGGACTTTTTGGCATCGAATGGTCGGTTCAAAATCACTAATCCTTGGATACTATTTAATGTATTAAATAAAAAATGAGGGTTGACTTGAAGCAAAGAGAGTTTCTCTTCTACATCCTTGATTAGCTTGTTTGAACGAATTTCATTAACCTCATTCGTAATTTTATGAAGCCCTAACTTTCGACGATAATGTAATAACACTACGACAATAAGAAGTAAAAAAAGTACTACAATAATAAGTAATATCTGATTGTTCAACTTCGAATCATCATCTGAAATCAATAATGAAGGCAATTCAAAATATCTCGTCTTTGTGCCGTCTGATAACTTAAGCTTAGGGATTAGTTTTCCTGATTTAGGAGTAATAGAAAAAGTATGATTTTGAATTGGCTTCCATTGATCTTTGTCCCAATAAGCTAGATCGAGTAAGTTAGTGTGTTCAATCCCTCTAACAAATAAATCAAACGAAAGAGGTTTATTCTCTAAGAAGGCTGTAGACCAATTGGCAGATTGCCCATCATAGGTAATTTGATGGACTTGAATATCAACATCAGAAATAAAAGGCCTTGATTGATAATATAGGTTGCCTTCAGATAAAGACCAAACATCTCCAGAATTGTTGATTTTAACTGTTTGTCCTTCTGCTTTTATAGTCTTTACGTTATAGGTTCTAGCAGAAAAAAGGATACTCTTTAAAGCAGTATTTACAATGATGTTTTTGTTTCGACTATAAACACTTGAATAAGGTGGTTCAACTGGGCAATCAGGAATCTGATATTTTCTTAATGTGTTACCAAGCAAGTAAATTCCATCTTTGTTTGCAGTTAAGATTTGATCTCCATATTCGTAGGCATAATTCATTTTTTCCAGGAATAGGGTAGAGTCTTTTGAATCAAAAGAATACTTTCCGGTTGATGTAATGAAAAATTCATGGTTACAAAACAAAATCCTTGAAGATGTAGGATTATGTATTGTAGAACTCGTTTTTGGAATATATTCGTCATCCTTTATAAAAAAGATACTGTCCGTTGCAATGGCAACAATGCTTTCATTCGAAAGATGAAACGAGGTAAACTGTCTATCAGAATTGTAGGATCTATATTCATTACCAATCAAATAAAATAGTTCCCCACTTTCGTCTAGAACCCATAGTCTATCGTTTGCAGATACTTCAAATTGAATTATGTCAATGGTTAAGCTTTCTGATAAAAGCCAGGATTTTGAAAAGGTATTTTGACCAGATGCGAAGTTCATCCAAATTAACGTCAAAAGAACATATATATATCGATCAAATCCTTTCAAGTAATCAAAGTAGTTCCATTTCATTACGAATTTAGCAAACCATTTATTTCCAAATCACTTCATTTTTGTTAGCCTAGAAAGATCATAATGAAATTATATCATTTTTGTAATCTGGGTTAGCCGAATGTTAAATCATCCACGCAATTGATGGTTATGTTTACTGTTTTGTATATCCGACATAATTAAATGGAGTTATTTTCTTCATCTCTTGTTTAATTTCTATACCAATATTTAAGGAATCAATAAATTGATGTATACTATCTCGATTGATTTGGTGACTACCTCTAGTTAAAGCTTTTAAAGCTTCATAAGGCTTCTCAAAATTCTCTCTTCGAAGAATATTTTGGATGGCCTCAGCAACTACTGCCCAATTCTGTTCCAAATCGTATTGTAACTGACTTTCGTTCAATAACAATTTTCCAATGCCTTTCTTTATTGAAGTTAATGCTATGAGCAGATGACCAAACGGAACTCCGACATTTCTTAAGACTGTACTGTCTGTAAGATCTCTTTGTAATCTAGATATTGGAAGTTTTTCAGCCAAGTGATTCAAGATAGCATTAGCCATTCCTAGATTTCCTTCTGCATTTTCAAAATCAATTGGATTCACTTTATGTGGCATAGCAGATGATCCAACTTCATTAGCAATTACCTTCTGTTTGAAATATTCCATTGAGATATAAGTCCAAATATCTCGACAAAAATCAATAAGTATAACATTCGCACGGATCAAGCCATGAAACAAGGATGAAAATTCGTCATAATGGGCTATTTGAGTTGTATACTGCTCTCTCTCCAATCCAATAGATGATACAAATTTATTCGCAAAATCCACCCAATTTACATTAGGAAATGTAACCTTATGTGCATTTAAATTACCCGTTGCGCCACCAAATTTTCCTCTGTGGCTAAGGTTTTTTATTTCTCCTAATTGTTGTTGTAATCGAGCAACAAATACCATAAATTCCTTTCCTAAAGTAGTTGGTGAGGCAGGCTGTCCATGAGTTTTTGCAAGCATAGGAATGCCTTCATATTCCTCACACTTTTCCTTCAACAATCGAATTACTTCTTCCAATTTTGGGATAAGGCATTGCTCCATAGCATGCTTTATCATTAAAGGAAATGCCGTATTATTGATGTCTTGAGATGTCAGTCCAAAATGGATGAATTCTTTGTATGCCTCTAAATTGCTGCCTTCTATTTTCTCCTTTATAAAATACTCTACAGCTTTAACATCATGATTAGTAGTTCTTTCAATTTCTTTTACACGCTGAGCATCATGTTCACTAAAGTTATTTACAATTGAATCCAATAATGAGTTATCTTCAGAAGTCAACTTGTATTTATCAATACCTGAGGTGGACAATGCCTTAAAGTATTCAATTTCAACATATACTCTGTACTTAATCAACGCATACTCCGAGAAGTACTCTTGTAATGCTTGAGTTTTAGAACCATATCGTCCATCAATAGGCGAAATAGATAAAATATCCATGAAGTTTTAGTTTTTACTTTGATTATTTAGCTGTTCAGTAATTCTTTTAATGTAATAATATGTTTCAACCTGTGATCTCACTGCAAGATCAGATTGTGTACCAATTCCAATATAATCATTGACTTTACTGAATGCCAATGACCTAGCTTTCACATTATCATTCAATTGAATACGAAGTAAAGTTTTAATTCTATTCTTTATTTCAGTATCATATACAGGCACTAAGGTCTCCACTCGATAATGAAGATTTCTCACCATCCAATCGGCTGAAGAGAAATAAACATCATCCTTCCCATTATTATAAAAATGGAAAATTCTTGCGTGCTCTAAGAACCTGTCTACTATGGAAATGGCATTGATATTTTCACTCTTTCCCTTTACTCCAGGAACAAGAGAGCAAATACCTCTAACAATCAAGTTAATCTTTACACCTGCATTACTCGCTTCGTATAATAGGTCTATCATTTCTTGATCCTGAAGGCTATTCATTTTCAAAGTCATTCCAGATTGTTTACCAGCTTTAGCATGACTAATTTCCCTTTGGATCATCTCTATAAACATTGGAGTCATATTAAAAAGTCCAACTCCAAGATGTTGAAACTCTTTCTCTGGAGCCTTTTTCGTCTCTAGGTAAGAGAAAATTCTTGTTGCTTCTCTAGTAATTCGTTCATCTGCGGTAAATAGTCCAATATCTGAGTACAACTTAGCTGTTCCTTCATGAAAATTGCCAGTACTGGTATAGGCATATATTTTGGGAATTCCCTCTTGAATTCTACGCACAATAGCCAACTTTGAATGCACTTTAAAGCCAGGCATCGAATAATAAACAGATACGCCTGCTTTTTCCAACTCCTCACCCCAAATTAAGTTGGCTTCTTCGTCAAATCTTGCTTTAATTTCTATAAATGTAGAGACTTGCTTACCATTCTTAACGGCGAGCTTTAAAGCTTGCATTATACGTGAAACCTTTGCGACTCGGTATTGGATAATTTTTATATGAGTAACATTAACATCACGCGCAGCATCCTCAAAAAACTTTATTACACTCTCATAACTGTGATAGGGTACATGGACTAAATAATCTTTTGATGCAATGACATCAAAAATAATATCTGCTTTTTCAAGGATCGGAATAGCTACCGGAGGTAGTTTGGGATCTGAAAGGTGAATTAAATCAAATTTGGGGAAACTAAACAGATCCGAATTATTGTGATACCTGCCTTCAGGCAGTAAATCGTATGCTGTCAACTCAAAAACATCCATTAAATATCTCAACAAATCTTCTGGCATCGTTCGATCATAAACCAACCTCGAAGCTGGTCCTATATTTCTTTTATTTAGGCTCTTTTTTATTTTGGCTAACAAATCTCCAGAATACTCATCATCTATGTATAATTCTGCATCCCTAGTTAATTTAATTGAATATGTATCAATAATATCATAGCCTGGGAAGATCAAACTGATGTTATGTCTCACCATATCATCCAAAAGAATTATTTCCTTCATTCCTTCTCTTGGATTGGGCAATTCAATAAATCTTGGTAAATGATCTGAAGGAATCTTAACTATAGCATATTGGGTCATTCCTGTATCCATGTCTTCCATATGAAGAGCTAAATACAAGGCCGCATTATTCAAAAAGGGTTTCACCTTCTTATCTACTAAAAGTACTGGTTGTACATAAGGAAGCATATACTGATCAAAATAATCCTCTATATACTCCTCTTGTTCTTTAGAAAGTGCTTTTCTTCTGACAATATGAATGCCATTTTGTTTAAGTTCAGGAATAATTACATCATCGAATAAGGAGCTAAACTCTTCTTGTTGCTTATTTACAATATCTAATATTTGATCTAAAACAGCTGATGGCTGATATCCCAAGTTTTTTTGAGTTTTTTTACCAGCCCTTACCATATTTCTATGGTTTGCAACTCTAACCCTAAAAAATTCGTCTAGATTTGAAGAATAAATAGCTAAAAACTTAACTCGTTCAAAGAGTGGAACATTAACATCTTTAACCTCTTGAAGAACTCTATAATTAAAACTTAACCAACTAAGATCTCGATGTATATAAGGATTTTTGCTCATGTCGTTATCGTACTTAAAACAAAAGTAACTGTTTCTCTCTGTTTGTCCATGAGATCTTCCTTAGATTAATTGATGGATTTAACTTTCTCCATTCACTAATTATAAAATCAGTTGTTTCTGGTGGTTTTAAGTTTTCAGGTTGATGTGGGAAAAAGTATATATCATCCACTCCAATATTGATTAATTGCTCCATGAGCCGGACCCAGTTCCTCAATCTCAACTCGTCCGTATAGTGAAAATCATTTCCTACCCATCGAACAAAAAGGTTGCTATTCGTTAGTCTTAAATGAGTCAAATATCTAGCACCAGCAACATCTGTAATAACAGGTGTTGCATCGTACGATTGAAGTAAATCAAAATACCTATTTGCATTCTCTACATTTTCGAAAAAAGAAGGATGCCTTACTTCGATCGCAATTGGGAATCCTTTGGGCCATTGCTTAAAAAAAGCTTCAAGAATGTGAAGTCTACTGATATCCCAGTAGGGTGGTAATTGCATAAAACTAATGCCTAAGTTCTCTTCAAAATGTGCAATTGCGTCACAAAATTTCACGATTCTATCACTATCAGTTCCTAAAGCTCTACTATGCGATATATATTGCAATACCTTTGGACAAAATCTAAAAGAAGAACCTACCTGAGATTTCCATTTTATAATGGTTTCTACCTTGGGTATTCTATAATGCAAGCTGTTAAGCTCAATCGTGTCGAAACTCTTTGCGTAATGCGTTAAGTAAGATGTTTTAGGGCATTTTTCTGGATAGATCAATCCTTTCCACTCATCCATTCCCCAACCTGTTGCACCAAATCTTACTCGTATATTTTCCTGTCTCTTTCCAGAAAGGACAGCGATTGTTTCTGAGTCTATATCAGGTAAGTTAAAATCTATTGTTTCCAATTCACCTGAAGTAACCTTTCCAAATTTCATAATGCAATGGTTAAATGGTTATTTTCCAAACTGAAGTAAATCGAATGGTGTTCCAATCGGATTAAAGCCTACTTCCGAATAAAATTGTTGAAGAAAGTCTAGCATAAATTGATGTCTTTCTTCAGCAATTCTCAGACCTTCCTTTGTATTCATCAACGATTTTAACTTAAGAAGTTTTTCATAAAAATGATTAATCGTCGGAGCAGCAAGATTCTTATATTCTTGTTTAGTTAGTGTAAGTTTTGGATAAATATTGGGATCAAATATTGGATGATTTTTGAAACCTCCATAACGCAAAATCACTGTGAGGCGCGACGTCGCTGCGACCGGGACGCACATGACGCCCGTTTTCGGACGGCACGTTATTGAACGACGTGTCATGACGTCAGGTGGAATTTTACGAGCGCCCCTGGATGGACAGCCGAAGAAACGCGAATCCTTGAGCTTTGTCTCATGAAGTATGGCAGCGGCCAATGGACAGCGGTGTTGAATACGGGATTGCTGCCGGGAAAACTCACGGGTCAATTGTACAATCAGACACAGCGCCTCCTGGGGCAGCAATCGCTATCAGGTCTGAAAAGACAGTTCTGTGAAGTGTCTCGAAATCCAGGCAGTGTTTTCGGGATTGTGTGTGGATGTGGAGAGGGTCCGTCGAGATAATGCAGCACGAAGAGATGTGACTCGAAAGGGAGGGGTCATTATCAACACCGCAGGCATTCTCTGTGCAACATCCATGCGATGTGACGTGTGATGACGAACATCAGGGACAATTTTGCCAGAGGATAGGGAAAGGAGAAGAACAGATGTTATCGCGCAGTATGGCCTGACAGAAGCACAGGAGGCTGCAGTGGATGAAGAATTGGAAAAGATTCGAAGAACAGTTTTGCGATCGCAAGAAGAAAGCGTGACTTGTGCATCCCGTCATCGAAAGCCTGTCACATCACTGCGTAGATGCTTCGAAGTACATCGTTCATTTGAGTGAGATGATGTGACGTTAGATCGAGATGTGACGTTGATGAAGCGCACGGAGAAGATTCGGGCGCTGAGAGAACTGAGAGAAGAAGCAGTGCGGTTGTATCGTCTCTGTCAGCCACATGTGGGCATGCGACAACATCTGCCCTGCAAGAAACGCGAAATCGCTATCGTATGTGAGGAGCCTTTCTGCAAGAGGCCACGAAAAGGAACTCGCAAAAAGATCGAAGAGGAAGAGGATGAAGAGGTCGAGGCAGATCCGGGAGCCATTGAGAAGATTATGGAATTGGGATACACGCGCCGACATGCCGTCGACGCCCTACTAGAGAATAACAACCAGATCGAAGCCGCCGTTCAGTGGCTCGTTCTTAACTGCCATTGAGTGCACGAGTAGGGAACTCAGGAATGGGACATTGATAACAGTTGGTTGGATACGTCTTTCTAAGTCGTTGCTTCGTTGGGTGTCGATGTTGTCATCGTATCGACGGCATGGACGGCATCCTGCAGTTCCAGCCAGATCGCTTTGTAGACCATTCGCTGACGATCGACGCTCGATTTGCCTGATCATAAGAGAGTGAGAAATGGAGGGGTGCTGTGGTGTCTGCTTACCTTCAAAGGCAGAGGCGACGACATTGATGGTCACATGACGTGCATCGCCCTCGACGTCGACGATCTCGACCTTCTCTGCGTTTAAAGCTTCTTGGATCTTTGTTTTCATGGAGTCGATAATGGCGCCACTCATTTGGCCAATTTCTGACGCGTCGGAGGCCGGGAGTCGGAAAAGGGGAGGGACGGTTTGACGAGTGCGATGTTGGGCAGTGTAGCTATCTGCGCTTTTTCGTCGACGGGGATGACACCGCGGGAGGAGAGAGGTTTGACGCGGAGGATGGAGTAGACGGTGAGCTTGGAGACAGCGAACGATCATCGAAACCCGCCTTCAACTGTCTTGTCACGTATCACGAACGCGCCAATCGCGCTGAGGAACGGCGATAAGACCTGACGAAAGCAAAGTCCAGTCACTGTCCGCTTACCAACACCGACCTTGTATATAAGAAAGCAATCAACCCACGATCTACTCTCTCTCTCTGTCGAGAGATTCTGACAAAACACCGCCTCCAAATAAATTCAACCGTCGATAAAGCAACGCGCCTTTAGACGGTCGTGGTTCGAGCCGAATGCCTCGCTGCTGGTTTCTCTTCTCCGCACGCGCAGCGAATTGTACAGAAAGGCGTGTGGCAGAGGAGACCCACCATCTCTTAGAGGAAACTTACCTGAAGCCGCCACGGAACAACAGATTTGAGCACGCCATGCTTTTGACCTCCCGTTCTGTAGATGACATGGAAGGTGGATGTCAGTCTGAAGTTTGTTCGCTTACATCGGTAAACGAACAATTATGGCTCGTACAGTTTCTTACCCAAGTCTGGGATGGAGGAGCTTCTCAGATGTACAGTTTGCGCGTATTGCCCGGAGTCTGACGATTGACTTCGCCGGCAGCTTCGCTGTCGACGTCAGCACCCGCTCCAATCAAATCGCGCGAAAAGCGCGTCGGGTAGCGAAAATGAACTGACGGGAACATTCCACGTGATGACCACCGCGGATGTCAGACGCTGGACAGCTGCTAGTATTCGTGGCAGGTTCCCAAGGCCGCGGCAGGATTGACAGGATAAAAGGCATCCGAGTCGGAGACCCAATCACCAATTCACTCGTATCGAAGAAAGTATCAAGTTTGTCTTCTTCAGATTTCGACGAGCTTGTATCGCGTCGGAACAATCATTCCGTACCGAGATAAAGCAAAGATGCATCGAGGATCGATCCTTCTCCTCTCTCTCGTGCTTTGCGCTCAGCACGTCTTTGCAGTAACGGCGAAAAGGCGTAACAACTGTCTGTTGTAAAGGCAGTGTGCAGGTCCGTGAGATGTCGGGCTCTGCAGGAAAGTCGCTGCTGCAGGCCG
>CBDDKR010000003.1:0-55630 GCA_965230345.1 Saprospiraceae bacterium
TTTGTTGTAGTGAAGTCATCTTTATCTAATGAGTTGCCAAATTTGACTGCTATTTCCCGTTTGATTGATTCGTGCATATATAAGTGGTTAGTTTTAATTAATTATAAATCGAAACTGTCAACCCTAATGAACTGACCTGGTTGCAGCTCATTCAATTCAATCTTGCCTATTCTCACCCTTACAAGTCGCAAAGTCGGAAAACCAACCGAGGCGGTCATCTTACGGATTTGCCGGAATTTACCCTCCCGTAAAGTTATAGACACCCAACTGGTTGGACCATGCCTATCATCTCTTATCTTCTTCGCTTCTCCATTAGAAATAGCTCCAGGATCCAATCTTCGGACTTCACAAGGCAAAGTTGTGTAGTGTCTTTCTTCCAGCCGTATCTCAACACCATTTCTAAGACGTTCAATAGCTCCATCGTTGATGATGCCATCTAGCTGGACATAATATTCTTTCTCAACGCTTCTACTTCTTACCTGCTCACTTATCTTGCCATCCGTAGTCAACAAAAGCAATCCTTCTGATTTCTTATCCAGTCGCCCTATCGACATTGTTCCTTCGGGAAAATCATGCAAATCACCCAGCAGTTTCTTATTTCGCCTTTTGGTTTGATTGAATACAAATTGAGACAAATAGCCAAATGGCTTATGGAGTATGAAGTGATAATGTTCTGACATAATTAACAACTAACTTTCTTAACGCATTGCAAACACATTTTTATAGATACAACACTGAACTTAAGGTTATATAGGATCTACTGATTTAAGAAAATTATATACGTTCAACATCCAAGGTAAGGCTTTTACTTCTTCTATAGTAGTGCTTGAATCTGGTGAGTTGGGTTTACTCTCAATTCACAAAGAGTCCAGAATACAACTCTTGCTAAACTATACCAGTGACATCAAGATAAGTTTGTAATTTGAACGAAAATTGCACAATTGAGGAAATCTCTTTTACTATTTCTAGTCATCATATTGTTTTGTTGTACAGAAGGCGACTTGGTGCAAACAGATCCGGTACAGACAGGACAGACCGGGCTGACTGAACAGAAAGATGTAGTAACAGATGTATATGGTAGAGAATATCCAAGCCTAGATCCAACGGTGATATACTGCGGCCCAGGTTGGGGACGAAAGATGTGTCATTTTTTGCACAATTATGATGGGACAAGCTGGGAGTATGAAGGCTCACGTATAAGTTTTTCAAACTTTACCAGTAATCCTATTTTTATGACTTTCAGTAATCTTGATGATTTTTCACCAAATAGCCAAGGGTGGAAACTGGGTGAAACAATTTATGGTAATGTAAGATGGAATATAGAAATTAAAAGAGATGAGGAGGATATCTTGTGGATTGCTTATGAATATTATGGATCTGGTGAAGTAATCGAAAAGTCCATTACATATAAATTTAAAGTGATAGATAATGTACTCCATATTTCAAGAACTGAAGGACAAAGCTTTGTTTTCTATCCTTTTTAAGTCAATCACTTCTAAAATTTTGTAGAGACTGTTAAGGATATATTTTTTTCTATAGTAATGATGTGTTGGTTGCGGCGGGGTTATTCTTAGCCAATGTTCTCTTCTTTATTTATTCTTTTTTAGTTCAGGATATTTGTCTTCCATATAATTAATCACCTGTAAAGCCTCATCAGTAAGTTCCTCGAAAAAAATGGTGTTGTATTCACAAGTTTTTAAAATAGATAACAGGTGTTCATATACTTCATCATTATCCAAATACTCTCTAATATATGAGTTCGTTAATTTAGAATTTTCATTTTCATAATCAAAGTCTTTCATACTTCCAATTGGAAACGATTCTCTTCTTAAATCCATTCTGACTTGTATGGGAAACTCTTTGAAATTTAAAATCCGAATATCAAAATTCTTATAGAACTTATCCAGCATGTTGGTTAAAGATTCATTTTTAAGAATTATGCTTTGACCTGAGCTTTTCAATTTATCAAATGTATTCAAGTCCCTTTCTACAATAAATAATCTGGTAGTTGACCAATAACTCTCTGTGAATTGGACGGTGTCTTTTATTTCCTTGTTTTCTGATTCGAAAAAAGATAAAACATGTTCAACACCATTGTACTGATTCGATAAACTATTCAGTACTAGATCGATATTTGAAACTTCAATTTTTAGTTCTTTATATATTTCCTGGATATACTCTTTGCCTTTATTATTAGTTTTGCGTCGTTCGTTCCAATTATTTATCTGTAGTGCAATCAAAATTCCAATTACCACAAGAATGATTTCTCCAATTGCATATTTCAGATACTTTCCTGTGTTGTTTTCATTCAGAAGCCTGTGACGTATTTTTCTAAAGAATTTCAGCATTGCTTAGTGTTTGATCAGAATGAAGCATGAAGTCTCACAGATACACCTGCATCAGGTCAGTGATGTCTGCTTGAACTCAAGTTAAGACTTTTGTTATTTCTATAGTATAGTTGACATTAGATGAGCTGGGGTTGAGCTCTATGCACAAAGAGCCCAGAATGTTGGTTGCAGTCACTTTTTTATTGAATTACCTGGACTCAATTTATGAGGCGGAGGCGGCGGTGGAGGTGGTAGCATGTTTCTTATTCGACCCCTTGGAATAAACGGTTCAAGCCTATAATGAATTTGTTCATTTAGAAAAGAGAAAATTTCATATTCATTCCTAGTATTATTATTTACTAACATGAAATTCAACCAACTAGGACTCTCTGTTCTAATAACTCCCATTTGGTCAACATAATAAATGATTACCCCACTATCAAAAGTTTTTTCAAGTCTTTTATAATATTTGTAAATAGTGAATTTTTGAGAATCAAAAAAAGTCCTCAAGCTATCTAGTAAATATACCTGGTTAACATTTGAATTTGATTTAGATTGGTAGCTATGAAATAATGAACCATTAAAAGGCAATTCTATTTCAGAATAAGAAGAATCAGTCTTGGAATAAACTTCATATCTATATTTTATAATTGTATCATTTATTATTTCAACCTCATCAATTCTAGTCTTAGATTGGCTTCTACCTTCTTGGAAATACAAAACCAACTGGGAATCATAACTATGCGCATCTTTTTGATTGCAAGAAGGAGCAATAAATAAAAACACCATAAATATTCCAAAATTTCGAATCATTATATACAAGATGCTTGTCAACTAACGAATGGTGTATTCAAAGATTGCAACAAACGTCTCGCGGAGATGCCCAGCAATCCCGATTTTCTTCGGGAGCAGTCGCGCTGTAGCGACAAAGTGCAGCGTCGCCTCAAGCAAATGACATCCGCTCAACTTTCAAGATAAGCCTTTTATTTATTCTTTAGTAATTCTTGTGTTGCCTGAGGTGGGGTCATCCTTCGATGTTAGCTACAAGTTCTATTTTTTGATTTGGATATTCATTAATAATGTTATATATTTCTAACATATACTTTATATCATGAAAGCAACAATTATTATTGACACAATCCTTTCTGCGTTACTTTGTGGTTTAGCTTACCTTCTGGTTTCAAAATTTGGTATAGGTTTTAATCTCATTAGTTTATTATGTTTAGTAAGTCTTTCTTTTGCCATATACAGTATTATTTCCTCTTTCAAAAATTCATTTGAGGATGAACTATTAAAGCACATATTTGAAAAGTCATCATCTAATGCATTTGTAGTATCACTTTTCATTTGGCCATCATTGCTCATTTTAAACTTCGGATTAAAACATGAATTAATCGTTTTTTTCATAACTGGATTTACTCTAATGATTATATCATTTCTTTCTTTTAAAATTTATTATTCCAAGTTTGGAATGAATTGAAAACGAATATTAAACAATTTAGAAAGGAACTTAAGTTGACTCAAACTGCTCTAGCAAGTATTGTCAATGTAAGGCGTGAAACTATTGTTTTCCTTGAACAAGGGAAATAAAACCCTTCTTTAAAACTTGCATACAAAATATCAAAGGCTTTAAACAAAAGAATAGAGGAAGTTTTCGAATTCGATGAATTGTAGCTAACGTCTCGCGGAGATGCCCAGCAATCCCGATTTTCTTCGGGAGCAGTCGCGCTGTAGCGACAAAGTGCAGCGTCGCCTCAGGCACACTAGTCCGCTTTGTTTTCAAGATAAGATTTATTTAAGTATTACATCAATGAGCTATAGACACTTCCTAGGTTGGGGTTATTCTCTGCTGTAGTAAACAGTTACCATTTTTTTGTAATTAAATAGTCCATTCCAAATTTACCTGAGCCTAGCACAATTGAGTAGATTGAAATCCATAAAAACCCACTTGCAGGCAAAAGTGGCCAACTACTCCCATATTCCATTGCATCAGGCCATTTTTGAAAGAAAATAGCAGTTAACATTGTTACAGATAGTAATGCACCCCAAAACCTGGTGCCAAGTCCTAATGCTAGAAACAAACCTCCAATTGCTTCGGTTGCAGCACCAAGCCAAGCAAATAGTTTAGGTGCTATTATAAAAGGAAATCCAAACTTAGAAACATCTTCAGGAAACCAACTTGCAACCTGAAACAAGCCAAGCTCCTCGGTAGTCGACCAAGGCATCCCAAACTTACTTGAACCGAACTCGAAGCAAAGCATTAGGCCGCCTAAAATCCTCGGTATTGCAATCAAGGCATTCAAATACCATTTATCAAAAACGAAAGGCTTTGTTATATTTTTTATATATGTTTTTATGTTCTTCATTTCATAATTTGTTTGAACAGTTTCGTGATATGCTGAATAGGCTTTAGCCTATGATGTCACCACCACTTGCAAGACACGAGTTACTATTTTATTTCAGTTCAAATTTCGATATTGACTTGGACTTAATCCCACTTTTGCTTTAAAGAGTTTATTAAGCCCTTGAGGATATTCAAATCCCAATCCATATGCAATTTGACTTACACTTTCGTTGCTTCCCAATAGCTCGTTTTTGGCTTTTTCAATAACGTAATCATTAATCTGATCTTTTGCACTCCTTCCTGTTTCTGATTTAATCAGGTCTCCCAAATAATTTACAGATAGGTTCAATTGCTTAGCACATTCTTTAACTGATAATACTCCATTTTGGACTGGATTATCCGAATTGTAATATGCTCTAACCACCTTATTGAATTCAGATAGTAAATCCTTGTTAAGGTTAGTTCTTGTGAAGAATTGTCTATCATAGTATCGCTTACTATATTTAAGAAGCATCTCGATGTTGGCAATGATTAACTCCTGGCTATGCTTGTCAATATTTTGATTATATTCTTCTTGAATTTTTATGACCAAATTAGTAATTGAATTTCTTTCATTTTCTGATAAATGTAAAGCTTCATTTAAGTCATAATTAAAAAACGAGTAATCTTCAATTGATTTCCCCAACTCAGACTTTCGAATTAGGTCAGGATGAAAAAGTAAAGTCCAACCTGAACTTCCCTGTATTTCATCTTGATTTTCTATCTGAATTGTCTGGTTTGGTTTGATAAAAGTCAATGTGCCTTCATCGAAATCATATGAGTTTCTCCCGTAGTTCATTGAACCTGAAAACCCCTGTTTCAGGTTTATTTGGTAGAATTCGAATATGTATTTAGCGTCTCCGTAATCAAAATTAGTAATTCGATCATCAATTTGTATTACAGACACCAAGGGGTGTCTCGGCTTTTCTAAACCTAAAAAGCGGTGGACATCATTTATTGATTTAATTCTTATAATCTCATTCATCATCTTGATTTGAGCTTTGCTCTACTCGATTCTTCAGTGCAACATTTAGTCGCGTATAAGCTTCTTCTACTGGTCGAGGGTTCCAAAAGTTAACTCCAATCCCTCTGTAATCTTCATGGATTATAACCTTGGTTGAGTTTCCTGACGACTCTAACAGATACTTATGATTAAAAGTAAGGACTAAAGGAATACCGCCTTTTTGATTCAGAAGTTTGTTTGGTACTATTTGAAGCACTGTAGCTCCTATTTCACTTGTGGTATTTTCATCTTGGGTAAACTTATACTTCATTTTGTTTCCTTCTTGAACTGCCCCCTCAATTAATTCCATTACAGGATTCCAATTCGGGTATTCGTCCATTTCAATGAGTATTTTCCACACTTTTTCAGGGTCAGCATTTATAATGATTTCATGATGCACTGATTTATTTCCTGTAAAAGCCAAGATTATGAGAATTGCTAATATGCCTAAAACTATGTACATCATTTTTTTCATTTCATGTATTTATCAAACCAACTAACAATTGGTATTGAATTCTTACCTAACCATGCATAAGCAGCACCTCTTTTCTTTTCCAAATCTAACCACATAATTTCTTTGTCCACTTGGATATTATTATAAAAATTTTTTACCATATCCATGTTGGTCATAGGGTCATTTCGATTTTGAATGACTAAAGTAGGTATTGATATATTCTTAGCGTAAGGAAGAAATGAATCTCCAGTCAGGTCAATATTTCTTTTCTCCGAATTGTATTTATTTCCTGAGTTGATTAGAAAATTTGGTAGTCCCATTGCTTTAACAAAATAGTCATAAGTTAGTGGTTGGACTGAAATCATAGTCTTTAGATTATTGAACGATTTCATTTCCTCTTCCAACCCAAAGGCAAAAACACTTGCCCCTTGTCCCATGCAAATAGACAACAATCCGATCGTTGCATTTTGATAGTCTTTATGGTCAGTAATAAATTTTATGGCTGCTACTACATCTTTTCTTTCATCTTTACCCCAAGAGACCCAACCTGTTTGTTCACTTTCGCCATGATTACGCATGTCGTACATGAGAACAGAATACCCTGCTTCTACTAAGTATTTGGCTTGATCAAGGAAATGAATATCACTTGTCCAAAGTGCATTTTTCATCATTCCTTTTCCTTCTTGAGTAAAACCACATCGAGAGCATTGTACACCAAAATGAGATTGAATGACAACCTTATCTGTTCCTCCCTTTACAAGCCAAGCTGAAAGGGTAACACCATCAGAGGTTTTAAAGGTGACATCTTCATAATCCAATGAATACTTATCTGGAGTCTCAAACACAGGTGATTTCCCTGGTTTGATCATTAAATCTGAAATTTGTTTTCCGAACATCTTAATTACTTTTTATGATTAGTATCACAAAGTTATTGGCAATTAGTCTGTTCAACTTATTCGAATTCCTGAATAGCTTATCCGTTTTCCTGTTTTTCTTGTGCCTCACGTCTCGCGGAGATGCCCGGCTCAGGCGCACTAGTCCGCTTTATTATCAAAATAAGATTTATTTTCGTATTCCCCCAACGAGTTATAGACACTTCCTGAGGTGGAGTTATTCTCCGCTGTTGTGCAGTCTTATTTTCGATAAGTAACAAGTGACATTCCTTATCCGCACTTAACCAGTAGTTCACTCCATGTTTAACAATAAACAGATCCTCGGTTTACATGGTAAAGGTTTCCTGTCCTTCTAGCTCAAATAGCAGGCTTCTCTTCTATACCTGGAATAATTCATCCTCATCTTTATGATTATGTCAAGGAACATCTTCACCTTTTATTTTGACTAGTATGACATATATCATTCACCTCCCGTATTTTTATGGGTGCAAAGTACACCTTAATCTCTTCCAGCTTTTCATTTAAATTCATAAGCATTTCTAAAGTTTGTTTATTTAAAACTTTCATTGACTTTGGCGACCACATTTTCTTGTCTTATGTTGCGCAACACAAGGAAACCGATAACAAACAGAGGTATGGTAATGATAATCGGCGCTAAGGAAATTTCTGTTTGCGGTGCCTCAGCTATTCCGGGAAGCATTATTAGCGAAAATGAAAAATTGATCAGCCCGTGGGTAATGGCAACAGGTATGATCTTGTTGGTCTTCAATACCAATACCCCAAAGTAGAATCCAATAAAGATAGCAAAGATCACCTGTATTATGACAGCCATTACATCAGTGTTCTTGGATAGATTGATCAGGTGAAACAATCCGAAGATTACTGCTGGAAACAGCACAGCTGAATAACGACCATTTTCTTGGTCAGCGAATCGTCTTAGAAACATCGACTGCAAAAAGCCCCTGAACAAAAATTCTTCTGCAATTCCAACGGTTAAACAGGCCAGGAGTAACAAGGATACATCTAAAAAGTGAACTTGGAGAAAGTCTAATTCCATTGCACCCAATGCTCCTAAAATCACCAGGTAAAAAGGTATGACGTTTAAATACTTGAATCGCCACTTATAGCTCCTGGAAAGACCTGAAGTAATTTGGATATTCAATTTAGTGATGAGCCCATAGCTTATCACAAAAATGAGCCCCATCTTTAGAGTAAGACTTAGGTATTCGGCATGAAATCGTGGAAGCCCAAAAGACTCAAGTGCTTTATCTATAGGAAGTAAACTAATGCCTCCTAAGGTGACTAGAGTGACTAATACCAGCACAACAATAGGCTTATTCTTTATTTTATCCATGGCCATGTATTCAATATTATTATAACACGCTGTAGATTTACTACTTTTTTTCTGTTAGTTTCTATTAGCTACAACATCTTGAGGAGATGCCCGCCTCACGTCCACCAATCCAGCTTTGTATTCAAGTTAAGATTTATTTTAGTATTCCCCCAATGAGTTATCGTCACTTCTTGAGGTGGACTATGCTACCCTATAAGATGTCAGTCTTTAACCCAATCTTGAACAGTTGGCCTTAATGCATCAAACCATCGAACCTACTTTTCAGTCGATTAGAATTGATATCCCATGCCAACTTTGAGGTAATCAGTCTCATCTGAATGAAACAGCATATTCTTACCGTAGCCTATGAATAATGCAAGACCTTTGATATTAGATGCCAATTCGATACCTGTTTCAGCAGTGGCAAATATACCTGCATAGTCATTTCCAACAAGAAGTGATGGACCTGATATTAAATATGGATTGATCGAAAATCGATTGGCCTTAATAACTTCTACACTTGCTCCCATCATCAATGGAAATATTCGTGTATCACTTTGGCCCATATTGATGTATCCTCCTCTTATCTGCATATTGGTACTTTGACCTAGGCTTAAATTGTATTTAATCTCCAGACCTGGATTACTCCATTTAGAATCCTCTCCAAGACGATGCGCTTCTACAATGGATATAGTCCAAGAAGACTTTTTAATATCATCTATCGAGGATTGAGCAAAAAGCTCCATTCCGCATAGGCATAAGATCGCTGTTATAAATATTATTCGTTTCATTATTGTTATAGTTTAATTGTGTTTTAATTGATCTTTCTAAGCTTCCCTTAGTCGGATCTTTTATAAATAGTTTTGAACAGAGAGTCTGACAATCGGATTATGGAAAATCCTGACTTGTCAGACTATAGATTAGAACTTCACTCCAAAGTAGAGGTTGGGTTCAAATAGGAAATAGTTTCTCCATTTATCATCTAGCTCTTTGAATCCTGCTGGCGCATTGTTATCAAACATCCAATGTTGACAATGAACCTGAGGTTCTATGAAAAAACGTTTCTTCTTTCCAAAAGCAATATGATAACCCAGGTGGTAAGAATTATACAATTTAAAGCCATTCCCAATTTTCTCACCCTCAAGATTCATATACTGTTGGAATTGCGGCAGGATTTCAACAGTAGCAAACAAACCCTTCCATAGCATACGTTGATACGTCACCCCTATCCCTGTCTCTCGTACATGTCCAGGGTAAAACTCACTTCCTGAATCGATTTTGTCCAATAGACCATCCCACCATGTGATACCCATTGGTTGAAATAATCTCCAGGTAGCAAACTTCACACCCACGATGTTCTTATTGTCAAGGTTGCGTTTTACATGAAATTCTATCATTTGGATGCTTGTTCGCTTGTTCCAGTCTACCAGGAAAAGGTCAGTCATGAGATAAACTGTACTCACCCTATACTTATGGGTAACTTCAGGTTCTTCATCCCACTGTAAGTTTACTTGAGCAAAAGCACTGAATGTGCAAAAAAATAAAAAGATTGTAATTCGATGTTTCATAATAAAGTTTCTATTTAATTGATAATAATTGATCCTCATTTACACTTAGTTTATTAAGTATATTAGAAAGGCATCATCTTTAATTTTGGATAGTGACTTAGATTGTGATTTGAGACCTGGTCAAGAGTTAGAAGTTTTATTCAGCCTCAATCAGGTCCGGTGTCATTCATTCGGTTTTTCTAAAGAAGTTTTGAATGTCATTTTAGAATTAAAATTGTCTATATAAGCTACGGCAAAAGAGTTACTGTGATTATTGGTTAGACTTATATTTGGCTTAGCTTCAGAGCTTATAGGTCTCGTCATTAGTTTTCCATTAATTCCAAACGCATTCCTCAGTATTGGAATTCTTTTAAGAATTTCGAAAAGAGCCATACAAACCACTGTCGTAATTATAACGATGAGTATAAATTGCAGAAATACCGGTATTTCTATAGGCAGAACTAACCATGCTGCACCATAAAGCACAAACATGTGTACTATGTATATGGGGTAAACTGCCTTATTCAAGTAGCTCAGAGCTTTGCTTGGCCTATTCAAATATTGATAAGCATATCCCAAAAGACTCATAATCCATAAGTTCGATTCTATTGCCATTAAATAGTTAGGCCCGTTGGTTTTGAACATAAACAATCGGATAGCAAACAATAAAGCTGCAGCTCCCAGGTAAACAGCTTTCCATTTTTGAACAGTATTCCAGAAAACAGGACCGACATAAACAAGAATAAAACCAAAGAAGAAGGCCAAAAAACCCATGGCATAACCATGGAATGTTTGAGCATAAAGTGCGTATATCTGTGGTTTAACGATCAGAACTTCTAATACAAAGAATATACTGATAACTAAAGGTCCAAAAGGATTGCTAAAAATCTTGATCAATAGCTTTCTTAATTTTCCATCTTGTTTGTTCAGCAAATAGAAGAATACCGGAAAAAGAATTAAGATATAGATGACTAAGTTTCCTAAGAACCACAAGTGTCCTGGATGAGCATGATACTCGAACTGTAGTCCGTAGAAATCCTGAAAGATAAACAAGTGCAAAGGCGCTACTGCTGCTATCCCGAAAAGGTAAGGCAACAGAATCCTTCTACCTCTTTCCAATAGCAGTTGTTTGACATTTCTCTTTTGCATGGCAAAATAGACACCCATACCAGAAACGAAGAACAATAAAGGAATTCGCCATACATTCAATAAAGTCATAGGATACCACAAAGATTCCATAAACTCAGTGCTGCGCATGAAGCCAATAAATACTGCCCATGGTTGAAAAATGATGGCTATGTGGTAGATAATGAGCAAACCAATGGCTATTACTCTTAACCAATCTATATCGTATCTTCTTTCTGTATTCATGATTATTAGATTTTGAGTTTGTTAGGATTGTATTATTTCAAGATTTCAGCCACTACTGGTCTGGTCTTTTCAAGCTCGTCGAGGTCTAGTTCCAGGCCTAAAGGACCTAATTGAACTTGCATCATTTCGTATATGGGTTTTATATCGTCAAATGGACCGCTAATGATCTCTAAGGCAGTTGCGCCGAACTTATTCTTCTTGCTTTGATCCACCTCAGCATCTACTAATAGCTGTACCAATTCAACCCTACAGAAAAAAGCTGCTACATGTAAGGGAGATGAGCCGTCATTATTTTGAATTTCAAGATCAGCGCCTGCATTTATTAAAGACTCAGCTATTTCTGTATGATCAAAAGTGATGGCCGAGATTAAAGGCGTAGATCCTCCCAATGGTTCTTTAGTGTTTAAGTTGGTGCCGGCCTTGATATGTTGTTCCACCACATCTATATTACCATATAATACGGCCGTATGTATGTCAACTTTCGGCTCTTGAACTGTTGTGTGTTTCTCTTCTCCTTTAGTTGTGTTTTCATTTTGTGTACAAGCCAGGAAGAGCGTAGCTATTAAACATAGACTTAAGATTGATTTTGGATTTTTCATTTTCAAATTTTTCATGATTTGATTTTTGTTAATTACCTAATGAATTATGTGATTCAAAGATATGTGAGGCCCATAGGGCATTGAAACAGCTATGTTGCGGACTTTATAAGCTTTGAGGACAGGTCGAAAATTATGATGCAACACTATAAATTATGACGCAAGTGGTCTGTTTTGCCTCCATTTTATTGCATTTTTCAAGCTATTTGAAAAGAAGTTTTTAATTACCTTCGGATGAAGTAATTCTTTTATGTTGGACCCAAATTTATCTCCAAAATCATTTATTGAAGAAGCTGAGGCACTCATCTTAGCGCATGTAGAAAATGAAAATTTTGGCGTCTCAGAATTGGCTGAAGCGATGCACATGAGTCGCTCTAATTTGTTAAGAAAAATCAAGAAAAGCACAAGAGTCTCTGCCAGTCAATTTATCCGGCAGGTAAGGTTAAAGAAAGCCATGGAAATTTTGGGAGAGACATCTTTATCTATTTCTGAAGTTGCATTTCAGGTAGGTTTTGCGAGTACCTCATATTTTACCAAATGCTTTAGAGAGTATTATGGCTATCCACCAGGAGAAGTGGGTAAACAATCAAATGCTAAAGGCAACACCGGAGATTCTGGCACCAGACAACGACAGTTGGTTGCTATTATGTTTACGGATATCGTTGGTTATACTTCATTAATGCAGCAAGATGAGCAAAAAGCCATTGAGTACCGCGAACATCACAGGCAGGTTTTTGATAGCACTACCAAGAAATACAAAGGAAGAATTCTACAATATTTTGGAGATGGCACTTTAAGCACCTTCCCAAGTGCTATTGATGCGGTGCATTGTGCATTGGAAATGCAAGTGTCATTTACCAAAAACGAGCCACAAATTCCAATTCGGATAGGTATTCATTCCGGTGACATTATTGCCACCAATGAAGAGATTATTGGTGATGGTGTGAATATAGCGGCTCGGGTGGAATCATTGGCAGAAGTAGGTACTGTTTACGTTTCTGACAAGGTATATGATGAAATTAAAAATCAGGCAGAATTTATTACTGCATCTAGAGGAATACACAATCTCAAGAACGTGTCTCGGCCTATCGAAGTTTATGCCGTTTCAAATCACCTGCTCGGAACCATTGAAGAAATGGAAATCCCGAAAGAGACCAAATCTGGTGGTTTTCCATCATGGAATTGGATAGTGCTGGGTATAGCTATTATCATGGCTTGCCTTGGAATCTACTACATCAATTCCTTTAAGCCCAGCACGGCTGATCTTGATAAATCAATTGCAGTATTGCCGTTTAAGAATGAAAGCAGCGATTCTTCGAATGTTTATTTTGTGAATGGCTTAATGGAATCCACCTTAAGTAAATTGCAGAAAATAAATGACCTGAAAGTAATCAGCAGAACCACTTCTGAAAAATATCGTCAAAGTCAAAAGAGTGCGCCGGAGATTGCTGAAGAGTTGAATGTAAATTATTTGGTAGAAGGAAGTGGTCAGAAGGTAGGAGAAATGGTTCTATTGAATATTCAGCTGATAGAGGCCGTCAACGATAAACCCATATGGTCGGAACAATACAAACGAAAGTATGAGGACATATTCGAACTTCAGAACGACATTGCGCAAGAGATATCCATTGCTATAAAAGCTTTTGTTACTCCACAAGAGCTAAACAATATTCAGAAAAGGCCAACTGATAACCTGGTGGCGTATGATTATTATTTACAAGCATTAGATCCATATTATAGTCGTACCCCAGATGGATTGAATAAGGCGATTATTTTATTCAAAAAGGCCATCGAAGAGGATGAGCAGTTTGCAATAGCCTATGCCAATATTGCTATATCGTATTATTTACTGGATCGCTTTCAAAAGGAGAAACAGTTTACCAAAGAAATAAGTCGATATTCCGACCAAGCCTTGCTGTATGATTCAAAATCAGATATTTGCTTGGTTTCGAAAGCACTCTATTATATCGAAAACAAAGAATACAGTTTGGCTCTACCACACTTAAACAAAGCGGTGGAGTATAATCCCAATTCTGCTCTAGCCTATCGTATGTTAGCAGATTTTTATGCCTATTACGAACCCAATACGAAGAAGTATCTAATCAACGCTTTGCGAGGCGTTCAATTAGATGCCAATGGCGGCGACTCAACAAGTCTTTCTTATGGATACCTTCAATTAAGCAATGCATTAGTGCAAGCCGGCTTTTTTGAAGAAGCATTAAAGTATGTGAATCTCTCCTTGGACTTTGATGCCAACAATTATTTTTCTCCGCACTTAAAGATATTTGTAGGTTTTGCTAAAGATAAAAATTGGCTTCGTGCTCAAAGGCAGTTAACCGAATTATGGGAAAAGGACACAAGTCGGATAGATATCCTTCAAGATCTAGCTAAGATCTATTACGGTCAGGAAAAGTATGATAGCTCCTATTATTACTATGATAAGTTTGTAAGAATAAGAGAAGTCAATAATCTTAATTCATATATAGAAGAAAACGTGAAGATTGCTAGAGTCTTTCAATTAAAGGGCCGGAAGCAAAAGGCAGATTCGTTGTTTGCCGATTACGCAGCTTATGCTGAATATCTACAGTCTCCTTATCGCAACGCCACAATCGCCTTTAAGCATGCTTATTTAGGAGAGGATGCAGAAGCGATTGAGCAATTGCAAGAATTTTCTAAACTGAACAACATACAATACTGGTTTTTACTCATGCGCGATGACCCTTTGTTGAAGTCGCTCAAAGGCAAGCCTGAATTCGAAGCCATAATGAACGATATTGAAGACACTTTTTGGAAAGATCACTCAGAATTGAAGAGTGAACTTATTGATAAAGGTGTTTTATAGCTTATAACAGCAACTCTTAGTTAGTATCCGTCCTTAATTTCGATACTATCATATTGTCACCTGCTGGCATTATTCAGTTTATAAAATATTTGTCCAATTTATCTAAGAATCTCTTGTCTGACATTCCTGTTCGATTAAAGAATATAACACTACCCTTTTTCAAGGAAGGATAGATTCTTATCTCACAATAATAACCACCACCGCCTCCTGCATGACAGTAGTATGTATGGCCACTCAAATCTCCCTTAAACCATGACAAACACATGCCTGTTTCTTTACCTGAATTTGTCAAATTTTCAGTGAATAGAAGCTGTTTGTAATCATCTGAAATAAGAGCACAATCATCCTTCAACAGCTCTTGGATGTATCTCATGAAGCTTGTTGGCTTTCCAATAAGTCCTCCATGAGCAGGTCCGTTCAAGTACATATCATGGAATGAATTCCATTTGCCTTCTTTCTGATTGACAAATTTTGACTTGTCCATCAAGAATCCCAATATAAAATTCATGATAGTTCCTCTTTTCTGATATCCCTTAGCATGGTTGGATCTATCTAAAATGTCAAACCCAAGCTCTTTTTCGTCAATATCAAGTGGACTTATAATATGTTTTTGGATGTATTCTTCATAGGATAATCCGGATAGGTTTTCAATGATTTGTCCAAGTAGAACGTAACCAAGATTGGAATAGCTGAACTTGTCATTGGGCGCAAATTTTTCCTTATTGTTCTTCTTAAAGATATTCTGGAAGAACTCATTTCTATTAAAACTTTGACGTTCCTCATTGGAATGTATCCATTTCAACGGAAGTGGATTTGGAATTCCGGCCGAATGAGATAGCAATTGTTTGATTGTGATAGCATCGGAATAAGGAAATTCAACATAGTCTTTTGCCTTGTCATCCAAAGAAATTTTTCCTTGCTCTACTAATTGCAAGATGGCCAATGCAGTAAATGTTTTTGTCACAGAAAACCCGCAGTATGTCGTACTCTCAGTTAGTCTTTTTTGATTCAGGATATCTGCTTGCCCTTTTTGATATGAATGAAGTATATGATCTTCATCAAAGAATAAATAAGACACGGAAGGTGTTTTATCGTTTTCTAATTGGACATTTAAAATTTTGTCAATTTCATCCATATTTTTTTCCTCTTAGAAAGACAAGAATTTAATAGTGTTATGATGCAAATATTTTCGTTATCGTCTCGTGGAGATGTTCGCCGGAGGCATACTAGTCCGCTTTGTTTTCAAGATAAGATTTATTTTAGTATTCCCCCAATGAGTTATAGACACTTCCAGAGGTGGAGTCATCCTCCGATGTTGGCAAGTCGTATTAATTTTCCTATCGCTGGTAAAAAGATAATTGCAAACAGTAGAACCATAGAGAAAAATATATCTAAACCACTGACGTGAGGATTCTTTCCAAAAAAGGAATCATCTATTTCAAGGGAACCACTTAACCACAGATAGAAATCTCTATTATACTTTTTTATGCTAATTCTCTTAAAACTTCTATCAAGTATGTTATAGATAAATGGAGTTATCAAACACCAAGAAAAAAAATGAAAATCTTTATCATTTATGTTTACAACTTCAATTAATCCAGAAATACCTATTATTAAGAAAACACTTGTAAGAATCCATCTGAATTGATTCGAATTCCATTTTTGTTTTCTCGTATACAACAGAATGAAATTGATTCCATAAGAGATTCCAATTCCGGTAAGTGCTAAATTTATTTCCATTCTGTATTATGCTTGCCAACGTCTCGCGGAGATGCCCGCCTCAGGCACACCAGTCCGCTTTATTTTCAAGATAAGATTTATTTTAGCATTCTACCAATGAGTTATAGACACTTCCTGAGGTGGGGTTATTCTCCGCTGTTGGCTGCTGGCCATTTATAACTTATATTAATTCCTCCCCTAAATCCCTTATCAGAAAAATTTGTCTCTCTAACTATTCTTATATCGTCTTCAAGGTATTCTGACTTCCTATTTATAATTCTATACTTTATTCCGAAATAAACTTCTAAACTCAATGAAGTAGATAAAATATATTTCTTTCCTACCAACACTCCAGGATTAATCATGATGTCATTTTCCTCGAGAAGGAAATCAGATTCGTCTTCGACATCAAACCCAGATGGAGTTAGCTTTGAGAATGAAAATTCATTAAAAAAACCAATGAACAATGAATTATCTAAATTCCTTAATTCATCCGTCAATAAATAAATTCTATACTCTGGAACCAATGTAGTTATCTTTTTAGAGTCTCCATCGGTTCCTCGTAAGTCATACCCATATCTGTTGAGCAAAATTTGGAATGAATGATTTTTTGAAGTTACCCGTTCATAGCCTACTCCAATTGAAAATAAGTTCATGTCTCCAGGCAATACGAATAATCTTCCTTTGACAATATCTGATTGTCCTTGTAGGAAAACTGTTGTGAAACTTAAGATAATAATGAAAAATATCTTCAATATTGATCTATTTCGCATCCTTCATCTATTTCAGTTGTTCAATTTTGATATAGGATTTTAGCTTGCAGCCAACGGTGAGTATAAAATGCATTTAAATGCATTTTATACAATGTTGTGGGTAGTTATTAATCTATTTTTTATTTCTTCAACCGTTTTATCATAATCAGAATCGATCTTCTTTTTGAAGTCCTTTTCCGCATTATTCTTTTCTGTATAATTAGCACCCCATCGATATATGTCCATAACGATTGGAACAAGGTCAAGACCTTTGTTTGTCAATGAATATACATATGCAGACCTATTACTAGAATCGATTTCCTTATTAATAATTCCGTTCGCTAAAAGTCTATTAAGTCTATCAGTCAGAATATTTGTTGATATACTTTCTATACTAACCAATTGGTTGAAATGCCGATTGTCAAAAAAAATGAAATCTCGAAGAATTAGCAGAGTCCATTTATCTCCAAAAATGTCCAGAGATAATGCTATCGGGCAATCTGACCTTCTTTTTTGTTCTTCCATTTTTCAAAGTTACTAAAAGTACTTGCATAGTAAAAGTTCTTTTGTATTTTTGTGCTTGCAATATACAAGTACCAATTTAAAAAATAGAATTTATGTCTTATACTACAAGTGTATCAATTGAAGCTAGTTCAGAAGCTGTATTTAATGCAATAACCCAGTCAGTTCAAGAGTGGTGGGGTAATACTAATTCTGCTGTTTCAAAATCAGGTGATGAGTTTACCACAAGTTTTGATAAAACTTTTTGGAAATTTAAAATTTCAGAATTTGAACCGAATTCGAAAATTGTTTGGCAATGTATAGATGCAAAGCATATTCATACAGGTTATGATGGAATTGAAAAGGAATGGATTGGAACAAAAGTGGAATGGGATCTGGAAGAGAAAAGTCAGAATGAAACAATTTTAAATTTTACTCATAACGGGCTTGTTCCAGAATTAAATTGCTATGAAATATGTTGGCCTGCTTGGGAAAGGTTTGTCACACAAAGCTTAAAAAGTTTTGTTGAATCCCGAAAAGGAATGCCACATTTATCCTAATAACCCACAATGTTTAGTTTAAAAGCATTAGCGGATAGAATGCTCTAATTTTTCGGACTACAAGATACTTATTTATATACAAAAACGGCTTGAGTTTACACCCAAACCGCTATTGCTTTATACCTTGTTGTGTGTAGTTATTTTTCCTTTTCTATATCCACTAACTTCAATTCCTTGTGATAGCTTTCAATTCTTGAATGTGCCGTTCCGTCAACTAACAGAATGACTGTTAACATTGCAATGGCTGTAATACTAATTGCTCTCCAAGTTGGTGTGTTAACCAACAGTATTAATAATGCTGCTATGATAATTAAAATTGGAATTACTTTAAATACAATTGTATATTCCTTTAAAGTGCCTTCAGAACGTTCTATTTCGGATTGGTAAAATGTAGAAGCATCGGTATTAAAGTCCTTTTCAAATTGTCTAACTCTTTGAATGTTTGTGTAGTTAAGACCACTGCCAATAATTAGAAGTAAAATACCTGCTACCAAAGTCGGAATGATATAAGCCTTTGCTAAATCTGTTTTTCCTAATTGCCAAAACCCAACACTTGCGATTAAAAATCCAATTGCAAATAAGATGAAAAAACGTGTTGAGAATACTTCGGCTTTTGCCCATTCTGTAGCTAATTTTAATAGTTCCATTTTAGTTGAGTTTATATTTTTCTCTGTATTCAGTTGGACTTATTCCTTCTTTCTTTTTGAATAGTCTCGAAAAATAGGGCGGATATTCAAACCCTAATTCGTAAGCCACTTCTGAAATAGTTTTATTAGGTTGCAGTAAAATATTTTTTGCTTCATCGATTAGATGCAAGTGTAGATGTTCGGTTGTGGTCTTGCCTGTTTCTTTTTTAAGCGTATCGCTTAAATATCGTTGTGAAACTGACAATTCGTTTGCTATCTGCTCTATGTTCGGAATGCCATTTTCTTGTAGTTTTCCCGATTCAAAATATGAGTCCAAATAATGATTAAACTGCTCCAACAAATTATTGGATAATTCTTTTCGATTTAAAAACTGTCTTTCATAAAAACGATTGGCATATTTGAGCAAGGTGTCCAATTGAGAAATGATGATGTCTTTACTAAACTCGTCTTGATTGTTTTGATATTCAATTTCAATATTTTCTACAATGGACTCTATTTGTCTTTCTTCTTTAGGCGAAAGGTGCAAAGCTTCATTTACGGAATATGAGAAGAAACCATATTTTTTTATGCGTTGTGCTAATTCCGTTCCCTTTAGAAAATCCTTGTGAAAGTTTATTGAAAACCCCTTTTGTTCAAAAATTACGCTGTTCTCCCATTGCAAGACTTGTCTTGGTGAAATAAAAAATAATGCACCATTGGTAAAATCATATTGGGTGCGACCGTAGTATAAATTACCCTCAACAAACTTTTTAAAACTAATGGTATAACAGTCATTGGTAATTGGTGGTGAACTTTCTTTTGGACAAGGCAGGTAGCCATCGCCTTTTGAATTGAAAACGCTCAACATTGGATGCTCTGGACGAGGCAACTCCAAATACTCTAAATAGGATGATAAGGTTTTGAAGTGTTTCATTTCACTAATTTAAATATTCCATTTTACTCCTGTTTCATTTTCCGAAAGCTCCCACAGTCTTGTAGCTACTGCTTTATCTTTAGCGTGTGGCTCTATTTTGTGTGCTCCAACTGGACCTACCCAATTGCTTCTTCCTGTTGGACCATAAAAACCTTTTTGTTCAAGATTTGGCTCAGTGGCACACATTAATTGCGGAAACGCACCTCTCTCGGCAGATTGTGTTAGAGGAGATAATTTCATCAGATTAAAGATGAGTTTCATCATAAAACTACCACTTGTATTTATCAAGTTGGTTCTTGAAGAACCGGGATGACATGCATAGGCTTTAACATCTGTTCTTCCTGCTTCTTTCAATCTGTCTTGCAATTCATACATTGACATTATCTGTGCAAGTTTACTTTGGCTGTAAGCATTATTAGGGGTGTAGTCTTTATCCCAATTCAAGTCATCAAATTTTATGGTTTTGATACCCATATCATAACCCATGCTTCCAACTGTTACAATTCGTCCTTTGGACTTTTCAATAAGTGGGAACAACAACGCTTGTAAAGTCCAATTTCCGTAATAATTCGTTCCCATTTGACTTTCCCAACCGTCAGCAGTTAATGTCTGTTTTGGCACTTGGGCAATTGCTGCATTACAAATAAGAGCATCTATTTGAGGAACTGTTTTTAGAACTTCTTCAGCTGCCTTTTTTACAGAGACTTGCTTGGATAAGTCCATTTGAATGTTATTTACATCAATGTCGTTACCCAAATCTTGTTTCAATATTGAAATGGTGCCTTCTGCTTTTTTGGAGTTTCTATTGAGCATAACCACTTTAGCACCTTTTGAAAGTAAAATTTTTGTTGCTTCAAAACCTGTTCCGCTTGTAGTTCCCGTTACAACGAACACTTTGCCGTTCAGATTACCGATTCTATCAGGTGTCCATCCTTTTTTACCAAATTGATTTGTTTCCATTTTCGCCTATTTTTTTTTGTTGAAAAATTATAAGTCAAAGGTCGGATGGAAGTAGGTTACACTTCTTATACAGATTTTCGAATGTCGTATACTTTTTGGTTGGGTTTAATTACACACAACGTCTCGCGGAGATGCCCAGCAATCCCGATTTTCTTCGGGAGCAGTCGCGCTGTAGCGACAAAGTGCAGCGTCACCTCAGGCAAGTGACATCCGCTCAACTTACAAGATAAGCCTTTTTATTATTCTTTAGTAATTCTTGTGTTGCCTGAGGTGGGTCATCCTTCGATGTTAGTCATTGTTATTTCAATTTTACTAATTTATAATACTCACCATATCGTTTAAGCGATTCTAAATCTTTTTCAGATATGTCTAATAACTCGCCATAATCTTTATAATAATCTGGATCAGGAGAAGATATTATTAAGGTATCTTTATTTAATGCAATGTTCCATTGATAAATTTGGTCAAAATCAGTAATCGAAATTATGGAATCGAAAATTTGATATCCTTTCTTATCAGAACATACAGACAAAGAATGTTTACTTCTCTTTACTGTTAAAGATTTGTCTTCATTAAACTTTATAATTGCTCCTGGATTTATCGAATTACAGAAAATACAAAAGTGACCTTTTGGATTATTCTCTTCAATCAGTTCCCATTTACCTACTATCTGCTGACTATAGTCTTGGGCGAGTGTGTAATTAGCCGCTATTAATTGCACAAATAATAATAATAATAATAATAATCTATATGGAAGTTTTAGATCATTCATTTCATTAGTTAAAATAATGACTAACGTTCCGTTAACATGCGGAGTGCGACAAGACATCAAGCGATTACGCGTAGATGGCTGCATTCCGACATGTTAAGTGTTAGCATCTGTCTATTTCTTAGTAATAATCAAAAAATTCATTATTTATGATCTTATTCAATTTACCTACAAAAAAATATTCAGCATCCTTTCTAACTCTTATTGTATCGTATTCATATATTTTGTGGTGGGAAAAAGTATTCATCTCCATTTTCAATACAAAAATACTGTCTGGATTTATATGAAGAATTGAATCATAATTCAAGTTAAGGTCAATTTGCGGAATTTGCTTATCTGAATTTTCAAAATAAAATTCATATTTGTTTTTTGTCAATTCCTTTGCGTGTGGACTTGATTCCACTTTCAGTTGTTTACTCTTAAACTTATAGAGTCTATCTTGAGCTCGTGTATTATTAATTCCTTCTCCTAAAAATTCAAGCACATATCTTCCTTTCTTATGTGGTAATATAATCTTTGTCGTATTGAAATCTGTGTTATTCGTTTTTTGGGTGTGTTCTTTATTTAAGTAGGTGAACCAATCCACAGTACCACTTCTGTTTGGATGGATTTTAAAATCGCAAAAAATTGCTTCATTAGCATTTATTAATCTAAAATATCCACCTGTCACAATTGAGTCCTTATATTTTGATTTATAGATAAGACAATCTTTCGTGATTTGCTCAAATTGATACTTTCGTTCAATATTTCCTCCATGTGTTGAAGCATTCAAAGCAGAATCTATTTTTATCGAAAAATCAGTATTTGGTATTTGCCAATTTGAGCCCTCAATAGAACTTTCATTACTATTACAGTTTATCAGTCCAATAATTAATACAATACTATAAATTCTCATATTTATTCCAGATTGATGCTAACGTCTCGCGGAGATGCCCAGCAATCCCGATTTTCTTCGGGAGCAGTCGCGCTGTAGCGACAAAGTGCAGCGTCGCCTCAGGCAAGTGACATCCGCTCAACTTTCAAGATAAGTCTTTTATTTATTCTTTTGTAATTCTTGTGTTGCCTGAGGTGGGGTCATCCTTCGATGTTATGCTACGTATCTAATTCGTTTGTAACGGAAATTTTAGTTCTTGATTATCCTCCATAAGGAATTCAAAGTATTTATCTTCTGAACCAAATTCTTTTATCCTCTGATTGATCAGATCTTGTCTAGAACCATCGAACGCAGGATCTTCACGAAACATATTCACCTTCCAAGAATCAGCTTCTCGAACAAACTCCACGCTTTTAAAATTACCATACACCTTGAATAACCCATAGGCTAAACTTTCAGATTCAAATTTCACCTTATTAATCTTGGATTTAATACTAAAGGCTCCCAATTCAACATAAAAGAACTCTGGTAATATATCATCATAGCTTTTATTATTAATCTCTTCTCTAGTAAATATTTGTAATAATGATTGCCGAAATTTTAATACATCCATTCTGTATTGAATTTGAAGGAGTCGAAATTCTTCAAATGGTAATGTGAGGGCATTCCTTAACAAACCTCTAAACCTCCTTTTATAATCTGAAGAAACGAGTTTAATCTTATCAAGAGGATCAGCACTGCTACTTCTAACTATATCCCATATTTGCACGATTGAATCATGCTTAGCTGGGTATTCAGATTTTGAAATATCCTTGTATTCCGATAAAATATTATCTGGAATATAATAGGGGTTATTAATCTTTGCTTGAAGAGAATCTTGCTTATCTGAATTGCATTTGTTTATCCAACTAAAACAAGAAAAAAATATAAAAATTATTGAAAATACAATGAAAGTGTTATTCTTCTTTGGCTCAGTCATTTTATTAATTTATGTAGCATAACGTTCCGTTAACATGCGGAGTGCAATAGGCATCAAGCGTTGTTAATCTCCGAAGCTCCCGCGAAGGAGATTGCATAGATGGCTGCATTCCGACATGTTAAATGTTAGTGTGCGATTACTTTTTGTCAATACTTCTTATTGATATACGTTCTTTTCCTAAAGTCCAAAACATATATGATTGATCTTCAATAGCTGGATGAATAATTGTTATTTCACCATTTTGGTTAATATTCCAAGTTAAATACTCCTCAAGCTTTATTTCATTTTCAAAATACAATTTCATTGTCAATCTATAGTCTTGAAGGAAGTGAAATTCTAAGTATGATTTTCTTTCTTTTTCAGGTCTTTTCTGTTCTAACTTTATTGAAAACCTCCCGTTAAGACTATTTAAGTAAGATTTTAATCCATGCTTGGGTCCAAAATATCCACATGAAACATAGAATTTATTAAATAGTAAGTTTAGGTTTTTAATTACCAATTCCGAATTAGGTGTGTAGTAATAAAACTCTTTGCTATCATGATTGTAAAATATAGTTGAATCCTGATATTCATATGACCATGTATCTATCTTTCTATTATCAGTATCATACTTCCCTGATGCTGTAAAATTTTGGTTATAAATTTTCCATTTCTCGTATTTAATGGGCCTGACGAATTGATTCACAAATACATATCCATTTATATCATCTCCAGGCACACAATGATAACATGAAACCGTATCAGAGTCTATTATATTATCTCTTTTGAGTAATAGCTTTCCTTCTTCAATTATCATATTACCATTATACTTCCTGACTTGAAAAACTGTGTCTGATAATCGGAACAATTCATAGTCGTAATTTTCTGTCCTGAGCTTTGTATAGATTTCATCTCTGAATCGCCAAACCTTATCTACTACATGGTCGTTTGAACAGAAATAACAAAATGTATAATCTGCTTCTATGATTGGATGCAATTGGCTCCAATTGTCACTTGAAATAAAGTTTAGTAATATGATAAGATAATATCTCTTCACGTAGTAATTAGATTATTGCACACTAACGGCTTGCATACACGGCGTGCCCAGTTTTTGCTGGGCATGACCGTTGTATGCTTTGTTAGCCACAGGCTTTCATTTTCTTGTTATGAAAACATTTGTTATGAATTCTCTTGCAGGTACATTCCTCTTTTCAAACTCCTCCATTAGTCCATTGTCTTCATATAAAATTGATGTCTTCTCTAAATTCAAACTGTCGTTCGATATTTCTAAGATTCCAATTCTCACTTCTGGTTTATTATTACAACCTGCTGAGCCCAAATTGACATACCTACATTTTCTTCCCTCAATATCACTTGGCTGATGTTGATGCCCATAAAATATTATATCTGATTCTACCCCTTCAAACATTTTGTCTAAAGTTGGTTCGCTTGGATTTTTAATTATTGGCTTAAACCAGTTTTGATTTTTATTCAGCCCATAATGTTGAAAAGTAATCCTTTTGTTTCTAATTGAAATATTAATCGAAAATTTCCACTCCTTTACATTATTTACGAATCCTTTACCTATCTTTTTGTGCGTCCAATTCTGATGATTCACCTCTTCCATACTCATCCATTTTGGAATTGGATTAGGCAATCCGAATGCATACCAATAATCATGGTTCCCCATGATAAATTCCATTTCTTCGATAGAATAACAAAGTTCTATACACTCTCTTGGATATGGTCCTATTCCTATTAAATCTCCAACATGGTATATTTTATCACAGCCTCTTTCTCTAAAGATTTTAATTCCTTTCTCTAATGCAGGCAGATTTCCATGTATGTCTTGGAAAATTCCAATTCTCATTAATAAAACTTTTGATAAACAGTTCTTTATCTTTATGCTTGTGGCTAACGTCTCGCGGAGATGCCAGCAATCCCGATTTTCTTCGGGAGCAGTCGCGCTGTAGCGACAAAGTGCAGCGTCGCCTCAGGCAAGTGACATCCGCTTAACTTTCAAGATAAGCCTTTTTATTATTCTTTAGTAATTCTTGTGTTGCCTGAGGTGGAGTCATTCTCCGCTGTCAGCTTTAGTTTTTTATTTTTCATTTATAAGAAAGGATTTACAAATATCGAAATCAAGAAGTTCATAAATACATCTCCAAAGTTTGACAACCAGAAATAGTCAGCAAAGAAATAAATACCAAATACTACGACTACCGATATTAGGTCAACAAGAACTACCTTTTTGTACCGAACCAAATCAAATGTAAATAACATAATGGCGGGTAACACTTGAAGACCTTTATTGAATATTTGACTGTCCTGCATATTAAAATCAAACGATATTCGAAATATAGCAGCACTCATCATCATAACCATCCCTCCCAACATCAGTCGCTTATGAAGAAAAGCTTTTTTTCTATTGATAAAGGCTAAAGCAAATAGAATATAACCTGAAGTCAGCCTAAAAACATTGTGTCCGGCTGCATCAATCGTGGTTGTACCAGCATAAACTTTATAAATTGATGGGAAAATTCCAGTTGGAATCATTAAAATCAAAATGCACAATCCGAAAATCCCAAGTACTTGATGGACTCGAAAATTTTTGTATCGAATTAAGAAAACCTGAACTACATACAAGAGGGTCCAAATTGTAAAAACAACTCCATGAATTATAAGATGTTTAGGTAAAGGTTCAGGATTTTCAAAATAATTCGATAGGTAAAAGGAAGGAGCAAAACCCCAAAATACGGTTAACAAATACCATATTCCGGAAGCCGTAAAAAAGTTGTGTTCTGCTCTTGATTTCATTTAAATTAAAGCTAACGTCTCGCCGATAGCCAATCGTCCGATGAAGGAGGATGAAGGCTATCGGATGTTAGATGTAGGCTACTTAATTCGTGTTACTTTGCCACCATCAAATTGTTTTATTTGAATCACACCTAAGTCACTACTATAATATAAAGTGTCACCAAGTGATTTTGCTTTGAAAATTTGATTGTAACTATTAGCTCCAATCATTGTGTCGTTAATAATTTCGAATTTTGAAGGATATAAGTTTACCATGTTTTGGTGATCATGCAAATTTATACCGAAATAAGAATCAATATCATCAGAATTAAATTCAATGCTTAAGTGATCATAAATATTAAATTCAGATTGTGGAACTAATGTATCAGTATTACCAAGCTCATTTGTATATTCTAATCTGCTATCTAAACTTATTAATAAGGAAATGCTAGAATCTTTGCTAATCGATTTGTAAATTATTCTTTCCGACTCATAATATTCATTCACATAGTTAAGCAGTCCACAATCACTTAATCGATTTGCTTCTGCCGTACTTGTCGTATCAAATACTATAATTTTCGCAAGAATTAGAGGTAAGCTATCATTGAAAATAAACTCACTTTCATCGAGTACATTTGGAAGCATTTTCTTCGATTCTTCATGTATGAATAGCTTTCCCAAATACTCATCATCTTCGCAACACGAATAAGCGCACAAAGAAAGAAGTATTAGGAAAATAATCTGATTTTTCATTGAATTATTTATTGCTTACATCTAACGTCTCGCGGAGATGCCCAGCAATCCCGATTTTCTTCGGGAGCAGTCGCGCTGTAGCGACAAAGTGCAGCGTCGCCTCAGGCACACTAGTCCGCTTTGTTTCCAAGATAATGTTTATTTTTGTATTTCACCAATGAGTTATCGACACTTCCTGAGGTGGGGTTATTCTCCGCTGTTAGGCATATTTTTTTTCAATTGTTTATTGAGATATATAAAAAGAATACTTAGTAAGAATAGTAAGAGATAAAATATGTAGCTGTTCCAAGCGCTATTTAAGTATTGATCATGTGTAGACCATATTGTTGTTGCTAAATCTTTATTAAAAACATTTTTTGTGTTTAACAAAATTGAAATTCCATTTCCTATATTATGGCCGTACCATATGAGAGAGAAGAATATTAAAGTAAGGGAATGTGAATCTTTTTTTCTGTAATAAAGGAATATAACTGCAAGGCTTAAAGTGAATCCAATTATAGCTGCAAAACTTTCTCTAAGATCATTAAGAATGAAATACCATGGTGGACTATTTGATGGCTTATCTGTAATCTCAATGAATGTCATTTGGTTGTCAACATACATTGTACAAATCCAGAAAATAATTGTCCAAATTACGTATGTGAATGATGCTTTCGTTGTAATGTTGTTCATTATTCGCTCTTTAATTATGCCTAACGTTCCGTTGATATGCGGAGTGCAAAAGGCATCAAGCGTTGTTAATCTCCGAAGCTCCCGCGAAGGAGATTGCGCAGATGGCTGCATTCCGTGTATCAAGTGTTGTATGCAGTTACTTAATTACCTTATATATTAGGATATTATCATCTCTAAATTGTGCTGAACCTTTATGAATGAATTCCGCAGTACCGAAAATAATTTCATCCTTCGAAATACCACAATTTACTATCCCTCCATTGCTATCGTAACAATAAAAATCAACAACTCTTTTATCTTGAAGAAATACTTCATCACCTACTAGCTCCCATTTACCTCTCATATCTGTGATCTTTAAAAACACTCTTGTTCTCTTATTATTTTCAAATATATAGTGTTGCACATTTTCTTCTCGTTTATAAGTACCATCGGGAAAGAAATTCATTTTATTATGAAAAATATTATCATTTTCATCCTCGCTTCGTTCATGCACAATTAAATATTCATTTGTAAAATCAATATTAATCTGTGAATCAATATTACTACATGAAAAGAGTTGGAAAACTATCAATATGAGAATGAATATTTTCATCTTGTTTTAATATAAAACGAACTTATAAATAAGATATTCTTTTAATTGCATACAACGTCTCGCGGAGATGCCAGCAATCCCGATTTTCTTCGGGAGCAGTCGCGCTGTAGCGACAAAGTGCAGCGTCGCCTCAGGCAAGTGACATCCGCTCACCTTTCAAGATAAGCCTTTTATTTATTCTATGGTAATTCTTGTGTTGCCTGAGGTGGGGTCATCCTTCGATGTTATGCACTGGCTTTCTATTTAGTTGAATAACTATCATCCCGACATAAAATCATTAATCTTTGGTTAAAATAGTTACCGTCTTTCTTGTAGAATTTTTGTTGTATTCCACATTCTTTAAATCCTACTTTTTCATAAATTCTATTTGCGGCTTTATTGTCGGTCATTACTTCAAGTTCAATTTGTTCTATATTTTTTAATTCGAATGCAATAGAAACAGTCGCTTTTAACAAATCATATCCTACATTATTTCCTTGATATTCCTGTTGAACGTACATTTGAATTATTTCACCTCTGTGTTTTTTACGCTGATCTTGATGTCGATAGAATCCACAGATTCCTATTAATTTGTCATTTTTTAAAGCTCCAACAATTATACATTCTGGATTTGATTCTTCGATGTAATTCTCAAATGCGAGTTTCGTCTTTTCCCTTTCATCTTCATATTTAGAACCAAAACTATTGGGATATTTTTGAAGGCTTTCTAACCTTAACAATCTGTATTTCTCTGATTCTTCTGGCTTAAGTTTTCTATATTTTATGTTTTCATAAGTACTTGTGTTCATTTACTGTGTTTTATTTCTTGCTTGTGCATAACGTTCCGTTGATATGCGGAGTGCAAAAGGCATCAAGCGTTGTTAATCTCCGAAGCTCCTGCGAAGGAGATTGCGCAGATGACTGCATTCCGTGTATCAAGTGTTAGCATCAGTAATTTTCAAGTTCTTTTATTTTCCCTTTCGCAAAGTCAACATAATTTGGCTCTCCTATATCAACCACTCTTGCATATGTACTTTTTGCTCTTTCAAAGTCCTCAATTAATTCGTATCCCTTTGCTAAGTTTAATAACACAATGACGTCACTAGGATTTATACTTAATGCTTCATTAAACTTGGCAATCCCCAAATCATAATCACCTTTTACAAGATAAACTGCCCCTAGCCCTGATATACTCTCAATATGACTTGGATAATATTTAAGTATTTCATTTGCTATGTCCTCTACATACATAAAAATGCTTTCGTTAGAAGTTTCATGGAGCTGATACTGATAATCTTGTATTCCATTTAAAAAAACTTCCTCACCTTCACTTACAGTTTCATTGTTAGACCATAGCCATTCATTATTAATCTCTTTTGAAAAATGGATAGATTTGATAATCTCATTTTTAAAGCTAATCCAATCTTCTGTAAGTCCTAAAACATAGATTTTTCCAAATCGCATATCTAACCTATTTGGAAATTTCTCAATTGCTATATCAATTGTTGAAAGAGCATTTTTAATCATGTGCTTGTCATACACTATCTGACTAGTTAAATAACTGATTGGTTCCCCTAAACTGTCTTTGACTACAATACTCTCACCGTCACTAGGCTCATCCTTCATTAAAATAACTTCTTCCCTAGCAGCATTGAAATAGTAATTAAACCATGCTACATATAATTCTGGATCTTCTGGATTTGAATCCTGCCAATCATTTAATGTCTCAAGCTGCTTTAATGTGTCCTCAACCTCACAGTACTTATAAAAGTCTGATTGAAAATCTTGAGAATACAAGAAAACAGGTAACAATAATATTATGACTACTAATTTCATTTCAAATTGATGGTAACGTTCCGTTAACATGCGGAGTGCGATAAGACATCAAGCGATTCAGCGCGGATGGCTGCATTCCGACATGTTAAGTGTTAGAGATCGTATTTTAGAATATTGACATTAGTATAATCTTAATATTTTGTCCTTCAGTTACATGAACAATATATATTCCAGGATTCAAAATTAATTCTAATTGCTTTTCTCTTTGATTAATATTGATTTCTTCATATACCAGCTCACCTTGCCAATTATATATACGTATAGCATATAAGTCCCTTAACGAATAAACTCCAAAGGTCCCATAGTTTGGGTTTGGGATAACTTCAATACCTTCTGATGTCTCATTGTTTGAAGTCGAAGAATTCTGACATATATCACCTATATTTTCATTACAAACTATGCAATCATGTGGTAATTTATAGTCTGGTATAAAACACTGCCTGTATTTTAAAAAACTATAGTAAGGTGCAAATAAGCCCCCTGAACTACCACTTATTTCATTAATAGTATTTATATCTCTTCTGTCAAAAGTTGTGCTATTATTAACAGATAAATGGACTACTCCGTTTATTATAGATTTACTTTTAATTACACTAATTTCTGAATTAGAATATCTGATTGTATCTCCAACTTCAACACTAAAATCATAAAGTAAATGCTCTTTATATGATTCTAAAGAATATAAGCCTCTATTAATAACATTACTTCCACTGGCAAACTTAAACTTATAAAAATATACTTTAGATGAGTCTTTCCTTAAACCACCTAGGATAACTTCATTGCAACTTGCATTCAATTCAAATTCTTGGCTACCATTCTGTGGACTGGAAATACAAAGTAGTCTTGACGCAACTAACTTATAACGTTTGCTTTCAATTAAAGTATCTCCTTTTATATATACTTCCCAATAATTATATCTATCTCCAGGTCCAAGCGTAGGATAAATTTGATATGAGACCCATTTTGAATCATTTAAATCAAACTGATTTTCGTTTTGAGAAAAAGAGTTTGAAAAGTGAACAATTGTAAATAATGCTATAATAAATAATCTACTCATTTAAAGCTTCTATTTAATATGATCTCTAACGTTCCGTTGATATGCGGAGTGCAAAAGGCATCAAGCGTTGTTAATCTCCGAAGCTCCCGCGAAGGAGATTGCGCAGATGGCTGCATTCCGTGTATCAAGTGTTATATGCCGTATTTAAGATAATTATTTTAATGTAATTCTATTTTTCATCCAAGCATGCCTTAATATGCTATAAGAAATATTAAAACCATCATCAGGAGGTTGACATTTGTCAATTGTATCTATTCGAATATTGTATTTTTTCAAATAGTCTCCTATGTAATATTGCCTCTTGATATCTCCATCAATACTGTCAATTCTTGATCCTAATCCCATTAATATTTGAGACCCTGACCATTGATTATATTGATCATAACATTCTCCATCCTTACTCTTTTCTAAAAGTAGTTCAAAGGTTTTTTGATTTATCGCGTGTTTATAAAATCTATTGGATAAAATGCTTGCGATAGAGGCTCCATTCATTGATTTCAAAATATTATAAGTCAGATTAAAGTATTCATTTTTTGAATCAATTATAGAATCAAGAAGACACTTGTTCATCAATTCACTTGCATAAAAACAACTGTAGCTTTCTGTTTCATTTGTATTGACTATGTTTTCACAAATGGGGAAAGAGGCTATGTTTTTATCTATACAAATAATATTGTGGCTCAAGTGAAATATTTGAATATCATTTTTCGTAGCCTTTTTAAGAGCTATTTTCTCACTACAACTACTTAGAAGTATAACAACGAAAAGATAAAATATAGACTTCAAAATTATTTAAGTTGCAATTGATTAAATGGCATATAACGTTTAGTATATGAAGCGTAGCGACCGAATGGGAGCTATGATTTCATATACATTGTTGTAGCACGTTTTTTTATTCATAATAATTTACCAATCCTTTGAATTTCATCTTTCATAGTCGATTTTGGACTTTGCTCAATTGAATATCCCTCTGCCACAATTTCAAAACAAGTGTCGTGAAAGAAAAAGATGAAATGTTCATACTTTGAAAATTGTTCGTCTTTGTGATATGGGTGGACTGAGTTCATCTTTACCAATTCCTTTATCCATTCTGATTCATTCACTTTCTGAATTGAGTACGGTTGAAGTCCATGTTTGTGCAATGGATGTCCATTAATTGATTCATCATTTGGATTGCCAAATTTGAATTGTGCAAATCGCTCAAATTTAATGGTCGCAATTCCTTTATCATTTTCTGTTCGCATATGAACTGTCAAACCGTCCCAATTGGGGTCAATATTACTCACATAGAAAATCAAATAAATATGATGTTCATTTGATAAAATCGTTGGCATTGGTGCACCAACGTCAATGTCAAAACCTTCTTTTATCTGTTCAATTTTCATTACCCTTTCAATTCCTTTATGTATTTCAATAAGTCCACAAGGTGTTGTTCAGAGTGTGTTCTCATTGAAAACTCAAAATGCCATATTGCATCAATTGTACTTGTGTTATCAAATCTCCATTTGACCGCTAATAGGTCTTTAATTATATCAGTTAAGTCATCAATCGCGTCTCCTGTTGCTAATTCCGATTCTTGAGCGATTTTATGAATGTCCAAAATCGTTCCGTACCAACCAAAATTGGGAAAGTTTGACTCGACATTTTTTCGAATTTCTTTATAGTCAAAATCTGGTTCATCATAATCCATTTCATCAAATTCGGATTTAACGTTTAGAAATTCTAAGTAAACTCGAACTAAAAGTTTTTTTAAATAATCAGGTTTCTCGGTCAATTCCACCTTTGGATTAGTTCCGAATTCTGTGATTTGGTCAATTAGTTTTTCTAACTCACTCAACTTTTCTTGGTTTTGTCTAATGTGCTACAACGTTCCGTTAACATGCGGAGTGCGACAAGACATCAAGCGATTACGCGTAGATGGCTGCATTCCGCCATGTTAAATGTTGTGTGCAGTTATTTTTTCCTTTTAAATGTCTGTATTACACTCTTAATATCTGAAATTGCTTTTTCACTTCCAGTCACATAAGTTCCAATAAAAAGGTAATATCCTCCGTTTTCGTCAAATAAAATAACTTGATACATTTCCTCATTATCTTTATCATAGTTTTTAGCAAATAGTTCAAATCCTTTCAAATTATCAATTTCTATTTCCTTAATTCCTTTGCTCGGAATTAAGGAATAATCGTCTGGGTATTTCTTTAATCTTGAAATACAAAACAATTTTTCGTTCTTAATCTCAACGTTTGCGAATGATTTGTCAGTCAATAATGTTGCTTTATCTTCACTTTCTGTTGGTGTTTTCAAATCTCGGTTTAACAGCATTCCATTTCCCATTACAGCCTTGAACTTTAGAGAGCCAACATTTTCATTTAGTGAGTAATTTAGAGCATTTCTTGGATTACTTTCGGTTTTTGAATCTACGAATGTTGATAAAATACTTTCCTTTATTTTTTTGCCTAATCGTAGAGAATCTTTTAGATAAACACCGTTTATTAAAGTGCTCGATTTCTCATTTCCATAAATGATAATTTGTTTTGAAAAAACCATTGCGTTTGCAGATTGGTCTAATTCTAAAAGTAATCCATCAAATTCCGCTACTTTGATTTCCTTTTTTGTTTTTAATTCCATTCCTTGCTTTTGCATCAATTCCGAATTAAATCCTTTAGAAACTTCTGAATAAGGTCCAGGAATTTCCATTGCCATAATCATTGAAGTTTGGTCATTAGGATTTTGAAACCCTTTGAAGTTATTTGAAGATTCAAATGATGTTGGCGGAACCATAAAAATATTCGTTCCTTGAATTTGAATATGGTTTTCAGATTTTTCTTTAGGTAGTTCTTGTCCAAATCCAGCTAGTGAAATTGAAAGTAATAAAGTCGTAATTCTAATTCTTTTTATCATTGATTATCGTTTGTTTTAATTGCACACAACGTTCCGTTAACATGCGGAGTGCGCAAAGGCATCAAGCGCTGTAGCGTAGATGGCTGCATTCCGGCATGTTAAATGTTATACAGCGTATTTCATTTGCTTATGCTTTTCCCGATTCTACTTATGTCATTGCTCCACCATATATAATGTACTTGTTTATCTATACTCTCAAATTCTACATTCCCATACATTCTACTATCCATTGAATTGTTTCTGTTGTCTCCCAAAACATAGACTTGATTATCTGGGATTGTTATGATTTTCCTATTAGATATTTCTTGTGGAGGAATGGCATTATTTCTGAATTTCAATATCTTTTGAGTTCCAATTTGTTTGCCATTTGGAAGTTCAGATTTAAATGTTTGATATTCATATTCTCCTGAAGTGATTTTCACCGATTTCTCCCATATTTCGCTTTTCCCATTAACAATTACCTTATCATCTTTTATTTCAATAGTTTGGCCAGGGAGACCTACTGCTCTACTCAAATATTTTTGACCATCATCTTTTGTGAAAGTAATTAGATCACCAATTTCAATTTCTTCAGGTTTTATTTTTGTAGCCATAATTCTGTCACCTACCATTACTGATGGTTCCATAGATGGTGTTGGAATTTCAAATGCTTCGTACTTTACTATTTCCTTTATTAGATTGGGCATAGTGGATACAAGCAAATACCAAGTTGCAATAAATCCAATATAGTACCTCCAATTATTAATGGGTTTGAGTTTGTATTCTCTTTGTTTCTTAGCCCAAATTATTGAGTCAATTAAAACATAAATAACAAACGCTATATAAGTAGCACAAAAGGCAATCATTCCGGCAAATGTGGAATACAATCCTGTTAATCCAAATATGAGAATAATCAGATATGGTAAAATAAGATATTGAATTGCTTTTTTAATTTGACCATTGTAAAGCTGCCCAAACCCAGTGAATAAAATTGATGTGATACCAGCTATTATAGGATTTCTCTTTTTCATTTTTTTAATGCTGTATAACGTTCCGTTGATATGCGGAGTGCAAAAGGCATCAAGCGTTGTTAATCTCCGAAGCTCCCGCGAAGGAGATGGCGCAGATGACTGCATTCCGTGTATCAAGTGTTAGGTATAGCTACACTTTTATGCTTTACTAAATAAGGAAATTAGAAAGCTATATGCGATAACATAGAATAAAAGCGGACAGACTAAAAACCAGAATCTAGCTCTGCTTTTATTAACATTTGTTACTGTTGTTACCCCAATATAGCTTACAACTACACTGTAGACTATCATTAATATTAGCAATATTGATATGAGTAGTTCATAAATACTTACTTCATCTGAGATTTGATGAGGAACTTCAAAAACAAAAGTATTCATAATCGATATCAAGAATATATAGACATAGAATATTAATCCAGAATACATAAATAAATGTCGAGACGTTTTAATGTCGCTTTTTCCTCTGCTCCAACCAATTCGCAAATCATAAAACCAACCTCCTAAGTAATATCCAATCCACCCTACCGTAAGTCCAAGGGTTATTGATCCAATCCAGAAAATCCACCAAACATTTAAGGATCCAAGCAATTCGTAATCTCCTCTAATTTCAAGCTTCAATAATTGAGTATCATACCTATCCATACCAGCTCCTATGAGGAATAATACAATTGCAATATTGAAAATGCCAGGAAGTTCTCTATTCTTCCAATGCTCATTAAAAAATACTTTTGGCTCAGTAAAAAGAGTAATCCAGAATTCTGATTTCATAATTTGATCATGTAGTTATACCTAACGTTCCGCGGAGATGCCCGCCTCAGGCACACCAGTCCGCTTTGTTTTCAAGATAAGATTTATTTTAGTATTCTACCAATGAGTTATCGTCGCTTCCTGAGGTGGGGTTATTCTCCGCTGTTACTGGTCTTCTTATAATATATTGAGAAAACTTTCTTAAAACTGTTAAATCTTCTCTCCCAGACTTCATCCATTTCATCGTAGATATTTTCTACTCTATGATATTTTATTTCTACTGGCTCATCAATTATAACTAATCTATCCCCTTCACTTTGCAGCTTTTTTATTATTAGTTCTCGGAATATCACTTCACCAATTAACTTAGCACTTAAGCTAATATCTGATGGTCTCCTCTCAAAAGCACCATTATTGCCTGAATGAGATACAACCTCATTAAATGTTGCTTCAATTATGTTGGAATTGAAATCGTACTTGTATTTTGATGCATAATGATTAATATATCCAGATGGGTGTGTAGGTAACTCGTAAATAAAAATCGAATCATTTTCAATTTTTATAATCGAGTGTGAGTTATCCAGCATCAATTCCTTTTTGTCATTCTTCCATAAATAAGTTCCCTCTTCAATTTCATTAGTATTTGACAACTGAAGCAACAATGCAATTAAAGCCAATATTCTAAATCCTAATAACATTGATTCTATTATAATATAATGACCAGTAACGTTCCGTTGATATGCGGAGTGCAAAAGGCATCAAGCGTTGTTAATCTCCGAAGCTCCCGCGAAGGAGATGGCGCAGATGACTGCATTCCGTGTATCAAGTGTTATGCACTGGCTTTCTATTTAGTTGAATAACTATCATCCCGACATAAAATCATTAATCTTTGGTTAAAATAGTTACCGTCTTTCTTGTAGAATTTTTGTTGTATTCCACATTCTTTAAATCCTACTTTTTCATAAATTCTATTTGCGGCTTTATTGTCGGTCATTACTTCAAGTTCAATTTGTTCTATATTTTTTAATTCGAATGCAATAGAAACAGTCGCTTTTAACAAATCATATCCTACATTATTTCCTTGATATTCCTGTTGAACGTACATTTGAATTATTTCACCTCTGTGTTTTTTACGCTGATCTTGATGTCGATAGAATCCACAGATTCCTATTAATTTGTCATTTTTTAAAGCTCCAACAATTATAGATTCTGGATTTGATTCTTCGATGTAATTCTCAAATGCGAGTTTCGTCTTTTCCCTTTCATCTTCATATTTAGAACCAAAACTATTGGGATATTTTTGAAGGCTTTCTAACCTTAACAATCTGTATTTCTCTGATTCTTCTGGCTTAAGTTTTCTATATTTTATGTTTTCATAAGTACTTGTGTTCATTTACTGTGTTTTATTTCTTGCTTGTGCATAACGTCTCGCGGAGATGCCCGCCTCAGGCACACCAGTCCGCTTTGTATTCAAGATAAGATTTATTTTAGTATTCCCCCAATGAGTTATCGACACTTCCTGAGGTGGAGTCATTCTTCGCTGTTAGTGCTGGTTTTGTTATTTGTAAAACTTCGGAAAATCTGCCTCACATACATTCCCTCTAAAGGTTCCTCCTATGCCTGGCCTATTATTATATTCAAATGCTCCGAAATCAAGTGATATTGTTTCACACTCATTTGAAACATAGTAAAATATGTATAAGGTATCAAAATCTTCTACCTGTGTATCATTCTGGACTTCTACATAATATGTAAATTCATACTTTACATCTAATTCACTATCTAATTCATTCCAAGGTTTAACAATAAAAGAATTTCCTTCAATGTCGACATCTAATTGATTGTAGTTTTGATCAAACACATTTAATATTAAAACACTATCATTTGGAGGAGTTGTCCTAGTTGAAAATATGTTGCACTTTAATTCACATTCGTAATAATGAGGCATTTCAATACATTCCTCTCCACAACTTAATGCAACACATATTATTAGAAATATCCAAATAAATTTCATAATCCAAAAATTCTTTAAATCAGCACTAACGGTATCGCATATACGGCGAGCCCAGCTTTTGCTGGGCATGACCGTTATATGCAATGTTACTTGGCGTCTTTCTTATCCGATACAAATTTAGCATATCATACTAGCCATTTCTGGCAATCAATCGCTTCGTGGTACAAATGGTTAAAAAGTCCGAATAGCTCGCACTCGAATGCTGTTGTCCTTAACGTTGTTGACATCAAAGCCATTCGAGAACAACTGCTCAAAGGCAGTGTTACTATTGAACTCGGAGGAGCTCCAATAAAATGCATTCGCAAAACCGCCAATGTTTGTATTAGGAGCTGGTGCACCTTGCCCAATTTTAAGATACATTTCATTTAATTCTTCTTTAGAAGGAAGGAACCAATCATTGTAACCGTTTAAAGATAGATTCGCGCACAAGTCTGCTGCAACTCCTGAGGTGGTACATTCTGCTTCAATATCTATAGTATTTTGACTTCCTGTTCCAATAGCCGTACCATCAGCTCCAGTAATTTCAGTTCCAAAACATCCCCATTCTGCTCCTGAGCTTTGATCAGTAGCTGCTGATACTAGGCCATCGCCTGTATTGGTATCTAAATAAAATAAAATCCCTCCTTCGTAAGTTTTGCCATATAATGAATCTATTAATACACCGCCATTATATATATCTAAAGGCGTATAATTTGCATCTAATAGATTTTGTACTGAAACTCCCGCCGCTACTAAATCCGCAAATGTAACACCTGCTGCTAATAAATCCGCAATTGTAACTCCTGCTGCTAATAAATCTGCAATCGATATTTGAAAATCTACTAAATCTTGAACTGAATATCCATTATTCAGCAATGATTGGATTATAGAAGGTGGTAAACTTGCACAATTACATATGGCTGAAGTCAACAATAGATCACTTAGCCAAGATCGTGTGGTATCTGATGGAGTTGGTAATGAGGATACCATTCTTGTACCTAGTGTCCCATCTGGTTGCTTTACCACTAGATGGTTCTCCGTATTTATAGTATCCATCTCTGATACTTTTAGCTTTCCTTCAATTTCAACAGATTGACCTGTTGCCACTATTGGAAAAACTAGGATTATTAAGACATAAAGGAGGTTTTGCATTATTTTCCTTTTTTGAAATTAAGTATATACTTAAGAATTAAAATTTTTCAGTTGCGATTCACCAAAACATCTAGTAAGTCTGTTGAGTCGCAATATATCTAGTTTCATGTATTATGGCAAGTAACGTCTCGCGGAGATGCCCAGCAAACTGCAGTCGCGCTGTAGCGACAAAGTGCAGCGTCGCCTCAGGCAAGTGACATCCGCTCAACTTTCAAGTTAAGACTTTTTATTATTCTTTAGTAATTCTTGTGTTGCCTGAGGTGGGGTCATCCTTCGATGTTATAGCTCGTTATTGTTCTATTTACCTTCATAATATTTAACAATGTCTTCATTGAAACTAATGTGTTTAGCTGCAACGTATACATCATTTTCATAGTCATCAGTTTTAAAAACAAAAATTTGATAACCTTTTTCGATTTCAAACTTCAGGTTTAATTCACGATTCAGTACATCGTCTGGCAAAATCAACACTTGACCCTTAGTATTAGAATGCCATGTTTCAAAGAATCCTTGAACAAAGAATACATCAGTAAATAATATTTCAAGGCTATGATAGTAGGTTAGATCAATTCCCCCTCCAATCCTTAGTGTTCTTCCATCATAGCTTAGTATATGAAATTCGAACCACTCATTTGAACGAATTATATTATCTATTCTATTTACTACTTCTAACAATTAGTTATTAATTAATTTTTTAATTGACTTTATAACATCATTCATGTCGCCTATTGATTCATTAATATCCCTCCTTCCTAATGAGCTATAACGTCTCGCGGAGATGCCCAGCAAACTGCAGTCGCGCTGTAGCGACAAAGTGCAGCGTCGCCTCAGGCAGGTAACATCCGCTTAACTCTCAAGTTAAGACTTTTTATTAATTCTATAGTAATGCTTCTGTTGCCTGAGGTGGGGTCATCCTTCGATGTTATAGCCGGTCATTTGAATAAACTCTTTATCCAATCCATCGGACTTATCTTTCTATTTTCAGTATTGAAACCTACTTCAATCCCACTTTCAATATAGTGTTCCGCGAGGAATCTGTAAGGTATCTCATACTTATATACAGGCTCATAATCTAAAAGCTTATTAGGAACCCTACTATAAGTTGAGTTAATTTCAATTCCATTTCTCCTTGCGATTTTTCCATAAAATAATGCATGGTATGATAGATAAGATTCGGATAGGTCATTTTGGATCAATCGAGATTTATTACGATTTAGTTCAAACAAATGAAGGCCATTTTCGATCAAAGTTATATCCTTATCAACAATACCTTGAATACAATATTTGTGAGCCTTAGAAAGACTAACTTCTTTATTCTTTCTAATCTGCATGTCTAAATAGTCTATTGCTTTCTCTATTAACTTATTGTTATTGATAAGAAGACCTTTACATGAATAATTCCAATATGCTGGTTTATCGTATTTTTCAAGGTCAATATTTCTTAAAAGTTGTACTGCAAAATCACTATCACTTAAAACAGCCATAGAATATGGCTGCATCTTATAATAGATCCATGCATCATCATATACCTGTAATAAGTAGACAGAAATTATAGCGCAATTATAGGCTCTAGTTTTGAACTCATCAATATCATTCTGTAGATAAGCATTCGTTGCTAGAATTTTATTTAGATCATAAAACCTTCCCCTAATATTCTTTTGAACTAAATTATTATCTAAGGTTTGATTAAGATAAGTCGCTTCTTTACCATCAAGATAATTCAATTGGTTTTTCCATTTTTCAGATAATGGCAACTCTGACATATAATTATTATTGCTCTATAGAAAGTAAAAATCGTAATCGGCTATAACGTATTAGCGGATGCGCAGCAAGTCCGATGCCGCCGGTTCCGGCGAGGACGCCGCGTCGTCCCTTCCTTAAATACACTCTACAAATTACGAATTTAAAACGACTAATAATGAACGTCTGGACGACAGGAAGGGATGGCGTTATCCCGCGATGTTAGCTGTAGGATTCATCGTTTGAAATAAAACTCTCCAGTTAAAGAAGTTGATTCCCAAGGGACTTGTTTATCTTTTGATCTTTTCATTACCTCGGTTCTAACTTTTTGAAACATACTAGTAATTGGCGAACCGGCAACATCTATATGGTTTAAAATTTCAGAGGTATACAATCCATTTCTTCCATATCCATCTGAAGCCGTATTTCCTGGTTGGGTTGCATAACCAATTAGAGTTCCTTTTGCTGCATTAAGTTGAGCCAATCCTCTTTGTTTTACGCCTCTACTCCAACTTCGTTCGAATGGATTATCTCTACATGCATCTAGAATTATAATATTTGTCCTAGTGTTGTAATACTCCATGTCTTTTAATATTCTATTCACATCTACGCAATCATATTCGACATGTCTTTCGGATTTGGGATTTGCATCTATTGGAAAAAGATAGTTCTTGCCCGATACTTGCACGGCATGTCCAGCGAAGTAGAACAAGCAAACATTATGATTTTGAAGTTCCTCACCAAATTCATCAATAGCGATTTTTAGCTCTTTAAGACCTAGATTAGTTTTTCTTATAACTTTAAAGCCTAAGCCAGTAAGTTTGTTTTCAATATCTTCAGAGTCATTGATAGGATTTGATAATGTTCCCGCATGTTCATAATCAGCTATACCTACAACTAGTGCAATTCTATTTTCACTAACTATATCGCCATTGTCTTCTGTTTCTGGCTCAATCTTTATTGTCGAATAAACTGGTTTACCAGCTATCTCCGTCGTTTTGACAAGTTTTAAGTCATGGTCTTTCAGGTTATTGTTATAAATTTCAACGAGAGTAGTAATCTGATCCTCACTCTGCCTTACAACTGGATGCACAGTGAGCTCTAGAAACTCTAAAAATTGTTCGTCAGGTAGATGAAGTAAATTAAACCTCCTATCTGTAAACACCCATTCGTCAGGCCAATCATCATTCATTATAGTATGTTTAACAATATCTTCATCCGCAGTGGTATATCTAGAGTCAAACGAGGGAAGTTTTTGTAGATTAAACATTCTACCTAGAAAGGCATTTTGTTCTAATTCACCATACCAAGGAATCTTAGTGATGAGAAATGAATCAATAATATTTCTTCTCGTTGATAATGCTATGTTCATTTGTTTTTCCTGTTTTATGTACTTCAAAAGAAAGGTCATAACTTCTTTATGTCTGTAGGCATAAGGAGTTATATGATTTTCGAAATTTCTTACATGTTTGAATTGTCTGTTTATGTTTGAAACATATTCGAATTCATCTAATATTTCGTTGTTGTCAGGGTATTCATGTGTGAGTACAAGTTTAACTTTATCAAGCCATAAGCTATAAACACTATCTTTAATTCCATGTATTCCCTCTAGAGAAGCCCCTTCTAATAATTTACTGTATTTGTTACTAAACTCTAATCCTTCCTTAAGTAGATCTTTCTTCATCCTTATTTTTTCTTACAGCTAACGTTCCGTTGATATGCGGAGTGCAAAAGGCATCAAGCGTTGTTAATCTCCGAAGCTCCTGCGAAGGAGATTGCGCAGATGACTGCATTCCGTGTATCAAGTGTTAGGGAACGTCAGTTCTTAATTATTTTCCTGGTAATCAATGTATTTCCTTCTAAATGAATCCTTAGCACATAAGTTCCCCTTTCAAATCTGCTTAAATCTATATACTGGTTCCCATTTGAATCACTTCCAAATACTTTATATCCTAATAGATTATAAATCCCAATTCTACTTATTTTTAAATCGGAACTGACCTTGACTAAATCTGTTACAGGGTTAGGTGAAACAGCAATTTTTTCTTGAACATCCAGATTGCTATTTGCTGTCAAACTGCAATTAAACCCAGAATCATAATTAATCAAAGAATCAGAATAACTAATTAAATCTGAATAAGGATTCAATTCTGCATAATCTACACTCACATAAGGAAAGATAAAATATTCAAAACCAAATTTTTCTGTCGCATATCTACCAAATGCAATAAATGGATTATAATTAGTATCAACTCCTCTAAAATACTGTCTTGTCAATTCAACTCCATCTGCAATTATCAATTCAATACTATCGATAACCAGTTTAATTGGAGTTATAGCTATAGCGAATACTTCTTCAGTTACATATAAGCCTGCATAATCTTCAAATAGGCTCACTGGCACTTGTACTTTAAGTGTATCCCCTACTTCTAATGAAAAATCATATAAGAGAACTAAAGAGTCCTTCTCTAAGTAATATGTTCTTTCATCAGTACTACAAACTGTGAAGTCCTTAATTGTTGTTAAAAAGTAACCCGGATCTAATTTTATGTTGTTGCAGACTAAACTATCAACTTCAAAACTTCCCACTGATCTAGTTTCAGTAACGAACACTAATGGTTCAATATCAGGTCGAAAACAGTGTTTCCAAACCGTGCCAACATCACCAAAGTTTTGTCCAAATAGTGAACTATTTAATAACGTTAACAGTAGAATCAGATACTTTATCAAGCTTCATTTTGATAATAAGTTACGTAAAAAGAGCAATAACTTTTAACTCGAAGATGAATATGTCGTGATTTACATAAGATGTTCCCTAACGTCTGGCGAGATGCGTGCGTGCGTTAGCATGCCGTCATCCTCGCCTGTTACCATCATTTATAATATTTTATAACTCTATTGGCTTCTTCAATTAATAATGCTTTAAAATATTTTTCTCTTCGAATCCAATTACCGACATGATCGTATTGATATTTGTATGTGATATTTTTTGATTCAAATATTAAGTCCCCATTTTCATTATATTCATACTCAGCTATAACTTTATCTCGAAACCCTTTCACCTCCAAAATATTAGAAACACATTGCATTTGGTCATTATAAACAAACTCAATAGTAGTCGTATATTCTACATCTCCTTTATCCAGTATATGAGTTAAGTTAGTTAGTGCATTATTTTCATAAGACAATTCGTAACGACTTGTTCTATTATCTTCAATATGCTTCTGACTGTCAAGAACAATTTGATTCTTATCATTGAATTCAACTACATACAAATATCTACCTTGACTCCCTTTTTCATATCTCCTTAACCTTTGCCCCACATATTCAAACTTTGAATAATACTGAAACTCCTTATTAAATCTATAAACTAAATTATCATTAAAGTACTTTTCAATCTTATTCTTAAATTCTAAAATTAAGGTATCATTAGAATAAGTAGAATCAATTTTATTTTCAAATAAATTAGAGTAGGATAACTTCGAAAAAGAGTTAGATCCTCTTAGAATTTTATCGTGGAAATAATCTTCATACTCAATGTAATTTTCAGGTATTACCTTATTACTTTTACCGGTTTTTTGAATGCATTTATTCTTATCAAAATAGTATACTTCTGCATTGAAACTTTCTCTTTTCAACCCACTAATTGATTTAGAATACTTCCTCTCACTAATCTCTAAATACTCTATATCTCCTTTAAGATTTTCAAGTTTAAATGCTAACCCTAAGGATTTCCTACTATTAATACCATGAATAAAGTTTACATTATTGACTATGTATTCATTAAGTCGAACAGAATATTGGGTTTCTCCCATTTGACAATTCGAAACAGAATAACTATTACATAAAACAACAAATATTATAACAAGCCTCCTCATAAAAATTGATGGTAACGTTCCGTTGATATGCGGAGTGCAAAAGGCATCAAGCGTTGTTAATCTCCGAAGCTCCCGCGAAGGAGATTGCGCAGATGACTGCATTCCGTGTATCAAGTGTTAGTGACAAGTTATTTATAATGTACAAAAAAAACGCTGTCCTCATTATCAATGACATTCTGCTTAACAAATTGAGTGTACTGTTTGTGCTTACTATCAAAGTTATTCATAATATCATTTAGCTCTAATTGCATATATAATGCTTTTATCCTAAGTACTTCCTTATTTAACTCATCTAAACTATTATTACCGATTATATAATATGTTTCAACAGAATCTCCTCCTAAATCTTGAAATTTAACATCGATATCAAAGTTTAAACAATTATATTCTCTCCTATTCAAGAGTTCAATTAATTTATTATTCAATATACCTACATAGCAATTCCGAGATCTTCTTAATTCTCTAATGATTGTTACAGAGCTTAAATCTACACCTTCAGTATTAACCTTATCCCGAGCATCAATACCATAAAGCAATTCATTAGAACAATCTACACTATAATAATTCTTAAATATATCTTGAGAGTTCAAACCGTATTTAAGTAAATCAATTTTCCTATCGTTAGGACTTGATGACTCTAACTGATCATAAATGTCAGAAGGAACATGAAAATAATAGACTTCCATACTCCCACCACTTGTAATAAACTCACCTTCTAACAATACAGTACTTGGTAAATCTATTAAAATGAAAAATAAAGTTATTAATGACTTAAGGATTAACATAAAAAGATATTTTTAATTGTCACTAACGTTCCGTTGATATGCGGAGTGTAATAGGCATCAAGCGTTTTTAATCTCCGAAGCTCCCGCGAAGGAGATTGCGCAGATGACTGCATTCCGTGTATCAAGTGTTACATGGCGTTTTTCCCTTTAAATCTTTTTGTTAATTTACTCCAAAGAGTTGACTTACTTTCTCTTTGATTCGTAATTTCTATCAATTCATTTTCTATTTCCCTTGTCCTTATTTCGTTCTTATCAATATACTTTGAGATAAATTTTTGAGATTCCAATTTGACCACACTTTCAATGTTATCTAAATTTGCTCCATCATAGTAGTAATTAAATCCTTCTGTCTCTAAATCCGACCATCCATGGTAAAGTAAGTAAAATGGGTTTGTGTATTCCGGATAATTGTTTTCGAGATGTATACTATATAAAGAGGATAAGTTTTTTCTCTTATCGTATTCATCAATAATTTGTTGGACGTGATAGTAACAATTTGATACTATCGAATATTCGCCAATTTTTTCATCCAATTTCAGGTCTTTCAAAACACCTGACACGTAAGGCTTAATTTCTTCTCTATCAACAGGTTTAGAGAATGATGCAAGAATTAGCATGTTTTCAGTTTCAATTCCTTTTTGAATCATATTTATAGCCCAATCAATCGTTGGATTGTAATCAAATAGTTCAACTCCTAAATGCCATTGTAATAACTCGGTATATTTTTCGTAGTTAATCAATTTAAAATATTAAAGTAAACAGATATGATATCCCTAATACTATAAACATGGTACTTGTAATTTCAAATACCAAATATTGGTATAATTCTTTCTCTACCAATTCTCTTCTTTGTGTTTATCTTTCATTTTTTTATGCCATGTAACGTTCCTTTGATATGCGGAGTGTAAAAGGCATCAAGCGTTGTTAATCTCCGAAGCTCCCGCGAAGGAGATTGCGCAGATGACTGCATTCCGTGTATCAAGTGTTAGCTACTGGCATTTTATCCTTTTAATTATTCAATTGTTTATTAACATCATCAATTAGCTTAGAAATATTAAAATTCAATTTGTTACGCTTGACTTTCACTCTAACTAATTCAAGTTTATCCAGAATTACACTAGTAAAGAATCGCTTTTTTTCAGATTCTGAGTATCTGAAAAAGTTGAATTCATCAAGAATTATAGGAATACCAATTGATTTCTCTTTTGAACGATAACTTCCAATTTCTCTTAAAAATTTTCTTTGATACGGAATTGGATTAACATATATTTCAAATAAGATAATCTCTAAACCATCCCCATATCTTTGCCAATTCAAGTTAGCCAGAGTATTCTTCAATCCACCCTCACCCCATATATAAGACTTTACTAAATCCTCCTTAGATTCACCATCATTAAAGCTAGCATAAAAGGCAATTATATTATCATTATCTCTTTCCATTATTCTATACAGCTTGTAGCTAACTCGTCTATAGTCCTATTAAAGTTAATAAATAAAGAAGGTATGGGAGGTAATGCCTATAAAACTTAACTTTTAAGTATTACAGGCCCATGTCTTCTAAAGGACTCCGCACCTCACTTAAGCGTTTCCCGCTTACATGTGTATATATCATAGTCGTCTTTGGATTCTGATGACCTAGAATCTCCTGGATATATCTTAAGCCCACGCCAGACTCCAACAAATGTGTAGCATAAGAATGACGTAGTGTATGTAATGTTACTCTGAACTGGATATCACATTTAAGGGCTGCCTTGCGTAGAATGTTTTGGGCGCTAGAGTGAGAATATCTGCCTCCTGATGAACCCTCAAATAGGTATTCATTCGGATTATATGCGATCATGTATTCTCGAATGAGTTTGATCATGGTGGCTGACAAAGGAACACGCCTGTCCTTATTCCCTTTTCCAGATCTTATATATAGCAGTTTTTCTTCAATCCTAATATCTCTAATTTGCAAACTGAGCGCCTCTCCTACCCGTAACCCCGCACCATATATGACGGTCAGTAAACAACGATGCTTGATATTTCCAGATGACAACAGAAGTGCTTTTACTTCTTCTTTACTCAAAACATTGGGCAAGTACTTCCTACGTTTTGGTCTAATCAATTCTTCAGGTATTATGTCATCGGACAGATGAAGTTGATAGAATAGTTTCAGTGCACTGATAAACTGATTCTGAGCAGAGTGTGACTTCTTTTCAATTACAAACACCTGATAATTGTATTTCTCTATATGTCCAGGTCGGATATCTTCTATCTCATATGATGAATAGAAACTAAAAAACTGTTTTAAAACAGAAGTATATGACTTTATTGTTGATTGACTATAACGTCTTTGAGACATGTAGATATTTAAGTCATTGATCTTATCCAGAATATGATCTTTGATACTTTTTGGATGACTGCTAATTCTAGAAATACGTTTCACTTTTGTTCTTTTCTGAACAGTTTTGGTCGTATTTTCTACCTCCTTTTCAGCTAGTCTTAAATCAATATCAAAAGCATAATTCTGTAGCTTTATTATCCAGGATTTACGGCTGGCCAACAGACGGAAACTATTAATAGCAGCAGGCTGATATGACATGAAATAATATCTCCATATTGAATCTTTCTTAACATAAGGCAACTTCCTAATAAGCTTACCATCATTAGATATGTAGTCACAATATATTACGACCAGCTTTTCATCGCCAAATAACTTTGCACGAAGCACAACTTCAAAATTGCTCATAAAACCCATTAAGTATAAAACCTAAATAAGACTATGAGTGAAGTAACAAATTGTAAACACAAAATGATAATTAATACTAACTCTTTGATAATATATGCTTATATTAGAATATCAAAAATAACAATATGTATATCTGTTATAAAACAACTGGAATTAAGAGATTTGATAAAGCACTTCGCAAACTCGACTATCATTTATCATTAAAAGGCAGTTCTATTAGTACAAGAAGACTCTATGCAAACGAGCTTCATAAATTTATTGTCAAGTTCAACAAATTACCAGAAGAGTTATCTGCAGAAGAAATTATTGAGTTCTATATGGAATACAAGACTGTTCATGGGATTAAATATCCTTCTCTTAAGATGAGAATGTATGCTATGCGTTATTACCTGGACAACATTGCAAATAGACTTGACCTTTTTACCAAGATTCCAATACCAAGAACAAGATATTACGAGATGGAGGTACTTACTACAGGAGAAATAAGCACAATACTCAAATCTTGCATCAATATTCGAGAGCGTCTAATTGTTCAAATGCTATATGAAACCGGTATGAGGATATCAGAACTTATTAAGCTAAATATTGATGATATTGATTTCACAACTAAAACAATTATTATCAGAGAAAGTAAAAATGGTGTAAATCGATCTGTGACATTTGGTTCCAGACTTGAGAGCACTTTAAGAAAATACCTCAATCAGAACATTTCATTGTTCTCACAATCATTAATAACAAGAAAGTATCACCCATTCATATCAATATCAAGCACCGGGATCAGATATATTTTAAATAGAATTGTAGCTCGAACAAATATCAAGAAGAGAGTTAATGTTCATGCACTTCGTCATGCCTTTGCAGTACATTATCTAAACTTTGGTGGCACCATATACAAGCTGCAAAGATTATTGGGCCACAAATTCATCAGTACTACTATTCACTATCTCGAGTTTGCATCCTTAAAGGAAGGTAAGGATATATCTATACTTGACACCTTATCCACGCTCCAATACAAACACAACCACTATGCACAATCAGCTTAACAAATAAACTTAGCTTCATTTACCCCCTACAACTTCACCAACCTCGACACAAACGAATGCCGCTCGTTTTCGATCCTCATCAAATAAACACTCGGCTCGAATTCTGACATGTCCATCTGATAGCCATTGCGCATACTCAACGATTCCGAATAGACCAGGCTGCCGCTTTGGATATCCACGACTTGTACCTTATAATTATCGGATTGACTACATTCGATATAGAGTGAATTCACCACAGGGTTCGGGTACAGTTTGAAATCAACAAGTTCCAATTCGTCTGTTGTACTGGTGAAATCAATGCATTCTTGAATGCTGTTGATAAACATTTCATAATCCTCAATGGTGTTGCCAATGCCATTGTTACCCACAATATTAGAGCCTTCTATGCGCAGGTATTTGATATCACAGCCTCCGATGGAATAATCATACTCCTCTCCTGTGGTGGCATCAACGGTATTGACACTGAATATGTCCAGCAACAAAGTATCACCTACTGCAAACAGGCCTACGTCCTCCGCACAATTCACACCGTCCTGGCCTAATATTACCAGTGTATCTGAATCAAGCATCTCCCCATATATATGATCCATCACACTGACCTCCATGTCGTGAAGGCCTGGTTTGTCAGTAACCACACATTTGATAATGATTGAACGCTCATTGATAGCGGCACAGAATGGTTTTGCCGGTCCTGAACAAGAGCAGGATATAGCTACATTGTAAAAAGATAGCGACACCATTAGAGTTAAAAAGAAGTTCTTCATGCTTGTTGTTTTTATATGAATATGAGTTCAATAAATCATCTATTCCAATTCACCACTCCTAACTCCGCACCTTCCTAATCCAGTACGCGATATACACACTGCCTATAATACTTGGTGCAAACCAATTCCAAATACCCGGCAATATCTGATTCACCACAAAGAATGCACTCACTGCTGCGATATAGCCTCCCGTTATCTTACCCAGATGCAAGGTCAACCAGTTTTGCCTCAATTTCTCCACATGCCTGTACATCCGCAAGTCTCGAACTCCAAATACAAATCCCACAATGCCGAATACCGTTAAGATGATATTCAGCTTGCTGTACAGCACAATAGGATACAATACCATCAGCAATCCTGTTAGCAATATGCCATAGGCGATCAGTTTATCAGTTATCGATACGGCTTCTATCTTCTTAAACTGCAGGCTCCTATAGCCACTGATGATAAAATAACTGCTGAATACACCAATAGCAAAGAGGAAGGGACTCTCATGACCGGGCAGCAATGATATGGCCATAGCGGCAATGGCAGATATCAACATGGCGTAAAAGAAGACCTTACCCGCTCTTTTGTGTGCTTTCCCACCCTTTTGAGCAATGAGAGATACCGCACCTGCCAGCAAGGCCAATCCGCCTAAAGGCACATGTACAAATTGTATCAGTATATCAGCCAAATTGTCCATAACATCTATTAAGTCTGGTTTTAATTTTCTTAATTTCTAATCGACCTTGGTTAAATAGATATTACCCTTAAATTCTGTAATACCAAAATCTCCAGTCCTTAGGAAATCTATATAGATAGCCATACTGTCTTCTTCAGGAAAATATTCACCTGTTCCTGATAAACTGTCATAATAATATCGGGTGGCACCTCCAGGTGAATTCAGGCCCTGGATCATAACATCGGTGAAGCCTCTTATAAAGATTTCACAATCGATGATATTGCCCTCGAAGGTGACAGCGGGATACCACAAGCCATCAATACCAAAGCTCGTGAAGCTCAGCAAGCTGTCTTCCTTAAAAGTAATCAGAGAATTAACTTCTTTATCATCGGTCCGGTAACTGTAGCTACCATATAGACTATCAAGATGGCAGCGTTCTATCTCCATTGAATCTACTGGAATTTCGTCCATACCATCGTCAGGAAACATATCCATCTCAGAAGTACATGAGAGCATAATAAGCAGCAATAAGATTGAATAATATTTCATGGAAGCATATTTATTTTTAAACCAATCGTCGAAATCCCCCATAGGCCATACGTCCCGCATTGAAGATAGGCTTATCAGGATCAATTAAAGGTGAAATCAAATCGACCATTCTGGGATCAGATATCACAGCCTGATTCGCTCTGTCTCTGGATTCCTTGGAATCAAAGACGACCCAACCGAATATGACAACTTCATCCTCACCAGCATTCACAGCATCCGTATAAGATCGCGTGCCTTCCAATTCCATATCATCACCCACATATTCAAAGTAATCCAGGGCGCCATGTTCTTTCCATACCTCTGCCACTTGCGTCACTGCCGCCTTGTAAGTATGCAATTGGTCTCTTGGAATGGGAAGCGCAAATCCATCTATGTAGTTGGCCATGGTTTTCGATTTATTAATAAATTAATTGTTCTTGTCTTTTTGAAATTGCACAATATGCTCCGGCACTTCCTGCCCTTCTTTGACATGCGCATCTGCTTCTGGAGTACCATAGCTTTGCCTAACAGGAATTGTTCCTGCCCAATACGGCAGATCCAAATCAAAGTTGTTATCACTTGGTGGCCCTTCAGCTATCTTTGCAGACGCAGAATCGATGCCTATCTCTATAACTCGTGTGGCTTTGAGTTCCTTTTCATTCGGTGGCCTGCAATGCTCCCAGCGATCTGGTACAAAGTGATTGATAATGGCTTTCAAGCCTAGCAGCTTCTCTTCATCTTCAAGCAATTCCCTGGCTTGACCAAAGACCATAACCGAACGATAATTAACCGAATGATGAAATGCCGAACGGGTCAGCTTCATGGCATCCAGGATCATCACGTTGACACAGGCCTCCCCCGCTTCAATCAATGCCGATGTCATGCGATTCTTTAAGGCCCCATGCACATAGATCTTGTCTTCATATCTCCCAAAGTTGATCGGTTGCACTAAGGCCTTACCTTCATATATAAAGGCGATATGACATACCTCACAGGCATCCAGAATAGCATAGATGGTCTCCTTATCATAGGAAGCCTTGCGTGATGCACGCTTGAGCTCGTTGTATTGGCCTTTTTCGAATTGCATGGTCATGTCTTAAAACCAATTTGAATATAATCAAATGATTATTAATAAGAGATTATCATCTCGTATGGCTACGACAAGTGTCTATAGTAAATGACTAGACCTGGGCTATATCGGTAGATTAGTATTTTATATATGCCCTTACGGGAAAGGTGCCTACCCCCTTGAACTTAGGCGGTGCAGCTGTAAACAGACAAGGCTTATCCAAAGGCACATTCTTCATGTTGCACAGATGTTCCGCTACCAGAATATCAGCCCCCAGCAGTACCGAATGCACCGGTCGTGCATTGCCCCGAGTATCATCTATATTATGAGAGTCTATACCTACTAGTGTGGCGCCATGATCTCGAAGATAAATAGCTGCGGCTTCTTTCAGAAATGGATGGTTTTCGAAATAAGCATCCGTATTCCAGTGCTCGGACCATCCTGTATACACCAACACCGCCTTGCCTTTGATATCTATACCTTTAAAGAATGAAGGACCGATCTCTAATGTCTCGGCATAAGGCACATGCACAATCTCACATGGAAGATCCACAAAACGTTCCAGCTCTACAGATGCGAGATCCTTGCCATTTGCATACCTGTGAAAGGGACAATCCACATAGGTGCCTGTATTGGCTACCATCTCTATCTTGCCGATTTGAAACTCTGTACCCTCCGGATAGAATTTTCGCGATTCCTCCCGACTCAGATAATCACATATGACCGGCGCTGGAAGACCCTTATAAGTTATCGTCCCATCTTCTATCTCATGACTGAGATCTACAAGTGTATATTCCCTATCTGGCTTCATGATCCAAATATAGCACTTGGAACAATGAATCAATTCAGATCAGCGGACAAAGGAATTAGTTTACCGAAAGTTTCTTTTCAAAGTTATAGGACACCAACAACAGAACTATGGCCACCAAGGCTGGAGCATATTCACCATCATTCACGCTTATGTGCGCAGCAAAGGCCAGTACAAAATCAAAGAAGAAACCAGCATAGGCCCATTCCTTTAAGGTATTGGACTTCTTTGTCCAAATGGCCACGAGCCCCAGTATCTTGGCAATGGCCAGTGGATATATTATATATGTAGGATAGGATAAATTGGTGAAGGTCTCGGCGACCATCTCGTGATTGAAGAAATACATACCGGCTGACATCAACATTAAGGCGCTGAGTAAGCTGGTTGATACGAGATAAACGATCTTGATTGTTTTCTGACTCATTTGTTTTGAATTTATTGAGGAATAACAATCTTATGTTTCACCTCCTCATTTGGTTTGTCGGAAGATGACATTTACATTTATTAATTATTGATCGATCAACGATTACAGGTGTTCAATTTGTTATCAAATAGTCGATCAATTTACGAGTGTATTACCTCATCATAAACACTGCGTTAATTATTGACGTATCAATTCTCTATTTAATTGATTTTCAATACTTAATTCAATGTTATTTTAAATATTAGTCAAAGGTTTAATATAATTTTTACACCCCCTAAAATGTCGCCTTCTGGTCAATTTTCCTTAGCTTAAGTTTTCATATTTCCTAACAAACAAAACGAAACATTATGGCACGAATAATTTTTGTCAGCAAGAATGGCAATTCTATCAAACTTCGCGACAGCGAAGGTCACAATCCGGGTAATGATGACATCACAACATTTGTTTCTCCTGGCGACAAAGTAAAATGGAAACTGGACAACAACAGCAACTTGTTTTCCATAGAAAGTGTACAAAAATCGAGTGGAACAACACTTTGGGATTCACCACCGGCCAACAATGGTAATGGTGTTTATGTGGCTACCATTAAAAATGACAGAAACCTTGATGGAAAGGTGGAAAACTACACCATCAGCTACAAAGTAACTAGGGAAGGTGGTGTGCGAAGCGATGATCCGCGATTAAAAATGAAAGTATAATTATATTTAATAACCCTTTAAACAAACTTAAAATGGCAGACGTAACAATTTATGTTAAAAGAGTACCGAATACGACCAGTATTTATCTTGAAGACAGCGAGCAACATGGTGTCGGCTCAACAACCGATAACATCACGACTGAGATTAAGAAAGATCAGACTGTCCAGTGGGTAGCTTCTGATGGCATTGCATCTATCCAAAACATAACGCCAAAAGCAGGAAATACGGATTTGTTTTCGACGGATCCATCAAGAGCAAACTCCTGGACTGGTACAGTTGGAGATTTTGCAGCTGATACAGAGGAGGCATACAGCATCTATTATAAAGTTGATGGTGATGACACCACTTATAATGATGATCCAAGATTGAAAATGAAAGTATAGAGTATTTGAACAATAATAAACACCCACTTTTAAATCCTTTAATTACAATAATCTTCATTATTGTCTGCAATACTCTACAGGGACAAGATCAGAGTGTAGCAGACAGTTTGAAGAAAGTAATAATCACCACCACTAAAATTGATTCACAATACCTCGAACATCTCGAGGATATTTCCTATCACGAAAGTGATCCCCGAGTCGCAGAAAGATATGCTGACACACTCATTTCGCTGGCTGATGAATTAGGGTACAAAGAAAACCTTCTATCAGGCCATTTACAAAAAGGTAACGCAGACCTGCATCAAGGCAACACGACCGAGGCTCTGGAGTCCTTCTTTTCCAGTCTTGAAGTTGCTCTGGAGATAAAGGCCAATAGCAAAGCTGGGGCCATTTACAGCTCTATTGCTGATGTATATAATCTTAGCGACGACTTCAGCAATGCCAATAAGTACTATGCAAAATCCATTTCCATTTTAAGAACAAGTGATGATACAGTTTCCCTGGCCACGGCACTCCTCAACGTCGGTGACAATTATATCAATCAGGAGCGTCATGATACAGCCCTGATACACCTGATTGAGTCAGCCAAACTGTTTGAAGTCCTGAACTTTGAGATAGGCACAGGCTATGCGATTGGTAATATCGGAATGGCTTACAAGGGACTTCAGGAATACATTGAAGCAGAAAAAAACTTCCTACAAGCCATTGATATCCTGTATAAATACGAAGACTATTACCCCGTATCTGTTTACTATTCGAATCTTGCAGATATCTATTTTGAAAGGAAACAATTAAAAACTGCATTTGAATACGCACAAAAGAGTCTGGACCTGGCCGAAGGAAATGGTTATAAAGAGCAACTCAGCGAAACTTATGCACAACTCTCTCAGCTTCATGAACACAATAATGAATTTGAAAAAGCGCATAATTACCTGAAAAAGCATTTTCTATACAGAGACAGCATTGTCAATGTCGAAAATGAACGTGAAAAAGCAGAAATGCGTGCGGATTTTGATATCAAACAAAAACAGGTTGAAGTTGACCTACTCGAACAACAAAAGAAAAACCAACGCATCACCATCATTGCCACAATAATAACAGCCTTCCTACTGGTTTTGTTGGCTATTGGACTATACCGCAGATACCGTTTTACACAGAAAACCAAAAAGATCATTGAATACGAGAAGCAACGTTCAGACAATCTGTTGCTCAATATCTTACCTGA
>CBDDKR010000004.1:0-23807 GCA_965230345.1 Saprospiraceae bacterium
GATAAGTAATTGGTGAGGCCGTAAGTCTTACTCATTCTATTGAACAGATTTGCTACAAATCTTTCATCATATATATCCATATAGTTAAGACTAATTAACCAATTCAAATAATGCCTTCAATTGCAGATTGAGATTATCAAAATTCGAGTTGTGATTGCCGACTAAACTCCTTTCAAGTCTCCATAATTTAATCGTATAATCGCCTTGAGTAATATTGATAGAAAATGCTATATCTCCTGATATATTTACTTCATAATCATTTACAAGCAATATTATCCACCAGTGAGGACCATGAGTACCCTCCTTTTGAACTTCAAATGGAATATCATGTTCCAGAAATGCTGATTTAATATACTCCAAAAATTTACTCTCTATCACTATTCACTTTCTGACAAGCTTTTAAATAATTAAGTTACTATTTAAGTAACTTTCATTTTAATGTATTTATCAACACAATCGTACCGATAAATTCTTTTTTCATCCATTACGCCATAGGAGTGCGGCACTGAAGTCCCCAGGATAAATTCATTCCTAGAATAGTCAGATGCATTTAATCGCCATTTCCCTATGAAATTTGGGCTTTTACTTTTCTTGGTCTTCCCGAATCCGTGAAGAAATCCTCCCTGACTCTCTATTCTTCTGCTTACATAGTCATCAAAGTATTTAGAATGAAATAGTATCAATGGATCAATCTCATTAATCTCAAAAGGCTCAGCTGACAATTTTAAATTTTCCGTTTTGAAGTATGAATAAAATGAATATGTAAATATCAACCACTCCCGGTTATGAACTCTTTTTGCAATAAAATTGGTACCAATATTTTCATCCCATAATTCGACTTTCATCTTATCAAGATCGATTATTAAAAAACCTGTACGATATATAACCACTAAATAATCATCAATAAAAAATTGCCGGCGAATATCATGATTTAATTAAAGGGATATCAATATACTCAAGATCATGCGTAACTGTATTAATCACAGCAAATCTTGCATATGTATCACTTATAGCCAAATATTTTGAGTGTTCACTTGTAAATAATAATTTACAATCAGGTATAAGCATTGTTTTTTCTGATCTCGAGAGTGATATCTGTTCCGTTTCTGAGAATTTTAACTTCCCTTATAAAGTTTCCCTTATTAGGTTCATCTTTTTGACCCAAGATTACTTCATACTCTCCCTTAACTTGATATTCAAAAGAAAGCTCGGAGAATTGTGGTGAATAATCAATAAGTTCAAATTGTATCATGCATTATTATCTAAATAATATTAACAATCCGTAAAGGCAAGAAGTGCTAAAACGCATTAAATATCTTAAGTCCTCCATATTTTGGCTGAAAACTTATATCTAATTTTCACTTACAAACATTTGTTGACCTTATTAAGATATGGTGCTATACCAATTCATGCAATTATTTTAAACCTACACTTTTATAGTAACTATTTAGACTCTCTTGCTCTATGGGATCATCTATATGTTCAATTTTAACGATCCGATTATCTGGTCCTACAGTAAGCTTTTGCTTACACCTATGAATATATTGTATGCCATTGTGCGTCAGATAGTCTGTAAAATGAACATAATATTCATCCTCATTTATTTCTTCAATTTCACATTGTCCCCATTCAAGTTTATCAAGCTTCTTTCTGCCTTCAATCATATTATCTTCATATGATTTTGCTATCTCATCTGGGCCTTTAAGAATATCATTGCCAATGATATATACACAAGCATTATTCTAAAGTACTCTTTGTTGTTGTGAAGTCATCTTTATCTAATGAGTTGCCAAATTTGACTGCTATTTCCCATTTGATTGATTCGTGCATATATAAGTGGTTAGATTTAATTATTTATAAATCGAAACTGTCAACCCTAATGAACTGACCTGGTTTTAGCTCATTCAGTTCAATCCTGCCTATCCGCACCCTTACCAGTCGCAAAGTCGGAAAACCAACCGCAGCGGTCATCTTACGGATTTGCCGGAATTTGCCCTCGCGTAAAGTTATAGACACCCAACTGGTTGGACCATGCCTTTCATCTCTTATCTTCTTCACTTCTCCATTAAAAATAGCTTCAGGATCCGATCTCCGGACTTCACAAGGCAAAGTTGTGTAGTGTCTTTCTTCCAGTCGTATCTCAACTCCATTTCTAAGACGTTCAATAGCTCCATCGCTGATGATGCCATCCAGCTGGACATAATATTCTTTCTCAACGCTTCTACTTCTTACCTGCTCACTTATCTTGCCATCCGTAGTCAACAAAAGCAATCCTTCTGATTTCTTATCCAGTCGCCCTATCGACATTGTTCCTTCAGGAAAATCATGCAAATCACCCAGCAGTTTCTTATTTCGCCTTTTGGTTTGGTTGAATACAAATTGAGACAAATAGCCAAAGGGCTTATGAAGTATGAAGTGATAATGTTCTGACATAATTAACAACTATCTAACTTAACGCATTGCAAACACATTTTTTATGATACTACACTGAACTTTAGGTTTATAGAATCTACTGATTTAAGAAATTAATATATGTTCAACATCCAAGGTAAGGCTTTTACTTCTTCTATAGAAGTGCTTGAATCTGGTGAGTTGGGTTTACTCTCAATTCACATATTGTCCAGAATGCAACTCTTGCTAAACTATACCAGTGACATCAAGATAAGTTTGTAATTTGAACGAAAATTGCACAATTGAGGAAATCTCTTTTACTATTTCTAGTCATCCTATTGTTTTGTTGTACAGAAGGCGACTTGTTGCAAACAGATCCGGTACAGACCGGACAAACCGGGCTGACTGAACAGAAAGGTGTAGTAACAGATGTATATGGTAGAGAATATCCAAGCCTAGATCCAAAGGTGATATACTGCGGCCCAGGTTGGGGACGAAAAATGTGTCATTTTTTACACAATTATGATGGGACAAGCTGGGAGTATGAAGGCTCACGTATAAGTTTTTCAAACTTTACCAGTAATCCTATTTTTATGACTTTCAGTAATCTTGATGATTTTTCACCAAATAGCCAAGGGTGGAAACTGGGTGAAACAACTTATGGTAATGTAAGATGGAATATAGAAATTAAAAGAGATGAGGAGGATATCTTGTGGATTGCTTATGAATATTATGGATCTGGTGAAGTAATCGAAAAGTCCATTACATATAAATTTAAAGTGATAGATAATGTACTCCATATTTCAAGTACTGAAGGACAAAGCTTTGTTTTCTATCCTTTTTAAGTCAATCACTTCTAAAATTTTGTAGAGACTGTTAAGGATATATTTTTTTCTATAGTAATGATGTGTTGATTGCGGCGGGTTTATTCTTAGCCAATGTTCTCTTTTTTATTTTATCTTTTTAATTCTGGGTATTTGTCTTCCATATAATTAATCACCTGTAGTGCCTCTTCAGAAAGTTCTTCGAAAAAAATGGTGTTGTATTCACAAGTTTTTAAAATAGATAACAGGTGTTCATATACTTCATCATTACTGAAATACTCTTTAATATATGAGTTTGTCAATTTATAATTTTCATTTTCATAATTAAAGTCTTTCATACTTCCAATTGGAAATGATTCCCTTCTTAAGTCCATTCTAATTTGGATAGGAAATTCTTTGAAATTTAAAATTCGAATATCAAAATTCTTATAGAACCTATCCAGCATGTTTGTTAAAGAATCATTTCTAAGAATTATGCTTTGCCCTGAACTTTTTAATTTATCAAATGTATTCAAGTCCCTCTCTACAATAAATAATCTGGTTGTTGACCAATAACTCTTAGTGAATTGGACGGTGTCTTTTATTTCCTTGTTTTCTGATTCGAAAAAAGATAAAACATGTTCAACACCGTTGTACTGATTCGATAAACTATTCAGTACTAGATCGATATTTGAAACTTCAATTTTTAGTTCTTTATATATCTCCTGGATATACTCTTTGCCTTTATTATTCGTCTTGCGTCGTTCGTTCCAATTATTTATCTGTAGTGCAATCAAAATACCGATAACAACAAGAATGATTTCTCCAATTGCATATTTCAGATACTTGCCTGTTTGATTTTCGCTCAGAAGCCTGTGACGTATTTTTCTAAAGAATTTCAGCATTTAATATTTGATTCTATGAGTTTTAAGGTGTCATTTAAATAAAACTCAATTTTCTTATAATTATCTAGAATATAAACTATGTTCAAGGCATTGGTATATACTTCATTTTCAAATTCGAGTGTCCTAAGAGTTTTATTATAATCTAAATTAAATCTTGAACGGGAAACTTGAGGTATATCTAAACGTTTCATTAAGAAATCTGGTATAGCAGTGTTTCTTAAAGTCGTTTTATTTGATAATGACGGAATTAAAAAATTAAACATATAGTTGTAGTAAATTTCAATATCGTCTTCTGTATCTGCTACGATGAACGACCAATTAGAAATATGTTCTCTTAACTTCACATCCTTTATGATATTAAGGGATCCAGTGTTTATTATTTCATCTATTGAGGCCGAATATAGATCCAGAGAAAAAAAACCATTAATAATTGAATTGAGAAGCAATTCAATTTCTTCAGAATTAATTGGGCTATCATCTTTAATAATTTCTAAAAGGCGCACCGATGATCTATACGACTCTTCTGAGCCGTTATTAATTCTTTGTAACTCAGTTAAATTATCATTAAATTCTGTTCGTAAATTTTTTAGGATGGTTTGCTCACGCTTAGTTTCAAGTCTAATATCATTCCAGTTGTTTACTTGTAAGGCTAATAAAATTCCTATCATAACAAGAAATATCTCACCAACGGCATATCTGAAATACTTTCCTGTTTGATTTTCGCTTAAAAGCTTGTGACGAATTTTTCTAAAGAATTTTATCATTGGTTAGTGTTTGATCAGAATGAAGCATGAAGTCTCACAGATACACCTGCATCAGGTCAGTGATGTCTGCTTGAACTCAAGTTAAGACTTTTATTATTTCTATAGTATAGTTGACATTAGATGAGCTGGGGTTGAGCTCGATGCACAAAGAGCCCAGAATGTTGGTTGCAGTCACTTTTTTATTGAATTACCTGGACTCAATTTATGAGGCGGAGGTGGAGGTGGTAGCATGTTTCTTATTCGACCCCTTGGAATAAACGGTTCAAGCCTATAATGAATTTGTTCATTTAGAAAAGAGAAAATTTCATATTCATTCCTAGTATTATTATTAACTAACATGAAATTCAACCAACTAGGACTCTCTGTTCTTATAACTCCCATTTGGTCAACATAATAAATGATTACCCCACTATCAAAAGCCTTTTCAAGTCTTTTATAATATTTGTAAATAGTGAATTTTTGAGAATCAAAAAAAGTCCTCAAGCTATCTAGTAAATATACCTGGTTAACATTTGAATTTGATTTAGATTGGTAGCTATGAAATAATGAACCATTAAAAGGCAATTCAATTTCAGAATAAGAAGAATCCGTATTGGAGTATATTTCATATCTGTATTTTATAGTCGTATCATTTATTACTTCAACTTCATCAATTCTAGTCTTAGATTGACATTTACCTTCATGGAAATACATAACCAACTGCGAATCATAACTATGCTCAACGTTTTGATTGCAAGAAGTAGCAATAAATAAAAACACCAAAAATATTTCAAAAATTCGAATCATTATTTATAAGATGATTGTCAGTAGGTGAATGGTGTATTTAAAGGTTGCAACCAACACTCTGTTAACTTGAAGGGTTCGAAAGGACATCAAGTGTTTTTTATCTCTACGAAGCATCAGCTCAGGAGATTGAGCTGATGACTGAATTCCGGATATCAGATGTGCGCTTTGATCACTTCCTAATAAATTTCAAATTTTTCACCCTACCCGAGTCAAGTTCAAAACCCTTAATCATACCTTCGGCTCTTTGAAATCTTATTAATCCAAATTCCATAGTAAACAAGTCAATATCACTCATGGTACATTCCATTGGTATCGTCTTTTCGGCAACTGCAACATTTAAAATTCCATTCTGTATCTCAATATTATAAGTCACATCTAACTCTTTGCTATAAAAGTTTCCCTGGTAATCATTTAAGTCGACATCTGATAAATCTATTTCTTTTTTTCTATCAGCCTTCGTTTCTAGACCACCCTGTAAAACTGTAAGTGTTTGAGCAAAACCATCATTTAAATTGGAAAATGAAAATAGTATGTCTTCGTTTCCAGGTATTTGAAAGCTATTCCCGCTAACTCTTGAAATAATATAGCTTGATTTATTCCAGGATTGCAGGACATTCAATGAGTCATTTTTTATTGTCAATTTGGCTACTGCACCAGGCTGTATCTCATAATCACCTACTAATTGATTCAGATTAAATTCATCAACATTATCATTGGCCTTTATTTTATTTTCCTTTTTAACAACAGATTCAGTCAATTTATCTTTCAGTAATATATCCGCAACTCTATTAGCCATTCTTGATGGGTTAGCGTCACCTCTGTTTGCGAAAATTGCAATAGATAATCTTTGCTCTGGAAATCGTAATAGTTCAGCACGGAAACCAACAAATGCACCTCCGTGTCTGATAGTCTTTAATCCTTTATAATTGCCTATCACCAATCCAGAAGCGTAATCTGTGACTTCCCCATTGTTCAAAACACCTTGCTGCGTCATCATATTCCAAAACTCTTTGGATAAAACACCTGATTCATAAAACGCATCATCCCATTTCTTTATATCATTTATTGTAGTAAAGATTCCGCCGTCACCTATCATATCCAATGTTGTCATACTGATCTTATATGATTCTTTATTTGCAGGTACATAACCAGAAGCTCTGTTTTTAACTATCAGTGTATGGTCATTATGAAAATGCGTGTTCTCCATTCCAAGAGGCTCAAACAACTCTTTCTTAGCAAACTCTGCCATATTCATTCCTGCTACTTTATTAACAATTTGCCCTAACAGCCAATAGCCGGAATTACTATATAAATATTCTTCTCCTGGCTCAAAGTTTAAATCGGTTTGACTGGTCAGCCAATTCATAATATGGGCATCGGTATAATAGTCATCATCACCCAATCCTTTCAAATAGGCCAATTGCAAATAATCTCGAATTCCACTCGTATGATTTAATAAGTGTCTGATTGTAATCTTTTCAGCATAATCTGGGAAATCAGAAAAAATGCTCTTTAGATTATCATCTAAATTCAGTTTTCCCTTTTCAGAAAGAAGTATTATACAAGCCGCTGTAAACTGCTTGGATGTAGAACCGATTCTAAACACAGAATTGGCAGAGTTCGGAATATCATATTCCATGTTTGCCATCCCATATCCTTTGGTATAAATCAGTTTCCCATCTTGTATAATTCCTAAAGCGCAACCTGGTACATCAGGCTTATTCCAATCATTAAAAATACTGTCAAGGGATTGACTTTCTCCAATCTGTCCAAAAGAGATAACAGAGAATAAAATGCATACAAGTAATAGAAGATAATTTTTCATTATTCGGTGTTTTAATTGAAGACAGGGTCACACAGAGAAATCTGCATAAACTCAAGTTAAGCATTTATTTATTCTGTAGTGGTGCTTGTGTTACCACCATTTACCTTTCAGATTTGATCCAAACCCCATTATTATACTCAACTAGATAATATACTCTAGATTGAGAGCATATATTGTTTTTACGATCGTTACGTTTTGACCTGTACCAATTCCAAGTCCCATCCTTCTGACCGTTACTGAATAGTCCGTCCTTTTTCAGTTTACCATTTTTATAAAACTCCCAAAAACCTTTTGGAACTCCCATTTCTACAGTTCCTAATGCCACTGTATCATTTATTATGTCCAACCAATATTTTCTTTCATTAGTGCTTCGATAATCACTTATTACTCTTAAATATTCATTACTCGCTTCATCGACATACTTATTTCTGTAACATAAAGAGGTTTTATATTTACCTTTTTGTATTCGTGATAATAGAATTATTTCTCTATTCAGATCAATATTAATCCCACAAGCAGCACCACTGATAGCAGTAAATATGGAAATAGTCTTTTCATTGTAATTCCCATGAATCATCTCTTGAATTTCAAATTCCATTCTTACTAGTCTATCCTCATCTTTCTTTTCTTTCAAAGTACCTCGAAAAACTATATTCGATTCAACTATATCAATAATACTAAATGGTTCAAAACTGCAACTGCATGCGTTTAAAAAGTAAAATCCAGAAAGAATCAATATCACAGTAAAAAAGTACTTCATATTGATAAGATGAGAATTCAATTATATTTGGTGGTAACGTCTCGCGGAGATGCCCGCCTCACGTCCACCAATCCAGCTTTGTTTTCAAGATAAGATTTATTTAAGTATTACATCAATGAGTTATAGACACTTCCTAGGTTGGGGTTATTCTCTGCTGTAGTAAACAGTTACCATTTTTTTGTAATTAAATAGTCAATTCCAAATTTACCTGAGCCTAGCACAATTGAGTAGATTGAAATCCATAAAAACCCACTTGCAGGCAAAAGTGGCCAACTACTCCCATATTCCATTGCATCAGGCCATTTTTGAAAGAAAATAGCTGTTAACATTGTTACAGATAGTAATGCACCCCAAAACCTGGTGCCAAGTCCTAATGCTAGAAACAAGCCTCCAATTGCTTCGGTTGCAGCACCAAGCCAAGCAAATAGTTTAGGTGCTATTATAAAAGGAAATCCAAACTTAGAAACATCTTCAGGAAACCAACTTGCAACCTGAAACAAGCCAAGCTCCTCGGTAGTCGACCAAGGCATCCCAAACTTACTTGAACCGAACTCGAAGCAAAGCATTAAGCCGCCTAAAATCCTCGGTATTGCAATCAAGGCATTCAAATACCATTTATCAAAAACGAAAGGCTTTGTTATATTTTTTATATATGTTTTTATGTTCTTCATTTCATAATTTGTTTGAACAGTTTCGTGATATGCTGAATAGGCTTTAGCCTATGATGTCACCACCACTTGCAAGACACGAGTTACTATTTTATTTCAGTTCAAATTTCGATATTGACTTGGACTTAATCCCACTTTTGCTTTAAAGAGTTTATTAAGCCCTTGAGGATATTCAAATCCCAATCCATATGCAATTTGACTTACACTTTCGTTGCTTCCCAATAGCTCGTTTTTGGCTTTTTCAATAACGTAATCATTAATCTGATCTTTTGCACTCCTTCCTGTTTCTGATTTAATCAGGTCTCCCAAATAATTTACAGATAGGTTCAATTGCTTAGCACATTCTTTAACTGATAATACTCCATTTTGGACTGGATTATCCGAATTGTAATATGCTCTAACCACCTTGTTGAATTCAGATAGTAAATCCTTGTTAAGGTTAGTTCTTGTGAAGAATTGTCTATCATAGTATCGCTTACTGTATTTAAGAAGCATCTCGATATTGGCAATGATTAACTCCTGGCTATGCTTGTCAATATTTTGATTATATTCTTCTTGAATTTTCATGACCAAATTAGTAATTGAATTTCTTTCATTTTCTGATAAATGTAAAGCTTCATTTAGGTCATAATAAAAAAACGAGTAATCTTCAATTGATTTCCCCAACTCAGACTTTCGAATTAGGTCAGGATGAAAAAGTAAAGTCCAACCTGAACTTCCCTGTATTTCATCTTGATTTTCTATCTGAATTGTCTGGTTTGGTTTGATAAAAGTCAATGTGCCTTCATCGAAATCATATGAGTTTCTCCCGTAGTTCATTGAACCTGAAAACCCCTGTTTCAGGTTTATTTGGTAGAATTCGAATATGTATTTAGCGTCTCCGTAATCAAAATTAGTAATTCGATCATCAATTTGTATTACAGACACCAAGGGGTGTCTCGGCTTTTCTAAACCTAAAAAGCGGTGGACATCATTTATTGATTTAATTCTTATAATCTCATTCATCATCTTGAATTGAGCTTTGCTCTACTCGATTCTTCAGTGCAACATTTAGTCGCGTATAAGCTTCTTCTACTGGTTGAGGGTTCCAAAAGTTAACTCCAATCCCTCTATAATCTTCATGGATTATAACCTTGGTTGAGTTTCCTGACGACTCTAACACATACTTATGATTAAAAGTAAGGACTAAAGGAATACCGCCTTTTTGATTCAGAAGTTTGTTTGGTACTATTTGAAGCACTGTAGCTCCTATTTCACTTGTGGTATTTTCATCTTGGGTGAACTTATACTTCACTTTATTTCCTTCTTGAACTGCCCCTTCAATTAATTCCATTACAGGATTCCAATTCGGGTATTCGTCCATTTCAATGAGTATTTTCCACACTTTTTCAGGGGCAGCATTTATAATGATTTCATGATGCACTGATTTATTTCCTGCAAAAGCCAAGATTATGAGAATTGCTAATATGCCTAAAACTATGTACATCATTTTTTTCACTTCATGTATTTATCAAACCAACTAACAATTGGTATTGAATTCTTACCTAACCATGCATAAGCAGCACCTCTTTTCTTTTCCAAATCTAACCACATAATTTCTTTGTCCACTTGGATATCATTATAAAAAATTTTTACCATATCCATGTTGGTCATAGGGTCATTTCGATTTTGAATGACTAAAGTAGGTATTGATATATTCTTAGCGTAAGGAAGAAATGAATCTCCAGTCAGGTCAATATTTCTTTTCTCCGAATTGTATTTATTTCCTGAGTTGATTAGAAAATTTGGTAGTCCCATTGCTTTAACAAAATAGTCATAAGTTAGTGGTTGGACTGAAATCATAGTCTTTAGATTATTGAACGATTTCATTTCCTCTTCCAACCCAAAGGCAAAAACACTTGCCCCTTGTCCCATGCAAATAGACAACAATCCGATCGTTGCATTTTGATAGTCTTTATGTTTAGTAATAAATTTTATGGCTGCTACTACATCTTTTCTTTCATCTTTACCCCAAGAGACCCATCCTGTTTGTTCACTTTCGCCATGATTACGCATGTCGTACATGAGAACAGAATACCCCGCTTCTACTAAGTATTTGGCTTGGTCAAGGAAATGAATATCACTTGTCCAAAGTGCATTTTTCATCATTCCTTTTCCTTCTTGAGTAAAACCACATCGAGAGCATTGTACACCAAAATGAGATTGAATGACAACCTTATCTGTTCCTCCCTTTACAAGCCAAGCTGAAAGGGTAACACCATCAGAGGTTTTAAAGGTGACATCTTCATAATCCAATGAATACTTATCTGGAGTCTCAAACACAGGTGATTTCCCTGGCTTGATCATTAAATCTGAAATTTGTTTTCCGAACATCTTAATTACTTTTTATGATTAGTATCACAAAGGTATTGGCAATTAGTCTGTTCAACTTATTCGAATTCCTGAATAGCTTATCCGTTTTCCTGTTTTTCTTGTGCCTCACGTCTCGCGGAGATGCCCACCTCAGGCACACCATCCCGTTTTGTATTCAAGATATAGTTTTGTTTTCGTATTTCACCAATGAGTTATCGAGGATTCCTAAGCTGGGATTATTCTCCCCTGTTGTATGCCGTCATGTAGGTTGATTTCTAAACTACTTATATTTAAATTAAATCCAATAAATTCTTTACTTGTCAACATTCCTCAATTTTGCAAAACTATTGTTCCAACTTATATTCTTAAGCAACCATTTGTTCTCATTATTTTTATAATAATCGATCGTCAATTCCAATTCATGATTTTCATATTCCATGACATATATAAATCTATGGGTTGCTTCGTTTAATTCAAATTGCCTGCTATTCTTTCCATCACCTAAATACTTACCCAAAATACTTTTGTTTTCGTTAAATATATTTCCCATCGCTTCCTTTTTATTTGACAACTCATTTTCAGATATATTCCAAGATTTTGATAGCTCGTCAAATGCTTTATCGATATCATGTACACCAAAATATCTGGCAGCTCTCATCGATTCAATTGTGATATCTGTAAGACTATTGCTATTAGAAGTATTTTGAGAGAACGATGAATAGGAAAAACTTATAAGCAGAACGACGATTATAGGAATTCCTTTCATTTTATTTGTTTAATAGCATACAAAACGGCATAGCGTATGCGACGTTGTTATACCTGTTACCGCTTTTATATCCTTTCTCAATTTATTATACAATATAATCAGATGTTCTCGTTTAAATTAAAAAGAAACTGTGAAGCATCTGTTCTTTTTATTAACAATTCTTATTGCTATAAATTGCAGCTCAGAGAAAAATATTGACCCAATCGAAGATTATTACTCTTTGGGTATTGTAAGTTGTGAATGCTCTCCACCCAATATTATACCATTCCAACAACAGTGGAATTTTGATTTCACAAATTCGAAACTAGATGTTGTTGTCGATGGAGAAGTTCAATCGTGGCTATTATTTGAAACAGGCCAATATGACATGAGATTAGGTGATACAATAACATTATTCAATGATTCTATTAATGCAATCATAGTTGATGAAAGACCTTTTTGGTTCACTTATATGGACGAAGAATCCATTACGATTAGTGACCCAGGAGCAGCTTGTGACAAGGGCGCCACTTACTTATTCTTTAAAAACTAAGGAGATATTAAATAATTAATCGCGCGTAAAGCTTTAAATCGTTAGGTATTACGTTCCGTTGATATGCGGAGTGCATAAGACATCAAACGTTTTTCAATCTCCGTAGCTTCAGCGAAGGAGATTGCGGAGATGCTTTACTTTGGCACACCAATCCGCTTTGTATTCAAGATAAAACTAATTTTCAGATTTCACGAATGAGTTAGCGACTCTGCCTGAGGTGGACTATGCCACCCTCTTAGATTTCAGTCCTTAATGCAATCTTGAACAGATGGCCTTAATACATCAAACCATCGAACTTACTTTTCGGTCAATTAGAATTGATATCCTATGCCAACTTTGAGGTAATCAGTCTCATCTGAGTGAAACAGCATATTCTTACCGTAGCCTATGAATAATGCAAGACCTTTGATATTAGATGCCAATTCGATACCTGTTTCAGCAGTGGCAAATATACCTGCATAGTCATTTCCAACAAGAAGTGATGGACCTGATATTAAATATGGATTGATCGAAAATCGATTGGCCTTAATAACTTCTACGCTTGCTCCCATCATCAATGGAAATATTCGTGTATCACTTTGGCACATATTGATGTATCCTCCTCTTATCTGCATATTGGTACTTTGACCCAGGCTTAGATTGTATTTAATCTCCAGACCGGGATTACTCCATTTAGAATCCTCACCAAGACGATGCGCTTCTACGATGGATATAGTCCAGGAAGACTTTTTAACATCATCTATCGAGGTTTGAGCAAAAGCCTCGATTCCGCATAGACATAAAATCGCTGTTATAAATATTATTCGTTTCATTATTGTAATAGTTTAATTGTGTTTTAATTGATCCTCCTAAGCTCCCCTTAGTCGGACCTTTCATCATTAGATTTGAATAGAGCGTCTGACAAGCGGATTAAGATAAATCCTGGCTTGTCAGACTATAGTTTAGAACTTCACCCCAAAATAGAGGTTGGGTTCAAATAGAAAATAGTTTCTCCATTTATCATCTAACTCTTTGAATCCTGCCGGCGCATTATTATCAAACATCCAATGTTGACAATGAACTTGTGGCTCTATGAAAAAACGTTTCTTCTTTCCAAAAGCAATGTGATAACCCAGGTGGTAAGAATTATACAATTTAAAGCCATTTCCAATTTTCTCACCCTCAAGATTCATATACTGTTGGAATTGCGGCAGGATTTCAACAGTAGCAAATAAACCCTTCCATAGCATACGTTGATACGTCACCCCTATCCCTGTCTCTCGTACATGTCCCGGGTAAAACTCACTTCCAGAATCTATTTTGTCCAAAAGACCATCCCACCATGTGATTCCCATTGGTTGAAACAATCTCCAGGTAGCAAACTTCACACCCACGATATTCTTATTGTCAAGGTTGCGTTTTACATGAAATTCTATCATTTGAATGCTTGTTCGCTTGTTCCAGTCTACCAGGAAAAGGTCAGTCATGAGATAAACCGTACTCACCCTATACTTATGGGTAACTTCAGATTTTTCATCCCACTGTAAGTTTACTTGAGCAAAAGCACTGAATGTGCAAAAAAATAAAAAGATTGTAATTCGATGTTTCATAATAAAGTTTCTATTTAATTGATAATAATTGATCCTCATTTACACTTAGTTTATTAAGTATATTAGAAAGGCATCATCTTTAATTTTGGATAGTGACTTATATTGTGATTTGAGACCTGGTCAAGAGTTAGAAGTTTTATTCAGCCTCAATCAGGTCCGGTGTCATTCATTCGGTTTTTCTAAAGAAGTTTTGAATGTCATTTTAGAATTAAAATTGTCTATATAAGCTACTGCAAAAGAGTTACTGTGATTATTGGTTAGACTTTTATTTGGCTTAGCTGCAGAGCTTTTACGTCTCGTCACTAGTTTTCCATTAATTCCAAACGCATTCCTCAGAATTGGAATTCTTTTAAGAATTTCGAAAAGAGCCATACAAACCACTGTCGTAATTATAACAATGAGTATAAATTGCAGAAATACTGGTATTTCTAAAGGCAGAACCAACCATGCTGCACCATAAAGCACAAACATGTGTACTATGTATATGGGGTAAACTGCCTTATTCAAGTAGCTTAGTGCTTTGCTTGGCCTATTCAAATATTGGTAAGCGTATCCCAAAAGACTCATAATCCATAAGTTCGATTCTATTGCCATTAAATGGTTAGGCCCATTGGTTTTGAACATAAACAATCGGATAGCAAACAATAAAGCTGCAGCTCCCAGGTAAACAGCTTTCCATTTTTGAACCGTATTCCAGAAAGCAGGACCGACATAAACCAAAATAAAACCAAAGAAGAAGGCCAAAAAACCCATGGCATAACCATGGAAGGTTTGAGCATAAAGTGCGTATATCTGTGGTTTAACGATCAGAACTTCCAATACAAAGAATATACTGATAACTAAAGGTCCAAAAGGATTGCTAAAAATCTTGATCAATAGCTTTCTTAATTTTCCATCTTGTTTGTTCAGCAAATAGAAGAATACCGGAAAAAGAATTAAGATATAGATCACTAAGTTTCCTAAGAACCACAAGTGTGCCGGATGAGCGTGATAATCGAACTGTAGTCCGTAGAAATCCTGAAAGATAAACAAGTGCAAAGGTGCAACTGCTACTATCCCAAAAAGGTAAGGCAACAGAATCCTTCTACCTCTTTCCAATAGCAGTTGTTTGACATTTCTCTTTTGCATGGCAAAATAGACGCCCATACCAGAAACGAAGAACAATAAAGGAATTCGCCATACATTCAATAAAGTCATAGGATACCACAAAGATTCCATTAACTCAGTGCTGCGCATGAAGCCAATAAATACTGCCCATGGTTGAAAAATGATGGCTATGTGGTAGATAATGAGTAAACCAATGGCTATTACTCTTAACCAGTCTATATCGTATCTTCTATCAGTATTCATGATTATTAGATTTTGAATTTGTTATGATTGTATTATTTCAAGATATCTGCCACTACTGGTCTGGTCTTTTCAAGCTCATCGAGGTCTAGTTCCAGGCCTAAAGGACCTAATTGAACCTGTATCATTTCGTATACGGGTTTTATATCGTCAAATGGACCGCTAATGATCTCCAAGGCCGTTGCGCCGAATTTATTCTTCTTGCTTTGATCCACCTTAGCATCTACTAATAGCTGTACCAATTCAACTCTACAGAAAAAAGCAGCTACATGTAAGGGAGATGAGCCATCGTTATTTTGAATTTCAAGATCAGCACCTGCATTTATTAGAGACTTAGCTATTTCTGTATGATTAAATGTGATGGCCGAGATTAAAGGCGTAGATCCTCCCAATGGTTCTTTAGTGTTTAAGTTGGTCCCTGCCTTAATATGTTGTTCAACCGCATCTATATTACCATATAATACGGCCGTATGTATGTCAACTTTCGGCGCTTGAACTGTTGTGTGTTTCTCTTCTCCTTTAGTTGTGTTTTCATTTTCTGAACAAGCCATGAAGAGCGTAGCTATTAAACAAAGACTTAAGATTGATTTTGGATTTTTCATTTTCAAATTTTTCATGATTTCATTTTTGTTAATTACCTAATGAATTATATGATTCAAAGATATGTGAGGCCCATGGGGCATTGAAACAGCTATGTTGCGGACTTTATAAGCTTTGAGGACAGGTCGAAAATTATGATGCAACACTATAAATTATGACGCAAGTGGTCCGTTTTGCCCCTATTTTATTGCATTTTTCAAGCTATTTGAAAAGAAGTTTTTAATTACCTTCGGATGAAGTAAATCTTTTATGTTGGACCCAAATTTATCTCCAAAATCATTTATTGAAGAAGCTGAGGCACTCATCTTAGCGCATGTAGAAAATGAAAATTTTGGCGTCTCAGAATTGGCTGAAGCGATGCACATGAGTCGCTCTAATTTGTTAAGAAAAATCAAGAAAAGCACAAGAGTCTCTGCCAGTCAATTTATCCGGCAGGTAAGGTTAAAGAAAGCCATGGAAATTTTGGGAGAGACATCTTTATCTATTTCTGAAGTTGCATTTCAGGTAGGTTTTGCGAGTACCTCATATTTTACCAAATGCTTTAGAGAATATTATGGCTATCCACCAGGAGAAGTGGGTAAACAATCAAATGCTAAAGGCAAAGCCGGAGATTCTGGCACCAGACAACGACAGTTGGTTGCTATTATGTTTACGGATATCGTTGGTTATACTTCATTAATGCAGCAAGATGAGCAAAAAGCCATTGAGTACCGCGAACATCACAGGCAGGTTTTTGACAGTACGACCAAGAAGTACAAAGGAAGAATTCTACAATATTTTGGAGATGGCACTTTAAGCACCTTCCCGAGTGCTATTGATGCGGTGCATTGTGCATTGGAAATGCAAGTGGCATTTACCAAAAACGAGCCACAAATTCCAATTCGGATAGGTATTCATTCTGGTGACATCATTGCCACCAATGAAGAGATTATTGGTGATGGTGTAAATATAGCGGCTCGGGTGGAATCATTGGCAGAAGTAGGCACTGTCTACGTATCTGACAAGGTATATGATGAAATTAAAAATCAGGGCGAGTTTATTACGGCATCGAGAGGAGTACACAATCTCAAGAACGTGTCTCGACCGATCGAAGTTTATGCCGTTTCAAATCACCTGCTCGGAGCCATTGAAGAAATGGAAATCCCGAAAGAGACCAAATCTGGTGGTTTTCCATCATGGAATTGGATAGTGCTGGGTATAGCTATTATTATGGCTTGCCTTGGAATCTACTACATCAATTCCTTTAAGCCCAGCACGGCTGATCTTGATAAATCAATTGCAGTATTGCCGTTCAAGAATGAAAGCAGCGATTCTTCGAATGTTTATTTTGTGAATGGCTTAATGGAATCCACCTTAAGTAAATTGCAGAAAATAAATGACCTGAAAGTAATCAGCAGAACCACTTCTGAAAAATATCGTCAAAGTCAAAAGAGTGCGCCGGAGATTGCTGAAGAGTTGAATGTGAACTATTTGGTAGAAGGAAGTGGCCAGAAGGTAGGAGAAATGGTTCTATTGAATATTCAGCTGATAGAGGCCGTCAACGATAAACCCATATGGTCGGAACAATACAAACGAAAGTATGAGGACATATTCGAACTTCAGAACGACATTGCGCAAGAGATATCCATTGCTATAAAAGCATTTGTTACTCCACAAGAGCTAAACAATATTCAGAAAAGGCCTACTGATAACCTGGTGGCGTATGATTATTATTTACAAGCATTAGATCCATATTATAGTCGTACTCCAGATGGATTGAATAAGGCGATTATTTTATTCAAAAAGGCCATCGAAGAGGATGAGCAGTTTGCAATAGCCTATGCCAATATTGCTATATCGTATTATTTACTGGATCGTTTTCAAAAGGAGAAACAGTTTACCAAAGAAATAAGTCGATATTCCGACCAAGCCTTGCTGTATGATTCAAAATCAGATATTTGCTTGGTTTCGAAAGCACTCTATTATATCGAAAACAAAGAATACAGTTTGGCTCTACCACACTTAAACAAAGCGGTGGAGTACAATCCCAATTCTGCTCTAGCCTATCGTATGTTAGCAGATTTTTATGCCTATTACGAACCCAATACGAAGAAGTATCTAATCAACGCTTTGCGAGGCGTTCAATTGGATGCCAATGGCGGCGACTCAACAAGTCTTTCTTATGGATACCTTCAATTAAGCAATGCATTAGTGCAAGCCGGCTTTTTTGAAGAAGCATTAAAGTATGTGAATCTCTCCTTGGACTATGATGCCAACAATTATTTTTCTCCGCACTTAAAGATATTTGTAGGTTTTGCTATGGATAAAAATTGGCTTCGTGCTCAAAGGCAGTTAACCGAATTATGGGAAAAGGACACAAGCCGGATAGATATTCTTCAAGATCTAGCTAAGATCTATTACGGTCAAGAAAAGTATGATAGCTCCTATTATTACTATGATAAGTTTGTAAGAATAAGAGAAGTCAATAATCTTAATTCATATATAGAAGAAAACGTGAAGATTGCTAGAGTCTTTCAATTAAAGGGCCGGAAGCAAAAGGCAGATTCGTTGTTTGCCGATTACGCAGCTTATGCTGAATATCTACAGTCTCCATATCGCAACGCCACAATCGCATTTAAGCATGCTTATCTGGGAGAAGATGAAGAAGCAATTAAGCAATTACAAGAGTTCTCTAAACTGAACAACATACAATATTGGTTTTTGCTCATGCGTGATGACCCTTTGTTGAAGTCGCTTAAAGGCAAGCCTGAATTCGAAGCCATTATGAACAATATTGAAGACACTTTTTGGAAAGATCACTCTGAATTGAAGAATGAACTGATTGATAAAGGTGTTTTATAGGTTTCAAAATTAGGTAAGGAATTTATTCTATAAACCTACTTGTGTGAGACCAAGTGAATTTGCTCGCTCCTGAGGGCTCCCTATTTATCATCTCGAATCAATCGTGCTATTTCCGTTTTCCAGTCAATGTCCCACCTTGCTAGATACGATTCTATTGATCCAAGTCCAATTGCCTTCCTCCTTGAATTCACATTCATGGGGTCAAGCATTGGAGCTACTTGATATGTGCCAGATCCCTTATTCTTGACTACTTGACTTCCGTACACTTGTTTTTGCCCTTGTCTTAAAGCAACTCTATCTTCAAGGAGTGCCAGGTCTACAGCAGCTGCATTACCTTTGGCTACAGCTTCTTTTAACATAGGCAAATACTGTAACTGGGTAATAAGGTCAGCGTGTTGAATAACCAAGAACAAAGTTTGATTACCCCTCCTGCCAATTATATCTGACCCTAACCAACCATGCTCATCAAGTATCTTTTTAACTGCGATTTGATTAACGGAATCAGACGCCTCCATTCTTTTAAAATTCCTGTGGCGTTCATCAATTTTATTGCGATAATGTTGATCGCGAATGAATACTTCATTCAGGATGACAATCAGTTCATCGTTGAGATTCTCATGAGATGTTATCAAGGAGGAATTGTGATTAGCTGAAAGTGGAACCAGTTTGACCTGTCTTCTGTATTCATCAAGCATTTCAATATTTTCAATTGGAAATTCAGGTACGGGGTTTCCATTGGCATCCCACATCATGTTAGTACCGTAGCGCTGATATCCCTTTTTTAATATTGAAATTTTGTCGAAGAGCCTTGCATAATAAATCCATTGTAATTGTCTCTTTTCACATGCTTGCTTAAAGACAGGTAAATACTTTTGAAGAAAGTGAAGATTATTACTAGTTAATATGATTTTTGGCAAGATATGCCCAGCTGAATAACCAACTTCGGTGCTTAGAGGAAATCCATTTTCACTGTGTATCAGATCGGCTTCCTTTATTAAGAGAGAATCCCTCAGCTCACTAGTTGAATATGTTACTTGGTGTTTAGAGTTAGGCATGCGCATCAGTGCCAAATGACCTCTTAGTGATCTCCCTTTGAGCCATTCGTAATTCAGTGAATCCAATTTATAATTTAAATCTCTGCCTCTGTAAAACTTTGATTTGATTACACTCAATAATCGCGTCTTTAGAATTTCCGCTTTATCCCCTTCTCCCCAATCATCAAAATATGCAGATAATGCCATCTTGGGAGGAACTGTGGCTATCCAATCTGAGTTTAAAATTTTGTGGGATGAAGCATAATCTTGATTATCGCATGCGATTAGGGCATCAGAATAATAACGTCTGTGGCTTTCACCTTTAAGCAATGTGATCTCTACACGTCGGTCGGTATTTAAAATATAATTATTTGCGTTGCTATCGGAGAAATTGTATTCTTTAATCCGTTCTGGATTTATATCAAGATTTATCAGTTGATTCCTTACCGCTTCATTTCTAGATGCCGCTAAATTGAAATTATCATTACCGCTAATATCGGTATGTGCGCTCAAGGCAATAATCTCTTCCGTTGATTTCAATCTATTAACAAGGGAATCAAGCATTTCAATATAAGTGGGCGCTATTTTGGATGAGCCACTTTCAAAATAAACGTTGAATAGCTTCTTATTAAAATCCCCTTCGACTTCTTCTTTGAATTCATCACATAGATATAGAAATGTATCATTGGTATTGCTTGATTCGACTATACTGAACTCATGTATTGTAAAGGGATAGTAGCAAAAGAAACAGGAAAGCGGGTCTTTTTCTTCTGACTTAAATACACCAAATACCACATACTTGGATGCGCATAATGGTCTGAACTCTTTTTCGATTGTCAATACTTCACCTCCATGCAGTTCGCCTAGCGTTTCGTGAGTATGTTCCCATAAACCCCAGCTAGCAGGAAACCTATTGGGATAGATATATGAAGTGAGCGCAATACCAAAATTGTCTTGGAAAAAGGACATATCATTGAAACACTCATCAAACTCAATTTTAAGACGGAGTTTATACTTTTTGCCGGGAACAATCTTACCCTTAGACTCAAAGTATATGTAATCAGAAAAACCACGATCAGGAGCTATCCCGAGATGGCCGTTTGAATAAGACGTGGGCGTATATTGACCTACAGCGGGATATTTAATCTGATGAACGGAACCTCCCTTTTGTGATTGCTCCGTATAGATCTTTTTACTACGGGCATATTCATATTTGATCTTTGCTGTTTGGTTTTGGCTGTTATATAAAATGATCGGCTCTTGAGCAAAGTCATTGATAATGAATAGTAGTGAAAAGGACGCTATTAATATGAATTTGCCCATATAATGAAGAAAGGTCTATTAATACAAACGTAAGATAATTACAATCCATTATGCTGAGGACCTTGAAATAATATGGTTAGCAAGGGTTAGCGGAGATTACCACTTCAGGAAGATTTTATCGGCAAAACCCAAGTTAAGAATTGATTTTTCTTTAGTAGTGCATGTGATAACTGAACTAGGATATCCCGTGCTATCAGTATCCCTTCATAATATCGATATTAAGATCTGGGAATTCAACTCTATTATAACATCTGGCATCTTGATTAAACTCTATTGCAATATTCTTTAAGAGTATAGAACCAATGCTATCAGAATAAGTAAGAGAGCCAATACTTAAATGATCCATCTTGTATCCATTTAAGAATATTTCACAATATAAATTATAGTCCAAATGCTCATCATAGATAAGATTAAATACCTTATTTCTTTTAGGTATTATCTTTAGAGTACTTGATGAATATCCGAAATCAAGTATATGCCCTAACAGATTGTATTTAAAATCCAGGAATGACAGATACTTATGTACTTCTCTGCAATATCCTATCTCAAACATTCGCGTATTAAAGCTTACCTCTTGGCAACCATCACATCCTATCATTGGAATATTATGAACTTGATCATAACTCAAACTATCAAAATACTTAGACTCCATTTCAACACATCCTATTTCAAATGATTCACACCAATCACCATAAGTCGTATAAACAAAGGTATCACAGACTACCTCTGTTTGACTTTTTAATGAAACTGAGAATACTAATATGATAAAGGATAAACTATATCTCATAGCCTTTAAACGAATAGATAGGCAGATGATTGTATTACATGCATAGTAGACAGCGAAGATGTATACTAACTTCTTGCCAAGTTGCCCACTTCAGGCGCAGTAGTTCTCTTTGATTCAAGATAAGATTATTTAAGTATATCATCAATGAGTTATCAAGCCATTCAGAGGTGAGGTGATTCTACGCTGTTTCAACCATTTTCAAAAGTCAATTTTCCGAATAAATTTTCCGTTTATATAGATTTGTTGCACTAAATAGCTTTTCCTATAATAATTCCAAACGCCATTCTTCTTCCCATCTTTAAATGTACCTTCAAATATTAGTTTATCATCATCGTAAAACTTCCACAATCCTTGTGGCTTTTTATTGATAAGAACTCCTTTTGCTACTACATCCCCAGAAATATCTTTCCATTCTCGATATCCATTATATTCATAATAGATATCAAGCACATCATTAAATAGATTTTGTTCTAGACTTGCTTTAAAGTATATCATACATGAATTGATGAATAATAGTCCCTTTGTGTTATGGTAAGCTTCAAGATAATAATCCTCACCTAGTGCTAGCCCGACTCCACACGTAGGTCCGGAGATATATGTATATACCTTTACTTTTTTTTCACTTAAATCCCCGTTTAAATATTCTAATACTCTAATAGTGTATTCAAAGTATTCATCTAATTGAATAGTTTGTTCACCCTCCTCCACTAATCCATTTTTATCAATGGATACATTCCTTTTACTTTCAATTTTCCCTTTTATAAAAATGTCAGAATTAACGATAGAAGAAATACTAAAGAAGTTGTAACTGCAACTACATCCTACAAGTAATTCTGTTTGAACTATCAAAACCAATATTAGAAGAAGTCTCATACATATTAGATGTATAATTTCCAATAATTGGTGGTAACGGTCTGGCTAAAGCCGCACTTTAGTTTGCTTTAGAATTTATTACCTACTGGCTATTCTTTTCCAATATAAAAGCTATCCAATATCCTATTAAATTCTTCTGGGTTATGGAACCAAGGTATATGCCCGCATTTTTCTATGGTTTCAATTCTGGCTGTTGGATATCTTCGAGGCAATTCACTTTTGCTTTCTCCATAGATATCATTATCACCGTAAGATATAAGTATTGGAAATTCAGGATTATTTAAGACGGACAGTGGTTTGTATTTAATAATCTCTTTTCTTGTTTTGTTAACTGGTTCAGAATGTATCTTTTTGAAAAATGTATCTTCAATTTTAACTTCAGCATAATTTTTATGGTAGTTTTTAAGGACCAGTTTAAATATTTTTTGATAAGCCTTATCACTTCCAAACATTCCAAGCAATGAGTTCCATCCCATGCTAGCCCATTCCTTATTGGTAGCATTGTTCTTATTAAACTGCATGACTTCTTTTTCTGTTTTCTTCCATGTTTTATTTGTACCCGAACTTGGGCTACACAGAAATAAACTTTTAATTTTCTCTGGTCTCGCTTCTGCATATATTTGAGCGTACAAGCCACCCCATGAATGTCCAAATAGGTGAAAGCTATCTATTTCCAAGTATTCACTAATGGCATCAATATCGGAAATGTAATCTTCCATTCTATATCCGCAGCCATTGCATTCAGATAGGCCCACGCCTCTTTGCTCAAAAGTTATCACACGATATCTATCCTTAAGTTGTTCAACTACTTCCAGCATATCATCTGGGACTCCGGGTCCGCCATGAAGTAAAATAACTGTT